>NZ_CM147866.1:0-3321127 GCF_055808355.1 Erythrobacter sp. K21-9
GGTGGCAGTCATGGTCGTCATTTCAACTCCGAATAGCTGTATTAGTCACACAATACAGCACGTCAACCCTTCCTAGCCATAGCCGCCGGTTTGGCCAAGTGCTTTGGCCTGCAGAAATGTCTCACCATTCCCTTTGACCTCGCCTGTGCGCGATGCTTAGGGAGCCTACGCAACCAGCCCGCATCATGATCGACCGAAATAGGGAACACTTCGATGAGTGACATTGAGAAGCAGCGCCGCAATGACGGATCAATCTTCGGCGCGACAGGCGATGTGCGGATCGAGACGGACTCGCTTGGTGAAGTCGCAGTGCCCGTGGACGCACATTGGGGCGCGCAGACGCAGCGCAGCCTTGCGAATTTCGACATCGGCACCGAAACCATACCCGCGCCGCTGATCAAGGCGCTCGGCATCCAGAAACAGGCGGCGGCGCGCGCCAACATGGAGCTCGGCGAGCTGGACGAAAGAATCGGCAATGCCATCGTCGAGGCGTCGGGCGAAGTGATTGCCGGCACTCTCGCCGACCAGTTCCCGCTGAGCGTCTGGCAGACGGGTTCGGGCACGCAGTCGAACATGAATGCCAATGAGGTCATCGCCAGCCGTGCCAACGAAATCCTCACCGGCCAGCATGGCGGCAAAGAGCCGGTCCACCCCAACGACCACTGCAATATGGGGCAGAGCTCGAACGACACTTTCCCCACCGCGATGCACATCGCCGCGGCGAGCGAGACGATCGAGCAGCTTATCCCGGCGCTCCAGCACCTGCACGGAGCGCTTGATGACAAGGCCAAGGCATTCGCCGATATCGTCAAGATCGGGCGCACGCATTTGCAGGATGCGACCCCGCTTACGCTCGGCCAGGAATTTTCCGGTTACGCCAAGCAGGTCGAATACGGCATTGCGCGGCTCGAAAACGCTCTCCCGCGCGCGCTTGAGCTGGCGCAGGGCGGAACGGCAGTCGGTACGGGCATCAATTCCAAGGCCGGATTTGCCGAGACATTCGCTGCGCAAGTCGCCGACATGACCGGCCATGCATTCGTGACCGCCCCTAACAAGTTCGAGGCGCTGGCCGCGCACGACGCTCTCGTCGAACTATCGGGCGCACTCAACTCGGTTGCGGTGAGCGGCATGAAGATCGCCAACGATATCCGCTTGCTAGGCTCGGGCCCGCGCAGCGGCCTCGGCGAAATCGCGCTTCCCGCCAACGAGCCGGGCTCCTCGATCATGCCAGGCAAGGTCAATCCAACCCAGTGCGAGGCGCTGACCATGGTGTGCGCGCAGGTGATGGGCAACAACACCTGCGTGAGTGTCGCCGGCTCGCACGGCCACCTGGAGCTTAATGTGTTCAAGCCGGTGATGATCTACAATGTCCTGCAATCTGTCCGCTTGTTGAGTGATGCCGCGCGCAGCTTCACCGACAATTGCGTGACCGGGATCGAGGCCAATACGCACCGGATCGACACGCTAATGAACGAAAGCCTGATGCTTGTGACGGCGCTTAATCCCCATATCGGTTATGATAATGCTGCAAAGATCGCCAAAAAGGCTCACGCAGACGGAACGACGTTGAAACAGGCGGGTATGGAGCTGGGCCTGCTTACCGAGGAGCAATTCAACGAATGGATCGTGCCCGCCGAAATGATCAAGCCGCGTGATTGATGAAGCGGCCCCGCGCGCACCTTGATGCCGGCGGCTTTCGACCAAGGCACGACTCTGTCCGACCACCTGCCCCCGCCTTGGTGGCGCACTGGGGCCGCAATCGCTATCTCGCAGGGGATAGATGGTAACAACCAATCCCCTGCAAGCGCCTGCGCGCAAAGCCGATGTAAGCGTGCCGTTCCGCACTGTCATGTTCTCCATGATCGCGCTGTGGGCGGTGTATTTCGTGTTGATTTCGGCGCGCGGCACCTTCCTCGGACTCGATATCCAGTTCGAGCTGTTATGGAGGCGCACCCTCGTCTGCACCTTTGCGGTGCTCATTACGCTGGTGCTGTGGTTTATCCTGCGTCTGTTCGAGGCGCGCAAACGCTGGGTGCTGTTCGTGGTGGCGCTGGTCGCGGCACTGCCGGGCGCGCTCGCTATCGCCAAGGTCAACCAGGTGCTGTTCGCCCCCCTCAATGAACGCATGGAACAGCGATACGCGGAGGAGCGCGGTTTCAAGCTCCGCCGCGACGAAGCAGGCAATCTGCTCGCGGAAATCGCTGCGCCGCGCGATTGGCAATGGAAGAACAGCGACCAGTTCGAAGCCAAAGATCCCCCCACGGTTACCTTCGTCCTGCAGGACGCAAAGGAGCCGGGTGCAAACTGGTATGCGCTGATCGATGCAGGGCTCAGCCGATATTACATCCTGCTGCTATGGTCGGCGCTTTACATTGCGCTGCTCGCGATTGCGCAGGCGCGCGTGGCCGAACGGCGCGAACAGCAGTTCCGCTCTGCGGCCAAGGCGGCCGAGTTGAGGTCGCTGAGGTACCAGGTTAACCCGCATTTCCTGTTCAACACGCTCAATTCGCTCTCCGCGCTGGTCATGACCGGCAAGACCGACCGGGCCGAGCGCATGATCCAGACGATCAGCCGGTTCTATCGCCACAGCCTTGCCGACGAACCGACAAGCGATGTGCCGCTCAAGGACGAATTCGATCTGCAAAAGCTGTATCTCGATATCGAGGCGGTGCGTTTCCCCGAGCGGCTGACCTGCAATTTCGACCTTCCCGAAGACCTCGAAGATGCGCGCGTTCCGGGCATGATCTTGCAACCGCTCATTGAAAACTCGGTAAAATACGCGGTGTCGGCGGTCTCTAGAAAGGTCACGATCAGCGTGAAGGCGCGCGAAGAATTTGACCGGCTCGTCGTCACGGTCAGCGATGATGGACCGGGCGCGCCTGAAGGTGCGGCGCATGGTTTTGGTATTGGCCTTGCCAATGTGCGCGACCGGTTGGAGGCCCGCTTCGGATCGGATACCGGCTTTACATCGGGCCCGGTATCTGGAGGCTACAAGACCGAGATTCGGATTCCCCTGACACGGCAGGCCCCGCGATATGGCTGAAAAGACCGACACCGACACCGCATTGCGCACACTGATTGTTGATGACGAACCGCTCGCGGTTGAGCGGATCCAGGTGATCTGCGCCGAAATGCCCGCGATCCGTGTGGTCGGCACCGCGAGCGATGGAGCCGCCGCGCTCCGCCTCGCCGATAAACTCGATCCCGATCTTGTGCTGCTCGACATGACCATGCCCGAACTTGACGGGCTGGGTGTCGCGCGCAAATTTGCCGAAGCCGAAAGCCCGCCTGCGGTCATATTCGTCACCGCGCACGATCACTTTGCCGTCGAGGCATTCGACCTCGAGGCCATCGATTACGTCCTGAAGCCGGTTTCAGGCGACCGGCTGGAGCGAGCGATCGAGCGCGCGGTCGCGCGGCGCGGAGAGCGCAAGGAAAGCGCCAGTGAGTGGCTCGAGGAATTGTGGGTTCCCCATCGCTCCGAATTGCTCAGGATCGCGGTTAGCGAAGTGCACCAGATCGATGCCGAGCGCGATTATGTTCGCTTGCACGTCGGCACGCCCGATGCGCCGCGTTCATATCTGCTGCTGCAGACCATCGCGGGCCTTGAGGAGCGCCTTAATCCGGACGAGTTCATCCGCATCCACCGCTCCACGATCCTGCGCCGCGATAATATTCGCGGCCTGCGGCACGACGGATTGGGAGTCTGGTCGGCGGAACTCCAAAGCGGAGAGGCGCTGAGGATTGGCCGCACATACCTGTCCAAGGTCAAGTCGATGGCGGGCCGCTGAGCCGCGCTCATATCACGGCAAAGTTGCTGCTAGCGCAAAAGATAAAGCGGCCCGAACCCCGGGACTGTGAAAGGGTTCGAGCCGCCATGTCTGCACCGATCACGCCTTGGCGCTGGGCACAGGGGATAGGTTGCCGCGGATTAACCGCCGCGCTGCTGATCCGCGATCATTGCCGCGACCTGCTTCTTGGCACTTGCGCGGGCTTTCTTCAGGCACTTGCGCGCTTCAGTGGACCGCATCCGGGTGCCGGTGCGCACCTCGCTCATGCCGCAAACCTGCTTTGCCACCCTATCGATCCGCCCTTCGAGGAGCTTTTGACCCTCGGGCGTTGCAAGGTCGAGCCCTGCCACGCTGACGGAATGGGTAGTTTCTTTTTCCGGGCCGGCAAGCGCCGGGGCTGCGGTGACGACGAAGCCGAAAGTTGCGGCTGCGATTGCGAGTGTCTTCATGTCTAATCTCCTCCAGCAGGCCACATGCGTTCGAAGGGGGTTCGAACCGGGGAAGCTTGGCGGCCTGTTGGATGTAGGAATACGCCTGCCGGACATGGCGATCACGCGAGCTTCGATGAAACAGCGCTTCGGACTCGACCGACGATGGGCGTTCCGGACCGACGCCTTGATCCGTCCGATCAACAGATGTTTTGAACCGACGGGCGATTACGCCATATTGTAATCATGTGGACCGCGATCATTATCCTGTTCGTTCTTGGCATCGGAAATTTCGCGCTGCACCGCGCGGTGCTGGAAAGCGATCATCCGATCGTGGGCCAGATGCCGTCCTTTATCCAGATGCTGGGCGGACGGCTGACGCTGGTCGCCGAATTCCTGGTTCTGCTGGCAGCGATGCTGCTCGCCGCCAATGGATGGCCGGGGCTGGTGTGGGGCTATCTCGCCTATACGCTTCTCAACGCACTCGCGGCGTGGTTGATGCTGTCGGGGAGGGTCTGATGCACCGCATTGGCCATTGCATTGCGGGCGCGTTCCCGCTTTGGAGCGCGCCATGACAACGCGACTGCTCCATACCAGCGATATCCATTTCGGGGTCGAGGATCGCGCTGCCCTTGCCGCAGTCGAGCGCGCGGTGGCGCAAGAGCGGCCCGACGCCGTGCTGTGCACCGGCGATCTGACGCAGCGCGCGACGAAGCGGCAATATGCCGAGGCGGTCGAGTGGTTTTCGCAGTTAAGCGCGCCGGTGCTGCTCGATCCGGGTAATCACGACATGCCGTATTACAATCTGCTGGAGCGATTCTCGGACCCTTACAAGAGGTATTGCGGGCTGAAGGCGCAGGTCGGCGGGCGGCTGCAATCGAATGATGTCGTGCTGGTTCCGCTGAAGACGACTGTTCGCGCGCAGCCGCGTTTCCCGTGGTCCGACGGGGTGGTGACCCGCAGCGCATTAGGCGAGACCTTGGATCACCTTGCGGCCCTGGAGGGTGATGCGCGCACGATCATCGTAACGGCGCATCATCCGCTTCTCGGGCCCCTGGGCGAGAAATCGAACCCGACGATCGGTGGCGACAGAGCCTTTGCCGCGATCGCCGCTGCGGGCGCGCATGCCATCGTCTCGGGCCATGTGCATGTGCCGTTCGACCAAGTGCGCGAGATGAACGGGCACAGCACGCGCATGATCGGGACCGGCACCCTGTCGACCCGCCTTCGTCACGGCGCGCCCCCTTCATACCGGGTGCTTACCTGCGGTCCCGGGGGCGACATTCGGACCGAGCTTCGCGAAGTGGGCGCAGCCCCGGCCTGATCCGGTAAACATATCGATGCGTCGTTTAACCTTTCTTAGCGGGTCTCCGTTAAGGGTTTGTTCTTCATAACCAGCAGCGCCTCCCGGTCCGAGCCCTGGGAGCGCGAGAATTTTTTGCCGAACCGATGCGAAAGGGGGTCAGGCGATGGACATGTTGAAAGCATTCGTATTGGGCGCGATCCTGACCGTGGTCGTTGCCGTTGTGGTTGGTACGCAGGGATCCAATGGCGGCGCCCTTGCCGTGCACTCGATGGCGCTTGGCGATCATAAGGTCTGGTGGTCGTGGCCGCTATTCCTGACGGGGACCGGCCTGTCGTGGGGCATCATGGCGCTGCAGCGCTGAACCACCTTATCCGCGCAAACGAAAAAGGGCGGCATCCCCTGGGGGGAGCCGCCCTTTTTGTATGCTTGCTGTGAAGTGAAGCGTATTAACGCTTCGAGAACTGGAAGCTGCGGCGAGCTTTCGCGCGGCCATACTTCTTACGTTCGACAACACGGCTGTCGCGGGTGAGGAAGCCAGCGGACTTCACGGTCGCGCGCAGTTCCGGCTCGTACCTGGTCAGTGCCTGGCTGATGCCGTGCTTGACCGCGCCGGCCTGGCCCGAGAGACCGCCGCCCTTGACGGTGGCGATGACATCGTACTGACCTTCACGCTCGGTGATGGCAAAGGGCTGGTTGATGATCAGGCGCAGCGTCGGACGTGCGAAATAGGTTTCCTGGTCCTTGCCATTGACGGTGATCTTGCCAGAGCCTGGCTTTACCCAGACGCGCGCGGTCGCATCCTTGCGGCAGCTCGGTGGCATAGGCGCGGCCCTGAGCGTCAAGCTCCTGCTCGCGCAGGGGCATGGTCGGGTTCTGAGCGGTGGTCTCGGCGATTTCCGCCGCATCCGCAGCCGGAGCGTCACCGGCGATTTCCTTGAGATCCGACAGGTCGGAAACGGTGTTGTTTTCGTCAGCCATTACGAGGTGACCTTGTTCTTGCGGTTCATGGATGCAACGTCGAGCACCTTCGGGCTCTGCCCGTCATGCGGATGCTCGGTGCCGTTGTAGAGGTGCAGCGCTTTCATCTGCTGGCGGCCCAACGGACCGCGCGGGATCATCCGCTCGACAGCTTTTTCAAGCACGCGCTCGGGAAAGCGACCTTCGAGGATTTTCGCAGGCGACGTTTCCTTGATACCACCCGGGTGGCCGGTGTGCTTGTAATACGTCTTCGTTTCCGCCTTGTTGCCGGTGAACTTCACCTTGTCGGCATTGATGACGATTACGTGATCGCCGCAATCGACATGCGGAGTGTAGCTCGGCTTGTGCTTGCCGCGCAGGTGGTTGGCAATGATCGCGGCGAGGCGACCAACGACGAGGCCGTCGGCATCGACAATGTGCCAGTTCTTTTCGACCTCAGCCGGTTTGATCGACCGGGTCTGCTTGCTGATAGCCTTCATGGCTGCTGTGTCCTTAAACCAAAATCGGTTGTGATGATGCCGGCTGCGCCTGCTCGGACAAAGTCCGCGCTTGCAGTCGGCGAATCGCGCTCCGACAGGTTGACGGTAGCGCTCAGGTGGCGCGCATTTGTGCCTGAAACTGCCTCAAGTCAAGCAAAACCGCGGTGTTCGGGAGAGGTAAAATAATACCGCGGAGATTTGCGACATCAGATTTCGGACATCGCCCAGTCTTCCGAAGAGGTGCGTGTCTCGCTTGCAATTCGTGTCGCAATGGAGCGGCGCGCATGCCTGAGCCATCCATTGTCGGGACATTTCTCGGCAACGAAAGAAACCGAAAACTCGCCGGTCTGACCGCCCGGCAAGTCTATCGCGCGCACCAATGCGCGCGGCTCTTCGCTGCCGGGAAAGAACAGGTCGGGTGGAAGCTGGTCCATGAGGGATGCGCTCGCCTGCTGAAGCCGCGCGATGTTTTGCATGTGCAGGGCCTTGCGCTCTTCGCTTGCGCCGCGCCCTTCGATTATCGCGCCTGCTGCCTGCACCGCCGCATCAATGTCGTGTTGCTGTGTATATGAGCCTGCAGCAACGATAAGCCCACCCTGCGTAAGCAGGATTGGCCACATTCCACCGGTTGAACGCTTCTGTTCGATCTCTGCCACGGATGCGAGCGCCTCTGGCGCATCGACCGTGGCTGAAATCTGACGGCCCGTGAGCACGCTACCGGACCCTTGCCTGACAAACCGCACTTCCCACGAACGCTCCACCACGATTGCTGCACCGCCGCGCAGATCCCGCTGTATCCGGCGCTTCAGCAGCATAGGCCGGTTCGGTATCCTGCGCGCATTGGAAGCAAGCACCGGTGATGCCAGCAGCGAAATTCCCGCTGCCGCGCCCGAATTGCCGATAAGCGAAACTGCCCCGCGACGAGTAATGCTCGTCATCAAAATCTCCGACCCGATTATCTGCGCCTTGAAATAGCGCCTCTTTATGTTGCGCCCGGCCCGGCTTGCGCTTCCAGCCAATCCAGCGTGGCCGGATAGGCGTGATCGCATGACCAGCCGACAATGGCTGGCGTATCATACGGGTGCATCTCGCCCAAGCGATTTACGAGGGTTTCCAATCGGTTGAAGGTTGTCTTGAACAAGACTGCGACTTCCGTGCCACTTGAGCGTTCGCCATCCCAGTCGAATATCGCCTCGACCTCCCCGATAATGTTGGCGCAGGCGATCAGTTTCTCGTCGAGGAGCGCTCCGGCGATAAGGCGCGCACTCTCGCGGTCCGGGAAAGGGCACCAGGCGAGGGCAGCGCGCTTTTCGCTCACTGTGCTGGCCGCGATCTCTGCACTTGGCGGTTCACACCGTCGCTGTGCATTGCCCACGCCGTCGAAGCCACCAGCAATGCCCCCACCAATTGATGCATGGCCGCGAGCCAGAGCGAGACGCCCGAAAGAACTGTCGCGATCCCGAGAATGATCATGAGACCGAATGCGCTATGGACGAGGATCGAGGCGAGCCGGTCGGTTGTGCGCACACGGCGCGCGAGCCACACGAGCGCGATCACCGCAATCCACGCCCACCACCGGTGCAGGAAATGGAGCAGAAACGGATCGTGGGTGAGCGTCCAGAAAAACCCGCTGGACCAGTCGATTTCAGGGATCAGCCGTCCGTTCATGAGCGGCCAGTCATAGGCCGCGTGCCCCGCATTGAGGCCCGCGACCCACGCGCCGAGCAGCAATTGTACAAACAGCACGATGGCGACGAGCGCCGATGCTGCGGTCATGGGCGCAGGCGGCGCACCGGATTCGCGCGCCCTCCGGCGCATGTCCCGCGCCGTCCACACAAGGCACGCGAGTAATAGCAGCGCGGTCAGCAGGTGGAGCGAGAGGCGGAAATGGCTCACATCGGTCATGTCGCCGACGAGGCCCGACTGCACCATCAGCCAGCCGAACAGCCCTTGCAATCCGCCAAGCGCGAGCAGCGCCAGCAGGCGGCCCTTGTAGCCGGCCGGGATCGCGCCCTTGACCCAGAACCACACCAGCGGAACCGCGTAGACCACGCCGACCAGCCGGGCGAGCAGGCGGTGGAACCATTCCCAGAAAAATATGAATTTGAAATCGGCGAGGCTCATCCCGCCGACGCTCGCCTCCAACCGGTATTCGGGCGTGGCGCGGTATTTGGTGAATTCTTCCTGCCACGCCGCCTCGCTCAGTGGAGGCAGGATCCCGGTGGCGACGTCCCATTCGGTGATCGATAGCCCGCTTTCGGTCAGGCGCGTGATCCCCCCGACGAGTACGATGACCACGACGAAAATCGCCACGACCTCGAGCCACCACGCAATTGCAAGCGGGCGAGACCGGGTGCCTGCTCCGGAATCGGGCAGGTTTTCACTGAGAGCGCTGGTGGCCATAGCCCCGGGTAAATGTGCCGCGTAGCCTGCTTGCGCAAGTCTCTTTGGCGCAAACCCCTTTGCACCGGGCGCAAGTGCTTCATTAATTTCGATAGCTTGAAGCGATTGGACTTGCGGAATGTGATAATGTTACATATCTGCACTCTCAAGACATGGCCGATGCATTCTCCTCGATTCGCCAGCGGTTCGACCGCGCGGGCATTGTGCTCGCAGGGCTTTGCGCGTTGCATTGCGTTGCGACGATCATGGTGGTGTCGGCGCTTGGGCTGGGCGGCCACTTCCTGCTCTCGCCCGAAATCCACCGCGTTGGCCTTGCGCTGGCGCTGATCATCGCTGCCGTTGCGATCGGATGGGGCGCGCTCAAACATCGCCGCGCCGCTCCCTTCGTGACTGCGATGATGGGGCTTACGTTCATGGGCGGCGCGCTCGCCATGCCGCACGGCACAGGCGAGGCGGTGCTGACGCTGATCGGTGTGTCGCTGGTGACGATCGGCCACCTGCTGAACCTGCGCCCGCTCGCCCGCCAGCCATAATCGGCCTGCCGCTCTCAAACTCGCGGTTGCGCTTGGCGCGCCGGGGCCTATTTCACCTCCCATGAGCGATACGAAAAGCATCACACTGAACGGCGACGCGCGCCAGACTGCCGCCGCCACAATTGCCGAGCTGGTCCGCGAGCTGGAGCTGACACCGGAGAAAGTCGCGGTCGAGCGCAATGGCGATATCGTGCCGCGCTCAACCCTGGAGGATGCACCGCTGGCCGACGGCGACGCGCTTGAGATCGTGCACTTTGTCGGCGGCGGCGACCACCCGTCTACGCATGACGACACATGGAGCGTCGCTGGGCGAACCTTCAAATCGCGCCTGATCGTCGGGACTGGCAAATACAAGGATTTCGAACAGAACGCGGCGGCACTCGAGGCGAGCGGTGCCGAAATCGTCACCGTCGCAGTGCGCCGGGTCAATGTCAGCGACCCCAAGGCGCCGATGCTCACCGATTACATCGACCCCAAGAAGGTCACATATCTGCCCAACACCGCCGGGTGCTTTACCGGTGAGGATGCCGTGCGGACCTTGCGATTGGCGCGCGAGGCGGGCGGCTGGGATCTTGTGAAGCTCGAAGTGCTGGGAGAGGCGCGCACGCTCTATCCCGACATGCGCGAGACGTTGCAGGCGACCGAAACGCTCGCCAAGGAAGGGTTTCTGCCGATGGTTTACTGCGTGGATGATCCCATCGCGGCCAAGCAGCTTGAGGACGCGGGCGCGGTAGCAATCATGCCGTTGGGCGCACCGATCGGATCGGGCCTCGGCATCCAGAACCAAGTGACCATCCGCCTGATCGTCGAAGGCGCCAATGTGCCGGTGCTGGTCGATGCGGGGGTTGGGACGGCCTCGGACGCGGCGGTCGGGATGGAGCTGGGCTGCGATGGAATCCTGATGAACACCGCCATCGCCGAGGCGAAAGACCCGATCCGTATGGCCCGCGCCATGAAGCTAGCGGTCGAGGGCGGGCGCGAGGCCTACCTCGCCGGACGCATGGGCCGCCGCAAATATGCCGATCCCAGCAGCCCGCTCGCGGGGCTTATTTGATTTTGCCGCCCTTCCGGGCTGCGGTCTCCTCGCTCACACGACCTGAAGGTCGCATCGCTGCGAGCGCGCAGTCGTGCCTGCGGTAGCTGCGCTACTGTTGGGCTCATGGATCAAATCCGGCAAATGGTTACGGTAAATTAACTACGCTGGGCGAAAACACTCCTCGAAACAGGGGAGACGACCGTGACACTTGCCAGCACCGCCAATTTGGCCATCGGGGAAATGCGTGAGTTCGCAAATTTTGCGCCATGCGAGCAGCGCTATATCAAGCGCAGCCTCGATATCGGCCTTGCGCGCTGCGACGCCTTTCGCCTGTGGGGCCGGACAGAGCGTGAAAACACAGCGATCCGCCGCCAGTATGTCGCCTACCAGGACCTGAAGGCGCTGCGCGCGCTTGTGCCGCAGGACGGGTCGATGGGTGAGATCGAACATTTCATCGGCAAGCTGGTGCGCATGGTCACCTTCGACCTCGAGCAAGAACGCATTGCCAGCTTTTCAGCCTTCCGCTTTCTTTATGAGCGCCTTCTCGGCCCTGCCGCGCGCCCTTACCTGCCAGCCGTGTTCTGCGCCGCAGCCGCGCTCCCGCAAATCCGCCCGGACCGCCGCAAAATGCTGCTGCAAAGCCTGAGCGAAGCCGCAGCGACTGCGCCCGCATGGTCGGATGCGCAGCCGGGGTTCTATCCGGAATTCATCGAGGATGTTGAGGCGGCGTAACCGTCAGTCGTCTCGTAAAGCGACGAAAAGCGCGATCACGCCAAGGCTTGCGATGTAGCCGTATGCCGATTGCAGCGACAGTTCGCGCAGCAAATCGGATCGCCACATTTCAAACCAGGTCTCAGCGGCGACAATCCATCCTCCGAAAAGCAACAGAATTGCAATCCCTATGCCGGTGAGAGCAGGCTTCTTTGCCACTTCAAATGCCCCATCGGTCGCCGCGCGCGACTTCCACATTTGCCATGCACCCCAACTGCTGAACACTCCTGCCGCCAGCTTGAAAAGCGGAATCAATGCTGCTGCGAGACCTATGAGGACGGGGTTTTCGGTGGCGCGCCAACTCTCGGCTCCCCCTTCCCAAGTCGACATCGAAGTGGCGGCCCCAATAGCGCTCAATGTCCCATCAAAGTCGGCAATGTTTCCGAATGCGCCAATATAGCCCCAGATCGCGACCGCCAGTATGAGCAGGATTTTGACGAGTTTGAGCATGCTTCTTCCCCCCGGATGCGCAATGTTCCTATATTACCCCCGGTACATCCCGTCGATCCGCTCCTGATAGCGGTCGCGGATCTTGTGGCGGCGAATTTTCATGGAGGGGGTCATTTCCTCGTTCTCGATCGAGAATGCCTCATCCGCAAATTCGAACTTGCGCACCTTTTCGACCACCGAAAGATCGGTGTTGGTACGGTCGATCGCCTTGCGCACCGCCTGCTTGAAGGCGGGCAGGTCCTGCAGCGCTTTCAGGTCGAATTTCTCGTCATTGGCGCGCGCCCATTCAAGCGCCCACTCGGCGTCCGGCACGATCAGGCCAACCACGTAAGGCCGCTTGTCCCCGCTCACCATTGCCTGCGCGATTTCGGGCTGGAGCGTCAGCATCCCCTCGATCTTCTGCGGGGCGACGTTGTCACCCTTGTCGTTGACGATCATGTCCTTCTTGCGGTCGGTGATGACGATCCGGCCCTTTTCGTCGAGATGGCCGATATCGCCGGTGTGCAGCCAGCCATCCTTGATCGTGCGCGCGGTTTCGGCGTCGTTGTGCCAGTAGCCATGCATAACCAGTTCGCCGCGGCACAGAATCTCGCCATCCTCGGCGATCTCGATGTCGACGCCGCGCATGGGCGGGCCGACCGTGTCCATCTTGAGCCCGACCTTGGGCCGGTTGCAGCTCATGACCGGACCGGCTTCGGTCTGGCCGTACCCTTGCAGCATGGTGAGCCCCATGGCGTCGAAGAAATTGCCGACATCGGGGTTGAGCGGCGCGCCGCCCGAAACCATTGCCTTGATCCGACCGCCGAATTTCTGGCGGATCTTGGGACGCAAGGTCCGCTCCACCAGGGCATTGAGCGGACGGTCGCGCAAGCGCGTCTTGCCATCTTTCGAATTCTCGCTGATCTTGAGCGCGCTATCCATCATGAAGTTGGCCATGCGGCCCTGCTTCTCGACCTGCTTCATGATGCGCGTGCGCAGCACTTCGAACAGGCGCGGGACAACGACCATGATGGTCGGGCGGGTTTCCTCGATATTGGAGGCAAGCTTCTCGAGTCCCTCGGAATAGAAGATTTCCGCGCCGACCGAGATCGGGAGATATTGGCCGCCGGTATGCTCGTAAGCATGGGAGAGCGGTAGGAAAGACAGGAACCGCTCGTCCTCGATCCCGAAATCGTTGATCAGGATTTCGGCTGCGCCCGCGACATTGCAGAGGATCGATCCGTGATGCTGCTTCACGCCGCGCGGCGCGCCGCCGGTGCCGCTCGTGTAGATCAGGCAGGCCGTGTCCTCGCGGGTAATGTGGGCCAGCCGCGCTTCGACCGCTTCGCGCGCAGCAGCGGGATCGCCTGCAAGAAGGTCGTCCCAATTGTGATATTCGAAGCTGCCCGCCTGTTTGCGGTGCAAGTCCTCGATTCCGATCACGTGATCAGCGATACCGGTGCGGTCGATGGCGCCGACAAGCGGGCCCAGCAGCTTTTCGGTCGAGACAATGACCGCGCGCGCGCCCGAATTGTCGAGGATGTGTGCATGGTCACGCTCGGTATTGGTGATGTAGGTCGGGACAGAGATGCACCCGGCGGCCATGATCGCGAGGTCCGCCACACACCATTCGGGGCGGTTTTCGGAAACGATCGCGACGCGGTCCCCTTCGCCAAGGCCGATATGGCGCAGGCTTTCAGCCAGCAGGCAGACTTGGTCGGCAATCTCGCGCCAGCTTTGCGTCGTCCATTCGCCGTCCAACTTTCGGCCAAGGAAGGGCGCGTCGCCTTTTTCATCGGCGCGCTTCAGGAAGAGTTCGACAAGGTTGTTCGCACTGTCGATTTCCTGGAGCGCTTGCGGGTCGGTCGGATCGATTACCGGTACGAGCGCCGGATGCTGGATGTTCATTGGCTTGCACGGGAAATGGCTCTCCTCATCCCCTTGGAGGGTGTCATTATGATTATGCTTTTGTCCTTGCGGTTCCCGACTAGGCCCTGATCGCAGTAGCGGCAAGGATCGCCCAGCCTCTTGGCAACCAGACGCCTATTCGTAGCCGAGCATGTCCGCAACGCGCGGATCGCCGGCAGCTTCCCAGCCATTCTCGGTCCGGCGCAGCGCATTGGCCTTGCCGCGCGGAGGGAATGTGCGGAATTCCCCGTGGCCGAGTGCCTGCAATTCAGCGGCCATGCCCGCGACGACGCTGCCCTCTTCGGTGACGACAGTCGATCCGAACCCCATCAGGAGCGGCAGGCCGAGCGCTTCTTCGGCGCTCATCCCGAAATCGAGCACACCGATGATCGAGCGCGCGACCTGGACCGGGATTGTCGGCCCGCCAGCCGCGCCGATCACCAGCACGACCTCGCCGTCTTCATCGAAGACAATTGTCGGCGCCATGGAGGAGCGCGGACGCTTGCCGCCCTCGACCCGGTTTGCCACCGGCTTGCCATCCACTTGCGGTGTCGAGCTGAAATCGGTGAGCTCGTTATTGAGGTAATACCCGCCGAAATGCAGGCCCGACCCGAATGCACCTTCGATCGTGGAGGTGTAGCTGATCGCATTGCCAGCCGCGTCTACGACAGAGAAATGGGTGGTCCCGTTTTCGGGCGGCTCATCGCCATCGGCGCGCGCCAACGGCGCTCCGGGAGGTGTGCCGGGCTCGGCTTTCTCGAGTGCACTCGCCGAATCGATCAGCGCGCTGCGAGAGGCGATATAGCCGGGATCGACAAGCCCTTTGACAGGGACGTCGACGAAATCCGCATCGCCAATGTAGAGCTCGCGGTCGGCATAGGCGATGCGCTGCGATTCGAGGAACAGGTGCCAGAATGTCGGGCTTTCAGGCCCCATCGCCGCGATATCGAAGCGCTCAAGCTGACCAAGCATCTGGGCCACCGCGACGCCGCCGGATGAGGGCGGGCCCATGCCGCAGATCTTGTAGGTGCGATAGGCCGCGCAGACCGGATTGCGCAGCTTGGCGCTGTATGAAGTGACGTCGGAGGTGGCCATCTTGCCGTCCTGCGGCGTTTCGGCGGCGACATATTCTGCGAGCGCACCGGCGCCTGCCTGATACATCGCTTTCGGACCTTCATTCGCGATCCGCTCCAGCGTGTTCGCGAGGTCCGGCACGGTCACCAGGCTGCCCACCGGCAGCGGCTCACCATCTGCTCCGAAGAAGATCGCGCGTGCAGCTGCGGTCTTGTCGGCACGGCCCTTGCTGCCCGCGAGCGAGTTGTTCAAGCGGCGGTTCATCACGAAGCCGCCGCGTGCAAGCTTGATCGCGGGCGCAAAAATGTCCGCCCATTCCAGCTTGCCATATTTCTCGTGGGCCAGCGCTGCGAGCGCGATATTGCCCGGCACGCCGACGCTGAGGCCGGAAAGCGTACGAAGTTCGCGCGGCAGGCGGCGGCCTTCTGCATCGAGGAAGCGAGTGCCGGTCGCTGCTGCCGGGGCGGTTTCGCGGTCGTCGAATGTGACGATGCCGTCTTCGCCCGCTCGCACCATGAACCCGCCTCCGCCAATCCCGGAGCTTTGCGGCTCGACCACTGTGAGCGCGAGCATGACGGCGATGGCGGCATCGGTAGCCGAGCCGCCCTTCGCAAGGATTTCCTCTCCCGCAGCAGCGGCGCGCGGGTCGGCAGCACTGACCGCGCCGCTGCGCGTGAAGTCGATATCTTCCACCCGCTCCAGAGGAAGGGATTGCTGATATGTCGACGAACAACCGATGAGGGACACCGCGCAGGCGGCACTGACAAGGAAATGTTTGAACATGCAGCCCTCGCTATTCGGTTCCCACCGCCTCTGCAATGGTTCCGAATCCATCCTGCTTCATCAGGCGTTCCAGGCCCCGCACGATACGCGCGCCGAGGCCCGGCCCTTCATAGACCATCGCGGAATACAGCTGGACGAGGCTCGCGCCTGCCCGGATCCGTTCCCATGCATGCTCGGCGCTGGCAATGCCGCCCACGCCCACAAGCGGAACCGCGCCGCCTGTCGCGCTGCGGAAATCGCGCACCCGCTGGAGCGCAAGGCTGCGTAGCGGCGCGCCTGACAGGCCGCCGATCTCCCCGGCGTGATGCGATTTCAGCGCGGGCCGGGAAATTGTCGTGTTCGAGACGATCAGAGCGCCGAGCTTTTTATCGATCGCGATGCGGGAAATGGCGTCGATATCGGCAGGCTCGAGATCGGGTGCGACCTTGAGGAACACCGGCGGCGGATTTCCATCGCTGGCAGCATTGCGCTGCGCTGTGACCAAATCGATCAATTCACTAAGCGCGCCTTCATCCTGCAAAGCGCGCAGGCCCGGCGTGTTGGGGCTCGACACATTGACCGTGAGGTAGCTGGCATAAGGCGTCATGATCCGCGCCATGTCTGCGTAATCGGCAATCCGGTCGGGCGAGATCCTTGTTGGCTCCGATATTGATCCCAACGATCCCTGAACGCCCTTGGCGCGCCTGCAAGCGCCGAAGTGCGGCCTCGGCGCCGGCATTGTTGAACCCCATCCGGTTGATGACCGCGTGGTCCTGCGCCAACCGGAAGAGCCGTGGTTTCGGATTTCCTGACTGCGGGCGCGGGGTTATCGAGCCGACTTCGGCAAAACCGAACCCCAGGCCGAGCAGCGCGTCGGGGACTTCCGCGTCCTTGTCGAATCCGGCTGCGACTCCGACAGGATTCGGAAACTGCAACCCCGCCACTTCGATGCCGAGCGGCGATTTTCGGGCTTCGAGAGGCGATGGTTTGCGATTCGGGAGGGCCTTGAGACCGGCAATTGCAAGCCGGTGTCCGGCTTCAGGGTCGAGGGCGAAAATCGCCGGTTTCACGAGGTGGAACAACATCAAATGCGCCTATCGCACCTTGCGGGGCGCTGTCGAGTGGCGCGCAATTTTTCGAATTTAGGTCGGGATAAACGCAGCTTGTCGTTTCGATACAATTATTCGCCTCGGCTTTCTCATAAAACTCTTTCTGCGACCCGAAGGGCTCGGAGCAGATTGCGAAGAGTTCCTCAACTCAAATGGGCGGTCCCTATATGGGGCCGCCCTTTTTTTGTGTCATTTCAAGACAGAAGCTATTAGGTGCCGCGTGATGAGGCCTGATTGATGGAATCATTTAAGAGCGGCGAATTCGAAGGTGGCGGAGCCGTATCTGCGCTCGCAGACTTCGAGCTCACGTCTGAGGCTCTGTTCGAGGTCGACTACATCGCTCCTCCCGCTGCGGTCAGCGACTACATCACCACGCTCTATCATTTTCGCTGCGACGAATCGGTCATCCGCGATATCCAGCCGGCATCGGTCGGCCATCTGAGCCTGTTCCCATTCGGCAAGGGAGAAATGCATTTTCGCGGTGGCTACAGCGAACCGAATCCGGAAATCGCGATCCTGACGCCTTTGTCGACGGCGGCTCCGATACTGGTGAACGGCCCGTTCCATTCAATCGGCGCGGCGCTGTCGCCGCTGGGATGGGCGGCACTGACCGGGCTGCATGCCGGCGAACATCGCGATCACTTGGTTCACGCAAACACCCTGATCGGCGATAAGTTCGACAGCCTCGGTCGCCATCTCAATGACAGCTACCGTGCCGGCACGATGAGCGGGCGGGAATGCGCGCTCGAAATCGGACAATTCATCGGCAGGACCGCGCAAAAGGTCAATCCGCGCCACGCCGAACTGGTCCGGGTGGTCAATGCGTGGCTTGGATCGTCGCTTGATCCGGAACTGGCGGAGCTGATGGACAAGGCGGCCTATTCCGAGCGGCAGGTGCAGCGTCTGACCGAGCGGTATTTCGGCCTGCCTCCGCAATCGCTGGCGCGCAAATACAGGGCGTTGCGCGCAGCCGCGCTGCTTTCATTCCCTCAACTGACGCCGGAATTCGAAGCCGAGCTGGGCGATGCATTCTTCGACCAGTCGCACATGATACGCGAGATCACGCTGTTCGTGGGACGCACCCCGTCGCGGCTGTCCGACGATCAGAGCCCATATCTCAGCGAAATGATCGATCCCAAGAATTTCCGAGAGCTTGATATCTAGCGCTCGGCACAAACCAGCGGACCAGCCGTTATTCGCCCATCACACAAAATACGAGGTTTCCCAATGCGCCGTTTCCCGCTTTTCCTCGCTTCTTCCGCTGCACTCGCGCTTACCGCGTGCGCGCCGATGTCGCAGGCGCCCCTCGCCAGCGCGTCCGAGCCGGTTACCGAGGAGCCCGAGCAATCGCCGATCAGCCTCGATGCATTTTTCGCCGCATACGATCTGGCGCAGCTCGAAATGTCGCCGATCACCAAGGCGTATCGCGGCATTCGCGATGAGGATTACGGTAAGTGGGATGACCCTTCTGACGAGGCCGCAGAGGCAGAGTTCCAGCTGACGCAAGGATCGCTCGCGGCCATGCGCGCGGATTTCGACGTGGCCGAATTGTCCGAAGACGATGCCCTGTCCTATCGCCTGTTCGAGATGATGGCGCAGCGCAGCGCGTCGCTCTATCCCTTCCGCGAATACAACTTCATCTTCGATCACCGGCGCGGCGCACATATGAATGCCCCGGCGTTCCTGATCAACATTCATCGCGTGAGCGAGCTCGCCCATGCAGAGGCTTACATCTCGCGCATAGCCGGGATCGGGCCGACGCTTGATCTCTTGACAGCGGAAGCCCGCGAACGCGCCGATGCCGGTATCATGCCGCCGGACTGGGTCTATCCCTACGTCATCGCCGATATCCAGAACCTGCTGGATGCAGGCGATGAAAACGCCGTGCTCGAAGACTTTCGCGAAAAGATCGTCGCTGCCGAACTGGGAGCCGATATTGCGCGGCTCGATGTCGAGGCAAACCGGGCGTGGAATGCAGAGGCGGTGCCGGCCTACCAGCGCCTCCTTGCCGAGATTAAGCGGCAGCAGGCCATCGCCCCCACCGACGACGGCATCTGGCGCCTGCCGCAGGGCGATGAATATTACGCCGCCCGCCTCGCGAGCTATACCACCACCGACCTGACTGCGGACCAGATCCACAATATCGGCCTGCGCGAGGTCGAGCGCATTCACGGTGAAATGCGCGCCATCATGGAAACGGTCGGCTTCGAAGGATCGCTTCAGGACTTCTTTGAATTCACCCGCACCGATGACCGCTTCTTTTACACCAGCCGCGAAGAATATGTCGCCGATGCGCGCGCCAAGATCGATACGCTCGGCGAGAAGGTGCCGCAGTTCTTCGGCGCGCTCCCGAAAGCCCCGATGATCATCAAGCCGGTCGAGGCATTCCGCGAAAAGAGCGCGGGCAAGGCGTTTTACCAAGGTCCGTCACCTGACGGCTCGCGTCCGGGCACGTATTACGTGAACCTCTATAATCTGCGCGACATGTCGAAGAACGAACTGGAGGCGCTCGCCTATCACGAAGGGCTGCCGGGCCATCACCTCCAGCGCACGATCCAGACCGAGCTCGGCGATGACATGCCGCCGTTCCGCCGATTTGGCGGGGTAACCGCCTATACCGAGGGCTGGGGGCTGTATTCGGAAGAACTCGGCAAGGATATGGGGTTTTATCAGGATCCCTATTCCGATTTCGGGCGGCTCGGCATGGAGCTGTGGCGCGCCTGCAGGCTCGTCGTCGATACCGGCCTGCATTCCAAGCGCTGGACCCGCGAGGAAGCGATCCAGTATCTGCGCGAGAACACTCCCAACCCCGAAGGCGACATCGTGAAAGCGATCGAGCGCTACATTACCACGCCCGGCCAGGCGACCGCCTACATGATTGGCAAGCTCAAGATCATGGAGCTGCGCAGCATGGCGCAGCGTGAACTCGGCGACGATTTCGATTACCGCGGCTTCCACGATGCAGTGCTGCTGAGCGGTCCTGTCCCGCTCGAAATTCTCGAAGAGAACGTCGAGAAATGGGTCGAGGAGGTAAAATCGACATAGGCGCGCGCGGGTAATAGGGGTTTGTGCGTATGACCCGATGTCGCTCTAATACAATGAATACGAATCGCGCTGATTTATTGCCTGCGCCATGCCGATTGCAGCGGGTTTCCAAGTCCCCGTTTCTCCGGCTTTGGGGACGGCGTGACAGCGGGTCGTACTAGTCTGTTATGCCGTCCCTGTTTCAACTTTCCTATTATGATCCCCCGCCGGAACTGTCGCGGCATGTGCTCGCGCTGTTCCACTTTGCCTGGGATGACACCGACATAGCCGACCGTCATCCGGGAGCGCTCGGTCAACTGGTCCTGTTCCCTTGGGGAACGGGCGAAGTGCACATGGGCGAGACCGCCGATCGGATCGAAGGCGATGCGCATATGCTTGCCGGGTTCGAAAGAGCCGCGCCCTTCACGATGGAGGGACCGTGGCGCGCGATTGGCGCGTCGCTATCGCCGCTCGGTTGGGCCGCGCTCGCGCAGCAGCCTGCCAATACGCATTTCAATCGGTTTATCCCTGCCGGCGAGTTGCTGGGCAGTGAGATCGAGGGTTTCGCGGCGACAACGAACCGCCATTACCGTGAGGGCGACCTTTCTGGAGAGGAGGCGTGCTGCCTGCTTGCGGACTGGATCGCGCCGCGATTGCAACCCGTACCTGCAAAACACGAACTCTTGATGGAGCATGCTTTTGCGTGGCTCGGATCCTCGCTCAATCCAGATGTGGAATTGCTGTTTTCGGGTCTCAATTACTCTCGCCGCCAGGCTGAGCGGCTGGTGACCAGATATTTCGGCCTTTCCCCGATGGCCTTGGCTCGAAAATACCGGGCGGTGCGCGCAGCCAGCCTGCTCGCCCAGCCCGAACTGACCGATGAAGCCGAAGTGGAAATAGCGCTCGCATTCTACGACCAATCCCACATGATCCGCGAGATCCGGCGATATTGCGGCTACACCCCCACGCGTCTGGGCGGCCCCGAGGAGCCGCTGTTTCAGGCGATGCTTAGGATGAAGAACCTCGAGCGGCTGAAGAATTTTCGCCGGATCGGATAAGAATCTTTGGCTTCCGCCGCTATCCGGCGAAAGGCGCGCGAGCGAAGAAATCGCCCGCCGCATGGCGTACGCGTATATAACGCTAACGACTCGCAACAAGGCGTTTTGGCTTGAAATTGGAGTGAAATGCTCCGATTTAGCGCGCATGCGCCTCTCCAACCTCGCAGACTATGCCGTCATCACGATGAGCGCGGTACGCAAACCATTGCGGCGGCGAGCGAATCAGTGCGAGCGAACTGGCTGAGGAAACGGGTTTGCCGCGGCCCACTGTCCAGAAGCTTGTCAGTAAACTTACGGGGGCAGGGCTGCTGCGATCGGTGCGCGGCGCGCATGGCGGATTGCAGCTCGCACGGCCCGCCGCTGCCATCACCGTGGCCGATATCGTCGAGGCGGTCGAAGGACCGATTGCGCTCACCGCCTGCATCGATGCGCACGGTGAATGCGACCATGAAAAGAATTGTACGATGAAGCCGCATTGGCCGCTCATCAATGCGGCGCTGCGCAATGCGCTGGCCGACATCACCCTTACCCAGCTGCGCTCCACCCCGCGCAGCCCCGAACTGAAAAAGAAGTGGCATGACCGACAACCTCGATCTCAAGACACCAGAGACGGATCAGGACGCCAAGGACGCGGCCGCCAAGGCTGCCGAATACGAGCACGGCTGGTCCTCCGACATCGAAACCGAATATGCCGAAAAGGGCCTGTCGGAAGACACCGTGCGCTTTATCTCGGGCAAGAAGGGTGAGCCGGAATGGATGCTCGACTGGCGTCTGAAGGCGTTTCGCCTGTGGGAGCAGATGGAAGAGCCCGATTGGGCCAAGGTCGGCTATCCGAAGATCGACTACCAGGACGCCTATTACTACGCCGCGCCAAAGAAGAAGGTCGAACTGGAATCGCTCGACGAGCTCGATCCCGAGATCAAGCGCGTTTATGACAAGCTCGGCATTCCCGTGGCGGAGCAGGAAGTGCTCGCCGGAGTGAAAGGCGCGCGCAAGGTCGCGGTCGATGCGGTGTTCGATTCGGTCAGCGTCGCCACCACCTTCCGTGAAGAGCTGAAAAAGGCGGGCGTCATCTTCCTGTCGATTTCCGAGGCGCTCAAGGAGCATCCCGAACTGGTCCGCAAGTGGCTCGGCAAGGTCGTCCCCCAGCGCGACAATTACTTCGCGACGCTCAACAGCGCGGTCTTCTCCGATGGCACCTTTGTTTACGTGCCAGAGGGCGTGCGCTGCCCGATGGAGCTTTCCACCTATTTTCGCATCAATGCCGAGAATACCGGACAGTTCGAACGCACGCTGATCGTCGCCGAAAAGGGCTCTTACGTGAGCTATCTCGAAGGCTGCACGGCGCCGATGCGCGATGAGAACCAGCTGCACGCCGCCGTGGTCGAGCTGGTCGCGATGGAAGATGCCGAGATCAAGTATTCGACCGTGCAGAACTGGTATCCCGGCAATTCCGAAGGCGTGGGCGGGATCTACAATTTCGTCACCAAGCGCGGGCTGTGCCAGGGCGACCGGTCAAAGATCAGCTGGACACAGGTCGAAACCGGATCTGCGGTGACGTGGAAGTATCCAAGCTGCGTGCTCAACGGCGAAAACAGCGTCGGCGAGTTCTACTCGGTCGCGGTGACCAACAATCACCAGCAGGCCGATACCGGCACGAAGATGATCCACAACGGCAAGGGAACGCGCTCGACGATCATCTCCAAGGGGATCAGCGCGGGCAAGTCGAACAACACCTATCGCGGCCTTGTCCGGGTCGGTCCGAAAGCCGATGGCGTGCGCAATTTCACCCAGTGCGACAGCCTGCTGCTGGGTGATGAGTGCGGCGCACACACCGTGCCCTATATCGAGGTGAAGAACCCCGGCGCGCAGATCGAGCACGAGGCGACGACATCCAAGATCAGCGATGAACAGCTGTTCTACGCGATGCAGCGCGGACTGGACGAGGAAGAGGCCGTGGCGCTGATCGTCAACGGCTTTGCCAAGGACGTGCTCAAAGAACTGCCGATGGAATTTGCGGTCGAAGCGCAGAAACTGCTGGCGATTTCGCTTGAGGGGAGCGTGGGGTGAGCCTTGAGAATATCTTCAAGCTGCTAGTTTTATTCAGCGCCCTAATATTCGGCATCACCATGTCATGGGTGGGTACGCGGTTTTCGGGCACCGAGGCGTGGTCGCTTCTGTTTCACTCGATTTTTGTTCTGATCCCCGCCTTTGGCATTTTTTGGGTGTGGCGCAACCATCGACAGAGCGACAAATCTTCATGACTGAACGCAAAACCCTCGGCCTGTACGAATTGTCCAGTGACGCCCCGGCCAAAGCCACAACCGTCACACCGGCGAAGGCCGGGGTCCAGGGCGACGTAGCGCTGCACCCGCCTGCGCTGGATTCCGGCCTTCGCCGGAATGACGAAGGGGCGATTTCGCTTGAGGGGAGCGTGGGGTGAGCGTCTCGTTGGAAACACTCAAAGCCGCGCACAAGCATGCCGCCTGCCACCGCAATGAGGTCTTGGCGAGCAACGAGTGCGGCTGCTTTTATTGTGAGACGGTCTTTCTTCCGGCCAGTATTGAAGAATGGATCGAGGAGACCGGCGGGAGTTATGGCCAAGCTTCTGACCCCTTCACAGCACTTTGCCCTAGTTGCGGAATTGATTCTGTTATTGGTGACGCAGCGCCTTTCGCCGCGACCGACGCCGCCTTCCTTCGCGCTATGAATTCAAAATGGTTTGGGGCGGACACACAAGCATGACCGACCGCAAGAAACTCGCGCTCAAGCCTGCCTCCGAGCAAGGCGATGTCACAGAGAACCTCAACAAGAAGGGTCGCGGGTGGAAAATCTCTGACTCGCGGCTCGATGAGCTGCACAATCAGGCGCGTGAACGCCGCCGGTTTTCGTCCGAGGCGCACAAGGCGCTGGCCAAGCGGTTTGCCGAGGCCAATCTCGGCCGCCACACTTTCAAACGTCACGCCGTTGTCGGCAGCGCCATCGTCGATTTCAACTGCCACACGCTCGGCATGGCGGTCGATATCTTCGAGGACGGCGACAACGAAACGCTCGCCACGCGGCGGGACAAGAGCCTCGAAGCGGTTGGGATCAAGGTAATGCGCGTGCGCGCCTCCGACATCCTCGATGACATGGACAAGGTGCTGGAACGCATCACGCTCGGCATGCGCGCGCGCATCGGCGACCGGCGAGAGGCTGCTCGCGCCCACCGCGAGGCGAACCCGAACCAGGATTATCACCGCCGCCGCGACGAAGCGCGTTCCTCTAGCCCCACCAGAAACGACACACGGGACTGACACGACAATGACCATGCTCACATTCGCACCTGCAGCCCTGCTTGCGCCGCTCTTCATGCTTCAGGGCGCAGGCGAAACCGCGATTGCGATCCAGAACGACACGCCGGAAACCTGGACCGTCGAATACCCCCGGATCATCATGCCCTTCATCGACGATTACCGGCGCTGCCTGAATGTCGCGAACCGGACGATCACCGGCAAGGCGGACTTCGAAGCGCAGCACCGCAGCGACTTACCGCGCTGCGAAGATGTCTCCCGGGTCGCGCAGGCAAATGCCAACCGTGTGCTCGCAAACCGCGCGGAATACGAAGAATATACCGAGGCAGATGTCTCCGAAGTGTTTGCCCATCTCGGCCGCATCCACGTCGCGCGCGGGGCGGATCTCGATCACCAGTTCACGATGCGGATGCAGGTCTCCACGCGTGCCGTCGATGACTACAACGAGAACAAGCCGAAGGGGCTCGTGCTCGAATTGCACGATGCCTCGGTAGTGAAGGCGCGTATCGAAGAAACTGCCTCACAATATGACGGACCGACCAATGTTAAGAATTGAAAACCTCCACGCCGAAGTTGATGGCAAGACCATCCTCAAGGGCCTTTCGCTCGAAATCCCTGCCGGTGAGGTCCATGCCATCATGGGCCCGAACGGGGCAGGCAAATCGACGCTCGCGCATGTGCTGGGCGGTAAGCCGGGCTATGACGTGACGCAGGGGTCAGTCGAATTTCGCGGGTCTGACCTGTTCGATCTCGACCCGCACGAACGCGCTGCTTCCGGACTTTTCCTCGGGTTTCAGTACCCGGTCGAAATTCCGGGCGTCTCCAACGTGCAGTTCCTGCGCGAAGCGCTCAATTCGCAGCGCAAATATCGCGGTGAAGAGCCGCTTTCGGGCGGCGAGTTCCTCAAGCTGGCCAAGGAGAAGGCCGGCCTGCTGCGCATGGACATGGAAATGCTCAAGCGGCAGGTGAATGTCGGCTTTTCGGGCGGCGAGAAGAAGCGCGCCGAGATGGTGCAGATGGGCATTCTCGATCCAGCCTTTGCGGTGCTGGATGAAACCGATAGCGGCCTCGATATCGACGCGCTGCGGATCGTGGGCGAGGGCATCAACTCGATCATGCGTGCGCCCGACAAAGGCGTGTTGCTGATCACGCATTACCAGCGCCTGCTCGACGTCGTGAAACCGGATAAAGTAAGCGTTCTGGCGGATGGCCGGATCGTCCAGACCGGCGGACCCGAACTTGCACATCGCCTCGAGGCCGAAGGATACGATGCGGTGATGGCCGATGCCTGAAGCGGCCACTCTTCCGACCCGGCGTGACGAGGCCTGGCGCTATGCCGATGTCGATGCGCTCGCTCGGCTGGGCGCAGAGGCGCTCGATGACTGGAAAGAGATCGCGATTGGCGCTGGTGAAACGCGCAGGCACTCGATGGTCGTTGGCGCAGATGCTCCGGAATTGCACCGGATCCGGCTGACGCTGGGCGAAGGCGCACGGGCAGAGCTGTTCGTAACCAACGCAGGCAGCGATTACACCCGCGTCGAGGTTGAAGTGACGCTCGGCAAGGGCGCGCATTTCGAGTTTGGCGGGATCACGATCGGCGGCGGCGATGCGGTGCGCGAATTCGTGACGACAACTATCCATGCCGAGCCTGATGCGA
This sequence comes from Erythrobacter sp. K21-9, assembly GCF_055808355.1. NCBI lineage: Bacteria > Pseudomonadati > Pseudomonadota > Alphaproteobacteria > Sphingomonadales > Erythrobacteraceae > Erythrobacter > Erythrobacter sp. K21-9. The sequence goes on from NZ_CM147866.1 coordinate 26,040, forward strand.
CCAGCAACCAGACCGTGCGCGCCGTCCACTGGGGCACAGGCACCGGCAATTTCCTGGGCGAGATCAAGGTCGCGCGCGATGCTCAGAAAACCGATGCCGCGCAAGACTTCAAGGGATTGCTGATGGAGGCTGGTGCAAGCGCCAATGCCGTACCGCAGCTCGAAATTTTCGCAGACGACGTGAAGTGCGCACACGGTGCGACCGTCGGCGAACTCGACGAGGCCGCGCGCTATTACATGGCCGCGCGCGGGCTGTCGCCCGAACAGTCGCAGCGGCTGCTGGTGCAGGCCTTTCTCGGGGATGCGTTTGTCGAGCTGGCTGATGATGCCGAGCGTGAGACGCTGCTCGATGCTGCGCTCAAGGCACTGGAGGGCGCAGACCTGTGAACGCGCCCGCTGCCATAAACGCGCTCGCCGACCTGCGCGCCGATTTCCCCGGCATGGTCACGCGTGAAGGCGCGCCGTGGCATTACCTCGACACGGCGGCGACCGCGCAGAAACCGCGCGCCGTCATCGACGCGATGAGCCGCGCGCTGGGGGAGGATTATGCCACCGTGCACCGGGGCGTCTATTCGCGCTCCGCCGACATGACCCGCGCCTATGAAGATGCGCGGCGAACGATCGCGACCTTTCTTGGCGGAGCGGAAGACGAGATCGTCTTCACGCGCGGCGCGACCGAGGCGATAAACCTCGTGGCGAACACCTGGGGGCGGGCGAACCTGAAGCCGGGCGACCGTATCCTGCTGTCGCAGCTCGAACATCATTCCAATATCGTGCCGTGGCAGATGATCGCGGCGCAGACCGGCGCCGAAATCGACGTCTGCCCGCTGACGGACGATCACCGGATCGACCTCGATGCCGCCGAGGGCATACTGACCGAGCGGCACAAGCTGGTCGCCCTGTGCCATGTCTCCAACGTGCTCGGCAGTGTGCTCGATGCACCGCGCGCTGCTGCATTGGCGCACAAGGTCGGTGCGAAAATCCTGTTGGACGGCTGCCAGTCTGCTCCTCACATGAGCGTGGATGTGAGCGCGCTCCACTGCGATTTCTATGTTTTCAGCGCACACAAGCTCTACGGCCCGACGGGTATCGGCGCGCTATGGGCACGCAGCGAGATCCTCCAGGCAATGCCGCCTTGGGAAGGTGGCGGGTCGATGATTGACCGCGTGACTTTCGTAAAGACGACCTACGCGCCCGCGCCGCAAAGGTTCGAGGCGGGCACGCCCGCCATCACCGAAGCGATCGCCTTTGCCGCCGCCGCCGACTACATCGGCGAGGTCGGGCTGGGCCGCCTTCATGAGCACGAAAGCAGCCTCGTTACCCGATTGCGCCGCGAGCTTGGCAAAATGAACGACGTGACGCTGTTCGGCCCCGCCGACAGTGCTGGCATCGTCAGCTTTGCGATCGACGATATCCACCCGCACGATCTTGGCACAATCCTCGACGAAGCGAACGTCGCGATCCGTGCCGGGCACCATTGCGCGCAGCCGTTGATGGACTATCTCGGTGTCACGGCGACCGCGCGGGCCAGTTTCGGGATTTACTCGGGCGAAGACGATGTCGATGCGCTGCTTGAGGGCATTGCCCGCACACGCCGGATTTTTGGGAAAGCATGATGAACAAGCCTCAGGAAGAAAAGGAATTTGTCGCCGCACCTGCCCCGAATGACGAGGTGGTCAAGCCGCCCCGCGCCCGGGTTGCCGACGCGGTCGACCCCGATGAGGGCAGCGCGCCATCCAAAGCGGCTCGCGAGCGCGACTATCTCGACGGGTTCCTGCATCAAAAGCCGGCCGAGGGCCCGGTGGGCGGTGCCGGCAGCGACCTGCAGACCGCTGTGGTCGATGCGCTCAAGGAGATTTACGACCCGGAAATCCCGGTCAACATCTACGACCTTGGCCTGATCTACGGCGTCGAGGTCGATGACGAGGCCGATGCGACCATCACCATGACGCTGACCACGCCGCATTGCCCCGTCGCGGAAACCATGCCGGGTGAGGTCGAGCTTCGCGCTTCGTCCGTCCCTGGCATTCGCGATGCCGAGGTCAATCTCGTCTGGGACCCGCCGTGGAGTCCCGAGAAGATGTCCGACGAAGCGCGGCTCGAACTGGGGATGCTCTGATGCCCGAAGCCAAAGAAGCCGCCAAGATGCGCAAACTGCCTGCCGCCGTTACCCTCACCAAGGGCGCGGAAGACCGCATTGCGCACCTCATGAGCGAGGCGCCCGAGGACGCGATCGGCGTCAAGTTGTCGACCCCGCGCCGGGGTTGTTCGGGCCTTGCCTACTCGGTCGATTACGTCACGGAAGAGACCAAGTTCGACGAGAAGATCGAGACACCGGGCGGCATTTTCTACATCGACGGGGCGAGCGTGCTTTATCTCGTCGGGTCGACGATGGATTGGCGCGAAGACGATTTCACCGCCGGTTTCGTATTCGAGAACCCCAACGCGAAAGGCGCGTGCGGCTGCGGCGAAAGCTTCATGGTCTGATGACCCGCACAATTGAGCTTGCGACCCGGCTCGATTGCTCCGCTGACGAGGCTTGGGAACACCTTCAGAGCCCTGCACTCTTGCAGCATATCGCCTCTCCGCTGATCAGGTTTATTCCGAAAGGCGGTTCCGCGTTCCCCAATCGGTGGGAGCAGGGCGAATATCGGGCGTGGATGCTGTTTTTGGGCATAATCCCAATCGGATGGCAGGCCGTCGTCATCAGCAGACCAGCGTCTGACGGCCCGGCGCGCTTCGTGCGCGACAATGGGTATGGCCCGCTGATCAAGCGCTGGGATCACTGGATCGAAATCGCGCCGGAAAGCGAGACCTCGGCGCGCTACACCGATCGCGTAACGATCGAAGCAGGCATTCTGACGCCCTTGATCACTGCATTTGCGCGAATTTTCTACAGCCATCGCCAACGCCGCTGGCGCGCGCTAGCTGCCTCGGATTTCGAAGCGCTGAAACCCTAGCGCTAGTATACTCAGCCTTCGTCGATGATCCGTGCAAGCAGGCGGCGTTCAAGCTCGTCGACTTCGCCATCGGCATCGACCATCTTCTCCAGCCAGTCCTGCTCGAAATCGGTCACCTGCGCGCCGGCAGCAGCTTTCTCTTCATAGCCCGGTGCATCTTTGCGTTTACCGAAGACCTTGCCGAAATGGTTGGCGACCTGCGGGGCCTCCTGAGCGGCTTTTGCCATGAACCGTCCGACATTGGCTTCGGCATCGGCGACGAAGTTTTCAAGCTCGACTGCACGGCCATGGCTGATCTGCGCGTTGTCCAGCATGAAGCCCTTGAGGAAGTTGCTCACGCCGTCGAGGAAAAGATCGTCCCAGTCGGCAGCGTTTTCTTCGGCGAGCGTCGCGTCCTTCAGGCGGAACAGCATTTCGGCATCGAAGCGGCTGACTGCAGCCGGGCCATGGCCGCCGCTGGCGAAAATGACGCGGCGCAGGATGCGAACTTCGGCGGCGCTGATGTGCGTGGCTGACAGCTCGCCGCCGCAGCGGGCCGGGCCGGTGCCGGTGAGCACTTCGCGTTCGACCTGCGCGAGGACGTAATCCTTCAGCTTGACCGGGACGTTCTGAGCGCGCTCGATGATGCGGACGATCGTTTCAAGCTCGGCCATGCTTTCGACCACGCCGTCATGATCGACCTGCGCGATGAGCCAGTCGGCTTCTTCCTCGCTGCATTGCAGGCGCGGCTGCGCGGCATTGAGCACGTATTCGCCGACAGCCTCGACCATGAAGTCGCACCATTCCTCATCGCGCTCCGAGATCACGTTGTTGATCGCGAAGATCGCTTCGGCTTCTTCGCGCGTAATCTGGCCATCGCCCCAGCCCTGCTGGCGCAAGGCAAGCAATTCCTGTGGCGAAATCGCGCCATCGCTCACGGCGCGCTGTGCAAGCTCGGTGAAATGTGTCGTCATAGCCCGGTGAAACCCCTTCGATACGTAGGAGCGCCTATGCCATGCATATGCTTAAGACCGGGTTACCGCCGCGCAATCTCCGAGGTGCAGGCCGCGCTGTCGATGCTGGCGCCGCCATCCTTCAACCTCGCCTCGGCATGGGTCGCAACCGGCTGAGTTCCGTATTCACGCGGATAGAGGTAGATATCGAGCACGCAGGTCGGCCCGGCGAACTGGAGCTTGCGCGCATCCCCTTCCCTGAGATCGATCCGGGTCTTTCCCAGCCGCGCCGTGAGCGCCTGTGCGCTCTGGCCGATAATGCTCTGCGGCCCGCGCATTGGCTGGCGCACCGGTTGCCGGACCGGCGCTGGAGGTGATTGGGCGGCAGGCTGATACACCGGCGCGTTGGAGGGCGCCGGGATAAAGCCCGAGCCTGCACATGCAGAGGTCGCGCCGAGCGCAGCTATCAAGGCGAGGTTACGCATCGCCCGGCTCCATGCGGCGCATCGCATCGAGGGTCAAATGCGCACCTGCCGCTGCCCCCACAATTGCCGCGAGCAGGTTCACAAATGGGATGAGCATCATCGTCGCAGTCACTATCCCGAGCATGAACCGCTCGCTCCCCGGCACCGGGCCTGGCCTGCGAACGCCTCCGCTGTGGCGCAGCCAGGTCATATCGGTAAGCTCGCGGCCAAGCAGCACGGCGTTTACGAGCAGGAACACGATGGCCGGGCCAAATGCCGTGAAAATCAGGACCGCCGCGACCGGCAAGGCGAGCAGGTTGAACCCCAGCGCCCGGCCAAATCCCCGCACCGAATTGGCAATGTCCCGGTGCAGCGGCAGCGCGCGTGCCTTGTCGGCGAGGCCGGGATAATGCCGCGCCTCGACCGCGGCGACGATCTCGTCGGCAAAGAACTGAAGCACCGCGAGCGCGACCACCCGGAACAGGAACCAGAAGGCAATCAGCGCGATGATCACCGCTGCAGCTATCGACACAAAGCCGCCCGCATCCCAGGCGAGCCACGCAAACAGCCGGTCGAGCCCGAAATAGACTCCGATCCCGCCGCCCACGAAGATCAGGACGGTCAGCGCAATGCTCTTGACTGCGACGCTCAGGATCCGGGGGTCGCCCAGCTGACCAAAGGCTTTTGCCAAAGATGCGATGACGGCATTCACGCATGAATGGATGCTGCGACAATCCGGCGAAGTCAAACGCGAAGACGGCGTTCATCCACCCCCTTGGCCTGAGGCGCAGAGGCCGCTAGGCGGGGCGGCGAACTTCTAGCCAATCTTCAAGACAGGATGAACCCCAGTGACTGAACCGCGTTACGACGTGATCGCCATCGGCAATGCCGTGGTGGATGTGATTGCCTCTTGCGAAGAGGAGCTGATCGAGGAGCTCGAGCTTAATCGCGGGGGCATGACCTTGGTGGACGAAGCGCGCGCCGATGAGCTGTATTCCGCGATGCCGCCGGCCCGCGAATTGTCGGGCGGATCGGCTGCCAACACGCTTGCGGGCCTTTCCACGCTGGGCCTGCAATGCGCGTTTATCGGGCAGGTTGCCGACGACCAGCTCGGCAAGGTGTTCCGCCACGACATGCGCGCCACCGGCATCGATTTCGACACTCCGGCGCGCGAAGGCGAGCCTGCGACCGGCCGGGTGCTGATCTTCGTGACGCCTGACGGCGAGCGGACGATGAACACTTTCCTGGGCGCAGGCCAGTTCCTGCCTGCCGCCGCGCTCGATGAAAGCCTGATCGCGAGCGGCGGGATCCTTTATCTCGAAGGGTATCTGTGGGATCCCGAAGAGCCGCGCCGCGCCATGCGCCGCGCCATCGAGGTTGCGCGCGAAGCGGGCCGAAAGATCGCCTTCACGGCGAGCGAAAGCTTCGTGATCGACCGCCACGGCGACGATTTCCGCGGTATGATCGAAGACGGCGTGATCGATATTCTGTTCGTCAACGAAAGCGAGCTGGCGACACTGACAGGCGAGGACGATTTCGAAACGGGCCTCGCCGCTGTGGCGGGCAAGGTGCCGGTGCTGGTCGCGACCCGCAGCGAGAAAGGCGCGGTCGCCATTGCCAATGGAGAGCGCGCCGAGGTTGCCGCCGAACCGATCGACAAGGTGATCGACACGACCGGCGCAGGCGACCAGTTCGCCGCGGGCTTCCTGTCCGGATTTGCCAAGGGCGAAGCGCTCGACCGCTGCCTGAAGCGCGGAGCCGTCGCCGCCGCCGAAGTCATCTCACATTACGGCCCGCGTCCCGAGGTCGATATGAAAGCGCTTATGGGTGAGAAGCTCTAGCCCTCAGGTAGCGCAGCGATAGGGCGACAAAAGCCCTCAAGTAGCGCAGCGATAGGGCGACAAAAGCCCTCAAGTAGCGCAGCGATAGGGCGACAAAAGCCCTCAAGTAGCGCAGCGATAGGGCGAAAAGATGTAGGATACGCATGACACATCGGCAGAAGTGTCATGCGTATTCTCGGCCCACTTGCTATGAATATCAATAGTTTAGCGATGTTGGATATGCATGACACATTTCCAACACGAAAGCTCCTAATGGGCGAATACCGACGATTTGAAAGAACCGCGCGCGCTATAGAGCGCACGGCTCTTGTAGGAAAATCCTGGCGCCTCAATTCACTGCGCAGGCACGTAATCGTCGCGGCGCAGCGTCACCAGGTAATTCGCGACTTGCTCGATCTGTTCAGGCTCAAGGTCGAAATCCATCACTTCGGGATAATTGTGCGCATCGGCCAGCCAACTGGCGAGCGTCTCATCGGTGACACCGGGATTATTGGCGATGGCCTCGAACGTGGGCGAGGCCGGATTGGGTGAAAGGAAAGGCGGCTCGACCGCATGGCATCCCCCGCAAGCGGCCTCGACGAAAGCGGGCGGATCGGGATCGGCCGCAGCCTGCGCGGCAGGCGCGGTCGTCTGGCAGGCGGAGAGAAGCGCGGCAAGAAGCACTGGCGGCGCGGCGAACAGGATGATGGGGGCTTTTGTCATGACCGCAATAAAGCACGGCGCATGCGAAGCATCATTGATCGAAATCAAATTCGCGGGTGCGTGATGATGGAAAGCCCCGCCCGAGGGACTGGGCCGGGCGGGGCTTTCAGGATCAGCGCGACTTGTGGGCAAGCCCGGCGCCGACCGCTTCGGCTCGCGCCCGTGCGACAACCTCGTCACGCACGGGTGCGATATCCTGCTTGGTTTCCTTGATGCATTTTCGCGATACGGTTCCGGCCCGGATCGAGCGTGTCCATTTGACGTTGCAGACCTTCCTGACAGCGATCGCGATCCTCTTGTCGAGGGTTGCGAGTCCAGCGGAGCTGACAAGGTTCAGGTCTTCATACGTGACCTCGATGCTGTGCGTGCCGGGATCGGCAGAGGCGGGAAATGCAGCGGCGCCCAACGTCAGAGCGATTGCGGTTGCGAGGATCTTCATATCGGTCTCCCTTGTAAGTGACCGGTGCAAATTGCTCCTCGGGCGGGGGAAAGACCAATCAAAAGCTGGCCAAAAGCATAAGCCAGACTTATAGTAGGCCAATGCGAAGCCTGCCTCCTCTCACCGCCATCAGGGCCTTCGAGGCAGCGGCTCGCCACCGCAATTACACCCGCGCGGGCGAGGAACTGGGGCTGACTCAGGCCGCAGTGAGCTATCAGATCAAAAGCCTTGAGCAGCGGGTCGGCACGGTGCTGTTCGTTCGGCAGGGTCGCTTCATGGAGCTTACCCCTGCCGGAGAGGCGCTGGCCCCGAGGATCGCAGAGGCTTTCGCTTCGATGGAGGGCGCCTTTGCTGCTCTCGGCGAAAGCGAAAACTCGGTGCTATCGATCGCCTGCTTCCAGACATTCGCCACGAATTTCCTCGCGCCGAGGCTGGGTGCCTTTCAGCTCGCCAATCCCGAAATCGCGGTGCGGATCGAAGTCAGCAATCGCTATGTCGATCTCGAGGCGGGCGAGACCGACCTCGCCGTCAGGCTATCGCGGGATGTGGCATCGGGGCTGGAATCGCACTTCCTGATGCGCCTTGGAATTGCGCCCTTCGCCAGCCCGGAATTCATTGAAAAGCACCCTGGATTGCAGGGCGATGATCCGACAATCGCCGACGAGCACCGGATCTCACCGGGAACGGCCTGGTGGCAGGTGTGGGACACGGCGCGCTGTGGGGAGGGGTACGGTGCGGACGGGCGGCAACCACCGCGCGGGCTCGAATTCGATCTCGCAGGTGCTAGACGCAGCGGCGGCGATGAGCGGGAACGGGATCGCCATCCTTGCCCCGGCGCTGTTCGTCTCGGAAGTGGCAGACCAGAGGCTCAAGCGGATCGGCACTGCGGTGGTCCGTACCGGGAGGCGTGTTCAGGTTGGTGTATCCCGAAGCTCGCAGGCATTTGCAGAAGGTGCGGGCATTCCGGCAATGGCTCACGAATGAGCTGCAGAGCCATCTTGCAGACGATCCCGACGGCGCGCTTGTTCCCGGGCCAAGCTCCGAGCCTTAGCCCCGCTCGCGTTCGACTTCGCGCCAGCCGATATCGCGGCGGCAGAACCCGCTTTCGAAGCCTATCGCGTCCACCGCGGCATACGCCGCCGCCTGCGCTTCGGTGACGTTTGCTCCCATTGCGGTTACATTCAGCACGCTGCCGCCGTTGGCGACCAGCGAGCCGTCCTTGATCGCGGTGCCTGCATGGAAGACCTTGGCGCTCCCGTCTTCCGCGTCACGCAGGTCGATGGCGCCGCCCTTCTGCGCGGTTGCAGGATAGCCTTCTGCCGCCATCACCACGGTGAGCGCGGTTTGTTCGGAAAAGTCCGCGCCCACGCCCGAAAGCTCGCCCTTGGCGCAGGCCAGCATCACTTCGGCCAGATCGCTCTCGAGCCGCATCATCAGCACCTGGCATTCGGGATCGCCGAAGCGGCAATTGTATTCGATCAGCTTGGGACCATCCGCCGTCAGCATCAGTCCGGCATAGAGCACGCCGGAATAGGGCATGCCCTCCGCGCGCATCGTATCGACCGTAGGGCGGATGATTTCGTCCATCGCGCGGCTCTGAAGCTCTGACGTCAGCACCGGAGCGGGCGAATAGGCACCCATGCCGCCGGTATTCGGCCCGACATCGCCTTCGCCGACGCGCTTGTGATCCTGCGCGGTGCCGAAGGGAAGGATGGTCTCGCCATCGGTGAGCGCGAAAAGACTGGCTTCTTCCCCTTCGAGGAACTCCTCGATCACGACCTCGGCCCCGGCATCGCCGAACTGGCCGGAGAACATGTCCGCGAGCGCCATTTCCGCGCTTTCGATCGTGTCGGCGATCACCACGCCTTTGCCAGCCGCCAGTCCGTCGGCCTTGAGCACGTAAGGCGGGTCGAAGCGGGAGAGTGCGCTCCGCGCTTCATCGAGCGAGGTGGTGCGGACATAGGCCCCGGTCGGGATGCCTGCGCGCTCGCACAAATCCTTGGTAAAGCCCTTGCTGCCTTCCAATTGTGCGGCGGCCTTCGAGGGGCCGAATACTGCAATCCCTGCGCCGCGCAGGCTGTCCCCCAGCCCATCGACCAGCGGCGCTTCGGGGCCGATTACGACGAGGTCGATTTCCTGAGCCTTGCAGAACCGGATGCAGGCATCGTGGTCGGCGGCATCGACGCCTGCGGTTTCTGCGCACTCGGCGATGCCCGGATTTCCGGGGGCAGCCAGCAGGCGCTCGCAGCTTGGGGATTGCGCCAGTTTCCATGCTAAAGCATGTTCGCGTCCACCCGAACCCAGCAGAAGGATATTCATGGCTCGCGCTCCCTCCAATTCCAACAATGACGGGCTCGTAGCGCGCGTGGCGCAAGGCGACAACGCCCAGCCGCTGTCGATCACCGAGATTTCGGCTGCGCTGAAGCGTACGGTGGAGGAGCGGTTCGGCCACGTGCGGCTGCGCGGCGAGCTGTCAGGGGTGAAGCGCGCGGCTTCGGGCCACCTCTATTGCGCGCTCAAAGATGAAAAGGCCGTGCTCGACGGGGTCATGTGGCGGGGCAGCACGAACCGCCTCGCTTTCGTGCCGGAGGACGGGCTGGAAGTGATCGCGACCGGCAAGCTGACAACCTATGCCGGGCGCTCGAAATACCAGATCGTGATCGAGAGCCTCGAGCTGGCGGGCGAAGGCGCCTTGCTGGCGCTGCTTGAGAAAACGCGCGCCCGGCTGGAGGCCGAAGGGCTGTTTGCGCGTGAGCGAAAACGCGCGCTTCCGTTCCTGCCGCGCACCATCGGCGTGGTCACTTCGCCAACCGGATCGGTTATTCGCGATATCCTCCACCGGCTGGCGGACAGGTTTCCGAGCCATGTGATCGTCTGGCCGGTGCTGGTGCAGGGGCAGGGCGCAGCGGAGCAGGTCGCAGCGGCTATTCGCGGCTTTTCCGAGCTTCCTTCCGGCGGCCCGGTGGCCCGTCCCGACGTCGTGATTGTCGCACGCGGGGGCGGCTCGATCGAGGATTTGTGGAGCTTCAACGAAGAGGCGGTGGTCCGCGCCATCGCAGAATGTACCATTCCGGTGATATCGGCGGTCGGGCATGAGACCGATACCACGCTTGCCGATTATGCCGCAGACCGGCGCGCGCCGACGCCGACGGCAGCGGCAGAAATGGCGGTGCCGGTGCGTGTCGACCTTGACGCCACTCTTGCGGACTTTGCCAACCGGCAGCGCCGCGCGGTCTATCGCCCGGTCGAGCTTGGGCGCGAACGGCTCGAGGTGCGCGTGCGCCGGCTTCCCCGCGCTGAAAACCTGCTGCAACCGCAGGCGCAGCGGCTCGATGAATTGTCCGACCGCCTGCGCCGGGGCCTGATGGACCGGGCAGCACAGGGACGCGAAAGGCTTGCGGGCACGGCCTCGCGCTTGTCCCCCAGCGCGCTGACCCGCGCGCACGCCGAGGCGCAGCGGCGGCTCGAACGCGCACGCCTCACCCCCGCTCTGGTCGAACGCCCGATGGCAGCGAAACGCGACCAGCTCGCCGCGCTCGCCCGGCTGGCGGAGCAATTGCACCCGGAAAAGCCGCTCGCGCGAGGATACGCCATCGTGCGCGATGCATCGGGCAAGGCGCTCACCAGCAAGGCGCAAGCCGAGAGAGAGACTGCGCTTAAGCTTCAATTCAAGGACGATGCGTTAGACGTAATTCCTGCCAGCGCCGCCCGCCCGCCTCAGAAAAAGCCCAAGCCGCGCACCAAATCGACGCCCGCCCCCGGAACACCCGCGCGGCAGGACGATTTGTTTGACTAAGGTTCCGATGTTAGTGAGACGCCCATGTTGATGTCCTCCGGCGATAAAGCCGCCAAACTCTATTACGCCCCCGCCAGCTTTCGCGTGCTGCGCCCCGGCCAGCATGTTTTTTGCGCGGTTTCGGGCGATGTGATCCCACTTGAGGAATTGCGGTATTGGAGCGCCGAGCACCAGGAGGCCTACGCCTCGGCCGAGATCGCGACGCGCCGCTTGCTCGGACAGGGGTGACAATCATGCCGACCCGCTGGAAGTCATGGAGCATGGCCGGCGCGGCCCTCGCCGGGGTCGTTACCGCCGCGAACAGCAATCCTGACACTGCCGCCCAGCCCGCTCGCGGAGCCGAGGCTGCGATCTCCGAACGTGGCTTCACCTATTCCGGAGAGCTTACGCAAGGCGGGTGGATCCGCGGGCTTGCACCGCAGGGCGCAGTGAGCGCCACGCTTGGCGGGAAGGAACTCGATATTGCCGAGGACGGCACGTTCTTCGCCGCATTCGACCGCGACAGCGCGGATGAGCTGACGCTTGTCGCCAGGAACGAAAGCGGGCGCACCATCGCTGAAGACCTCTCCGTCTCGGCGCGCAAATGGCAGATCGAGCGCGTTAATGTCGCCAAGCGCGGCGGCGGCAGCAGCGAGGCATGGTGGAAGAAGCGCGAGCCTGAATGGAACGCCATCGTCGCCGCGCGGGCGAGGGAAACCGGCGCGACCGGGTGGCGTCAGGACTTCATCTGGCCGGTCAAAGGGCGCATTTCAGGACGGTTCGGACGCCAGCGCATCTATCGGGGCGAGCCGGGCAGCTACCATTCGGGCATTGATATCGCGCCGGGCAATGGAGTGCCGTTTGTCGCACCGGCAGACGGAGTGGTGGTGCTCGCGCGCACCGGGTTCAGCCTCGAAGGCGGGCTCATCATCATCGACCACGGATCGGGCCTCAACAGCGCATTTTTGCACGCCTCACGCATTGTCGTTGAGGAAGGCCAGAGCGTTGAGCAGGGGCAACATATCGGCAATGTCGGGGCAACGGGCCGCGCCACCGGGCCGCACCTGCACTGGAGCCTCAAGTGGAACGACGCGCGGCTTGATCCGCTGCTTTTCACCGGCCCGATGGATTGACCGGGTGCTGACCTAAGATGCGCAATCGCCGCCGCGCGCTCGCGGCGATCATGGTTGCGGCATTATGCGCGCCGGGAACATGGCTGCGCACCGCCGCACTTGAGCGTCCCCCTCAAAATATAGCGATCGAGCAAGTCCAGGCGGCCTCTGCCAGCGATGATCCGGCATGGTCCGTCGCGGGGGTGTGGCATTATTCGGCTGACAGCCTGCTGTTCGGGGGTTTCTCCGCGCTCATCACACTGGAGGATGGGGGGCTCCGCGCCTTTTCCGATCGCGGCGGGCAGTTCACCTTCGGCGCTCCCGACCGGCCTGCTCGCCCGTCCGAAGTGACGATGCAATCGGTTCCTCTGGACCGTCTGGATGACCTTATAGATATCGAGGCGGCCGCCAGCGATCCGGCGACGGGTCGATACTGGCTGGCTGTCGAGCAGACCCACGCGGTCATCCGCTATGATGACACCGGAAAACCGGACGGTGTGCGCAACCTTGAAACGGGCGCGCTGGACTGGAGCGTCAACAGCGGCGCAGAGGCAATGACCCGGCTGCGCGATGGCCGCTTTCTCATCCTGCCAGAAGGGCGGCGCACAGGGATCGTTTTCGCAAGCGATCCGGCGGAGGGCGCAGCGCAGCAGACATTCGCCTATCTGCCGCCTGTGCCGGGCCATGCGACGACCGATATCGCCCAGCTGCCCGATGGCCGCGTGCTGCTGCTGCTGCGCAACCTCGATCCGGGCGGAGGTATGCCTCCATTTCAGAGCAAGCTGGCGCTCGGCCCGCCGCCCGTTGCCGACCAATCAGAGCCTTGGGCACCGGAGGTCGTGCTAGACCTGGCAGGCGTGATTCCGCGCGAAAATTACGAGGGGCTGGCCGTGCGCGAGATGGAGGATGGCCGTGCGGCGATCTGGCTGATCTCGGACGACAATATGTCGCTCATCCAGCGCACTCTGTTGGCAAAACTCGTGTTCGATCCCGCCGCCTAATGACACTCAGACGCAAAAAGGCGCGCGAGAGCCGATGCTCCGCACGCCTTTATCGTCTTTGAATGCTGCTTTGCCGCCCTAAGCGGCGTCGGCTGCAGCTTTCTTGAGCTCGCGCTTCACCTTGAGCGCGCGCGGCGAAAGCTTTTCGTCCTTGGTCTTGAGCAGCCAGTTGTCGAGGCCGCCATTGTGCTCGACCGAGCGCAGGCCGTGGGTCGACACGCGGAACTTGAAACCGCGCTCGAGCTTTTCGCTCAGCAGCGTGACGTTCTGCAGGTTCGGCAGGAAGACGCGCTTGGTCTTGTTGTTGGCGTGGCTGACATTGTTGCCCACCTGGCGACCCTTGCCGGTCAGTTCGCAAATCCGCGACATGATATCTCTCGTTTGTTTACAATTGGGGGCTGCCAGCGATTCGGCGGCCCAAGGTTTCGGGTTATCCCGGAAAGCGGCGCGCATAGCCGGGGGCGCGTTTCGCGTCAAGCAAACTCGCCCCTGTGACGAGCGCGTAAATTAAATTCTGGAACCTTTCATTCGCGCAGTCCATTGTCGGTTTGACGATAATCCAGCGCAACGCAGTGCACCGGAACGTCATTTGGAGGAAAAACATGAAAAAATTCATCACCGCAGCACTTGTCGCCACAGCTTCTCTTGGCCTTGCCGCATGCGATGTCGACCAGACCGAAGAAGGCTCGCTTCCAGAAGTTGAAGGCGGTAACCTGCCAGAGTTTGATGTGGAACCGGTACGGACGTGGATGTGGACACCAATATTGAAGCGCCGACGCTCGATGTTGACGTCGATCAGCCGGATGCCGAAGGCGAGCCGGTCACTGGCGACGAGGAGTAAAGGCATTTGGCTGTGACGGGGCCGGGCACACGCTGGCCGGTCCCGCCAGCCATGCTGCGCGCCCTTGATGCGGCGCGCGATGCGGCGGCGATGGGCGAAGTGCCCGTCGGCGCCGTTGTCGTATCGGGCGATGAGGTCATCGCGGTGGCGGCCAACGCCACGCGCTCACCCCCCGACCCGACCGGTCATGCCGAAATGCGCGCGCTGCGCATGGCGGCAGAGGCATTGGGTCAGGACCGCCTGATCGGCTGCGATCTTTACGTCACGCTGGAACCGTGCGCGATGTGCGCGGGCGCAATCTCTCACGCCCGGATCGCGCGGCTGTATTACGCCGCCAGCGACCCCAAGGGCGGCGCGGTTGAACACGGCGCGCGCGTGTTCGAGCAAGCGCAATGCCTGCACCGGCCCGAGGTCTACTCAGGAATGGGCGAAGCCGAAGCAGCAGAAATCCTGCGTGGGTTTTTCAGGGAGCGGCGGAGCTAGCTCACGTAGAGCGGATGCGCCCCATCACGGTACCGCAGCGATCGCCAGCAATAGGATTGCACCCGCTTCGTACACCACATTCTGGGCGGCCATGTCCTTGCCCTGCAAGACGATCAAACGGGCAATGGCTGTGATCGCAATGAAGATCGGAAATACGAAAAACGAACCGCGACCTGTGTAAAAGATCGCGATCATTGCCAGCACTTCAGTGTAGAGGAACATGAGGAGGATGTCGGCGAGAGCGACGGCTTGCTTCTCGAATACGAAGACAACCTCCGCTCCTGCCGCCACGAGCGTCATCAACGCCGCGACGACAAGCAAGAGGCGCTCTAGGAGCTTGAACACCTTTTCGGCAGACGCGCCTGCCTTTGGTTCTGCTTGCGCTGGGCCTTCGGGACCAAGAGGCGACGTGGAATTCATTCATACGCTTATACGCCAGAATGTGCCTAATGCCGACCGGCAAGTGTCGCGCACTTGTATTCGGCCCGATCTCCATGGCAATCGATCAGCTATCGAGGGAGCTGAGCTCCGGATGCCTTAGCCGCCAAGCCACGTAATCGCTTTGTCCTGCTCAGCGAGGTCGAAAGCGCGAATTTCGGGCTTCAGCGCGGCGCTGAAGAACCCGGCTACGTTTCCGATCCACTTCGGACCCCCGACGATGGCGTAGCGATCGAGCCTGCCGATCAGGTCGAGCTTTCCGCTCGCCACGACGCGGCTGAGCAGGGCATCGGGATCGAAACCGTGCCAGTGCCTGATGACGATCATGAGCCGCGAGCAATCGGCCTCTTCCATCCGCGCGCGCACCATTGCCACGCCGCGTTCGGATTCTTCGCGGTCGAGCCGGCCCGAAAGCTCGAATGCGGCTATGTCCGGCTTGCCGATATCAAGCTCCCGGAATGCGCCGGTGTGCGGACCCTCCGCCTCTTCCATGATCCATGCCCGCGCGGCGTCCGCCTCGTCATCGTCATAGACCTGATAGACCACACCCGGAAGCAAGGCGCTTTCCAGCCGGGAGGCGGTTCGTATCCAGTCATCATCGGAAACGATCGCGATCCGGTCGAGGCCGTAAACCCATTTCATCAGGCTGGGGATGTGCGCCAATTCGATCGAGACTGCGGACCAGGTGAAGCCTGCCATCGCGGTGAGGTCGGCCAGCACATGGCCGCCGCCACCGGCTTCTTCGCGCGCTTTCGCGAATTCGATGAGCTTCTCGGCGTCGTCCTGATGAAATTCCTCCATTACGACTATGCGATGGGCATCTTCGGAGAGTTTCTCGATGTTGATCATGCGCGCTGACTATCAGTCTCGATGCCAGCCCGCATTGATCTCGGTCAAATTTCGCTCACAGCCCCCGCCAGATCTTCGCCCGCACGCCGTCCCGTGCGCCGTACCGCCCTGTATCGCACCGCGTGGGCCGGAACCGCGCGCCGTAGCAAAGGCGGATTTCCTGGAGCCATCCGCGTCCGTTCAGCTTCACGCCGACCTGCGATGCACTCCAGCCCGGATTGGCGTCGGCGAAGGCCTGGCGGATGCGGCCTGCGGTGAGGCCGTCCTCGCGGCTGATGCGGTCGTAATCGGGGATGCGCAGGCTTTCCCACAATATGCGCGTCACCTTCAGATAGGTCGCGGGCCGCCGGGTCATGCAGCTGCCATGCTTGGCCCATTGCCGCGCCACCAGCCGGGCTGAGGGCATCATGCACATATTCGCGCGCGTCTCTTGCGGAGTAAGGCGTCCGTTTGTGGAGCACCATTGCGGCCACGTCCCGCGGCTCTCCGGCCACAGGCCATGCACGACGAAGCCAAAGCGCCCGTTATCGCCCGAGCACTGCATTGAGTGGCCGCGGCTGTCTGTGCGCGGCTTGCAGAACTCCGGCGACCAGCTCAGCGCCATCGTGTAGCCTGTCACGGGCAGCTCGCGCCGCGGGCCATCGGGCGTCACCTGCGGCACGCTGCGGATCTGCGGCGCGCGGCATTGATAGGCCTGTGCGCTGGCCGCTGCGGGCAAAGCGAGGGCCAGCAGAACGCCTGTGATGCTAATCGAATGTCGCAGGATCGATCTCCTTGTGCGCAAACCACGTCTGCGCGCCGCGGGTGAACAGCAGCGCCACGGCGGCAAGCGCGATGGACTGGCCCGCAAAGATGCCCGGCAGCGGATAGAGCATCGGCAGGTTGGTCACCAGCAGCACCGCTTTCAATCCCGCCATACCGGCGATGAACCACCGCGCAAACCGGCTCGCGGCGAGCCAGACCAGCGCGATCGGGATGAGCTCGATCGTGAACCATGCCGAACTTGTGATGATCGTCCAGTCGCGGTTCCAGTCGAGCCCGAGGCCGAGCGAGCGCAGAAGTTCCTGCTGCGCAGGCAGATCGAACAGCGCGGCGGCGAGATTGGCAATGGCGAGCGTAAGCAGGATCGCGGCGAACAGATTTATGGAGAGCGGGCGAGGACCGCTCGCAATTCTCATAGCGGCGTAAAGTCCAGTCCCACATCCGCCGCCGGCGCGCTCTGCGTCAACCGGTACGACCGAGCAGTAATCGACCCCGCTCGCCGCCTTGGCCGCGATCGTATCGAGATTGATTCCGCCGCTTGCCTCGGTCGGGACGCGGCCTGCGACCATCTCGACCGCCTGCGCGAGCACTTCGGGCGCCATGTTGTCGAGCAGCAGGTGATGCGCGCCCGCCTCCAGCGCGGGTTCGATCTGGTCGAGCCGGTCAACCTCGCAGATGATGGGCTTCACCCCGGCCTCCGCCGCGCGGCGCACCGCTTCGCCGACACTTCCTGCGACCGCGACATGGTTGTCCTTGATCATGGCGGCGTCCCACAGCCCCATCCGGTGGTTCTGCGCGCCGCCCATCCGGGTGGCGTATTTCTCGAGCACGCGCAGGCCGGGCAGGGTCTTGCGGGTGTCGAGAAGGGTGCAGGAGGGGTTGCCCCCGGGCCCTCGCATCGCGGTCACATAGTCATGCGCCATCGTGGCGATGCCCGAGAGGTGCTGGACGATGTTGAGCGCGCTGCGTTCGGCGGTGAGCAGCGCGCGGGCATTGCCCTCGAGCCGCATCAGGTCGGTGCCCGCGCCGACCTTGTCGCCGTCTTGCACCAGGCTTTCGATCTGGAGGTCCGGGTCGAGATGGCGAAAAAACGCCTCGGCCAGCGGGAGTCCTGCGATCACCACCGCATCGCGGCTGTCCATCACACCGGAAAAGCGCGCATCCGCCGGGATAACGCTCTCGCTCGTGACGTCCTTGCCGCCGCCGTCGAGGCCGACGCCCAGGTCTTCGTCCAGCGTTTCGCGAACGAAGCGGTCGAGGTCGAAGCCGGGGAGAGTGAATTGGGGCATGTCGGGATGCTTGGCCGAGTCATTTGTTTTGTGCAAGCGCATCCGCGCTCGCTATGCGACCGTTCTCCGCGACCAAGCCCGTGCCGCGGAATGGTCGCGAGCCAGATGGCCCGCGCCCGGCGTTAGGGCGCAAACATCAATGCACGAATCTCGCCACGACATCGCGGTAAGACCGGCTCACCTTCACCTCGGCGCCCGAATCCAGAACCAGAAAGCATTCGCCATTCGTGTGCGGCTTCACCTGCCGAACCTGGTCGAGATTGACGATGGTCGAGCGGTGGACGCGCTGAAATTTGCGCGGGTCTAGCCTGCGTTCGAGATCCTTCATCGTCTCGCGCAGGATCAGCGAATTGTCGCCGGTATAGATACACATGTAGTCGCCCGCCGCCTCGATATGTTCGATCGATTCAACCTCGACACGGAAAATCTGGCCGCGATCCTTCACATTGATCAGCTTTTCGAAGCGCTCCGCTCCTGCATCTTCGCTTTCGTTGAAATTGGCCGCGCGATCTGGCGCAACCTCGGCCAACACGTCGAGCAGCTGGTCGGCATCTTCGGCGGATTTCTTTTCGGACAGACGCTGGCGCACACGCTCAACCGTGTCGGCGAGCTTGTCCTCGTCGACCGGTTTCATCAGGTAATTGACCGCATTGGCCTCGAATGCGCGGATCGCGTGCTCTTCATAAGCGGTCACGAAGACGAACAGCGGCGGTTCGATCTCCATCACGCCCTTGACCACAGAGAACCCGTCGAAACCGGGCATCTGGATATCGAGGAAGACCAGATCGGGCTTTTCGGTCTTGATCTTGCGAATCGCCTCGCGGCCATTCGAGCAAGTGTCGATCACCTCGACATCTTCAAAGGGTTCAAGCCTTACCTGGAGGCCCTGAATGGCGAGTTTCTCATCGTCGACTAGGATTGTACGAATAGGCATTAGGAAGATCCAATGGCGCGTGGGGGGTTCAGGTTTATCACATTATCTACCGCAGGTTCAGGGGCTGCGCCGACCGATGCATTTTTGGCGACCGGTTCGGGTTCGGGCTCGCTCTCGAGCTTGGGCTCGGATGCCGTTACCGGTTCATATGGGATTTCGATCAGCACTGTGAAGCCCCCGCCCGGCTCCGAGCGGGTCTCGAACACGTGGGCATCGCCGTAGGCCTGCATCAGCCGGTTGCGGATATTGCCAAGGCCTACGCCGGTCGAAACGGGCTGGTCGGTCACTGCCTGCCCGTCGATATCGATGAGGCTGTGCTGCAGCGGCCCATCGAGGCCGGGGCCGCTATCCTCGACAGTCATGCGCAGCCGGTCCCCGACAATGCGGGCGGTGACGGAGATGCGCGCTCCCTCTTCCTGGGGGCTGACAGCGTATTTGATCGCGTTTTCGACGAGCGGCTGCAACAGCATCGAGGGCAGGCGCGCATTGCGCGCCTCGTCATCGATGTCGAACTGGGTGCGCAGGCGCTCTTCGAAGCGCATCCGTTCGATATCGAGGTAAAGCCCGAGGGTCTCGATCTCCTGGTCGAGCGTCACCTGGCTGCCGGGTTCCGCGATCAGCGTGTGCCGCAGGAAGCCCGATAGCCGGGTCAGCATCGCGTTGGCAGGCTCGGTCTGCTTGAGCAGCACCAGCGCGCTGATCGAGTTCAGCGTGTTGAACAGAAAGTGCGGATTGAGCTGGTAACGCAGCATGGCAAGCTGCGCGGCGGTGGTTTGCGCCTCCAGCCGCTCAAGCCGGTCGGCCTGCTGTTCGGCGGTCAGGAAGAAATTGATCGCGTAATACAGCGCGCTCCACCCGCCCAGCAGCGTCAGCGGGATGAAGGACAGGCCAAGGAACAGCTGCGCGAAATTCGTCTCGCGCGCGCCGCCGTAATAGATGCCCTGCACCCACGCATCGATCGAGGCATAGACGATCACCGCCCCGGCCAGCGTCAGCGCAGTCATGCCCCAAGTGACAACCGGCTTGCGGTCGATGAGCTGGCGGTAGATCACCGACAGGACCAGTGTGATCGAAAAACCAGTAATCGTGGTCACGAGGATGATCGCAAGCAGGTCCAGCGGCTGCCCATTGGCCAGCGCAGAGACCGCGCGCAGCAGGAACGCGCCGCCCCATCCGGCTAGCTGGAGGTTCCAGAAAGCGCGGTTCTTGCTCGCGAAGAAAGGTACAGGCTGGATCGGTAGCACTGCCATAGACCGGCGTGTGTAGCTGATTTTTACAAACGTCGCAGCGGATTCTGCCGTCTATCGGCGCGCGGGTGCACCGGCTGGACGCAGGAGTGGGGTTAGCCGGGGCTGTTAATGCCCTTTATCGGGGTCGATCTCGCGCTCGAAATGCACCGACCAGTCCGCGCATCCGTGCGATTCCATCAATTGCCGGATGCGCGGCAATTCGGCGGACACGCGGCGCACGCGGTCTTTCCACTTGTCATGCGAGCCGCCAATAAACAACACTGCGCCGCTGGTCGGCTTGTATTGTTCGAGAAATTGCACGGAAACCGCTGGATCGTAGCCTGCATTGGCGAGCAGCCACGGCATCAGCCGGTCCGCCTCGCGCTCGGTCGAGCGGACATTGCGGCGGCCCCGCTTGTTGCGGTCAAGCCATGCGCGGTGGCCGAGAAGGTTGTGCGCAAGCTCATGCGCAACCGCCCCAGCAAACACGTCTTCGGGATAGTCGAACCCGTCGAACTTGATGCCGATCACGACGCGGCTGCCATCGGCGACAGCCCTGCCGCCGTCGCCGGAAAGTTCGAACCTGGTGGCGCAGGCGCTCACCGGCTCTACCTGCACCTCAGCGCCATTGGCAAAGCCGAATGTGACGGAGGAATCTTGCGCGAGGTGGCGGTCAATCGCGTCATGCGCCTTGGTGAGGCGCTGCCAGTACAGGCGCTCTTCCGCTTCCCACGCATTGGGGTCGATGGCGCCTATCCGGCTGATTTCGCGATTGCGGGTAAATTGACCGGTTTCAGCCGCAGGCGACCCGCGTGCAGCGGTCTGGACGGCGAAGTCCCCGCGCATGTCCAGCGCAGCGCGGGCGATGTCGGGCGAGCCGTAGCTGGCGAGATCCTGCAATTGCAGGCCGATTGCGGGGATCGCCCGCTCGCAAAATGCCGCATTGGCGCTCGCAAGCCGCCAGCCGACATCCTGCAATTTCTGGTCGGCGTCCTGAAATCGTTCGATCGCGGCGCGTTCCCTCGCGAGATCGACGTCGCCGATATCCCGCGCCGCAGCCGAAACCGAGCTCACCATTGCCGCGAGTGCGGCCGCTGTCGCCAGACACCCAGCCGAGCGGCGCATCAGCTGCCTATAGGAGGACCCGCTTGCTCCAGCGTTTCCTTCATCTTGTCATAGCCGACATAGCCGTTGATCGGCGTATCGCCCGCGATCCATCCGGGTGTCCCGCCAAAGCCGATCGATTGCGCGAGCGACGAATTGCGGGCCAGTTCCATCGAGACCGCGTTGGAGGCTGCATCCACGCGCGCGCGCTCCAGATCCAGGCCGATCTCGCGCGCGACAATTTCCGCGGTTTCGGAATTGGCCGGGCCCATCTTGAACATGGCACTGTGAAACTCGGGATATTTGCCCTGGAGCGCGGCGGCGAGCGCCATGCGCGCGGCGCCTTCGCTGCCCTGGAATTGCGGCATCTCGCGCAGGACAACCTTGAGGTCGGGGTCTTCCTCGATCAACTGCGCCACGTGCGGCACGCTCGCCTCGCAATATCCGCAGTTGTAATCGGTGAATTCGACCAGCACTTTTGAACCATTTGGGTTGCCCATCACAGCACCGGGAAACGGCGCATAGACCTCGCCGCCCAGCTGTGCGAGCCGCTCTCGCCCCTGTTTTTCCTGGAGCGCCACGAACAGCTCCTCGAGGATTTCGGGGTTTTCCATCATGTAGGCGCGGGTGCGATCGTCAGCGAGGCCCGACAGCGACCACGCGACCGCCCCGAGGAAGCCGAAGAACAGCGCGAGCAGCGCGGCAAGCAGGTATGTGCGAATGCTGGAGGCCATTGTCGTCCGGTATGATTTAAGAAAGCGTCGTGTCTACCCTAGCGCGCGTCGCGCAGGCGTTCCAGTTCCGAACGCGCCTGCAAGGCGACGTCCTGCGCGCGGATCCAGTCGGGTGAGCCCACGGGCAGCCCGGCCTCGGCCGCCTGCGCGTTGCGCAATGCCTCGGGATAGCGGCGGCTCATCACCTGTTGTTCGGCGCTGGCGAGCCGCGCGCGCGGAATGTCGCCGCGCGCCGCGTAAACGACGCCCAGCTGGTACCACGCAAACGGATTGAAGCGGTCTTTAGCCACCGCAGCGCGGAGCACACGCTCGGCCTCGGCAAAATTGTCCTCATCCTCGGTCGCGATCAGGGCGTGGCCGAAAATACCGGCGATCAGCGGCTGGTTGAGCGTAAGCGCGGTCGCCTTGCGCAGCGGGACGAGCGCTTCATGCGGCTGGCCGGATTCGAGCAGGATTTGCCCTCGCAATTCCAGAAAATAGGGATTTTCAGGGTTCAGGGCGAGCAGGGCATCGGTCTCTGCCAGTGCCTTTTCGACCTGCGCATCCTTGTGAAACGCATAGGCCCGCGCATAGCGCGCCGGGACGCCGGTATCGCTTTCGGGATACATGTTGAAGGTCCGCTGCGGTTCGGCGAGATAGCCGTAGAGCTTCGCGCGAACCCTCAGGAACCGGTCCTGCAGGTCGGGATCGTCGGGTGCGTCCCATGCAGGGTCCTGTCGATAGAGGTCGCGCAATGTCTGGATACGGTCGCCCGAAAGCGGGTGCGTGCGGGAATAAGCCGCCTCGTCCGCCTGGCTGTAACCGCGGCGTATCTCGAGGCTGCGAAGACGCTCGAAAAACTTGATCGAACCGCGTCCGGAAATGCCAGCGCCCGCCAGGTAGCGCGCCCCGGCAAGGTCGGTCGATGCCTCTTGGTTGCGATTGAAAGCGAGGAAGCTGCCCATCGCCGCCTGCTGGCCAGCCATGATCGCGCCCATCGCCGCATCGCCCGCCCCGGCAAGCGCCGCGCCGACGCCGAGGATCAGTGACAGGATCGAAATGCCCTGCGCCGAGCGGGTCCGCTCACCAAAACGCACGACATGGCCGGCGGTAATATGGCCGAGTTCGTGCGCGATCACGCCCTGAACTTCATTGGCGGTCTCGGCAGCGTTGAGCAGCCCCGCATGGACGTAGACGACCTGTCCGCCGGCAACGAAGGCATTGATCGACGGATCGTTAATCAGCACGATATCGACATTGCCGGGTTCAAGCTCGGACGCTTCGATCAGAGGAGCGGCCATGTCATTGAGCAGCGCCTCGGTCTCGGCATCGCGCAGGATGGATTGCGCGGAAACCGGAGCGGCGGCCATCATCGCCGCCGCAATCAGTGCGAGTGCATAGGATGCAAGCCGAAGCGTCGAAGATTGCGCGTGCGAGAGGAAGAGGGCTGTCATTGCCCCGAGTGCTAGCGTGTTTCGGCCTGAACAGGAACTGAAACCGTGCTGCGCGGGCCCACCGAAGCGGCGAACCGGGCAATCTGCTCGCTCACGTCCCGGCGCGAACGCCACGGTGCGGCGAGCGAGATAAGCGGATCGTTGTGCTCCATCTCGGGATAGAACCGCGTCTGCGCCTCGGCCCCGGCCTCGGTCAGCTTGCCAGCGAGGAAGCGGGTGTTGCGCGGGTAGACCAGCGTGTCCTTTTCTCCGTGAATCAGCAGTACCGGAGGCACGTCCGTGCCAGCATCCTGGTCGATATGGACGCCCGGCTGCGTTGCCTCGGGATTGGCGGCATCGCCGAAAGCCGCCTTGGTCGAATCGCTGTCGAACGGATAGAAATCGTAAGGGCCGGACAGGCCGACCAGACCGGCAATATCATTGGCCGAGAGGTTTTCGCTGCCGAGCCAGCGCTCCTCCAGCGCGGCCATTGCGACATTGTACGCGCCCGCCGAGTGCCCGGCGACGATGATGCGCTCCGGATCGCCGCCATATTGCGCAATCTGGCGGTGGGTCCAGCCGATGACGCGCGCTGTGTCTTCGAGCATTGCAGGGTATTCGCCCGCTTCGCCGAGCCGGTATCCGCCCAAGACGACGACGAACCCTTTTGGTACAAATGCACGGCCAACAAATCCATAATCGACCGGATCGCCCGAGCGCCAGCTTCCACCATGCACGAACAGCAGCACCGGCAACGGTGCCGCGCCCTGCGGAACGTCCTCCGGCGCCCAGACGAGCAATTTCTGCTGCGGATGGTCGCCGGTCGAGATATTGGCCTTGAGCGCCGCGCCGCCCGATCCCCCGGCAATCCGGTCAACCGCACTCAAGACCGCGGGGCCATTGCGCTGGATTGCGAATTGCAGCGCTCCGCCTGCGATCGCGAGCACCAGCACGATTGCAACAATGGTCCAGGTCATGATGCGGCGTCTCTTCTTGCGGGCCGGGGCGCTCATGCGCCCTTTTCCAGAGGCGGTGCCGGTTCGGCGGCCGAATCTGCGCCGCTTGCCCCCTCACTTGCCGCCGCCACAAGCGATTCCATCGCGCCGTCCATCTCAAGACCCGCCTCCTTCAGAAATTCGCTCGCAGTACGGTAATCGGCCCCCATCCACAGCGGCAGCCCGGCGGCGCTGATAGCGTCACGCGCGGTTTCCTCCTTGGCAGAGAGCGCTTCCTCCGACACGCGGCGAATGAATATTGCCGCGATCCGCTCGGGATATTTCTCGGCGACCGCGCCGAAGGCGACGAGATCCTTCTGCGTGTCGTCGCCGACCATGGCGAAGCGCAGGTGCGGGTAGGAGGCAAGGATACGCTCGATCGCATCCTGCTTGTGCGATCCATGCCCTTCGGAGCCCAGCGTCTTGCGGTTGAAGCCCCAGTCGCGCAGCATGATCGGGCCAAGCGGCATTTCGCGCTGGCGCTTGAACGTGACGAGGTAGGAAAACAGGTTCCACGGGCTGGAGGAGACGTAGAACACCGGACGCGGACGTGCCTGCGGGACGGGAATGTCCTCGGGCGATTGCTCTGCGCTGACGTCCACATCCGCGGCACCGCCCAGCGCCGAGTAGAAATCCTGCGCTCCCGGTACGACTGTGCGCTGACCCGGCATCTGCACCATCACGCGCTTCCAGTTGCGCAGGATCGCGCGGACATTGCCGGTGATGCCGGTCTCGACGATTGTGTCGTCGATATCGGAAATGACCCCGATGCCTGCATCGCGTCCGGGTGCGAGCACGAAACCCGTCGTCTCTCCCGCCGCATGGCCGTCTTCATGCGCGGCCCAGCTCAGCCGCACCCGCTCCCAACCAGAATTCATCGGCAATTCGTGATGCGCATCGAAGGAAATCTCGAACCGCGCAAAGCCCTCCGGCCCGGTGGTTGCCTTGTGCCGCAGCACATCGCCCGAACCCGTTTCAAACTCGAGCTGGATATGCAGCCCCTCGACCTCGTGGCTGGCATATTGGCCGAGCATGGTGCGAAACGAGCCGAGCACCGTGCGATTGTCGAATGCAGGCTCGGCCCCGCGCAGCGCACGGACCGGAAGGAACAGGCTTTCGGTGTTGCGATAGCCGAAGAAGGGTTGGACCCGAAGCGGACCGCGATTCGCGAATAGACCAAACATAGGCTCAAGCGGTTAGCGGCTCGATGCGGCTCGCGCCAACCTGCACGATCAGGAATTCAGCCGCTTAGCCGACGAGTTTGCGGGCCGCGCGCTCGATCAGCGCGATATCCTCGTCGATTTCGCCGACCATGCTGACGCCGCCGTTGCCGTCGCGGCGGACCATGACGAGCGAGAATTCCGGACCCTTGCCGGACACCGCTTCGAGCGTGAGTTCCTGCAATTCGCGCAGTTTCCTGGCGAGAGCGCTGCGAATTTCGTCATCCGGCTCGACCGTCTTGCCCGTTTCCTCGCGGCGCATCCGGCGCTCTGCGGCGACCACGCCCTTGAGGCCGCCCTTGGCCTCGGCAAGAAAATCGGCAAGCGATCCGCGTTCAAGGTTCATGCGGTTCGCATGGTTGAGCGCAGCGGCGTATTCGGTCAGGCGGGTCTTGTCGTAATCGCTGCCGAAGACGAGCTTTACTACCGGAGTCATCGGAGCACGGTCCTGGAAGGTCAGCCCGCTTTCCTCGATCAGTTCGCGGTATTCGTCCGGCGCATCCTTGGCGGCGAGCGAGAAATCGTAGGCGCGGCCAATCGCTGCATAGAGCGCGTTGCGGCTGCGATCTTCGGAAATCCGCGCAGCTTCGGCCAGTTCGCGGGCCGTGGCGAGGAAGTCGTGCAGGCCAGCATCGGCATCGAGCTCGGCGACCGGAACATTCGCATCATTGCCGGCATCACGCGCATCGGCGGTGAATTCACCGGCCGCGACGTAGTTCATCGGCTCCGGAACCACCGGTTCGACCGCAGGTTCGGGCTTTTCGAGCAGCGGCTGGCTGGCCGGTTCTGCTTCGGAATCTTCGGCATGGTGCAGTTCGGCGTCGTCCGCATCGCGGTCCGCTGCAGGTTCGCCGTCCAGCGGATCGGTGACCTGCTCGCTTTCCTCGATGACGGGCTCTTCCAGCGAATCGTCGAGCTCGTAATCGGACGGGTCGAATTCGTCTGCGTCAAGATCGACTGCCTTCTTGGACGGTGCTTCGATATAGTCCGAAAGCGACGCGAAGCTGTAGCCAGCGCCGCCTTCGTCCTCGTCATCCTCATCATCGGGATCGTCGAGCGAATACTGGCCGAAATCTGGCATCGGAAGCGCGTCGCCCGAGCCGGTATCATCCGCTTCGCCGCTGAGCGAGGCAACATTGTCGGATGCGGCATCGGCTGCACTCGGGACACCATCGGCGTCATCGCCGGTTTCGCCGGCAATGCCCGACACTTCGGCGGCGACTTGCGCCTCTGCGCCGAGTTCGAAGACATCGTCGTCGAGATCGCTGGATACAGGCTCTGCCGCTCCGGCAAGCGGTGGCGCATCGCTCTCGGCTGCGGGCGAATCGGCCCATTCTGTCACCGGGTCGGAGTGATGCTTGTGCGGCTCGTCCTCGGTTTCGCCGAAATCTTCCGGGTTCTCCAGAGCCTGGTCGATTTCCAGCAGCAGCTCGTCCGCGGTCATCTGGTCGGCGATCTCTTTCCAATTGATCACGCCGTAGATGAAATCGATCGTCTCGTCGTCGCTGGAAAAGGGCAGCAGGATACCGCGATACATGATCGAGGCTCCGCGCTGGTTGACGAATTCCGCTTCGAAGCCGATCGGAGCCTGGTTGGCGAGAATCTGCATGTAGTGGTCGGTGATCCGGCTCAGCAGCGAGCGCGGCGGGACATCGGACAGCTGGGCGATATGCCCCTTGGCGCCGCATTCCTCGGCAAGCTTGCCGCCGAGATATTGCACCGCCGGGTCTTCGATGCCGCCGGAGAAATCGAGCAGCACGGAATTGGGTCCGAAATCGGGAAGGTTATGCGGTTCAAGGTCTTCGATCGAAGGGAAGGTGCAATCGCCGAGCAGGCTCGCCCAATGATTGTAGGCACGCACTTGCATCCGGCGTTCGTCTTGGCCGATTGCCTCGGGCGGAAGGTCCCGCACCGCATCTTCGTCTTCGTGGGCATCCCAATCCTGGCTGTCACTCGCCAAGTCGCTGGAATCAAATGTGCCCCGGAGATTGTCCATTGCCTAATCCGCCCCTTGTTTAACGGTTTCAAGCGCGGTTCTGGCAATGCGTGGTAAACATTGCGTTAAGTCATCTTGGAAAACTCCGCATGCCGCCTGTGCGAAGCATTGGCGTCACCCGTGGTCCGCCAAACCCTTAACGGCTGACGTCACGCTGGCCGGTGACCATCGGGCGGCGTTCTCAGAGGAAATATCGCATTGCGATGGTGAGTTCCTGCGCCGCCGTGCCGTGATCGAACACCGCATCCTCGAACTTGGGTGGGCCCATGCGCACCTTGGCATCGCGCGAAAAGCCGTAGCCTTCCTTCGGCATCATGCCGAGCGCGCGGTCGGCCTTGCCATTGTCGTTTTCGTCATGGAGCAGCGCAATGGCGTAGCTACCCGGCGCGACACCGGTGAAACGGATCGTGACCACTTCACCTGCGGGGACGACGGTGCGGTGAGAGGCGGGATCCTTGATGCATCTGGGGAAGATTTCTTCCTTCGTCGTCATGCAGGCGCGCACCACACCCTTGGCCGAGCGTAGGTCGGTCACAGTGATCGTGACTTCGCCCGCTGCTGCCGGGACCGCCACTCCCGTCAAGGCCGCCGCCAGGGCAAAGAAACCTGCGCGGATCATGCCCGCGCCCTTTGCGGCGTGTGACCGGCCTGTTCGACGATGCGCTGCGACAATCCGCGATCGGTCCCGCAGACCCGGTCCCAAAAGCGAAAATACAGGCCGAAATTGCATCGATATTCCTCGTGATGTCTTTCGTGATGGCTTGCGGTTATCAGCCAGTTTCCCAACCGGGAATGAACAAGCCGGCGCGGAAACATCTCCCAGCCCATGTGATTGGTGACGCCCATGATGGTCGCGGTCGTCAGCACCGCCCCCAGCATCGCGATATGGATCGGGACGATAAAGACGAGCGCCGGGATCAGCAGGGCGCCGGTGAGCGATTCGATCGGATGGAAGCTCATCGCGGTCCAAGCCGTCGGCGGGCGGCTGTCATGGTGGACGGCATGCATGATGCGAAACAGCGCTGGATGATGCATCGCGCGGTGGCTCCAGTAGAACCACGTGTCCTGCGCAAACAGGTAGATGAAAGCGGAGACGGGCAGGTACCACAGCGGATAGGCGCTGAATTCGGCATAAAGCTGCGTCCAGCCCAAGTGGTTCCAGGCCCAGAAGATCATCCCTGCCGGCGCGCCATAGATGACCGCCGCGATCAGCGACCAGCGGATCTCGCGCCCGATCTGGCGCTCCTTCCCGTCATACAGGCCGGGCCGCAGCCGCTGGGTAAGCCACGCGAACAGGCCCGAGGAGGCGAAGTATCGCAGCGCAACGAAGCCCGAGGTCACGGCGCTCACGATAAACAGCGCGAGCAAGATAGGCATATCGGCGGGAAGCATCGCAGCCGGTTATGACGGAAATCGCAGCGCCGCGAAACCGCTTATCCGGCGCTGTCGATATCGCCGCAATGCGGGTCGATCAGCGCGGTGTGGCGGCGCATGGCAGTGCGGGCAAGCCGCTCCACCTGCACCTTGCGCCGCGCCGCTGCGAGCGGATCGAGCGGAGCGTGGCGCAATATCTCTGCATCGTATCCATCGGCGACGATGATGCCGCAGGCATCCGGCTGGTAGGCCTCGCTTTCAAGCGAGGCGCGGTCGAGGCCCGGCGGGACGCCCCAATAGAACCGGTCGCAGTAATCGAGGTAGTCGGGCCATTTGGCATCGCCCAGCAGATCGCCGCGCGCAACCTTGATCTCGACAATCACGATCAGCCCCTTGGCATCCACACCCATCAGGTCGGCGCGACGCCCGTTCTTGAGCGGCATTTCCGAGGTGCACCAGATATTGTTGCGAGCAAACAGCCGCATGATCCCGCGCGCAACGTCCTGTGCGGTGGTTGGGGGAGCCGAATCGATTATGGCGGGCGGTGCGGATGTCATGCGGCATGATTGGAACATACCGCGAACGCAGTCAAGCGTCTCCCTGAACGGTGCTGCGTAACGCGGCGCTGCGCAGGGTCAGGCCGCGTCGCGCGTCCGGATCATCCCCAGCACATCGAGCACCGCTTCGCGGGCGAGATGAAATTCGCGCCACAGCGCCTGCGCAGGCGCGGCCACGTCCTGACCGCGCGCGGCGATTACCTTGAGCGCGGAAAGGCCAGGCTGCATCATCGCATCGATATCCTCGACGCCCTGCCATGCCAGCTCCTGCTGCCATTCCTGCGCATTGCCCAAAGCGGCGGCAAGATCGGCGCCGCCGGCATCGAATGCTTCAGGCGCGAGCCCGGCATAGGCGGCGATCTCGGCGGCCTGCTCGTGAAGTTCCTGCCAACGCTGTGCCAGCGAGGCGACGGGGCGCCTGGCCCGCTCGATGGTTTCGCGCATGGCGCGGGTTTGTTCAGGAGGAAGTGCGGACATGGAGCAAGAGTTACCTCGAGTCCCTTGCCGAAGTGTTAACTGCGCGCTTCATGAGGAGGCGCGCGATTATTGGGTGGCACAGGCTCACAGGTCTTGCTAAGCGCCGCGCGCAGTGCAATTCGTGTCACGCGATTGCCAGCTCGCTTACAAAGGCGATCCGCACCCGTAGCTCAGCTGGATAGAGCGCTGCCCTCCGAAGGCAGAGGCCAGAGGTTCGAATCCTCTCGGGTGCGCCAGTTTTTCCGCGTTATCGCTTCTCTATCTGAACACCTTAATCCTGCCTGGGCCGAATCGAGGCTTGCCTGCATGGCCGAACGTGTCATTCTTTCCGTTGAGAGGGGGGAAGCATGATGCGCAGAGCAGGTCCGAGTTTGCTGGCCTCATTGATGTTTGCGTTGGCAATGCCGCTCCACACGGCGCAGGCACATCCGGCTTCGGAAACGATATGCGCCCCGTCCTCGATTGCCGCAGGCCGCAGCGAGTTCGTGTTCTCCGATTGGGCGGGGCCCGACCTGACTGTCTTCCTCTATGTCCCGCCCGCGGCTCGATCCGACGACTGCACCGGTTGCTTTCATCATGCACGGTGCGCGGCGCGATCCGGAGCGCTACCGCGAGGAGTGGATCGACCAATCGGATAAAGGCGGCTTCATCATCGTAGCGCCCGAATTTTCGCGCGCTGATTTTCCGCGCGGTGCGCATTACAATCGCGGAGCCGTGCTCGAATTTGCTGACGAGCCGCTCTGGTCGTTCTCTGCAATCGAACCGCTGTTCGATGCGGTGGTGGCGCGGCTCGGCGGATCGCAGGCCGGCTATACGCTTTATGGCCATTCGCTACGGGTCGCAATTTGTGCACCGCTTCCTCTTCCTGAAGCCGGGCGCACGAGTGACGCGCTACCTTGCCGCCAATGCCGGGTGGTATTCATTCCCCGATCTCCTTGTCGATTACCCCTATGGCCTCGGCGGGCTTCCGGTGTCGGAAGCGCACCTGAAAGCGGCGCTTGCCAAGGATGTTGTCGTGCTCCTTGGGGACCGTGATGTCGATCCGGACGGCGCCTCGCTCAATCGCTCCGATGGCGCGATGGCTCAGGGTCCGCACCGGTTTGCGCGCGGGCAATCGTTCTTCGCTGCGGCGCAGGCACTGGCGAAAGAAAAGGGCTGGCCATTTGGCTGGTCGCTGCGAGTGGTCGAGGGGGTCGCGCATTCCAATCGCGGTATCGCGGTCGGCGCGTCCGACCTCATTGAATAACGGCACGGATGCCTACCCGAAATCAAGGCCGAGCGCTGCGCCTCCCAGCAGGTAGATCCCCGCGGTAATCAGCGCGATGCCGATCAGGTTGAGCACCAGTCCGCCGCGCGCCATCTGCGCGATAGTCACCGTGCCGGTGCTGAAGGCGATGGCGTTGGGCGGTGTCCCGACCGGCAGCATGAATGCGCAGGTTGCGGCAAAGGCGGCGGGCACCAGCAGCGCCATCGGGTCCATGCCGATGCCCAGCGCCACTCCGCCAAGCACCGGGATGAAGGTGGCGGCGGTCGCAGTGTTGCTGGTCACCTCGGTAAGGAACAGAACGATGCCGACCACCGCGGCGATGATGAGGATCACCGGTAATGCGCCCAGCCCCGAAACCTGGTTTCCAAACCAGTCGTCGAGGCCGGTTCCCGCCACGGCTCCGGCAAGGCTCAGCCCGCCTCCGAACAGCAGCAGGACGCCCCACGGCAAACCGTTCTCGGCGTCTTTCCATACGAGCGCCATTTCGCGCCGGCCGCGCCCCGGCAGCAGGAACAGGGCAACACCCGCAGCGATGGCGATGACCGTGTCGTTAAGCTCGCCCAGCCACGGCGCAGCCGCCGCAATGGACGGCACTTCGGACAGCAGGCCCGGCACGATCCACATGAACGCCGCGCCGCCGAACACCAGAGCGACAACGCGCTCGCCCTGGCTCATTGCGCCGAGTTTGGTGATCTCGTCCTCGATCAGCTTGTCACCTCCGGGGATCTCCGCGAGGTCGAACCGGTAAAGCACCCGCGTCATCAGCGCCCACGCGATGAGGATGAAGATCGCGGCGAGCGGCACGCCGAGCATCATCCAGTCGACAAAGCCGATATCGATGCCCAGTTCATCGCTGGCATACCCTGCGATGATCGCATTGGGCGGGCTGCCGAGCAGCGTGCCGAGGCCGCCCATGCTCGCCGACCACGCGATGGCGAGGACGAGGCAGATACCGAAACGCGCAACATCGGGATCAGGATTGTCGCCCAGCGGGTTGCCCTCGCCCGACATGCTCCCGCCGGACACCAGCGCCAGCACCGAAAAGCCGATCGGCAGCATCATGAGCGTGGTCGCCGTGTTGGACACCCACATCGAGAGGAACCCGGTGGCGATCATCATGCCGAGCACGATGCGGCGCGGCGACACGCCCACGCGGCGCAAGGTCAGCAGCGCGATGCGGCGGTGCAGGTTCCACTTCTCCATCGCAATCGCGATCAGGAACCCGCCCAGGAACAGGAAGACAATCGGGCTGGCATAGGACGCGGTCGTCTCGCCAACGCTGCGCTCGGTCATGGCGGGGATCAACACGATGGGCAGTAGGCTGGTCGCGGCCAGCGGGATTGCCTCGCTCATCCACCACACCGCCATCAGAGTAGCGACGGCAGCCACCCAGCGCGCGTCGGCGGGCAGCTCTGCGGAGCCGAGCAGTGTGTAGACGAGCGCCGCGAGCGCGAGCCCAGCGATGCGGAACGTCCAGGTTGTCTTGGCCGAGCGTGCATGGGCGCCGCGCGGCGCGCCGTAATCTTCGAATTCGCCCTGATGATGCGCTATTGCGTCTCTCCCGGCTGGCGCGTTGCCTCGATCGTGCGCTCAACCTGCTCGATAGCGGGCGCGGCGACTGCATCGGTAGCCAGCAAGGCGGCAATGTCTTCGCCGGTCAGGTGCTGCGTGACGCGCCGCTCTGCGATGAGAGCCTCGGCAAACCCCTGATCGGCGGTGAGCGCGTCCGCGATCACCTGCTTGACCAACGCCTCCGCATCGGTGCGCGGCATATGATCTGCGAGCGCAAAGGCGACCTGCTGCGACATCGCGAAACCGCGCGTCCGGTCGATATTGCGCTGCATGGCGGCGGCGTCGACTTCCAGCCCTTCGAGCAACTGAGCAAGGATGCGCAGCGCGCGAGTGCTTTCGACCGAGATTTCCTCGATCACCGGTGTGAGGCGCGAGGTGTTGTCGCGCTCGAAGAAATTCACGACGTCATCGGCGAGCACTTCGCCGAGGCGCGGGATCGTGCGTCCGGCGTGGATCAGGCGTTCGGGCAGGCGCGGATTGCGCTTGTGCGGCATGGAGGAGCTGCCGACCGTGCCTGCCGGCAGGCTTTCGCGCACTTCTCCGATGTCGGTCCCCTGCAGCAGAAATATTTCCTGCCCGATGCGCTGGTTCGATTTGGCGATCAGGCCGAGCAGCAGGCCATATTCCGCGATCACGTCGCGCGCGCCGTTCCAGTCTGCGGGGTAAGGCGCATCGAAGCCCAGCTCGCTCGCAAACCGCTGCTCGACTGCGATGGCTTCGTCGCCAAGGCCCGAATAATTGCCCACCGCGCCTTTCAGAATGGCGGAGCGGCGCACGCGTTCGCGAAGCTGCGACAAGCGAACGCGGTGGCGGTCATATTCGCCAATCCAGGTGCTGACCTTCTTGCCGAAAGTGATCGGCTGCGCATGCTGGCCGAGCGTGCGCCCGATCATCGGCGTCGCCCTGTGCTCCTCGGCAAGCTCGCTCATCGCTGCAATGTTCCGGACCAGGCAGGCATCGAGCGACTGGACCGCCTTATCGAGCCCGAGCATGGTCGCCGTCCCGTAGATATCGACCGTCGTGGCGCCATAATGCACAGCGGCGTCTGCCTCGTCCGAGAGGCTTTCGCGCCAGACATTGAGCAGCGCGACCATGCGGTGACGCACGCGGGCATATTCCGTATCGAAGGCGTCTTCCGGTACAAGCCCGGCCCGGGCCTTGTCGGTGATTTCCTGAGCGGCGCTGGCCGGGATTATCCCGCTTGCCGATTGTGCTCGGGCCATTGCGGCCTCGACGTCGAGGATCGCCTGAGTGCGGGCCTCGTATTCGAACAGTTCCGAAACTTGGCCGACCGAGCAGGTGGCTGCAGCGGCGGGCGAGGCGGCGGCCATCAGCGCCGCGCCGATCACGCACCCGGTGCAGCCGAATTGCCAGATTTTCCGCCGTGCCCCTCGCATTCCTGCCATAGACCGCATTTATGGCAGAGCCGTCAATCGCTTATGGTGCAGCTGCGCGTCTGCGAACACCATAGGCGGACAAATTGGAATGAGGGGGCGCTCTTGGCGCGCAGGGCAATCGTGATCGGTGCAGGGGTGATCGGTATCGCCAGCGCTTATGCGCTCGCCCGAAGAGGCTGGGCCGTGACCATCATCGATCGGGCGGAGGCGCCGGCAATGGGAACCTCTCACGCCAACGGCGCGCAGCTGAGCTATTGCTATACCGATGCCCTGGGTAGCCCGGCCACGCTGGCCGCACTGCCTGCGCTGCTGCGCGGCAAGGGCGGCGTGTCGATGCGGCCCTTGGGCGGGCCTGATTACCTGCGCTGGCTTGCCGCGTTTGCGCGCAATTGCACCGCGGCCAGGTTCCGCGAAAATACGCTGGCAGTGCTCCAGCTGGGGCTCGAATCGCGCGCGGCGATGGACCGTCTGTGCGCGGCGCATTCGCTCGATTTCGGGAGGAAGGTGACGGGCAAGATGCTGCTGCTGCACTCGGAGGCGGAAAAAGCCCAAGCGCTCCAAAGCCGCGCGATCAAGCAGGGTGCAGCCGATTTCGAGCAGATCGTGCTGGAGCGTGAGGAGCTGGCGGCGCTCGACCCGGCGCTGGAAACGCTCGCGGACGACATTTGCGGCGCGATCCACACGCCCGAGGAAGAGGTCGGCGATCCATTTGCATTCTGCGCCGCGATGATGGCGCTCATGACGCGCGAATACGGCGTCGCCGCACGCTTTGGCGAGGGGGTCGCTGCGATCGAAGAGGCATTGCCCCGCGCCCGCGTCAGGCTGGAGAGCGGTGAGCATCTGGAGGCCGACATGGTCGCCGTCTGCTCCGGGATGGGCAGCAACCGCCTGCTTGCGCCGCTCGGCGAGCGCGCGGCGATCCAGCCGATGAAAGGCTATTCGTTTGAAATGCCGCTCGCCAATGGATCGCCGCGCATTTCGGTGACCGATGTGAAGCGGCGGATCGTTTTCGCCAATCTCGGCGACCGCATTCGCGTCGCCGGATCTCGCCGCGCTGGGGGAGGGTACGACCACGATCGAACCCGAGCGGATCGAGGCACTGCAACGCGTGGCGCATGATTGCCTGCCCAATGCCGGCGATTATTCTCGCGTTTCGAAACCGTGGGCCGGGCTGCGTCCGGCAACACCCAATTCCCAGCCGATCATCGCCCGGCCCCGGCCCGGCCTAGCCATCAATGCGGGGCACGGCGCGCTCGGCTGGACGTTGGCAATGGGATCGGGCGAGCGGCTGGCTGCGCTGCTGGAATAGGTCACACGTCGTCGGCGGATCTCGTATTCCTCGACATCGATCTCGCCCGCCATGCGCCCGACCGCTACCGCGACGGTCGCATCGCCCGTCACATTGGTCATGGTGCGCATCATGTCCATGATGTGATTGATCCCGGCGACCAGCGCGATCGTCTCCAGCGGCACGCCGATGGCGCTCAACACCAGCCCCATCATGATGAGGCCCGACCCGGGTATCCCCGCTGCCCCGACCGAGCCCAGCGTCGCGGTCAGCGCGATCAGGATGTACGACGTCCATGTCAGCTCGATCCCGTAGAGCTGCGCGCCGAACAGCGCGACCAGCCCCAGATACATCGCCGTCCCGTTCATGTTGATCGTCGCGCCCAGCGCCACGACGAAGCTCGAGACCGAGCGCGAGACGCCGAGATTGCGCTGGACGCAGCGCAAAGTCACCGGCAGCGCGGCGTTGGACGAAGCGGTCGAGAACGCAACCGCCTGCGCATCGATGATCCCGCGATAGAAATCGATCACCGGTAGCCGGGCGATCAGGCGCAGGATCAGCGGATAAATCACCAGGATGATGATGAAGCACCCTGCGTAATTGAGCGCCACCATCGTCGCGAGCGGCCAAAGCGCTTCGAAGCCGAATGTGCCGGTCACCCACGCCATCAGCGCGAACACGCCAAACGGGGTCAGCTCCATGACGATCATCGTCATCTGCTGCATCACCGCCGCGCCCGCATCGACCGCCTTGGTGATCGGCGCGGCTTCCTTTCCGGCCATCAGCAGCGAGATACCGAACAGCAGCGCGAACACGATGAGCGGCAGGATCTGACCCTCCGCCATCGTCATAACCGGGTTTTCCGGGACCATTGAAAGCAGCCGCTCGGTCCAGCTGAGCTGCGGCGGCTGGATGATCTCGGCATCGGCGGGCAGGGTGATGTCCAGCCCCTCGCCGGGTTTGAAGATCGTACCCATCGTCAGCCCGAGCGATATCGAAGCGAGCGCGGTCACCAGAAACAGGGCCATCGCCTTCCCGCCGACATTGCCGAGCCGTTTCAGATCGCCCAGCGCAGCAATCCCCGAAACCAGCGAGAAGAAGATGAGCGGCACGATCAGCATCCGGATCGCGCGGATGAACAGGTCGCCGATCCAGCGGATGCTCTCCGCGTCTTCGCCAAGCGCAATGCCGGCGGCGATGCCCAGCACCAGCGCGCCCAGCACGCGCTGCCACAGCGGGATCGCGAACCAGAATTTCAGCACGAAGTGTCCTTGAGCAGAGGCTCGCCCGGCAGCGCGCCGGTATGCTCGCCGCCTGCGATAACCGGCACGCCGTTCACGAAGAGGTGGACCACGCCGCGCGACAATGCGCGCGGGGCCTCATAGGTCGCTTGCGGGGCGAAGCGCTCGGGATCGAAGACGACGATGTCGGCGGCGTAGCCAGGGCGCAGATAGCCGCGGCCTTGCAGACCGATGATGTCGGCGGTCTGCCCGGTGCTGCGCTGGATGAAGCGCGCAAGGCTCATCGTGCCGCCCTGCACGAAATCGCGGTAGGCCTTGGGAAAACTGCCATATTTGCGCGGGTGGCCGGTCGATCCGTCGGAGCCGGTCACGACCCAATCCTGCGCGGCGAATGCGGCAATGTCGTCTGCGTTCATGTTGAAGGAGGCAAGCCGCGCATCGCCGCTTGCGAGGATGGCGAGCGCTGCATCGACCGGCTCGGACCCCTCGTCCTGCGCAATATCGGCGAGGGTCTTGCCTACAGGTGCATTTGAGCCTGACAGCTGGCCAGTCACCAGCAGCTTGTCCGCCCCGCCGCGCCGGGCAATGGCCTCGATCATTTCCGCGCGAATGCGCGCGCGCATTTCGGCGTCCACCAGCCTGCCGCGCAGGGCAGCAAGTCCGCCTTCAAGCGCCCAGCGCGGGACCAGCGCATTGCTGACGCGCGCGCCGGAGGCCGACCACGGATATTGATCGGCGGTCACGCGCTGCCCAGTTGCGCGCGCTTCCTCGATCATCGCGATCATCTTTGCGCTGTGACCCCAGACCGCCGGGCCAAGCGTCTTGATATGCGCGATATGAACCGGAAGCCCGGCCTTGCGGCCAATGTCGAGCGTTTCCGCAACCGCTCCGGTGACGGTGATGTTGTAAGTGCTCTCATCGCGCATATGCGTATCGTAATACCCGCCAAAGCCCGCCGCGATGCGGGCTAGCGCGATGACCTCTGCGGTCTCGGCATAGTTTTGCGGAACGTAATAGAGCCCGGTCGAGAGGCCCCAAGCGCCTTCGCAAAATGCGGCGCGGGTGAGCTGTTCCATCTGCGCCAGTTCCGCGGCGCGGGGCGCGCGGTTGTCGCTGCCGAGCACGGCGCGCCGGACCGGGCCGAAGCCGACGAGATAGGCTGCGTTGGTGCCGATGCCGCCGGTTCGCGCGGCTCTCGCGGTTGCGGCGATATCGAAATTGCCGCCGCCATCATTGCCGACGACGGTGGTGGTCACGCCCTGATAGGCGAAGGGCAGGTTGGCGCGGCGATCGCTCTCATCGGAGGCAAGGTCGCTGCCCGCATGGGTGTGGGGGTCGATAAAGCCGGGCGCAACGACCAGCCTGCTTGCGTCAATCCGCCTCGCACGCGGATAGCGCGAGCCCGCATTGTCGCCGATATGCACGATCCGGCCTCGCTTGAAAGCGACATCGGTCGCGACGCCTGCAGACCCGCTGCCATCGAAGACGGTCCCGCCGGTAATGAGCGTGGCCACGTCCTCTGCGGTACCGGGGGCGATGTTTCAAGCATCGTGACCATCATCGCCATGGCCGCTTCGCGCCCGATACGCTTGATCAGCTCGCGGTCCGTCTCATCGCCGATCTCGAATGTGATTCCCGGAGCCCCGTAAACGTCGAAAGCGTGCGCCTTGGAGATCGGCTCGTCCGGCAGTGTGGCGCGCATCGCGGTCCACTGCGTATCCCGGCATCCGCTCCTGATAGAGCTCGAGCCACTTTTTCGTGAACAGCGGCGGGTCCGTCGGCAGCTCGTCGGGAATGGTGTAGAACACGTCGCGATTGGTCGAGTGAAAGTCGATCAGCAGCCGCAGGTCGCGTGCCGGATCGCGCTCGATCGCGGCCAGCACCCCGTCCATCAGCGCCGTTTCGGGCTGGGTAAACGGCCCCCAATCGCGGTTGAGGTCGACGCCGCCGGTATTGTGCCGCCAGTGACCGCGCACCACGCCATCGGGGTTGAGCAGCGGGACCGTGATTGTCTCGAACCGCGCGCGGTAGGCTTTGGCCAATGCGCTGTCGCCCATGATCGTCTCGACGAACGGCAGCATGGCCAGGGCGCCGGTCACTTCGGGCGGGTGCTGGCGTCCGACAAGCACGACCGTTTCGCGGGGGGCGGCGCCGGGATCGGCGATCCGGAGCTGCCTGATATCGCGCCCTTGTGCGGATTTTCCGAGCAGCGACATCTGCGCAAACGGCGCTCTCGACATACGGTTCAGCCACGTATCGTAGACCGATGGCGGGAAAATTTCCTGCGCGGCGACGAACACCGGCTCATCGCCAAGTTTCAACGTGAGCCGGGCCGTGCGTTCTCCGCGTTCGCCTTCGACTTCAACGGCGCTTTTCGGCATGAAGAACCAGTTCACTCCGTCAGTGCTCGTCTTGGGCCAGTAACGGTGCCCGCAAGTCGTGTAGTCGAGATCGATGGTTATGCGCGCGGCGCGGCGCGGTGTGGCGCGAAAGGCGTACCACGGGCTGCAATTGATATCGCCGTCATCCTCTGGCGCGATCGTCAGCTTGAAATGGTCCGCGCCTTTCGTCTCGCAATCGGCATAGGCCCCTGTGGGAAAGCCCTTGTCGATGGCCGCAGCATTGCTCGCGCAGATTTCGTGCCGGTTCAGCGCTGCTTGCCGTTTGTGCCGCCAGCGGAGAAACTGCGCCTCCCGCAGAAAAGCAGGCGGCCACGACCAGAGGCAGTGCGAGCTGTCGCATGGGTTCCATCTCCATCACTGCAATTCAAAAACGGGCGGAGCTGCTGATCGCCGCTCCGCCCGTCATAACGCTAGAAGTTCTTGCGAATGTCGAAGGAGAACTGCCGACCGCGCCCGCTGTGGAGGCTGCCGTAATAGCCGAAGCTCTCATCCGCGATCGGCGGCGCTTCGTTGAAGATGTTGTTCACCCCGAAACGCAGGCGCGTGCCGTCGAGCGCGGTGTTGTTCTCGATACTGTAGGCGATCCCGAAATTGAGCGTAAACCAGTCATCGACGCGGAAGAACTCCGCAGTGTCATCCTGCTGCGCGCCGGGATCGAAAACCTGATCGACATAGCGGTCGAAGAAATTGATCCGCACCGGACCGCTTTCCCACGCAGCCGAACCCGACAAACGCCATTTCGGACGGCCATCGATTTCAAGCAGCTCGCCGAACCCGAATGGTTGCAGCGCGGCGACATCGCCGGTCGAAAGCTCCGGTATCTGCGAGAGCAGCGGCGTCAGTTCCGTGAACAGCAGCTCGGCATCCGGGCCGGCCGCCTGCTCGAAGCCGAGCAGGCGGGCGGCGTTCACCTGGAAATCGAAATCGCCGATGCCGGTCTCGAATTCATACAGAACGCTGAAATCGAGGCCCTCCGACGTGCGCTGGTCGAGGTTGCGATACGGGTTGAGGATCTGCTGAAGCTCGCCTGCCGGGTTGATGCCCGTCCCGGCATAAAGGTCGAGATCGTCCTGATCGGGTGCATCGCGCACGACAAACGGATTGGAGCTGCCTTGAAGGCGCAGCAGCAGGTCCAGCAGCAGAGCGTTCTGGTTGCCGAAGATGCCGATGATCCCTTCCTGTTTCACCTCCCAGTAATCTGCCGTGAGCGTCAGGCCGGGGATGAAGCTCGGCGTGAGGACAACGCCGAAATTGATGCTCTCGGTGTCCTCGGGTTCCAGATCGGAGCCGCCTTCACGGAAATCGATCGTGCCCTGCGTGCCGCAATCGGGCACATCATCCTCGATCCCCTGAATGATCTCGGCGACGCATTCCACCGCGCGCACGACCGAGTTCGACCGGGTTGTGCCCTGATCGTTGATCTGGATCAGGTTCGGCGCGCGGAAGCCTTGGGACCATGCACCGCGGAGCAGGATATCGCGTATCGGCCGCCATGCCAGCGCGGCGCGCGGGACGAATGCGCTGGAGGAATCGGAGAACTCCTCGAACCGGGCGGCGACCTGCAATTCCAGCTCGGTCACGAGCGGGATGTCCATGTCGTCCGATACAATCGGGATCAGCGCCTCGGCAAAGGCCGAATACACTTCGCGGTTGCCGCTGGTGTCGGGCGAGGGGCTGGAGCCGACCACGTCGCTGCCGAAGAAATCGCCGTTCGCGGCATTGGTGAAGGTGATCGACCCGTCGAGGCGCGGATCGCGGTCATCCTCGAAGGTCTCGCGCCGGAACTCGATCCCCGCCGCGATGCCGACACCGCCGGCGGGCAATTCGAACAGGCTCGAATTCGACACCTTGAAGTCGGCGAGTGCCAGCGTCGTTTCACCCTTGCGGAACACGTCGATAGTGATGGCGTCGATCACGCTTTGCGGGTTGGGCGTGCAATCGGCGCTGTTGGTGCCGAACTCGTCCGGGAAGCAGCCACCGTTGAACGGATTATAGGCCGATGGGTCGGTGCGGTTGATCGCGTCCTGCGCCAGTGTGCTGGAGATGCGGTTCTTTGTCAGGTCGGTCGTGTTTGCCTGAGCATAGAGGAAGCCGGTGTCGTAATCCCAGGCGCCGAACTGTCCGCGAAGCCCGGCGACGAGGCGGAACTCGTCCTTGGTCACCATGCCGCGGCGGGGGCCTGCATCGATGAAGCGGTAATCCTCCATCAGCAATGCGCGGCCATCGTCGCTGACGCCGGAACCGAGGCCGTTGGTGGCGCGGTTGGGGTTGGGCGAGCCATCCGCGAGGAGGACCGGGCCGAGCGGATTGTAATATGCGCTCGCCTCGACGCCCAGCGGGACGGCTGAAAGCATGGTGCTCTGTTCGCGTTCGCGGAAGTTTTCCGAACGGTAGTAGGAGCCCTCGAAATAGAACTCGTACCGCATCGCTCAGCTCGTAGTTGAACAGCGCCTGGACGTTGTAGCGGTCCTTTTGCGAATAGAGGAAGCGGTCGCCCCCAATATTGTAGCGCAGGACGCGATCGACCGTGCCGCCATTGTCGGCGCAAAGGCCATTGCCAAGGTCGATGAAGCGGCCATCGCTGGGCTGGCCGGACGCACCGAACAGGCTGCATGGCTGGATATGGAAATCGTCATCACGCAGGACGGTTGTGTTGGACGAGGTGGCGCGCGATCCCTGAATGTCGAACGCGCCGAACGGGGTGTTGATCGAGCGGTTGTCGAACTGCGTGTCGCCTTCGAAATCGGTGCCGACAAGAAAGGGCCTCAGATCGCTCGATGCGGAATAGGGCCGGTCTTCGGCGCGCAGACCGTTCTCGTGGAAATATCCGCCGTAAACCGTCAGATTGCCGCGTCCGTCGGCGAAATCGAAGCCGATCGAACCGTCGATCTGGTAATTGTAGAGTCCGGTGCCGTCCGAAGCGCGGTAGTTCGCGCGCAGGTAGCCGCCATCGCGCCCGCCGCGCAGGATCGTGTTCACCACGCCGGCCACCGCATCGGCGCCGTAGACCGCCGAAGCGCCGTCGCGCAGCACCTCGACGCGGCGCACGCTGCCGGGGGCGATGGTGTTGAGGTCAGGGGATACGACCGGCACAAACAGCTCGGTCTGGAATCCCGGATTGAGGAGCATCCGGCGGCCATTGATCAGCATCAGCGTGTTGCCGGTGCCAAGCCCGCGCAGATTGATCGAGGCAATGTCGCCGCGTGCACCGTTGACGCCGCCCGCGGTGCTCTGTTCGTTGAATTCGACAGAGCCTGCCTGCGGAATGGCGCGGAAAATCTCGTCGCCCGATGCCGGGTCGATGGCGTCGATCAAATCCTCACCGACGATCGTGACGGGAAGAACATCGTCGACTTGCGCGCCGCGAATTTGCGTGCCTGTGACGACGATGACCGGGCCATCGTCTTCTGCGGCGGTCACGGGCGGAGCGGCCTGCGCTTCGCCGCCTGCATCCTGGGCGGTCGCTGCCGCGCTCGCAAAAGCCAGTGTCGATGCGCCGAGCAGCGCCGTCACACGGAGTGCCGAAATTTTCATGTTACCCCCAATTCCTCAATCGCGGCGCTGATGGCCGCTCCCTTAGTCCCTCGACATCATTAGACGTCAATCGTCTGAAAAGCGCAACAGAATGTCCGCAACAAGTGCTGAAAGGGATATAACCGTGCGTTATGGCAACACTTCTGCCAGCGCCGCGTTCAGCCGAAGGAGGATTGCAGCGCTGCGACGCAGGATCGAACCAGCGGCTTGTCGCTGTCTTCGGCCAGGAACATGGCGGCAAAGGGCAGGGTCGGCGCGTCCACGAGAGCGAGGACTTCGAGGTCGTCGCTCGCAAACCGGCGGGCGGTAAAACCATCGACGATCGCCGGCCCGGCGCCCAGCTTCACCAGCTCGGCGGCGATGTAGTAGGTCTGGGCCGAAATGGTGACGACCGGCTGCGCGCCGCAATGTTCGAAATAATCCTCGATCCGCTCGGCCACCGGACCGCTCGCGCTTAGGCCGATGATCTCCGCCCCGTCGAGCGCAGTCGGTGCCACCGCGCCGCCATCGGACGTGAACGTCCCCTTCTTCGCGAGCAGCGCAAGCTCGACCGAATTGATCGCCTGGCAGCGGATCCGCTCGTCGAAATTCGTATCGAAACCGATGCACACATCCAGCCGTTTTTCGACGAGGGCCGAGGTGATCTCCTCGCTGTGCAGCGTTGTGAGGTCGAAGCTCAGTTCGGCGTTTTCGCTGCGCATCGCCGCGACCAGCGGCGGAACGATGGCAAAGGCAAGCGATGGCAGCGCGCCCAGCCGGACATGCCCGCCGCGCCGCGTGCGGATATTGCCCGCCGTCCGGTCGAGCGAGGACATGCGGGCGTAGATATCCTCGACATCGCGAAAGAGCTCGTCTGCCGCTGCGGTGGGGTGCAGCCGCCCCTTGCGGCGGTCGAACAGCGCAAAGCCCAGCTGGTCCTCGGCATGGCGCAGCACCTTGCTGACCGAGGGCTGCGAGACGCTGAGCCGCCGGGCGGCGGCGCTGATCGAACCTTCGCGGTAGACGTGAAAGAACACCTCGATATGGCGCAGCCGCATGGGCGCTCAGCCGAACCCGTTTTCGAAATATTCGAGCGCGCAACCCGCCAGCATCGCCGCACCGTGAGGCAATGCGTTTTCATCGACATGCATGCGCGGCGAATGGATCGCGCAGCACTGCGTCCAGTCCTCGCCTTCGGGAGCGACGCCCAGGAAGAACATCGCGCCGGGGGACTTTTCGAGAATGTAGGAGAAATCCTCCGCGCCCATGATCGGGTCTGGCAGGTCGCGCCAGCCGCCTGCGCCGCCGATTTCGCGCGCGACCTTCTCTCCGAGCGCC
The DNA here is from genome assembly GCF_055808355.1 of Erythrobacter sp. K21-9. NCBI lineage: Bacteria > Pseudomonadati > Pseudomonadota > Alphaproteobacteria > Sphingomonadales > Erythrobacteraceae > Erythrobacter > Erythrobacter sp. K21-9. Next base: position 69,977 of record NZ_CM147866.1, read on the forward strand.
ACCGCTCGGGCATCGCAATGGGTGACCGGAAAACCGAATTCGATGTCGCACTCTGCCTCCACGCCGTACGCCGCGGCGGTTCGCGAGGCTGTTTCGGCGATCAAGGTGTGAACTTTCTCGCGGTGGTCCGCGCTCAAGGTGCGGATCGTCCCGCCGAGCATGACGTCGTCGGGAATGACGTTGTGGGCCGTCCCCGCATGGATCTGCGTGACCGTCACGACGACGGCGTTGGTCGCCTTGAACCGGCGGGTCACCATCGCCTGGATCGCGCCGACGATGGCTGAGGCAGCAGGGACCGGATCGGCGCAGTCGTGCGGCATGGAGGCGTGTCCGCCCCGGCCCTTCACCGTGACCGTGAACTGGTCGGCAGCGGCCATCAGCGGCCCGGCGCGCCCGGCCAGCACGCCGTAAGGCGCGTTAGGCATGATATGCAGCGCAAAAGCGGCATCGGGCAGCGGGTTGATCAGCCCGTCATCGAGCATGAAGCGTGCGCCGTGATGCCCCTCCTCACCCGGCTGGAACATGAAATCGACCGTCCCGGTCAGCTCGGCCTGCTGATCCGCCAACAACCGCACGGCTCCGACCAGCATCGCTGTGTGGGTGTCGTGCCCGCAGGCGTGCATGCGCCCCGGAATGGTCGAGGCAAATTCGAGCCCGGTCTTCTCGTCCATCGGCAGCGCGTCCATGTCGCCGCGCAGCAGGACGCGCCTCGCGCCTTCGCCTGCCTTTCCGCCCGCCAGCGTCGCGACAGCGCCGGTGGTCGAGGCACCCTCGCGCCATTCGAGCGGCAATCCGGCCAGCGCCTCGCGCACCTTTGCCATCGTCATCGGGCAGTGAAGGCCCAGCTCGGGCTCGGCGTGGATCGCGCGGCGCAGCGCGACGATTTCAGGAGCGAGCGAGCGAGCGGATTCGAGCAAGGATGTGGTCAGCATGAGGCCAGATTAGCGCCCACAGGCCGCAGCGCCAGCGCGAATATCGAGTCCGCGGCCCGCTTCATCGCCGCGACAGGTCGGCCAGCCTATAAAATGAACGGTGGCGTAAAGAAACGTTCGCACCGGGGTTGCTAATTTTGCAATCAAGCCCGATGTAACCGCTCAGACCCGGCTAACGAATGTGACAAATGCACCGAATGATGGCAGAGGAGCGCCGCTTACCGGAGCGTTAAGGATAAAAATGGCAACTCCGATCTACGAATTTGCGCAAATGCACAGCGCGTCCGCTGGCCACCAGGCCGGGACAGCGCCGCGCCGTGCGCGGGCCGCGGGAGAGGCTCCTTGCGTCGGGGTGATCTACAATCCGCGCAGCCACGGCAATCAGGGCGCGGATTTCGATTGCGGCGTATCGCCTCATGTCCACATCGCCAAGCCGGGTGACCGCTCGCAGCTTCCGCTTGCCCTGAGCGAGCTGGCCGAGCGCGGGATCGAGCTGCTCGTCATCAATGGCGGCGACGGGACGGTGCGCGATGTGCTGACCTGCGGCGCGCCGATCTTTGGCGATGACTGGCCCGCCATTGCGGTGCTGCCCAAGGGCAAGACCAACGCGCTGACCGTCGATCTGGGCGTGCCGTCCGACTGGACGCTGCAAGACGCGATCGACGCGCTCGACAGCGGCTCGCGGGTGCGCCGCAGGCCGATCGAGATCAACACGCTGGGCGGGCCGTCTGCCTCGAAGGTGCTGGGCTTTATCCTTGGCGCAGGCTCTTTCACCAAGGCGACGCAGGCCGGGCAGAGCGCACACCGGCTGGGCGCGTTCAACAGCCTTGCCGTTGGCGTCACGACCGCATGGACCATCGCGCAGGCGCTGTTTGCGGGCGCAGAAAATCCATGGCGCAAGGGCTCGCGCATGAAGATCGAGCTGGGCGCAGCGCGCACGCCAATGGCGCATAGCGGACGCGGCGATCCCGAGTACCGCCAGCTGCTGTTCGCCTCCACGCTGGAACGCCTGCCTGCCGGGACGCATCCGTTCGGAAAGCTCAAATCGGGGCTGAAACTGGTCGCGCTCGATCAGATATCGCGCCGGACCGCTGCGCTGCTCCCGATTGCCATTACCGGCCGGGAGGTCAGCAATCTGCGCGAACGCGGCATCCACCAGCTGAGTGCACCCGAATTCACGCTCGAAATCGGCGACCCGTTCATTCTTGACGGTGAAGCCTTCCCCGCCGGGGAATACCGCATCGGCCAAGGGCCGGAGCTGCAATTCGTCGCGCCCTGAGCGGCGAGCGAAGGACATCGCTGGCGTGACAGACGCGCTCCAACAAAGACTGGCCCAGAGGCTCGCCGCGCCGGTCGATCCGGCGGTGGCCGATTTCGCACGCACTCTTGCCGAGCGCGCCGATGCCCGCGCGGTGCTGTTCTACGGGTCGAACCTGCGGACCGGATCGCTTGACGGCGTGCTCGATTTTTACGTGCTGCGCGCAGGCGAGGACGAGCCTGCGATCTGGCCCGTGGTGAGCTATCACGAGCGCGAGCATGACGGAACGACCTTGCGAGCCAAGGTGGCGACAATGACGCTGGCGACCTTTGCCAAGGCGGCAGCGGGAGAGCTTCGCGATACGACGATCTGGGCACGGTTCGTTCAGCCATCGGCGCTGGTGTGGCAGGCGGACGAGGCGGCGAAGGCGCAGGTGATCGTTGCCCTGTCTGCCGCAGCGCGAACGGCGGCGCGGCTGGCGGCGGCGCTCGGCCCTGACAGAGGGCACGCCAAGGACTACTGGCGGGCGCTGTTTCGCGCGACCTACAAGGCGGAATTCCGGGTTGAGAAGCCGGGGCGCGAAAATGATATCCTGAACGTGAATGCCGAGCATTTCGCGGGACTTCTCCCGCTCGCGCTGGAGGCGGACGGGATCGAATTTAGGCAGGACGGCGATCGGCTTAGCCTTGATATCCGGCACGCGCGGCGGGACAAAATTCTCGCGTGGTGGAAGCGCCGCCAGCGGCTCGGCAAGCCGCTCAATTTCGTGCGGCTGCTAAAGGCCAGCACCACGTTCGAAGGGGCCTCGCGCTACGCTGCGTGGAAGATCGAGCGGCACACCGGGATGCCAGTCGAGATCACGCCGTTCCGCGAGAAATACCCGATCCTCGCCGCGCCCGGCGTGCTGCTCTCGCTATGGCGGCACAAGCGCGGGCGTGGTCGGCCTTGAGGGCGGCGCGAAGCAAGCTTTCCGGTTAGCCGAAATACTTCATGGTGATCTCGATCGAGCTGACGCCCGATCCCACGTTGAAGCGGGTCTTGCTCACGCTCGGTTTGCCGAGGTTGAAGATGTTGATCGAGGGGTTGTTCGACATCGCGCCGCCGTCCTCGCGGATTTCGGTCGACCCGTTGCCGTTGACGTCATGGCGCGCGGCAATCGCATAGGCGCCGTCCGCCGGCACGGGCGCGCAAAACGTCATGCGCCCTTTGCGTGCGGGCATCTCGATCCGGTTCAGCCAGCGGCCTTTTTCCAGCCAGTCGGCCTTTGTGCCCTGATAGACCTGAACGCGCACCTTGCCCGACGCGCTTTTCACGCCATTCACGGTCACGCGCACGGCAGGACCGGCGCCGGGAGCGCAGGCGCGCATGTTGTTGGGAATCTTGTTGCGGTAATCGCCGGTGCTGGTCGCCTGTGCCGCAAGCGGAGCACTGACCATCGAGCCGCCCGCTGCAAACAGCGTCATCGCGGCAAGTCCTGTCGCAAAAGCTTTCATCTCGGTCTGTCCAATTAATGTCTTTGAGCGGGCCAGTGTATCAGCCCTCAGGTAGCAAGGTCGCGGTCCGAATTCCGCCGGTATGACGCCGGTTTGCCGGAATTGCGCTGAATTCTAGCTGAATTGCCCGTAAATCCAGCGGTGCGCGGTGGAAAAGGGGTCGGCCCGCGCTTGTGAGGCGATTCGCCGCTGCTGTAATGCGGTCGGGCCCAAGGAGGGCGCGCGACCCGTCATGCCAGCACCTTTGATCTCTCCCTCGATCCTGTCAGCCGACTTTGCCCGGCTCGGCGAGGAAGTGCGCGCCGTGGATGCGGTCGGGGCCGACTGGATCCACGTCGATGTGATGGACGGGCATTACGTCCCCAACATCACGATCGGTCCGGCGGTGGTAAAGGCGCTGCGCCCGCACACCGACAAACCGTTCGACGTGCACCTGATGATCGCGCCGGTCGATCCGTATCTGGAGGCCTTTGCCGAGGCGGGCGCGGACATCATCACCGTCCACCCCGAAGCAGGTCCCCACATACACCGCACGCTGCAGGCGATCCGCTCGCTCGGCAAGAAAGCGGGCGTTGTGCTCAATCCCGGCACGCCGGTGGAGGTGCTGGACAATCTCATGGACCTCGTCGACCTCGTCCTGGTGATGAGCGTCAATCCCGGTTTTGGCGGGCAGAGCTTCATCCCCTCGCAGCTCGACAAGGTGCGCCGCATCCGCGCCATGATCGAGGCAGAGGGACGCGAGATTCATCTCGAGGTCGATGGCGGGGTCAATCCGGACACGGCGAAGCAGTGCATCGAGGCCGGCGCTGACGTGCTGGTCGCCGGGTCGGCCACGTTCAAGGGCGGGCCGGAACGCTACGCCGCCAATATCGCCGCTCTCAAAGGGGAAACATGATGGCCAGCCTGTTTCGCGAGACCGATGGGGGGCAGGCAGAGGCGGATTTCGGTGCGACCGAGCATGCGCTGGAGCAGGGCGCGCTGGATCTGGGGGCGGAGGCGCTTGCGAATAGCGATGACCCGCTGCGTGCCGAAGGCGAGGACGAGCCGCTTGCCAACGACAATCTCGAGACGTCCCGCGCGCTTGCGCTGACAGACGTCATTGCACCGCGCGCCCGGCCCGGCGAAGCGCTGATCCGGATGGCGTACAAGATGGGCGTGCCGGGACACGCGCTCGCCGCACCGTTCCGCCGCCCGACACCCCTGCGGGTGCTGGCCACGGTCGAAAGCCCTGTGACAGGCGACCGCATGGCGGGGACGGCTTTGCGGGCGGGGCACTTCCTCGTCCACGGGGTCAAACTGCCGATCGCGCAGCTCGATTTCGACGGCTCGGCGCGGCTCAGTCCCGGTATCGAGCGGGCGCTGCACAGTTTCTCATGGCTCTACGATCTTGCGGCGAGCGCGCCGCGCGCCGACTGCGTAACAGTGGCCGAGCGGATCACCTCGCTATGGCTCGCTGCCAATCCCGAGCCTGCCAAAGGTTCAGCGTGGGAGGTCGAGTATGCCGGTCTGCGCCTTATGGCCTGGCTGGTTCATGCGCCGCTGGTCCTGTCGGGACAGGACGGTGCGCTCAAGCCCAAGCTGCTCGCTGCACTTGGCGAGACCGCGGCGTGGCTTGACCGCAAGGCTCCGCGCGATGGGGCGGGGCTCGGCCAGATCGCCGGGCTCGCCGCTGTCACCGCCGCCGGATTGCTGCTGCCCGAAGGCAAGCCGCGGCGGCTTTACGGAGAGGCCGCGCTGATCCGTGCGCTTGGCGATCTGGTGGGCGAGGATGGCGGCGTGCTGTCGCGTTGCCCAGAAGCGCAGATGCAGGCCATCGCCGTGCTGACCGACCTGCTCGCCTGCTATGACGCCGCCGGGCACGAACCGCCCGAGGCGCTCATCGTCATGCGCGAGCTTCTGGTCCCGCCGCTGCTTTCGCTGCGCCACGGCGACGGAGCGCTTGGCAATTGGCAGGGTCAGGGCGCGGTGCGTGCTGACCGGGTTGCTGCTCTGATCGAGGCGACCGGCGTGCGCACACGCCCGCTAAAGGATGTGCAGCATTGGGGCTTTCACCGACTGCGCGGCGGCAAGACCGTGGTGCAATTCGATGCTGCGCCGCCTCCGCGTGCGCGCCATGCCCGCACCGGATGCGCATCGACGCTGGCGTTCGAAATGTCGGACGGGCCATCGCGCCTGATCGTCAATTGCGGCGGAGCGGCGCTGGCAGGCGGACAGGTTCCGGCGCGCATTGGGCAGGGGCTGCGCGCGAGCGCGGCGCATTCGACGCTGGTGCTCGACAATGCCAATTCCACCGCAGTCCTTCTCCACGGCAAGCTTGGCAAGGGGGCCGAGAATGTCGAGGTCGAGCCGCAGGTGCTGCGCAAGAATGGCGGCGAGGCGGTCCGGGTCGAGGCCAGCCATGATGGCTATGCCGCGCGCTTTGGCCTGACCCACGCCCGCGTGCTCACGCTGCGCGGCGATGGCAGCGAGCTGGCGGGCGAAGACATCCTCCTGCCGGTTTCGCGCAAGGGCAAGCGCGGCAAGATCGGCCTTGCGATCCGGTTCCATCTCGGGCGCGGGGTCGAGGCGCACCTGTCCGAGGACGAGCGCGGGGCGAGCCTGCTGCTGCCGGGCGGCGGGCTGTGGCAGTTCCGGCTGCGCGGCGATGGCGCAGGCGCGCCTGAACTGGCGCTGCGCTGCGAGGACAGCCTGTGGGTCGACGGCGATGGCCGTCCGCGCGCCACCGAACAATTGGTGATTGAAGGTCTGACATCGCGCGGCGGGGGACAATTCTCCTGGCTGCTCAAGAAAATGGGGTAGAGCCCCAAGAGGAATAACACTTGGCTTCGACGACGATAAAACGGGCGCTGCTATCGGTGTCCGACAAGAGCGGTCTTGCGGATCTGGGCAAGGCGCTGGCCGCGCGCGGTGTGGAACTGGTCAGCACCGGCGGCACGGCGCGGACCCTGCGCGAGGCGGGGCTGGAGGTGCGCGATGTGTCGGACCTAACCGGCTTTCCCGAGATGATGGACGGGCGGGTAAAGACCCTGCATCCGGCAGTCCACGGCGGCCTGCTCGCGCTGCGCGACAATGACGATCACGTCGCCGCGATGACCGAACACGGCATCGGCGCAATCGACCTTGTCGTGGTCAATCTCTACCCCTTCGAAGCGACCGTGGCGAAGGGTGCATCGCGCGAGGAGATCATCGAGAATATCGACATTGGCGGGCCGAGCATGGTGCGTTCTGCTGCAAAGAACCACGGCTTCGTCACGATCATGACCGATGCGGCGGATTATGACGAATTGCTGTCCGAGCTGGACGCGAATGACGGCGCGACGTCAGACGCGTTCCGCATCCGCATGGCGGGCAAGGCCTATGCCCGCACCGCCGCCTATGATGCCGCCATCGCCAACTGGTTCGCCTTTGGCGATGCGTTCACCAATCCGCTGGGCGCAGAGGCGCTCCACGCAACCCCGTTCACCGACACGATGCCGCTTGCCTTCAAGCGCGCGGACGAGCTGCGCTACGGCGAGAATCCGCACCAGTCGGCCGCCATCTACGTGCCGCAAGTGGCAGGCACTTCAGGCGTTCCGCAGGCCGAGCAATTGCAGGGCAAGGCGCTCAGCTACAACAATCTGAACGATGCCGATGCCGCGCTGGAGCTGGCGGCGGAGTTCGCCGGGCAGGACCCGGCTGTGGTGATCGTCAAGCACGCCAATCCTTGCGGCGTCGCGCAGAGCGGCTCGCTGCTCGATGCGTGGAACGACGCGCTGCAATGCGACAGCGTGTCGGCGTTCGGCGGCATCGTCGCGGTCAACACCGAGCTCGACGGCGCGACGGCGGAGGCGATTGCGAGCATCTTCACCGAGGTTGTGATCGCTCCGAAAGTCAGCGCCGAGGCGCGCGAGATCTTCGCCAGAAAGAAGAACCTGCGCCTGCTCGAAACCGGCGGCCTGCCCGATCCGCGCCGCGGCGGGTTTGCGATGAAGTCGATTGCGGGCGGGATGCTGATCCAGGGCCGCGACAATGGCGCAGTGACGCGGCAAGACCTCAAGGTCGTCACCAAGCGAGAGCCGAGCGAGCAGGAACTCAAGGACTGCCTGTTCGCATGGACCGTCGCGCGCCACGTCAAATCCAACGCCATCGTCTACGCCAAGGACGGCTCGACCGCCGGGATCGGCGCGGGCCAGATGAATCGCCGCGATTCCGCGCGTATCGCCGCGATCAAGGCAAAGGAAGCTGCAGAGACCTATGAATGGGCGCAGCCGCGTACGGTCGGCAGCGCGGTCGCCTCGGATGCATTCTTTCCCTTCGCCGACGGGTTGATCTCTGCCGCCGAAGCAGGCGCAACGGCGGTGATTCAGCCGGGCGGTTCGATCCGCGACGAAGAAGTGATCGCGGCGGTCGATGACGCGGGCCTCGCAATGGTCTTCACCGGGATGCGGCATTTCAGACACTGATTTTGGCGCCTGAGGGCCCACAAACAATCAACTCAGCGCTCTCGATACACGTTCCATCGAGCGCTTAAGCGTCGTGCAAGTTTCGCATCCGTAACTTGTAACCAATCACGCAAATGTAACGAATTGTCTCACGAGCATTCCGTTCACTTTCGCGCAATTTTGCGCGGAGCATTCGGTGGCCGTGAACTCAAAAAAGCACACGAACAGAGACCAATAATGACCCTCTTCACCCCTGACCTTTACCGCAATTTCGCCATTGGCTTCGCCGCCGGAGCGCTCATGGTTGGCGCTGCCTCATTCGATCAGATCAGCGACCTGATTGCGCCGCCCGCACAGGCTGCGCAGTCGTTCGAAGCGCCGCAGCCTTCCGATGATTTCTGGATGCTCGAAGAGTGAAGCCGCGCATGAAGGTGGGCATGAAAGGCAGCCTCGCGCTCGCTCTTGCCGCCGCATCGCTCGGCCTCAGCGCCTGTTCCTCGCCCGCGCTCGCGCTCGAGGAGCCGGTCAATGCGCCTGCGCCCAAGCGCATCGCCAAAGAAGGCTCTGGCCTGAAAACCGCGATCTTTGCCGGCGGCTGTTTCTGGGGCGTCGAGGGCGTGTTCAGCCATGTCAAAGGCGTGAAATCGGCCGTCTCCGGTTTCCACGGCGGATCGGCGGGGACCGCGAGTTACAATCGCATCGTCTCGGGCGGCACGCAGCGCGCCGAAGCGGTCATGATTACATACGACCCCTATGTCGTGCGTTATGACGAGATGCTGCAGATATTCTTCTCGGTCGTCGCCGATCCCACGCTCAAGAACCGCCAGGGCCCCGATGTCGGCGCGCATTATCGCAGCGCCCTCGTGCCGGTGAACGCCGAACAGCGCGCGGTGGCGAAGGCCTATCTTGCGCAGATGGACGGTTCCGGCGTGTGGAGCCGACCGATCGTGACGCGCATCGAAAAGCACCGCAAATTCTACGCGGCGGAGCCCTATCACCAGGACTTCATGGCGAAGAACCCGCGCCACGGATACATCGTGCGCTGGGATGCGCCCAAGGTGCGCGCGCTGAAAGCCATGTTCCCCGCCGATTTCCGGCCCAGCTTCCTGCGCGACGACGCCTGACGTTCTTTCCGCGCGCTGATCCAGCGCCCGCGCTTGGCGAGGGCCTCATGAGCGCCTATATCTGCGCGCATGGCACAGACACACGCGCACGCACACGAAGAACATTCCGGAGAAACCCTGATCCAGGCGGCGCGCGCCGCGCTCACCGGGTCGGGCGAGCAATGGACCGGTATGCGCGAGACGGTCTTTACCGAGCTTGCGACGCACGAACGCCCGGTCTCCGCCTATGACATTGCCGACAATCTTTCCGCCGCGCGAGGCAAGCGTGTCGCGCCCAACAGCGTCTACCGCATCCTCGACCTGTTCGTGGCCAACAACCTCGCGCTCAGGGTCGAAAGCTCCAACGCCTATCTCGCCAACACCCATCCGGGCTGCGAGCACGATTGCATCTTCCTCGTCTGCGACGAATGCGGCGAGGCCACGCATATCGATGACGAGGATGTGAGCCGCACGGTCCGCAGCCTAGCGACGGCGCGCGGGTTCAAGCCCGAGCGCCCGGTGCTGGAGATTCGCGGCCTGTGCCGTGCATGCGCGTGAACAGAGGCGGCCAGCCCGCGCTGTCAGGTGCACTTGACGCAAGCATGGCCGGTCACGATTGACGATATAGAGACGAAACGTTCCGTATGAGCGGTAAAGCGTTCATCGACAGTTTCGTTTCGAGAGTGTAGAGCGAATCCCTATGACTTCGAAGCCCCAGACTCCGCTGCTTGACACGGTTCCGACACCTGACGAGCTCCGCAATCTCGAACCCGACCAGCTGCGCCAGCTCGCAGATGAACTGCGCACGGAAATGATCGATGCGGTCAGCACATCTGGCGGACACCTCGGATCGGGGTTGGGCGTGGTCGAGCTGACGGTGGCGATCCATTACGTATTCAACACGCCCGACGACAAGCTGGTCTGGGACGTGGGCCACCAATGCTATCCGCACAAGATCCTGACCGGGCGCCGCGACCGCATCCGGACGCTGCGCCAGGGCGGCGGACTGTCGGGCTTCACCAAGCGTAGCGAAAGCGAATATGATCCGTTCGGCGCGGCGCACTCCTCGACCTCGATCTCGGCCGCGCTCGGCTTTGCGATGGCGAACAAGCTGAATGACAAGCCCGGACGCGGCATCGCGGTGATCGGCGACGGCGCGATGAGCGCGGGCATGGCCTATGAAGCGATGAACAACGCCGCGCAGGCAGGCAACCGGCTCGTCGTGATCCTCAACGACAACGACATGTCGATTGCGCCGCCGGTGGGCGGGCTGTCGGCCTATCTCGCGCGGATGGTATCCTCGAGCGAATATCTCGGCCTGCGCAGCCTCGCGTCGAAAGCGGTCAAGAAAATGAGCCGCCGGATGCACGAAATGGTCGGCAAGGCGGAGGAATACACCCGCGGGATGGTGACCGGCGGGACGCTGTTCGAGGAGCTTGGCTTTTATTATGTCGGCCCAATCGACGGCCACAATCTCGACCACCTCATCCCGGTGCTTGAGAATGTCCGCGACACCTCCGAAGGGCCGGTCCTGATCCATGTCGTCACGACCAAGGGCAAGGGCTACAAATACGCCGAGGAAAGCGCCGACAAATATCACGGCGTCCCCAAATTCAACGTCGTCACCGGCGAAAAGAAAAAGGGCGCTGCGGGGCCGCCCGCTTACCAGAACGTGTTTGGCGACACGCTGGCGAAGCTGGCCGAAACCGACAGCCGCATCTGCGCGATTACCGCCGCCATGCCCTCGGGCACGGGCGTGGACCGCTTCGCGCAGGCGCATCCAGAGCGCAGCTTCGATGTCGGTATTGCCGAACAGCACGGCGTAACGTTCGCCGCCGGCCTCGCTGCACAGGGCATGCGTCCCTTCGCTGCGATCTATTCGACCTTCCTCCAGCGCGCTTACGACCAAGTGGTTCATGATGTCGCGATCCAGAACCTGCCGGTGCGCTTTGCCATCGACCGTGCCGGGCTGGTAGGCGCCGATGGCTGCACCCATGCAGGCTCGTTCGACATCACCTATCTTGCCACCCTGCCGAACATGGTGGTGATGGCCGCCGCCGACGAGGCGGAGCTGGCACACATGACCTACACGGCGGCAGAATATGACGAGGGGCCGATCGCCTTCCGCTACCCGCGTGGCAGCGGCACCGGCGTTGCGATCCCCGACACGCTCGAAAAGCTCGAGATCGGCAAGGGCCGCCTCGTCAAGGAAGGCACCAAGGTCGCAATCCTGTCACTCGGCGCGCGCCTGGAAGAGGCCAAGAAGGCCGCCGACACGCTCGAGGCCAAGGGGCTTTCGACCACGGTTGCCGACATGCGCTTTGCCAAGCCGCTCGACGAAGACCTGATCGCGAAACTGATGCGCACGCACGAAGTTGTCGTGACGGTCGAAGAGGGCGCAATAGGCGGCCTCGGCGCGCATGTGCTGACTTACGCCTCGGACGAAGGTCTGACCGACGCCGATAGCGGGAACGGGGGACTAAAGGTCCGCACCCTGCGCCTGCCCGATACGTTCATCGATCAGGACGCGCCCGACAAGCAATATGACGAAGCAGGCCTTAACGCGCCGCAAATCGTCGATTGCGTGCTCAAGGCGCTGAAGCACAATTCGGCAGGGGTAGCGGAAGAAGAAGCGCGGGCTTAATCCGCAACCGCGTTCGGTCATCGGCTAGCAATGATCGGGTGTATATCCTCCGCATCATGCACTCTATGTCCCGCGCAATCGCCGCCCTTATTGCCCTTTCCCTGTTCTCGGCCCCTGCACTTGCAGACGCCCCTATGGAACGGGTCGCGAGCGTCATCGAGGAAGGCCGGGCTGGCGATGTAAAGGCAGTCATCGTCGAGCAGGGCGGCAAGGTCCTTTACGAGCGCTATTTTAGCGGAGCGACAGCCGAAGATCGCCACGATATCCGCTCCGCAGGCAAGTCCATCACCGCACTCGCGCTCGGACAGGCCATCGCCGCCGGGCATATTGCATCGCTGGACGAAGCACCGCTGCCTGCTCTTGGCGCATCGAGTGATTTGAGCGGCATCTCCTTGCGCGACCTTGTCACGATGTCCTCGCCGCTCGATTGCAATGACTGGGACGAGAAGTCGCCCGGACACGAAGACAAGATGTATCCCAAGCGCGAATGGACCCCCCATGCCCTCGCCATCCCGCTGAACCCGGATTACTCGCGCGACCGCAATGGTTTTGGGCGGTTCTCCTATTGCACGGCGGGTGTGTTCCTGACCGGACGCTATATCGGGCTGCAAGCGGGAGAGCCGTTCGATGCGTTTGTTCAGCGCAATCTGTTCGATCCGATCGGCATTTCAGACGTCAAATGGAAGCGCTCACGCGCCGGTGAAGTGCAGGCTGGCGGCCAGATCGAGATGCGCCCGCGCGACCTTGTTCGTATCGGCAGGCTTGTGCTGGATGATGGTGCGCATGACGGCCGGCAGGTGGTGCGGGCCGACTGGATCGACGAAATGCTTACCCCCCATGTCCGAGCCACCGACAGCGACGACTACGGTTACCTGTGGTGGCTGCGGGCCTATCGTCACGGCGAATTTGCGACCCCCGGCTGGTACATGCTCGGCAATGGCGGGAATACAGTGGTGATCTTCGAAGAACTCGACGCGGTCGTGACTGTCGTCGCCGCCAATTACAACAAGCCCGGAATGCACCAGATCTCGCGTGATATCATCGAGCGCGGCGCGCTGCCCTTGCTGCTGGACGATAGGGCGCCGGAATAGGTTTCAGTGCGCCGGAAGCCTAAGCAGTCTCTTCGACACCGTAAGCCCGGTCGGCGCAACCGCAACGAGCACCTCATCAGTCCCCGCGCTTTGCGACCACACTTCGGCGCGCACCACGACCTGCCGGTTACCCCTCTTCACCCTCGATCCGGTCTTCGGCTTCATCCTCCTTAAAGTCCTGCATGACTTCCGAGGCTTCTTCCCTGACTTCCGCATCTGCGCCTTCGGCGGCCTCGTTGCGCTGCCTTGCCGGATCGGGATCGAGACACAATTCGGCGATGACCGGTACCGGTGATCGGACCCTACCGGCGCACCGACGCGCATGTCGCGCAACAGGAACTCCTCCGTCACGAACAGGTGATCCAGCGGCCAACCCAGCCACGTCATATCGGACGGGAACGTGGCATACGTCCCGCGCCCGATGCGCGGATCGAGGAAGCTGCCGATCTTCTTGAACAATCTGGTGGTGTCGGACCAGGCGACATCGTTGAAGTCGCCCACTGCAAGAACCGGCATATCAATCCTGCTCGCGTGGTTCGCAGCCACGATGATCTCCGCATCGCGCTCCTCGGTGTCCTGGTTCACGGTCGGAGGGCGCGGATGCAGGCCGATCAGACGGAACTGCCGCTTGCCCGCAGTCAGATTTGCGAAGACGGACGGGGTAACTTCCTGCGCGAGATCCTGAATGGTCGCATCGCTCATCGGCAGACGCGTCGCAAACATGATCCCGTAGGTGTTGTCCAGCAGACGCTGTTTCCGGCCGGTATAGTCCGCCATGATCGGCGTCATCGCTTCGGCCCATGCCGCGTCTGTCTCGGTCAGCAGGAGAATATCGGGATCGATGCGGCGGATCAGATCGGCTGTGCGCTGATAATCGCGGTTGGATTGCAGCACGTTGAGGGTCAGCAGCGTAAAGCAGCCATCGCCGTATTCCTCCTCGGGCAATGTCTGCGCGACCTCGCTGGAAGCGAGCGGCGTGTAGGGAAAAATGCGGTAGACTTGCCAGACGGCCAAACCCGCCAGGACAAGCGGGAGCCAGGGCCGCCATCTGCGGTCGAATACCCACAGACCGATACAGATCAGGATCATGAGGACTAGAATCTGCGCCCTTGGAAAATCCCAGATGCGTATCCACCACTGGTTGAGGTCGGTCATGCTCAACACCGACCCGACAATGAGCAAAGCCGCAATCAGGCGGAGCAGCCAAATCCCAGCTGTTTTCAAACCATTGCCCGAAGTGCGATCCAGCTCATTTCGTCTCATGCTTGGGCCGCTAATGGGTTTTCGGTCTGGAAACCAGCCCTTCCGCCACAATTACAATCGCCTGATTGCCGTTATTGCCGGGAAAGGTCCGGCGGCATAGCCCGCTGATGCCTTTGCTGGGCAATTCCTATGGCGTCTCTTTCGAGGTGGCGATCCCGGTTGGCACGATCGTCGCCTGCGCAACCGCTACCAGCACCTCATCGGTCCCGGCGCTTTGCGACCACACCTCCGCGCGCACCACGACCTGCCGTTTGCCCGCCTTCACCACGCTGCCTCTGGAGCGCAGCCGCTCGCCTCTAGCAGGCGCGAGAAAGTTGATCGTGTAGCTCCCAGTCACGACATCGCCCACGGCGCTGCTCGCCGCCCACGCGCAAGCATTGTCGGCCATCAGGCCTACGATGGCGCCGTGGGCAAAGCCGTGATGCTGCGTCATTTCGGGCCGCACCTCCATCTCGATCTCCGCCTCGCCTTCCCAGCAGCGCACCGGTTCGAGCTGCAGGAAATTGCTGAAGCCCGACCGCCCGACGGCAACGCGCTTCATGTAATCGAGGACCTGCTCTTCATTGTTGAAACCGGGGCGGGGCATGGGCATTCTCCATAAGTCTTGAAACGAGACTTACTTGATCGCGCTTGCGCAATGCTGCGTCAAGTCTAAAATCCAGACGCATGGACCGTTTCAAGCCCTCTCGCTCGCCCTGCCCGGTTGGCCGCGCCTCGCGCATCCTTGGCGACCGCTGGGTCATCCTGATTCTGCGCGAGGCGTTCCTTGGTGCGACGCGGTTCGAGGAATTCCCGCCCAATACGGGGATCAACCGTGCTGCGCTGACATCGCGGCTCGCGGCGCTGGTCGATCACGGCATTCTCGAACGCGATCCGCCCGAGGGCAGGCGCGCCGAATACCGTTTGACCGAGGCGGGCCGCGAGCTGGCCCCGATGCTGGCAATCATGCGCGAATGGGGGGACAAATGGCTGCTTGGCGAAGCTGCCGCGCAGGGCTAGCGTCGCGCGCATGACCCTCCTCGACATCACCCAAGACGGCCCCGTTACCACGCTGACCATTGACCGGGCAGACAGCATGAACCCGCTCGGCGCGCCCGGTGACGGGGACGAGTTTCGCGCCGCCTGCGATGCCATCAACCGCGACATGAATGTGCGCTGCGTGATCCTCACAGGAGCTGGACGCGCCTTCAGCGCGGGCGGCGATATCAAGGCAATGCGCGACCGCAGCGGCACGTTCGGCGGATCGACCCCCGCAATCTCGGACGGCTACCGCGACAACATCCACCTGATGCTGCGCGCGCTTTACAGCCTGCGCGTGCCGGTGATCGCCGCGGTCAATGGCCCGGCGATCGGGCTCGGCTGCGATGTCGCGCGCCTCGCCGATATCCGGATCGCCAGCGACAGGGCGAAATTTGGCGTGACCTTCCTCAAGCTCGGGATCATTCCCGGCGACGGCGGCACGTGGATATTGCCGCGCGTCATCGGGATGAGCCGGGCATCCGAATTGTTCTACACCGGAGATGTGATCGATGCGCATACGGCGCAGGACTGGGGCCTCGTCAGTCGCGTGACAGGGCATGATGCGCTGATGGACGAGGCGCTGGCGCTGGCGGGAAGGATCGCGAAAATGCCGCCGCATTCGCTGCGCCAGTCGAAGATGCTGCTGCGCCAAGGCGCGCAGGTGAACTACGACACCGCGCTGGAGATGGCGGCGAACACGCAGGCGATGATGCACACGACCGGCGACCATGCCGAAGGTGTCGCTGCCTTGATCGAAAAGCGCGAGGCCGAATTCAGGGGCGAATAGGCTTTCCTACAGTCCGCCTGGCGGGGTATCGGACGGGCGTTCTTTGACAATGCCGATCCTCCCGTTCGCCCCACGAGGTTTTAGGCCCCTGGACACTGTCTCATGTGTCTCATGGAAGGCCTCAGAACCAGCGCCAGATCCCTGCGCTGATGCCACCGAGCGGCAGGTGCAGCCAGCTGAAGAACACGAAGATGATGAGGCCCGCCGCCCACGGGAAGGCCCCCGCGCCGACAATCGCGCCCCAGCGCGGCCAGTAGCTGGTCCTGCTTTCCCACTGGCTCCACGCATCGCCCATCAGCCGCTCTTTCTTGCGGTCCTGCAAGCGCGCTCCGACCAGCGCCAGCGCGCCCATCGCCGCCGCCGTGATGGTGGTGCGCAGGCTGTAATGGATGACGATGTGCGACAGCGCCCAAAGCGCAAAGCCCCACATCATGGGATGGCGGGTCACGGTGAATACGCCTTTGGGTTCGGCAAGCGCCTGAGCCTGAGCCTGCGGCGTTGGCAGCGCCGGATTGCCGAGCAGCGATCCCGCCAGCAGGACCATCGCGGGCAGGGTGAGCGCGGTCGCGATGGCCCAGCCGATATCGCCGCTCCCCGGCAGGTCGGCAGGCGGCGCGGCCTTGAACGCGAAATACACCCATGCCAGCGCCGCAAAGCTGACTAGGGTATAGACCAGCTGGAAGCCGATCTCGCCAAACAGCTTGACCATCGGCGTGCGCAGCGGATGCGACATGGCAAAGTGCGAGCCGACGAATGCCGCATTCGCAGCGATCAGGTTTAGCAGTGCTCCGTCCATTCCGCCCTCCCGAAAGACAGGCGGATGGTAACCCGAAGCGAGGCCGCTTTACCAGTCGTAAGCCTTGGGCAGGTCGCTTTCGTCGAGATCGCGGTAGCGGTCGCGCAAGCGGCTCTGATGGTTGCCGAGCGGTTGTTCGACGCCGCCGATGAAGACCCTGGTCGGGACCGAGGTCACCTCGAGCGGATCGCCGTCCCAGATCACCACATCCCCCAGCGCGCCCTGCGACAGCACACCGGCCTGCCCGCCCATGCCGCTGATCTGGGCGGGGATTGAGCTGATCGAGGCGAAGGCTTCGCCCCAGCTGAGCCCGGTCGCACCCGGCACCTTGGCAAGCCCGACAAGGTTGCCCGCCTGCTGGGCGAGCCGCCGCGGGTTCTCCATGCTGGCCGCATTCAGAGCAACCATGACCCCGGCCTGCTTCATCCGCCCGATATTGCTCTGGGTGGAGGCAAGCTGGTCGAAGCCGGTCGGCAGCGCATCGAGCGCGTCGGCGATCACCGGCACCCCGGCGGCGGCGATCTCGTTCGCCACCAGCCAGCCCTCGCTGACGCCGACCAGCACCATATCGAGCCGCGGGAATTCGTCCTTGAGCACGAGTACGCTGCGAATGTCGACGGCGCGCTCGACCGCGATGTAAAGCTTCTGCGAGCCGCTGACGACTTGCTTCAAGGCTTCGGCATCGAAACGGCCGAGCATCACCTCGTCGTCCTTGACGATTTCGGTGGTCTGCGGTGTACCGCGGCTTCCTGTGAGCGCCTGTGCCTCGCGCAAGGCGGCACGGAACAGCACGTAGGCCGCGGCCCGGCTGCCGCCTGCGAGACGCGCTCCGCCTTCGCCCATCGCCGCCATCTGGAAGGCGCGCGGCCTGACGATCGGATTCGCGTCACTGTCGAGGTCGATGATTGCGCCCTGGCCTCCGAAGATCGAACCGTACCGGCATCATCGTGGTCGCAGCGCGGGTGATCCCGGCGGCGCGGTGGATCATGATGTTCTGTGCGTTTGGATTGACGATCGGAGCCACGTCGAGCGCAGCGCTGAATGGCGCTCCGCTGGCCCGGGTATCGTTGGACTCCCGCACCGCTCCGACATCGACGAGGCCGAGCGTCGTCAGCGTCGCGAACAGGCCGGGCGTCACCCAAGCGCCGTCTGCATCAAGGGTTGGAATTGCGGGGTCCGGGCGAACTTCACGGCCAACCGCCACGACCTTACCGCCGCTCACAACAACTGTCGCACCTTCGACCGGATCGCTTCCGTCGCCGATCACAACTGTCGCGTTGGTGATCGCGATATCCTGCGCAGCGGCAGGTGCGGCGAGCATAGCCAGCGCGCTTGCGGCGCCTAGGGCGGATGTTTTCAGGAGCCGCTTCATTTCACATCTCCTTCACCCGGCTGGCCGAGCTCGAAATCGCTCACCGGACGCCGCTTGGGATCCATCGCGTCGTAAAGCAGCGCGCCATCGACCCAGACCTTTTCGGGCCGCGAATAGACCGAGAGCGGATCACCGTTCCACAGCACCACGTCCGCCATCTTGCCTTCCTCGAGGCTGCCGGTCATGTCATCGATGCCCATTGCCTTGGCAGCGTTAAGCGTGATCCAGCCGATCGTGGTCGCATCGGAGATATCGATTCCCATGCGCTCGCCCGCGGCCTGAGCCTTGGCGGCTTCCTGGTTGAGGCGCTGAATATCGTTCTGGCTGTCCGAGTGGATCACGACGCACGCTCCTGCCTGCTGGAGCAGTGCGGCGTTCTCCATGATCCCGTCATAGGCTTCCATCTTGAAGCCGTACCAGTCGGCCCAGATCGCGCTGCACACGTCGTTTTCGCGCAGCAGGTCGCCGATCTTGTAGCTTTCGACCGCGTGGTGGAAAGCGCTGACCTTGTATCCGACCTCCTTGGCCATATCCATCACCAGCGCCATTTCGTCGGCGCGATAACAATGGTTGTGGACGAGGATTTCGCCTTCGAGAACGCCCCTGAGCGTTTCCTTGCCGAGGTCGCGCTTGGCCTCGTCATCGTTGGCGTAGTTGATCGCGTCGTACCATGTCTGCCGGTTCACCGCGAAATTGCCCATCCGGGTCGAAGGCTTGCGCCCGCGCCCGCCATAAACGCGCTTGGGGTTTTCGCCGCAGGCCATCTTGAACCCGTAGGGTGCGCCGGGAAACTTCATGCCCTGCACCGTGCGGCTAGGCACGTTCTTCAGCGTGACAGAGCGCCCACCCATGAGGTTGGCCGAGCCCGGCAGGATCTGCAGCGCCGTAACCCCGCCATTGGCGAGCGCGCGGCTGAAGCCGGGGTCCTGCGGCCAGACCGAATGTTCGGCCCAGACATCGGGCGTGGTCGGCGAGGTTGCTTCGTTCCCGTCGCTATGCGCCTGCACCGAAGGCGAAGGATAATCGCCAAGGTGCGAGTGGATGTCGATGATGCCCGGCGTCACGAATTTGCCGGTGCCGTCGATCAGCTGGTATCCATCGGTGGACAGATCGCTGCCGCCAACCGCGACGACCTTGCCTTCGCTGAATAGCACGGTGCCGCCATCTATCCGGCCTCCTGCGCCATCGAAAACGGTCGCGCCGACCAGCGCTGTCGCAGCGCCGGGATAGGGCGAGTAGGTCGAGGGGAACGGCCCTTCGGCCTCGGTCTTCGCAGCGAAACGCGGTTCATCGTCGCCATTGCTGTCGCCGCTGGCGCTTCCCGCCGTTCCCGTCGTCGCGCATCCCGCCAGCGCAACCGCGCTCGCTACGGCAATCAAGGCTTTGGTTCTCACATTTACTCCTAATACGGTTGTCAGTTCAGTCGCCTTGGCGGGTTGCCGGGTGAATGCCGGCAGCCTGCGGCTCTCCAACCTCACTCTGGCCGAGCAAGTCGTCACCGACATTGTCGTCCTGGAGTGTGTCGAGATGCATATATTTGGCCACGAACCGCGCAATCAGCACGACCGCGATTCCTACACCAATGGCTATGAGGCCAATGGTCCAATAAACACCTAGAGCGGCCTCTCGTGTCATAGCACCATCTTCGCCGCCAGTGGCCGCGCCGATAACGCCAGCGACGAATCCGCCCCCAGCGGTAGCAAAGAACCAAGCTCCCATAATCAGACTTGCCATATGCTTGGGCGAAAGCCGGTTCATGGCAGACAATCCGACCGGGCTTAGACAGAGTTCGCCGGTCGTGTGGAAGAGATAAATGCCGAACAGGAAGATCACCGGAATCTTCGCATCAATCCCGACGGTAGCTGCGCCCCAGACGAGCACCAGGAAACCGAATCCAAGCTGTACCAGTCCAAGCCCGAATTTCGCAGGGGTTGAAGGCTCGAGACCTTTTCTGCCGAGCCAGGTCCAGAGGCCTGCGAAGATCGGAGCCAGCAGGATAATGTAGATTGGATTGATCGACTGGAAGATCGGAGCAGGAACGCCCTGCAGGTCGATAAACTCATTCGTGAACAGATTAAGTGAACCGCCGCCTTGCTCGAACAGGCCCCAGAACAGAGGCTGCAATGCGATCAGGAAAAGGGCCGCAAAGATGCGTTCGCGCGGGTGCTTGTCGAGCTTGAACGCCTCGAAGAGAACGTAACCGAGCAATATTGCGCCCGCAATCAACATCAGCCCGCCCACGAGTGATTGGTACTGGATCAAGACCCACATCACCGCCACACCGACGATCCCGACGCCGTAAACGAGCATTTCCGTATTCTTCGCCAAGGGCGTGGCCGGCTCTCCCTTGCCCATGAGCAGTGGTTTGCCGACGACGAAGACGATGAGACCTAATAGCATGCCGAGTCCGGCCGCGCCAAAGCCGTATTCCCACCCTTTTACGAAACCCAGATAGCCAGCGAGGATGGCGCCGACTGCGGCGCCGACATTAATCCCCATGTAGAAGATGGTGTATGCGCCGTCCCGCCGAACATCGGTCCGCGGGTAAAGTTGCCCGACCAGAACCGAAATATTGGCTTTGAGAAACCCTGATCCAACAATGATGAAAGCAAGTGCAAGCCAGAAAATATTGATCGTCGGATCATTCTGGCCGCCCGTACCTTCAAACGCCATGAGAAAGTGCCCGAAGGTCAATAGAATGGCGCCGAACAGGACCGCTTTTCTCTGGCCGATATATTTGTCGGCGAGCCATCCTCCCAAAACGGGCGTGATGTAGACGAGACTGATATAGGCACCGTAAATTACGTTTGAGGCGCCATCATTAAACAGCCAGTGCTGAGTAAGATAGAAAATCAATAGCGCGCGCATGCCGTAATAGGAGAAGCGTTCCCACATTTCGGCGAAGAAAAGCATATAGAGGCCCTTGGGATGGCCGCCAAATTCGGGCTCCTTGCGAGTGACCGCGTAAGCTCCTCCAATGAGAAACAACCCGAGGACGGTACCGCTGCGATGGCAGCGATCCAGTCCGCTTCCGCCCAAAGTGCGAAATCTTTCATGAAAATTGATCCCCGTATTCTTGTTATCGGCCTCTCCCCGGGCCGGTCATGGCGGCGCACACTAGCGCCTGTTTCGCCTCTGTGAAGCATTTGTTGCAGATGAAACCTGAATGCGCGCCAGAAAGCCGGGAACCTTGACGCGCCTCGCTGTATTATGGCACTGATGCACTGAGCGAGGAAAACAATGAGCCAAAGCCGACCCGTCTACCTGAAATTGCGCGACCAGATCGCGGCGGCAATCATCCAGGGCGAATATCCCGAAGGCAAAATGCTGCCATCGGTCCGGGCGCTCGCCGCCGAACAGGGTGCAAATCCGCTCACCGTCGCCAAGGCGTATCAGCAATTCCAGAACGATGGCCTGGTCGAGGTTCAGCGCGGCGTCGGCATGTATGTCGTCGAGGGTGCAGCCGAACAGCTGCGCGCGCGCGAGAAGGAGCAATTCCTGCGCGAGGAGTGGCCGGAAATCCGTGCCCGAATGAAGCGGCTCGGCCTCGACCTCACTGAATTGGCCGAGTGCAACTGAGCGCAGCATCGCTCAAGTTGCTGTTCGAAAAGCAAACCTCTTGGTGAACCGCGGGTTAAGTAATTTGCGGCTCTTGCTTGCGGCGGCGGCTTCCCTCTGGCATTGATAGCGCTTGGAGTTGCTCGTCGGGTCCGGGCATTTGGGGAAAAAGCGGGGAAACCCGCCAGTGACAGGCCGGCCCTGCGACGCCGGTAGTGTCAGGAGATCGACATGATCAGATCCGAACTGCTGCAAGAGCTGCACAAGGATAATCCGGAACTGCGGGCCGAGGAGGTCGAGCAGGTTCTCGACATCTTCTTCGACGAAATTGCGCAGCGTCTTGCCGAAGGCGGACGCGTGGAACTGCGCGGCTTCGGGGCTTTTTCGACCCGCGAGCGTGAAGCGCGCACGGGGCGCAATCCGCGCACCGGAGAAGCGGTGGAAGTACCGTCCAAGCGTGTTCCGTATTTCAAGGCGGGCAAGGAAATCCGCCAGCGCCTCAACGATTAGGGCGTTCGGCGCGTAGATGGCGCGCCATTCGCCGGTCAGGCAACCTCGAGAGCGGCTTCCTCGTGAGCGCGGCTGGGCGGCGGGCGTTTGCGCTCGGTGCCAAGTGCCGAGAACACTTCTTCGACAACGCGCTCCGCTCCTTCTTCGCCGCCGCTTACGACGGGGATGAGGCCGAGCTCCTCGAATTCCCGTTTCAGATCGGCTGTGGGCAGCGCCACGATCCTGCTGATCGCCGGAAGCCGTTCCTCGACCAGCGGTGTAAGGTCGCGGGTCAGGGCGACATTCCCGGTCGCGACCACCAGCACTTCGCGCCGCTCCATGCCAATCGCGTCCCAGCTGCGCGGATCGGCGGGATGGGCGTGGTGCGCGTGGTAGCCATCGGCAATCGCCTCTTCGAAGCGCATGTGATCGGATTCGATGGCCAAGTATTCGATCTGGTTGAAGCTGAGCGCATCGGCCACCGCGCGTCCGACCGGGCCGAGGCCGATGACGACCACCGGCGCATTGTCGCCGTCCATCTTCTCGTCCGACGGACCCGAGCGCAGCTTGCCCGCGAGCTTGCGGTACGATATTCGAAACCAGCGGAGTGACCGCCATGCTGATCGCGATTGCGGTGACGAGGATCGCCAGGAACTCGCTCTCGACCAGACCGGCGACAGCGGGGATGGCGAACAGCACCAGCGCAAACTCGCTGCCCTGCCCGAGCAGGAATCCGAGCTGGATCGATCCTGGCACCGACCAGCGATTGGCCAACCCTGCAAGCACGTTGAACAGGCATTTGAGGGCAATCAGACCTATCGCCGCGCCGATGACCGTCACCCAATTGTCGGCGATAATGGCCGGGTCGATACCAAGCCCGACCGAGATGAAGAAGAAGCTGAGGAACAGCCCGCGAAAGGCATCGATCTCTGTCTGGACCATTATCCGGTAGCGCGAGATCCGCCACTGCCATCCCGCCGAGGAATGCGCCCAGCGTCAGCGACAGGCCCGCTATCCCCGTCGCCCAGCCCGCTGCGAGCGCGATGAAAAGCGCCGTGGCGGTGTAGACCTCGCTGCTGCCCGCGCGCGAGATCAGTCGGAACAAGGGACCGGTGAGGTACTTTGCGAAGATGACGGCGACGCCGAAAGCCGCCAGCGCCTTCAGCCCCGCCATCCCGAGAGCGGGCGCTATCGACCCGCCGCTGCCCAGCGCGCCTGCCGCGACGAGCAGGAGGATCGCCGCGATGTCCTGAAATATGAGGATCGATTGCGAAGCGCGCCCGACCGGACAGTCCTCCTGATCACGCTCGCGCACCAGTCCGATCACCACGGCGGTTGATGACAGCCCCATCGCAAATCCGCCGATGATCGCAAATTCGGTCGGCAGTCCGAACGCCCAGAACAGCGCCGCGAACGAGCCGCCTGCGACCAACATCTGCAAGCTGCCGAAGCCGAAGATATTCGCCGCCTCTGCCCGGATGCGTCCCAGCGAGAAATGCAGGCCGAGATTGAACAGGAGGAACATGACCCCTGCCTCGGCCATCGCCGCGACGACAGGTCCGCTGAACCCGTCGGCATAGCCAAGCGCCGATATGGCGAGGCCCAGCCCGAGATAGCCTACAATCGGATTGAGGCGGCACGCGCGCGAAACCAGCGCCGCACCAATGCCGAGGCCCAGCAGGGTGATCGCCGGCTGGATGGTCGCAACCACCGACTGCGCGTCGTGAATCTCGCCTGCCATTGTGCTCCGCGTCGATGAATGGGTGTTGCTCGTAGGAAATGGGCTATCGCGCGGTTTCTTGCAAGCCGGACGCGATCTGGCCGGTATGCTCGGTTGCCGAGGGACACGCGGCTGGCTATCGCGCTGGCAGGCTCAGGCAAGAGCGCTGCGGGTGTGGCGGAATGGTAGACGCCGGGGACTTAAAATCCCCTGATCCTTGATCGTGCGGGTTCGAGTCCCGCCACCCGCACCATTGTAAACGTTAGACTTTTTCGGCCCAAGGGTCCGAGATGGTCTGGCGTTCTACGTTTCTAGGCCCGAACTAGGCCCAACGGGTGCAGACGCTACTTCGCCCAATGACCGCTGATCCAATCCCACGCTCGCCGACCGTAGTCATAGCGCCAATGGCCTTTGACCCAGCGATTCTTGCCGATGGGCCTGATGGGCCGGATGCCTTCGATGCGGTCGATGGGTTTGGGCGGACGAGGCGGACGCGGTGGCCGTATCTTCTTCATAGTTCGTATCCCGTCAGTGCTTCGTGTCGCGGGGAGGGTTAGGGTCGTTCCCAGGTGCCACGGTGTCGGAGTCGCGGAAGCGACCATTGGTGCCCTGGATCCGAACTTCACCGCCTCCAAGATTGCCCACAATCTGCTTGGCCCTCGCTTCAGCTTCGCGCTGCGTCGGTGCAACCGCGCTCGCTCAGACTTCGGGCCTTTCACGGCCCAACCTTTCGGGTGCTTCACGACATAACGATCATTGCTGCCCATAATTTTCTCCAGCGTTAGGGATGGCTGCCCTCACAAGTTCACTCCGCATCCGGCAGCCGATTGGTGCGAAGCAATTGACAAAACTCGTCTTGAGTGAGCTGAGCGACAGGGTCGCCGACGGTGCTGTCGCCCAAGAGGCTCCTGGCCAGGGCGGACTTCCGCTCAAGCGACCTCGTGATCGCCTCCTCGATCGTGTCGGCGCCGATAAGGCGAAGGTAGGTGACCGGCTCGGTCTGGCCGATGCGATGGTTGCGGTCCTGACTCTGCGCAAAGTGGTCATAGCGCCAGGAAAGGGACTCGTAGATTGTGTAGCTTGCTGCCGTGAGCGTGAAACCGGTTCCCGCTGCGGCAGGGTTGGCGATGAGGAGTCGGAGCGTAGGATCGCCCTGAAACCGAGCAGCAATCTCCTGACGTTCTGCGGTCGGGGTCGCCCCATAGATCGCCGCTGACCTTTCGAAGCGCTCCAAGAGCATTTCAATCGTGCGGATGTAGTTGGACCAAAGGATGATCTTCCTGCCGGGCACCGAGAGGATGTCCGTGACGAGGCAGTCGAGAGCATCGAACTTGGCGGGCGTGCTGCTGAGATCTGGAAAGAGAAGCGCAGGGTTGCTCGCGATTTGGATGAGGCGGGTGAGCTTCGCGAGCGCCGTCGGCGCGAAGGCCCTGTATTGCTCGCCGCTCATCCCCTCAATCTCGCAGATCATCTCGTCCCGCATGTCGTCATAGAGCCGGCGCTGCCATGCTGGGAGCTCGACGATTACGTCGGTGAAGGACTTATCTGGCAAATCGAGGCACTCCTCCTTGGTGCGACGGAGGACAAGCCTATCGATAACGTCTCTCGCGAAAGTCGCGTTAGGGTCAGCGTCGAGACGGGCCTTGAAGGACTCGAGGGAACCAAGCAGTCCGCGGTAGGGAGCAATGATCTCCACCTGCGTGAAGATGTCGGTCGCAGTGTTAGTCACTGGCGTTCCCGAGAGGAGCCAGCGGAACTCGCAGTACGGCGCGATCGTCCGTGCCGCTGTCGAGGTGAGCGAGTGCCAGTTCTTCGCGGCGTGTGACTCATCGAGTACGAGGATGGTCCGCTGCCGTTGCGCCAAGGCTAGGAGGGCTGTGGTCTCGGCGCGCGCCGTTTCGTAGCTGGTTACGATAACTTGCGCGCGCGACCCCCTGAATGTCGTCCTACGCGAGCGAGGGGTGCCTTCGGCTACATCGACTGAGACCTCCGGTGCGAACTTCTCGAATTCGGCCACCCAGTTGCGCTTGAGCGAGTTGGGGCAGACCACGAGCATGCGGTCCGCGCGGCCCTCACGTACCAACGTACGAAACGCCTCAATAGCGACGAACGTTTTGCCGAGCCCCTGCTCGAAGGCGAGCAGGCCAGCGTCCCGACCCGTCAGGAAGCCCACGCCTTCGTGCTGGTGCTCAAGGAGCTCGAAAGTCACTTCAGGACGCCCCCTGACCATACTGTCCGACGAGGCCCTCGAAGTAGCCGAAAGCCTCGCGCAGCTCGTCGATGTCACTCTGGTCGAGATCCTGCACGTCCGCCCTGCTCGCCTTGTTGAGGGTGCGCGCCGCTTTGCGGACAGCAAGACGATAGGGGTGGACGCCCTCGTGCACCTTGTCCTCAATGAGGTCGATCGTCTGCTGAAGGCTCGCGATGTCCTCATCGTCGAAGGTGTCGTCGCCGCGCTCGATTGCGCGACGGACCGTCTGCGGGATGTTCGCAATGCGCGCCTTAGGGCTGCTGCTCTTGTCCTGCACCTGCTTTGCAAGCTGGTTTGCGATGTGCTTCTGGCCCGACTTGAGCTGATCCCAGGCGTCCTCGTCCTCGTGGAATTCTTTCAAGAAACGAGCGTCGCGGTATTCCTTGAAGACCTCATTGCGGACCATGTCGAAAACGTCGCTGCGGAGCTCGTCGTATGCGGAGTTGTCAAAGTCCCGGAGCTGAGGGCCGACGACGCGAGCCTTGCTGATTTCCTCCAGCACGCTGAACTTCTCGGCGGCGAGCTTACGGGGGTTGACCTCATCGTCGACGTGCTCGACGAACTTCAAGGCGAACTCGTATGCACTCTTGAGGCGTGCGACCCAAGATTCGGATTTACCCATGTTTTCCGCAAGGGTCGTCTGATTCATGAGGGGCGGATGGCCGGGACGACCGGCGACCGTTTCGTAGATGAACTTCGCCTCAATATAGCGGCCCCAGTCGCGGACACCCGATCCGCGAACATGGATGCCCGCAAGCAGGATCGCCACATCACGCTCGGAGAACTCGGGGGGCAGGATCTTCGCGTTGACTTGGCGGAAGACTCCCTCATTCTTTCCGCTCTTGAACTTGCGGTCCAGCTCACGGAGGATCGTGACGCGGGTGGCGCCTTCGAGGACGAGGAACTTTCCTGTGCTGGTGCGCTTGACGTAGATCGACTGCATCTGGCCGATCTCCTGAATGGATTTGCGCAGGCCATCGTAGCCGGGCGACAGACGCAGCGCCTCTTCCAGATCGGTCTCCGAAGAGAAGCCTTCCATAAGGGAAGTCTGCAGGCGCGGGTTGTCGGCCCACAGCGCAACCTCGTTATTCACGTCGAGCTGCACCTCCTCGAGAACCCACTCCTTGGTGCCGATCCTCTCATACACGGTCCGCTTCGCGGTGGTCGGGAGCTCTTCGAGTGCTGCGTCCTGCTCGGCCATCGGATTTCCTTTCATAACTTGCTCAGTCAAGATGTAGCAAGAATAGGCAAGGTTTTTCTGATGTCAAGGGGCTGAAACTCGGCGTGAAAGCCACGCAGGGGAAAAAATCGTTGACTCGGCGCAGAGAGGGGATTCCCCAACCGAGGGAGAACAAGTAGTGAATCTCGTACGATGGCGATCAAACACTACCCTCGGGAATCTGCGTTGGAGCGCGAGTATACCTGCGTCGACCTCTTCTCGGGCGCTGGCGGCCTTGGTGTCGGCTTTCGCGATGCTGGTTGGCAGATCCTGTCAGGAAACGACCTCGATGAGGCCGCGGGGTCGACCTTCCGTTATAACTTCCCTGAGGCGTCGTTCTTCGAAGGCAAGGTCAGCGACCTCGATGCCGACGACATCCTGGATGATGCCGGCTTTCGGCCAGGCGACCTTGACTGCCTGGTCGGTGGCCCGCCGTGCCAGTCCTTCAGCCACAACAACCACCACCGATCGGTACGAGGATGAGCGCGCGCGTCTGTTTGAGCACTACCTCTCGCTTGTGGACGACCTTCGCCCAAAAACTCTCGTTATGGAGAACGTCCCAGGTATCCGATCGATCGCTGGCGGCGCGATACTGACGGAAATTGAGGGGCGGCTGCGTGCCATGGGCTATGACGTGGCGAACACGACCCTCTCAGCAGAGGAGTTCGGTGCGCCGCAAGTTCGACGCAGGGTGATTGTGGTAGCGAGTAGGCTCGGACGCGCCACCGAGTTGATTCCGGAACCCACTCACTGGTCCCCAAACTTCCGCATCCACGCGCGGACGAACATCGTTCGCCCGATTACAGCCAAGAAGAGGCTCGTTACCGTGTGGCAAGCGATTGGAGATCTGCCGGAGCTAGAAAACGGCGGCGGCGAGTTTGCAATGCCGCGTTCTGGCTCGAAAGCCTTCTCTGAATATCAGAGGGAGGCGCGGCGAGGCGTACGGACGGTCTTCAACCACGTCTGCAGCGGCCTCACAGAGGTAAACATGCGCCGGATCATCCACGTTCCTGAAGGGGGAATTGGCGGTCGATCCCGTTTGATCTACTACCCGCCGGCATGCAGCGCGCGAGACCCGAGGACCACACTAAACGGTATGGCCGCCTCGATCGTCAGGGTCTGGCGTCGACGGTCCTGACAAAGTGCGATCCTCACTGGGGCGCCTACATCCATCCGACGCAGGACAGGGTCATCTCGGTTAGAGAAGCGGCCCGGCTGCAGGGCTTCCCGGACAAATTCAGGTTCGCTGGCGAGAGCTTGATGAAGCAGTATGTCCAAGTCGGTAACGCCGTCCCAGTCCAAGTGGCGCAAGCAATTGGCCGAGCTATTCTTGAGCACATCTCAGCAAGTGCGTCGAAGCGCCGAGCGGCCTGAATCAGGTCGGGCCTAATGCTGAATGGGGGTTTCGGCCTTCGCGAGCTCAATAGCCTGCACCAGCGAAACCAGTGTGCCAGCCTTCGCCTTCTCGACCTGAAGCCGCTTGGCGCGTTCGATGACCTCGTCCTCCGCAGCCTTCTGTGCCAGACGCTCGTCCAGGGCCTTGATTAGGCTCGGCGCGGCGGCCTCGATGCGCTCGGCCATGTCCAGGATGTCGGCGAGCGCCGAGCCCACGTCGGTGGCCTCCACCGCGCGCTCCGCCGCAGCACGGGTCATGGCGGGGTCGGCATCCATCACACGTGAGACCATCGTCTCGCGCCGCCTGCGCGCGGCGTCCGCCAGCGCCCCGGCGAGCGGCTGGAGGTCAACCTCGCCACCGTCGGCCTGATCGGTCGCAAGGTCCTCTGCGGCCTTGGCCAGCAGGCCCCACCCGCGCTTCTCGGCGTTCGGCGCGTCGTCGTGGACCATCAGGATCGCGTCCAGCAG
This sequence comes from Erythrobacter sp. K21-9, assembly GCF_055808355.1. Lineage (NCBI taxonomy): Bacteria > Pseudomonadati > Pseudomonadota > Alphaproteobacteria > Sphingomonadales > Erythrobacteraceae > Erythrobacter > Erythrobacter sp. K21-9. The sequence goes on from NZ_CM147866.1 coordinate 99,257, forward strand.
GGGCTCACGGGTCCGGCCCACGGTCTTCTCGAACAGGGTCATGTCACTTCTCCTTCGGCTTGGTGTACAGGTTGGCCAGTGGGCGGAAGTTCCGCCGGCTGCCCGGCACCGCCGAGAGCCTGAGGCGCTTCGCGAGCGGACGGGCAGCGTGCCACACGACCGCGACGATGGCGCCGGTGCGGGCGTGTCCGACGACCAGGGGTCGGGCGCCGTCGCCCTCACCGGTCGCTCGTTCCAGCGTCACCGCCCGGTTCGCGAGAATCTCAAGCTCCTCGAAGGCGGCGCTCGCCTGTGCCAGTGCGCGGTCGAACTTCTTGGCCTGCTGGTGCTGTCTCGTGCGGACCTCGCGCAGCTCCTCGCAGGCCGCGGCCATAGCTTCGGCCTCGGCGCGCTCCTGAGCCGCACGCTCCTCGCGCTGGCGCTCCTCCTCGGCGAGCCGGTCGAGCTCCGCGTCCAGGTCGTCCGCCTCGTCGCGCGCCATCTCCTCGACCAGCGCCTTCTTCGCCTTCGCGCGGTCCCTGAGCACGAGCTCCCTCGCTGCCTCGAACATCGGTCCATCTCCTTCCTGGTGTCTGTGGTCCTCGCGCATCGTGCGAGCCGGGGCGCCGATTCCGGAGCCCTCGTTTGACCGCGGGGCCTAACGGCGGTGGAAGCGCGAGTGGGGACGGTACTGGGGCATGGAGCGCTCGTAGAACTGCCCGCGCTCGTCGGGCAGGTCGCCCGCCCGCATCTGGACCCCGTACCAGCGGAGCGTGGCGGGCGAGGTACGGTCCTGCGGTCGGAGCTCGGCCAGGACCTCGAGGATCCTAGCGTAGGTCAGGCCGACAGTGCGGCTCGTACCCGTTCACGCCCACGGTGTGCTCCAGCAGCAGCGCGCAGGCGTGACGGCTGGCGGGCCGCCAGTAGGGCGCCCAGGCGTGGTCGGTCAGGGACGCGGGGAGGTCGGGGTGCGGCTCGGGGAGGGCGAGGGGTCGCCCGAGACCGCCGCCAGCAGCCTGCGGTGATCGGTCACCGCGGCCACCCCTCGGGAAGTTGAAGCGTGCCGGTCGCGTCGACGGTGATGCCCACGTCCTTGAGGCGGCTCGGCCAGCCGCATCCTGCTCATGGGCGCCGGTCCGTAGGTCCGCAGGTAGTGGCCGTGCAGCTCGTCGAAGTCGGCGACGGGGCCGACACGCTGGAGCCAGGTCACGAAGGGCTGGGTGGGCTTTCCGTCCATGGCCAATGACTGCCGCGAGGGCGACCGTCGTTTATGCCAGCGTCTGGACCATCGTTTCGGGCCCGACGTCGGGTTCGGGTCCGGGCGCCCCGCAGGGCGCTGTTATCGCTGGGCAAATCGGGCCGTTTCGGGGGAAGGGGATCCGCGGTCACTCGACGCGACGCGGGAAGGTGCCCCCGAACAGGTCCACGACGTTCGTCGGGGCGTCCGATCCGAACTCCTGCGGCGCCTCCGGCGGTGACGGCTCGGGTTGCTCATCGTCCACGGTGGGAACCGCCACAGGGGGCTCCTCGACCTCCGGCAGGTCCGCGTTCGGCCAGGTGCAGTGGGGGCCGGAGCCTCCCACCGGTGTCCGGGCGACCCGCTCGGCGATGTCGTCCAGGTCGTTCCGCAGGCACCAGGTGGCGCAGCCGAGCCGCGCGGCCTCGTCGGCGAACGGTCGGCCCACGCAGCCCGGCACCGCCACGCCCCCGACGAGCATGGTCTCCGAGGTGAACACGGCGTGGACCTGTCCGGTCGTCTCGTCCCACAGCGAGGCGCCGAAGCGGTCCCAGTCGGGCGGCGACACGAAGGTCAGGAGCGTCTGCGCCTCGGCCGGGCTGACCACGCCGCGCGCGGCGTAGACCTCGGCCCCCTCCCGGTCGCCGTCCGCCATCGCGGCGCGCGCGGAGGCGAGCCTCGCCTCCTCGGTCAGGAAGGGCAGGTCGCGGCCCGTCATCGGTCGGACGTTGGCGTCGGCCTCGATCCCCTCCACGAGCGCCTTGCCGTCCTCGAAAAGGACCACAATCCTAGTCACCCTCGACCTCGGCGCGCAGCGCGTCCAGGTCGATCGGCGCGCCCCTCTCCACGCTCGTCGGCGGGGCATGGACGTTGTTCTGCACGGCCACGAGCGGGGCCGTCCTGGCGTTGAGGTCGCGCATCCGCAGCGCCATCAGCTTCACGGCGATCCGCGGGTCCACGTTCGAGCAGTCGAAGCGGAACAGCGGCTCGAAGTCGTCGTCGAGCTCGGGCTCGCCGGTCTCGTCGTCCAGCGCGGGCACCCAACGACCGGTGCCCATGTGGAGCGCCGTCTGGATGACGCGGCGGGTGAGAGTCTCCTCGAAGGCCTCGACCGCGTCGTCCCACCGCGAGGCGAAGACGGGGTCACGGCCCCGGCGGTCGTAGAGCGAGCGCCGGGCCATGCCGCTAACGTTGGCGGCGTAGGTCACCTGGCCGAACTCCTCCAGCGCCGCGAGGAATCGCTCCCCCACGTCGGCGGGTATCACTGCGCGGGTGTGGTAGCGACTGGGCGCGTCGGCGTCCGCCGGGGGTCTGATCTGCATGGCGCCCATGCTCGCTCTCCTGCTCGGCGCGGTGCCGGGGAATCCGGTCGGGTCGGTCGCGCGCTCGGGATGGATATGCCGCGCATTCCGCCACCGATACCGCCAGCGTTGCTCGTGGGGCGAGAGGCTCCCATCAACCACGGGTGTGTCCGGCCCATCGGGCCAGGTGCAACGTTGACTTTTTAGCGGGAAAATAAGCATCTGATTTCGTTGCCTTGTTTTACTTGTTGAACCTGTTGCACTTCGGTGCCTATATTGTCCCGGTGCGCCGCACAGGCCACGGTGTAGTGCCCTCTACTGCTCTTTCTCGTTATCTTTATAAATCAGTTCAACAAATACAACAGGTACAACAATGCAGTAAAATCAGCCACTTGCCGCGACGCGCTCAGTTCAACGCGGTTCAACGAGGTTCAACGCCCGAAGAAGCCCGCGTTCTCCGGTGCATCGATCAGATAGTACCCCGTAAAGGTCTTGTCGCCCGCACGCAGGCCCCTCCGATAGCGCCAGCCGCCGACGTCGTGCTCCATGATGTTCCTGATCCGCTTACTCTCGACCTGCTCTGGCCTTGCCGCCGCCGCACCCGACAGCATGCAGCAGCTCGGTGGTCGCTATCCGCGTCTCGGAAGGGGCCGGCTCGTCATCGAAGTTGGGTTCGTCAAGCCGATCGACGAGGTGGGCGCGAATCATGTCCGCCCACGGGTCCTCTACCGTCTCCGCCGCCGCGCGTTCGGTCGCCAGGTCCCAGGCCTCGTCTTCGAGCCACCACCGCTTGCCCGCAGCGAACAGAGCTTCTGCCTCGGCCCAGAGCTGGTCGCGGTTCGCGGCGATCCAGTCGACGTCGACGCGTGATCCCTCGGCCATCTCCATCGGCCAGAACCGTCTACCGCCCGTCGGGTCGCGCAGGTAGCCGGTCTCGTTCACGGTGCCGAAGAACACGCAGCGGCGGGGGTAGTCATCGACGGTCTTGCCGTAAGGTGCGCGGTAGGTGTCGACGGCGCGTGAGAGGAAGGCCTTGAGGGTGGAGATGTCCTGGTTTCCCATGCCTGCGAGCTCCGCGTACTCGTAACACCAAGTGCCGCGGAGCAGCATCGCGGCATCCTTCGACTTCAGGTCTGGTATCGCCGCGTCGGATGACCAGTCGTCGCCGAACAGCACCCTCACCCCGGTCGACTTTAGCGACCCTTGTGTCGAACAGACGACGGGCATCGTGTCGACCTTGCAGCCCGGCACCCGCGCGCGCGCGACGGCCGAGATCATGAAGCGCACCCCGCACTCGCGCAGGTAGCGCTCGTCATCAACGCAGGGGAAGCCGAGCGTGAACAGTTCGTGGCAGCGAGACGTGCCGTCCCACTCCAGACCGTCCAGATAGTCGATGACCGGGAGGAACTTGTTCTCGTAGGAGAGCGAGAGGATGGCCTCGTACACGTTCTCCTTGGACGGCTGGAAGTCGACGCCCTGGTACGCCTCGATCAGCAGGTCGCGGACCATGCGAGCTGTGGGTTCAGTGAGATCGCGCCCATAGCTCTCATCCCAGTTCAACGGTCCCACGAACGACACCGACTGCTTGAGCTCGTTGTAGGCGGGCCGCAGACCCTGCCCGAATACGCCCGCCTTGGCGTTCTTGTAGTCGTCGACTGCCCGATTGCTCTTGATGGTTAGCCCGCGATGATACGTCGGCCTGACCTCGCTGGAAGCGCAGGCGACAATGGCTGTGCTTGCATCGACCGGTTCGAGGTCGTCATCGAAGTCGTCCTCAGCCGACACGTGCGGGGGCAGCTTCGACCACGCCAACCCCATGTGGCGTTCGAGCTCGTCGCCAGCGAACTTTCCGTCGTCGTCACCGTGCTCGTCGAGCCAGTGCGGCGCGCGCTCCGACAGCAGATCATGCGCCGCGTCGAATGACACGCCCGAGCGCATGAGGTCGGCGACGACCTGGAACAGGTGCTCGTAACGCGGCCCCGCGCCTTCCGGGCCGTCGAGGCGGTCTCTTAGTAAGGCGACGTCCTCGTCGCTGACCTCGCGACCCTCAGCGCGGTCGAAGTCGACGTCGACCTCTGTGGTGGTAGACGTGCGCATCCGCTGAAAAGCGGCCACGCTGGCTGACTTGAAGTCATTGATGGTCGGCAGGGCCTCGGTCAGCTTGCGCAGCGCGTCGTCGGTCAGCCTGACCTGCCCGCCTGACGACCGAAGGTCGCCATCAACGATCTCGGTGTCGATGCCGCTTTCGTCCTCGAGCCTGAACTTCCAGTTGCGGACTGCTTCGGCGTCATTGCACCGCACCCAGACGTGCCCGCGGTCGGCCCGACCGCTCGTCGAGCGCGTGACGCAGACGACCACGTCGCCGTGGCGCTCGCGGACGAGTTCGGCGGCGGCTTCGGGTCCATCGCCATCGTCGCAGTCGAGTACGACGCAACCGGTTGACGCCGGCTGGATGCCGATCGCGTGGCGTTCCGGGTCCTTGCTGATGTGGGCGAGTGCCTCGGAAAGCGTCGGGCGGAGCTCCGGCCAGTCCTTCTTGAAAGGCCTCTTGTCGCGCAGCAGCACCAGCGCCGGATCGGGGAACTCGGTCTCGGCTGTCTCCATGAACGAGCTCAACAGCGTCGGGTCAGCCATGACGCGCCCCCCGCGAGTCGAGCCAGTCCAAGACCTCGTTCATGCTGTATGAGATGTGCTTGCCGTCCTTGTAGAACGGCGGGCCGAACCGCCTCCCGCGGGTGGACCGGTAGTCGCGCAGGGTGCGGACGCTGAGTCCGCTCATCTCGGCCACCTCGGCGGCGGTCAGGTGGCGGTCGCCGTCCGGCAACGCTGGTATCCCGACCCGCTCTGTCGCGGCAGTGTTCTTCTCGGACATTGCTTGGTTGCTCCTTCACTCGTTGCGAAGCTGTGTCTTCATGGCCCGTCGCGTCGGTAGGTCGCGGCGGGCCTTTTCGTTTCGTCGAAGACAATCGTAGCCCTCGACGTTCGTGAAGGATGCCAGCGCTTCAAGCGCCGCGTCTGCCCTTATTTACGATTCCATCGATATATCAGCTAGATAGAGGGCAATTTTTCGCTTGGTTTCCGCGAATCCGTGCGAATCATCTCACTGTAGAGGCTCTTGACGATGGGTCTCCATGAAGGCGCGAAGGTCCGCCAAGGAGTAGAGCACCCGTCGCCCCACACGGTGAACCGCCGGGCCGGTCGCTTCCATGCGCCACCTGTCCAGTGTCTGGCGGCTCACTCCGATGAAATCGACCGCTTCATCAATGTTCAGGTATTCGCGTGCCACTGGGTTCTTTGCGGACAGCATGCCCTCGATGCGCTCGAGTCTCTCAATGATCTGTTCCAACCTACCGCTCCGAATTTGCTAGCGCTTCAGCGCATCGTAGAGTGCCGTCAGGACTGCGAAGACCATTATGAGGCTTTGGACAGATGTAGGATTGAGGCATCTGGATGAACGAGAAAGGCAAACGTTCAAGGTTCGAAATAGTAGATCGTCGTTTCTGGGTTCGCCATGTAGAACCTTACGCGATTAATATCTTCGCGCATCTCCCTGATCACGCAGGCGCGTTCATCGAACTCGTCGTCGCACGCATAGATGGCATTATAGAAATATTCGTCAGCGCTTTCCACTCTGTCGCGGTTCTGCTCGGTAAGATCGTAGTATTTGCTAAGATCATAAGCTTCTTTGAATTCTCGCTCGATGGAAGCGAGGGTTGGGTCGAAGCAGATGAGAGCTTTCATACGACTTAGGGTTCCTTCGCAACTGAACGAAGGATCTGTTTCCTGCCGATTTCGCCGTGCTGACCTGCTCTCCCCAGAAAAGCTTGAGACAACCAAAATGCTGTCGGATAGATTGAGTCTCGTATCAGCTATCTTCGCCGAGAATCTGAATCTTCCTGGGTCTTCTATGTCGATTGGACAAAACACGAAGCCGGAGATTTCTGAGATTTCTTGACTACAGATAACTGAGGTCTTGCTTCCGCCAGTCTGCGTAACTTGCAGAGCTTGTTGGTCTGGGCTGGCAAACTTGAACTCCACCCTAATTGCATAAGCCGACGCCCCTCCACTTACTAGGGTCCTGCGCTTGGTTTCGAGATAACTCACATTCGCGACCGAACCTGAACGGAGTTTCACGAAAGCGATTTCTCCGAATTCGGGTTCTTTTGGGTTTAGGAATTTAGAGTTTATCCAAGCAACTTGGTCGTCTCCGCGAAACTCGGTCTCGTCTTGAATCGGCCCACCAAACCAAGTTTCTTCGTCTTTTTCGAATGACTGGTTGGCGAGGATTATGGTGCCCTCTTTAACCACTGATTCTTCTGCGTCATTGGGATCAGCACCGATTAGTGCTGGTACAGGCTTGCCGCCATTCATCGCCTCCCTAAGGAATGCACTTTCAACCGGTAATTGTTCCACAGGCTTGGGAATCAACCATGCGATCCCAGCGCCAACTGCAATCAGGAGGAGTAGGCCCAGCGTGAGCAGACAGAACCCGCGACCACCGTCTGCTTGTTTGTCTGCCTTGCGCACCGGAGGATGAGTGATCGTGGTGCGAGATCCTTCCTTGCTGTCTCCAGATCTAATGGCCACAGCTTTGCTTTCGAATTTTGGGCCATTCCTTCCGGTGAAGACAGAAATCAGTTGATCTACATGTCGCTGATGTTGGCCAAGCGAAAAGTCCGATTTGCTTCCAGTATCGTGGGCTGCTCGATTCCCGAGATTTGCTAGCCATTCCAAAGAAGCAGTCTGTTCGGCATTTAAGTGACCACGCCTTTTGAGCCGTTTACCAAAAGCCGCATTTCCCTCTGTTTTTCGCTTTTCTATCCCATGCTGTTCAGAGAGTACGGCAAGAACCGCTTCAACGAGCACTCTCCCGCAAACTGCAACCTCGCGCATAGACCCAGCATCGCTGGCTTTGCGCACGTCACTGTATGCCCGGGTACATTCAAGTTGGAGCGATTTGAGCGTGGGCATCTAACGTTTTGGAGGTCTATTCTTCGACGCCGTCGTTAGCCTCGTCACCATCCAAGCGGTCTTCGACGTGATTCACATGAATCCGTGAAATGTTGCCCGTGTATGCGGCGATAGAATGGTAAAGTGCGTCGCGGCCTCCTTCGGCCCGTTGTAGTTTGCCATCCTGTCGGATTTTTGCCTTCTCTATCTCAGCGGTGATTCTCTCGAGCTCGACAAAAAGCTCACGGTCTTCCGCAAGCAAGACGTCGCGCATTTCTATATTGCCATCTTTGAGCGCCTTAAGATGTCGAACGAATGAATCTCGCTTTCGATCGTCTATGAGAATGAGGTTCAGAGCCGATAGATGTTCTTTCTTCAAATCGAGCTGGAGGCGACTTTCTTCCAGAGCTTCGCTTAGATCAAATTCGCGTTTGGCATAGCCAATCTTGGTGACGTTTTCGCCATGAGAGATATTCGCAAGAAGTGCTTGCTCATTTGCATCCATCTCGATCTGGGCGCGCTTCTCGGCGCGCGCAATCTGTTTTTCAGCTAGCCGAAATTGAGATTCTCGCTTCATTGAACGCAACTTACGCCCCATCTCGCGCTCTTCCTGCTCCTCTTCTAGCCTACGGACTGGCTCCAACGTTTGATCAATCAACGGCTCTTTATCCGCCGCTTCAAATGAAGTGTCGACGTCGACGTCACTAGACGCTGAAATCGAAATGCTGACTAGCTTGTAGGGGACAAGTGCAGTTAGGCGTTCGCCTAGCTCGCTAAGCACATCTCGCTCGAATGCCTCGTCACCATATCTGATGTCCCGATAGACGAATCGTTTTGCAGCTATCCGGAGAGACTTGTCGAGGACTTCCTGAATCTCGTCGAATAGCGAGCCGCGACGTTTGATGATTTGGATCCAGTGTGGCTTGCCTTGTAGCGCTTGAATTCCGCACCTGCCGCTGAGATTATGAAAAATGCGGTCTTGAGACAGCAACTCTTCAGTCGAAAAATCAAAATAGTAGGGGTCAACTAGAACATATCCGGCTAGCTCGGGGCCAAAGAAAGGTGCGTAGCTGCGTTTCGGGAAGTGGATTTCGCCATCCCAATCAATGTAAAAAAGGCGACCACCATCTGCTTCGGGAGCGAGTGGTGAAAGCAACCCTGTTTTTCGTTCTTGAACTAGACCGCTCACATTAAATCCTTTGGGCGATGGATGAACCGCAAGCCTTGTTCGTGCCAACGCGGCTACTTACTATATCTTCGATTTGAACTAGCTAGATTTCTGAAACGTTAGCTAAGTTAGTCCTTCGCGGCAATTGAATCACTGCCCTTGGTTTTGGGCTGAGCGGCTTCTGGCCTCGAAGGCATCCGCGTTGCGATAACTAAGCAAGCGCTCACAGACCCGCTCCTGGCACTCGCGCAGATGGCCAGTCAGGTGGGCGCGGGTCACGTAGTTGAACGAGACGTGCGTGTTCGCGTGATCCATCAGCATCGTGACCGACTGGAAGTCGATGCCAGCCTCCAGCGCGTGGGTCCGGTACGTGTGGCGCATCTGGTGCGGCGCGAAGGGGAACTCCTTGGTCCGCGCCATCCTCTCGATGTAGCCCGACTTCGATCCTGACGACGGAAAGATTTGCGGGCTCTCCAGCGGTGCTGTCAGTTCCTTCACCTCGCCGAGCTCCTGGATGACGAGACGGGGGAGTGGTAGGCGGAAGCTGCGACCAGACTTCGCCTTGGGCACGAACAGCACGCCGTTGTCCTCTAGGTGCTCCCACCGCGCCGACCTCGCGTTGGTCGAGCGCAGTCCCGTGGTGAGCATCAGCAGCCAGGCCGGACCCTGTCCTCCATGTTGTCAAGCCGCCGCCACAAGAGCGGCATCTCTTGCGGACCCACCGCCCAGTCGCGCGGCTCCTCCTTGTTCATGCGGACGCCGCGCGAGACGGGGTTGGGGTCGAGGTCATGGGTCCGTGCCACGTCGTTCAGCAACAGCTTGAGCACCCGCATGGCGCCGTTAGCGCCGTACGGCCCCGCCTTCCGGGTGATCCTCTCGTGCAGGGTACGGACCGTCTCGCGGTCGATGCGGTCGACGGGCAGCTTGCGCAGCGGCGCCAGCGGCACCTCGACCTTCTTGCGATACCAGCGGACGGTCTCGGCGCTGAGGTCCGGCCTGCCAGCCAAGTAGCGCTCCATGGCCTGTTCGATGGTCGGCACCTTGACCTTAGGCCGCCTCGGGTCCTCGCCACGCCGCAATGCCAGCCTGAGCTCCGCCGAGCGTTCCCTGGCTGCTCTGAGCGAGACCTCGTCGGTCCTGCCGATGGTAACGGTCACGTACCGGTCGGTGCCGTCGTTGATCCGCCCGACGTGCTTGTAAGAGGTGCCCTTCTTGCCGACGACGAGCCTGAGGCCCTTCGCCTCGCTGTCGTAGAGCTGCGCGCCCGGCTGGCACTCCTCATTGAGCCGCGACACCGCGGCTTGGGTCAGTCTGGTGGTCATCTGCCTCATCCTTCTAGGCCCAGTCTCAGGCCCGGTTTCGGTGATGCCCCGGTAGGTCTCGGGGCATCGGATGAGGTGATGATGTCGTGTTTTCCTTAGCGCGCGGACCCTGATTAGGCGGCAATAGGTCGCCAGATATGGCCCGCCGAGCTACTTAAAATCCCCTGATCTTTGATCGTGCGGGTTCGAGTCCCGCCACCCGCACCAGTTTCAACTACACGAATCCATCCGGTGGATGGATTAGGGTTGAAACTCCCGAGCGCGAGCGAAGGGGTGCACAACTACACGAATTCATCCGGGGGATGGATCAGGGCCCGAACTCCCGCGCATTAGCGAAGGGGGAGTGCGCTGCGTGTTGTTCCAGGCTGGCAAATGGCGCGCGACCTGACCCCAAGCATTATCGCTCGCTTAATCCGGATTTCAGTAGTTCCGCGGTGCACGGCGTAAGGTCAGGCTACACCCCGTGGGGCATAGAGTGAGCGCACAAGGGGCAGGAACATCGATATGAATAAAGCAGCGATTTCTCCGCGTGTGGATGCCGATGCCGCCGGACCGTCCGAGATGCGCGGTGCCGAGCGCTTTACCCTGCTCATCCGGGCGGCGAAGCTGATCGGACCGCAGGGCGAATTTGTCTGCGTCATCCGCGATGTGTCGGAAACCGGCATCAGCGTCCGGCTCTTCCATGCCTTGCCGCACGGCGATCTCCTCGAGCTGCAAATGCCGGGCGGTCACACCTATCAGGTCCGCCCTGTCTGGGAACGCGGCAACGAGGCCGGCTTCGAATTCGTCAGCAGGATCGAAATCGAAAAACTCATCAGCGAGGCCGGAGAATACCCGAAGCGAGGGCTGCGCTTTGGAGTGTGCTTTCCTGTCGAGGCAAGCACACGCACATCGACCTGCGAGTGCATCGCGGAAAACCTGTCCCAGCAGGGCGCACGCCTTCAATGCAGCGGGTTGTTCTCGACGGACCAGACGATCAGGCTGCGAGCAAAGGGCCTCAAGGACATCTCGGCAAAGGTTCGATGGCGGCGCGATTCCTCGTACGGTGTCGTGTTCGATGACACGTTCACTCTGGGAGACTTCGCCCGCCTGCTCGTCCAGCTCCAGGCCCCGGCTTTGTTGAATGCTTGAGCGTTAAATGTCCCCGTTTACCGGTCGCTAACCATTTTCCTTCACTCCGGTATCCGCGTGGAAGCCGGGATCAGGAACCTGGCGCGCATAACGGGGGCCGTTAATGACTTTGGTTGGCGCAAAGCAGCCTGGAATACTCGACGTCGATGTTGCCATTATCGGAGCAGGCCCTGCCGGCCTGACCGCCGGATATCTGCTCGCCAAGCAAGGCAAGTCCGTCGCGATCATCGAGAAAGACAGCACCTATGTCGGCGGCATCAGCCGCACGGTCGAACACGAGGGCTATCGTTTCGACATTGGCGGCCACCGGTTCTTTTCGAAATCTCAGCAGGTCGTCGATCTCTGGAACGAGATCCTGCCCGACGATTTCATCCAGCGCCCTCGCATGAGCCGCATCTATTACGAGGGCAAGTTCTACTCCTACCCGCTGCGCGCCTTCGAAGCGCTCGGCAATCTCGGCATCCTGCGCTCGACCGCCTGCATGGTCAGCTATCTTCGCTACAAGCTGTTCCCGATCAAGGACGTGAGAAGCTTCGAGGACTGGACCACCAACCAGTTCGGCAAGAAGCTCTATTCGATCTTCTTCAAGACCTACACCGAGAAGGTGTGGGGGATGCCGTGCGATGAGATGAGCGCGGACTGGGCGGCGCAGCGGATCAAGGGGCTGTCGCTGTGGAATGCCGTGACCGATGGCATCAAGCGCTCGCTTGGCCTCAACAAGAAACCCAATGACGGGCAGGAGGTCAAAACCCTGCTCGAGACATTCCGCTATCCGCGGCTTGGCCCGGGCATGATGTGGGATGCCGCACGCGATCAGATCATCGCTAGCGGCAAGGGCACGGTCTTGATGGGCCACGCGCTCGACCGGTTGGCGAGCGACGGCTCTGGCTGGACGATGACGGCTGCCGGACCCGACGGCAAAGTGCAGATCCGCGCCAGGGATGCGATCAGCTCCGCTCCCATGCGCGAACTCGCCAAACGTCTTCACCCATTGCCCGAGAGCACGCTCCAGGCGAGCGAGCTCAAATACCGCGATTTCCTCACCGTGGCGCTGATGGTCAAATCCGAGGACCTTTTCCCGGACAACTGGATCTACATCCACGATGATCGCGTACAGGTCTAGCCGGGTTCAGAACTTCCGCAGCTGGTCGCCCGAAATGGTGCCGCACGAAGACATGGCCTGCGTCGGGCTCGAATATTTCTGTTTCGAGGGCGACGGGCTGTGGTCCGCCTCTGACGACGAGCTGGTCAAACAGGCGACGCGCGAGATGGAAATTCTCGGCCTGTGCGACCCGAGCAAAGTCGTCGGCGGAACGGTGGTGCGTCAGGAAAAAGCCTATCCGGTCTATGACGACGAATACGAAGCCAATGTTGATGCGATGCGCATCGAACTGGAAGAAAAGCACCCGTCGCTCCACCTTGTCGGGCGCAATGGCATGCACCGATACAACAACCAGGATCACGCAATGATGACGGCGATGCTGACGGTCGAGAACATCCTCGCCGGCGAGCGCGTCTACGATACGTGGTGCGTCAACGAGGACGCCGAATATCACGAAGCGGGCGACGAGGGCGCCGAGGTGTCGATCGCGGCGCGCGATGCGCAGCCGGAAACCAGGCCGCTGAGCGATGATCAAGTGGCCGCACTCACATCCTTGCGCGGAGTGCCTGAACGCATTGCCGCGGACGCTGACGAGCCAAAGCGCAAGTCGGCCTAAGGACAGCAACGGGGAGACCGCAACGCATGTCGCAGATGATCAGCACCTTGATTGCCAAGCTGCGCGACGTCCGCTTTGTGCGCTACGTTCTGGCAAGCGTCGGGGCGCTGGCGGTTGATGTCGGCGCCTTTCTCGCGCTGCTGGCAGTCGGCACTGCAGCGGCCCCGGCTTCTGCGGTGGGGTATTCGCTCGGAATCCTCGCGCATTGGCTGATGTCGAGCCGCGCTGTCTTCCAGGACAGTGTTGCCGCAGGCGGGGTCGCCCGCACCCGGCAAAAGGCGCTGTTCGTGATTTCCGCGCTCGTCGGCCTCGGGCTGACCACCGCAATCGTCGGCCTTGCCACTTATGGCGGCGGTGATCCGCGCCTTGCCAAACTCGTCGCAATCGCTGTCAGCTTCACTGCGACCTGGCTGATCCGGGCGCGCATCGTTTTCCGGCTCGCTCACCGAAACGGCACAGGAGGGGTGACGCTATGTTGGTCGAACGCCGCCGGAGCGCACTGCCGCTCGAATTTCTGATCCGGGTAGGGATCGCATGGGCGCTCGTCTGCGCGTTGATGCTGATCATCCACTTCAGCGCGATCGCAGCCGGGCGTTTCCCCGATCCCGACGATATCCTGAGGCTGGTCCAGGTCCGCGACCTGATTGCGGGTCAGAGCTGGTTCGATGTGACACAGTACCGCATCGATGCGGCTGGCGGCGGCGTGGCGATGCATTGGTCGCGGCTGGTGGACATCCCGCTCCTGCTGATCATCGCGCCACTGACCCCGATGATCGGCTCGGCTGCTGCGGAAACAGCGGCGCTCGTGATCGTGCCGCTCGTCACACTCGGTCTGGCAATGCTTCTGGCGGCGCGTATTTCGTGGAAGCTGCTCGGCGACGAGGAAGCGACGCTCACGTCGCTGATCCTCGCGATTTCGGTCCCGGTCCTGTTTCAATTGAGCCCGATGCGGATCGACCATCATGGCTGGCAGATCGTTTGTGCGCTCGCGGCGGTGAACGGGCTCATGGCACGCTCGACCCGGATGGGCGGCGTCGTCGTTGGCGCTTCGCTGGCGGTCTGGCTGTCAATTTCGATGGAAGGGTTGCCGCTTGCTGCTGCGATCTTCGCGGTGCTGGCATGGCGCTGGCTCAAGGAGCGAGGTGAGCGGTTCTGGCTGGTTAGCGCCATCCAGTCCTTTGCGCTCGTCTCCGCCGGACTGTTCGTGCTGACGCGGGGGATCGGTGACGTGGCCAGCTATTGCGACGCCGTCAGCCCGCTGCACCTTGCCATGTTCGCCTGGGGCGCACTTGTCCTGACGATGCTCGCCAAAATGGAGCCACTTCCGCGCGGAATCGTATTTGTAGGCTTTGCGGTTGCAGGCGGCGGAGCGCTCGCCATGCTGTTTGCCGGAGCGCCGCAATGTGCAGGCGGAGGCTTTGCCGATCTCGACCCGGTCGTCTCTCGGTACTGGCACTCGAATGTCGTCGAGGGGATGCCGATCTGGCGTCAGTCCATCCTGACTGCGCTGCAATATGCCGTCACTCCGCTGATCGGATTGATTGCGGCCTTCAACCTCGCCAGCCAGTCGCGCGATTGGCTGCGCCGGTTCTGGTTCGACTATGCGCTGATCCTGGGCGCAGCACTCGTGATCGCGCTGCTGGTCGCGCGCGCTGGAGCGGTTGCCTGCGTGCTTGCCGCACCGCCGCTGGCTTGGCAGGTGCGATCATGGCTGCGTTCGATCCGCTCGATGAAGCGGCCCGCGCCGCGTATGGCAGCGATGGTCGCCGTGGCCTGCGCGCTGCTTCCCGCGCTTCCGATGATGCTGCTGGCCAACGCGATACCCGCTCAGGCCGCTTTCGGCGGCGCGCGCGTTGCACCGACAACGACCGCACCTGCCAAACGCGCCTCCTCGTGCGAGGTCGGCAAGGTTACGGACCAGCTCGGCGCGCTCGAAAAAGGCGAATTCTACGCCCCGATGGACATCGCCCCGGACATCCTGCTCGCGACCGGTCACAGCGTGACTGCGACCGGGCATCACAGGGGCGATGCGGCGATGAAGATTTTGATCGAAACAGCCATCGGTTCATCGGAGGAGGCGCGCGAGAGTCTCGCGGCGCGCGGAACATCCTATGTGATGATCTGCCCTACCCTCAGCGAAGTGCGCAATTATGCTCGCATCGCGCCGGAAGGGTTCGCCGCCAGCTTGCTGAGCGAGGCGCCTCCAGCATGGCTTGAGCCGGTAACGATCGAAAGCGATAGCGGCCTCAAGGTCTGGAAGGTCAGGCCGCAATAAACGGGACCGGCAATCCGGCGCTTATGCCGGGACGAAGTCCATCGCGAGACCGTTGATGCAGTGACGTTTGCCGGTCGGGCGCGGTCCATCGCCAAAGATATGGCCCAAATGCCCGCCGCAATCGGCGCAGTGGACCTCGGTGCGCGGATAGCCGATCTTGTAATCGGTAGACGTGCCGACGGCGCCCTTGCCGATCGCCTTGGTAAAGGCGGGCCACCCGGTGCCGCTTTCATATTTATGCGCCGAGGAATAAAGCGCGTTCCCGCAGCCTGCGCAATTGTAGACGCCTTTGCGCTTTTCGTCGTTGAGCGGCGAAGTGAAGGCGCGTTCGGTCCCGGCCTCGCGCAGGATCCGGTACTCTCCGCTGGTCAATTCGCGTCGCCACTGGGCATTGGTCTTGCTGATGCGGAAGTCCTTGCGCGCCTGCGCGGGCGTGGCTCCGCAGCTCGCCAGGACCGGTATACTCGCAGTGATCGCGGCGGCGGCAATGAAGCGGCGGCGGTTGGTTTTCTCGAACGTCATGGCTTGCAATTCCGGTGCAAATAGAAGGGTTTCTTACCTCTATTTGCGGTGCAAATGCGCAAAAGGTTTCAGTTCGCAAAAATTTCCCGGAGGCCTAGAATTCGGTAATCTCGACCTCGAGCTTGCGGAAGCCGTGTACGAAGTTGGCACGTACCCGTTCCACATCGCCTGCCACGTGCACCCGCATCCGGCGCTTGTGCATTTCTTCAAGCAGGACGCGCAGCTGCAATTCTGCGAGGCGGGCGCCGACGCACCGGTGAATGCCATAGCCGAACGCAATGTGGCGCCGCGCATTCTCGCGGGTGATATCAAGTTTGTGCGGGTCTTCGAACACGCTCTCTTCGCGGTTTGCGCCGAGATACCACAGGACGACCTTGTCGCCCTTCTTGATGGTCTGACCGAAGACCTCGGTGTCCTCTGTGCAGGTCCGGCGCATATGGGCGAGCGGGGTCTGGTACCGCAGGCATTCCTGCACAGCATTGGGGATAAGTTCGGGCTGGTCCTCCAACAGTTTGCGCTGGTCCGGAAACTTGTCGAGCGAGTGGATGATCCCGCTCATCGTGTTGCGGGTGGTGTCGTTTCCGCCGACGATCAGCAGCACCAGATTGCCGATGAATTCTTCGGGCCGCATCTGGTTCATCGCGGGCGAATGGATCATCATCGAGATGAGATCGTTGCCCGGCTCCTTGTCCTTCGTGCGCTCGATCCAGAGCGACTGGAAATAGGCACCCATTTCGCGCAGGAAACCCCAGCGCATGTCATCGAGTTCCGGCACGCCGGCAAGCTCGGTATCGCCCGACCAGTCCGACCAGAACGTAAGCATGCGGCGGTCTTCCCAAGGGAAGCCGAACAGGATCGCGAGCATGCCGGTGGTCAGCTCGATCGAAACGGTATCGACCCAGTCGAACACTTCGCCGCGAGGCAAGGTGTCAAGCAGCTCGCCGGTTCGCGCGCGAATTTCCGGCTCCATGTCGGCCATGGCGCTGGGCGTGAATTTGGGAGCAACCGTGCGGCGCTGGCCGGTGTGCTGGGGCCGGTCCATCGCGATAAACATGGGGAGTTCGCGCGTGGCCCCGCTCTCGGCCTCGCTCTCATCCTCGCGGCGTTCGAGGATCGTTATGCCGCCATATTCCCAGCTGGAGGAGAAGACATCGGGCAATGCCTCGATATGCTGGATCGCCTTGTGGCCGACAACCGCCCAATACGGGCCGTAAGGGCTTTCGGGGATGTAATGCAGCGGGCCTGCATCCTGCATTTCCTTGAAGATCGGCTGCCAGCGGTCTTCGTAATAGATGTCCGACCGGCTCACGTCCCATTTGTGCGGGTGGCTCGGGCGCTCTTCGGGATGCTCTTCGTAATGCGCCTTCAACGCCTCATAGGCGGTTGGCGAGCTGTGAACTTGCGGACGCTCCGGTGCCATCGTGGCCATGTCTCTCTCCCATACGACCGGCTCTTACCTCATCGATGAGTCGCATCCTGCCGTAACTGACACAAGTGTCAATAGTCAGTTTCGATTTGCGACTTATTCGGCAGGTTCGGCGGAAGATTCTTGCGCAGCCCTGCGGTTGAAAAGCCTACGCTTTTTCTTGTCGCGCCCGGCGCCGCCCGATTTCATCACGCGTTTGCGGAACAACATGGACCCGCCTTTCACCAGGAGAACCACCGCCAGAGCCTGCCACAGCAAGGCGGCTGCGTGCGTCCACAGGGTCTCATCCAGCGCCGCGCGCGCCAGCATTGCAAAAGGTGACGAGAGCGGGAACAGGATCGCAAAGGTTTCGAGACCAGAACCGGGCATCGTGATCGTGTAGGCAGCGAGGAAGAATACCATCAGCTGCATCATCGTGACCGGCATCGACATGGTCTGCACTTCGCGCACCGTGCTCGCCATGCCCCCGATGGTCAGGAACAATGATCCGAGCAGCAGATACGCCATCGAGAAATACGCTATGGCCAGCGCCATGAACATCGGCCAGCCGACAGCCGGTCCCGGAAGCTCGCGGTAATTGGTCTGGGTGACGGTGACGATGGCGTCCTCGGCAACCGCCCAGAACGCCCAGCCGAAAACGCCCCATACGGCGAGCCCGACAAAACTCACGCCCAGCATCGCGAACAGCTTGCCCATGAAAACGGCATCCATCGGCAGGGCGGCGGCAAGGATTTCGATGATCTTGTTGCCCTTTTCCTCGGCAAGGTTCGACAGGACCATCCCGCCGAGCAGCATCGTGAGCAGGAACAGGATCATCTGTGCAGCGCCCGCCGTGCGCACCCGCAGCGACCGCTCCGAAGCAGCGCTGGATGCAACCACCGAGCTTGAGCTTTGCGGGAAAGTGCTGGGCGAGGAGCCCAAGGCTGTGCCCGCGAGCAGTTCGACCGGCCCTTTCCAGCGGTCGATCTGGCCCTGCGTTCCGATAATCTCGGGCGCGGAGAGACTGCCGCCTACGATCGCGGCGTAATTGCCCTTGCGCTCTTCGAGATAGGTTCGTGCATCGAAATCCGTAAGACCGCCCGCTTCCGGAACCGGCGCGAGTGTCGGCAGGCCTCCGCGCAATTGCGGCCTGAGGTTTTCGGCGGCTGCGATAATCGCAGCGTTGTCCTCGGCGCTCATCGCAAGACCGATTTCGGAGCTGACAGCGGCGCGCGAATTCTGGCCGCCAATGCTCCCGGCAAGCCCGCCCACAAGGACCGGGAAAAGCGGTCCGACAAGGAAAAACAGAAAGGCCCTGCTGAACAGGACGGCAATGAAATCACGCCGGGCGATGACCCACGCCGCTTCAAGGCGGGAGAGACGCGGGCGGGCATCGATGGCGGTCTGATCGTGAACGCTCATGACGAATCCCCCGTCTGGTCCGCTTCAAGCTGCCGCGCGGCAGCCTCGCCAGCGATCGCGACGAAGGCATCGTGCAATCCAGCGCGCTCGATCGAGAGCGAAAGAATGCCCGCATCGCCTTCGATCAGCTGTTTGAGCAGCGGCTCGACGCCGGTTTCGGGAAGCGAGAAGTAGAAGAAATCGCCCTCGCGCCGCGCGTCTTCCGGCAGGGCTGCGGTCCATGCGCCCTCGCGCGCACGGGTTTCCAGCCTCACCTGCGCCGGGATACGGTCGCGCGCCACCTCGACGCTTCCGGCATAGGGGACCTTGCCGCCTGCAATAATCGCGACGCCTTCGCACAGGCGCTCTGCATGGTGGATGACGTGGGTCGAGAAGATCACCGTCACCCCATCATCGGCGAGCGCGCGGATCATCCGCTCAAGCTTGCCCTGGTTGATCGCATCAAGGCCCGAAAACGGCTCGTCCAGCACGACCAGACGGGGACGGTGGACCAGTGTACCGAGCAATTGGACAGTTTGCGCCATGCCTTTCGACAATTGGCGGATCTGCCGTTCAGCGGCGTGAGCCAGATCATGGCGCTCGAGCAGTTCGCGCCCGCGCTCACGCCCTTCGGCAAGCGGCAGGCCGCGCAGTGCGCCCATGAATGCAATCGCCTCGATTGCTTTCATTGCCGGGTATAGGCCGCGCTCTTCGGGAAGATAGCCGATCAGCCGGTCGATATCATGCGAGCCGGTCATGCCCGAACACGCGGCGCACCCCTTCGTCAGGGTCGATAATGCCGAGCAGCATGCGCAAGGTGGTCGTCTTGCCCGCCCCATTGGGGCCGAGCACTCCGTAGATCGCGCCTTCGGGAACGGACAGGTCAATGCCCTTGACCGCCATCGTGCCGTCAAAGCTCTTGACCAGTCCGCGGGCCTCGATCGCCAGCGCCCGGTCGTCCAGTGTCGGAGCGGGGACATTGCTCGCCGCCATGTGTTCGCCTACTTGCATGTGCATGAGCGCGGGGATTAACGCGCGAAACTGAACGGGAGCAACCCCAAGCGTGGTTAACGGCGCAGCAACGCTTAACCTGGTGGAACGCCTTGGAGAGCAGGCGCGCGCGCTGGGTTTTGCCGCGTTCGGTGTGGCGAGCGCAGGCGAAGACCCGATGCGCGCCGAGCGGCTCGAGACTTGGCTGGGCGAGGGATATCACGGCACAATGGAATGGATGGAGACGCGGCTGGAGCACCGCCGCTCTCCGCAAGGATTGTGGCCCGAGGCGCGCAGCGTCATCGCGCTTGGCATGAGCTATGCCCCGGCAAGTGATCCGATGGCGCTCGAAGATGCGCGCAGCCAAGCGCGGATATCGGTCTATGCGCAGGGCAAGGATTATCACGACGTCGTCAAGAAAAAGCTCAAGGCGCTGGCCCGGTGGCTGGTGGCGGAGCAGCCGGAGGCAGAGGTCAAGGTGTTCGTGGACACCGCACCGGTCATGGAGAAGCCGCTGGGCGAGGCCGCCGGAATCGGCTGGCAGGGCAAGCACACCAATCTCGTCAGCCCGCAGCATGGCAGTTGGCTGTTCCTCGGCGCGATCTACACGACGCTGGACCTGAATGTGAGCGAGCCGCAGCGCGATCAGTGCGGATCGTGCCGCGCCTGCCTCGATGCGTGCCCGACCGATGCGTTTCCATCTGCGTACACGATCGATGCGCAGCGCTGCATTTCCTATCTCACCATCGAGCACAAGGGGCCGGTTGCCGAGGAGCTTCGCACTGCGCTGGGCAACCGGATCTATGGCTGCGACGATTGCCTCGCGGTGTGTCCATGGAACAAGTTCGCCGATCAGGCGCGCGCCATGCGCGAATTCCTGCCGCGTGCCGAGCTGGTCGCGCCGCGGTTGAGCGAGCTGCTCGCGCTGGACGATCCCGGCTTTCGCACGTTCTTTTCAGGGTCTCCGATCAAGCGGATCGGGCGGGACAGGTTCGTGCGCAATTGCCTATATGCGGCGGGCAATAGCGAAGACAGGGGACTGCTCGATCAGTGCGAGGCGCTGCGCGGCGATCCTGATCCGGTTGTCGCCGATGCCGCCGGCTGGGCGGCGGAGCGCCTCAGATCAGTTCCTTGATTGGCACATCGGGATCTGCCAGCAGCTCGCGGTCGACGCTTTCAGTCCCCGCTTCGAGCATTTTGCGCCCCTGGACATAATCCTTCATCGCCCCGACACAGTCGAACGCGATGGGTTTACCTTCCCGGAGATACACGACCGTGAACTTGCGGTTTGCCGGGTCGCCGCGCAGCACGGTCTCGTCGTAACCGAGGCTGAGCCCCGCGGTTTGCAACTTGAGGTCATACTGGTTCGACCAGAACCACGGCAACGCACTGTATTCCTGCTTGTCGCCCATGATCGCCTTGGCCACCGTATTTGCCATGTCGTGGGCATTCTGGACGGATTCGAGCCGGATGACCGCATTGTCGGCATAGGGATTTGCGTGCGCCGCGCAGTCGCCGATGGCATAGACATCATCGAGCGTGGTGCGGCAGCAGAAATCGACATCGACGCCGTTCGATCCGGCGGCGCCCGCAGCGATCAGCGGGGCGACCGCAGGCACGATACCGATGCCGACGACCACCATGTCGCAGTCGACAGTTTCCCCGTTATCGAGCAGCGCGCCGGTGACTTTGCCATCGTCTCCGAGGATTTCTTCCACCCCCGTCGACAGGCGTACATCGACGCCTTGGCGCCGGTGCTCTTCTTCATAGAAACGTGAAAGGTCCTCCCCGGCGACGCGGGCGAGCACCCGGTCCAACATTTCCACCAAAGTAACTTCGCTGCCGAGCTTGCGCAGGACCGCCGCCGCTTCGAGCCCGATATAGCCGCCGCCGATAACCACGGCGCGCTTCGATCCGGCTTCGAGTGCAGCCATCATCGCGTCGGCATCGCGCTTGTCGCGGACGTAGAACACGCCTTTCTGGTTTGCGCCGGTGAAGCCGAGCCGGCGCGGATCGCCGCCGCCGGACCAGATCAGCTTGCGGTAACCGATGGTGCTGTCGTCCGAGAGCGTAAGCGTATGCGCCACCGGGTCAATTTCGACGACGCCGCTGCCAAGGCGCAGGTCGATATTCTTGTCCGCCCAGAATTTCTCGGGCCGGATCATGATCCGCTCGAACCCTTTTTCGCCTGCAAGGTACTCCTTGGACAGTGGCGGGCGCTCGTAGGGGGGCGCGCTGTCGCGTCCGATCATCAGGATCGATCCCTCGTGCCCCTGCTGGCGCAGCGCGATTGCCGCCTGCGCGCCGCCGTGGCCGGTGCCGACAATTACGACATCGGCGCTGCTTCGCTTGCTTCCCTCTCGGTCCATGCGCCGGTGGGTCGCGTCAAAATCGCTCCGCGTCAAGCCGGATCAGCGACCTCAGCGCTCGAGCAGGTTGCGCGCCTGGCTCGCGATTTGCGCGAGCACGGCGGGGGCGACGGGCGGGCGTTCCTGGGCGCGGCCAACCATGCGGCGGAATTGCTCGACCGCCGCATCGTTGCGTTCTGCCCACTCCGCGATCGTGCCTTGAGGATCGTCTTTCCCCGATTTGCGGCGCATAAGCCGCTTGAGGAATTCTAGCCGCATATGCTGGAAATCGCGCGCCAATCCATCGACGAGCAGCCGCTCCCAGATATCCGAAGGCGACATGTGCGCCGCCGTCCCCTGCGCCCAGTCCAGCCCGATACGCTCGCCGATGTCGGTAAAGGCAAGAGTGAGTTTTTCGGGATCGATCCCGGTTGCGCGCGCGAGGTGGGCGAGACCGACCGATCCGTCGAAATCGAACAGGTTCGCGACCCGCATAGCAAGCGCCTCGGGCGCGCCGAGTGAGACGAAGTGGCCGCGCAGCTGCTCCGACCGCTCGCGCGTTTCGGCCGAAAGCAAGGTTTCGCGCGCGCTGGTGAGGACAGAGACGCCGTCCATCAGATTTGCGATCATTTCACCGGCCTGCACCTGGCCAGCCGCGGTGCGCAGAACGTCCGACATGAGGTTGCCAACAGCGGCCGCCAACCGGTCGAACAGGGCAAGGCGCGCGCCTTCATCCATCTTCGACGCATCGAGGTCGTCCCACAATTCTTGCAGGCCGAACAACCGCTCAACCACGACGAAGGCAGCCGCCACGTCGGACAGCCCCACGCCTTCTTCCTCCGCGAGCTCGAATGCGTGGACGAGGCCGATCCGGTTGACGATCCGGTTGGACAGGTCGGTCGCGATCAGTTCGCGGCGCAGGCGGTGCCCGCGGATCTGGTCGGTATAGGTGATCCGCATCGGCTGCGGAAACAGCTCGATCAGCGAATCCTCGAGGATGGGATCATCGGGCAAGCCGCTGGCTTCGATTGCGTCCTGCAGGACCAGCTTGGCCGAGGACAGCAGCACCGCCAGTTCGGGCCGGGTCAGTCCGTACCCATCAGCGGCGCGGCGGGTAAGGGCTTCGCCATCGGCCAGCCCCTCGGTGCGCCGGTCGAGATCGCCCGTGTCCTCAAGCTGCTCGATCAATCGCACATACGAAGCGGTCACGTCCGCGCCGCCCGCTTCGGCAACCGACAGCGCGAGCGCTTGCAAGCGGTTGTCCTCCAGCACGATCTCGCCAACCTCGTCAGTCATCCTGGCGAGCAGAGCATTGCGCTTCTTCTCGGTCAGCTTGCCCTCGCGGATCGCGGCGGCGAGCGCGATCTTGATATTGACCTCGTTATCCGAGCAATCGACGCCGGTACGAATTGTCGATGAAGTCGGTGTTGATCCGCCCCCCAGCCAGCGCAAAGGCGATGCGTCCGGCCTGCGTGATGCCGAGATTGGCGCCCTCACCGATTACCTTGGCCTGCACGTCGCGCGCGTCCACGCGCAGCGCATCGTTGGCGGGGTCGCCGACCGCGACATGGTTTTCGGCCTCGGCCTTGATGTAGGTGCCGATCCCGCCAAACCAGATCAAGTCGAGCTCGGCCTTGAGGATGGCGCTTACCAGCGCATCGGGCTCGATTTCCTTGTCCTCGATGCCCAGCATGTCGCGCGCCTTCTTGGACAGCTTGATGCGTTTGAGGTCGCGTGAATAGACGCCGCCGCCGCGCGAGATAAGGTCGGTATCGTAATCCTCCCAGCTCGAACGCGGCAAATCGTAAAGCCGCTTGCGCTCTTTCCAGCTGGCTGCCGGATCGGGGCCGGGATCGATGAAGATGTGGCGGTGATCGAAGGCGGCGACCAGCTGAATTGCCTTGGACAGCAGCATCCCGTTGCCGAACACGTCGCCCGACATGTCGCCGCAACCGGCGACGCGCACGCTGTCTTTCTGGACGTCGATGCCCATTTCGAGGAAGTGGCGCTGGACCGACACCCATGCGCCGCGCGCGGTTATGCCCATCGCCTTGTGATCGTAACCGTTCGAGCCGCCGCTGGCGAAGGCATCGTCGAGCCAGAAATCGCGGCTTTCCGCAATCGCATTCGCGACGTCGGAGAAACGCGCGGTGCCCTTGTCCGCGGCAACCACGAAATAGGGGTCTTCACCGTCGTGGATCGCAACTTTCTCGGGATGCACGACTTTGCCGTCGACGATGTTGTCGGTGACCGACAGCAGCGTGCGGATGAATACCTCGTAGCTCGCCTGGCCTTCCGCCGCCCATCCTTCGCGGTCGATTGCGGGTGAGGGAAGCTGCTTGGGATAGAACCCGCCTTTCGCCCCGGTCGGGACGATCACGGCGTTCTTGACCCGCTGGGCTTTCATCAGGCCGAGAATTTCGGTGCGGAAATCGTCGCGCCGGTCGGACCAGCGAAGCCCGCCGCGTGCGATTGCGCCCGAGCGCAGGTGGATCCCCTCGACCCGCCGCGAATAGACGAAAATCTCGCGCCACGGCACCGGCTTGGGCAGGTTCGGGACAAGGCTGGAATCGATCTTGAATGCCAGCGCTTCGGCGGCTGCGGGGGCAAAGGCATTGGTGCGTAGGACCGCATCGATCACGGCGCGGTAAAGGCGCAGCAAGCGGTCGTCATTGATCGCCGAAACCTTGGCAAGGCCGCGTGTAAAAGCGGAAGTTGCCGCAGCGATAGCTTCATCGCGCTTGCCGCCGAATTCGGGGTCGTGCCGGGCGGCAAACAGGTCGATCATGGCGCGCGTCACACCCGGCGCCCTGCCGAGCGCATCGACAACCGTGTAGATCGTGAAGCTCATTCCGGTCTGGCGCAGATAGCGGTAGATCGCCCGCAGCCAGCCGGTGTCACGCGCGGCCAGGGCTGTCCCGACAACAAGGCGATTGACGGCGTCGTCTTCGGCAAAACCGTTCAGGACTTCGGCAATTGCCGCCTCAATGGCCGAAGCGCGGCCGAGGATTGCATCGGCATCATCGCCGGGGAGCAGGCGCAGGGTGAAATCGTGGACTGTGCCCAGGGCTCCGCCTTCGAGCCGGGTGGCAGTTTCGCCGATGACCCGAAACCCGAAATTCTCAAGCGCGGGGACGGCATCGGATAACGCCAGTTCGCCGCCGATATGATAGACTTTCAGGCGCAGGCTTCCGGGCGGATCGGTAGGCAGGCGGTAGAGCCGGGCATCGCGGGGCAAGTCCTCGCCGCTGCCTCTCCCTGCCAGCGCGCGCAGGCGCACGATGTCGACCGCCGCTTCGGCAGGACCGTAGATCGTGCGAAACATCGGCGGAAAGGCGCCGGCATATTTCGAGGCGATCGCGGGTGAGCGCGAGGCATCATCGATCTCGGCAAGGCGCATCTCGACCGCATTGCTCCATCCGCGCAGCATATCTTCGAGCTGCGCTTCGATCGCTTCGCCATCGGGCAGGGCCTCGGCGCTGCGAATGTCGAGCAGGTATTGGAGCATCGCCAGCGCGCCGCCTTCGACCTCGAGCGTCCAGTCGAGCACTTCCGTCCCCGGAGCCATGCTGAGCAGGCTCTGGATCTGGAGCCTGACATCGGTTGAAAGCATGTCGCGCGGAAGCCACACGAACGCGAAGATGTGCCGGCCCAGTGGCGATTGCACCATGACCAGCCGCGGGCGTGGCCTGTCGACGAGGCTCATCATGGCGGTGGCGAGCGTCCGGATATCGGCTTCGGTAAAGGCGATGAGGACGTCGTGCGGCAGCGCTGTGAAGGCGTGGACCAGCGCCTTGCCCGCATGTCCGGACGGATCGAAGCCAAGGCCCTCGTTGAGCGACTGAAGCGCGGCGCGCAGCACCGGGACCGCGCTGGGCGGGGATGCGAGCGCGGCACTGGTCCAGACGCCTGCATGGATCGAAAGCGCGGTCACCTTACCCCTCTTGCCGCGCAAGGGGACGACAAACAGGTCGAGCGGCACGCGCCGGTGAACGGTCGAAAGCCGGTTCGATTTGATGATGAGCAGCTCGCGCGACTTGCCATCGCTGTCCGGGCTGTCGAACCAATCGAACGCGCGGTCATAGGATGTCTCGGCCAGCAATTGGCGCGCGCTCTTGCGGCAGATGCCGAGGATATCGGTTTCGCTGCCGTCGCGGTGGAGCGTGATGTGCCCGAGCTGCGTCAGCATCCCGGTGTTGAGCCATTCGAGCAGCGCCGCCGCTTCTTCATCGGCGGCGCGAATTCTGTCGGCATCGGCCTGATTGGCCTTTTGCAGCTTGCCCCAATCGCTCACAGACGCTCTCACATCGCCGAGCGTGACGCGCAATTGGCTGACCAGTTCGCGGCGCTGGCGTGCGTCGACCCGCGGCGTTTCGATATAGATTAGCGATTCGCTCGATGCGCCTTTCGCCTTTGCGCCGGTAAATTTGAGCAGCTCGCCATCTTCGCCGCGCTCCACTCCGATAACCGGGTGGACCAGCCGGTCGATGCTCAGCCCTTGCGCTGCGATGGTCGCCGCGATCGAATCGACCAGGAACGGCATGTCATCATTGATGATGGCAATCCGCAGGCGGCGACGCTCTCCGGTTGCGGATTCAAGCTTGAGCGCGGAGCGAGCCGGTTGGCGCGAGGCGGCGGCACGCAAGCAGGAAGTCGGTGGTCTCGTCGAGCTGGCGCCCGCTCAGCGCATCGTCGCTCGGCAGGACTGCCGCCTCAAGGTGCTTTTTCAGCGCCTTGTGCAACGCCTGATCGCCAGAAGACGCCGTCGGAGACTTGCGCTTGGGCTTGGTCACCATTTTCCTGCTCCGGGTAATATTATTATGCCGGTCTATTCTTATCGTGTTTCCGATACCCGCTTTTGCCGTGGCTGCGCAAGCACCATCGTGGCCGCCGCTCTGCGCCTGCGCGAATTTTTATTCAAGCTGCGCCCGCAATCGGTGTCGGCGATCTATAAGTTAGGTGTGGCGAATGCTCCGGCCCCCTCCTGAGGGCAATTCCGCCGCCTTTGGTGCCCACGTCCCGGGTCCGCTCGCCGAACGAAACGCTACGCTGTTACCCCCGCACCCAATGCGTCCAGCGTCAAGTTCAGCGAGCGGATCCGGGCTACGGGATCGTAGGTCGATCCGCACAGGATGATCTCGTCGGCACCCGTACGCTTGACGAATGCCTCGATGGTCTCGCGCACTTGCGCGGGCATGCCGACCGCCGACGCCTGCCCGACGTGATCGAGCATTGCGCGGTGCGGAGCGGGCAAGGTCCGGGTGTAGTCCTTGATCGGGGGTGGCAGTTTGCCAGGATTACCTGACCGGAGCGCAACAAAGCTTTGCTGCTGGCTCGATGCGAGCGTTTGCGCCGCGTCCTCGCTGTCTGCTGCGAACACGTTCATGGCGACGCTCACATAGGGACGGTCAAGCGCATCCGATGGCTGGAAATCGCGGCGGTATAGCTCAAGCGCGGCGTCGAGGTGATCGGGGGCAAAATGCGCCGCGAACGCGTAGGGCATGCCGAGTTTTGCCGCCAGCTGTGCCCCGAACAGGCTCGACCCGAGCATCCAGAGCTCGACCTTCGCGCCGAGGCCCGGTGTCGCGGCAATCGGCAGCTCGACATCGCCAGTGAGCAGGGCGCGCAGTTCGATCACGTCCTGTGGGAAGTATTCGGCAGCCTGATGCAGGTCCTTGCGCAATGCGCGCTGCAATTCCGGGCCCGCACCGGGTGCACGGCCCAGCCCAAGGTCGACGCGGTCGGGAAACAGCGCATCGAGCGCGCCGAATTGCTCGGCAATCTGGAAGGGCGTATGATTGGGAAGCATGATCCCGCCCGATCCGATCCGGATCGTGCTGGTTGCATTGCCGATATGCGCGAGCACGACCGATGTCGCACCTCCTGCGATCCCGTCCATGGCGTGATGCTCGGCCACCCAGAACCTCTTGCATCCCGCAGCTTCCGCGGCCTTTGCAAGCGCCGCGCTGGCTTCGAACGCTTCGCTCAGGCTTCCGCCTTCGCGCACTGGGACGAGGTCGAGGACAGAGAATTGCGTCATGGATCGCCTGTTTCACTTTCTTTGGGTGCCGCTCCCAGTTGCTCGAGATATTCCTTTGCCGTTTGTGCCGCGAGACTGTCAGGCTGCATGGCGATGACCGATTGCCAGCTTTGACGCGCTGCATCCTCGCGCCCGGAAAGGACCGCGATCACGCCTGCCTCCAGACCGATATCGGCCTCCAGCGGGGCGAGCTGCGCGGCTTGTTCGATGGCTTCCTGCGCATCGCCAAACCGTTCAAGCCGCCGGTAAAGGGTCGCGGTCAGCAGCCAGCCTTCCGCTTTCTCCGGTTCGAGGAGTGTTGCCCGCGATAACGGCACGAACGCATCGTGCGGCTCGTCCAAGCGCGACCAATACGCGCGCTGTGTCCAATGCGGCCAGGGCCTCCAGCGTCGCCGATGCGGCGTTTCGCGCATCCCTCTGCGCAGCCGCCAGCAGCAGCAAGGCGCCCTCCGCATCGTCGCCGCCATGTGCAGCATTGCCCGCCATCAACCCAAAGCGTGCGCGTGTGCGAAGTTCATCGGCTGGTGTCTCGTCACGCGCAGCGAGAAATGCCGCCTTTGCATCGTCCCACAGGCCCAGTTCGGTCGCTGCGAGGCCAAGGCAATGATTGGCGATAATCCGGTCTGTGCCGCTCACTTCGGTCCGCCTGATCTGCGCCTTCGAATGCGCGCGTGCGGGATCTTCGGCCAGTTGGTCGAGGCAATCCTGCAGCCATGCGCTCGTCGGATTATCGGGCGCGGTTATCACGTTGCCGCGCGGCGGGCGGTTCATCAGGTTATCCGACGCATCGAGAGGGTCGGTGGCATTCGGGTCGAGGCCGACCTGGAGCATAAGGGCAAGGAAGATGGACACGTATGCGGGTTCCGTCAGTAAAAGCTGGCGACCAGGCGTTTGAGCAGCGCGATATCGCTGTCCCGCGAGAGCCGGTGATCGCCGTCCTTTACCAGCGTCACCTGTACCGCATCCGAACGCAGGGCCTCGGCAAGTCTGAGGCTCGTCTCCCACGGAACATCGCTGTCGCGCTGGCCGTGCAGGAGGCGCACCGGGCAGCGAATATCGGCGCCGCTTTCAAGCTTCATGTGTTGCTCGGCATCCTTGAAAAAACCGGGATGCGTCGGGGTCGGCTCCGGGCCATAGGGATTGTCTTCGTAAATGATCTCCCCGGCGGCCAGCCTTGCGCGCTGATCGCTCGAATAGCCCCAGCGGGTAAAATCGGGCGCAGCCGCTATGCCGATCATCCCGGCCAGACGCGCGCCGAGGCTCTCGGCGACGAGCAGCATGAGCCACCCGCCCATCGACGATCCGGCGAGCAGGACTGGTCCTGAGATATTTTGATCAATCAGGACCAGCGCTTCCTCGCGCCATTTCGACAGCGTCCCGTCGGCAAACTCGCCCGCGCTTTCGCCGCATCCCGAATAATCGAGCAGCAGGCACGCGCGCCCTTTCGCGCGGGCTTCATCGAACAGCGCCGTCGCCTTGCCGCCCGCCATGTCGGACATGTAGCCGGGGAGGAAGACGAGCGCGGGGCCGTTGCCCTTGATGAAACGATAGGCGATTCGGTCGCCGCCGGGCATTTCGTGAAACTTGATGTCGAACATGGGCGCCACCTTGCCCGCCCGATCACGCCGGAGGCAAGTCTTGTCATTGCTTCGCCGCACATCCGGCGTAAAGTCCGCCCATGATCAAGAACGACCCGGTACGAAATGCCTGCCCGCCAGACCGCCGATCTTTCGCGCCGGAGCCTGTTCGGCCTCGCCGGTGCATCGGCAGCCCTTGCCGCCGCCCCGCTGGCCGCGCGCAGTTTCGGCAGCGGTTTCACCCACTCGGTCGCAAGCGGCGAGCCGCATGCGGACAATGTCCTGCTCTGGACGCGCTATGTCGCCGAAGCTGAAACCAGGCTGGAATGGCAGGTTTCCGAAACCAGCGATTTCAGCCGGGTCATATCCGAAGGCAGCGCCGTGGCGTCACCCGTACCGCGACTGGTGCGCAAAGGCGATCGCAAATGGGCTGAAGCCCGATAGCTGGTACTTCTTCCGCTTTATCGCACCGGGCGGCACGATGTCCGACACCGGCCGGACCCGCACCTTGCCCGAAGGGCCGACAGCCAAGTTCACGCTGGCGGTGTTTTCCTGCTCGAATTTCGGTTTCGGCTGGTTCAACGCGTATGGCCATGCAGCGCAGGCCAATGATTGCGACCTCGCCGTCCACCTGGGCGATTACATCTACGAATACGGCGCAGGCACCTATCCTTCGCCGGATCAGGCCCACCCGATGCGCACTCTACAACCCGATACCGAGATCGTCGCGCTGACCGATTACCGCCTGCGCTATGCGACCTACCGCGCCGATCCGGACCTCAAGCGCCTGCATCAGGTGCTCCCGATGATCGCGGTGTGGGACGATCACGAAAGCGCGAACGACAGCTGGGAAAGCGGTGCGCAAAATCATCAGCCGGAGACGGAGGGCGATTGGGAAGTTCGCAAGGCAGCGGCCAAGCGGGTCTACCGCGAATGGATGCCTGTTTCCGGTGAGCCCTATTCGGCCTATGATATTGGCGATCTGGCAACCCTGCTGCGGCTCGACACGCGGCTGGAGGGACGCGAGGAGCAATTCAGCCTCGCCAGTATTCTCGGCGGCGCCAAAGACGCCGACGGGGCGGCGGCAGCGCTGGTCAATTTTCGCGATGGCGATTGGGCTGACCCTGACCGGCAATTGCTCGGACAAGCGCAAGAGCAATGGCTTGCCAGTCAGCTTGCAGCGTCTTCGGCGCGCGGCGCGACATGGCAAGTGCTTGTCCAGCAGGTGCTGATGGGCAACCTCAAGACCCCGCCCAGCATCATAAGCGCGATCAGCGAAGACATGCCCGAATTCGTCCGCAGCAGCCTGATTGCAGCGGCACTCGCGAGCCAGACCGGCCTGCCTGCCAACATGGACGCGTGGGATGGATACCCGGCAGCGCGCGCTCGCGCGCTCGCTTCGGCGATGGACGCGGACGCCAACCTTTTCGTGCTGGCGGGGGATACGCATAATGGCTGGGCATTCGAGCTCGACCACGAAGGCGCAGGGGCAGGCGTTGAATTCGGCGTGCCGGGTGTCACGTCTCCGGGCCTTGAAAACTCGCTCCGTGCGATCCCGCCCGAAGACTTTGCCCGCACTGCAATTGACGCGAACGATCAGCTCAAATGGGCTGATACCTCGCAGCGCGGCTACATGGCGGTCGAGCTCACTGCGGAGCGGGCAACAACCGAATTTCGCTTTGTAGACACGATCAAGACGCGATCGACACGGCTGGCCGGAACAAAGCGGATTTCCTGTGATGCCGGGTCGAATACGCTGACCGTTTGATAGCGCAATCAGAGCAGCTCCCAGACGGCCACCGCGACCAAGCGAGGCGCTATGCAAGCCGAGTTGTCGGAACCTTGGCGCGCTTCTCCCGTTGGTAAAGCAACAAAGGAGATTGAAATGCTTGGTAAAATTATTGGAGCCGCAGTAGGCGGCAAACTCGCTCAACAGACCAAAGGGATCGGTGGAACCACCGGTGCAATGATCGGTGCAGCCGCACCGTTCATCCTCAGCCGCTTGAGCATCCCTGCGATGATCGCGCTGGGTGTCGGCGGCTATGCCGCGAAGAAATTCTTCGGAGACAAAGGCGAAAAGAGCCTGCCCGAATCGGGCACCGAAGCAGCGCCAGTGGCAAGCATTCCGCAGCCCGCCCCAGCCTGATCTCAGACCATCAGACGCAAGAGAGAGCCGGCGCCAGCGCGCCGGCTCTCTTTTTGTATGCGGACCCGGTTCAATCGCGGCTGAAAATGTCCTCGATTGCGAGGCCAAACACCTCGGAAATTGTAAAGGCCAGCGGAAGCGAGGGGTCATAACGCTCTTTCTCGATCGCGTTGACGCTCTGCCGACTGACCCCGAGCCGATTGGCAAGGTCCTGCTGGCTCCAGTCACGCTCCGCGCGCAGCACTTTCAGGCGGTTGTTCACCGGATTTCCCCGTAGGTGCCGTATTTGATCTTGTTGAAAATGGCTCCAATGCCGAGACCAAAGCACCAGATTGTCGGCCACCAGAACGCGGCAACCGGCTCCACGATGTTATAGGTCTCGAGGAAACCCCAGACCGCAGCCAGCGTGAAGGAGATTGCCGTCGCGATCAGCCCCTGCCGGACATAGAGCATTCGGTAGAACTCATCCTGCTCCTCGATAATGAGGCCGCCGAAAATCCACACCACTCCGGCGAAGGATAGGCCCGGCAGTAAGGCGAGAAAGGCGGCCAGAGGCCCGGTCACGCCGCGCTCCTCGATCATGTTTTCAGCCAGGAACAGCGTGAGCAGGTAAAACGCCATGACCAGCGCCATTCGGGTGAGGTAACGGTGGCTCGCCTTGCCTTCGGTCTGTCCGAGCGAGCGAACGAAGGCAAAAACCATGAGCGCGGTCGGAACGATCGAGAGGATATAGGCGGTGGTGATCCCGATTGCGTCCGATTTCCAGAGGAACAGCACCATCAGCGCGCTGACCACCGAAGATATGGCGGCGATCAGGCAGGTTCTGCCCGAAGGTGAGGAAGTCTCGGTCACATCGCTTCTCCCGCGGTCCCGAATTGCATTTTGTTGGCTATTGCGCCGACGCCCAGTCCGGCGAACCAGACGATCGGCCACCAGAAGGCGTCGACATGCGGCACCAGTCCGAAATTTTCGAGGAAGCCGTAGATCGATGCCGCCGCCATTGCAAAGCCGGTCGCGACGAGCGACTGGCGGACGATCAGCATCTTGAGAAACTCGTCTTCCATCTCGATCATGAGCCGCGCGATGGCCCAGAAATACGCCGCCACCGCAAGGCCGGGCAGCACTGCGAGAACGATCGTCACCAGGGTCAACGGGTCGCCCTGCGCAATGAATGTGAGCGCGGCTATCAGCGAGGCGATGTAGCATCCGGTGATGACCAGCATGCGCTTGACATAACGCGCATGCGGCTCACCCCGCCCGCCTTTTGTATGGCGATCATTGTGCATCGCATTGAGCGCGGCCTTGATCATCAGCAGCAGCGGGCTGGCAATCAGGAGGGCCGCAATCGTGCGGTTCTCAAGGCCGGACAGCGTGACTGCGAGCGGCATGACGATGGCTCCGAGCGCGAACAGCGCAAACCAGAAAATTACCGGTTTGCGGGTTTGCTGTGCGGTCGTCATTGCAGGCATCCCGAGGTGCATGTGTTGCCGGTCGCGAGTGTGGCCCATGCCGCGCCTGACAAGCCGCTCACCACTCCGAACGAAGCGCCCGTGCTGAGGCCTAGCACCGCGATAATCAGCGCCACCGAGATGATGATCGCCGCCCATAGCAACGCTTTGTTACGAATCGTCATTGGTAAAGCTCCCTTTCAAATATGGAAAGGATACTTGTCATCGAGTCGGCATATTGTCAAGCAAACTTTCCAAAGTGGAGCGGGTGCTTTCCGTTTGAGCGCGGGGATGGCAAGTAATGACATTGCAGCGTGCCGCGCCTATATCCCTGCTCATGGCCAAGCTGCTGACCACGACAACCGCAACTACCACCTCGGATTTCCGGGGGCGGGTGGTGGCGGATTGATCGCAGCGCACGCCGCCCGGTTCCGGGCGGCGCGGTGGCCTCCCGAAATCGGCAATACCCAACACCGCACTTCCGGTGCGCGCCCGCTTGTGGCAGTGCGCCTCCCGAATGAGCGCCGCATATGATCGGCGCCGGCAAACGAGACGGACGAGACGAATGACCGAACTGCTCAAAATCAGCCTGCCCGATGGCTCCGTGCGCGAAATGGAGCCAGGCAGCACACCGGGCGATGTCGCTGCGGCAATCGGGCCGGGCCTGGCCAAGGCAGCGCTTGCCGCGCGCGTCAACGGTGAAGTGCGCGATCTGGGCCGCCCGTTCGAGGGCGACAGCGAACTCGCATTGATCACGTCGAAGGACGAGGAAGACGCGCTCGAGCTGGCGCGGCACGATTACGCGCATGTCCTCGCCGAAGCGGTGCAGGCGCTCTATCCCGGCACGCAGATCACGTTCGGCCCGGCCACCGATGACGGGTTCTATTACGATGTCATGGCGCCGGCGGACCGCGAACCGTTCAGCATGGACGATCTCCCCGATATCGAGGAGAAGATGCGCGAAATCATCAAGGCGGACAAACCGCTGCGCCGTGAGGCGTGGACGCGCGAGCAGCTGATCGAGAAATGGCAATCCGAAGGCGAGAGCTTCAAGGCCGAGTGGGCCAAAGAGCTGCCTGAAAATGAAGAGCTGACCGTGTATTGGTCGGGCGACGATTGGCTCGACATGTGCCGCGGCCCGCATTTGCCCTCGACCGGAAAACTCGATCCACAGGCGTTCAAGCTGATGCGGGTGGCCGGGGCCTATTGGCGCGGCGACCAGAAGAACGCGCAGCTCACGCGCATTTACGGCACGGGCTGGCTCAACAAGAAGCAGCTCAATGCGCACCTCCACCGGCTGGAAGAAGCCGCCAAGCGCGACCACCGCAAGCTCGGGCGCGAAATGGACTTGTTCCACCTGTCAGACGTGGCTCATGGCAGCGTCTTCTGGCATCCGAAAGGCTACCGCATCTGGCGCGAGCTGGAGGCGTATATGCGCCGCAAGATGGATGGCGGAGGCTACCGCGAGATCAAGACGCCGCAGCTGATGGATGTGCGTCAGTGGGAGCAATCGGGTCACTGGGGCAAATATGCCGAGAACATGTTTGCCGTGCCCGACATGGTACCCGAAGTGGACGAGGCGGGTGACGGTGCGGCAAAGCCTTCGGTCGAGGCGGATGCCGACTGGATGGCGATCAAGCCGATGAACTGCCCGGCCCATGTGCTGGTATTCAAGCAGGGCATCACGTCCTACCGCGACTTGCCTGTTCGGCTCGGCGAAATGGGCTGCTGCCACCGCAACGAACCGCACGGCGCGCTCCACGGCCTGATGCGCGTGCGGCAGTTCACGCAGGACGATGCGCATATCTTCTGCACCGAAGACCAGGTGGTCGAAGAAGTGCGCAAGTTCTGCAAGCTCGCCGACGAGGTCTACCGTGATTTCGGCTTCACCTACCACGTGAAGCTCGCCACGCGGCCCGAAAAGCGGTTTGGCTCCGACACCGATTGGGACAAGGCCGAGCAGGAACTGCGCGATGCTGTGGCCGAAGCGGGCATGGATAACGAGGATTACGGCTGGGAAGAACTGCCGGGCGAAGGGGCGTTCTATGCGCCCAAGCTCGAATGGCACCTGACCGATGCGATCGGGCGGACCTGGCAGGTTGGCACGATCCAGTCGGACCGCGTACTACCCGACCGGCTCGATGCGACCTATATCGGCGAGGACGGTGACAAGCATCGCCCGGTCATGCTGCACCGCGCGATCTTCGGTTCATACGAGCGCTTCATCGGCATTCTGATCGAGCACTATGCAGGCCGCCTGCCCGTCTGGCTTTCGCCGGTGCAGGCAGTGGTTGCGCCGATCGTGTCCGACATTGATGAGTACGCGCAGCAGGTCGAGGCAAAGCTGGCTTCCGCCGGGCTCCGCGTGAAGAGCGACCTGCGCAACGAAAAGATCAACTACAAGGTCCGCGAGCATTCGCTCGCCAAGGTCCCGCACATCCTTGTGGTGGGCAAGCGCGAGGCCGAGGACGGCAAGGTCACGATGCGCACGCTTGGCGAGAAGGATCAGAGGATCCTCTCGCTCGATGAAGCGGTCGCCGCGCTGAGCGAGGCGGCAACTCCGCCCGACCTTCGCAGCTAGACGGGGCGGCGCGCTATCTTTGGCTTCGCGATCGAAGCGGTGATTGTCGCAGCGCTCACCGCTTTTGCCGCCGGTTTCGTGCGAGGGCTTGCCGGGTTCGGTCTGTCGGTCGTGCTGGTGCCGGTCTTGCAGCTGGCGATCGAACCATCTGCTGCGGTGCTGGTCGGGCTGGCGGCGCTGTTCCTTGTCGGCCTGACCGATATCGGCAGGATCAGGCGCGATGCCGACGGCTCTGCAGTGCCGATTATCCTCATCGCGCTTGCATGCATGCCGCTGGGACTATGGGCATTGAGCGTCCTTCCGCCTGATTGGGCACGGTTGCTGATCGCGCTGGTATCGCTTGGCGCGTTCGTGCTGGTGGTCGTGCCGCTTGGCAAGGTGACCATGCCGCGCCGGCCCGCTTTGGCGATTTCAGGCCTGGCGACCGGTTTCTTCGGCGGATTTGCCGGGATGCCGGGACCGGGGATGGCACCGTTTTATCTTCGGGGAAGGCTGAGCCCGGCAAGCGCGCGCGCTTCGATGATGGCGGTGTTCCTCGTAATGACCCCGCTTTCGGCGCTCCTGTTCATCGCGCTCGGCGTGGGATCATGGCGCGAGGCGGCACTGGCAGGCGCGCTACTGCCGTTTGTGCTGATTGGCGACTGGTTCGGTCACAAGGCGTTCGGGCGTGTCACGGCTGCGCAGTGGCAGGTCGCAACGGTCGTCGTTCTTGGAGGCGCGGCCATCGGCGCGCTGGCGAAGCTCGTTTAAAGTGGCAGCGGCTGGCCAGCAAGGATCAGCGCCGCTCCGCAGCCAAGCACAATCACGCTGCGCGCAAGGTCGGCACTGCGTTCCCGCGCGCACTCGAATGTGCTTCTGGAAAGGGCGATGGCTTTGCTCATATGCGCCATTCTCGCGGCCAAATCCTAACGAGGCGTTAATCTTTAGTCGCGCGCGGAAGGCATTTGCTGGCTAGCACAGTGGAAGCCGCCTCCCCCGGCTAGCACGGCATCGGCGGGGAGGCCCACGCATTCGCGATCCGGAAAGAGCTCGGCGAGAGCGGCCACACCGTCGGCATCATGTCGCGCGCCGAAGGTCGGCACGGCGACTAGATCGGAAGTGACAGCGAAGTTCACATAGCTGGCAGGCTCGATCTGGCCGTCTCGCTCCACCAGCCCCGGCGAAGGGATGCGCACGACATTGACTCCAAATTCCGCAGCCCGACGCGCTGCATCGGCGTAGATTTCTGCGTTGGGATCGCTGGCCCCCGTCGCCTCAGGCACGGCCAGACGGTTCGGCCCGACAAAGCGCGCGAGGTTATCGACATGGCCGTCTGTGTGGTCGTTAATCAGTCCGTCGCCCAGCCACAGCACCCGGTCAAAGCCGAGCGTTCGATGCAGCTCGGCCTCGATGGCCTTGCGGTTCATTTGCGGATTGCGATTGGGGTTGAGCAGGCACTGCTCTGTCGTCGCGGCGAGGCCGGTACCATCGCCGTCCACCGCGCCGCCTTCTAGGATCATCGGCGATATCTCAAGTGGCAGGGACGCGTCTCGGGCCAGCTCCGCGCCGATCGTTTCGTCTCCGGGCATCTCGTACTTCCCGCCCCAGCCATTGAAGTCAAAGCGCCGCGCAGCACGCCGTACCGTCTGCCTCGACCACCAACGGCCCGGTGTCGCGCAGCCAGATATCGCCGTAAACGCGCTGATCGAGAGTGACGGTGTCGCTCACCAATGCGCGCGCGCTTGCTGCATTGGCATCGCCGTGCACCAGCAGCCGCACGTCCTGACCGCTCTCTGCCACGGCGTTCGCAAAGGCCGCGATCTGCTTCTGCGCGCGCTCGAGATAGCCGGGCCATTCCTCGGCCAGATGCGGAAAGCCGATCCACAGCCAGTCCTGCGGCGCCCATTCGGGAGGCATCAGGATATTGGCCACGGACCGGCTCACAGTCGTCTCAGTCTCGTGATCAGCAACCGGCTTCGGCGCTGGCGCAGCTTTCATCGCGGATGGCCCGGAATTCATCGCCATCATTCCAGTTCGGCCAGCTGGTGCTCATCGCCATCATTCGTACCGATGCGGTAGTACAGCTGCAGGTCGCCCATCACGCCTGACCAGTCCCACTCTTCGTTGAACTCGTCTTTCGGGCCGTGATAGCGGTTCTCGGTGTAGTCTGCTGCGACCGCCGCACCTGCTTCGGTGCCGCCGTCGAGCAGGTCTTCGCCGCCATCGATATAGAGCATCGGAACACCCTGCTTGGCGAAAGCAAAGTGGTCGGAGCGGTAATAATACCCCGCTTCCGGCTTGGGGTTGGGCGTGGCGACGCGGCCATCGGCTTCCAGAGCGGCTTCCATAAAGGCGTCGAGCTGTGATTTGCCCGGACCAACCACGGTCACGTCCTTGGCAGGCCCGGCAACCTGGAACGCATCCATATTGATGCCGCCCACCGTCTGGTCGAGCGGGAAGACCGGGTTCGAGGCATAGTAATATGCGCCAAGCAGCCCGGACTCCTCTGCCGTCACCGCAAGGAACACGAGGCTCCGGCGCGGTGCGCCGGCCTTGGCATGCGCCTCCGCGAGCGCGACGAGCGCTGCCGTGCCAGTCGCATTGTCGACCGCGCCATTGCAGATGTCATCGCCGTCCGGTGCGGGCATGCAGCGACCGAGGTGATCCCAGTGCGCGGTGTGCAGCACATATTCGTCCGGCGCTTCGCTGCCTGGCAATACACCGATCACATTCTGCGAGGAGAAGGTGCGCATGTCGTTTTCGAAGCTGGTCGATGCGGTCATGCCGAGATCGACGTACCGCGAAATCTTCCTGTTTCGCAGCAGCGGTCAGATCGTCCAGATCCTGTCCGGCGGCGGCGAGGATTTCGCGCGCGACGTCCTTCTGCACCCAGCCGTTCATGGTGGTGAGCGGCGGCGGATTGTCGCCGCGCGCGGCATAGGCCTGCGGGCCGGACCACGAACTTTCGACTACGTTCCAGCCATAGCTTGCCGGTTCGGTATCGTGCACGATGAGCGCAGCTGCAGCACCCTGACGCGCGGCTTCTTCGTATTTGTAGGTCCAGCGTACCGTAGAATGTCATGGCCTTGCCATTGAAGGTGCCTTCGAGACCCGGCGTTTCGTAATCTGGATCGTTGACGAGGATGACCACGGTCTTGCCCGCGACATCGATGCCCTCGTAATCGTTCCAGCCGCGCTCGGGCGCGTTGATGCCATATCCGACGAAAACCATCTCGCTATTGGCAAGCTGGACCCGCTCTTCCTCGCGGTAGCTCACGCCGACCCATTCTTCGCCAAAATCGTAGACGAGGTCGGTGGCGCCATTGGTGATCGTGAGCGGAGCGAAATTCTTTCCGGTGATCTCAACCAGCGGCACTTCCTGCACCCAGCTGCCGTCATTGCCCGGCTGAAGGCCAGCGGCTTCGAAGCGTTCGGTGAGCAGCGCGACCGTCTTGGTCTCGCCTTCAGTGCCCGGCATCCGCCCTTCGAATTCATCCGAGGAAAGCGTTCGGGTCACGTCTTTCATCGTGGCTTCGGAAAGCTCACCGGCTTCTACTTCCGGGATATCGAGTTCAGGGACGCTTTCGCCGCCCGGCATCATGCCTTCGCATGCGGCCAATGCCAGCGCGCCTGCAACAAGACCGCCAAGGCCAATTGCGCGTTTCATCATCTCAGGTGTCCTCTCGTCCATTGCCAAGCGGCAAATTGATGCGCGCTTCTCTTGCAGAGCGCGGGGGTCACTGCAAGAGAAGCGGGTATGAGTGGAGGCGATCAAGCGGATTGGCAGGGAGCGATCGATCGGGCCGAGGCGCACGCGCCTTTCCTCTCGCGCGCGCTCGAAAAACAGCCCGATTTGCGCGCGCTTCTGGCTGGCGGCGATTTCGATGAGGCGATGCGGTGGGCGCGGGCGCAGGGCGAGCACGAGGATATCGGCATCGGTCTGCGGCGCGAGCGGCTGGCACTGGCGCTGGCAGTCGCCATCGGCGACCTTGCAGGTGCGCTGCCCCTGTCAGGCGTGGTTGGCGAGCTGTCGGATTTTGCCGACCGGGCGCTCGACCGCGCAATCCGGGCTGCGATCCTGGACCGCACGGGCGAAGACGATCCGGCGGGCTTCATCGCGCTGGCGCTGGGCAAACAGGGCGCGCACGAGCTCAATTATTCCTCCGACATCGATCCGATCCTGCTCTACGATCCCGCGACACTGGGGCGCCGGGACAGCGATGATCCCGGCGATGCCGCGCAGCGCTATGCGCGCCGGATCGTCAAACTGCTGAGCGAGAACACCGCAGAGGGCTATGTGCTGCGGGTCGACCTCAGGCTGCGCCCGGCGAG
Source organism: Erythrobacter sp. K21-9 (assembly GCF_055808355.1). Lineage (NCBI taxonomy): Bacteria > Pseudomonadati > Pseudomonadota > Alphaproteobacteria > Sphingomonadales > Erythrobacteraceae > Erythrobacter > Erythrobacter sp. K21-9. The sequence continues at coordinate 139,107 of NZ_CM147866.1, forward strand.
CGAGATCAGCCCGATGGCAGTCCCCTACGGCTCGGCGCTCGCGCATTACCAGGGACAGGCGCTGGCGTGGGAGCGCGCTGCATTCGTTCGCGCGCGCGCCGCGGCAGGCGACGCCGCGGCGGGCACGCGGTTCCTCGATGACATAAAGCCCTTTATCTGGCGCAGCGCGCTCGATTTCGGAGCGGTCGAGGAAATCCGCGATCTGACCCGCCGCATTCGTGAAAGCTATGCAGGACCGGCACGCCCCGGCCCGGGGTTCGACGTCAAACGCGGGCGCGGCGGTATCCGCGAGATCGAGTTCTACGCGCAGACACACCAGCTGATCCACGGCGGGCGCGACGTCAGCCTGCGTATCCGCGGCACCCGTGATGCACTCGATGCGCTGGCGGCGGCGGGGCGGATCGGTGCCGACGATGCGCGCGCGCTTGGCGAAGGCTATGACCGGCTGCGCGAGGTCGAGCATCGCCTGCAAATGGTGAATGACCGCCAGACACACAGCCTTCCCGAAGGCGAAGCGCTTGATGGTGTCGCGCGGCTCGATGGTCTGGAGGGCGGACAGGCGCTTGTGACCGAGCTCGAAGCCCTGACCGAGCGTACTGGCACGATCTACGAGAACCTCATCGGAGAGCAGAAGCGCGGCGACGTGCAGGTCACCGTCACCAGCGATCTTGCGCAGCGCCTTGCCGCGCGCGCGCTTCCGGACCCGGACAAGCTGGCCGAGCGGATCGAGGGTTGGCGCGATGGCAGGTTCCAGTCGCTGCGCTCTGCGCAGGCGCTGGAGGCATTCGACCGGCTGCTCCCGCGACTGCTCGATGCCGTCGCGCAAAGCGATGATCCGGAGCGCGCAATTGTTCGCTGGGAAGGGGTTCTTGGCGGCGCCTCTTCGGCGATCACGCTGTTCCGCCTGCTCGATGCCCGTCCCGAATTGCTCGACCGGCTGGTCGCCGCATTGACGCTCACGCCGACGCTCTCGGACGAGCTGGCACGGCGTCCCGAACTGCTGGATGTGCTGCTCGATCAGGAAGCGCTGGACTTGCCCGGTTCGGTGGAAGAGATCACCGCCAGGATAGAGGGCGCAGCGATACGCGGCGATTATGAGGCGGTGCTCGATGCCATCCGCGTCGTCACCGGCGAGATCCGGTTTGCGCTGGGCGCGCAACTGATCGAGGGGCTGGCCGACCCGCTCGATATAGCTGCAGCGCTGTCGCGCACCGCCGAGGCCGGATTGCAGCTTGCGCTGCGCGAGACCGAGGCGGAATTTGCGCGCGCGCACGTACCGGATCGATGGCAGCGAATTGCTGGTACTGGGGCTCGGCAGGCTGGGCGGCGGAGCGCTTACACACGCCTCCGATCTCGACATTGTCTATCTGTTCACTGGCGATTTCTCGGCGCAATCGGACGGCAAGAGGCCGCTCGGCGCAACGCATTACTTCAATCGCCTGGCGAGCCGGGTGAGCGCGGCCCTGTCCGTGCCCACCGCGCAAGGCGCTCTGTATGAAGTCGACACCCGCTTGAGGCCGCAGGGCGCGCAGGGGCCGCTTGCGGTGAGCTGCGCCGCGTTTGCCAAATACCAGCAGGAAACCGCGTGGACATGGGAGCACATGGCGCTGGCCCGCTCGCGCGCGCTCGCCGGGTCAGACGCGGCGCGCGAAGAGCTGGAGGCGATCGTTCGCGGCGTGATCCTGAAGCCCCGCGAGGAGGACGCCTTGCGCGATGCGGTGACGACGATGCGGGCCGAGATGGCCCAGCACAAGGTCCCCGGCGGACCGCTCGATGTTAAGCTGCTGCGCGGCGGGTTGGTCGATGCGGAATTCCTCGTCCATTTCCTCCAATTGCGCGGCGGAGAGGCACTGGCAGCGGCGTATCCCGGCGCCTTCGATCCCGATCTCGGTACTGCGATTGCCAGCCTCGCTAAAGCCGAACTGCTGCCCTCCGGCGCGCCGGCAGCCTATGACCTGATGACACGCTTGCTTGTGGCCGGGCGGCTGCTCGCACCGGGCGGAACGGTGCCACCGGCGAGCGCGGCAGCAGCCCTGGCGCGCGCGCGGAGCGGACAGCTATGGGGCGCTCCTCCAGCAGTTCGACGATGCCCGTCAGTGCATTGCGAAATGCTGGAACGTCTATTTCGGTCATGCCAATAGCGAGCGACTCTTTCCCGAATCGAAAATGGAGCAGAACGATGACTGATTTTCCCGCCGCCGGTGACGCGATGCCGAACATTGCAATGGGCACCCCCGATGGCGGCACGGTCAAACCATCCGATTTCAAGGGAAAGAAGCTGGTCGTTTTCTTTTACCCGAAAGACAACACGCCCGGCTGCACGACCGAGGCCAAGGATTTTTCTTCGCTCAAAAGCGAATTCGAGAAAGCCGGCGCGGCGCTTCTCGGCGTGAGCAAGGACAGCGCGAAAAAACACCAGAACTTCATCGCCAAACACGATCTGAAAACGCCGCTCGCTACCGATGCCGAAACCGGCGGGCTTTCGGACGCGCTCGGCATCTGGACCGAAAAGAAGATGTACGGGAAGACCTATATGGGCATGGTTCGCACGACCTACCTGGTCGATGAAAGCGGGGAAATCGCGCAGGTCTGGAACAAGGTAAAGGTGAAAGGGCACGCCGAGGAAGTGCTTGAGGCGGCCAAAGCGCTCTAGGCCGGCGGCTTTGATGCAATCCCTTTCCGCCGCCATTCGTTCGGCAATGCTGACCGCCGATCCGCGCGCCAAGTGCTTCGCGGCGCGCAGTGTCACTCGCCGCTTTCGCAGGGGCGAGCTTGCGTGGGAATTCGACGCCGCGATGCCGGATGCGCCTGCCCGTCCCGCTGCGCCCGCACTCCTTGCGCCCAACCAGATGCCGAAACGCGGCAAGTTCGGCTCCGAACGCGCCCGAATCGCTCTGTGGCACAGCCTTGCGCATATCGAGTTCGTCGCGATCGACCTCGCGCTCGATATGGCCGGGCGATTCGGCGAGCAGATGGGCGAGGAATTCGTGGCCGACTTCCTCTATGTCGCTTCGGACGAGGCCATGCATTTCGCATTACTCGCCCGCAAGCTGGAAAGCTTGGGCAGCCACTATGGCGATCTGCCTGCACATGGCGGTTTGTGGGAAGCTGCGCATTCCACGCGGCATGATGTCGCCGCACGCCTCGCAATCGTCCCGATGGTGCTGGAAGCGAGAGGCCTTGACGTCACGCCTGCAACGCTCGAGCGCGTGCGAAGGGCGGGCGATGAGCACGGTGCAAAAATTCTTTCGCGAATCCTTGACGATGAAATTCGGCATGTCGGATTCGGAACCAAATACTTTACGCGCTGCGCCGAAATGGCCGGAAAACAAGCAGAATCTATGTGGAAACGCTTGGTGCGGCAGCACTTCAGGGGTGCGATAAAGCCCCCATTCAACGACTCAGCGCGTCTTGCAGCCGGTTTGTCGCGCGAATTTTACGAAGAAGTTGCGCTTTAACTTTTCAGCCCGATAAGTGCTGTTCACGCAACGGGCGCATTTGGGCCCAGTCATGGTGTTGTAACGTGTGAGCAGTGGGATCGTTCCACGTTCCGGCAAAAATTTTTGCAGCAACACACTCAGAAAGCGGGATAAACCGCACGAAGGACGGGTCAGTATGATCACGCTTGTCAAGCGTCACTTTGCCAAGGCTGCTGCCGTATCGAGCGCCGCTGCGATTCTCGCAGCCGCAGCTCCTGCAGCCGCCAATTCCTCAGCCAACACCGCCGCAGATGTCACCGAACCTGTAAAGGAAGCGCAGGCCGAAGGTCTCGCTTCGGGCGACCAGCGGTTCCGTCAACTGTTCGCCAGCTGGACCGCTCTCGACACAGCAGGCCCCGACGCTCCGATTGAGCGACCGGTCGTGGCCGTGCCGTCGCGTATGCCGCTGGCCGGTGCGAAGTTGACCAGCAGCTATGGCATGCGCAACCACCCGGTCCTGCGCAAGCGCGCCCGTCACAAGGGCGTCGATCTGGCCGCCCCGACTGGCACGCCGATCTACGCAACCGCCGATGGCATCATCGAACGCGCCGACTGGTTCTCCAGCTACGGTCTTTATATCGCGATCGATCATGGCGCCGATCTCGAGACGCGCTATGCGCACATGTCGAAGCTCGCAGTTGCCGCCGGGGATACCGTGCGCAAGGGCGACGTGATCGGCTATGTCGGTTCGACCGGTCGTTCAACCGGCCCGCACCTCCATTACGAAGTCCGCGTCGACGGGGTTGCAGTCAATCCGATTCCCTATATGGTGGAAACCGAAGCGCAAGTCGCACTCTCGAATTCGAGCAGGCTGAACGGCGCGGGCGGCGAGTAAGCCTCCCTCATGGATAACCCGCCTGGAAGCGGGTCGGACATTGGAGAGGGTGTCCGAGTATAGGCGGCGGGTTTACCCGCCGCCTTTTTTATGTGCGCCATTCTCCAGCGCACTTGCTGCTCGTCCCCGGCCCGATCTTGCGGCGATTTCACTTGAGTGCCGCCCGCCTCCCGTTAGATTTCTCCCCGAGAGATAATGCGCCGGTCATCCTTGGCCTGCCTCAGGGAGATATCAATGAGCTTGCATCCGATCATTCACGCTGAAACCCGGCCCGATCACCCCGCCGTGATCATGGCCGGAACCGGCGCGCAAATGACTTTCGGCGAAATGGATGCTGCGGCCAACCGCTTTGCCAACATGCTGCGCGGGCACGGCTTGGGCAAAGGCGATGCCTTTGCAGTGCTGCTTGAGAACAGGATGGAGTTTTTCACGCTCATCTGGGGATCGCAGCGGGCGGGCACGATGCTGGTCCCGGTCTCGACGCGCCTGACCGCGCCCGAAATCGCGTATATCCTGCGCGATAGCGAAGCGAAATTTCTCATTACCTCCACCGAGTTTGCGGATGTCCTTCCCGGCATCCGCTCGGAATGCGCCGACCTGCCGATCCTTGTCATGGACTCAGGCGGGGAAGATGATTTCGGCGCTGCACTGGGGAACCAGAGCGCGCAGCCGATTGCCGACCAAAGCGCGGGTATGGTCATGCTTTACTCTTCGGGCACGACCGGTACCGGCCCAAGGGGATTCGCCCCGCTCCCCCGGAAGATCCCGATCCGAAGGCTGTCGTCCCGCTGGTTGCGCTCGCCACCATGGTGGTCGGGATGCCCGCCGACGGATCGATGGTCTATCTCTCGCCCGCGCCGCTCTATCACGCCGCGCCAATCGGGTGGTGTTCGATCGTCCATCGGCTTGGCGGGACAGTCGTGGTGATGGACAAGTTCGATCCCGAGGCGGCCCTTAAGGCGATCGAGACTTACAAGGTGACCGACAGCCAGTGGGTGCCGACGCATTTCGTCCGGTTCCTGAAGCTCGATCCCGAGATTCGCACCCGCTACGATCTGTCGAGCCACCAGCGCGCGCTCCACGCCGCCGCGCCGTGCCCGGTCCCGATCAAGCGCGAGATGATCGAATGGTGGGGACCGATCATCAAGGAATATTATGCCGGAAGCGAGGGGATCGGAATGACGCTGGTCAATTCCGAGGACTGGCTCGGCCATCCGGGCAGCGTCGGCAAGGCGGTCTATGGCACGCTTCACGTATGCGGCCCTGACGGCGAGGAAGTGCAGGCAGGCGAAGACGGTCTGATCTATTTCGAAATCGATCTGTTGCCGACCTATCACAACGATCCCGGCAAGACCCGAGAGGCCATGCATCCGAAGGGCTGGATGACGCTCGGCGATATTGGTCATGTGGACGCAGACGGCTTCCTGTTCCTCACCGACCGCAAGAGCCACATGATCATCTCGGGCGGGGTGAACATCTATCCGCAGGAAATCGAGAACCTGCTGGTGACCCACGACAAGGTGATGGACGCCGCGGTCATCGGTGCGCCCGATGCCGATCTGGGCGAAAAGGTCGTGGCGGTGGTGCAACCGATCGACATGGGCGATGCCGGGGAAGCCCTCGAAAGCGAATTGCGCGACTTTCTCGCGCCCCAGCTTGCGCGGATGAAGATGCCCAAGCTGTTCGAATTCCGTCCCGATCTCCCGCGCGAGGCAAATGGCAAGCTCTACAAACGGGAGCTGCGCGACGAATACGAAGCGAAGGCGAAAGAAGGCGCGGGCGCCTGATGGCAGGACCGGCCATTCTGCCGACCGATGTCGCCAAGCAGGTGATCGACCCGCATGCCTATGCTGCGTGGGATCCATTGCTCGACACATTCGACCGGCTGCGCGAGGAAATCCCCGTCGCCAAGGTCGTGCCCGATCAGGAAGGGCTGTTCGAGCCCTTCTGGCTGATCACACGCTATGATGACGTGATGCGCATTTCAAAGGATAATGCGACCTTCCTCAACAATCCGAGGCCAGTCGTTTTCAGCTTCAACCAGGCGATAGAATTCAGCCGAGCGGCGACGGGATCGGACATGCTGGTGGATTCGCTGGTAGTGTTCGACGCTCCGATCCACCCCAAGTATCGCAAGCTCACGCAGGACTGGTTCATGCCCCGCAATCTCGGGCGGATCGAAGCCGAAATTCGCGCACTGGCGCACCGCATGGTGGACCGCATGATCGAGCAGGGGCCCGAGCTCGATTTCGTGAAGGAAGTCGCAGGTCCCTATCCCTTGCGCGTTGTCATGCAGATTCTCGGTGTTCCGCCGGAGGATGAGCCGCGCATGCAGATGCTCACGCAGCAATTGTTCGGCGGACAGGATGCCGATCTTTCGGGGACGGGAATGGACGACATGACGCCCGAACAGGTCGTGCAACTGGTCGCGGGCGCTGTGTCCACCTTCGAGGACTACTTCGCGAAGCTTGCAGAAGATCGCCGCGCGAACCCGACCGAGGATGTCGCCAGCGTGATCGCCAATGCCAGCGTCGATGGAAAGCCGCTGCCGCCGCGCGATATGGCGGGCTATTACATCATCGTCGCGACTGCCGGGCATGACACGACCAGCGCCTCGACCGCCGGGGCGATGCAGGCGCTGGCCAGCGATCCGCAGCAATTTGCGCGGGTCAAGGCAGACCGATCCCTGCTGCCAGGGATCGTCGAGGAAGCGATTCGCTGGACCTCGCCGGTCCAGCACTTCATGCGCACCGCAGCCGAAGACGTCGAGATCGGCAGCCAGCAGATCAGGAAGGGCGACTGGATGATGATCAACTACGTCGCGGCAAACCATGATCCGGCGCAGTTCGAAAATCCGCGCCGTTTCGATGCGGCGCGTTCGCCCAACCGGCACCTCGCATTCGGGGCAGGCGCGCATCAATGCCTGGGGCTGCACCTCGCGCGAATGGAAATGCGCATCCTGTTCGAGGCCATGCTTGACCGGATCGAAAGCGTGGAGCCGGCTGGTGAGGCCAAGCGGGCGGTGAGTACATTTGTCGGAGGACTCAAGTCGCTTCCGCTAAGAATTGCGCCGACCTAAGCTTTGTATATGGGGATCGTGCGCAACAAAACAAGGGGCAATGAGCAATAAAAATGCAAAACGCGCATCATAACGGCATCTTGTGCGATTTTACTGTTATTTCGCCGCAACATGTGTTAATCATCCGTTCATGGGAAAAATCAGGATCGAGTTCGTTGCAGGCTTTGCAGCGCTCTTGTTTTCAGGTGTAATCGCATGAGCCTGCTGGAGCCGTACAACCTGCCATTCGCTGTCGCTATCGCACTTCTAGTGTTCGTGGCGATCATCCAGATATTCGGCCTTGCCGACATGTTTGGAGCCGATGCCGAGATCGATCTGGACCTTGATGCCGAAATGGACGGGGCGGATGCGATTTCCGGTTCGGGCTTCATGGAGGGGCTGCTGAGCCTTATCGGTCTGGGCCGGGTTCCGTTTCTGGTCTGGCTCACGATGTTCCTGGTGCTGTTCGCGGCAATCGGTGTTTCAGGACAGGCGCTCGCGATCAACCTGCTCGGAGCGCCGCTTCACTCAGGCGTCGCCGCTCTGCTCGCAGGGATCGGCACCTTGCCGGTCAACGGCATCGTGTCGCGCCCTATCGGAGCGATCCTTCCCAAGGATGAGACTAGCGCGGTCGGGCTCAACAGCCTTGTACGCCGCGATGCCGAAATCCAGACCGGGACCGCGAGAGCCGGCTCGCCTGCGCGGGCCAAGGTCATCGACATGCACGGCCAGCCGCATTTCGTGATGGTGGAGCCGCACGATCCCGCTGCCGAGCTTAAAGAAGGCGAAACCGTTATGCTGGCACGCCGCGAGGGAGGCACCTTCTACGCGGTGCAGTACGAAAATCCGTTGCTCGGCATCGACTAGGCCGGGCGACATACGAAGCGAGCGGTGCAGGATCGGTACCGTGGACGCTGACCACATTGGACAGGAGGAATAATGGAATATCTCGACATCTTCATCTGGGCAGGGATCGCGATCCTCGCCTTCATGGTCATCCTCATATCGATGACCATGCTTTATCGCCGCGCTTCGAAGGAAACCGCCTTCGTGCGGACCGGTGTGGGCGGAGAAAAGGTCGTGATGAATGGCGGCGCGCTGGTGCTGCCGGTCTTTCACGAAACGATGCCGGTAAACATGAACACGCTGGTGCTGGCGGTCATTCGCCGCGATGCCGAGGCGCTGATCACGCTCGACCGGCTGCGGATCGACGTGAAGGCCGAATTCTACGTCCGCGTTCGCCCCGATGCCGGGGCGATTGCGATGGCCGCGCAAACGCTGGGTCAGCGTACGATGCAGCCCGAAATGCTCAAGGATCTTGTCGAGGGTAAATTCGTCGACGCGCTGCGCTCGGTCGCGGCGGGGATGAGCATGAACGAGCTGCATGAACAGCGTGCCGACTTCGTGCAGAAAGTGCAGCAGGTTTCGTCAAACGACCTTGCAATGAACGGCCTTGAGCTGGAATCGGTCTCGCTCACCGGTCTCGACCAGACCAGCATCGAGCACTTCAACGCCAACAACGCCTTCGACGCCGAAGGTCTTACCAAGCTGACCGAGCAGATCGAAGCGCGCAAGAAACTGCGTAACGATATCGAGCAGGACACCCGCGTCCAGATGGAAACCAAGAACCTCGAGGCGGATCAGAAGAGCTTCGAAATCGGACGTGACACCGAATATGCGCGGCTGGGTCAGGAGCGCGAGGTGGAAATTCGCCGCGCTTCGCAAACCTCGGAAATCGCCCGCGAACAGGCCGAACGCCAGCGTGAGGCCGACGCCGCAAGGATCGAGGCGAAGAAGCAGGTCGACGCGCAGCAGATCGAGGCCGACCGCCTTGTCGAAGAAGCGCGGATCGATCAGCAGCGTGCTCTCGAGATCGCCCGGCAGGAACAGCAGATCGCGGTCCAGAACAAATCGCGCGAGGAAAGCCAGGCCAAGGCCGAAGCCGACGCTGCCCGCGCCAAGGCGGTTGCCGCCGAGGAGCAGGTTGCGACTTCGCGAGAAAGCGAGATCGCCGAGCGTCAGAAGAAGATCGAGCTGATCGAAGCGGCCAAGCAGGCCGAGCGCGACGCCATCGGGATCAAGGTCGAAGCCGAAGCCGAGAAGGACGCGGCGACCAACCGGGCAGAGGCAGCCCGCCTCGAAGCGAGGGGCGATGCCGATGCAGAAGTCCTGCGCGCCGAAGCGGACCGGGTCCGGTTCGAAGTCGAGGCAGCCGGTCAGGAAGCCATTAACGAGGCGGCCAACATCCTCTCGATGGACCAGATCAGCCTGCAGACGAAGCTTGCCCTGCTCAAGGTGCTGCCGGAAGTCATCCGCGAAAGCGCCAAGCCGATGGAGGCGATCGATTCGATCAAGATCGTCCAGGTCGATGGCCTGACCAATGGAAATGGCGGAGCCAAGGGTGGCGGCTCGATGGCAGGAGGCGGGAGCGGAAATCTCGCGACCGATGCCGTGTCAGCCGCTTTGGCCTACCGTGCACAAGCGCCTGTGCTCGACGGTTTGATGAAAGAGCTCGGGCTTGATGGATCCTCACTCGGCGCTCTGGCGCAGGGTGCAGCAATTTCGACCGAAGGAAGCGCCGCTCATGCGGAACCTCACGAGCTCAGCGACAATTCAGAGCCGGATATGGACGACACCGAAGCGGCGTCCGAACAGGCCGCCGAATAGCGACTAGCGCTTACGGATGGTAAAGACCTCTCGGGCACACACCGTGCTCGGGAGGTTTTTTATGGGTGCTTGGGGAGCTGGCTCGTTCGAAAACGACGCAGCGCTGGATTTTGCCGGTGAGATTTCCAGCGCTGAAGATCTGCTGAAGCCACTCAGGATCGAGACTCCCGAAACAGAAATCGACGCCGATCTGGCGCGCGAGATCATCGTTGTGGGCGAATGCGTTGCAGCGATGCGGGGGCACCCGTCAAACGACATGCCCGAAAGCCTTTATGAGACCGTCAATTCTTTCGGACGGCCATCGAAGTCGCTGTATCATCATGCGCGCGATCATCTCGCGGCTGTTATGAGCCGCGGCGAGCTCATGGAGCTTTGGGCCGAGGATGATCCCTCGGACTGGAACGCTGCCATGCATGAGTTGATCGAGCGCCTCAATCTGGAAGCGGGCAAGCCTCCAAAGCGCAAGGCCAAGATCGAATTCAACCATTCACCCTGCATGTTCTGCGACAAGCCAATGGGCGAGACCGAACTTTCGATGTTCAACTTCGATCTCGATGTGGGGTCCGGGTCGCCGATGGGCATGGGTGGTTTCGTCCATCTCGAATGCCTCAACGCCGCCTTGCACCCCAAATACATGATCCGGCGCTGGGTCATGCACGACGAGGATATGCCGTCGGACCTGGACCGCATGCTCAAACAAAGACCTTCACTTGACGATCCTGACTAGCCCAGCAGCCGCTTTGCCATTGCGCGCACGTCCGCGCCCATGTCTTCGCGCTCCAGAGCGAGCGCCAGTGTTGCCTCGACAAAGCCCAGCTTGCTGCCGCAATCGTAGCGATTGCCGTCGAAAGTCACCGCGTGGAACGGCTGCGTCCCGATCATCCGCGCCATCGCATCGGTGAGCTGGATTTCGCCGCCGGCGCCTTTGCCCTGTGTCTCCAGCGTGCGCATGACTTCGGGCTGCAGGATGTAGCGGCCCGAGACGATCTTGTTCGAGGGAGCCTCGGCCACGGGCGGTTTTTCGACCAGCCCGGTCACTTCGGTGAGCGCGTCGTTCTCTGCCCCCGGAGCGATCACACCGTAGCTTGAAACCTCTTCCATGGGCACTTCGAGCACGCTGATCAGGTTGCCGCCGACTTCCTCATAGGCATCGACCATCTGCTTCATGCAGCCAGTGCCGCCGCGTTTGCCGATCATCAATTCGTCGGGAAGGAAGATCGCAAACGGCTCATCGCCGACGATGGCGCGCGCGCACCAGATCGCATGGCCCAGGCCCATCGGCACTTGCTGGCGCACGGTCATGATGTCGCCCGGTGTCGCACGGGTCGATTCGAGCACCGACATGTCCTTGCCGCGTTCGTTCATCGTGTCTTCGAGCTCGTACGCCACGTCGAAATGTTCGACGATCGCAGTCTTGCCGCGCCCGGTCACGAAGATCATCTGCTCGATCCCCGCCTCGCGCGCTTCGTCCACGGCATACTGGATCAGCGGACGGTCGACGATTGGAAGCAATTCCTTGGGGATCGCCTTGGTCGCGGGGAGGAAGCGCGTGCCAAGCCCGGCGACGGGAAAGACGGCTTTCTTGATCGGTTTCTGAGTGCTCATGCGTTTCCGGTTACGGTCTGCGGGATCATCTCGTCAACTGGCGGGTTTAAACGCAAGGCGTTCGGCACGGGAGACTCATTCTGCTGGCGCTGCACATTTGCGATGCGCATCAAAAGGGGTAAGGGCACGCCATGGATAAACTCATCATTCACGGCGGCAACCGCCTTTCCGGGACGATCCCGATCTCCGGCGCCAAGAACGCGGCGCTTACGCTCATCCCTTGCGCGATTCTCACCGAAGAGCCGCTCACGCTGCGCAATCTGCCGCGCCTCGCCGATATCGACGGGTTTCAGCATCTGCTGACCCAGTTCGGCGTGTCGGTCAGCATCCAGGGCAAGCGGCCCGAGGATTTCGACCGGGTCGTCACATTCGAAGCCTCGCGCCTTACCTCCACCGTCGCGCCGTATGACTTGGTGCGCAAGATGCGCGCCTCGATTCTCGTGCTCGGCCCGCTGCTGGCGCGCGCCGGTGAGGCGACCGTTTCGCTGCCGGGCGGCTGCGCCATCGGAAACCGCCCGATCGACCTCCATCTCAAAGCGCTCGAGGCGTTCGGCGCGACGATTGAAATGGCGCAGGGGTATGTGAAGGCGATTGCTCCCGATGGGGGCTTGCCGGGGGGCGATTTCGATTTTCCGGTCGTTTCCGTGGGCGCAACCGAGAATGCCGTCATGGCGGCGGTCCTTGCCAACGGCACGAGCCGCCTGACCGGCGCGGCGCGCGAGCCGGAGATTGTCGACCTGTGCAATCTGCTCACCGCAATGGGCGCCGAGATCGAGGGCATTGGCACGTCCGACCTCACGATCCACGGCGTCGACCGCCTGAACGGGGCGACCTACAAGGTGATGCCCGACCGGATCGAGGCAGGCTCCTATGCCTGCGCGGCGGCGATCACGGGCGGCGAGGTCCGGCTTGAGGGGGCAAAGGCCTCCGACATGGTCTCCTCGCTCGCGGCGCTTCGCAATATCGGGGTGGAGGTCGAGGAAGATGCCAAGGGCGTCTCGATCAAGACCAACGGTGCGCTGAAGCCGGTGGACCTGACCACCGCGCCTTTCCCGGGCCTCGCCACCGACATGCAGGCGCAGCTCATGAGCCTGCTGTGCAAGGCCGAGGGCACCAGCGCGCTCAAGGAAACAATCTTCGAAAACCGTTTCATGCACGTGCCCGAACTCATGCGGATGGGCGCGGACATCGCAACCGAGGGCCGCACCGCCATCGTCAAGGGGCCAGTGGACCTGACCGGAGCCGAAGTCATGGCGACCGACTTGCGCGCTTCGATGAGCCTTATCATCGCCGCGCTTGCAGCCGAGGGCGAAACGCAGGTGCGGCGCATCTACCACCTCGACCGCGGCTATGAGCGGCTCGAGGAAAAGCTCCAGCTGGTCGGCGCGAATATCGAGCGGGTCGGCGACGACTAGAGCCGGCTGACCAGCCACACCCGAACCGCACTGGCGAGCCCCGGCGGCGTGTCTGAAGCGATACGCTCGGCATCGATCTGCGCCACCAGCGCGTTGATCGGCACGTCCTCGCTCGCCGCCGCATCGCGCAGCATGTCCCAGAACACCGGTTCGAGGCTGATCGAGGTCTTGTGTCCGGCGATCTCGACCGAGCGTTTGACCGGCGGATGATAGAGCGGCGTGGTCATGGCGCAGCTTGCTATCAGATGTTGGATACGCATGACAGATCGGGCAATGTGTCATGCGCATCCAACACGGCAAGCCACTGATTAATATGACAAAGCGCATGTTGGATACGGGTGACACATATCCAACATGAAACCGGCTTTTCGGGGTTGGGCCAGAAGCCAGCAATGGGCGCGCGGGAGAGCAGACAAACACGCTCGCCCCTAACCCGGCCCTTGCAAGTAGGAAAGCGGGGCCAGTATTGCGCAACCGCTCTCGCCAGCGTCCGCCTTGCACCTTCTTTGACAGTGCCGCTGGCGCATTCTTTGGTCTATCGCTGTGAAACACGCCGATTTGGGAGAGAAATCATGGCGAATGACACAGACCCGATGGATACGATCCGCAAGGCGGTTGGCGATCTGGAATCGCGTTTCGACGAGATGGCAAAGGCGGTATTCGGCACCGATGCCTTTGCCAGGGCCAGCGGAACCGCAACCGAGATCGGCGTAAAGGCGCAGAAGCAGATGGCGGACCAGATGTCGCGCAATCTCGAATTCTTCAACATGCCGAGCCGGGAAGACGTAACCGCTATCGGTCAGCGGCTGATGACGATCGACGATCGCTTGATCCGGATCGAAGCGGCATTGGCCAAGCTTGTTCCCCCCGATGACAAACCCGCCCCCGGCCCGAAACGCACCCGCAAGCCGCCGGCAAAGAAGCAGACCAAAGCCAAGGAGGAATAGGGCGCACATGGCCGGCACAAAAGAAGCGGAGCGGCAAAGCGAAGCGGGCAGCGCGATCCGAACGCTGGTCGAGCGCACGATCCGGCGCAACATCAAGGGTGTGGAATATTTCGCATCGGCAGCGCCGCCGGTAGGCCTTACTCCCAAGGACACGATCCACAAGCGCGGCACGCTGAACCTGTATCACTACAAGCCGCTAGTGGACGAAGTGTACCGCGCGCCGATCCTGATGGTGATGGCGACGACCAATCGCGGCTATGTCTTCGATGTCGCCGAGGAACACAGCTTTGTGCGGTTCCTGCTGAATGCGGGATACGACGTGTTCGTCATGGACTGGGATTATCCGCGGCCCGAGGAAAAGACGCTCAATCTCGATGATTATGCGAGCCGGTTCTTCGATGAATGCATCCGCAAGGTTCAGCAGGCGTCGGGCGAGGAAGAGGTTTCGCTGATGGGATATTGCATGGGCGGTGTTCTCTCCACCATCTATGCCGCGTCGCATCCGGAGGCTCCGATCAAGAACCTCGCGCGCTTTACCACGCCGATCGATTTCTCCGAAATGACGATCTTCTCGCACATGGCGCAGCCGGAATATTTCGATGTGGACCGGCTGGTCGACAATGTCGGCAACGTGTCGCCCGAACTGCTTCAGACTTCGTTCGACATGCTGCGGCCATCGGGCCGGGCGGCAAGCAACCGGATGCTGTGGGACAATATGTGGAACGATGAGTTCGTCGAATTTCATCGCAAGATGGATCGCTGGGCCAATGACATGCTGCCGCTGGCAGGCGAATATTTCCGCGATACGATCAAGAAACTGATGTGGGATAACCAGCTGCTCAAGGGAACGCTGGAGGTCGATGGGCGAACAGCGAAGCTCGCGAATATCACAGTGCCGGTGTTTCACGGCGTGGCGCAGCACGATCACATCGTCCCGTACGAATCGAGCCGGCATCTGATCGCGGAGGTCGGATCGCAAGACAAGGAAGAGCTGGTGATGAAGGGCGGCCATATCAGCTTGATCGCCGGTCCCAATGCGGCGCGCCGGCTTTGGCCCGCGCTCGACACATGGTTTGCCGAAAGGTCTGTTTAGAATGAGCAAGACACTCACCCTCAATGGGGCCGAATTCACCCTGCGCGAAATGACCGCGAAGGATAAGGATGCGGTGCTCGCCTTTGCGCGCTCATTGCCCGATCACGACCTGCTGTTCCTGCGGCGTGACATATCCAAGCCGCGCGTGGTCGATGCGTGGATCGAAGCGACGAAGGCAGGCGCGTTCAGCACCCTTCTGGCTGAGAGAGACGGGGAGATTGCCGGATGCGTGGCGCTCTACACCGATCCCCTCAGCTGGTCCCCGCATGTTGGCGATCTGCGCGCGCTCGTTGCGCAAGGCGCACGCAAGCACGGGCTGGGCCGGCATCTGGTCCAGCAGGGATTCGGCATCGCGCTGGGCAAGGGGCTGACCAAGCTGACCGCGCAGATGACCGCCGACCAGAAAGGCGCGATCACCGTGTTCGAAGAGCTGGGCTTTCGCGGCGAAGCTCTGCTGAAGGATCAGGTGCAGGATGCAGACGGAACGCTGCACGACCTGGTGACACTGTCCTGCGATGTCGCGAATGCGGCCCGCCGGATCGAGGCGTACGGAATCGGCGAGAGCGCCTGACCCGGAGCACCCTTAATACATGTGCTGCCCGCCATTGATGCTCATGGTCGAGCCGGTGACGAAGCCTGCATCTTCAGAGCACAGGAAGCTCACGCCGCGGGCGATTTCCTCGGCTTGGCCGAGCCTGCCAACCGGAATCTTGGCGATGATCTTGTCGAGCACGCCTTGCGGCACGGCGGCGACCATGTCGGTGTCGATGTAGCCCGGCGCGATCGCATTGACGGTCACACCTGCGCGCGCACCTTCCTGAGCAAGCGCCTTGGTAAAGCCGTGAATGCCTGACTTCGCGGCGGCGTAATTGACCTGTCCGTACTGCCCGGCCTGCCCGTTGATCGAACCGATGTTGACGATCCGGCCCCAGCCGCGCTCGCGCATTCCGGGGAAGCACGCCTTGGCCATGTTGAAGCACCCGCCGAGGTTGATGCGCATCACCTCGTTCCAGTCCTCGTAGCTCATCTTGTGCAGTGTGCCGTCGCGGGTGATCCCGGCATTGTTGACCACGACCTCGACCGGTCCGACTTCCGCTTCGATCTGCTCGCATCCGGTGAGCGTTGCTTCGTGGTCGCCCACGTCGAACTTGTAGCACTGGATGCCGGTCTCGTCGGCGCATTGCCTGGCCGCATCGTCATTGCCCGCGTAATTGGCGACGACATTGAAGCCGTCGGCCTTGAGCTGTTCGCACACCGCGCGTCCGATTCCGCGCGTTCCCCCGGTAACTACGGCGACACGGTTCATGGCAAATCCTCCAATGCTGTTGATCGTAAGCGATCCTAGGCATGACGTTACGGAACGCAAAGAAAAACCCCGCCGAAGCGGGGTCTTGCATACGAATGTCTAACGCCTGGCGGAGCGATCAGAAGCGGATTTGCGCGCCCACATAGACTGCCTGACTGTCCTGCACCGAATTGGTCAGCGGATCGAGGCGCTCACGTTCCTGCGAATAGCGGACACCGGCGGTTACATCGAGGTTGGGCGAGAGGCTGAAGCTGCCGCCGACATCGACCGTCTGCGAACTCAGGGAATCGAGCGTGTTGGGCGAACGCCCGGCAATCGCTTCGTCTTCAAGCTCGATCCGCGGCTGGAGGCGGCTCGGCTTGTCCGCTGCCTGCGACTTGGCCGGTTCAAACTCGGTAAGGTCTGGCATGGTCAGGCTGCGTACCGAGCTGGGCAGCTCGATCTGGCGCGCAAAGCTTTGATAACCGCGAGCCGTGCCAAGGTTGAACTTGCTGGACTTGAGCGCGGCAATCGATCTGCCTGCTCCCGGTGCAGATTCAATCGCCGAGCGGACCGAGATGGCCTGCGCGGTTTCTTGATCGACGCGGATCGCAACGGTGACTGTCTTGCCGCGGATCGCCGGATTGGATGCTGCCGGGGTAAAGCGGATACCCTTTTCGCGGGCCTTGTCGGCGACGCGCGCAGCCAGGTCGGGATCGACCGATGCGGGGGTAAAGAAATCGAAGGCGGAGGCATCATCTGTAATGCCGTCCTGGCCCAGGCCAACCACCGCAAGGCTTGCGGTAGGCAGTGCAAGCATCAGTGCGCCGGCCATGCCAAGCAGCGGCAGCTGGCGCTGCGTTCTCGCTGACTTGTTCACTCGGCGTGACATGATTGCTTCCGTATCCCTGTTACGCGCGCCTTGCCGGCACGCTTTGGCTATCATTCGGTTCAAGCAGTCATCGCCTTAACGCGGGCTGAGCGCGCTTTGATTCGAATTACAACGACTTAATCCTAGACCTGCGATCTGGTTCCTAGCAAACTTTTCTGCGGTTTCGCCGACTCTTAATGATAGGAGTGTTGCGCTGCGCACACACGCCAACCCGGCCAGATGCACAATTCAGCAATGCTTAAGGCGGCTCGAGGCTTCAACAAGAGCGAAAAACGGTCGATTTGCACGGGTGATGGGCGAAGCACAAAGCTTGCCGAGCGCGGTGTGCGGGTTATAGAGCCATGAACGACAGACAAAGGGATTTTCCAGCAGTGACACGCGCCAAACTCGCATTTTCGAAAACGACTCGGACCGCACTGGTATGCGGCGCGCTCGCATCCCTGGTTGCCTGCGGCTCGAACGAGCGTCCCACGACCGAACTGCAATCGGCGCAAATCAACACGATCGGCGTGAACGCCTTCCTGTGGCGCGCCGCGCTTGAGACGGTCAGCTTTGCTCCGCTCGCATCGGCCGACAGTGCGGGCGGCGTGATCGCGACCGATTGGTATGCGAACCCGTCGAACCCCGAAGAGCGCGTGAAACTGACAGTCACGATCCTCGATCAGGACCTGCGCGCAGATGCACTGCGGGTCGCCGCGAACCGTCAGGTTGCGCAAGACGACCGCTGGGTCGAAGCGCCCGTTCAGGCCGCGACCGTGCAGAAACTGGAAGACATCATCCTGACGAAGGCGCGCGACCTGCGACGCAAGGCCCTCGCTTCCTGATCCCGTTCGCACTAGCGGTTTCTCATGACTGATAATCGATTCGATCCGTCCACCGCCGACGGACGCTGGCAGCGTGCGTGGGAAGAGGGCGAAACTTTCGTCGCCGATTCGGACAGCGACAAGCCCAAGAGCTTCATCCTCGAAATGTTCCCCTATCCCTCGGGGCGCATTCATATGGGCCATGTGCGCAATTACACGATGGGCGATGTGCTCGCGCGCTACAAGAAGATGCGCGGACGCGAAGTGCTGCATCCGATGGGATGGGACGCGTTCGGAATGCCGGCGGAGAACGCGGCGATGGAGAAGAAGGTCCATCCCGGCAGCTGGACACGGGCCAATATCGAGGGGATGAAGGCGCAGCTGAAGCGCATCGGCTTCGCGCTCGACTGGACGCGCGAATTCGCGACCTGCGACCCCGAATATTACGGCCACGAACAGGCGCTGTTCCTCGACATGTACGAAGGCGGCCTCGTCTATCGCCGTTCCAGCGAAGTGAACTGGGACCCGGTCGACATGACCGTGCTCGCCAACGAGCAGGTGATCGACGGCAAGGGCTGGCGCTCGGGCGCGGAGGTCGAAAAGCGCAAGCTCGACCAGTGGTTCCTCAAGATCACCGATTTCGCGGAAGACCTGCTGGAGGGGCTGGACGACCTGAAGGACTGGCCCGAAAAGGTCCGGCTGATGCAGGAAAACTGGATCGGCAAGTCTTCCGGGCTGGAGTTCAGCTTCGACCTGTCGGACGGTGAAAAACTGCCGGTCTACACGACGCGTCCGGATACGATTTTCGGGGCGAGTTTTTGCGCGATCGCCGCCGATCATCCGATTGCAAAGGCCGTCGCTGAGGACGATCCGCTGGCAGGCCCGTTCATCGAGGAATGCAAGCGCGGCGGCACCACCGCTGCCGAGCTTGAAACCGCCGAGAAGCTTGGCTTTCGCACGCAGTTGACCGCCAAGCATCCCTTTACCGGCGAAGCGATGCCGGTCTT
This sequence comes from Erythrobacter sp. K21-9, assembly GCF_055808355.1. Classification (NCBI taxonomy): domain Bacteria; kingdom Pseudomonadati; phylum Pseudomonadota; class Alphaproteobacteria; order Sphingomonadales; family Erythrobacteraceae; genus Erythrobacter; species Erythrobacter sp. K21-9. The sequence continues at coordinate 158,193 of NZ_CM147866.1, forward strand.
CATCGCGAACTTCGTGCTGATGGATTACGGGACCGGCGCCGTCATGGGCGTACCGGGCCACGACCAGCGCGATTTCGAGTTTGCGACCAAGTACGAATTGCCGATCCAGCGCGTCGTCGCCAGCGATCCTGCGCACGCCGAGGCCCCGATGGCCGGTGAGGCAGAGCCCGGAGACGGCGTGATCGTCAATTCCGAATTTCTAGACGGGATGAGCGTCGAGGACGCCAAGGCCGAGGTGATCGCGCGCGCCGAAAAGGCAGGCTGGGGCCAGGGCACCACCGTATGGCGGCTGCGCGACTGGGGCGTTTCGCGCCAGCGATACTGGGGTACGCCAATCCCGTTCATCCATTGCGATGCCTGCGGTGTGGTGCCTGTTCCGAAAGACCAGCTTCCGGTCACACTGCCCGAGGACGTCGATTTCGAGACACCGGGCAACCCGCTCGAACGCCATGAGACATGGAAGCACACGGCGCGCCCGAAATGCGGCGGCGAAGCGCGGCGCGAGACCGATACGCTCGACACGTTCACCAATTCCTCGTGGTATTTCCTGCGCTTTGCGAGCCAGCCGGAGGGCGCGCCCTTCGATGCGGAAGAAGTCGCAAAATGGTTGCCGGTCGAGCATTATATCGGCGGGATCGAACACGCGATCCTGCACCTGCTCTACGCCCGGTTCTGGACGCGGGCGCTCAGCTCTATCGGCAAACTCGAAGTGAAAGAGCCGTTCGCGGCGCTGTTTACGCAAGGCATGGTGACGCACGAAACCTACAGCTTGGGCGATGGCAGCTGGCTTTCGCCCGACGAAGTGCGAAAGGACGGCGCGGACTGGGTGACAATCGAAGACGGACATCCGGTCACCGCCGTACCGCGTCGTCAAAATGTCGAAATCGAAGAAGAACGTCGTCGATCCCGACAACATCATCGACCGGTACGGTGCGGACGCGGTGCGCTGGTTCATGCTGTCCGACAGCCCGCCCGAACGCGACCTGCCGTGGTCCGAAAGCGGGATCGAAGGCTGCGGCCGCTTCGTCCAGCGGCTCTGGCGGCTGATGGGCCAGATCGAACCGGCGGCGACCGGCGAGGACAAGGCGCTGACCCGCAAGGCGCATCAGGCGATCGTAGCGGTCGCGCAGGATATCGAGGCGCTTGGCTTCAACAAAGCCGTGGCCCGAATCTACGAACTCACCGCAGCGGCGGAAAAGGCCGAGCCGGGCGTGAGCCGTAATTTCGCGATCCGCACCATCCTGCACCTCATCGCGCCGATGATGCCGCACCTCGCCGAGGAGGCCTATGCCCAAATGGGCGCGCAGGGCCTGATCGCCGATGCCGCGTGGCCCGACCACGATCCGGCAATGCTGGTCGAGGACGAGGTGACCATCGCGGTCCAGCACAAGGGCAAGCTGCGCGACACCATCACCGCCCCCAAGGGCGCGGCTAAAGAAGACCTCGAGGCGCTTGCACTGGCGAGCGAGAACGTCCAGCGTTCACTGGATGGAGCGGACATTCGCAAGGTGATAGTTGTGCCCGACCGGTTGGTGAATATCGTCACATGATGCGCGCTTTCGCTGCCCTGTCCCTCACTGTCCTGCTCGCGGCCTGCGGGCTCCAGCCGATGTATGCGGGCGGCAGCAGTGCAGAAGTGGCGCAGGGCCTTGCGGCGGTCGACGTGCCTGCAATTCCCGGACGCGGCGGGTGGCTGGTGCGCAATGCGCTCAATGACCGGCTCGGTGCGGCTGGCGAAGCGGCCCCGGCCTACCGGCTCGACGTGCGGCTCGACGATTCTGCTGCAGGCACTGGGCGCGCTCAACGATGACACGATCAGCCGCGAACGCCGCATCCTGCGCGCGCGCTACCAATTGGTCGATCTGGCAACCGGCGAAATCATGCTCGATGCGACCGAAGGTTTCGATGCCGGGATCGACGTTGTGTCGAGCGAATATGCGACCATCGCGGCGGAGCAGAATGCGCTCGAGGATATCGCCAAGGAAATCGCCGACCGCATGGCGACCCGGATCGCGCTTACTCTGAGGAGCCGGTCGCAGGAATCATCGTCTCAATGAGGCAGCAATGAAGGCCACGCAGAAAGACTTTGCGCGGGGCCTGCCGCGCGGCGCGGACACAGCGAGCATCTTCTTCTTTTGCGGACCGGACGAGGCCGGAGCCTCTGCTGCTGCGGCAAAGATCGTCGAAGCATTGCCCGATCCGGGCGAGCGGGTCGATATCGCCGGAGCGGACCTGCGCCGCGATCCGGCCATGCTGGGGGACGAGGCACGCTCCGGATCGCTGTTCGGAGACACGCGCCACATCCTTGTCCGCGCCAGCGGCGACGAAGCGCACGATGCGGTCAAGGCTCTTATCGAAACCGGTGAAGCGGGCGGCGGCGATGCGGCCCCGGTTCTGATCGTGGCTACCTCGGCAACCGACAAATCCCGCACAGCCAAGCTGCTCGACAAGCGCAAGGATGCGCTGGTGGCGATGTTCTACCCGCCCGACATGATGAGCGTTGCTGCATCGGTGCGGGCAATGGCCGATGCGGCGGGCCTCAGGCTGGGCGGCGATCTCGCGGAGCGGATCGCGCGCGCGGCGGGCCTCGATGTCCGGCTGGCGCAATCGGAAGTGACCAAGCTCGCGCTCTATTGCGATGCTGATCCTCAATCGCCCAAATCGGCCAGCGTGGAGGATTACGCCCAGATTGGTGCGGCAACCGAGGAGGACGGGTTCCAGCCGGTTGTCAACGCGGTGATGGGAGGCGAGGTCAACCGGCTTTCCGCCGAAGTGCGGCGCATGCGCGAGCTCGGCCTCAACCCGGTCGGCCTGCTGCTCGCGCTGGAGCGGCGCGCGGCGCAACTGGCTCAGATCACGGCGAGGCTGGGGCCGCGCGGATCGTTCGACAATCTGAGCAAGGGCGAGAAAGCGCAGCTCGGCATCTTCTGGAAGGAAGAGCGCGACATTCGTCAGCAGCTTGCGCGCTGGCACCGGAAAAAGCTTGACCGGCTGATCCCGCGCCTTGTTGCGTTGCACCGCAGCCTGCTCTCAAACAGCCAGTCGGCGGAGCTCCTGCTCGCGCAAGACCTTGTGGAAATTGCAAGATTTGCGGTGAAACGGTGAATTTTTAGGAAAAACCGCCATTTCGCAGTCGCAATATCTACGCAAATGTGCGTAAACGCAGCTTAGGGGTTAACCCTAAATAATCGCGCTTACCAAGGCAATTGCCGAATGAATAAGCTTACGGGTCCGCTGATCGATGCGACCAAGCCTGATCGGCTTGCAGTCAAGATCGCGCCTTCGCTCGAGCGGAGACGTTTGCGCACCTACACCCTGATGCTGCTGGCCGATGCGATTCTCCTGCATGTGGCATTTGTGACGGCAGCTTTCGTTTATGACGGTTTCTGGTGGCAGAACCGGGCCCTGATCGCAGCCCAGACCATCCTGCCGCTCTATTTCACGATCGCGCTCTACAATGCGTCCTATGGCGCGCGCGCGCTGCGCGACTGGATATTTGCCGCGCGGCAGGCGCTGACTGCACTGGCGGTGGCAGCGGCTTTGGTCAGCTTTGTTGCGTTCTATACCAAGTCGACTGCGGAGTTTTCCCGCATCGGGGTCACGCTGGGCCTGATCCTGTCGGCGGTCCTGCTGGTGGCTTCGCGCTACTTGCTGCGCAGGGCGATCGATTATTTCTGGCAGGGCAAGACGCGCAACTTCCTCGTCATCCAGGATGGCGGCCCTGAATTCGCGCTTGCCACTGCCAATGTGATCGGAGCGCAAGGATACGGTCTCGACCCGGCAAGCCACGATCCCTTCATGCTTGACCGCCTCGGCAAGCTCCTGCGCAACCAGGACAAGGTCGTGGTCAGCTGCCACCGGTCGCGGCGGCATGATTGGGCATTCCTGCTCAAATCGTCCGGCGTTCATGGCGAGATCGTGAGCGAGCCTGCGCATGACCTCGGCGCATTGGGCGCGCACCGCTATGAAGATCCGGATCGCACGACGCTGGTCATTTCGACCGGTCCGCTCGGCCTGCGCGGCCGGATCGCCAAGCGCGCTTCGATGTGGTTGCCGCCCTTGCGGGGTTGATCGTGCTCTCTCCGCTGCTGCTGTTCATCGCGGCGCGAATCAAGCTGGCAGATGGCGGGCCGGTCCTGTTCATCCAGCGCAGGCTGGGGCGCAGCAACCAGTTTTTCGACTTGCTGAAATTCCGCTCCATGCGCGAAGAGCGGCTCGACGGAAACGGCGACCGCTCAACCTCGCGCGATGATGACCGTGTCACCCCCATCGGCGCCTTCATTCGCCGCACGAGCATCGACGAATTACCGCAGCTCATCAACGTGTTGCGCGGCGAGATGTCGATCGTGGGTCCGCGTCCTCATGCGCTGGGCAGCCGGGCGAACAACAAGTTCTTCTGGGAGGTCGACCGGCAGTACTGGCAACGTCACAGCCTCAAGCCGGGCCTGACCGGGCTGGCCCAGGTGCGCGGCCATCGCGGCGCAACCGAGCGGGAGAAAGACCTGACCGACAGGCTGCAATCGGACCTCGAATATATCGCCGGCTGGTCGCTCCGGCGCGATCTGGAGATTACATTCCGGACGATCTGGGTTCTGACCCACGACAACGCGTATTAGGGTCAGTGCCGGGAGCGCAGCCGCGCCCGCTCGGATCAATCGTCGTTCTGGGGGACCGAGAAGGTTCCGGTGACCCGCCCGCCCGAAGACCCGGCTTCACCCGGCCCGCCAGAGGGCCGTCCATCGACGCTCGACACGCCGCTTTGCAGATCGATCACCAGGCGCCCGCCATTGAGCGTGTCTGTGCCCCGGCGCAGGCTGACATCGCCTGCCATCGTGATGATCCGGCGATTGAAGTCATAGATCGCAACCCCGCCCGATGCGCGTTCGTTGCCGCGCGTGACAGTTACGCCTCCGGTTGCGGTGATGCGCTGGATATCGAGCGAGCCATCGTCGGTGAAATTCACCAGCATCCGGTTCGAGCGGACGGTCAGGCCGGCCTGCGTTACGATCACGCCGCCCGATAGAGTGACGCGGTTCTGGCGGTCCTGCAATTCGATGGTCCCGGCATCGTAGGTCACTGGCGCGCGCGTGTTGTGCGACGCGATGCCTTGCGCCTGCAGGCCGATCCCCCCGGCGAGCGCCGCAGTCAGCGCAAACCCGCCCGCCATCCAGCCAAAGGCGATACGTACCGAGCGGTTTTGTTTTCGGAGCGTTGCTGGTTGTCGCTGTCATGGCATCCTCAATTTGCCGGGAATCATTCTGAGCCGGGCATTCCCGTCTAGCGTCACTGTCCGCTCGCCCAGATCGGCGCGCATCGTGTCTACCGAGAACGTGCCCGCTGGCACCTCACCCTCCACGCCGTCATCGCCGCTCATCGTGCGCTCTTCGAGATTGACCGAAACGCCGCGCGCCATCATCGCATAGCCATCGGCGGCTCTCAGCCGAACCGCGCCATTGATCGACACGACCTCCCGATCGATGTCATAGACGCCGCCGGGCGCGGTCAGGCGGGCAGGGCCTTCGGGCAGCAGCAGTTGGGCAATCAGCTCGTCCATTCGCACGAGACCCTCGGCGCTGGACCGCTGGACCGCTTCGCCCGCGCTGATCGAGAACGGTCGGCCATTGTCGTCGCGCCCGCGGTACATGGCGTTGTCGACGCTCAGGCGTTCATCGATGACCGCGACCTTGTTGCGGTCGAGCAGGAAGCTGACTTCGCCGCGCGGGCTGAGCGGGGTAATCACCATCAGCGCGGCCAGCACTCCTACTCCCAGCGGGAGCGCGCGGGCGAGGAAGCCGACCAGCTTGTCATGCGATCCGCCGGGCGCGGCAAAATGCTGCCGCTTGCTGCGCAGCTCTTTCGCTTCACTCGTTTCAATGCGGCGCTTGAGAACCATGGCGAACCCGAAAAACCCTTACCCTTCAGGAGTGGCTGAAAATATCGTTCTCCGACCAGCCCGCAATGTCGAGCTCGGCGCGGGTCGGCAGGAAATCGAAACACGCTTGTGCAATGTGCATCCGCCCTTCGCGTTCCAGCCGCTTGGTCAGTTCATCGCGCAGCCGGTGAAGGAACCGCACGTCGGAGGCGGCGTATTCGCGCTGCGCCTCGTTCAAATCGGGCCCGCCCCAGTCGGAGCTTTGCTGCTGCTTGGAAATACTTTCGTTCAGCAGCTCGTCGGTCAGGTTCTTCAGCCCGTGCCGATCGGTATAGGTGCGCACCAGCTTGCTTGCGATCTTGGTGCAGAACACGGGCGCGGCCATCACGCCGAGATAATATTGGAGCGCGGCAAGATCGAAGCGACCGTAATGATACAGTTTCGTGCGGCTCTGGTCGGCCAGCAGCGCGGTGAGGTTGGGCGCTTCGTAGTCGCTTCCCGGGGCAAAGCGCACAAGATGCTCGTCCCCCGTCCCGTCGCCAATCTGGACGACGCACAGCCTGTCGCGGTGGGTGATCAGCCCCATCGTCTCGGTATCCACGGCGAGCGCCGCAGTCCCCTGGAGCACGCCTTCGGGCAGGTCTTCTTCATGAAAATGTACGGCCATATGGCGCAGCCCTACGCCACATAGAGATGGAGGGAAAGGGGGGATAGAGCGAAAGGGGTGAGTGGCCCGGCGCGCCTCGTCCGGTGTACCATGCGCGGGCATGGCCCATGACGATATCCCCGAAAGCTGGCGCGCTGCGCTCGAACCGGCGCTGGCGACGCCCGAGGCGCGCAAGCTGGGCGGCTGGCTGCGGGCGCAGGAGGATGCGGGCAAGACCATCTACCCTCCGCGCGGTGAGCGGCTGGCAGCGCTTGCGATGACCCCGCTCGAGGACGTGCGCGCAGTGATCCTCGGGCAGGATCCCTATCACGGGCCGGGCCAGGCGCATGGGCTGGCATTTTCAGTCCGGGACGGAGTGAAGGTGCCGCCGTCGCTGCTGAACATCTACAAGGAGCTGGAGAGCGATCTCGGGATCGAGCGGCCCCGGGCAGGCGACCTGTCGCCGTGGGCGCGGCAAGGCGCGCTGCTGCTCAACAATACGCTGACGGTCGAGGCTGCGCAGGCCGGTAGCCATGCCGGGCGCGGCTGGGACGCGCTCACCGATGCCGCGGTCGAGGCTGTGGCCGAGCGAGGCGATCCGACCGTGTTCATCCTGTGGGGCAGCCATGCGCGCAAGAAAGCGGGACGGGTCAGAGCCCTTGGGTCGGGCGATCACCACCTCGTCCTGACCAGCCCGCACCCCAGCCCGCTTTCGGCGTATAACGGCTTTTTCGGATCGCGCCCGTTCAGCCAGGCCAACGCTTTTCTCGAAGCGCATGGCCGAGGCGCAATTGACTGGCGGCTGTAAGCGCCGCACTCTTGAACCGTGAGAGAGCGGGCATGACCGAAGAGGAAGCGAAAGCGGCGCTGATCGCGCGCCAGGCTGAGCTTGCGGAAGAAGACCGCATCAGCGCCGAAGGCCGCGCGCCGGTGACCCTGCAACAGGACAGCGTCGGCAGGCTTTCGCGGATGGACGCGATGCAGCAGCAGGCGATGGCGCAGGCACAGGAGCGCCGCCGCGCACAAGAGCGCGCGCGGATCGCAGCAGCGCTCGCGCGGCTGGATGAAGGCGAATGGGGATATTGCGTGAGCTGCGGCGAGGACATTGCCGCGAAGCGATTGCAGCACGATCCGAGCGTAGCGGTCTGCGTGGGGTGTGCTGGCTGATGCCCAGTATGCGATGTCAGTCCTACGGCCCCCATTGGGTGGGGAGCGGAAATGCCCGAAGATACATTCTCGACCGGCACTGGCATCAAGACGTGTCTTATACCGGTTGAGAATTTGGTGATCAGCAGTTGGTGGCGCACAATGCAAGCAACCATCGGTTGGATGAGGCCCCATGTCCGCACGCATTGTCAAAATTTACTTGCCGGAGACCCATATCGGGCAGCTTGAAGAAGTTTTGCAAAAGCATGCGAGGCGGTTCTGGCGCGAAGCCGTGCCCGGCGGCCTTGAGAAATTCAGTTGCATTGTTCAGCAGCGATATACGGACCGTCTATTGACCGAGCTTAGTGCGACTTTCGCAGATAACCCTCAATTTACGGCCTATGTAGAACAGATTGAGGCAGTGCTTCCGCCAATCGACGAAACGCCCGAAACTGAATTGCCGCTCGACGGCGAGCTTTCCCCGCCGACGGCGCTTGAGCGTTTCTTCAGTCGTGACCGGCTTAGCACCGATGAACTTTACGACGATATCGAGGAGAGCTTGCATGTAAGGCCTTCCTATCTTCTCACTGTTACGCTGTCGGCTGTCATAGCGGGCCTCGGAATGCGGAGCGGTCAAACAGCCGTCGTAATCGGCGCCATGATCATTGCCCCCTTGCTAGGTCCGACAATGGGACTAGCTTTGGCAGCTACGGTAGGCGATCGCATGTTGGGCAAGCAGGCGGCATTTACCTTGATGACCGGATGCCTTCTTGCTGTGCTAGCAGGGTGCGCACTTGGTCTAATCGTCGAGATCGATCCCCTCATACCTGAACTCAAGAACCGTACGATGGTCCAACCAGCCGACGTCGCTCTGGCGCTCGCATGTGGAGCGGCAGGAGTGCTTGCCTTTAGCCGAGGAGCATCACTTGCACTTGTGGGCGTGATGATTGCAGTTGCGTTGGTACCGCCCCTGACGGTACCGCTGGCATTTACATTGGTGCCGACTTTCCCATTGCCGGTGCCAATGCTCTGTTCCTTTTTGCGGTAAACCTGGTGTGCGTGAACGTCGCTGGCATAGCCACTTTCCTGTTCCAAGGCCTGCCTCCCAAGAGTTGGCGAATGACCGGCGGTATTCTGTCGGTTTGGGGCTTCCTCTTAATCGCGATGATGTCGATGATGGCGGGCCGAATATTCCTGGGGTTCGGATCGTGGGATAATGTTCTCGATTTCATCAATGGGCAGATGTGAATTTGGCTGCCGCCACGTTTCGAGGCATGCGCGTCAGCTCAATGGCATTCTAACGCAGTTCGTGCCGAATGCCCGCAATCGGTCCGCAAGCGGACCCCCGCTCGGTCAAAACCCTGTCGTCAGCCGCAATCCAACCAGTACGCCGGTGTCGCGCGCGGCGACGGCGCTGTCGATGACCTGTGCGTTGGCGGTGACCTCGAACCTGTCGGCGATGCCGAGAGTGTAGAACACTTCGATCCCCTCCTCGTCCTCCAGCGCGAGGCGCGGGGCGAGGACATCGACCAGTTCATCGGTCAGTGAGTAGCGGAAATAGCCCGCGCCAAAGCGGTCCTGCGGGCGGCTGCGGGGATTGCCCGAGACGCCGAAGAAGCCACTCTTGTCGAGGAAAGTCGGGTCGCCGAGCGAGGTATAAACCTGTCCGAACACGCCCCAGCCCTTGCCCGGTGCCTCGGGATAGAGCTTCACGAACTGGTAGGCAGCGAGCACGGCGGCGAATTCGCCCCGCGTGTTGCCGAAACTGGTACCCGGCGGCGGGATCAGCACAGCGGGCAGGTTGGACGAGGAGATATCGTCGCGCGTCGACCCGGTCAGTTTCAGCGCATAATAGCCCGGTGCGCCGCCGATCTTGACCGGAACCGTGATCGAACCGAGAAAGCCGACGCCGCTTTCGAAACCGGTCTCGAACCCGGTGCGCTCATATTGCGAATCCGGGTCAAACACCCACAGCCGGTACAGCGCCTTCTCGGTCGGCACCTCGAGCATCGCGCCGGTCAGGGTGTTGGGAATAACGGCAGATGGGGGCAAGGCGAAGCTGAGGTTCTGGAACCCGTAATGCCCGTCGCTCCCCACCACCGGCAACTTTCCGCCGAGATCGAGCACGTTGACCTTGCCCACGGTCAGCTTCGCGCCCGAATTCCAGCGCTTCGATACGCTGACCGAGAGGTCGAAATCGCCCGCATCCTCGCCGCGGAACAAGGCCGTGTTGCTGGGGATGAGGCCGATCGTGCCGTTGGAATCCTCGCCCCATGTGAATTCAGGGCGGATGGTGAGCGTGAAACTGTCATCGAGCCCGAAAGCGCGGCCTTTGACATCGACATACGCGTCGACCCGCCCGGCATAACGCAGCGTATCGGCGGCATCGCCGGCGACCGGCATGTCGAGGAAGTGCGAGGCGACGATCCGCGCATCGATGGGGCCGGACTGTTTTTCAGGAGCGGTCGGGGATGCGGGCGCGACCTGCGCGAGCGGATCGTTGCGGGGCGCGCGGCTGTCGGCGATGACGATGGCTTCGCTGCGCTGGCGCTCCGATGAAGCAGTGAAGGTTTCATCGAAATCGGAAGCCAGATCGGACCGGGCACCGTCTGCCAGAGCTGGGCCGACTGAGGCGAAAGCGAGCGCGCCCGCAGCCACAAGGTTCGTCCCGCGCAGCAGCCTGGTCCGTGTTGTAAACGAATGTGCGACCGTCATTTTCCCGCCCTGACTGTCAGGGCCTATTCCTGGCCCTGCCGTCTTCTTGATACTTTTAGCCCCCTGAAGTGACCCGCCCGCGCCAAAGTCGTCAAACGGAACCCCTTCAAATCAAGCAGGACTATTCCAGCATCAATTGCAGCCGGGATTGTAGCCAAGCGACATTTGCCGCCAATTACTGGCTGCGCGGTAAGGCGTTGCTAACCTTCATAGCGCCGTTTTATGACCGCAATTGTCCGGTCAGCGCGGCAATTGGGTCGCACCCATCAGCGCTTCATCGACGCTGCGTGCACATTGGCGGCCTTCGCGAATGGCCCATACGACAAGGCTTTGCCCGCGCCGCATATCGCCGCAAGCAAACACGTTCTCGGCGCTGGTGGCATAGCGATCCGTATCGGCCTTCACGTTGCCGCGCTCGTCCAGCTCGACCCCGGCCTGTTCGAGCAGTCCGGCTTTCTTGGGTCCGACAAAACCCATCGCGAGCAGGATCAGGTCGGCGGGGATCGTGAAGGTGCTGCCTTCGACTTCCTGCATCTGACCGTCTTTCCATTCGACCCGCGCGCATTCGAGACCGGTCACTTTCTCTCCGTCGCCGATCACGCGCTTGGTCAGGACGGCCCAGTCGCGCTCGACGCCTTCTTCGTGGCTGGAAGACGTGCGCAGTTTCAGCGGCCAGTCGGGCCAGGTCAGCGCCTTGTCTTCGCGCTCGGGCGGTTTGGGCATGATTTCGAGCTGCGTGACGCTTTTTGCTCCCTGCCGGTTGGATGTGCCGACGCAGTCGCTGCCCGTGTCGCCGCCGCCGATGACGACAACGTCCTTGCCGGTTGCCAGCAGACTGCCGCGCGGCGCGGCGCGCACTTCATCGTCGCCGGCATTGCGCTTGTTCTGCTGGGTCAGGAATTCCATCGCGAGCCGAACGCCCGGCATTTCTGCGCCGGGGATGGCAAGCGCGCGGGCATCTTCCGAACCGCCCGACAGCACGATGGCATCGAAGTTTTCCTCGAGGCTCTTGAACGAGACATCGACGCCGACTTCCTTGCTGGTGCGAAACTCGACCCCCTCGGCCTCCATCTGGATGCAGCGGCGGCTGATTAGGTGCTTTTCCATCTTGAAGTCGGGAATGCCGTAGCGCAGCAATCCGCCGACGCGGTCGCTCTTTTCGAACAGGGTAACGCTGTGCCCGGCGCGCGCGAGTTGCTGGGCGCAGGCCATGCCAGCCGGACCGGACCCGACGACTGCGACCGATTTGCCGGTCTTTTTATCGGGCACTTGCGGCGTGACCCAGCCCTCGTCCCAGCCGCGATCTATGATCGCGCATTCGATGCTTTTGATCGTGACCGGCTGGTCGACGATGTTGAGCGTGCAGCTCGCCTCGCACGGGGCGGGGCAGATACGGCCCGTGAATTCGGGGAAGTTGTTGGTCGAATGCAGCAGGTCGAGCGCGTTTTTCCAGTCGCTCTCGTAGACGAGGTGATTCCAGTCCGGGATCAGATTGTTCACCGGGCAGCCATTGTGACAATAGGGAATGCCGCAATCCATGCAGCGCGCGGCCTGTCCGGCCAGCGTCGCATCGTCCGGCTGGACGACGAATTCGCGGTAATTGTTCAGCCGTTCCTTGGGATCGAGATAGTCGCGCTCGCGCCGCTCGATTTCGAGAAACCCGGTATCCTTGCCCATTATTCGGCAGCCTCCATTTCGGCATCGCGCCGTTCGGTTTCGAGAGCCTTGAGCGCAGCTTTGTAATCGCGCGGCATCACCTTGACGAAGTGGCCCAGCGCTGTGTCCCAGTTGGCAAGCATCTCCCCTGCAACTGCGCTTCCCGTGTGCAGTTGATGGCGTTCCACCAGGATACGCAGGCGCTCTGCATCGTGACGCAGCATGTCGCCCATGCCGAAATCGTGTACGGAACGTGGGCGCTGCGCGGGGCGTCCGGTTCCTTCCTCCGCGTCGGCCTCGGCAGAGATCGTTTCCAGATCGACCTGCGCATGGTTCACGAGCTCGCTGAAATTGCCGTCGGGATCATAGACGTAAGCGACCCCGCCGCTCATCCCCGCGGCAAAGTTGCGGCCCGTCTTGCCGAGCACTGCGACAACGCCGCCGGTCATGTATTCGCAGGCATGATCGCCCGCCCCTTCGACCACCGCGATGGCGCCCGAATTGCGCACCGCGAAGCGCTCACCTGCGACGCCGCTGAAAAACGCCTCGCCCGCAATCGCACCGTAAAGCACGGTGTTGCCGACGATGATGTTTTCGCTCGCATCGCGCGGAACGCCGTCCGGTGGGCGCACGATGATGCGTCCGCCCGACAGCCCTTTGCCGACATAGTCGTTGGCATCGCCCGAAAGGTCGAGCGTGACGCCGTGCGCGAGCCATGCGCCGAAGCTTTGCCCCGCAACCCCGGTCAGGTTGATGCGGATGGTATCCACCGGCAGGCCCTCATGGCCGTGCGCCTTGGCAATCTCGCCCGAAAGCATCGCGCCCACCGTGCGGTTCACATTGCGGATCTCGTAATCGAGCTGCACGGGCCTCGCCGCTTCGATGGCGCCCTTCGCGTCGGCTATGAGCGTATTGTCGAGCGCCGCGCCGAGGCCGTGATCCTGGCTTTCGGTATTTTGCAGCGGCGCGCCTTCCTCGATCTGTGGCACATGGAGCAGGCGCGACAGGTTGATGCCGCGCGCTTTCCAGTGGCGGTGCATTCGGGTCATGTCGAGCCGGTCCACCCGGCCCACCATTTCCTCGACGCTGCGGAATCCCATTTCGGCCATGATGCCGCGCAGTTCCTCCGCGACGAAGAACATGTAGTTCACCACATGCTCTGGCGTCCCGGTGAAGCGCTTGCGCAGTTCCGGGTCCTGCGTGGCAACGCCGACCGGGCAGGTGTTGAGGTGGCATTTGCGCATCATGATGCACCCGGCAGCGATCAGCGGCGCGGTGGCAAAGCCAAATTCGTCCGCGCCCAGCAGAGCGCCAATCGCGACGTCGCGGTCGGTGCGCAGCCCGCCATCGACCTGCACCGCGATGCGGCTGCGCAGATCGTTGAGCAGCAGGGTTTGCTGCGTTTCGGCAAGGCCGATCTCCCACGGGCTGCCCGCATGGGTAAGGCTGGTCAACGGCGATGCGCCGGTCCCGCCGTCATAGCCCGAAATGGTGACGTGGTCGGCGCGCGCCTTGGACACGCCTGCGGCAACCGTCCCGACGCCGACTTCGGACACCAGCTTCACTGAAATGCGCGCGTCGTTGTTTACGTTTTTCAGATCGTGAATCAGCTGTGCGAGGTCTTCGATCGAATAGATATCGTGGTGCGGCGGCGGCGAGATCAGGCCAACGCCCGGCGTCGAGTGTCGCACCGCGCCGATGCGCTTGTCGACCTTGTGGCCGGGCAGCTGTCCGCCTTCGCCGGGCTTAGCGCCCTGCGCCATCTTGATCTGGATATCGTCCGAATTGACGAGATATTCGGTCGTCACACCGAACCGGCCGCTGGCGACCTGCTTGATCCGGCTGCGCATCGAATCGCCGTTGTCCATCGGCTTGAAGCGGAACGGTTCCTCGCCCCCTTCGCCGGTGTTGGAGCGCCCGCCAATGCGGTTCATCGCCACGGCAAGCGTCGAGTGCGCTTCGTGACTGATCGAGCCAAAGCTCATCGCGCCAGTGCTGAACCGTTTCACGATTTCGCTCGCCGGCTCGACCTCATCCAGCGCGATCGGTTCATCGGCTTTTTTCAGCTCCATCAGGCCGCGAATGGTCAGCAGCCGTTCGGACTGTTCGTTCACCGACTTGGCGAATTCCTCATAATTGGCTGCGTCGTTACCGCGCACCGCATGCTGCAATTGCGCGACATTGGCGGGCGTCCAGGCGCGCTCTTCGCCGCGCAGGCGGTACTGATATATGCCGCCGACATCGAGCATGCCCTTGTAGAGCGGATTGTCGCCGTAAGCCTGCGCGTGTCGGCGCACGCTTTCCTCCGCCACCTGATCGAGGCCGACGCCTTCGATGGTGGTCGCTGTGCCGGTGAAGTACTTCTCGACAAACTGGCTCGACAGACCAACTGCGTCGAAGATCTGCGCGCCGCAATAGGATTGGTAGGTCGAGATTCCCATCTTCGACATGACCTTGCGGATGCCCTTGCCGATGGCCTTGATGAAATTTTGCTCGACCTCTTCGCGCGGGATGGCTGCATGTTTGCGTGCGCGGATATCCTCGAGCGTTTCGAACGCGACGTAAGGGTTGATCGCCTCCGCACCGTAGCCGGCGAGCACGCAGAAATGGTGCACTTCGCGCGGCTCCCCGCTTTCCACGATAAGGCCGGTCTGCATCCTGAGGCCTTGCCGCACGAGGTGATGATGCACCGCCGCGGTTGCTAGCAGCGCGGGCATCGGCACGCGGTTTTCGTCCTGCGCGCGGTCCGACAGTACGAGGATATTCTGGTCCTGCAGCACCGCTTCGGTCGCGGCCCAGCACATTTCCCTGATCGCCAGTTCGATCCCCTCGACCCCGGCGCTCGCGTCCCAGGTCGTGTCGATCGTGGTGCAGCGGAATGCGCCATCGACCACCGCTTCGACCGAGCGGATCTTCGCCAGATCCTCATTGGTCAGGATCGGCTGTTCCACCTCGAGCCGCTTGTGCGCGCCGGCCTCGTGACCGAGCAGGTTCGGGCGCGGACCAATCATCGACAGCAGGCTCATCACCAGCTCCTCGCGGATCGGGTCGATCGGCGGGTTGGTGACCTGCGCGAAGTTCTGCTTGAAATAATCGTAAAGCAGGCGGGCCTTGTCCGACAGAACCGCAATCGGCGTGTCGGTCCCCATCGACCCGATTGGATCGTCGCCTTTGATCGCCATCGGCTCGAGAAAACGCGAGACGTCTTCCTGCGTGTAGCCAAATGCCTGCTGGCGCTGGAGCAGCGTGGTCTTGGCTTCGGGAAGCTCGGACAGTTCCGGCTCGATATCGTGAATGTCCTCGAGCCTGACCTGTGCCTGCTCAAGCCATTTGGCGAACGGGTTGGACGCGGCGAGGTCGGCTTTCAGCTCGTCATCCTCGATGATGCGGCCCTGTTCGAGGTCGATCAGCAGCATCTTGCCGGGCTGGAGTCGCCATTTGCGCACGATGCTGTCCTCGGCAAACGGCAACACGCCGCTTTCCGAAGCGAGGCAGACGATATCGTCCTTGGTCACGCAGAAACGCGCCGGACGCAGGCCATTGCGATCGAGCGTTGCTCCGATCTGGCGGCCATCCGTGAAACAGACGGCGGCAGGGCCGTCCCACGGTTCCATCAGCGCGGCGTGATATTCGTAGAAAGCGCGCCGTTCGGGGTCCATCAGTTCGTTGCCGTTCCACGCCTCGGGTATCAGCATCATCATCGAATGGGCGAGGCTGTATCCGCCCGCGATCAGCAATTCGAGCGCGTTGTCGAGGCAGGCGGTGTCGGATTGGCCGTGCGGGATGATCGGCCACATCTTGTCGAGGTCCGGACCCAGCAGGTCGCTTTCCATTGTCCGGCGGCGCGCGTTCATCCAGTTCACATTGCCGCGAACCGTGTTGATCTCCCCGTTATGCGCGATGAAGCGGAACGGGTGGGCAAGCCGCCAGCTGGGGAACGTGTTGGTCGAGAAGCGCTGATGCACTAGGCCGAAGGCGGAAACGCATTCGGGGTCGCTGAGGTCATCGTAGAAACTGCCGACCTGCGTCGCGAGCAGCAATCCCTTGTAGACGATCGTGCGGCTTGAAAGGCTCGGCAGGTAGGTTTCGGTCAGGCCGGGGATGCCGTGCTTTTTGGCCAGTTTGGCGAGCGGGTTCAGCGTTTGCTTGCGGATCGCGAGCAGCTTGCGCTCGAACGCGTCCTGATCCGCGCAATCCTCTGAGCGCACGATGATCGCCTGTTGGATGACAGGCATCGAATCGATCACTGCCTTGCCCAGACCATCGGTTGAGGTCGGGACGGTGCGCCAGCCAATGACGTTCTGCCCTTCCTTGGCAGCGAGTTTTTCGAATCGTTCGATTACGAATTCGCGCGCGGCATCGTCCTGCGGTAGGAAGCACATCGCAACGGCGTAACTGCCCTCTGCGGGCAGCGTCAGGCCCTTTTCGCGCGCCCAGCGGCGAATCAGAGCGTCGGGGATCTGCATCAGCAATCCCGCCCCATCGCCCAGCAGAGGGTCAGCGCCCACAGCCCCGCGGTGGTCGAGATTCTCAAGGATTTCAAGCGATTGCTCGATGATCGAATGGCTGCGCTCGCCCTTGATATGGGCGACCATGCCTACTCCGCAGGCGTCATGTTCGTTGGCGGGGTCGTAGAGACCCTGGGAGGTGGGCTGTCCCATGGAAAAAATCCGTTCTGTCAGATGCCAATGCCTGAGACCGCCGCGGCCTCGCCACGCGGTTCCTGCACCGGCAGAATGTCGAGCGCACCGGGCGGGCAGCCCGGACCGCGCTTCGTTTCACACTCCTATTGCCGACGGATTTGTGATTTTGCAACCGCGAAGGGCGAAGTTTTATTACGCATAGGTAAGCATCAGCTATGCATTTCGTGCGATCGCTTTCGCAGTGTCGCCGTGCCGCCGCCTTTCGAAGGGCCCGGTCAGGCCGCTCCGCGCAGCTTTTGCAGCTTGGCGAGCGCCTCGCGCAGGTCGCGGGTCGTGTCTCCAAGCTCACTTTGCGCGGCGTCTGTTGGTGAAGCATTTGCTTCGCCGCCCTCGAATGCGCCGTCGGTGAACATGGTTAGAGCCTTGAGCGCTTCGGCGAGCGGAGCATCGCGGTCGGGCGATTTCGGCCTGTGCGGGTGAGCGCGCTCGTCATTCTGCCGCTCATGCAGGGCGGCGGCGAAACGCTCGACCATTTGGATCAGGCTCAGTTCGTCGGGCGGGATCTGGCGCAGCTTGGTGAGGGCAGCGGGCTGACGCGGCTCCGGGATATCGGCGACCTGCTCGGGCCCGGCTTCGGCCAGGATTTCAGGTTGATCGTCGACTGCGGGGTCCGGTTCGGCAGGTGCTTCCGGAGCGCTTTCGTCCGGTTGTTCGTGAACCCAGACTGCATTGCGCCCGGCCATCCCGGCAAATTCGGTCAGGCCGATATCGCGCGGACCCTCGCGGCTTTCGTGAAGGGCGGGCGCTTGCAAGCCCGGAATATCACTCGCTTGTGTCTGGCCTTCGTCGTACCGAACGCAGCGCCGATTCGAAGTCGCGCATGGTCAGGCAATCTGGCTCTGGGTCAGCGATATCGTCGTCGGTGAGCGGGTGAGCAGGCGCGTGTTCGTGTGCCCGCTCCGCAAGCGCACCCAATGTCGGCGCATGCGTGGCATTGCGCTCCGCCGCCTGTTCAGCGTCCTCTTCGACCAAGGATTGGCCGGTGATTGCGGCAAATGGCTCGGTTTCGATCGGCGCGTCGAAACTGTCGCTGCCAAGTTCTGTCGCCGGGTCGATAGGCTGGACGGCTGCCGACGCTTTTCTTGCAAGTATATGGCCGGCTGGGCCCGCCAGGCGCTGTTTCAGGAGTGCCGCTGCTGCAAACGCAGCGATGCCGCCGATCAGCGCCGCGATACCTGCGAGGACGAAGACCATCGCGCCGCCGAGGTTTCGTACCCCTGACGCAGCTTCAAACCGCAGCGCAAGCTGCTCCGGTGCTGCGAGAACCGACAGCCCGAGCAGCAAGGCGCCCCACGCTGTCAGCATCGGGGTAAACGCCGGATGAGCCGCAACCGAAGGCTGCTTGGGGCGCTTTGCGCGCTTGTTCTTTCTTGTAGCGGCTTCGGCCGCTGCCGGTGCGGACGCGTTCGCTGGGGTGTTGGCCGTGGCCTCACCCGTTTCACGTTCTGCGATCCGCTTCCTGATATTACGCATTTCGCCCCTGCTTCAGAAGGTGAAGCGCGTTTCTCGCGCGCTTCTAGGCCCGTATCTTTTTGTGCTGCGGAGCGGGCTTTGCCCGGTTTCCGCGCGCATTCTCGCTTAGCAAAGCTTGGTAAACGCTTAGATAACGCTGAACATTCACTGCCCAGTCGTGCCGGGTTCGGACATGCTGCTGCGCCTGGCTGCGAACGGTGCCCCATTCTTCGCGCGACGACAGCAAGTCGCCCAGCGCCTCGGCGCAGGCCTCGGGATCGTCCGGCGCGAACAGGAAACCGGTTCCGCCATGCGTGACAAGCTCGCGGTGCCCGCCGACATTGGAGGCCGCGACGATGCGGCCTTGCGCCATTGCCTCGAGCGGTTTGAGCGGCGTGACAAGGTCGGTGAGACGCGAAGCCTTGCGCGGATAGGCCAGCACGTCGATCAGCGAGTAATAGCGCTCGACCTCGGCATGGGGTACGCGGTACCGGTAAAGATCACTGCTTGCGGATCGGGCAATGCCGCCGCCGCAGTGCGCCATGCTTCGTCCATCTCGCCTGCGCCAACCAGCAGCAACCTTGCGCCGGGATGCGCGCGGCGAAGCCGGGGCATTGCCGCGATCAGGTCGTCGACGCCCTCGTAATCGTAAAAGCTGCCGATATAGCCGATCACCGGAGTCCCCGGCTCGATACCAAGCTCAGCGGCCAGCGCATCGTCGCGGGGTAGCGGCTCGCCGAACAGCGAGAGGTCGACGCCATTGGGCATGACCCCGATCTTGCCCGGCGATATGCCGCGCTTGATCAGGTCGCCGCGCAGGCCATCGCAGATCGTGAAGACCGCATCGGCGCGTTTGACCACCTGCGTTTCCAGCCCGCGTGTGAGGTGATATTTCGCTGACCCTTCTGTCCCGGTGCCATTACCGACCGCGGCGTCTTCCCAGAAAGCGCGGATTTCGTAGACAAGCGGGATGCCAAGCGCGCGCGCTGCCCGATAGGCTGCCGCGCCGCACAGCGAGGGCGAGTGCGCGTGGATAATTTCGGGCCGCCAGTCGCGTGCGAGCTTCCTGATGCTGGCCGAAAGCGCCGCGATCTCGCGCGTTTCGCTAACCAGCGCCGGCCCCGATGGCTGGCCGGCGGTCCGGTGAAAGGTGAGCCCGTCGACTTCCTCGTGATCCTCATCGGTCGGGGCCTCGACCTGATGGCGCTGTCCGGTGATACCGCGCACTTCCAATCCGGCGGCTTCCTGCGCTTTCAGGATGGCGCGCGCGCGGAAAGTGTAGCCGCTGTGCAGCGGCAGCGAGTGGTCGAGGACATGCAGAACCCTGGTCATGCAGAACCTGTGCCACGAATGTGCTTAACGGAGCGTCAACTGCGTTCCGTTAAGGCGCAATCTGGGCGCGGAGCTGCGCCTCAAGCCTGGACGCCTGCAAACGCATGATCGATTACATCGCCCTCACGATAGGACACGGCCTGTTGGCATACGCCTTCTGGCACCTGTTCCTGCGCGAAGGGCTGGATGCGGACCCGTTGATCGAAGAGCTGAAATCGGCACGAGTTGGCTGGCCGCAAAGAGACCAGCGCCACCGGGCGCGCGGCAGCGAGAAACAGGGAAATCGATGAGCGGAGCGAGCCTCAGTAATGCTCGATCTCGTTTTCCTCGCTTTCATCTTCTACGTCCTGCTGCTCGGCTTGAGGCGGCCGTTCCTGTGGGTGCTGCTGTATGTCTATATCGACATCATCGCGCCGCAGCGGATCGGCTACACGATCATCACCGATCTCCAGATTTCGCTGATCGCCTTTGCGGCGGCTTTCGGCGGCTGGCTTCTGCTCGACCGCAAGGAAGGCGCGCGCTTCTCATTCCGGCAGGGGCTGATCCTCGCGCTGCTGCTTTATTGCTGGTGGACGACGAGCAATGCCGATTTCCCGGATAGCGCGGTGACGAAATGGGACTGGGTGTGGAAAGCGATGCTGTTTGCGCTGTTCCTGCCGCTCACGCTGACAACGCGCGCCCGGATCGAGGCGCTGGCGCTCGTGCTGGTCCTGTCGATCGCGACAATCGTTATCGGCACCGGCATGAAGACCGTGCTGGGTGGCGGCGGGTATGAAAACCTCAAATTCTTCGTCAACGACAACAGCGGCATCTACGAAAGCTCCACGTTGGCGACGGTCTCGATTGCGCTGGTGCCGCTGATTGCGTGGTTCACCCGCTACGGCACGATCTTCAGGCCGCACTGGATGGTGAGCGCCTTTGCCGCGCTGCTGATCTTTGCCTGCCTGATGGTGCCGATCGGGACCGAGGCGCGCACCGGCCTTGTCTGCATCGCGGTGCTGGCTTTGCTGGTGCTACGTTATACGAAGCGGCGGATGATGCTTTTGACGGCGGGTGCGGCGGTTGGGCTCGCGGCGCTGCCGTTCCTGCCGCAGAGCTATTACGAGCGCATGGCGACCATCACCCAGCCCAGCGGCGATGAAAGCGCTTCGACCCGGATGGCGGTGTGGAAGTGGACCCTCGATTATGCCGCACGCAATCCCACCGGCGGCGGTTTCGACGCCTATCGCGGGAACAGCTTCACCTATGAATTGCCCGTGAGGGTGGAAACCGGTTCAACGACCGCGATCGAATACCGCGAGGTTACCGATAAGGCGCGCGCCTATCATTCGGCCATATTCGAGCTGCTGGGCGAACAGGGCTATCCCGGCCTGACATTGTGGCTGCTGCTGCAAGGCCTAGGCGTGTGGCAGATGGAGCGGGTTCGCCACCGGTGGAAGGACCGCGAGGGCGAGGAAGAGGCATGGATTGCGCCGATGGCCGCCTGCCTGAAACTTGCCACTTTGGTCTATGTCACCGGCGCGCTGTTCCAGGGGATCGCCTACCAACCGGTCATGCTGATGATCATCGGTCTCCAGATCGGCCTTCATACCTATTGCCGAAGGATCGATTCTGCAGCGCGCCAGATTGCCGCATGGGCAAGTGCCTTCCCCTGCCAGCAGCAGAGCATCGTACCGCAAACGAAGCCGAGAGCGCAGGCGATGCCGTAACGGCATAGCAGCGCGCGCGTCTGGCGCATTGCATGAACCTTCCTCGCCTGCCATGTAGCGGGCCATATAACGTAAACGTAAACCGGCTGCGCGGCGGGATGCCGCTCGGCGATAAGGCACGAGGAGAGCCCCCATGACCCCGCAAGAATTGGCCGCCAAGGTAGGCGAGAACATCGGTACCAGCGAATGGGTCGAGATGAGCCAGGACCGCATCAACAAATTTGCCGATGCGACCGGCGATCACCAGTTCATCCATATCGACGAGGAAGCCGCCAAGATGACGCCGTTCGGCGGCACGATCGCACACGGCTTTCTCACCCTGTCGATGATCCCGTATCTCGGCGCAAACAGCGACACGCCAAAGATCGACGGCGTGAAGATGGGCGTGAACTATGGCGGCAACAAAACCCGTTTCATCGCACCGGTCCGCGCAGGCAAGCGCATTCGCGGCCACTGGAAGCTCACCGAGATGATCGAGAAGCGCCCCGGTCAGTGGCAGCAGACCGCCGAGATCACGATGGAGATCGAAGGCGAGGAAAAGCCCGCGCTGATCTGCGAGTGGATCACTCAGTACTTCGTCTGAGCCAACCGGCACAGCCCGCTGAAACCTGCTCCGCCCCGCGCGGACGAACCCTGATACTCCTTGGAAAGGACACCCCTACATGTCACGTGACGCAGTCATCGTCTCCACCGCCCGCACGCCGATTGGCCGGGCTTACAAGGGCGGCTTCAACGCCACCCCCGGCGCCACCCTTGGCGCGTTTTCCTTCAAGCCCGCTGTCGAGCGCGCCGGTATCGACGCTGGCGAGATCGACGATGTCGTATGGGGCGCTGTCCTCACGCAGGGCACGCAGGCGGGCAATATCGGTCGCCAGGTCGCGCTGCGCGGCGGCGCGCCTGTTACCGTCGCTGCCCAGACCATCGACCGCCAGTGCTCATCGGGCCTGATGGCAATCGCTACTGCGGCCAAGCAGATCGTGGTCGACAACATGGATATCGTCGTCGGCGGCGGTCAGGATTCGATTTCGATGGTCCAGACCCCCGAAATGCGCGTCGCTCCCGATCCCTCACTGATCGCGATGCACAAGGACGTGTACATGCCGATGCTCAGCACGGCTGAAACCGTCGCTGCGCGCTACGGCATCAGCCGCGAAGCGCAGGACGAATACGCGCTGCAATCGCAGATGCGCACCGCAGCAGGTCAGGAAGCGGGCAAGTTCGACGACGAGATCGTCCCCGCCACCACCACCATGATGGTGAAGGACAAGGAGACCGGCGAGGTTTCGCAGGTCGAAACCACCATCACCAAGGATGAAGGCAACCGCCCCTCGACCACACTGGAAGGCCTTCAGTCGCTCAACCCGGTCATGGGTCCGGACAAGGTCATCACCGCCGGCAACGCATCGCAGCTGTCCGACGGTTCCTCGGCCAGCGTGCTGATGGAAGCCAAGCTCGCCGAGCAGAAGGGCCTCCAGCCGCTCGGCCGTTATGTCGGCATGGCTGTCGCCGGAACCGAACCTGACGAAATGGGTATCGGCCCGGTCTTCGCCATCCCGAAGCTGCTCAAGCAGACCGGCCTCAAGATGGACGATATCGGCCTGTGGGAACTCAACGAAGCTTTTGCCGTGCAGGTTCTCTACTGCCGCGACAAGCTGGGCATCGATAACGACATCCTCAACGTCAATGGCGGCTCGATCTCGATCGGCCACCCTTACGGCATGACCGGCGCACGCTGCACCGGCCACGCGCTGATCGAAGGCAAGCGCCGCGGCGCGAAATATGTCGTGGTGACCATGTGCGTCGGCGGCGGAATGGGCGCAGCGGGGCTGTTCGAGGTATACTGATAGGAAGCCGGACCGATGATTGCAGGACGCTGGCCTGATCTCGACTACGCCGCCGATAAAGCGGTTATCGAGACCTGCCATGCGTATCTGCAAGTTATCGGCAAGCTGCCGACCCGCGCACGGGTGTGGTGCAATCACGGCTGGCATCTGGCCCTGCGCGCCTGCCCGCGCGGCTTTCGCTCCTATCCAGTGGCGGTCGGCGAGCGCGATGCCGAAATCCTGTTCGATTGCATTGCAAGCGAAATGGTCCTCGAAACATCCGACGGGTTTCGCGGCGCAATGTCCGTGACGGGTCAGACGGTCGCGCAATTCCTCGACGAGTTCGAAGAGCTGCTTGGCAAGGCCGGTATCGCGACCGATGTTGCCGGAGCGCCAAACGAGGTCGATCCGGCAATCCCCTTTGCCGAGGACGAGCGAGAGCGAAGCTGGGATGCCGATGCCGTCCGGCGGTTTCACGCCGCTTTCCGCAGCGCCGACCGGGTGTTCGAGCATTTCCGCAGCGGCTTTGTCGGCAAATCGAGCCCTTCGCACCTGTTCTGGGGCAGTTTCGATCTGGCGGTCACGCGCTTTTCGGGACGCGAAGCGCCGCTGCATCCCGGCGGTTTTCCAAATCTGCCCGACCGCGTCACGCGCGAAGCCTACAGTCACGAAGTGGCAAGCGCAGGGTTCTGGCTGGGCGGCGGCGGCGTGGATGAGGCCGCGTTCTACGCCTACGGCTATCCTTCACCCGGCGGTCTGAGCGACGTGTCGCTCTCGTCCCCGGGCGCTTACTGGCACGGCGATCTGGGCGAATTCGTCCTGCCGTATGCGTCAGTGATCGCGGCGGACGACCCGGATGCGGCATTGCTCGCATTTCTCGAGGAAACCTACGCCGCGATTGCCCAGCGCGGCGGGTGGGACCGCTCGGCATTGGAGATACCCGGCGGCAATTTCGGCGAGCCGTATGACCTGGCAGCGCTGCGGAACCGCGATTGAGCGGCAGGCCTGACCCTCGCTCAAGCCTTGCCCTCACCGCCGATTGTCCGCATTCTTCGCGGCGGGAGGGCACGCTTTGGGCATCATGGAAATCATCGGGATCGCTGGCAGCGTCAGCCTGCTTTCGGGCTGGCGGCTTTACCTGTGCGTGTTCGCGACCGGGCTTGCGATGCGGCTGGATGCGCTGCCTGTGCCCGAGCACCTTGCGAGCCTCGCGGTGCTCGAAAACCCTTGGGTGATGGGCATCGCGCTGATTGGCGCGCTCGCGGAGTTCTTCGCCGACAAGGTGATGTGGCTCGACAGCGCGTGGGACACGGTCCACACGCTGGTGCGCCCGGTCGGCGGCGCGTTGCTGGCGCTGGCGATTGTCGATCCATCAGACCCGGCGATGCAGGTGGTCGCGTTCCTGCTGGGCGGCGGAGCAAGCTTCCTCGCGCATGGCGGCAAGGCCAGCGCGCGCGCCGTGGTGAACACCTCGCCCGAGCCGGTCAGCAATGTCGCGGTCTCGACCACCGAAGATATCGCGGCAGTTGGGTTGCTGTGGCTGGCTTATGAGTATCCCGTGGTCGCAGGTGGGATCGCAGCGGTGCTGCTGGCGCTGATGGTCGCGTTGCTCGTGATGGCACGGCGGGTTATCAAACGGGTGTTTTTCAGGACGCCCAAGGTTGAGGGGTGAGGTTGTGGGGTCGCACTCTATATACGTGATTAGACAAAAGCGGATTCTCAGAGAAGCAGGAAGTCCGCTACTTCCTCGCCGTTGAGCAATGTTGTTACATAGGAACCATGAAGGTCGTCCCCCGCATTTAGCGCTTTGCTCGCAGCATCGACCTCAGAGCTGCTTTCCGCAATTAACTTGAAGACAGCATGATCCATTGCCCCGCTTGTTCTATGGGATCGAGCGAGCTTCAGTGCCCCTACATATTCCGGTTGACGGTTTAGCTTTGCGGTTACTTCTCTCCCTTCGGAATTGGTCGCCGAAACAGTCGGAGAGAAACGCGTCGCTCCAAGCTCTTCAAGGATCGGCCTACTAAACGCCATCGGGAGAAAATTGATCAATCTCCACGCTTCGCCTTTGTCGAACCCCTTGCGTTGAAGTGCTGCGGCCTGTTCATCTTCATCGCAATGCCAAAAAGAAGCGAGTGTTTCTGCCGCAAGGATCAGTCGATTTCTGTCCATGGGTCGCGCGTGCCAAGGTAACCTCATAAAGCATGGAGTTAATCGCTACCGGAAAGCTCCACAACCGCGATCGCAAACAGAGGTTTGGTCGGGGCAGAGACCGTTACCCCGAATGCGCCGCTACAAATTCCTCGACCACCGGCGCCACCTGGTCCCGCCAGCGGCTGCCGTTGAAGATGCCGTAGTGTCCGGCGCCTTCGGCCATGTAGTAGCGCTTCTTGTCCTCTGGCAGGCCCGGCGTCAGTTTCAGCGCCGCGCGGGTCTGGCCGAGGCCTGAGATATCGTCGCGCTCGCCTTCGATGGCGAGCAGCGCGGTGTCGGTGATCTGCGCCAGGTCGACCACCTCGCCCTTGTGCTCGAACGTGCCGTTCGGGATCGAGTGCTTCTGGAACACTTCCTCGACCGTCTGGAGGTAGAACTCCGCCGTCATGTCGCACACGGCGCGGTATTCGTCGTAGAAATCCTTGGTCGCCTGCGCGCTGTCGGTGTCGCCTGCGGTGAGGTGCTTGAACATCTCGTAATGGCTCATCATGTGGCTGCGCAGGTTCATGCTCATGAACGCGGATAGCTGCATGAAGCCAGGATAGACCTTTCGGCCCGCACCCCGGTAATTCATCGGCACCTTCGTGATAACGGTGTTGCGGAACCATTCGATCGGGCGGTTCATCGCGTGATCGTTGACAGATGTCGGGCTTTCGCGCGTGTCGATCGGGCCGCCCATCATCGTGAGTGTCAGCGGGGTGGCAGGCGATTTGTGCTGGTTGAGCAGCGCGGTTGCGGCAAACGCCGGGACAGAGGGCTGGCACACGGCGAGCATGTGCGGACGCTGGCCCGGATTAACGCTCTCGATATATTCGAGGAATTCCATCAGGTAATCGATGTAGGTGTCGAGGTCGAAGTCGCCCTCGTGCACCGGCACCGTCGCGGCGTCGGCCCAATCGGTGATGTAGACCTCGTATTGCTGAAGCATCCGCCTGACCGTGCCGCGCAGCAGAGTGGCGTAATGCCCGCTCATCGGGGCAACGATCAGCATCTTGGGGCGCTTTTCGGTCTTGGCGTCGTCCACTCCGTCGAGCCGGAACCGCTTGAGGTCGCCGAACGGACGGTTGACTACGGTCGCCTCGATCACCGGATAGACCTTGCCGTCCGTTTCGATCTCGGTGATGCCGAAAGCAGGCTTGCCGTAATCGGCGGTCGCGTGGGCAAACACGTCGAGCGCGCTCGCGGCGAGCGGACCTGCGCCCATCTTGCCGAAGGGATTGGCTGGGTTCGTCAGGATCGAGGAACTGATCGACGCCCACGAACTGACGCTGTTCATCCAGCTGCGCTGTATTTCATAGGCGTGGTAAAGCATTGTGGGCCCCTGTTGGCGCTCTCGCGAAAAGATGCGATGAGCAGTCATTCGCCCTGCATGACAGGTACGTTGCAACGTAAATGGGGCTTTCGAGCCTATTGTGCAACGCACAATAATGAGGGCACGGGCATTCTGCCGGGGACCTGTGTGCTTTTTGCACGTGAAATTTCGGCAAGGCGTAGCTAGATCGGCGGCAAGATGGACGCGCAATCGACGCACGATACCCAGCTTGAAGAGCGGGGCAGAACCGCAGACGCGGCGGATGAGCCGCGCAAGCCGCGCTCGCTCGCGCCCTTGCGCATGGTCTACCGCGAGGCGGCCAAATATCCGCGGCAAGTGATTTTTGCGCTGCTGGCATTGCTGATCACGGCTGCCGGCACGCTGGCGATCCCCGCCGCTTCGCAGCTGATCGTCGATCAGGGATTTGGCGGCGCTGGCGGAGAGGCAGGCGATATCGGGCGCTGGTTCCGGTATCTGCTCGTGATCGTTGTCGTCATCGCATTCGGCACGGCGGCGCGGTTCTACTTCGTCAGTTGGATCGGAGAGCGGGTGGTCGCCGATATTCGCCGCAAGGTGCACCGCAACCTCTTGCGCATGTCGCCATCGTTCTACGAAGAGAACAGCCCCAAGGAAATCTCCAGCCGGATGACGGCGGATACCTCGATCATCGAGACGGTGGTGGGGACGACCGTCTCCGTGGCGCTGCGCAACATTTTCCTCGGCATTGGCGGGACGATCTACCTGTTCTGGCTGCTGCCCGGCCTCACGATCTGGCTCGCGGTCGGCATTCCGGCGGTCATCCTTCCGATCGTTTTCTTCGGGCGCCGCATCCGGAGCATCTCGCGCGACAACCAGGACCGGGTCGCGGATGTCGGAGCGATGGTGACCGAGGTGCTGGGCGCGATGAAGATCGTCCAGAGTTTCGGCCAGCAGGAGCGCGAGGCGGACCGCTTCGGCGGCGCTGTCGAGCGCACGTTCGAGACAGCGAAGCGCCGGATCATCCTGCGCGCGGCGATGACGTCAATTATCATCCTTGCGATCTTCGGCTCGATCGTCCTGATCCTGTGGCGCGGGGCAGAGGGAGTGGCCGCGGGCGATATTACTGGCGGTACGATCCTGTCCTTCATCATCGGCGCGATGATCGTCGCAGGTGCGTTCGGCGCGCTGACGGAGGTGTATGGCGAGCTGCTGCGCGGCGCAGGGGCGGCCAGCCGGCTTGCAGAGCTGCTCGAGGCGAAACCGACCATCGCGCCGCCTGCACGGCCCGAAAGCCTACCGCAGCCGCCGCGCGGGAGCCTGTCTTTCCGCAATGTCACGTTCCGCTATCCGGCACGGCCCGAAACCGCTGCGCTCAAGGACTTCACGCTGGAGATAGAGCCGGGCGAGACCGTTGCTATCGTGGGCCCGTCGGGCGCAGGCAAGTCGACGATTTTCCAGCTGGTCGAGCGGTTCTACGATCCGCAGCTCGGCACGATCCGCCTCGACGGTGTGCCGCTGACCAAGGCCGATCCTGCCGACATACGCGACCGGTTGGCGCTGGTCCCGCAGGACGGAGTGCTGTTCAGCGCCAATGCGCGCGACAATCTGCGCTACGGCAATTGGGACGCATCCGACGAGGATATCTGGGAAGCCGCGCGCGCCGCCAATGCCGAAGGGTTCCTGCGTGACCTGCCTGACGGCCTCGACACGTATCTCGGCGAAGGCGGGACCCAATTGTCGGGCGGGCAGCAACAGCGCGTTGCCATCGCCCGCGCGCTCCTGCGCGATGCTCCGATCCTGTTGCTCGACGAAGCGACCAGCGCGCTCGATGCCGAAAGCGAACAACTCGTGCAGCAGGCGCTCGAGACGCTGATGCAGCAGCGCACGACGCTGGTAATTGCGCACCGGCTGGCGACCGTCCGCGCGGCGGACCGGATCATTGTGCTGGAGGACGGCGAAGTGGTCGAACAGGGCAATCACGCCGAGCTTTCCGCAACGGGCGGGCTCTATGCGCGCCTTGCGAAGCTGCAATTCGCGGCCAACGAAGCGGCGTAGCCGGGCGGCGAAAGCCCGCGATATCCTTGCCCCGCGCGGCCAGAATTCGACCAATGCCATGCGCCGTCGGACAAACGACCCCATCGCCTTGTCCGGAAGGCTAAGCAGATTTCCGGGAATTCAAATCTAGTTCAAATCGGGACGCACATTCATGAATCGAACCAAAGCTCTTCTGGGTGCCAGCATCGCTGCACTCGCATTCACCGCGCCTGCCATTGCCGGCACTCACGATGCCGATCCGGCACAGACCATCGAAGCGCTTCTGGACGAGACCGAAGCGGAGGGATCGGGAGCGCCGACCATGGACTTTGGCACATGGGGCGTGGGGACCGAGCTGATCGACGACAGCGTCGATCCGGGCGACGACTTCAACGCCTATGTCAACGGCAAGTGGATCGCTGCAAACGAAATCCCTGCCGACCGCCAGCGTTTTGGCGCGTTCGACATGCTTCGCGAAGGCGCGACAACGGACGTGCGCCAGCTCGTGGAGGCGCTGGTCGCCTCCAATCCCGAGCCGGGCGCGCAGGCGCGGCGAATTGTCGATGCCTACAACGCCTTCATGGATGTCGAGGCCATCGATGCGAGCGGTCTTGTCCCGGCACAGCCTTTTCTCGCCGACATCTACATGGCCAGCGACCTTGACGCGCTTGTCTCGCTGTTCGGCAAGCCGGGCTATCCCTCGCTGGTGAGCGCGGGCGTGACCATCGATGCGCGCAACCCGACGCAATATGCGGTCGGGATCGGTTTCGATGGAATGGGTCTGCCCGACCGCGATTACTACCTCGTGGATTCGGAGAACAACCTCAAGATCCGCGCTGCCTATATGGACTATCTCGCGACCGTTCTGGGCGCAGCAGGATATGCCGACCCCGCTGATGCGGCACGAGGCAGTCTACGCATTCGAGCGCAAGGTTGCCGAGCTTGAATGGGCGCGGCAGATCTTTCGCAAGCCGACCTTGACCTACAATGAGCTGACCCCGGCAGACCTGACTGCGATGGCGGGCGATTTCCCGATTCAAACGCTGCTCACCTCGGCCAAGCTTGACGGCCAGACGCGCTTTCTCGCCTCGCAAATCCCGCCGACCGAAGAGGAGATCGCCGAAGCGGGCCTGACACCGGAACAGATCGACATGATCGGCGGCGGTCTTCCTGCAATGATGGAGCTCCTGACCGAAACACCGCTTGCCACGATAAAGGCCTATATGGCCAAGTCGTTCCTCACTGCGCACGCCCCGGTTCTCTCCAGCGAGCTCGATGATGCGAGTTTCGCGTTCTTCGGCCAGACCATCAACGGGCGCGAAGAGCAGCAGGAGCGCTGGAAACGCGCAATTGGCGCGGTCGAAGGTGCGCTCGGCGAACAGCTCGGCGCGCTGTACGTCGAACAATACTTCCCGCCCGACAGCAAGGCGCGGATGGATGAACTGGTCGCCAACCTCCAGAAAGCGATGAGCGAGGCGCTCGACAATAATGAGTGGATGACGCCAGGCACCATCGCCGAAGCGCGTGACAAGCTGAATGGCTTCGTGCCGATGATCGGCTATCCGGACGAGTTCAAGACCTATGACGGGCTCGAGATTTCGGCTGGCGACCCACTTGGCAATCGCATGGCACAGGCGCGCTGGAACGATGAAGACATGCGGTCGCGCCTCGGCACAGAGGTTGATCCGACCGAATGGGGCATGTTTCCGCAGACAGTGAACGCCTATTACTCGCCGCTCACCAACCGCATCGTTTTTCCAGCCGCGATCCTGCAGCCACCGTTCTTCAACGGCAGCGCCGATCCGGCGGTCAATTATGGCGGCATCGGCGCGGTGATCGGGCACGAGATCGGGCACGGCTATGACGACCAGGGCTCGCAGTTCGATGCGACCGGGACCTTGCGCAATTGGTGGCAGGACGACGACCGTGCAGGCTTCGTCCAGTTCACCGATCGCATGGCCGAATTCATCGAATCCTATTGCCCGGTCGACAGTCCCGAAGGCCCAGTCTGCCTGCGCGGCGGCCAGTCGATGGGCGAGACGCTGGGCGATGTGGTCGGCCTGCAAATGGCCTACCGCGCCTATCGCATCTCGCTGAACGGTGAAGAGGCACCTGTGATCGACGGCCTGACCGGCGACCAGCGTTTCTTCCTTGGTTTCGCGCAGATCTGGCGCGGGATGGAGCGTGAGGAGAGCCTGCGCAACCGCGTGATGACAGCCAACCACCCGCCGGGCGAATTCCGCCTCAACAACGCGGTGCGTCACCTCGATGCGTGGTATGAGGCCTTCAATGTCTCACCCGAAGACGAGCTCTATTTGCCCCCGAAAAAGCGCATTCGCATCTGGTGATTTAGCCCCGCGAGCATTCGCAAACGAATTGACATGGCCCGCGCTTCATCCAAGGAGCGCGAGCCATGACTTTTCTTCAGCTTCTCATCATCGCGGTCGTCCAGGGGATTACCGAGTTTCTCCCGATATCCTCATCGGGTCACCTGATTCTGATCCCGTTCCTGACGGATTTTTCCGATCAGGGCCCGCTGATCGATGTCGCGGTGCATGTCGGATCGCTGCTCGCGATCATCGTGTACTTCCTGAAAGACGTGCTGGTGCTGGCGCGCGGAGGGTTCGCCAGCATCGGGATCGGTGCGGACCGGCCCGATGCCCCGGCAGAGCGCCGCCTGGTCTGGTGGATCGTCCTGGGCACAATCCCCGCTGTCGCGTTCGGCCTCGCGATCAAGCTGGGCGCGTTCAACTCGATTGCCGAAACCTGGTTTGATATCACCGTAGTCGATGACGACCTGATGTCGTCGATCCGCTTCACCGACCTCATCGCCTTCAACCTGATCGTCTACGGCATCCTGCTCGGCATCGCCGACTGGATCGGCAAGGAAGTCAAATCCTTCGAGGACATGACCTGGCGCGATGGATTGATTGTCGGCATCGCACAGGCACTTGCGATCATACCGGGCACCAGCCGGTCGGGCGTCACCATGACCGTGGCGCGGTTCCTGGGGTACAAGCGGGTCGAGGCGGCGCGCTTCTCGTTCCTGCTGTCCATCCCCGCCGTCGCGGGCGCAGGGGTGCTCATCGTGCCCGAGATTTTCGAGGCCGGATCGGTCCTCGCGTTCGATGCGCTGATAGCGGGCGTGCTCACTTTTATCGCCGCATTTGCGACGATGGCGTTCCTGATGAACTTCCTGAAACGCGCCTCGATGCTGGTATTCGTGCTGTACCGCGTGGCGATGGGCTGCGCGCTGTTTTATTTCTTCTGATCCAAACCCCTGAAAAAATGCGGACATTTTGTTTGGAACCACAATGCTAGCGTGCGCATTATGCAAGTGAAAACAAAATTTTGAACGGAAGAATGACGAAATGGCATTGTTGGTGTTGATAGTGCTGGGAGCAACGATAGGCTGGCTGGCCTCGATCGTTACGCGCGTCGAGGCGTCACGCGACATCCTGCGCCTGATGGGTATCTGTGTCGGCGCGACGCTCGTCATCGGACTGATTGTGAACAATGGCACCTTCATTGGCGGCCTCTCGCTCGTCGCACTTGGCGCGGCGCTGGTCGCAGGCATCGGGGCGGTCGCGCTCTATCACACGTTGATCAGGCGCAGCGCCGAAGCTTAGACGAATCAATGGATTGATTTGGGAACAAATTTTCGCCACAATCGCTTTGTTTCCATATTCAACAAGGAACCAAGGGAAATTATATGAACATTCGCACACTCGCACTCGCTTCGGTCGCATCGCTCGGCCTCACCCTCGCCGCTTGTGACAGCGCTGCCGAAAACGAAGCAGAAGACAACATCGAAGCGATGGAAGACGCCCGCGACAACCAGGTTGACGCCATGGAAGAAGCCGGCGCGATCACCGAAGATCAGGCCGACGTGATGGACGACAACACCGACGCGATGGAAGAAGCCGCTGAAGAGCAGGCCGACGAAATCGACGAAATGTAATCGCAAAAAGCTTTTGCTAATGAAAAGGGCGCTGGAGCAATCCGGCGCCCTTTTTCTTTGCAATCAGTCCAGCGTGGCAAGCCGATTCAGACTGGCGCGGCCCCTGAGCCCCTGCCCCCGCGCAGGTGATATTCCTGCGTCCCGCGATGCACCACGTTGTCGACATCGATGATTGCCGAGTTGGCATAGGTGAAATTCGGCGCGAGGCTGCGGTAGAGCCGGTCGAAATCACGCTCGACCGTCTGCTTGAACAGGTCCTCGAAGCTTTCGATCACGAAATATGTCGGCTGCAAATCGCTGATGACGTAATCGGTGCGCATCACCCGGTCGACATTGAGCATGATCTCGGTTCGGGCTGGTCGCCTCCACCGCAAACTTCGCCTCGGTCGGTCCTGACAGGATACCGGCGCCATAGGCCTTGATCCCGTCCGCTTCCTCGATCAGTCCGAACTCGACCGTGTACCAGTAGAGCGCGCCGAGCGCCTTCAGCCGGTTGTAATGCATCGCCTTCCACCCGGCGCGGCCATATTCCTGCATGTAATCGGCATAGACCGGGTCGGTCAGCATCGGGACATGGCCAAAGACGTCGTGAAAGACATCGGGTTCCTGGATGTAGTCGAAGGTTTCGCGCGCGCGGATGAAATTGCCCGCCGGAAAGCGGCGATTGGCGAGGTGCCAGAAAAACACGTGGTCGGGGATCAGCATCGGCACCGGCACGACGCTCCATCCGGTGAGGCTGTCCAGTTCCTCGGACAAAGCGCCGAATTCGGGGATGCCGCCGCGCGCCAGGTCGAGCTTCTCCAGACCTGCCATGAAGGCGCTTGCAGCGCGGCCCGGAAGCACTTCCAACTGCCGCGCGAACAGTTCATCCCAGATCGCGTGATCTTGGGAAGAATAAACGGTTTGCGCAGGTTCCAGCCAATCGTCGCCGAGATGCGGCGGCTTCGCCAGCGGCGCAGTGAAGACATCCTCCGGAAGCTCGGGAAGGGCCGAAAAATCGGTTTCGGGGTCAGCGAGTGTAGCCATAACGTATCATTTGATACTACCACCGCCGCGAGACAAGGACAAACTGGGCCATGAAAGGGCGCACATGGGATTGAGGGGCAAGGAATACCGCAAGGCTCTGGAGCCGCTGACCGAGGAACTGGTTGGGATGGCTCGCTGGGCGAGGACGACGGGCGCACGGATCGTCGTGCTGTTCGAAGGGCGCGACACGGCGGGCAAGGGCGGCGCGATCCGGGCTGTGCGCGACAAGCTCAACCCGCGTCAGTGCCGCACCGTTGCATTGGGCAAGCCGACCGATGCCGAACGCGGGCAATGGTATTTCCAGCGGTATATCCAGCATCTGCCAACGACCGGCGAAATCGTTCTGTTCGACCGCAGCTGGTACAACCGCGCCGGGGTGGAAAAGGTGATGGGCTATGCCGACGACGCGCAGGTTCACGATTTTCTCGTCCAGACGCCCACTTTCGAGAAACTGCTGGTCGATGATGGCATCCTGCTTTTCAAATATTGGCTGACGACCGATCAGGACCGGCAGGAAGAGCGATTGAGGGAACGGCTCGAAGATCCCCTGAAACGCTGGAAGCTTTCCCCGGTCGATCTGGCAGCGCGCGGGAAATACGACGCCTATACCGCCGCACGTGAAGCGATGCTCGAGGCCACCCATACCGACCATGCGCCGTGGACGCTGGTGGATTTCAACGATCAGAAACGCGGGCGGCTGACCCTGATCCGCGACCTGCTCGACCGGATGCCGGACATGCATGTTGCGCCGCCGGAGATCGACTTCCCGGACCTTGGGCGGGAGCCAAAGAATGAAAGCTATTCGGTGCTGAAACCGATTGCGGATTATCCGATCGACTAGATCCTGGCGCTCGCCTTGGTGACCTGCCGCCCGTCATCGGCGAAGGCGGCGAGTTCGAAACCGGCATCGGTACCGTTCGCATGACGATGTGCAGGGGCTCACCCGCAATAGCTGGCGATAGTCCGCGGAACTCAAATGAGCGCAGCGTATTCTCGCCAAGCTGGCTTGCGGCCAGTTGCAGCAGCAAACTGGCAGTGAGCGGGCCATGCAAGACAAGACCGCGATACCGCTCGACCTCGCGCGCATACGGGGCGTCGTAATGGATGCGGTGGGTGTTGAAGGTCAGCGCGGAATAGCGGAACAGCAGGCGCGAATCGGGCGTGATGCTGCGATGCGCGTCCCACGCAGCGGCGTCGAATTTCCAGTCCGAAGGTTTCGGCGGCGAGAGCGGCGCAACGGCTGGGGCAGCTTCGCGGTAGACCAGCGTTTGGGTCTCAATCACCGAAAGCGTGCCGTTGGCGCGTGTTTCGTGCTCGACATTCACGAAGGCAAGAGGCCCGCTGCTGCCCTCTTTCTCGCTGATCGAGGCAACACGGCTGGTCCGTTCGATGACCGCACCGATAGGGATAGGCGCACGGAACTCGATTTCGGATGAGGCCCACATCCGGCGCGGCATCGGAAATGGCGGGAGGAAGCTGGCAGGTCCGGTGTCGCGAGACGGATGGCCGTCTGCGCCAAGCTGGCCGGTTCGCGCTTCGGGCGCGCACAGGCAGAAATGCACGCCCTGCGGCATGATCGGCTGTGCCGGTGCCGGAACATCGAAGGTCGCCAGCCAGCGCGCTGCAAATGCTTCATCGAGCCGGTCGGCGCTGCGCTGCTCACGTCCTATCCAGGCGTCCCAATCGCCCATCAAACGGCCCGTTCGAACACCGCCGCAATCCCTTGACCTCCGCCAATGCACATCGTCTCGAGGCCGTAGCGGACTTCGCGCCGGTGCATTTCGGCGGCCATGTCGGCAAGGATGCGACCTCCGGTCGCGCCGATCGGGTGGCCCAGCGAAATGCCCGAGCCGTTCACATTAAGCATGTCGCGGCGGGAATCGTCCGCAGACCACCCCCATCCCTTGAGCACGGCGAGAACTTGCGGTGCAAAGGCTTCGTTGAGTTCCACGAGGCCGATATCGTCCCAGGAATATCCGCGCCGCTCGAACAGCCGCTTCACGGCCGGGACGGGGCCGATGCCCATGCGCGAAGGATCGCAGCCCGCCGCTGCCCATCCGCCGAACCAGAGAGAGGGTGTGAGGCCGAGCTCATCAAGCTTGTCCTCGGCCACGACCAGACAGGCTGCCGCCGCATCGTTCTGCTGGCTGGCATTGCCTGCGGTGACGATGGCGTCCGCATCGCGCCTGCCATCGATGGCGCGCAATGTGCCGAGCGTCTCCATCGACGCATCGGCGCGGTACCCCTCGTCCTGCGCAAACGTCAACGGATCGCCGCGTCGCTGCGGCACATCGACGGTGACCAGATGATCGCCGAACTTGCCCGCTTCCCATGCCGCTGCCGCGTTCTGGTGGCTTCGCACAGCGAATGCATCGGCTTGCTCGCGGGTGATTTCGTAATCCTTGGCGAGGTTCTCGGCGGTTTCGATCATGCCGGTGATGATGCCGAAACGCTCGATCGGCTGGCTCATCAGGCGCCCGCGTGAAAGACGGTCATGCAGCGTGATATCGCCCATCCGCGCGCCGCCGCGTCCTTGCAGCGTGTAATGCTCGACATTGGACATGCTCTCGCACCCGCCCGCGACGACGACGTCCGCCATGCCCGTCTCGACCATCATGGCGGCGTTGGCGACCGCCTGCACACCGGAGCCGCAGCGCCGGTCAAGCTGGTATCCCGGCACCTCCAGCGGCAAACCTGCGGCGAGCCACGACCAGTGCCCGATCGCGGGCGCTTCGGCATTGCCGTACCCTTGGCTGAAAACGACATCGTCGACGCGCGCAGGGTCGATGCCCGAACGCTCGATCAACGCCTTGAGAATGATCGCGCCAAGTTCCCCGGCGTTGAGGCTGGAGAGCCCGCCAAGAAATTTGCCCACCGGCGTGCGGAGCGGCGATACGATTGCGGCGCGTCTGGTCATGGTCTGTCCTTGTCACTCAAAGCCACGGTCCCTGCATCGACGAGCTTGCCGATCGCCCCGCTCGAAAGTCCAAGCTTGCTGGCCAGAACTTCTTCGGAATGCTGTCCGAGATAGGGAGCGGGAGCGGGGTCGCCTGGCGCCTGAGCCGGCAAGTTGGCGAAGCTGCGGGTGGCGGGGTATTCAAAGCCCGAAGGGTTGGCGGGCGATGGGCCGAACAGCGGATTGTCCGCGACCAGCACAGGGTCGTTCGCGGCTTCATGCGCGGTGCGGTATCGCTCGAAAGTGCACCCCTGCGCGCTCATCAGCGATTCCAGCGCCTTGTAGTCATGGCTGCCCGCGACGGTCTGAAAGATGTCGAACAGCGCGTGGCGGTGCTCGAAACGCGGGCGGTCGCCGTCTGCGAACTTCACGCCGACCTCCGCTTCGAGCTGACCAATCGGAGTGGCCACACCAAAGGCATCGACAAGCCCATTCCACTGTTTGGGCGTGAGTGCCGCCACCATGAAGCGCACCCCGTCCTTGCTGCGGAAATCGCGCCCGAACGCCCCCCAGATCGCATTGCCGAGCCGCGCGCGGTCCGATCCGCGATAAAGCATTTCTGCCATCATCCCTGAATTGGCGACCGTACCGATGGCAACATCGCCCAGCGGCGCGCGGACCTCGCTGCCTTCGCCGCTTGCATCGCGGTGACGCAGGGCAGCCAGCAATGCGAAGGCGCAATAGGCGCCGGTGATGAAATCCCATGCCGGCAGGACCTGGTTGACCGGCGGCGCGGTTGCCATGTCCCAATCCTCCGGCCCGGTCATCAGCGGATATCCGGATGCCGCGTTGACAGTGAAATCCATCGCCTGCCGCCCGTCATGCCAGCCCATGATCCGAACCGATGTCATTTCGGGCGCGCCCCAGGTTGTATTGGCCTGCTGTGCGGCCTTCATCGCGGCATGGCTGAGAAAGCTCTTTTCCGGCAGGTTGGTGATGCACTGTCCGGTCTTTGCCGCCAGCTCTACGCACAGCTCGCGGCCTTCACTGCTGCGCAGGTCCAATGCGACCGATTTTTTCGCGCGGTTGAGGTTCTCCCACGACAGCGAGCGCCCCTCCTTGGTCAGCATGTAGCGGTCGTAATCCAGCCCGCCTGCCTTGTGATCGACGCGAATGACTTCCGCGCCCATCTGCGCGCAATACAGGCCCGCAGTTGGCGAGGCGACGAAGCTGGAGACTTCAATGATCGAGAGGTTGCCGAGGAGGTTGTACATTTATGTCCCTGTGGGTGCGCGAGCCCGTTCCCCTTCCTTAAACCCGAAAGCATTTCCTCAAGGGCGGAAGGAAGGGGGAGCGGGCTGGCAAGGCGAGCCAGGCCTATCCGTGCTCTTTTTCCCATTCGCGCAGCATGTGCTTGGCAATTTGGAGTTGCAGGATCTGCGTTGTGCCTTCGTAGATGCGGTAGATGCGCGCATCGCGATAGAATCGCTCGGCATCGTATTCGGCAAGGTATCCCGCGCCGCCGTATATCTGCACGACGCGGTCGACCACGCGCCCGCACATTTCGCTGGCGAAGACCTTGAAGGCTGCGGCTTTGGTGATGATGTTCTCGCCCCTGTCGGCGCGTTCGGTCACGTCTTTCATCATGCATTCGGCGGCGTAGATTTCGGTTTCGCTGTCGGCGAGCATCGCCTGGATAAGCTGGAAACGCGCGATCGGTTCGCCAAACGCCTTGCGCTCATTGGCGTAGCGCAGCGCGGAATTGAGCGCGCGGCCCGCATAGCCGGTTGCCGCCGCCCCGACCGAGATGCGGCCATTGTCGAGGCTCTGCATGGCAAACCGGAAACCTTTGCCTGTCTCCCCGCCGAGCAGCGCATCGCCGGGCACTTTGACGTCGTCGAGCATGATGTCCGAGATATGCGAGCCTGACTGCCCCATCTTCTTGTCGGGAGATCCGGTCGAGATGCCCGGCGTGTCCATCGGCACCAGAAATGCGCTGACATGCGCGTTCTTCGGCAGCGGCTCTTTCTCGGTGCGCGCCATGATCAGGGCGACGTCGGCATGCGGAGCATTGGTGATATACCGCTTCGTGCCATTGAGCACCCAGCCATTGCCATCCGGATCGGGCGTGGCGGTGGTCTGCATTGCGGCGCTATCGCTGCCCGAGCCCGGCTCGGTCAGGCCGAAGCAGGCGATCTTGCCTTCGACCAGCTTGGGATACCATTCGGCGCGCTGGTCCTCGGTCGCGCCGTTTTTCAGCGCGCTGGCGAACATGCCGACATTGATCGAGAAAATGGAACGGAAGGCGGGCGCGGCAAAGCTCATGGCGTTCACGACGCGCGCATATTGCGACACGTTGAGGCCCGCGCCGCCATATTCTTCCGGCACGCTGATGCCGAACAGGCCCATGTCGCGCATCTCGTCGATGATCTCGGGCGGGACTGCGTCCGCCTCGATCATTTCGGCCTCGGCCGGGATCAGCCGCTCGTTCACATAGCGGTCGAGCTGCTCGGCGAATTGTTCGAAAGTGTCCTCATCCATGCCGGGGTTCGAGCGGACGGGGTTGGTCGGGGCGTTCATCGCATGAGTCCTTGGAAGTGTGCGCGGAGTGTGCCCGC
The DNA here is from genome assembly GCF_055808355.1 of Erythrobacter sp. K21-9. Classification (NCBI taxonomy): domain Bacteria; kingdom Pseudomonadati; phylum Pseudomonadota; class Alphaproteobacteria; order Sphingomonadales; family Erythrobacteraceae; genus Erythrobacter; species Erythrobacter sp. K21-9. Next base: position 197,287 of record NZ_CM147866.1, read on the forward strand.
ATTCAGTCGGAGTTGTCGCCTGTCATTTCGGCGGTCCGTTCAGCGGCTGCATCGCCGTCTGCGGGCGCGTCGATATCGGGCACGGCACCTTCGGGAAGGCGGCGCTCGTCGAGCATCTCGGCCGCTTCCTCCAATGCCCGCGCCTCACCTTCGCTCACCGCACCGGGAGCCGCGCCGGGCGGCTCGCTGCGCGCGGCAAGCGCAAACGGTGCAAGACCGGCTGCGATGACGCGCGTCGGCCAGCCCGGTGCGCGCAGGATCATTCCTCGACCAGTGCTGCGGCCGCATCAGCGGCGTCTGCGGCAGCGGCAGCTTCGGCAGCCTCTGCGGCTTCGACCGCTGCGGCCACGTCCTCTGCCGCGTCGGCTGCTTCACTGGCGGTTTCCACGCTGACCGGAGCGGGCTCTTCCACTTCCTCGATGACCGCAGCAGGATCCTCGACTGGCTCTTCGGTGACCGGCACAAGCGCTTCGTCAGCCGGAATCTCGACCGTATCGACCTCGAGATCGCTGGACGCATCGTCCGAGCTGCCGCAAGCGGCAAGCGCAAGCGACGCTGCGCCGATCGCGGCAAAGCTGGAGAGTTTCTTCATTGGGGCAGGCTCCTCGTGTATTTCTCTTTTCCCATGCGGCCTCAGCGCGATGCTGCGGCTGGACCGCGCAAGGCACGGGTGTAGCCAAGACTGCGCCCAATCGCCAAGCGCGAATTGCGCCAGCGAAGTGCAGAAATCCGGGATGGTTAACGAGGATTCAACCATTTGCCGTCAGGACGCGCGCATGGTTCGACGCAATTCATCCGATTTTCCGGCCCCGCCCGCTCCGCTCGTTTCGCGCGCGCTGATCTGGGTGAGCCTGGCCATAGCGGGCGTTTCGGTAGCGGCAATCCCGGTTGCTGCGCTGCTGGCACAGGTCCCGCAGCAGCCAGGCTTCACCATCGTCGAGACCGGTCGCGGCTTTGCTACCTTGCAGGACGCGGTCGATGCGGTCGGCTCGCAAAGCGGGACGATCGAGATCGCTCCCGGCACGTATCGCCAGTGTGCGGTCCAGACAGCGGGCGTCGTGACATACACGGCGAGCGATTACGGAAGCGCCGTGTTCGACGGCACGGCCTGCGAGGGTAAAGCCGCGCTGGTCCTGCGCGGAACCGGAGCGGAAGTGCGCGGGCTGACATTCCGGAATATCACCGTGCGCGATGGTAATGGCGCCGGCATCCGGCTTGAAAAAGGCGCGCTCAATGTCGCCTTCACCCGCTTTCTCGATAGCCAGCAGGGCATCCTGACGGCGAATGACCCGCAAGGGCGCATCTATATCACCCGCTCGACTTTCAGCGGGCTTGGCACCTGCGAGAATTCCGCCGGATGCGCGCACTCGATCTACACCGGCGATTACGGCCAGCTGACCGTGCGCGAAAGCCGGTTCGAGCGCGGACGCGGAGGGCATTACCTGAAAGCGCGGGCGCGCGATGTCACCATTGAGAACAACTCTTTCGACGACGCGCGCGGTCGCTCGACCAATTACATGATCGACCTGCCCGCAGGAAGCACCGGGCGCATCGCCGACAACTGGTTCGTTCAAGGGCGCGACAAGGAGAATTACTCCGCCTTCATCGCGCTGGGCGCGGAGCAGCGACTGCATTCCTCCGACGGGCTGGTGGTGACAAACAACGAGGCGCGCTTCGTGCCCGGCCTGCGCCGTTCCAGCACTTTCCTGGCCGACTGGACCGGAGCGAGCATCGCGATGTCGGGTAACCGGCTCGCCGAGGGTCTGCAGCAATACGAGCGGCGCTGAGCCGCTATCCGAAAGCGGGCGCGAATTTCACTTCGCCGCTGGGCAACTCACCTTCGAGCAGCAGGCACTGGAAATACTTCGCCTCCGGTCCCGGATAGGTCAATTGCGGCTGGTGCTCGAAACCGAAGCGCGGGTAATATTCCGTGCTGCCGAGCAGGACGATCCCTTTCGCGCCGCGCTGCCGCAAATCGGCGATCCCGCGCTTGATCAGGGCGCCGCCAATACCTTTGCCGTGCAATTCAGGCCAGACTGACACCGGACCGAGGCCAACCCAGTCTTTCGCGCCGTCACTGATCGTGACCGGCGAGAACGCGACGTGGCCCACAATGCGCTCTGCGTCTTCGGCGACCAGCGAAAGCGTGAGATCGCCGTCGGCGCGCAGCCGGTCGACAAGGTGGTGCTCATCGCCATCGGAAAACGGCATGTCCTTGAACGCCGCCTGTGTAAGAGCGTGGATCGCGGCTTCATCGCCGGACGCTTCGGGGCGAATGGTGATCGGGATTTCGGGACCAATCATTTCAGCAAGTGTCCTGATCTGTCTCGCTTCGTGGCGAGGTAGCGGGCGTTGTGCGGATTGTCCGGAAGCTGATGCTGCACGCGTTCGCTTACAGTGATCCCGGCCTGCTCCAGCGCCTCTACCTTGGCCGGGTTGTTGGTCATCAATCGGATGCTGCGCGCGCCGAGCAGATCGAGCATCCGCGCTGCGGTTGGAAAGTCGCGCGCTTCGTCGGGCAGGCCAAGCCGCCGGTTCGCATCGACCGTGTCGAAGCCTTCATCCTGCAGGCGGTAGGCGCGCAATTTGTTGACGAGCCCGATCCCGCGCCCCTCTTGCCGCATGTAAAGGAGCGCGCCCCAGCCGCCGTCCTGTTCGGCATGCTCGGCCATCGCGGCGAGCGCTGCATCGAGCTGCGGACCGCAATCGCATTTCAGGCTGCCAAGGATGTCGCCTGTCAGGCATTCCGAATGCAGTCGGACGAGCGGCGCGCGGTCGCCGCGCTGATCGCCGATGATGAGCGCCACGTGCTCGCGCGTGTCCTCCGATGAGCGAAACGCGACAATCTCTGCACTGTCGCTGGCGGTGACGGGCAGGCGCGCGCGGGTGACGATCCGGAGCGCTCCCGCGTCCGAATATTCGGCCAGGTCACTTGCGGCAACCCGCTGCGTCTCGCCGGCGTTGTCGGGGTCGACCATGAAAGCGGGCAGGATACCGGCGATGCGCGCCAGCTCCATCGCCGCACTCGCGGTGTCAGCCCAATCGAGATGCTCCGCCTTGAACGGTCCCTTGAGCGGGTTTCTGAGGTCGAGCGCGGGGTCTGCAATCGGCACGGCGCTGGCCATGTCGAAAGGCTCACCGCCCCGGATCAGGACAGGCGTATGCGGCTCGGCGGCCTCAAGCTGATTGGCGAGCTTGAGCGTCGCTGCACGTGCTGCCGAAATCAGCATGCGATCGGATGTCGCCCCGCTTGCAATCGCGGTTTCGACCGGTAGCAGGACCTGCCCGCCCTCGAATGCCAGCGGCCAGCCGTGGCGCAGCGCATCGACCGCCTGCGCGGCGCGGCGGGCCGGCGACGGGCTGCCGTTCAAATATCGAACTCCGTGATGAGCGGGATGTGATCCGAAGGCTTCTCCCAGCTGCGCGCTTCCTCAAGAATGCGGTGCGAGCTCGCCTGCCTGGCAAGCTCGGGGCTGGCCCACATATGATCGAGCCTGCGCCCGCGATCGTTCTTGCGCCAGTCGGGCGAACGATAGGACCACCAGCTGAAATACCGCTGCGGATCGCGAATGTGCTCCCGCCCGATATCGGTCCAGCCATGCGCGTTCTTGAATTTTTGCAGAGTGTCCACTTCCAGCGGGGTGTGGCTGACCACCTTGAGCAATTGCTTGTGGCTCCACACATCGCTTTCGAGCGGAGCGATGTTGAAGTCGCCGACGATCAACGTGGGTTTGTCGACCGCGTCCGCCCAGCGCGTCATGCGCTCGAGGAAATCGAGCTTCTGGCCGAATTTGGCATTCACTTCGCGGTCGGGCACATCGCCGCCTGCGGGTACGTACACGTTCTCGACAATTATGTCCTTGCCGAGAATTTCCACCCCGACATGGCGCGCTTCGCCGTTGTCCTGCCAGTCGTGGCGCGAGATTTCGCGCAGCGGCAGGCGGCTTACCGTCGCAACCCCGTGATAGCCCTTTTGCCCGTGCACGGCCTGATGCTCATAACCCATCTCCGCGAGCGCCTCGGCGGGGAACTGGTGCTCCTGGCACTTGATCTCCTGCAGGCACAGCACGTCCGGTGCCTCCTCGCGCAGGTATTTCTCGACGAGCGGCAGGCGCAGGCGGACGGAATTGATGTTCCAGGTAGCAACAGAGACCATGGGCGATGACTTAGGAGGGCAGCGAAAGCCTCACAAGGTTTAGCTTTCCTGTCACATTGGAAAACGATAGCGAGTGCGGCAATTCTTCAGGAGACCGTTCGATGATCCGCTCGCCCAAATTCGCCGTCCTTCTGGCTTCGGCAGTCATGCCGCTCGCCGCGCGCGCGCCATCCGAAGGCACTGCCGCCTTGCAAAGCGCCAGCGCACCCGCCCAGGCGGCTCCGGCGAAAGCGAAGAACGTCATTCTCTTCATCGGTGACGGCATGGGCATCTCGACCATCACCGCAGCGCGCATCTATGAGGGGCAGAAGCGCGGGGAAAGCGGCGAGGAAAACCTGCTCAGCTTCGAGAAATTCGAGAATGTCGCGCTCGTCAAAACCTACAATACCAATGCGCAGGTGCCCGACAGCGCGGGCACGGCAACCGCCATGCATTCGGGCGTGAAGACCAATATCGGCCTGCTCGGTGTGGGGCCGGCTACGGTGCGCGCCGATTGTGCGTCGGGCCTCGCCAATCCGCTACCTTTATTGGGCGAGGAGGTGAAGGAAAAGGGCCTGGCGCTAGGTATCGTGTCCACGGCGCGGATAACCCATGCGACGCCTGCCAGCGTTTACGCCCGCTCTCCCGACCGCAATTGGGAAGCGTTCATCGATCCCGATGCGCAGCAGGACGGACTGGGCTGCAAGGATATCGCGACCCAGCTGATCGAGGCCGATTGGGACGTAGCGCTTGGGGGTGGAACCGCGGCCTTCTTTGGTAAGTCTGCGGGCGGTCGCAGGACCGAGGAGAATGCGGACCTGCCTGCAACGTGGCGCGCGCGCACCGGCGGAACCTTTGTGACCGATACGGCGGAACTCTTTGCTGCACCGATGGACAAGCCGGTTCTCGGCATCTTTTCGCCCAGCCACATGGCGTACATGGCTGAGCGAATGGAAGAGGCAGCAACCGATGCCAGCGAGCCTACGCTCACCGAAATGACTGCGCAGGCGATCGCGCGGCTGAAGGCCGATCCGGACGGGTATTACCTGATGGTCGAATCGGGCAGGATCGATCACGGCCACCACGCGGGCCGTGCCGGTTGGGCGCTGGAGGAAGCGGTCGAGTTTGCCCGCGCCATTCAACATGCGGTCGACAGCACCGATCCCGAAGAAACGCTGATCATGGTCACGGCTGATCACAGCCACGTCTTCACGATTGCGGGATATCCGCGCCGGGGTAACGATATCCTTGGCCTCGTGGTTCCGCCCGATGAAGGCGGTGAAGAGGTGCGGGATGTGTCGACTGCCGAAGATGGCAAACCCTACACCACGCTCGGATATGGTAATGGGCCCGGCTCGATCGCCAACATGGCCGAGCGCCCGATGCCCGAAACCGGTGTGAATGCGCAGCAGCAATCGGCGATCCCGACCGGCAGCGAAACGCATGCCGGGGAAGATGTGGCGCTATACGCCACCGGCCCGGGCGCGGACGAAGCGCGCGGAGTGATCGAGCAGAACGTGATCTACGACATCATCCGCAAGGCGTTCGGCTGGGAATAGGCCAGGACCCGAACAAGAGCCCCCGAATTCGCAAACAAAAAACCCCTGTCCCGGGGGCGGTGGGACAGGGGTTCCGTTTGAGCGTTCGTCACGCTTGTTCAAAGCGGCTTATTGTGAAGGGTTGGGCAACAGGGGGGAAACCCGCTCTTCAACCGCCTTGTTAAGCATAAATACTCGTTTTTCTCTGTCAGGTATATGAATATCGACGGAGGCTTGTCGCATTCTTACAACCTGTGGGGGGCGAACCGTTCACCGTGGTCGACGAGATGAGCGGCGCGGATCCTGGAACTTAAACGCGCTCTCAGCGACAGACATTCCGTAACGGTGATTCGAAAGCCTTACTGTCGTCCTGTAATTCTGGGCATCGAGCGCGACCCAATGTGTCAGCTCAAGCCCTCCGGGCGCACTCGAATTGCGCACGAAGATAAGATTGATAACCCCAAATTCGGGCCGTTTCGGATCGCGCACTTCGATGCTGAGCACGTCCGAACTGCCGGTCGGGACGAGCTTGCCGTATTTTTTCATATCGCGATTCGGATCAAGCAGTGCGCCCAACGGCGAATTGCGGATCGGCCAGCGTTCGACCTGCCGCACCTCGTAATCGACCATGTAGAGCGAACGGCCATTGGATACGACCAGCAGGTCGGCATCCTTGCCGTAATCGAAGCGAATCTTGCCCGGACGCTTAAGCGTCATCGTGCCGTACGCGACATTGCCTGCGCGGTCGGTCTGGGAAAAATCGGCGCGCATCGTCGAAATCGCGCGCAGCGCGGCAACGGCCCGGTCGAGATCGGCGTTTGCGGTCTGCGCGTGAGCTGCAGGGACGGCGTCGGCCGAAGGCGAGACCGGCAGGGTCAGAGCCAGCGCACCGGCAATACCGGCGGTGGTTACCCGGGCAAGCCGGTTCGAGAGAAAACTGGTCAGCATTGTCATGCCTCGATCACTAGGGATGAAGCGTTGAACTGCGGCTGAACTGGAGAGATTTCAAGAGGCAAGGTGAGCTCGGCGAAAACGCGGAGCGCCTTTATCCGGCGAAGCCTTACTTGATCTTCGCTTCTTTGAATTCGACGTGCTTCTTCGCGACCGGGTCATACTTGCGGAACACCATCTTCTCGGTGATGTTGCGCGGGTTTTTCTTGGTCGTGTAGTAAAAGCCCGTGCCCTCGGTCGAGACGAGCTTGATCTTGACGGTTGCGGGCTTCGCCATGGCGGTATCCTAAATCTGTCTGGTGGGCCGATCATCGGCCAGAAAATATAAAGCGGCGCGCCCGTTTACGTGGTGCACCGCCCTCAGATGCGCGCCAATTGCCGATTCACGGGCAAAAGTCAAGCTTCGCAGCATCGCGCGGCTACCAATCCGATCGGCTGACCTTGCCGCGCTTGGCCTTAACATCGCCCCGCGCTTTCTTGGCTTTCAATCGCTTGGTCTTGCCGATCCGGTTCACTCGCGTCTTGGCGCGCTTCTTCGGCTGGCGATGCGCGGCTTCGAGCATTTCCTCGAGCTTTTCCCGCGCCGCCTGCCGGTTCGCGTCCTGCGTTCGGTGCTGGCGAGCGGTGATAAGGAGGTCGCCCGCCGCGGTCAGCTTCGACCCGGCAATATCGCGCAAGCGCGCGAACACCGGCGGGGGCAGGCGCAGCGCGTAGATGTTGACGCGCAATTGCACTTCGGTCGCGACCTTGTTGGCGTTCTGCCCGCCCGGACCGGACCCGGCGAGGAAGCTTTCCTCGGCCAGGGAATGGGCGCGGTTAAGCAGGTCCTTGTCCATCGCCGGGCGATCAGTCTTCCGGCGGCGCGGCGGGTGACGGTTCGCGCACGGGAGCAGGCGGAGGCTCGGGCGCGGTCAGACCGGCGCGTGCGAAATCCTCGGGGAACGGAGCGAAGGCGCTTACCGGATCCTTTCCTAGACGCGCCATGTAGATCGCCTCTGCGTGGAGCATCGTGCGCGGTGCGCCCTTGTTCTGCCCGCGCACTGGTCCGTAAACCGGATCGCCGAGCAGCGGCGTGCCGAGCCCCTGGAGCGCGTGGACGCGCAATTGATGGGTGCGGCCTGTCTCCGGGCGAAAGCGGATCAACGAGCGTTTCTTGCCCCCCTCCCCAATCGTCTGCAGCAGCTCCCAGTGCGACACCGCCGGTTTGCCCTTCTTCGCCGCGATCATGCGCCAGCCCTTTTCCGCCGAGCTGATCTTGGTCAGGTTCAATTCGATTGTACCCGATTGCGCGGTCGGTTCGAAATCAATCACCGCGAGATAGGTCTTGCCAACCAGCCGATCCTCGAACGCCTTGTTGAAGCGTTTGAGTGCCTTGGGATTGCGCGCCATCAGCAGGCAGCCGCTGGTGTCGGTATCGAGCCGGTGGACCGCAACCGGGGGGCGCTGAAAGCCAAGCTTCAATTGCTCGATATGGTCGAACAATGCCGGGCCGCCGCGCTTGGGCCGGTCGACCGGAAGGCCCGCTGGCTTGTTGATGACGAGAGCCTCGCCGTCTTCGAACAGGATCGGAATATTCATTTCAGCGTGCCTTTGAACAGGCCGCGCACGGCATTGCCGAGCAGAAAGCCATTGGAAAGATCGTCAAGCGTCAATTCGGCTTCGTACCGCGCGCTCCTTCTCGATCAGAAATTCGCGGAGGACGCCCGGTAACAGGCCGAGACGTGCAGGCGGGGTGAGCAGGGTGCCATCGCGCTCGACAAAGACATTCGTATAGCTGCCTTCGGTCACCAGTCCATCCTCGCGCACAAGGATCGCCTCGGCGGCGCCCGCGTCCTTCGCAGCGGCGAGAGCGTCTTCGTAAAAGCCCCTGTCACTGGTCTTGTGCGATAGCCGCCAGTCCGACGGGTCGAGCGGGTTCGGCAGCGCTATGACGGGGGCCGGATCGGGCAGCGGCGCGGGCATCGGCCCGGTCTCCAGCGCGGTCGCCCCGCTGCGCGCGGCGAGCAGTCGCAGCTTGGCCGGCTGGTCGAGTTCGAAGCACAGCGCCTGGATCTGGTTGCGCGCGGCATGCCGGTCGAATTCGAACCCGAGCGCGGCGGCGCTTTTCTTCATGCGCGCCAGATGCAATTCCAGCAGCGCGATCCCGATCTCCGGGTTGAATTCCATCGTTTCAATCAGGTCGAAAGCGGGTGCGGTGTGATCGGGCGTGGACCGGCGCACGAAGCCTGCCTTGACCTCGCATTCGCGCCGTTCGGCCAGTGGATCGCTATCGGCAACGATGGCCGAGCCGATCCCGAGCACCGCTGTCCCTTGCCCGTTTTCAATCGGCGTCAGGCGCAGGGTGCGGATCGCCACGTTGAAAGCGGCATTGCCACCTGCATCGATCCGCCCGATCGCCCCGCAATAGGGGCCGCGGGCATCGCGTTCATACCGGTCGATCAGCTCCATCGCGCGAATCTTAGGCGCGCCGGTGATCGAGCCGCAAGGGAACAGCGCGCGGACAAGGTCCACCGCACTCTTTTCCGGTTCAAGCTGCGCGCGGACGCTGGATACCATCTGGTGCACGGTCGGATAACTCTCGATGGCGAAAGGCGCATCCACCCGGACGCTGCCCGGCACCGCGACGCGCGACAGATCGTTGCGCATCAGGTCGACGATCATCAGGTTCTCGGCCTTGTCCTTGACCGAGGTCGCCAGTTCTTCGGCGAGCGCGACATCGCTTTTCTCGTCCTGACCGCGCGGGCGCGTGCCTTTCATTGGCTTTGCCTTCGCCTGATCGCCGTCCAGCGCCACGAAGAGTTCGGGGGAAAAGCTCAGCAGCCAGTGCGAGCCATCGAACAGCATGCCGCCATAGCCCGCTTGTGCAGACGGGCGGAGCGCTGCGTAAAGCGCGACCGGATCGCCGCGATACGAACCTGCTAGCGGATAGGTGAGGTTCGCCTGGTAGATATCGCCCGCGTGGATCGCCTCGCGCAACGCGGCGAACGCTGCGTCGTATCCGCCGGGCGAAAGCTGCGGATCGAGCGGACCGATGCTCGCTGTGCCCTGACCGCGCGCGGCAAGCCATTCGGGCATCTCGGCAGCCGCTATGCGCTGCGGATCGGCGAACAGGCCGAGCCATACGAGCGGGCCGTGGTCTCCGCTGCGCGCACCGGCCAGACCAGCCAGCTTCGGTTCCAGCGCAAGCCCGGATTCGTAGGCCATATAGCCCGCCAGCGTGCCGCGCCCCTCAGCCTGAGCCTGCGCAGCGCGGGAAAGCGTATCGGCAACTTCTGACGGGCGATAGGCGGCGAATGTTTCGGTTGGATTTTCGTACAGCAGCGCATCTGCCGCATTCTGCGCGCGCGCGTCATCCAGCAAGACGAATGGTACATCGGAACCCATGACAAGCGCCTTAGCCCATTGGCAGATCAAGTCGAGTGCTTGACCGCTTGGATTTGCCTCTGCATTCCCGCTGCTGAACCGTGAATGCGCAAGGGACTGTCAGGGCGATGAGTGAAATTTTTCTGGGACTGGGCGGAAATGGCGAGAAGCAGCATCTCGCGCTGAGCCGTGCGAACCGGCACGGCCTGATTGCGGGCGCAACCGGGACCGGCAAGACGGTCACGCTGCAAGGGCTTGCCGAGAGTTTCTCCGCACACGGTGTCCCGGTATTCGTCGCCGATGTGAAGGGCGACCTGTCCGGTGTCGCCATGCCCGGCTCGCCGACTTTCAAGCATGCCGACAAGCTCGAAGGCCGCGCGGAGGAACTGGGCATGGAAGATTATGCCTATTCCGACAATCCGGTGGTCTTCTGGGATCTGTATGGTGAGCAGGGCCACCCGATCCGCACCACGATCACCGAAATGGGGCCATTGTTGCTATCTCGGTTGCTTGACCTCAACGACACGCAGGAAGGCGTGCTCCAGATCGTCTTCAGGCACGCCGACGAGAACGGACTGCTGCTGCTCGATTTCGGCGACCTGCAATCATTGCTGAAATGGGCCTATGACAACTCGAAGGAGCTTTCCGGCGAATACGGAAACGTGTCGAAGCAGTCGGTGGGCGCGATCCAGCGGCAATTGCTGTCTTTTGAATCGCAGGGAGCAGACCACTTCTTTGGTGAGCCGGCGCTGGAGATCGACGATTTCCTGAAGCTCGATGAGAACGGTCGCGGCCATGTCAATGTACTCGCCGCCGACAAGCTGATGCGCAGCCCGAAGCTGTATGCGACGTTCCTGCTGTGGCTGCTTGCGGAACTGTTCGAAAGCCTGCCCGAAGTCGGCGACCCTGAAAAACCCAGCCTCGTGTTCTTCTTCGATGAAGCGCATTTGCTGTTCGACGATGCCCCCGACGCCTTGCAGGAAAAGATCGAGCAGGTTGTGCGATTGATCCGTTCCAAAGGGGTTGGCGTGTTCTTCGTGACGCAGAACCCGATCGACATCCCCGAGGAAGTCGCTGGCCAGCTCGGCAACCGGGTGCAGCGCGCCCTGCGTGCGTTCACCAAGCGTGACCAGCGCGCGATCAAGGCTGCGGCAGAAACCTTCCGGATCAACGAGGATCTCGATACCGAAGAGGTCATCACCGAACTCAAAGTAGGTGAGGCGCTGGTCTCCACCCTCGACGAGGAAGGCGCGCCGACCATCGTCCAGCGCACTTTGATCAAGCCGCCGCGCTCGCGTCTCGGCCCGGTGACGAAGAAAGAGCGCGCGATTATCCAGTCGGTCAGCCCGTTCGATGGAAAGTACGACGAAGCGATCGACCGCGAAAGCGCCGAGGAAGTGCTCGCGCAAAAGGCAAAGGACGCCGCCGAAACCGCCGAAGAGGTCGCGGAGAAGGGCGAGGAAGAGGTCCGCAAGCGTCCGCGCAAAACGAAATCGATCTGGGAAAAGGCGATGTCCCGCGGGACCAAGGTTGCCGCCGGTTCGATGGCCGGGGCTGCCGCGGCCGCCGTGCTCGGCAAGAAAAGCCGCGCCAACCCGATGCGGTCCGGGATCACCTCTGCTGCCGGATCGATTGCAACCGACCTCGCGGGGCCGATGGCAGGTCGGTTTGTGCGCAACCTGATCGGCGGGCTGATGCGTTAAGCGCCTGCGACTGCCAGCGTGTGATTTTCGTAGGCGAGCCTGACCGGCATTTGAAAATCAATCAGCGCTTCGCCGCCGCATTCCCGTAGCAGGTCTTCGCACGCCGCGCGGTTGTTTCCGCTCAGCGAATGCAGGTAATCGAGGGCGCGCTGGAGCATCCAGAGGCTGAAAGTGCGGGCGATCCCTTCGCCTTGCACGCCTTCGATCTCGAACGGAGCCATGCCGACACCGCGCGGGATTTCGGCGTTCGGATTTTCCGCATGCCATTTGCCCAGCAGCTGCGCTGTCGCTGCAAGAAACGGGACGTGCTCGCGCATCATCCGCGCAAGCACCGGGACCAGCGTCGCAGGCACCGTGTCACCTGGCAGGAATTCACCTGAGAGCGGCGCTTGGGGCTTGACCATTCGCTCTACCCATTCGGCCACACGCGGGGCGAGCCGCTCCATGATCTCGCCCGAGGCCGGGTCGCGGTAGAGATGCGCGTAGAGCGGTCCGATCAGGCCGTAATCGCCAATCGAGGGACGGTTGCCAAACAGGAAGTCGTGCTCGGCGAAATGCACATCGAGATCGGCCAGCAAGGCCTCGTAACTCGCCTCGATCGCCGGGATGGTTTGCTCGTTGATGCCAAGCGCCGGGACAAACCCGCGAAATTGCTCGCCGATCATCGTGCCCGCGGCGATCTGCTGCTCGCGCGGGGCCTCGGGCATCATGTTTCGGCCGAATTCCTCGAGGATCCATTCCGCGTTGTAGTTCCAGCGATAATGCATCGCGGGAATGACAAGCCATTCGTCGCCGAAACATTCGAGAAGCAGCGCGGCAAACCGCTGGCGCGCGGTTTCGGGATAGACCGACGGGCCGGCCTCCGCCTGTTCGAAATGGTCGATGATGAGCGAAGTGTCCTGCAGGATCGTGCCGTCCTCCAGCTTCATGACCGGAATGATCATGCGCCCGACCGCAGGTACGATTACCTCGTTGCGGATTGCGAGATCGGGCGAAATTTCACGGTAATCGACATCTTTCCAGTCGAGAAAAGCGCGCGCCTTCCCGGAGAAAAGCGAAGCGGGCGAGCCATACATTACGTGGGTCATGAGCATCCTTTCGCGCGCGCCGCGCCTTTGGTTACGCGCGGGCGGCCCTTTTCGCGAGGGGAATGCGGATCTCGGCTCTAAGGCCGCCTTCGTCGCGGTTGCGCAGCACCAGCTCGCCGCCATGCTGCTGCGCGATGGCGCGAGCGAGCGTCAGGCCGAGCCCGGCCCCGCCGGTCGCGCGGTTGCGGGACGCCTCTCCGCGCGTGAAGGGTTCCATCATCTCGGACATTCGATCCGGTGCAATGCCGGGTCCGTGGTCGTCGACCCGCAGGATCGCCTCGCCATTTTCCTCGAACACCGCGACCTCGGCGCTCTCGCCGTAGCGCACTGCATTGCTGACGAGGTTGCGCAAGGCGCGCTTGAGCCAAGTCACCTGGACCGGCGCGACCAGGCGCGTGAATTCCCTCAACGCGACCGGCTGGCCCAGATCCTCGAATTCATCGACAACGCTGCCTGCCAGCGCGCCAAGATCAACCGCTTCGGCACTGTTCTGGGATCGCCCGACGCGCGCCAGTGTCAGGATGTCGTCGAGCGTCGCTGTGATATCTTCTATACTGTCTGCCATGCGCTGACGCTGAACCTCGTCGGGCACGCTTTCGATGCGCACGCGCAAGGCGGCGAGCGGGGTTTTCAGGTCGTGGCCAATCGCGCCCAGCATCACGTCTTTTTCATCGAGCAGGGCGGCAATGCGGGTTTCCATCGCATTGTGCGCCGCGATCAGGCGGCGGGTGTCGGCCGGGCCGCTTTCCTCGAGCGTGAGAGTGTAGTCGGGTCGGCGCGAGAAATCGCTCACCCGCTCGGTCAGGCGCGCCAGAGGCTGGGTGATCCGGCGCAGGACGAGGAACAGGACCGCCATCAGCACGACGAACAGGATCGCGGTCTGAACGGCGATCCCGCCAATGACTTGTGGCTCGCGCCGGGGCACGGCGATCCGGGTGATCCGCCACGGACCGCCCGCTTCCAGCTGGATACCGGCGACGAGCAATGTCTCGTCGGCCCAGCCAGGACGCGCAGCGAAGCGAGGATTGCGCTGCGCACGTGCCTGCATCACCGGGTCATCGCCCGCACGCCGCTCGGTCAGCTGAACCGCGACTGTGTCGATGCCCTGACTGTCCAGTATTGCTGCAAGCTGCACGGCGCGGTCCTCCAGCTGCGCCTCACCGGGGAGCAGCGGCGGCGTTTCGCTAATGCGGGTGCGCAGCCTGCGCCCGGGACCGCGGCGAGGCGAGCGAAATTCACCGGACTGCTCGAGGTCGATGCGAAAGCGGCGCTCGCGGGTTTCCGGATCGGTCAGCAAGGCTAGCGCAGCGCGGTTGAGCAAGTTCGCCTCCAGCCTGCTTTCCGCCGCGCGGTAGAGCAGCGTTGCGGATATGATCTGCGTGATGAGCAGGGCCGCGCCGATCGCAAACAGGGTCTGGCCAAGCAGGCTTTTGGGAAACAACCGGGTCATGCGACCGCGTCCGGGACCTTCCGCTTAACATCTGCGGCAAAGCGGTATCCGCCGCCGCGCACTGTCTGGATGAATTGCGGATTGCGGCTGTCGGCCTCGATCTTGCGGCGCAGGCGGCTGACCTGGTTATCGACCGCACGGTCGAACAAGTGCGCCGTCCGGCCCTGCACCATGTCGAGCAGTTTGTCCCGGTCCAGCACTTTGCGAGGGTTATCGAGAAACGCGCGCAGCAGGCGGAATTCGGCGGTCGAGATCGGCACGGTTACGGCTTCGGGATCGGTCAGTTTGCGCTTGAGCGGATCGAGCAGCCAGCCTTCGAATGCGTAGAGCCAGTCTTCCGCCTCGACATGGGGCGCCGGTCCGCGCGCTACCCGCCGCAGCACTGTGCGTATCCGGGCGACAAGTTCGCGCGGTTCGAAGGGTTTGACGACATAATCGTCCGCGCCCAGTTCCAGGCCGACGATCCGGTCGGTGGGCTCGCTTCGGGCGGTGAGGAAGATAACCGGGATCTGCCGGGTTTCGACGAGGTGCCGGCAGAACGAGAGGCCATCTTCGCCCGGCATCATGATGTCGAGCAGGACGATATCGGGCTGCGCGCCCGAAAGCTCGCTGCGCGCTGAGGCCGCGCTGGCTGCTTCGGTCACGGCAAAGCCCTGGCCGCTCAGATATTCCGCCAGCGGTTCGCGCAGCGTCGGTTCATCATCGACCAGCAGAACCGATATGGGAGTGTCATTGCTCATGTCTCGTCTCGCATCGGCCCCGGATTGCGTGAAGCCGGGTCATGTAAGGAACCGGCCCGGCGCGCAACCCATCACGGGGAGCGGGCCGAGCCGGCGGAGGAGCGAACCGGGCGTTACGGGGCGCTGATCGGCCCGGATCGCAACAGGGGAGGCCGATCAGTTGGCCCGGGTGCCGCGGCTGGCGCGGCGCTCGGCGCGGGCCTGTTTGCGCGCTTCCTTGGCGGCGGCGCGTTCTTCGGCAGTAATGCTGCCCGAACCGTCCGTATCGACCCGGCTGAACCGCGCTTCGATGGCGGCGTCGAACTCGGCGCGCGATACGGCCTGATCGCCATTGGTGTCGGCCTCGCGCATCATCCGCATGCCGTGGCCGCCGCGCCGTCCGCCGCGCCGCATTTCGCCGCGCATACCGCGCCGGCCTTCACTTGCTTCGCCGCGCGCCTGTTTGCCGGCTTCGAGCTCGGCTTCGCTAAGGCCGCCGCTATTGTCGGTGTCGAGGCGCTCGATCCGGGCCGCCTGGCGCTCGGCCCGGCGCTCTGCTCGTTCGGCATGGCGGGCTTCGCGCGCGGCGGTCATTTCTTCTGCGGTCAGCTCACCATCGCCATTGGTGTCGGCAGCTTCGAACCGCATAGCGCGGCGCGCCGTACGGTCTTCCTGGTTGAGGACCCCGTCGGAGTTCACATCCATCTTGGTAAAGCGCTCTGCGCCGTGTGCCTTGGCCTCGGCCAAGGTAATGATGCCGTCACCATCGGCGTCGGCGGCCATCGGGCCGCGCTTTGCCCCGTGATGGTCGGCAAGGGCCACGCCAGCACCGCCAAGGGCGAGGGCTGCGGCCGAAAGGGTCAAGGTCAGTTTACGCATCGTTGTACTCCAGAAGGTGGTTTCAGGAGAGCTGCGGCGAGTAGCCGTTGACGATGATCGGCGGCTTTAGGGGAGGGGGCCGCGCTGTCAGGGGAGGGTAGTGCCGTCAGGGCCTACTCACCGCAACTCATGAAACCTGTTCTAGAGGGCGTATGTCGCAGGCTTATCCCGGATACCTGCATTATTGTCGCGAATTGTATCAGGGACGCGCGGGCGTTCATCCACACGCAATTTCGCCCGCGAATTCGTTCACTTGCGGGCAAGATTGCGGGCAATCACTCAGGCCCAATCATTCTGGCCCGATCATTCTGGCGCAGTCATGCAGAACACGTTGAGCTTGTTGCCGTCCGGATCGCGGAAATAGCCTGCGTAAAAGCCGTCATCGCCGCGCGGGCCGGGAGCGCCCTCATCGCTTCCGCCGTGGGCAATAGCAGTGTCGTAGACCGCCTTTACCTTGTCGGGATTGTCGACCTGCAGCGCGACCATCGTGCCGTTTCCGGCGGTGGCTTCCTCACCATCGAATGGCTTGGTAGCCGCAACACCGGGCGCGCCGCCCATCTCTCCCCATGCGACGAACGTGTCGAAGTCCATCATCCGGCCCACACCGAAATGCTGCGCGATGGCATCGTAGAATTTCGCCGCACGCGGCAAGTCGTTTGTGCCAAGGGTTACGTAGCCGATCATGCGATCATCCTCCTGCTGCGAGGGCGCTGGATTGCGACTCGCGAATTGAGAACATTACAGGAACAGATGGCTTGCGACAAGCGCGCTCAAAGCGAGGCGCACTCGCGCTCCAGCCATGCAAGGTCGTCGCCTTCAAGCTGCGGCGCGATCAGCGCGCGTACCTGTTCGTGATAGCTATCAACCCACGCTACCTCTTCGGATGTAAGCAGGCGCTTCTCGATAAGTGTCCGGTCGAGCGGTACGAATGTGAGCGTTTCGAAGCCGAGAAAACGCCCTTCCGCTCCCTCGATCTGCTTCTCTATCGTCAGCACCAGGTTCTCGATCCGGATCCCGTATTCGCCGGCCTTGTAATAGCCCGGCTCGTTCGAGAGGATCATGCCCTCGAACAGCTCCTGCGACGTCCCGGCCTGTCCGCCGCCAGGCTTGGCGATGCGCTGCGGCCCTTCGTGCACGCCGAGAAAGCTGCCCACGCCGTGGCCCGTCCCATGCGCGTAATCGACGCCCGCTTCCCACAGATATTGTCGCGCAAGCGCATCGATCTGTCCGCCATTGGTCCCTTGCGGAAAGGCAATGCGGTCGATCTGGATGTGCCCCTTGAGCACGCGGGTGAAACGGTCCTTCATTTCGGGCGTGGGCTTGGCCGAGCCATCGGCGGAACCCACCCACACGGTCCGGGTGATGTCGGTCGTGCCCGCTGGATACTGCCCACCGCTATCGACGAGATAGATCGATCCGGGAGGGATCGGGATATTGGTGTCCTCATCGACCTTGTAATGCGGCAAGGCGGCATGGCCGGAGGCTGCAGAGATCGTATCGAACGAGGTATCGCGCAGGTCGCCATGTTCGCGGCGGAAGCCTTCCAACTTGGCCGCGGCGGCCA
The DNA here is from genome assembly GCF_055808355.1 of Erythrobacter sp. K21-9. Classification (NCBI taxonomy): domain Bacteria; kingdom Pseudomonadati; phylum Pseudomonadota; class Alphaproteobacteria; order Sphingomonadales; family Erythrobacteraceae; genus Erythrobacter; species Erythrobacter sp. K21-9. The sequence goes on from NZ_CM147866.1 coordinate 214,677, forward strand.
GTTCGTCGATCTCGCCCGAAGGCGCGGTTTCCTCAAGCCAGCGTAGGAACCGGCTGACGGCGGCTCCATCACGTTCCTGAGCGTCGCGGTGGCCCTGTTGCTCGGCGGGGTTCTTGATCGCCTTGGCGAGGATGGTCGGGTCCTGCTTGAACACGAAGTTCGCGCTGCCGGCGCGCAGGCCCTGCGCGATGCCGACTACGCCGAAGTCCGGATCGACGCTTACGCGCTTGCCCGAAAACTCGCCCAGTGCGGTCTCGAATTCGGCGCGATCGCGCACGCTGACGGCGTTGCCGAGGTGCTGAGTGACCTCGGGAGTGATCTTGTCCGGTGCGATGAACAGCTCTGCGCGGCCATCCTTGTGCGCGATGACATAGGACAGCGCGACAGGCGTGTGGGCTACGTCCGTGCCGCGAATGTTGAGCAGCCACGCGATGGAATCGAGTGCGGGCACAACCACCGCATCCAGATTGTTATCAGTTAGCCAGTCGGCGATCCCCGCACGCTTTTCTGCCGAGGGACGGCCGGACATCGCGTCGTCATGGACGATGGCCTCTGCATTGGATCGTTCGGGTTGGTCGGCCCAAACCGCGTCGATCGGGTTGCCATCGGCAGGCACCATCGCAATCCCGCTCGGCTCGACCTCTCGTTCCAGCGCCTCGACCCAGTTCCATGTGTGGAGCCACGGATCGTAGGCGATCCGCGCGCCGCTCTGCACCTTGTCGGTGAGCCAGTTGCCAAGGCTGTCGCCGGGAATGGCGCGATATTCGAACAGGCTTTCATCGACCTGGTCCCTGACCTGCACGGTATAGCGTCCATCGACGAAGATCGCCGCGTGATCGCGCGTAACCGCAGCAAAGCCTGCCGATCCGCCAAATCCGGTCAGCCAATGCAGACGCTGCGCGTAATCGCCGACATATTCGCTCATATGTTCATCGGAGATTGGGACGATAAATCCGTCAAGGTCGCGGCGCTTCAGCTCTTCGCGAAGGGCTTTCAGACGGGCTTCGTGGGTCTGCATCAGCATCGTGGGATCGTCCTGCTAGCGGCGCGGCATTGTGCTGCGCGAATTTGTGATTACTACGCCAACACATAGGCCGCTTGGCCGCCGCTTTCCACCCAGGCGATTCCCCGCCCGCGCAGATCGAAGTCTCCCATGATCCCGTATTCGAAAACCCGTCTTGCTCTCACCGCAGCCCTGGCCTTCGCAATGCCGAGCCTGGCCAGCGCAACCACCAATGAGGAAAATACCGGCGTGACCACTTCCGACACCGCTGTTCCAACGTCCCCGCCTGTCGCCGAAAAGCGCGAGCACAGTTATACCTATCACGGGATCACGATCTCCGACCCGTATGACTGGCTTTATGACAAATCCTATCCCGTGGTCGATGACGAGGATGTGCTCGCATACCTGAAAGCGGAGAACGCCTGGTTCGAAGCGCAGATGGCACCTCAGAAAGAGCTGACCGAAGCGCTGTTCAAGGAAATGCGCGCGCGGATCAAGGAGGACGACAGCACCGTGCCGCAGCGCCGGGGCGACTACCTCTACTGGTCCGAATTCGAGGAAGGCGCGCAATATCGAAAGCATTACCGAAAGCCCGTCGCGGGCGGCGATGACCAGCTGATCCTCGATGAAACCGCGCTGGCCGAAGGGCTGGAATATTTCCGCCTCGGTGCGACATCGGTGAGCAGGAACGGACGTTACCTCGCCTATTCGACCGACACCAACGGGTCGGAGCGCTTCACGGTCCGGATCAAGGATTTGCAGACCGGCGAATTGCTCGCCGACGAAATTCCCGAGACTCTGTCCGGCCTGACCTGGCTGAAAGGCGACACGATCCTCGCCTACAGCCGCGTGGACGATAACTGGCGGGTCAACAATGTCCGCCTGCACACCATAGGCACACCGACCAGCGATGACGTGGAGATTTTCACCGAAGACGATATATCGTTCCGCGTCGGCGCAGGCCTTTCGGCGCAGGAAGACTATCTGATCATCTCGACCGGCGACAACGAGACGAGCGAAGTGCGCTTCGTTTCGGCCGACAATCCGACCGGCGAACAGACGCTGGTCAAGCCGCGCAAGAAAGGCGTCGAATACGATATCGACATCCGGGAAGGCGAGTTGTTCGTCCACACCAATGACGATCACCTCAATTTCCGGCTGGCCAAAGCGACTTTGGATGCTCCAGGCGAATGGGAGACCGTTATCGCGGGCTCGGACGAATTCTACCTGATGGATTTCGACCTGTTCAAAGAATTCTTCGTCACCGAAGGGCGCCTGAACGGGCTCGATCAGGTTCAGTTGCGCAGCTACGATGCCCCCGGCGATGCCAGTCCGATTGCCTTTCCCGAGGCGAGCTACAGCGCGGGCCTTTCCAACAATCCCGAATATGACCAAGCCAAGCTGCGGCTCTCCTATGAAAGCATGATCACGCCCGACACCGTGTTCGATTACGACGTCGCGAGCCGGTCGCTCGAGCAGCTCAAGCAGCAGGAAATTCCGAGCGGCTACGATGCATCGCTCTACACCACGGAGCGGACCGAAATTCAGGCGCGTGACGGGACCATGGTTCCGGTCAGCATCGTTATGCGCAAGGACCGGCCCGCTGGCGGTCCGCTGCACCTCTATTCCTACGGCGCATACGGATATGCCGTGCCGCCGGGCTTTTCGACCACCCGCCTGAGCCTGATCGACCGCGGCTTTGCCTATGCCATCGCGCATATCAGGGGCGGCGACGATCTGGGCCGGCGCTGGTATTTGCAGGGCAAGCTGAATGAGCGCACCAACACCTTCAACGATTTCGTCGATGCCGGGCGCGGATTGATCGCCAAAGGCTACACGGTACCGAAGGCAAGGTCACGGCCAGCGGCGGCTCGGCAGGCGGCGAATTGATGGGCGTGATCATCAACCAGGACCCAGCGCAATATGGCGCGATCGTCAGCCACGTCCCGTTCGTCGATGTGCTGAACACGATGCTCAACGAAGAGCTGCCGCTCACTCCGGGCGAGTGGCAGGAATGGGGCAATCCGATCCTGAGCAAACAGGCGTTTGCCTATATCCTGTCCTATTCGCCCTACGATCAGGTGACTGCGCAGGACTATCCTCCGATGCTGGTCACCGCCGGGCTCAATGACCCGCGCGTGACCTATTGGGAGCCCGCAAAGTGGGTCGCCAAGCTGCGCGAGCGCAAGACGGACGATAACATGCTGCTGCTGAAGACCAATATGGGCGCCGGGCATGGCGGCAAATCAGGGCGCTGGAATTCGCTCTATGAAACGGCGGAGGAATACGCCTTTATCCTGTGGCAGATGGGGATGGCGGACCAGAAAGGCGGCGAGTGAGCCTCAGCTTCACCAGACCCTTTATGGCCCTGCCGGAGCACATCGACGAGCTTGGGCACGTCAACAATTCGGTCTGGGTTCAGTGGATTCAGGATCTCGCCACAGCGCATTGGGAAGCGGTACGCTCGGCCAGCGGATCTCGCGCAGTTCTTCTGGGTCGTGATCCGGCATGAGATAGATTACCGCGGCAATATTGCAGCGGGTGAAACTGCGCATGGCAAGACGTGGATCCCCGATGCGCCGCGCGGGGCCAAGTCGGTCCGCCACGTCGAATTCATTGACGAGGCGGGCAAGCGGCTGGTGTCCGCGCAGACGACCTGGGCAATGCTCGACAGGGACACGCAGCGGCTCGCACGGGTGCGGCCCGAAGTGATCGCTCCGTTCCGGGACGCCTAGCGCATACTCAGGCGGCCCGCTTCTTTCGCCGCCAGCGAGAGGGCGGCGCTTCGTTGAAGACCTTGAGCCGTTCGTAAGCCATGCGATTGCGGCCCGCTTTCTTGGCATCGTAAAGCAGCTGGTCGGCGCGCGCGTAGAAATTCTCGAAGGTCATCTTGCTGCTCGATGAGCGCGGCATCTCCACCACGCCCATGCTGGCGGTCACCGGCCCATCGAGGCCGGGCAATTTGTGCGCAATGTGGAGCGGTACGGCCCGGCGCAGCGCTTCGGCTCTGGCGATCGCGTCGGGACCTCTCAGCAGAACCACGAATTCCTCGCCGCCCAAGCGCACCGGTATGCTGTCGCGGCTGCCCCTCACCCGCAGCGCTTCGGAACAGGCGACGAGGGCGGCGTCGCCTGCCTGGTGACCATGACTGTCATTGACCTGCTTGAAGCGATCCAGATCGACTAGAGCAAATGTATCGAAGCCTTTGGATACCAGTTCCGGGAAACGGGCCATGATCGCCCGGCGGTTCATCAATCCGGTGAGCGGATCGCGCTCCGACAGGCGTGACAGCTCCACCGCGTCCTCAACCGCCTTGTCGCGCTCCTGCCGGATTGCGAAGAAGCGGTCCGCGATCGCCAGGCTGATGACGGTCACCTCGAACCCGGTTGCGACGAACAGCAGCAGGTCGAGCTCCGGTGGTCCGGCATAGACACCGAGCCCGCGCCACAACCGCTCGATCGAGGCCAGGATGATCGGGATCCATGCAACGGTCACGAAACGCGCCGAGCGGCTTCCCCTGAGGACAGCCTCCGTCAGTGCCGCACTGATGACGGCGAGCGCGGGGAGGAAGGTGTAGAAATAGAAACGGTCGTCGAAGGTCTGGGTCGCGTGCAATTGCAACGCGAAGAAGCCGGGCACGAAGATTGTCCATACCCCAGTGGCCTTGACCAGGAACCGCATTGGCGCGGATTGAGCATCGTCTTCGAGGAATTCCGCCAGGAACAAGGTCGAGATCCCGCAGCCGATAGCCCACGCCAGCGGTCCGCCAATTGCAACTGCGGCGACCGGCAGGGTGACCACCAGGTTGATGACTCCGCCTGCAAACAGCACATAGCTCATCATTGCGACCACCATGGCCGCGTGCATGGCGACAAATCGCTCCCGCAATACGATGAAGAACCCGAGGTCGAACATCAGGGGCAGGATCAGCATCCCGATAACCATCGACAGCACCATCATCTGAGTGATCGACCAATGCGACGTCGTGGGATCCTGCGTCAGCCTTGCCTCGGCCAGCAGAGGCGCGGAATGGGGACGATCAATGCGCACGATCAGCATGCGGGTGTCCGGGCCGATTTCAGGCAAGGGCAGGCGGAACACCGGCCCTGCGGCAAAGGGCGTGGCTTCGTTTTCGCGGAACGAAGCGGTTCGCATCGATCCATCGCTATCGATGGCGGCGAATGTGATCGTTTCGAAGCGTGCGATCCGGCTGATGAAAAAGCGCGGCGGCGCCTCGCCGGCCCAGCTTTCGGCTTCAAAGCGGAGCCAGCCCGTCGGCTTGTCGGTGCGGAACCCGTTTGGCTCGCAAGTCCAGACGAGCCGCGATCTCATGTCCTCAAAACTTCGCGTCGGCGCCGATGCCGAGTGGCAGGCAGCGGTCAGGCCTGTCTCGCCGTGCTCGTGCGCAGCGGCCGGCACCGCGGCAAACGCGGTCAGCAGCGCGGTGATCGCAGCGCAAAAAGAAAGAAACACCGTTTTCAGCACACTCGCGCGATACGGCGAAACCCCTTACAATGGGTTTAAGGAAAGTCCGGTTACCCAATAAAATTCTGATTTGTTTGCAGAATATTGGCGGCACGCGAGACCGGTGTTAACCATCGTCAATGCCCGTCAGCGCTCTGCCCGCTTGCCTTGTCCGTCATGCCGCTGTCACAACCGGCGATTAGCGACTTGGCGCCTCTTGGAGATGAACCTTGATCAACGCAAAAACTCTCGCTTTCGGATTGCTCGGCGCGGCTGCAATCACGTTATCTGCCTGCGATGGCGGAGGCGGCGGATCGCGCGATTCCATCCGCGCGGTAGGGTCCTCGACTGTCTACCCGTTCGCGAAGCAGGTCGCCGAAAGCTACGCGCGCTCCAATCCCGATTACAAGTCGCCACTTATTGAATCGACCGGCACGGGCGGCGGTATCCAGTTATTCTGTTCCAAGGTCGGGGCGGATTCCCCCGATATGGCGAACGCATCGCGGCGCATGAAGCTATCCGAATTCGAGCGCTGCCTCGCCAACGGGGTCGAGGAAGTGATCGAATTGCAAGTCGGCCTGGACGGTATCGCCTTCGCCTCGGCTGCAGGGGGTATCGAACTGAACCTCTCACCTAAGATCGTATATGAGGCTCTTGCTGCGAACCCATATGGTGAGGAACAGACAACACAGAACTGGTCGGATGTCGACCCGTCGCTGCCCGATGTGCCGATCCTTGTCTATGGCCCGCCCAGCACTTCGGGCACGCGCGATGCGTTGAAAGAACTTGTTCTGGAGGCTGGCTGCGACACCAATCCGGCGATGAAGGCGCTTAAGGAAGAGGACGAGGACCGCCACCAGCAGATATGTACCGAAGTCCGTTCCGACGGCTCGTATGTCGATCAGGGCGAGCAGGACAATCTCATCGTGCAGAAGATCGAGAGCAATCCGCGTGCGGTCGGCGTGTTCGGATTCTCGTACCTCGATGAAAACTCGGACAAGGTGCAAGGCCTGCCGATGAACGGTGTCGATCCGACCTACGAAAACATCGCCAATTTCGACTATCCCGGCGCGCGTCCGCTCTATGTTTACGTCAAGAAGGCGCATATGCGCGCGATCCCCGGCCTCGACGCATTCTTGCAGGAATGGGTGAAGAGCTGGACGGCAGACGGCCCGCTGGCGCGGATCGGAATGGTTGCCTCGTCACCCGAAAAGATGGCCGAGAACGAGCGCAAGGTGAACGAGCTCGTCATTATGACCCGCGAAGATCTGACCGGGGAGCCCGAGCCAGAGCCGGTCATGGCAGCAGAGGGCTGAGCCGCCGCGCCCACCCGCTCTATTTGAACGACTCGCCGACCGCTGCCATCTGCGCTTTCAGGCCCAGCTGGCAGATGTTCTGGATTTCGATACCAGGGTGCGCGTTGACCTCGATGATCAGCGGGCCATCGTTCTTGTCGAGTACGATATCGGACCCGCTGTAACCCAGCCCGATCGCAGGACCGCACCTGCTCGACAGTTCGAGCGCGCGGTCCCAGCCGGGAACTTCGTAGCCGATCAGCTTCGTGCCGGTATCGGGGTGATGGGTGATCGATTCGCCCTGCACCAGTGCGCGCGTGATCCGTCCGGTTTCCAGTGAGATGCCGGCGCCGATTGCGCGCTGGTGAAGGTTGGCCTTCCCGTCGGACTCGTTGGTCGGCAAGCGCAGCATCGCCATCAGCGGTTCGTCGTGCAGGCAGATCACGCGCAAGTCGGGCAAGCCTTCGGGCACGAGGTCCGCGAGGCTGGGATCGGCGATGATGAGCGGCTCGATCAGCGCTGCATCCTCGCTTGCCGTGTCGCCCGAAAAACCCCCGTCGACCACTTTCTGGATGTGATGCATGACATCGGTTTCGGTCAGCGGCGTGCCGGACCCCTTGAACCACACGTCGCCTTTGCGGCGCACCGCCAGCAGGATGCCGTCGCCCTGCGATCCGCGCGCCGGCTTGATCGCCCAGGAATCGGGCATGTCGCGCGTTGGTTTGAAGGCATTGAGCTTCTGGTGATCGTCGATGACCGCAACGGTGCCAGTGCAGGCAATGCCCGCCGCCTCCAGCGCCACTTTCGCGGCCACCTTGTCGCGCGCACGCTCGATCGCGATGCGCGGATTGTATTTCGCAATCAGGGCGTTGCGCATGTTGATCCCGAGGATTTCCTCCATCGGGGTCATGGTTAGCGGATCGATGCGGGTCGGCGCGCTGCGGCGGCGCGCGAACATCTTTCCGAAGTCCATCAGCATGTCAGACGTCCTCTTCCGACTTGATTTTCCAGGCATTATGGATTGGCGGTCGTCCAGACGCGCCAAGGCGAGGCGCAAACTGTGCCTCGCTATCGGGTTGCCGCTCGGCATCGGGCCGGGGCTGAAGTGGCTGTTGCGGGATCCGCCTTCGCCTGAACGGTTTGAGGTCGCTGGGCGATTGGATCACCCAAATCCCTTCGAGGGGCGGAGCCCGCTCGTTTGCTGCGACGGTCACTTCGATAGGCGGCGGATGAACGGGGGGATCCTCGGCCGGTTCCTCCACCGGCTCGGCATCTTCGACCGGCTTGCGGCGATCAACGAGCACGCCTTCGGGCAGGGTATCGCCCCTGGTACTGCGCCTTCGCTCCAGCCAGATCGGTGCGAACCGTCCGATTTCAGTGAGGCGCAGGCCGCGATATCGTCCGAGGATGGCGATGGCGATTGCGGTCGCGCCCGGCATCAGCAGCGGCGATGCCTCGATCAGCATCAGCGCGAGGTGCGAAACCATGACGAACTGGATCACGACCGAGATCATGAACGTGTTGAACGCCATGCGCGCGGCCTCGTACGGCCCGTCCTTCTCCCACTGGCGCCACCAGCGTTCGACCACGAGAGCGCAGACCACGACCGGGAACGCATCGACCTGCAACTGCGTGTCGAGGATCATTTGCAAGGCGACGAGCACCAGGACGATCAGGGAGATGAGCGCGCCGAGAAAGCCGACGCGCGTCATGCGCAGCTTGAGCAGGCTGGGCGCCACGATCATGCCCACCAGCACCGAGGAACCGAGCACGATCGGACCCATGATCGGACCGATCTGGAGGAAGGCGAGCGCAACCAGCATCGGGGTAAATAGCCCGAATGCCTTCAGCCCGATAAAGCTGCGTGCCAGAACCACCAGAAATGCGCCGAGCGGCAGCACCATCAACAGGTTCGAGGGTTTCAGGCCCCAGATCGCCTGCGAGGTTGCGATGCCCTCCAGTTCGGACGGCATGGCGAAGAAGGATTCGGTGTTCTTCAAGCCGAGTGCGACAAGCACCGCCAGGCCCAGCCCGACGCCAAGCCCGATATGGAAGGGGCGCTTGACCTGCGGGGTCGCGCGCTCCCTTACCTGTCTGATTTTCGAGATCAGATCAGAAGACATACCCGACCGTCAGTGTGAGCCGATAGCCCTCGCGCTCGCGCGTCGGCAGGTTGCTGTCGGAAAAGATGTATTTCGCCTCGGCTTCGACGCGCCAGCGACCCGGCCACCACAGCATTTCGACCTCGGGCACGATCAATTCATCCTCACGCCGCTCGCCATCGGGCGTGAACCGCCCGTCGAAGCGGGTTTTCAGAACCTCGATAGCGGGCCTCACACGCAGGTCGGGCGTGATCGGCTGGGTGTAGGAAACCTTGGCGGATTCGCGCGCATAACCGCGGCGTGGATCGTCAGATTCTATCGACTCCGCGCGCAGGTCGAAAGTCAGGTAATTGTAGCGCCCGAACCGGTGACGATACTGCGCATCGACGCGCGGACCTTCGCCAGTGGTCTCGGGGTCCGCATCATTGTCGTATTGCCGGTCGCGCCAACTGCCTCGCGCGCGAAAGCGATCGGCGCGTGTCGGCTCGTAACTGACCCGCACCGATCCTTGCAATTCGTCGGTATCGCTCGATTCAGCGGTGACGAGGTCATCATAATACCGACCGCGCACCTGCACATCCCAATCGCTGTTCAATTCCTGGTCGAACTGGGCGGTGATCCGGTCGCGATTGGTGTCGCTGCGCCCGTCGCCAAGCCGGACGACTTCGATCCGGTCCGCTTCGAGCCGGAATCGGGTGTTATCATCCTCGAAATCGATCCCGACCTGCGCGCGGAAGGTCAAAGCGTCGCCATCGACCACGATCTGTTCATCGCGCGTGGCTGTTTCGGCGCTGACAATGCCGATTTCGACACGGGCACCCGGTTCGAGTGACCAGCCGCTGTCCTGCGCTGCAAGCTGCGCGGGGAAACAGGCCGCGAGGCCTGCACCCAGGAGGCAAGCAAACGCGCGCTGCGCCCGCTTTAAAGGGAAGTGTGCAACCATCCACGTAGCTCTACGCAGATGTGATTTAGAAATTCCTAACCTTAAATCTAAACCACGAGATTTCGGGCGAAATCAGCCGCAGGGCGCACAATCGCACCCGCCCGGACGCGGCAGCTGTTCACCACTCTGGTTGCATATGAAGGCTCCGCGCCAAGGCGGCACGACGTCACCGCCGGTGTCTGGACTTTGGCTTAAAGAGGATTGCCATCCTGATCGCGGAAGATTTCGCGGCGGTAGACATGGTTGGCCGGACCGACCAGCCCTTCGCTCTCCATCCGCTCGATCCACTTGGCAGCGGTGTTGTAGCCGACACCCATCTGGCGCTGGAGCCACGATCCGGAGGCCTTCTGGTTTTCGATCACGATCTGGCAGGCCTGGCGATATTTGCGCTCTTCGGGGCTGTCGGATGCGGTCAGGTCATCCTCGAAATTGAGACCTCCGCCATCCTCGGGCTCTTCGGTGACCGCGTCGATATATTCGGGCGAGCCCTGGGCGCGCCAGAAATCCGCCACAGCCTCGACCTCTTCGTCGCTAACGAACGGTCCATGCGCGCGGACCATCGCACCGGTATTGGGCTTGTAGAGCATGTCGCCCCTGCCAAGCAGCTGTTCCGCGCCCTGCTCGCCAAGGATGGTGCGGCTGTCGATCCGGCTCGTCACCTTGAAGCTGATGCGGGTCGGCAGGTTGGCCTTGATCACGCCGGTAATGACATCGACCGAGGGGCGCTGGGTCGCCATGATGAGGTGGATGCCCGCCGCGCGCGATTTCTGGCTCAGGCGCTGGATCAGCACTTCGATCTCCTTGCCCACTGTGACCATCAGGTCGGCAAGTTCGTCGACGATCAGCACGATCTGCGGCAGCGGTTCGTAATCGAGCTGTTCTTCCTCGAACAATTGCTCGCCGGTATCGGGGTCGAACCCGGTCTGCGCGCGCCGCCCAAGCGGTTTGCCTTTCGCGGCGGCAGAGCGGACTTTCTCGTTGAACGAGTTGATATTGCGCGAATTGACCGAGCTCATCATGCGGTAACGCCGCTCCATCTCCTCGACCGCCCATTTGAGCGCGCGAACGGACTTGTGCGGCTCTGTCACCACGGGTGAGAGGAGGTGCGGAATGTCGTCGTAGCTCTTGAGCTCCAGCACCTTCGGATCGATCAGGATCAGGCGGCATTCGGCGGGCGTGAAGTGGTAGAGCAACGACAGCAGGATGCAATTGAGGCCGACCGATTTGCCCGACCCGGTCGTACCCGCGACGAGCAGGTGAGGCATGGCGGCGAGGTCGGCGATGATCGGTTCACCGGCAATGTCTTTGCCGAGGATGATCGGCAGATTGCCCTTGTTTTCGGCGAAGGCGGCGCAGGCGGCGAGCTCCTTGAGCATTACCATCTGCCTGTCTTTATTGGGCAATTCGATACCCATGACGGTCTTGCCAGGGATCGGCGAAACGCGCGCGGAAATGGCGCTCATATTGCGCGCGATATCCTCGGCGAGGCCAATGACGCGGCTGGCCTTGATCCCCGGGGCCGGTTCAAGCTCGTACATGGTCACTACCGGACCGGTGCGAACGGCGGTTATCTCACCCTTGACGTTGAAGTCGTCGAGTACGTTTTCGAGGAGGCGCGCATTGCGCTCCAGCGCCAGCTTGTCGAGCTTGGGTCCGGCATCCTCGGGCGGGGTTTCAAGCAGGTCGAGGCTCGGCAGGTTGTAGGTGGCAAACATGTCGCTCTGTTTCTGCTTGGGCGACGCTGCCTTCTTGGGCGGGGCGGACGGATCGCTGATCTCGGGTGCCCGGCGCGGTGAGGGATCGGGCGCATTGGCAGGGTCCGACCTGGCCTTGCGCCGGGCCTTGGGAGCAGGTGCGGCGCCCTCGTCATTGGCGTAGGAGCGGCGCTCTTCGCGCTGACCGCGCCTGAATGACAGGCGCGGCAGCAGCGATCCTCCAAGCGCGCCTCCACCAAGGAAGTTGGGCAGGGTAAGCAATGCGCGCCAGTCGATGGCGAAGATCCGCGTGAGCAGGGTCACCCCGGCGGCAAGGCAGACGACCGCCGCGCCGAGGGTAATCCAGCCCGATGCCTGGTCGCCGAAACGCTCCGCCACCGCCTGGATGCCGCGCGCACCAAGCAGGCCGGACGCGCCGCCCAGTTGTGCGGGCAAGGTCCCGCTGGGGCTGCCGAATGCGAGCGAGAGCACCGTGCCGAGGCAGATCATCGCGATCAGCAGCATTCCAGCGGGCAGCCACCAGCGCGTCGCCTCCGTCTCGGCATGTGCGTCGTCATTTTCCACATCGCGCCATAGCTTGCGCGCCGAAACATACAGCAGCGGGAGCAGCAGCACTGCGGGCAAGCCGAATATGAACAGCGCGCGGTCGGCCACCCATGCCCCGGACAGGCCCATCCAGTTGCTCACCTGATCGGGCGAAGCGGCGGTGGAGGGGCTGGGATCGGTCTGGGTGTAGCTCGCCAGCGACAATGCAAAGAAGATCATCGCTGCGAGCAGAACGCCCGCACCCGTCATCTGCGCAGCGCGGCGGATGCTGCGGCGCAGCCCTGCGCGCCAATCTGCGTTTGATTTCCGGGTATTGATAGCGCGGCTCGCCATGATTTGCTCCTATTGGAACACACCATGAATCCTCGGCGAGTCCGGGTCAAGCTGTGTGCGGCAAGAGGAGCGGGTCAGGATAGTCCGTCGATCGCCGCCCAGCGCGGCCAGTCAAGCGAGCGGGCGCGTGCGCTATCCATGCCTCCCAAAGCGATAACCGGTGCAGACGAATAGCGCGCGAGGCTCCTGAACCGCGCCGGTCCCAGCACTTCTCCCCCCACATGCGACCGAGTGGAGAAAACCGGTGAGATCAATGTTGCATCTGAACCAAAACGGTTAGATTGACCGATTTCGCCGAGGTCATGCGCTGTCGCAAGGTGGAGCAAACCTCGCCTGCGGGGCCACAGCGTTCGCGGCGCGCCATAAATGCCGTCCGCGCCCCATTCGACCGCGGTGAACGCACTATCAGCCAGCACGACTAGGTGTCCGCGGCCTCGGGCAATCCTGCGCAGCGAAGCGAACCGCGCCAGCCGGTCCGCACCATCGAGATGATAATGCCGGTAAATGAACCCCGATCCGCGCGGCAATCGCGCGAGCGCCCGCTCCAGCACCGCATCATTGCGCTCATCGGAAATCAGCCAGAGGTTCGGCAGGGATTGGTCTTGCGCCACGCTGGTCTTATAGGGCGCTGCATGGAAAATGCAGCCTCAAGTCTCGCCGAAGTCCAAGCCAACATCGCGCGCATGTGCAAGCCCGCGCGGCGAGAGCCTGACGAAGTGACCCTGATCGCAGTCAGCAAGACGCATCCGGCGGAGAGGATCGTACCGCTGCTGGAGGCGGGGCACCGCGTCTTTGGCGAGAACCGGGTTCGGGAGGCGCAGGAAAAATGGCCGGCCCTGCGCGAGCGTTTCCCCGAGACCGAACTGCACCTGATCGGCCAGTTGCAATCGAACAAGGCGGATGATGCGGTCGAATTGTTCGACTGCATCCACGCGCTCGACCGCCCGAGCCTGCTGAAAGCGCTCGCCAAGGCGATGGACAAGGCCGACCGCCGGGTGCCGTGCTTCGTGCAGGTCAATATTGGAGATGAGGACCAGAAGGGCGGCTGCCGAATTGCCGAGCTGCCCGAGTTTCTCGCAAAGGTGCGCGCCGCGAATATCCCTGTCGCAGGCCTGATGTGCCTGCCGCCTGCGGACCTTGAGCCCGCGCCCTTCTTCGCACTTCTGGCAAAGCTCGCTGCCGATAACGGGGTCGAGGGCCTGAGCATGGGCATGAGCGGCGATTACGAAACCGCAGTGCAGCTTGGCGCGACGCATGTGCGGGTGGGCACCGCCCTGTTCGGCGCGCGCGGTGGCTGACGCGTTCGCCCGGTTCGAAGCCGCATGGCTCGCGCGTCTGAACAACGGTGCGCGCACGACTTTCCGATACGCTCCGCTGGCAAACGGAACCGGCATTCACTCGGCAATCGCAGACGCGTTCGCGACCAGTCTCGGATACAAGGGGATCGGGTTCAACTGGGAACTGCTCGATGCCGCTGGAGGTGCCGATACGCCGCGTTCGGCCATTGGAGAGATCACGCAGGCACTTGCCAAGGACATCTCGAACCCGTCGCAAGACTGGCTCGATCAGGAACAGGCGCGGCGATGCGCGGGCGAGCTGCTCGGATGCTTCGATCCGGCAATGCTGACGGTGGTTTCAAACCGTTATGACGGGCTGTGGAACCCGATTGCCGGCGCTGCGACCGAGTGGGGCTTTGTCTGCTTCGACGACACGAACATCGCGCTCCTGCTGATCGCCGAGCCATAAAAAAGGGGCGCTCCGAAGAACGCCCCTCTTGTGTCTCAGAGCTGATCGGTGAGATCAGAATTCGAACAGTGCTTCGACACCGACATTCCGGCCGCGTGACAGCGGCGAGAATGTGCCGGCCACGGGCGACTCGCTGAATGGCTGGCGCACACCGTCGGAGAGCGGTCCACCAAACGGCAGCTGAGTGTCGCCGCCGGCCTGCACTTCGTCGAACAGGTTGCGACCGTAGATCGAGAACGAGAGACCATCCATGGGAGTGACCCAGGTGATGTTCGCTTCGAGGTTGCTGATGTCCTGGATGAAGCCGAGGTTGTCATCGGTGTAAGCGAATTCGTCGCGGTACTGATAGTTGATCCGGCTCAGGATCTCGCTGTCGCCGATGAACAGTTCGTGGATGAAGCCAACGCCCCAGGTGACTTCAGGCGCGCGCGGAATGCGCAGATTGAAGTCGTCCTCGGTAATGATACCTCGGCCATCGCCTGAAATGTCGAACAGGATCTCGTCATATTCGTCGTCGATCAGGCCGATATTGGCGGTAAAGACGAGCGAGATCCGAAAGCCGCGCGCGGCTTTCCGCCTCGATACCCATGATGGTCGCATCGGCGGTGTTGACAATGTTCTGGACAACGCCCGCGCCCGGATCGGCCAGATTGACCTCACGCTGCATGTCCTGAACCTTCGTGACATACGCCGCGACGTTCAGGGTGAATGCACCATCGACAGTCTGGAACTTGCCGCCGATTTCGAAATTGTCGACCTGCTCTTCTCCGAAGAACAGATTGCCAGTTTCCTGAACCGAAAATTCGAAGACCGGAATGTTGGTGATGCGGAAGTTGTAGCCGCCCGAACGGAAACCGCGCGTCCAGTGTCCGTAGACCTGGCTGTCGGCGAATTCGTACTGGAGACCAAGCTTTGGTGAAAGGTTGCGGAACCGCACGCTGTCGGAAAAGCCGTTTTCCTCGGTCGGGATGAACGAATTGACGCCGGTCGTTGGACAAGTGCCGTCGAGAACCGAACATTCTGCGCGCGGACGGATATAGGTGATGTCCGCGTCCTTGGTTTCCTGACTCCAGCGAATACCGGCGATGACCGAAAGACCTTCAGTCAGGTAATACTGGCCGTTGGCGAATACGCCGAGAACCTCGTGGTCCTGACGTCCGCCGCCGAAGAAGCGCAGCGGTGTCGAGACTGGAATGTCGCGCCGCTCGGTATAGGCCAGGTCCTGGTCGAAATAGAACCCTCCGACGGTCAGATCGAAATTGTCGGTCGAGACCGCATAACGCAGCTCATTCGAAATCTGCTCCTGGGCCGTGTCCGTGCTCGAGTGGAACAGGAATAACGGAGTGGCATCGATATCTGCATCGGTCGCCGCGCTGTAATCGCGGTAGCCGAAGATATTCGTCAGCGTGCCGGGGCCGATATCCAATTCGGCGGTAAGCGATGTGGTCCAGATCTCGGTGTCGTAGAAACCGCGATTGTCGACCGAGAAATCGAACGTGTCGCGCTCGAAGATGCCGCGGTTCTGACCATTGGGGCCGTCACCGTTCGATTCGAAGTAATCGACCTTACCAGTGAGCGTCAGTCCGCCGAGACGCGCTTCAAGCGCGCCGCGAAGGATGGTGGTCTCGGCTTCACCGAAGTTCTCGCCATCGAACAGGTTGCGGAAATAGCCCTGGTCGTTGTTGTGATAGGCGGCGACCTTGAACAGCAGCACGTCCTCGACCAGCGGGCCGGTTACCACGCCGCTTACGGTGTAGTTTTCACCGCCGCGACCGCCATCGATCGGGCCATCGACTGCCGCACGGAACTTGCCGCGGAAATCTTCGGTCGGGTTGGTGGTGTTGATCAGAACCGCGCCGCCGGTAACGTTACGGTCGAACAGGACACCCTGCGGGCCGCGCAGGATCTCGACACTTTCAAGGTCGAAAATGTCGAACACGACGCCGCCATTGATGCCGAGATACACGCCATCGACAAACACGCCGACAGTCGGGTCGATCGAGGGGATCGAGGAGTTGATGCCGAGGCCGCGGATCGAGAAGTTCGCAGTGCCGCGGCTGGTGCCGATCTGGTCGAGGCTGACATTGGGTGCCTGGAAGGTCAGGCCTTGAACGTCGCGCACCTTGAAAGCTTCGAGCGTGTCGGCGTTGAATGCAGTGACGGCGAGCGGCACGTCCTGCACATCCTCAGGGTTCTGAGTCTTGGTGCCGGTAACCACGATATTGCCGATATTGGCAAGCGTGCCGCGTGCTTGCGGTTGTTCGCCGGCAGTTGCCTCATCGGACACGTCAGGCTCGTCTTCACCCGGTGCCTGCTGCTGTGCGTGAGCTGCAAAAGGGGTCGCAGCGGCGGTGCAAAGCAGAAGCGCTAGGGTGCGCTTTGTTGCGGTACGAAATTTCATGTTTGTCATCTCCCTGACGTAAGGGCATCGCCCATTACCGTTCGGTTCGTAGAATGCAACCTATATCGGTTAACCATTCTACAAGCCGTTAACAGGCTGCGACGTCAGGCGTTTTCCAGCTGTTGCTGTTTCCGGTCGCTCGCCGCTTCGAGCAAGGCCGCTTCGATCTCGGCGAGCCGATCCGGCGCCTCGATCTTGCTACCGGTCAGGTCGGTCACATAAAACGTGTCGGCAGCGGCCTCGCCATACGCCGTGATATGCGCGGACTGGACGATCAGGTTCGCCTTGTAGAGCGCATGGGCGAGACGATTCAGCAGCGCCGGCCGGTCGCGGGCCGTCACTTCGACTACGGTAAAATGGTTCGACGCCGAATTGTCGAAATTGACACCAGGTGCGACGGCAAAGGCTTTCGCCCGTGAATGCGCAAGCGGACGCGCGGCGAGTTTCGGGACCAGTTCGCCTTCGCCCAGCAGCGCCTTGCGAATGCCCTCTTTCAGGCGCGCGATCTGCGTCTCTTCGCTGAAGGGTTCGGCGTTGAGGTCCTGCACCAGGAAGTTGTCGACCGCATATCCGTTCATCGCGGTATGGATGCGCGCGTCGATGATGTTCGCCCCGGCAAGGTGGATGCCGCCTGCGATGCGGTAGAACAGGCCGGGGTGGTCGGGCGCAATAACGCTGACGAGCGTGGCACCGCGGTCCTCGTCCACCTCGCAGTGGATCGACAGGTGGTCCTCGATCCGGCGCGCTTCTTCGTACTGGATGAGGTTTTTCGCGATGATGTCTTCAGGTTCTGCGATCCAGTAGGCATCGCTCATCAAATCGCCCGCTTGCTCGGCGAGATATGCCTTGTCGCCCAGCACCTCGGCAGTCGCTGCCTTCTTCGCCGCCACGCGCTCTCCCCTGCCGCGGCGCTTGTGTCCCAGCCGCAAGCGCTCCTGCGAGGCGTCGTAAAGCTCACCCAGCAGCTGGCCTTTCCAGCTGTTCCAGGTCCCGGGGCCGACCGCGCGAATGTCCACCGCGGTGAGGATTGCGAGGTTGCGGAGGCGCTCGAGGCTTTGCACCTCGGTTACGAAATCCTCGATGGTCTTGGGGTCGGTCAGGTCGCGTTTTTGCGCGGTCGAGCTCATCAGCAAGTGTTGCAGCACGAGCCAGGCGACAAGGTCGGTCTCCTTCTCGTCCAATCCGAACCGAGGGCACAATTTCTGCGCGACTTCCGCGCCCAGAACCGAGTGATCGCCGCCGCGTCCCTTGGCGATATCGTGCAGCAGGACCGCGACGTAGAGCGCGCGGCGCGATGCGACCTTGTGCACCTGACGGGTGGCGCGCGGATGATCTTTCTCCAGCAGACCGCGCTCGATCTGGCTGAGCAGGCCAATCGCGCGGATGGTGTGCTCATCGACAGTGTAGTGGTGGTACATGTCGAACTGCATCTGCGCATTGACCCGGCCAAAATCGGGTACGAACCGGTCGAACACGCCCGCTTCGTTCATCCAGCGCAGGGCGGTTTCAGGATCGTTGCGCCCGCTCAGCAGGTCGAGAAACAGGGCATTGGCACGCGGGTTCCTGCGGACCTTCGTCTTGATGAGCCGCGCATCGCGGTCGGCCTGCCGCATCGTTTCGGGATGAACCTCCAGCCCTTCGGCTTCGGCAAGCTGGAATATCTCGACCAGCCGGACGGGGTCCTCGGCAAACCAGTCATCGCCGGGCGCACGGATGCGTCCGCCGGCAATGACGTAACCCTTGAGGGTGCGGCTCTTCTGGCTCCACCCGGCGAAGAACCCGCTGCGAACCTTGGAGCGCGTGGTCTCTTCTTCGAGGTGCGAGAGGAACACGCCGGTCAGGCTGCCCACGCGTTTGGCCTGCAGGAAATAGAATTGCATGAAGCGTTCGACCGCGCTCTTGCCGGGACGATCGGCGAAGTTCATCCGCTCGGCGACCTGCCGCTGGAGGTCGAATGTCAGGCGGTCTTCGGCCCGGTCGGTGATCACATGCATGTGGCACCTCACGGCGAGCAGGAACCCCTCGGCCCTGCGAAAGCCGCGATATTCGCTGTGCGTGAACAATCCTTCGTCAACCAGATCGGCAGCGGTTTCGACGCGGTGCGTGTATTTGCCGATCCAGTAGAGCGTCTGCAGGTCGCGCAGGCCGCCCTTGCCGTCCTTCACATTGGGCTCGACGACATAGCGGCTGTCGCCCATGCGCTTGTGCCGCAAATTGCGTTCTTCGAGTTTCTCGGTGAGGAACTGGCGCTCACTGCCTTTCACGACTTCCTGCCAGAACCGTCTGCGCAGCTCCTCGTAGAGCTCCTGGTCCCCCCAGACGAGCCGCCCTTCGAGCAGCGCGGTGCGGATCGTGAGGTCTTCCCTTGCCATGCGCATCGTGTCGGCGACCGTGCGGCTCGAATGGCCGACTTTAAGCCCGAGATCCCACAGCAGATACAGCATTGCCTCGATCACCTGCTCGCACCACGGTGCGCGTTTCATCGGGGTGATAAAGGCTATATCGACGTCCGAATGCGGGGCCATTTCCGCTCGCCCATATCCGCCCACCGCCAGCAATGTCAGGCGCTCCGCAGCGGTGCGGTTGTGGACGGGATAGACGTGGGCGGTGACGTAATCGTGGATCACCCGCACGATCTGGTCGATCAGGAACGTGTAGCCCGCCGTGCAGTCATGCCCGGCAGAGGGCTTTTCGAGCAGCCGTTTTTCCAGCTCGGCGCGGCCCTCGTCCAATGCGCTGCGCAGCGCTACGAGGATCGGCGCGCGCGCCTTGTCCCCGTGCTCGTCGACCAGCGACGCAACCGTAGAGGTCAGCTCGCGCCGGTTGACGATAGCGCGCTGGCGGGGAACGCGGCGGCTGGGCAGGCTCCAGGCTGTCATCGCGTTCCCGTATCCACTCGTCAGGCCGCTGCCATGCGTTCTGTGTAGAGCGCACGCAGCGTCTTCTTGTCGATCTTCTGGGTGCCAAGGCGCGGCAGCACTTCGTCGACGACGAAGATATGTTCCTCCAGCGGCACCTTGAACGGCGCGGTGTTGGTGAGAAGAAACTCGCGCATTTGCGCAGCGCTCATCGGTTCGCGCCCTTCCTTGACCCGGAACACCGCTGCGGGAACCTCTCCCATGCGTTCATCGGGCAGGCCGAAGACGGAGCATTCGGCGATATCGTCATGTGCATAGATCGAATCTTCGACCTCGATGCACGAGATGTTCTCGCCGCCGCGAATGATGATGTCTTTCTTGCGGTCGACGATGAAGAGATACTCGTCCTCGTCGAGATAGCCGAGATCACCTGTGCGGAAGAAGCCATTATCGGTGAAGGCTTCCTCGGTCGCTTCGTCATTGTTCCAGTAGCCTCGGAAATTTGCGACCGAGCGAATGCAGACTTCACCGACTTTGCCCTGCGGCAGTTCGTTGCCGTCATCGTCGAGGATGCGCAGGTCGACCATCGGTTTTGATGCGCGGCCCGTCGATCCGGGCTTGGCCATGTAGTTCTCGTTGAAGTTGCCGCAGCCCACCGCATTGGTTTCAGTGAGGCCATATCCCAGCAGCGGGAAACCGCCGGGAAAGGCTTCCTTGATCTTCGTGACATGCTCGACCGGGCGCGGCGCGCCGCCTGCGGCAAAGCTCTTGCGCGCGGACAGATCGTAATTGTCGCGGTTGTCGTGGGTCGCCATTTCATAGCTCATCAGCGGAACGCCGACAAAATAGGTCACCCGCTCATTTTCCATCAGGCGCAGCGCCTCTTCGGCGTCCCATTTGGGCATCAGCACCAGCTTGCGCGCAATCGCATAGCTTTGCAGGAACAGCGGCACTTCGCCCGTGACATGGAACAGCGGCACCGCGATCAGCGCGCATGGTTGGTCGGTAAGTTCCTCGCCCTGGCTTTCGAGCAGCAGCTTGGCCATCGCGCTCTGGCTGACATAGCTCATCACGCCGTGGACCACGCCGCGGTGGTCCGACCATGCACCCTTGGAATTGCCGGTCGAACCCGAGGTGTAGAGGATGGTGGCGATGTCGTCCGGACCGAGCTGGCCGAGCATCTGCATGGCGATGGGCGGCGTGCCCTCCTCTGGGGCGGCCCACACGCTCGAGAGGCCTTCGGACGGCGCGCCGCCATGTTCGAACAGCACCAGCTTGGCCGGATGGTCGGTGCCCTCGAGCCGTTTTGCGCGTCCGGTATCTGCCAGGACGATTGTGCATTCGGCCAGGCGCACCCCGTAGGCCAGCTCCTCGCCCGACCAGAACCCATTGAGCAGGGTCGCGCAGCCGCCGGCCATGACGATGCCCATATAGGCGATCATCCAGTTACCAGAATTGCGAGCGGCGATCCCGATCCGGTCGCCTTTTTTGACACCGTGATGTTTTACAAGCCCCTCGGCCACACACACGGCGGCAGCATAGGTTTCGCCGAAGGTCAGCCGCGTATCGCCGTCGACGATGAAGGGCACATCCTTATGCTCATTGCAGAAATGCGCGAAGTAATGCGCCATGGTGGGCGGTGCATTGACGAAAGCGGGCATTTCGATGCCGTCGCGATTGAATGGGACGGTCGCGAAAGGCTGGCCTTCCTTGGTCAGTTCGCCGATGATCGTTTCGAGCGCGGTGTCCAACTGTGTGGGCATGCTGGGTTTCTCTCCTTCAGGTCTCTCTCGTGTTGCCGCGTAAGCGCTGTATAGCGCTCCGCTGCTATTTGGTCCCGGACAAGCCTGAGCAATTCGCGAGCTCTCCCAAAGCTCTTTCCCCGAACGCAAGGCTGTGCCACAAGCCGCGCGGTCTGGTCGCCCATGCGGCTTTTGCATGGCTATTAAGAGGTTCCTTTGTTGCTGTCACTACTTGCTGCAAGCGGCGCCGTCGCCGACCCGATTTACTGGTCCGACCTCGGACTGCGCCCGGGCATCGACCTCGGCTTTTTCACCTTGCGGTTCTACTCGCTCGCATATCTGATCGGCGTAATTTTTGCCTATTGGCACTTGTCGAAAATGATCAAGCAGCCCGGTGCTCCGATGGCGCAGCGCCACGCCGATGACCTGTTCTTCTACTGCACGCTCGGTGTTATTCTGGGCGGGCGGCTCGGCTATGCGATCTTTTACCAACCGGGCCTGTGGGACAATCCGCTCGACGTGCTCAAGCTTTGGGAAGGCGGAATGAGTTTTCATGGCGGCCTTGTCGGCGTGCTGGTCGCGATCGCCTGGGTGACGCGGCGCGGCAACCTCTCTTTCTTGCGTGTATGTGACTATATCGCGGTCAATGTGCCGATGGGCATGATGCTTGGCAGGCTGGCGAATTTCAACAATGGCGAGCTGTGGGGACGTCCCACCGATGTCGCATGGGCGATGGTGTTTCCGGACCCGCGTGCAGGCGACGTCGCACGCCATCCCAGCCAGCTTTACCAGGCCGGACTCGAAGGTCTGGCACTGCTGATTATCCTGATGCTCTTGTTCTGGACAACAAAGGCGCGCTATCGACCGGGTCTGCTGGTTGGCGTGTTCACCCTGGGTATCGGGATCGCCCGCTTTGTTAACGAGTTTTTCCGCGAACCTGATACACAGCTTGCGGAATTTGCAGCCCGGACCGGGCTATCGATGGGGCAATGGCTGACAATACCGCTGATCTTGATTGGGTTGATTGTAACGCTTTACGCCGTGACGAGAAAGCCGGTGGGAACCGGCAGCGTCACCAGCACCCAGACCGCCTGAACGACGAAGACACCGCGTGGCGCCCGCGTGCGCTGCGCCTGATCGAACCGGACGGAACCGAGACCGAGGTTCCGGCTGCGATGTTCCTTGCCGACATGGCCCCCTCTGGAACCGGCACGGATATCAAGGCCGAACAGCAAGCCGCGGCCAAAGCGAAGGCCGAGGCCGAGGCGAAGACGAAGCGCGAGGCTGAGGCGCGGCGCGAAGCTGAAGAGAAAGCGAAAGCGGAAGCAGCGCAGAAAGCCAAGCTCGAAGCCGAGGCGAAAGCCAAGCGGGACGCTGAAGCGAAAGCGAAGAAGGAAGCCGAAGCCAAAGCCGCAGCCGAAGCCAAGGCCAAGAAAGAGGCTGAAGCGAAAGCCAAGGCCGAAGCGGAGAAAAAGGCCAAGCTCGAAGCCGAGGCAAAACTCGCCGCTGAAAAGAAGGCCAAGGCCGAGGCGGAAGCCAGGGCGAAACGGGAGGCCGAAGCCAAAGCTAAGGCCGAAGCCGAGAAGAAAGCCAGGGACGAAGCGGCGGCAAAAGCAAAAGCCGAGGCGCAAGCAAAGGCGAAGAAAGAGGCCGAAGCCAAGGCGAAAGCCGAAGCGGAAGCGAAGGCAAAGAAAGAGGCAGAGGCCAAGGCCAAGGCCGAAGCTGAGAAGAAGGCCAAGCAGGAAGCCGAAGCCAAGGCCAAGGCCAAGGCCAAGGCGGAAGCGGAGCGCAAAGCCAAGGAAGAGGCCGAGAAAAAGGCCAAGGCTGCAGCCGAGGAAAAAGCCCGCCTCGAAGCGGAAGCCAAGGCGAAGGCAGAGGCAGAAGCAGAAGCGAAAGCCAAGCGGGAGGCCGAAGCCAAAGCGCGGGCCGCAGCCGAGAAGAAAGCGGTCGAAGAGGCAGAGGCCAAGGCGAAACTCGAAGCCGAAGCCAAAGCCAAGCGCGAAGCCGAGGCCAAAGCCAAGCGCGAAGCCGAAGCCACGGCAAGGGCGCAAGCCGAAAAGAAAGCCGCCGAAGAAGCTGAAGCCAAGGCCAAGGCCGAGGCAGAGGCCAAGGCCAAGGAAGAAGCCGCCGCGCGCGCCAAGGCTGCCGATCTCGGCAAGACTTTCCGCCGCCTGATCCGCGAAACCGGCCCCATCAGCCTCGCGCAATATATGGGCGAGAGCAATGCGCGCTATTACGCCAGCCGCGACCCGCTGGGCGATGAGGGGGACTTCATCACCGCGCCCGAGATCAGCCAGATGTTCGGAGAGCTCGTCGGATTGTGGATCGCCGATGTGTGGGTCAAGATGGGTGCATCCAAGAACATCCATTATGTCGAGCTTGGTCCCGGACGCGGAACGCTCGCCAAGGATGTGCTCAAGACCGCCGGCAAATACGATTTCGATCCGCAAATTCATTTCGTCGAAGGCTCGCTTGAGCTGCGCAAGATCCAGCGCCAGGCGGTGCCTTCGGTCCGGTTTCACAACGACCTTTCCACGCTGCCCGATGACCGGCCGCTGCTGATCGTCGCCAATGAGTTCTTCGACGCATTGCCAATTCATCAGCTCGTTCGATCAGCCGATGGCTGGCACGAGCGCATGATCGGTCTGGAGGGCGACAAACTCGCCTTTGTGGCGGGAGACAAACCGATGGATTCGATCGTCCCGACCAGCTGGAGAAGCGCGTCACAGGGCTCGATGATCGAAACCAGCCCGGCGGCGGCGGCGATCATGACCGAGATTGCGCAGCGCCTCACCAATCAGGGCGGGGCGGCGCTGATCATCGATTACGGCTCGAGTGAGCTACGCGCCGGATCGACCCTGCAGGCGCTGAAGGACCACAAGAAGGTCGATCCGCTCGATTGTCCGGGCGAGGCCGATCTCACCGCGCATGTCGATTTCGAGATGCTGCAAGAGGTCGCGGAAAAGAACGGCGCCGAGGTCATGGGCCTGCAAATGCAGGGCGAGTGGCTGCGGCAGCTGCATATCGATACGCGGTTGGAGGCGCTCAAGCGAAAATCGCCCAATATGTCGGACCAGTTCCAGCGCCAGCGCGACCGCCTTGTTGAAGACAACCACATGGGTGTTCTGTTCAAGGTTCTTGGGCTGTGCGGCAGGCGCTGGCCGCGCGGCGAAGGCTTTGATTGATCCGATGTAACCTCGCAGCCCCGCGCAGCGAATTGCAAGTGAGACACCGGAGGCACTCATGACCTTGCGACTGACCCCTGCCGCCATTGCCGCTGCCGCGCTTGCGGCGATTTCCGTGCCTGTAAGTGCGTCGGATTCAATTTCCGGGCGCTGGGTGACCGCCGAAAAGGACGCCGTGGTCAGCATCGGTACCTGCGGCGCGAGCACATGCGAGCCGGATCGCGCAATTCATCGTCCCGCCGCCCGACGGGCTCGACCAGCGCGACATCAACAACCCCGATCCGCGCCTCAGGAAGCGCAAGCTGCTTGGCCTGCCGGTGCTGTTCGATTTCAAGCGTGACCGCGATCAATGGCGCGGGCGGATTTACGACCCGAAATCGGGCAAGGATTATCGCTCGGTCGTGCGGCGCAAGGGCGCTGACGCTCTCGAAGTCAAAGGCTGCATCGGACCGTTCTGCCAGACCCAGATTTGGCGGAAAGCGAAGTAGCGTAGCCTAAAGGCCGATCGCTTCGCCCAGCTGCGCCGCTGCCGCTTTGGGGCTGAGCTTGCCTTCGCCTTCGCGATCCACGGCAAAGTTCGCCTCGCGCATGGCTTCGACGCTGATGGCTCCGATCAAAGGTTCGAGCGCCCTTGCAATGTCCTCGTCACCGGCAATGCGCGGCGACATCATCAGCATAGCATCATAGGACGGCAGCGCCTCGCGCGGGTCTTCGAGCACGACGAGCCGGTCCGCCGCGATCCGCCCGTCCGAAGTGTAGGCGCTGATCACATCCGCCTCGCCAGAGCGCAGCGCGTTGTACATGAAGGTCGGCGAGAAATTGCGCGTTTCGCCGAACCGCATTCCGTAGGCTTCGCGAACCGCAGTCCACTCTGGCCGCTCGAAAAATTCGGGATCGCCCCCGACAGTCAGCTGTCCTGCGACGGGCACAAGGTCCTCGAGCGTCTCGACGCCCAAGGCCTCCGCGCGGTCCTCTCGCATCGCAAAGGCATACGCGTTTTCGAAACCGAGCCTGCCGAGGACGCGCACGCCGTGCTCCTCGGCCTCCCATGCCTTGATCGTCTCGTACATGGCGTCGCGGCCCGGATTGTCCGTGCGCTTCAGATTGTTGGTCCAGATCGTCCCGGTGTAGTCGACCGAGATGTCGATATTGGACGAGGTGACGGCATTGTGCACCACCGCCGAGCCCAGGCCATCGCGGTATTCGACATTGTACCCCGCCTTCTCAAGCTGGGATCCGATCAGCTGCGCGAGGATATATTGCTCGGAGAACTGCTTGGACGCGATCACGATAGCGTCGTCATCATCGCCGCCGGATTGATGGGCGAGTGCGGCCATCAGTCCGAGCGCGACGGCCAGCATTCCTCCGCCCCATTGCCAGGTCTTGCGCGCTGCCAGACCGCGCTCGATCAGGCCCAGCAGCAGGTCGGTGATGAGCGCCAGCCCGGCGCTTGCAAAACACCCGGCGAGCACAAGCGCCCAGTTCTGCGTTTGCAGCCCTGCGAAGATCGGATCACCCAGGCTCGGCTGCCCGATTGTCGTCGAGAGCGTCGCTGCGCCGATGGTCCACACGCTCGCAGTGCGAATGCCCGCCATGATGAAGGGCGCGGATAGCGGCGCCTCGACCAGTCGGAGCTTTTGCCAGTTGGTCATGCCGACACCGTCGGCGGCCTCTAGCACGCCGGGATCGAGATTGGCCTGCGCGGTCACCGCGTTGCGCAGGATCGGCAGCAGCGCATAGAGCGCGAGTGCAAGAAGGGCGGGCAGGAAGCCGAGCGTCGGCAGCCCCTCTCCGAACACTGCGCGCAGCGACAGCAGGATCGGGAAGAACAGCGCGAGCAGGGCCAGCGCCGGAATGGTCTGCACAAGGCTTGCCAATCCCAGCGCGATGCGGCTCACCGCCGGTGACCGGCTCGCCCATACCGCCAGCGGCAATGCCACTGCGATGCCAAGCCCGATGGCGCTGGCAGCGAGCACGACATGCGCGGTCAGCTTGTCTCCGAGCCCAAGCAGGATCTGTCCGAAGTTTTCCATCAGGCCGAGTCCCTGTTCAAGCCAGTCGCCCTTCCATCGCCGCCAGCTTCTCCGCCTGTTGGCGCGGGACGGACACGAGGCCCTGCGCGATGTCTCCGCCGCTTCCGGTCAGGAGTTCGCGCGGGGTGCAATCGGCTACCAGCTCTCCTGCATCCATCACCAGCACTCGGTCGGCAAGCAGCAGCGCCTCAGCCATGTCGTGAGTGACCATGATCGTTGTCAGGCCAAGCCGTTCGTGCAGTTCGCGCACCTTTTCGCCCAAGGCGTCGCGGGTGATCGGATCGAGCGCGCCGAAGGGCTCGTCCATCAGCAGCAGTTCGGGATCGCCCGCGAGTGCCCTTGCCACGCCAACACGCTGCCGCTGCCCGCCCGAAAGCTCATCGGGCATCCGGCTCGCCATGTCCGGCTCGAGCTCGACCAGCGTGAGCAATTCCGCGATCCGCTGCGGAGGCAAGGTTTCGCCGGCCAACCGGGGGCCGATGGCGATGTTCTCACCGACGCTGAAATGCGGGAACAGGCCGATGCCCTGAAACACGTAACCGACCCGCCGCCTGAGCTGCGACTGGTTGAGCTGGGTCACGTCTTCGCCAGCGAACAGCACCCGGCCTGCGCTCGGATGAACCAGCGTGTTGACCATCTTGAGAAGTGTCGATTTGCCCGATCCGGACGCTCCGACCAAGGCGACAAAACTGCCAGCTCCAATCGCGCAATCGACCCCGCCAACAGCAACGACCTCGCCATCGCCGCCATAGCGGCGCTCGACATTGTCGAAGGTAAGGAGGGTGGAGCCGGGCTGGTCGGGTGAAGTCATGTGGAGGAGAGGGTAGCGGGCGGCCCCTTATTCGGCCAGCCGCGCCGCGGGGATCGTGATCGCGGTCGACAGGCCTTCGCTGCGCCAGTCCTGCTCGATCGTGCCGCCCAGCTGGTTCCTGATCGCCATCGTCAGCAGGCGTGAACCGAAACCCGCGCCGTCAGGCGCGCTAGCAGCCGGTCCGCCGGTTTCAACCCAGGTGATCGCGACATCCTCGCCCGTCTGCCGGATCGAGATTGCAAGCTTCCCCTCCGCGACGCTGAGCGCGCCGTACTTTGCTGAATTTGTCGCAAGCTCGTGAAAGACCAGCGCGATAGGTGTCGCGGCGCGCGTGCCCACCGCAACGTCGTCGCCCGAAATCTGCACTGCGCTCTTGTCTGCGGTGCCATAGGGGGCCATCAGTATGCCCAGCAGTGCGTGAAGATCGCTGTCGGAGGGACTGTCGATCTTCAACGCAAATTCCTGTGCACGAGACAGGGCGCGGATATTGTCCGATAGCATGTCGGCAAACACCTTTATCGTCGCATCGCCGCGCGAATGCAGCGAGATCAGGCCGATGACGACGGAGAAGATGTTCTTGATCCGGTGCGCAAGCTCACCTGCGAGCAGCTCGCGTTCCTGCGACATTCGGTACGCGTCGTCGATATCGGTCAGTGTCCCGAACCAGCGCGCGGTCTTTGGATTGCCGGTCGAAGGGATCGCGCGCGACAACACCCAGCGATAACTGCCATCGGCCTGCCGCATCCGCCATTCGTCCTCGAACAATTCGGCTGCCAGGACTGCTTCGGAAAACTTCTTCAGCGTCGCGTCGTAATCTTCGGGATGGATCGCCTGGCGCCAGTCTTCGACGGTCTTTGGCGCCGGAAGCCCGGTGATCGCTTCCCAGCGCGCGTTGAAATAGTCGAACACGCCGCCCGCCGCCGATGACCATGCGATATCGGGCATGGAATCGAGCACGAACCTCACCCGCTCGGCGCTTTCCTCGACCTCCGCGAAAGCACGGCTGAATTCGCGGTGCGCATCGAGCCTTCGCCTCACAGCCATCGCCAGCACTTCGAGACCTTCCATCTGGAATTCGTCGAGCCCTTCGGCGCGCGGCTTGATATCGATAACGCACAATGTGCCCAGCGGCGCGCCTTCGCTGCTGATCAGCGGGATGCCGGCGTAGAACCGGATATGCGGCGCGCCTGTGACCAGCGGATTGTCGGCAAAGGTTGGATGCTCGCGTGCATCGCGAATGATAGTGGGCTTGCCGCCGACCATGGCATGCGCGCAAAAGCTCCACTCGCGCGGGGTCTCTTTTTCTTCCAGACCGGTCAGGGCAAGGAAGCGTTGGCGCTCCTCCTCGACGATGCTGACCAGCGTGATCGGGGCGTTGCACAATTTCGCCGCAAAGCTCGCGATCCGGGCTAGCTCGTCATCGCCATCCAGATTATCCATCCCGTAGGTGGCCAGGACCGTAAGCCGCTCATCCTCCGAGCAAAACTCGCTCGCAGGGGCGGCGCCGCTTGGCCACGTTCTGGATCTCGAATTGGGTCAGGTAGTGATTCCTCGAAGCCTCGTTTCGAAAGCGCCATACAGCAATGCTTCGCCTCGTCAAAACAGTGCCATACGGTGACACCGGGCTGCCAAACGGCAAGACGTTGGCCTTTGCCAGCGCCATTGCTAAGGCCACCGCATAGCAACTGCCGATCGCGGCGCCGGCCTGACCCGTCGGCGCGGCCCAGACGGCACAAAACGGACATAGTATTCATGCGAGCCACGCCCGATTTCGATTTCCAGCTCGGCGAAGCGGCCGAGATGATCCGCGACAGCGTCGACCGGTTTGCCAATGAGCAGATCGCCCCGCTGGCGGCAAAGATCGACCGCGAGGACTGGTTTCCGCGCGAATTGTGGCAGCCGATGGGCGAGCTCGGCCTGCACGGGATTACTGTGGAAGAGGAAGATGGCGGGCTGGGCCTCGGCTATCTGGAGCATGTGATCGCGGTCGAGGAAGTGAGCCGCGCGAGCGCTTCACTGGGCCTCTCTTACGGCGCGCACTCGAACCTGTGCCTCAACCAGATCCGCCGCTGGGGCAATGACGAGCAGAAGGCGAAATACCTGCCGGGCCTCATCAGCGGCGAGCACGTCGGATCGCTGGCAATGTCCGAAGCGAGCGCCGGGTCGGACGTCGTCTCGATGAAGCTGAAAGCGGAGGAAGTTCAGGGTGGCTATGTGCTCAACGGAACCAAGTTCTGGATCACCAACGCACCCGAAGCCGATACGCTGGTGGTTTACGCCAAAACCGACGGCCACGCCGGATCGCGCGGGATCACCGCGTTCCTGATCGAAAAGGGCGACGAGGGTTTCTCGATCGGCCAGAAGATCGAGAAAGTCGGCATGAAAGGCTCGCCCACGGCAGAGCTGGTGTTCGACGATTGCCACATTGCAGAGGACCGCGTGATGGGCCCGGTCAATGGCGGCGTCGGCGTGTTGATGAGCGGCCTCGATTACGAGCGCGTGGTGCTCGCGGGATTACAATTGGGCATCATGCAGGCGTGTCTCGACACGGTGATCCCGTATCTTCGCGAGCGCAAACAATTCGGCAAACCGATCGGCAGCTTTCAGCTGATGCAGGCCAAGGTCGCGGACATGTATGTCGCGCTGCAATCGGCACGCGCTTACACTTACGCGGTGGCGAAAGCGTGCGATGCGGGCCAGACGACGCGCTTCGATGCGGCGGGCGTGATCCTGCTGGCGTCGGAGAACGCGTTCCGGGTCGCAGCCGAAAGCGTGCAGGCGCTGGGCGGCGCGGGCTACACGCTGGACTGGCCGGTGGAGCGCTATATGCGCGATGCCAAGCTGCTCGATATCGGCGCGGGTACTAACGAGATCCGCCGAATGCTGATCGGGCGGGAACTGATCGGGGCGGCGGGGTGATCTGGCTCTGGCTCTCATCGGCTGCGATGATACTCACGGCTGTCATTCACTCCTATGCAGGCGAGAAAAAGCTGATCGGGCCGCTCTTGCAGGGCAGTGCGCCACCCCTCGACAAGAACCAGTCGCGCAAAGTCTTACGCAGCGCTTGGCACTTCACCAGCGCGTTCATGGTCCTGAGCGCAATCGTCGTAGTGTGGCCTGCAATCCCGGCGCAGTTGATCGTGTTCATCGGGGTTTTCTGGATCGCTTTCGGTCTGCTTTCCTTTTTCTCGTCGAGAGGGAAGCATGTCGGCTGGCCTAGTTTGATTGCCAGCGGTGGTTTTGCCGTTTTAGGAGCAATGTCATGAGCGCACCGGCCCTAACGACCAAACTCGACCGCGAGACACCTGAGGCGAAAACCCGCGCGGAGCATAACAAGGCGCTTGCCGAAAGATTGCGTTCGACCGTCGCGGATGCCGCTTTAGGCGGTCCTGAGCGCAGCCGCGATCGCCACGTTTCGCGTGGCAAGGTCCTACCCCGCGAGCGTGTCGAACGCTTGCTCGATCCCGGATCGCCCTTCCTCGAAATCGGCCAGCTCGCTGCGAACGGCATGTACGAAGGCGACATCAATGGCGCCTCGCTCATTTGCGGGATCGGGCGGGTTTCGGGTCGGCAGGTGATGATCGTGTGCAACGATGCCACCGTGAAGGGCGGCACCTATTACCCGATGACGGTCAAGAAGCATTTGCGCGCGCAGGAAATCGCGCAGGAGAACCGTCTGCCGTGTATCTATCTGGTGGACTCAGGTGGGGCGAACCTGCCGCACCAGGCGGAGGTGTTTCCCGACCGCGACCATTTCGGGCGCATCTTTTTTAACCAGGCGAACATGAGCGCGCTCGGCATTCCGCAGATCGCCTGCGTGATGGGCAGCTGCACGGCTGGCGGGGCTTACGTCCCGGCCATGTCCGATGAGACGGTCATCGTCCGCAACCAAGGCACGATCTTCCTCGCCGGACCGCCTTTGGTGAAGGCAGCGACTGGTGAGGAAATCACCGCCGAGGATCTGGGCGGCGGTGATCTTCACGCGAAGAAATCGGGCGTGGTCGATCACCTGGCCGAAAATGATGAGCACGCGCTCACCATTGTACGCGATATCGTTTCGCATCTCGGCGAAAACACGGATGCGGCAAAAGACATCGCGCTCAAAGATCCGCGCCCGCCCAAATTCGACGCGGACGATCTCTACGCCATCGTGCCAGACGATGTCCGCGCGCCCTATGACGTGAAGGAGGTGATCGCGCGGCTGGTCGACGGCAGCGAATTCCACGAATTCAAGGCGAATTACGGGAGCACTCTCGTGTGCGGATTTGCGCATATCTGGGGGATGCCGGTCGCGATCCTTGCCAATAACGGTGTCCTCTTTTCCGAGAGCGCGCAAAAGGGCGCGCATTTCATCGAACTTGCCTGCCAGCGCCGCATCCCGCTGCTGTTCCTGCAGAATATCTCCGGGTTCATGGTCGGCGGCAAATACGAAGCGGAAGGCATCGCCAAGCACGGCGCAAAGCTCGTCACAGCCGTCGCCACCGCGACCGTTCCCAAGATCACCGTGGTGATCGGCGGCAGCTTCGGCGCGGGCAATTACGGCATGGCAGGCCGCGCCTATTCGCCGCGTTTCCTTTTCACCTGGCCCAATGCGCGCATTTCGGTGATGGGCGGCGAACAGGCCGCGAGCGCGCTCGCAACCGTCCACCGCGATGCCGACAGCTGGACCGAGGAACAGGCCGAGGCCTTCAAGGCTCCGATCCGCCAGAAATACGAGGATGAAGGCAACCCCTATTACGCCACCGCGCGTCTGTGGGATGACGGCGTGATCGACCCCGTGCAAACGCGCGACGTGCTGGGGCTGGCCTTCGCCGCGACGCTTGAGGCTCCGATTGCAGAGCGACCGCAATTCGGCGTGTTCAGGATGTGAATATTGCTCTTTTGGACTGAACGCATTTCACTTTCTGACGTCACCGAGAATGGTCTGGCAAAGTCGCTCGGTCAGGAAGAAATCGATGAAGGCTGGATCGCTCAACTCGAGATCACCGGCCAAAATTACTTGCACGCGATGGCATTCGAGCGCCCCGACGGCAGGATGGGTTTCTACCTCGAACGCAGAGGTCCGGACATCGACGAATGGCATGAGGGTGTCACTCCAGACCGATCAAGAGTCGTACTGCCGCATCCTTGGTGGCAGTTCTGGGTGAAAAGCATCGAGGCCTTTCTGTTCGAGCGCGAAGAGATGCTCGTTGCATTTCGGCAGTTCTTGAACGGAGAGGATCGACCCAGTGTGGCGGATTGGAGAGCGATCCCTCCAAGTTACAAGGACTGATGCTCCGTGTATCCTGAAACCCGCACCCTTTCCCTTGCGTAACTCCCCCCAATGCGGGCAAGAACGCACGCAAGGGGAGAGACCTTAATTGTCAAACGACCAAACCCGTGATGCGCGGCGCAAGCCCACTTTGCTTTCGCGCATCGTGCGCCGGATCATCATTGCGATCTACGCGTGGAAAGGCTGGCGCATTGAGGGCGGCCTGCCTAGGAACCTCAAGAAATATGTGATCGCAGGCGCGCCGCACACTTCGAACTGGGATTTCGTGTTCTTCGCCGGCGCGACGCACAAGGAGAAAGTGCGGCCCAATTTCATGGGCAAGCACACTTTGTTTCAGGGCATGATGCGCAACTTCATGTTCGACATGGGCGGCATTCCCATCGACCGGACGAAGAAGGCCAATGCGGTGGAACAGGTCGCCGCAGAATTCGAGGCGCGAGACGAGCTCGCGCTGGTGATCGCCTGCGAAGGCACGCGGTCTTCGGATGGCAAATGGAAGTCCGGATTCTACAATATTGCGCAGGCCGCGTGCGCGCCGATTGTTCCGGCCTACGCCGATAACGAGCGGATGGTGATCGGTTTCGGGGAACCGCTGATCCCCACCGGGAATTATGGCGAAGACCTGCTGAAGCTGGCGGAATGGTTCCGCTCCAAGCTGCCCGACTATGACCGCTTCAAGGTTCTCGAGGCGCAGGCGAAGGCGATTATCGAGGGCAAGAACGATGTTTGAAGCTTTGGCAATCAACGCCGCGGTCCTGATCGTGCTGGTGCTGATCCAGTGGGCGATCTCCGTACGGATCAACGATGTCTCGTTCGTCGATGCGTTCTGGGGCGCAGGCATGGGCGTGATGGCGCTGGTGAGCTGGATCCAGCTCGATGAGCCCGGCCCGCTGGCGACGCTGCTACTGGCGATGACTGCCGCATGGGGCTTTCGCCTCGGCATCTACCTGTTCGCGCGGTGGTGGAAACATGGCGAGGACAAGCGTTACAAGATGATATTGAAAAAGGACCGCGAGAAGGGCAATTTCGTGATGGCCGCCCTGACCAAGGTGTGGCTGGGGCAGGCGGTTCTGCTATTTGCCGTCTCCAGCCCGGCGCAGGTCGGTATCCTCGCCAGTGAAGCGCCCGCGCCGATCACGACGCTCAGCTTCATCGGCCTCGCGGTGTATCTGGTCGGCATCTTCTTCGAGTGGGTTGGCGATTGGCAGCTGACCCGGTTCAAGAACGATCCTGCCAATGATGGCAAGGTGCTCGACACCGGCCTGTGGCGCTATACTCGCCATCCCAATTACTTCGGGGATTTCATGGCGTGGTGGGGCATTTGGCTGGTCTGCGCGAGCGCCGGGTGGGAATACGCGCTCTACACCGTGATCGGCCCGCTGTTCCTGACGTTCACGCTGACCAAGTGGTCGGGCGTGACCTTGCTGGAGAAAGGCATGGATAAGTCCAAGGGCGACAAATACGCCGATTACAAGCGTCGGACTTCGGCCTTCATCCCGATGCCCCCGAAGTCGGCGTCATAAACACGGCAAGGTGACGTAGCGCGTCGCTGCGACGCACAATATTTGTCGGCCCAAGCCTTTAACGAGACGCAATTGCACCCTATTTACGCGCGAGCGAGGAGGGCGCGGCGCGCATGGTACTGAGCGAACAGACGAAAGAGAGCGAACGCGAGCGGATCGCGCAGCTGGTGCTCGATCTGGTGAAAGAACGCGGGTCGGAAATCCCCCATGCGGTGGCGATTACGGAAAGCGGCCTGTCACGTGCCCGCTTCGACCAAGTCTTCGCCGATTACGACGATCTGTTCGATGCCATTGCGCAGGCCTGGCTGAAGCCGCACATGACCGCGATGGAGGAAGTGCTGGCGACCGACCTTCCGCCCAATCGCAAGCTCTACGAATTCTTCCGCCGCCGCTTCGAAATCTCGCGCGACAGGTTTCGCGCCGACCCGGAGTTTTTCACGAATATCTGCGAAATGGGCGCGGCCAATTTTGAGCGGGTGCGCTCCTATGTCGACCTTGCCGACCACTACCAATGCGAAGTCATCGCCGAGGCGCAGGCAGAGGGATATTTTGCCGGGCTTGAAATCGACGAGGCGCTTTCGCTCATCAACCAGATGGTTTCGAACTACACGCTGCCGGACGCGATGATCTATCTCGGCGAGAAGCTGACCGAAGAAAAGCTGGCGCGCATCATAGATACGATATTCATCGGGCTTTCGGGCGAGGCAGGCTCGCAGGCCGCTGGGGTCAATACGCTGCGCATCGCGACCTAGTCCTCGCCTGCCCACCACGTGCAAGACGGATCGTCCGGCGCGCGTTTGCCGCGCCGCGCGAGCGTGTCGAACAATCCGCCGCTTTCCCGCATCGTCGCAGGCTGCTGACGGTTCCAGTCCATGATGTAGAGCCGCTCTGCGATCTGCCACTGTTCCCCACGCCTGACCAGCCGGTCGAGGTACCGTCCGCCGACCACCAGTTCGGTTTCGTCAGTGCCGTGTTGGGCGGGCAGGATGTGGAGCGCGACACAATAGGTTTCGGCCCGCGCGCAATCGCCATTCACTTTGCAGATCACATTGCCGATATTGTGCTGGGTAAGCCGCATTGCCCCCAGGCCCGTCATCAGATCGGCGATCGTTTCACCAATCGGCTTGGGGCCGTCGCCATAATCGATCCTTGCGTCCTCGGTGAATACCTGCGCCAGCTGGTCCGCGTCGCAGCGGTCGATCCCGCGGCAACAGCGCGCAAGCACCTCTTCGATTGCAAGCCGGTCTGTAAGTGCCTGCACCTGCTGCATGGATGGATTACCGAACATGCGCGCACGCTAACCCGGAGCGGCGCGCGCGCCGATTAGCACTTTCGCTTGGGGGAGCGCGCAGCCCCTAAGGCTTGCGTTTGAATTGCAGCACGTTTGCAGGACGCTTCGTCCCGCGCGTTCGCAGGCGATTGCCATTGAGCGCGTATTTGAGGCTGGCGCCGATCATGAGCGCTGACATCAGCAGCAGCACGATGGCCCAGACCCAATGCGGCAAGGCCAGCGCCGCCTCGATCTGCCCGGTGTCGGACAGGATCCGCGCGCCGCCGATCACCGCGACTTCGGTGAAGAGGTAATTGAAATCGGCGAGCATGCTGATTGCAGCGAGCACTCCTAGGAATTGCAGCGTGAAGCGCGCCGCGCCAGCCGGTGCGCGCCATGCGATCACGGCCAGGCCCGCCCCGACCAGTGGCAGAACCGAATATCCCACCGGTGAGCGGACATAGACAATGACCGAGATCAGAATTGCCGCGGCGACGGCCCAGAGCATCGACCGCCATAGCTTGGGATGGGCGCTCGCCATGATCAGTCCGCCACCCACCACGCTCGGCGCAAGCGGTCCGCCCGCCGCGATGGCAGCCTGCGTGAATACCGACGCATCGCCCGCCACCATGCTTTCTGCCACGCCCGACCCATTGGCGAAGATCATCAGCCGCACGAAATCCTGGCCAAATGCGAGCGCGGTCAGGCCATGTCCCATTTCATGGAACCAAGTCGTAAGGATGACGAAGGGGTAGATCAGGTAATTGCCGAAAGGCAGCGCCGGGAGAAAGATGACGACCGCACCGGCGAGAAACAGTCGTCCGACCTGTTCGGCCTGGCTACCCGGTTCGACCAGCGATTGCACCGCTCAGGCCTCTTCACGCTGCGCGGCAGGCTGAGGGTTATCCGGGCCAGGCGTGTCGGAGCGGGCTTTGCCATCGACGTCGACACGGGTCCGGTACCGCGCTGCCGCCTCGGCGTCTTCGGCGCGCTGTTCCTGCAGGATCGACCAGCTGGCAAGGAACAGTCCTGCGACCAGCGGCCCGAGTACAATGCCGGAAAAGCCCGCAATCGAAAGACCGCCCAAAGTGGTCACCAGGATGATCCAGTCGGGAATGCCGGTGTCGCGTCCAACGAGGATCGGGCGAAGCACGTTGTCGACCGAGCTGATCACGATGAACCCTGCGCCGAGCACGAAAATGCCCTGCCAGACCGACCCTGTGACAAGCAGCCAGATGCCCACCGGTGCCCAGACCAGCGCGGTCCCGACGGCGGGGATCAGCGCGAGGATTGCCATCATCACGCCGAGCAGCAAGGCCGAGGGCATGCCCACGATTGCCATGGTGATACCGCCCAGCGTACCTTGCACCAGGCCGACGACGCCCGAGCCCTTGATCGTGGCGCGCACGATACCAAGGAACCGCTCGGCCAGCCGGTCGGCAATCTCGCGTTCGATTGGCGCGGAATGCAGGATCGTCTCGCCGATGCGCGATCCATCGCGCAGGAGGAAATAGGTCACATAAAGCGCGAGGCCGAAGCTGAGGATGAAACCCAGTGCGCCGCTGCCGATGGACACCGCCTGGCTCGCGAGCATCCCGGCGCTCTCGCCGAGGATCTCCTGCAAACGTTCCTGTGCCTCGCTTGTGTCGGCCCAGCCGCTCCGGTCGACCATTTCCTGAGCCGACGCGGGAAGCATCGCATATACATCGGTCGCCAATCCTTCGAGATCGATGGGGTCATCCTGCAAGGCGGCGATCAGGTCCAACGCCTCGCGAACCACCAGCGTCCCCACCCACAAGGCAGGTAGAATCACGGCGAGCAGGATGATCGTGAGCGAAATCAAGGCAGCAGGATTGCGCCGCCCGCGGCATTTGACGAGCGCCCATTTGTAGAGCGGCTGGAACATGATCGCCGCCAGCACGGACCACAGCAATGGCGTCGCGAACGGCCACGATATCCATATCAGCAAGAACGTGACAGCAGCCAGTATCAGCAGGAAGCTGATCTGTTGCAGTTCTATAGTGTGATGGGATTCAGTGGTCATGACGCTCGATGTCGGACCATAGGGTTCAAACAGCAAGCGTCAAAGCGACTTATCATCACACGTCGAGATTGGCGACGTTCAGCGCGTTATCCTGAATGAACTCGCGGCGAGGCTCTACCACATCGCCCATCAGGCGGGTGAAGATCTCATCCGTGACGTCGGCATCTTCCACTTTTACCTGCAAGAGGATGCGCGCTTCGGGATCAAGCGTGGTCTCCCACAATTGTTCAGCGTTCATTTCGCCCAGTCCCTTGTAGCGGGCGATGGACAGGCCCTTGCGACCGGCGGCGAGCACATTGTCGAGCAGCTCGGTCGGGCGGAAGATCGCATCCTCGGCGCTCGCCTCGATCACCTCGCCTTCCTGTTCGGGAACCTCGGGATCCTCTGCATCGGCCACTTTCGCCTTAACCAGCTGGGCGGCCTGCGCATAGACTTCGGCGTGTTCTGCCGCGAGCGTGTGCAGCTTGCGCGCCTCGGCGCTGCCCAGGAACTTCGCTTCGATCTCGTGCGCATCGGTTACGCCGCGCCAGACGCGGGCGAACATGACGGAGCCGTCAGCGCGCAGCTCTGCGGTCCATTTTGCATCATCATCGGCCATCGCCAGACGCTCTGCGGTAAGGGCCAATGCCTGTGCGCGCTTGGCGTCGTCGAGCGCAGGATCGAGCGCGCCCGAAAGCGCCATTTGCTCGACGATGGAGACGTCATATTTGCGCGGCACAAAGGCGATGAGATTGCGGATGCGCAGCGCGTGTTCGACGAGCGCGTGAAGGTCTTCGCCCGAACGCGCGCCGGTGGCGCTTTCGAGCACCCGGCCTGACAGCCCGGCATCGACAAGGTAGCGATCGAGCGCAGGCTGGTCCTTCAGATAGACTTCGCTGCGGCCCTTCGCGACTTTGAACAAAGGCGGTTGTGCGATAAACAGGTGCCCTGCCTTCACGATTTCCGGCATCTGGCGATGGAAGAACGTAAGCAGCAGCGCGCGAATATGAGCGCCGTCGACATCGGCGTCGGTCATGATCACGATCTTGTGATAGCGCAGCTTCTCCAGGTCGAACTCGTCGCGGATACCGGTGCCCATCGCCTGGATCAGCGTGCCGACTTCCTTGGAGCTGATGATCCGGTCGAACCGTGCGCGCTCGACATTCAGGATCTTACCCTTGAGCGGCAGGATCGCCTGCGTCTTGCGGTCGCGGCCCTGCTTGGCCGAACCGCCTGCAGAATCGCCCTCGACCAGAAACAGTTCTGCCTTCGTTGCGTCGCGTTCCTGGCAATCGGCGAGCTTGCCGGGGAGGCTGGCAACGCTCATCGCGCCCTTGCGGCTCATTTCGCGGGCGCGCTTGGCCGCCTCGCGGGCGGCGGCGGCATCAATGATCTTCTGGACGATGAGTTTTGCATCTACCGGATTTTCCTCCAGCCAGTCATTCATCTTTTCGCTCATGAGCGATTCCAGCGGCTGGCGCACTTCGGAGGACACCAGCTTGTCCTTGGTCTGCGAGGAGAATTTAGGATCGGGCAGCTTCACGCTGACAATCGCGGTCAGGCCTTCGCGCATGTCCTCGCCCGAGAGCGAGACCTTTTCCTTCTTCAGCAGACCCGAGCGGTCGGCATAACCATTGAGCGTGCGGGTCAGCGCCGCTCGGAACGCGGCCAGGTGCGCGCCGCCATCGCGCTGCGGGATGTTGTTGGTAAAGGTGAGGACGTTTTCGTAATAGCTGTCATTCCATTCGAGTGCGACGTCGATCCCGATTCCATCCTTCTCGGCGGAAACCGAGATCGGTTCGGCAATCAGCGCATCCTTGTTGCGGTCGAGATATTTCACGAACGCCGCAATGCCGCCTTCGTAATAGAGGTCATGCTCTAGCACTTCCTCGTGCCGCTTGTCGCGCAGCAGGACGCGCACACCCGAATTGAGGAAAGCAAGCTCGCGGTAGCGATGTTCGAGCTTGTCGAAATCGTATTCGGTGACGTTCTTGAACGTCTCGTTCGAATGATGAAACGTGACCCGCGTGCCTTTCTTGAAGCCGTTATCGTCCGGGTTCTGGTCGACCTTGGGCGCATCGCCGCGCACTTCAAGGCTGTTGACCGCCTCGCCGTGCTCGAAGCGCATCCAGTGCTCCTTGCCATCGCGCCAGATGACCAGTTCGAGCCATTCGGACAGCGCGTTCACCACAGAGACGCCCACGCCGTGGAGGCCCCCAGACACCTTGTAGGCGTTGTCGTCGGAAGTGTTTTCGAACTTTCCGCCTGCATGCAGCTGGGTCATGATGACCTCTGCAGCGGACACGCCCTCTTCCTTGTGCATGTCGACCGGAATGCCGCGGCCATTGTCTTCGACCGAGACGCTGCCGTCGGGGTTGAGTTCGATCAGGACGAGGTCGCAGTGGCCAGCCAGAGCTTCGTCGATGGCGTTATCCGACACCTCGAACACCATGTGGTGAAGGCCCGATCCGTCATCGGTATCGCCGATATACATGCCAGGGCGTTTGCGAACCGCATCCAGCCCCTTGAGAACCTTGATCGAATCCGCGCCGTAATCGCCCATTTGTTTTACTTTTTCAGGCGGTGTTTCAGTGTTTTCTTCCATTCGCATTATA
This sequence comes from Erythrobacter sp. K21-9, assembly GCF_055808355.1. Taxonomy (NCBI): domain Bacteria; kingdom Pseudomonadati; phylum Pseudomonadota; class Alphaproteobacteria; order Sphingomonadales; family Erythrobacteraceae; genus Erythrobacter; species Erythrobacter sp. K21-9. Next base: position 254,557 of record NZ_CM147866.1, read on the forward strand.
TAGGCGTTGCAATGGCGAAACCCAAACTTTCAAGGGGGATTGGGTGCCATTTTTCCACCGCCTCGCTCGGCAGCTTGCAGCGCCAGTCAGAAGGCCTCGCGAAAGGCCACCTCGCCCTGCCAGATTCTCTCATCGAGAAGCGGCATCAGCCCGGCGCGCGACGCGGCGTCGAATTGGGTTTCATGGCACTGCGCGGCCGCGTTCGAGCGGCTCATGTCAGCGCCGGTATAGCTGTAGCTTACCGTCAGCAGGTCCGGTGCAGTCTCAGCCCACACGCCGATCTCAGGCGCATCTTCGGTGCGGTCGCTGGCAATGCCGGAATAAAGCAGTGAAGGGCGGCTTGCTTCTCCCAGCGATTGCACGATTTCGGTGACGAGGCTGCTCACCATGCGGTGGTCGGGATGGCCGTACCCGCCATCCGCTCCCCATGTCATGATGACGTGCGGGCGGCGCGAGGCAATTTCCTCGCGCAGCGCCTTGCGCAGCTTTGCCGCCGTGCTTTCCGGGCTGCCAGCATCGTGCGCCAGCTGTCCATCACCAAACCTTAGGAAATGCGGGATGCCGCCCAGCGCTTCGGCTGCGCAGGCTGCCTCCTGTTCACGCTTGCGGGCGAGCGCTGTGCCTTTCTCCATCGCGCTCACGCCCGGACCTGCATCGCCGCTTGTGGCGTAGATGATAATGACCTGCGATCCGCTGCGGGTCTCGGCAGCAAGCGCGGGTGCGATGAACAATTCATCATCCGGATGAGCGACGATGGCCAGGACGAGGCGCTGCGCGGCGCCGGTGTCGGCGAGCGATGATGCTGGTGCGGCAAGTGCAACGGTCGCCGCTACCCAATGCTTCCAGTGACCAACTCGCATTTTTCTGCTCCCCGAAGAATTCGCCCGCACCGACCTTAGTCAGGCGCAAACTCAAGGCAAGTGAGGGGCGCGCTCTGCCGCGCTTCATATGAGCCGCGCCCTTTGTCCCGCGTTGAAACAGGCTTTCGGAAGTTAGGTTAGCAAACTTGTCTGAACTTCCATCTGCCCCCACGCAAGGGACAGCAACTTCACGGCTCGCGATTCGATTTCGCCGCGGCCAGATCACTTTGATACGGGGCCGGCGCCGCTCAGCCGGAACACGGGGGATTTTATGCGTAAGGCTCTTACAATTGCAGCTCTGACGGCGTCGGCATCGCTGGCCGTCGCGGCAGCGCCCGCATCGGCATCGATCATCGAATACGATGTGTCCGACTACAATGCCGGTTCGGGGTGCTCGCACGGCCTCTGGACGAATTCACGCAACAGTGGCTGCGATCGGAATTTCTCGTTTGAGGACGGAACCACTTTCACGGTGGATACCGATGCGCAGACCGGAACTTTCACCGGAACTGCGATCAACAATCTGGGCGAGGTCGCCACGCTCGACCTGTCGTTGACCGGACTTGTCGACGAACTTCCCGGCGGCAACACGTACAAGGCTGGCGGCGGTGCGTACGATCCTGCCAAGATCGATTTTTTCACCGATGCAACCGGAACTATCACCATCGACGGCACGGTCTACAGCCTGCAATCGGGCGATCCGTTCGCAGGCAACACGCTGTTCCAGTTCGGTGAGGGGGCCAATGACAAGACCTCCGTGTTTGGCGGTTCGTCGTGGCTGAACCTGCTCAATCCCAATGGCAGCGACTACACCGGAGGCTCGCATTGGGATATCAACTTCAACCTTTCCGGCGGCACCGAAGTGCCCGCACCGGGAATGCTGCTCCTGTTCGGCCTTGCGCTGGCAGTCTTGCTGCGCCGCAAGCATCACCGCGATGCGGCAACGGCCTGAGTGCGAACCGGGCGGCACTTTCGTATCGCCCGCTCTCGCCGCCTGACATGATCAAGCGCTTTTCTTTCGGTATTGCTTCGGCACTGCTGCTCGCCGCTTGCGATATTGCGAGCAGCGATCCGCGCTCCGAAGCGGATGCGGCGATCGCGGCCAATGACCTGCGCTCGGCGCGGATTCACCTTATCGCCGCGCTCCAGGATGCTCCGCAAGACACGGCCCTGCGCCTTCGGCTAGCGGAAGTGCTGGTCGATATGGGCAACGGCGAAGGGGCGCGCGGAGCGCTCGAAGAACTTTCCATTGCCGATCGGGAATCGTTCGAAGCTGCGGGTATCATGGCTCATGCGCTGCTGCTGACCGGCCAGACCGCTAAGGCGCTTGGAACAGCGCAGACTGTAAGTGAGCTTTCGCCGCGCGCTGCGTGGGTGGAAATCGGCGTTCTTCTGTCGGAAGGAGACACCGAAACCGCTTACGAAACCGCCGATGCCGCTATTGAGCGGTTTGCGCAGGATGCGCGGCTGCTTTCGCTGCGCGGTGAAATGGCCCTTGGCAGAGGCCGGATCGCATCGGCCCGCGAATTTGCAGCCCGCGCCTCAGCTTCCGATCCAGATAGCCTGCACGCCTTGCTCTTGAGCGGCAGGCTCGACCTGCTTGACGAAGACCGTGCGGCCGCGCGTGATCATTTCGCCGATGCGGCGCGGGCGCACCCGACCGTGATCGGGCCGATGCTTTACCTTGCCGCGACCGAGGCGGATCTCGGCAACCGCGATGCAGCGAAGGCCGCACTTTCCAATCTGAACACACTTGCGCCCGGCCATCCCGTCGGGACATTCCTGCGAGCCAAGTTCGCATTTCACGACAGCGACCTGGAAACCGCGCACACCCTAATGCAGACCGTCGAGGCCGATTTGCGTGATATGAGCCAGGCTTCGCTGCTGCTCGGCGAAATCGCCTATCTGCGCGGCAACCAGAAGACCGCAATCGGTCATTTGCGCCGGTTTCTCGATGCGAACCCCGGACATCTGCACGCTTCGCTGGTGCTAGCTCAGGCATACCTCGCCGAGGGTGACGCGAACGCTGCGTGGAAAGCGATCGAAGGCCCGGCGCAGCGCGCGGCAGCATCGCCGCAATTGCTTGATCTTGCCGTCAGGCTGTCACGCTCGCGCGGCGACGCCGAACGATTTGCCGCGCGCATGCCCGAACTGGCGCAGGCCAGCGATGCGCATGAAAAGCTGACAGCAGCGGACCGAGCCATCGCAAACGAAGACTGGGCCAACGCGGCTTCGATCTACCGCGAGCTCGCCAGCAACGGCTTTTCGAATAATGCGCTCGTTCTGAACAATGCCGCCTGGGCGGAGCTCAATTCGGGCAAGCCTGCCGATGCCCTCCGGCTGGCCCGCTCGGCGTATTCGCTGACACCGGACGACCCGCAGGTGCAGGACACGCTTGGCTGGATGCTGCTCGAGGCGGGAGGCGACAAGAGCGAGGCGCTTCGCCTGACCAGCAGCGCGCTCAAGGCGCGGCCCACAGATTTCACCATCCGCTGGCACCACGCTCACGCGCTGGCCGCCAATGGCCGCAAGGCCGAGGCCCGGCGCATCGCCGCGGCGCTGCGGCCATTCGGCGGCGAAGAGCAGGCCGCGCGGATAGACGCCTTGCTCGAACGGCTTTGACAGCGTCCGCGTGGGCCGCTGCGGCCTGATCTTTTCACAAACAAATCCTTTCCCTCGCTGGCCGCTTGCTCCGAATTCCCGGCAAAGCGGCATTGGCAAATGCCGCGGATCGAAGAGGGTGGACATGATCGACAAGCTGCGGACTGATTTTGGGTCCTTTCCCGCTATCCTGCGCGAGCACGCTGGTCGCGCATCCCGACCAGATTGCCCTGATCGACGACACGCGCGACTGCGCATGGGCGGAATTGATCGGACTGGTCGAGCGGCTCGCGGCGCGCATGATCGAGACCGGGTTGGAGCGCGGTCAGTCTGTCGCGATCCTCGGCACATCGTCGATCAATTACGCGCTCGTATTCCTCGCCGCTATCCGCGCAGGCGGCGTCGCCGCGCCGCTGACAACCAGCGCCTCACCGGACCAACTTGCCGGCATGGCGCGGGATTCGGGCGCACGGCTCCTGTTCATCGATAGGGCCAAGGCCGAGGAACTGGGCGCCGATTTCATGGCCGACCTCACTCGCGTGCCGCTGGAGGATATCGAGACATGGATGGCGCCGCCGGGAAGCACCGCTGCGCCCTTCGATCCAAAGCCAGGCGATCCGTTCAACATCATTTATTCGAGCGGCACGACCGGCATTCCCAAGGGGATCGTCCATTCGCACCAGATGCGCTGGCGGCAGTTTGCCTCGACCGCGCTGTCTTATCTCGAAGCGGGCCTGCCGGTGCGCTCGCTCGCCTCGACGCCGCTCTATTCGAACACCACGATGGTGGCATTCCTCGCGCCGCTCTTTGCCGGAGGGACGGTGCGGATCATGGGCAAGTTCGACTGCGCCAAGTGGCTAGAATACGCGCAGCGCGACCGCACCACCGTGACGATGCTGGTTCCGGTGCAGTACCAGCGCCTGATGGACTTTACCGATTTCGACGATTTCGACCTGTCCTCGCTGGCGATGAAGTACTGCACTTCCGCGCCGTTCTCACCCGAGCTCAAACGCCAAGTGCTGGACCGGATGCCGGGAGGGCTGGTCGAGATATACTCGATGACCGAAGGCGGCGTCGTGTGCCTGCTTCAGGCGGACCAGTTCCGGGACAAGCTGCACACCGTCGGCAGGCCGGCGCCGGGCAGCGTGATGAAAGTGGTGGACGATGACGACCGCGAAGTGCCGCCGGGCACTCCGGGCAATCTGATCGGGCGCAGCGAGACGATGATGTCCGGCTACAAGAACCGCCCGGAAAAGACCGAAGAAGCGCAGTGGCGGGATCCTGCGACCGGCGAGGTCTGGATGCGCATGGGCGATATCGGGCGGGTCGACGAAGACGGTTTCGTCGAACTGGTCGGGCGCGCAAAAGACATGATTATTTCGGGCGGGTTCAACATCTACCCCAGCGACCTCGAAGCCGAATTGGAAAAAGAGCCGGACGTGGCAGAAGCCGCTGTCGTCGGCATTGCCTCCAGGCAATGGGGCGAGACGCCGGTCGGCTTCGCGGTGCTGAAGGACGGCGCGCGCAGCTGCGAGGAGATTTGCGGCGCGGTCAATGCCCGGCTGGGCAAGACCCAGCGATTGTCGGCGCTGTACCCGATCGATGAAATGCCGCGCAGCCATATCGGCAAATTGCTCAAGACACAGCTTCGCGACTTGGCGGAACAGCTCGCGCCCTGAGGCTATTCGCTGGCTGCGGCTATGTCATCGATCCACGCGGCTGATGTCAGAGACTTAAAACTCAAATCGCGCCGCCTTGCCAACAGAGATACCGGCACAAAGACGCTAGAGGATTGGCTCCAAGAAGCATAATGCCGGGAGTGCCTACCCGTGTAATCACTCCCGGCAATGCTTGTTTGTCCGCCGGAGGTTTCCGGCGGCAGGCGGCTCAAACGATCAGCGTGTTGAACGAGATCGTGCTGAGGCCAATCGCGATAAGCAGCGCGAAGGTCTTCTCAGTGAACATGCTCATGTTTCTACTCCTGGTATCGCCTCTTGAGAGGCTCACCGGCTGCGGGATGGCGCCGGTCTTGCGCTTATAAATACGAAGTGAAGAGCAATATTGTTACCCCGATGCGCACAGTGATTACCGTTCAGTCTGATCGGGGAAGGCGATTGAAGTGCGGTGCGAGACGTCCGAAGTTGCGCGCAAAAGTGGAGACGCGGCCACCGGTTCAGGGGGAGAGAATGGGTGGCCGCGTCTCGCTCGCTGCTGGATCGCCAGATGGTTCGACACTCTCGGCGGCAAGGTCCTGTGGCGCGCTCATCCGGGCGCGCAGACCTTGCAGCTTCGTGTCCCGTAAGCAACCGAAGCGTAGGGGGAGTACGCTTGTTTCGCTGAATGTGCTGGACAGGTCCTGGAAGATACCTGTCCGCGTTCAGCGTCCGGTTGCTTGCTGGCGACAAGCAGACTGCACCGGGAGGGACCGAGATCGAACCCGTAGCGGTGCAATTTGCAGCGGGAGCAGGGAGGAGAGAGATGCCTGATTGCCCGTTGCAAGGAGCTAAATGATGTTCGATTGCATGAAACTCAAATGCGAAAATGCGCAAGTTCAGTGCAAAATATGCAACATCTGCCGTGCCGCGGCGTCAGACCGCCTCTGGCTCCCGGATCGCGCATGAAAAAAGGGCCGCCGGAACGATCCTGCGGCCCTTTTTGGTGTTTACGGACACCCCGGTAAGGGCGTCTGATCAGTTTGCCGCGACTTCGCGTCCGCTGCGTGCGCGGGCGGCGACTACGCGCTCCACCTGGGCGAGAGCTTCGGCGCGCGCATTGGCAACGCAGCTGTCATCGACAATATCGCGGCCATAGCCGTAGCGCGAATTGGCCTCGATGGTGCAGGCTTTTTCGACCTGCGCATCGATGCGCTGCCGGAGAGCGGCGCGGCCTTCGGTGGTGGCAAGGTCGACGTCGGCGAACGCGATGCGCACGTCGACGATCTTCTCGCCTGCCGGTGCAGCAGCCGAAACCGGTGCCGCGACAGCCGCGAGAGCGAGGATTGGGAGAGAGAAACGCATTGATGATACTCCGATGGAAGAGGGTTCGTGATGCCGCTGGCCGGCATTCGGTTGTTCTTTGAAACTCTGGTGCATTGCACAAGACAATGTTGCAAATGCGAAGTCCGCATCGAAGGTTCCCGGTTTCGCAATAATTTTTCCAGGTTTTTCATGGGATGCACTCTTGCTGCACTGCAATATCTGTCGATAGGTGGCGGGCTGACGTTACGGCATGCTGGACAGGGCCGAGCGCGCTGACGTAACGCGGCGCAATGGACGCAGAGCATCTCCCCGATTCCATCCTTATCGTCGATTTCGGCAGCCAGGTTACGCAGTTGATCGCCCGCCGCGTGCGCGAAGCAGGGGTCTATTCCGAAATCGCGCCGTTCACCGTGGCCGAGGATGCCTTCAAGCGAATGCAGCCGAAGGGGATCATCCTTTCCGGATCGCCCGCCAGCGTCCCGGACGACGGATCGCCGCGCGCGCCCCAGAGCTTTTTCGAGGCGGGCGTCCCGATCCTGGGCATTTGCTATGGCCAGCAAGTCATGAGCCAGCAACTCGGCGGCGAAGTGCGCCCGGGCCACGAAACAGGTGAAGGTGGCGAATTCGTACCGCGCGTACCTCACCGTGACCAAGGATTGCGCGCTGTTTGACGGCCTCTGGAAAAAGGGCGAGCGCCACCAGGTCTGGATGAGCCACGGCGACAAGGTCACGCAGTTTGCACCCGGTTTTGAAATTGTTGCCACCAGCGATGGCGCGCCTTTCGCAGTGATCGCCGATGAGGCACGCAAATTCTACGGCACCCAGTTCCACCCCGAAGTCGTCCACACGCCCGATGGCGGCAAGCTGCTCGCCAACTTCGTGCGCCACGTCTGCGGACTGGCTGGCGACTGGACCATGGCCGAGTTTCGCAAGACCAAGATCGAGGAAATCCGCGACCAGGTCGGCGAAGGAAAGGTGATTTGCGGGTTGTCGGGCGGGGTCGATTCCGCCGTCGCAGCCGTCCTCATCCACGAAGCGGTCGGTGACCAGCTCACCTGCGTCTATGTCGATCACGGCCTGATGCGGCTCAACGAAACCGAGCAGGTCGTTTCGCTGTTCCGCGACCACTACAACATCCCGCTGGTCGCGGTGGATGCCGAACAGGCGTTCCTCGATGGCCTTGCCGGGGTCACCGATCCTGAAAAGAAGCGCAAGTTCATCGGCGGGGCGTTCATCGACCTGTTCGAGAAAGAGGCAAAGGCGGTCGGCGGCGCGGATTTCCTTGCTCAGGGCACGCTCTATCCCGATGTCATCGAAAGCGTTTCCTTCACCGGCGGGCCGAGCGTCACGATCAAGAGCCACCACAATGTCGGCGGCCTGCCCGAGCGCATGAACATGGAGCTGGTCGAACCCTTGCGGGAGCTGTTCAAGGACGAGGTCCGCGATCTGGGTCGTGAGCTTGGCCTGCCAGAGGCCTTTGTCGGCCGTCACCCCTTCCCCGGACCCGGCCTCGCAATCCGGATTCCCGGCGAAGTTACCAAGGAGCGCTGCGACATCCTGCGCAAGGCCGACGCGATCTATCTCGAGGAAATCCGCAATGCGGGTCTTTACGATGCAATCTGGCAAGCCTTCGCCGTGCTGTTGCCGGTCAAGACCGTTGGCGTGATGGGCGATAGCCGCACCTATGACAGCGTCTGCGGCCTGCGCGCCGTGACCAGCACCGACGGGATGACGGCGGATGTCTATCCCTTCGACGCGGCCTTCCTGACCCAATGCGCGACCCGCATCGTCAACGAAGTGCAGGGCATCAACCGGGTGGTTTACGACTACACATCGAAACCGCCCGGCACGATCGAGTGGGAGTAGGCAGGTCTGTTCCTCTCTGCCCCCACTCGAAACGGGGAACACCCACCGCAGCGGTTCGTAGAATTAAGCATGGTGGGTTATCGAGAGAGGAAGACCTAATGAACCGCAACATCCTATTGCTTGGCGCCGCAGCGATCACCCTGACCGGCTGCGAGACGCTGCAGGAAGCCTATACCGAGACGATCTCTTCGACCTACACTGCGGACCTTTCGGGCGCGAACGAAGTGCATGACGGCGATCCCGACGGATCGGGCACGGCGGAGATCAGCTTTGCCGATGAACTCACCCGAGTGTGTTGGGATCTCAACGACCTCGAAGGGCTGGGGCCGATCACCGGGGCGCATATTCACAAAGGTGCGGCCGGAACCGATGGACCGGTCGTGCTCGCGCTGGCGCAGGCCACCGAAGGCGGCTGGCGCGGTTGCAGCAGCGACACATCATGGGTGCAGCAAGCCTTCGATGACGGGCTCGCCAACTATTACGTCAATGTGCACACCGCGGAATTTCCGGCGGGCGCTATCCGGGGCCAGCTGAAGCAATAGCGGGGCGGCTGCGGAACGGGAGAGGTTTGATGCAACGCATCGCGGTTGCCTGCACTGCTTTGCTTCTCATGGCCGGATGTGCGCCCCTTGCAGGCGCAGTTACGTCCGCCTCTGTGGCAAATATTGCCGCAGCACCTGACTGCTCGCAAGCGCCTCCAATCGGCCTGTTCGATCCCGCTCGTGATCTGCTCGTGGCGAATTACGACAGCAAGCCTGATGTCGACGATCTCCAGGCGGTCGCCGGGCTGGGATCGGTGCTCAAGCATCCCGATTTTGCCTGCGTCGATTTTGTCGCCACTGCCGGCGCCTATGGGACACAATCGGGAAAATTCCTGCCCGCAGCCGAGCTGTTCACCCTCGCGTTCGGCAATCGCTGGCTCGATGCGCATCGCCGCCGCGATGAAACCGTGGCGAAGCTGTCGGACCGCATGCGTGATACGATTGCGGCAGGCGGCAAGGTCTGGGTTGCAGAGGCGGGACAATCGGATGTCACGGCGGCAGCGGTCAGGAATTTGCCCGAGGCCATGTGGACCGCTGTGAACGTGGTCCAGCACAGTTACTGGAACGAGAGCCAAACGAGCGCGGATGCCATCCAGCTGGTCGTCTACAATACGCGGTATCACCGGGTTCAAGATGGCAATTTTTCCGGCAACGGATCACCCGCTTTCAACACGAAAGATGGTTCGCACTGGCAGACGCTGCTGTCCGACCCCCGCATCGGCCCCGTCTGGCGCGAGGCGAAGCGGCTTTCCGACCTGCACAATCCGGTCGCTGACTACGTGAACCCGGCCGTTGCCGAGGGCGGGCTCGATTTCTCCGACACGGTCGAGATCGCCTATATTTTCGGTTTCGGCGACATGGAGGGTGTGGGTGATTTCGTGGACCGTTTTGCGCAGGGCGATTGAACCGCTCCATGCAACTCGACCTCGGCTCCGATCCCCGCACCGATATCCTGCGCCGGATGCAGGCTGCCCTGATCGAGCGGTTCGGGCGCATCGTCCGCCCACCTGAAAAGCGCCGCGATCCGGTATGGGTGATGGTCCACGGCGTGATTGGCGCGCAGACGAAGACAGCGGCTTCCAATGCTTCGGCAGATGCGCTGCTCGCCGACTACGGATCATGGGAAGCGGTGGCGGCAGCTCCGATTGAAGAGCTTGAAACGCGGCTTCAGCGGCAGACCTTTCCATCCGTCGCCGCCAAGCGGCTCAAGGACTGCCTGAATGCCATCATCGCCGAGCGGGGCAGCGTGGACCTGCGCCATCTCTCCAATCTCGAAACCGCCGAGGCGATGGCGTGGCTGGAGACGCTTCCGGGTATCGCGCGCAAGAACTCTTCCGGTGTGATGAATGCGAGCAGCTTCAACCGCCGCGCGATGGTGATCGACGGGCATCACCGGCGGATCATGCAGCGTATGGGGATCGTACCTGCCAAGGCCGACACCGCGAAGACCTATGACGCGCTGATGCCGATCGTACCCGAAGACTGGTCCGCCGTGGATATGGACGAGCACCACCTGCTGCTGAAGAAACTCGGCCAGACATATTGCCGCCCGCGCAAGGCTGAATGCAAGGAGTGCCCGGTGCGCGCGGACTGCAAGACGGGAACCGCATCGCCGATCTAGACGCTGTCACTGCATGCTCAGCGAAACACAGGTCGAAGAGGTCTATCGACGCCTGTCGGCGGCGATGCCGGGGCGGACGCGAAACGCCAAAGGGCCAAAGGGCCAGCCCGATGCCTTTCGGTCCTGCATTTCCTGCATGCTCTCAGCGCAATCGCTCGATCGCAACACGGCGGCGGCGACCAAGGCGCTGTTTGCGCTCGCGACGACGCCCCATCAGATGCTCGCGCTGGAGGACGAAGCCATTGCGCAGGCGATCAAGCCGTGCGGGCTCTACAACAACAAGACGCGCAACATCCGCAAATTCTGCGCCGCGCTGATCGAGGATCACGGCGGCACGGTGCCAAGCACGCGGGAAGGGTTGATGAGCCTACCCGGCATAGGCCGCAAATGCGCCGACATCGTGCTGAGCTTCACTTTCGGCAAAGAGACCATCGCGGTCGACACGCATGTGCACCGTGTGTGCAACCGGATCGGGCTGACCGAGGCAAAGACGGCTCGAAAAAACCGCGCAGCAGCTTGAAGAGCGTAGCCCCGATTGGGCGATGCGCGACGGCCATTTCTGGCTGATCCAGTTCGGCAAGCGCGTTTGCCGCGCGCGCCTGCCCAAATGCGAAATCTGCGTCGTTAGCGAGTTGTGCGAGACGGGACCGATCGAGCGAAGTTGAGCCTATTCAGCCGGCTGACGAGCCGCCTTGCGCTGTTCGTGACTCACTGCGCCGAGCGCTCGCTCGCTTACTGGCGTAAGGCCACTGCGAGCGGGCAGAGTGTCCGGAGTCTTTACATCCCAGGCAAGGCCCATCCATCGCAGCAGCCGCACAAACTCCCAGCCGAGGTCGATCTGCCCTTTATATAGGCCGTGGCGCGCCGATGCGGGGAAAGCGTGATGATTGGAATGCCAGCTCTCGCCCATGGTCGGGATGGCGAGCCAGCCGATATTGTAACCCTGAACCGCCGCGTCATCGACAACCCAGTCCTGCGGACCATGGCGATGCGCGTGATGCGCGATGTACCAGTGCATGGTAAAGCAAACCGCGACGCGGACTACGACGCCCCAGACAACCCATGACCAGCCGCCCAGCCAATAGAGGACGAGTGCAACCGGTATCTGGTGCAGCATCCAGGTCTTTTGCAGGAACTGATAGAAGCGATCATCGCCAATGCCCGGGCCGGGATCGAACTGCGGCGGCTTGTCGAAAATCAGTCTGAAATTGAGATAATAGAATCCATCCGCGATCGCGCCTTTGCCGTGGCGCAAGAACCAGTGGCAATCCTTTTGCCGCTGCGCCCAGTGGCGTATGTCGTGCAGGCCCACAGTCCAGATCGGACCGCCCATGCCCACGAGAACGCCGACATAGATCATCGCCCGTTCCAGCCATTTGGGGCAATCGAAGCTGCGATGGATCAGCCGCCTGTGAAACCCGACCGAATGGCCGACGCACAGGGTCGCGCCCGAGAGGAACAGGAAGATGGCAACCCCGCTCCAACTGAAAAACATCGGGCCGAGTATCAGTGCGCCGATGATAAAGCCCATATTCCAGATCGACCGCGCTGGATCCCATACCAGCCTGCCCGATGAAGCATCCGCGGTGCCAAGGCCCCCAAGAGAATTGACCTTGTAGGCACCCGCATCGGCTTCTCCGCGGACCTTGCTCATACCGCGTCATCCTCGTCTTCGCGCGTCAGCTTGCGTTCGGCTGCCAGAGCGCGCGCCTCTGGGCAGAACGGAGTGAGAAACGAATACATCGCATTGGCCAGATTGTCGGCGGCAATGGAATAAATGACCTCCTGCCCGCGTTTTTGTCGGTGCAGCAGGCCCGCATCGTGCAGCATCGCGATGTGTTTGGAGATAGAGGGCATCGCCATGTCGAACTTCGACGCGATCTCGCCAACCGTCATCGGCCCACCGGCCAGATGATTGAGAATACGCCTGCGCGGTGTAGAGGCGAGGGCTTTGAATGCCTTTTCCATAGATACTTTCCTAAATAGGAAAATATCTAAATACAAGCGTCAATTGCTGGTGCCCTTTCCGCTGCGTCATGGTTGCGGCGGGGTGCGAATTTCGACAGGCTCCGAATCGACGACGAGAAATCAACCGGGAGAGATCTATGAAAACCGCCATCACCGAAATGTTCGGCATCCAGCACCCCATCATCCAGGGCGGAATGCACTATGTCGGCTTTGCCGAGATGGCGGCGGCGGTTTCCAATGCGGGCGGGCTGGGCATCATCACCGGCCTGACCCAGGGCACACCGGAAAAGCTCGCCAATGAGATCGCGCGTTGTCACGACATGACGGACAAGCCGTTTGGCGTGAACCTCACCATCCTGCCGACGCTCACTCCGCCCGATTATCCGGGGCTGCTCAAGGCGGTGATCGATGGCGGTGTGAAAGTGGTAGAGACCGCCGGACGCAATCCGGTAGAGCTGCTCCCGCCGCTCAAGGATGCCGGGATCAAGGTAATCCACAAATGCACCAGCGTGCGGCACTCGTTGAAAGCGCAGGACATTGGCTGCGATGCCGTGTCGGTCGACGGCTTCGAATGCGGCGGGCATCCGGGCGAGGACGACATCCCGAACTTTATCCTGCTGCCGCGGGCCGCCGATGAACTCGAGATTCCGTTCGTCTCTTCGGGCGGTATGGCCGATGGTCGCAGCCTCGTCGCCAGCCTCGCCATGGGCGCCGAGGGCATGAACATGGGCACCCGCTTCATTGCGACCAAGGAAGCGCCAGTGCACGACAACGTAAAGAAAGCGATCGTCGAGGCCTCCGAACTCGACACCCGGCTGGTCATGCGTCCGCTCAGGAATACCGAACGCGCGCTGCATAACGAAGCCGTCGACCGCCTGCTCGAAAAGGAAAAGGAACTGGGCGATGCGATCACGATCCAGGATATCCTTCCGGAGGTCGCGGGCGTCTATCCCTCGATCATGATGGAAGGCGAAATGGACAAGGGTGCGTGGAGCTGCGGCATGGTTGCAGGGCTCATCAACGACGTGCCGACCTGCAAGGAGCTGATCGACGGGATCATGAGCCAGGCCGACGAAATCCTCGCCCGGATGAACTCCATGTCGAAAGGTTAACGCGCTTCTCCCGTTCGGCGGACGGGCGGCACTGCGCGTTTGTACGTAGCCACCCGACAAACTCCCTTTAGATGTCGTCCACTTAGCTTGCTGAAATCCGGGCAGTCTCACTCATGTGAATGCTGCGCGGTTGGATGGGGTCATAAATTGGACAGCGTTACTGGTCACGCGCGCGTGACCGGCGGAGGGAATTATATATGATTGAGAATTTTACGCTCGAAATGTGGCTGGTGCTCATTGCGGCATCGAGCATTGCAAGCTGTCTTTCGGGTGAAATGTACGGAGCATGGCGGGTGCGAAAGCGGCTTGACACCGAACGGGCCGAAATGCACGCGGCAAGGGCGTTGCAAGCCCTCCAGCAGGGAAGCGTCGGCCCTGCGATCCCGAACATCATGAGCCGGGTTGCCTTCTCGGACAACCAGCGTCCTCTTGCGTCGCAAACGCCCCGGATGGCTCCGCGTGTACCGCGGGCACCGCGCGAGACATTCGAACACATGCCGAGCCTTGCCGACGTGCGCGGTGAGGCCGAGGACATCCGGAAAAGCGGGAGGGTGTGGGATGCTCGTGCAAGCGCGCTGCCTGCCGGTACCAGAGAAAATGCCCGTGCGGATGCCGTTTCCGGCGCGTGTGCTTGCGCGCGCGTCAACGAGCGCATGAGCATCGACGATCCGGTCGCCTCGCAGGTGCTGCATCACTACCAGAAATCGATCCGCATGCTCGATGCCTATGCGGCGCTGCAATCACGCGGCGCAGGATCGCCTGCATGCGGTCATGATGCCTCGCAGCCCACCGCCGAACCGGCGATGACGGCCTGATCGGCAAGGACCGGTACCGGCCAGGTCCGGCGAGCTTTCCTGAGAGCTTGTCGGACCTGCCGAGTTCAGCCGTTGTCTTCGGTTTGCTCGGCCCGGGTATAGGGCACGAAATCCTCGAAGAAGACCGCCCCGGTGAAGAAGCCCGCAACGCGGTCAGCCGTCGTCACGATATCGAGCTTGCACAGCTGGCTTGCGTTGAATTGGCGGGAGACCAGGATGTCATCGCGGTCGATGTCTTCCGGGTTCTTCGTGCGCTGCACATAGATCGCACGGTACCGCTGCCATAAACATAGGCCGTGTCATCGATCACGCGCAGACGGTTGTTGAGCCGGGTGCGAATGCATCGCTGGGGTTCGCCCGCAACGCGCCCTTCGAGCATTTCAGCGAGCTTTTTCTCGCCCTCGCTCAGTTCCTCGCTAGCTTCGGTCTCGTCCTGCTGTTCATCGGCGAGCGCCGGCTGACTGGCGACAAGCGCGAGAGCGGCGGCAGCGCCGAGGCCGAGGAAGCCGGGTGCGGCGGAGTGCTTGGAAAATATGCGCGGGCGGGTCATGGCATTCTCCTTTGGTTTGACCCACGGAGATACACCATAACACGCCTGAATGCACCCTGACCGGCGAGCTGGCGTTGGCAGCAGACTAGCGGTGGCCGGGATCTGCGCCTTCGGAAATGTCGGGCAACGCCGATTGATCCGCGCCATCGGCGGGGCCGCCCTTCAGCACGAACCGGCGATCGCAATAGCCGCAATCGACATAGCCGTGCTCGTCGATTTCGAGATAGATGCGCGGATGGCCGAGCGCAGCGGGGCGATAATCCTTGCCGCCGCGAATGGCGCTGGCGCCGTCGCAGCTCACGCTCTTGGTATCGACGAGGATCACTTCTGGTGGCGGTTGTATCATGGCCTCCGCGAATAGGCGCGCGCGCTGCCAAATTCAATTGCTGTTTGCGCTAGATCACCTCCCATCCTAGGGCGGCATCCATGTCAACGCCGCCCGCCATCCGCATCGAAAATCTCGTGAAACGCTACGCCGCCCCAAAAGGTGCGAAGGGCGAAGATGCGAAAGGCAAGCTGGCCCTGAACGGGGTGAGCTTCGACGTGCCGCAGGGCTCGATCTTCGGCCTGCTCGGACCCAATGGTGCCGGCAAGTCGACGCTGATCAATATCCTGGCCGGGCTGGTCAACAAGACCAGCGGATCGGCGGAGATATGGGGCTTCGATATCGATAATGCGCGGCGCAATGCCAGCCGCGCGATCGGGATCGTCCCGCAGGAAATCGTGTTCGACCCGTTCTTCACGCCTTACGAAGTGCTGGAGAACCAAGGCGGATTTTACGGCATTGCGGGCATGGATCGGCGCAGCGAGGAATTGCTAGCCGCCGTGCGCCTTGCCGACAAACGCGATGCCTATGCCCGCACGCTGTCAGGCGGGATGAAGCGCCGCCTTCTGGTGGCCAAGGCAATGGTGCATTCACCGCCGATCCTCGTCCTCGACGAACCGACAGCAGGCGTCGATGTCGAGCTGCGCCGCCAGCTGTGGGAACTCGTCACCGAAATGAACCGCGAGGGCGTGACCGTCGTGCTCACCACGCACTATCTCGAAGAGGCCGAGGAATTGTGCGACCGCATCGCCATCATCAATCACGGTGAACTCATCACGAACAAGCCAACGCGCGAATTGATAGAGATGGCGCGCGAAAAGATCGTGCGTGTCGAAACCGATGCCGACATTGCTTCTGCTCCCGAGCACGAGGCGTTCACAAAGGTCGAGATGCTCGATACCCGCGCGCTCGAAGTGACCTATGACAAGGACAAGTTGAGTGCCGGTCAGGTGCTCGCAATCCTTCAGGAAAAGGGCCTGACGGTCGAAGACGTCACGACGCGCGAGGCGGATCTGGAGGACGTCTTCGTCCAGCTCACCGGGACGGGCAGCTAAAGCGGGAGAGATGCGATGCGGGCAGCGCTGGCGGTTTTGGCGATTGCAGGCCTTGCAGGCTGCGACATGCCCGCGAGCCCCGAGCCATCAGCGCTGCTGCCGGGCGACATTCCGCGCGCCGAGCAGCCCGCTGACTGCCCTTCCGAAGGCGCGGCGCTGCAAGTTCTCGGCAGCGGCGGTCCGATTGCCGAGGCAGACCGGGCGGGCACGTCCTACCTGCTGTGGATCGATGGCGAGCCAAGGCTGCTGATCGACGCAGGCGCGGGCAGCTTCCTGCGCTACGCAGAGGCGGGCGCAAAACTGCAAAGCCTCGATGCGATCCTGCTCACACACCTGCATGCCGATCACGCGGGCGACCTTGCGGGCATTCTCAATTCCGGCGGATTTGAAGGGCGCAGCGAGCCGCTCGCCGTGGTCGGTCCCGATGCCGCGCCGCGCTTTCCTACGACCAGTGAATTCCTCGCAAGGTTGCTGTCCAAGGATGGCGGCGCGTTCGCCTATAATGGCGGTTATCTCGACGGAAGCGAGAACAAGCCGCTGATCGAGGCGCGCGATATCGTCACTGCCGAAGGCGCAGGCGGGCCGGTCGGCCTCGATGTATCGGACGACTTTTCGATCATGGCCCACCCGGTCAATCACGGCGTGGTCCCCGCGCTCGGCTACGAAATCGAGGTCGGCGGGAAAGCGGTGGTCATCACCGGCGATCAAAGCGCGGCGAGCGAACGGTTCGTGACCGACCTGACAGACAGCAAGCCTGCACTCCTGTTCGCGCATCACGTCATCAATGGCGAGCAGGGCCAGCCGCGCGGGCTGCACCGGACGCCTGCCGAGATCGGCGACCTGGCAGGCGCGCTTCAGCCCGAGCGGCTGGTCCTCACGCACAACATGCAGCGCTCGCTCAGCCGATTGGAGGAGGGTCTCGCTGCAATCGGTCAAAGCTATGCGGGCGCAGTCAGCATCGCCGCCGACCTCGATTGCTACGCGCTCTGACGAAATGCGGAGCGCAATGCCTGCCGCGCCCTAGTCGGTTTTCAACCGCTCGATATCTTGCCGCAGCTGGCTCTTGCGAAACCCCCTGCCCGATATCAGCCGCTTCCAGTCCGACAGGCGGTCTAAATGCTGCAATTGGCGGTGATAGTAATTGATGTATTCGAGTCCGGCGAGGGCTGCGGAAATGGTCGCAATCCAGCGATCCGCCGTCCCGGCCGCCACCCCGTCTACCGTCCATGCCGCAATTGCTGCGGCAATGGCCAAGGCGCTGGCGAGCGCCATCGGTTTGTCCAGCGCGGCGATAACTTCAATTGTCTTGTCCGGCGACGTGCCATGCTCGATCTGGTGCAGTTTCGCGCGCCAATAGATTGCCCCTATCGCGAGCAAGGCCATCATGGCCGCCATGGCGATGATCGATGCGGCGCTGATCCGATTATCGGCCAGAAACGCCATGAATGCCGGTAGAAGCACGACATTGCCCGCCTCCATCTTCCAATAGCCGGAGAGCCGGGCGATCAGGGCCTCTCGGTTCGATTGCGCATGCGGTTTTGCCATGAGACCCGCCTGACCGGCTATCGCGCCGGGTTCAAGCATTCTGTGCCAAGGAGAGTGCGTGCAACCGCGCAAGCATACGCAATTCACGCTCGGCGCTTGCCCGGTCCACTGTCTATCGGCATGACGCGCTGATGAAAAAAGCAGAATACGATTGTATCGTGATCGGCTCCGGTGCTGCCGGCCTCACTGCAGCGCTCGAGCTTGCTGAAACGAAGCGCGTGCTGGTGCTCGCCAAGGGTTCGCTGACCGGCGGATCGACCGCATGGGCGCAGGGCGGGATCGCTGCCGTGCTCGATGCGGGCGACACGTTCGACGATCACATTCGCGATACGATGGTTGCGGGCGCAGGCCTCAACGACCGCGAGACGGTCGAATTCGTGATCGAGCGCGCGCCTGCCAGTATCGACCGGTTGTGCGAGCTTGGCGCGCCGTTCAACCGCGATGAGGATGCGCTGCACCTCACCCGCGAGGGCGGCCATTCTCACCGCCGCATCGTGCACGTTGACGACGCAACCGGCTGGGCGGTGCAGGAAGCGTTGCTGAAAGCCGCCGACGCCAGCCCCAACATCACGATGCTTGCCGGGCGGACGTGCATCGATTTCATCACCGACCGCCACCGCGAGAAATTCTCCGCTGCGGGCCGGGTGTGGGGCGTCTACGCGCTCAACGAGGAAACCGGGCACGTCGAACGGCATATCGCGCGCGCGACTATACTGGCGGCAGGCGGCGCAGGGCGCGTCTACCAGTTCTCGACCGCGCCGCGCGGCGCGACAGGAGACGGGATCGCGATGGCGTGGCGCGCCGGATCGCGGGTCTCCAACATGGAGATGATGCAGTTCCACCCGACCTGCCTCTATAATCTGGAGGTCAAGAATTTCCTGATCACAGAGGCCGTGCGCGGCGAAGGCGGACATCTGCTTCACCCGGAAACGGGCCACAGGTTCATGGAAGATTACGACAAGGAGCGCATGGAGCTTGCCCCGCGCGATATCGTCGCGCGCGCTATCGATGATCAGATCAAGCGCTTTGGCCTCGACTACGTGCATCTCGATATCAGCCACCAGCCGGCGGAATTCGTGAAAGAGCACTTCCCGACCATTCACGAAAAACTCACCGGCCTCGGCATCGACATGACGAAAGAGCCGATCCCCGTCGTCCCGGCGCAGCATTATACCTGCGGCGGCGTGGTCGTGGACCTCGATGCGCGCACCGACCTGCCCGGCCTCTGGGCAGCGGGCGAGGTCACCGAAAGCGGCCTGCACGGCGCGAACCGGCTGGCGTCCAACAGCCTGCTGGAATGCTTCGTGTTCGGCGAAGCGGCGGCGGGCGATATTCTGCGCCAGTGGGACCGGCTCGAACAGCCGCCCGAAATTCTGCCCTGGGATGAAAGCCGCGTGACCGATTCCGATGAAGAGGTCGTCATCAAGCAGAACTGGACCGAGATACGCCGCTTCATGTGGAATTATGTCGGGATCGTGCGCACCACCAAGCGCATGGAGCGCGCCGCCAACCGGATCGATCTGCTCAGCCGCGAGGTCGAGGATTATTACGGAAGCTTCCGCGTCACCACCGATCTCATCGAACTGCGCAACCTGCTGCAAGCGGCAGAACTGATCGTGAAAAGCGCACTCGACCGGCACGAAAGCCGCGGCCTGCATTACACGCTGGACTACCCCGAGACGGCTGAGGCTGCGCGGGATACGGTGCTCGTGCCGTGAACGGGCCGATTGTCTACACTCCGTTCGACCTGGGACTAGGCTTTCCGATTGGCGACAAGCATGCAGTAGATACGGCAGGCAATTGCCTTGTTCAGTATGCCGATGAGCGAGCCGTTCTCATTTGGGAACTTGCAGGCGCGTCGATGCCGCTGATTGCAATCAAGTTCGACGAAGTGATGACTGTCCGCGTGCTCGATGAAACTTGGATGAGTGTGGAAACTGACTCAAGCCGATGGAGGGGTATAGACGGAAGCTTCGCGCGGACAGTTAATGGAGGCGAATATCCGACCCGAGTGGATTTGATGAACGAGATCGTAGGTCCGGTCGCTCACTATCAGTTTGTGACAATGAATGACTGCGTTGATGTGATTGCTCGCGACAAGCCGAAGGCGGAACTTATTGGTTGGGACGATGTCTCGGAGCAACGCTCGACATTCGGACCGGAGGACTAGCTCCTTTGTTCACCAATCATCTAGGCACGATCCGGCATTCCCTAAAACCATGATGCGCAGTAAAACCCCTTTCGTTGCGTTCGCTGCACTTGCAGTGACAGGCTGCAGCGGTGGTTCGCCAGATTACAGCGCTGCCATTTGCTTGGAAGACTTCGACAAGCGTCACGTCATGGAAATGGACTTTGTCGATACTTTCGAGCGCCACGGCTTCGAAGTTACGTCTTACAAGTATGGGGTTGGGAACCTAGCAAAGAAGGTTTGGGGGCCGACGATTGGCGTCTCATTCGATGCCGGGGGTACTTGGGAACCCGAACGACCAATGATGATAGTGAGCTGGCTCGACACGAATGGCGATCAGGACTCGATTGGTGAGTTCGAGGCCTTCTTTATCGAGAAATGGGGCGGGCTCCCGATTTCGCCAAAGGGATACGGGCACGATCTATGCGATCGGCATCGCGAAAATGAGCCATACAGCAGTGAGCAAGGTGGGTCGGGCTAACGCCCACGACATGTCATTCAGTTCAAGTGCCTGCAGAGATCTAGTCGCCGCCCTGACCTTCGCTTTTCCCGTCGCAGCAATCGCGCAGGACCCCCCACCCACCCAGAACCAGATCGTCGTCACCGCGCAGCGGTCCGGTGCGCCGATGTGGACGATCTATACCGATACCGGTGCGGTCATCCTCGTTGGCGAGATTCGTGCTGTGCCGGAAAGCACGCCGTGGCTGCCCGACCGGCTGGAGGAGGCGACTGGCGAGGCAAACCGGGTCATCATCCGTGCGCGTCCCAAGATCTCGCCGGGCGATATCTTCCGCCTGATATTTCGCGGCGGACGCTTCACCAAATTGCCGGATGACACCGTCGCGGCAGACTACCTCGATACCGCCCAGCGTCAGCGGCTTGCTGCGCTCGAGGCCCGATACGACAAGGATTATTCGCGCGGCAGTTTCCTGATGACCGCTTTCGACCTGCTCGCCCGCCGCCTCGATTTCGACGACGACACTGGCGACGATGCGACCGATATCGTGCGCGAAGCGGCGGAGGATGCCGACGTCACCATCGAACGAGCCGCAGCGTTTTCGCGGCGAAGACCTGCTCGACAATCTGGCGGAGGCCGAGCCAGCCTCGCACATCCCCTGCCTCGAAGCGGCGATGACCGCGACCGAGATCGGCCCTGAGCTGATCGAACAGAGAGGGCGCGACTGGCGCAGTCTCGACGTGCCCGCTGTCATGGCCAATCCGCTCGAAATCGCACTTGGCCGATGCTGGCCATGGGCCGATAACGAGCTGGGCGGAGAGATCAGGGGCATCTGGACCGACGCCATCGAAACCGCGTCAGCACAGGACGGGGTGACTGTCGCGGTGGTCCCCTTGCGGGTGCTCGCCGAAAAGGACGGCGTGCTCGATGCGCTGGAGGCGCGGGGCTTCGAAATTGGCGGGCCTGTGTGGCGCTGAAATTGCGCGCGCATTACGCCGGTCGAGGCCGGTAAGCAGTTTATCGGCATAACAAGCCGCTCAGGCGACATAAACGCCCCTCCGGCGATCCTGAATTGTAACTTTCTAATAATTTGGCATTCTTTGTCTCGACGCGGTGGGCAGCCTTTACGGTAAACTTTGCGACAAATCGCCCACCGCGTCTGATCGACCGACAAAGCCTAGCCACGAGTAATAGGGACTGGTGCTCGGCGCGTCTGGTCCTTGCGATCGATCATCTTCGGGATCTCGAAAGAGGATGATCCAATGACTACTATTGCCAAAACCATTTCCGCCGCCGCCTTGGCTGCTGCCCTCGCCCTGCCTTTGGCAGCCCCCGTTTCTGCTGGTGAGAAAACTGCCAGCCCCGCTTCTACCGCCGAAAGCGCACCGATCGTCGTGCGTTCGGTCAGTGCGATGAAGCAATGGCAGAAAGAGACCACCCAGGATCTCAATAGGGCGTTGATCCGCAATCCGATCACGCGCAAGTTTCAGCCCAACAATGCAATCGTCGAGGTCGCCTTTACCCTGGGTGCCGACGGCAAGGCTGAAAACATCACGCTGATCGAAGGGCGTGGCAACTGGGCTGCGCGCCGGGCCGCAGCCTATGCCGTGAGAACGCTCGATCTCGCTCGGCGATGTGCCGGTCGTCAATCCGTCGGGCACGCCGTTTCTCGCGCGAATTGTTTTCGCCAATAACGAGGAGATCAAGGAAGATCTCTTCGCCGAAATGAAAAAGGCCAGCCCTGCACGCTTCGCGGTTGCCGGGGCTCCGGACGAATACATTCTGCTTGGCGGCTAAGGGAGGAAAGGAACTCCCGACGCCGAGGCCGGCCCCCTAATCAGGGCCAGGCGCGCCGTATCTCCCTGTCTCCAGTCCCGCTTGGTAAGTACCTAGGGGCAGGGCGGGTGCGGCGCGTCTTCGTGTAGCAGGCCGGCCTGCTCCTGCACAAGTGACACTCACGGACTTGGGTTGGCGACGTTTTTCGGGCATCTCTCTGCGGCGAAGCACACGTTACGGAGCGCAAGAATGCCCAAAACCACCGCCAATGGCGTCGAATTGTTTTACGAAGAACAGGGAAATCCGAATGACGAGCCGATGCTGCTCGTCATGGGGCTGGGCGCGCAGATGATCCTGTGGCCGGACGAATTCGTCGAAGCCTTGCGCGGGCACGGTTACCGCGTGATCCGGTACGACAACCGCGATATCGGCCTTTCGCAAAAGATGGAGGGCGCCAGAGCTCCCGGCATCAAGATGCAGGTTCTGCGCAAGGTCATCGGCTTCCCTGCGAAGGTGCCCTACACGCTGGCAGACATGGCCGCTGACGGAGCGGGCCTGCTCGATGCGCTGGAGATAGAGCGTGCGCATGTGGTCGGCGCCTCGATGGGCGGGATGATCGCCCAGTTGATGGCCATAAACCACGCGGACAAACTGCACTCGCTCACCTCGATCATGTCCACGACGGGCCATCCCAAACTGCCGCAAGCCGAAAAGCCGGCTATGGATGCGCTGGTCGCTCCGCTGCCCTCAATGAAGGAGGAGGACCTGATCGCGCACGGCATCAAGGTACAGCAGGCGATCGGCAGTCCCGGCTTTCCCGCCGACCCCGATCGGCGGCGCGAGCGCGTATCCGCGCTGATCAAGCGCAGCGTCTATCCCGCAGGCCTTCCGCGCCAGCTTGCAGCGATCATCGATGACGGCGACCGGCGCGAGCGGCTGAAATCGGTGACTACGCCGACACTTGTGCTCCACGGCGAAGATGATCCGCTGGTGAAGCTGGAAGGCGGCAAGGACACCGCCGCGCATATCCCCGATGCGAAACTGGTCACGCTGCCGGGCTGGGGGCACGACCTTCCGCCTGAACTGATCGACCGGCTGGCGTCGGAGATCGCGGAACATGCCAGGGCTGCGACCCGGGAGAGGGAAGTGTCCGTCTAGGCTGCGAGAGCTGCGAGTGAGCGGGAGAGGTTCGCGCGCGCCTGCTGCTCGAAACGGTCCTGTCCCCATGCGCTGAAATAGAGCTGCTTGCGCTGAGCAAAGTGGCGCAGGACTTTCGCCCGGCCTTCGCGAAAGGCCTCCGCGGGCACGTGCGCGTATTCGGCGCGAATTTGCTGCTCATAGATGTCGAAGCGGTCCGGGGCCGCGCCCAGTATGGCGAGATCCATGTCGAGGAAATGTTCGCAATCCTTGAGCGCGGCACCGGACAGATCGTTTGGCAGGTAATGCCCCTCGGTCGCCTCGATCATGCGGCGCGCCAGCGAGAGGCTCTTTATTCCGATCGGCGGCGATGTCTCGGTCAAGAGGGCCGCGCTGCGCTGCTCATTGTCCCTTGCTTTCGGATCGTAGACCGCATCGTGGAACAGGACCGCGTATAGCACCGCAGCGTGGTCATTGATCCGGTCCTGCACCGCTTCGAAGTGACCAAGCAGCGCTTCTATGTGTGACCAATCGTGATAGCGCCGCTGCTCTTCGCTGTGGCGCTGGCGCAGATCGCCGAGCAATGCGGGCGGAACCGATTCGAGCATGATTCGAGACTAGCGCTGCGGCAGCAGGCCGTCGCCTCAAATCGCCTCGGCAGCATTTTGGGAAAAGGGATCTTGCCCGCCCTCGGGGGCAATCCGGATTCGATTGTTGCGTGCTTGGATTCGAATGATTCACAAGTGCGCCAGCCAGCTTTTGCCAATCAAAATTTTTTCGCAGATTCCTTTTTGGGGTTGCGCGTCTGACAAGTCTAGGAGTTCTGCCGCGTCGCGGCGTTGCAGTAGGGTAATACACCCATGGGACAAGCCGGCAATTTACCTTAATTCGGTATTTACCCTCTTGCGCGCTGGCGGCTCGTGATTCAGTATTTAGTGGTTGTTCGGGGCTGTATACCCACAAGACCTAGTGATCGCAGCGCATCGACCCCATATTGAGAATTGGGGCTTTTGCGTTAGGGATCGGAGTCTCAAACGGGGGGCGACGCTGCACCGGATAGGGTGATCATGGGGATAAATCGCGGGATAGGCTGTGGCCAGCCTGCGGAAATTCTGTTGATCGGTCGGTAGAGAACAGAATCGGAACATGCGCAATTCTTCGCTAGAAGGTCGCAGGGCTTCCGATTCGGGACACGAACGGGGCAGACATGGAATTCAAAGCGAGTGATAACGTGCCGAACGAGACAACAGGCGATATGCTGACCGAAGCGGATGCGGGCGCGACAACCGGCATTCCCGCTCAAGGCAAAGGCGCCAAAAAGGCAAAGGCTGTGAGCATGAAGACGAGCGACAAGGGCAGCGAAGAGCTGGTCGCGGAAAAGGCCGGAGAAGCGCTCGCAGGGGCGATGGCCGAAGTGGCCAAGAGCGCTGTCGACACCGACAGCAAGAAGGTCAACGACCGCCGGTTCTCCATCACCACCGATGAGAGCCGCGACGCGAACCTGACCGAGTTCGGCAAGGAAACGCTGACCGACCGCTATCTGCTCCCGGGTGAGAAGTACCAGGACCTGTTTGCGCGCGTGGCCGATGCCTATGCGGACGATCAGGACCACGCCCAGCGTCTCTACGATTACATCTCCAACCTGTGGTTCATGCCTGCGACCCCGGTGCTGTCCAATGGCGGCACCAGTCGCGGCCTGCCGATCAGCTGCTATCTCAACAGCGTGTCCGACAGCCTGAACGGTATCGTCGACACCTGGAACGAGAATGTCTGGCTTGCCTCCAAGGGCGGCGGCATCGGCACCTATTGGGGCAATGTGCGCGGCATTGGCGAGCCGGTCGGCCTCAACGGCAAGACCAGCGGCATCATCCCGTTCGTGCGGGTGATGGACTCGTTGACGCTCGCGATTTCGCAGGGCTCGCTGCGGCGTGGTTCGGCGGCGTGCTATCTCGACGTGTCGCATCCGGAAATTGAGGAATTCCTCGAAATCCGCAAACCTTCGGGCGATTTCAACCGCAAGGCATTGAACCTGCACCACGGTGTGTTGCTGACCGACGACTTCATGGAAGCGGTGCGCGAAGGGGCCGAATTCGAGCTCAAATCGCCCAAGACCGGCGAAGTGCGCGCCACTGTCGATGCACGCTCGCTGTTCCAGAAACTGGTCGAAACGCGCCTTGCCACGGGCGAGCCCTACATCGTGTTCAACGACACGGTGAACCGCATGATGCCGAAACATCACCGCGAGCTGGGCCTCAAGGTCTCGACCTCCAACCTTTGCTCCGAAATCACCCTGCCGACGGGGGTCGATCACCTCGGCAATGACCGTACGGCGGTGTGCTGCCTCTCCTCGCTCAACCTTGAAAAGTGGGACGAGTGGAGCGGCGACAAGCAATTCATCGAAGACGTGATGCGCATGCTCGACAACGTCCTGCAGGATTACATCGACCGCGCGCCCGACGAGATGGCCCGCGCCAAATACTCCGCCGAGCGTGAGCGCTCGGTCGGCCTCGGCGTGATGGGTTTCCACTCCTTCCTGCAGCAAAAGGGCCTCGGCTTCGAAAACGCGATGGCCAAGGCGCTCAACCTGAAGATGTTCAAGCATATCCAGGCCAAGGCTTCCGAAGCCTCCATGCTGCTTGCACAGGAGCGCGGGCCGTGTCCCGATGCGCTCGATATGGGCGCGATGGAGCGCTTCAGCTGCAAGATGGCAATCGCACCTACGGCGTCGATCAGCATCATCTGCGGCGGCACATCCGCCTGCATCGAACCGATCCCGGCCAACATCTACACACACAAGACCCTGTCGGGCAGCTTCATCGTCAAGAACCCGTATCTGGAGAAGGTGCTCGACAAGAAGTCGAAGAATTCGAACAATGTCTGGAACTCGATCCTGGAGAAGGGCGGCAGCGTCCAGCACCTCGATTTCCTTTCCGCAGAGGAAAAGGCGAGCTTCAAGACGAGCTTCGAGATCGATCAGCGCTGGCTGCTCGAATTCGCCGCCGACCGCGCGCCCTATATCGATCAGGCCCAGTCGCTCAACCTGTTCATCCCGGTCGATGTCGACAAGTGGGACCTGATGATGCTGCACTTCCAGGCGTGGGAAAAGGGCATCAAGTCGCTCTATTACCTCCGCTCGAAATCGGTCCAGCGCGCAGGCTTTGCCGGCGGGGTCGAAGCCGACAACACGAAAGACGCCCCCGAAATCGCGCTGAAAGCCGAACTCGGCGAACAGCAGACCGATTACGAGGAATGCCTCAGCTGCCAGTGATCCAATAATGGAGCTCTGGAAGGCAATGTTTCTAGCCGCTGCCGTCACCATCGGCAGCGGCTTTTCCATGCGCGGTCTTCACGATCGCAAGGTGCGCCTGCACCAAACGAAAATCGATGAACGGCTGGCTGCTGGTGAGGATCGGTATTTCGAGGAATTGCGCTCGCTGGAGGCCTACGATCCGCGCAACCTACTGCCGTGGAAGAATATCCTGAAGGACGTGCTCGTCCTTGCAGCAGGCTTTGTGACTTTGACCGCGTTGCTGAACCGGCTCGAGCTCTGACGGTTTCGCACGTTTACCCCGATTTAAGCACCCCGCGCTAATCCCGTCCGCATCATGCGGACCCGGAAGACATCTCGCAAAACCATAACATTGCCCGGCCGGTATCACACCGGGCTGGGAAGTCATGTCGACGTGATCCTGTCCGAGCTTTCAACCGGGGGATGCCGCTTTGCAGCAGAAGGCAAGAAACTGACCCCCGGCGCGCCGATCCAGATCTATATCGGCGCATCCGGTCCACACCGCGCGAACATTCGCTGGGCGGAAAACGGCGAGGTCGGGGTGACATTCGCCGCCCCGTTTTCCGAAGAACAGCTCGCAGAATTCGCGAGCAGCCACGTGCCCGATATCGCGGCAAAGACGACGCCCGGAGAATTCGAGGAAGAGCCCGGCGCAATGCCGCAGCGCTTCTGCTGATCGCCGCGCTGTCGCAAATGCGCGGCATCTGTGTCATGCTGATATCCTTGCAAGACACGCCGGACAGATGCGGCCAGGCAAACGGCATGATGAGAACGGCGATCCGGGCCGTGACATGCCGCATCGTCATAGCCATGCCGATCTGAGAGAAGGTAGGAAATGGCTGTCCTTACATCGCTGCTCTTGATCGGGATGGGGCTGTTTTTCGGTTGGAGCGGCTGGACAGTCTTGCGCAAAAGGCACGAGCCGATGAAGGGTTCAGGCAGCCCTTACACAAAAACGCCTCTCAATCGGGCCCTGCTCATGGGAACAGCTCGGATAGCAGTGGTCGTCGGCCCGGCGATAGCGCTGCTCGGTGCCGCGATGTTGATGGTCGAGATATCGCCGTGAACGCCAGCATGATCGCCGGTGCCGGATAGCGGCATTCTCGGCGGCGAGCGCGCCTCTCGCACAGTGGCTCGATCTATGTCATATTCTCCGCCGGACCAGACGGAGAGGACACGCAAGCATGGCACCCATACTATGGATCGGGCTTATCGGGACCGTTTTCGGCCTGGCATTCCTGATCAATGCATACCGCACATTGAGCGTGACGATCACCGGTCATGCCGCAAATGCTGCGCGCATCCACATCCCGGTGGTCATCGCGTTCCTACCGATCCTGTGGTTCGTGGTCGCCGTGAGATATTTCTCCTGATGAACCGCCCGGCGATTACCCGGATCGGAGCGGCCTGCGCGCTCGCGCTGCTGCTATCGGCCTGCGCATCGCAGATCGATGCGGGCGTCAGCGCGGGCGAGGACGCGCCCGGTTTCTGGTGGGGCCTGTGGCACGGTTTCATCTTTCCGTGGAGCTGGATCGGATCGCTTTTCAGCCCCGACATCGCCGTCTACGCCGTGCCCAATACCGGCGGATGGTACGATTTCGGGTTCTTCCTCGGCATCACCGTGCTGGGCGGGGGAAGCTTTTTCGGCTCGAAGAAACGCGGCTCGGGCTGACGTTTCAGAACCCCATCACGCTCCAGTACCAGGCGTAGAACCCAACCCATGCGAGCGCGAATGCGCTCCAGACAGGCCCCGCGCCAAAGCGGGCCCGCAGCTTTGGCCCGGCCCAGCCGGCAACCGCAGCGACCAGCAGGAAACGCGGCAGCCGGGCGAAGATCGAGGCGAGGAAAAACAGCGGCAGGGCCGCAAGGCCAGCACCCGGCGCGCTGCCCGCAGCCAATGCGTAGAGCTTGTACGGAACGCCGGAAAAGCTGCCGATCATCATGCCGAGCGCGCCGTTCGCGCGCCAGTCCTCCCGAACCTCGGCCACCATCGCGCCGTCGATTGCAGGGACAGAGAGCACCACGGCGATGACATCCTTGGGGTTGGTACTGGCCCAAACCCAGACTGCGGCTCCGCCAAGCGCCGCTGCAATCGCGGCCAGGCCTGCACCGATCATCGCCTTGCGCATCCCGGCCTTTATCCCGAGCGCCATGATCGGCACGTCAGCGACCACAAAAAACACGCTCGCTTCGGCAATCGCCCAGATCGCGATGAGAGCCAGCAGCACCCGGGCGCCCTAAACTGCGAAGAAATACGCGGTGAGGTGGAAGAATACCGGCGCTGCAAAACTGACCGAATCCATCCGGTCGAGCGCGCCGCCGTGCCCCTCGATCATGGTGCCCCAATCCTTTGCACCGAGCGAGCGCTTGACCGCCGACAGCACCAGCCCGCCCGCAAACCCGGCGAACACGATGGTGAGCGCAAGGCCGCCTGCCTCAAGCGGAGAAAACGGCGTGATCCAGAACAGCCCTGCGCCGATCGCGGCGGCGGACAGGCCGCCTCCGATCAACCCTTCCCATGTCTTGGCCGGGCTGACGCGGGGGGCGACCTTGTGCTTTCCAAACAGCTTGCCGAACACATATTGCAGCACGTCGGACAGCTGCACGACGGTGATGAGGAAGAACAGCAGCAGGAAATTCTGGTCGAAACCGGGTATGTCGAGCAGCAGCAATGCGGGCGCGTGACTGATGCAGAATACGTTGAGCATCAGCGCCCATTGAATGCGCGAGGAGCGCGCGAGGAAATCCTCGGTCTCTCCCTTCAGCACGGCGAGCAGCGGCAGCAGCAGGAACGCCCAGACCGGGATGAGGATCGCGAACAGGCTCGTCCAGCCGATATAGATCAGCCAGTATTGTAGCGGGATGAAGAGATAGAATGCGGCGACGGTGGCGCCGTGATCCTCCGCGCGTGTCGGCGTGATCGAGAGGAATTCGCGCAGGCAGTAGAAGCTCGTGAGCGCGAATAGAGCGACGGTGATTCCCTTGCCGAAGGTAAAGGCGACCGCGAAGATCGCGATCATCAGCCACCACGCCTTGATCCGCGCGTTGAGGTTGGAAACGGTCTCGATCCCGCTTTCGGTCTTGGCCCGCCGCGAGAGGACAAATCCGATGATCGAGGCGGTGAGCAGCAGCGCAAATACGCCGCCGAACAGGGTCATCATCACCGGGTCCATCATTCGCTCTCCTCGTTGGCGGCAGAATCGCTGGGCGCCGGCGCTGCTGCATCCGCCAGCGTGACAAGCGCGGCGCGCGCGCGGCCCAGGAATGCGGCCTTGTCCTCGCCCTCGGCCAAGATCAGCGGCGCGCCGAAATGTGCCGCCGAGCTGATCGGTGCAGGCAGCAGCGCGCCCTTGGGATAGGCGCGAGCGAGGTTGGTGAGGTAGACCGGCACCAGCTCGGTCTTCGGATACTTTTGCGCAAGGTGGTACAGGCCCGCCTTGAAATCGCCGGGGACGGGATCGCTGCGCCGCGCGCCTTCGGGAAAGATGATGAGCGATTCCCCGCGGTCCAGCACCTCGCACAGGGGCGCGAGCGGATCGCGGCTGCCCGAGCGTTCGACCAGCACCGCGTTCAGCACATCGAGCGCGACAAAGCGCTGCACCGCGCCCTTGCCCCAGTAATCGGCGGCGGCGACGGGGTGCGTGGTGCGGCGCAGATAGGGCGGCAGTGCAGCGCACAGGATGATCGTGTCGAGATGGCTTGCATGGTTGGCGAAGTAGATCCGCTGGCGGCGCGAAGGCTCGCTCCCGCGCCAGCGTGCCTGCCCGCCGACCAGGAATTGGGTGACGGCGAACAGCAGCTCGCCGATGATCCGGCCCATCACTTTGCGCCGCCTTTTGCCTTGAGCAGGTTCGCGATGCGCGCTGTCCGGACTGCGCAGGTGAGCGCGCTGCCGATGACGATGATCCAGAGCACCGCGACCAGCACTTGCGCGATACCGGCGAAGAACATCGCCAGCGCTCCCACGGTCAGCACGAACATCCGGTGCTGCTTTGCCATCGGGCCGACGAAGTCCTGCTCGAACCCGAGCGCCCTGCCGCTTGTGCGGATATAGGCGGTGGCAAAAGCGAGGATCGTCGCGCCATATCCGAGCTCGGGCTGGCCCACAGCGTAACCGGCGGCGATGAGCAGCAGCGCATCCTCGGCGCGGTCAGGCAGTTCGTTGAACAGCGCGCCCGTCGCGCTCGACTTGCCTTCCTCGACCGCGACCAGACCGTCGAGCATATTGGCGAGCAGCCGCAACTGGATGCCGAATGCCGCGCCCAGCCATAGCCAGCGATTGCCCGGCGCCTCGATAAAGCACCACGCGCCGATTGCGGCAAAGCCGATCCCGATCACCGAAATCGCATTCGGCGTCAGCCCCATGCCTGCAAGCGCGCTAGCAAGCGCCTTCGCCCAGCCCGCGCCGCGCGTCTTGAGCGGACGCCTGTTTCCGGTCGTCATGTACTGCGATCCCCCCGAACAAACCCTTGATCGGCCTATGAAGCTAAACGCTTTAGCAATGGCTAACCAGCCGCAAATCGCCGGGTCCGGGCAGATGTGCTATGGATCGGCGTGCCTGCCGAAAACGGTACCGGTGTTGCGCAGCGCACAATCGAAGGTGTTGAGCGCCGCGCAAGACACCGCCCCGCGCAATCGGTTCGACTCGGAATATACACGGTTTATCCCCGCTTGAATCTACCTGCTTGCCTTCGAATCCGCACGATGATTCCCTATATGAGTCGCTGGACCCAATCGAAGGAAACACAACATGTCGTTGCTCGAAGCCCGTAAGACCTACAAGCCGTTCGAATATCCGTGGGCTTACGACTTCTGGAAACGCCAGCAGCAGATCCACTGGATGCCCGAGGAAGTGCCTTTGGGAGAGGACTGCCGCGACTGGGCGCAGAAGATCACCGAGCATGAGCGCAACCTGCTTACCCAGATCTTCCGCTTCTTCACCCAGGCCGATGTCGAGGTGCAGGATTGCTACCACGACAAATATGGCCGCGTGTTCAAGCCGACCGAGATCAAGATGATGCTCACCGCGTTCTCCAATATGGAGACGGTCCACATCGCGGCGTATTCCCATCTGCTCGACACGATCGGCATGCCCGAAAGCGAATACAGCGCCTTCCTCGATTACGAGGAAATGAAGGACAAGCACGATTACATGCAGCAATTCAGCGTCGACACCGACGAGGATATTGCCCGCACGCTCGCCATGTTCGGCGGCTTCACCGAAGGGCTGCAGCTGTTCGCAAGCTTCGCCATGCTGATGAACTTCCCGCGCTTCAACAAGATGAAGGGCATGGGGCAGATCGTATCGTGGTCGGTCCGCGATGAAAGCCTCCACTGCGAAGGCATCATCAAGATGTTCCACACCTTCTGCGAGGAACGCGACTGCCTGACCAAGGCGGTGAAGGAAGACATCATCGATGTCTGTCAGAAGACCGTGCGGCTGGAAGATGCCTTCATCGACCTCGCGTTCGAAATGGGCCCGGTGAACGGGATGACCGCGACGGAGATCAAGCGCTACATCCGCTACATCGCCGACTGGCGGCTGAAACAGCTGGGCCTGCAACCGGTCTACATGATCGAAGAGCACCCGCTTCCATGGCTCGCCCCGCTGCTGAACGGCGTGGAGCACGCCAACTTCTTCGAAACCCGCGCAACCGAATATTCGAAGGGCGCCACGACCGGCAACTGGAACGACGTGTGGTCAAGCTTCGACAAGCGCCAGAGCGCCAAGGCCGTCAACGAGGACGAAGCTGCGGATGACGGGCCGGATATGTTCGAGGTTGACGCGGCGGAGTGATCTAGATGCTTACCGGCGTTGATTCGAGCTGGCTCAAGCTTTTCGAACAACGTGTTTGGGTTTTTTGGGCGCTTGCCGTTTTTCTCAGTCTCTTATTGTATTTGACCAGAAGCGGCGCACTGCCGCTCCTTGCTAAAGTGGGTTGGGTTCCTGAGGCGCTGACAGTTAGCGCGCTCTTATTCGGTGTTTTGAGCGTATTCAGTTCCATCAGTTCCGTTTGGAACTGGGCATCGCACAGAGCTCGATCGAAATCGCATAAGCAAGCCACTATCGCGCATCTGGATTCGCTTAGCGATGTTGAAGCCCAGATTTTGGGGGCTCTCGTCCACACTAATCGCAGGTCGTTCAACACGCGGCTTGATAACGGCGATGTGCACACTTTGGTCCTGAAACGCCTGCTCATTCAGGGTGGAGGGACAATCAACATTCTTGAAGCTCCCTACATGGTTCCAGATCTGATTTGGCCTGAGTTGGTAAAAAGGAAGTCGGAGTTTCCAGCGCCTGTCCGGGGTGAGCCAGCTCCTTGGCATCGTCACTGGATGACTTATTGAGAGACCACACCTATGCGTTTCGTGTCCTATCTTTCTGCTGCAGCAATACTGCTAGTCTCGGGGTGGGTCGCTATACAGATCATTCTCGAGGTGCTTCGACTCTATGGAAAGGCGGATTCGGACGTGAAACTTGGAGTGATGACCGCAGGTGGATCCGCTCTGGCTTTCGTAATCAACAATGCAGTCCAAGCTTCAAGAGAGCGTAAGGCGCGCCTCTTTGAGTCGAAGCGTGAGGCCTATGGGTACTTTTTTAAGGCCTATATGTCGTTCTTTCACAGAATGGCCATTGGCGAGAAGGTCGAGGCCGAAGAGATGGTGAAGTCGATACAGAGCCTATCAAGGGATGTAATGACTTGGGGAAGCGCTGAAACCGTGAACGCATACAACAAGTTTCAGAAAGAGAATGCTAAGCCTACTGACGATCACAAGACGCTCTTTCTGCGAAATGAAGAATTCCTGCGAGCTCTCAGAAAGGACCTAGGTCATAGAGATGGAGCTCTCGAGAAGTATGCGCTGACAAAACTGATTTTGAAGGCTGAAGAGCACGATGGTCTCAACTGATTTTTTTGTTCCATAGCATGAACCTTGTTTCGTCGCTCTGACGGCGCATTAGGCCAATAGTAAGCCAAGGGCTGCTGTTCATGGTCGCTGCATTTGCCCTCATCCTAGCGCAACCCCACCCAACAGCACCTTCGAATACCACACATGCGCTGACAACATCGCGCGCCAACCCGACTCGTCGATCCCGCCGACCCACGATCCAAACAAGAGTCGGGTGCTTGCACCGCGCGGCTCGACCGCAAACCAGCTTGCCGTGTTCGTGCCTTTCGAGACCGCCAGCGCTTGGGTTGAGGTGCGCTCCACCAGCTTCCACGCGCCGAACCTCTCCGTCTCGCCGTGCGCAAACGCGCGGGCGTCGGCGCTTGAGGCGGGGGTGCCGAGGGCCTTCAGGATCAGGCGTTCCGGTAGAAACGCCATGCTGCAATAAAACCGCTCGATAAACTCCGCGAGCGTCACCTCGTGCCCTTCGATATTGGGAACGACGCGGCAGAAGCAATCGCGGTAGTCACCCGGTCCGCCAAACTCGGCGAGCAGGCTGCCGAGTGGGACGTCAATCGGTTCGACCTTGGCCATGACGCAGCGATAGCGCGCCGATGCACCCGCCGCATAGTCTTTCCCGAGCGCGGAGACGTTTTGACCTGCATCAAAGCCGCGCCCGCACGCTCCGCTAATCTGCCCTCACACACCAAGGCAGAAAGGCCCCACCATGTCGCAGCACACGCCCAATGAACTCACGACCGTCTTCAAGCGCGACCGTGATCTCATAACCCGGCTCAAGCAGGAGGATGCGCATTATGCGCGGCTTGCGGACGAGTATCACGACGTCAACCGCGAGGTGCACCGGATCGAGGCCGAGGCCGAGGCGGCGAGCGATGACCGGATGGAGGCGCTGAAGAAGAAGCGGCTGGCCCTTCTCGATGACATCACCGCCATCGTCGCCAAGGCGCGCACGTCGGCGGTGTAACACCCTGGCGGGTAGCCACGCAAAAACCGCTTCGAAATCATGGACGTAGGGGATGGGCGCGCGCACCTTCTCGGAACAGTGAGGCGCGCGGCTGCGTTGGTTAATCAAACAGACACAGCAGACAGGCTTACCATGACCAACCGATTTCCCCTTCCCGCCAAGCTGATGACCGCCGCGACCGCTGCGCGCTTCGCCCTCGCCGCCTGTACGGTACCGAAAACCGCGAACCCGCCGACGGGACAGAGGACGGCATCACCGCTCCCGCTGACGGCGCCGACCTGACAGGCGAGCAGATCGAGCAGGCCGTGCCCGGTATCGAAAACGCCGATCCCGAAGGCGAAACCGGCGTGACCGCCGATCTGGGCGAGCCGGGGAATGTCGAATACACCGACGACGCCGACAGCGACCGCGCCGCGCAGCCCTCGGACGACTGATCGCCGCGCGCCTTTCAGCACGAGCGGACAGCTTTCCTACACGGCCATGCCCGCGCTATGCCGGGTGAATGGCGCCTCTCCTGCCCTCCCGCCGCATTCTGGCAGCATCACGAACGGGGGCTAATCCGAGGGGAGCCTTTTTTGCCCCAGGACACTGTCTCAAGTGTCTCATGGGCACACTGCGCAGGACTGCGGACGCGGCTCAGAACAGCCAGGTTTCGGGCCGCGGCATCGGCTTGCGCTCGCCAGCGCGGACCATCGCGATGATGCTGCGCGCGCAGAACCACCCCGCCAGCGCCAGCCAGACGACAAACCCTCCAAAGAAGACGATGAAGAAAGCGGGCGAGGGCGGCTCGCTCTGCCCCGCATCGCCGGCAGCGATCGCGAAGATCGAGCCGAGCCACAGCGCCATCATGACGGCAGCTACCGCAAAGCCGATCCAGAACGTGCGGATCAGGTAGGTGTAGTGAGTCCTCTCCCACTCCTGCACATCCGCCTCGCTGCGCCAGACATAGGCGAGCACGAGACCGACAAACACCGAAAAGCCCAGCACTATGGTGAGCAGGTACAGCAGTGCCACGATGAACGGGCGCTGCAAGGTGACGCCGGTATCCCTCGCGGGTTCTGCCTGATCGCCCTGCGCTGTCTCGTTCATGCCGTGTCCTCCGTTTGTGCCCTTAGGCCCATGTTAACGATGTCGCCCTCGAGGCGTAAAGGCGCGCGTGACCGGGACTTAAGCAAATACGTGCGAGCAGGGTCAAAAAAGCGTTACCGAACAGCCACTTTTCTGCAAACCGGTAACACTTTGTTCACGCCCGTCTTGGATAGGAAGTCTGGTTAATTCAAAGAGGGTTTCACATGGTTTTTCTGGAAGCAATTGGTGGATGCGTGCTCGGCCTACTGGGCGGATTGGCCGTGTTTGCCTACCTCGTCTGAGGCTTCCGGACGGCTCGGGATAAACCGGGCCTGACCCAGTTGGGCGGTGCATTATGGCCGCTTTGACACACATCAAAGACGGCACGCCCGGCGGCACTTACGCTCCCCTCAATATCGAAGGGAGATTGCCGCAATGCCTGCCCACACAAAGCCCGACCTCAAAGGCGGACTGGCAAGCCGCGCCGCTGCGCTGCTGCAAGACACGTTTCCGCACGATGCCGAAGCGCTGCAAAGGCTGGGCCGGGGCGATGCGCATTTCGGCAAGCTTGCCGCGCGCTTCCAGGCGCTCGACCGCGCGATTCACCGGTTTGAAACCGAAGTGGAGCGCTGCAGCGACTTCCATGTCGAGCGGCTGAAGAAACAGCGGCTCGGTCTGCTGGATGAGATTGCGGTGATCCTCGAACATGCCGACGCGCAGGCCTTCGGTAAGGAGGCGGTCCATGCGTAACCAGTTCACGCCTGGCAAGTTCATCCCCGACCGCCGCCGCTTCGATCCCATCACGCAGCTAAGGCATCGGCGGCGTGCGCGTCATGCCGGTGTGGCGGCGATCGGTGCCGTGATTGCCGCGCGCCGAGCGGCCAAGGCAGCGCGCACGCTGGCGCGGCGAATGGGATAAGCTGACAACAACCGCCCTGTCGCCTCTGCGCAAATAGGGCGATCATCCGCGCCGGGCCAAGGCCACCGGGAGAGAGGCGCGGATATCAATGGGGGCAGCGTATGAGGCGATGCGCTGTCCCCGCCAATTCATTTTGGAGAGACCATCTATATGACCGAACCCACCTTCCCTGTCCCCGCCATCATCGCGCTCGCCCTCGCCGCGCGCGGCGGCGGTAGCGAGCGAGAGACCTATGAGGTCGATGCGTCCGATGACAGCGGAGGTGAATTCATCGCGCGCGACCCTTATCCGGACGAGGTTCAGGTGGACCTGCCGGAAACAGCAATGACCCCCGTCCCTGCGGGCGATGACAATGGCAAGGCCGATTAGCTGGTTTGACTGCCGATACGATTCCCCGGACCTTGGAGGGTCTTTGTGCATTGATGGCTTGCAACAATAAGCAAGAAGAGACCCTGCCATGCGAAACCCACTGCCTTTTGCCCTGCCGCTCTGTATCGCGGCGATCGGCCTTGCCGGCTGCACCGGAGAGACCATGCCCGACAGCGGCGACGATGTGAGCGAGGAGGTCATCGACGCCACGTCGAGCGATCTCGAGGTCTCCGATCCCGTGGCGCGCGAAACGCCGATCCCGCCTGATCTCAATGGTGAGAAAAGCGCCGATACCGAGCAGCCAACCCTCGGTACAGATGCGGTTTCCGGCGATCTTGGTTCGGGCGCGGAGCCGGTCAATCCGCCGGGCGGATGATCTGTGAGGCGGCCGGACGATCTTACCGTTTCGGCAGCACTTTGATCGCAGCCAGCGGCAGCAATGCGAACGCGGCCTGACCGAGCAGGCCATAAACTCCGGGAGGCCGCAGCGAGCCGGTGAGCCACTCGCGCATGGCTTGCGCGGCGTCTGTCCCGGGCTGGGAGAGCGCAATACTCGCAGTGAGCGCCAGTTCCGCCGCCATCAGCAGCACGAACGCGCTGGCGCCCATGAGGAGCGCGTCGGCAGCTTTGCGCACGGCAAAGCGGCGGGTCAGCCAGCGGGCCGCGAACCAACTGGCGAGCAGGATCACCGGTATCTCGATCAGGATGAACGCGCCTTCGCCCATCGCCTCAGCGCCCCAGAATGTCCGCACTGTCCCGAGCACGAAGCCAAGCGCGAAGATCACCGCCCAATAGGCGAGCCCCGCTTTTATCGGCGCGAGGGCCCCGCGCTATTCATGACCCCATGCGGGCGGAGGTGCCTCCACCTCTTCGCCGAGGTCGAACTCAACCCTGAAGAATCGGTCCTCGGGCGCGCCGCCCTCTCTCGTTCGCTGCAACTGATAGGCGAAGATGCCGTCTTCGGACGCTGCATCATCGACTTCGGCGGTCCACACATTGGTCACCGATGCCGCCAGCCCCTCACGCTCGAACAGCGCGATGCTTTCGGCATCGACCGGAAAGTCCTGCATGCGGTCCGTCCCTTCGCTCGCCGTGTCGCCGCCATACATCGTGACCGTGTCGCTCTCGCCGTCCTCGTGGCGGTGATCATGCTTGAGCCGGAGACCCTGATCGGTGCGCGTGAAAACCCATGTACGTGACCGGTCCCACTCACCGCCGCTCCGCACATGGAATGGAACCGCGATCCGGTCGTCCGAGCATTCGCGCACATGCATGACCATCTGGGCGCCGGCGAAATCGGCATCGGCTGCGTCACCACTTACGAGACTGCCCGCATAGGCATTCCCGCAATGGCTGGCGAGGCTCTCCCAGAACCGGTCTTGCGGGCTTGCCGCAGCTAATTCGCCGGGCTCATCGGAAGCGGGCTGCGCGCAGGCCGACAGGACAAGCGCCGCGGTGATGACGGCCAAAGCCAAGTTTCGTGATGTCATTCTGTCAGTGTAACCCTTGTTGGCGCGCGTTCCTACTCGGATGACCTGCTCGCTGCCCTTGCTGCGAGAAATTCGTCAGATATACCTTGGCGCAGGGCGCCAGATTTGGGGGATGACATGAGCAACGAAAAAATCGGTCAGGCGCGCACGATCGAGGGCTTTGGCGAGGTGATGGGCGCCGCATCGCAGGGGGAGCGTACCGGGCCACCGGCCATACGAGCCGCAGCCCGGCGATACCTTCATCACAAGCTGGGCGAAGAGCGGCACCACCCTCATGCAGCAAATGTTCCATCAGCTGCGCACCGGCGCGCAGGGCGGGGACATGGATTTCGACGATATCAGCCGCGTCACGCCGTGGGACGATACCGCCTACCTGCTCGATTTCGACATGAATGCGCCGCAGCCAGCCAGCCCGCGCGGCTTCAAGTCGCACCGCGAATACGAACGTTTACCGGCGGGCATGCGCTATGTCGTGACCCTGCGCGATCCCAAAGAAACCTATGTCTCGTTCTACCGCTTCATCAATGGCTGGCATCTTGAACGTGACGCGGTGTCGATGGAGGAATTTCTCCCTCTCTGGATGAGCGGCGGGCCGGGCGGCTGCGATTACTTTACCCATTTGCTCAGCTGGTATGACAGGCGCGCCGAGCCCGGCAGCCTCGTGATGACCTATCGCTGGGCTGTGAAAAACAAGCGTGAGGCGATCCGGCAATTGGCGCAGTTATGCGACATTGAACTGACCCCTGAAATCGAGGCGCTTGTCATGGAGCGCACGACGCGCGAATTCATGCACGATCACAAGGACCGCTTCGATGACGGCATGATCTGCCGGGTGCTCGAGGACAAGTGCGGAATCCCGGCGGCGAGCGATTCCAGCAAGGTCCAGGCCTCCGGCAGCAGCGCCGACGCCCTGCCAGCCTCGATTGCAGAGGCGATCGACGAAATGTGGGCGGAGCGCGCGGCGTCCGTGACAGGGCACCGCGATTTTGCTTCGCTCGCCGCCGAAGTGGATGCGATGTTTGCGCCTGGCTGACCGGGCGCTTCGCACAGTCGTCAGAACAGCAGCGTTTGCGGGTCCGGCATCGGCTCATGCTTCTGGGCCTTCACCAGGCTCATGACACTGCGTACGCCGAACCAGATAGCGATAACCGGGAACATGAAAAACCCGATCAGGACGAATGTCATGAAGATGGCGATGATGGTGGCTGCGAAGCTGATCCAGAATGTCCGGATGAGATAGGTGAAGTGGGAAGCAGCCCAGTCCTCGCTGTTATCGCCTTGCCAGATATGCGCGAGCACGATGCCCACCAGAGCCATTAATCCGCCGCTTACAAGCCCACCTAGATAAAGCAGGTTGATAATGGTCGGTTGATTGAAATCGAAACCGCTATTGGCGTTCTGGCTGGTCATGGCTGATCCCCTAATGCCGCTGACAGGTATGGTTTGCAGTCTATGCGAGGCGCTCGCCAGGGCAAGTGTTTCCTGTGTATCGGGCGTTACCGGCACCAATCGACCGGCAATGCGCCCCACCCGCTTTCCGAGGCAAGCCCGCGCTCGATCATGGTGCGCGCGACATATTCACGCGATCCATCGGGCAGGATCCTGCGGACCTCGCGCAGTTCCCGGCCATATTGGTCGCGCGGCGGATCGCTGTCGCCATTCCATTCGAAGGGACCGCGCGCGAGCCATTCGTGCAGCGCTTGCTGCGCCTCCTCGGCTCGCTGGCTTTCCGCTGCGCAGGCGCCGTTCAGTTCAGGGGTGTCGAAACCGGTCAGCCTGATCCGGCGGCGCTCACGCCCATTGCCGAGCACGACCGTATCGCCATCGACCACGCATCCCGCTGCGCCGGACCACGGCTGTCCGCATAGCGCCAGTTCTTCGGACATGGTCACCCAGCCCTGTTCGTGCACATAGGGCCGGTAAAGGAACCACCATGCGGCACTGACGATGCCGAGCAGAGCTGGCACGCGCCACAGCATCCACCAGCTTCGCAATCGGCTCTGTCTGGAAAACTTCGGGCGGAAGGCGTTGGAATTGCGACGCTTGGGCATTGTCTTGCAAGCTTAGCAGGAACGCGCATCAACCCAAGGGGTGCGGCGCTGGCCATGCAGCAAAAAAGCCGCCCGGTTGTTCCCGGACGGCTTGTTTGCAAGCGCAGCCACGGCCGCGCGCTGTTCCTTGACGGCTCAGGCTTCGATCGGATCGAGTGAGCCAGTGCCGTTCGGAGTTTCGATCTCGAGGCAGGTGCCCGCATCGACATACGTCCACGCATTGCCTTGGTAATCGACAACGGAAGTGCCCGCACAGCTGGTGCCCGGACCGGCAGCGCAATCATTTTCGCCAGCCTTCGAGACGCCGTAGCACTTTTCCTTTTCACCGCTTCCGGCAGCCACCAGCGCGGCTTCTTCGGTGTTTGCGGCTGCGCTTTCCGCTTCTGCGGGCGCATCGGCGCCGCCCGAACATGCAGCGGCAAGGCCGGCAGCTGCGGCGAGGGTAATCGTGCCTTTGATACGTGCGGTGTTCATAAAATTTCCTCCAATCCAAGATCTCGATGAGGGCGCAAACCGCGCCGACACCAAGCGATTCGCAGTGAACAGGCAAAAGGTTACAGTGCCAAGTGCAAAATGTTGAACTGTGCCGTGGGTGCAGCGTGATGACCTTGTGCTTTGCAGTCGCTAGGCGAAGCGGCTAAGCGCGCGGCGTGGTCGATACACGACGCTGCACCTGCTAGCCAAAGGACTGGGCCGAATGACGACGAATGCCGACACCATTGCCGATCAGGCCTCCGGGTCGCTCGACCTTTCGAAGGCGGAAACGCTGATTGAGGCTCTTCCTTATTTCCAGCGCTATGCCGGACGCACATTCGTGGTCAAATATGGCGGCCATGCGATGGGAAATCCGCAGTCGGCGCGCGACTTCGCAGAGGATATCGTCCTGCTTAAGGCCGTCGGCATCAACCCGGTCGTCGTCCATGGCGGCGGCCCGCAGATCGGCGAGATGCTGGCGCGGCTGGGCGTCGAGAGTACGTTCGTCGACGGCCTGCGCGTCACCGATGAAGCCACGGCGAAGGTCGCCGAAATGGTCCTGTCCGGTGCAATCAACAAGGAACTGGTCGGCTGGCTGTCCAACGCCGGCGGCATGGCGATCGGGATTTCGGGCAAGGATGGCCGCCTTGTCACCGCGCGCAAGGTGGAACGCACAACTCGCGATGCCGAAAGCCTGATCGAAAGCGTCGTCGATCTCGGCTTTGTGGGCGAGCCGGCTCATGTCGATACGAGCGTGATCGATACTGCAGTTGCCGCTGGAATGATCCCGGTCGTCGCTCCGATCGCAGGCGGAGAGGACGGCGCGACCTACAACATCAATGCCGATACGATGGCAGGCGCAATCGCCGCAGCACTCGGTGCGGCGCGGCTGTTCCTGCTCACCGATGTTGCCGGGGTCATGGACGGCAATGGCGAATTGATCAGCGACCTTACCCCCGGCGACATCGCCAAACTTCGCGCCGATGGCGTGATCAAGGGCGGCATGGTGCCAAAGCTGGAAACCTGCGTTTCGGCGGTCGAATCCGGCTGCGAGGCGGCGGTTGTACTCGATGGCAGGGTGCCGCACGCAATGCTGCTCGAATTCTTCACCGCGCGCGGCGCTGGGACGCTGGTGCGCGCCGATCCCCACTGCTAGCGACTTGATACTGGATTTTAGCGTATTACATCGGTAACACGCCTCACAGGGCCTGACCGCGAAGCGACTTAAAGAAACAGGAAATCACGAATGTCCGGATTGATTGCAGTTCAACAGATCATCAGCCTGATCACGAGCGCCTTCATCATGCTGATCATCATCCAGTTCGTTATCGGACTGCTGTTTGCGTTCAATGTGGTCAACACCTCGAACCAGTTCCTGATGCAGGTGTACGAATCCATCAATCGCCTGCTCGATCCGGTGCTGCGGCCTATCCGCAACCTGATGCCGAATACGGGCGCCATCGACTTTTCGCCGCTGGTGCTCATCATTCTCTTGCAGATCCTCCAGATCGTGATCGGATCGGTTGTGAGCTCGGCAGCCTACTGATGCCAGCCACGCGGATTGACGGGAAGGCGTTCGCCGCCCGCCTGCGCGAGCGCGTGGGCGAATATGCCGCGCGCTTTGCCGAAGCCGCCGGACGCAAGGCAGGGCTCGCCGTTGTTCTGGTCGGCGATGATGCCGCCAGCCAGGTCTATGTCGGCGCGAAGAACAAGGCGACGCTGGCTGCGAACATGGCAAGCTTTGAACACCGCCTGCCTGCCGATACGTCTGCGGCTGCGCTGCTTGCGCTGGTCGAGCGGCTCAACAACGATGACAGCGCCGATGGCATCCTTGTGCAATTGCCGCTGCCGGATCACCTCGACGAACAGAGCATCATCGCTGCAATCAGCCCGGACAAGGATGTCGACGGCTTTCACGTCATCAATGCGGGCCGATTGAGCGTGGGGCAGAGCGGGTTCGTGCCGTGCACACCGCTCGGCTGCATGATGCTGCTGACCGATCGGCTGGGCGATCTGTCGGGCCTCGAGGCGGTCGTGATCGGGCGCTCCAACATCGTCGGCAAGCCGATGGCGCAGCTCCTGCTCGATGCCAATGCGACGGTTACCATCGCCCACAGTCGGACCAGGGATCTGGCAGGTGTGGTGCGCCGCGCGGACATCGTCGTCGCCGCAGTCGACCGCCCTGAAATGATCCGCAAGGACTGGCTGAAGGACGGCGCCACCGTGATCGATGTCGGTATCAACCGCCTCCCGCCCGAACCCGGCAAGGAGAAGGGCAAGCTGGTTGGCGACGTCGCCTATGACGAGGCCAGCGAAGTGGCCTCTGCGATCACGCCCGTGCCTGGCGGAGTGGGTCCGATGACCATCGCCGTGCTGCTCCGCAACACCCTCGTTGCGGCGCACCGCAATGCCGGGCTGGATACGCCGAACGATTTGTGATCGCAATGAGCACCGGCGCCCTCTAGTCAGCTTGAGTAAATCGCGCGCACCGCAATTGCGGATCTGTGCATCTCTGGAGGCTCGATGAAAAAATTCCCGCTCGCCCTGATGACCGGCACGCTCGCGCTTTCGCTCACAGCCTGCTCGGGCGGTCAGCGTCCCGGACCGCCGACCAAGGTCATCGACCGCGCGCTGAAGAGTGCACCCGGTGCAGCCCAGCCCAGCACCATCGTGAAAACCGAACTCGCCTTTGCCAGAGCTGCGCGGGAGGACGGGCAATGGACCGCCTTTCGCCAGTTTGTCGCACCCGGAGCACTGCTTCATGGCCGCAATGGACCGATTGACGCGAATGCCTGGCTTGCCCCGCTAAGCGATCCCGACGCCGCTGTGCAATGGGCTCCCAAGACCGTGGTGATGAGCTGCGATGGAGCCCTCGCGGTGAGCCTGGGACGATACCGCGATCCCGCGGGGATTGTCGGCAATTTCGTGACCGTGTGGGAGCGGCAGGACAATAATGAATATCGCTGGCTGTACGATGTTGGCGGACCCGATATTCCGCAACCTCCTCCGCGCAAGGAGTTCGAGGATGGGGACATCGTTGTCACCGCCATCGACGCGGTTGACGGGCTGGTCGCAACTTGCCCGCGCGGCGGCGAGGTTGTTCCTCCACCGCCATCGCTGGCAATTGGAGAGGACGTCCCGGGCGACACGCGGCTGTCCCGCGACGGCACCTTGCGCTGGCGCTGGCAGCATAAATCCGATGGTACGAAATATATCGCAGCGGACTATTTCTATCTCGGCGAATGGGTGACCGCTATCGAAGAAGGGCTTGCATCTGCTGGCGAAGGGTGATGAGGGGCTGGGAAACCTGATCGCTGCAATTTTTCTCGGGTGAGCCCGGCCCCATGGTCCTGACCGAACTTTTCATCTCTGCCTTCATCACGCTGTTCGTGGTGATCGACCCGCCCGGCTGCGCGCCGATCTATGCGGGCCTGACAAAGTCTGCGCCGCCAGCATTGGCGCGCAACATGGC
This sequence comes from Erythrobacter sp. K21-9, assembly GCF_055808355.1. Classification (NCBI taxonomy): domain Bacteria; kingdom Pseudomonadati; phylum Pseudomonadota; class Alphaproteobacteria; order Sphingomonadales; family Erythrobacteraceae; genus Erythrobacter; species Erythrobacter sp. K21-9. The sequence goes on from NZ_CM147866.1 coordinate 298,958, forward strand.
GCTTCGTGCGACGGCAATTGCAGCGGTGATCCTGACGATCTTTGCATTTTTCGGTGAAGACCTGCTCAAGGCGCTGCATATCGAACTCGACAGCTTCCGGATTGCAGGCGGGCTGATGCTGTTCTTCATCGCGTTCGAAATGGTGTTCGAAAAGCGTACCCAGCGGCGGACCGAACGGGCAGAAAAGGTCACTGCGTCAGAGGTCGAGGACGTGTCGGTCTTTCCGATGGCAATGCCGATGCTGGCCGGACCGGGCGCGATTGCTGCGATCATGCTGCTGATGAACGAGGCGGAAGGCACCCAGCAGACGATCGAGGTTTTCGCCGCGCTCGCCGCCGTGCTGATTCTTACCGCTGCGGCGCTGGTGGCCGCAGGGCCGCTGATCCGCCTGCTCGGCGACAAGGTCGAGGCTGTCATCACCCGGCTGCTCGGCGTGCTGCTATCGGCGCTGGCCGCGCAATACGTGATCGACGGCCTGCGCGGCAGCTTCGGGGTCTGACATTCCGGGCTTGGGCTCGCCTAAACCAGCGCGCTTGCGATACCGAAGGCCGAACCGAGGGCGACGCCCAGCGTCCCGAACGCGCCCATCGCTCTCATGCCCGCAAAGGCTTTGCGCGCGCCGGTAAGGTCTTCGCCGTGAGAGCCTGCCAGCGATGAGAACCCGAGCGCATGCAGCAAGCGGGCGGCGGCGAACACTGCGCAGAGCGCCAGCACGAAAGTGGTCTGACCGACCAGCATCTCAAACAATGCGATCACAACGAGGAACAGTCCCGAATTTTCAGCGAGGTTGCCGTGGCGTCGCACCTTGCGTTCAAGATCGCGGTCGTCTCCGATCCCGATGAATTGCCCCTTCGAGCGGTGCAAGCCAACGCTCAGCATCAGTGCGACCTGTAGGACTATGAGAAATGCGCCGAGAGCGGCGGTGTAAACCGGCAAGTTCATGAGCCTTGTTGCTCCTTATCAAGTATCGATTTGTCAGGAAATCCGATCAACGCGAGCGATGCGTGCCCCGCGTCGAGAATGCGTCCGGCGTCGGAAGCGACGCGGGCCGATGCAAAGGCACCGTGCAGGAGCTGCGTCAATGTCCGGCCCTGCAGGCTCGCATCGACCGGGACGCGTGTGCGCGCAGCGGCGTCCTCGGCGATCTTGCAAAGGTAGCCTTCAACCTGATCGAAAATGCGCTGCGCTTCCTCTCGGATCTCAGGCATGTCCTGACCAAGCTCCAGTGCAAGCCCCACGATTGGGCAGCCGTGCAGGTCTCCGGTCTCACGCTCCATCCCCAGATGCGCGCCGTAAACCATCCGGTAAATGGCAGCGAGGCGGTCTTCGGGTTTGCTGCAGGCGTCGAAATTCGCCTCGAACACCTCAGCAATCGTCATCTCGCCATTATACCGGATCACTGCCAGAGCGAGGTCGCGCTTGTCGGCAAAATAGCGGTACACTGTCGCCTTGTTCACCTTGGCAGTCTCGGCAACCAGGTCGACGGAGACGCCGTGGAAACTGCGGTGCCAGAACAGGCCTGACGCCGAGGCGACTATATGTGCGCGGGTGCGTTCGCCTTTGGTGGGGAATGCCGCAATGTTCATATGCAACTGAATAGTTACTTATGGGCTTTCGGCAAAGCGCTCTCATGCGACAGGTTGTCGCGCTTGTTCCTGCGCTCGTTATTGCAGCGTCATGATCTCTTCGCCGCCATCGCTGCGGCCAAAGAACTGCATGAGCTGCACCAGCAGTTCGCAGCGCGCGGACAGGTTCTCCGCCTCCAGCAGCGCCTGTTTCGACGCAGGATCGAATGGCGCGATCTGCGACACGCCATTGATGAGCGACTGGTCATCGAGCCGTTCTACCGAGTCCCAATCCACCGAATACCCTTGGCGATCGGCAAACTTTCGCGCCTCGCTTTCGAAGCCGCCGCGCTGGGCGTAGCTGAGCGTCTCGTTCTCATCATCCTCGATAAGCTCGCCTTCGACCTGCCGGAACGCGGTCGCGACATCGAGTTCGCGGATCAGCTTGAAACGGCTCTGCCCTTCGAGGATGAGGTTGTAGCGCCCGTCATCCATCGCCTCGATCTCGCCGATGCGGCCAACGCATCCAACCGTGTAGAGCGGCGCGCCTTCGACGGGGCGCTGCGGCTGGATCATCGCGATTTGCCGGTTGCGCACCAGCGAATCACCGATCAGCGCCTGATAGCGCGGCTCGAAGATGTGGAGCGGCAATTGCAGTCCCGGAAACAGGACCGCGCCGGGCAGAGGGAATATCGAGAGACGGGTTTTCATAGCGGGAATATCTGGCCTGCTTATCCGAACAGGATCTTCGACAGGCGGCGGCGGGCGGCGACCACCCAGTCATCTTCAAGTCCAACCGCTTCGAATATCTGGAGCAACTTGGCGCGCGCAGCGCCGTCGTTCCATTCGCGGTCCTCCTCGATCATCGCGAGCAGCGTGTCTGCAGCGGCATCGCGCTCGCCTGCGGCAAAGGCTGCTTCGGCATAGGCGAGCCTGGCGTCCATTTCGGCGCCGTCTGCCTCTGCTGCCGCTTTGAGGCTGGCAAGCTCGCTATCGTCAACCTGCGTCCCGGCAAGCTCCAGCGCGCTTTTCGCTGCGGCAATAGCCGGGACCTCGGCCAGCTTCGGGTCGGCTTCGATCGCGGTCATGACCTGACGCGCTTCATCGACCTGGCCCAATTGGACGAGCGCGCGAACGAGGCCGGCATGCGCCGGACCGTTGTCTGCGGCAAACTCGGTCACCTGCGCGAATATTCCGGCAGCGCGCTGGGCGTCGCCTTCGGACAGGGCATCTTCGCCCAGTTTCACAAATTGCTCAATTTCTTCGGCGGACGGCCCTTGCGGGTTGCTGGCATCGCCTTCGCCGGCCTGGATCGGCAACTGCGAGAGCAGTTGGTCGAGCGCCTGTTTGAGCTGCGATTCGCTGCGAGCGCTGGTAAGGTCGGCAACCGGCTGTCCCTGGAACATCGCATAGACCGTCGGGATCGACTTCACTTGGAACTGCCCGGCGATGAATTGTTCTTCATCGACATTCAGCTTGGCCAGGATCACGCCCTTGTCCGAATATTCGGCGGCTACTTTTTCAAGCATCGGGGCGAGCGCCTTGCACGGTCCGCACCATTCAGCCCAGAAATCGAGGATCACGAGCTTGGTCTGCGACGGGTCGACCACCTCCTTGCGGAACCGCTCGACTGCCTTCTGCTCTTCGATATTCAGACCCATGCTGGCCAAGTGTACGCTCCTGTTGCGAGTAATTGAAATCGTGTGCGCTCAATGTGGTGCGTCTTGGCGCGATGTGAAGCGCGCTTTTCCGCCTCGGGATTTGCTGGCGGGTTGCAGGCGGGCGATCAAGGCAAATTTGCGCGAACTTTGGGCTTGCAGGGTGCGCGCGGCGCTGTTAATTGCCCGCCTCCCCAGCAGATGGAGTGGCGTATGCCCGAATCTGCTTGGCGCCAGTGAGCGGGCGTAGCTCAGGGGTAGAGCACAACCTTGCCAAGGTTGGGGTCGGGCGTTCGAATCGCCTCGCCCGCTCCATTTTCTTCCAGCCAATCGGTCTGTCACGAGGATCTCGCGCATTTGCGCGTTCCCTTGGCGGTCGCCAGTCGTCTTTTGCCGTGCGCAGTTTGTCGAGGCGAACGTTGCACCGCCGCAAAGGGGCTTGCGATTGGAAAACAACCTGCTAGGGGCATGATACGTTATCACATTATTACGGCAGGTATCTCCCCTTCATGAAACCCCTCACGTCGCGCCTTGCACTCGCCACCGCCATCGCTTTTTGCGCCTCGCCCGCCTTGTCGCAGGACACCGGTGCCGGACAGGATAGCCAGGTAGGTTCGGGCCCCGAAGCCGATGAGCGGATCGAAGACGACCTTCACAACCGTCAGACCGACTACCAGGGCAACATCATCGTCAGCGCGTCCGGGCTCGAGCAGCTCGACATCCTTGCCGGGACCAGTGTGTTCGAAGCGGACGATATCCAGCGCAACCTTGCCGGGCAAATCGGCGAAGTCCTCGCCAAGCTGCCGGGTGTGTCGGCAACCAGTTTTGCCCCCGGATCCTCACGGCCCGTGCTGCGCGGATTTCAAGGCGAGCGCGCGCGCGTCCTCGTCGACGGGATCGGCACTGCGGACGTGTCGAACACCTCTGTCGATCATGCGACCTCGATCGATCCGCTGACCGCCGAGCGCATCGAAGTGCTGCGCGGACCTGCGGTGCTGCTCTACGGGAGCCAGGCGATTGGCGGCGCGGTCAACGTGATCGACAAGCGCATCCCGACCCGCGCGCCGGAGGAAGCTGTCCACCTCGATGCGCTCGCGGCGGTCGATACGGCGAGCGACCTTCGCACCGCCGGCGCATCGGTCGACGTTCCGGTCAGTCCGAATTTCGTCATCCATGTCGACGGGAGCTGGCGCGAGAGCGACGATCTCGACATTCCGGGGTTCCAGTTGTCGCCTCAACTGCGCGCAGAATTGCTCGAGGAAGCTGCTGAAGAAGAGGCCGAGGGCGAGCTTGAGGAAGCTGCAGAAATCCGCGAGGCTGCGGGGCAGCGCGGCTTCATTCCCAACAGCGCCAGCGAAACGTGGACAGTGAATGGCGGGTTCGGCGTCATCCTTGGTGAAAGCACTTTCGGCGCGTCGATCGGATATTACGACACGAATTACGGCGCGCCGGGCCGTCCCGGTGTCGAACATGCGCACGAAGATGGTGATGATGATGCCGGTGATGCCGGTGATGACGGGGACGAGGAGGAAGGCGAGGAGATCGTCACGATCGATCTCGAGCAATTCCGCGCCGATTTCAAAGGCGATATCGCACTGGGTGGAGGCTTCTTCTCACAGCTGAAGCTGCGCGCTGGCTATTCGGACTACACCCACACCGAGTTCGAAGGCGACGAAGTCGGCACCGTTTTCGAAAGCAACAGCATCGAAGCCCGCGCCGAGCTCGTCCAGAACGAAAGCGGCCCCTCGCGCGGCTCAATCGGTATTCAGTATCGCCACCGCGATTTCTTCGCCGAGGGCGCGGAAGCATACGTCCCGCCAAACCTCACCGACCAGTTCGCGGTCTTCGGCCTCCAGGAGTTTGGCACCGGTCCGTTCCAGATCGAGCTTGCCGACCGCTTCGAGACCACCGACGTCGAGGACACGGCAAACCGAATTGCCCGCGACTACGATACATTCTCGGGCGCGGTCGGTTTGATCTGGGAGGGCGATGACGCCCTGCGCGCCGGTGTAAACCTGTCCCGCGCCGAGCGCGCACCGAGCGCCGAGGAGCTGTTCTCCAACGGCCCGCATATCGCGACGCAAGCCTTCGAGATCGGCGATGCGGGTCTCGAGGTCGAGAGCGCCTGGGGGGCCGAGGCATTCGTGCGCGGCACTGTCGGCACAGCCAAGTTCAACCTCGCGGTATTCCAGCAATGGTTCGATGATTACATCTACCTCACCGAAACCGGCGGAGAGGAGGACGGCCTGCCGATCTTCGTCTATCTCCAGCAGGAAGCCGACTATTTCGGGGTCGAAGGCGACATCACTTTCCCCGTATTCGACAATGGCGATTTCGGCCTCGTCGCCGATCTTCGCGGCTCCTTCGTCCAGGCCGAGCTGGCCGACAACACCGCTGTCCCGCGCATCCCGCCGCTCACACTGCTCGGTGCGCTCGAGGCGCAGACGGCGGCGTTCGACATTCGCGGCGAGGTCCAGTGGTTCGCCGAACAGGACGAGGTTGCCGCATTCGAGACCGCGACCGACGACTTCGCGTTCGTCAACTTCCTCGTTTCGTGGCGTCCGCTGCCGAGCCGGGAAGGCCTCACCGTGCAGCTTTCGACCGACAATGTCTTCGATGTAACCGACCGGCGCCATGCCAGCTTCACCAAGGATTTCGTGCCCTTGCCCGGACGCAATATCCGCGCCAGCGCGCGGCTGAGTTTCTGATTTCAAAGAGCCGCGAAGGGGCGGGGCCGGCGCGAACCGGCCCCGCCCAATCGATCCTAATTCTCCGCTGCGAAGGTCAGCTCGGCGTGTTCCTCGAGCCGCTTCACAAGGCCTTCGCCCAGGAATGACCCCGGCGTCCCGATCCCGCCCGGCGCATCGCTGTGCAACAGCGCGATGGCCGTTTCGGCGATCATCCGGCTGGTCGAGCCGTATCCCGGATCGTACTTGCCCTTGACGCTGTAATGCAGCGCCTTTCCGTCGGGCATTTCGCATACGAACAGCACATCGTAAAACCCGTTCTCGCGCTCTTCCGCGGTCGGACCTTCGCCGGGCTTGGGAGGTTTTGCACCGAAGGGGTTTTTCATCATTTCGGTCGCGGCTTCGGCCATCTTCTTGCCCGCTTCGCCGGGGCTGGTGAGGACCATCTCATCATATTTGAAATCCTCGCCGTAAGGGTGTCCGAGCAGGAAGTTCGTGCGGTGCACGTTCTTCGTGTTGATCGGCGCCATCACAAAGGGTGCTGCCCACTTGTCGAGGTCTTTCTCATGTTTCGGCACCATGCCCGATGGCTGATCAGGACCCTCGAAGCCGGGCGTCAGCGCAAACGGATCGCGCAGCACGTTGATCAGTTTCGGGTTCTTGGCTGCCGCCTTCATCGTCGCGCCAAGGCTGGCTGCGGTGCCGCCCGAGAACGTCCCCTGCATCGCGCGCACGCTGCCGCGAATGCGCGGGGCGGGTTTGCCAAAGCGCTTTTTCGCTTCCTTCTGCGCCATCAGCACGCCGAGGTCGAAGGGGATCGAATCGAAGCCGCTTGAAAAACAGATGCGCGCGCCGCTTTCCTTGGCGATGTCTTCGAGTTCCGCGATCTTTTCCGCCATCCATGCAGGCTCACCGGAGAGGTCGCAGTAATCGGTCCCGGTGCGCGCGCAGGCGGCGACCAGCTCGTCGCCGTAAAGCTGGTAGGGGCCGACCGTGGTGATGACGACCTTGGTCCGGTTGCACATCGCCTCGACCGCTTCGCGGCTGTCTGCGTCGGCGACCACCAGCGGCGTATCGCCGGGCGCGCCGATCAGGGTGCGGACATCTTCCAGCTTGGCCTTGTTGCGCCCGGCCATCGCCCATTTCGGCGCATCGGCCTTGCCGCCATATTCGCGCACGAAATGCTCCGCGACGAGGCGTCCGGTGTAACCGGTTGCGCCGTAGATGATGATATCGAATTCACTGTCAGCCATGAGAAATTCTCCTTTGCCCACCCGCAATGGGGATGGGCGTCCGCAGAGTCAAAGCCTCGCGCGGGCCGCTTGGTTTCCTGTTGGGAACGCATGACACTTTGCGGCAGGTGTCATGCGTATCCAACAGGTCTTTATCGTTTAAAGTCAGCAGGTTGTCCGTGTATGATACGCATGACAATTGTCCAACATCAAACGCGCCCGCTTTGAACGTGGAAACACAGCAGGACGGCAGGATGGCGAGGGCGGGCATGGCGCCGCCAGCATGGCAGAGGCCCGCCTTGTAGGAAAATGTCAGAAAATTCCGCGCCCTATAGCCGCGGCAGCGTCACGCCGCGCTGGCCCATATATTTGCCCGCACGGTCCTTGTAACTCGTCTCGCAGCGCTCGTTCCCCTTCATGAAAAGGAACTGGCACGCGCCTTCATTGGCGTAGATTTTCGCGGGCAGCGGCGTGGTGTTGGAGAATTCGAGCGTCACATGCCCCTCCCAGCCCGGCTCCAGCGGAGTGACGTTTACGATGATCCCGCAGCGCGCATAGGTGCTCTTGCCAAGACAGATGACCAGCACGTCTTCGGGCACGCGGAAATATTCAACCGTCCGGGCGAGCGCAAAGGAATTGGGCGGGATGATGCAGACATCGGTCTCGCGGTCGACAAGGCTTTCCGCATCGAATTTCTTCGGGTCCACGGTGGCCGAATTGACGTTCGTGAAAATCTTGAACTCAGGCGCAACCCGCGCGTCATAGCCATAGGAGGAGAGCCCGTAGGAGATCACCCCCTCACGCCGCTGCGCCTCGACGAACGGCTCGATCATGCCATGCGACTGCGCCTGCTCACGGATCCACTTGTCGGAAAGAATCGCCATGGGTCAGTGATTCCCGATTGTGCGGTGGGCGGCAAGGAGCGGGCGAGTTTTAGGTGTGGGAGGTTTGGGGGCAATTGCGCGAATGATGAGCAGAAGCGGACTGACTGTTTACAACCCAATTGCGGACACCCCCGCTCTCGTGGAGCTCGCCATTCACGAGCATTTCATTGGCACCGACGGACGTTTTGAGAGCTCGAATGCATCAAATCAAAATCGGTAAGTGCAAACTTCCTCGAGAAAAAATCTTTTTATCGAGACTATAGGTTTTCTGAAGGCCGCGCTTTTAACGAAATGCTTCATAAAGTCGATGATTTATTCGAGCGAATCAAAAAGTCATTTTTGAAACAGTACGCTCGATTTTGTTAGTTTTTTATTTATCCCGCCCATAAAAAAATGAGAATCTCTGTGAAATACCAATCGCCACAATTGTATGACTTTCACTTCGATATGGAAGCCCGCGAATCCGCCTATATGGAAAGGTGTGCGCAACAGTCAGCTGCAGATTTTCTGCGGGTGATTCAGACGGCGTATCAAGACGCAGGACTGAGCGTATCAGTCGGATCGCAGAAAAAGCTTCAACTATTGGATCTTGCGTCAAAAGGGGATTTGGAGGCGCTGGTATATCACGCGATAGTTGGGGTTGCGAAATAAAGGCAGAGCGAGAAATCCTAATCATTATTGGATTGAAAGATGGAGATAAGTATAGCAATCGCGCTTGTGGTGATACCTTTGGCCGGCGCTATTTTGTGTTGGACTCGATTATTCTCTCTCAAGTTTAACGACGAGCGAGGTCGCGCCAATCTTGAGCTTTGGTTCACTTCAGCCTCCGCACTTACCACATACTCGCTTGTCTCGCTCATCCTGATATTTACCGTTCTGCCGCACGATTAATCGCGGGGCTTTGCGATGCGGCTTCTACTGTTGAATGGTGGTTGCAGAGTCAGGGAAATGCACTGACTAATGTCCGCCTCCACCTCATTAGCGGCATTACAGCGGCCACAGAAGCGATCCCGAGAGCAGACTGGCGTTTACGGCATACCGGCCGAAAGCGACTCGTTCCGCTTCCGACCCGATTGCGGACATTGGGTCAATAGTAAGATTTTGTCAGTATCCTGACTGGATGGACCCAATCGCTGCCTTGGCTGAGAAGTTATCGAGACGCACCGAGTTTGTGTGGTCGAAAGGCGATCAGTGGCTCAAAGTCGAAGCACCCTGTTCTGAAGGCTTTGCAGTTGAGCTTCATCATGAAGGCGATGAATGGGTTGTCTATTTGGGTGAGGGTGGTTGGCACCAACACTTCGATGCCCCAGAAGAAGCAATGGAGTTCATTGCATGGTGCTACTCAGGCAATGCGCGGGTTCGAGAGGTCTGGCGAGGCAGCATAGTTTCAAAGGCCATCCTTGAATCAAGCGGCGGGCAAGGTTGGCGCGCTGTGTCCGAGACCGGTCTTATTTTCAGTCCTTTCTGGAGAAAGCGGCGCGAGGTTGTGCTTGAGAACCCTAACCTTCTTGCCGACTGAGCTTCCGCTTTCCACCCATTAGCGGCCTTACAGCGGCCACAGAAGCGATCCCGAGAGCAGACAGGCGTTTACGGCATACCAGCCGAAAGCGGTCGGTCTGATAACGACCCGATTGCGGACATCGGAGGGTCAGGATTGCGGGATGAAATTCGCAGCTTCCGCGCGGAAGGCCAAGCGTCCACGTCTCGAAAGGAATGAAGGTCTAGCAAGGTAGAGAAGCCAATGATTGCCGTCCAATTTGAGTTCGCTGACAAAGCGACCCGCGACCTTCTCAACGTTGCCTTCTAAGATTTCCGCTCTTTCGAATGACAGCCAACCTCCAGTAGTGGCGACCTCATCATTCGTCCGCGAAACGTTTGGCCACTCATCGTCAATTTGAATAGTCAACGTCTGTCCGTCTAGCGTGGCCGACAGGGCCTTAGCATCGTGTAAGGCTGCTCGATCCGCTAGCCAGCCGTCGGAAACGGATGTTTTAATGGTCATTCCACATCCTATGGCAGATGATACCTAACGTCTGCTTTCCACGATGAGCTGACATTCGCGACCAACCGGGAAGCTGCCGAAAACGGACCGGCTGCTATCACGCTCCCTGCCCCGGAAGCGGACTTTCCGCTTTCGACCCGAATGCGGACATTCACTCGTCAATTGTTCCGCTGTAAATACTAAAGTCGAGTATGAGCCCCCGCTCTCCAACCGCGGTTAGGGTGCTAGGTTGTAGGCTGATGCCCTCGTTAATATCCCGCAAGAACAATCCGCAGAAAATGTCAGCTTTGCAGCGTTGACTAAGATCGATCCAAACCGACATGTCATTACTCAGTTTTGCGAATAGATCATCAACGTGAGCATCTACATCACCGGGGTTTTGATCGGCACTATCGAGGATCCACATGCCACTCTTTGCAATCTTCTCCGTCCCGTTCTCGGAATGCCAAATACCGCCTTTCTTTGCCCCCTTTGTCGGAGCTGAACCAAGTCTATTTGTGAGTTCATTCGGATCAAGCATGTCTCCGAAGAAACGAAGCGATGCGGCGGTCTCGTTGAGTTTGCTCATGCCGATGGCCTATCTCGCTCCAATAGCCGTTTCAACGTGGTCTAATCGAAGTGGTTGCGATGTGCGCTTTCCACCCACTAATGGCCTTACAGCGGTCTAGGACGCAATCCTGACGGCGGACCGGCAGCTTTCGTTGGATGCCAGCCGATAGCGGATGGTCTGCTTTCAACCCGCTTGCGGACATTGCGATTGAGGCGCGTTCAAAGTAGGCTGGCCCAATGGCAGATACTCTTGATCTCGACCCAGAATGGGGTGCTATCGACGTAATCGAAGAGCTTGAGGCGGTCTTTACATTCAAGATGACGGATGAAGAAGCAGAGGGCTGCTGCACGGTTGGTGACGTCTATGACGTCGTGTGCTCCCACACCTCCGATTGGGAAGCCCAAGGCGGAAATTGTGCTTCAGCGATGACGTTCTACAGGTTGAGAAAGGCGCTCGCGCCTGAAGACAAACGTTCTGTTCGACCAAGCACAAACCTCGACACGTTGGGCCTAACACCAAGTGCTTTTTTCGATCTGCTTGCCGAACGTAGTAATCTTCGACTGCCCTCACATTCTCTCGACAAACTTGGCGTTTTCGGAAGCTGCTTGCTCTTTGCTGGTGGCGTCATTTCAATCGTGACCCTGTTCAATTCCTACTGGTCCGCCGCATCGATGTTCGCAATCGTCGCATGTGCTGGCCTGCTGCTAATCTGGCGCGATCCGGGCCGTTGGCCGAATGGTATCAAGACATTTGGGGATTTGACGAGAAGGACTGCACCGCTGAATGTGCAAACACTCAAGGAGGCAGGTGGCAAGCCCTCGGATAGGTGGTCAATCTTGACTGCAATCGCTTCGGAGTATGGGCAGCTCGAACCTGATGCGATTTCACCGGAGACTTTTCTTCACAAGAGAAGCATGGACGAGGCGCTGGCCGCTTAACGTCCGCTCTCACCCCCAAAAACGGCCACTCCGCTCCCGAAACTTCGTGTCCTGACCGGACGCCGAACACCTATTTGACACGTTTCGCCTTCAGCTGCGGATTGAGCGTTGTCACGTGGTTGAGCCACTTCTTCGGGCGGCGCAGCATCTTCTCGGGGTATTCGACCGTCAGGCCCAGGATCTGCGCCATCCTGCCGACGAAGTGGATACAATTGCGCTCCTCCAGATCGTAATATTTGCCGGGCGCATTTTCCCATGCGCGCACTTCCCGGATGATCTCGCGATATTGCTCGTCGGTGATCGTGAGCGTGAAGTGGCGGTTGGTGCTGGTGAGGTATTTCGGTTTCTCGATGCTGATTTCGTGAAACACCGGGCCGTTTAGGATCGCGGGCGAGACCTTCCTGGCGGTGAAGCCGTAATTCTCGTTTACGGCCTCGCCGGTTTCCTCCAGCTCGCCATCGAGCACGATGAAGGTGTGCGGGTAGCGCCCGAACAGCACCGATCCGTTGAAGCTGTGAAAATGGATCTGCACATCGGCGAGCGCAGGCCCGCTCCAGACAAGCGCGATCAGGGCGGCGATGTGAATCATGAAGCGCGGCATGGTGCGGCTTTTATCGCGTAATGGCTTCAACTCGCAAGCAAACTTGCGTTGCCTCCCGCCGCCGTCGTGTCGATGCAGGTAACCCGCTCGGTCGCGAAGCGCGCGAGGTAATGCGGGCCGCCCGCTTTCGGCCCGGTGCCGGAAAGGCCCTCGCCGCCGAACGGCTGGCTTTCGACGATCGCGCCGATCTGGTTGCGGTTGACGTAGAAATTGCCGACCTTGGCGCGCGCCTGCACGAACCGGCGGGTGGCGGCGATGCGGCTGTGCAGGCCGAGCGTGAGGCCGTATCCGGTGGCGTTGATGTCGGCGATGACCTGCCCCAGATCCTCTGAAGCAAACCGCACCACGTGCAGGACCGGACCGAAGTTCTCGCGCTTCAGGTCGAGGATGGAATCGAGCTCGATAATGGTCGGCGCGACGAAGCAGCCCTTGGCCATGCTGTCATCGAGGGCGAGCCGCCACACGGTGCGCTCGTTCTGCTGGCGGCGCGCGACGTGGCGTTCGAGCGCGGCCTGCGCGTCGGGATCGATCACCGGGCCAACATCGGTTGCAAGCAGCGCCGGGTCGCCGACATGCAGCGCCTCGAACCCGCCGCGGATCATGGCGAGCATTTCGTCTGCGACATCGTCCTGGAGGTACAGGACGCGCAAGGCCGAGCAGCGCTGGCCTGCGCTCTGGAACGCGCTCGCAAGCACATCGCGCACGACCTGTTCGGGCAGGGCGGACGAATCGACGATCATGGCGTTCTGTCCGCCGGTTTCCGCGATCAGGGTGGCAATCGGGCCATCGCGCCCGGCGAGCGACTGGTTGATGAGCCGCGCGGTTTCGGTCGATCCGGTAAAGGCCACCCCGGCAAGGCGCGGATCGGCGGTGATGAGCTGGCCGACCTCGCCAGCACCGGGGAGCAATTGCAGCGCTTCGGGCGGGATGCCGGCCTCATGGCACAGCTTCACCGCGAGCGCGGCGATCAGCGGGGTCTGCTCGGCAGGCTTGGCGATGACGGCATTGCCCGCAGCCAGCGCGGTCGACGCCATGCCGGTGAAGATCGCGAGCGGGAAATTCCATGGGCTGATCGTCGCAAACACGCCTCGGTCGTGCATGCGCAGCGTGTTCTTCTCGCCGGTCGGGCCGGGGAGGGAGACGGGATGTTCGAACTGGCGGCGCGCTTCGGACGCATAATAGCGCAGGAAATCGACCGCCTCGCGCACTTCGGCGACCCCGTCGAGCAGGGTCTTGCCCGCCTCACGCTGGCATAGCGAGAGGAACTCGTCGGTGTGATCCTCGAACAGGTTCGCCGCCTCTTCCAGCAGGACCGCGCGCTTTTCGCCGCCGAGCGCATCCCAGCCCGGCTGGATCAGCTCGGCGCGGGCGAAGGCGGCGCCGACTTCTTCCTCGGTCGCATCGCGGCGAGTGCCGACCGTCGCTGTCAGGTCGTGCGGCATTGTGATCGGCGCGGTTTCTCCCGCATCCTCCGCCGGGAATGTCGGCTGCGCGCGCCACTCGATATCGGCAAGGTCGGCAAGGCGTTTCTGAAGCGGGCCGATCACCAGCGGATCGGACAGGTCGACGCCCGCGCTGTTCAGCCGCTCTCCGAGAATATCTTCGGGCAGCGGGATCGCGGGATTGCGCCGCGGTGACATCGCGGCAAGCTGCGCCACCGGATCGTCGACCAGCTCCTCCGCCGGAATATCGGCATCGCCCATCCGGTTGACGAAGCTCGTGTTCGCTCCGTTTTCGAGCAGGCGTCGCACGAGATAGGCGAGCAATTCCTTGTGCCCGCCAACCGGCGCGTAGACGCGCACCGGGGTCGCGTCATTGCCCTCTAACTTGCGAAGCGCATCGTACACTTCCTCGCCCATGCCGTGGAGGCGCTGGAATTCGAAGGGTCTGGCAGATGCCATCTCCTTCACCGCCGCCACGGTGTAGGCGTTGTGCGTTGCGAAGGCAGGGCGGATCACGTCGTCATGTTCGAACAATCGCGCAGCGCAGGCGAGGTAGGACACGTCCGTGGCAATCTTGCGGGTGAAGACCGGGTAGTCGGAGTAGCCGCCGACCTGGGAAATCTTGATCTCGCTGTCCCAATAGGCGCCCTTGACCAGCCGCACGAACAGCTTGCGCCCATGACGGCGGGCCAGCTTTGCCACCCAGTCGCAGAGCGGCACTCCGCGCTTCTGGTACGCCTGGACCGCAAGTCCGAAGCCTTCCCAGCGCGAGCCGTCAGGGCGGGTGAACAGCTCATCATCGACGACGAGATCTTCGATGATGTCGCGCGAAACCTCGAGCCGCTCGGCCTCCTCGGCGTCGAGCGTGAAATGGATGTTGGCATCGCGCGCCTTCAGCGCCAGCCGCCTGACCACCGGCACGATGCCAGCGCGCGCTTCATCGGCATGGAAATGCGTGTATTTCGGGTGCAAGGCGGAAAGCTTGACCGAAATGCCGGGCGAAGGTCCGATCCCGCCCTGCGCCTCGGCTGCCAGCCGGTCGAGCGCGCCTTCGTAAGCGTGCGCATACCGTTCGGCATCGGCGAAGGTCATCGCCGCCTCGCCCAGCATGTCGAACGAATGCGTCAGACCTCTGGCGCGCTCTGGTCTGGCGCGTTTGAGCGCCTCGCCGATGGTCCGGCCATAAACGAACTGTCCGCCAAGGATGCGCATGGCCTGCAGCACCGCCTTGCGGATGACCGGTTCGCCGAGCCGGTTGACCGTGCCTTTCAAGACCCGGCCCATGCCCTTCTGGTGCGCCTCGGGCTGTTCCAGCACTTCGCCGGTCAGCATCAGCGAGAACGTCGCCGCATTGACGAAGGTCGAAGAGCTTTCGCCGAGATGGTCGCTCCACTCGATGTCGCCGATCTTGTCGCGGATCAGCGCGTCGGCGGTGTCCTCGTCGGGCACGCGCAGCAGCGCTTCGGCAAGGCACATCAGAGCGATGCCTTCTTCGGTATCGAGCCCGTATTGCTGCAGAAACGCATCGACCCCGCTCGCCTTTTGCGCGCGCGCGCCCTCGATCAGTTCAATCGCCAGATCGCCTGCCGCCTCGCTCACCTTGCGCGCGGGCGCGGCCTGTTCGAGCCGCTGGGCAATGCACGCGTCTTCTTCTGCGCGGTAGGCCCGGCGCAGCTCGGATCGGTCGAGGTAATGGTCTGAATTCATGGGCTGACTGCTTGTGGTCACTGCGTGCGGTTCACTTTTCCCTGATCGCGACTCGGTGCCTGACGAGCTTGGACCCGCAGGCGCGCGACTTCAAGAAAAGTCGCGCCAGCAGCGGCTAGTGCGTTTGCGCCCTACCGCCCTTTGCAGGAGCCGGAGAAGCGCTTACGCGTTGACAAATGCAGTGGTTCTGGCAAATTTGTCCGGACAAATATTCGACGCCCTAGCGAGGTAGACCAATGGCTTCCGATCTTCCCCCGCCATACACCGCCATGACGCGGCACGAGATGATGCCGCGCGCGAGCCATGATGAGACCGCGCGGTTCAATTTCCTGACGCATTTCAATCGCTACCTGTCCGGCCCGATCGGTGGGGGGAACAAGCTGGCTTATGAAAAGCGTGTGCTTCCCGCGTTCCGGCAAGAACATGGCCGCGATCCGCAGCACCGCTATGAAATCCGCGACGCGATGAACCGCGATGACTGGCACCGGACATGGTCGGCGCTCAAGCGCAATTCGATGGAGATGCGCCAGCATTTCGGGCGGCAAGTGGTGCTGCGCCAGATCGATGAACTGGATGCGATGGCCAAGCAGTATAATGAGCATTCGGGTATGCTCGAACTCGACCCGGCAATCGAGCAGCCGCATTACCAGACCGCTGTCGATATCCATTGCCAGCCGGGCGGGTACCACACCGAGGAACGCAGCGGCGATGTGACCGTCGGCGCGAATTACGATGTCGGTTTGTTCGCGACAACCGGCGGCGCGCTGGGCGGGCTCAACGATGGCGGCGGGCAGGCCGTGGTCGAATGGGTCAAGTCCGAGCGGCCGGACTGGCAGCCCAAACGCATCCTCGATATCGGCTGCACGGTCGGACACAATGCCGTGCCCATCGCGCAGGCTTTTCCCGAAGCGGAAGTGATCGCGATCGATACGGCTGCTCCCTCGCTCCGATATGGCGCGGCGCGCGCTGCGGCGATGGGCGTCACCAATATCAAATTCGTGCAGGCATCCGGCGAAGATCTCTCGCGCTGGGCCGATGAAAGCTTCGACTGGGTGCAGACGACGATGTTCCTGCACGAGCTTTCCTCAAAGGCGATGCCGCGCATCCTTGCAGAGGCGCACCGCGTCCTCGCGCCGGGCGGGTTGATCTTGCATATCGAGCAGCCGCAATATTCGGACGAGATGCCGCTGTTCGAACAATTCATGCGCGACTGGGATGCCTTCAACAACAACGAGCCATTCTGGTCCGCGATGCATGGGCAAGACCTGAAACAGGTGATGGCCGATGCCGGCTTTGCGCGCGATGACCAGTTCGTCGCGGGCGTGCGCGCGGTCGTCGACCCGGAGATTTTCCCGCCATCGCCCGATGACGGCGAGGAGGATTTTGGCCGGGCGGCGATCTGGAACGCTTACGGTGCATGGAAACCGTCGAGACAGGCAGCCGCCGCGTGAGCGCCGGAGACGAGGACGGGTTCGACTGGGTCGCGGCATCGGGCAAACGCGCCAAGGGCAAGCGGCCAGAGTTCTTCGACGAACCCGCGCTCGACCGGCTGTATTCGACCGTCTTCGCGCTGGCTGCCGAGGTTTCCGCGCTGCGCGAACGGCACGACACGGTCGAACGGCTGCTCGATGAAAAGGGCGTGCTCAAACGCGGGGATATCGAAGGCTACAAGCCCGACCGCGCGGCGGGCGAAGAACGCGGCCTTGCAACGCGCGCCTATATCGCGCGCATTATGAGAGGGTTCCAGCAGGAGGTCGAGGCAATGGAGGCGGGCGATCCGCCGATCATGGACGTCGTGGAGCGATTGAAACGGGATTAGGCCAGGCGCAGGGCACTGGAGGGATCACAGCATGCAGCGGGGGATCGGTTGGCATGGAATTTCTATATCTCAATGAGCTGAGCATCCTACGCTGGGTGCATATCCTGGCGATGGTGTACTGGTTGGGCGGCGAATGGGGCGTGTTCCAGACGAGCTACCACGTCACCAATCCCGCGCTGTCCCTCGAAGAGCGCAAGCGGCACATGGAAACCGCCTACCGCATCGATATCCTCGCGCGCACCGGCATCGTGCTGCTGCTGCCGCTGGGTCTGCACATGGGCAAGATTTATGGCTTCGTCCCGCTGCTTGACGGTGCGGGCGTGTGGTGGATGTGGCTGTTCTTCGCGATCTGGCTGGCGATGACATGGACGGCATTTCTCAAGCGGGAGACCGATATCGGGATCACGGTGACGCGCGCGGAAGAATTGCTGCGCTATCCGCTGATCCTCGCGCTCTTCGTGACCGCGTTTCTCGCGTTCGGCGGCAGCGGCCCGATCGAGACGGGTGAGGGCAATCACTGGTATCCGGCCAAGATGGCGCTGTATGCCTTTGCGCTGTGCATCGGGCTGTTTCTGCGGCTCGTCATGCGCCGCTGGACCGAGCGGTTTCGCATCCTTGCGCAGGGGCCGAATGCCGAGCAGGAACAGGCCTTGCAGCGCGAGATCGGGACCGCGCGCCTGTCCGCCTATATCTACTGGATCACCATCGCGTCCGTCTGTTTCCTCGGCGCGGTTAAGCCCTTCTGACCGGAGCCCAAGCCATGCCAGCCTACATGATCGTGACCGCCGCCATCCATGACCGCGAGAAATTCGTGTCCGGCTACGGCGCGGCTGCGGCCGCGCTGATCGAGAAGTTCGGCGGCGAATACCTGCTGCGCGGACCCGGCGCGGAATGCCTCGAAGGGGATTTCGGCGACGGAGCGTCGATGGTGATCTCCAAGTGGCCCGACCGCGCTGCGATCAAGGCGTTCTGGAACAGCCCCGAATATGCCGAGGCGAAGAAACTGCGTGAAGGCCTCGCCGATGTGCAGGTGCTCGTGATCGACGGTCCCGATCTCATTCCAGGATCTGGTTGAGCTCGATCAGGATTCCGTCGGGATCGAAGAAATTGCATCCCATCACGCGGATATCCGGCCCGCCGCCGCGTCCCGGATAGACCTGCAGGCGCGGCTCTGCGGTGAAGGTCACGCCGGGCACCGATTTGGCGGCCTCGCAGCGCCCTTCGACATCGTCGGTGTTGAGCACCATCACGAAATCGCCCGGCCCCATTCGCCTGGGATAATCCTCCGCCGGGATTGCCGGGTCGAGCCATTCCATCAGGCCGACCCAGCCGACCCACGGATCGTTCGAGTTGAGCAGCACCAGCCGCGCGGTGGCGCCCGGCTCGCCTGCGGGCAGGGCAACGCCCGAGGTCGTGACGGTGGTGTCGTAATTGACCTCCAGCCCGATGACGTCGCGGTAGAGCTTCAGAGAGTTCTCGATATCGCGCACGATAATGGTCGAGCGGCGCACATCGGTGGGAATGCGCTGCTCCGGCGCAGCGATCCCGGCCGCGGAGGGCTCTGCCGCGCCGTGATAATTGGTGATGCTGCACCCTGCGAGCAGGGCGGCTGCCACAGCCAGTCCAATGATCTTCATGCGCTCTCTCCCACTGCGCCGCTCGCGATTAGCGCGTCCAGTTTGGCCGCGTCGTAGCCCAGCCGCTCAAGCACCGCGCGCGCATCCCTGCCGGGCTTTGGCAATTGCTGCGGCGCACCGATCCGCTGCCCGTCCATTTCGAGCGGGATCGTGGGCAGGCGCACCTCGGTGCCGTTGTCGAGCGTGACGTCCTCCAGCCCGCCTTGGGCAAGATGCGGATCGCCGAACATGTCCTGCGGCCTGCCAATCGGGGCGAACGGCAGGCCGCTGCCATCGAGCTTCGCAATCACTTCGTCGCGGGTCATGCCGGTGATCAGCTCGCGGATCACCGGCATGATCCGCTCCCTTGCATCGACGCGGGCATTGTTCTCGCGAAGGCTCTCGTCCGCCCACAATTCATCGAGACCGAAGAGCGCGCAGAATTTCTCCCACAGCGCATCGGTCACGACGCCGATGAAGACCGGCTCATCGCGGGTTTCGAACACGTCGTAGATCGCCCAGGCGGAGACGCGCGCGGGCATGGGCGCGGCGGGCGTGCCGGTGACGGCGTATTGCGCCATGTGCTGCCCGACGAGGTAGATCGTCGTCTCGAACAGGCTCGCGGTCACCTTCTGCCCCTTGCCGGTGCGGTGGCGCTCCTCAAGCGCGGCGAGAATGCCGATCACGCCGAACATGCCGCCGGTGACGTCGATCACGCTCGCGCCCGCCCGCAGCGGCTTGCCAGGAGGTCCGGTCATATAGGCAAGCCCGCCCATCATCTGCGCAACCTCGTCAAGCGCGGTGCGCTGCTCGTATGGGCCGGGCAGAAAGCCCTTCTCGCTGCAATAGATCAGGCGCAGATTATCCCTGGCGCAATCCTCGTAGGACAGGCCCAGCCGGTCGAGCGCGCCGGGGCGGAAGTTCTCCACCAGCACGTCTGCACCGGCGATCAGGTCTTTCGCGACCTGCACTCCTTCGTCCGATTTGAGGTCGAGGCAGATCGACTGCTTGCCGCGATTGTACATCGGGAAATAGCCTGCGCCCGATCCCTTGAGGCGGCGCGTGCGGTCGCCGCCGATCGGCTCGACCCGCACGACATCTGCGCCAAGTCCGGCGAGGATATGCCCGACGGTCGGCCCCATCACCATGTGCGTGAACTCGATCACCGTGATCCCTGCCAGCGGAGCCGGAGACGATTGGGATGCGCTCATGCGGCGGTCCTCTGCTTGTAATCGAGCATCGGCCCCGCATCGGGGGTAAAGCCGTAAAGCGGCTCGCCGGGGAGGGCCTCCTCGATAATGGCGCGGACCTCGAGCAATTTCTCAAGGTCGATCCCGGTCGTCAGCCCCATCGAATTGAGCATCAGCACGAGGTCCTCGGTGACGAGATTGCCCGACGCGCCCGGCGCGAACGGGCAGCCTCCCAGCCCGCCGAGCGAGGCATCGAAGGTCGTGATCCCCTCTTCCAGCCCCGCGACCACATTGGCGAGGCCGAGCCCGCGCGTGTTGTGAAGGTGCAGCGTGGTGAGGAGGTCTTCGCCCACTGCTGCCCTGACCTTGCGGGTCAGCCGCCGAACCTGCGCGGGGTCAGCATAGCCCGTCGTGTCGGACAGGCTCAGCTCCTGCGCGCCCGCATCGACCGCCTGTTCAGCGAGCCGCACAACCTGATCCTCGCTTACGGCGCCTTCCATCGTGCACCCGAACGCGGTCGAAAGCCCGACGGCGAAGTGGACGCCGTGCGCGCGCGCGATAGCGGAGGCGGCGCGGATCTCCTCGATCATCGCCGGGTGATCCTTGCGCACATTCTTGAGCGAATGCGTTTCGCTCATCGAGAACGGAATGCTCATTCCATCGACGCCCGCCTCAACGGCGAATTGCGCGCCCTTGGCATTGGGCACAAGGGTCACGGCGGTCAGGCCCTCGATGCCCTTGGCGAACTTCACCAGCTCGGCAGTGTCCGCCATTTGCGGCAGCAACCTCGCAGGCACGAAACTGCCCACCTCGATCTCGCGCACTCCGGCAGCAGCCTCGGCAGCGATCCAGCGCTTCTTTGCCTCCAGCGGCATCACCCGGTCAATCGATTGAAGCCCGTCGCGCGGGCCGACTTCGGAAACGAGAATGTCTGTCATGCGGAGGGCTCCAGGTAGATCCAAGGGCGCAGCAGCCGGTCGGCTTCGGTCCAGTTTTCGATAGAATGCGATTGGGTCAGCGTGAGGTCGATCGCGTCCAGCCCGTCTGCCAGCATCAGCTTGGCTTCGGGATCGATTTCGAACCGGTGGGTCTGTGTCTGCGACCGCACTTCCTGCGCCGCGAGGTCGATGCAGATGATCTTGCCCGCCAGTGCCTCGACTGCTTCGCGGGGCAGCACGACGGGCAGGACCGAATTGCGCAGGCAATTGCCGTGAAAGATCGGCGCAAAGCTTTCTGCGATGATTGCCCGGATGCCGTATTCGGCGAGCGCCCAGACAGCGTGCTCGCGGCTTGACCCGCAGCCGAAATTGGCTCCGGCAGCGATAATGCTGGCACCGCGATATTGCGGCTGGTTAAGCGCGAAGTTCGTATCCGGCGTTCGTGCATCGGCGTCTGTGTAGCGCCACGGCGCGAACAGACCGTCCGCCAGTCCGTCGCGCCCGGTGGAGCGCATTTCGCGGCTCGGAATGATCGTATCGGTGTCGATATTGTCGCCCAGAGATGGACCGGGGATCGGCGCGGCAATTCCGGTGAGGGGTTGGGGGAAGGCGGTCATGCCATCGCCTCCTTGCGCGCATAGTCGCGCGGATCGGCAATCGCGCCTGCAATCGCGCTCGCGGCGACGGTTTCGGGCGAGGCGATATGCGCGCGGATGCCGGGGCCCTGGCGCCCTTCGAAGTTGCGGTTGGTGCTCGAAATGACGCGCGATCCTGGGGCAAAGCCCTCTCCGCCCGCATAGAAACACAGTGAGCAGCCGCTCATGCGCCACTCGAACCCGGCGGCCTCGAAGATACGGTCCAGTCCCTCGGCTTCGGCCTGGCGCTTGACCGCAAGCGATCCGGGCACGACCAGCGCGGTCTTGATCGAAGGGGCGATCCGGCGGCCTTCAAGGATCGCTGCTGCACGGCGCAGGTCCGAGATCCGGCTGTTTGTGCAGCTGCCGATGAACGCCGCATCAAGCGGGGTTCCGGCAAGGCGCGCTCCCGTATCGAGGCCGATATAGTCATGTGCGCGCGCCGGTCCCTGCGGCACTCTTTGATCGATCGGGACCGCGTGCTCCGGACTGGTCCCCCAGCTAACCATCGGGGCGATCGCTGCCGCGTCCAATACTATCTCTCGGTCGAAAGCCGCTCCCTCATCGGTGGAGAGTGTGGCCCAATAAGGATCATCGAAGCGGGCGGGCGCGTATTTGCGTCCGGCGAGGTGATCGAATGTCCGGGTGTCCGGAGCAATCAGGCCGGTCATCGCGCTGAACTCCGTCGCCATGTTGCACAGCGTCATGCGCGCTTCCATGTCCATCGCGCGCACCGCCTCGCCCGCGAATTCGACCACGTGCCCTGCGCCGCCGCCTGCGCCGTGATCGGCGATGAGAGTGAGCACCAAGTCCTTTGCGGTCACGCCGGGCGCGAGCGAGCCTTCGAAAGTCACGCGCATCGTCCTGGGCTGGTCGAGCCGCAAGGTGCCCGTGACCATCGCATGTTCGGCTTCCGACGAACCGATGCCCCATGCCAGCGCTCCGAATGCGCCCTGCGCGCAGGTGTGGCTGTCGGGCGCGACGAGGGTGCAGCCCGGCAGGACGATG
This sequence comes from Erythrobacter sp. K21-9, assembly GCF_055808355.1. NCBI lineage: Bacteria > Pseudomonadati > Pseudomonadota > Alphaproteobacteria > Sphingomonadales > Erythrobacteraceae > Erythrobacter > Erythrobacter sp. K21-9. Next base: position 321,430 of record NZ_CM147866.1, read on the forward strand.
CCTTGCTCGGGCGAGATCACATGGACGATGCCCTGATCGCGGTCATTGACGTCGAACAGGGTGATCCCTGCCGCTTTGCACGCCGCGCGGGTCTCTGTGATGAAGGCTTCGCCGCCCTCCATCAGCGTCCCGTCGCCGCGTCCGATGCGCGTGTCGACGATATGGTCCATGACCGCAAATACGCGCGCTGGATCCCGCACCGTGCGCTTCATCTCGGCCATACGCCCGAGCGCCGCTGCGCCCGTGCGTTCGTGCAGGAAAACGCGGTCGATCGCGATCAGGACCGCGCCGCCAGCGGTCTGTCCGACCGCGTGCGTATCCCAGATCTTTTCGAACAGCGTTTTCGCCATGGGGCGGGTTCTATCCTCCGAATTCGACCTGCCGGCCATCTTGCGCCGCTGCCTTCATCTCCGCATCGACGCCGCGCCAATCCCTGGTCACGAACCGCTCCTGAATGGCGGTGCGGGTCTCCAGCATACCATTTCTGATCCAGTGCCAGGTACGGCAGCGGTTCTGGCCGTCGTCGGAAATCTGGATCTGCTCATACAGGTAAAGCGAAGGATCGCCCGTGCGCTGCCAGTAAAGCATCATTGTGCGGTTGTATTCGTCGAGCGGAACTTCGGCGGCCCAGCCCTGGATCAGATCGTTGTCCCACCAGATGCGCCCGTCGCGGTATTCGTACCGGAAATTCGCGAATTTCGGTCTTGCCGTCCGGCCAGCGGTAATGGTTGGTTTGGTGATAGGGCGTTTCCGGGTCATCGGTGATGCGGCACAGCAGGCGGCTGGCATGTTCGTCGATCTTCTCGTTCGCGGCGTTGAAATAGGAGTAGGTGCCGTCCCACACCCCTTCGTGGCGGGCGAGCAGCGGCATGGCGGTCTTGAAATCGGTCATCGTCATCCTCGGTTGAGCGTGGTGAGTTCCTCGTGCCAGCGGCGCGCGGCGTCTCCGGCGCGGATGCGGGCGAGCGCGCGATTGTGCAAAGCCTCGGGGTCGAGCCGAGCGGGATCGAGCGGGACTGCGTTGTCGGCGCTGGCCTCGTACCACGGTTCGAAAAAGCACTCCGCTCGCGCCGCCGACCATGCGCGCTGGAGATATTGGCCAAAGCGGTCGGGCGTCATGTCGGGATAGAGCCGCTCCGGATCGCCGTGGGGCACATCGGGCCAGGCACCGACCTCGGTGTCGAGCGCCTGCGCGGCTTTTCGAACCGCGCCTGCAATGTCGGCGAAATCATCGGACTGGCCGTGGCCGGGAATGTCGATCGCGATCTCTCCCGCGCCCGGTTCCGCCATTTCGGCAGCGGGTGCGTGCAGGACCAGCCGCTCTGCGCCTCGCGCACCCTTCCAGTGGATCAGGCCCTCATCGAACGCGAGCCAGCCCTCCTCCGCGTCCTCGGCAAGCGGCGGGCACGGATCGCCGCCGCCATGCTCCTGCAGGAAAGCTAGGCTCGCTGCCTGATGGTCCGCTGGCGCGCTCACCTTCTCAGCGCGCCAGCCCTCCGGCATCTTGCCCAGCCGGTCGATATGCTCCTGCAGCGGGTCGCCGTCATAGGCGGTGATGAGGCACGGCGGCACGTCGTTGTCTGCGCCAGGTATATCGCGCGGCGCACGCAGTACCGCGCCGTACCCCGCCTGATAGGCATTGCCCGCATCGAGCATTTCGGAGACCGCCTGCGCCACGCGCGGCACATCGGCGTGCGCGACCGACAGACGCGCTTCCTCGCGCGTGTCGAACCACGGGAACACCCAGCTTTGCTCGAGCATCCGGTTCCACAGCCATGTGAGATGCTCGCCATAGGCCGAGGGGTGGAATTCGGGCAGGTAGCGCTCCCCGAAAACGCGCATTTCCGCCTCGGTCCAGATCGCATATCCGCCCACGGCGAGGCATTCGAACCGATGCGGCTGGCGCTTCAGCGCGGTGACGAGAATTATGCCGCCGGAATGGAAACCGTAGGCCGCGCAGCGCGCAATCCCGAGCGCATCGAGAAATTCGCACAGGCCGTCTGCAAACTCGGCGATCTCGGGGTTCTTGCCGCCGGCTTCGGGTAGCGGGTCCGACTGGCCAAAGCCGGGGGTATCGGGCGCGATGCAGGTGAAGTGCTCGCCCCAGCGCCGCATCAGCTCGGCATATTCTGCGCTGGAGCGCGGGCTTTGATGCACCATCAGCAGCGCCGGACCGCTGCCGCAGCGGCGGTAATGGACCTTGCGCCGGGAGCCCGGCAGCGTGAGGATATGGCGAGTGATCGGCTTCAAAAAGTTGTCCGGACAAATTTTGCTCGACAAGGCTCTACGCGCCTTTATTGTGGATTGTCAAAGCTGAATTCGCAGAGGAATAGCATGCCCGATATGGTCGGTACGAAAATGGTCGAAGACGGCAGGACCGCGCGCCAGATCTTCGAGGAAGTCATGGCCAATCCCGCGCGCAAGAAGTTCGGCTTTGGCGAGAAGCTGGCCATCGTGAATGTCGATGTGCAGCAGGCCTATACTCGCACCGACCTGTTCAAGACCGCGTACGAAACCGATCCGCAGCAAATCGATTACATCAATCGGATCAGCGGCCTTGCCCGCACCAGGGGGATGCCGGTCATCTGGAGCCGCGTCGCCTACAAGGACGATGCAGCCGATGCAGGCGTATGGGGAACCCGCACCAATACCGAGGACAGCCTGCAGAACATCAAGTATGGTAGCGAGCGGCACGAATTCGATCCGCGCTGCGACATTCATGATGACGACTTGCAATTCACCAAGCGTATGCCGAGCGTCTTTTTCGAAACGCCGCTGGCGAGCTACCTGACATTCCACCGGGTCGACACAGTGGTGGTCACCGGCGGCTCAACCAGCGGCTGCGTGCGGGCCACGGCGGTCGATGCGCTCAGCCACGGATACCGCACGATCGTCCCGATCGAGACCTGCGCGGACAAGCATGAAAGCTATCACTTCGCCAATCTCACCGACCTCCAGCTGAAATATGCCGATGTCGAGCCGGTCGCAGCGGTGATCGACTGGCTGGAGGCGCGCTGAACCATGCATGAGGGCGCGCCCGATCCGCAGCTTTACGACTATCACCCCTATCGCGGTCCGCTCGAAGATCACCTGGCCGGGCGGAAAGACGTGCGCCGTCTGGGTAGCGCCCAATCTCGAATATTACGAGATCGACCCGCCGATCCATCCCAAGCGCAATCCCTGGCCGCATCTTGCGCCCAGCGTGGCGGGCTATTCGCACCGCGATCATTCGAACCGCGTGAGCCATTGGCGCATGGCCGATGTCATGTCCCGGAACGGCTTTCCGGGATCGGTCAGCCTGTCGGTTGCGCTGTGTCAGCACCATCCCGAAGTCGTCGAGGATGCAAGCGAGCGCGGCTGGGAGTTCTTCAGCCACGGCATCTACAACACGCGCTATTCCTACGACATGACCGAGGCGCAGGAGCGCAGCATCATCGAGGATTCGATCCGCACGGTCGAGGGCGCCACCGGTCAGCGCATTCGCGGCTGGCTCGCGCCCGCGCTCACGCACACTCCGCGCACGCTCGACCTGCTGGCGGAATACGGGCTCGATTACACCTGCGACCTCTATCACGACGATCAGGTGCAGGAAGTGAAAGTGGCGAAAGGCCGGCTCGCCTCGATCCCCTACAGCCTCGAGGTGAACGATCATTACGGCTTTTTCGTCTACAACATGTCGGGCCGCGAATATGCCGATACGCTCGTGCGCCAGTTCGAGCGGCTGGCGGCAGAAGGCGAGACATCGGGCACGGTCATGTGCATCCCACTGCACGCCTACCTGATCGGCCAGCCGCACCGGATCGGCCCGTTCGAGGAGGCGCTGGAGCATATCGCGAAGGATGACCGCGCGTGGATCGCGCGCGCGGGCGAGATTGTCGATGCTTGGCGAGAACAGATCGGGAGGGCGCAGTCCTCATGAGCACGCTCCCCGATAGCTACACCCAATATCCGCGCCGCAGCGAAGGCTACGATCACGACCTCTACGAATGGTCGAACATGCACGAGCGCGCGCCGGTGAAATGGCCCGGCGGATCGGTCGCGGTTTGGCTGTGCGTGAGCCTCGAATGGTTTCCGATTACTCCCGGCGGCCCATTCAAGGCTCCCGGCCACATGGTCACGCCCTATCCCGATTACCGTCACTACACTTCGCGCGATTACGGCAACCGCGTGGGCGTGTGGCGGATGCTCGACGCGTTCGAAGCGGCGGGCGTGAAAGCGAGCTTTGCGGCCAACGCCGCGGTGGCCGAACGCTATCCCGATCTGATCGCAGCGATCCAGTCCGGCGGGCACGAGATCATCGCGCATTCCACGGACATGAACGGGACCATCGATGCGAGCCTTGGTGAGGACGCCGAGCGCGCGCTGATTGGCGGTGCGATGTCGCGGCTGGAAGCAGCAACCGGAGAGCGGCCCAGGGGCTGGCTATCGATTGCGCGCCAGCAGAGCTTCCACACGCTCGGCATCCTCAAGGACGAGGGGCTGTCCTATTGCTGCGACTGGGTGAACGACGAACTGCCCTATCGCTTCAACAACGGCCTGATCGACCTGCCGCTCAACCACGAGCTTTCGGACCGCACGATCATCACCGTGCAGCAGCAGAGCGCGGATAGCTGGGCGACGAGCATGCGCGATGCGTTCGACTGGCTCAGCAGCGAGGCTGCGCGCAGTGGCTCCGGGCGGATGCTGCCGATCCATCTCCTGCCTTACATCATGGGCCTGCCCTACCGGATCGGCGCGCTCGAAGGCCTGCTCGCAGATTTCGCCAAACGCGGCGAAGCATGGTTTGCGGCGGGCAGTGACATCGTCAGCGAATGGGAGTCCCAGCAATGAAGGCCCGCAATCCCCGCACTGGCGAGGAAGACTACGAATTTGCCGCCAGCACCCGCGCAGAGATCGCTGCCGAGGCGGCTCGGCTGCGCGATGCTCAGCCCGCATGGGAGGCAATGGGGCCGGAGGGACGCGCTCAGGTGCTCAACCGACTTGCCGATGCCATCGAAGCCGCTGCTCCGCAGATCGCCGCTGCGCTCACCGTGGACACCGGTCGCGGCGCGGTGTCCTGGATCGAGGTGCAGGGATGCGCCGGCAATATCCGCGGCTGGGCTGCCAAAGGCCCGGCATTGTTCGCCGGGCTCGAGCGCGGTCCCAAAGCCTCCGCCACACCGGGCATCGAGATCGTCACGGAATATTCCGCCTTCCCGCTGTTCGGAGCAATTGCGCCGTGGAACTTTCCGGTCATCCTCTCGCATATCGACGCGGTCCCGGCGCTGATGGCGGGCTGCGCGGCGCTGGTTAAGCCTTCCGAAGTCACGCCCCGCTTTGCCGAGCCGATGCGCGAGGTGCTGGCGCAGGTTCCCGAACTGCCGCTCGCCTATGTCATGGGCGGACCGGATGTCGGTCAGGCGCTGATCGAGGAGGTGGACTACATCTGCTTCACCGGCTCGACCGCGACCGGGCGCAAGGTGGCCGAAGCCGCGGCGCGTCAGCTGATCCCGGCCAATCTCGAGCTTGGCGGCAAGGACCCGATGATCGTCACCGCAAGCGCCGATCCCGAATGGGCGGCAGGCGTCGCACTGCGATCCTCGATTGTCGCCACCGGGCAGGCGTGCCAGTCGATCGAACGCGTGTATGTCGCGCGGGAAATTGCCGAACCGTTCCTCGCAGCTCTGGTTGCGGGGGCGGAGCGGGTGGAGATCACGCACCCCGATCCGGCGCAGGGTCATCTCGGGCCATTCATCTTTCCCGCCCAGGCAGGCAAGGTTCAGGCGCATATCGACGATGCCCGCTCCAAAGGCGCGCTTGTGCTCACCGGCGGAGAGGTCGAAACGCTCGGCGGAGGCAAATATCTGCGCCCCACGGTGCTTACCGGCGTGACGCCGGAAATGGACGTGATGCGCGAGGAGACATTCGGCCCGGTGATCCCGGTCACCGTCTTCGATGATCTTGAAGACGCCATCGCGCAGGCCAATGACACCGAATACGGCCTCTCCGCCGCCGTGCTTGCCGGGTCGCTGGACGAGGCGGCGACAGTCGGCGCACGCCTCGACGCGGGAGCGATTTCGCTACAGGACGGCGCGCTTACGAGCATGGTGGGCGATGCGGCGAACCAGTCGCGCGGGGCATCGGGCCTCGGGCCGAGCCGGATGGGCGATACCGGGATGCTGCGCTTCCTGCGCGAACAGGCGATGATCCGCCAGACCGGGCAGCCGCTCCCCATCGAGGCCTATGCCGAGGGGCAGGGCGGATGAGCAACCGCGCCGAGATGGACGCGGTCATGCCCGCAATGCTCCTCCACGAAGGGTGGTGGGACGGCTGGTATCGCCATTTCGACCTCCAAGGCGGGCTGATCGATGCGCACACGGTCAAGACCCACTGCGAATTTCCCGATGCGGGGACGTGGCATTATATCCAGCACAACTGGCTCAGCTGGGAGGATGGCCGCGAGGCGGTCTACGAATTTGGCGGACGGCTCGAAGGCGAACGGATCGTGTGGAAGACCGACCGGTTCGGCGGCTATGGCTGGCAGACCGGCGAAGAGACGCTGATGCTGAAGCTCGACCGGCTCGACGTGCCGGGAGCGTATTATATCGAGATGATCAATGTTGCGCCCGATGGGCAGAGCCGCGCGCGGACATGGCAATGGTTCAAGGACGGCAAACCCTGGAAGCGCACCTTGTGCGACGAACACCGGATCGAGGCCCCATGATATCCGCCACTCTTGTCCTGTTGCTTCAAGGCGTGCCTGCAGGCGCCGCGCCGCCCCCGCCATCCTCGACCTGCGATGCGCCGGTCTACATGGTGGTCGAAGGCCGCACGCTCGATCGCGCTCGCATGATGGCCTACGGACGCGCGATTGCCGAAAGCGAAATATACCGGAAGCTCGGCGGATATTATGTAACGGTCCCGCGCCCGCTCGAAGTGTTCGAGGGCGAGGTCCCGCCCGATTACGTCAACCTCACCGTGCGCTTCCCGTGTATCGAAAACGCGCGCGCGTTCTGGAACAGCCGCATCTACCAGGAGGAAATCCTCCCCATCCGCCAGAACCCGACGAGCGCAGGCGATTACACTGTTAGCATTTATGCCGAGGCTCCCCTGCGCGAAGATATGATAGGACGGGTGGGAGACGGTACCGGTTCACGTCCGATTTTTCAGGCCACGGTGTCCCGCAGGTTGAAACGCCCGTGGTCGGCCCCGCAGCACAAGGAGAAACACCATGACAGTCGAACTCCAGCATCCCATGAAAGCGGACGCCACGCCGGATGAAACTGCGCGCGGGCGCTTTGTTTCGGGGATGCGCAGCCTGATCCTCAACGATCTCGCCGCCGATATGCGCGATGCCTATGACCGGCGCGCCGCGCCCGCTTTCAAGAAAGAGCACGGGCATGAGCCGCAAACCAGCCGGGAGGCGCACCAGGCGCTGCGCGGCGATCCGGCATTCAACATCTATTCGGCAATGCGCGCGCAGGCGCAGAAAATGGTGTGGTCGAGCGTCGCCGACAGCGTCGAGCGCGAGGCCGACCGGCTGGCACAGGAGGCCGAGAAGTCCAGCGACGCGCCGGGATCGCTGACGCTCGATCCGGGGCTCGATGTGCCCAAGAATGTCCACGCCATCGATGTGCACCTGATGCCCGGCAGCTATGTGCGCGGTGCGGACAGCCTTGAGGCGGGCGCGGTTTACGACCGGGGCCTGGCAGTGTTCTCGATGGGGCTGATGGGCGCGAACCTCGACGATATCGGCCTTTCGATGAGCCAGTATATCAAGCAGCGCTATCCCGATTTCGCGCCGAGCCGCATCCTCGATACCGGCTGCACGATCGGCCACAACACGCTGCCGTGGAAGCAGGCCTACCCCGACGCGGACGTGATCGCCATCGATGCCGCACCCGGACCGCTCGCCTATGGATCGGCGCGCGCGAAGATGCAGGGGCAGGAGGCGCATTTCCAGCAGATGTGCGCCGACGATCTCGCCTTCGAGGATGAAAGCTTCGACGTCGTCTGGTCGAGCATGTTCCTGCACGAACTTTCGAAAAAGCAGCGCGCGAGATGTTTCGAGGAAGCCTACCGCGTGCTCAAACCTGGCGGGCTGATGGTCCACATGGAGCTGCCGCCTAACGAGCAAATGGGCGCGTTCGACGGCTTCTACCTCGACTGGGACAGCTATTACAACAACGAGCCCTATTACAAAGGCTACCGCGACGAAGTTCCGAGCGAGCTGTGCGCCCGCGCCGGGTTTGGTGCCGACGGATTTTTCGACTTCGTCGTGCCCTCGGTCGGGATCTACGGGGAGCAGGCGGTTGCCGATGCCGCCAAGGGCGACCGCGCCGAAGGGGTCGGTCAGCAGACCACAGGCCGCCTTGCCGAAGGCGTGATGTGGTACGGTTTTGGAGCGTGGAAGAAGTGAGGGGGACAAAATGAGCGAAAAGCTGCGCCCGGAAGATGCTCCGCCCAGCCTCTACGACGATCAGGGCAATCCGCGCTTCTTTGCCGATCCCGGCATGGACCGGTTTGTCGCCGTGGTGATGAACCTCGCTCAGGAAGTCTGGGTGCAGGAAGAGCGCCTGCTCGCGCTCGAAGAGGCCAAATCAGGCGCCAGCGTGGACCGCGACGCGAAGGCAAAGGAATTCATCGACCGCGTGTTCGCTCCGATCCGGGAGGCGTGAGTGCCATGAAAGCATGGGAAATCGGCCCGAGAGAGAATGGGCGAGGCGGCCTTGAGAGCCTCAGACTGGTCGAGCGCGAGGCTCCCGCAGCGGGTGCAGGCGAAATCCTGGTCAAGGTCACTGCGGTCGGTCTCAATTACCGCGACCTGATGGTGCTGCGCGGCCAGTATGGCAGCGACCTGCCCGACACACGCATCCCGCTCACCGACGGGGTCGGCGTGATCGAGGCGCTGGGCGACGGGGTCGAAGGGCTGAGCGTGGGCGACCGGGTCATCGCGCACAATTTTCTCGATTGGCTCGATGAGCACGGTTTCGGCTTTCACATTTTCGCGCGCGATATTGGCGTCAATGTCGATGGCTGGCTGGCAGAGAAAATCGTTCTTCCCGCCAGCGCAGCGATCAAGGTGCCTGGCAGCGTATCGGACAGCACGGCAGCGGCGCTTGCAGTGGTTGGCGGGACGGTGTGGCACGCGATGGTCGAATTCGGCGGCGCAGGCCCCGAAAACGCCGCCGGCAAGCTTGTGCTCGCGCAGGGGACAGGCGGCGTCTCGATTTTCGCGCTGCAACTGGCCAAGGCGTTCGGCGCCGAGTTTGCAATCACGTCTTCCAGCGACGAAAAACTGGCCAGAGCGCGCGAAATGGGCGCCGACTATACGGTGAATTATCGCACGAACGAGGATTGGGCGGCGGCCTTGCTTGAGCAGACCGGCGGACGCGGCGCGGATGTTGTGATCGATACGATCGGCTTTGCCGAGTTCGGCAAGACCATCGCAGCGACCGCTGTCGAGGGGCGGATCGGCACGCTCGGCGCGCTCTCCGGCACTCCGCAGGACACACCCGATTTCGACCAGGGGTCGCTGATCGGCAAGAACATCACGATCAAGGGCATCGCCTCTGGTCACAACGGAATGCTGAAGAACGCGCTCGATGCGGTGGCCGAGCATGGGATAGAGATCCTGATCGACCGCAAGTTCTTCTTCGACGAAGCAAGAGCGGCTTACAAGCATCTCGATAGCGGTGCTCACATGGGCAAGGTCGTGATCCAGGTCGCCGAACAGCGCAATACGCCCAGAAGCTAGACGAATGCGGCGGTGGGATCGAACTCCATCATGGCCCGGTTGTTTACCGGCGCGCCTGCCAAGGCAAAGTCGTCCGGGTCAATGCTCTGAGTGATCTCGCCCTGGATTTTCGAGGCCATGTGCACATCCGCGGTGCGCGGGATACGCCGCGTCTCGTATTCGGCCAAAGCGCGCTTCACGTCTCCATGCCGCGCCAGCATTTGCGCCAGTACATACCCATCCTCGACCGCCATCGCCGCGCCCATCCCGAGGAAGGGGAGCATCGCATGGGCGGCATCGCCAAGCATCGTCACGCGGCCCTGCGACCACGTTTCCAAAGGCGCGCGGTCGTAAAGCCCCCACTTGATGATCCCCCCCGCCTCGCCGATCAGTCCGGTGACGTCCGGATGCCAGCCTTTGAATGCCGACAGCAATTCTTGCCGCGAAGCCTCGTGCGACCAGCCCTCCGGCACTTCTTCGCCTGTTTCGACCAGCGCCGCGCCGTTGACGATGCTGCCCTGCGCCATCGAATAGCGGTTGAAAGTGCGCTGCGGCCCGATGAAAATCGCGCTGCGGCCCAGCCCCATGAAGGGGGCGGCACGCTCCATCGGCACCAGAAAACGGTAGGCGACGTGGCCGGTAAAGCGCGGGGCATCGCCGGGGACCAGCTGCGCGCGTATGGCCGAGCGCACCCCGTCCGCGCCGATCAGCACCGGCGCGCTGGCGCTTTCGCCTTGCGCGAAATGAGCCGTGGCCGCCTCCTGCGATTGCTCGAAATGTGCAAGGCGGTGGCCGGTATGCGTCCATCCGCCGAGGCGCTTGAGCTCTGCCAGCAGAACCTTCTGCAAGTCCGCGCGGTAGATATGCCGCACGATGTTCGCCTCGCCATCATCGCCCAGTCCGTCACCTGTATCGAGCGCGCCCATCAGCACGGCCCCGGTGCGGTAATGCAGGAAGGGGAGATTGCCAGCCGGGCACGCCTTCGCCGCCACCGCGCCCTGAACGCCGAGCGCGCGGAACACATGCTGCGCGCCGAGGCCCAGGGTCAGTCCGGCGCCGGTTTCCTCGATCCGCTCGGCGGCTTCGTAGACATCGACGTCGATCCCCAGCTGGCGCAGCGCAATCGCGCAGGTCAGCCCGCCCAGTCCCGCGCCGATGATCGCGGCCCGCATCAGCGCTCAAGTTCGACGAGTTCGTAGCGGTTCATCATGTACCCGTCGATCGAACCATAGACGAGGACGCTGTCGTCATCGGCAGTCACCCACATGTCGAAATCGGGGTGCCGTGTGCCGCCCATCCCCTCGTCGCTGTCATCGACATAGCGATAGCGGCGGCACTGGAAGGTGCCCGCCTCGACGGTCTTTTCCTCCTCGCCGACATATTCCATCACCATTTCGAGATAGGCGATCTGCGGGGCAGTGGCTCCGCGGTGATCGGGCGAGGGGAGGAAGAAGCGCAATCTCCGGCGATGCGGGCCTTTGCTCACGTCCATCAGCCGCGTCGTGAAGCCATCGCCAGCAATCGGATGCGTACCGAAAGCGTCGAACTCGCCCGCCGCGCGAGTTTCGGAATTGCGCCCAATGCCGGGTCCAAAGCTCTCGCACACGATCTGCTCCGCTTCGGCGTCATAGGCCATCCAGCCCGAGCCGAGGAACTCATCGCCCAGCGTCAGGTGGACGAGCAGGTTGCGCGGAATCCGGTCCGGGCCGATATGGCATGTGATGTTGCGCAATACGGCGGGGTCGGGCTCCTCGATTTCGCACTGCGCGCTCATGATGACCGAACCATCGCCGTGGTGCGAGAAATTGAACCATTCGCGCCCGCGCTCCTGACCTTCCATACCCGGCTTCATCGAGGTGTAGCGGATTTTCCCGCGCACGTTCCTGTGTTTCATCGGGCGATGTTCCCCCGGCGATGCTCCATCAGATCACTCCTGCTTTGCCGAGCCGCTCGATCACTTCCGCCTGCGCGCGGCGGAAATATTCGCGGTCGGGGACGGCAGGCGCGCCGCCTTCCATCATGCCGTCAGGCCCCCGGAAAGGTTCAGCGGCGGCGTCATAGGCCTGCGCGAACAGTGCGGGACGCTGGCGCGCGAGGTAATTGGTCATGGCAGGCGTGCGGCGGGCTTCGCGCAATGCGCCAAGATCGACCGGGGCGAAAGCGGTGAAGGTCTCCCCGTCGCCCGATTGCGCGACGATGTTGCCTTTCCAGTCGACCACCTGGCTGTTTCCTTCGGCGCTGGAAAGCGGCATGGCTGTGCCCGAAATCCCGGCGGTGTTGGCCGAGACGACATAAGCAAGGTTTTCGAAGGCGCGCGCCTGTTTGGCAATATCCTTATTGGTCGCGAGCGGCGATCCGACCTCGGATGAGCAATGGCAAAACACCTCCGCGCCGCGCAGCGCAAGCGCGCGGGCAATCTCGGGATAGAGGATTTCCTCGCTGGCGATGGCGGCGAGATTGCCGATCTCGGTGCGTGCCACCGGGAAAACGCCTTCGAGTCCGTATTTATCGAGATAGGCATCCCACACGTCGTGCGGGCTGGGTGCGAACATCGAAAGCAGGCGGCGATAGCGCAGTACGACTGCGCCCGAAGGCGCGACGATGAAGCTTGTCTGGAAATAGAAATCGGGAAACGCCTCGTCGGTTTCGTAGGCGTTCCCGGCGAGGAACACGCCAAGCCGCTCAGCCACCGCCCCCAGCGCCTCGTATTCCGGCCCATCGGCAGCGAACCCCACCCGCTGCGCGAAATCGGGGATCGAGACGCGGCCCGGATAGGAAGTGAAGAGATATTCGGGCAGCACGACCAGCTTCACCGGCTTGCCCGAATATTGCCCCACAAAGATCGCGCTGGTGCGGATTTGCCCTTCGATCTCGGCGATATGTTCGAGTATGGCGGCGCGCGCCGCCGCTCCATCGGGCAACCGCTCAAGCGAGCGCGCGGTCAGCTGCATCGCCATCGCGGAATAGGTCGACCCAGGATCGTTAGTATCGGTCACGTCATCTCCTTTGGCAGCGGCGAGCGGCACATGAGCGACCAGCGCCGAGCACATTCCGGCAGCGATAGCTCGTCTGCGGTCGAGCGCCAGCGACATTTACAGCCCCAGCGATCCCGGATTCATCAGCCCCTTGGGATCGACCTGCTGCTTGAGCGCGCCGAGGATATCCCACGCCGCCGGATCGTGGCTTTCCTTCAGCGGATAGGCGCGCGCGATCTGCAAATGGATCGCTCCCATGTCGCGGAAAATCGCGATAACCTTGCGGCGCAGCTCTTCCACCAGGGCGGTGGCCTCGGGACTGTCGGGCTGCGCCTTGAGCTTGGCGAGGTGATCGGGCTCGATCGCCTGTTTGTGCAGCGGATTGTGCTCGCCGGGCCAGAAGAACACCGGTTCGATCAGGCAGCTGGTGCGTCCCGTCGCCGCGATCAGCGCGCCGGTTTCGACGCCAAGCCGCTCCATGTCCTCGGCATTGTCCGCCCAGAGCCGTTGCAGGCGTTCCCACGCCTCGACCAGCCTGGAATGCGGCAGGAAACCGTGGACCGGAACCCAGCGCTCGCCATCGGGGCCGAGCATTGAATTGGGCGGGGGAAAGGATTGGCGCGCAGGATTTTCGGGATCGAGTTTTCGACCACGCTGCCGCCATGTTCGCGGGCGATCTCCTCGATGCGCTGCATGTCGGCATCGACTGCGCCCTGGTGCCGTCCTTCGGCGACGCAGTGCAGGCTGAACGGCACATCGTCGAGGAAGGAGCGCCCGGCAACCGCGACCTTTGCGCCTTCCTTCACCGCCTTCAATATTCCGCGCGATTTCGCCTGCGCCTTGACCATGTTGCCGAGCTGTCTGGCGTCCTTCAGCAGCGTATCGCGCTTCATGCGCTGGGCTTGCAGGAACGGGTCGAAGGCGAAACTTTCCGCCGCCAGCTCGGCGCGGGCAATGTCGCTCATCGCCCCAAGCAGCGCGTCGTGCTGTGCGAAACTGAACGAGCCATAGGCAAAAGCGCTCGCCTCGCGCACCAGCTTGAGCGTCACCCGCGCTTTCACGCCAAGCGCTCCGCAATCGACCGCGAACAGGCCCGTGAGGTCGGGGCCGAACGGGCGGAAGAATTGCGAGCCGGTGGAGATGATCGTGCCGTCTGCCAGCACGACGTCCATGCTGAGCGCGCTGTCGACCGCGCTGCCGTTGCGCGCACCCCAGAACAGGCCGTTCTGGCTCATCCCGCCGCCAATGCTGGCGCGGATGCCCGAGAGCGTTCCCCATGCAAGGACGCGCAGGTCGTGCGGCTCGAGCTCGCGGTAAAGCCGGTCCCAGCTGCATCCGGCCTCGACCGTCACGGTCATGTCGGCCTTGTTGATATCGAGCACCGCATCGAGGCTGGCGGTATCGACCAGCAGGAAGGGGCCGCCATCGTAGAGGTAGCCGCCGGTATAGCTCATGCCTCCGCCGCGCGGGACAATCGCGATGCCCGCCTTGGTCGCCGCACCGATACCGGCAGCGAGGTCTTCGACGCTAGCCGGGCGGAACACTGCGAGCGGCTGTTTGCCATGCGAAAGCACGTCGTGACTGTAGAGCGACAGGGTGTCGGCATCGGTCAATAGCGACGCATTGCGCACCGCCTCCCGGATGGGGGCAAGGGGGTTATCGGCTGCGAGCGTTGCCATCAGGCGGGCTCCATCTTTGCGGTCGGGGGCTGGGTTTCGGCTTCGGGAAAGTCCTCGGGATAGCGGCCAAGCAGCAACAGCAGCGCGCCGCCGGCGATGAACATGAAGATCGAGATTTCGAGCATCGGATCATAGCTGCCGGTGCGGTCGTAAACCTGCGCATAGATGACCGGCGATGCGGCACTGAACAGGCCGAAGGGCATGTAGAGCATTCCGTAGATCTTGCCGTAATTTGCCATCCCGAAATACCGGTACGGTGAGATAGGCGATCAGGTCGCTTTCCGCTCCTGCTGCAAAGCCGAGCAGGAACCCGGCGAGTGCGGCGAGCGGGAAGGTCATGCTGTCGCCAAGCAGCAGCCACGCCGAAATGGCGGGCAGACACAGCAGCGGGAAGGCCACGATGCCCTGCCAGAACCGGTCGAGCAGCGCGCCGGTAATCAGGCGGCCTGCGAAGATGCCGAGGCCAAGGATGCCCATCACCGTGGCGGCGGTCTGCGCATCGACGCCGCGCAGACGCAACATGGTCGGCATGTTGATGAAAGCGCCTCCGAAAGCGGCGGCTATGAGTGCGATGGAAAGCCAGATCACCCAGAAGCGGTAATTGGCGAGCGCGGAACCCAGAGTGACCCCGGTCAGATTGCCGCTGTCGCTTTCGATTGCCTTGGGCCGCTCCTCGGGACTTGGCTCTCGAAACAGGAAAAAGGCCACGATCAGCGCCGCGATCGGGAATACGGCGACGGCTGCAAACATGGAGCGCCACCCGTAACTTTCGATCACCCACACCGCGAATTTGGGCACGACCATCGCTGCAATGCTGGTCCCCATCAGCAATATGCCGAGCGCAAGTCCGCGGTGCTTGAAAAACCACAGATTGATCGCGCGGCTCCAGGTCACCGGGGTCGAACCAATCCCGACGAATCCGACAACCACCCAGAACCCGTAATAGATGTACAGCGTCTGCGCGTCGTTCGCGGTGGGCGTCAGCGATATCGCTCCGAAAGCGAGGGCGAACGCGAAGAGCGACCACAGCGCCACCGGGCGCACGCCGAAACGGTCCGCCATCCATCCGAATACCGGCGCAAGGAAACTAGCGATCACGCCGAACAGGGTGATCGGCAGAAGGACCTGTGTCTGGCTCCACCCGAATTCTGCCTGCAGCGGCTCGGCGGTGAAGCCGATGACATTGTAGGGGATGGGCGATGCGCCGCACATCACACCGAGCACACCGGCGAGCAGGACAGTCCAGCCCTTGGAGAACTCGCCGCCGGTCTGGCCTGGCTGGTCGGGGCTGGCGGTCACTCGGAATCTCCTGAAGCTGATGCTCCCCGCCATACCACATTGGGCAAGACCGCGTCGTCCCATGCCTCCGGCCAGTCGCGCGCGGCGCGCACTATGACTAGGGCCTTGTCCGGCATCACATAGACTCGCTGTCCGCCGTGCCCGTGAAAGATCACGACCTGAGGCGCGGCGAACGGTTCGCTCTGCCACGGCACCAGCGGAACCCTGGGCGGTCGCTCTCCGCCGACCTGCTGGTTATGCACCCAGACCTGATAGCCGTAGCCGGGATAGGCAGGAGACGGTTCAAGCATTTGCGCGATCCATTCCTCGGGCACGATCTGCGCGCCGTCATGGCGTCCGCCGGTGATGAACAGTTCGCCAAGCCGCAGCCAATCAGCCGGGCGCGACAGGATGCAACAACTGGTCATGACCATCCCGCCTTCGCGGTCCAGCGGCATCGCCGCGTCGGCCAGCCCCAGCGGCTGCCACAGCCAGCGCGAAAGCAATTGCTCGTAATCGTCCCCGCTCGCCCTCTCCAGCGCGAGGCCCAGCAGCTGGTTGACCTGATTGTTGTAATCGAAGGTTTCGCCCGGCGCTCCAACCGGATCGAGCGATAGCAGCAAGCGCTTGTAATCGCTTCCCAGGCTGTGGCGCACGATCGGGTTTTCCGGCGTGACCTGATAGCCGTAGCCGTCATCGCCCTGCTCAAGCCCGGATGACATCCACAGCATCTGCCGCAGCGTAATCTCGCCGCGCGGTTCGCCCTGCCATTCGGTGATATAGCGTCCGATGGAATCGTCCACCGAGGCGATAACCTGCTTGTCGATGGCGATACCGACCATCATCGCCAGCACCGTTTTCGACATGCTTTGCGGATTGAACCGCGTATCGCGGCCAGTCCCCTGCCAGTATTCTTCGAACGCAAGCTTGCCGCCGCGCGCAACCAGCAGCGCGGTCGAATTCTGCGCCTCGGCCCATGCGCTTGCAGCAGCGAGCGCGGTTGGCGAGAGGCCTGCTCGCGCCGGGTCAACAATCGCCGTTGGCCTTTGCGCCCCTTCGACATCGGCGACGGGATCATACCAATCGACCGGAATGGTCAGCGGTTCGTACCCTCCGGCGGCAAGGCTTTGCCAGCGCCGCTCGAACTGAGGATCGTCCTGCGCAGCGACGGGCGCGGTGGCCATCGCCGCGAGCAGCAGGGCAGCCCGATCAATCCGCATGATAAAACTCGGTCAGATTGCCATCGGGATCGCGGAATGCGGCCAGATCGACGCTGCCAAGCCCGCCGACCGGCACGTCCCGACCGGCATATTCGGCCTCAATCCCGCGCGCTTTCAAGTGTTTGAGGTATGCGCTGAGGCCGCGAACCGGATAGCGCACCGAGATGATGCCGAAATTGGGCGGCGAGGCGAAAGCGGAGAAGTCGCGGCCCTCGAAGCCTTCGAACTGCATGACTTCGATCCGGCCCGTCTCGCCCGGAAGGACCGGCTGCGCGACCGCAGCACGGCGCACGAGCTCGGCCGCGAGGTTGGCAGGTACGGAGAAATTGTTGGAGCGCGGCTCGGGATCGGTGAAAGGCGCGTCGAACAGCACTCCGAAACCTAGCCGATCGCGGTACCATGCAAGGCTCGCCGGCTGGTCCTTCACCATGCGCATCGTGTTGAATGCCTGGCTCAGCGGCCCGACCGGGAATGTGGTGAAAGTCGGGGCTTCGCGCTCGTACAGGGCGTAATTGACGCCGTGCGGGCCGCGCACCACGACATTGACGAGGTCCGAGCCTCCGAAGCTGAAGCGATAGGGCTGGCTTTCGGCCCACCACCCGCGCTCGATCGCTGCGTCGAAAGCGGCATTCGCATCCTCGGTCCGCAGCATGATCGAAAAGATGCCGCCAGTGTCCCACGGCACGAGCCGCCAGCCGGATCGGGCGCTGGCCCGCCGCGCCTGCAAATGTCACGAAGCGGACGCAGCCCGTGATTGCCTGCGCCGCGCAGACCTTGCGAAATTCGCCCGTGACCGCCTTTGGAAGCTTCCAGTAATCGAGCTCGCCGCGTGCCAGAGAGCCGTCTGCAACCACTTGCCACCCGCCATGTTCGACCAGCCAGCTCGAACTTTCCGAGAGGTCAGCGACACTTACAACGGCTTCGGACCAAGGCTCTACACCGTGGTCCGAGGCGGCTTGGGCAGAAAGAGGAGAGGCAGCGGCGGCGGAGAAAGCCACCGCCGCCGCTACAGATCTAAGCATCAGAAATCGAACTTCGCCCGGACCGTCCAGGTGCGCGGAGGATTGAGGTAGCTGAAATTGGCAAGCGCCGATTCGACCGCCTCTTCATCGAAGCAGTTCTTGCATTCGGCTATCAGCGACCAGCCCGCGACATTGCTGAGCGTGAGGCCGGCATTGACGATCCAGCGCGCTTCGCTGAACGATCCGCTGATCGGATCGATGGGATTGCCGAGGCCAAGGGTGTTCGACGGGAATACCGCGCCCGATGGTCCGGTGACCGATTGGTCGAACAGCGTCAGCTCGCTCGTCCCGACCTCGCTATCGCTGCGCCAGCTGGCATTGATCGACGGGGTCAGAGTGAAGTCGCCGAAGTCCGCATCGTAGCTGCCGCCGATTGCAACGGTCCAGTCGGGCGTGCGGACCGGTTCGGCCAGCGAGCCGTCCGGTGCGACAATACCGACGCCGCACGACGCCGCATTGTCCGCGCCCGCCGCATTCGGGAGCAGCCCGGCGGCAAGCTGCGTGAGGCAATTGGCCTGCTGCGCGGCAACCGATTGCGCGCCGAAAGCATCCAGCGCGGGGGCGTTTGCGTCGATATTGTACTGATCGTCCTGGTAACCGATGGCGGCAAACAGGTTCAGCCCTGCAACAGGGACGGCAGTGATCTCGACCTCGACGCCCTTGTTCTCGTAATCGGCAAAATTGCGCGTGATGAACGCCAGCGATCCGTCGTTGCGCACGAAAGCGGACGGGGTCTGGAGGTCTGATACGTCGAGGTAGAAGCCGGTGATGTTGAACCGGATAAGCCGGTCGAACAGCTCCGTCTTGGCGCCGACTTCATAGCTCCACGCGGTTTCCGGCCCAAACGGCAACAGCTCGCTGGGCGAGGTGCCGCGCGCGTTCCAGCCGCCCGATTTGAAGCCGCGCGTGGCCGAGGCGAACAGCAGGATGTCGTCGGTCACCTCGTAATTCACGGCAAAGCGCGGGGTCCAGATATCGACCGATTGCTCGGTCGGGATCGCCGATCCGTTGGTGGCGATCAGGTTGACCGAATCGATGCAGGTCGACGGTCCGAATTGAGCCGCAGCAATGCACAAACCGCCTCCAAGCCGCGAGCGATTGTCGCGGATGTCGAATTCCTTGGTCTCGTCGGTGTAACGGATACCGGCGGTCACCGTCAGCGCTTCGGTCAGGTTGATATCGGCCTGGATATACCCGGCCCATGCCTCGGTCGTGTTGGTAAGCGTCCGGTCGGCGAGGACCAGCGGGAACCCGTCGGGGGCATTGAACGGGCCCGGTCCGAGATTGAGCGAGAAAATGTCGCCGAAATCGGTGCGATTGTCCTCGTAGAAATAGTACACGCCGCCCACCAGATCGATGAAGCCATTGCCCAGCGAGGCGTTGAACTTCACCTCTTGGGTGAACTGCGTGTGCTCGCCTTCATTGGCGATGGTGAACCCGCCAAAGGTGAAGCCCGTAACCGGCGGCACCGGGTTCGACGTGCTTGGCAGGCCGCGGCCATCGGCGAAATCGAGCGCGAAATCCTGCCCGATATCGACGAAGCCGGTGATGATGTTGACCGAGAAATCAGGCGATAGCTCGAACTCGAAATTGCTCGAGATGAAATCCATCTCCGCTTCATTGCCGAGCCCGAAACCGTTCTTGCGTCCGGTCAGGAGCGGGCCAAAGATCGCGCTGTCGAATGTGCTGTTCTCGCCCAGTCCGGTCGAAACGAACCGCCCGTCGCAATTGGACGGGTTAGTCGGGTCGCAATCGAAATTGAGGACGTTGGCCGAATCCGCATAGGTGTGGATATACGAGCCGGTCCAGCGCGCCGTATCGGACAGCTCGCCGCGCAGCCCAAGCCGCACGCCCCAGCCATCGTTTTCATTGGTGCGCTCGCCATTGAGGTTGTTGATCGCGTAACCCTCATCGTCCTGCCAGTAGCCGGAGACCTTGATCGCGAAGGTGTCGGCCAGCGGGATATCGACCGAGGCGCGCGCCATGTAGCGTTCGTAGCTGCCGTATCCTGCCTCGACATAACCGGCGAATTCGTCGCCCGGTTCGGTGAGGAAGACATTGACCGCACCGCCGGTGGTGTTGCGTCCGAACAGCGTGCCCTGCGGACCGCGCAGCACCTCGACCCGCTCGACATCGAAGAAGGACAGGTTGTTGGCGTTCTGGCGAGAGAGGTAGATGTCATCGACATAGGTGCCGATCGGCGGATCGAAGGTCGCGATACTTTCGGTGTTGCCGATGCCGCGCAGGTAATACGAGTTTGCCGTGCCAAGACCGGTATTGTTCAGGCCGACAAGGTTCGGCACGAATTGCGCGACTTCGAGCGCGTTGGCGATGCCGCGGCTTTCCAGCTCTTCCTGGTTGAAAGCACTGATAGCGATGGGGACATCCTGAACGTTTTCATCGCGCCGCTGGGCGGTCACGATGATGGTAGAGACACCGGCCTGCGGCTCGTCGGCCTGGTCCTGGTCTTGTGCGGATGCCGACGTGGGGATGGCTGCGATGGCGATGCAGGATGACATGCCCAGCAGCGCAAGTTTCGTTGAAGTGCGCGGAGTCATAAACCCAATTCCTTCCTCATCATGTCGGCGTCGCTACTCGCGCGCCGGTCATCTTTTCCTATCCCTTCCGCAAATTTGTCCGGACAACCTCTTGCTTGTCAAGCACAGAAGTGCAAATTGTCCGGACAAATTTTCCGAATGTGTCGCTACGAGTGCCGTTTCGGCAACAGTTTTGCGAAAGGGGAGTGATGGGGATTTCCGACCTTGCATATCCGGCGCTGGTGTATGCGCACCTGTTGCTGTTCGTCCTGTGGCTGGGGGCGGATGTCGGCGTATTCGTGCTCGGCCAGCACTTTCGGCGGCGCGAGGATTATTCGCTCGACCAACGGATTGCTCTGCTCAAATTGCTGGTCGAGATCGACATGATCCCGCGCAGTGCCTGGGCGCTGATGGTCCCTCTGTCGCTGAGCGTCGTCGACCTGGGTAATTGGTGGGACGTGCCTGCTTGGCTGTTGATTGCGGCCTGGGTGATCGGCCTGTTCTGGCTGTGGCTCGTGTGGGATTCTGCACATGCACGATCAGACCCCGCGCGCGGCGCGCAATCGCAAGGTCGAAGGCTGGCTGCGCTGGATCATCGGCGGCTTCTACCTCTGGCTTGGCGGGCAGAGCCTGATCGCGGGCGCGCCGCTGGCCCCCGACTGGCTGGCGTGGAAGGCGCTGCTGTTTGGGTTCATTTTCGTCGCCGCCATCATGATCGACGTCGCTTTCAAGCCGGTCGGCGCGCAGCTCGCCGCTGTTCTGGAACAGGGATCGAGCGACGAAACCGAGATTCCCTTGCGCCGCACAATGGACAAGACCCGGATCTGGGTGTGGGCAGTCTACATTCTGCTGCTGATCACCGCATTTCTCGGAAACGTGAAACCGTTGCTCGAATGAGTCACAGGGGGATGCTTGACGCGGGCCCATGAAAATTTGTCTGGACAAATTTTCGGCGGTCGGCAGAAATAGCGATTGGGACGGACATTCGCCGGAAGTGGGATTCCGGTGTTCGATGGGAGGAAAAATTGATGAAACGCCTGACTTACGGGGCATTGCTTGCCGCGACCATGCTGACGCCGGGAGCGCTCGCCGCTCAGGATCAACCGGGCGAAGAAGCGGAGCAGCAGCCGCGGCCGGGGATAAATAGCGAGATCATCGTCACCGCGCGCAAGCGCGAGGAAACTCTGCAAAGCGTGCCGACAAGCGTTGCGGTTGCAACGGCGGAGGCGATCGAGCGGCTGAACCTCAACAACCTCACCGACATTGCCCAGACCACGCCGGGTCTCATCTTCGATGACAGCTTTGGTCGCGACGGCAACCGACCGGTCATACGCGGCCAGGCGAATATCCTCGGCGATTCCGGCGTCGCGTTCTTCATCGACGGCATCTATTACACCGGCAGCCTTGCCGATTACGACGTCGATACCATTCAACGCGTCGAGGTCGTCAAGGGCCCGCAAAGCGCGCTCTATGGGCGCAACACCTATTCGGGCGCGATCAACATCATCTCGAAAGTGCCCGGCGACACCTGGGAAGGCCGCGTAACCGCCGATATCGCGGAACACGATCGGTACGAGCTGACCGCCGGCATTCGCGGTCCTATCGGCAATGGCCTGTCGCTCGGGGTGAACGGGCGCTATTACGAGTTCGGCGGCGAATACACGAACCAGTTCGACGGCAACAAGATCGGCGAGCAGATGTCGTGGTCGGCATCGGGCGCGCTGCGCTTCGACGATGGCGGGCCGTTCACCGCCCAGCTGCGCGGCTATTACAACCGCACCGATGACGGACAGCCCGCGATTTTCGCGCAAGGAGCCAACCAGAACAATTGCCTGTTCGACGATGGCGCGCTGTATGGCGGGGGAGGCCGCTATTTCTGCGGCGTCATCGAGCCGGGCACGATCAACACCGATTACACGCGCCAGTTTGCCGATCCCGAGGATGTCGGGCTCGAAGCGGACACCTACAACGTATCCCTTCGCATGGAATACGACCTGACCGACGAGCTGCGCCTCGTCTCGCTGAGCGGCTACAACAACCGCACGGAGACGCTGCTGACGGATGGCGATTACGGGCCGAACAGCTTCCAGACGGCGGTGTTTGCGCGTTTCCCGCGCGGTGCGCCGGTTGGCTTTGGTCCGGCCGGGCCGATCTTTCCGTTCGCTTTCGTAGGCACGACGGTCGATTTCAGCTTCGCCAATCGCGGCGAAACCGAGGATATCTCGCAGGAACTCAAGCTCGTATATGAAAGCGACGCCTTCGATTTCATCCTTGGCGGCTACTACTTCGACCAGAAAGATGACGGGTTCAGCATTCGCGAAGTGCCTGCCGATGCGGCGGCACGCGCGGGGGCAAGCTTCGGAGCCGCGTTCGGCAACGAAATCGCGATGTGCGCCGCAAACCCAATATGCGACAACATCATCCCGTTCTTCGGCCCGGCGACTCCGAACGATCGCAGCGAAAGCCTGTTCGATATCGAGAACATAGCGGTTTTCGGCGCGGTCAACTGGCACATCACGCCCGACATCAATCTCGGTCTCGAAGCGCGCTATGCCGAAGAAACCATCGAGCAAACCCTGTTCGACTTCGACGAAGGCGATCCGCGACCGGCTGGCGAGCAATTTCGCGCAAAGTTCACCAAGTTCTCGCCCCGCGTGACCTTCGATTGGCAGTTCGCGCCCGACAACTTGTTCTATGCGATCTTTGCGCAGGGGCAGAAGCCGGGCGGCTTCAACGGGGTCAACGCTCGCAATGCGGGCGCCGGGACGTTCGAGGAAGAGGAGAACACCTCTTACGAAATCGGGCTGAAAAACGCGTTCGCCGATGGCAGCGTGATCTTCAACATTGCCGGTTTCTACACCGATATCGAAGGCTACCAGCTCACGCAGAATATCTCCGATCCGCCCAACCAGGTGAGTGCGGTCGTCAATGCAGGCGACGCGGAAGTCTGGGGCATCGAGGCCGAGTTGATCGGCGAGATCAGCCCCGGCCTTGTGTTGACGGCCAATTATGCGCTCGCCGATAGCGAGTTCACTCGCGGCTTCGACGAGAACCAGGGCGTGCTCAACGATGTGGCCGACGACCGCCTGGTCAATTGCTCGACCGGGGATCAGTTCCCCGATGTCGACGGATGCCAGAGCCTGTTCGGTTCGATCGCCGGCAAGACCATCCCGCGCGCCCCGCGGCATCGCGCATTCTTCGACGTGAGCTACCGCTCGGCGACCGAGATCGGCGTGGCCGACGACTGGGACTTCTTTGCCGGTGCCAACCTCACCTACACCTCGTCCAGCTTTGCGCAGGTTCACAACCTTGCACGGACCGGCGATGCCACGGAGGTCGATGCGAGGATTGGGGTAGAGAACGACAATTTCCGCATCCAGCTCTACGTCAACAACCTGTTCGATGAAGATGCGGTGCAGCAGATCATCCGCTACGCCGATGGCGACCTGGACTTCCGCCGCAGCTTCATTGCCGGGCTTCGTCCCGGACGGCGCGTGGGCGTGGTCCTCTCAGCAAAATACTGACCGGTAGGGGTCGCAAATCGAAAGGGGGCTGGAAGCGTGAACTTCCGGCCCCCTTTTTCATTGCGAGCCCTCTAAGTCAGGCGCGCGCGGCGATCATTCCTCGCGGCCCTCGCTGGGCTGCGTGCCAGCGGCTTCGCGCTCGGCGTCGGTCAGCATCTTGAACTTGGTCCAGGTGGTTTCGTTGCGGCGCGTGTCATCCACTGGCGGAGCCTGCTCGTAGATCGGGTAATTCGCCCTGATCTCGGTCTTGAGCACGTCGGGCAATTCCTCGAAACCGCCGGGCAGCTTGCGGCCCATCGCGTTGAACACCATCTGGCCGGGCCGTCCGCCCATCTCCATCCACGGCGCCCACGGTGACAGGCGGACCCAGCTGATCATCGGATAGGCGGTCGGCCGGGTCGAGATCGTAGAGTTCGTCCTTCAGCGCCGCGAAGTCGAATATCTCCATCGCGTGATACATGTTGCCGACATATTGCTGGTAACCGCCCGCGAGCGGGTTGGGGTAGAACAGCGGCACTTCGAACGGAATGAAAACATACGGTCCGGCCTCTGTCAGCGTGGAAAGCTCGAACGGCGCGCCATCGCTGCCGACTGCAAAGTTCGGGCGCCCGTTTACCGGGTCGTTGTGGATCTGCATCACCTTGACCGTTTCGCCGGTATAGGGGTTTTCCCATTCATTCACGACCTCACCGGTGTCCGGGTCGAGCATGAGCATGATCTCGCGGCTGATCAACCGCCATCCGGTGCCGCGTTCCGGGTCGGTCACCTCGACGCAGCGCCGGATGTTCATGCCTTCGCCCTTGAACAGCAGCTTGTCACGGACGCCCGGCGCGCGGCCATAGATATTGCCCGACCAATGATACACCGCCGGTTCGTCCGCCGAGACGCCGCATTGCAGGCGTTTGGATATCTCGAGCGCATCCTCGGGATTGCCGGGATCGAGCGTGCGGGCCTGCGCCGTTCCAGCCACCGCCCCCAGACCGGCGAGCAGGCTGGTTGCAACCAAAAGCGTCTTTGTGAATTCCATCAGTTCCCTCCCAAGGGATTGCCGGATAGGAATTTGTCCGGACAATCGTGCATTTCTTCCTTGACTTTAGATTTGTCCGGACAAATTGTGAAGCCTCAAATTCGCCCGCTGTTCGGGCCGCCATTGGGATGAAGCTCCAAACCCGTGCTCACTGCAACCAGCCTCCTGTTCGTTCCCGGATCGCGCGCCGACCGTTTTGCCAAGGCGAAGGCGGGGGGTGCGAACCTGACCGTAATCGACCTTGAAGATGCGGTCGCCGCCGGGGACAAGCCGAGCGCGCGCGATGCCGCACTCGGCCAGATTGCCCAGGAGCGTAAAGGCTGGGCCATCCGGATGAACGCAGTGGCGACCGCTGCGGGCATCCGCGACCTTGCCGGTTTGGTGGAAGCTGACGCTCTGCCCGAGACCATGCTGGTCCCGATGGTGGAATCGAGCGCGGAAATTGCGATTATTGCAGGAGCGCTTGGAGAGACCTGCCCCGATCTCGTCCCGCTCGTCGAGACACCGCGAGGGCTGCGCCATGCGCTGGACATTGCCTCGCATTCCAAGGTTGCGGCCATGATGTTCGGCGGCGGCGATTTCTCCGGTGAACTGGGCGTCGAACTTGAATGGGAGCCGCTGCTCGCCGCGCGCCAGCACTTCATCCTCGCCTGCGCCGAAGCGCGCAAGCCTGCTATCGACGTACCTTTCATCCGGCTCGAAGATGATGCCGGGCTTGCCGAAGAATGCGCCCGCGCCCGCGCCATCGGATTTGCCGGCAAGGCCGCGATCCACCCGCGGCAAGTAGCGGCAATCCGGGCGGCCTTTGCCCCGAGCGAAGCCGAAGTGACCGAAGCGCGTGAAGCGCTCGCCGCCTATGAGGCAGGCGGCCAGCGCGCAATCCGGTTCAAGGGGCGCATGCTGGAGGCGCCTTTCATCAAGAAATACCGCGCGGTCATCGCGCAGGCTGAGGAGCAGGTTAATGCGTGACGGCGTGATCGAAGTTTCACCGGGACGGTTCCGCGAGGTGCAGGGGCGCTACTTCGAGGATTTCGAAGAGGGCCACGTCTACGAACATCGCCCCGGACGCACGATCACCGATGCCGACAATGTCTGGTTCACGCTGCTGACCATGAACACGCATCCCGCTCATTTCGACTACGAGCTGTCGAAGGACACTGAATTCGGCAAACCGCTGGTCGTCAGCCCCTTCACCATCGCGCTGATGACCGGCATGAGCGTCTCCGATACCAGCGGCAAAGCCATTGCAAATCTCGGCTGGGACGAGGTTCGCATGGTCAAACCTCTGTTTGTCGGCGATACGGTCTATTGCGAAAGCGAAGTGCTCGAAAAGCGCGAAAGCAAGAGCCGCCCCGAACAGGGCATCGTCACGTTCAAGACCATCGCTAAGAACCAGCACGGCGACATCGTAAGTCATTACAAGCGCACTGTGCTTGTCTGGAAGCGCGGCTTCGGCTCGCTCGACGACTGATCCACCCCCTCAAGGAAACGAAAATGGCTACCGCCGCAAATCTCGAAGACCAGATCCGCACCATCGACCCGGACGAAGAACGCGCATTCATGGACGCCATCGACCGCTGGATGGAGCGCGAGGTCATTCCGGTGATCCAGCACCACGATCACGGCGATATCTGGCCGGAAAAACTGGTCGAGCAAATGGCAGAAATGGGCCTGTTCGGCGCCACCATAGGGCAGGAATATGGCGGGCTGGGCCTGCCGGCGACAACCTATGCCAAGATCGTGATGCGCATATCGAGTCACTGGATGGCGATCACCGGTATCTTCAATTCGCATCTCATCATGGCAGCCGCTGTCGAGCGCTTCGGGACACCCGAGCAGAAAATGAAGTGGCTGCCGAAATTCGCGACCGGAGAAATTCGCGGCGGGCTCGCCTTGACCGAGCCGAATGCGGGGACCGACCTGCAGGCGATCCGGACCGTCGCAAAGCGCGACGGCGACGATTACGTGCTCAACGGGACCAAGACATGGATATCGAATGCGCTGAACGGTCACGCCTTCGCGCTCCTGGCCAAAACCGATCCGAACGCCGATCCGCGCTACAAGGGCATGAGCCTGTTCATCGCCGACAAACGGTCCGACGAAAATGGTGGGGGCCTGACGACAGGCAAGAAATTCGACAAGCTCGGTTACAAGGCAATCGACAGCGCCGAACTGATCATGGAGGATTACCGCATCCCCGCCGACCAGTTGATTGGCGGGGTCGAGGGACAGGGCTTTTTCCAGGCGACAGGCGGACTTGAGCTTGGCCGCATCAACGTCGCCGCGCGCGGCGTGGGTCTGGCCGAGGGATCACTCCGGCTCGCCACCGAATATGCGCAGCAGCGCGAGACGATGGGCAAGCCCATTGCGCAGCACCAGGCAATCCAGCTCAAACTCGGCGAGATGGTCACCCGCGCCCGCGCTGCGCGGCTGCTGACACTGGACGCGTCCGAGGCCTATGACAAAGGCGTACGCTGCGACAAGGAAGCGGGCATTGCGAAATACTTCGCCTCCGAAGCGGCGGTTGAAAACAGCCAGGAGGCGATGCGCGTCTTCGGCGGCTATTCCTATTCCAAGGAATACGACATCGAGCGCTATTATCGCGATTCCATGCTGATGTGCATCGGGGAAGGGACCAACGAAATGCAGCGGATGATCATCGCCAAGCAGCATCTCAAAGAAAACCAGATCTGAAACCGGGCGGCACGGGCGACATGCACCTTCCGCTAAAGGGCTTTCGGGTCATCAGCGCCGAGCAATACGGCGCCGGACCCTATGGCACGATGTTCCTTGCCCAGATGGGTGCGGAGGTCATCAAGATCGAGCCGCCCGGCAGCGAAGGCCCCGATGGCAAGCGCCGCGGCGGCGGGGACACCGCGCGCGCGGTCGGACCGCATTTCCTGCGACCGGGCGAAAGCACCTATTTCCAGAGCTTCAACCTCAATAAACGCTCGCTCACGCTCGATCTCAGGAGCGATGAGGGTCAGGCGATCCTGCGCAAGCTGGCGGCGACTAGCGATGTCGTGGCCAACAATATGCGCGGCGATCTGCCCGCGCGGCTCGGGCTCGATTATGCCGCGCTCAGGCAAGCCAACCCGGCGATCGTGTGCGCGCACCTGTCCGCCTATGGCCGCGACAACGCGCGCGCGAAATGGCCGGGCTACGACTATTTGATGCAGGCAGAGGCAGGGTATTGCCAGATGACCGGCGAACCCGGCGGCGATCCTCAGCGCATGGGGCTGTCGATGGTCGATTTCATCACCGGGACGATCTTCTGCATCGGCCTGCTTGGCGCACTGGTCGATGCGCAGCGCAGCGGCAAGGGCCGCGATGTCGACACCGACCTGCTTTCGGCGGCAGTCCACCAGACCAGCTATCCGGCGCTGTGGTACATGAACCACGGCGATGAGACCCAGCGCACGCCGCGCAGCGCGCATCCCACCGCCACCCCCAGCCAGATGTTCAAGGCGGCGGACGGCTGGATGTTCGTCATGTGCCAGTTGCCCAAGTTCTGGGATATCCTGACCACCCGCATGGGCCGCGAAGACCTGAAGGACGATCCGCGCTTTGCCGGCAATGCTGACCGGCTGGCCAATCGCGAGGACCTGACACGGGCGCTCGATCAGGAATTCGCGCAGCACCCGATGGCGTACTGGCAGGACTTGCTCGCGGGGCATGTTCCGGTCGCGCCGGTCTACACGCTCGGCGATGCGCTCGATAATCCGTGGCTGGACGAAATCGGCATGCGTGACAGCGTTGCCCATCCGGACAAGCCGGACCTCAACGTGCTCGCAAGCCCGCTCAGATTCGATGGCGAGCGTCCGCCAAATCGCGCCGCCCCGCTATTGGGTGCAGATAGTGACGCGGTCCTGACCGATCTCGGCTATGACGAGGCTGAAATTGCGCAGCTTCGCAAAAGCGGTGTGGTCTGAACAAGCGGGAGCGGACGGATAAGATGGGCAAATTGTCGGGCATCCGGGTCGTGGACCTGTCGCAATTCCTCCCCGGTCCGATGATGACGGTGATGATGGCCGATCAGGGGGCGGAGGTCATCAAGGTCGAGCCTGCGCACGGCGATCCTGCGCGTGAACAAGCGCCATTCGATACTTACGGCGATACCGAGCATTCGGTGTGGTTCGCCAACCTCAATCGCGGCAAGCAAAGCGTCGTGCTCGACCTGAAGAGCGAGGACGGCAAGGCGGCTCTGCGCGATCTCGCCCGGACTGCCGATGTTTTCGTCGAAGGCTTTCGTCCCGGCGTGATGAAGCGGCTGGGTTTCGACTATGACAGCGTGAAGGCGATCAAGCCTGACATCGTTTACTGCTCGATCTCCGCCTTCGGTCAGGACGGAGCGCTCGCACACCATCCGGCGCACGACATGGCGGTGCAGGCACTTGCGGGGTTTCTCTCGGTCAATGACGGCGCGGACGGTGTGCCGGTCGTGCCCGGCGCTCCGAGTGCGGACATGGCCGCCGGGCTTACGGCACTGTCAGCGGTGCTGATGGCACTTGTCGACCGGGATCGCAGCGGGGAGGGCGCGTATATCGATTGCGCGATGTTCGACAGTCTGCTCCCGTGGTGCGCGCACACTGCGGGAAGCGCGATTGCCGGAGGCGACAGCCCCCAATCGGCCTCGCAGCGCTCTTTGGGAGGCGCGGCGTTCTACCAAGTCTATTCCACGAAAGACGGCAAGCACGTCGTGCTCGGCGGGCGCGAGATCAAGTTTGCGCGCAACCTGCTGAGCGCGCTGGGCCGCGAAGACCTGCTCCCGCTGGCCGAAGCGCCCGCCGGGGAGCAGGGCGAACTGATCGCATTCCTGCGCACCACCTTTGCAGGCAAGACCCGCGAGGAATGGGTGCAATGGTTCGAGGGCAAGGACGTCGCCTTCTCGCCCGTGCTCGACTTTCGCGAAGCGCTCGACGAACCGCACATTGCCGAACGTGGGCTGTGGGCGGAGAGCGACGGCGGCGGAAAACACATCGCTCCGGCCATCCGCTTTGCCGGGGAGGACTGGAAACCCGGAGCCGTGCCCGCAAAAGGCGCGCACGACAAATGATGCGGCGCCTACCCCTCGACGTCGATATGCATCGCGTAAGCGAAGCGATCACCGGGGTGATGGCTCATCGAAATCTCGAAAATCTGGCCTTCGGGATCGTAATAGCAGCGCAGGATCCGCAGCACCGGACAGCCCTCGTCGATTTCCAGCGCAGCGGCCGTATCGGTATCGGCGGCGACCGCCTGAATATCCTGCGTGACCTTTCCGATCCGCGCCCCGGCCAGCTTTTCGATCTGGCTGAACAAGGTGCCCGCTGCAAGGTCGAGCTCCCCGATCGCATCCCCGAGCATCTCATGGAAATACGCATCGGTGACGGCGATCGGCAAGGCATCGTCGCTGTGACGGCGCACGCCGCGAAAACAGCTCCATTCGCCGGACGTCGGATCGGCGATCTGCTCGGCGACCTTTTTAGGAAGTGCGCCGCATTCGCTCGGAGCGTATGTGACCTTGCTGTCGCGCGCATATTGCAGCAGCTCGCCGACATTGGACAGCGGCTGGTGCAAGGCGCCGCCCCTTGCCGCTGCGGGCTGCACGGTCGTTCCCGAACCGCGCCGCCGCTGGATCAGCCCTTCGGCTTCCAGCCTGCGCAGCGCCTCTCGCACGGTAAAGCGGCTGACGTCGAACCGCTTGCAAAGCGCCGTCTCGGTCGGGAACTGCTTGCCGTCTGCAAAATCTCCGGCAAGGATCGCTTCGCGCAATTCTCCGGCAAGTTGCAAGTAGCGCGGCGTTCGCGCAGGCTTCTTTTTCGTGTTGGTGGGCTTGGTCGCCAATCCCTACTCCATCGACCCTCTGGCTGCTGCGGAGCGGCGCTGTGAGCGAGCCGTTGCTAGCCTCGTTTGCGCCGACATTAGCGCGGTCGCCCGCGAAAAGCGAGCGAAGACGCGCGCGGCTGCACCTGCTCGATTGGCTTGCCTGCGTCGCGGGTGCACGGCGCAGCGAAGCAGGCACGCTGGCCAAGGCAATATCGCCGCGGGGATGGGAGCGCGCGACCTATCTCGGCAACGTGCTGGAGATGGACGATGTCCACCGCTCGGCGCTGCTCCATCCCGGCCCTGTCATCTGGCCCGCAGCGATGAGCGTGACCGATGCGGACATGGACGCGCGGCTCGATGCAGCTTTGCGCGGATACGAGGCGATGATCGCGGTTGGCGCAGCTTTCGATGCGCACCATTATGCTCACTGGCATCCCACCGCGACCATGGGGGTTTTCGGGGCGTGTGCGGCAGCCGGGTCACTCATGGACTTTAAGGCGGGCCAGTACGCCGATGCGCTGGCAAATGCCGGATCGGTGGCAGGCGGGCTGTGGCATATGCGGCACGATCCGGGTGCCCAGACGAAGCAGTGGCACATCTTCCACGCGGTGCGAACGGGCCGCGATGCGGCGATGCATACAAGGCATGGGGCGAGGGGTCCGCACGCGGTGATCGAAGGACCTCAGGGCCTGTTTGCCGCGATGACGCGCGAGCCGGGACAACTCGCCCGAAGCGCGGACGGCTGGCTGATGAGCGAGGTTAGCTTCAAGCCCTATGCCGCCTGCCGTCACGCACATCCAGCCATCGACGCGGCGATGGAACTGCGCTCGGCGGGCAAGCTCGAGGCGCCCTTTACGGTCGAGACCTTCAAGGATGCGCTCATCTTTTGCGACCGGCCCGATCCTGCAACGGAGCTGGAAGCGAAGTTCTCGCTGCAACACGCCGTGGCAGTGGTGGCCGATGGGCGCAGCGCAAATCCCGAGGATTTCACTCAAGACGCGATTGGGGCGCTGGCCGGTCTGCGGGAGCAGGTTGCGGTTGCCGAAGATCCAGAGATCACGGCGCGCTATCCGGCGCATTTTGGCGCGCGCGTCAACGGGCTGGAACTGGTCGATACGCGCGGCGATCCCGAGCGGCCCGTGGGCGAGGCGGAGATTATCGCCAAGCTCCATACCCTCGCTGCATGGGGCGGTCTCCCGGCAGCCGATGCCGAGCGCGCTGTCCGGCTCGCGCTTGAAGGCGATGATCCGCAGGCGCTGGACTCGCTGCTGGAGGACTGGACCGGATGAGCGCGACCGCCGCCCTCCTCGAATTTGCCGTAGCCGATCACTCGCTGCCCAAAGCCGCGCGCGCCGATGCGCTGCGCCTTCTGGGCGATACGCTCGCGGTCGGCGCGGCGGGGGCAGGCGCTCCCGGTGCGGACGCGGTACTTACAGCCGCCCGGGCAATGGGCGAATGTGAGGAAGCCAGGCTGATCGGGACGCCGGAGCGTCTGCCCGCACCCTCGGCGGCATTCGTCAACGGTTACCGTGTGCACTGCCTCGAATGGGACGCGGTGCACGAGCCTGCCGTCGTCCACGCGCTGAGCACAGTCGTCGCTGCGCTCGGAGCGGCGATCGACCGTAAGGGCGGATGCGAGCCGGACGAGGCCCTCACAGCGCTTGCAGTGGGCGTCGATATCGCCTCAGGTCTCGGCATTGCGGCGACCAGTCCGCTCAGCTTTTTCCGCCCGGCGACCGCCGGGGTGATCGGCGCATCGGCGGCAGTCGCGCGGATCGACGGGGCGCCGATGGCCGACACACTGGGTATCGCCTACTCCAGCGCAGCCGGCACGATGCAGGCGCATGTCGAGGGCCTTGCGACACTGCCGTTTCAGATCGCCAATGCCGCACGCGCCGCCGTGACTGCCAGCGATCTGGCCAAGGCCGGCTTTCCCGGCCCGAAAGACCCGCTCGAAGGCGAATACGGGTATTTCAAACTGTTCGATGAGGGCGACTTGTCCCGCTACACTGCCACGCTAGGCAGTGTCTGGCGGATCAGCGAGGTGAGCGTCAAACCCTACCCATCGGGCAGGGCCAGCCATGCGCTTGTCGCGGCGATACAGGACCTGCGCCTGCGGCCTGCCGACGTCACATCGCTTGAGATGCGCGTGCCGCCGCTGGTGCATCGCCTGATCGGACGGCCTTTCCGCGCGCAGATGGAGCCAGCCTATGCAAGGCTGTGCGGCCAATGGCTGGGCGCGCTGGCGATCACCGACGCTCTGATCGATCCGCGCCGCTTTACACAAGTGGACTTTGCCGATCCCGAGCTTGGCGCGCTGGCGCAGCGCATCGCGATTGTTTGTGATGACAATCGCGATCCCAACGCGCTCGGGCCGCAGGAGCTGACGGTGGAAACCGCCGACGGACAAATCGTGACCCAAATTCCGCACACGCTCGGCAGCCCGGAAAGCCCGCTCAGCGAAGCGCAGCGCGATGCCAAGCTGGCGCTCGCGCGCGATCTGTCTCCCGCCGATGCGAACCCGCGCATCTTCGATGACCCCCTTGGCTACTTCACGGAATGCCCATGACCTATCCGAACTATTTCGAAGCGCTCGATCACAAGCAATTGCTCAAGGATTACCCCATCGGCGACGCGTTCACCGCGCGCTATTGCGACATGAGCCTCGACGAGCTGTTCGCTGTCCAGAACGGGCAGTTCAAGCGGCTGATGCAGCGCGGCTGGCAGGTGCCGTTCTACCAGCGGCTATGGGGTGCGGAGGGGATCGAAGCGGGCGATATTCGCGGGCTCGAGGACATCACCAGGCTGCCGGTCTATGACAAATCCGACCTGATGGCATCCATCGCCGAGCACCCGCCTTACGGCGATTTTCACGGCATGGGCGATCCTGCCACGCGCCCTCCCACGATCTTCCACACGACCAGCGGCACGACGGGCAAACCGCAAACGCTGATGTTTGGACCCAAGGGCCGCGAGGTCGGCAATCTGCTGGTCGGGCGGATGTATCGCTGGATGGGACTGGAGCCGACCGACGTCGTGCATTCGGTCTACGGCCACGGCATGATCAATGGCGGGCACTATATCCGCGAGGCGGTTACCCATTTTACCAACAGCGTGTTCCTGAGTGCGGGGACGGGGATCGAGACCCGCAGCATCAATCAGGTCCGTTTGATGGCCGATTTCGGTGTGACGGCAATCGTCGGTTTCGTCGATTACGTGCGCAAGCTGGCCGGAACAGCGGAGGCCGAGGGGCTGTTCGATCAAATCGATATCCGCATGATCATCGGTCATCTCGGCACGGAGGACCGCGCCAGCACCGAGGCGGCCTGGCACGGCGCGAAAGCGTATGACTGGTACGGCGTCGGCGACACCGGCACCATCGCGGGCGAGGGCCCGGAGCGCGACGGCATGTATGTCTGGGAAGACGCGCAATATCTCGAACTGCTGGACGTCGATAGCGGCGCACCGGTCGCGAAAGGCGAAACCGGAGACATGGTTGTCACCTGCCTCTACAAAGACGATATCGCGCCCTGTATCCGCTTCAACACGCACGATATCACCCACGAACTGGACGGACGCGGGGAGATTGCTTTCAAGCGGATCGCCGGGTTCAAGGGGCGCAGCGACAATATGGTCAAGCTGCGCGGGATCAACGTCTTCCCCCATGCCATCGGTGCGATCATCGAGAACCGCGGCG
Source organism: Erythrobacter sp. K21-9 (assembly GCF_055808355.1). NCBI lineage: Bacteria > Pseudomonadati > Pseudomonadota > Alphaproteobacteria > Sphingomonadales > Erythrobacteraceae > Erythrobacter > Erythrobacter sp. K21-9. Next base: position 355,912 of record NZ_CM147866.1, read on the forward strand.
ACCTTACCGGCGAATATGTCTGCCACCTGCGCCGCGACGATGCGCAGAAGGACCACATGAAGGTGACGCTGGAAAGCCGGGGCGGGACGGACGAGGCGGCGCTGGCCGAAACGCTCAAGCAGGGGCTCGGCGTCGAAGTCGAGATAGCCTTGACCGAACCGGGCGGGACGGCCAGCGCGACCGAGATCGATACGCGCCAAAAGCCGCTTCGCCTGATTGATGAGCGAGGCGTATGATGCCGCTATGATCGACCGCTATAACGCCTTTCAATACCGCGACGAGGACGCGGCCGGCGGCGAGGGACCGCTTGCAGGGGTCACTGTCGGCGTGAAGGCGAATATTGCGGTCAAGGGCATGCCCTTCAATGCCGGGCTGGGCGCATGGGCGGATCGCCGCGCGGAGCAGGATGCAGTGGTCGTCAGGCAATTGCGGGACGCCGGAGCCGTCATCACCGGCATCCTCAACATGGAGGAAGGCGCGCTGGGTGCGAAGAGCGACAACCCGCATTTCGGCGCGGTCATGAACCCGCACCGCGATGGCTATTCGCCCGGCGGATCATCCGGCGGCAGCGGAGCGGCGGCTGCAGCGGGTTTGGTCGATGCCGCGCTCGGCACTGACACGATGGGATCGGTCCGCATCCCGGCGGCGCATTGCGGGATTTACGGCTTCAAACCGGCGACGGGCCGGGTGAGTCAGGACGGGCTTATCCCCGCCGACCTCTCGCTGGATGCGATCGGGCCGCTGGCGCGCGATCTCGATATGCTTGAGCGTGTTGCGCGGGTGATGAGCGATTTTGGCGAGGGGGCAATCGAAGGATCTGGAGCGACTTTGACCGCGCACGGGGTGGAACTGCATCCAGCCATCGAGCGCGCTTTCGAACGCGTGCTGGATCTGCTGGCTTCACCCGAAGAACGCCACCTTGCACATCCGCTCTCGCGCATCCGTTTTGCCGGCTTCATCGGGGTGTCCAAGGCGATGGCCGCTGACCTTGAGGGCGTTGCCATGTCGGATCATCTGGCAAAGCTGCTGACCTACGGGCCGCGCCGCTCCGAGGCGGATTATGGCGCGGACCGCGAAATCCTTACGCAGACGCGGGAGGCCGTTCGTGGTATCGCCGAGAAGCACGGCTTCCTCGTCCTTCCCGCCGTTCCCAATCCGCCGTTCCCGCATTCCGAGCCCGAGCCTGCCGCGCAGGCGGATTTTACGTGCCTCGCCAACATTGCGGGCCTCCCCGCGATCGGCATACCGGCCGGATGGACCGACGGTGGCCTGCCAGTAGGTGTGCAGATCGTCGGCAGCGCCGGGGCAGAGGCGGGGCTGTTTCGCATCGCCCGCCAGCTTGATGGCAAATTGCGCGCCTACCGTGCACCAGACCAAACCGAAGGAGCCTGAACCCATGCGCATTATCGTTCCGTTCAACCTGAAACCCGGCACCGACGTTGCCGAATACGAAGAGTGGGCCAGGACCAAGGACGTGCCGACCGCCAGCGCGTTGCCATCGGTCACCAGCTTCACCGTCCACAAGGCGACCGGCCTATTTGGCGCGCCGGATACGCAGCCGCCCTATGCCTATTTCGAAGTGCTCGACATCACCAATCTCGATGACTTCGTGGCCGATGTCTCGGACCCGGAATTCCAGGCGAAGGCTGCTCCGTTCCAGGATTACGCCGACGCGCCGCAATTCATCCTGACCGAGGACTTGTAGCGTGCCCGGTTTCGCGGGGAAAACCATTGTCGTTACCGGATCGGGCAAGCAAAAAGGGCTTGGCCAAGGCATCTTGCAGGCCTTTGCGGATGAAGGCGCGAATTGCGTCGTTTCGGACCTGACGATCGACGATGAGGCAGACGCCGTAGCAAACGAGCTGCGCGAACGCGGCGCGCAGGTTGCGACCATCGCGTGCGACGTTTCGAAGGCCGAGCAATGCCGCGCCCTTGTCGGCGAGACGATCAAGACCTTCGGCGGCATCGACGTGCTGGTTAACAATGCCGGGATCGGGTTCAAGATGAAGCCGCTGCTCGACGTCGACACCGCCGATGAATGGGACCAGGTGATCGCCGTGAACCTGTCCGGCGCGTTCTACTGCACCCAGGCAGCTGCGCGCGCGATGGTCGATGGCGGCAAGGGCGGACGGATCATCAACATCGCCTCGCAGGCTGCCAAGACCGGCTTTCCGCACCTGCCCGCCTATGTCTCGTCGAAGCACGGCATGGTTGGTCTTACACGGGCGAGCGCTGTCGAACTCGGCGCGCACGGCATCACCGTGAACGCGGTCTGTCCCAACCATGTCACCACCGGCCTCGGCGCGAAGCAGAACGCATATTTTTCAAAGTTGCTCGGGTTCGATAGTGTCGAGGCGTATCTCGAGAACATGAGCGCCAAGAACCCGATGGGCCGTCCGGGTCTTCCCAGCGACACCGCGGCGGCATGTGTCTGGCTCGCAAGCGACGAGGCCTTCTATGTCACCGGCGAGGCACTGAATGTGAGCGGCGGAGAGGAGATGCATTGATGGCAGTCTATACCGGCTCTTGCCATTGCGGCACCTTGCGGCTGGAATTCGCGAGCAAGAAAGCACCAGCAGATTTGGGTGCACGAGCCTGCCAGTGTTCCTTCTGCCGCAAGCATGGCGGCGTTTCGGTGAGCGATCCAAACGGTGAACTGGCAATCTTGGCGCCGTCCGAAAGCGCGTTGCTGCGTTATCGTTTCGGGCTGGGCATTACCGATTTTCTGTTGTGCGCCAAGTGCGGTGTTTATGTCGCTGCCACCTCCGAGATCGAGGGCCAGCTGCTGGTGGTCGCCAATGCGAACGTGCTCGATGTCCGATCCGATATCCCGGTTGCCGAGCCAATCTCCTATGAGGGCGAGGATATCGCAGCGCGGCTAGCGCGCCGGGCAACCAAATGGACGCCTGCCAGAATGCAGATAGGACAGGGGTAAGAGCGCAATGCAGGAAGAACGGATCGATTGGCCGGGTGGCGCGAAGATGGCGCTGAGCGTCGTCGTCAATGTCGAGGAGGGCAGCGAAATGACCATCGCGCGAGGGGATCGCGGGATGGAACCGGTCGACGAGCTCGGCGTGTTCGTGAAATCGTCAATGCGCAATTATTCCAACGAGAGCAATTATCTCTACGGGATCAAGGCCGGTGCGCCGCGGATCGTCAGATTGCTGAGGCAACACGACATCATGGCAAGCTGGACCGTGGCGGCGCTCAGCCTCGAAAACCATCCCGAAATTGCCGAAGCCATCGTCGATCTGGGCCATGAGCCGGTGAGCCATGGCTGGCGCTGGGTCCATCAGTTCAAGATGGACGAAGACCAGGAACGTGAATTCATCCGCAAGGCTGTCACCAGTATCGAGAAAACGTGCGGCGTGCGGCCCCATGGCTGGCTTTCGCGCTACCTCCTTACCGACAACACCCGCCGCCTGCTGTCCGAGGAAGGCTTCAGCTATCATATGGACGATTATTCGGGCGACATTCCGTTCTGGGATCGCGAAACCGTTCCGGGCAAACCGATGTGCATCGTCCCCTATCAGCTCGATAATAATGATATGAAGATGTGGACCGATCCGGCGCTGACTCCGCATCAGTGGCTCGAATATGCGAAGGCGAATTTCGATCAGGTCTACCGCGAGGGCGAGGAAGGAAATCCGAAGATGATGAGCCTTGGCCTGCATCTGCGGATCATCGGCAGGCCGGGCCGCATCTGGGCGCTGGAGGAATTCTTCAAGCACATTCGCGCGCATGAGGGCGTGTGGGTGACAACGCGCAAGGCCATTGCGGAGCACTTCATGAAAAAGCACCCGGCATGACGGTTCGCCTTGAGACAGAGGGCCAAGTCGCGCACCTGCTGATCGACCGGGCGGAAAAGCGCAACGCCTTCAACATGGCAATGTGGGAGCAGGTGCCCGGCCTGCTCGAACAAACCGCACGCAATCCGGAGCTGCGCTTGCTCGTAATCCGATCCGCCGAGCCGGGCCGGGCGTTTTGCGCTGGCGCGGATATCAAGGAATTGCTTGCCAACAAGGATGATGGCGACTGGCGCGCGGCCAATCAGGCGGCGATCAACCGCGTGCAACACACGCTTGCGCGCCATCCCCTGCCTACGCTGGCTTTCGTCGAAGGGGATTGCGTTGGAGGCGGGTGCGGCATCGCGCTTGCCTGCGATTTGCGCGTGGCGACCCCTGCCGCGCGGTTCGGGATCACCCCCGCCAAGCTCGGACTGGTCTATCCGCTGCACGATGTGAAGCTGCTGACCGATCTGGTCGGGCCGGGCCAGGCCAAGCGGATTCTTTACACCGGCAGCCTCATCGACGCCGTCGAAGCGCATCGCATCGGACTGGTCGAAGAGCTGGCGGACCATCCTGACGAAATGATCGAGGCATTGCTCGCCGCGAGCCCGCATTCGATCCGCGAAACCAAGCGCTTTGTGCGCCGCGTGCTCGAAGGGCAGGTGGAGGATGATGCCGAGACGCTGCGCATCTTCGCCGAAGCGTTCACAGGCGCGGATTTTCTCGAGGGCACAAGCGCCTTCGTCGAGAAACGCAAACCGGAGTTCGGGAAATGAGTATCGCACACGGGACGATTCTGGGCGGGCTGTCGGTCGTGCCCGATCTTGAACGCGGGCTGGCGGCGTACCGCGACGTGCTGGGGCTTGAGCTGGTGGAGCAGGGCAAGCTGTCCGAAAGCCTCGCCGCAAGCTGGGGCTGCCCGGCCAACGCCGGATCGCGCTACGGGGCGCTGCGCCCCAAGAGCGGCGCGCCGTGCTGGTTCCGGCTCGTCGAACAGCCGGACCACCCCGATTTCAAGCCGACCACAACCTATGGCTGGGCCGCATTCGAGACGACGGTGGAAGATGTGTGGCATTGGCCTGGCGCACTGCCCGGCGACCTGTTCGAGATTGTCGGGCCGCCCAAGGTGCTGGAGAATATCGAGGCTGCCTTCATCCCGATGCAGGCGCTCGGCCCGGGACGCGAGATGGTCTATCTCAACCAGGTGACCGGGGAGCTTCCCGACACGGACCTGCCGCGTGCGTCGTCTCCGGTGGACAAGATTTTCATCGTCGTGCTTGCCACGCCGAGCCGGGAGGACAGCATCGCATGGTATTGCGAGCGGCTGCACCTGACGCGCGGTTCCGACTACACGCTGCCTTACAGCATGATCAACGACGCTTTCGGCTTTGCGCCTGAAACGCAGACGACAATCACGATGGTAAGCCGCGGGCGGATGCCGATTGTCGAGGTCGACGATTATCCCGAAGCGGCGGCTCCGCGTGCGCGTCACGATGGAATGCTGCCGCCCGGCAATGCCCTGGTGACGCTGGCGGTGGAGGATCTCGAGGCGTGCAGCGCGGACTGGATAACCGATCCGGCGCCGCGCGAGGGCGCACTCTACAATGCACGCCGCGCGGCCACCGCAATCGGGGCTGGCGGCGAATTGGTCGAGTGCGTAGAAGTGGGCGAATGACCCTTTACGCATTCTACTGCCGCGACGGTGAGCGAGGCGAAAGCCTGCGCGAAAAGTTCCTCGGTCAGCACCTCGCTCATATCGAGGCCAATATCGATGATTATGCTGTGGCCGGCCCGCTCAAGCAGGCCGGCGCGACGATCGGCTCGATGCTCGTCATCAAGGCCGAAGACGAGGACAGCGCGCGGGCCAAGTTCGAGGCCGATCCCTATTTCGCCGCCGGAGTGTGGCAGTCGATCCGCACCTCGGAATTCATGGGTGTTGCGGGCGATTGGGTCGGCGGCGCAGCTTGGAAGAAATAGCGCGAGGGCGTTAGTGCTCCCCGCGGCTCCAGCCCTTTGAAGCCAGAGTGTCCGCCGCGAATGCGGTCGGTGCTTCTTCGAGCGTCGTCGCGAGCGTGTCATTCCAGCGATTGAGAAACCCGAACATCGCGATCACCGCCATGATCTCGACCTGCTCGCGATTATCATAATGCGCGCTCAGCCGCTCGAAATGCACATCGGTCGCAGCATTGGGCTGCGCACCGGCGGCAAAGGCGAGCGCCAGAGCCGCGCGTTCTGCATCGCTGAACACGGACGATTGTTCGAAGTCGTAGAGCGCATCGAGCTTGGCCTCCTCGATCCCCTGCTGCACCGCGCCGTGCCCGGTATGCGCCTGGCAGTAGCGGCATCCGAGCCGCGAGACTGGCAGCGTGCGCGATCAACCGCTTGAACCCGTTATCGAGCCTGCTCTCGCCATAGATCACCGCCACCAACGCGCGGAACGCATCGAGCATTTCGGGCCAATGCGCCATCGTGAGGACCGAATTCGGGATGTAACCCATCATCCCGCGCGCAAATTCGGCGGCCTGCTCCCCGCCGAGCGCCTCTGCCGGATTCTTGGGAGCAATCCGTGTCACCGGTTAAAGCTTTCGGCGGTCACATCCGGCGCGAGATTGTCGATATCCCGCCAAAGCTTCCATGCGCCGTCTTCCCATTTGTAGACGAGGAAAGACCGGCCAGCGACAATCACGGGGTCGCGTTCTGGAAAGGCGATGTCCATGCGGTACTTCGCGGTGACGATGCCCAGTTCGCCCGCGCCCGTACCCTCCACGAGAACTTCCTCGTTGGCGAAGTGGAAATCGACTTTTGCGCCTGCTTGCGGGAGGCGCTGGAGGAAGGCGACGATATTGTCCGCGCCCACGATCTTGTCCTGCCCCTGCGTCATCAGCACTGCGTCGTCGGCGTAGAGCGCGCGCAAGGCCTCCCATTCGCCAGCTGCATAGGCTGCACGCCAGTCCTCGCCTGCTTCGGCGAGCTGGGCCTGCCGGTCCTGCCGCATGTCCGACCACGTTTGGATCGGCTGTTCCGATGGCGGACAGGCCATCAGCGACAGCGCCAGCGGCACAAGTGCGAGCGCTCTGATCTTTGCTCGGGCGGTCATGGCAACAGCACCGTCGATCCCGTGGTCGCTCGCGCCTCGAGGTCGCGGTGCGCCTGCGCTGCCTCTGCCAGCGGATAGGTCTGGCCGATGGTGACCTGCACCTTGCCGCTGGCGATCATGTCCCACACGCGGGCCATGCCGGCGGCGCGATCCTCCGGTGTCGCGTAATAATGGAAGAGGGTCGGACGGGTCACGAACAGCGAACCCTTTTGCGCCAGCACTCCGAGGTCCACGCCGTCGACCGGGCCGCTGGCATTGCCGAAACTGACAAGCAGCCCGCGCGGGGCCATGCTGTCCAGCGAGGCCATGAAAGTGTCCTTGCCAACCCCGTCGAAGACCACCGGCACACCTTCATCCCCGGTGATCTCGCGCACGCGCGGCGCGATGTCTTCGCGGTCATAGCGGATGACATGATCGCAGCCCGCCTCGCGCGCCAACTGCGCCTTTTCTTCGGTCGAGACGGTGCCGATTACCTGAGCACCGATCGCCTTGAGCCATTGCACCATGATCAGCCCGACACCGCCTGCTGCCGCATGGACCAGCACGCTATCGCCGGCCTTCACTTTGGCACAGCGGTCGACCAGTCCTTCGGTAGTGGCGGCTTTCAGGATCGCTGCGGCGGCGACTTCGTCGGAGATATCGTCCGGCACCTTGAACAGCGCGGAGGCGGGCATGATCCGATGCGTCGCGTAGGCGCCTAGACCGGGGCCCATATAGGCAACGCGGTCGCCTTGTGCATAATCGCTTACCCCCTCACCGACAGTTATTATGGTCCCTGCGGCCTCGAGGCCTAGCCCGCTCGGTAATTCGACCGGGTAGAGCCCCGTGCGGTGATAGGTGTCGATGAAATTGAGGCCGATGGCGCCATGCTCGATCAGCACTTCGCCCGGGCCAGGTGCGGGCACGTCCATTTCAGCCCATTCGATGACTTCGGTGCCGCCGTGCTGCGTGATCTGTGCGCGCTTCATTGTCATTGTTCGGTTTCCTTTTCGACCAGCCCGCAGCTTCCCTGCACCCAGCGCAAATTGATCCCGATCAGGCCCGCATCGGGGGAGGCCCAGCTGTAGCTTTCGGCGCGCTCGGGATCGTCCTTGTGCACGTATAGCACCAGCGAAGGACGATTGCGGCTGCCTTTCGCCCAGGTGACATTGCGCAGCCTGAACGTGACATCGGGCGCTGCGCCATCGCCGGAGACGAACACGCGCCCGCCCTGATCGAAGGTGGCGAGACCGCGGGTAAAGGACCAGTCGGCGCTGCCATCGGGCTTGCCCGCAAACTTTCGAGTGGAGACCCAGCAAGAGAACATGCGGGCCTTGCGCAGTTCGCTCGCGCCGACCTGCCAGCCGCCATCGCTGCGCGCAGAGATGTCCGGAATATCGCCCTCCTGCCAGTCACCACCTGCCTGGCCGAAGGAATCGATGCGGCGCCATCGACTATCCGGCGCGACCTCGAAGCCAGACCATGCGGGCTGTTCGCGGCCTTCCTCTTCGGCGAAATAGGCGTCCTCGGTGTTGGTCCAGATGCCCGGCGTCAGGCGATCTTCGGCAGCGGCCGGTACGGCAAGGGCCAGTGCCGCGAACGAAGGCAGAAAAACGAAAGGATGCATGCGACTTGCCTAACCCAGCGGCGCGTGGTTGAAAAGCTGTCCGGACAATTCGGGAGAGGCGCAGTGAACCCCTTTCGCATTCTGATCGCGGCGTTTGCTGCCTGTTCATGCGCTGCTTTCGCGCAGGCAGAGGAGCCGCGTACCCCGCAGGCAATTGTCGAACGGGCGGTCATGGCACATGGAGGCGATCTGTGGCTGGAGCCGGGGACGTTGATCCTCGAAGGCGAAGCCACCTTCTATTCTCCCGACAGCGCCGAGGCGCGCAGCCATGCGGACGATTACAGGATGTGGCGGCAGATGGGGGAGGACCGCGACAGCGCCCACGGCGCCGACGGAAAGGTACGTATCTCCGCCAGATCGGGCGAGCGCGTGATCTTCGAAGTGGGCTTTGACGGTGAGACCACATGGAATGAGCGCGGGATCGTGCCGAAAGCGCAAGCCGACGCTTTCTGGGCCAGCAATTTCGGATTTGGCATCATTCGCTCGGCACTGCGCGATGGCTTTGAGCTTCAGCCCGTCCCGCCCCGCCAGATCGAGGGCAATCCGGTCGATCTGGTGCGCATAATCGATCCGCAAGGCGCACCGACACTGTTTGGCTTCGACCGCGAGAGCGGGTTCATTCGCTATCTGGCATTCCGATCACCGCGCGGATGGCACGAGCGGCTTTACGGCGATTTCGTCCGTCTGGATAATGGCTGGGTGCAGGCCCGCCGCGTGACGCTGCTGTATGACGGCATCGTCAGCAACATGGTCCTTTGGACCAAGGTCCGCGTGGGCGAGGCAATCGACGCAGAGGTCTTTGCCCCGCCACCGGGTCTGCAGGCAACCGAATAGGCGCTATTCGGCGGCCTCTGCAAATTGCGGATGGTCGCCCCATTCGGGCTGCACTGGCGCGGGCAGGCCGGTTTCCTCTTCGCGCGCGGCGCGCAGGTCTTCGATGCTTGGCCCGTAATCGAAGAGCGGCAATTCGCCGCGCGAACCCTTCTTTTTCTCGCGCAGGGATTTGGTTGCGGCTGCATCTATCGCGCCCTTTTCATCCGCGACGACACCGTAAGCGCGTGCTCCTTCGGGCGTGACGAGGCCCTGGCGAATTTCGAGGCCGACCAGTTCGGGATCGCGTTCCAGCGGATCGCCCCAGCCGCCGCCGCCCCATGTGATAAAGTGGAGCAGCTCGCCTTCCTTCACGGCAACGTCCTCGATCTTGTTGCCGACGATTTCAGTTGAGCCGTCGGTGCGTTCGAGCACCTTCTTTGCCCGCGCACCGGGGTGCCCGCCATTGACGCCCCAAGGCGGCACGAACCAGCGATCGTCATGGATCGCGATTTCACCATCGGCGAGGAAGCGGTAAGTCATGTGAATGCCGTTGCCGCCGCGGTGCAGCCCGGCCCCGCCGCTGTCGGGCTCGGTCGAATAGCGCTCGATCCGCAGCGGGAAATACCGCTCGAGGAATTCGTTGGGCACATTGGTGAAGCCCGGCCACAGCGAATGCCCGTCCGGCCCATCGCCCAGCGGACGCCCCGGTATGCCGCCGAAGCCGATCTGGAACAGCTGGAACCACTCGCGCGAATTCCCGGTGCGCGTATCCCAGCCCGAATAGAACAGGTGCGGAGACGACGAGAAGCCTGCGGCGTTGAGAAATTCCGGCGTGCCCTGACCGAGCAACCCGCCAAGGATGTCGAAGATGCGGCCCAATGCGTGCGTGCGGCCCGACAATGCGGCGGGGAATTGCGGTTTGAGCAGCGATCCTTCGGGGATGCGGACCTCGATCAGGTCGTAGAACCCGTCATTGAACAGGATCTGCGGGTCGAAGACCATGATCATGTAGATCCCGAAGAACATCTTGAACATGTTCTCGTTCAGCAGGAAATTGATCGAGGCAGCGGATTGCGGATCGGTCCCGTCGAAATCGAGGATAACTCTCTCGCCCTCGCGCCACATCGTGCACTTGATCTTGTACGGGCCGAAGCCCTTGCCGTCATCGCACAGGTAATCCTCGAAGCTCACCGGCTTTTCGCCGACCGCCTGCGATAGAAGCGCCTTCATTGCGCGGTGGTTGCGGGCGAGCAGCTCCTGCGTGGCCGAGACATAGACGTCGTCACCGAACCGCTCAGCCATTTCGATCACGCGCTTGGACGCGACCCGGCACGAGGCGATCAGCGCGTTGAGATCGGCCTGACACCAATCGGGTTTGCGCGTCTGGTGCATGACGAGCTTCATCAGGTCGTCATTGTATTCGCCCTTCTTCCAGATCTTGACCGGAGGAATACGCACGCCCTCCTCGAAGATCGAACTGGCATTGATCGGCATCGAGCCGGGGACGGAGCCGCCAATGTCTGACTGGTGGCCGAACATCGCGGTAAACGCGATCAGGCGGCCGTCCTTGAAAACCGGGAGGAGGACGAGCCAGTCATTCGAGTGGCTGACCGCGCCGTCGCACGAATAGGGATCGCTGAGGAAGATCATGTCGCCATCTTCCAGCGTGTCATCATAGCCTTTCAGGAAGCCGTCGATGAAGCTGCCGAACTGGCCGACAATCATCTTGCCAGCCGGATCAGCGATCAGCGGAAAGGCGTCGCCCTGTTCGCGGATGCCGGGCGACATGGCAGTGCGCACGAGCGTCGCGTCCATCTCGATCCGCGCATTGCGCAGCGCGTTCTCGATGATGTCGAGCGTGACCGGATCGATGTCGATCTTCTCGAACGGGGTGTCGTTGGTTTCGATGATTTGTGCAGGCATCGGATCAGCCCTCGCTCGTCAGATTGATAAGGATATTGCCGACCGCATCCACGGTGGCGGTGCAGCCTGTTTCGACCAGTGTGGTCGAATCCATCTCGGTGATGATGGCAGGGCCGGGAATCGTGTCGCCCTGTTTGAGCTTGCTGCGATCGTAAATCGCGCCGTCCTGTTCCTCGCCGTCCATCCACAAGGTGTGATCGCGAATTTTCGCCGCCGAGGGGTTGCCGTCCCCCTTGGGCAGCTCGTTCGCTGGCAGGGCCGGAGCCTCGCCCAGGGCCACCGCGCGCAGGTTCACGATTTCGTGCGGCGTATCCATGTTGAAAGTGAAAAGCCGCAAATGCTCCTCGTCGAAGCGGGCGAGGATGCCGTCTATACCGTCCGCATCCAGCACTTCCTTGTCGATGGTGAGCGGGACTTCGAAAGCCTGCCCGGCATACCGCACATCGACCTCGAACTGCACGACCAGCTGTTCCTCTGGCACTCCATCGGCAAGCAGCTCGCCGCGCGTCTGCTCGGCCATTTCGTCGAGCACCGCCTGAAGGTCGGCAATTGAAGTATCGCGCGCCAGCTTCGAGAAGCTGCGCGCGGTTTCCGTCCGCATCTGCGTGGTCGCATCGCCTAGCGCGCACAGCACGCCGGGGGAGACGGGAGAGACTGCGGGCCAGCTTCCCATCAGCCGCGCGACCGCGTTCACGTGCAGCGGGCCCGCACCGCCAAAGCCCATCAGCGCAAATTCGCGCGGATCGTAGCCCTGCTGGACGCTGATCATCCTGAGCGCGCCGAACATGTTTTCATTGACGATGTCGATGATCCCGCGCGCCGCCTCCATCAGCGACACGCCCAGCGCATCGGCTATCGTTTGCACCGCCGCCTTCGCGCCTTCGCGGTCGAGCTGGAAACTGCCGCCCAGCAGGTCTTCGGGAAGGTAGCCGAGCACCACATTCGCATCGGTAACGGTCGGCAGTTCGCCGCCCTTGTTATAGGCGACCGGACCGGGGACGGCGCCCGCGCTTTCCGGGCCGACGCGCAAGGCCTTGGTCAGCTCCGGCACGTGGGCGATCGAGCCGCCGCCTGCGCCCACGGTTTTCACGTCGAGTGCGGAGGCGCGCACGGACAGGTGCCCGACTTCAGTCGTGCGCACCCGGCGCGCTTCCAATCCTTCTATCAGCGCCACATCGGTCGAGGTTCCGCCGACATCCAGCGTCAGGATGTTCGAGAGGCCCGCATTTTTCCCGACCCATTTCGCGCCGGTCACGCCGCCAGCGGGCCCGGACATCAGGATATTGACCGGATGCTCTTCGGCCTTCTGGCTGCTCATCAATCCGCCGTCAGAGCGTAGCAGCGAGAGGCGCCCTTCCAGCCCCTGATCCTCAAGCTTGTTGCGCAGATTGGAAACATATTTGCTCACAACCGGTCGCACCGCCGCATTGGCGACGGTGGAAAGCGTGCGCTCATATTCCTGCATTTCGGGCAGGACTTCATGGCTGAGCGATACGGGTATGCCGGGCAGTTCTTCGTACCGCAATCTCACCGATGCGCGCTTCGTGTGCGCCGTTGACATAAGCGTTGATGAGACTGACCGTAAGCGCTTCGATGCCCTGATCCTTGAGCTGCTTCAGCACCGCGCGCACAGCGTCCTCATCCAGCGGGCGCACTTCCTTGCCATCGGCGCCCATGCGACCGGGAACCTCCAGCGTATCCTCGAGGTGCGCGAGCGGCTGCGGCTTGGGCCAGACGATCCATGCGGCTAGCCCGCCGGGGACGAAGCTGCGCGCGATCTGCATTACGTCGCGGTATCCCTCGGTCGTTATCAGGCCGACCTTGGCACCTTTCCCTTCCAGGACCGCATTGGTCGCGACGGTCGTGCCGTGGAGGAAGTAGGCGATATCCTTGGCCGACACTCCGGCTTCCTCGGTGATCGCCTTTACGCCGGTTAGGATGCCTTCCGAGCTGTCATGCGGGGTGGAGGGGGTCTTGTGCCGCCAGAACTTGCCGTTCTCCTCGTCGAACAGCAGCAGATCGGTAAATGTGCCGCCGACATCGACGCCCAGCCTGTAAGTCATAAAGTCACCCTGCTCCTCAAACGTGTCAGGCCGCGCGTGCGACCCGGGAAGGCAATTCGCGCCCCAACCGGCTGGCGAACCAGCGATTGGCGGCGATGGCGGCATCCAGATCGATGCCGGTGTCGGTACCTGAACGCTCCATCATGTAGATGAGGTCCTCGGTTGCGATATTTCCAGTGGCGTTGGGCGCGAAGGGGCAGCCTCCAAGGCCGCCCAGCGAAGCATCGTACGTGCGCACGCCTGCTTCGTAAGCGGCCCATGAATTGGCGATGCCGGTCGCGCGCGTATCGTGGAAATGACAGCGCATCGGGATGCGTCCGCCGAGCAGTTCGCCAAGCTTTCCGAACAGCTCCTCCACCTGTGCGGGCGCGCCCACGCCGACCGTGTCGGCGAGCGCGATTTCCGCCGGGTCCTCGGCGGCCATTTCCTCGGCAATGGCGAGCACCGTTTCCGGCTTCACTTCGCCTTCGAACGGGCAGCCGAATGCGGCGCTGATCGTGACCTGCGCGCTCAGTCCTTCGGCTTTGGCAAAACGGATCATGTCGCGGTTTTCGGCGATCCCCTGCTCGATCGTCTGGCCCTGGTTCTTCTGTCCGAACGTGTCGCTCGCCACCAGTACGCAGCCGGCCTGGTCGATCCCGCGCTTCCCGCCTTCCTTGGTGGCGAGACCGCGCAGCGCGCCGCGTTTGTTGAGGGTGAGACCGATATACGTCACATCCTCGCGGTCCGGCAGGCAGGCAATCACGTCCTCGGCATCGGCCATTTGCGGCACCCGCTTGGGATGGACGAAGCTCGCCACTTCCAGCCGCCGCGCGCCGTACCCGATCATGCGTTCGATCATGGCGAGCTTGTCCGCCGTGGTGATGACCTCGGATTCGTTCTGCAGCCCGTCGCGCGGGCCGACTTCGACCAGTTCGATACTGACTTTTTCCATCTCCGGGATCGCCCGTAATGATTGGGGGTATTCCGCGCCTGATACGCAAATTGTATACAAATGCAAATGCTGAGACTATAGGCGCGGTCCATCGGGCCGGTCGGGGCCATCCGGCCACCCAGAATGAAGACGCGCGGTTTCAAGCGCAGCGAGATCGGAAAGGCGGCCTATGTCCCAAGGTGCATTAAGCGGACTGCGATTGATCGAGATGGGCCAGCTCATCGCCGGTCCGTTTTGCGGGCAATTGATGGGCGATCACGGTGCCGAAGTGATCAAGATCGAACCGCCCAAGGTCGGCGATGCGATGCGCAATTGGGGTCAGGGGATACCGCTGTGGTTCTCTGTCGTCGGGCGCAACAAGAAGTCGATCACGCTCAACCTGCGCGAGAAAGAGGGCCAGGCGATCGTCAGGCAGCTTGCCGAGAAGGCTGATTTCCTGCTCGAGAATTTCCGCCCCGGCACACTGGAGCGCTGGAACCTTGGTTGGGACCAGCTGTCTGCCATCAACGAAGCGCTGATCATGATCCGCGTCTCCGGCTATGGGCAGAGCGGCCCATATTCCAGCCGTGCTGGCTATGGCGGCATCGGCGAGGCGATGGGCGGGATGCGCTATGTCGCGGGCGAGCCCGACCGCCCGCCGAGCCGTGCAGGCCTTTCGATCGGGGACTCGCTCGCGGCGACCTATGCGTGCCTCGGCGCGCTCATGGCGCTCAATCACAGGCACAAGACCGGCAAGGGGCAGGTGGTCGATTCCGCGATCTACGAGATCGGTGCTCGCAATGATGGAATCGACCGTGCCGGAATACACCGTGGCGGGGCACATTCGCGAGCGAACCGGGTCGATCCTGCCAAAGGTCGCGCCTTCCAACGTCTACCCAACCAAGGATGGTAGCGTGCTGGTCGCGGGCAATCAGGACAGCGTGTGGAAACGCATGGCGACGATGATGGGCATGCCCGAACTGGGTGATGATCCGCGCTACAATTCGCACATGGGTCGCGGCGAGCGTCAGGGCGAACTCGACGACTTGATCTCCGACTGGACGAAAGAGCATACCAGCCGCGAAGTGCTTGATCTATGTGAAGAACACGGCGTGCCAGCGGGAAATATATACCGCGCTCCTGAAATGCTCGAAGACCCGCATTTCGCCGCGCGGGAGGCGATTATCGAGCTGCCGCATCCGCGCCACGAAAACTTCAAGATGCAGAACGTCGCCCCCAGACTTTCCGCGACGCCTGGCCATGTGGACCATGTCGGTCCGGAACTCGGCCAGCACAATGAAGAGGTCTACGGAGAATTGCTCGGGATGGATTCCAAGACGATGAGCGACCTGGCGGATCGCGGCATAATCTAGGCGGGTCTACTCGGCTGCGTCAGAAGCATCGTCGTTCGCGGCGAATCCTTCGGCGGCGTCGGCAAAGGTATGAAATGCGCGGCGCAAATGGCTGCCCATGACCGCTTCTGCCCATCCAGCATCGCGCGCTCGGAACGCTGCAATCAGCTCATCATGATCGCGCGCGGATTGCTTCAGGTCCTTGGCGGAATAGTGACGCGCCGTGCGCAGCACGACCGGCTGTTCGACCAGCATCGCGAGCACCTGGCCAAGGCGAGGTGATTTCGCAGCCTCGGTGATGATTTCATGGAAGACCCGGTTTGCATCGAGGAACCGCTCGATATCCGGAGCGTCGCCATCCACGGCTTCGTGCAGCTCCTGGTTTACCTGTTCCAATCGGTCGATCTCGTCCTTCGAAAGGCGCTGCGCTGCACGGTTGGCCGCGTGCCCTTCGAGCATCTGACGCAGGGTGAACATCTCGTCGATATCGCCGCGCGACCAGTCCGCCACGAAGATCCGCTTTGACGCATTGCGCACCAGCAGCATTTCGGTTTCCAGGCGGCGCGTGGCCTCGCGCACCGGTGTCCTGCTGACTCCGGCAATTTCGGACAGCTGTTCCTCGGTCACCTGTGCGCCTGGCTCTACTTGCCCGCCGAGCAGGAAACTGCGGATTTTAGCGTAGGCTGTGTCGGACGCCTTGCTCATCGGTTCGAGCCGATTAGGGTCATGCAACGCAATGTGTGGCTGAAAATCATCATTGGCGATCCCGATGCTCTGCAATTTGGCATGCCTATCAATTCTCCTTGACGCAGGCAAATTGTATACAATAGGGCGGGCGCGGGATTGGGGATGAACAGGGCGAGTTTAGGGAGTCCTATCGATGAGAAATGCGAAAACCGTTTTGGCTACAGGCGTCGCGCTTGGAACATTGCTGGCAGCAAATCCGGCATGGGCCCAGGATGCAGCCACCGATGATACGACAGCCAGCGAGAGCGACAACGCCATCATCGTGACCGCCCGCCGGCAGTCGGAAACGCTCGCCGAAGTGCCCAGCTCTGTCACCGTGTTCACCGCCGACACCCTGGAAAAGACCGGGATCGAGCGCGCGGACGAATTCGTTCAGCTGACCCCGGGCGTCACCATCGTGAGCGGCACGGCCGAGGCGGGCGACACCCAGATCAACATCCGCGGGATCAATGGCGCGCGCGATGCGGAAAGCTCGGTTGCACTGGTGGTCGACGGTATACTCAAGACCAACACCGCACAGCTGAACCAGGACCAGGGCGCGCTGCGGCAGATCGAAATCCTCAAGGGGCCGCAAGGCGCGCTGTACGGACGCAACGCCGCGGCAGGCGCGATTGTCATACAGACGCTCAAGCCGGTACGATTTCCTCGAAGCCGGGATCGAAGTCTCCGCTGCCGAGGACAACACCTATTCCGCCAACGGATATATCTCGACCCCGGTGGGCGAGAATGCCGGACTGGTGCTGTCGGGCAGCTATTTTACCACGGACGGGTTCTTCACCAACCGCTTTCTCAATGCCGACGTGGTCGACGATCAGGAAATCTGGTCGGTCGATGGCCGGTTTGTCGTCGATCTCGGCCCGGACACCGAAGTCGACATCAAGGCGCGCTATGCCGACCTGAAGGGCGCTTCGATCAACTACAACACCTCGTTCCACCTGCCCAATTTCGCAGGCGTCGATCCGGCGTTTTTCGAAGATGTGAACGAGCACCCATTCGGCTTCTACGGCAATATCCGTCCGATCAACGAACAGCAGACGTTTGAGGTTTCAGCCAAGCTCGAACACGACTTCGACGCTGTCACGCTGACCGCCTGGGCGCTCTACAGCGATGTCGATCAGCTGCTGATTGCAGATGGCACCTCGGCCGATTTTGCGCGCTTCACGTTCCCTACCGGCACACAGGCATCGCTCGATGCATCGAACGCCTGTTTCGCTTCGACCGCGCAGCTCACCGGCTTTCCGCTCAATGCGCCGACCTTCATCGGTCAGACGCCGATCCCGTTCATTTTTGATCCTGCGACAGGTTCGACCTTCGGCGGTTTCAGCCCGACGACCTGTGACGGCACGCAGTTGCAGATTCGCGAACAGACCGACATCAGCGGCGAAATCCGGCTTGCCTCCAACACCGGCGGACCGCTGCAATGGCAGATCGGGGCGTATTACCTGCATATCGACCGCGAAACCGGCGTCAGCCTCGGGGCTGATCTGGGGCAGGGCGCCTCGCGCGAGCTGTTCAACGCGCCCGGATCATTCAACCCGACCACGCAGCTCTACAACGATGACTTCTCGACCGACGTCTACGCAGCATTTTTTGCCGTCGACTATGAAGTCAGCGACCGCTTCGAGATCGGTGTGGCCGCACGCTATGATATCGAGGATCGCTCCGTAACCAGCCTCGTGCCCAATGCGACCGATCCCTTCACAGGCGGGCCGATCAATCCGGGTCAGTCGTTTGGCCCGATCCCCGACCAGTCGGAGACCTTCCAGCAATTGCAGCCAAAGATTTCGCTGCGTTACGAGCTGGGCGATAACCTCAATCTCTATGCCAACTGGGGCATCGGGTTCAAATCGGGCGGCTTCAACAACCAAGGCTCGGCTGCGATTGTGGACCAGGCATTCAACCAGTTCATCGGCACCAATGTCCTCATCGAGGATCTCTACCGCAAGGAAACGTCGAGCGCGTTCGAAGCCGGCTTCAAAGGATCGGCGCTCAATGGCAATCTGACCTTCGATGTCGCGGGCTACTACACCGAGATCGAGGACATGCAGTTCTTCGAATTCTTCGTTGGCGCCTTTGGCCTGCTCCGCGTTGTTTCCAATATCGACGAGGTCGAGGTTTACGGGGCGGAGGCAAACCTCAATCTCCAAGTCATCGAGGGCTGGGATTTCTTCGGCGCGGTCAATGTCACCGAGAGCGAGATCAAGGAAAACGCGTCCCGTCCCAACACGGTCGGGAACGAATCGCCTTACACCTCGGACTACACGATCAACCTCGGCACCCAGATCGAGGCGCCGCTTTCCGACGCCATGAACCTGCTGGTGCGCGCCGATTACCGCATTACCGGCCCGACATGGTTTCACACGGTGCAGGACGACACTTCGCCGACGCTGTTCAGCGGGCTGCTGCCCGGTTCCGCGCTGGCACTGCCGGCATTCGTGGGCGATGCCGATTATTCGGTGACCGAGCGCGAAGCTTTCGGAGTGCTTGACCTGCGCGTGGGGCTTGAGGGTGATCGCTGGAGAATCACGGCATTCGCCGACAACATGCTTAATCGCAAATATCTCAACGAGGTCATCCCGGCGATCGAGTTCGGCGGATCGTTCATCTCGCCCGGTGGTCGCCGCCGCTTCGGTGTCGAGCTCGGATACGACTTTTAAGGGGGTCGTTCGGGTGAGCGAGACCGAGGACGTAAAGAGCAATTACGCGGGCGTCTTCGAAGGGCGGATAGGGTTCGGGCAGCGCCCGGCTCTTATTCTGATCGATTTTGTCGAGGCGTATTTTGCGCCCGGCAGCCCGCTCTTCGCCGACGTCGCGCCCGCCCTTGCTGCCGCGCTTGAGCTGCGCACTGCGGCGCGCGCTGCGAATGTCCCGGTGATCTATACCAATGTCGAGTTTCATCCCTCGATGCGCGATGGCGGGCGCTTTGCGCAAAAGATCGGTGCGCTTTCCAGCTTCGTGCGCGGCAACCCGCTAGGCGCTTGGCCCAAGGGGCTCGAACCGGACGCAGACGAGCTTGTCATTTCCAAGCAATATGCGAGCGCATTTTTCGGGACGTCGCTGGCATCGACATTGACCGCCAATCGTCATGACAGCCTAGTGATCGCTGGCCTATCGACCAGCGGCTGCGTGCGCGCGACCTGCCTCGATGCCTGCCAATACGGTTTTATCCCGATTGTCGTGGAGGAAGCCGTCGGCGACCGTCATGAAGACGTCCACCGGGCAAACCTGTTCGACATGAACGCGAAATATGGCGACGTCGTCAGCCTGAAAGAGGCCCGTGAGCACTTTGCCGGCCTTGCAGGCGGTTAGCCCTCGCGCAGGACCCTGCCAGCGACAGCATCCAGCTTTGCCATCACTTCCGGGTCATGCTCGTCAGGCGCGGTAATGACCGCATCGTCCAGCGCTGTGTCGATCGGTGACGCCTTGCGCTTTTTCGGCAGGCTCGTGACAAATTTCGCGACCATGTCGCGCGCCAGTTCGCCATTGGCCTCCATCTGCGCGATGACCTGCGCGACATCGACCGCCTCGCCGTCACGCCAGCTATCGTAATCGGTCGCCATTCCGATGAGAGCGTAGGGCAGCTCAGCTTCGCGCGCGAGTTTCGCCTCGGGCATGGCGGTCATCCCGACGACGTCCGCGCCCCATTGCCGGTAGAGCCGGCTCTCTGCGCGGGTCGAGAATTGCGGGCCTTCTATGGCGATGTAGGTCGCTCCAACGGCAGCCTTGCCCTTGCAGGCGGAGATCGCTTTCGCTGCCATTTCGGACAGGCGCGGGCAGACGGGATCGGCCATCGAGACATGGGTGACAAAACCGCTGCCGAAGTATGTGCCATCGCGGCGCGACGTACGGTCGACGAATTGCTCGACCACGGCAAAGCGGCTAGGGCTCTATTTCATCGCGCAGGGACCCGACGGCGGAAATCGCGAGGATGTCGGTGCAGCCAGCCCGCTTGAGCGCGTCGATATTGGCGCGCGAATTGAGCTGCGCCGGGCTGATCGGGTGGCCCCGGCCATGACGCGGCAGGAAACGCACTTTCACATCGCCGAGCGTGCCGCATAGCACTTCGTCCGAGGGTTCACCCCAGGGGGTGTCGATCGCGATCCACTGCTCGTCTTCGAGCCCATCGATATCGTACAGGCCCGATCCGCCGATGATCCCGATACACCATTCGCTCGCCATGTGTGTGCGTGCCCCGTCAGATATTACTTACAGTGCGGCCTTAGGTCAGGTCGAAGCGCTCCGGCAAGGCCTTGCGAATAAAGCCGTCTGCTTTGGTAAAGGGTCCGGCGATGGAGGGCCGCGCCTGCATCCGCTCGAAATGCGCGGCGAGAGCGGGATAATCGTCCAGAGGAGTTTCCGCGACGAGCGAGATCTGCATCAGCGCGCAGGCGACGGTAATATCTGCAATCGACAATACCCCGCCGGCGTAGAATTCCTCATCGCCGAGGGTCGAATCCAGATATCCGAAAATCGGCGGCAATTGCTCCGCCCAGGTTTCG
This sequence comes from Erythrobacter sp. K21-9, assembly GCF_055808355.1. Taxonomy (NCBI): domain Bacteria; kingdom Pseudomonadati; phylum Pseudomonadota; class Alphaproteobacteria; order Sphingomonadales; family Erythrobacteraceae; genus Erythrobacter; species Erythrobacter sp. K21-9. Next base: position 376,713 of record NZ_CM147866.1, read on the forward strand.
CGCGCCTTGGCGAGGTCGGGCTCCTTGCCCTGGTTCACCGAGAAGAAAATCGGACGGAAGATGCCAAGTCCGCCCGCTGCGGCAAGATTGGTATCGGCGAATTCCTCGATGAATAGCGCGCGGTACGTGTGCAAAGGCGTCTTGCGGATAGAGCGAGGGGGCCGGGTGCTTCTTCTCGATATAGGCACAGATGGCCGAGCTGTCGGCGATGGTGCCGCCGGTGCCCTCTTCGGCGATTGACCGGTCGCGCAGGACCGGAATGCGCTTCATCGGCGAGATGTCGCGGAACCATTGCGGCGGGTTGAACACATCGACCGGCTCAATCTCGAACGCAGCCTCCTTTTCGAGGCATACCGCTGCAACCTTGCGCACGAATGGCGATACCGGACTGCCATAAATCAACAGGTCTGCTTGTGAATCGGTCATCGCTCTCTCCTCTTGGCACCTTGCATAATGCTCATGCCAACCAAGGCAACGTATATGGCGCAACTGATAGGCGATGCAGCTCGCCGCGCCCTGTAAGATCGCTGCGGTATTCACGATTGATTTTCACGCGCGAAGGGCCACTTTCACGTGAGAGAGAAATTCCCCACGAGCTTCGAGAGAGGAAGAGACATGGTCACCCAGTACAAGAACCTGATTAATGGCGAGATGGTCGACACCGGCGAATGGCTGGATGTCGTGAACCCCGCGACCGAGGAGGTGATCGGACAGGTCCCCGCTTGCGGTCAGACCGAGCTCGATACAGCTGTTGCCGCCGCGCGCGCCGCTTTCAAGACCTGGAAGAACACTCCGATCGAGCAGCGCCGCGAAGCGATCATGGCGATTTCCGGCGCGATCAAGGAAAATGCCGAAGAGCTCTACCGACTGCTGACCAGCGAGCAGGGCAAGCCGCACGATCAGGCCAAGGGCGAGATTTATGGCGCGGCCGGGATTTCTGCGGCGCAGTCAACTCTCGAGCTCGAAGAGGAAATCATCGAGGATTCCGACACACGCCTGCACCGGCATCGCCGCGTACCAGTTGGCGTGGTTGGCGGCATCGTGCCGTGGAACTTCCCGGTGATGATGGCCATCCAGAAGATCGTGCCTGCGATGCTTTCCGGGTGCACCATCATCCTGAAGCCATCGCCTTTCACGCCGCTTACAACCCTGAAGATCGCGGAGCTGATCGCGGACAAGGTTCCGGCGGGCGTCGTCAACATCATCACGGGCGAGGATGATCTTGGGCCGATGATTACAGCGCATCCGGATATCGACAAGATCACCTTCACCGGCTCGACCGCGACCGGCAAGAAGATCATGGAGGGCGCCAGCGGCGACCTCAAACGCATTACGCTGGAACTTGGCGGCAACGACGCCTCGATCGTTCTGCCCGATGCCGATCCGAAGAAGGTGGCAGAGCAGCTGTTCTGGTCGAGCTTTTCCAACGCTGGTCAGATCTGCATCGCGGCCAAGCGCGTCTATATCCACGAGGATATCTACGACGAGCTCAGCCAGGCCATCGCCGAATACGCCAAGAATGTGAAAGTCGGCGACGGCGCACAGCAGGGCACGGGCGTGGGTCCGATCCAGAACAAGAAGCAGTATGACCGCGTGCTCGAGCTGATCGAGGACGCAAAGGACAATGGCTACAAATTCCTGCTCGGCGGCGATACCGATCCATCGGGAAGCGGATATTTCGTGCCGCTGACCATCCTCGACAACCCGCCCGAAGACGCGCGGATCGTGGCCGAGGAACAATTCGGTCCGGTCATGCCGCTGATGAAGTTCTCCAGCGAGGAGGAAGTCATCCAGCGCGCCAACAATTCCGAATACGGGCTTGCAGGCGCAGTCTGGACCGCAAACCCGGACAAGGGCGTGGAGATCGCAGAACAGCTCGAAACCGGCACCGTATGGGTCAACGAGTTCCTGCACCTGTCGCCCTTCGCGCCGTTTGGCGGACACAAGCAATCGGGCTTCGGCGCCGAATACGGCAAGGAAGGCCTGAAGGAATTCACCTACCCGCAGGTGATCACGGTCAAGAAGGACAACGTCCCGGCCTGACCCTGACGTTCAAGACAATGAAGATGGCCGCTCCGGGTTTCGGGGCGGCCTTTTTCGTCTTCAGCGACAGGCGTCTATTCGCCTGCGGTCTTGCTGTGCATCTCAAGCCCCAGCGCCCAGCGCCGCTGGAAACCGCGCCAATGCAGAGGCTCGTCATCGCCTGCCATCTTGCCATTGAGCTGCTCGCCGAATGAGGTTTCCCATTCGCTGTCATTCGCGTCCGTGGTTGGGACGTCGAGATAGGCAACCTTATCCGCATCGCCCTTCAAATGCAGGTCGAGAAAGGCGGCGACAAAGTGCTGGTTGATGCCGTTGATCCGGTCCTGCCGCCAGACCGGCTCATTCACAAACTCGATAGCGCGGTAGGGCACATCTTCGCCCTGCTCGAAAGCGTTGCCGACAATGTTGTGGCGGGCTTCGCGGAAAACCAGCATTTTCCGATCCGCGCCGGTCATCGCACCAAATATCCAGCTGATCCCGTCTTCAAAGCCTGACACATCGTCCTGATTGCCTGCGACAATCAGCACTGGCGTGGTCACGTTTGCCAGCGCGTCGGCGCTCCACACCCGGTTGCCGGGCGCGCCGCCCCACGGTGCGAAAGCGACGAGCGCATCGATACCGGCATCCGCGCTGGCTACGGCCTTTACCGGGCCCATCGCTGCATCCGGCACCGAAGAAAAGGGGCCGCTTTCGTAATCGTAGTCTCCACCCGCAGTGGCAATGGCTCCGTATCCGCCCATCGAATATCCGATCAGGCCGATCCGGTCGCTGTCGATCAGCGCATAATGTCCGCTCCCGCCGAGCCGCTTCGGACACGATCTGCTCGATCACCTGCCGCTGATCGAGCGAACGACTTGCGAGCACTTCGGCGAACGAGTGCACGAAATTGGTCAGCCCTTCCAAATTGCGGTCTGCGTGGTCGATCGAGGCCACGACGTACCCGCGTGAGGCGATGTGTTCGGCAAGGTTGCTGAACTGCGTGCTCCATCCGCCAAACCCGTGACTCATGACAACCAGCGGGAAGCTGTCCGCCTCGCCCGTGGCCGGGGCACCGACGAATGCGCGGCCCGCATATTCAAGCGTCACCGGCTCCATATCGGGCGGCGCGATGGTGTGCCGGTAGGTCACCAGCCCCTCCTCGCTCGCCGCCTCCGCAGGGTAATAGAACCGCACCTGCAAGACCCGGTCTTCCCGCTGGACCGAGCCGGTCAGCATTCCGGCTTTGGTGAAGGTCACGCGGTCCGGCAGCGCCATTGCGATTTCCTGTGTGCCCACCGCAAATTCACCGTAGCGGCCAAGCTCGGGCATTTCTCCGGCAGCGCCTTCGTGCATGGTCGGGCTGGCGACGTAGGCGGCGGTGCCCGCGCCGATACCGACAAGGGCAAAAGCGGCAAGGGCGATGCGGCGTTTCTTCATGGTCTGATTTCCGGCTGTAAAACTGGCATTTGCGAGGCTTGCGGCGGAGCGCGCGCCGGTGCACTCATTGCAGCGAATTGCAAAGAGGGGAAGCAATGGCTGCTTCGGTCGAAGACCTTGTGCCGGGATTAAAACGCGCGATGGGGCGTGCTGGCCTTGGTGCGCCGGAAGGGCTGGAGCGGCTGACCGGCGGCGCGACGATGGAGAGCTGGCGGTTCGATGCCGGCGGAAAGGCTTACGTATTGCGCCGCGCGCCGAGCCTCGAATTCATGCACGACCGCCCCTACGGCCACGATGTCGAGGCAGCGGTGATCCGCGCGGCGCGGGCGGCGGGTGTGACCGCGCCCGAGGTGGTAGCCGAGCTTGAGCCTGATGACACAATCGGCTCGGGTTTCGTGATGCGAGCCCTGCCCGGAACGCCGAACCCGAAGGAGATTCTGCAGTTCGACGAGGCCGATGCGCTGCTGCGCGGAGCAGCGCGCGATCTTGCCCGCATTCACTCGCTCGGACCCGGCGATGTGCCGGACGCGGTGCCGGTGATGGGTTACCGCTCGGCCATCGCGGACCTCAAACAGCAGTTTCAGGAGGCAGGCGGCGACCGTCCGATTATCGCGTTGGGCCTGAAATGGATGGAGGACAATTGCCCCGATCCCGTCGATCCCGTCCTGATCCACGGCGATTACCGGATGGGCAATTTGCTGGCCGAACCGGGTAAACTGACCGGAGTGCTCGATTGGGAACTTGCCCATTTCGGCGACCGGCACGAGGACCTCGCGTTCGGTTGCATGGCAGTGTGGCGCTTCCATCGATATGACCGCCCCGCTTTGGGGCTCGGAAGCCTCGAAGACTACTTCGCCGCCTACGAAGCCGAGGCGGGTGTGAAAGTGGACCGCGAGCGCTTTCGCTACTGGCTGATCCACCGAACCGTCTGGTGGGCGCTCGGCTGCCTCAAGATGGCAAAGATCTGGCGCAGCGGCGAAGACCGGATGCTGGAGCGCGTGGTGATTTCAAGGCGGACGAGCGAGCAGGAACTCGATTTGCTGATGTTGCTGGAGGAGGATGCGCCTGAGGAGGAGAAGCAGATTTTGCTTGGACCCGCACTCTTCGAGGGGCCTTCCTATGCGGGCGAAGCCACCGATCAGGAGATGTTGCAGGCTGTGCTGGAGTGGCTCGAAGCCTTGAAGCCGAAGATGGAAGGCCATGACAAGTTTCAGCTTGCGGTTGCGCGCAATGCGTTGGGCATGGTCGTCCGCAGTATGGCGTTTCGACCTGAGGAGTGGGACAAGAAGATTTGCGGTATGATCTTGTCGGGCGAGCTTACTCTCGCTGATCCGCACTTGCTCGCCAAACTGCGCTTTGAGGCGCTAACCAAACTCGAAGCCGATGTGCCCAAGTATCCGTCGTTGGCGGTAGCAAGCGAGCTCTGGCCTGGAATCAAATCAAGAGAATGGGACTAAGCCAATGGACTTCGCAATTCCCGCCGACCTTCAGGCATATCTCGACGAACTCGACGCCTTCATCGAGGTCGAGATCAAACCGCTCGAGCAGCAGGACGACAACATCCGCTTCTTCGATCACCGCCGCGAGCATGCGCGCACGAACTGGGAGGCGGGCGGCTTGCCGCGCGAAGAATGGGAGGAACTGCTCAGGGAAGCTACCCGCCGCGCCGATGCCGCTGGTCACTGGCGCTTCTCCGCGCCCAAGAAGTACGGCGGCAAGGATGGATCGAACCTCTGGATGGCGGTCATCCGCGATCACTTTGCGAGGAAGGGCCTCGGCCTCCACAACGACCTCCAGAACGAACACTCCATTGTCGGTAACTTCCCCTTCGTCGCGATGTTCGACCAGTGGGGGACCGAGGAGCAGAAGCAGGAATTTATCGCCGGCGGCTTCAACCGCGAACGCCGCGTTGCGTTCGGCCTCACTGAACCGCATCATGGCTCCGACGCGACCCACATGGAAACCCATGCCGTGCGCGAGGAGCGCGAGGGCGTCGAAGGCTGGCTCATCAATGGCGAGAAGATGTGGATCACCGGCATGCATGTCGCGACCCACTGTGCAATGTTTGCCCGCACCGGCGGCAAGGCCGGGGATGCGAGCGGGATCACCTGCTTCCTCGTCCCCAATCCCGCCCCCGGCCTCGAGATCGAGGAGTGGATGTGGACCTTCAACATGCCGACCGATCACCCGCGCCTCTCGGTCACAGACGTTTGGGTGCCCGACAGCGCGATCCTCGGCGTGGAGGGGCGCGGCCTCGCACTCGCGCAGAGCTTCGTCCATCAGAACCGCATCCGGCAGGCGGCGTCGAGCTGCGGCGCGGCGCAATTCTGCGTCGATGAGAGCGTGAAATACGCCCGCGCCCGCAAACCCTTTGGCGAGGAGCTCGCCAAGAACCAGGCGATCCAGTTCCCGCTGGTCGAACTGGAAACGCAGTGCGAGATGCTTCGTCTGCTGATCCTCAAGACCGCATGGGAAATGGACAACATGCCGCATGAGGAGATCGAGCGGACGATCTCGGACAAGGTCTCCATGTGCAATTACTGGGCAAACCGGCTGGTGTGCGAAGCCGCCGACCGCGCGATGCAGGTGCATGGCGGCATCGGCTATTCGCGGCACGAACCGTTCGAACACATCTACCGCCACCACCGCCGCTACCGCATCACCGAAGGCAGCGAAGAAATCCAGATGCGCAAAGTCGCGGCGTATCTCTTCGGCTATCTCGGTCCGAAGAAGGGGCAATTCGGTTAGTCGAATTCGGGTTCCGGCGTGTAGGTCTGGTCACGCCGCGCGATGAAATAGAGGCCGGTACCGAGCACAACCAGCACTGCCATCAGCGCAAACGCGGCAAGGCTCGCCTGGCTTGCGGCAAATAACGAATATGCTGCTGCCAAAGCAATGCAGACCCACCATGCCGGCCCGATGGTCTCGGAATGGCCGGCATGTCCCCTGAGCCGAAGAATTACGAACGCGCCAAGCGCCGAGAGCATGACCACCTGGCTGCCAACACCCATCAATTCGGCAAGGAATACGAACCCGCCGCTGAGCGATAGAAGCGCAATCATGCCCGAAAAGAGGTAGATCGCGTAATCGGGAACCTCGCTACGCGGCGACAGGTGGGTCAGCCAGCTGGGAAGCAAGCCGCGCCGCGACATGCCGAACAGGATCCGCGGTCCCGTCATGTAGAAAGTATGCTGGTTCGTCGCGATCGAGAATACCGCAGCGAGCGCCATCATCAGGACTCCGATTTCACCCATCAGCGCGCCGCCCATGGCCGAGAGCGGTGTGCTCGCATCAGACACATCGGGCGCAACCGCGTTGAAGGCGAACTGGACGAACATGTAGAGCGCAATGATCGCCAGCAGTGACTGAATCATGGTGCGCGGGATGGTGCGGCGCGGGTTCTTGATCTCGCCTGCCGCATAGCCATTGGCGATGCCGCCCGCGAAGGCATAATAGACGAGCAGCGCCGTGCTTTCGACCGCGCCAAAAGCTGGCAGCGCGAACTCTGTTGCCACGCCTGCGCTCGCATATCCTATGACGCAAATCAGCAGGATTGGTGTCAGTTTGAGCAGAGTACCGACAATCAAGCCGCCGACCGCGGCCTTCATTCCCAGGATATTGACGAATGTAAGCAGCGCAATCAGCGCCAGCACCGTGACGGAATGGACATTCGGATCGGCAAAGAAAGGAAAGATTGCCGCAAGGTAGGATACGAGAACATGAAAGTTGGCCGCGCGTGAAGCGATGATCGCCAGAAGCAACAGCCAGCCCACTTGAAAACCGGCGCCCGGCCCGAATGCGGCCTGCGCATACAGTTGCGGCCCTCCTGATTGTCGGAACATCGAGGCAAGCTGCGCAATGACCAGCGTGCCGCACCCTACCAAGAGCCCCACGATCAGGATCATCCAAGGCGCGAAACTGCCCAGCGTGCTGTAAAGGATCGCGGGCATTGCAAATATGCCTGCGCCGATCATGCCATTGATGTTCATGAGCGCCGACCCCACCGGGCCGACAGTACGCGGCGGCGTCTTGATCTCGCCTGTGCTGCCTGCGTGAGGCTGCGGCGTGCTTTCAATGTCGATAATCCGTTCCCCCAACAGGAACGCGCCCCGTAGGCCAAGAGGTACGCGAAACCGCAGGACTGTCAAATCCGCTGATCGAAAGCGCACGATCAGCTTCCAATATTGGACCGGCCCATTATGACTGCTTTTCCTCAGCAGGAGAGAGAATACATGCGCCGCCCAATCAGCCGTCCGTCCACCGCCGCACTGCTTGCAGGCTCGATGCTCGCCATGCCGGTACGTCGCTTTTGCCGACGATCATGATGGCGGCAGCGATGGCGGTGCGAGTTGGGATATCTCGGCACCTAAAGGCGCGACCATAGAACAGGTGGCAATCCAGACCGACGAGGGCACATGGATGGATGTCGATGTGTCGCCCGACGGTACGCTCGCTCGCCTTCACCATGCTCGGCGACATTTATACGATGCCGATTGGCGGCGGCACGCCAACGCGGATTGCCGAAGGGCTCGCATGGGAGGTCCACCCGCGTTTCTCTCCCGATGGCAGCCGCATCGCCTTTACCTCGGACCGGGGCGGGGGCGACAATATCTGGGTGATGAACCGTGACGGGTCGGACAAGAGGCAGGTGACGAAAGAGGATTTCCGCCTGCTCAACCAGCCGACCTGGTCGCCCGATGGGCGCTTCATCGCGGCCAAGAAACATTTCACAACGCAGCGTTCGCTCGGCACGGGAGAGATCTGGATGTATCACGTCTCCGGCGGGGGCGGCGTTCAGGTGGTCGAGCGCGCGAGCGAAGCGCTGCAAAAGGAACTGGGCGAGCCGACCTTCGCGCCCGATGGCAGCGCGATCTACTATACCCGCAACACGACCGGCGGAAACACCTTCATCTACGCGCAGGATTCCAACAGCGGCATCTTCGCGATCGAGAGATACGATCTGGATACCGGCGAAGTCACCACCGCCGTTGCCGGTTTTGGCGGGGCCGTGCGCCCCGCGCCCTCGCCCGATGGTCGCGAGATTGCCTTCGTGCGGCGGGACAAGGATCAGAGCCAGCTGTGGATCAAGGACATCGCCAGCGGTGCAGAGCGCATGATCTATGGCGAGCTCGACTTCGACCTGCAGGAAACTTGGGCCGTGACCGGGGTCTACCCGAACATGGACTGGACGCCCGACAGCCGCTCCATCGTGTTCTGGGCTGGAGGAAAGCTGAAACGCATCGACCGCGACGGGACGAACCTTGCCGAGATTCCGTTCACCATCGATGACACCCGCGGGATCGCCGATGCACCGCATCCCGCCATCGAAGTCGCGCCCGATCGTTTCACCACCCGCATGGCGAAATTCGGCACGCTCTCGCCAGATGGCAGGAGCGCCGTGTTCGAAGCCCTTGGCAAGCTTTACACTACGCCAGCACGGAGCGGTACGCCGCGGCTTTTGACCGGCGATACCAGCGATGCGGTCGAGGCGTTTCCAGCGTTCAGCCGCGACGGGCAGCGTCTTGCCTTTGTTCGCTGGACCGATGACGGGCTGGGGGAGATCGTGGTCGCGGGTGCAGACGGACGCAATGCGCGCGCCGTAACCTCGGCGCCCGGGCACTACGCCAATCCAGTGTTTTCCCCCGATGGCCGCACGCTCGCATTCGAGAAACGCGCTGGCGGGTACCTGACGTCACCGGAATATTCCGAGAATACGGGTATCTATACGATGCCGGTAGGCGGCGGCGACGCGGTGCTGGTCAGCCGCAATGGGTCGAACCCGCAATTCGGTGCGGATAACGCCCGCATCTTCATGAACACCTCCGATGCCGGCAAGCTGGCGCTGGTCTCAGCCGATCTCGACGGTGAGGCTGTGCGCACCCATGCGCGCGGCGCGCTCGCCAACGATTTCCGCATCGCGCCCGATGGCCGCACCATTGCTTTCCGGCAGAATTACGAGGTGTTTGCCATGCCGGTCATTCCGGGCGGCAAGCCAGTCGATGTCAGCGAGACGGGCGGCGCTCTGCCAGTAACGAAGGTCAGCGAAGGCGGCGCAGACTATTTCGGCTGGGCGCGCGGCGGCGAGACGCTGTTCTGGTCGATGGGACCGCAATTGATGAGCGCGCAGGTCGCGGACTTTTTCCGTAGCGAACCCAAGGGCGAGGGCGACGAGAGCGATGGCTTCTCTCCGCCTGAAACCGGCATCTCGATGGCAATCAGCGTCAACGCCGACAAGCCGCGCGCCACGGTGGCTATCACCGGCGCGCGCATCCTCACGATGGCCGCCGGACTGGATACGCAAGACGCGGGCGTGATCGAAAACGGGGTGATCGTGATCCAGGGCGACCGGATCGCGGCCATCGGTCCGGTGGAGGAAGTCGCCGTTCCGAGTGGAGCGGTTACGATAGATGCGAGTGGCAAGACTATCATGCCTGGCCTAGTCGATGCCCACGCCCATGGACCCCATGGCACGGGCGATCTGATCCCGCAGCAAAACTGGCTTCTGGTGCAGGACCTGGCGCTGGGTGTGACCACCATCCACGATCCCTCCAACGAGGCCAGCCATGTCTTCGCCTCGGTACGAGCGGCAGAAGGCGGGCGAGCTGCTCGCACCGCGCATTTTCTCGACAGGCGACATCATTTACGGCGCCAAGGATGCGAACATTTTCGCGCGTATCGACACCTATGACGACGCGCTGGCCCATGTCCGCCGGATCAAGGCGCAGGGCGGCATTTCGGTCAAGAACTACAACCAGCCGCGCCGCGAGCAGCGCCAGATGGTCGCGCGCGCGGCGGCTGAAGAAAACATGCTCGTCGTCGCCGAGGGCGGGTCGCTCTTCGGAATGGATATGAACCTCGTCGCGGATGGCAACTCGACCATCGAGCATAATGTGCCAGGTGATGTGTTTTACGAGGATGTGCTGCAATTCTTCGGTCAGTCGAACTCGAATTACACCCCGACACTGACCGTGACCTTTGGCGGGCTCGCTGGCGATCCGTATTGGCGGCAGGCGACCGACGTGTTCGATCATCCGCTGCTCGTGCACACCAGCCCCAAGCACCTGCTTGCATCCTCTGCTCGCCGTACAACCGCGCCCGACTGGGCGTTTGTCGACGATGACGCGGCGCGCGAGGCACGGAAGCTTGCGCAGCGCGGCGTGAAGGTGTCGATCGGCGCGCACGGCCAGCAGGCCGGGATCGCGGCGCATTGGGAAATGTGGAGCTTTGCGCGCGGCGGGATGAGCGCGGTCGAGGCGCTCAAGGCAGGGACCATCGCTCCGGCGCAATCGCTCGGCATGGCCAAGGATTTCGGCAGTCTCGAAGTCGGTAAACTAGCCGACCTCGTGGTCCTCAGCGCAGACCCTAGTGAGGATATCCGCAACTCCGACAAGGTCGAGCAGGTGATGCTCGGCGGGCGGCTGTACGATGCAACAACCATGAATGAAGTTGCCACAGGCGATGCCAAACGCCGCGCCTATTGGTGGGAGGAGTGAGCTATTCGCAAATTGCGGTCCGAATGATCTCCGCCGCATCGGCGGGGTCTTCGAACGGGTGGAAATGGGTGCGGTCGGGCCGGTGCAGATCGGTCCCTTGCGGCATGATCGAGGCCAGCTGCGGCCAGGTTGGCGAGCTCTTGAAATCCTGTAAATCGGTCTGTTTGGCGCGCACGATCAGGGCAGGGATATCGACCTGCCTCGCAGCGTCGTGAATGCCCGCATTGCTCCTGCTTGAGGCATAGACGCTGGCTTCCATTTCCGGGAGGCAGGCAAGCTCAAAGCCCGTGCCATCACCCTTCGGGACCAATCCGAACCGGCAGTAATCCTCGAATACGCGCGGATCGAACAATTCATACGGATCGCGCGATCCGAACCGTTCGATCATCGCCTCGGGACTTTCAAAATCCCGTTTCCTGCGGATTGCGGGATGCGGGGCGTCCGAGGTGTAGAGCTCGGCGTCCTGTGCGTAGAATTCGGGCGCGAGGATCACCGGATCGAACAGCACGAGCCGGCTGAATGCTTCGGGCATGTCGGCAGCGCATTGCAGCAGCGTGTGCGCACCCATCGAGTGGCCGATGCCGACAGCGCCGCGAATTCGCAACTGGTCCAGGAATGCGCACACATCGCTCGTCAGCGTAAGCCAATCGTCGATCGGACCGCCAGTTGACCGGCCATGACCGCGCAGGTCGAGCGAAAGGACGCGGCGGTCCGAGAAGTGCTCGATTATGGCATCCCACTCGCGGGCATGAAAGCCGGTGGCGTGGGCAAACACCAGCGGCGGCTGATGATTTCCCGGCTTCGCGCGCCATTCAAAATAGGCGAGCTTGATCCCATTGACCTCGATCGTGCGCGCGGCTGGCTTCACTTCGGATGGTCCTGCGCGGACATTCAGGCTGCGGGCGCGGGGTCGCCCGCTTTCTGCGTCGGCGCATCGGGCAGGGATACCTTGAGCATGAAAAAGCCCGATAGCGCTGCGACAAGCGATCCGGCCAGCACTCCGAGCTTGACCGCATCGACCTGAGCCGGATCGGCGAAAGCGAGGTTGCCGATAAACAGGCTCATGGTGAAACCGATCGCGGCGAGCAGCGAAAGCCCGTGGATCTGTTTCCAGTTCACGTTCTCAGGCAGGGTCGCAATGCCCGTTTTTACTCCGACATAGGCGAAGCCGAATATACCGACCTGCTTGCCGATCAGCAGGCCGAGCGCAATGCCAAGCGGCAACGGGGCGAGCAGGTCGGATGGCGACAATCCGATCAGGGTGACGCCCGCATTCGCGAAACCGAAGATCGGGATGATCAGGAACGCCACCCAGCTGTGGAGGCCGTGCTCCATCTTTTCCAGCAGCCGCTCTCCAGTGCGAGCGACCATCGGAACGGTCATCGCTGCAGCCACCCCCGCCAATGTCGCATGGACACCAGATTTGAGCACGAACACCCACATCAGCACGGTCAGCAGAGTGTACGGGATGCGCGAGCCGAATTTCAGCCGCCCGATCACGGCAAGCACTGCGAGCGTGATGCCGGCGCCGACAAGCATGTCGATCTTGAGCTCTCCTGAATAAAACAGTGCGATGATAGTGATCGCGCCGATATCGTCGATCACCGCGACCGCCAGCAAGAGCGCCTTGAGCGCGACCGGAACGCGCGGGCCGAGCAGGGATAGAATGCCGAGCGCAAAGGCGATATCGGTCGCGGCAGGGATCGCCCAGCCGTTGATGCTTTCCGGCGAATTCCAGTTGAACGCGACGAAGATCAGCGCCGGGATCGCCATGCCGCCAATCGCTGCGACGAGCGGGAGCGAGGCCTTGTCCCAGCTCGACAGTTGCCCTTCGAGGACTTCGCGTTTCACTTCCAGCCCGATGAGGAAAAAGAAGATCGCCATCAATCCGTCATTGATCCAGAGCAGCAGCGGCTTGTTGATCTCGAAACTGCCATAGGACACGTTCAGCTTCGTCTCGAGCATGCCGAAATACGCGCCAGCCGCAGGCGTGTTGGCGATAACCAGCGCCAGCATTGCGGCGGCGATCAGCACGATGCCTCCGGCGCTCTCCTGCTTGAGGAAGTCTTTCAGCGCAGCACCCACCCGGTCGATCATGGTTCCCGTATCCTGTAAAAGGAGGCGCAGTACGCCAGTCAATTTGTAACGCGTGACAGCGGCGTCCGTGCCCGCAAATCGAGGGCATTGACATGGTTTTTCCATGTCTGCGCCGATTGGCAAGTAGAAACGCACTCGGTCCGCCGCTTTGATTGACAAACAGAAAGCTGTAGGGGAACGCGCGTTGTCATCAGCCGTTTGCAGATCACGTCCCGCCGCGGAGATCCTTTTTTGTCCGACATCCTACCGGCAGACCCGGTCGACCAGACCGAGTTTCGCAAGCTGATGGGCTTGTTCACCACCGGCGTGTGCGTCGTGTCTTTCGGTGAGCAGGATGGCTCGGAACATCCACCGATTTCAGGCATGACCATCAATTCGCTGGTTTCGGTGTCGCTCGATCCGATGCTGGTCAGCTGGAGCTTGCAAAACTCCTCGAGCCAGTTTGAGGAATATCTCGAAGCGCAAAGCTTTGCCTTCAGCATCTTGTCGGTCAGCCAGCAGGTTCTGGCGCGCCGCTACGCCGCTCGCGGAGACACGGCGCTCAACCATAATGATTTCATCTGGACCAAACGTGGACTGCCGGTCGTGCGCGGCGCGCTGGCGACGATCGAGTGTCGCCGGTGGAAAACCTATCCGGTCGGCGACCACACTATCGTGCTTGGTGAAGTGCAGGCGACGGAGGCGGTGGACCCCGCCAGCCATCCGCAAGCGCTCGGCTTCTTCAATGGCCGGTTCTGCCCGGTCGGGGGCTAGGCCGCGCGGCCGGATCAGGCGGTCTTGAGCCTCTCGGCATGCCAGGCGATGTGTTCTGCCATGAAGGTCGAGATGAAGAAATAGGAGTGGTCATAGCCATCCTGCATCCGCACTTTGGCATTGACCCCGGCATCAGGGAGCGCCTGCGAGAGCAGATCGGTTCGCAATTGCTCGTGCAGGAAATCGTCCGCTGTGCCTTGGTCGACCAGTATGTGATCATGCCGCGCACCGTCCTCGATTAGAGCCACGGCATCGTATTTCCGCCAAGCAGCGCGATCTTCCCCGAGATACCGCCCCAACGCCTTTGCACCCCACGGCACGCGCGATGGTGCGGCGATCGGGCTGAAGGCGCTGATCGAGCGAAAGTGCTGAGGGGTCCGCAGGCCGATAGTGAGCGCGCCATGCCCGCCCATCGAATGACCGGTGATGCTTTGCCGGTCCACGTCGGCGGGAAAGCCGGCAGCGACAATGTCCGGCAATTCTTGCTCGATATAGCTGCGCATCCGGTAGTTGGCCGACCACGGTTTCTGTACGGCATCGACATAAAAGCCCGCACCTTTGCCGAAATCGTATTCGTCCTCGGTATCGGGGACATCGTCGCCGCGCGGGGAAGTGTCGGGCGCGACGAAGATAATGCCATGCTCGGCGCAGGCCGCACGGTATTCTCCCTTTTCCATGACATTGGCATGGGTGCAGGTCAGGCCGGAGAGATACCAGAGGACGGGCAAGGTCACGCCCGGTGCGTGATCGGGCACGAACACCGCGAAGGTCATCTCGGTGCCTGTTTCCCGCGAGGCGTGCGAATAGACGCCCTGCACGCCGCCATGGCTGCGAACCTCGGAGACGGTTTCCAGGCCCATTTCAGATATCCACCGGCTTGAACGCGGTGTCTGCATCGCCGGTATTGGGCGTGCCGTCGGCGTCCATCACCAGTAGCTTGACCTCGCCTGCGCGGGCACAGGGGCGATGTTCGACGCCGCGCGGAACGACAATCAGATCGCCTGTTGTCATGCTTTCGGTTCGGTTTCGGAATTCCATGTCGAGGTCGCCTTCGATTACGAGGAACAGCTCGTCTGTGTCTTCGTGGCAATGCCAGTGAAACTCGCCTTCGACCTTGGCGAGTCGCACTTCGTTGCCGTTATAACGCGCGGCGAGGCGCGGAGCCCAATGCTCGGAGAAAAGTGCAAACTTGTCGTCCAGGCAGACTTTCCGGGGCGCGGTTTCCGCCATCAATAGACCACCACGCTGCGGATGCTTTCGCCCGAATGCATCAGGTCAAAGCCTGCGTTGATCTCTTCGAGTGTGAGCACGTGCGTGATCATCGGATCGATCTCGATCTTGCCGTTCATGTACCAATCGACGATTTTCGGCACATCGGTGCGCCCCTTCGCTCCGCCAAAAGCGGTCCCGCGCCAATTGCGCCCGGTGACCAGCTGGAACGGACGGGTGGCGATCTCCTTGCCCGCTTCGGCCACGCCGATGATGATCGATGTGCCCCAGCCCTTGTGACAGCATTCGAGCGCGTCTCGCATCACATCGGTATTGCCGGTGCAGTCGAACGAGTAATCCGCCCCGCCATCGAGCATCTCGACCAGATGCGCGACCACGTCGGAGGTTTCCTTGGGATTGACGAAATCGGTCATGCCGAACTTCTCGCCCCACTCAGCCTTGGCTGGATTGATATCGACGCCCACAATCCGGTCTGCGCCAGCCATCTTCGCGCCTTGGATCACATTGAGGCCGATCCCGCCGAGACCAAAGACAACGACGTTGTCTCCCGGCTCGACCTTGGCGGTGTTGACCACCGCGCCGACCCCGGTCGTCACGCCGCACCCGACATAGCAGGAGGACTGAAACGGAGCGTCCTTGCGGATTTTCGCAACTGCGATTTCCGGAAGGACGGTGAAATTCGAGAAGGTCGAACAGCCCATGTAGTGGTAGATCGTCTCGCCTTTGTAGGAGAAACGCGACGTGCCGTCTGGCATCAGTCCCTGGCCCTGTGTTGCCCGGATTGCGCTGCACAAATTGGTCTTGCCGCTCAAACACATCTTACATTGGCGGCATTCGGGTGTGTAGAGCGGGATCACGTGATCGCCCGCTTCGAGCGAGGTGACGCCCGCGCCCACTTCGCGGACGATACCTGCGCCTTCGTGGCCGAGCGCGCTGGGAAAAAGCCCTTCGCTGTCGAGGCCATCGAGCGTGTAGGCATCGGTATGGCAGATGCCGGTTGCCATGATCTCGATCAGCACTTCGCCCGCTTTCGGTCCCTGGAGATCGAGTTCGACAATCTCGAGCGGCTGTTTGGCTTCGAATGCCACGGCGGCGCGGGTTTTCATGGGGCAAGTCCTCTGTTTCGCAGGGTGTTTTAGGGCGGCATAGCATGGCGCGCGCGGCGTGCGAGAACGAATGCGAAGATGCCTTACATGTCCAAGAGAGCCGCGCCCATTGTGTCTGGCGATCAATCTTGTAATCTGGCGGTAACGAGTGGGGGAAAAATGTCGGACATATTCCTCTCCTATAACCGGGAAGACCAAGCGGTACCGCTGACCTGTTTGTCGAAGGCTTCGAAGCTGCAGGTCTTTCGGTTTGGTGGGACCAGAGGCTGCGCGCGGGCGACGCCTATGACGAGGTTACCGAAGCGGCGTTGCGCAATGCGAAGGCCGTCGTCGTCCTGTGGTCGAAGCGGTCGGTCGCCTCGCGCTGGGTACGGGCCGAGGCTACGCTCGCCCAGCGCAGCGGGTCTTTTGTCCCATGCATGATCGAGGAATGCGACCGTCCGATCATGTTCGAACTCACCCAGACCGAAGACCTCAGCCATTGGCGCGGCAATCAGGACGATCCGGACTGGCGCGACTTTGTTGCTCACGTTCGCGATGTCGTGGGCAAGCAATCTCAACCAGACAAGGCAGAGCAGGAGGCCGCACGGCCTGCTCCGAAAGCGGCAATTCCTCCTGATGAGCCGGCGCCCTCCGTGCCCGTCAGCGAACGCCGACAAATTACCTTCGTCTCCGCCTCGCTCGACGGCGGCGATCAGTTGGTTTCGTCGATCGATCCGGAGGACTGGCACGATTTCCTGACGGACCTGCAGACACTCTCCAAACCGATAATCGAACGCTATGGCGGGCGGGCGACCTGGACGGGGCACTGTCTCACGATCACATTCGGCTTCCCGGTTGCGATGGAGGATGCAGCAAGGCGCGCGATCCGGACCGCCAAGGAATTGCAGTTCGCCGCTGGACAACTCGCATCACCAGGTCGCGGAGCCGACCAGACAAACTGCCAGCTGAATATCGGCGTGCGCGCCAGCGACATGCTGGTCCGGGGCGCAGGCGATAATCTCGAGCTCGTCGGGGACGGCGCTGCCACTTCAGAAGCCGCCCGCGATCGGGCAGATCCCGGCAGCATCGTGGTCACCGCAGCGATCAGATCGATGGCGTCCGCCGCGTACAGGATGGAGGAGATTGCCGACACCCACCACGGGCATCCGCTGTTTCGCGTGACCGGCACGGCCCGGGATACATCGACACGGCGCGATTGGGATACAGGAGAACAAACGGCCTTCGTCGGACGTGAGGACGAAATCGCGCATCTTCGACGGCGCTGGAGCCGCGCGCTCGATGGTGAGGGCCAATTCGTCCTGGTGCGCGGTGAGCCGGGTATCGGAAAATCGCGTCTAATCGATCATTTCGAAAGCGAGATCGAAGGCACAGAGCACACGTCCTTCACGCTTCAGGGGTCTTCGCTATTTCCCAACACGCCGTTCTATCCGCTCGCAAAAATGATCGAGTATGCGACCGATCACGGGAATGGTAACACTCAGGAAACGCTTTCGAGACGGCTCGAGGAACTGGGCTTTCCGCCTGAAATCGAGCCCGCCGTGGCTGCGGTGGTCGGCATCGGTTCGGATGCCGATCCGGCATCGGCCGTCACCATCGACGCTCAGCGACCCCATCTGCTGTCTTCGCTCGCCAATTCGGTTTTCCAATTGTCCGAGCGCAGCCCAGTCGTTCTCTGGCTGGACGACCTGCAATGGTTCGATCCCTCGACCCTCGAACTCGTGCAGATGCTGATCGAACAGGGTGATACCGAGCGCCTTATGGTTCTGGGCACCGCTCGGCCCGAATTCGAACTCCCCTGGTCGGAAAGGGACCATCACAGCCGCATCAACCTCGCACGGCTTTCCAACTCCGATATCACAGAACTGATCGCCGAGGCATCGGGCGACGCAGAAATCGGCGGCAAGACGCTTGAGGCCATTCTCGAAAAGGTCGACGGCGTCCCGCTGTTTGCCGAAGAACTCGCAAAGCTCGCCTCCAGCACTGAGGGGAAGGGTAATCTCGGTAAGTTACCGCCGACCCTGCGCAGCCTGCTGGCCGCGCGAATGGACCGGCTCGGTCCGGCTCGCGGTCTCCTGCAGGTCTGCTCGGTTCTCGGCGCGTGTCCCTATCAGGTGCTTTCATCGATGGCGGACATCGACACGGGCGATCTCGACAAGCAATTGCGGCAATTGACCGAGGAACAATTGCTCATCGTGCGCGGCGCGCCGCCCAATTCGAGTTACAGGTTCAAGCGCGCTCTGCTGCAGGACGGTGCCTATGAGACCTTGACGCGCAAGGCCCGGCAGCAGCTCCATGAACGCGCCGCGACAACAATCCGCGATCAATTTCCGGACATCGCCGAGCTCGAAAAAGAGCGCCTTGCCACCCACTGGACACGGGCGGGCAAGACCGAGGAAGCTGTGGCGGCATGGCTGGAGGCAGGCAAACGCGAATTCACACGCGGGGCGAGCAGGGAAGCTGCGGCGCATCTCAAGAAGGGGCTCGGACTGGTCGGCGACCTCCCAGAAGGGTCTGAGCGCGACCGTCAGGAAATGGAGCTGTGGAGCGCGCTCAACAATGCTCTCCAGCAATCGCTGGGCTATTCCAATCCGCAAACCCTTGAAGCTGCCGACAAGGCGAGCGCGCTCGCCAAGAAGCTCGGCTTGCTCAGCGACGTCATCACCAGCGAGGTCCAGCGCTGGCGCGGCACGGTCAATGCCGGGAACTATAAGGAGGCTGACGAGGTCGCGGCCCGCATCAATGACCTGGCGGGGCAACTTGGCACAGACGAACAGCCTGGATGGATGCCGTTTTTCTCCGCCAACGCGCTGGTGCAAACCGCGTATTACAATGGGCGGCTGCGCGATTTCGAGGAACCCTACGCCGAGCTGGAACATCTGTTTGGCCAGCATGAGGGCATGGTCAGCGTCAATGACGACGTGGTTGCGATGGGCGTTGCCAGCCTTGCCGCATGGGCGGCCGGGCGATCGCCTCTGGCGCGGCAGCGCATTGCCCAGACCATCGAAGTCGCCGAAGGCAACGGCCAGCCCTACGCAGCCGCGGTCGCGCACCATTTTGCCGGAACGCTGATGGCATTCGACCGCGACATGGAGGAGGCGCGCAGGCACACCGAACGCGCGCTCGAAATCTGCGACACGAACGAGATCGAGTTTATCGGCCAGTTGGTGCGCGCAAAGATCGGCTGGTTAAGCAACGATGCCGCGCCGTCTGCGCAAAACATTACTGCGATGCGTGAAATTCTCGAGGCGATGGTCGCGCTGAATGGCCGGGTCGGCCTTGTCATCAACATGAACCGGCTGGCCATGGCGCTCGAGGCCCGCGAAGAATTGGACGAGGCCTACACGGCCGCCTGCGAAGCGCTGGAAGCGAACCCGCAAGAACGGATCGTCCGGCCCGAAACGTTGCAGATCAAGGCGCGGCTCGAGGAAAAGGTGGGCCGGCCAGACGAAGCCGAGGCAGATTTCAAGGCGGCAATCGATCTGGCCGGGGAAACCGGCGCGGCGGCGTTCGAGCTATCCGCGTCAGCCGAATATGCGCGTTTTCTCCAGAGATCGGGGCGGCATGGCGAGGCCCTCGCGATCATTCGCGGCGCAATCGAGAATTGCCGACCCGAGATAGACACACCGGCGTTGGCCGATGTTAAAGCGCTCCAGGCCGAGCTTGCGGACGTCTCTGTCTAGCGGCCCGAAAGCTCGCGCGTGTAATCGACGAGCGTCATCAGGCCTTGCGGATTTTCGGTGTGGACCTGCGCTTCCCATTTCGCATCCTTGGCAAGCGCGTCCAGATGGCACTCCGCATCGGGCAGGTGTTTGAGCATGCGCTCCTTGATCGCCTGAAGGTCTGCGTCGCTCGGGTTGTCCCGGCAAAATTTCTCGCAGATTTCCTTGTCCTGGATGGCGAGGGCTGCCGGCAAGGTAAGGATGCCGTCGCGCAGGTCTTCCTCCCCTCCCCCGCCGAGCGATTCGAGGCCCTTCACATCACCCACATCGTCGCAGCCGTGGTAGAGCATGCCGATCAAGCGAGCAAGATCTGCGCAGGCTATCATCCCGGGTCGCAAGGCATGCGCATGTCTCGAACATCGAGCCTGTGTCCTCGCCCGCAATCTCTTCCCAGTCCGAGACGCCAAGTGGCTGGCGACGCAAGCGCCACTGCGCGCATTCGGCCACCCCGAGCCGGCGCAGAAGGTCAGCAAACAAGCGAATGTCGTGCGGGTCCTCGGCTGACATCGTGAACCCGTCCGCGACGATATAGCCCGACGCCATTAAGGCTGGCAGCATCCCGAACTTCGCATGGAGCGTCGCCTTGCTGCGGCGTTCGTCCGAATGATCGAGGATGTCGTCGATGACGAGCGACATGTTGTGCATCATCTCGAGCACAGCGGCAGAGCGGATCATGGTGTCGGGGATCGGCACATCGCCATGGACCGCGCGGTAACAGCCGAAAATCGTCAGGGGACGGAAATATTTCGACCCGGCCACGAATTGCCAGTCGAACAGCGGCTGCATTTCGGGCGAGGCTTCGCTGATCCAGTTATCGAGCAGCGTGCGCAGCCGGTCCATTTCCTCGTCGAAGCCCAAATTGCTGACGATACTCGCGGTTATCGTGTCCAAAAATTCACCCCTTCATTACTCCTCGTATGCGGCCTTGCGCTAGCGCTTGGTCCGCCACCTGCGGCGGTAGCGGCCCTTGACCTCGGGCCGGCGCTTGGCAAATCCTTGCGCAAGATCTTCGCCCAGATTGAGCGCCGTCTCGATCACTCCACTGGCGATATCGACAGCCCCGGCGAGCGGATCGGGCTTTGCTCCGCCGGTCTTGGCCGTCGCCTCTGGCGCATCCGGCTTTTCCCGGCCCGAGGCATATTCGAACACTTCGCGGGCCACCATGGCCATCGCTTCGGGAAGGCCGATAATGTGGTCGTCATCGTGAGAATGGATGTGAGCTTCCTCTGCGGCCAGATCTTCGTCTTGCGGCGTTTCTCCCATCGGATTGGGGAGGTAAGTGATGCGGTCGCCAAACGGGTCCTTATTGTCCTTGCCGACCGCCGCCCGCGCGAACCAATAGGCCGCCTTCCACCAGTCGATCACGAATTGCGAGGGCACCAGCAGCATATACTCGGCCAGCGTAAACTCATTCTCGTCGAGATGATGATCGCCGTTCTTCATCCGCTCGGCCCATTGCTGGAAAGCCGCCACGGAAAACGCCGCATAGGTGGCGGGAAGATAGAACAGCCGGGCGAAGCGGAACGTCGCGGTGCTGTAGACCGTGTGCGGCGTCACTTCGATCGGCTGCCCCCGGCGCGCATGGCCGTTGAGTTCCGCATCCTGCGCCTGGATCGCAGCGGCGGCCTGCGCGCCTGTCTGGATCGCACCTTCGACCGTTGCCATGTCGACATCGCTGCGGGTGCAATCCCCTGCAAAGGCGACCCTGGGGAGCGCGTCTTCGTACAGGGTCTGCGGCCTCGCGCTCCAGCTGCCGGTGTCGTTGAGAAACAATTTGTATTGCCGGTTGGTGCGTATCCACGATTTGCTCCAGTCGACGTCGCTGTTCGTATCGCCCCAATGTTCGCCCGGATTGAAGCCCGGGAAGAATTCGGCGAATTCCTCCAGCATCAACTCGCCCATTCGCTCGATCTCGACCGAGGGAATGGCTGCGCCTTCGGATGCGGCGAGAACCAGCGCCGTCTTTCCGCCGAACTCGTGCGTGTCTTCCCACAATTGCGAAATATCGAGCACCGTCAGACCGAATTTCGATTCAGCCAGGGCGACGTGATCCCTCGGGAAATCCTCCAGCTTGCGATTGAGATAAAGATCGACCACCGGGATCGATACCGAGCTCAGGTTCTGCATTCTTGAGAGTTCGGGAAGGCGATCCACGATCCGCGTCCCATTGCGCCCGCCCGATGCGCCCATCACCATGTCGGTCATCGGCTCGACCGGCAGCGACATGATCGCGTAGTCGAAATTGTCTTTCGTGACGCGGTTTTCATTATCGCTGTCGCGCTTGGAATCGTGCCTCAGGTGATCGTCGCACGGAACGCGCGAGTAAATCTCGGGCCGGTCCTGCTCATCCAGCCGCACCGCAGTCACCTCGCGTTTCAACCTGATCTTGCAGCCCGCCTCTTCAAGCTTTTCGGTAAAGGGTCCGATCAGGCCCGTCTGGAGGCTGTCTTTCAAGAGATAGTTGAACGGCGCATGGTTGGGGAACTGGAACGTGTGGCGCAGGAAGTTCTGGTACGTTGCTGCCGCTGTCCATGAACTCGGTATCGACCAGATGAGCGTCAGCAGGTAATTCTGCATCGCCGCGACGTCTTCGGTGCCGTATCCGCGCGAATAGATAAAGCCGTTGACGCTCAGCATTTCCATAAGCTTGGAGCCGCTCCGGTCGAAGGGATGCGTTGCAAGGTCGAGTCCCGAATAGCCCAGAAGCCACATTTCGGCGGGGCTCATCACGCCCGATTTCAGATTGCTCACGTACCGCCTCGATCGAGGTTGGGTTGAGCAATTCGCCAAACTCGGTCTCGCCCTTTTGCAGCACCTTGCTGCCCTCGCGCGGTTCGAAGAGATCGTCGGCCTCCCGCCCGAGCTCATCCTCGTAAAGGTCCCAGAAATTGTCGTACCAGGAACAGAACATGTGCGGATACACATCATGTTCGACGCCGTTCACGTGTCGTGAAGACGTATTGCCGCCAAGCCGTTCCTGCATTTCGAAAATCGTGACGTCAAACCCGACCTTGGCCAGCTTGAGCGCCGCGGTCATGCCCGAGATACCGCCTCCGAGCACCGCGACGGTGGGGGCTTTCGGGCCGCTCCGCGAACCGCTTCTGCTCTTTGCTGCGGTCTTGCTGCTAGGCGGCGCCTTTTTGGACGCTGCTGCTTTCTTCGCCTTGGTGGCGGTACGCGTATTCGTCTTTGCTGCTTTCGCCATGGCTACACTCCAATCCAGTCAAACGGACCGCGCAAGCGCGGATTTTCTTTCATCAAGAACGAAGGGGCCAATCGCGCGGCGGACTTCAGGACATCGCCCAGCCATTCCCGGTGCCATGCCGGGTCGGCTTTTAGAGAGGCTTCCCACCCGCGCCGGAACGCCGCCAGGTCGCCTGCCAACCCGTCGGCAGCGAGGCCGCGCCCGGACAGCAGGTTCATGATACCCATCGCGCCACCGCGAAAGGCGTGCTCGAACAGGCTGCGCCAGATCTGGCTGGCCATCGCCATGGGCTGGACATTGAGACCGCCGAATGCCGCACCCGATATCTCACCGAAACTGCGATCATGCTGCGCTTTCTCGAAGCCCTGCCGGGTCGAGCGAAAGCCGAATTCCGCGAAATGGCGGTTGCGCAGGATCGTCGCGCAAAAGCAAAGATACAGCATCGCAGGATCGAAATAGGCCCTGAAATCGCCTTCGTAATCCGCAAAGTCAGCCTGCTCGAATTGCCCTTTTTCGAGCGCATCGAGCACGGTCGCGGAGCCGAGGATCGAGGACTCCATTCCTTGTGTGATGCCTTCGCCGGTCATGGGATCGACGAAGCCGCCCGCATCGCCGACCAGGATGCCGCCTGCAAAATGGTTGCGGCGAATCCCCCCATACATATGAACCGCGCCGCCCAGCGGCTTGCTTGCGACCTGGGCAATGGTGCAGCCGGGATGCCTTATGCGCAGGCGTTCGACCGAATCGCGAAAGCTCTTTTGCACCGAGAGATCGAAGATGTCGCAGGTCTCGCCCAGCAGCCCGACACCCATGTTCGCCCGGTCGCCCTCCATCGGGAACATCCAGCCATAGCCGGGATAGTGGTCCTCATCGAACCAGATCGTGGCTTCGCCCTCTTCGACGTCGATGCCTTCGACATAAACGCGCTGCGACACCCCGGTATGCTTGCGATCGTCGCGCCGCAGACGCAGCGCCTTGGCAACCACCGATTGCACGCCGTCCGCACCCACGACCACCGGCGCGGTCAATGTGTAGCTGCCCTCATCATCCTTGACCTCGACATGCATCAGGCCCTGGTTCCGACTTATGTCCCTGACCGTCGTCCCCTCGATCACCGTTGCACCAGCCTTGCCGGTATTGGTGAGCAGCACCGTGTCCAGCTGGTCTCTGGGAATGATGTAGCCGTGCGGCGGCATCCCGTGCGCGCCATCGTAATACGGGATTTCTCCGTGATATGGCATGCGCGGGCCGAAATAGACCCGGTTCTTGGTGATCGGCAGCCTGCGCCCGAGATCGAGAGCGTCGCGGCAACCCATGATGTCGAGAATGCGCAGTCCGGCCGGTTCGACGAAGTCGCCGCAGACCTTTTCGCGCGGGAATACTGCGCGTTCGACCACGGCCACCGACACGCCTTTGCGCGCTAGCGCCCAAGCCATCGCCGATCCAGCCGGACCGCCGCCCACTACAATAGCGTCGAAACGCGTTCGCTTTCCCATCCAAACTCCGCAAATCTCTGCACTTTGGCGGAGCGACCACGAGCGGAGAATGCAGTCAGTCGGTGCACTATGCAAGGGATATCTGGTTTGTCCTCAAGCACTTCGGAAGACCGCGCCGGCTTACCGGCCTAACCTGCCGCTGCGAGCGGAACGTTTGCATCCCGTCTGCTGGCTAACACAGCGGAAAAGGAGCGGCGCACGTGGTTGGCGCGATCAAGGCGGCACACCGCATCGCAGCGCGCCACGCGCAGTGGTTTGCCGGAGGAGGACAAATTGCGATCCTGGAAGGCTAGGAAAGTATGGTGCGCTCGAGAAGCACCTTCGCTAGGCTTTAAACTATTGAAATGATGAGCGTCAGTTCGATGACCAATATGACGAACCACCTTCCAAGCCACCCTCTTGAGTGACGGCATGGAACGGGTAAGCAGAACATCGACCAACTGAAAGTGCACGATGGCGATCCGAGGCGCGCGACCTAACTTGCCACCTTTCCAGCTAATAATGAGCCATGTTGCCGAGTGAGACCCCGAAATGGCCCTTACTTTATTCTGTAGGGCTCAATCTCATAAATCGCCAATTTCTGCGATTCGTGATCTGAGCTGTGAAATACTTCAATCATAAGTCGTTGACTAATCAAACGGCCAGCGACGATCCTCTGGCGATAATTTAGTTCGCACCGACCCAAAGAATGGGCAGTCGAATTAGATCGGGCACAGGGGAGATATGTAATCAACATTCGTCTGATAGCTTCGACCAGCGCCGGCGTCATCGCGATCGCTTTGACCACCATCGCTGCTGCACAATCTGAAACCAAGCAGCATACTTACGGCCCTCTTGGACGCCTGATAATCACGGAGGTTACAGGCGGAAGCAACAACGACGACACCCGGAAGCTCTGCTACGACGAGATGGGCAACCGGACCGAATTCCAGATCCGGAACGATGGATCGATACCGACGTGTAGTGCTCCTCCAACACCGACACCGACACCGACACCAACACCAACACCAACACCGACACCGACGCCGCCACCGCCTCCTCCATCGAACAATCCACCGGTGGCGAACGATGATCAGTCAGGCGGAGAATGTTCGACGCTCAAGCTGGTGGATGTGACCGCGAACGACACGGACCCCGAAAGTAACTACCCGCTCGCTGTGACAGCCGTGGTCAAGACTTCCGGCGGAGCTAGCCTGTTATCGTTCTCGGG
This sequence comes from Erythrobacter sp. K21-9, assembly GCF_055808355.1. NCBI lineage: Bacteria > Pseudomonadati > Pseudomonadota > Alphaproteobacteria > Sphingomonadales > Erythrobacteraceae > Erythrobacter > Erythrobacter sp. K21-9. The sequence continues at coordinate 402,484 of NZ_CM147866.1, forward strand.
CGGGATCATCGAGGTGCTTCTCGGCCCAGCCTTGGACGCATCGACTTTCACATACACCGTCCAAGATACGCTGGGCGCAACTGATACGGCCACGCTGACAGTCTTTAGCGGCTCGTGCGGTCTCGGCGGCGGCGGTGGACCAGGGATCGACGATCCCTAGACCTGTGCGGTCCACGATCGAATTCTTCAGCACCATCAACAGGGGGCTCAAATGCCGAACTTGGTATCAATCCGTGCGCTAGTCCTGTCTCTGCCTGCTTTTCTGTGTTTGAGTATGAGCGGCATCGCTCATGCTCAGGCAGCACAGGCTCCGTCTATCGGAGGAGAACCTCCACTTTGCATGGCCCGCCCACATGACGATGTTGCACAGGTCAAATCGGCGCAGCGCGGCAAACCTTTTCACATCCTCGCCGTGGAGAGAGCGGTTCCCGGGCTTGAAGCTAAAGGGTTCAAGATCGTCGATTGCACCGAGGCCAAGCTCGCACAGCAGGGGCAAGTAAAGCGATACCGGGACGAAATGTGCAAGCTGGCGTCAACCGGGAACGAGGCTGTCCAGAACCAGATAGAGCGAGCGCTCGGAGAGCGCGCAGCCACGCTTTGCGCAAACGCGCAAATGATCGCCGGTCGATGGCAACGCGGACAATCCACAAGTCAGTAGAGGCCGTCAGGACAACCTCTCGCAGTTACAAACGAAATTCAAACATTCGAGGTCCACAATGCAGGCCAAGCACCTACTCCTTTCGACCGCAGCCGTGTTCGCACCCGCTATGCTTGTTGCGTCGCCATTGGCAGCGCAGTCGGTGACACTGGATCCACCGGAAATCCGCCTGCCACTAGACGAGCATGGCATCAATTTAGCAACCGGCGAGATCGTGACGCCCTCCTCGAGCATCTCGATCGGCGGGGCGAATGGCCTGACGCATACACGTACGCGAGTCGGGAATGGGTGGCGGCACAATTACATGATCTCTGCAGAGATAGAGTCAGGCAATCCCAATGCAGCGATTAATCTTGGCGGCGCGCGCCTCACATTCACGTGGAACGGCACGGTTTACGCATCGGATCAAGGGACCGGCGAAACAATTGCTCATAACTGGTCGACCGGAACCCATACATATACCGCTCGCGATGGAACCGAGATTGTCTTCAAAGAGTCCTATGTCAACAATGGTGAGAGCTATTATGGTACCGCCGATGCCCTCGCCGAAACAATCACGAGCCCTGATGGTCGAACGACTACGCTTCATTACGTAAATAGCCTGTACGCATTCGAGATTTCTCCAGGGTTTTTCGTTGACGTTTATGTGGTTAGGCTTCAGTCGGTAACCAACAACGCGAGCTATCAGCTGCGTTTCGACTACGCCTTTGATTCGATCTGGTCCGGTAACCGCGATGCTTGGCATCGGATTACAAAAGTGACCGCGATCAATAACGCCGAAGAATACTGCGATCCGGTTGGAGCATGTACTCCAGCAAACAATTGGCCCTCGCTCGCTTACGACGTGTCCTACAGCGGCTCGGAGACGCTCGAAACCGTTAGTGATGTTCTGGGACGCACCTCCCGGTTTCGTACGGACTCGTCGGATCGCCTGACCGGTGTGAAGCGCCCCAATGAAACGACTGACGGTGTCGCCATCAGCTACGACAGTAATGGCCGTGTTTCATCGGTGCAGTATCAGGGAAGCTACACACGCAACTATACTTGGTCGACACTTGGGAATCAATTGCAGGCAACTGCGACCGATCTCGCTCGGCAGAAGTAGAACGACAACAGCGTACACCGACAAGGGAGTGGTCTATTACATTAAGAACGCCCTGAACGATGTAACCCTCTATCAGCACGATGCCGAGGGCCGAGTGGAATGGGTCGAGGCTCCGGACGGGCAGCGCACCGAATACACATATGACGCTCGCGGAAATGCTACGGAGGTCCGGCAGAAAGCTAAGCCAGGCACGGGTCTTGCTGACATCGTTTCTACGGCGACCTACCCGGCCTCCTGCTCCAATCAGGTCACTTGCAACAAGCCAACAGCGACAACCAGCGCTGGCGCTCAACCAGTCAGCTATTTCTATGATGCAACGCATGGTGGCGCCACACGGATCGAAGGTCCGCCAAATGATAATGGCGATCGCACGGTCACGAAAATCGATTATGTCGTGCTAACGGGCAAGAAGAAGAATTCATCCGGCGCGCTGGTCAACCAATCGACCTCGCTCACATTGCCATCGAACACTCGCGCTTGCCGGACGCAAGAGCTGTGTGCGGGCAGCGCTAATGAAGCCAACACCGACATCGCCTACGATGCAAACTTCGAGCCGAACCTCAATCCGGTCTCGGTGACAAACCGCGCTGGCAACAACACACTCACATCGACCACTAGCTTCACATACACTGCGCTTGGTAACGTCGAGACAATCGATGGACCACTTACTGGCTCGAACGACGTGAGCACCTATCGTTATGACGATGTGGGGCAAGTGGTCGGCGTAATATCGCCGGACCCCGATGCGGGCGGCAGCTTGCGGCACCTTGCAACCCGAATGACCTACAACAGCGATGGTCAAGTGACACTCACCGAAAGCGGTCACGTCTCTGGTACGAGCGAAGCGGCTTGGAATGCGTTTACCGTCGTCACAGCAGCCGAAAACATCTATGATGACTTTGGACGCGTCACGTCATCTTCGCAACTCTCGCCTGATGGCGCCACGCGTCATTCGATCATGCAGTACGGATATGATTATGCCGGTACCGGCTCGAATGCACCGCGATCCGCATGAATCTAACCAACGCGACCGCGACCCTACCCGCCGATGCTTGCGTGAAGATGACACCCGGCACGTTTGGAGAGGATCGCATTACCAAGCGATACTATGACACTGCTGATCGGGTCACTGAGGTATGGGCCGGGGTCGACACCAGCCTCAGCCAGCAATCTGCCGAGATGTCCTACAACCCCAACGGTACTATCGCCTGGGTCGAGGATGCTTCTGACAACCGGACCACATACACCTATGATGGGCATGACCGCACCAAGCGCACCGTCTTCCCCTCGGAAACGGCAGCCAATACCAGCAACAGCAGTGACTATCAGGAACTCACCTATGACAGCGCCGGCAATGTCAGCACGCTACGGACGCGCCGGGGCGAGACGTTCACGTTCTTTTACGATCCAGCTCGCCGCCTGATCGAGAAGCGCGTGCCTGCGCGCACCGGCCTCAACTCGACCCACACCCGCAATGTCTACTACGAATATGATCTGTTCGGAGCGCTAACCGAAGCGCGGTTCGATGCTTCGAACAAGATCGTGCTTGGCTACGATGGACTCGGTAGGCGGACCAGCGAGACGCAGGTCATGGACGGCACTTCCCGCCTAATTGGCTATCAGTATGATGTTGCCGGACGCCAATCGCGCATCACCCACCCGGATAGCGCATATTGGACGTTTGAGTATGACGAACTGAACAGGCTGCAGCACATTAAAGATGACCAGCCAACGACGCAGATTTCACACACCTTTGATATTGCCGGGCGCCTGATCAAGCGAACGCGCGACTACAACGCACCCGACGAGAATTTCTACTTCGATGGTGCCGAACGGCTGGATCGGATTTTCACGGAGCATCCCGCTTCGACCTACCAGACCTACAACCGCGAATACACGTACAACAATGCCGGTCAGGCCGTCTCCGAAGAAGTTGATCGTCAACAATATGTCTGGGACGGGCATGTTCCGGGCAGCGCCGATGTCGCATATACCCCCGATGGCCTGAACCAGTACGATGCCGTCGACAGCAACAATTTCGCCTATGACGACAATGGCAACCTGATATCGGATGGAAGCACAACCTTCGTATACGACACTGAAAACCGTCTGGTGGGTGCATCGGGCACGAAGAACGCTGACCTACGATATGATCCGCTCGGACGGCTCTATGAGATTAAGGACGGCGGCGCTAACATTACGCGGCTGCTCTACAGCGGCAATGATCTGATCGGAGAGTACAATGCCAGTGGTACTATGCTCAACCGGTATGTGCACGGCTTGTCTGGCGGCGATGATCCGTTGATCTACTACGATGGCGCCAATGCGTCCCGCTCTTATGCGCGGCACCTTTACACCGACCGACTTGGCTCTATCGTGACCAGCTACGACCGCAGCGGAGTTAACAGGTCCCGCAACAGTTATGACGAATTCGGGCTGCCGGGGCCGAGCAGCGGCATCGAGAATATCGTACCGGTTCCGCTATACGGGTCAGATCTATATTCCCGAGCTGGGGATGTATCACTACAAGGCGCGGGCGTATTCGCCGGGGCTGGGCAGGTTCATGCAGACCGATCCGATTGGGTATGGCAATGGTATGAACATATATGCCTACGTTGGGAATGACCCGGTGAATGGAGTCGATCCCTTTGGACTTAGCACAGTCTGTATTGGAGGAACCAAAACGATCACAACATCGCGCTGGGTCTTTGTTCCCGTTAGAACAACTGATGGCTCAATCGAGGTGGTAAGAAAGCGAGAAACTACTACGACGGAGATTCCAACTGAAACCTGTTACTCTGGCCCGGACGGCGGCGAAGGCGGACCAAATGGCACGGGCTCGGGTTCAAATGCTGTGGTTGATCGAGACACGAAATTTTGCCCAGTTCCGCCCGGTAATAGACCGGTCGGTACAACCGGTCGCTTAGTCGCATCGCTTGTCGATCCGTTGGCGTTGGGATCAATTAAAAAAATAAGGAGTGATGCGATTCGTGAGACGCAAACCCGATTTGGTGGCCAGGGGGGGATGACGCCAATGCTTTCCGTCATGTCTATTTGTCGGTTGCGCTTACACGAGCCTTAGGTGCGGATCGTGCTAACTATTGGCTCAACGCAAACGAAGTCAGAAACGTAGACAAGGTTCCGAGCGACACAGCAGCTGATACATACAATAATGCTGTTGGCATTGCGTTAGCCCAAAATTCAGAGAATGATGGAATTTCGCCAGAGAATCTGGCTCTAAGCGCCCTTCAAAGCGGGTGTACTGCAGTTTCTGGAAAACAATAGTTGAAAGAATTTAAACATGCTAAGAAATAACCATTCAATCAAAGTTGGTGTGGTATGTGGACTAGCTTCATTCCCATTCATATATTTGTATTCTTTTGATTATTTGATGGGAGACTGCTTTTTCGAAACAGGCTGCGGAAGATATGAGAATTTTTTGGTCATCGCGATCATTTTATGCTCCATGATATTGTCAGTTGCGTTGGGCGTAAGCGCGAAGATTGTATGTGATCGACTTTAGCTATCTGCCCAGAGGTTCCACGCGGCTCAAATTTGAGCCATTTCAACTGCAGTTGCCCTAAATTCAAGCCTATAGCCGCTTTTTGTTTCATCAGAAGGCGAGGGTTGCAGGAGTTCCATTCGATCAACGCCGATACCAATTATCCTATCGATTCCAAATCCTCTAGCACACCCTTCTGCGGCCCGCTTTGAAAGCCTAAAAATTCTTATCGCGAGAACTGGCCGACCTAAGAGCATAAGGCAGCAAATTAAACCCCGCCGCGCACGGACAGCTTTCCCGTCAGCATTAGGGCTCCGATGAATCCCGCCGCATCGCGCCCAAGCTAATAACTAGTTGTCAGAATAGGACTCGCTAATCCATTTGATTGAAAGGTTCGGATTGTCTGGCTGGACGGTGATCATAGAATCTAGACGTTTAGTGTCAGCGTTGCATCATCGAACAAACGAGTATATTCGATAGCACCAGTTCTCGCTCGACCTCACCAATCGACTGACCCTGAGCGGTCATCTCTAACCGAAGCTTGAGCGTAGGGGTTGTGTTCGGCAGGCGGCGATTCTCCTCGCTCGTCATACGCTTTTTCGGCGATAGGGAGCGGCGGTTCCGCAGAGCTTCGCTCCAGACCGGAAACCAGAAAGACCGAAGCAATCACTGGCGCACCAAGCAGTATCAAGCACCCCAGCACGACGCGTATCCCGTCGCGTACCGGCAGCCTTCCGGTGAGCATCAAAGCTCCGACAAGAGCTACGGCCAGCACACATAGGCCGATGGCCAGCTGTCCGAACAGCACTCCGCTCACCCATTCCATTGAGAAGGATATAGGCGCTCCTCCGGCAGGCTCAAGCAGACTTCGTTGCGTGATGACAGACATGGGCTACGCTACCTCGCCACCAGCACTTGGCTCACCTGTCGTTTGCCAGCGCGCCGTTCCAGCTGGACAAACACATCAACACTCTCGCGCACATAGTGGCGCACATCCTCGCGGCTGAGCTTTGATCCTGCTTGCAGCACGAGCAAGGCAAGCTGTTCGATAGCCCGCTGCGGCGTGTCGGCATGGATGGTGGTCATAGAGCCGGGATGGCCGGTGTTGACCGCGCGCAGGAAGGTGATCGCTTCGATGCCATGCAGCTCTCCCAGAATGATTCGGTCAGGCCGCATCCGCAGTGCCGCGATCAGTAAATCTTCGGCGGATCCCTGCACTTCGCTTTCTTCGCCGCGCGCTGCGATCAGGCCAACGGCGTTTTCATGCGCCAGATGCAGCTCAGGCGTATCCTCGATTAGGAGCAGACGCGCTCTCAATTATTCGCTCGACCGGCACATGGCTAGTCAAGAAACTGTCTGTGTAAGCTATTGTTCTGAATTGCCGAAGATGTCATCACTCATGATGCACCATACAAAGGATCAACTCTTGATACGCTTCGCATTTCTTTGTTCTATCCTCTTGACCGTTTTCGCCACTCCGTCGATTGCAGGCGACGACATCCTCTACGATCCGCGACCAGATTGGGTCGAGATCACCGAGATTGACGGAGAAGACCGCTACTCCGATTCTCCCTTCGTCCTCGTCGATCAACAAGCGCGGATAGAAGCCGGGCAGCTATGGACTTATGTCGAAACCGCAATCGCATTGGATACCCCTCAGGCGCTAACACAATTCGGGACACTTTCCGCCAGCTGGCTCCCCGATAAAGGCGACCTTATCATCCACCGGGCTGAGCTTCTACGCGGCAAAAAAGTCATCGACCTTCTGGAAGGCGGCGGCGAGTTCGAGGTTCTCCGCCGGGAAGAAGGTCTGGAATCGCGCCTGCTGGATGGTGTGCTCACCGCAACCATGACGGTGCCTGGAGCGCAGCTTGGCGACACAATTCGGCTCGCCTATTCCACGACCACCAGCGATCAGGCGATGGGCGATAATGTGCAGTGGCAATCGTCGCTGCCCGCTAGACCTGCCCCCATCGGTTCTGGCCGCGTGTCGATTTCATGGCCGAAGGACATGCCCATCTCACGTAAGCGCCTTGGCGAGGCCGATGTGGCGGACCCGAGTGAGCGGCAAGGGTACCTGGTTTGGAGCACCCAAATTCCTGTCGCGGAACCGAAGGACAAGCCTCTCGACGCGCCGTTCCGCTATCTTGTGGGCGAACTCATGCAAGTCTCCACCTACCCGGATTGGAGCTCTGTTTCCTCGCAGATGGCGACGCATTACAGCGTAGACAATTCAATCAAGCCTGGCGGAGAACTGGCTGCCGAGATCGCCGATATCGCAGCAGCTAGCGATGATCCGCTCACCCGCGCAGCGCTCGCCCTCCGACTGGTTCAGGACGATATCAGCTACCTGATGAATGGTCTTAATGGCGGCAATTACCTCCCGCAATCTCCGGAAGAGACCTGGGAAAAGCGCTTTGGCGATTGCAAGGCCAAATCGGTGCTGCTCCTGGCGATGCTGCGCGAACTTGGCGTCGATGCGGAAGTAGCTCTGGTCCGTTCGCGCGGCGGCGATGCGCTGCCGATCCTTGCGCCGATGCCAGGCAATTTTGATCATATGATCGTACGGGCGGAAATAGGCGGCAAGAGTTTCTGGCTTGACGGAACGGTCTCAGGAACAAGGCTTGATACGATCGATATTGTGCCGCGCTTTGACTATGCATTGCCGCTTCGCATGGACGGCGCAGAATTGATTCCGCTCGAAGAGCGACCCAGTTCAATTCCCGATCAGGTAGTGCGGCTGCAGATGGATCAGAGCGCGGGCATTCGCCTGCCGGCTCTCATCAATATCGAAATTGAACTTCGAGGTGCGCGCGGCGCACAATGGCGACCGGTTGCAGAACAAGCCGATGCTCAAATGGCCGAAGATGCGATCGATGCTATTCTAATGCAGTCTGCCGGAGAGACGCTGATTATCGAACGTTCGGTAAGCTACGACGTGGAAGCTGGTGTCGCTCGGCTGAAAGGTCGGGGCATCCAGGCTTCGCAGTGGAGCAGGGATCGTACCGTCTATGAACTCGAACCACCTGCGCAGACTGCAAAGAACGTATCATTTGAATCCGACCGAGCGCGAGCTGCTTGGCGCGAAATTCCTCTGCGGCTCAATGGTCCGATTCATTTCGCCAGCGAATTTGAGATCGATCTCCCATCGGATAGCGGTGAGTTCGAAATTGAAGGTTCGCTCATGTCGGAAGCGGATGTTGGGGGTGTAGAACTTTCCTCGGTCGTCTCAATGGAAGGCAATCGAGTTCAACTGTCGCAGACAATGCGCAGCGTTCGGAATGAACTTCCCGCTTCCCAGATCTCCGCCGCTCGGCGGAACCTGACACGTTTCGACCGAGCCTTACCAATCGTAAAAGCGCCAAGCGATATTCGCGAGCTATGGGAGTATTTCGGTGATGATCGCGCGCGCCTTGCTGCTCTCGAGGAAGCGTATTCTCAGGCGATCGCCGAAGCCGAACCGGACGAGACATTACAGTTGCTCAATCGGGCGCGCTTTCGTTCGGGGGTGTACGATCACGCGAAAGCGATGGAAGACATCGAGGCAACGATTGCGATTGAGGCATCGCGAGATCTCTATATCTTTAGCTCATACTTACGGAGGGAATTGGGCGATCTCGAGGGCGCCTTGGAAGACCTGAAACTGAGCGAAGATTTGCAGCCTGATGGTTCCACATACGAGACGCAGATCGAGATTTTGGCACAGCTGGGCCGCGCTGACGAAGGGCTTGCATTGGCCGAGGACTTTCGCGGCCTTGCCGATAACCCCGTTGATGAAGACACGGTGTTAGCCACCGCGCTGGGTTGGAGTGGATCGATAGACGCAGGGATCGAAGTGCTGTCGGAGCGATCTGCACAGCGCCCGGGCGATGGCAATTTACTGAACAATCTCTGCTGGTATTCCGCGACGTGGAATGTGATGAACGAGAGCCGTCTCCAGACGTGCATCGATGCGGTCGAGAAGAGCGATTTTTCGCCGAGTCGCTTTGGACAGCAGGGCGCTGGCTCACTTGCGGCTCGGCAACTTGGATGCTGCGAAAGCCGACATTGACGCGGCGTTGCTTGCCGAGCCCAGCCTCGCCGCTTCTCGGCTTCTGCGGGGGATTGTGAGGAAAGCACAAGGCGATGCATCGGGCCGCGAGGAAATTCAGCTGGCGTTGAAAATGCAGCCATCGCTTGCCCGAACCTATCGAGCCTGGGGCCTCGATTTCGACTAGGCTGTGCAGACCCTCAAGGCTTGCATCCGATTGCGAAGGGCCAAACGAGCTAGCGATCGTCCCTTACGGAGGCCTGCGCATACGGGTTGTATTGGGCTGGTTCCAATTCGCTGCGCTCTTGGCCTATTGACTGCTGTGGCACGGGCGGAGGCAACGGGACATCGGCTGACTGCCACCCGGTCAATCTTGCGGCGATAATGGGCGCTCCGAGAAGCAGAAAGCACCCGAGCACCGCGCGCATGCCGCGGCGCAGTGGAAATCGCCCGGTCAGCATAATCGCACCCACCGCTGCTACTGCGAGGATGCACAGGACGAGCCGCAACCTCTCCAAACAAGACGCCGCTGATCCATTCAACGGACGAGCCGAGCGGTGTGTTCGGCAATGGGTCGAAAAGGCTGGCCTGAGATGTCAATGTCATCGCCATCTATTGCGCCACGAGCACTTGGCTCACCCGCCGCTTGCCAGCCCTGCGCTCCAGCTGAACGAACACGTCCACGCTCTCGCGAACATAATGCCGCACGTCGTTGCGCCCGAGCTTCGAACCCGCTTGGAGCACAAGCAAAGCCAGCTGCTCGATCGCGCGCTGCGGCGTGTCGGCGTGGACGGTGGTCATCGAGCCGGGATGGCCGGTGTTAACCGCGCGCAGGAACGTGAACGCCTCGACCCCGCGCAGCTCGCCCAAGATGATCCGATCGGGCCGCATCCGCAGCGCTGCGATCAGCAGGTCTTCGGCGGTAATCTGAGCTTCGCTTAGCTCTCCGCGCGCCGCGATCAGTCCGGCCGCGTTTGTGTGTTGGAGCTTAAGTTCCGAGGTGTCCTCAATCGTAATCAGCCGCTCATCCAACGGGATTTCAGCGAGCAGCGAATTTAGAAATGTTGTTTTCCCGGTCGACGTCCCACCGGAGACAAGGATGTTGCGCCGCTCGCGCACCGCTTGGCGAAGGAACGCCGCCGCCTCGCGCCCTGCGAGTGACCGGAACGTCCGCTCCGCCGCGAGTACTGCGCCGCCGCCTTCGACCTGTTCGAAGGCATCGCTATCCTCCCAGTCGGTCAGCGACAAGTCCGCCGAGACATGCTTGCGGATTGCAAAAGCGTAGCCATCGCGCGTCGCGGGCGGCGCCACCACTTGAACGCGCGAGCCGTCTGGCAGTGTCGCAGCCAGCAAGGGCTGCGCACGGCTGATCCCTTGCGAGGAATGCGCCGCGATCTGTTTGGCGAGCCGTTCGAGCAGCTTCATATCGAGGCTGGGCTCCTCGATCCGTTCGATTCCGCCTCCGAGGCTTTCGATCCAAATCTCGCCGGGGCGGTTGATCCAGATATCGGTGACGTCCGGTCGCTCCATCACCGGCGCAAGCGGCGCGAGGAAGCTGTCGAGATAGTATCGGGCTTCAGCCACGCTTATGGATCGACGCTCGAAAAATCGAGATCGCGCGCAACGAACACCGAGACGCTGGTACCGTGTTTGACCTTGAGTGTGGGCTGGATCGATTCTGGTTCGGTAATCTGCAGGTTTTGCGTGCTGCCGGGAAGCGCGACGATCACTCCGTCAGAAGCCTCGTTGACCGCAATGCCAACCCCGATATCGAGCACCGATTGCAGGATCGCCCCGCCAAAGCGCTGGAGGAACTTACTGTCGACCTTGCCCTTGATTCCGGCGCGCCCGAGCGGATCGGACGAGGGGGAATCGAGCGCAATGGTGACGCCGTCGGGCCGGATGAGCCGGGTCCACTGGACGAGCGCGCGCTTCTGCCCGCGCTGCAGGTTTGCCTCATATTCGCCGTAGAGGCGGCTGCCGCGCGGGATGAGCGCGCGGGTGCCATCGAAGCTGTACATGTCGCGCTGAACAAGCGCCCGCACCCCGCCGGCCCTGGTCGAGATCCAGCGCGGTCTCAAGCACCGCGGGTATCACCGTCCCCTGCGGGATCGTGCGCGATGGGTTGACGAGACGGTCCGCGCTCACCCGTGCGGCGCCTTCGCTGACTGCCGCTGACGTGGGTGCAGGAGGGATCGGCGCACGGTTCTCGAACACTACCTGCGGACCTGGCGGCGGAGACGCGGGCCGGTCGAACTGAGGAAGCGAGCAGAGGCGGTAACGGGACAGGCGCGCGGGGCGGGGCAGGTTGCGGAGTGCGCGGCTGCACTGAGGGCCCAACCAGTTCGTCCGCCCGGAGCCGCGGCTCCAGCTGTGAGGGCCGGTCTTCAAGAAACCGCTCGGGTACGCGCAGCGGCTCTGGCGAGGCGATGCGCCCGGTGGCCGGCTGCGCAGGGACCAGAACCGACGGCGCATTGGCGGCCTCGCGCGCTGACGACAGGACGCTGAACAGCCAGATCCCGCCGATCGCCAAAAGCGCTAGAAAAGCCCACAGACCCCAATTGCCGCTGCTGCCGGTCGCGATCACGGGACGCACGTCATTGGCCTGCTCGCCGGCTCCGGGCTCGATGGCCACGGTGTTGCTCATTGCTCGCTATTCCGCTCTTTGGCTCGCCGCGCGGTCGCCTTTTCCTTATCGATGCGGAAGACGAGTTCTTCGTGAACCCGGTCGATGATGAACCGTCCCCCTCGCATATATCCTGCAACCACCTCTTCATCGCCCGAGGCGCCAATCGCAAACACAGCCGGAAGCGGCTGCCCCCGAAAGTATTCGATCACGGTCTTTGCGCCGTTGTCACGGATCGAGGCCGGGCGCACCGATTTGTCGCCGCGCAGGCGGTAAGACCAGGCAAGATCGCCGACGGGTTCAGTTTGCTGTGTCGCTTGTTCGACCGGCGGAGGGCCAAATTCGAGACGGACAAGGTAGGCTGCCCGCAGTCCGCGTCCTGTTTCGAGGGTAAACTCATACACTCTCGTGTCTGTTTCCAAAGTAAGGCTGGCGGGCGCAGCCTGCGCCTGCGGGGTAATCTGGAAACTGTCGGCCTCCGCCGATACTGTGAACTGCCAGGACCGGTTGCCGCCGAGCGTCACGCGCCGGATGGTCTCGCCCGGCTCAAGCATGACCGTAAGCGCGGTCTGCGGCAGCGCCGTCAGCACGACCGGTTCGCCCGGGCGCCATTGGACGGTCTGGATCCGCGGGGTCTCGCCGCCGGGTGTGGGATAGACCTGCGCATGGCCAGCAGTGGATGCTGCGATCAGCAGGAGCGGTGCGGTCAGGCGGATCACTGCGCCAGCTCCGCGCCCTCAGGCCGTTCGATCCCGTTTATTATGCCTGCCTCGGGCAGCGTTTCGGCATCTTTCCGGTAGCTGGTCACCTGAAAGCCGAGCGGATTGATGTGGCGGTCAGCCTCGCTCATCGCAGCGGCGCTGAACCCGTAGCCGATCACCGCCACCCAGTGCTGCGCAGGCTGCGGCGCTGCGCCCGGATCGATCCGGGTGGTGATGAAGCGTACCATTGCTCTGCCTTCGCCAAGGCTCGATATACTTTTCACCTCGGTTTTGAGGACCGCGCGCGGCGGCAGATAGGCGAGCGGGCTCAACGGATTGGTGGCGGTCATCTCGCGGCTGTAGCGCGTCCGCGCCTCGCCTGCCGACCACAGCGCAACCCGGCGGTAGTCCTCCTGCAAACTGGCAGCGGTGAAACTCTCTCTCGCGATCACGTATTGCACCAGAAATGACCGGGTGAGCGCTGCATCGGGCGCAATCACCTGCGTATCGAGCGGCGCCAGCGCCTCGACACTGCCGGTCTGGCGGTCGACCAGCAGCGTGTAGGGCTCAACTGTCTTGAGGGGGATCAGGAACACCAGCGCGAGCGCCTCGATCAGGGCTATCAATGCGGCGATGATCGCGACAATCCACGCGCGGCGACTCGAGCGTTCAAGGTCATCGGTGACGCTGGTCGCCCAGCTTTCGGCGACCGGCAGGTCGGCAAGATCGTAGTCGGGCTGGGCGGTCATGAAGCGGTGTCCCGGAGATTTGCGGCGCGCGAAGGCCTGGTCGATGAGCGCCGGTACGAACTGCCAAGCCGCGGCGCGGCGGTCTCGCGGCCTGCGGTAGCTGTTGACGCAGGCCGGTCATCGCCGCTGGAAATGCGAACGATGCGTTCGCTCAAAGAGCTCTGTTCGCGCCGGATCGAGTTTTCGATCGTGTTGCTGATCCGCTCGGCGCGCAGGATCCGCGGCTGCGTTTCGATCGCGCGAGCGGATGCAAGGCTTGGCGAGGTCGCCGCCGGTTCGGCAGCGCGCGGAAAGTCCGGCAATGTGAGCCAGCCGCGATGGAACACGACCTTTGCCAGGAACCATAACATGACGAGCTGGACGACCGCGAAAGCAAGCGTGATCGCGAACAGCTCGGTCGGCGCCGACGGGGTCGCATATCCCAGGCTGCGCACCCGCAGCGCATCGGCAAGCCAGGGCTCAAGGATTGCGAGCTGCGCGCTTAGAACCATGGTCGCGCCGATCGATCCGGCAAGGGTCAGCACAAGCCCTTTGAGCCATCCGGCAAAGATACCGCGTGTCTGGTTGAAGAAATATAAAGCGGCCACAATTGGCGCGAGCGCAAGCAGCAGTCCCCCCGCAATACGCAGCAACGCAAGCGATCCGATGACGCTTGAAAGATACAGCAGCCGCGCCGACCCAAACGCGCTGTCATCGCCGAGCGCCTGACCCTGAAACGTTGCGCCAGGCGTGTCGCTGTCGATGAACGCGCCGGTGTTTCTGCCCGCGCCGATTTCGGTCAGACGCACCATCGCGTTGTCGGCCTGCTGAAGCCGCGACGCGAAGCTGGCTGAACTTCCAATTCCGCTGCTGGTCTGGATCACGCTGGCTATCTCGTACCGGTCCCTTGAGCGTCACATCGTAGACCACCGTTCGAAAGGCAGGCCATGAGAACGCCAGCGTCAGCACAATCCCGATCTTGAGCACATCGTAGACGAGATCGCGCGCGCCCGGCGGCGGGCCAAACAGCAGCCGGATACCGAAGAACGCGATGAACAGCGTCAGCAGGCCCGCGACCAATGTAGATGCAATGGAACCCGGCTGTCCCAGCGCCTGATAGCCATAGCTGCCGATCACCTGCGCCTGGCAGTCGATGTGCGCCAACACTCGTTCAAGAAACCGGTCACCGGTGATGATTGCCGGGCAGGCCATCACGCAGCCTGCTCGAGCAAGAGGTGCAGCCAGTTGGCGGGATCGGGTCCGGTCCGCCCGACCAGCTCGTCAAACAGGCGCACGGTCTTTTCGCGGCCTGAGAGGATGGTGAGCAGGTCCTGCTCGCCCGAAAGGTCGAGCCGCGCAACCACGCTCTCGCGGCCATGCTTGATCAAAAAGCAGTGCGAGGTATCCGGCAGCGTGCGCACGAGGTCGAATTCGTGGCGCGAAAGCCCGAACCCGTTGATATAATCCTCGGCGCGCGCCTTGGGGTTGATCATGAATATCTGCGTTGCCGCCTGTTCGATGATTGCGCTCGCGATCCGGCTTTCGAGCGCGTCAGCCGCGCTCTGGGTCGCGAACCCGACCACTCCATTGCGTTTTCGGATCGTCTTTTCCCAATCCTTGATCCGGCGCACGAACACTTCATCATCGAGCGCTTTCCAGCCTTCGTCGATGACTATGATTGTCGGATCCCCATCGAGCCGCTGTTCGACCCTGTGGAAGAAGTAGAACATGGCAGGTGTGCGGACCGCCGGATCATCGAGGATCGCGGTCATGTCAAACCCGACCGTTTCGGCTGAGAGATCGGTCATGTCGCGCTCGTTATCGAACAGCCATGCGCGCTCGCCCTCGCCCCACCATGGCCGCAGGCGTGCGGCCAGATCGTCGGCAGCGGGGCGGGCGCCGCCGCGAAACAGCTCGACCAGATAGCGCAGCCGGCGGCGCCCGACCGGCTGCTGGAAACTGGTGTCGACCGCATCGCGGATCTGGTCGAGCTCGCCGCTCGAAGCGCCGCCAGCAAGCAGCGACAGCCACTCGATCAGGAACTGCCGGTTCGCGGGCGTATCCTCGAGCTGCAGCGGATTGAGACCCGAAGCGGAGCCCGGACTGAGGCGGTCATACTGCCCGCCGATGGCGCGAATGAAGAGTTCGGCGCCGCGGTCCTTGTCGAAGAAGATGGTCCGAGGAGCAAACCGGCGCGCTTGCGCCAGCAGGAAATTGAGCACCACCGTTTTGCCCGAGCCCGAGGGCCCGATGACGGTGAAATTGCCCGAGTCCTGCTGGTGGAAATTGAAGAAATAGGGGCCCGCCGCTGTCGTTTCGAACAAAGTGACTGCCTCGCCCCAGTGATTGCCCTGCGCGCGCCCGACGGGAAAATTATGCAGGCTCGCAAGGCCTGCAAAGTTCGTTGTCGAAACGAGCCCGTGCCTGCCGATGTAGCGGAAATTCGCAGGAAACTGCGCCCAGAAGGTGGGTTCGAGCGCGATATCCTCGCGCACCGCATTGATCCCGAGATCCGCGAGCATTGCGGTGACTTCGGCGACGTGGTTTTCAAGGGTCTCCAGCGCTTTGGCATGGACAGCAATGGTGGTGTGATGCTCGCCAAACCCGGCTCGCCCGGCGGCGACCTCGTCCTTGGCAAGCGCAAGTTCCTCGCGCAGCGACAGGGCCTCGTCCTCGGCCGATTTCATCCGCCGCAGCGCGAGGTTCATCTGGCCGAGCGCAGCCCCGCGCTCCACAAACGCGAAACTCTGTGTAACGTGCAGTTCGAATGGCAAACGGTAAAGCTCGTCGAACATGCCCGGGAAGGTCGTGCCGGGATAATCCTTGACCGACAGCATGGCCAAAAAGCGGCGCGGCAACCCGCCGGTCGGTGCCAGCTCGACCGCATCCTGTCCAAAGCTGATCCGGCGCGCCGGAATGAAATGCCCCAGATCGCCGTGGGGCAGCGCTACAGGGCGCATATCGGCATTGAACAGGCAGGACAGGAATTCGAGCGGTTCGGAGCGCTTGCCCCCGTCGGCATCGTAGACGCTGAGCGCGCGCGGGTCGTACGCTGAAAGTGAGGCCATCAGCGCCTCTCGCGCACGGTCAAGCGCATGCTTTTCTGCAGCCATCAGTCCTGCATTGCGTTTCGAGCTGCGCGCGAACCAGCTGCGCATCCGGTCGAGCGTCCCGATCCGTCCCTGCAGCGGGCGCCGCACGATGGTGACGAACAGTTCGTTCACGTAGAGCTGCTTGGCTCCAAGCTTTTCCTGCCAGCGCTCGTCGAGCCGGGCCGAGAAATCGTCTGCAGTGACGGGCCTCAGTTCGGCTTCCGCCCGCCTGCGGATGACATGGTGATAAACCGCATAGCGCGAGCTGCCGAGCGTGCGCAGCATCGCATCGCGAAGTCCGGCGCGGTAATTGAGTTCCTCGCTGTCAGCCGTCTCGAACAACAGTCCGCCGAGCCGGATTGTCTGGACCAATAGCCCGTCCCGGGTTTCGATCGTCACATCGTCTATGTGCCTTGCATAGGGCAAGTGCGCGCCTGCGGGCGCTTCATTTTGAATAGTCTTGGGATCGCGCGTCAGGGCCGGTAGGAATTGCATTTCCACACCGAATGGTTCTTGATCCGCGGGCAGTTGCGCACCCGCGTAATCCACAGATCGAATATGCGCGGATCGCGCAGGCTCACGAGCATGCCGATGCCGTGGATGGCCACCGCGATCAGCAGCACCCACCAAGCCCGGAAGATCAGGAACAGTTCCAACGCTATGACCGCGTTTATGATGAAGAAGGTGTAGGTAACACCTGCGAACATCTGCGGCCGCGTGAGCGCGACAAACAGCGTATCTCGGCGGAGTTCGTCAGACAATTGCGACCTCTAATTTGGTTTGATGAGTGTGCTTATTTGCGATCGGAATGCAAGCAAAGTCTCGTGTCGCAACGCTAAAACAGGGCTGAGATCGCAATATTCGATCAATCTAGAAGCAGAAATACGGCTTACGTCTCAATTCAATTGGTTGGTCGCTCCCCAGTATAGGGATCGAACGGATTGCCACGCCTTGCGGGCAAAATGGGCGCGAGCTCGCCCCAATCGGTGGGATTGGCCTCAGGTCCAACTTGATAGCTGCCAAACGTATGGGACGGAGATGTCTCTGCCAAAGAAGATGAAAGAGTCAGAAACTGTGCAAGCGAGGCGGCGCCTAGCAAAACAAAGCAACCGATCACCACATTTAAGCCATGCCGCAGCGACGCCCTACCGGAAAGAAGTCTAAATCCGAGCAACGCAATTGCCAGGGTCATCAGCGTAGTAGCAAATGGCCCTGCGACTAGGCCCTGCAGCCAACTCACTGCAGCCCCCAACGCGTTCGAATCAGGAGCATCGCCGATCAAGGCGCGGTGGTTCCGAACTGCTGGAAAACCGCTGTCGAGAAGCTGGCGGAACCCGCCCGCAATCCTAGACCGATTTCATCGAGGCTGCCGCCTGCAGCATTCAAGTAAGCTGACAAGCTTTCTGTGCCGATCAACATCCAGTTGTGGCCGTTGGGGCTGACATAGAGTGAAACCGTATTGCCGTTAACATTAACCCGCACCCACTTCGTTGTATCGGCCAGGAAGTGCACCGCGATCCCGTCGGACGCATAGGAGGTCGCGCTGCTCCAGCGCTGGATGCCGACCGGCCACGTTGGATCCTTCGATGATCGCCCTCGACCGAGATAGACGTGCAGTATGCGACCTGACTGTGAGTTTCTGAGGATGATGGTCGGATAGGAATAGTAGCTTGCCGAGATACTGGTCGAGCCGACGATCTGGTCCACCCGCATGAAAATGTCGAAGTCCGGCGATGTCGGTGCGGCCTGCATCAGGCCGTGGATCTCGCCGTCCATGTCTGCGGTGATCATGAGGCCCTGCGTGGTGTCAGTCGCGACTGCGCTGCCCTGATTAAGCCAGGTGAAATTGGCGAGTGCAGGGATGTCTTGCGGAGAGGCTTCGTAGGCTGATCCCCCGCCCCCTCCACCGCCGCTACCATTGGTGGCCGAGGTGATGCGCCCCTTGCTGTCGACGGTGATGCTGGGGCTGGCGTAGGTGCCTGCAGTGACACCCGAATCCGCCAAGGTTGTGACCGTCGAACCCAAGGTGGTAACATCGCCAGTGAGGTCGCCGCCGGTAATGCCCGTGGCGCTGTCGAACACCGCGATTTCGCCGGTTGTGGGCGTGCCTTCGTGGGTGACGGTCTCGGCTTCAAGATCATCGACGCAGGCGGCGACCGCGTTGAAATTGTCCATCACCTCGGTCGCATCGGCGACTTGGCCATTGGTGAGGGTAAAGGGGACGGCGCATTGTTGAGGTTGGGCGTGAACGATTGCTGGCGCAACGGTAAGAAGCAGGGCCGCAAGTGTCGAGGTTCCAAGAAATATGCGCATACTTGATTTCCTTACTTAGGGGGAGCTCTTCCACTCTTCCTCTGACCTACTACAACGGTAATTAAGTTCGATCGGACTTGCGTCCTTAGGGTCGCCAAAGATGGTTTGAAAATCAGTCGATCTTCATGGGTGACGCCCCACAAGCGAAAGGGGCCTAACAAGCTCATTCCAGGTTGAATAGCTGGCAATCCGCGCGTTAAACTCAGTTTCGTCTTCTCCATTGTGCGCCCACCATTTCTTCTTTGACATAGCAGAAATGTAAAGGTCTCGAGCTTCGTCAAACGTCAGTTGTTCATACTCGTCGTCAAACACATACTCAAACGACAAAAAGACCTTATCTTTGCGCTGGAACAGGTTGAGCCAAGTCCAAGCCATACCTTTGATCTTAACGTCCAAAAGCTCGAAACGGCGCATATCCGCATCAATCGCAAAGCATCCTGCGTCCCACCAGCGTTTGGCTAACGACTTTCGAGTTGCCTGAAACTCCCAGCGTTCCACCACACCACGACCATGCCCGACTTTCTCGATGAATTTTGGATGGAATAGAAGGAAAGGGACGCTTGGTTCAGTCACTGAATGCACCTTCGGCGCCATTCAACCCGCCAGCGACGATCACCGTAGCGCCGAGGCCCTGAACCGGAGGTGGCGCTCCCAAAACCAGTCGAGGCGCATAAGGCAATGGATTGAGTATTGTCTGATGGAACCTTCTTGGTACCGGGTTTAGATTCCATGGTCGATTGAAGGCACGATTCACTAAATCACGCCCTCTCTGGCTTCTCATTCGACCTCGCATGGCCTTCATCATGTTCTGCGTAACTAACCAATGGTGGAGATCAACATCCTTGCCGACAAGACCGTTTTCTCCTCTAAGTCTTTGACTAACCCTTGGGAACTTCCATGATCTGAACCCTCTGGCGGTCTTTGGAGCGGGACTACGAAGCATGCCGGTGAAGAAGCTTCGTACCGAACCCAAGGCCAGTCCCTAGTAACGCGAAGTCGGCCACTTCCCACCAGTTGACACATTCGAGGCGCCCACCATTCTGATGAAGCTGATAACCGAGGTTCGCTCCTCCAAAGATGACCGCTCCCCCAACTTGGCGCAACCACAGCCCATCTGGGTCCATTCCATTCACTGGGTCAGCATTCGCGTACAGATATGGGTTCAGATCCCCCAGCAGCCCGATGGGGTCGGCTTGAATGTACCGCCCAGTCAGCGGATCATAATCCCGCGCCCGGTTGTAATAGAGATCGCTCAGCACCTGGCTCTGACCCGGAAAACCGGGCCGCAGGAAGTCGCTGCCGGGCGCCACCACCTGGCCCGATGCGTTAGTCGTCACCAACGGCACGCCGAGGTGGTTGCCGTGGACCCAGAAAAGCTCAAGCTGGCTCGATCCGTTCTCGGTCACCAGCGCCAGAGGGGCGTAGCCCATGATCTCGTCGCCCCCGCCGAAGGGTGAGACATCGCTCGCACCGGGCGGAAGCGCCCAGATGAACTCGGCCTTCACATCGCTCGCCGAAGCGCCGTATTCACCGATCACCCGCCCGTCGGTGTCGTAAACGAAATGCCGCGTGCCGGTCGGCTTGTCGACGCGCACCCGGTCACCCATGCCGTTATAGCTGTAGGTCTGCGCGCCAATATTGGTGCGGTCGTAGCTCGCGAGCCGCCCGTAGCCGTCATAGGTCGCGGTCACTGCGATACCGCCGGGGCGGCTCTCGCTTACAGTATTGCCGCGCCCGTCATAGGCTATGGTGCGCGTCCCGCTGCTGTCGGCGAGCGAGGCGAGCTGGTTGGTGCCGCCGTTGTAGCTGTAAGTTTCGGCATTGCCGCTCGAGCCGTCCGAGACCGCCATTGTCAGGCGTCCGACCTCGTCATAGCCATAGATGATCGAGTTGGGCGGACTCACCAGATCGGCAATCGCACCGATCCGGCCCACGGCATCGCGGCCATAGGCAAGGTGCGAGACATCGGTCCCGCCGATCGTGGTGTATAGCCTCCGCGAAGCGAGCCGTCCGTCGGATCCCCATTGGTTGGTAACCGACAGACCGTTGCCGAACGCCATCGACTTGATCGGACCGAAGGGTTCGTACTGGTGGCCGCTCGCAACCAGTTCCCAACCCGGTGCAGACGCGTTCTCGCGTGTCTCGACCAGTGCGACGCGTCCCTCAGTATCGTATCCGTAGCGAACCTGCCGACCCGAGGGATAGTTGATCTGCGTGATGCGATCTGCGGTATCGTATTCATAGGCAAGTTGTGCCGCAGCGCTAGTACCGATTGCCTGCTGCTGCGCTGTCTGGTTGCCGCGGTGGTCGTAGGCGAACAGCGTAGTCCCCGACCCGTCGACGACCTTCGCAAGGCGACCGATTTCGTAGGAACCGGATAGTCCGCCGCTGTCATAGTGGTACTCGATCGCTTCTGTTGCGGGGCGACCGACCGGGGTCATCTGCGTTACACGCCCGAGCCAATCATGGGTGTAATTGATCACCTGCTCACGCCCATCGCTCGATTGGGTCATGCGGCCCGCGGCATCATACCAATAGGTGCTGGTCCCGCGATCAGGCGAGACCTCCTCGATCACCTCGCCAAAACCGTTGTAGGTGAAGCCGGTGGTGACCGAGATCGGATCGGTGAAGGTGAGCGGGTTGTCCTGCTCGTCATAGGTCGCGCCGGCGCTTCCGCCATCGGGCGCTATCGTCGAAACCACCCGGTCGAGCGCGTCGAATGATGTCGTAGTGGCAAACCCGTTGGGATCGGTGGCTGCGACAACGTTGTTGACCTTGTCGTATCCCCAACTCGCCGGCGAGCGCGTGCCGAGCGTTTCACGCAGCAGACGCCCAAGCTCGTCGAACTGACGCCGTACCAGCATCGATGTCGAGCCATCGGTGCGAGTTACCGTCTCACGCTCGACATTGCCCGCCGCGTCATAGGTGTAATCCCAACGCTCCCCTGCACCCGAACGCATGACAGCGAGCCGGTTTGCGGCATCGTACTCCATGATCAGCGGGGTCGTGTCGGGCAACGTCAGTTGGGTGACATTACCGACCGCGTCGTAGGCCATCGATGTCGTGGCGTTGAGCGCCGGATTGCTCGGGTGCTGAGCGACAATCGTCGTGACCCTGCCGAGTGGATCGTATGTGAAGCTGGTGACCGCCCCATTGGGATCGGACATTGAGCCGGGGCGTCCGTTGGCATCGTAACCCGCATAGGTTGTTGTGTGCCCCATCGCATTCGTGGCGGTCAGCAGGTTTCCGCTCATGTCGTAGGCGTAGGTGGTGAGGTCATCGTCGGACCCGCTCGCCGCAAGCGGTCCATTCTCGGACAGCAATCGTCCGTTGCTATCCCACGCGTAAGTGTATGTGCGTGTTTGCCCGTTGGTCGCGTAAGGGGTGGCGTGGCTGGTCGTGTCGGTGAGGGTGACCGAAGTTAGTCGACCTTGGGTGTCGTAGCTGCGAACCTCGGTCAGGCCAGGAGCGACGATTGTCTCTGGCACATTGAAAGTCGCATGCCAGGCGATCGTGGTCGTTCGCGCGTCTGCCGTTCCGCTCGCCTCGGTGATGCTGATCGGACGTCCGCGCGCATCACGCGTGGTCGTGATAAGCCGCCTTTCGGCGTCGGTCGTGCTAGTAAGGAAGGTTCCGCCCGGATAGGCAAGGGTAACGTTGGTCGCTTCGGTCGAATTCGTTGCACCGGTGTCGATCGACGTGAGCTGATATTCACGATTGCTCGCGGAGAGTTCGCTGAATGTATACTCGCTCTGCTTGCTGTATTCGTTGGTTATGGTGCGAATGCGGTCGGACCCGCTGTTCGAGTAGGCAAAGGTATTGCGTTCGGCTCCATCTGCCAGTTCGCTTGAGATGGTCCGGCCCGACTCGTCGTAGTCGAATGTAGCGATCCGCTCTCCTCGGTGATCAATGATCCCGGTTACATTCCTCCCGTAAATCTCGTGCTCGTAGAGATATTGAACGGAATCCAGCAGTTCGCTTGTTGCTGATCGACGTTCGACCCCGGCAAGGCGCTCAAACTTGGGCATGTATCGCTTGATTGCACTCGATCCAACACCGCCGGGAGCGGAGCCTCCCCGCCAAGTGTTTGACCAGATTGCTCCCCCTCCATAAGTTGCGACAGGATCTGGAGGGGGGATGTCTTCATATAGGTACTTGAGCGTGGTGCCGTCCGGAAGGCTGATTCTCTCAATCGCGACCGGTTCAGGCGCCGTTCCCGAAGGTGTTGGCACATGGGTGGTAATTTGAAAGATCTTCCACTCGAACGTTGCCGTTCGTACCGAAACTATCAGATATCGAAGCGAGACTTCCATCCGCCGCGTAGGAAAAGGTCTGCTGATATCCGGAGCGCGCTTCCATTGTCGTAGGCCAACCGCGAAGATATTGCCCTCCATTGGGTCCGACGCGAGTTTCAAGCGTCCAAACCGTGTCATCCTTGTCAGTCAACTGCCAGACCGTCGCAGCATCGCGCATTGTCGCCAGATCGGACGGCAAGGCTCCGATTAACTCCAGCTTCAGCGCCCCAGATGAACCCGAGAAATTGGCTCCGCTGTCCTCCGCCCACGTCCCATTTGATTGAAGTTTGAACCCGTAACCCGTGCCATCGGGGAGCAAAATCGCTACTGTTGCATCAGGGGCGGAGGGTGAGCCTTGAAAGATTCCGAGCTGAATCTCGCGATTGAACTCGAAATTCCACGAGCCTTGCAGCCCACTTAGCTGCGCACGCGGCAGCACGCTCTGCTGAATTGGCCGTCCGACCTGGTAACTGCGGTATTGCCTCCCTATTCGAAGAAGGCCATCCGAAGATGTATAGTCAAGAGCCTCGAGATACTTAGCTCCGGTCGAAACTACGACCGGATTGCCAGTCCGGGGGTTGGGCTTTCCATTGTCGTCACAGGGATCACTACAAGTGCGCTCGCGCGACGCACTCAGGCGACAGAGACCATCCTGCGTTATATAATAGCCAACCGGGCAGACGATTTCGGCGTTCGCCGGGTTAATTGTCCCGCAATTTCCAATTCCGCCGGACTGTCCTGGTTCGGGGCATAGATATTGCCATCTGGTCCACTCGCAGTCCACGCGCCGGAAATCATCGCTTTTCTCACGGATTCCTAGAAACCGAGAGGATGGATTATCGCTCTGATACTTTTCCCACTGCGCGTAGCAGGCAGCGTATGCACTGCTGTAGATTCCTCCCGGACCAGCTGGCGAAATCCAGCCCGCCAGCACAGTGTCAGGCGGATCCGATTGAGCTTGAGCAGGATGAGCAACAAGGAGGCTCAGAAGAACCAGGCCAAGTAAGTTCAGCAGAGCTCGTGCAGAGGAAGTGAGTATTGCAGCAAAGCACTTCATTCGGAGCACCTTTGTCTCAGGACACAACGTTTTTGATGGAATTGAAATAGCCTCGACCGCTGCAGCCACCGAATACTAGTTCCATTTTGCGCAACCATAAACCGAAGTTCCCCAAGTCGAGCTGCTTGCAGGAATAGATGAGCTCGTAGAAGAGACGCGATTGCCATTCTCGTCGTAAGTAAAGTAGAAACAGGTGCTGGTGACTGGAACTGAGACGACCAGAAGCGATGCAACTTGCGGAACAATCAGGATCATCGGTCCAGCATGAGCAGGCGTCGCGACAGTAAGCAGGCTAAAAGCTAACAGGAAAATGCCCTTCGGTCCCGTCGCGTGCTTCCTGCGAATACCTTTATTGCCGAAGACACGAAAACTCGCGCAAGGTTTACTAACCCTGATCATTATGATCCACCTTTTCACTTCGTCGATGGTAGTCGTACCTGCATTTGAACGAAACTTTAAGTCAAGCATTTAATAGGTTCGCCCGCTGCAGATGCTTCTTGAAGCGCGCTTTTCTGTGAATTCGTGTACAAGAAATCTCGGGAGAAAACTCTGGAAAGCGAACGATCGGGAGTCTGACTCCCAACGTTGAAGTTACCGAATCAGCAGCGAGTGATTCGATCGAATGTAGCAACCAGAATGAGGTGTCGGACTGCCAGAACAAGGCTTTTGATCACTCCCGCCCAGTCGTGAGACACTTGCTCTTCTTGCGCTTTAGTTCGGATAGGCTAACTTGACTGGGCCTCGAGGGCTATTGCCAACCCTTGAGCATCGCGATGCTCTTTAAATCAAGGAGACATCGTGATGAGGATTTTGTCGAAGCGTCAGGTCAGGGAGTTGGTTCTGTATTCCTCTCAACACATCGCGCGCCTGGAAAAGGCCGGCCTATTCCCCAAGCGGGTACAGCTGGGCCCGTGCCGGGTCGGATGGGTTGAGGACGAAGTGCTGGACTGGCTCCAAGAACGCCTGGAAGCCCGAGACCAACCTGTCCGGCACTCCTGAATAGGAGCGGGTGATCGGGGGTGCACACCCCGGTCACCCATTTGCTTTGGGGGAAGCGAATGATCGAATGCAATAAATGCGGGGCGGCGCTTCAAGCTCGCCAGGCTTTCTGCCCTAAATGCGGGGAACTGAGCGCGCGCAGTGCGCCGCTTGTTGATCGAGCGGGTTCGGTTTTGGGTGGCGGAGCCAATGGCGCCCTAAGGGGCTTGTCTGCGATGTCAGACCATGCTCGCCGACCGGAGAACCGCAGGCGCGGCATTGGCGGGGTAATGCTGCTCGCGGTTCTCCTCATCGCCTTCACCAGCAATCCGATCTCGAGCGGCATCGGAACGATGTTCGAGCGTGAGCCTGAGGCGTCAAAGCTTACTGCTGACGGACTGCCCGACTTGGCCAGTTATGAAGATGTCTATGTGTCTGAGGCGCTCGCTTACACTGTCACGGGTAATGCCAATGTGCGGGCCTTCCCCACCGGCCAAGGCACGGAAGCGCTCTATATTCTCTCCCAAGGATCATTCGTCACCGCTCGTGAAGTCAAGGCTTTCGATCCGAGCTCGCAATGGTTCAAGCTTGGCGACGGTCAATATGTCTGGGGACGCAATCTGGAGAAACTTGAACACACGGCGACAGGATCAGCGGCAGTCTTTCCGGACGTCTTCAGCGGGACATGGTCGTCGATGGACACATGTCGCGGGTATCCGATGAACGCCGAACTCACTGTGAACCCGAAGCAGATACGACTCTATGAAGGCCGCGGAACGCTTGAGAGCATTGCGAGCGATGATCGCGGCAACTCGATCTACAATCTTTCATTCGTCGGTAAAGGCGAGGAATGGAGAGAAAGCTACAGGATCTGGATCTCGGCCAATGGTCTGTTTGTAACGCTCGAGAGTGTCACCAATCCAGCTCAAGGCGACCGGATTTTCCATGACCCTGATGCAGGGTGTGACCGGGTGTTTTTCGAGTGATCAGATGGGGGATACGAATGCGGCGTACTCTATCCCCATCGGACCGCCTCTTCGATCCCCATCCATACTGGTGCATGGCTACCCATGCCGTCTCGCATTGCCATGGGGATGCAGAATGACTTCAAGATCTTTTCTCTCAAATATCAAGAAAAGACTTGGACCTGCGCGGCCACGAGTCGGCGCCTTGAAGGCAGGATAACGATTTGGCGATCAACTTGGGGGGACTATTTGATGAAGGTGCTGCTTAAGCGAGAACAAACGCGTAAAGGGCTAGGACGAGTGAGCTTTAGGCTCTGGGCCATGCTTGCAACCGATGATGACGAGCGCGCGCTCATCGAACGCTACGATATGGACGAGGCACTAGTCCTGCTCGGCGATGACGAAGGCCTCTGGAAGCACGGCGTCCTAATAGGCCTATTGGGGGCAATAGTCGCGTTCTCCATCCTTACCCTAATCGGTTTCGATGCGACGCTTGCCGGTCCCCTTTCACTCGCTGCTTGGATCGGCACTGCCTATTGGTGGGTCAACGAAAAGCGCGAGACGATATTTCTGAAAGACCTGCTTCACGGGCGCAGCTTCAAATGTGCAAGTATCGTCGATCTCGCCAAGAAGGAAGCCGAGCTCGAAGGCATGTGTCAGGCGCTGCGCCAAGTGGTCGAAAGCGCCAAGCACTGGGACGGGGTCGAGCACCGCGATGTGGTCGTCCTCCCGCCCGAAGAGGCCAAGACCTTTATCGTAAAGGCGTTCTTCTAAAATGGTCTGGCGCGCCGGAGCCCGGCTGCATGCTCTCGCGCATGGCCTGCTTCGTCCCAGTGAAGCCGGGCAGACGCGCACGCTTTATGACGAGGTTGCGGTCCGGCTCGATTACCAGAACCTGCGCTCCGAGACCGGCAGGCTGGCGCTGGCGAAGGTGCTGGCCGAGGATGTGCGCGAGGCGCTATCGATCCCCGAAGGCCATGAGCAAGCGGCAATCATCCTCTATCTCATCTGCGGCCTGCTTGCAGGCGATGACCTCTTCGACCTGCCTGAGGTGGATTGGTCGCGGAGGCACACGATTGCCGGGCTCTGGGATATCCGCGAAGAGGTATCGCGCCAGCGCGCGCTGCTCGACCATTTTGAAGAGAACTGCCGCTTGCTCGTCCAAGCTGCTCATGCCCTGATCGCGCCGATCCATGAAGCATGCCCTTCACTCCTTGAGCAAGGGGATAACGATGACGGCATCGCCATCCCGACCGACCTGCTGCGAAGCCTTGGCAATGTCGCTGAGCCGGTCCAGACGATGCTCTCGGTCGGCTTTGATGAAGAGCTTGCCGAAGCGGGACTGCTCACCCGGCTTGCCGAACGTCTTGAGCGCAATCTGATCGCAGCCTCGGGCGGTAATCCGGCCGATCCGGCCAGCTTCAAGCGCGCACCCAAATGGCCCGAGCAGTTCGACGCCAAGACGCCCGAACAATTGGTATCGGCCTATCTCGGGGGTACGCCGCTCGCCGATCTGTTCGACCAGCAGCTGACCTTTACGATCCCCACAAGCGCCCGCTTCGAGCATCACCACATCGTGGCAGGCTCGGGCCACGGCAAGACCCAGACGCTGCAATTTCTTATCGCGCAGGACTTGGCCGCGATGAGCCAAGAAAAGCGCTCACTCATCGTGCTTGATAGCCAAGGCGATCTCATCAAGAACATCGCCAAGCTTGATGTCTTCGGTCCTGGCGGCGCGCTGCACGACCGGCTCGTGCTGATCGATCCCACCGATGTCGAATACCTAGTCTCGCTCAACCTGTTCGATGTCGGTCAGGAGCGTCTATCAGGCTACGAACCGCTCGAGCGCGAGCGGCTAACCAATTCGATCCTTGAGCTCTATGATTTCGTGCTCGGGACACTGCTCGATGCGCAGATGACGCAGAAGCAGAACGTGATCTTCCGCTATGTGACGCGGCTCATGCTCCATATTCCCGATGCGATGATCCACACGCTTCGCGAGCTGATGGAACCGAAGAGCGAGGTAAAATTCGCCGAGCACATCGCCAAGCTTGAAGGCACCGCCAAGCACTTCTTTGAGACCGAGTTTGCCTCGCGCGAATTCGAGCAGACCAAGAAGCAGGTTCTGCGCCGCCTGTGGGGCATACTCGAAAACCAGACCTTCGAGCGGATGTTTGCGCATCCGCGCTCCAAGCTCGATCTGTTCACCGAGATGAATGCGGGCAAGGTGATCCTGATCAACACCGCCAAGGATCTCCTGAAGGAGCAAGGCACTGAGGTTTTCGGACGCTTCTTTATATCCTGCCCAGCTTGCTCGACACGGTATGTCGTGCCTGAGAAGCCCGTTCACGCGCTTCACCGATAGAAACGTCTGGCCAGCGGCAGAGTCCCATTTCGCGGCGCCTTCCATGAACGACTATCTTCAGCATCCAGCGCCCGGCACTCTTGTCGCGTTTAACTAGCCACAAACCTTGGCCATCGGCATGCTTGCCTGGCCCCAGATTCTTGGCTTTCATTTGCGTGAGTGCGCTTAACTTCACAGACCACCTTTCTATCCACCCTGACGTGCGTGAAACAGAGATATGCAATGCTCCGCCATGCGTCAACGCGATCGCGCCAAACCCTCAGGATTTCTGGGCCTTTAGCGATGATATGTTCAGCAATGCTAGAAGAGTAATGGTGCGGTCGAGAAGACTCGAACTTCCACGGGCGTTAGCCCACAACGACCTCAACGTTGCGCGTCTACCAGTTCCGCCACGACCGCACTCAGGTATTCAGGGCGGCGAACCATGCGCTGCCCCTGGTAGGAGCGCGCCCGTAGCAAGGGGTTCGGTGCGGCGCAAGCGCTTTGAGGCGGGCAATCGCCGAACGAGTCGGATTTTCTGGCCGCGTGACCCGCAGAAACCGGAATCAGTTGGGAGACCAGCCAATTTCGACCATGCGCGCTGCAGGCGGAATGTCCGAAATGGCCTCGGTCACATTGAGGCTCTCGCCCGGGGCAAGCTCGCGCTTCGACGGGACGATTGGCCACGTGCCAACCTGCCGCTGTCGTTCGTCGCGGAAGACCACCAGCAACGAAGGCACTGCAACAGTATCGCGGCCCGAATTGGCAATGCTGCCGCGAACGCGGAAAATCTCTGTGCCCGTTTCCAGCTCTTCGGTGCGCTGCTGCTCTGCCGGGAAGTCCAGCGTGAGATCAGGCTTGCCGATACCGAAGGTTGGCTGGTTCACGGGTAGCCAGCTGGGCAGCCCGTAATAATTGACCGCAAACACCGTGGCCGTGGCGAGCAGGGCGAAAACCGCAGCTGCGATGGTCCACATCTTGAGCGGATTGCGCCGCGCGCTGAACGGCGCGACGTAATCGAATGGCGAACTGTCCTCTTCGTACTCGCCTTCTTCAAAGGCTTCCTCGACCGGGTCCGATTCGAAAGCAGGTACAGCCGGTTCTTCCAGAGCGTCTTGCGTTTCCGGCTCTTCTCTGGGTTCGGGGCGCTCGGGGCGGCTCAGTCCCTGGCGCAGCGCCTTGGCGGCAATACCCCCGGCGACGGGGTCTTTCGGGTCGACGCCCTGCGATTTCGGACGGTCCCCGGTCCTCCAATGGCTGACCGACGGTGCGGCTGCGGCATCCTTGCCTCCATCCGTGTCTTGAGGCTGGTCCGCCGCAGGCGCTACCGTCTCTTCCGCTGGCGGAGAGGGCGGCGGTGAAGGTGGTGGAGGCGCAGGGCGAGGCGGCGTTGCAGGCGTTTCAGCCGCGCTGCCGAAAGTTTCCGGCTCACTTGCCCGTGTCGTCAGGTCCAGCGGCTCTGAATCCTGAAACCAGCTATGCTTGCACTTTGCGCAGCGCACCGTCCGGCCTTCGATCCCGATGGCGGTATCCGGCACGACATACCGTGTCGAGCAAGCTGGGCAGGATATAATCATTGCACCCCTCGCATTATAGCAGGGTGTACCGTGCACAAGGGCGGTTGAGCCGTGAGCCCGCAAATCAAGCCTTTTTTCCACACTGGAGCGCGAAAATTGCGCTTTCAGCCCGGTAAACCCACATGTTAGTTGCCATGAACCGCTTCCACCCTTCGAAGGCCGCTGATAAGCCCGCGCGATGAGCGAACGCCCAAGTGAGATTGTGAAATTCGACAATGTCGGGCTGCGCTATGGCACTGATCCCGAAGTGCTGAGCGATCTCAGCTTCACGCTGCATCCGCGCAGCTTCTATTTTCTGACCGGCGCGAGCGGGGCGGGGAAGACCAGCCTGCTCAAACTGCTTTACCTCGCGCAGCGCCCCTCGCGCGGTGCGATCCGCATGTTCGGCAAGGACATGATCACCCTCCCGCGCGAGCGCCTTCCTGATTTCAGGCGGCGGCTCGGCGTGGTGTTCCAGGATTTCCGGCTGGTCCAGCACCTGTCGGCCTTCGACAATGTCGCATTGCCGCTTAGGCTTGCCGGCACGAAGGAGGGCAAGGTGATGAAGGCCGTGTCCGACATGCTCGATTGGGTCGGGCTAACGCACCGTGCGCATGCGGTTCCTGCGACGATGTCCGGCGGAGAGCAGCAGCGGGTTGCGATTGCGCGCGCGGTCATCGCGCGGCCGAAGATGCTGATCGCGGATGAGCCGACTGGTAACGTCGATCCGGAAATGGCGCTGAAGCTGCTGCGTCTGTTCGAGGCGCTCAACAATCGCGTGGGTACAACGGTGGTGGTGGCGACGCACGATGTGCATTTGCTGAAGAAGGTGCCGGATTCGCTCATCATGCGGCTGAGCAAGGGCCGCCTGTCCGATCCTACTGGCGCACTGCGCTTCCCGCCTCGGCCTGAACCGGGCCGGCCAGGTGTGCCGCAGGCAGGCCCATCATGAACACGCCGCCTCTCCCGCAACAAGGCTCGCAGGACGCCGCCGCCGATACTGCGCAATCGGACTATCCCAAGATGCGCGGCGGGTTGGCGGCGAAGCTGCTTCCGCAAACGCGCTTCGGCGGTCCGATACCGTGGGTCATCGCGATCCTCATCGCCCTCGTCGTGATCGCTGCAGCGGGCGGATTATCGCTGCGCAACCTGGCCGAGAACGCCCGCGCTGATTTGTCGGACGCGGTGACGGTCCAGATCCTCGAGGCCAATGCAGAGCGGCGCGCTGCGCTGGCAAGGGCTGCCGCCGATGCGCTGGTGGAGCGGTCGCTGGTTACCTCGGTCCGCGTCGTTCCCGAAGAGGAGCTTGCCGCATTGCTCGAACCGTGGCTCGGCTCCGCTGCGCAGAGCGAGGATGTGCCGATCCCGGCGCTGATCGACGTCGAACTGACACGCCGTGTGACACCGGCAGAGATTGCAGAGTTGCAGACCGCGTTGAACAGCGTCGCGCCCGGTGCCCGGATCGATGCGCAATCCGACTGGCTTCGCCCGGTCTACGATGCGCTCTCGGCACTCCAGTATCTCGCTCTTGCGCTGATCGCATTGATTGCCTTTGCCACGGCTGCGGCGGTCTGGCTGGCTGCCCGCAGCGCATTTGCGAACCACCGCGAGACCGTTGAAATCCTGCACCTGCTGGGCGGGACGGATACGCAGGTGACGCGGATATTCCAGCGATCGGTAGTGCGAGACGCCGCATTCGGGGCTGTGATCGGGCTCCTGCTTGGGCTTGGCGCGGTATGGCTGCTGGGCCAGCAATTTGCCGCGCTGGACAGCGGGATGGTCGGAGGCGGCGGGCTGCGCGTTAGCGATTGGGTGATTATCGGCATGATACCGGTTATCGGCGTCTTGCTCGCGCTCTTGACGGGGCGCATCACGATTAAGCTTGCCCTCAGGTCAATGCTATAAGGCTGAATGATGGTGTTTCGAAGGGCTATTTCTGCGGTTGTCTTGGTGTGGGTGCTCGGCTTTGTGTGGTTTGCGTTTGCGCTGCCCGAGCCGGCGGGTGAGACGGTCACCGACGCGATTGTGGTCACGACAGGGGGCGAAGGGCGGATCGCCCAAGGTCTCGAAGCTCTGGATCAGGGACTTGCAGACAAGATGCTCGTAACCGGCGTTGATCGCGAAGTAACACCGGACGAGTTCGCCGCCGAATTCGAGGTCGAGGAAGCGCGCCTTGAATGCTGTATCACGCTGGGATTTGCCGCGGTCGATACGCGCAGCAATGCCGCCGAAACCGCTCAGTGGGTCGCGGATAACCAGGTGCGCTCGCTCAGGCTTGTCACGACAGACTGGCACATGCGCCGCGCGGCTGGCGAATTGTCACGGGCCTTGCCTTCCGATGTCACAGTGCTGCGCGATGCAGTGCCGTCGGAGCCAAGCTTTGCGAGCCTCTTTCTCGAATATCACAAACTGCTTGCCAGCTGGGCTGCGGGATTGTTCGGATTTTGAAGACCTTCGCCGCGATCCTGCGCAGCTTGCTGTTCTATCCCGTTTTTTACGGGTTTTCCGCCGTGCTCGTCGTGGCATCGGTGCTGGCAGTCCCGTTTGGCCGCGAGCGGCTGAGAGGGGTCGTGGCGACATGGGGCGTGTGGCATCGCTGGTGCGTTCGCAACCTGCTCGGGATCACGATCAGGCAGGAGGGCGAGATACCCGACGAGCCGGTGCTGATCGCGGTCAAGCATGAAAGCTATTTCGAGGCTATCGACATGCCGCGCCTGTTCAGCTTTCCAACCGTGTTCGCCAAGCGGGAACTGTTCATGATCCCCGGATGGGGATTTTCGGCGAAGGTCTATGGGCTGGTCCCGGTGGCGCGTGATGGGGGTGCGAGCTCTCTGCGGCAAATGATCGCGACAGCTCGTCAGCGCGTAATGGAAGGGCGGCCGCTGGTCATCTTTCCGGAAGGAACTCGCGTTCGCCACGGGCAGAGCCCGCCGCTGCAATCGGGTTTCGCCGGCATCTACAAGCTGCTTGGCCTGCCGGTGGTGCCGATCGCGGTCAACAGCGGACCGCTCTATCACCGCCTCGACAAGCGGTACGGGCACGATCACCTACCGGGTTGGAGATACAATCCCGGCGGGATTACCGCGCCGCGAGATCGAAGACCGGGTGCATGCTGCGATCAACGCGCTGAATTGAGCGCTCCGGCCTCATGCATGATCTTCGCGCCCGAAATCGGGGCGATCGTCATCTTGGCCTTCTTCGATCACCTGCCGCCGGATCGCGCGCGCGCGGCTGAACAGGTCGTGGAGCTTGTCGCCGTCGCCTGACCGGATCGCTCGCTGCAGCGCGGTCAGGTCTTCGCTGAATCGGCCCAGCATTTCGAGCACTGCGGACTTGTTCGACAGGAACACGTCGCGCCACATCACCGGATCGGACGCGGCGATCCGGGTGAAGTCGCGAAAGCCGCCGGCGGAATACTTGATGACTTCGCTGCGCGTCACTTCCTCCAGATCGCTGGCAGTACCGACGATGGTGAAGGCGATGAGGTGCGGGATGTGGCTCGTCACGGCAAGCACGAGGTCGTGGTGCTCGGCATCCATGATCTCGACATTCGCACCGACCTTTGTCCAGAACGCGCTCAGCGCCTTCACGGCTTGAGGATCGGCATTGTCTGCGGGGGTCAGGATACACCAGCGGTTGGTGAAGAGACTGGCGAACCCTGCCTCCGGCCCGCTCTGCTCGGTTCCGGCGACCGGGTGGGCGGGAATGATTGTGCGCCCCGGTAGCGCTTTCACCAGCGCTTCGCCGACACTCTGCTTGGAGGATCCCACATCGCTGATGATCGTGTGGCCGGGCAAGGCACTCGCGAAGGCGCGCGCTGCGCTTTCCATCGCGCCGACGGGTACGCAAAGGATCACGAGGTCGGCCTCGCCCACTGCTTCTTCTGCCGTTTCGCATACCGACTGCACCAATCCGCGCGCCTTGGCTGCCTTGCGCACGTCCGGGTCATGATCGAAGCCCGTGGTGCGAATGTCGGGCGCGCGCTCGCGCACAGCGAGGCCGATCGACCCGCCTAGCAGGCCGAGCCCGATTATGGCGACGCTGCGGATCACGGCGCTTCTCCGCACAATTGCCGAAGCGAGGAGATGACCTTGTCCATGTCCTCGCTTCTGCCGATCGTGATGCGAAGGGCGTGCTTCAGTCCGGGTTCGGGCAGGTGGCGAACGGCGTAACCGGCCCCCGCAATGGCATTGAGCGCTGCCCCGGCGCTGACCTCACCGTTGAACTCAACCAGCAGGAAATTCGCCTCGCTCGGTACGGAAGACAGCCCGTGATTGCCTAGCGCAGCGACCGCGTCTTCGAGGCGCACCCGTTCGGCGCAATTGTGCGCCCGGCTTCGCTCGACAAAGTCCTGATCACCCAGCGCGGCCAGCCCGGCTTTCTGGCCGCTTGCCGTTACATTGAACGGCCCTCGAATGCGGTTAAGCACGTCGATCAGTCCCGGCGCGCCGGTCGCCCAGCCGATCCGCTCGGCAGCGAGTCCGTAAATCTTGGAAAAGGTGCGGGTGACGAGCACGTTTTCACTCGCCTCTGCCAGTTCGAAACCGACCTGCTGCAATTCCGGATCGAGATACTCGGCATAGGCCTCGTCGATCACCAGCAGCACATTTCTCGGTATCCCTGCGCGCAATCGCCTGACCTCGCCCGGCGTAATCCAGGTGCCGGTCGGGTTGTTGGGATTGGCGAGAAAGACGACGCGCGTCCGGTCCGTGATCGCTTCGACAAGGGCATCGACATCAGCGGTGAAGTCGCGGTCCAGCGCTTCGACCGGAGTGGCGCCGCAGCGCCTCGCGGCGATGTCGTAGACCGAGAAGGAGTGGCGGCTGAACAGCACTTCATCGCCCGGTCCGGCAAACCCCTGCGCTGCAAGATTGAGGAGTTCATCCGAGCCCGTCCCGCATACGATCCGGTCCGCATCGAGACCGTGCAGCTCGGCGATTTTTTCCCGCAGCGCAGCCGAGGACGGATCGGGATACGTGGCCGCCTCGGCGCGCGCATGCGCAAGCGCTTCGAGAGCGGCCGGACTGGTCCCGAGCGGGTTCTCATTCGCTGACAGCTTGATCAGCGCGCGTCCATCGCTCGCGGTCGATTTGCCCGGTACGTAAGCATGGATGCCTAGGATCCAGGGTTTGGGAGTAGGAAGTGTCGACATGAGGTGCGCCGCGATAACCGCTTCATTCGCTCAAGAACAGTGGAATTGACACGGGCCAGTCTCTCGCCCAATCCGCACGGCCAATGAATACAAGCGCGGCCTCGAATATCTACAGCATTCCCGGCGACCTTCCGCTCGATAGCGGGCAGGCGCTTGCGGATGCCCGGATAGCCTATGAGACCTATGGCGAGCTTGCACCGGACAAGTCGAATGCGGTGCTGATCTGCCATGCGCTGACCGGCGACCAATATGTCGCAAGCAAGCATCCGATAACCGGCAAGCCCGGCTGGTGGGAGCGCATGGTCGGCCCCGGCAAGCCGATCGACACGAACCGCTACCACGTGATTTGCGCCAATGTGATTGGCAGCTGCATGGGTTCGACCGGCCCTGCCAGCAAAGCCGCTGATGGCCAGCCCTATGCGATGCGGTTTCCGGTCATCACGATCCGGGACATGGTGCGCGGCCTTGTGGCTCTGCTCGACGGGTTTGGGATCGAGACGCTTCACACCGTTGTCGGCGGGTCGATGGGCGGGATGCAGGCGCTCAGCCTTGCGGCGCACTGGCCCGAGCGCGCGAGCCGCGCGCTGGTCATCGCATCTACCGCGCGGCACTCGGCGCAGAACATCGCCTTTCACGAGGTCTACCGGCAGGCGATCATGGCAGATCCGGCATGGTCGAACGGCGATTATTACGCGGGCGGGCAATCACCCGACAATGGCCTCGCAGTGGCGCGCATGGCGGCGCACATAACCTATCTGTCGGAAGAGGGGCTGACCGAAAAGTTTGGACGGCGCTTGCAGGACCGGACCTCGAAAAGCTTTGGTTTCGACGCGGATTTTCAGGTCGAAAGCTATCTTCGCTACCAAGGCAGCGGCTTCACCCAGCGTTTCGATGCGAATTCCTACCTCTATATCACTCGCGCGATGGACTATTTCGATCTCGCCGAAGAATTTTCCGGCGGTGAGGCGGGCAGTAAGCTCGCAAATGCGTTCGAGGGAACTGCCGCCCGTTTCTGCCTTGTCAGTTTTGACACCGACTGGCTGTATCCCACGTACCGAGAGTCGCCACATTGTCCATGCGCTCAACGCCGCCGGGGCAAAAGTCAGCTTCGTCGAGCTAAGCGCGCCCAACGGGCATGACAGTTTCCTGCTGGAGCACGAGCAGCTCGACCGCGTTGTGCAGGGGTTCATCGAGTGAACGCCAGCGCACCCACATTACGCCCCGACCTTGCCGCCATCGCCGCGCATGTGAAGCCGGGCACGAGGGTCCTTGATATCGGCTGCGGTGACGGTGCGCTGATGGCAGAACTCGAAAGCGCGAGCGGCGTCGATGCGCGCGGCATGGAGCTCGACGCGGCGCAAGTCGAACGCTGCGTCGCGCGCGGACTTTCGGTGGTGCAGGGCGATGCCAACACAGACCTTGCCAATTATCCGGACAAGGCGTTCGATTACGCGATACTCAGCCAGACCCTGCAAACAGCGACGCGGCCCGACCTGATCCTCGACGAGCTGCTGCGCGTCGGTGAAAAGGCCTTCGTCAGCTTCCCCAATTTCGCGCACTGGCGCACCCGCGCGGCCCTGATGTTCGGAGGACGGATGCCGGTGACCCGCGCGCTGCCGGTCAGCTGGTACGAGACAACCAATATCCACCACGTGACGGTGGACGATTTCCGCGAGCTCGCCCGAAGCAAGGGAGCGGCGATCGAACGCGCGTGGTATTTCGCCAACGAACAGCAAATCGGCGCGCCAGCCGCTAACTTGCGCGCCGAATTCGCCGTGTTCCAGCTTTCGCGCTAAAACCTAGCCGCGATTGATGCCGCAGACCTTGTGGCCGTCGGGATCAAGGAAATAGCACAGGTTCATCGTGCCCATCGTGCTTTCGCGCGGTCCTGGAGGGTCCTCCACACTGGTGCCGCCATTGGCGATCGCCGCATCGTGCAGTTCCTTTACCTGCTCCAGGCTGTCACAGGCAAAGCCGATCGTGAAGCCGTTGGCGCAGTCTGCTGGCTCACCATTGATCGGTTCGCTTACCGAAAAAGTATGGCCGCCATGCATATAGAACAACCGGGTCTGCCCGGTATCATTGACATGTTCCATCGGCTCTCCGGCTCCCAGAACGCCCAAGACGGCATTGTAGAATGCCTTGGACTTCTGGATGTCGTTGCTGCCGATCATCACGTGGCTAATCATGGGTGGAGGTCTCCTCTCGTGGGTGGAGTGCCTGCGTAAGCGAGCCGCCACGGCGCGGCAAGGGTGCGTTTAGGGCGTGCGTTTAGCGAGCACATTTATGTAGTGGGTCGTTCACATCGCGCATGATATGGCGCGCGTCATGATCACACATATTCTTGGCGCAGCCCTGCTCGCCGCTACCCCGCAGGCCGCGGCTCCCGACCTCTCGCGGGAAAGCCCTGACCTCTCGCAGGAAAGCAAGGCGCTGCTGCGCTGCTCGGCGGCGTTCGCCATGGTTTCGCACGGACAATCTATCGGCAATGAAGCCGCGCTGAAATGGCCGAAACTGGACACGCGCGGGCGAGAATTCTTTGTCCGCTCGCTGGCGCAATTGATGGATGAGACGGGCCTTGATCGCGGCGGAATCTCGCAACTGGTCAGCGCCGAAGCGCAGCGCTTGTGGGACGATGGAGAGATCGAGGCGGTCATGCCGGCCTGCCTCGTGATGCTTGAAGCTTCGGGCCTGTGAAAACTTCTCCCGGCCCGCTGCAATGCGATGGATTTCCGCCGCATTTTCAGGCATTGGGTTAACCGTAATGTGGAAGCTGTATCAATTCCCCCTCTGCCCGTTCAGCCGCAAGATCAGACTGCTGATGGGCGAAAAGAACATCGCCTATGAACTGGTCCGCGAAGACCCCTGGACGGCGTCCGATTTCTTCTTCAACCTCAATCCGGCAGGGCGCACGCCCGTTCTGGTGAACGACGACAAGGGCGTCGTCATCGCTGACAGCCGCGCGATCGGCGAATATTTCGAAGAGACGGTCGATCGCTCACCGATGATCAATGGCACTGCGACCGGGCGCGCGGAAATCCGCCGACTCACCGCGCTGTTCGATGAGAATTTCTATCACGACGTGACCGCGCCGCTGCTGTCAGAACGGATGAAGAAGCGCATTGTCCTGCGCCAGCCGCCCGATAGCCGGGCGCTGCGCGAGGCGATGAAGATGGCGCATGGCCACCTCGATTACATGGACTGGCTGATCGACAATCGCCCCTGGCTCGCCGGATCGACGATGAGCATGGCCGACATCGCCGCCGCCGCGCAGGTCAGCGTTGCCGATTATCTCGGCGGGATCGACTGGACCGGGCACGAACAGACGCGCGGCTGGTATGCGGTGTTCAAAAGCCGCCCGAGCTTCCGCCCGCTACTCACCGAACGGATGGACGTTATCAAACCGCCTGCCCATTATGCGCTGGTCGATGGGTAGGGTTGGAACCTCCGTTTAGCCGCACCATTTATGGTGTAATTGAAAGCGAAACGGTTGTGAAACGACCGCAAGGCCGAATGGCTGTCCGCAGCGACGCGATGTCTGATCGCATCAGCTAGGATAGCCAAGCGCGCAAATGTGCCCGCCGGCGTTTGAGGAGAAGAGAAGTGTCTGACGAACCCAAGGCCCTTACCGATGCCGATTGGCGCGAAAAGCTTACGCCAGAGCAATATCATGTGCTGCGCGAGGCCGGGACCGAGCGAGCTTTTGCCGGCGAGTATGACAAGCATTATGAAGAGGGCGAATACACCTGCGCCGGGTGCGGCACTGTTCTGTTCGAAAGTGATGCGAAATATAACAGCGGTTGCGGCTGGCCCGCTTTTACCAAGCCTGCCGAAGACGAGACAGTCGAGGAAAAACGCGATGTGTCCTTCGGGATGATCCGCACCGAAGTCCTGTGCGCAAAATGCGGGGGGCATCTGGGTCACGTCTTTCCCGATGGGCGGCCCGAAGAAGGCGGGATGCGGTACTGTATCAATTCCGCTGCGCTCAATTTCGACAAGGACGATTGACTCTGCGCGAGAGCCGATCCTGTGCTCAAACCGCCGCGCCGGTGTTCACGCCGGGTTACAACTTGCCTAAGCAAAGCCTATGCGGCGAACGCAGGATTGATGGACAGATAAAGCAGCATGTCGAAACGGGGTGACCGATTGCAGAACAAGGGCAAGCGCGGGTCGCGCCGTGCTGCCACTGAGCGCGCATCGTCCCGGTCGCGCAAGAAGCGCAGGAGCAGCACCAAGTCCGGCGCAAGCTCGCCGTTCTGGCGTCTGACGAAACGGGTCATGATTTGGGGCGGCGCAGCGGCGCTGCTCGGCGCAGTCTTTCTCGCCTTCGCGGTGGGTTTCGCGGCGCGCTCGATCCCGAGCTTTTACCAGCTGAAATCCACGCAGAATGCGCAAACGATTCTAGTAAGAGCACGCGACGGAACCGAAATCGTCGAACTCGGCCCGAATTTCGGGGAATGGCTCGACTACGAAGAAATCCCTGAAAACATGAAGAATGCGATGGTCGCGGTCGAGGACCGGCGGTATTTCTCGCATTTCGGGATCGATCCGTACCGGCTGACCGGTGCAATCGTTGAAGGCGTGACCGGCGATGACCGGATCGGCGGCACTTCGACCATCAGCCAGCAGCTTGCGCGCAACATCTTCCTCAATTCCAACCGGACCTTCGACCGCAAAGCGCGCGAGGCGGTGCTGGCAATGGCGCTCGAATGGAAGTTCTCCAAGGAACAAATCCTCGAGCTGTATCTCAACAAGGTCTATTTTGGCGGAGGCTCCTACGGCGTCGACAGTGCGAGCCGGACCTTTTTCAGCCACCCCGCAACCGATTTGAGCGTGGCCGAATCGGCGATCATCGCAGGTCTCGTAAAGGCGCCGAGCCGCTATTCGCCAACGGCCGATGTGGATGCAGCCGTAGCCCGCGCACGCACGGTGCTGCGCCTGATGCGGGAGCAGGGATACATCACCGCGCAGCAGGCATCGGTCGATGTCGATACGGTCGAATTGAAGCAGCAAGCGGGCCAGAATTCGGTGCGCTATTTTACCGATTGGGCGCTGCCTCAGCTCGACATCCTGCTGCCTGAAACCTTTGCGCCGATCGAGGTCTGGACGACCCTCGATGTCGGGATGCAGCGCGCAGCGACTGCTTCGATCGAGGCCAACACGCCCGGCGGAGCTCAGGGCGCGCTGGTGAGCGTGGACCGCGACGGTGCGATCCTGGCGCTGGTGGGCGGCACCGATTACGTCGAAACCAACTTCAACCGCGCGACCAATGCGATGCGTCAGCCGGGTTCCTCGTGGAAGTTGTTTGTCTATCTCGCCGCGCTCGAGGCAGGTTATACCCCGGATGACCGTGTGGTCGATACGCCGGTGACCATCGACGGCTGGAGCCCGCGCAATTCCAACGGGCGCAATATTGGCGAGACGAATCTGCGCACCGCCTTCGCTTATTCGGTGAACACCGTCGCCGCGCAGCTTGGCAACGAGGTCGGCTTTGGCACGGTCGCGTCGATGGCGCGGCGTTTTGGCATCAGCGCGCCGGTATCGACCTTCCCTTCGATGGTGCTCGGCTCCTCCGAAGTGCGTTTGATCGAGATGACCCGCGCTTTTGCGACCGTTTCGGCCAAGGGTGTAGCGGTCGAGCCTTACGGCATTACCAAGGTTGCGACTGCCGATGGCGAGCTGCTTTACGAACGCGAAGAATCGCGCAGGGATAATGCGGTTGTCGCCAGTTATGTCGTGGCTGGCATGACCGACCTGCTGCAAACCGCAGTCCAGACCGGCACCGGGCGCGCGGCGCAGATTGGCCGTCCGGTCGCGGGCAAGACCGGGACGACAAGCTCCAACAAGGATGGCTGGTTCGTAGGATTTTCCTCCGGCATCACGACCGGCGTGTGGATGGGGCGCGATGACGCGCAGGCGGTCCCCGGACTACAGGGCGGGCGCGCGCCGGCCCGCGCGTTCGCAGCCTATATGCGCTATGCGGTAAAGGACCGCGCGGTCGAGCAGTTCGACACCGATCTGAACCTGCCCGAATGGCGGCTGGAACCGGATGACGAATACCTGTTCGGCGATCCGGAAGATTACTACTTCATCGACGAAGACGGCAATCTGATCGAACCGGGCCAGCGCGATCCGTCCAACAATCCATTCGGAGTCGATGGTGAGCGGCGCGATTCCCCTGTCGGCCAGGGGCAGATCGATGTGCCAACGGTCGAGCCGCCACCAGCGGTTAGCGAGGATTTCCTTGAGCGCGCAACCGGCGGCGAGCTGCCGGGCAGGGTAAACGATCCTCCGCCGCCCCAACCAGATCGGGCGCCGCCGGGGCAGCAATCGTCCACGCGCCAGCCAGAAGGGGTCAGGATCATCCGTCCCCGCGCCGCTTCGCAAGCGCGTGAAGAGGCAAATTGAGACAAAAAAGGGGCGCTACGATGCGGATCGTAGCGCCCCTTTTCAATAGCAGAATAACCGCCCAAATATTGGGCTGGCTCAGTCGCTAGCGAAGCCGTACCGGCAGGAAACGCGGAGGCTGACCGCGGCGCTGGATGCGCAGCAGGACCGCATCGCGGCCAGCGGCTTCGGCTGATGCGATAGCGCCGCGCAGGTCTTCGACGGTCGTCACTGCATTGTACTGCGCGGAAAGGATGATGTCGCCGCGGCGCAGGCCCTTGCGCGTCGGCATCCGAGTTCGGATCGACCTGGCCGATGACAAGGCCGGTTGTGCTTTCATCGACGCCCAGTGAGCGCGCGATACCCGGATTGATGGCGAGCACCTGGAGGCCGAGCTTTTCAGCGATCTCGGTGTCCATGTCCTCGGGGTCCATCGGTTCCTCGGATTCGGGATCGAAGGTCTGCTGGCTTTGCAGCAGTTCTTCGTCACTCGGGCGGCGACCCAAAGTCGCGTTGAGCGTAAGTTCGCGGCCATCGCGCAGGACCGAGATCGGGATGCTGGTCCCCGGCTCGAGATTGGCGACGAGGAAGGAGACCGTCTGCTCGGACGTAACCTCGTTGCCGTCGATCGCGGTCACGATATCGCCTGGACGCAGTCCTGCATTGTCGGCTGCGCTGTCATCCTGCACGTTCTGGATGATCTCTCCGCGATTGCGCGCCAGGCCGAGCGAGATCGGCCAGATCGTCGCTCATCGGTTCAAGGCCCACGCCGAGGAAACCGCGCTCGATTTCGAGCCCGTCCTTGAGCTGGTCCACGATCGGGGCTGCGATCTCGGAAGGAATGGCAAAGCCAATACCGACGCTGCCGCCCGAAGGTGAGAAGATGGCATTGTTGATGCCGATCACATTGCCCTGCATGTCGAATAGCGGGCCGCCGGAATTGCCGCGATTGATGCTGGCATCGGTCTGGATATAGCGGTCGTATGCGCCGCCCTGGCCGGTGTTGCGGTAAACGGCGGAGACGATCCCGCTGGTGACCGTTCCGCCAAGCCCGAAGGGGTTGCCGATTGCCACGACCCATTCACCGACGCGGGTCTGCGCCGAATCGCCGAACCGGACGAACGGGAATGTGCGCTGCGCATTGATTTTCAGCACTGCGAGGTCGGATTGCGGATCGGCACCGACCAGTTCCGCTTCGTATTCGGTACCGTCCGGCATCGTGACAGTGATTTCTTCAAGCGTCGCGCGGTTGTTTGGGGAGACGACGTGGTTGTTCGTGACCACGAAGCCATCGGCAGAAATGATAAAACCGCTGCCGAGCGATTGCGCCTCGCGGGTTTGCGGCTGCTGTCGTTCCTGCTGCTGCCCGCGGCGGCGATTGAACAGCTCTGCAAACGGTGTTCCCGCGAACGGGTTGCGGGTGACTTCGACGCGCTGGCGGGTGGCGATGTTGACGACAGCCGGCTGCAGCTGCTCGGTCAGGTCGGCGAAGCTCGCCGGTGCGCCTGCGCGCGGCACCACATTGCTCATCACACTGGAATCGTTCTGCGCGACCTGCGCTCCGGCAGGCTGACCGGTCATCAGCGACACCGCAGCACCGCCAACCAGCAGCGCACTCGTCAAACCATAAACATACCGCACGTTGTTCACGTCCTCTTATTCCTCTTAACAGGGCCGACAACGAACGAGCTTTGCCGCGCGTTCCGGCCTCAGGCTTCCATACACTTACGTGCCCACCATGCGCCTAGACGCACTTAACCGCGATTGAACACGGCTGTAATCGGTAGTCCGGTGTCAACGGTTCGTCGGACGCGGACCCTTAGATTGGCGCGCCCGAAAACTGATAACGAGCCTTAGCGTTGGCCCCGGAACTGACGCAGGTATTCGTTATCGGGCGACAGGATTATGGCGCTATCGCCGCGTCCCTCGCCCCTTGCAAAGCTCTGCTCATAGCTCTGCATGGCGCGGTAGAAGTCGTAGAAATTGCCATCCTTGCCAAAGGCTTCAGCAAAGATGCGGGCAGCTTCGGCGTCGGCTTCTGCACGGATAATCCGAGCATCGCGCGTGCCTTGTGCACGGATAGTGCGGGCTTCGCGTTCACGGTCCGATTCCATCCGCTGGAACGCGGATTCGAGCGGGCGGCCTTCGGGAAGGTCGGTGCGCTTGATCTGAACGTCGATCACTTCAGCACCGTATTGGCGGGCCTCGCGGTCGAGATTTGCGCGGACATTGGCCAAGGCGTTTCCGCGTTCGGCGGTCAGCATCGCGGCAAAGGTGCGGCGGCCAAGCTCCTGACGCAGCGCCGAGTTGAGGATCGGCTCGAGTGCAACCCGCACACCGTCAGTTGACCCGGCACGTTCGACCATGCGGATCGGATC
Source organism: Erythrobacter sp. K21-9 (assembly GCF_055808355.1). Classification (NCBI taxonomy): domain Bacteria; kingdom Pseudomonadati; phylum Pseudomonadota; class Alphaproteobacteria; order Sphingomonadales; family Erythrobacteraceae; genus Erythrobacter; species Erythrobacter sp. K21-9. Next base: position 446,351 of record NZ_CM147866.1, read on the forward strand.
GACGATGCGGAAGCGCGCATACGCGTTCACTAGCAGGCGCTGCTGGTCGTTCGAGAGCACTTCCTCATCGGTCATTTCGAGGTCGAGCACGCGCTTTTCGATCGTGCGCACCGATTCGAAGATCGGAACCCGGAAATACAGTCCGGCTTCGCTGTCGCCGCTCGGGGTGTTCACCGTGCGAACGGGTTCACCTGTGCGGACAACCACGACCTGCTCTTCTTCATTCACGACATAGGCGCTCATGAAAAAGCCGATCACGATGAGAGCGACCGCGATGACCGCCCAGCGATAATTGTTCCAGAGACTTTCCATGATTACTGCCCCTGCTGACTAAGTGTTGGCTGCGCGGTGATCTGCGCCGGCTGCGAACGGCGCCGCAGTTCAGGCAGCGGCAGGTACGGTGTCACGTTGTTCGCCTCGACAACGGTCTTGTCGGTTTGCGCGAGGACCCGCTCCATCGTTTCGTAATAGAGCCGCTGGCGGGTCACTCCCGGTGCCAGGCGATATTGTTCGTATACCTTGTCGAACGCTTCGGCTTCACCTTCTGCGCCCGCAATTGTCTGCTGGGCGTAACCGCGCGCCTGGTTGCGCGCGGCATCGGCGTTCTGTTCGGCGACCGACACGTCGCGGAAGGCGTCGACGACTTCGCTGGGCGGGTCGGCCTTGGCGATTTCGACACCCACGACCTGGATTCCGGCCTGATAGGCATCGAGTGTTTCCTGCATCCGCTCACGAACGTCTTGCTGGATTTCGGCGCGGCCAGCACCGGTAAAGGTCGCATCGAGCGTTTTCTCCGCGACAGAGGCGCGCATCGCGGCCTCGGCCACTTCGTTCACGGTCTCGATGGGTTCGGCGAGCTCGAACTTGAAATCAGCCAGGTCATTGATGCGCCAACGCACGATATAGCTGAGGTCGACGAGGTTCTGGTCTCCTGTCAGGATCAGCTTGGCGCGCTCACCGCTGGACGGAATGTTGACTGCCCGAACGCCCTCGACGTCTTCGATATCGATTGTTTCAATCGGCCACGGCGCTGTAAACTTCAGACCGGGTTCGACCGTGCGGCTGTAATTGCCCAGCGTTTTGACAACGCCGCGTTCGCCGGGCTGGATCAGATGGGTGCTTGAAAGAAACAGGCCGATCAGAGCGATCCCGACGATGATGATCGGAACGAGGCTGCGCCCGCCCGGTCCTTGCGGAAGGCGAAAATTCGGGCCTCCGGTGCCGCCGCCGCGGCGCGGTCCTTCGGGTCCGCGGTTCTTGAAAATGTCCTCGATGCTGGCCGACCGGCGCTTGCCGCTGCCAGAGCCGCCGCCCGGCAGCCACGGATTGCGCGGTCCATCAGAGCCGCCCTCGCCCGGCTTGTCTCCGGTGGGGCCATCACCGCCGACCCCGCCTTCGTTCTTGCCGCCGGAGCCACTGCCCCACGGGTTTTTCTTTCCAGCCATGGCAAGTCCCTGTCCGGCTGTGCCAAAGCGTGCTCTGAAACGATCAAAAATCTGCATACACCCCTTATAGGTATGCACTTCGGCGAAAAACAGGGGTTCTTGTTTGAAAAGAGGAGTGGGCTGGGCAATTTTGATGATAGAGGCTCGTCGCCATGACTGAGGATGAAAATCCAGAAGCCGCAGAAGCGCGCCTGCGCGCGGCAATGCCGGAGCAAATCGAGCGCCGCGCGCAGTCGGTCAGGCTATCGAATGGCCGAGCAATCGTGGTCGCCGATGCCGGCGATTTGCGCCCGGAAGAACGCGAGGTGCTCGAAGTCGCCTACAAGCAGGCGCTGGCACCGCTCGAAGGCGTCGATGAAGTGCGCGTAGCACTCGTCGCCGACCGCAAGCGCACCCGGATCATTGCGATCGGATCGGGCAAGGGCGGTGTGGGCAAATCGACCTTGACGACAAATATTGCCGTGGCTCTGGCGCGGCAAGGGCACAATGTCGGCGTAATCGACGGCGATATCTATGGCCCGTCGCAGCCCAAACTTCTCGCTACTGAAAACGCGAAGCCCGAGGCGAAGGGCGACACGCTGATCCCGCTGAAAAGCCCGCACGGCGTGAAGGTTTTGTCGATGGGACACCTTGTCGCGCCGGGCAAGGCGCTGGCGTGGCGTGGCCCGATGGCGGGCAAGGCACTCGCACAGCTTGTCGACGCCGATTGGGGCGACACCGACCTGCTGCTCATCGATCTCCCGCCGGGCACAGGCGATGTGCAGATATCGATGATGGCCGACAACAAGCCCGATGGCGCCGTGCTGGTCTCCACCCCTCAGGACCTTGCGCTGATCGATGCGGCGCGAGCGGGACAATTGTTCGAACAGGGCGAGGTTCCGATCATCGGTCTTGTCGAGAACATGGCCGGATATGAATGTCCGCATTGCGGCGAAGTGAGCGATCCGTTCGGGCAGGGCGGGGTCGAGAAATTTGCCAAGGCGCTCGACATCCCATTCCTGGGACGAGTGCCGCTGCGGCTGGAAACCCGTATCAGCGGAGATGCGGGCAATCCTCCTGCGGCAGCTGGAGGAGAAGGCGCGGCCCCTTTCGAGGCGATAGCGCAGCGAATTGCAGCCTGGCTGAGCGGCAGGGAAAACTAGGCGATGCAGGTTTCGCGGCGCGGAATATTGGCGGGAACGGCTGTGGGCGGCGGCTTGCTCGTCGCGTGGTACCTGCTTCCCCGTAGTTATCCCAATCCGCTCGATCCGGCGCCCGGCGAGCATGCATTCGACGCATGGCTGAAGATTGCCGAGGACGGCGTGGTCACGGTTGCCGTGCCGCAGCTCGAAATGGGGCAGGGGGTCACGACTTTGCTGCCGCAGATCGTCGCTGAGGAACTGGGCGCGGACTGGCGGCAGATCGCGATCGAGCCTGCGCCGATTTCCGCCGCCTATGCCAATATCCCGCTCGCGCGGCGGTGGATGGCGCTGTGGGATCCGCTCGGGGAGGGGTTGAGCGATGCCACCGATGCCATGATCGCCGAGCGCTTCAGCCGGGAGCGCCGTTTCAACGCGACCGCCGATGGGACATCGATAGAGGCTTTCGAGCTTCCCTGCCGCGAAGCCGCCGCCGCTGCGCGGGCCATGCTCGCGCAGGAGGCCGCGTCACGCTGGGATGTGTCATGGGAGGAGTGCCGGGTGGCGGACGGCATCGTTTCGCAAGGCGACAACCGAGCCACTTTCGGCGACCTTGCAGCTGGCGCAGCCGAACGCACGGCTCCCGATCCTCCGCCTCTGCGCCCCGAGGCGTCACAGGCCGGCAGTCCGCCCGATATCGCCGACGCGCCGCCTTTCTTTCCGCGCATCGACTTGCCCTCCAAGGTCGATGGCAGCCTCCAGTTTGCGAGCGACATTCGCCTGCCGGGCATGGTCTTTGCCGCGATCCGGCACGGACCCAATGACGGATCGGAACTGACCGGCTTCGATGCGGATGCTGCGGACGGCATCAGCGGCGTGGTCGGAGCTGTCAGATCACGCAGCTGGCTTGCAGTTGCGGCGACAACCTGGTGGAGCGCGGAAAAAGCGCTTGCCGCGATGAAGCCGCAATTCCGTGTCGCATATCCGGTCGGCAGCGCGCAGATCGCCGCCCGGCTCGATACGTCGGTCGATCGCGGCGCATCCTTCCGCATCGCCGAAACCGGCTTCGGTGAAGAGGCGATGACGCGCGTCGACATGGCGCGCCGGTACGAAGTCGAACCTGCGCCCGCCGCGCCGCTCGAAACGGCGAGCGCAGCGGCCCGCTATCAGGACGGACGACTTGAGCTGTGGATCGCGAGCCAGGCGCCCGAGCAGGCGCGCAAGGCAGCGGCAAAGGCGATTGGCGTGCCCGTTGAAGATGTGGCGCTTTATCCCATGCCCGCCGGGGGTAGCTTCGATGCGCGGCTCGAGCATGATCACGCTATCGAAATTGCCGTTATTGCCAAGGAACTGGGCCGCCCGGTCCAGCTGACCTGGCCGCGCCGCGACGAGATGATCGGGGCGCGCCCGCGCACCCCGGCTTACACGCTGATCGGGGCGCAATTTTCGCGAAGCGGCGATGCCTCGGTCGAAGCGCTGCGGATGCGCATCGCGTGCCCGCCGGCTGCCCACGAATTTGGCGAGAGGTTTTTCGGCAACCGTACCGCCGCCGCCGCCATTCGCGAAAGCGAGGGTAAAAAGGATCCGCTCGCCTGTGAAGGGGCGGTGCCGGTCTACCGTTTGCCGAGCGTCGTGGTCGAACACATTCCGGTCGAGATCGGTCTTCCGGTCGGGCGCGTGCGCGGCAACTCGCACAGCTACACCGCCTTCGCGATCGAGAGCTTCATCGACGAGATCGTGCAGGAAAACGGGCGCGAGCCGCTGTCCTACCGGATGGCGATGCTGGGCGACGATGTGCGCCTTGCCGCCTGTTTGCAAAGGGCTGCGCAAATGGCGGAGTGGGATGGCGGGAGAGACCAGAGCGGACAGGGCATTGCCTGCTACCGCATCGGCGATGCGGCCACTGGCGGGCGCATTGCGCGCGTGGCAACTGCGCGGCAGGGTGAAGGCGGCGTACGGGTCACTCGGCTGAGTGCGGCGGTCGATATTGGCCGGATCGTCAATCCGGACATTGCGCGCCAGCAGATCGAAGGCGGGCTGATTTTCGGGATCGGCATTGCGCTCGGCAACGCACTGCGGTTTCGCGCCGGGCTGCCGGAAAGCTTCGATTACGCTGACCTCGGCCTGCCCAGCCTGGAGGATTGTCCCGATATCGAGATCGATTTCATCCCGAGTTCCGCCGCTCCGGTACCGATCCAGGCGAGCTTGGCGCGGTCATCGCCCCGCCAGCGATTGCAAATGCGCTGTTTTCTGCGACAGGCTTGAGACTGCGGCGTCTGCCCCTACTTTCAGGCGGGTTATAATCCGGATTATCGGCCACAGCCTGGCGTCCGACCACAAGAGCGAAGGATAAACATCGCCTCCCGGGCGTTACCGAAACCATGACCTGGCAAAAGCAGCGCCTTCCAAGCGACCATCCGCCGGTCAAGAGCGGGTTCATCGGCGTCTTGCTGGTCAATCTCGGCACGCCCGACGGTCCCGATCCGGCTTCGGTCAAGCGCTACCTCAGGCAATTCCTCTCCGACCCGCGTGTGATCGAGATCCCCAAGCTTGCCTGGCAGCCGATCCTGCGCGGCATCATCCTCAACACACGTCCGCAAAAAAGCTCCGAGGCCTATACAAAGATATGGACGGCGCGCGGTTCGCCGCTCGCGGACATCACCGCGCAGCAGGCCGAAGCGATCGCGGACGACCTTGGTGAAAGCATCGTGGTCGATTACGCGATGCGCTATGGTTCACCCTCGATCGAGCAGCGTTTGACCGAACTGACCGAGAAGGGCTGCGACCGCATCCTGATCGCGCCAATGTATCCGCAATATTGTGCCGCCACGACCGCGACCGTGTTCGACGAGGTTGCACGCGTGCTGGGCGAAATGCGCTGGCAGCCCGCGCTACGGTTCGTGCCGCCCTATCACGACGATCCCGCCTATCTCGAGGCGCTGGCTGATGACCTCACCCGGCAGGTGGCCGGGCTGACTTTCAAGCCCGAAGTCATGCTGCTCTCGTTCCACGGAATGCCGCAGCGCACCCTCGAAAAGGGCGATCCGTATCACTGCCACTGTCACAAGACCGCGCGCCTGCTGCGCGAGCGGCTGGCCGAACGTCCTGAGTTTGCGGACGTGCGGTTCGAGACGACATTTCAATCGCGTTTCGGCCCCGCGCAGTGGCTTGAGCCTGCCACCGATGACACGTTGATTGCCGAAGGCGAAAAAGGGACCAAGCGCCTGATCGTGGCCGCGCCCGGCTTCGCTGCAGATTGTGTCGAAACGCTCGAGGAACTTGCGCTGGAAGGGCGCGATGAATTCCTGGAGGCGGGCGGACAGGATTATGCCGTGCTCGATTGCCTCAATGTCAGCGCGAGCGGCGTAAGAATGATCGATGCCCTGATCCGCCGCGAGCTTTCCGGGTGGATCTGAGCATTCGCGCTGGATTTGCGCGCGCCGCTTACTTACACTGAGGTTAGTTGTTAATCCGAACCTGATAACGGACACGTCATGGCCACCTTAGCAAAAGCCGATCCCGCTCCCCCGAAGCACTGGTCCGAGGGCGTGCCGTCCGATGATGACCTGGCACATATCCCCGGAGAGGGTGGTTGGCCGGTTGTCGGCAACACCTTCAAACAGTTGGCCGACCCGCACGGTTTTACCAACCGGATGGTCGAGACCTACGGCAAGGTCTACAAGACTTTCGCATTCGGCGGCTGGAATGTCGCGCTTATCGGCGCCGAAGCCAACGAGATGGTGCTGTTCAACCGGGACAAGATTTTCTCCAGCGAGCAGGGCTGGGGCCCTGTGCTCGACCAGTTGTTCCCGCGCGGGCTGATGCTCATGGATTTCGACCATCACCGGATCGATCGCCGTGCGCTTTCCATCGCGTTCAAGCCCGAACCGATGCGGCATTATTCGGGCGCGCTCAATCGCGGCATCGCCAAGGATGTGGCGAATTGGGAAGGGGCGATGGAATTCTATCCCGCGATTAAGAAACTGACGCTCGATCTCGCCGCAGACAGCTTCATCGGCATCCCATGGGGGCCGGAGGCGGACAAGATCAACGTCGCGTTTGTCGATATGGTGCAGGCATCGGTCGCACCGGTGCGCAAGCCATTGCCCTTCACCAAGATGAAGCGCGGGGTCGATGGCCGCAAATACCTCGTCGACTATTTCACTGCCGAAACGCACAAGCGGCGCGAGCAGGGCGGCGGGCAGGACATGTTCAGCCAGTTCGCGACCGCGACGCGCGAAGACGGATCATTGCTGCCGGTCGATGAAGTGGTCGATCACATGAATTTCCTGATGATGGCCGCGCATGACACGATCACCTCCAGCGCGACCTCGCTGATCTATCACCTCGCGAAGAACCCCGAATGGCAGGACAAGCTGCGCGAGGAGATCGTTGCGGTTACCGGCGGGCCGGACGGTTCAGGCACTCCGCGCGCGCTCGATTACGAAGACCTTGGTAAGCTCGAGCTGACCGAAATGGCGTTCAAGGAAGCGTTGCGGATGGTCCCTCCCGTGCCATCAATGCCGCGCCGTGCGCTCAAGAGCTTCGACTATGAAGGGTATCACATCCCCGCTGGCACGCATGTCGGGATCAACATTTACTGGACGCACCATTCCGAGGAATATTGGGACGATCCCTACACCTTCGACCCGATGCGCTTCACGCCGGAAAAGGTGAAGGCGCGGCACAAATACGCGTGGGTCCCCTTCGGCGGCGGTGCGCATATGTGTCTGGGGCTGCACTTCGCCTACATGCAGGTGAAGATCCTGCTCGCGCAAGTGCTCCAGCGTTACCGGATAGAAGTCGCCGAGGGCTATGATCCCGACTGGCAGGAATGGCCAATTCCGCAGCCCAAGGACGGGCTGAAAGTGGAGTTCAAGACTCTCTAGAAATCCCAGGCGATACCGTCTTTTTCCCAATCGCCGTAGCGGGTGGGAGAAATCTCGCGCGGTTCGTCCTTGAGCGGATCGACCGCCTTGGGCTGGGGCGGTGGTTCGTTGGTCCAGTGCGCTGGCTTCTGAAAGTTCCGCGCGGCATCTGATTTCTGTTTGGTCATGGCGGACTATCAACGCACATACTGGCGCTTGGTTTCAATGCTGGTATGGCGCATCCGCATATGGCCACAGCTCCTGGATTTCCCGCGCGCCGCGCCGCGCTCAAATTGCTCGATGCCGTCCTGCGCCGGGGCGAGACACTCGAACAGACCGAAAGCGCCGCGATGAAGGGGGTCGATGGCCCTGCCGACCGTGCGCTTGCCCGCGCGATTGCAGGTGAGACGCTTCGCTGGCTGACCGATCTCGACACCCTGATCGACAGCGCCACGAAGAAGCGTCTGCCAGATGATGCCAAGCCGCGCACCGTGCTGCGGATGATGCTCGCGCAGGCACTGCGGCTTGATACGCCGCCCCATGCGGTCATCGCGACCTGCCTGCCGCTGCTGAGCGGCGGTCCGCGCCGGCTGGCACACGGCGTCTTCTCGACTTTGATGAAGCGTGAGGTGTTGTTGCCTGAGGTGCCGATCCTGAACGACGCCGTGCTCGCGCGGTGGGGCAAGCGGGCTCTCGAGATTGCACCGGGCCTGATTGACCCGCCCGAGGTCGATCTCGCGCTCAAGGAGCATGATCAGACCGCCGCGCGCGCAACCGATATGGGCGGGACCAGCCTGACGCCGGGCCATGTGCGCCTGCCGCGCGGAACGCCCATCGAGCAGATGCCCAGTTATGACGAAGGCGCATGGTGGGTGCAGGACCTCGCCGCGCAATTGCCCGCGCGTCTACTGGGAGGGGGAGAGGGCAGGCGCGCGCTCGACCTGTGTGCAGCACCCGGCGGAAAGACGCTCGCGCTGGCGGCGAGCGGGTGGAACGTCACCGCGCTTGATATCAGCGGAAAGCGGCTGGAAATGCTGCGCGACAACCTGAAACGGACACAGCTGGAAGCCGAAGTCGTGAAAGCCAATGCGCTAACCTATCATCCGGCCAAGCGCTTCGATGCGATCCTGCTCGATGCGCCGTGCACCGCGACCGGGACATGCCGCCGGCACCCCGACGTGCTGCACCGGATCGGCCCGCGCGCAATCGGCGAAATGACGGAGGTCCAGCAATCGCTGATCCACCAAGCGGTGGAATGGCTGCCGAGCGGGGCAATGTTCGTTTACGCGGTTTGCTCGCTCGAGAGCGACGAGGGCGAGGACCAGGCGGCGTGGATTGGCGAAACCTTCGATCTGCAACAGGTGCCTGTAGCTGTCGATGAATTGCCCGCCGGTATCGAGCCGACGCCGGAAGGCTGGGTCCGCACGCATCCGGGTATGCTGCCCGACGATGGCGGGCTTGACGGGTTCTTTATTGCGCGCTGGCGAAAGCGCTAATCTGCATCCCAGCGCAGGGTGAGCACCGCGCATTCCTTGCCAAGCTGCTCAAGCGTGAAGCGGGCCTCTCCCTGGCCATCGGATGCTGTTGTCAGCTGAAACGGGGCGCCCAGTTCGACATAGCGATTGAGCTCCATCTCGCCGCCGGTCACCGAGATATCGCGATTACTCCGCAGCAGGCTCAGCGCTTGCCTTGCAGCCTCAATCATATGGACCGAATTGACGTGGTCGCCGGAGCCGCCAAGCATCGGGTTGGCCGGAGGCAGTCCATTTTCAGCCGTGATCAGGGCATCGAATGTCGCCAAGCCTGTCCCGCAGCCTTTGCTGACCAGCGGATGCTCGGTCGGTCCGATACCAAGTGCGCCGCGCGGCGCGAATGCGATTGAATGGCCAACCGAAGAGGCTTTTGCTTCGGATTTGGCCGAACCGCGCCATTCTTCGAAATTGCGGTTGCGGAAGACAACCCCGCGTCCGCGCATCCGGACAATCTGGCGGTCGGCCCGGTCGAAAAGCACGATTACGTAACGCTCGCCATCACCCGCTCTTTCGCGCGCGTAGACACCGCGGACCGCATCTCCGACTTCCGCTTTGCCGCAGGTCCAATCGGTCCAGGTCAGGGCAGACCATTGGCCATCCTCCATCCCGCCCAGAGCCATGATGGCGCCTACGCTTGTCCAGAAGTTCTGAGCCTGGATCACGACTGGGTGGTGCGGCCCTAGCGCCAGCCAGGGCCATTCGGATGTATCGGTCGAACACTCGAACGCCACCGATCCATCAGCGTTGACCGTGTGGCCGAATGCATACGAGCGGGAAAATTGCCGGGCCATCTCTCCTCCCGTAATGGCAAACCGCCGCTAGGCCTTCACCTTGTTCTGAAAGCTCTTTCTGAGCTTCATCAATTTGGGCGGGATCACTGCGAGGCAATAGGGGTTTCGCTGGCCTTCGCCTTCCCAGTATTCCTGGTGATAGCCCTCTGCCGGATACCATTCCTTGCCCTGCGCGCCGCCATCGAGACCCTCAATGGTCGTGACGGCCATTTTGCCATTCTCGGCATTCCAGCGCCCGATAGCCGCTTCGGCCTCTCGAGCCTGCTCGTCCGAGAGCGGGAATATCGCCGAGCGGTACTGCGCGCCGACATCGCCGCCCTGGCGATTGAGCTGGGTCGGATCGTGCGCGCCGAGAAACACATCGTAGATTTCGGGCAACGAAATCGTTTCCGGATCGAAGGACACCCGGATCGCTTCGGCATGGCCGGTCTTGCCGGTGCACACTTCCTTGTAGGTAGGGTTCGCGGTCTCCCCGCCGATATAGCCGCTTTCGACCTCGCTCACGCCCACGACATCGCGGAAAACCGCTTCGGTGCACCAGAAGCACCCACCTGCTATAATCGCCTGTTCCATGGCTCTCGATCTCCTTTATTCGATGAAGGACATAGGAGGGCGGACCAGTATTGCCAGTGCAGTGCGCGCAGACCTTGTCATAAATTCCCACCTGCGTAAGGAATGCGGCACAGAGTTTTGAAGAAGAGAGGACCCCCCGTAATGAAACCGCTCAATCTTGCCTCGCTCGCCGCAATTGCCGGTGTTGCCACATTCTCCCTGTCCACTCCGGTGATCGCCGATGATCACGTTGCTGGCGCACCGACACTCGAAGAAGTGCTCGCGCATGAACGCCGCGATAATGATCGTGCGCGCGACCAGTATCGCCATCCGGCAGAAACGCTCGCTTTCTTCCAGATCGAACCGACAATGACCGTTGCCGAATATGGCCCCGGCGGTGCGTGGTACACCCGCGCGCTTGCACCTTGGATCATGCCGCAGGGCGAATATATCGCCTTCAACGGCGACAGCGACGCGCGCACCTACAACAACCGCGCACAGGAAGCGCGCGCCAAAGGCTGGACCGAGCGCTTCAAGTCCGGTGTTGCCGAGGCGATGGGCGTCGAGGCCGATGCCGTGACGGCGTTCGAAACCGACGAGATGCCCGACGAAGTGGCGGGCACTGTCGACCGGGTCGTGATCTTCCGCTCGATGCACGGCCTCAATATCGGCAACAGCGCCGATGACGTGCTGAAGGCGGCTCGCACAATGCTCAAGGACGACGGTATGGTTGGCGTCGTTCAGCACCGCGCGCCTGAAGGGGCGAGCTATGACGATTACGGCGCACGCCAGCGGGGCTATATGCGCCAGCAGGACGTCGTGAACATCTTCGAGGCGAACGGCTTCGAACTTGTCGCCGAAAGCGAGATCAACGCCAACCCCAATGACCCGGCCAATTGGGAAAACGGCGTGTGGACCCTGCCGCCAGTGCTCGCGACTGGTGCCGACGATCAGCGCCGCGACGAATACCTCGCCATCGGGGAAAGCGACCGCATGACGCTGCTGTTCAAGAAGGCAGATTGAACGACCTAAACAATTGAAAATCAAGGGCACGGCGGATGGATGATACAGAGTATCATTCATCCGCCGTTCATTGTACGGCACCGAAACGGTAGGCCTCAACGGGGCCGCACAGGGGCTCCCGAAAAGGAGGTCCTCATGTCCCGCTTCATGCCGCCCATCGTGATCGCATCGTGCATTCTCTTGACCGCCTGCGGCGGCAGGCAAGACGAGGTGCGCGGGGTCGATCGCAGCGAAACGCTTTTGTCGGTCAGCGCCACGGGAGAAGCCGACATGCGCCCGGACGAGGCCCGCTTTCAGGCTGGCGTGCAGAACTGGTCGCGCAGCGCGCAATCGGCCTCGAGCGAAACCGCTGAGGACATTGCCGAGATCGTCACCGCCCTGAAAGAGCTTGGCGTAGCTGAAGACGACATTCAGACTAGCACCGTCAGTGTCCGGCGGATCAACTGGGGCGACCGGCGCGGGCAATTCCAAGCATACAATACCGTGGCTGTCCGGGTGCGCGATATCGAGCAGGCGGGTGCTGCAGTGACCGCCGCGACCAGTGTCGGCGCAAATATCGTTTCCGGCCCTGACCTGCGCCTCTCCGACCCGGAGGCTGCTGCCAACACCGCTTATGCCGCTGCCTACGAAAACGCCCGCAAGCGCGCGGAAGCATATGCCGAGGCTGCCGGGATGGAGATTTCGCGAGTGCTGTATATCCGCGACGGAGGTGGATCGCAGGGTAACCGCTATTTCGCCGGCGCGCAGGCAACCGCGATGGATGCGATGGTGCGCACCCGCCCCGTTGCTCCGCCGCCCCCGCCGACGGCTGACGCAGTGCCGGAGATGCTGGACCAATCCGCCAATGCAGCCAGCATCATGCCGGGCCAGACAACGAGCGCGGTTACGGTGCAAGTGGACTTCGCGCTACGAGAGAAGTAACCGCGCCTGCATGAGCACGATTACCCTCGCCGCCCTTCAGCTAGCCCTCTCCCATAAGGACGAGGCGGAAAATATTGCCGCAGTGTCGCGGCTGGTCGAGCAGGCCGCCGACAAGGGTGCAAAGCTGATTCTGCCGCCCGAGCTGTTTTCCGGGCCGTATTTCTGCCGCGAGGAGGACGAGGCGCTGTTCGCGCTTGCTCGTCCGACAACCGAGCATCCCAGTGTCACCGCGATGCAGGCGCTCGCGGCCAAGCTGAAGGTCGCGATCCCGACGAGCTTCTTCGAGCGCGACGGGCATCACTACTACAATACGCTCGCCATGATCGGCCCCGATGGCGAGATCATGGGCACATACCGCAAGAGCCATATCCCCGATGGGCCGGGTTATGAGGAGAAGTTCTATTTCCGACCGGGCAATGACGGGTTCAAGGTGTGGGACGTGCCAGGCGATCAAGGGGCGCCCGTCCGCATCGGTGTCGGCATTTGCTGGGACCAGTGGTATCCCGAATGCGCGCGGGTCATGGCGCTGAAGGGCGCAGAAGTGCTGCTGTATCCCACCGCAATTGGATCCGAGCCTTACGACGCCGATCTCGACACCAGCCGCATGTGGCGCCGCGCGATGATCGGGCACGCCGTATCCAACTGCATGCCGGTGGTAGCCAGCAACCGCATCGGCGCGGAGGGAGATGACGGCGAGCAGAGCTTTTACGGCCATTCCTTCATCTGCGACGAGTGGGGTGATATCACCGAAGAGTTCGGCGCTGAGCAAAGCGGCGCCCTTGTCACCACGCTCGATCTCGCCCGCGCGGCCACGCATCGCGCAGGAATGGGCTTTTTCCGTGATCGCCGCCCGCAACTTTACGTACCGGATTGCGCAAGACATTTGAGCAGCACCTACCTTGTCGCGCTCGGATCGAACCGGCGGCACCCTCTCTATGGGCGCCCGCGCGAGGTCGTGCGAGCAGCGATGGAGGAGCTCGCCGCGCTCGGGACAGTCAGCGACCGGTCGCAAATTATCGCCAGCGCGCCAATGGGGCCCGCGCAGCGCCGCTTCGCAAACGCGGCAATATTGCTCGAAAGCGAATACAATCCGCCCGCGCTTCTGAGCGCTCTGAAGCGTATGGAGCGCGAGTTTGGGCGGCGCACAGCACGGCGCTGGGGCGACCGGGTTCTGGACCTCGACATCGTCCTGTGGAGCGGCGGAGTGTGGGAGGACCGCAGGCTTACCATCCCGCACCGCTACATGCGCAATCGCGCGTTTGTGCTCGGCCCGGCAAGCGCGATTGCACGGGGCTGGCGCCATCCGATTTCCAATTTGTCGCTCGCCCACCTCAATGCACGCTTGACCAGTCCGCGCGCGCTCCTTAGGTGAGCGCTCCGTTCGGCACGCATCGCGCAGCGCCGAATGCCCGTGGGGGCCCTTAGCTCAGTCGGTAGAGCAACTGACTTTTAATCAGTAGGTCGCTGGTTCGAACCCAGCAGGGCTCACCACCTTTTTGAGCGCTTTGGTTCCCGCGCTGCTGCATCGGCGGTTAGCGCCTCAAGCCGCGGCAATCTCTCCGCGCTGGTCCAGCCATTCCGCCAGTTTCACGCCGAAGGTGATGAGAAACGGTACGAGCACAAGGCTCAGCGTAACTTTAGCCAGCACTTGTCCGATTAGGAGATTCGTGATGTCGAACTCGCCGTAAAAGGCGAGCGTGACGAAAATGATCGAATCGAGCGCCTGGCTCAGCGCAGACGCTATGGCGCCCCGGATCATCAGGCCGATCGTCGTCGCCTCCCCGCCGCCGCGCAGGCGCGAGAATATCCAGACATTCAGCAGCAGCGAGGTGATATAGGCCGCGGGACCCGCCATGAGGATGCGAGGCGTTTGCCCAAGGACGGTTTCGAACGCTGCCAGGTCGGTCGCGCGGAACTCCAGCATCTCAGGCGAAGCCGGCAGCGACAACACGAGATAAATCAGCGCCGCCGAAAGCGCGAGCGGGATAAACCCGATCCAGATCAGGCGATTGGCGAGCTTCTGGCCGTAAAGCTGCGCGACCGTGCTCGTAATCACCACCAGCATCAGGAAGGGGAATATCCCCGCCTCGACCGCAAGCTCGGACGGCCACAATTGCACCTGTTTGAAGGCAACCACCCCGGCGAGCACGGTCATCCCGCCATACAGGATGATGTATACGAACAGCGCCATCGGCGTGGCCATGGCGCGCGCCGCATTGGGGCCAGAGGCCTGCGTTTGGGAATTGGTATCGCTCATGCTCGTGGGCGTAAGGTGCCCGCTTGCAAAAAGGAAGCCAGCACACTGCGGCTTTCACCCGGTTGTACTGCCTGGCTAGGGACAGAGGCGGTTTGGGAGTTGCGCTACCATCTGCAAAATGCCACCCCGGCCCAATCGCGCCGCGTCCACGGCGCTCGGGATCGATCTAGACTTACTATCCGGGGGCACCAATAGCCGTGAGCGACAGTATCACGTCCAACCTGTTCAGCCTGCTTGGCATCGTCGCCATTCTTGGCGTCGCCTTCCTTCTCTCGTCAGGCAAAAGCCGGATCAGGCTGCGCGTCGTGACGGCGGCCTTTGCGCTGCAGGCCTTCATGGCGCTGCTGGTTTTGCGAACGGACTTCGGGGTCGCAACGATCCAGGCGCTGTCTAACGGCGTGATCGCGCTGCTCGATTATTCCAAGGTCGGGATCGAAGCGGTGTTTGGGCCGATGGACACCAACCCCTTCACCAACACTTTCGTGATCGCGGCGCTTCCGGTTATCGTGTTCTTCGCGGCGATCGTGTCGATCCTCTATCACCTCGGCATCATGCAGCGATTGGTGCGCTGGGTCGGTGGAGCAATCGGCTGGATCACCGGGATCAGCAAGGTCGAAGCGCTGGGCAGCGCGGCAAATATCTTCGTGGGTCAGTCGGAAAGCCCACTGGTCGTGCGCCCTTATCTGGCATCGCTTTCGCCGGCGCGGCTGTTCACTCTGATGACGGTCGGCATGGCCGGGGTCGCGGGCACGATCCTTGCCGCCTATGCGAGCTTCATCGGGTCGGAAGCGGTTCCGTTCCTGCTGGCCGCCGCGTTCATGTCGGCGCCGGGCGGTATCCTGATGGCGAAGATCATCATGCCGGACGAGGAAGAGGTCTCACACGAAGCGAGCGTGGCAAAAATGGCCGCGGCGCAGGCGCGCGGGGGATCCACTGTCCCTGCGCAGGCGACGCGGGTGACCATGTATGACGAGAACGGCGACGAAATCGAACTGCCGCAATCGCGTATTTCCGGAGAAGGCCCTGCTGCCATTGTCGAAGGCGGAAAGCCTGCCGAGGTCGAGATGGCCGAGACTTTCGAAGAAGGGCAGCGCCCCGCCAACATTATCGAAGCGGCGGCGCAAGGCACGCAAACAGGCGTGAAACTGGCCGTCGCGGTTGGGGCGATGGTGATGGTGTTTGTCGCGCTGGTGGCGCTGGCCAATGGGATGCTCGGCGGGCTTGGCTCGGGCCTTGTCGCGCTTGCGGCAGGCACAGGAGTTCCCTTCGGCGAGGAAACCGCGACGTGGCTCAGCACGATCAGTTTCCAGAAGCTGCTCGGATACCTGTTTGCGCCCGTCATGTTCCTGATCGGAATCTCGGACTGGGATCAAGCGCAGATCGCAGGCGGATTGTTCGGGACCAAGATCGTGCTCAACGAATTCGTCGCATTCATCGATCTGGGCGCGATGACCGGGAATGAATTGACGGAGCGCAGCCGCGCGATCGTCACGTTCGCATTATGCGGCTTTGCCAACTTCTCCTCGATCGCGATCCAGATGGCGGTGACCGGCGGGCTCGCGCCGAACCAGCGCCCCGTGATCGCGCGCCTGGGGCTGAAGGCGCTCGCCGCAGGGAGCCTCGCCAATCTGATGAGCGCGGCGCTGGCGAGCATTTTCCTGCCCCTGTAGGGCGGAGCGAAAGCACCCTCTTGGCAGGATCGCGCTGGCGGGTGTAAAGCCGCACCCATGAGTGAAGTTACAAATGCAACCACCACCCGCTCTACAGCGGGCATCGCCAGCGTCTCGCTTGCCCAGCCATCGGAAGATATTGCCGATGAGCTTGGGAAAAGCTTTGCCGAATACGGTTTCGCAATCGTGCGCGATCACGGCATTCCCCGCGACCTGATTGCCCGCGCCGAAGCCAAGTCGAAGGAATTCTTCGCGCTGCCTGATGCCGTGAAGCGCTCGTACAAGATCGAAGGCGGAGGCGGAGCGCGCGGATACACGCCGTTCGGCACTGAAAAGGCCAAGGATGCCGAAATCTTCGACCTGAAGGAATTCTGGCATGTCGGTACCGCTCGCTAGGCGATGGTCATGAGCTTTCGGAATACATGGCTCCGAACATCTGGCCCGAGGAAGTCCGTAGCTTCAAGGACACTTTCACCGAATTGTTCGGCGCATTCGACGAAGCCGGCCTGCGCGTGCTCGAAGCCATAGCCCTGCATCTCGGGCTTGAGCGCAATTTCTTTGCACCGACGGTCGAGGACGGGAATTCGGTGATGCGCCTGCTGCATTATCCGCCGCTCGGTCCCGAAGCCCCCGAAGGCGCAATCCGCGCAGCCGCGCACGGCGATATCAACACGATTACGCTGCTGCTCGGCGCAGAGGAAGCCGGGCTGGAACTGCTCAGCAAGACAGGTGAGTGGCTGTCGGTCGACGTGCCCGAAGGCGCTCTAGTCATCAATGTCGGCGACATGCTCGAGCGGCTGACCGGCGGGGTATTGCGCTCAACCACGCACCGCGTGGTCAATCCCAGCGGAGAGGCGGCGCGGCGCTCGCGCTATTCGATGCCGTTCTTTCTTCATTTCCGGCCCGACTACCTGATCGAACCGCTGCCGGGCTGTGTCGACGAAAATTCGGGCGAACCCCTGCCAGAACCGATCACTTCGCACGATTTCCTCCTGCAGCGCCTGCGCGAGATCAACCTGGCCTGACGCTCGGGGATTCGCACCGCTGATGCGGGGAATCCCGGTGTGTTTGTGAGAATCTCAGAGGCCGCAAAATACAATATTCTCGTGGCTTGGTTGCAACACTGGACCGCGAATCGGCTGGATTCCGTGCCTTAGCGCGCCGCGTTTTGACGCATTGCAGCAAAACCGCCTAGGCGGCTCACTCCGTTTCATCGAATTGTCACAAAACAGTCGCTTTTGTGCAGCGCAACGCGCCTAGTCAGAGCGCCGTTCACCGTCATTCCTTTGTGACCAGGGGCTAATTCATGAAACTCAAGTATCTCTTGGCAGCGAGCGTCGTCAGTCTCACTGCCGCCACAACTTTTACAACACCGGTAGCTGCCCAGCAGATTACTTCTGGCATCGAAGGTTCGGTTACCGACGATACCGGCGCAGCACTGCCCGGAGCGGTCGTCACCATCACCGACGAGCGTACCGGTTCGGTCCGCACCGCGACCGCAGGCTCCGAAGGCGGCTTCCGCGTCGGCTCGCTCCCGCCGGGCGGTCCATACACAGTAACCGTCACCGCGTCGGGCTATGAAGGCCAGACCGTCGAGGACGTGTTTACCAGCATTTCGGGTAACACCGGCTTCAACTTCACGCTCGCCGCGACCGCTGCTGGCGGCGCGGACAATGTCATCGTCGTTACCGGCGCGCGCGCCGGCGTGACCCAGCTTGCCGTCGGCCCGGGTACCGCATTCGACACCGCGACGCTCGAAGCATTCCCTTCGATCACCCGCGACGTTCGCGACATCATCCGGATCGACCCGCGTGTCAGCCTCGAGCAGAGCAACGACGTCGATCGTATCTCGTGCCTTGGCGGCAATGACCGCTCGAACACCTTCACCGTTGACGGGATCATCCAGTCCGACGTGTTCGGTCTGAACGGCGCGCCATTTGCTGCACGTAACTCGCTGCCGCTTCCGTTCGATGTGATCGAGCAGACTTCGGTCGAGTTCGCTCCGTTCGACGTCGAGTATTCCGACTTCACCGGCTGCCTCGTGAACGTCGTCACCAAGGCCGGTCAGAACGAATTCTCTGGTTCGGCATTCTACACCTACTTCGACGAGAGCATGCAGAATGACTCGGTCGTCGAAGCCGACGGTACGACAACCGGTATCAATGCCGGCCGCGAAGAGCGGTGGGGCGCCACGCTTTCGGGCCCGATCATTCCCGATCGCCTTTTCTTCTCGCTCGGCTACGAAGAAGTGAAGCTGGCCGACGGCTTCAACCGCGGACCGTTCGGTTCGGGCGCTGCCGACGAGGAAAACTTCGTAACCCAGGCCCAGTTCGATCGCTTCGCGCAGATCGCCAACGACGTCTATGGACAGGACATTGGCGGTCTTCCTTCGCAGCTTCCGGAAGGTAACGTCCGCTATTTCGGCCGTCTCGATGCGCAGATCACCGACGATCACCGCCTTGAGGCTACCTATCAGCGTCTCGAAGAAACCAATGTCGAATTCGACGGCGGCGGGGAGACCTTCACCGGCTTCAACTCGTTCGAAGACGAAGGCACGATCTCCGATTACTACTCGGTCCGTCTGTATTCCGACTGGAGCGACACGATCTCGACCGAACTGCGCCTCAGCCGCGCCGAAGTCGGCGACGTTCAGGGTCCGGTCGGTTTTGGCGAAGCCCAGTCGGACAATCCGACCGTGCGCCTCGTTGTTGGTCTCGACAATGAAAACAGCGGCCTGATCCCCGACGGGGAAGCTGGCGGCCTCGCTACCGGTCCGGGCATCTTCCGCTCGGCCAACCAACTCGACACCAAGATCGATCAGGCCCGCTTCATCCTCAACGTGGATGCAGGCGAAGGTCACTTCCTGAAGTTCGGTGCCGAGATCAACGACCTCGAAGTGTTCAACCTGTTCGCGATCAACGCAACCGGTACGCTGTTCTTCAACGGCCTCGACGATTTCGAGCAGGGTCTGCTCGCACCGGGAACGGGCGGCGACTTTGACGGTCCTGCCGATGTCGTGGCCGGTGATGCGGGTGGCGGTGCCATTCGTGCCGGTATCGACGGCGATATCAACAACGCTGCCGCGCTGTTCAGCCGCCGGGTGTATTCGGTGTTCGCACAGGACGAATGGCAGGCGACCGACCAGCTGAGCCTGACCGCCGGCGTGCGTGTCCAGCTCTATGATGGCGACGCGCCGCGTGCCAACGGTCTTTTCCAGGAACGTTTCGGTTTCACCAACGCGGTATCGTTCAGCAAGATCGATCCGGTCGTGCTTCCGCGTATCGCTGCGACCTACGAATTCGACAATGAAGGCTTCTTCTCGGCAAGCCGTGTGACCGCCGGTCTCGGTGTGTTCGCGGGCGGCGATCCGGTTGTCTATTTCTCGAATGCGTTCTCGAACGATGGATTTGCATCGGTATCGGGCGACACGGGTGACTGCGCTACCGCAGATCTTCCGATTGATGCGGCTACCGGCCAGATCGACGTCGTAACCGGCGGCGGCTTCACCGGCTTCCCGCAATGCGCCATCGATGCAGCGGCCGCTGGCGCGGCTGCCGGTAATGGCGACCTCCAGTCGATCGCACCCGATTTCGACATTCCGACCGCGGTTCGCGCCAATGTCGGCTTCGCAACCGAAATCGGTACCGACAGCGGGTTCTTCTCCGGCTGGCGTCTGAACGTCGATTACATTTACACGCGGTTTAACGACACGCTCAACGTGAACGACCTCGTGCAGGTAATCGATCCGTCGCTCGGGCTTAACGGCTTCACGGTCGATGGCCGCGAACTGCGCCGTCCGATCGACCCGCTGCGGGCCGGCTGTAACGCGACCTTCGTAACCGGCAATCCGCCGACTTTCGATAATGTCACCCCGGAATGTTTCGGCACCAGTCTCGACGACTTCGTGCAGTTGAACAATGGCCCGAGCTTTGACAGCCACAACGCCTCGTTGATTCTGACCAAGCGCTTCAGCGAAGGTCTGTTCACCGACACCGGCAGCGTGAATGTGAACTTTGGTTACGCATTCAGCGATAGCGAGCAGACCAACAACTTCCGCTCGTCGACCGCGACGTCGACCATCGACAACTTCCCGGCCTTCAACCGTCAGAGCCCTGCGGTCTCGCAGTCCGGCTTTGAAACGCGGCACAACTTCACCGCATCGTTGTTCGTCCGTGAAGAATTCATCGATGGTTTCGACACCGGCCTCGGCATCTTCTTCCGTGCTTCGGAAGGTCGTCCGTACAGCCTCGTGTTCGACGATGGCCGCCCGTTCTTCGACGATGCCAGCGCGCGTGAGCAGAACGCGCTGCTTTACATCCCGACCGGCCTGAACGATCCGAACCTTTCGCCTGACAGCGATCCAGCTGCGGTCACCGCACTGCTGGCGGCGATTAATGACGGTACCGGTGTCGTGAGCGACTTGAACTGCGAATTCACTCCCGGTGAAACGATCAAGCGCAACTCCTGCCGCAACGAGTGGTTCTTCGACATGGATATCCGTTTGAGCCAGGAACTGCCGTTCCTCGGATCGTTGACGGGTATCAAGGAAGACCGCATCGAAGTGTTCGCGGATTTCGCAAACTTCCTGAACCTGCTCGACGGCGACTGGAACACTCGCCGCGCACTTGGCGGGTTTGACGGACGGGTCGATCTTGTTGACGGCGCGTTCGACGATCAGGGCCGTTACGTGATCGACAACTTCAACGGCTTTGCCGGTGAAGCGGATACCTTCGTCAACAACAGCATCTGGCGTATTCAGGTCGGTGCCCGCTACGAATTCTAGTTCGTCGCACTCCGATTACAGGAAAAAGCAGCGGCGGGGCCTTGGGGTCCCGCCGTTTGCTTTTGTGGCCGGGTTGCAGCGCATGGCGCGCGGCTCGCTTGCCTATCAGGCGTGCCTTGCTTCTCGCGCTCCGGCCGCGCTTTCGTCGGCAAGATTAAGCAGCTCGGTCGCCAGCGCATGCTGGACGGAGCCATCCAGCTCATTCCTTAGCGCGCGTTCGAGCGCAGCGGCCTGATTGCCGAGTTCAGGCTCGCCAAACATCGCGGCAGTGCCTGCCAGCTTGTGGACGGTCCGCGCGAGTTCGATCCGGTCTTCGTCCGTGAGCGAAGCATTGGCGAACAGGCCTTTGCGCGCGGCTCCGCGAACCGCCTCGACCGCTTCGCTCCGCCGCAAATGCCAGCGCTCGATCAGCTTTTCGGACTTCACCTGCGGAACCGCTGCGAAGTCTGAAACTTGGCCGTTCCTCGGCATCCCTTCTGACCGGCTGTCGGTGCCATCAGCCTGCTCTTGGCCCGGCGCCTGCGCGCCGGACACAGCCGTATCCTCTGGTGCGGTCTCGACGATACGCGTGGGGAGCCAGCGCTGCAGCGCGCGGGCGAGATCGGCGAACACCAGCGGCTTTGCCAAGTGGGCCTGCATCCCTGCATCGCGCGCCGCGGCAATATCTTCGGGAAATGCGTTGGCGGTCAAGGCGACGATAGGCAGCGTATCTGCACAGATACCTTCTGCGCGAATGGCCCGCGTCGCGGCATAGCCGTCACAGCCGGGCATCTGAATATCCATCAGGACAAGGTCGAACGGCGATCCACGCATCACGCTGTCGATCACCATCGAAATTGCCTCGTTCCCGTCATGGGCCACCGCGACCTTCTGGCCGCAGCGCTCAAGCATTTCGGTTGCCAGGAGACGGTTGATGTCGTGGTCCTCGGCCAGAAGAATGCGGGCATCGCTCGGCATGTTTTCAAGAGCAAGTTCGGTTTGAACGGGGCCGTCCGACCGGACCGGTTCTGCGTGCACAGCGGGCAGCGTGAGGGTGAAGCAAGACCCGGAGCCCGGCGTGCTTTCGGCCTCGATAAAACCGCCGAGCAATTCTGCGAGCTGGCGGCTGATCGTCAGGCCAAGGCCGGTTCCGCCGAAGCGCCGCGACGTGTCGCTCTCGGCTTGGGTGAAGGGCTGGAAAATCGTCTCGAGGCGTGATGGGCTGATGCCTATGCCAGAATCGCGGACCTGTACGCTGAACTTGTTTTCATCGACCGTGTAACTCACATTTATGGAGCCGCTTTCGGTGAATTTCACTGCGTTGCCAATGAGGTTGAGCACGATCTGTCGCACGCGCAGCCCGTCCGTTTCGATCCAGCTGGCTCCTCTCTGCTGATCGCCCGATGCCTCGAATATGAGTTCGACACCCTTCTTCTTCGCATTGGCCCGGTGCAGCGATGCGCATTCCTGCAGTGTCAGGTGAATATCGACAGGGGCATGCTCGATCGTGATCTGCCCCGCTTCGATCTTCGACAGGTCGAGTATATCGTTGAGCAGCAGCATCATCGAACGGGCCGATTGCACGATCAGCTGCGTCTGGCGGCGCTGGTCGGCGTCGAGGTCGCTCTGCAGCATGAGCTCGGAAAATCCGAGCACACCGTTCATCGGCGTGCGGATTTCGTGGCTCATATTGGCGAGGAATTCCGACTTTGCATTGGCCGCGTTTTCGGCGTGGCGGCGGGCGCGGGTCAGCAGCAATTCCAGCTCGACCCGCTCGGTCACGTCCCTCGCGGACACGACAATTCCCTCGCGCTTCAAGTTCTCTGGATTGTACGCGATAGCGCAATCGGCTTCGATGAAAACAGGTGTACCATCATCGCTATCGAGGAGGCGGCGATATGTGAAACGCTCCTTGTCGGATTCGCCGGAGACGAGCCTCCTCTGCGCGAGCGTAATTCGGTCCCTGGCATCCTCATGCATCCGGTCCGTGGGCCGCTGTCCGACCAGAACCTCGGGATCTTCGCCAAGCACATCACGGACCGAGGGCGAGGCATAGGTGCACACTCCCTCGAGGTCATAGCGCATCACCGCGTCGGTTATATTGCCCGCCAGCAGATCAAGCTTGCGCTTGCCCCCGTCCAGCTCCTGCATGATCCGGTCACGGCCCGCGAGGATTGCCGCGATCGGCAAACCCGTCAGGAAATTGGCCGCGATGAATGTCTGAACGAGATAGACCTGCGTGACAGGAGACGCGGTTACCCTGTCAATCGGCCCATAGCCCCACCAGGTCATCGCGCTGGTCACGGCGGCGACCGCTAAGACATGAAAGGCCGTGCCGAGGCTTCCCATGCGAAAGGCGTGAAGCAGCGTGATCGGCGGTATGAGGAACAGCAGCGGGTAGATATCCTGACGAAAGACGAAATAGGCGCAGGCCATGCCGCCAATCAGCAAGGTCACCCGCTCGGCGAGCTCAGCGCCCGAAATGCGCTGAGAAGACCGCGCAGCATCGACGATCAGCAGGACTGTGGGTACGATCAGCACCATACCCATGCTGTCGGTCAGAAACCACGCGGTTGCCCCGGACCACATTGCCTCCACATCCGGGCCCATGACGGTTGCTGCAATGATCGCTGAAACAACCGGGCCGGCAACCCCGCCAGCCCAGATGAAGCGCGTGAGATGCGGCAGCTGAGTCATGTCGGGCCGGTCACCGCAGGCCTTACGTGTCAGACCTGTGACGAGGGCGATGTCGACGATATTGGCCAGCGAAAAGACCGGCGTCATTGCCGCCGGGATACCGCCCATCAAATTGCCAAGCATGCTCGCGGCGAAGACGCAGGCGTAAAACGGTATCTCGTTTCGCAGCCTGACGGTCAGGAGAAACGCAACCGCAGCTGCATTGGGAAACCATACGCTGGCGAGCGCCGCGTCGAATTTCGACAGCGACAGGCTGAGCACTGCGAGCAGGAAAAAGCCAAGCCCCCCGAGCGCCGCGACACCCAAATCTGCGGCATCGATCGGGCCCGTTGCGAAACCGCCAGCGCGCTTGCGCGTTACATCCGGGTCTATGCCAGTAATAATCCTCTCCATCGCACTGCGCTCCAGCTTTGGTATAGGAAAACGCACGATCCAGAGGCGCTATCGCCACCGAAATGGACCAGAAAGACAGCAACCCAGTTGACGAGTACCTCCGTAAAAACCCGTTACGCAGGCCCGATGCGCCGCCCTCGCTGGTGGCTGGTCGTGATCATTATCCTGCTACATGTGGCCGCGCTTTATGGATTGGCGCGCGCGCTTGCGCCTGATTTCACCGCTTCGGTCGAAGACAGCGTCGTCTCTGCTTTCACGGTGACGATCACGGCGCCTCCCGATCCGCCGCCGCCTGAAAACGAGTCCGAGCCCGATGAAGGCGCCCAGGGTGCGCCCGGCGAGCAGGCCGTCCCTCAGCCAGTGACCGCGCCCAAGACGCCGATCGAGCAGCAGCCCAGGCCGCTGCCCGAGGCATCATCGACCGGCACCGCAACCAGATCGGGCGCGCGCGAAACGGGCGAAGGCACCGGTGCGGCAGGCTCCGGTCCCGGAACCGGCAGCGGAAATCGCGGCGGCGGGCAGGGCGGAATAGCTGTCAGCAAGCCGGTGCACATCTCCGGCGGGATCGACAACGCACGTGACTATCCGGTCCCGCCCGGCGGGCGGCAGGCGCGCCGCGGGACAGAGGTGATCGTTCGCGTGATCGTCGGGGTCGATGGCCGCGCGCGCCAGTGCTCTGTCTACCGCGCCAGCCCCGATCCGGAGGCCGACCGCATCACGTGCCGGCTGGTCGAGAACCGGCTTCGCTTCCGCCCGGCGCAGGACGGCAATGGCAATCCTGTCCCGGCGCCGTTCTATTGGCGGCAGAGATGGTTCTGAAACAGGCCAGATAGAACGCCGAGCGCACGAAATCAGGCTGGTATCGCGCGGTCCGGCTGATATAGGCGGCGCTATCGCTGCCTTCCACGAATTCTCACGGATACGAAAAGCCGTCTCATGCCCAATACGATCCACCCGGTCATCCTGTGCGGCGGCAGCGGCACGAGGCTCTGGCCGGTCAGCCGCAAGGACAAGCCCAAGCCATTCCTGCCGCTAATCGGCGAACAGACCCTGTTCGAACAGGCGGTTAGCAGGGTCGCAGGCGATGCGCGCTTTGCTGCGCCGGTAGTCGTCGCTGGCGAGCGGCACATCGATCTGATCGAGGCGCAGATCGCTACTTCAGGTGCGGCAGAATCTTCGCACCGCATCATTGTCGAGCCGTGTGCGCGCAACACCGGTCCGGCAATCGCGCTCGCCGCTGCGATGCTCCCGGATGACGATATCATGCTGGTGTGCCCCAGCGACCACCATATCGCGGATGAAACCGCTTTCCGCGCAGCCGCTCTTGCCGCTGCGGAGCTTGCCGCAGATGACTGGCTGGTGTCTTTCGGCATTGCACCGACCCATCCCGAAACCGGCTATGGCTACCTGCATCGGGGTGAGACACTTGGAGCAGGTTTCACGATTGCCCGCTTTGTCGAAAAACCCGATCTTGAGCGGGCCAAGGCCTATCTGGAAAGCGGCGAATACAGCTGGAATGGCGGGATCTTCGCGTTTCGGGCAGGCTTTCTGATGCAGGAGCTCGCCGCGCATCGCCCGGACATGGCGAGCCTCGTGAAACAAGCCGCCGCGCAGGGGCGCGAGGATGGCAGCCTGTTTCATCCCGCCGCCGAACCATTCGCCGCGATCGAGGGAGATTCGATCGATTACGCGGTCATGGAAAAAACTGCCCGCGCCGCGATGGTCCCTGCCGACATGGGCTGGTCCGATATCGGCAGCTGGGCTGCGCTTCATGACGCTCTGAAACAGGGCAGCGATGACGGAAATGTCACGCGCGGCGACGTCGATCTGGATGGCTGCACCGATGTCCTGGCGTTCAGCGACGGACCGCGCATTTCTGCCGTCGGTCTCGACGATATCTGCATAATCGTTTCGGACGGCGAAGTTCTTGTGACTACGCGCGATGGCGCCCAAAGGGTCGGGAAATTGCCCGGCGCTGCCAATCAATGACGACGCGCGCTATTTCTGAGGAGCCGCGCAAGCTTTCGACGAAATTGGTCGAGAAAGTCTGGGGACGTGACACCTTGCCAGCCCCATTTTCGGCCAAGTCCGGACGGCGGATCGGAGAAATCTGGTTCGAGCCTGCGCCCGAATTGCCGCAGCTGCTCGTCAAATATCTCTTCACCAGTGAAAAACTCTCGGTCCAGGTCCATCCCGGAGACGCGAGCGCGCTTCCCGGTGAGGCGGGCAAGGAGGAATGCTGGCTCGTACTCGATGCCGAACCGGGTGCGAAACTTGCTATCGGGTTCGAGGAGCAGCTGGCGCCGGAGACGGTCAGGGAGGCGGCGCAGAACGGGTCGATCGAAGAACTGCTGACCTGGCATGACGCCAAGGCTGGCGACATATTCTATCTGCCCGCCGGGACCGTCCACGCCATCGGGCCGGGCCTGTCGCTGGTCGAAGTGCAGCAGAACAGCGACACGACCTTCCGGCTGTACGACTACGGCCGCGCGCGCGAGCTTCATCTCGAACGCGCGATGGCCGTGGCCGATACGGGGCCATATTCCGGCGCGCATCGCAGTTCGGTGTCGCAGCGCGGACCGGTGCTGATCGATGGCGAGCATTTTCGTCTCGACCGTATTGAAGGAACGCCCGGTGCGTCCTGCGAAGCCGCCTATGCAGGCGGTCTGCTCGCGCTACCGCTTTCGGGCCGGGTGCTGCCGCGCGATGGAAACACGAGCGCCGAAGCGGGCGAGTGCTTATATGCGCCGAACATTGGCGCGCTCGATTTCAGCGAAGCGGGCGTGACGCTGCTTACGCGTCCTTCACATCCCTGACCGGATCCTGCGCCTCACAAGCGGTTTTCAGCAATTGCTCTATATCGCCGCGCCCATAGGGCTTGCGCAGCAATGCCTGCGCTCCAAGCTCTTCGATATTGTCCGCCATCTCGGCATAGCCGGTCGCTAGCACGAAGCGCGCGCCCTTTTCCTTGAGAGCCAAGGCCACAGGTTCGCTGGATTCGCTGCCGAGGTTGTAATCGATAATGGCGAAGTCGGGCAGTTTGGCTTTCAGCGAGGCCAGGGCGCCGGACACGCTGCTCTCGACGCTGACCGATTTCACACCAAGGCGTTTGAGGTTTTCCTCGGTGTCGAGCGCGATGATCATGCTGTCTTCGACCACGAGCACATGGGTCGGCATGGCGGTGTCGCCGTCATTGTCCGGTGCTGCGGCAGGGCTCGAAGCGGTGTCATTCGCGGCCTTCCTGGCCGGATTACTCGGCGACCAGGCTGAATTCTCGGCGAGAAAACGATGCGGAACCGTGAAATCCGCCTCCAGCCCTGTCAGCTTGAAGCGCAGAACGGCATCGCCCTTGAGCTCGTGCGGTATCGAGCGTTCGATGATGGTCGAGCCAAAGCCGCGCCGCGTCGGCGCCTTCACCGGCGGTCCGCCGCGCTCGCGCCATTTGATCTCCAGATCGCCGAAAGCGTTCGCGCCTATGTCGACCGAAATGCTTCCCGTGCTGTCGCACAAGGCGCCGTACTTGGCGGAGTTGGTAACCAGTTCGTGCACCACAAGCGCGAGCACGGTGTAGGCTTCCGGCTTGATCAGGACATCGTCGCCCGTCAGCTTGAAACGGCCCTTCTTCTCGTTGAGATAGGCCCCAAGTTCGGTTTCGAACAGCGCCGAGAGCGGCGCTGGCGACCAGTTTTCGCGGGTAACGTTGTCATGCGCAGAGGCAAGCGCGGATATCCGCCCGCCAATGATCGCGGCAAAATTCGACACGCTCATCGCGTCGTCCTGCGATTGCGATACGAGGCCGCGAATGAGGTTGAGGATATTGCGGACGCGGTGATTGAGCTCCGCGATCAGCAACTCCTGGTGCTCCTGTGCGCGGGCCCGCTCGCGCGCCGTCTCATCGGTCATCCGCAGGATTACCTCGAGCAGGATGACGCGCAGGGATTCCGCTATCTGGAGTTCGTCATCGGACCATTCTTCGCTGTGGCCCTCGACGCTTTCTTCCCACGCGGCAAAGCTGCTGCGCGGCTGGAGCCGTTCACCGGGTGCAGCAATCGCCTTGGTCGGGTCGCCTGCCCATTTCACTGTCTGCGTGAGCGGCTTGCGCCACAGAACCAGGTAATCGCGCGGACTGCGCGATATCGGCAGGATGAGCGCGCCCGCTGCCACATCGCCGAATACCGAAGCGCTGGGTATTTGCCGCTTCAGTTCAGCCGAGGCGATGATCGCGCCGTTCGGCGCGCTGCTCAGCGCCGGGCCGAGAGCCTTGAACTCCTGCTCGCCCGGGGCGGCACCTCTCGCGCTGTATTGCTCCCCGATCCACAATGATGCCCCGTCATGCGGGATGACGTCTTGCAGGACATCTTCGAGGATCGGCAGGCTATCCGCGAGGTCGTTGCCGCCTGCAAATCGCAGCATCAGCTGGTCGTGCAACTCTCGCCCGCGATTCCTCTGCGCATCGGACCGCGCGATCAGGATGCGGTCAAGCATGAGCGAGAACATCTGGCTGAACATTTCCGCCACGGTGCGGAGCGAATACGCTGGCAACTTCGGCTCGGCATGGTGGCATGAGAACATGCCCCAGAGCCTGTTGTGCCGAACGATCGCAATGGTGAGCGAGGCCTGCGCGCCCATATTGCGCATATATTTGACGTGAACCCGGGAATGCGACCGCAGCGCGCTCATCGACAGGTCGAGTGGCTCACCATACATCGACAGGGCCGGTTCGATAGCGACCGGCTCCTCATCCATATCGGCAATGATCCGGAAGCGGTTGCGGCGGAACAGCTCGCGTGCCTGCTGCGGAATATCGGCTTGCGGATAGCGCAGTCCGAGGAACGGTTCGAGGTCATCGCGCCGGTCCTCGGCAATGACTTCGCCGCTTTCGTCGCGGTGGAATTTGTAGACCATCACGCGGTCGTAGCCGAGCATCTGCCGCACGAGCTCCGCGCCTTTATCGCACAGCGCGCCCATATCCCTGATCGGCTCGAGCTGGGACAGGACCGGGCCGATAAGCGCGAGGTGGTCGGAATATTCGGCGTCCGCATGGCGCTCGAATTCGATCACAAATTTGCCGCCGCTGGGATGGATTGCGCAATCGAACAGCTCTCCGCCGCTGGTGAGCCGGAGGCCGAAGATGCGCTCGACCTGATCATCTTCCGATTGCCGGGAAATGGCGCTTTTTAGAGCGTCCATCGCGTTCGGCGTAAAGTGATTGGCAAGCCGGTCACCGACATCCGGGAGGGTGCCGATACCGAGAATGTCTGCGCAATTGACCGAACGCTGGGCGATCACCCAATCGGCATTGACAGCGATCAGGCCGCCAAAGCCCTGGATCGCTGCAATCTGGTGGATCGGTTCCCGATCGCATTCGGTCAGGGCGGAATTTGGATGGCTGTAATTCATGGAGGGCCCATCGGACAGGAATGGTCGGAGGTGCGCAGGTCGGACGTCAGCGCAACATTGCCTTGCGCGTGAGCGAGAAAGTGATCGAACGCCGCTGTAGCGCCGCTGGCGGCAGCTGCAATGTCTTCCAGGGTAGCGGAGCGCTGCATGCGGCGCTTGAGACCGCTCCAGAACATCAGCATCGCCGGATCGCCGAGGAATTCGCTGGGCCAGTCCCCATGATCGGCGCGGCTCAGTTCCTTCAGGATCGAGCGATTGCCGAGCGCCGATCCAGCGAGAACCCACGACACACCGACGGCCTGAGCCTCGCTGTGCCGGTCGAGATCGAAATCCTCCCCGTCGTCGGGAATGGCTGAGCCAAGGGCCGAGAGGTCATGCGCGATCAGCGCAGACTGCACCGGGGGGCGCAATTCGGTGGGCGCATTTTCTGCAAGCCAGGCCTCGACCGGCGCGCGGGCCGCATATTGCAGGTTGAGAAAGCGCGCATAATCCTGACGGTTTTCCCAACCGCTGGCAGCTCGCATCGCTTCGTCCAGCCGGTCATGCGCAGCCGCCGTCGACCTGCGGAGGCAGGACCGCATGTCATCTCTATTGGCCACGTTGCCGATCGGAATGCGCCTCTTTGCGACCGAATTCTAGGCTGTAAGCCGAATTTGTCGGTCAATCTGTAAGCGCGAGATGACAGAATGACGCGCAAAACGCAATGAACTTCGCGAAGCCACTGTCCTGACGCGCTTTCTAAGCTATTGGTTTTGGTCTGTTTCGAGGGATATCCATAATTCTCGAGCTGGATCACTCCAGCAATTTTGATCCCTGCGTCCGCACGGCGTTTTCGAGCGTTCCGCGCAGAAATCCGAGCATCGCCGGCAGGTTCATTTCGATCACGACATGTTCGTCATGCACCTCGACCGCGCCTTCGATCCGCTGGCCGACTGCGGTGACGACCATGTCCATCTGGTCTTCATCGGACCACGAGGTGTCGATGCTCGCCATTCCGGGCGGGAAATAGCCTGCGATCTCGTGGCTGCGCTCGCGCATTCGCTTGCGCACTTCCTCTTTGCCGAGGTCATGGGGGAGACTTACGCGCATGCCCCGTCCTTCAGCTCGACTTGCCGCGAAGGTCTTCGATCATCTCGTCGCCGCCATAGCGGTATTCGAGATAGCGATCCTTGATCGCGAGATCGTCCAGCGCCCCTTCGGCAAGGCGGCGGGTCACGCGGTCGACCTCGGCCGAAAGCTTGGTGAGGCTGTCGGTCAGGCGGTCATCGGCTGTCTTGCCCGCATGGTCTTCGGTTCGCAGGTGTTCAGGCACCTTGCGGTAATTGTCGATCGTCTCCGGGATATATTCGCCGACCAACTCGCGCACTTCGCGCGCCGAAGGGTGATTGGCGTCAATAGTTTCCAGCTGAAGGCCCAGAGCATCGAGCTGCACGCCCAGCTGGTCGACCACCTTCACCGCAGGCGGAGGCAGGGCCGGGCGCTGCGATTCGAGCCACAGCTCGGTCCGGGCGACCATCTGCTTGGGATCGCCCTTGGTGAGTTCTCCCCGTTTGGGGATCTTCACCTTGGGGAAGTTGGCAAATATGAACGCCGCCGCGATCATCGCGAAGAAAGCCGAGACGATCCCCCAGAACCCGATGCCTCCCAGCACGGCTCCCGCTACCGAGGTCGCGATCATGATCGCGATCAGGGCGACTCCGAAATACCCGGCCCGCATGAGCCACGTCTTGAGCTTCGCATTGGCCGAACCCTTGCCGATCGAGGCTTCCATCCGGTGGCGACCACCGGTGCGGTTGTCGCGGACAAGCATCTTGCCCTCCGACAGCGCGCGGTCCGTTTCCTGACTCAAATTCGTCATCAGCTATCCAGCGCCAGCAGCGAAGGCTCGGAGGCGACCTTGGCCTGCGCCTGGGCCTGGCCTTCGGCGCGGGCGATGTAGCCTTTCGACTTCTCGACCTCCTCAGTGAGCACGTTGACGGTCTGTTTCATGCTGTCGAGCGCGCGGACCTTGAACTCGTCGACCTCGTCCATCGTGTCGTAAATGTTCTGGAAGGCGCGTTGCAGCGTCTCCAGCGGGATCGTCGAGGACGCAGCTTGCTCGTGGATTTGCGCGGTCTGTTCGCGCAGCAGCGTGCTGGTCGAATCGATGATGTCGGTCGTGGTCTGGTTGAGCGAGGTGATCTGCTGCAACACCAGTTTCTGGTTGGTCATCGCCTGCGCTACCGTCACTGCCGTGCGCAGCGCGCCGACCGTGGTGGTGCTGGCGCGATCGACGCCCTTCACGAGTTCGACATTGTTCTTCTTGACGAGATCGAGCGCGAGATAGCCCTGCGCGCTCA
This sequence comes from Erythrobacter sp. K21-9, assembly GCF_055808355.1. Taxonomy (NCBI): domain Bacteria; kingdom Pseudomonadati; phylum Pseudomonadota; class Alphaproteobacteria; order Sphingomonadales; family Erythrobacteraceae; genus Erythrobacter; species Erythrobacter sp. K21-9. The sequence continues at coordinate 478,119 of NZ_CM147866.1, forward strand.
CCGCCATCTGGGTCAGCAAGTCCTGCGTGCGCTGGCGGACATAGAACAGCGCGCTTTCGCGCAGGGCCTTGGCTTTTTCGGGGTCGCTGGAATCGAGTTCGAGCGCCTTGGCCTCAAGCCGCTCGTCCAGCGTCTTGGCGATGTGGATCATCTGTTCCAGCTCGCCCATCGCCTCCCACAGCTTTTGCCGCTCGGTATCGATTGCCGCGTTGTCGAGGTGCAGTTCCTTCTTGCCGCCTTCGAGCCGTTCGAGGATCGCCTGGATGTGGCCCTGCGCGCTGGTGTAGCTGTCGAAGTAGTTCTTGAGCTTGCTGCCGAAGGGAATGATGCCGAACAGCTTGCGCGGGGACAGCAGCTTGTTCTTGCGGCCCGGATCGAGGTCTTCGACCGTGCGGCGCAATTCGGCAAGGTCGCTGCCGACGCTGCTGTCAGCGTCCATCGCGCGCACCGGGCGGTCGAGGAAACGGTTGGAATGCGCGGCAGCGGCGCGAATCTGTTCCTGACCCATGCGCGTGATCTGGTCGACTTTTTCGCCGAACGCGGGGGAATTGGCATCGGATGCGACGAGGTCGGTGACGAAAGCATCGACCTTCATGTCGAGCTTCGACTTTTCCTCGGCAGAAACCGGCACCAGTCCGGCAGCCTTTTCCGGAGATACCTGCGGCACCGGATCGGGAGGCGTAAGCTCGAAATCCGTAGCGGTCTTGGTCGCCGTGGCGATGTTCGTTTCCGGCGTAGGTTCGGTGCTCATACCTGTTGTCTGCTCCCTCGTACACGCGCGCTAGAGATGAAGGTTCGCGGCGCTGATCTGTCTACTGTATTAGTGATCTAAAACACGGCTTTCAAGATTTTCGGCAAGCTAGCGGGTTTCCCCTCCTCGATCCAACGATTTGCGTTTCCGCTATCTATCGGTCTTTATGGCTCGTAAACGGGCCGTATAGACGGCTTTCAAAAGACGGGATCAAAATCAATCGTGACCGAAACCAGCACTCCCGCGGCCTCGCCCTCGACCGAGGAGAAGGAAACGACCGAGGTGAAGCCAAAAGGCTCCACCTTCGGCAGCGTCAAGTTCAGTCTGCTGCGATGGTGGAGGGCGGATGTTGTCGGCACGGTCAACCAGGCCGAAGTCATCGAAAAGCGGCGCGAAGACTGTCTGCTGTCGGAACGCTACCTGTTCATGACCGCGATGAGCGCCGGTATCGCGGTGCTCGGCCTGCTGCTGTCCTCGCCTGCGGTTGTCATCGGTGCCATGCTGCTGTCGCCGCTGATGGGGCCGATCATGGGCCTCGGGTTTGCGCTGGCGATTGGCGACTACCAATGGCTCAAGCAGTCGGCGCGCAGCCTTGCATGGGGCAGCGCGATGGGCATCGGGCTCACGGGCCTGCTCGTCTATATGTCGCCGATCCAGACAATCACGCCGGAGATCGCGGCGCGCACCCAGCCGAACCTGTTCGACCTGTTCGTGGCGCTGTTTTCTGCGCTTGCAGGCGCGTATGCGATGATCCGCGGGCGCGAGGGTACGATCGTCGGCGTGGCCATCGCCACCGCCTTGATGCCGCCGCTCGCAGTGGTCGGTTTTGGCCTTGCAACGTGGAACTGGACGGTCTTTTCCGGCGCGCTGCTGCTGTATGTGACCAACCTCATCACCATCGCGCTAACCGCGTGGGGGATGGCGCGGCTGTATGGGTTCAAGACGACCCTGAGCGCGCGCAATACGATCTTCCAGAATGTCGCGGTCGCCAGCGTGTTCATTGGCCTCGCGATCCCGCTTGCATTCTCGCTCCAGCAGATCGCGTGGCAGACGAATGCGCAGCGGATCGTGCGCGCCGAGATACAGGAAAAGTTCGACAACCGCTCGCTGATCGATGCGCTCGATATCGAGTTCGGGACCGAGCCGCTCACGGTGAATGCGACGATGCTCACCCCGACGCTTCTGGCCGAGGCGGAGGGGCAGATCGAGCGTGCGCTGTCGAGCCGGCTGGACCGTCAGGTCGAATTGTCCCTGATCCAGTATCAGGTCGGAACCAGCGCCAGCGCAGCGGAGCAGGCCCAGCTATCCGCAGCGCGCGCAAGCGAGGAAGCCGCCGCGACTGAACGCGCCGACGATCTTGCCCAGCGGCTCGCCCTGGTTGCGGGCGTCCCTGAAAGCGACGTCCTGATCGACCGCAGCAGGCGCCGCGCGCTTGTCCGGGCCGAACGGCTGGAAGACGCAAATCTCGGTGTTTACCGCGCGCTGGAGGCGCGCATTGCCGCGACCGAGCCGGAATGGACCGTAGAATTGCTGCCGCCCGCAGGCGCGTTGCCGAGCCGAAATACCGTTCGATGCCGATGGCCCGACGATGGAAGGCGCGCGTGCGCTCGGGATTATCGAGTGGGCAGCGACGCGGATCGAGATTCCGATCGTGCTCACCGGCAATGCGGAAACCGCCGCTGCGGCAGCAGAAATCCTGTCCCGGCGCGGGGTCGATGTGGAAGTGCGCGAGGGCGCGGGCCCGCTGCGCGCACAATGGGGCCAGCTGCGGACTGAATAATTCGGTCACGTGGCCGGTCCAGGCAGCCTTTCCACCAGTGCAATCCAATCCGGATCGCGCGCGAGCATCTGGCGGGCAAAGCCTGATCCGACAGCAAGGTAAAAGCGCTTTTCAGCAGTTGAGGACGCCGGAATTATCCGGCCACCGGCCGGATCAGGCGGCCAGTTCCAGCGGCACGATCTCGCCGGTCAGGTAAAGCTTTTTCGCCTTGGCGCGGCTGAGCTTGCCCGAACTGGTTCGCGGCAGGGTGCGCGGCGGGACCAGTTCGACCACGCAGCTCATGCCGGTGACCGAGCGGACCTTGTCGGAGATCTGCTCGCGCAGCTTCACCCGCTCGACCGGATCGGACACGCGGCAATGGACCAGCACTGCCGGGGCTTCCTCGCCGCCTTCGGTCTCGACCGAGAACGCCGCGATATCGCCGTGGTTGAAGCCGGGCAGCTGCTCGACCGCCCATTCGATATCCTGCGGCCAGTGGTTCTTGCCGTTGATAATGATCATGTCCTTCGCCCGGCTCGACGATGAACAGGTAGCCATTGGCGAGGTAGCCCATGTCGCCGGTGTCGAGCCAGCCATCGACAAGGCAGTCCTCGGTCGCTTCCTCGTTGCGGAAATAGGAATGCATGACGCTGGGACCGCTGCACCACACCTTGCCGATCTGGTGATCGCCGCGCGGGTGGCCGTCTTCGCCGCGAATTTCGACCTTCATGTCGGGCAGCGCCTTGCCGCAATTGACGATCGCGCGATAGCGGGCCGGGCGCGATATGTCGCGCGGCGTGCCGGACAGGCGCTCTTCCTCGACCAGTTCCACGCGGATGCCTTCGCCCGGCGGCATGACGGTCACGGCGAGCACCGCTTCGGCGAGGCCATAGGACGGGGTGAAGGCGCTTGCCTTGAAGCCTGCATCGCTGAAGGCGTTGACGAAGTTCTGCATGACATCGGGCCGGATCATGTCCGCGCCGTTGCCTGCGACCCGCCAGCGCGACAGGTCGAACCGTTCAGCCACGTTCGACTGGCTGGAAATGCGCCGCGCGCAAATATCATAGCCGAAGGTTGGTGAGTACGAGAGCGTGTTGCCCTTGTTGCTGCTGATCATGTCGAGCCATGCAAGCGGGCGGCGTGCAAAGGCATCGGGCTTCAGCATGTCGCCGGACACCTGGTTGGCAACCAGCGAGAGGAAACATCCGACAAGGCCCATGTCGTGATACCACGGCAACCAGCTGACGCAGCGATCGTTCGCGCCAAGGTGCATCGTGGTCGAGTGGCCGTAAAGATTGTGCAGCAGCGCCTCGTGCGTGACCGCGACGCCGGTCGGAAACCGAGTCGAGCCGCTCGAATATTGCAGGTAGCAGATATCGCTCGATTTAAGCTCGGGCAGGTCGCAATCCGGTGCTTCGCGTGCGGCGAAATCCTGCCAGCTTGTCCCCGCGCAGCCTTGCTTTGCAGCGGCGGCCATCGCCATTTCGCCAATGTCTTCGGGAAAGATGAGGATCGCCGGGTCGGAGCTCTTGAGCTGGACGGCGAGCTGGTCGATATAACTGTCCTTGCCGCCGAATGTTGTCGGTAGCGGCAGCGGGACGGGCCACGCTCCGGCATAAACGCAGGCGCAGAACAGGCTGGCAAATTCAGGAGCGGTTTCCGCGATCAGGGCAACGCGGTCCTGCGGTTTGATCCCGTAGGCGATAAGGCGGCGCGCCATTACCAGGGCGTCGCTGCGCATCTCGGAATACGGATAGACCCGTGAAAGTTGTCCACGCGTATCGTGGAAATTCAGGCCCTTTTCGCTCTTTGCGGCGTAATCGATTGCCTCGCCAAACGTCTCAAATTGTGCGCGGATGCGCGGCAAATCGCAATCATTTGGTGTCGGCGTCAATGCGTCGTCCCTCATTTTTCTTAGCGATACCCGTAATTTGCAGCGCGCTTAACCGCGCCCTATCATATCCCTCACACGATCCCGGCTCGTTGGCCGGAAACGCTTCAGTCTGTTCCATTTGATAACGACTGTGGCACGAATAAGGCGAAAAAGTTACAATGGGTACGAATTCGTCACCAGATAGTAGCGCTTCGGGCACGGCTGGTCAGGGCCGTAAACAGGCTCGCCAACGCAAGAAATCGCGCCCGTTAGACGAGGCGATGCTGCGCGATCTGGCGCTTTCCTATGCCGCGCGGTTCGCCACGACCGGGGCGAAACTCGAAGGGTACCTCGCCCGCAAGATCCGCGAACGCGGTATTGCAGAGGATGAGGATGGCCGCACGAACGACCTCGATGTGACCGGCCTTGTCACGCAGCTGATCGGGCTCGGCTATGTCGATGACGATGCCTATGCGCGGATGAAGACGCGCGACCTGACTGCGCGAGGGTACGGCGCGCGCCGGGTCGAGCAGGCGCTGTGGGCGGCAGGGGTCGAGGAAAATGTGCGCGAGGACAATGCGCCGGGGGAATATCGCTGCCGCGAGGCGGCTGTGCTGCTGGCGACCAAGCGCCGCTTTGGCCCGTTCGGCCATCCGGTTGGTGACGATGACGACGCTCAGGATTTCGACCAGCGCCGCAAGCTCCGCGAAAAACAGGTTGCCGCCATGTTGCGCGCAGGCCACCAATACGAGCATGTGCGGTTCATCCTCGATGCAGCGAGCCTGCGGGATGTAGAGGACTGGCTCGGCGAAGCCCGAGAGGATGAGGACTATGAGGGACGCGATGGCTTTTGATCTTGTTCGCCCGGTGCTGGGGACGCTCGCGCTGCTGGCTGCCGCCTGCGCGCCTGTCGGTGCGGCAGAGGACGCGCCCTCCTCCCCTGCCGAGCAGGCCCAGCCAAACCGCCATCCGGTCTCCGGCCTCGAAGTGATCGACCTCGAAGTGGTCAGCGGCGCTGAGCGTCATTCCTTTCGGGTCGAGGTCGCCGCCTCCGCAGAGGAGCAGCGACAGGGCCTGATGTTCCGCACCGAAATGGGCGAGGACGAGGGGATGATCTTCCCGAGTTATCAGCCGCAGTCGCGCAGTTTCTGGATGAAAAACACGCCGATGTCGCTCGATATCATCTTTATCGGCACCGATGGGCGCATCACCAATATCGCTGCAAACACCGTCCCCTATTCGCTCGAGTCGGTGCCTTCATCGGGCCTGACATCGAGCACGTGCTGGAACTCGTGGCGGGCCGCGCAGCGCAGCTCGGCATCGAGCCGGGCGACGAGGTTGTATACACGCTGCCCGACCCGCAATCGGAGTGATGTTCTCGCTTGGCGCAGGGCATCAATTGAGCTAACTGCGCGCCCATGGGAATCTTCGGAAAGATCTTCACCTGGTGGGACGGCGCGACGCTCGGCGCGCTATGGTGGGCTAAGCGCGCGGGCGGCGACCATGTCGGCACCGATGCGCAGGGCAACAAGTATTATCGCAAGAAGGCGAGGGACACAGGTGCATCGACCGGCTCCTACACGCAAGGCGAAAAGCGCTGGGTGATCTATAACGGCCCGAACGATGCGAGCCGCGTGCCGTCCGAATGGCATGGCTGGCTGCACGGCGCTTTCGATGATGTGCCCGAAAGCAATTTGCCGCCGGCAAAGATATGGGAGGTCGATTACACTCCCAACGCCACCGGCACTGCGCAGGCTTACCGCCCGCAAGGCGCGCTCGAACGCGGCGGCAAGCGGGCCCGCGCCGATGGCGATTACGAGGCCTGGTCGCCCGAGGGCTGACCCCGTGCCGATGCGCGCTTTTTTCAGGCCCCTGCCGCTATTGCTAGGACTTGCCCTTGCCGCGTGCGGCGGGGAGGCTGAAGAGGCGGAAACCGCCGAGGCTCCGAGCGAAGAGGAAGCGGAAAGCGCCGCGCCTGCAGGTGTCGGAGGCGACGCGCCGCCTGCGCAAACCGGCGCAACCCCGATGGAAGAGCGCGTCGCCACGATCGGCCTGCTCAACAAGCGAAACAATCTGAGCCAGGATTTCGAGATGCGCCCCGGTGAAACCGTCGAGGAAGGGCCGGTGATCCTGACGCTGGCCGCTTGCGAGCGCACCGCGCCCTGGGAAATGCCGCGGGAGACCGGCGCGTTCGTTCAGGTTGATATCCAGAACCGGCGCGACAGCGAGCACACCCGCGTTTTTTCAGGCTGGCTGTTCAAGGATTCGCCGAGCCTCAATGTCGTCGAACACCCGATCTACGATGTCTGGGTCAAAGACTGCGCGATGAGCTTTCCCGGCGACGAGTGAGGCGCTGACAGCGCTGCGTCCTGCAAATTTGCGAACGCTTCACCAAGCGATTTAAGCGCCGGATCTTGCGCCTTTTCGACCAGCGCAAGATAATCACCCTGCGACAGTTCCACTGCGCCCATCGACGCAAGATGATCGGTCATGAACTGGCAATCGAGCAGCTTGTATCCGGCATCCTGCATCAGCGCGACGAGCCAGCACAGCGCGACCTTGCTCGCATTGTCCGCACGGCTGAACATGCTCTCCCCGCAGAACACGGCGTCAAAGGATACCCCGTATAACCCTCCGACGAGCCGCGATTTGCCGCGTTCATCATCCTGCCAGCATTCGACCGAGTGGGCATGACCGGCGGCGTGCAATTGCTCGTAACTCGCCACGATGCGCTCGCTGATCCATGTTTCGGGATGGCCGGGGCGGGGCTGGGCGCAGGCGCGGATGACATCGCCGAATGCGTGGTCGATCGTGACCCGGTAGCGGTCGCTGCGCAGCACTTTGCGCAGGCTTTTCGATACGTGCAGTCCGTCCAGCGGGATGATCGCCCGCTCGCGCGGCTCGACCCAGAATATGTCTGTGTCCTCGCGCCGGTCCGCCATCGGAAAAATCCCGCTGCGATAGGCCAGCAGGAGTGTGTCGACCGGGATAAGGGCGCTGAAGGGAGAGTGCATCGCGTCAGCGTCAATAGCGCGCGCGGCTCTGCAGGCCAGCGCCCAAGCGGCAAAGCGTTGCGCCTGCGCTATCCGAGGCAATTGGGTTGCGTTTCAGATGTTGCCTATCGCCAGCGGCGCGGCTAAAGCGCGCGTCTCGTGCAGGGGCGTAGCTCAGTTGGTAGAGCGTCGGTCTCCAAAACCGAAGGTCCAGAGTTCGAGTCTCTGTGCCCCTGCCAATTTTTTCAGAAACACAATTCTCCTAAAATTTCGTGCGAATTGCGCGGCCTGCGGGTCGTTCGCCGTGCGTGAGGTGCGACTGATCGCCGGGCATACGGGAACCAACTTACTGGATCGCGGTTGAATCCGGCAATATGACAAGTTGATTACCCAAGGAGTTCAATACGATGACACCTGTCCCGATCCGATCGAGCCAGCCGGATAGATGGTCTAATCCGCGCCCGCATACCGATGCCTCCATTCGGCAGATGAAATACGGCCGGATCCAGCCAATGGAAGAGCCAAGCTTCATGGAACGCTTGTTTGGCCGCGTCTGAACCGAACACTTAACCCCGCACGAAAAGGGCGCCGCGGACCAGACCGCGGCGCCCTTTTGTTTTGGCGGATGTGATTGGAATGGCAGCGCGCCGAGGCGCGCCAGCCATCAATACTCTTCCGGCTCTTCCGGGGTTTCCCGCCCGTAGGTCTTGCCGGCGTTTTTCTTGCCCTTGGCAATCGCGAACACAACGCCCGACAGCAGCGCCAGCGCCAACAGGTTGGGCAGCGCCATCGCCGCGTTAGAGATATCGCCGAGGCGCCAGACAAGCTCCGAGGGCTGGGCGGCGGCAAGCCAGATCACGACGCACCAGACCACACGCCAGATGATGTGCAGGATTTTCTCACCACCCCTGCTCGATCCCGGTGTGCGGTCATAGATGAAGGTGATTGCCCGCTCGCCATAATACGACCACGTGAGCAAGGTCGTGAAGACAAACAGGATCAGCGCAATACTGGCGATGAGCGTGCCAATGGGAATGCCCGCCAATTCGATGGGAAACGCTGCGGCAAACGCCCCGCTGGTCATTTCGAACCCGACCCGGTCGGACTGCCATGCATGCAGCACCGCTTCGCCGCCCGAGGTGAAGTCCCCTCGCACGGTCAGGATAACCAGCGCCGTCATGGTGCAGATGATGATCGTGTCGATGAATGTGCCGAGCATCGCCATGCGGCCCTGCTGTTCGGGATCGTTGGTCTGCGCCACGGCGTGCGCGATAGCGGTGGAACCCTGGCCAGCTTCGTTCGAGAACAGGCCGCGTGCGACACCGGCCCGGATCGCGATGATGATCGCCGCCCCGGCAAAGCCTCCGGTCGCCGCCTGCGGGTTGAATGCGCCGTAGAATATAAGGCCGAACGTCTCGGGCAGGTCACCGAAGTTCAGGATCAGCGCAATAGCGGCCATGATGACATAGGCTCCGGCCATGAACGGAATAACCTTTTCCGCCACGCTACCGATCGACTTGATCCCGCCGATGATGACGATGAAGACAAGCACGGCGACAATCGCGCCGCCAATGGCTTCCTCGATACCGAACAGCTCGTTCAGACCATCGGCCACGGCATTGGCCTGGATCGAGTTGCCGGTGACGAGTGCCGAGAACAGCGTCCCGATACAAAAGACAATCGCGAGCCACGTCCATTTCGGGCCGAGGCCCATCATGATGTAGGTCATCGGACCGCCCCGCAGCGCGCCGTCACTGGTGCGCTCGCGGAAGCGGATTGCGAGTGAGCCTTCGGCAAAGGCGAGCGCCATGCCGAACAGCGCCGTGATCCACATCCAGAAAATCGCTCCGGGTCCTCCCAGCGCAATCGCGGTCGCGACGCCTGCCAGGTTACCGGTGCCGACCTGTCCGGAAAGCGCGGTCGAAAGCGCAGCGAAGGGGGAAATCTCACCATCGCCCGAGCCCTTGCGGCTGGCGAACAGCCCCTTGAACGCGCTGCCGAGATTTATCAGCGGATAGAATTTCAGGCCGACCATGATCCACAGGCCGATGCCCAGCAGGATGATTGTCATCGGCGGGAAGGGGAGCACTTCAACCCCGTTCCACGTGCCGCCCCAGATGAAATCCGAAACGTTGGTAATCGGCGCGATCCAAGCTTCCGCGCCGGTCGGTGCTGCAGCCATTATGGCTTCCCCTCAAACATTGATAAGCGTCCCCGAACGGGTGATCCCGAGTTTAAGCGGCGCACGCTAGAGCGGTGTTCCGGCCTTGACTAGTCCCCCAGCGACGCTTTTGCGCCGGCTCGCCGCCGAGTGTATCCGTGCAGTCACGCTTGCTTTTGCCAGGGGCGCAGCCTAAAGGCCGTGACGTCTTCCGACATTGTCAGTATGAAATGCCCCTCCGGCGATCTTGTCCCGGACGCAGACGGCACTTACCTGACAGACATTGGCTGCGGCGTTTCAGGCGCCAAGGTCACTGGCGGAAGCAACGCAGTTTTAGAAGGACGAGGCTGATCCGATGGCCGAAGAGAAAAAGAACAAGACATCCCTGCCCGAGTTCGTGAACCAGGTTCGCACCGAAACGAGCAAGGTCGTATGGCCCACCCGCGAAGAGACGGTTCGCACCGCGATCTTCGTGTTCATCTTCATGGTGATCCTGTCGCTGTTCTTCTTCGGGATCGACTCCCTGTTCAACGCAATCGTCAATTTCCTGCTGACCCTCGTCTAAGACGAAGCGGTATTGGGGCAGGCAGTCTTCAAGGATAATCCATGGCTCGCTGGTACATCATCCACGCTTATTCAGGCTTTGAAAACAAGGTCAAAGACGCGATCCTTTCCGAGGCGGAGCGTCTTGGCCTGTCCGAAGGCGTCGAGGAGGTCGAGGTTCCGACCGAGACCGTGACCGAAGTCAAGCGCGGCAAGAAGGTCCAGGTCGAGCGCAAGTTCATGCCCGGCTATGTCCTCGCAAAGCTCAACATGACCGACGATGTCTATCACCTCGTGAAAAACACGCCGAAGGTCACCGGCTTCCTGGGCAGCGGCAACAAGCCGCAGCCGATCAGCGAAAAAGAGGCCGCGCGCTATTTCGGCGGTGTCGAAGAAGCCAAGTCCGCGCCCAAGCAGCAGGTCAGTGTCGATTACGAAATCGGCGATCAGGTCAAGGTGCTCGACGGCCCGTTCGCGAGCTTCAATGGCGTGGTCGAGGAGCTCGATTTCGACAAGGCGAAGGTCAAGGTTTCGGTTTCGATCTTCGACCGCGCAACGCCGGTGGAACTCGACTTCGAACAGGTCGAACTGGTCAAGTAACGCAGCACGATCCCGCGAGGCGCGGGGTGTCTGCAACCGATACGAGAACTGACGGGCCGCGGTGACGCGGCCCGTTTGCGCTTTTACTTCGCCTTTTTTCGCGGGGCCCGTTTCGCAGGCGCTTTCTTGGTGCCGCTTTTCATGGCTTCGAGCTCCGCATCGACAGCGCTTTCCCGGCGCATTTCGTCGATTTCGCTCTCTACGCTCGCATTGCCGCGCGGCACGGCGCTATCTTCGGCGGCGAACTCGGTGCGTTTTTCCAGCGCCGAGATACGGCTCAGGTGCTTTTCCGCCTTGCTGCCCGCATCGCCGCCCCAGCCGCAGGCCGAACCCGAAGCGCCTCCATCGGCAGCGGCCTGCGCCTTGGCCTGCTCGCGCACTTCGCTCCGCTTGGCTTCAAGCTGTTTGATCGCCGCATCGATCTCGGCGAGGTCTTCATCGGCCTTGGCAATGTCGTCCTTGGTGTCAGCGATGGCCTCGCGGCAATCCTCGCGTGCCATCAGCGCTTGCCGGGCGAGATCTTCGCGGTCGTGATCCATCGCGGTCTTGGCCTTGTCGCCCCAGTCGGCCTCGCGCAGTTCGTTCTGCGTGATGGAAGCTTCGAGCCGGGTCTTGCGCTGGCGTGTCTTGGTCCGTTCGCCTTCGAGCGAGATGATCGATTCCTCGATTTCGCGCTGGAGTTTGTTCAGCAGCTTGGCCGAATTGGACGCGGCCTCGACCGCGCTCGTGACATTGCTCGAGATCAGTTCCTTGACCTGAATGGCTACCCGCAGCATTGAAATTCCCCCTATTAAACAGATCGTTCTTCCCGCCCTTATGGCAATTGGGACGTTTCGATAATGTAAATTACGCCGATATTATTGGAGCAGCGCGGCAGGGGCGCATGTGCGCGCCGCGATATGGCCTTATCCGAGGTCGAAGCTGCGATCGAGAATCTCGGCAGCGAACCCGTCTTCGCCCGATTTCTCCTGGTCAGCGACAATGGCGGGCACTGGGAGGACAAGCCGGTATCGGAATCTACCGTCCTCGATCTCGCGCGTGGCTTGCCCCTTGAGGACGACGGGGATGATGCGGGTCAGCAGCTTGGTGCCGAAGCCTTCGCGCCCTTCTTCGCCGAAAGTGGCTTTTTCAAGCTGCGGGCGCTGTTCGATCCATTCGAATACGAATTTGTCGCCGGCATCGTCCTGCTCGACAAACCAGTGGACCAGGATGGTATCGCTCGGACCGGGGGTAAAGCCGTGCTTGCGGGCATTGGTCGCCAGCTCGTGCACTGCCAGCCCGATCTGCTGCGCAGCTTCCGACCCGATCAGGAACGGCGGTCCTTCGATGACAACCGCCGGTTCCGCGTCGCCCAGCAGCGGCCCGATCTGCTCTTTCACCACCAGGTCGATTTCCTCGGAGGATTCGTCTGCGCCGCGCAGGACCGTTGCGGTCGCCTTGGCAAGCGCGCGCAACCGGTCGATCAGGGTCGCGACATAGGCGTCGATATCGTCGGCCGAGCGGGCCGATTGTTGGGCCAGCGAGCTGACCACGGCGAGCAGGTTGTTGGAGCGGTGCACCGCCTCGCGGGCCTGAACGGCGAGCTTTGCATTCAGTTCGCTTAGCTCGGCGGTGCGCGCATCGACCTTTGCCTCGAGCGAGGCGAGCGTGGTTTCATGCGCGGCGATTTCGGCGCGCAGCCTGTCATTGACACTGGTCATGTCCGAAGGGGATGGCAGCTTTGCCAGCACCGGCACGAGCCGGAACAGCGCAATGGCGGTAACCGCCGAGACGATCCCCGTCGCCATTTTTATAACCGCGACATAGGGGTAGATCGGATACCACAGGGTCACGATGCCCAGCAGGTGGGTCAGGCCGCACAATAGGATAAACGAGGCAAACAGCACGACCAGCCCGGAATGCGGCACGTCCTTGCGCTTCCTGAGCACCGCGAGAAGTGCCAGCGGAATGACGGAATAGGACAGGAAGATCAGCAGATCCGATCCGGCCCACATTGCCACCAGCCAGGGCTGCCATAGCAGGCACATTCCGTGCGGCATATATTGCCAGGTGTCGAAAAAGTGCTGCATTTCGCCCTCCATTGGACAGCGGGTCGGCGACCCGCCAGGCGTCGATCGCAGAAACGCTTAAGCCCTGGAATTTCCAATCGACGAAACTTGCGAATGACGCAACATGGATTTTCCTACACGGTGCGCGATTGGTAGAGGAGGCGGCGATGTCGCTCTTTCACCCTTTCAAGATGCAGGAGGCGCGAGCCTCTCGCCGGCCAGCGCACGGCGGACGACATGGCGGCAGCTTTTTGGCCCCTGGACACTGTCTCATGTGTCTCACGGACTGCGCCCCGGCTTGGTGCAAACGCTCCGCTTGGCGCTTGCAATCTGCGGGCAAACCGCTATGTGCGCCGCTTCCCTGGCAATGCTTTGGAAATCCGCGCGGGAGGCAGGCCGTCAGGCCCGCCGCTGGACCGCTTAACATGAGCCGAGTTTGTGTGAAATGACACGCATACACGGCAACAGTGAGAAAGGAGGCCCTTCGTGGCCAAGAAAATCGAAGGCTATATCAAGCTGCAGGTGCCCGCGGGCACCGCAAACCCGTCGCCGCCAATCGGCCCGGCGCTGGGTCAGCGCGGCGTCAACATCATGGAATTCTGCAAGGCGTTCAACGCCGCGACGCAGGACATGGAAAAGAACGCACCGATCCCCACCACGATCACCGTTTACGCGGACCGCTCGTTCACCTTCACCACCAAGACCCCGCCAGCGTCCTACCTGCTGAAGAAGGCCGCCAAGGTTAAAAAGGGCTCGGGCGAACCGAACAAGGACAAGGTCGGCAAGATCAGCCGCAGCCAGGTCAAGGAGATCGCCGAAACAAAGATGGCCGATCTCAACGCAAACGATATCGATCAGGCCATGAAGATCATCGAAGGCTCCGCGCGTTCGATGGGCCTCGAAGTGGAGGGCTGAGCAGATGGCAAAGCAGACAAAGAAGCAAAAAGCAGTCGCCGAACTGAACCCGGAAAAGCTTTACGGCATCGACGAAGCAATCGCGACGCTGCGTGAGCACAAGGCGAAATTCGACGAAACCGTCGAGATCGCAATGAACCTAGGTGTCGATCCGCGCCACGCTGACCAGATGGTCCGCGGCATGGTCTCGCTGCCATCGGGCACGGGCAAGGACGTGAAGGTCGCGGTGTTCGCCAAGGGCGACAATGCGGACAAGGCCAAGGCGGCCGGCGCTGACAAGGTTGGCGCGGAAGACCTGATGGAAGAGATGCAGAACGGCGATCTCGATTACGACCGCGTGATTGCGACACCGGACATGATGGGCGTCGTCGAGCCGTTTGGGTAAGGTGCTCGGTCCCAAGGGCCTGATGCCGAACCCGAAGCTGGGCACCGTCACTCCGAACGTGGAGCAGGCCGTAAAGGACGCCAAGGGCGGCCAGGTCGAGTTCCGCGTCGAGAAGATGGGCATCATCCACTCCGGCATCGGCAAGCTGTCGTTCTCCGACGACGCGCTGAAGGAAAACTTCGAGGCGATGACGCAGGCCATCGTCAAGGCAAAGCCGTCGGGTGCCAAGGGCAAGTATGTGAAGAAGGTCTCGCTGACCACGACCATGGGTCCGGGCCTGAAGATCGATACGGCAGCCATCGAAGGCGCGTAAGCCAGATCAAATTTCGCTTTCCTACTTGGGAAGCGGCAGACAAAGAGGTCGGGAGCCCAAGCTTCCGGCCTCTTTTGCGTCCAACCGACACGATTTCAGCACGAAATCAACTCCGCCGGGGAACGATGCGCGGCGCGCGCGTTAATCTTCCAAAGGAGTTTAAAATGAAAAGCTTAGGTTGGATTCTCGCGATCATCGGCGCGGTAATCCTGGGCGGAAGCCTGTTTGTCGAAACGCGGCTCGGGCCGCTGATCGGTGCAGTGCTGCTTTCGGGCGGTATTCTCTACGCGACGCTGCAGAATGCGCAGGCGGGCCGCTCCAACCTGCTGAAGGCGGAACGCGCGGCGCGTCGGCGCAAGAAATCGCAGGCGAGCAGCACCAGCGCGTAACGATTGGCCCAGTTGTCGCGAATTGCCTTGGGTGCCCGGTCCGGTCCCGGTGAACCAGAATCTGGGCGAACGGCGATGAATGACCGGTTCATCAAGTGCGCGCAATCGCCAGCTCGTGCGGGTGAATGAGGGCGGTGTGAACAGACCCGGCAGGAAGTTCGGCGTTTCTGTGTGGTGCTTCAAATCCCGCCGGGGGTAAAGTCCCAGCCGCTTTCCGCGAGTCCATCGCAAAGCGATTTCAAACAGCTCTGGAGCGCTTCGCGTTCGGTCGAGCGGATCACGAAGTTCGATCCAACCTTACCGTCGCGGAAGAACGGGTAGGACCCGATCTGGCAGTTCTCATGCGCCTGCTCGACCACCCGCAGAATGTGCGCGACCTCGCTTTCGGGGATGAAGCCGCCCACTGTCTCCGAGATCAGCGGAGCGCCGCCTTCAAGCTTGCCGGTGAGCGCATCGAGCATTCCGGCGGTGATGTGCGGCACGCCCGCCATCAGGATCACGTTTCCGCGGCGAATTCCGGGTGCGCCGGACATGCGGTTCGGGATGAGTTCGGCGCCTTCGGGGACGCGCGCCATGCGCAGGCGGCCCTCGTTGATACCGCCCTTGTCGGCGTAATACCGCTCAAGCAGCGCGCGCGCTTCGGGATGGATGATGACCGGCACGCCCAATGCCTTGGCCACGGCATCGACGGTGATGTCATCGTGCGTGGGACCGATGCCGCCGGTGGTGAAGAGATAGTCATTGGCCGCGCGCAAGGCGTTCACCGCCTCGACGATCCGGTCCTCGTCATCGGCCACGACGCGGACTTCGGCAAGGCGAATGCCCTGAACCTGGAGCCAGCTCGCGACCTGCGCGATGTTCTTGTCGTGGGTGCGACCGGAGAGGATTTCATCGCCAATGATGACGAGCCCGGCGGTCCAGATCTTGTCGGAAGAGGTCATGCGAAGCGATGTAAGCGATGGGGCTGGCGAACGCCACCTGCAACCGCGCCGATTTTACTCGGCCGCTTCGAGCTGCTCGTCCGCACTGCGCGCATTGGCCCCGGCGCGAGTGAAGGTCAGCAGACCGTCATCGACCGGGTCTTTCGCCATCAGCTTGCGATCGACGACATATTCCTGATTGAGCCGCCAGGGATAGCTTATCGAGTTCTTCGGCTGGATATGCTTGGCGCGCTGGATATAGCCGCTGGAGAAATCGTAGATGTCGTCCTCCTCGATGCCCGCTTCCATCTCCGGTGTGAGGACAGGAGTGACGACATCCGCACCCTTGGCGCGCATTTCGTGGAGCGCGCGGCAGACATAGTCCGAATTGATGTCGGCGCGCAGGGTCCAGCTGGCGTTGAGGTATCCGAACACGACCGCAAGGTTGGGCAGGTTCGAGAACATGCAGCCCTTGTAATAGAAGCGCTTGCTGAAATCGACCGGCTCGCCGTTGACGCTCACCGCGATCTTGCCCGCGACCGCCATCTTGAGGCCTGTTGCCGTGATGATGATGTCCGCTTTAATCAGCTCGCCTGATTTCAGGCGGATGCCGTCCTTTTCGAACGCATCGATGTGACCGGTGACGATATCGGCCTTGCCCGACTTGATCGCTTCGAACATGTCACCGTCCGGCACGAGGCAAAGCCGCTGCTCCCAAGGGTTATAGGGCGGGGTGAAGGCTTGCTTGTCGTAATCCGGGCCGAGTGCCTTCTCGATACCCTTGTACAGGCTTTTCTTGACCTTCTCGGGCTTTTCGCGGGCCGTCTTGAAGACGAGGTCCTGCATCTTGATATTCTTGAACCGGGTGATTTTGTACGCGAGATTTTCTGGCAGGATCTTTCGGATGGCGTTCGCCAGTCTGTCCTTCGCCGGACGCGACGCCATCCACGTAGGCGTGCGCTGGAGCATGGTAACATGCGCTGCCTTGTCAGCCATCGCGGGGACGATTGTAACAGCGGTCGCGCCGGAGCCGATCACGACCACTTTTTTGCCAGCATAATCGAGGTCTTCGGGCCAGAATTGCGGATGCAGGACCTGCCCCTCGAATTCACCAAGCTGGAAGCCCGGATCGTAGGGCTCGTCGTAATCGTAATAGCCTGCACCGAGATACAGGAAGTTCGCGGTCAGCCGGGTGCGCGAGCCATCGTCCAGCTCCATTTCGACATGCCAGCGCGCCTCGTCCTCGCGGAAATCGGCGGAAATGACCTTGTGCCCGTGGCGGATATGTTGGCGGATACCGCGCTCATCGACGATCCGGTTCAGATATTCGAGTATTGAAGGCGCATCGGCGATGCTCTTTTCATGCTTCCAAGGTTCGAAATCGAACCCGAGCGTGTGCATGTCGCTGTCCGAACGGATTCCCGGATAGCGGAACAGGTCCCACGTGCCGCCCAGATTTTCGCGTCGTTCGACTATCGCATAGGAGTGGTCCGGCGCCTTCATTTCCATATGCGCTGCCATGCCAATTCCGGAAATACCGGCGCCGACAATCAACACATCGAAATCGGGGGGTGTGGCTAACATGTGTGGCTCTCTCTTCCCTTACTGACATCGATGTAACCATAGGCAGCGCCGAAAAGCGAGTCTTCATGGCGATTTGCAACTGACTTTGAGCGCGGTGTCCGTTACGCGGCTCGTCATGTCTTATCGATCTTGCTTGTCGTATCGCCTGACCGTCTGCGCTCTGGCTGTTTCCGTTTCTGCTCCGCTGTCGGCCCAGGACGAGCGGCAGGACGAGGAGGGCCAAGGCGAGATCGTGGTGACGGGCACCGGGCTTGATGAGCCGCCCTCTGTCGGCGCGTACGCCGTAACCGATATCGACCGCGAGCAGATCGTGGCCAGCGCGTCCGGCCGGATCGAGGACGTGCTAGAGAATGTCGCAGGGTTCCAGCAATTCCGCCGCTCGGACAGCCGCTCATCCAACCCCAGCGCCCAAGGGGTCACGCTGCGCGCGCTCGGCGGCAATGCGACAAGCCGCGCGCTCGTGCTGCTCGATGGCGTGCCGATTGCCGATCCGTTTTTTGGCTATATCCCCTTCTCCTCGATCACGCCTGAAACGCTGGGTAGCATCCGTGTGACGCGCGGCGGCGGTGCGGGCCCGTTCGGCGCAGGCGCGCTCGCCGGGACGATCGAAATTGAAAGCGCCGATGCCCGAACACTTGGACCGGTTTCGGCAAGCCTGCTGATTAATAATCGAGAAGAGACCGAAGCCAGCGCAGCGATTGGCAGCCAACTGGGCGGCGGCTTTGGTGTCATCAGCGGGCGCTGGGACCGGGGGCAGGGCTTCTTCACCACGCCCGCCGGGCAGCGTGTGCCCGCGAGTGCCCGCGCTGCTTTCGACAGCTGGCAGGCCGGCTTGCGCGCAGTCGCACCGCTATCGGATACGGTCGAATTGCAAGCGCGCGGCAGCGTCTTCGAAGATGCCCGCACCTTGCGTTTCGAAGGCGCAGATTCTCGCATCGAGGGGCAGGATGCGAGTCTGCGCGTGGTCGGCAGGGGCGAATGGGAATTCGACGCGCTGGGTTATGTGCAGGCGCGCAACTTTTCCAACGAAATCATCAGCTCGACCCGGTTCGTGCGGGTGCTTGACCAGCGTAACACTCCCTCGACCGGCCTTGGCGGAAAACTCGAAGTGCGCCCGCCGCTGGACGAGGCGCACACAGTGCGGCTCGGCGTCGATTATCGCCGGGCCGAGGGCGAATTGCAGGAAGAGGCCTACAGCGCATTCACTGGTGATTTGCGCGAGCGCCGCCGGGCGGGCGGGACCAACAGCAATCTTGGGTTTTTCCTCGAAGACGATTGGCAGATTGGACCGCTGCTGCTGACCGGCGGTGTGCGGGCCGATTACACCCTGATCGAAGACGGTTTCTTTCGTGCGGTCGACGCCAGCAATGTGCTGGTGAGCGAGACCGTTTCGCCGGACCGCGACGACTGGACGCTGAGCTGGCGGGCGGGCGCGGTCTTCTATGCAACCCGGGATCTGGACCTGCGCGCGGCGGCATATACCGGGCTGCGCTTACCGACTTTGAATGAGCTGTACCGGCCATTCGTGATCTTTCCCGTTGTTACGCAGGCGAACGCGGCGCTTGAGAATGAGCTGCTGGAGGGGTTCGAGATTGGCCTGACCTGGCAGCCGGTCGGCGCGGTGGTGCTGTCGCTCACTGCATTCGACAACCGCGTGGAGAATGCGATCGCCAACGTCACGCTTACGCCGACGCTGCGCCAGCGGCAGAACCTGCCTGCCATCGATGCGCAAGGGATCGAAGGCGGGCTTGCGGTAAAGCTGGGCGATTTCAGCCTCGATGCATCGCTGGCTTACACGGATGCGGTCATAGAGGGTGATGGTTCGTCGCTGGCTCTCGGCGGCAATCTACCGCCGCAAACGCCGGAATTCGCAGCATCATCGACCCTGGTATGGCAACCCGCCGAAGGTTGGCGCATTGCAGGCACACTGCGCCACGTGAGCTCTCAGTTCGAGGATGATCAGGAGAGCGACCGGCTCCCCGCCGCGACGACGCTGGACGTATTTGCCACTGCACCGCTATTCGATCGCATCAGCGTGGTGCTCCGCGGAGAGAACCTCCTGGACGAGGAAGTCGTGACGCGGAATTCAGGCGGAGCGATCGATTTGGGCGCGCCGCGCACAGTCTGGATCGGGCTTCGTCTAGGATACTGAAGCTCGTTCGCCGATTATGCTCGAATGCAACATTATTGCTTTTGCACCACCGATTGAGTTCTCTTGCTGCGGTGCAACATCGCATGTTGCATTTTTGCTACGGTTTGCGAAGAAGCGTCGTAGAGTCTTGGCAGCGCGAAACTCGCTGATAGTCTCTCCCTCGACCAATGGGCCAAAAGGCCATGGGCATTGTGGAGAGGAAACCTATGACACGTAAGCTCGCAGCCTACGCTGCCGGCCTGATGGCCTGCAGTTCGTTTACAGTCCCAGCGTTCGCGCAAGCTGTTTCGGCAGATGACCAAGGCGATACCACCCTTGCGCCGGACCCGGATGACAGCGTCATTATCGTTACCGCAACCCGCCGCGCACAGGATGTGCAGGACATTCCCATCGCGGTGACGGCAGTTTCGCCGCAGCAGCTTGAAAACCAGGGTGTCGACAATATTCAGGAAGTGACCTCGGTCGCTCCGAGCTTTTCTTCAAGCCAGGCACAAATCGCATCGGGTTCGGTGGTGCTGCGCATTCGCGGTGTCGGTACAACCTCGAACAACATCGGATTTGAAAGCGCGGTCGGCATCTTTATCGACGGTGCATATCAATCGCGTCCGGGTGTCGCGCTGAGCGAGTTTGTGGACATTGAACGGGTTGAGGTTCTTCGCGGTCCGCAAGGTACGCTGTTTGGCCGCAACACGTCGGCCGGCGCGCTCAACATCACGACCAACCGTCCCGACGTGAGCGAGTTCGAAGGGTTCGTGAACGCTTCGTATGGGAATTTCGACGAGATCAGCCTTCAGGGCGCGATCAATGTTCCGATCGTCGAGGACACCCTCGCATTCCGCCTGACCGGCGCATATCGCGAGCGCGACGGGTTCCTGACGGTCGTCGATGAGAATGGCACGCCATTCGACGACACCAACAATGTCGATCAGTATCTTGTGCGCGCACAATTGGGCTTTGATACGGAAAGCGGCCTGCGCGGCCGCCTGATCGCGGATTATTCGAACAGTACATCCAGCTGCTGCGGTGCGATTGAGCTATATCAGACCCCGCTCGTGCCGGCTGGCGCATATGCCCTGGTCGGTCTTGGAGCCAATGGCGGCAATGGCCAGCCAAGCGTTTCGGACAATCCGTTTGGGCAGAAGGAGTTCGAGGAAGCGCTCGATAATCGGATCGTCTCGGCCAATTTCGCACCTGTGGCCGACGTCGATAATTATGGCTTCACCGGAGAGCTGGAATTCCCAATCTCCGATAGTGCCGATCTCATTTTCATCGGCTCGTACCGCAAGTTTGATTCGCTGGAAAACTACGATTCTGACTTTACGGCAGCCGATATTTTCGACGTTCCCGAACTGGATCTCGAACTCGAAACCTGGACGGCTGAGCTTCGCCTTCAAGGTGAGGCAGTGGGCGGACGGCTGAACTACCTGATCGGGGGCTATTTTTCTGATGAGAGCATCGATCAATCGGTCACTTTCCTGCTCGGTGAGGATTATGACACGAATGTCGGCGCGTTGTTCGGCGGTGCCGCGGGGCCTGCGCCGCTGCAACTGTTTTCTGGCGGCGTCGATCCAGCTGGTACGAACGTAACCAACCGGTTCCAGCAAAGCGCGCAGAGCTACTCGATCTTTACGAACAACTCGTTCGAGATCGTCGATGGCCTCGAATTCACTGTCGGTGCCCGGTATTCATGGGAAGAAAAGGAAGGTGGGTTCACTCAAACATCCGCTAACAACCAGATTTGCCCGGCAATCCTTGGCTCGCTGGCTGCCGGCGCTGTTCCCGCAGCTCTGGCCGACCCGGTTTTCGCACTCGGTTGCTTTGGTTTCACGGCTCCTGCCGATCTGCCGCAATCGGCGGTTCTTCCGCTGGTTCGGACGTTCCAGGACGACTTCAGCGATGAAGAGCTGATCTATACGGTTCGTCTTGGCTATGCCTTCGCCGCGCCTGTGAACGTCTACGCGAGCTTCACTCACGGCTACAAGTCCGGCGGGATCAACCTCGACACAACTGCTGCGGTTGCTGGTGCCGATCCAACCTTCCTGTCGGAAGAGGTCGACGCCTATGAAATCGGCCTGAAGAGCCGGTTGATCGATGACGCCGTGACGCTGAACATCGCCGCGTTCTACGAAGAGTTTACGAACTTTCAGGTGCTCGAATTTACCGGCACCGCGTTCCAGACTTTCAACGTGCCGGTGGCGGAATCCCGCGGCCTCGAGATCGAGAGTGTCATTCGTCCGACGAGCGAGCTGACCTTCAACGCATCTGCAACGATCCTCGACGCGTCTTATCCGGACGATTGCGCTGGCACTGTCACCGCAGTTCAGGTCGTTTCCCTTTGCGGTAACGACCTGACGAACGCGCCGAACGTGGTCGCGATTTTCGGCGGTCTCTGGGAAAAGCCGATCAACCTGACGACCGAGTTCTTCCTGTCGGGTCAGATCCGGCTCGAGGACGACCAGCGGACCTCCACACAGGCGATTGTTCCGCCTAATGCAGCCGCGATTGCTGCAGCAGGTAGCGTGCAAGCAGCTGTCGATGCGGCACCGCTGATCATTGCAGATGTTCAGGACGGCAAGGAGTTCATAAACCTCCGCGCCGGTCTGCGCTTTGCAGACGGTGCCTATTCGATCGAAGGGTTCGTCAATAATCTGACGGACAACGTGGTTCGCGGGGTAACCTTCAACACGACCTTGCGCGGAAGCGGCGCGGCTAACTCCAGGTCGGCATTCTCGCTCCAGCCGCGCACATATGGTGTGGCAGTCCGCGCGAAGTTCTAAGCGGACAAGCTCAAACGAAAAAGGGCGGCTCGGGTGAAACCGGGCCGCCCTTTTTCGTGCACTCGAGAAATCGCTACATCGAACGTGCGATCAGCATCTTCATGATCTCGTTCGAACCGCCGTAAATGCGGGCGATGCGCGTATCGCGATACATCCGGGCGATCGGGTAGTCGTTGATGTACCCGGCGCCGCCGTGAAATTGCAGGCATTTGTCGACGACTTCGCTCTGCAGTTCTGTCACCCAATATTTCGCCATGCTGGCGGTGGCCACATCGAGCTTGCCTTCGAGCAGTTTCGCAATGCAATCGTTGACGAAGACCCGCGCTGCCGTGCCGCGCGCCTTGAGATCGGCAAGCGTGAATTGCGTGTTCTGGAAATCCCAGATCGTCTTGCCAAATGCCTTGCGGTTCTTGACGTATTCGACCGTCACTTCGAGCGCTTTCTCGATCCCCGTCATCGCGCCCATCGCAATCACGAGCCGTTCCTGCGGTAGCTCGCCCATCAGCTGGTAGAAGCCCATGCCCTCTTCCCCGCCGAGGATGTTGTCACCGGGGATGAATACGTCATCGAAAAACAGCTCCGAGGTGTCCTGCGCATCGAGCCCGATCTTGTCGAGTTTCTTGCCGCGCTGGAACCCTTCGGCGCCGTCGGTCTCGAGTAGCATCAGGGAGATTCCCTTGGCGCCCTCGCTGGGGTCGGTCTTGGCGACGACGATGATGAAATCGGCGGTCTGACCGTTCGAGATCCACGTTTTCGATCCGTTCAGCCGATAGCCATTGCCGTCTTTCAGAGCGGTGGTCTTGATGCTCTGAAGGTCAGAACCTGCATCCGGCTCGCTCATCGCGATTGCGCTGACCAGTTCGCCAGTCACAAGCTTGGGGAGGTATTTCTTTTTCTGCTCCTCGGTCCCGTGGCGCACGAGATAGGGGAGTATGATCGTGTTGTGCAGGCTTGCAGCAAAACCCTCGACGCCATTTTTCGCCTGCTGGTCGATCACGACCATATCATGCCGGAAATCGCCGCCGTGGCCGCCATATTCCTCGGGAACGGACACGCCGAGCAACCCGGCTTCGCCGGCCTCGTTCCAGAACTCGCGTTCAACCTGGCCGTCTTCACGCCATTTCAGGATGCGCTTTTCAGGGGCATGCTGCCTGTAGAATTTGCCAACCGCATCGGCGAAGATTGCGATCTCCTCTTCTTCCATGAATTCCGGCTGGGGTACGTCGATAACTGGCATTTACTTGCCCTTCCAGTTGGGTGCGCGCTTTTCGGCGAAGGCGGCTGCGCCTTCGCGTGCGTCTTCAGATACGAAAACCGGCGCGATAAGCTGCGCCTGCTTGGTGTAGCGTTCGTCCATGTCCCACCCGCGCGATTCCTTCATCACCTGCTTGGACACGCGCACAGCGAGCGGGCCGTTGGCGGCAATCTTTTTCGCGAGCGCCTTTGCGCCGTCCAGCGCCGATCCATCGGTGACTTCGTTGATAAGGCCGAGTTCGTAAGCGCGGTCCGCTCCGATGAATTCGCCGGTCAGCGCGAGCTCCATCGCGATCCGCTCCGGGATTTGGTCCGGCAGCATCATGACGCCGCCCGCTGCGGCCACAAGCCCGCGCTTTGCCTCCGGAATGCCGAATTTCGCATCCTTGTGAGCGACCACGAGGTCGCATGCGATCATCAGTTCAAGCCCGCCGGCCAGCGCATAGCCTTCGACCGCTGCGATCAGAGGTTTGCCAGGGGGGCCTGCACCACGCCGCCAAATCCGCGGCCTTCGACCGTCGGGCTCTCGCCGCGCAGGAAGCCTTTCAGATCCATGCCCGAACAGAACGTCCCGCCAGCGCCGGTCAGGATGCCGACGCGCAGGTCGTCTTCGGCATCGAGCCGGTCCATGGCGGCTGCAATGCCTTCGGCAGCGGCTTTGGACATCGCGTTCTTTGCTTCGGGCCGATTGATGGTGACTACGAGCACGCCATCATCGACTTCGGTTAGGACTTCCGGATGTTCGGACACAGAGCTCTCCCTAGCTAATTTGCCATTTCGAATTGAAACTCATTTCTTGTGCGAGTGGTGCAGGGGGCTTACGGATACGTCAACCGCATTTTCAATAAGAGAATCAGAGGATCCCCATGGCCGAGGCATACATCATCGACGCAGTCCGCACTCCGCGCGGTATTGGCAAGCAAGGCAAGGGCGCGCTCGCAGCCGAACATCCGCAGCATCTGGCTGCGACCGTGCTGAAGGCGATTGCAGAGCGTAATGGACTGGATACCTCCACCGTGGACGACGTGATCTGGTCGGTCTCGACGCAGGACGGGATGCAGGCTGGCGATCTTGGCCGCATGGCTGCGCTCGATGCGGGCTATGACGTGACGTCTTCGGGCACGACGCTGGACCGGTTTTGCGGCGGCGGCATCACGTCCGTGAACCTCGCTGCGGCACAAATCATGAGCGGCATGGAAGATTGCATCGTCGCTGGCGGCACGGAGATGATGAGCCTGACGGCGGCGATGTCGAAAGAGAAGATGCAAGCCGGGATCAAGCCGCCGATGATGGGCAGCTACAATGAGCGGCTGCAAGCGGTTCACCCGCAATCGCACCAGGGCATCTGCGGCGATGCGATTGCCACGATGGAAGGTTTTACCCGCGAAGAGCTGGACGAGGTAGGTTACCGTTCGCAGCAGCGCGCCGCCGAGGCCTTGGGCGAGGGACGCTTCGACAAGTCGGTTGTGCCGGTCACCGATGATGACGGCAACGTTCTGCTCGACAAGGACGAGTATCCCCGCCCGCAGACCACTCTTGAAGGGCTGGCGCAGCTCGAACCGGCCTTTAGCAAGATTGCAGACGTGCCGCTGGACAAGAACGGGACAACGTTTCGCGGTCTGATCAACCAGAAATATCCGGACCTTGATATCCAGCACTTCCACCATGCCGGAAACTCGTCGGGCGTGGTCGATGGCGCGGCTGCGGTGCTGGTGTGCAGCAAGGAATATGCACAGAAGCACGGCCTGAAACCACGCGCGCGGATCGTGCAGACCGCCAATATGGGCGATGATCCCACGCTGATGCTCAACGCGCCTGTCCCGGCGGCGAAGAAGGTGCTCGAAAAGGCGGGCATGAGCCTTGGCGACATCGACCTGTTCGAGATCAACGAGGCCTTTGCGGTTGTCGCTGCCAAATTCGTGCGCGACCTTGGGCTCGACTGGGACAATGTGAACGTCAATGGCGGCTCGATCGCATTGGGCCACCCGATCGGCGCAACCGGCTCGATCCTGATCGGCACGATTATCGACGAGCTCGAGCGCCGCGACCTCAAGACTGGCCTTGTCACGATGTGCGCAGCAGGCGGAATGGCACCTGCCATCATTGTCGAGCGGGTGGATGATTTCGTTGACTGAGATCGCTGACAACACGCCTGTCATTATCGGGGTAGGCCAATACTCGGAACGAGTGGATCAGCCCCATTATGAAGCCTTGTCCTATATGGACCTGGCCGGGCGCGCATTGGCGGCGGCGATAGCGGACACCGGAGCGGGTGAGCCGGTTTCGCCGGTTATAGATACGCTTGCCGCCATCCGCGCCTTCGAAATGTCGCGGCCTGACCGCGAGCCGCCGTTCGGAGCCGCAAACAATGTGCCGCGCGCGATTGCGAAGAGGGTCGGTGCCGATCCGGCGCGCGCGATCCTGACCACGACGGGCGGGCAGACCAACCAGCACCTCGTCGGAGAATTTGCCAGCGCCATCGCCGCAGGTGACAGCCAATGCGCGGTGATCGTAGGCTCCGAAGCGATTTCGACCGTGCTGGCGCTTTCGGCCAAGGGCGAGAAGCCCGATTGGTCCGAAGATGTCACGGGCGATTTCGAGGATCAGGGCTTCGGGGTCGAAGGTCTGATGGAGCACGCTCTGTTCGCGCACGGCGCGACCGGTGCTATCCCGCTTTATGCGCTGGCCGAAAATGCACGGCGCGCGAAGCTGGGAAAGAGCCTCGAGGAATATCGCCGCGATATCGGCGAGCTGTTTGCGCCTTTCACGAAGGTTGCGGCGGCCAATCCTCACGCAGCCGCCCCGGTCGAACGGAGCGCAGAAGAACTTGCCACCGTGACGGAGCGCAACCGCATCGTCGCAGAACCCTACACCCGCATGACCGTGGCGCGGGATCAGGTGAACCAGGCCGCAGCGATCATCGTGGCAAGCGCCGGAACGGCGCGCGCGCTCGGCATTTCGGAAGACAAATGGGTGCATATCCATGCCGTGTCTGCTGCGACCGAATTGATGCTGTCAAAGCGCCCGGACCTCTCCGCCAATCCAGCCTCTATCGCCAGCGTCGAAGCGGCACTGGGACGGGCGGGCAAAGGGATGGCGGACATGGGCTATCTCGATTTCTATTCATGCTTTGCGATCCCGGTGTTCAATCAGATCGACCATTTCGAATTGTCGCCAGATGACCCGCGCGGGCTGACGCTGACCGGCGGCTTGCCGTTTTTTGGAGGAGCCGGAAACAACTACTCAGCCCACGCCATTTGCGAGGCAGTGCAGGCGGTGCGCGCGGATCGCGGCTCTTTCGCGTTGGTCGGTGCGAATGGCGGCTGGATGAGCAAGTACGCGGCCGGCATCTATTCCACCGAGCCCGCTGACTGGTCGGACAATGACCGTTTCGGGAAGCTGCCAGAGGCCGATGATGCGGTGCCTGCCGGCAACGGGCCATTCGGCAGCGCGACAGTGGAAACCTACACGATCAACAATGCGAAGACGGGCAGTGTCGCAGTGTTCCTTGGGCGCAACAGTGACGGAGAGCGGGTCTGCGGGAATGCCGACTTGACGCATGAAGCGACCCGCGCGCTGTTTGAGGGCGGGGAACCTTTCGGTGCGAAATTGTCAGCCAGTCAGGATGAGAGCGGTACCGCAATATCGGGCGTGTCGATTAGCCCTCGCGGCGCTCGCCGCCGAGGAAATCCGCCGCATCGAAGCCTTCGGGCGCGGCTACTTCGGTGACCGGATCTTCCCGGTCGTCAAACTCGGTTCGCAGAGCCCGGCTCATCACGGCATGCATCTGGTACATGCAGGTGATGTAGGTGAGCTCGAGAATCTCCTCGTCTAAAAACTCGGCTTTCAGGTCTTCGAACAGAGCATCGGGCACGCGGCCCGCATGGGTCACCAACCTGTCCGCATAGGCCAGCACCAACCGTTCGCGCGCGTCGTAGCAGGTGGCGGTCTGCCACACGGTTATCGCCTCGATCTTGTCCTCCGCTACGCCGAGGCCGCGAAGGCTCTTGCAATGCTGCGAGAACACGAACTGGCTGCCGGTGGCCCATCCCGCCCAAGTCTGCCCAAGCTCGCGCAGGACCGGATCGAGCTTGCGCTCCTCGCTGCGATAATAGGCAAAGCCCTGTGCGGCGTGCTTCAAGGTCGCGGGGGAGTTGGCAAATACGGTCCACCAGTTGCCCGGAGTACCAGTTGCCGTGCCAGGCTCGTCGACCGGGTCGCGCGATCCGAACAGCATCGCATACATAGGCAGCGCGATCTTTTCGTCGGCTTCGTCTCTAGGCACTTGTCTGAGGCGCGGCATCGGTCAGGCGTCCTCGCGCTTCGCCGCGGCGGCTGGTTCGTGAGCGATATCGTCAGGTCCGAATGTGCGGGTCGTGGCCGCGAATTCGAGCATGATGCCATTGGGGTCGGTGAAGTAGACCGAGCGCACAAATACGCCGTCATGCATTTCCTTCGAATAGCCCGAAGGGCTGTCGTCATGGTTGAAGACCGTGTGCGTGTGTTCGACGCCCGCCTCCTCCAGCCGGTCGAGCGCAGCTTCCAGCTCTTCTTCCGCCAAGTCGAAGGCGAGGTGGTTCATCGATCCCACAGCGGTCTTTGCATCGAAAGGAAACTTTTTCACCGAAGCGATGCCCGGTGCGGCGGGCGGGGCGTCTTCCCACCAGAAAAACGCAACGCTGTTGCCATTGCCGCAGTCGAAGAAAAAGTGCTGCCCGCCGCCGGGAAGCTCGACCGTCTTGAACAGCGGCATTTTGAGAACTTCGGTGTAGAACTGCACCGTTTCGCGCATATCGCGGCACACCAAAGCGACGTGATTGATGCCGGTCGTCTTGATCATCATGTTTCTCCCGCTGTGAGCCTGCCCCGATCGCCGCGAACATGCAATTGCGCCAAGGTGGTGCGCCCTTTGACAAATACGCCCAAACAGCGTATTTAGTTTCAAACGTAACTAAATTGACATATTCAGAGGTTTGATCCCATGACCAAGCATCCTGGCGACCTGTTCGACAATCCAGCCGGTCTCGACGGATTCGAGTTCGTCGAGTTTTGCGCGCCTGAAAAAGGGCAGCTTGAACCTGTATTCGAGGCGATGGGCTTCACGTTGGTCGCCAAGCATCGTAGCAAGGATGTGCACCTGTGGCGTCAGGGCGGCATCAACCTGATCGCAAATTATGAACCACGCAGCGCGGCCTGGTACTTCGCCCGCGAACACGGCGCAAGCGCCTGCGGAATGGCGTTTCGTGTGCGTGACGCCAAGCAGGCTTACGAGCACCTTCTTGAAAAGGGCGCCGAGCCAGTGAATGTCGACACCGGTCCGATGGAGCTGCGTATCCCGGCCATTCGCGGCATTGGCGGCGCTATCCTCTATCTCGTCGATCGTTATGCGGGCGCAGAGGACAAGAGCCTCACGATTTACGACATTGATTTCGATTACCTGCCGGGCGTCGATCCCTATCCCGAAGGCGCTGGCTTTCACACGATCGATCACCTGACGCACAACGTCTATACGGGCCGGATGAAGTACTGGGCGGATTATTACGAGACGCTGTTCAACTTCCAGGAAATCCGCTTTTTCGACATCAAGGGCGAATATACCGGCCTGACTTCGAAGGCGCTGACCGCTCCCGATGGCAAGATCCGCATCCCGCTCAACGAAGAGGGCGAAGGCGGCAAGGGCCAGATCGAGGAGTTCCTCCGCGAATTCAACGGCGAGGGAATCCAGCACATCGCGCTGATCTGCGACGATCTCGTCGCCTGCTGGGACCGCCTCAAGGAGTTCGGCGTGCCGTTCATGACCGCGCCGCCTGAAACCTATTACGAAATGCTCGATGAGCGCCTGCCCGGTCACGGTGAGGATGCCGAAGCGCTGAAAATGCGCGGCATCCTGCTCGATGGCACGACAGAGGGCGGTCAGCCGCGCCTGCTGCTCCAGATCTTCGCCGAGGCCCAGGTCGGCCCGGTGTTCTTCGAATTCATCCAGCGCAAGGGCGATGACGGGTTCGGCGAAGGCAATTTCAAGGCGCTGTTCGAAAGCATCGAACGCGACCAGATCGCGCGCGGCGTGCTCGACACGAAAACCTCCGAGCCAGCTGGCGAGCCTGCCGAATGAGCGCGGTAAAGCCCTCCGGGATTCACCACGCCGCCTATCGCTGCAAGGACGCGAAGGAAACGGTCGAGTGGTATGGCCGCGTACTCGGCATGGAATATACTACCGCTTTTGCCGAGGATCATGTGCCCTCGACCGGCGAGTACGATCCGTACATGCATGTCTTCCTCGATGCAGGAAACGGCAACATCCTCGCCTTTTTCGAGCTGCCTAACCAGCCCGACATGGGCCGCGACGAGAATACGCCGCAATGGGTCCAACACCTCGCGTTCCGGGTCGGAAGCGAAGAAGAACTGCTGGCGGCCAAAGCGCACATAGAGGGCGAAGGCATCGATGTGCTGGGGCCGACCCATCACGGCATCTTCAAGTCGATCTATTTCTTCGATCCCAACGGCCACCGCGTCGAACTGGCTGCCGATATCGGCACCGATGACCAATATGCCGAGCTGGCCCGCGTGGCCCCGCTGATGCTCGATGAATGGAGCGAAACCAAGAAAGCTCCGCGCCATGCAGACTGGCTGCACGAAATAGCGCGCAAGGAACACGCAGAAAGCTGATCCGCCAATACGTTGGTCGATGCAGTTGCCGCGTTGGTGGATAGCCAACAGGTAGGTGCTTTACAATGTTAACACACCTCCATAGCTTTCAGCGCGCCAGGAGGGATGTTTCAATGCTCGAGTTAAGCGGTGTCAGCCACGTCTATTCCAACGGCGTTCGCGCTCTCGACGACGTGACCCTTTCTGTCCCGAAGGGCATGTTCGGATTGCTCGGACCCAATGGCGCGGGCAAATCGACACTGATGCGCACGGTCGCGACATTGCAGACGCCAACCTCGGGCGCGATCACTTTCGACGGGATCGATATCCTTCAGGAGCCTGAGGCCTTGCGCAAGCGGCTGGGATATCTCCCGCAGGATTTCGGTGTCTATCCGCGAGTATCGGCATATGACATGCTCGACCACATGGCCGTCCTGAAAGGGATCGCGTCAAAGAGCGCGCGCAGGGATACAGTCGAAACCCTGCTTGGCCAGGTGAACCTGTGGGACATGCGCAAGAAAGCGATCGCTGGCTTTTCCGGCGGGATGCGTCAGCGGTTCGGCATTGCGCAGGCCCTGATCGGCAATCCCGACCTCATCATCGTCGATGAGCCAACCGCAGGCCTCGACCCGGAAGAGCGCAACCGTTTCCTCAACCTGCTGGCAGAAATCGGAGAGAACGTCGTCGTCATCCTTTCGACGCACATCGTCGAGGATGTCGCCGACCTGTGCCCGCGTATGGCTGTGATCGTCGAAGGCTCGATCGAGCTGGAGGGCGCTCCGATGGACCTGATCGAGAAATCGCAGGGCACCATCTGGGCCAAGACGATCGATCGCGGGGAAATCGAAACCTATCGCAAGATGTATGAGGTGATTTCCACCCGGTTGTTTGCGGGCAAGACCATCGTCCACATCATGTCGCATACCGATCCCGGAGACGGTTTCCACTCTGTCGATGGCGGGCTCGAGGATGTGTACTTCTCGACTCTCACCGCCAGCCGCCGTGTCGATCCCGCTGTCATCGCAGCCGCCTGAACGGGAGAGCCACGATGTTTGCCAAGATCGCGCTGTTCGAACTGCGTTACCAGATCCGAAACCCGGTCTTTTGGGTCGCGCTCGTCATATTCTTTCTGCTGACCTTCGGCGCCACCGCCAGTGAGAACATCCAGATCGGCAGCGGCGGCAATATCAATGTGAACAGTCCCGTCGCGATCCTGCAAACGCAGATGATCCTGACGCTGTTCTACATGTTCGTAACGACAGCCTTTGTCGCGAACGTGGTGGTGCGCGACGACGAAAGCGGCTTTGGGCCGATGGTCCGCTCTACCCAGGTCTCAAAATTCGCCTATCTGATGGGACGATTTGCGGGCGCGACAATCGCGGCCTTGCTTGCCTTCATGATCATACCGCTGGCGATCTTCGTCGGGTCGCTGATGCCGTGGCTCGATCCCGAAACCGTGGGCGCGAACCGGTTTGCGGATTACGCCTTGAGCTACACCCTGTTTGCTGCGCCGACCGTTATCCTGCTGAGCGCCATGTTCTTCGCGGTCGCCACGATGACCCGGTCGATGATGTATTCCTACGTCGCGGTGGTCGGCTTCCTGGTGATCTATGTCGTGTTCAATGTAGTGGTGGGCAGCGAGCCGGAATACCGCGATACAGCGGCGTTCGTCGATCCGCTTGGCTTCAGCGCGGTCGCCAATGAACTCAGGTACTGGACCGCCGCCGAATCAAACGCGCGGATGCCTGCATTCGCGGGGACGATCCTCGTCAATCGCCTCATGGCGCTGGCCCTCGCAGCACTGGCGCTGGCGCTCGCCTATTGGCGGTTCAGTTTTTCCGACAAGGGTGTGTCGGCGCGCAAGGCCAAGAGGCTAGCAAAGAAAGCCGACAAGCTCGCCAAGGATCAGCCACGCCAGGTTGCGAAGCTGCCGCCAACACAGCCCGAGAAGGCGGGATGGGCCCGGCTTATCAAGACGACACGGTTCGAAATCGGTCAGGTGGTCCGCAGCCCGGCTTTCATCGTGCTCTTGGTCATCGGCCTGTTCAACAGCACAACATCGCTCGTTTTCGGAACCGAACTCTATGGGACGCCCCCTGTCCCGGCGACTTTTGCCCTCATCCCGCTGCTGGAGGGGACCTTCACTCTGATCCCGATCATCATCGCGATCTATTATGGCGGCGAGCTTGTCTGGCGTGACCGTGACCGCAAGTTCCACGAGGTCATCGACAGCACTTCGCTGCCGGGATGGGCTTACATGGTGCCCAAGACCATCGCGGTTACGCTTGTCTTGTTGTCGACCCTGCTCGTTTCCGTGATTGCCGCGCTCGCCGTGCAGGCCGCTCGCGGATACTTCGATTTCGAGCTCGAGAAATATTTCGAGTGGTACGTCCTGCCCTACACGATCGACATGGTGCTGATCGCGGTCCTGGCCGTGTTCGTCCAAGCGCTCAGCCCGAACAAGTTTATCGGCTGGGGCATCATGGTCCTTTACCTCGTGGCCGCGATCACGCTCGACAATCTGGGCTATGATCACCCGCTGCTGCTCTACGGCACAACCGGCTTCAATCCGGTTTCCGACATGAACGGTGATGCCGTTGCAGGAGCGCTTGGCTGGTGGCTGCGGTTGTATTGGGGCGGGTTTGCAATCCTGCTCGCGGTGCTGGCGCACCTGCTGTGGCGGCGCGGTACGGAGACAAAGCTGATGCCGCGCGTCAAGCAATTGCCGCGCAGGTTCGCCTCGACCGCAGGCGGGCTCGCCTTGGCGGGCGTGCTGGTCGCGAGCCGGAACCGGTGCGTTTCTGTTCAACCAGATGAATGTCGAAAACACATACCGGAATGAAGACGCGAACGAGAAGCTGCTGGCCAATTACGAGAAGAAATATCTGAAATATGAGAGCGTGCGGCAGCCTTCGCTCACCGATGTTACGCTCTCAATCGACATCTTCCCTGAAGAACGGCGGATGGAGGCCAGTGGCACTTACCGGATGGTCAACGATACCGGAGCACCGGTCGAGCTGCTGCACGTCCGTCTGAGCGATCCCGATACCGAATTGCTGAGCGTCGATCTTCCCGGCGCCACCCTCGAGGCGAACGACGAAACCTATCAGCACCGGATTTACCGCTTCGACACGCCGCTCGGCGTGGACGAGCAGGCGACGCTCTCATTCACCAGTCGCCGCTGGCACAAGGCGCTGACGACGACTGGCTACGGCACGCGTCTGGTCGAGAACGGGACTTTCCTCAACAATAGCGAATTTGCACCTCAGCTCGGGATGGATCGCAGCGGACTGCTACAAGACCGTGCGACCCGGCGGCGTTACGGGCTTGAGCCTGAGTTGCGCCCTGCCAAGCTCGAGGATGAGAGCGCGCGCGAGCGCAATTATGTTGGCAATGTCGACTGGGTCAATTCGGACATCACGATCTCGACCTCCGCCGATCAGGTTCCCATCGCCCCTGGCTCGAAGGTGTCGGACGAAACGCGCGGCGACCGCCGGATTGCGCGGTTCCGGTCCACCGCTCCGATCCTCGGGTTTTTCTCGGTGCAATCCGCCGATTATGAGATCGCGACCAAGACTGCGGACGGCGTGGAGCTTCAGGTCTATTACGACGAGCAGCACCCCTACAATGTCGAACGAATGCTCGATGCGATGGAGGTATCGCTGGGCTATTACCGCGCAGAATTCGGACCGTATCAATTCGACCATGCGCGGGTGATAGAGTTCCCCGGATATGCCAGCTTCGCGCAGGCCTTTGCCGGGACAATGCCCTATTCGGAGAGTATCGGTTTCCTCGCCAATCTCGCCGACCCCGGAGAGATCGACTACGTCACCTACATCACCGCTCATGAAGTCGGGCATCAATACTGGGCACACCAATTGATCAGCGCTGACATGCAGGGCGGGACCATGCTGGTCGAAACGCTTGCGCAATATTCGGCGCTGATGGTGATGAAGGACCTCTATGGCGAAGACCAGATGCGGCGCTTCCTCAAATTCGAGCTCGACAGCTACCTGAGCGCGCGCGGCGGAGAAGCGATCGAGGAACTTCCGCTCGAGCGGGTCGAGAACCAGGGCTACATTCATTACCGCAAGGGTTCGGTCGTGATGTATCTGCTGCAGGACAGGTTGGGCGAAGACCGGGTCAACGCAATGCTCGCGGGCCTGCTGGATCGCTACCGCTTCAAGAGCCAGCCTTATGCAAGCTCCAAGGATTTGGTCGAAGGGTTCTATTCGCTCGCGCGGACCGGCGAGGAACGCGATCTGGTGCGAGACCTGTTGCAGCGCATTACCGTCTACGATTTCAAGGCAGAAGACGCCGTGATCCGCGAGCTGCCGGACGGATCGTTCGAGACGACGATGACCATCTCCGCAGCCAAGTTCTATGCCGACGGGCAGGGCGCCGAGACCGAGGCCGATTTGTCCGACCAGATCGAGATCGGCCTGTTCACCGAACGCCCCGGCGGCGAGGCGTTCGCGGTCGAAAACGTCATCCTGATGGAGCGCCGTCCGATCCGCTCGGGCGAGCAGAAAATCACGATCGTCACCGATCGGCGACCCGAGTGGGTAGGGATCGATCCCTACAACAAATACGTCGATCGCAATTCGGACGACAATCTGGCTTCGACCAGCTGACCGGCTGCACTGCAGGACCGCCAGTCCATTAACCCTATTCTCAAGACTTTGCGCTATGCAGCGGCAAACGGCTTCGAGTGGAGTTGGACCGATGCGGCTCATGACCTGAATTACCGCCCGGGACTGCTCGACAAAGGCGCTGCCTGAATGACACGCAATTCCGCGTTATCGATAGGATCCGGTTGAGAATGACCACGAACATGCAAACGACCATTACGGGGTCTCCTGTCGCTGGATCTCGGCCTGTCTTGGGCACAGACAGCCCGTGGTCGCTCCCTTCCGTCGGCGCTTATATCGCTTTTGCGATCTGCCTTATCGGCGGTCTTCAGCTGTTCTACGCGTCGTTCTATTCGGTTCACACCGACCTTGCCGCGGCTGCCCTGTCTGGCCGTCTCGCCAATGCCCTCGGCGCTTCGTTTCAGGATTACAGTCTCTATTTTCCGCCGGTACGAACGCACGTGGTTTAGTCTCGCAGCGTGGCTCAGTGATCTGAGCGGTCTCAGGCTCGATCTCATGGTCACCTTGATGACAAGTGTTGCGGTGCTGTTCTCTACCGGCTTCGCATACTGGATACGCCGCCGGACCGTGGGAGCCACACCGCTCTTTCTGGTCGGGTCGGTGGCGCTGCTCGTGATCGTGCCGGTACTGTACAAAAACCTTTTCGGGTTGCGCGAGCATTTGGTCGTGCTCGGGCTTTGGCCGTACCTGGTGCTCCGCATTTCGGATCCCGACAATACAAAAATTGGCTGGAAAGTCCGGCTTGTTCTGGGTCTGTGGATGGGCGCAACCTTGCTGCTCAAATACCTCTACAGCATCGTCGTTTTCCTCGTGGAGATTGCCGATGCCGCGATCCGGCGGAAGCCGGCGCAGCTGTTCCGGATCGAGAACCTTGTCGCAGGCGCGATTGTCGCGCTCTATCTCCTGTTCTGGCTTGTCTTGGACCCGGCTCAGCGTGAGGCCATTGCAGCGATTGTCAGTGCGATCGACGCCAATCTGACCAATCGGCAGACGAACTTGCAGCAAGCAGCACTTCATGGTGCACTGGCGCTATTCTTCGTTCTCATGGCAGCGATCTACAAACTGCCTGCAAGAGTGACCGCAATCGGTTTTGCAATGGTGCTTGGTGCCATCATCGTGGCCGCGATCCAGTCGCGTTGGTACAGCCACCACCTCTTTCCGATCACGCTAGCTTATATGGCGTGGCTGTGGATGACATATCGCGAAACGAAACTCTTGATGGTTGTGGCCGTGGCGCTTCTTTTGGCCAGGCCTGTGCTCGGAGAATTCAATAACTCGGCCATCTATCAGGTGACCGTCAACGAGCTAGACGCCGCGATGGATGATGCCGGATTGTCGGTCGAAGGAAAGCGCGTAGGCGTCCTTACGATGCATCCGTCTCCATTCAGCCAGCACCTCGCATCGCATGGAGGAGTGCGCTGGAACACAAGCATGAACAACTCCTATGTCGCGACGGAGCTGAAGCCGCTCGATCGGCCTGAAAATGCTGATATCGAGGCGCCGCCGATCACTCTCGAAGATCCCGGACGTCTCATGCTGCATGACGAAATGCTGCGGCTGTGGGAGGATAAGCCGCCAGAAGTGCTCATCCTTGATAACAGCACCAGTTGGCCGCTGAACCACATCAAGGTCACATGGACTCAGGTGTTTGCCGAGGATGAACGGTTTCAGGCGATACTCTCGCAATACCGGTACGGTGCACGAGCACAAGGGCGAATGGCTCGAATATACATATTACGTGCGGGCCGATTAGGCCGCGCGTCTATTTTTGGCGAACAGCAGTCCAATCAAGAGGTTCGCCTCGCTTGAGATCACGGCTTGCCTGACCGCCGAGCACCTTGGGCAGGTGCTTGGGCGCTAACCCGTGACCAGGGCGGATTGAACGGACGTTTTCGCGCGTCAGTTCCTCACCAGCTGCAACATCGCGAACGACGTAGAGTGACCGGCGAAACTGGATCGAGCCGCTTTCGCTTCCTTGCAAATCATAAGTCGCATTGCCCAGCGCACGCCATGCCCGCTTGCAGTCCCGAACGAGACTCGTGAATTCTTCCGGTTCAAGGCTGAATGCCGAATCCGGACCGCCATCGGCGCGCCGCAGCGTGAAATGTTTTTCGACGACGCTGCCGCCCAGAGCGATCGAAGCCACTGCGACCGGTGATCCGGAAGTGTGGTCGGAAAGTCCGGACACAACGTCAAAACGCTCTGCAAGATCGGGCACGGTGCGCACGTTCGATTGCTCATCAGGGGCAGGGTAGGAGCTAACGCAGTGCAGCAGTACTATCTCCTTGCACCCGTTGTCGCGCGCAGTTTGAACGACCTCTCCGATCTCTTCGAGATTGGCCATGCCGGTTGAAATGATCAGCGGTTTCCCCTTCGACGCGCAATACGCCACCAGCGGAAGGTCAACTGCTTCGAATGACGCGATCTTGTAGGCTGGCGCATCCAGCTGTTCGAGCATGTCGACTGCAGTCACGTCGAACGGGGAGGAAAACAGCGTCACTCCAAGTTCACGGGCTCGGCGAAAAAGCGGTTCATGCCATTCAAAAGGGGTCTGCGCCTCCGAGTAAAGATCATAAAGGGTGCGGCCATCCCACAAGCCGCCTTCGAGGCGGAATTCTGGCGCGGGGTGATCAAGGGTGATCGTGTCCGGCGTGTAGCTCTGGATCTTGATAGCATCAGCGCCGGTCGCTGCCGCTGCCTCAAGCAGCTTGATTGCGCGATCGAGGCTGCCGTTGTGATTACCGGACAGCTCGCAAATCACATAGGGTTCGAAATGGGGGCCGATGCGCCGACCGTCGATACTGATTTCGGGAGCGTTCATCATTCTCGATATTCCTTCGGCTCGCCATGCTTGGGCGTCGGCAGCAACTGGGATGCAGGGTCTTTAGCCGAGACCCGAGGGTGGAGGCCGAGTAAGCTTGTCGGACAGCTTCGAGATTTCGCTATCCTCGCGGTAAATCTCCGCGACGATCTGCGCGGCGTCCTCTGGCGCGTGCCGGAATGCGAGCCGGAGCAAATCCATCCAATTCTTGTTGTTTTTGGTCCGGACATTCTCGATCGCGTCGATAATGTCCATGTAGTAAGCTTGTTCGTCGCCGCGTTCGGTCATCAATTGATTCCTTACTAAATCCGCCCTCTTTCTCTGCCAATTTTCGGCAGAAAGCTCCAGCAATACCGCGTTGTGGAATTGGCCGTCACGCAGGATTTGGCGGCGGCGGAAACCTTTGCGCCTAAATCCGAATTTCTCGTGAAACGCAATTGAGCGCTCGTTAAAGCTGAGCACCTCGCCATTTAAGCGGGAAACAGTTTCGAACGCATAATCTAGAGCTATGACGCCCAGTGCCGTGCCAAGCCTGTTACCCTGCAGTGATGGGTCGAGATAGAAACCCCAGTCGGCTCGTACCGTCTTCGAGCGAAATCGCGCTGAAATTGACCGCCCCGACGAGAGTATCGTCAAGATAGACCGCAAAAGATCGCTTCTGCTGATCGTTAGCCAACCGCCCAATCCAGTCGCGATGTTCTTCTTCGCCGATTTCATGCGATGAATACATGTTGCGCCGCACCTCGGGATGATTGCGGATGGCGAGAAGGTCCATCTGCTGTGCTTGAGTGAGGTCGCAGATAGGCCGAAGCTCTAGCGCGTCAATCTTGTCCATCAAGTTCATGACGGCCCCTTCCGTTGTCCCGAGTCGCCGCGAACAGACGTTCCGCCATTTCCCAATCCTGCGGGCGGTCGATATCCTGCGCACGCCATTCCGGCAGTTCGATGAACCGTGTTCGCGGTCCGAAGAATGGCTGTTTCTCCAGCCAGGCCTCGCGCGTGCCCCAATAGAATTGACCGGAATCGTGGAAGACCGGCGGAAGGTCCTGCGTCCGGGTTTTCCGATGTTCGGGCTGCAGAAACTCAGGACTGCCATCTGTGCCGCTCAGGAAGCCGCGCTGCGGCGGATGACCGTAACGCACGGCGGGAAACGCGAAGTCGCACTCGGGCGAGAGCAGTTTACGCGCGTCCGCCAGGTCGTCTGCTGCAAGGAAAGCGGCGGTGGCATAGATGCAGCAAGCCGCCTCGACCTCCCAGCCAGCCTCGAGCGCCCAGGACAGCGCATGGACAACTACATCGGTGGTTCCGCTATGATCGTCTGCCAGTTCGGCTCGACCGCATAAAGGGCGTCTCCGCACCGGCCTGCCGCGCAACCTCCGCGATTTCTGCATCGTCGGTCGACACGATTATCCGGTCGAACAGGCCCGAAGCGGACGCCGCTGCAATCGGCCAGGCGATCATGGGCCTGCCGCAGAACGGGCGCACATTCTTTCGCGGTATGCGCTTGCTGCCGCCACGTGCGGGAATGATGGCGATGTTCATGGGGAAACAGCCTTCGTCACCTCGTCGATGACCTTTTGCTGCTGCTCACTGGTCAATGCCGGAAACATCGGCAGGCTGATGGCCTCGGAATAATAGGCCTCCGCATTGGGGCAGTGCCCGGGCTTGAAGCCTAGCTGCCGGTAATAGGGGTGAAGATAGACCGGGATGTAGTGCAGGTTTACCCCGATCCCCGCCAACCTCAATTGCTCGAAAACCTCGCGGTGATTTCGCGCTGATCTCTGCTGGTCGATGCGGATCACGTAGAGGTGCCACGACGATGCGGCATCGGGGTGCTGCCAGGGCGTCATTAACGGCATGTCGGCAAAGGCGCTGTCATAGACGTTCGCGATCTTCCGGCGACGTTCGATGAATTCGCCCAATCGGTCCATCTGGCTCAGGCCCAGTGCCGCATTGATATCGGTCATGCGGTAATTGAAGCCGAGCTGCTGCTGCTCGTAATACCACGGCCCGGCATCGTCCTGTTGCAGCATATCCGGATCGCGGGTCACGCCGTGGCTTCGATTGAGGCGCATGGATTCGGCCAGCGCATCATCGTTGGTCATCGCCATGCCGCCCTCTCCGGTCGTCACGATCTTGACCGGGTGGAAGCTGAAGACCGCTATGTCGCTAAACCGGCAATTGCCAACCAGCTGAGAGCGATAGCTGCCGCCGATGGCGTGGGATGCGTCTTCGATGATCCGCACACCATGTTTGCTTGCTGCTGCATGGATTGCCGCCATGTCGCACGATTGGCCTGTGAGATGGACCGGGATGATGACCTTGGGCAGGGCGCCGTTCGCTGCGGCCTGCGCCAGTTTCTCGGCGAGCCGGATAGGGCATATATTGTAGGTGCGTTCGTCCACGTCGACGAAATCGACATCGGCGCCGCAATAAAGCGCCGCGTTCGAGCTTGCCACGAATGTCAGCGGACTGGTCCAGACGATATCGCCCGGTCCCACTCCCAAAGCCATGCAGGCCAAGTGAAGCGCGCTCGTTGCGCTATTTGCAGCGACGCCGTGTTTCGCGCCGCATTGCGCGGCGATTGCCTGTTCAAAGGCCGGGACGACCGGGCCCTGGGTCAGGAAGTCGGACTTGAGGACCTCGACAACGGTACGCAATATCAGCATCGGTAATCGACTGACGACCATAGGGAATGCCTTGCGCCATCACACTTCATGCGTCGGATCGACATGCTGGCGAATGAGCCCGCGCAGCTCTTCAACCGTCAGGAAGTCCGGATTTGACCCGCTATTGTAGGAGAAGCCGGGCTCCACGTTCTTGCCGCCGTGTTTTTCGTGTGCGGTTTCCGCCATATGATCCGCAGTGCTTGGAAGGATCGCATAATACGGGCCAAGATCGATCGTATTGAGGCTGTCGCTGGTGGTGATCATTTCCTCGTGGATTTTTTCACCCGGGCGTATCCCGACCACCTTCAATTCGCATTCCGGTGCGATTGCCTCGGCGACATCGGTGATACGGTAGCTTGGAATTTTCGGCACGAAGATCTCGCCGCCATGCGCGTTCTCGATCGCCCACAGGACCATCTGCACGCCTTCTTCGAGCGAGATGTTGAACCTCGTCATGGTCGGATCGGTTATCGGGATCACGCCCGTTTCGCGCTGGGCAAGGAAAAACGGTACGACCGAACCTCTGCTTCCCATCACATTGCCATAGCGGACGACCGACAGGCGAAGATCGCGGGAGCCCCTGACATTGTTGGCGGCGGTGAAGAGCTTGTCGGAACACAGCTTTGTAGCGCCGTAGAGATTGATCGGAGCCGCAGCCTTGTCGGTGGAGAGCGCGACAACATTGGAAACCTTGCTATCGAGGCGCGCCTCGATCACGTTCTGCGCGCCGAGCACGTTCGTCTTGATGCATTCGAAGGGGTTGTATTCGGCAGCTGGCACCTGTTTCAGCGCCGCAGCATGGACCACGATGTCGATGCCTTCGAGCGCGCGCCGCAGCCTGTCCTGATCGCGAATATCACCAATGAAATAGCGCAGCGACGGGTGGTCCTGTGGCAGAAACTCCTGGCTCATTTCGAACTGTTTGAGCTCATCGCGCGAATAGATCACGAGACGCCGCACGCCGGGATATTTGGCAAGGACTGTCCTTACAAAGGCGCGCCCAAACGATCCGGTCCCTCCGGTGACAAGAATGCTCTTATTGTCCAACAAAGGATTTCGCTCCTTTTCGAAGGTTTACGTAGCTAGCCATCACGAGCAATCCGCTCATAATGAATGCCGCGGCGAATGAAACCGCGGTGGCGAGCATAATACCCCGAATTCCCAATTCCGGCGCCCACCGGATGCTGAGCCAGATATTGAGCCCGATAGTCAGCGCGCTGCAGATGGACATGACCTCGACGCGCTTGTCGAAATGCAGGAATTTCAGGTTGTGCGTGAAGTAGCTCTGCAGGACGATTGCCAGCATGACATATTGCAGCAGGGGGATCGCGCTGTGGAATGCTTCCCCGAGCAGGACCGGTGCGACCAGCAAGGCGAGGAAATAGAACACGACCGCTGCGATTGCTGCCAGGACGAAATACAGGATCGACACCGAGGCGACTTCTTGCAGACCATCCTCGGCAGCCGATTTGAGCTTGCGGAACAACCACGGTGTCCACGCCATCACGAAGCTGTAATTGGCCATCCAGAACGCGGATGCGAACAGGGCCGCGACCCCGTACATCGCGCTGGCCTCGACACCGAGATAGTGCGCAGCGATAACCTTGTCTGCCGTCGCCATCGCCATGACGACAGCGCCTGCAGGCCAGTACATCACTCCAAACGAAGCGATGTTGCGGTAGAACGAACGCTGCGGAATACGCATCAGCGACGAGACGGTGAAACCGAGCGAGCGCAGCGAGAACAGGGTTGCGATACCCATGCTCAGCATCCGCCCGAGGACAACGCCGCGCCAGTCCCAGCCTGCTTGCAGGAATGCGACGATGAAAATCATGCTCAGCACAGCCTGGATCACCTGGGTTCCGAGGAACGCTGCGCGGCGATTGTGAAATTGCTGGAGAGCGAGGACCGTGTAGAAAACCTCGTACAGGAAAGCGGCGACCACGATACAGATTAGCCAGGCCTCGGGGAATTTCGTTGCTGTCGCCAGAACTTCTCCGAACACCAGCGTGATCACGGAAACGAACACGGCCAGCGCCAGCATTACGAACAATGCGGTGTGGGTAAACTGATCAAGCTGCTTCTGATCGAAATCGTAAAAGCGCATCCGGATCGCGTCCTGGGTCGTCAGCCCGACGATCGGTCGCAGGAACGTCGCGTAGGTGATGAACAGCACCCAGATTCCGTAGCCCGTGGGATCCAGCATGCGGGTCAGGATGGGGGCGAGCAGGAATGGGACGAGCGCTTCGACCCCGTTCGCAAACACATAGAACAGCGATTGAAGCGCCAGAAACTTCTTGGCGCCGATCGTAAATGTCTTGCGTATCATCATGCGCTCTTGTGCAATTGCCCCTTACACTCGCCAGGGCCAGTGCTTGATAAGCTGTAAACCTAAATTCTTAACGATTGCCTGAGATAAAGCCCCTCAATCCTGTCAGGTCATTTCCGGCTGACTCGGAATGATTGGTTGTATCGAGGTAGACCAGCGTGGCTTACAAAGCTGTTAATGTAGTCGATGTCTTCTCACAGGCGCCCGATGCGATTGCGCCGGAAAACGGTACCGGTGCAAAGCGCGACCGCTATAGCCTTGCCACCGCCCTCGCGATCGTACGCCAGATGGAAACCTCTGACGGACGCGCAGCGGTCTTTAAGGAAATAAAGGACAAGAACGCTCTCTACCGGCTTGTCGATATGCTCTATGCAAAGGCTGGCTCGCAGTTTTATCAGCCGCTTCTACTCTTCATCTACATGCTCAAATGCATGGTCTCGGTCGGGCCGGACAAAGGCAATGACGCAGAAGCCGTGTCGATTGCCAGCTTCGACAACGAGCACAAGACGATCGCGCGCGTTGCAGCACTGGCACCCGACGTCGATATTCTCCATCTCTCGGTAGAGCGCAAACACATCGCAGCCACCGCCCCGTTAAAAGCGGGAATTCGGATGCTTGGTGCGGCTCCGCGGATTTGGTCATTCCTCAGGGCACTGACACAAACGCACAGTTTCATGCCATCGGCCCGAATAGCGAGTGCGCTCGCGTTTTACATGCGGTTCTCGAAGCTCTTCATCGACAATCCGGCGATAGGCGCAGCCATCATCGCCAGCAATTATAGTCCCGAGGCAGTTGGAATGGCGGCA
This sequence comes from Erythrobacter sp. K21-9, assembly GCF_055808355.1. Lineage (NCBI taxonomy): Bacteria > Pseudomonadati > Pseudomonadota > Alphaproteobacteria > Sphingomonadales > Erythrobacteraceae > Erythrobacter > Erythrobacter sp. K21-9. Next base: position 521,458 of record NZ_CM147866.1, read on the forward strand.
GCGGCGCATCGCTGTGGGAAGCGGGTTGTTTACTCGAACCATGCACCGGTGCCTGCCAATGGGGCCGTTGTGCCCCCGGTACTCGCCGATTGCGCCTTATTCTACGGTGAGAAAATAACCGAGACCTACGTGCATCGCAGCCGATGCACGGTACCGAAGTCACGTTAATCGGTGAGCCGGGCACGGCCCGCGAAATGGAATGGTGCGAAGAAGTGAAGACGGTCGGAATCTTCCTGACCGCATGCACCAAGGTCGAGGTCCTCAAGAGCCTTATAGCCACAATACGCCTTAGCCTGCCGGTACGCGCGCATCATGATTCGCCAGCATCCCGTTACACTGCTCAGGACCGATTTCTCCGGACTTGGGGCGCAGGACGAGCATGTCGAGCTCACGATCGGCAATCCGCTCGGCGATGAAATCGCGGCATGCGACATGGTCATTTGCGGAAATAGCGGGGTCGCATTGAACGTTCTGAGCGCGGGACGGCCTGTCGCCTACCTATCCAGTCTCGACGGACTCATCTTCGACTCCAATGGATTTGTTGCGAGCCGGCTGGTCTATTCGATGCCGTGGTGGAGCGATGATATCTATGACCGCTTGAAAGGCTTCTATCAGATGCCCGGATGGCGCGATGTCATGCAGAGCTATGACGCATCGTACGGTGCGGACAGCGATGAGCTTCACCGCGAGGCTGCCGCGATCCTGAGACGGCATTTGCGTCCTGCCCAGTTCGAGCAGTCACGCGAAACGCCGTTGGCGACGCAAACTCTCGTGGCCTGAAAGCCCTGCCAGCCAAGCATCTCTTTCGAATAGCTTTACCTTTCCGCCCCGATCCAGCAGTAGATGCGGCCAGACCGGCTTCGTCCGGTGCGCAATCACACAGGGGAAGAGTGGCCGTGGAAGAGCAGCAGATTTCCGCAAGCCAGGCAGGAGCAGCGCCGCCGAAAGTCGAATATTCGCTTTCCGCCGGCATCATTCCGCGCCTCGCCCAAATGAACGCGGCGCTGGCCTTCACTTCCTATCAGTCAGGCTTTCTATACATGCTCGGTTCGACCGAGCGGGGCGAACCGCACCTGCACCAATCAGGAATGCCCAAGCCCATGGGTCTTTGCTCCGATGGCGAGAATAGCCTGATCATGTCGGGGGCGGCGCAGATCATCCGATTCGAGAATTTGCTGGAGGCGGACCAGCGTATCAACCAGACCTATGACGCATGTTTCATGCCGCGCACCATCCATGTGACGGGGCAGCTCGACGCGCATGATGTCGGGATCGATGCGGCGGGCGAGGTGGTCTTCGTCAACACGCGTTTCAATTGTCTCGCAAAGCTATCGCAGCGCCATTCCTTCGCGCCATTCTGGAAGCCCGCTTTCGTGAGCGATATTGTCGATGAGGACCGGTGTCACCTCAACGGTCTCGCATTCCGCGATGGCCGCGCAGCGTTTGTCACTGCGGTTTCCAAGTCGGACACGATCGATGGCTGGCGCGATCGGCGGGCCGATGGCGGTGTGGTCATAGATGTCGAAAAGAACGAGATCGTTTGCGAAGGGCTTTCCATGCCGCATTCGCCGCGCTGGCATGACGGAAAGTTGTGGGTCCTCAACGCGGGCACTGGCGAATTCGGATATGTTGAAATGCCAGATGGTTCCGGTGAGATGGGCCACTTCCAGCCAGTCGCATTCTGCCCCGGTTTCCTGCGCGGGCTGGCCTTCCACGGGCAGTTTGCTTTCGTAGGTCTGTCCAAACCGCGGTACAAAAGGTTCGAAGGCCTGGCGCTTGATCAGAAATTGATCGATGCGGATAGCGAGCCGTGGTGCGGAGTGCAGGTGATCGACACGCATACCGGCAATTGCGTCGACTGGTTTCGCATCGATGGCGACATCGGCGAGCTATACGACATTCACGTTGTTGCTGGATATCGTTGTCCGATGGCAGTGTCACCCAACTCGGCTGATTCCGCGACCCTCATCACTATTGAGTAGCTACCCCTCTGAGCAGGTTACCTCGCTCTAAGGCTTTAGTAATGTTGCCCAATAGAGGGCCATAAATCGCCCCGCGGTCGCGCATACTGGAAACGCTGGGCAAGCCAGCGACCAATTCCGTTTGGGGGAATTATGCCGGAAAAGAGCATCGGTGTCGTCGCTAAAAAGAGCATTTGGACTATCTTGAGCGGTCAGTCGCCGCGACGCGTCTGGTTCGGCCCGGGCATGGTGCGCGGCGTGCCGCATGACGAAGTTCAAAGGCGTCGCAGCCAGCTATTCTCCGGAGCTGGGTCTTGTTCCTGAAAGCGGATTTGCAGCTTGCGAGGGCGCGTCGTCGCCTGTTTCAATCGCCCGCAATCTGCTGCGCTGGTCGGTAGCGCCGATTGCGCTGATTGCTGCCAGCAGCCCCGCCGCCGCGCAGGATGCTTGCGTCGAAACTTCGCCCGACGTTTGGGTGTGCGAGGACAATGGCGCTCCGGCCACCACAACGCAAAACGTGACCGGCACTGTCGATATCGAAGACGGGTTTGACGTCGATACCACCGCGGGTTCTGGCAATGCACTGTCGGTAACGGGCAGCGACGTAACTGTCACCCAGCTCAGCGGGTCCAGCAACCTGCTGGGTGCGGGAAGCGGCCTCGCCGCAGTCAATTCCAGCGGCGCGCTCTCCATCTCCATCTCCGGCACTGCGAGCGGAGCGAATTACGAGGGCATCTTCGCCTCCAATTTGCCCTCCGGAACCAGCCTGACCATCGATTCTGGCAACAGCTACGGCGCAACCTTTGGTATCCGCGCGCGAAACTACGGAACAGGCGTTCTCGAGATTAATTCCAATGGCACGGCCAGCGGCGACACCCGCGAGGGTATTCTCGCGCTGAATTCGTCCGCAGGAACGGATCTGACTGTCACGGCGGCTGACACGAGCGGTCAGACGACTGGCATCTTTACGCGCAATGACGGCACCGGTGCGCTGACCATTACCTCCACTGGAGCTGCAACCGGGACGACTCTGCAAGGGATCTATGCGAGCAATTCGGCCTCCGGAACTAACCTGACCATTACCGCTGCCGATAGCAGCGGCGGCAATGTCGGGATTGAAGCGCGCAATAGCGGGACCGGTGCGCTCAGCATCACCTCGACCGGCACGGCGACTGGTACAAACTACGACGGGATTTTTGCCTCCAATTCTGCGGTCGGGACCGACCTGACCATCTCTGCTGCCGACAGCACGGGCGGCACGTTTGGTATTCGCGCGCGGAATTACGGGACAGGCGCGCTCGATATCACTTCAACCGGAACGGCGAGTGGTGGCAGTAGGGAAGGCATATTCGCGGTCAATTCGGGCGCAGGAACCGATCTGACTATCACCGCAGCCGACACGAGCGGGCAAACGACCGGAATTTTCGCGCGCAACTACGGTAGCGGCGCGCTGACCATCACCTCCAATGGCACGGCAAGCGGCACTACCCTGCAAGGGATCTATGCGTTCAATTCGGGCGCCGGCACGGACCTTACGGTCACCGCCGCTGACAGCACGGGCGCGAATGTCGGGATCGAGGCGCGCAATTCCGGAACCGGAGCGCTCAGCATCACCTCCACTGGAACGGCGACTGGCACAAACTACGATGGGATATTCGCCTCCAATTCTGCGGTCGGGACCGACCTGACCATCTCTGCTGCCGACAGCACTGGCGGCACCTTTGGTATTCGCGCGCGGAATTACGGGACAGGCGTGCTCGATATCACTTCCACCGGAACGGCCAGCGGCGGCAGCCGGGAAGGCATATTCGCGATCAATTCGGGCGCAGGGACCGATCTTGCCATCACGGCATCCGACACAAACGGTCAAACAGCAGGGATATTCACGCGCAATTACGGCAGCGGCGCGCTGACCATCACCTCCAACGGCACGGCAAGCGGCACGACGCAGCAGGGGATTTATGCGTTCAATTCGGGCGCTGGCACGGACCTTACGATCACCGCCGCTGACAGCACGGGGGCGAATGTCGGGATCGAGGCGCGCAATTCAGGAACCGGTGCGCTCAATGTGACCTCGACCGGCTCGGCGACCGGCACCAATTACGACGGCGTCTACGCGTTCAATTCGGCAAACGGGACCGATCTCATTCTGAACTCGGTCGACAGCTACGGCGGTACGTTTGGTATTCGCGCGCGGAACTATGGCACGGGCGTCACCGATATCACGTCCACCGGGACGGCGAGCGGCGGCAACCGGGAAGGCATCTTTGCGCGCAATTCGGCAGCGGGCACCGACTTGAATATCACTGCTGCCGATACCAGCGGTCAGACGAGCGGCATTCTTGCGCGCAATCTCGGCACTGGCTCGCTCAACATCGCATCGACCGGAACGGCGAGCGGGATCGATTCCTTTGGCATCGACGCGATTAACCAGGCCAATGGAGTGGACCTGAATATTTCCGCTGCCGATACGATCGGTGTGTCGGGCATTTCTGCCCGAAACGAAGGGAGCGGCGCGCTTTCTGTCATATCCACCGGAACAGCGACCGGTCTGGTCGAATACGGGATCAGCGCCCGCAATTTTGGCACTGATCTCAATGTTACGTCTGCGGACAGCGACGGCGAAATCGCTGGCATCTCTGCACGCAATGAAGGCACTGGCGCGATCAACATCAACTCGACCGGAACGGCTACGGGCCGCACCAGGGAGGGCATTTACGCGCGCAATGAGCTGACCGGCACAGACCTGACCATCACGTCGGCAGACGCCAGCGGCCAGTCCTTCGGTATCTTCGCGCGAAATTTTGGTACCGGGGCGCTTACAATTACATCGACCGGGACAAGCAGCGGAGTGGACCGGGCGGGTATCGACGCGAGAAACGAAGTCAGCGGGACCGATCTCAGCGTCACTGCCGCCGACACGAGCGGCAACATCGCCATTTCCGCGACGAACAATGGCAGCGGCGCGCTGACGATCGTGTCCAGTGGCACCGCGACAGGCAGCAGCTCCGACGCAATCATTGCGCGCAATTACGGCACCGATTTGAGCGTGACTGCCGCTGATAGCGACGGTGCATTTTCCGGGATCTATACGCGCAATTTCGGTGCCGGCGCGCTCACCATCACCTCGACCGGCACCGCGAGCGGAGCTAGCGGATATGGCATATTCGCATTCAACCTGCTGCCTGGCACGGATCTGAATATCACCGCCAATGAGGCTATTGGCGGCCAGTCCGGCATATCGGCAAGAAATTTCGGGTCGGGCGCGCTTTCGATTGTCTCGACCGGCTATGCAACAGGTGTCGCGCGGGACGGTATCGTGGCCATCAATACGGGCACCGACATGAGCGTGGCTGCGGCGGATACCACTGGAGATCGCAACGGCATCAACGCTGACAACGATGGAACCGGCGCCCTGACCATCATCTCCTCCGGCACGGCGACTGGCACGACGAATTACGGCATCAGCGCGCGCAATGCAGGCACCGATCTCACGGTGGCTGCGACGGACAGCACAGGCGGTATATCGGGTATCGATGTCAGAAATACCGGAAGCGGCGCGATCAGCGTCACTTCCTCCGGCACGGCTAATGGCGACACTGGTGAAGGCATTTATGCCTACAACTCGGCGGGCGGCACCGATCTGAGCGTGACGTCTGCCGACGCGACCGGCGCACGCTCGGGCATTCTGGCCAACAATCTGGGCACTGGCGAGCTTATCGTTTCCTCAACCGGCACCGCGACCGGCACCGACTACTTTGGCATCCTGGCGATGAATAGCGGCACGGACCTGACGGTGACCGCAGCTGATACCAGCGGCGGTGTGTCTGGAATCCGTGCAGAGAATGACGGAACCGGGGCGCTTAGCATCGCTTCGACTGGCACAGCGAGCGGGGACGCTGGCGATGGAATCTATGCTCGCAATGCGGGCACCGATCTCGATGTGACCGCGACTGACACCTCGGGCGGGGTCAATGGCATCAATGCCCAAAACACCGGAAGCGGCGCGCTCAGCGTCACTTCCTCCGGCACCGCGAATGGCGACACTGGCGAAGGCATCTATGCCTACAACTCGGCGGGCGGCACCGATCTGAGCGTGACGTCTGCCGACGCGACCGGGGCTCGCTCGGGCATTCTGGCCAACAATCTGGGCACTGGCGAGCTTATCGTTTCCTCAACCGGCACCGCGACCGGCACTGACTATTTTGGCATCCTGGCGATGAATAGCGGCACGGACCTGACAGTGACTGTGGCGGAATCCACAGGTGGGATCGCTGGCATCAGCGCCGTCAACGATGGTATCGGCGCACTCAGCATCACCTCGTACCGGCACCGCAAGCGGGGCGACCGGCGACGGAATTAGCGCGCGCAACTCTGGAACCAACCTGGAAGTGACCGCGACCGACAGCACAGGCGGCGTGTCAGGTATCGATGCGAGAAATTACGGCACCGGTGCGCTCAATATCACTTCGACTGGCACTGCAAACGGGACCTCTGGCGATGGTATCTACGCCTATAATTCGGCGACCGGCACAGCGCTGATCATTGATGCGGTCGATACCATTGGCGCGCTCTCCGGCATTCGCGCGCTCAATTATGGCTCCGATCTCAGCGTGACTGCTGCGAACAGCGATGGCGGCGTCAACGGTATCGATGCGAGCAATTACGGCAGCGGAGCTGTTGACGTCACTTCCACCGGTACTGCAAGTGGAGGGACTGGCGATGGTGTCACGGTCTACAATTCGGCGACCGGCACCGATCTGACTGTGAATGCGGTACGACACGACTGGCGGTACCAGCGGTATCGATGCGATCAATGACGGCTCCGGCGCGCTCGCCATCACCTCGTCCGGCACGGCGACGGGCACTGACGCTTACGGGATCAGCGCTGTTAATTCCGGTACCGACCTAGACATTATCGCCGAAGACAGCGCAGGCGGCGTCTCCGGTATCGATGCGAGAAACGATGGCTCCGGCGCGCTAACCATTACTTCATCCGGCACGGCAGTCGGAACGTCGGACACTGGAATCGATGCGCTGAATTATGGCACAGACCTTGGCGTGATCGCCGCCGATAGCAGTGGCGGCCAGAGCGGTATTCTTGCCCGCAATTACGGCTCCGGCGCGCTTGTTATTTCTTCGACCGGCGTGGCTACCGGTACGGCCTATTACGGAATTTTCGCGTTCAATTCGGTAAGCGGTAGTGAGCTGACCGTCACTTCGGCGGACAGCGCGGGCGGGCAATTCGGCATAGCCGCGCAAAATTATGGCAGCGGCGCGCTGACCATAACGTCATCCGGTTCCGCGACCGGCGATGCGAGCGACGGCATCTACGCCTTCAATGCGGCCAATGGCACCGCCCTGATCGTGAACGCCGCTGACACCGCGGGCGGCGTCAATGGCATCAATGCCAGCAATTACGGAAGCGGCGCGCTCAATATCACGTCCTCCGGCACCGCAAGTGGAGATACAGGCGAGGGCATCTATGCCTACAATTCGGCAGGCGGTACGGACCTGAACGTAGCCTCCGCCGATGCTGTGGGCGCTCGTTCCGGCATCCTGGCATCCAATATGGGCGTAGGCGCGCTCACTATCGCTTCTACCGGCACTGCGACCGGCGCTGACTATTTTGGCATTCTCGCGATGAATAGCGGGACAGACCTGACGGTGACTGCGGCGGAAACGACAGGCGCAATGGCCGGCATTTACGCTGAGAATAGCGGCAGCGGCGAGCTCGTCATCGAATCTACAGGCACTGCGACCGGTGCCGATTACTTTGGCATCCTGGCGATGAACAGCGGTACGGACCTGACAATCACCGCTGCTGAAACCATCGGCGGTATCTCTGGCATCCGCGCTATCAATGACGGCAGCGGCGCGCTTAGCATTAACGCGACCGGCACGGCCACCGGAGCGGATGGCGATGCAGTTTATGCGCGCAATTCAGGGACTGACCTTGATGTGAGCACGGTGGACACATCAGGCGGCATCTCCGGCATTGACGCGAGCAATTACGGCACCGGCGCACTCGATATCACTTCGAGCGGGACTGCTGTCGGGGCGGCGGGCGATGGCATCAACGCCTACAATTCGTCACTCGGGACCACCCTCACCGTTAACGCAGCCGAGACCACCGGTGCGCTGGCGGCTATCCGCGCGCGCAATTACGGCTCCGACCTCACTGTAAACGCCGCCGATAGCACTGGCGGCGTCGATGGCATCGAAGCAAGCAATTACGGTAGCGGCGCTCTCACCGTCACCTCTACGGGAACCGCGAGCGGAGCGACGGGCGATGGGATCGCTGCCTACAACTCGGCATCCGGTACCGACCTGACGGTGGATGCAGCCGAGAGCATGGGCGGTCAATCCGGCATTAGCGCGGCCAATTACGGCTCAGGTGCGCTGACTGTCACAGCCACCGATACCGTCAGCGGCGCGTCCGAATATGGTATCTCTGCGCTTAATTCCGGCACCGATCTCAACGTTACCGTGGAGGATGTATCGGGCGCGGGCGCCGGCATTTTCGCAAGCAATGACGGCAGCGGCCTCACCAATATAGACATCGCAGGAACGGTGAGCGCGGCCAGCGGCCAGGCATTGCGTATCGAAGGCAATTCAGCGACCGTGAACAATGCGGGGACGGTGCTCGGCTTCGTGACGCTGACTGACAGCGCCGATGCTTTCAATAACGCCGGGACGTTTGTAGCGGATGGCGGCAGCGATTTCGGTGAAGGCAGTGACACGTTCACAAACACCGGCGTCATACTCGCCAGCGGCACTGCGACCTTCGATGGTCTCGATCTGCTTGCCAACAGCGGCACGATCGATTTGAGCAATGGCGTGACAGGCAGTTCATTCGTTTCCTCAGGCGATTTCTCCGGCTCTGGCGAGTCTGCTCTGGTGCTCGACCTGGCAGCCGAAAACGGATTGGCCGACGTATTGACCATCGGCGGATCGGCCACCGGAAGCACGTCGATTATCTTCAATCAGATCGGTGCCATTCCGGTGACGCTCGATATCGATATCCTGCTCGTCGATGCAGGAGCCGGGTCGGCAGAAACGGCTTTCGAGCTTGCACAGAGTGTGCAGACGGCAGGCTTTATCAATATCGGCCTTCGTTTCGATACCGCCAATAATGACTTCCTCCTGTCAGCAGCGCCGAACGTGCGCGCGATACAATTGGGCAGTCTGGGAGAAACGACACGCAGTATCTGGCAGGCGTCCAGCGATGCCTGGGCAGGCGAGATGGCAGCGCGTCGCTCGTACCGAGAGCATCGAGAGCAGCCTCAGCGGTTCTGGTGAGAGCAGCGCGCGTTTCTGGGTCGCCGGGTTCGGTTCTCAGATTGACCGCGAACAGGTTGGCGGCACAACGGTCAACGGTGTGACCAATCTGTTCGATATCGACTACGAGCAGGATTTCTTTGGTGCACAGATTGGCGTCGATCTTGGTGATGATGTCCTGCGCTACGGTGTCACGGGCGGCTATCTGAGCAGTGTTCTCAAGTTCGACGGCACCTTTGACGGCGTCAATTTCGACGTCCTGAATATCGGTGGCTATGTCGCCATTGATACAGCACCGTTTTTTGCCAATGTCCTGGTAAAATACGATTCCGTGTCCGGCGATGTCACGGGCTCGGCCAATCCCATCACACAGGAAATCGAGGGGTCGGTCTTTGGTGTGACCGCTGAAGCCGGCGCGCTGATCGGTGATCGCCGCTCGCTGTTCTTCGAGCCTACTGTCTCGGTGTCCTACCTGTCGACCGATCTCGACCGGATCGAAACGCCGCAGGGCTTTTTCGACTTCGATGACGGGGAGGGCTTGCTCGGCAAGATCGGTGGACGGATCGGACACGGGCTCGAGATCGGAAACTCGAGCGGCAATATCTACATTGGTGGGCGATATGTGCACGAATTCGAAGGCGAGGACACCGTCACCTTCTCGAGCGGCGGCCAGGACGCTGTTTTCGGTAACAATCCAGTTGGCGATTACGGCGAGATCTTCGGCGGCGTTTCGATCGGCGACCGCGATGATGCGGTAAGCGGCGGCTTCCAGGCGCAATATGCCACCGGCGGCGATATCGAAGGCTTTGGCGCTTCTGCGAGTATAAGGTTCAGGTTCTGAGCAGACGGAGCAAGTGTTCCAGCAGCGCGCTGACCCCCGGGTCATGTCACCTTTCGCGCAACGTCCTATTGGCAAGAGCATTGGCTGAAGGTGGGTGGCGGAGACGGAGGGATTCGAAGAATACAAGCAAAGTATTGAAATGTTTAGCTTAATATTCAAATGAGCAACGAAACACCATGAAACGTCCCATGGATGCCCTCCTGAGATGGCAATCCAATCTTCCACGCAAAATCTAACGGCAGCTTCGCGCCCCAATATCGGTCGTTCGTCCGGACGACCGTGAATCCCGAAAGCCGCCGTTCAATCTATCCATCAAAATTGGCGTCGGGCATGTCTGACTCCGCCCCCATGTTGAGACGTTGAACGCAAATCAGTTCGAACGAAAAAAGTTGGGTCCGATAGCAGAGGTCCGGCTCCAGATTGAGCGGCAAGAAAAGCGCACACTCAGCAAACAGCCCCCTTTTCGACAACAATCAATCGTTCTCTCGTTAGAATAGTTTTTGTAGCGGGGCGCTCAGAAGCCGTCGGGCGAGAAAGGCGACCATTGCGGAAAGCAACAAGAGGTAGCCCAACGGAAAGAGGAGCCGCATAGCAACCTCCGTTGAAGGGGGCGCTTCAAAACTGAACGCCGGAATTGCCTCGAACTCTGCCAGAGAAATGCGTTGTCTTGCTACGACTGCCGGTCCAATCCGATCGGAGAGGTCCTTGAGAGCAGCGCGAGCTTGTCGCTGGAATTCGAGGTTTCTAGCTTGATCGCCCCCGGCGGCCTTGCTCATCGCAATGTCAGCAATCATCGCTGGTGACAGGAATTGTAGCAGGTTTACAAACGCATCCCGCTTGGCTCGGCTTTCTTCGAATTCGTAGAGAGCCGGTTCCGTTCGCGTCTGGGCTTGTTGGTTGGCCAGGAAATTGCTGCTGAAGTAGCCGGGAACACCTTCGTCGCTGACGGTCAGATCCGGGTGATCGGCCAGGAACCCGGCGGTAAGCTCTGCGGTTTCACGAACCGCGGTGACTTCTCCTTCCCGCATGTCCGAGAGGTAAGCAAGGCGAGAGGGAGGCGGGTACGCTGCTTCTGCAACTGCGCCGCCAACGGCGGGAATGGCGAAAACGAACACAATCCATGCGGCGAACAGAGTTGATGCGACCGTTTCAGCCCGTTTGAGCAGAGCGTTTGCAAGCGCGATCGCCGCAAACCAGAACAGGCCGTAGGCGAGCGCCGCACAAAGCCAGAGCCCGAAGCGCGGCGCACGGTCAATCATCGAGACGCCATCGGGAGCTAACAACGCTGCAATCGAGGCCAAGACGACGAACCCACCCCAGAGCGCTCCATTCCGGATCGCCAGGCGGGACCAGGTACTCGGTCCAATCCGACCTGCCTGCAGGGCTATCGTGCGCAGGCGTCCGCTTTCACGGTCGCCAGCGACAATGTCGAAGGAAATGGCGATCATCAGGAGCGACATTAGCATGACGACCACCAGCGTAAGGTCGAGATATCCAACACTCAGGCTTGTCGGGTTGTCGAATTCATATTCGTTGAATAGATCGGCAGGGTTGGACCAGCCAGTGATTACGGTCGAATTTGGCTGAAGCTGAGATGCTCCCGTCGCAAAATCACCCAAGGAAGCAGGCTCAAGCACGGCGGGAACTCGTAGGTTCATTGGTCGCGCATCGAATGGAGACGCCGCTTCGCCGGTTGCTTCGATGCGCTCCATGGCCGAACGCCATTTTTCCAGCGTCTCTGTGTAGCCGTCCGTGAACTCCGCCTGTGCCGTGATCGTCCGTTCAACCTCGCGATGTCCTGAGAATGCCGCGACCGCGACGACCGCGGCGAGAGCAAGGAAAATCACCAAGCCTTGTTTAGAGAGAATGAAGAGGCGGCTCTCCAGGAAAACCGAAGTTGCAAGGCTCATGCCGCCACCCTCCGCGCCGCTTTTGAAACGGCGAAGGCTGCAAAAGCGATCGCCGCGAGCGCATAGGCGAGCAGGACAACGATGCTGAAAGCGTAGTGCCGCGCGTTCTCTGCGAATGTCGGCGGGCTATGCTCAAAATCGGCGATTTCACTCCAAAGCTGCTCGTCATTCGTATAGTCGAATTGATCCGGGGCGGCGCCGAGCATGAGGTCATCGTTCAACTGTTCTATGATCGTCCGACGATGGTACTCGGCGTCCCACGCAAAGGCCCGGTGATGGGTCCGGTCGGTTCCCGCCAGCCCGGATGACAGTATCTCCATCGCAAGCACCGGAGAAATCAGCGAAGCGCCTTTTAGAACAGCTTCCTGTTGCTCGTAGATATCATCGAGGCGAGCATACACCGCTTCGAAAAGCGGTTCTGCGCGCTTCTCACTCATTTGCAGGGAGTATCCGCCATAATTGATCGGCAGCTCCTCGATCGTGTCGACTCCATATTGTTCGAGTACCTCGCGGTCGATCCGCTCGCGATACTCGGTGTCACCATAGAAGGCGTCTGAGGCGTCACGCAGCTCTGCCGTGATGATGCTTGCTTCGGGTACGGGATAAGCAGCGTCGGCAGCGCTTGCGGCGAGGCGGGGGACGAGAACGAAACTGACCGCCCACACCGCGACCAGGGCGATAAGCGCTGTACGCTTTTGTCGGCACATCGCTGAAACGCCGATGGCGATGGCTGCAGCGGCGATCAGATACAGTGTGTATCCGACTACCAGACCGACCGTACGGGCGCTGGTGTCTGAAAGCACTGATCCTGAAGCTGAGGCGTTAGCCCATAGGGTGAATACACAGGACACGACCAGAAGCGCAGCCACCACGACGCCGCCTGCAAGCAGCTTTCCTGAGAGGATTGCGTGTGCGGTCAATCCAGCCGCTACCATCTGTCTGAATGTGCCTTGTTCTCGTTCACCGGCTATGCTGGCGAAAAGTATGAGGAAGAGAAAAAGTGGCGCGATGTATTGCAACAGCCAGGCCGGGGACAAATCGCCAAAGCGACTTGCCGACCCAAGGTCCTCCGCCCGCCTGAACACCGCCGGGTTCTGGTTGTGCGCCTCCATCCACAAGGCGAGGCCCGCGTAATCGGTTACTCCGGGATCAAACGCCATGAGCTCGGAAATCGGCTTGAACGCGTAGCGCGAGAAGTGGGCGTACCGAATGCGGGTTACGCGGACCCTGAGAATCCCAGACTTGTCTATCGACCAGCTCTGCAGAGGTTCTCTCGTATTCAAGGGTAGTATGGCGGCTCGATGCAAGCGCGGCAGCCGCTAAGAGCAGGGCGAGAAGCGCAACCGCCAATGCGATCACGACACCGCTGCGAGCTAAGGTGCGAAGATCATTGCGTGCGATCTCGAGGCTCACGATGCCACCTCGCTTTCGTGCATGTGGGCGAGATATATTTTCTCGATTTCCGATGCGCCCAAGGCCGACGCATCGAGTAGATCGACGAGCTTTCCAGACTTCATGATGCCAATCCGCGTACCGATCTCCTTTGCGCGGAAAACATCATGTGTTGCCATGAGGATTGCCTGCCCATCCTGCTTCAGACTTCGTAACCGTTCGCTCAGGCTGTTGGCGGCAGAAGGATCAAGGCCGGACAAGGGCTCGTCCAGCAGCAAAGCCTTGGCGTTCTTCGCGACAGCGATAGCGACACCGACTTTCTGGCGCATGCCTTTGGAGTAGGTCGACGACCGACGGCGCGCCTGGTCGCTATCCAGACCAGCATCAGCCAGAATGCGAACAAGTTCAGCCACGCCGAGCTTGGATCCCGCAAGGCGCATGAAGTAATCGAGATTCTCAAGGCCGGTGAGTTGCGGATAAAGCGCGACCTGTTCAGGAATATAGGCGAGCTTCCCTTTCGTACCCAACGGGTCGCTAACAACGCTCACCCCATCAATCAAAGCCTTACCCGACGTCGGTTCGAGAAAGCCGAGAAACAGATTGATCGTTGTCGTTTTGCCAGCACCGTTGGCACCCAGAAGGCACACGATCTCGCCTGAACCCACCGTAAGATTCAGATTGTCCAGTGCCTTGGTTGGACCGAAGGACTTTGTCAGAGCTCTCGCTTCAAGCACGCTGAATCTTTCATTGTTTTACTCAATACCGCCCGATAGCCGTGTCAAAACCGGGTGCGCAGGGTCGCTCGGACCTGTCGCGGCGGTCCGGGCGTTACATTGGTGGCAGCTTCACGCAGACCACCCAGGAAAAAGAAGTATTCGTTGTCGAACAGGTTGAGCACCGACACGGTCAGCGCTGTGTCGTTCAAGCCGGGAATTCGAGCGGTCGCGCTCAAATTGACGAGGTCATAGGCGCCGCGCTGCGGGATGTTGTTCGCCTGCGTGATCTCGTAATCACTGTAATACTCGTACGTCGCTGTCGCGCTGAGCCATTCGGTGATGTCCTGACCCAGCTCCACATAAACGATGTGATCGGCCACGCCGGTTGGGTCGGTCCCTGTCAGATCGATCTCGGTTCCAAAGGATTGGAACACCAATTCGTCCCAATTGGGGTCGAGATAGGTGTAGTTCAGGGTAAGACGCGTCGTTTCGGTTGGGAAAACTCGAAAAGATGCTTCCAGTCCCTGACTTGAGAATTTCTGTCCGGTCGTGATGAGCGTCGGCGGGCCCATGGGATCAGGATTGGCAACGCTCAACCGGCGGTTGCGCTGCTCAAGATAGAATAAGGCTGTTTCCCATTCAAAGGCTCCGCGAAAGGCCGTACCCTTCCAGCCGATCTCGAAACTGTCGATCGTCGTGGGCCGTTCAATCCTCTCGAACCGGGTGGGATCCCATGTGAAGATCGAGCCAAAGTTCGAATTGAACCCGCGTCCGTAGCTCACATAGAGCAGGCCGTCTCCATAGTCGTAGGCCAGCGATGCCTTCGGAGAGAAAGCTCCCTCATCCCCTTCGGCGATTTCATCGGTGGGGAAGGTGTTCAAGACCTCGAAGTCGATCTCGCGGTCGAAAGCGTCGTATCTCAAGCCAAGTGTCAGGGTAAGTTGGTCGGTCAGGGCGATCTCGTCCTGAATGAATGCTCCCCAAAAGGTATTGGCCGTGTCGGCAGCTGTTCGCAATTGATCCTGCACGAAACAAGGATTGTCGAGGTTGAGCAATTCACCGGTCGTGAAGTCGATCTCGACGAGGTAAAACGCAAAGCCGCATTCAAAGGTGAAGCCAAACTGGCCAGTCCAGCGATCCTCTTCGCGCAGGTCAGACCGTTCAGCAGACACCCCGGCGACGATGTTGTGGCTACCCGTTTCCCAATTCAGCACCGCCTCGCCGACATAGACCGTATTCTGGTTCAACGAATCGAAGATATTCACGCCGTAGACATTGCGCGAGGGATCGAAGGCGAAGGCATCGTAAAAATTGAGCCTCGAGTTCGAATCGAGATCGCGAATATGCCCCGTAAGCTGAAGGTCAAGACCGTCACCCAATTCCTGGTTCAGCCTGAGCGCCCCGATGAAGCCCTCCACGTCCGAGCGAGTTGGCAAAGGGCCGAGGAACCCTTCGCGCCCGCCAAACACGTCGACAATGGTTCCATCTGGGAATGCAGGGATGGTACTCGGCACTTCCGCGTCCCTGTCGGTGTAGCTGAAGTAGCCTGTTACCTCGGTCTGATCGCTGGGCGTCCAGACAGCCTTTGCG
The DNA here is from genome assembly GCF_055808355.1 of Erythrobacter sp. K21-9. Lineage (NCBI taxonomy): Bacteria > Pseudomonadati > Pseudomonadota > Alphaproteobacteria > Sphingomonadales > Erythrobacteraceae > Erythrobacter > Erythrobacter sp. K21-9. The sequence goes on from NZ_CM147866.1 coordinate 537,149, forward strand.
AACAGGTTCAGAGTTTGACGAGCGCTGTTTTCTCGCCAGCCGCCATAATCCTCGTAAGCGCCGTCGACGAGCAGCGCGAGATTTCCGGACGCAATCTCCAACCCTCCTGCCACGCGGTAGTAATCATCGCTTCCGCCGGTAAACTCCAGCCGTCCCCCATCGCGTGTCGGCGTGCGGGTCTGGTAGTTGACGGCACCAGCGATCGCCCCGCGCCCGTACAACGCCGAGACCGGACCACGGACAATCTCGATACTCTCGACCGATCCGTAGGGAATCTCGCGCAGCAAAACCTGTTCGTCAGGGCCGACGAATGGAATGCCGTCGATAAGGGCGAGGAACGTGTCGTTGCCCTGATTGCCGGTCACCCCCCTGATAGTGATGAAAGGCAATTCGTCGCCATCGCCTTCCCCTCGGCGAAAGAAGATACCCGGTACACCGCGAAACTCATCCGTGCCGTAGGTGAACCCGAGGTCGCGCAGTTCTTCGAGGTCCTGGACTGTCACCGAGGCCGGCGTATCCAGCAACAGTTTTTCGGTGCGCGTCGCAGTAACCACGATCCGGTTACTCGTGTCTTGGTCGGGATCAGGTTCATCCAGTTCGAGCCGAGGCTCTTCGCGATCTTGTGCCGAAGCGGGGAAAGCTGCCAGCGCGAGCGTTGCGGCACCCAGGATAAGCAGCAGCTTTGTCACCCCAAGGCGTTCGGGATGAAGCGGATCAGAGACAGCGCTACCTGCCGGTTTGGATATGTAACTGGGCAAGAGGTCCTCCAAACAAGCTATTCCGCGCATGATTGTGGGGTCCGCTACAAAAACCGCCGTCCATCAGCCCCACCAACCGCTCGCCTGCATTGCAAACCGATGAACCATCTGTCAATGACACGATATATCATTTGACAGGATCACCAATGGTTCAATTACCTTCGAAGCTCCCCGTCACTGTCCTCTCGGGTTTTCTTGGCGCGGGTAAGACCACGCTTCTCAATCACATCCTCTCTAACCGCGAAGGCAAGCGGGTAGCGGTGATCGTCAACGACATGTCTGAGGTGAATATCGATGCCGACCTCGTTCGTGGCGGCGAGGCGGCGTTGTCGCGGTCCGAGGAGCAGCTGGTCGAAATGACCAATGGCTGCATCTGCTGCACTCTGCGCGATGATCTTCTTAAGGAGGTGCGTGCGCTCGCCGAGAATGGCCGGTTCGATTATCTCGTCATCGAAAGCACAGGCATTTCAGAACCGCTTCCGGTTGCTGCCACATTTTCTTTTCGCGACGAGGGTGGAGAGAGCCTTGGCGATGTTTCGCAGATCGATACGATGGTGACGGTCGTCGATGCGGTGAACCTTCTATCTGACTATTCCAGTGATGATCTCTTGTCGCACCGCGGCGAAACCGCAGGCGAGGAGGATGACCGTAGCCTAGTGGCATTGCTGGTCGAGCAGATTGAGTTCGCCGATGTTGTGATCGTCAACAAGGCCAGTGATGTCAGTGTTGAACAGCGAGCTATGGTCAAGAAGGTTGTCGCGTCTCTTAATGGCGATGCGCGGATCATCGAGGCGGATTACGGCAGGGTGGCACTCGATCAGGTCGTGGGCACCGGGCTGTATGATGAGGAGCAGTCCGAACAACACCCGCTCTGGTTGAAAGAGCTATACGATTTCGCCAGCCACCGGCCCGAAACCGAAGAATATGGAGTCGAGAGCTTCGTGTATCGCGCGCGTCGACCGTTTGACCCGGCAAAGTTCTACGAATTTCTGATCCGCGACAATCTCGACAAAGTCATCCGCTCCAAAGGTCATTTCTGGCTCGCAACGCGCCCCGGTTTCCTAGGTGAGCTTGCCATTGCTGGCACACAGAAGAGCGTCAGCCGTATGGGGCGCTGGTGGGCTGCGGTGCCCAAGAACCGTTGGCCAGATGATGGAACCTTTGAAGAATTCGTGATCAAACACTGGGATCAGACGTGGGGTGATCGCCGCCAAGAGATTGTCTTTATCGGTATCGGCATGGACGAAGGCCTGATCCGGTCCGCTCTCGACGCCTGCCTCATCGATGCATCCGGCTTCATACCAGAATAATGGGCGGACATGCACGATCCCTTCCCGGCCTGGGGCGAAGCTACACCGGCAATGGAGACGGGGTGATGTTTACGCGGCGCCAGGGACTGACCGGTGCCGCAGGTGTTGCGCTATCGACCAATGCCTTGGCGCTGGCGTCGACGCAGGCGCAAGCTGCAATCGGTCGCAGCCCGCGGGAGCTTGCTACCGACGAACTGTTCTGGCGTTCAATTGCCAGCAGCTATCGGCTTGATGAGCGCTGGATCATCCTCAATGGCGGCGGCAACAATCCGCATCCCATGTCGGTCACGGGCGCGCTTCAACGCTATGACGAGCTCACTTCCACCGCTCCGCGTCCGCACAATTATGTGCTTTGGAACCAGATAGACCAGCACAGGGCGCGGCTGGCGGGTTTGATGAATTGCGCGCCCGAGGAATTGGCGATCACCCGCAATACGACCGAGGGCCTCAATATTGTTGGGTGGGGATTGGACCTGAAAGCGGGCGACGAGGTTGTCGTTGCCGACGTGGACGATCACTATGCAGGCAAGGTGTTCGAACAGCGCGCCAAGCGGCACGGTGTGGTCGTGAAGAACATCGAACTTCCGGTGGAGCCGAGCGCCGAGCAGACGTTTGTCGCCTTCCAGAATGCCATGACCGATCGCACCAAGCTATTGGTCGCGAGCCATGTGGTTGATGGTTTGGGTTACGTTTTGCCGATCCGTGAGCTGTCCCATCTCGCTCATTCACATGGTGCACAATTGCTTTGCGATGGGGCACTTGGCTTCGGGCAAATTCCGGTAGATGTTCGCGAGCTTGGTTGTGATTATTACGCGACTTCGCTCCACAAGTGGTTGAACGCGCCGCTTGGAACCGGCGCGCTTTATGTGCACAGTGATCGCATCGAGCCACTATGGCCGCTATATGGTACGCGTCGCCAGCCCGATGACATCCGCAAGTATGAAGATATTGGTACGCGTTCAGGTCCTACGCTGGCCGCCATTGGCCAAGCCATCGAATTCTACGAACAGGTTGGGCCGGAGCGGAAAGCGGCGCGGGTCAGGCACTTGCTGGCGCTGGTCATGGAGGACCTGAAAGAGGTGGACCGTGTCAGGGTGATCACAGAACCGGACGAGGCGAAGCGCACGGGCCTTGCTCGCATAGCTATCGAGGGGGTGACGGGCCGCGACCTCACCCGCACTTTGCGGGAAGATCATGGCATTTTCACATACGGCAATTGGCCCGGCCCGATCGACGGCGTTTATATCTCGCCCAACATCTTCAACAGCGCGGATGATATGGCCGCATTTACAAGGGCCATCGCGGCAATCGCCTCTCGAACCTAGGTCGCCCAGGGTCCGGTGATCGCCAGAGTGCGGGTGGGAGAATAGGCGTTGACGAAGAACCATTTCCCGTCGGGCGAGAAACACCCGCCGGCAAGCTCGGTCTGCATCCGCAAGCGTCCAAACGCGTAAGGCTGCCCATCAGGAGTTATCCCGCGCAGGTGATTATCGACTACGTCGGTATACTTGTCCTCGCACACGATCAGGTGCCCGTTCGGGCCGACCGTCAGGTTGTCGCCATAATTGAACTGGTCTTCACTTTCACTTTCGAAGAAAAGCTCAATGCGGTCGGGGCCGCTTCCCCGTCCCGGCACTAAGCGGAAGATCTGGCCCAACCTTTTTGCTCCGCCGCTAGTTGAGCAGACGTAGAAATCGTCCGTCCCCATGTGGATGCCTTCACCACGCGCGATCAGGGCAGCACCCTTAGCTGCAGCCCTTACCCGCAAGTCATCCTCCGGCGCCTCCACATTGTCGACATCGACCCAACGAATGGCGAATTGCTGTCCGACCGGCATGACCGAGCCATTCCAGTTGCGTGTGTCCGCAGGCCCTTCGATCACCATGGCCTGCAGCTTTCCGCCTTCGATCAACCGGCCCGGCGTGTTGGGAAGGAAGCGGTAAAGCACACCGTCGTCGCGATCCTCTGTCTGGTAAACATAGCCGGTTGCCGGATCGACGCAGGCGGCTTCGTGGTTAAACCTCCCCATGGCGCGCAGCGGAACTGGATCGACGAGCCCAGTGGCATTTCCCGGCACCTCTAACGTCCAACCGTGATTGACAGCGAGTCCGTCGCCATAGCGTTGCCCAGGTCCCGTAGGCGCTTCTTCGCAAGTAAGCCAGCTGCCCCACGGAGTAACACCGCCGGAGCAGTTGCGGATCGTGCCGCCGAGGGTTCTGAATTGGCGCTTCACATCAAGCGTTTCGGTGTCGAGCACGATATTGGTTGTACCACCTGGCACGATCTCACCATTGCGAGTGCCGAAGCCCTTCGCGATCGAGCCACCGGCATCGTCCGTCGGGATCAATTCATGGTTGCGGACAAGGACGATCTCGCCATCGCCCAAATCTAGGCATCCCATACCGTCTGCTTTGTCGGGGACTGTACCGCCATCGTTCATGGGATCGCCGAGCTTCGAAAGGAGGCGATAGGAAAAGCCTTCCGGCAGATCGAGCATCCCAGCCGGGTCGGACAGCAATGGACCATAGCCGGAAAATGCCGATCCGCTCGACGGAAGCGCCGCGCCGCGCGTCATACAGCCGCTTGCCATCAGCGCGGCAAATGCCGATCCGGTAGATGCAAGAAATTGACGACGATCATAATGATCAAACAGCATCGGGATATGTCCTATGAGGCGTTGCAAGCGTTTATGGGAGCGTTGCTAAGAGCAAGAGCCATAGAAAAACTTATCAACCAGGACGCGAGTCCTTTAGCCGGTAAAAGATGCCGCTCTCATCATATCCTGTGAGTTCAAGTACGCCGCTAACGACCATGGAGTTGACCTCGTCGGTTCGAAATGGGGTCGAGGCGATCACTTCGATGAATTGCATCGGAGCTGCATGAAAGTGAAACGGACAGCCCGGAGGATAGGCGAGCAAGACGAAACGGCGCTGCGTTCTGCCCGAGTCCAGTGGCATCATCCAGCCCGCCACCTTGATCCGCTTGCCGTTGAGATTGCGCACTCGCTGAGGAAAAATTGGTTTTGAAACGATATAGCCCGCAGAATCGGTGCGCGTGGTTTCCCTGGTTGATTCCAGCAACGCCCACGACACCCCGCCGCGGGGGGTCGCTGCTGGTTTCCAGATGTCTTCGACTGCCGGACCAGATTTTGGGTCCGGTGCTTGGGCTTTTGCCTGGGTCGCCAGGCTAATCGGTATTGCAGTTGCCCTTTCTGGCTGAAACTGGGCGTAGATACCAAGCCCAATCAGCGCGACAAAGGCCATCACGGCCAACCTCCACGAAATCATTTCAATCACCTCTCTGGTATCCATGGTCAGTTCCTCGCGAGCACCGCTGCCGGATCAATCCTGTAGACGCGTAAGGCCGGTATCAGTGCTGCCAGAGCGCCTATGGCAAGTACCGCCAAAACCAGCACTGCTTCATCTCGGACTGGCGACCATGCCTCTAGGCCGAGGTCTGAGAGGGTTGCGAAGTTCGATCTTGCGGCCGTGATTAGGGCGTGCGCGCCCAACCACCCTGCCAGCGCACCGAGTGCTGCTGTGACTACCCCTTCCAAAATCACCGTCGCGAAGACCTGAACGCGGCTCGCGCCCATAACGCGAAGCAAGGCAAGGTCGCCTTCGCGATTGCGCGCCATGTTGAGGAGAGCAACGAATATCGCGAGCCCGCCGGTAAGCGCGAGCAACCATGCAAACACGCGAATGCCATCGATGCTCGCGCCAAGCAGTTCCAGCAGGCGGGCGGTTTCGGTCGCGGGAACAGCAGCCTGCATCTCCGTCTGGCGATTCACCATCGCTGGGATTCGGATCGCGCCTGATGCGTTGCGATAGGTGACAAGTAGCGCCGTCAGTTCGGGTTCGAGGCCCGAACCGCTAGCTTGGAGTGCTGGACGCCGCCCTTCCACTGGGGCGTGTTGAACGGTTGCAGTGGAGTGATCGTGATCCACGCTCCCGTGGCTGTGAGCATCGTGCTCCTCGACATGGTCGTGATCGTGTTCGATCCCGTGCACGTCCCAAACGCTTTCATAGGAGGTGAGGATCAGGCGATCGACCACAGTGCCCGTGGGGGCGAGAATGCCGACCGCCTCGAAAGGCGCGTGGTCATGGCCCTGGTCTTCTTGCTCGCTGAAGCCATGGCTGCCGATAAACTTCTGGCCTACCTTCGCACCGGTGCTTTCGGCCACAGCCGAGCCCATTACCGCTTGCATGGGCGCATAAAAGCTTACTCCCTCGGCGACTTCCAGCCCATAGAGATCGCTGAAGCTCGCATCGGTCCCGACGATGCGATAGCCATTGAAATTATCCCCCAGTGCAAGCGGCACAGCGCGCGCCACTGCCGGATCGCGGCGCAGCATGTCGAGGCTCGAGAGGGGGATATTGCCGGTCGGCTGGTCGATGTGGAAGATGCTCGAGAGGATCAGCTGCAAGGGCGATCCCTTGGAGCCGACCACGAGATCCACCCCTGCCGCATCGCGCTCGAACCGCTCGCTCGCCTGATTGCCGAATTGCAGGAGCAACACCAGCATGGCGACCGAGATTGCCAGCAGCAACACATTGAGCGCCGTGGTCAGCGGGCGGTCACGCAAATAGGCTACTGCCAGCGAAATCATGCGATGAGCCGCCCTTCAGCGAGCGATATCGTGCGATCGAAATAGGGCCGCAGGCGGTCGTCATGCGTAGCAATAAAAAGGCTGGCACCGGCATTCTCGGCGGCCTCGATCAGCAACTTGGCAACCGTCTCGGTGTTGTCGTTATCGAGCGCCGACGTCGGTTCGTCCGCGATCAGGATTGCGGGCGATACTACCAATGCGCGCGCGATTGCTGCCCGCTGAGCTTCACCCTGACTGAGTTCGAATGGGCGCGCATTGGCGCGGTGGCCGATACCCAAGCGCTTTAGGGTCGCATGGACTGTCGAAGGATTGGTCGTTCCGGTTTGAAGACGTTGCGCGAGCAGCAGGTTTTTGCGAACGCTCAGCGCCGAGACCAACCGCAATGTCTGGAAGATGATCCCCATGTGCTGTTTGCGCAGTGGATCGGCATTCATTGAATTTCCCGCCGCAGCGATGCAATGCTCGCCCACCCTCACTTCGCCCGCGTCTGGTGTTTGTAAGCCGCAGATAATATTGAGCAGGCTCGATTTTCCCGATCCGGATGGGCCGAGCAGAAGCGCATGCTCACGCGATCCCAGCGTAAACGAAACCTGATTGAGAACGGATTGCCCGCAATAAGACAATCCAATACCGCGAACCGAGAGCTGCATGATTAGGTAAAGGTTGCCTTGTCCGCTGCACTAATCGGACCATTGCCCTGGTCGCTTTCCCATTCGCGCTGAGGTCGCGGTTCGTTGCGCAGACGATCCCGGTTGCGTGCGTCGCGAGAGCGATCCGCGTCGCGCGAGCGGTCAGCCTGATCGCGACTGCTCGACTGTAATGGATTGGAGCGCTGATCCGGTGCAGGAGGCATGGCTTTTGCAAAGGGATTGAAGCGGTGCATCCCGCCGAAACCGGGCATTCCGTCGAGGTCGCACGCGACTGCGGCGCTTGGCAAAGAAGCGGCGGTAGACATCGCGACGATCCATATCAGGGGCTTGTTCATGGTCTTGCCTTTCATTGGTTTCGGCATGTCAATTTTCACAGTGGCCGCATTGGCCGAAGAGTTCGAGATGCGGTTCGCCAAGCGTGAAACCGTTGGCCTCGCAAATCTCGCCGAGCAGGGAATGAACGTCCGGCGAGGAGACCACGCTTACGACACGGCAAACAGTGCAGATCATATATAGGGACTTTTGATCTTGGACTGGAACGAACGCGCTGAGCGCGGCAACACGCTTAATCCGCTCTTTATCCCGCAAACGGTTCAGGCTGCGATAGACCTGCACAGGTAGCAATGGATCGCCCGCACGCGCAGTTGCCTTAACCACCTCATACGCCGTGACAGCCCGTTTCGACGCAGAAATGTGCTTCAGTACGAGCGCGTCGGTATCCGCCGCCGGACGGCGTTTTCTACGAGTGTTTGTCTCACGCGCTTGCAACATCGTAAGTCCGTCGCTAGTGGGAGATGAGATATTGTATCATCTTTCGGAGTTTCACTTACTCTCATGAGCGAACTATTGCAATGCTCCGCGCGGATTTCTCAGTCGCCCGCAATCCTAGAGGCCATTGGAGAAGAGGGGTGCAATCTCGCACTCTGGCGGCGGCCCGCGCTTGTCGGCGCAGACGCCTTGTTAAGAGAGGACTTGAAAGACATCCGCTTTGAGATCGGAGCTTCGTCGCTTGAGCCAGAGCTCAAAGTTAGGCTCGAAGCGGCAGGCTACTCGGCCTCGACATCGCTGGATGAATTGGCGAGCGATATCGCTGATCTGGCTAATCGATACTGCAGTGTCCTCGCGCTCGACCGCCTGGAGATCAGGTTGGAAGTCGTCACCACCGATTCCTGTCGCAAGTTTCATGCGGATTACGTGAAGGCACGGTTGACGACGACTTATGTCGGCAGCGGCACACGATGGCTCGAAGATCGCGATGCAGACCGGGTGAGGGAGGGCCTGGAGCCGCAACTTATTCGCGAGCTTGCAACGGGCGATGTCGGCATATTCAAAGGCAAACTGGCAACCGAAACTCCTGCTATTCATCGCTCTCCTCCCATTGGCGAGAGCGGTACGGCGACGCCTGTTGCTAGTATTCAATCCGGCACTGGACGCCTGATCGGATGGCCTCATGCGGCTGATCTTGAGCAACACCCGTGCAACTCTGGCAAGCGTTGTTCTATTTTCAGCCACCTCCGCAGCAGCGCAGGACACCAACACATCGGACCCTCAAGCAGAAGAAGTAAATCATTCTTCTGACAGCGTGGAGACCTATCCACGCGCATTCTTTGATCGCTTCTTCCCGCAGACCGCTTTCGACATGCTGGAGCGCGTGCCCGGTTTCGCGATCGAAGGTGGAGAACAATTGCGCGGTTTTGCGGGCGGTGCAGGCAATGTCTTGATCGATGGCGAGCGCCCTTCGGTCAAGTCAAGCGGCCTTGAAGAAATCCTGTCGCGGATTCCGGCTGACGCGGTCGATAGGATTGAAGTAACCCGTGGCGCACAGCGTGCAGGCGAAACCTCGGGCCAAGGACTGGTTGCGAACGTCATTCGCAAACCGCAAACCGTCGCAGGTACTTGGTCTGCTGAGCTTGAACGCAATGCCGAGGGGCTAGTCTATCCGCGGGCGGAACTCTCGATCGCTGCTCGCATAGGTGAATGGTCAACGACAACGCGCGTCAACGCATTCTGGGAAGAATTCCCTTGGGTTGAGTTCAATCGCCTTAGTTTTAACGAAGCTGGCGACCTCGAACAGTTCGATGTCGAGGAAGCACCCTCGAGCCTTGGCGATGCGTTTATCTCGACCGAGGCCAAGCGTTTGCTCGGCGGCGGGACGCTGACGCTCAACGGGCGCTTCGGCTACAGCAAGTTCGAACGCGATACCGATCGCGCCGGGTTCTTCGGGCGTTGGCCGGATGGCGGCGACCCCGATCGCAAAACCACGATACGTTTCGACAGCGAGCTTTGGATCGGCGAGCTAACCGCAGACTGGGTCCGCAACTTCGGTAGTGACTGGTCGCTCAAATTGCTTGCACTCGGAAATCTCACCGATGGATCGCGCGATTCAGTGCAGGTGAATGATGACATGATCGATAACGCAACCACCGGATCGCGCTTCCGCGTGGATAGAACTCCGTTAGAAGTGTTGGCCCGCGCAACCGTCGGAAAGACTGGTGGAACTTTGCGTCCGGAATTCGGCGTCGAGGGAGCGGTCAATCAACTCGACTCCTCGCTCTCATTGGAAGTGCAGGACGCGAGCGGCGCAATCAGCCCTATCGATCTTCCCGCATCCGATGTCACTGTAAACGAGCTGCGGGGCGAAGCTTTCGCTAATCTGGTTTGGATCGCAACAGCACAATGGACTTTCGAAGGCGGGCTGGCCATCGAGACCTCGCGAATCACCGTGAATGGCGATGCGACAGGCGAGAACAGCTTCACGTTTTTGAAGCCCTCATTCGCCGCCACATACCAGCTCTCCGACGCGGTGCAGCTGCGCGCGGCGGTACGGCGCACTGTCGGTCAACTCGACTTCAACGACTTTGCCGCATCGGCGAACGCCGAGGATGATCGTTTCCTGGCAGGCAACCCCAATCTCGGGCCTGACCAGACCACGCGAGTGAGCTTCACCATCGATGCTCGTGCTCAGTCCGGAGCGGCGCTCAATCTGGAAGGCTTTCACGAATGGCGGGATGATGTTCTGGAGCAAGTGCTTCTTCCCAGCGGTGCTTTCGGTATTGGCAATGCCGGTTCGGCGCGCGTCTGGGGCCTCGACCTTGAGGGTTCCGTGCCCCTGTCGAGTGTGCTTCGAGGCGGACTGTTGGAAGTCACCGCAGAATTCCGCGACTCAAGATTTCTCGACCCCATCACTGACCAGACCCGCGACATATTCGGTCTTGAGAATCCCAATATCGATGTGGATTTCAGGCAGGACCTCGTCAAGGAACGCTTCGCCTGGGGATTTCGATACGAACCGCGCATCGACTTCGCGCTCTTCTTCGCGGACGAAGCGATCGACGAGGCACGCGGCGACAGGTGGACAGTCTTCGTCGAGACCACCCGGTTCCTGGGCGTGAAGATGAACCTCGAAATGCGCAATATCGGCGGTCAAATATTTCCTCGGGAACGCCTGCTTTTTGCGCCCGACCGAAGCGGGGCGCTGATCGGCAGCGAAATTCTTGAACGCACCCGAGGAAATTTCATCAAGTTCACGGTGAGCGATCAGTTCTGAGCTCGGTGAAGAAAGGGAAGAGCGGTCCATGGATCTAACACGGCTAGCATTTGGTGGAGCGTTGTCCGCTGGCGCGGTGCTGGCAAGTAGCCGCATAGAGTCTTCGACTGGCCATCGTCACGGTCGGCTCTATGTCCCTCGCTACGGGCCGGCGCTGTGCAGCGATGGTGCGCGTGTGTTCATTTCTGGTGGCGCGCCGATTGGCGTTGAAAGAAACGAGGAGCACCATCACTCATCGCTTCTGGGTCTGGTCGAGGCCATCGACCCACACTCGCTCGATCAAACCTTCCTGGCAAACGCCACTTATCACCGTGCGAACCATGCCTCTGTATGGGTGGAAGGACAGGTCTGGCTTTTGGGCGGTCGGACGCGAGAAGGCGTAGATGGCAGGCTAGTCTCGGAAACCGAACGCATCGATCCACAAGCACAGGCTATCTGGTCGGGGCCCGATTTGCCGATCCCGCTTATCCATTTAGCCGCTCTGGTTCATAAGTCGACGATCTACGTTTTCGGCGGCATCACACGCGCCCCCAGATCTCGAGCGAGTGCTGCCAGTGCGCGGGTCTTTGCCTGCGCGCCGCCTTACGAGCGCTGGATCGAAAAGGCTCCGATGCACTTAGCGCTAGGCAATGCCGCGGCAGCTATCGTGGGCGGGTCCATTTTTTTGATCGGCGGCTACGACCGTTCTAAGGCGCATGCGATCACACAAGTCTATGATCCGTTGAATGACCATTGGTCGCTTGGAACGCCCCCACCGATACCACTGAGCGCGCATGCCGCAGCGTCCAATGGCGTGAAGGTCTTCGTCTTCGGCGATTATACGAATCAGGATACAGTGCTCGGTTACGACGTACGGTACACAAAATGGCAGAGGCTTTCAGCCCCGTTCACACCGCGTCGCCATGTCCGTGCTATGACGATCGCTGACAGGATTGTAGTCGCGGGCGGCAATCAATCATCACAAGCACCGGCGCTCCATGCGCTTGAGAGCTTTGCGGTAGAGCCGCTAGCTGCGCAGATGGTGTGAACAATGGTTGCTGACCTTACGTATCGACCGTCTTGCTCATGACTAATGCAGGATCACCCGTGAATACGACGACGAACCTGGATCGAGCAGCGACAGGGCTCAGCCTTGTGTGCATCATTCACTGCATCTTGCTACCCGTTTTCGCCAGCGCCTTGCCGTTTCTGGCAGCGGCGGCAGAAGCGGAATGGATACATTGGGCATTTGCTATCAGCGCGATTGCCGCATCCGCCAGCGTTCCGATCGTCGCTCGGTCAGCTCGCACAATGATGTTTCTGGCGCCCGCTGGATTGGGCATGCTTCTGGTTGCTGGCGCGCTATTTGCCGAAGAGTTCGGCGTGGACGAAACCGTTCCAACAGTCTTTGGTGGTGTACTGATAGCAATCGCGCATTTCCGCCGTCTCAAGAACTACTGATGCATCGCTGCGTCAACTGACAGAATTGCTCCCATTTCACGAAGTGGGAAAGCTCCCTCGGGAAGATACGCTCGCAACTGTAGCTTTCTAAAAGTCGGCTAGTCGGCTTCAAAGGCCCAATACCGGACGGTCCGCTTCCGGCCCAACGTCCGAAACCGTGATCAACGACTGAGATTGGGGGAAGCGGAGACTAGGTCAGTTGCCAATTGCGCCATCGCTGGCGTGGCAAGTCAGCCTGACAGGCCAGCTAAGAGAATGGCAAGGATTGCCAATGGCACGGCATAACGAATCGAGCCTCGCCAAAAGGCAAAGAACCCGTCGCTCGTCTGCGCCAGCTCCGCTCTCATAACCGAACGCGGAGCCACCCAACCTGCGATCAGTGCAAGGGTCAGAGCGCCTAGCGGCATCACCACGCTGCCCAGAAGCCAATCGAGCCAGCTTCCGAAGCCATCAATAAATACGATCCCAACGCCACCGGCCCAGGTCAACAGCGCGAAGAGCAGTGTTGCTTTTCGCTCGCTAAGGCCGAACTGCTGGATGCCGATGGTGCGAGCCACCAACAGGATGGCAATCGACGACGTCAGAGCCGCGATAAACGCCAGAAAGAAGAACAGGCCGCCGACGAGGTTGCCAAATGGCATTTCCGCAAAGAAGCCTGGTAGCGTACTGAAAATGAGTCCCATCCCCGTCGCCGGGTTCATCCCGAAAGCGAACACGATGGGAAAGATCATCAACCCCGCGATAAGCGCCACTAACGTGTCTGCGCCCGCAATGACCACGGCATTCGAACCAATGCTCTCGTTCTTAGCGAGGAAGGAGCCAAAGGTGATCATCAGGCCCGCGCCTACCCCAAGTGAGAACAGCGCCTGACCAAGAGCGGCCAGAACAATCGCGGGGGTTAGTTGGTCAAAGCGCGGTGAGAACAAGTAGGTGAGCGCATCGCTCGCCGCCCCGCTGTACAAGGCGAAAGCGGCGAGGCCTGCGAGAATGAAGAAGAACGCAGGCATCAAGAACAACGAGGCCGCTTCGATACCTCGCTTTAATCCGCGCAAGACAATTGCCGTTGTGATCGCCAGGAACGCGGTGAACCATAGCAAGGAGGAGATGGGGCCACCGTAGAGCGGCGTTTCGCTTGGATCGCTCAGGCCTCCCGTGAAACCCATGACGGAATAAGCCATGATCTGGCCGGAAAGCATGGCGTAGTTGGGCAACACAATCACGCCCGCGGCAAGTCCGATCCATCCCGCGATTTGCCAGTTCGGGGAGCGGCCTGCATCGACCGCGATCTCTCGGGTGGATCCGACCGGTGAGAGACCCTTGTGACGACCAATGGCAAGCTCGGCTATTAGCACCGGAAACCCGATTACAACGACGCATACGATGGAAATCAGGACGAACGCGCCCCCGCCATTCTCGCCCGCTTGAAAGGGAAATCGCCAGAGATTGCCCAGCCCGACGGCAGAGCCAATGGCTGCCATTAAGAAGCCAAGCCGCGAGCCCCATTGCTGTTTGCCTGTGCTACCTGCCACCTCTTGAGCTTCGCCCAAGGCCACGCGCTGTCCAACGGGCTCGTCATGTGTGTGAGAACTCATTCTGAAACCTTGCGGATCAAGGATGAGTCGCCGCTGCGCCCGGCAGCTGGCTGTCATCTCCGACGCGGGCGACTAACATGAGGATGATGCTAATTAATGTCATGGCCGCGACCGCGAGATAGGTCGCACCGTAGCCAGCCCCTTCAACCAGCCAGCCCGAATTGCCTCCCATAAGTCCCCTGGAAAGATTAGGGATCGCCATGAACAACGCGAACTGGCTCGCCGCGATCACCGGATTGCAGATCCGCATCGCCCAAACGATCACGCTGATCACTAGCGTGATAGAAAAGATATACATGGCGGTACGACAGAACCATAAATGGTAGATCATTTTGCCAAGCGGGAAGGCTTAGCCCGGCAACCACGGCCAGGAGCGCAATCAGCGCAAGCTGGGTCAGTATCGACCAACGCAAACCCAGTATGCGCTCAAGCACGAACGGAACAAAAAGACCAAAACCCGCAGCAGCGATGTTAACCATCGCACCAAAGTTGGCATAGCGCTCGCTCGACCAGCCAAGCTGCTGAACGGCGAGCGTAGGATTGACCGCATCGGCAAACGCCAACGAGGCGCCTCCGCATCCGGTGGCGAGGAGGAACATCAAGGTGCGAGGCACAAGGATCGATTTGAAAACTCCCGACAGGATCGGCCACCAGGCATCATGCTGGCGCTCCTCACATTCGCGCGACGCCTGACCTAGTGACCACGGCAGCAACCGCTCACCCGGACGCTCCCGGAACACACTTACGAACAACGACGCACTGGCGACAACGACCGTTAGGATCAAAGCGGTCGTAGCCGTTCCACCGGAAGCGAGCGTCTGCCCGGCTAGGACGCTGCACGCCGCGACACCAGCGGTCTGGCTGGCGAACATCACGCTGTTGATGGCAGTGCGCTCGTTTTCGGGCACGATGTCCACCGCCATTCCGTCCACCGCCACGTCGTTGAAGGTCGCACACAGATTGAGAGCGAAGCAAAGCGCGGTAAGAAGCGCGATGTCGCTGGCGCCGGGCGCGGTGATTATCATCACGATCAGCGCGGCTATCATCATCACTTGCGCCAGCAGGATCCACCCTCGCCTGCGTCCCATCGGCTTGAAGGTGAAGCGATCCATTAGGAAACCGTTGAATAGCTTGGTCGACCAAGGCAGCAAGGCAACACCAACAAACGCGCCCACTGCCAGCGGCGATGCGCCTGCTTCGGCTAGCCATGCGGGCAGTGCAACCAGCGACAGACCAATCGGCACACCTTGCAAAAAATAGAGGACGATTATCGCAGCAAAGCGCGCGATGCGGTGTTCGGAAAGCGCAGGAAGCGTGGCTGGTTGCGATTGTACGCCGTGCGCTAGTGCCTTCTGCATATATCTTGTCCTCTTCGATTGCATGACACAAGCGCCATCGGCGTCTTGCGGGACGACGAATGCAGACCTTAATTTTGCGATCGCTTTGGAACCGAGTGTCCCGGCAGGTAACCGGGTCGCAAACTCACCTGCCGGGGGGGCGCTGCACCCCTAACGCTTGGTGTATTCCTGCAGCATCATCGAGCTGATCACTGTGCGGTATTCAGCGCGGTTACCGCTGGCTGCGAACTGTTCCTGCACATTGGTGCGGGACCATTCATCAAACGCTTTGTCGCGGCGTTCCTGCTCGGCCGCGTCAGGCAGACTGGCGAAGGTTGTTACGAGAAAGAGATCGGCTTCGCCCGGGCGCGCATGGACATTCGCGTAGATGCCGTAATCGTTGATCCAGCCCTGCGACTTTGCGTAATCCTGGAACCGCGTCCATTCGCCCGCCAGCCATTCTGCGTATTTGAGCGTGCCTTCGCCATCTTCGACGTCGATGCCCGTCATCTGCACATACTCACCCGATTTCAGCGGGAAGTCCTGGGCGAGCGCAGGCGTTGAAATGGTGGCGACCAGCGCAAGCGTGGCGGCGGCTAGTGTTGTTTTGATCGATTTCATTATTGAATTCCCCCAAATACTCTGTGCGTCGGAAACCGAATGACAATGCATTCGCAAGGCAAAGCTTCGCCGCGGCCCGCGGGAAACACACCTCCTGCGAACCGGGCTTTCACCCGTTGAAATGTCATGCGAATTTCTGTGTGGAGTGATGCCTCCAATCACCAGGGGCGGCAATGGGGGCAATCGTCAAAAAAGCGTCAAAAGCGGCCCAATCAGGCGGTTCGCGGGTCGATGGGGATCAGGTCGGGCCACCCGAAGCGTTCCCATGCCTCGACCATACCAATGCGCTCTGCAAAGTTCATAAAGTCGGGGTGGCGGATCGTGCGGTTGATCGGGTCGATGTCGATCCAAAGACTCGCCAGACCATACATGTTGGCCGGATGGATGCGTTCGGAGTAAATTTTCATGGCAAGTTCGCTATGCCCCATCCAGATGGCAGGGATGGAAATCGAGGGATCGTAAGGGTCCGGCATAGAGCTGTGCAATCCGTCGAGCATCTGACAATATGCGGCACGGTTCGCTTCTTTGCCGCTGCACACTCCGCGCGATGTGATATCGAAATACGCGTCCCTCGCCGCTTCATCCAGCGGCGCTACGCCCGGAGGCGGCATGACGGTTTTTCCAAGATGAATGCGTGAGGCGTAATAGGTCTCGACCGCCTCTTCGTACTTGCCTTGCGCCATAAGTGACAGGCCGAGCCACATTCCAGGAAAACCCAGATCGACCATTCGCTGACCGCACATGTATGCCTTTTCGAAGTCTCCCAAACACAGGTGGACTGACGTCAGCATTCCATGATTGCGCGCATAGACTGGGTCGCGATCTACGGCTTCCTCGATAAGGGGAAGCGCGTCACCTGCCTTGCCCAGATAAAGCAGGCAAGAGCCAAGCCGCGAACACACATCGGGATCGTTTGGATCGCGGTCATAGGCCTCGAACGAGAGCTCCAAGGCGCGCAATGGATTGAAACTTGTCCATTCGTGAATTCCGAGAATCGAAAATGCGTGGCCCTTGTCAGGATCAAGCGTAAGCGCTCGCTCCGCGCAGCGCGCTCCCTCGGCGGATTGCTCCAGACGCTTGAGGCTTGGCGTTAGGGCTGCAGTCATTATGTGTGCGTCAGCCAGCGCGGTCCAGCATTCGGCAAATTTGGGGTCGATCTCCAGCGCCTGCTCATAAAATTCCACCCCTTTTGCGTAGACCTCCGCCCCGCCGATCCGCTGGACCATAGCTCGACCTTGGAGATAAAGCGCATAGGCCTCGCGGTCACGGGTCATCTTGCGCGAGGGTGTCGGAGTGGCTGCAAGACCTAAGGCGCTACAAATCGCAGCAATAATATTAGCGCCGATCACTTGGCGCCCGTCAAAGAAGTGCTCGATCGAACCGCTTACACGATCAGACCACAGTTCCGTACCCGTCTGGCCATTTATTAGCGCAATACGGACCTCAGTCTTCCGTTGACTCCGCCGCACCTCGCCTTCGATCAGATGAGATACCCCTAGCGAGGACGCCATATCAGTCAGCGTACCACCCTTTCCAGCAACCGCCGTCACCGAGGTCCGGCCCGCCAGCGCAACACCGTTCACACTGGCAAGCCGCATCGAGAGCTCATCGACGACGGCATCAGCGAGAAAGAAATTGCCGCCAACGGCGTCGATCTGTGTGAACGGTAAGAGCGCAAGAGTGGCCTCAGGCCTTACGTGTTTGAAGGTCCGATAGGAGGGAAACCGGGCTCGCGCCGCTTCTACAAGGCGCTCTGCGTCTTCCTTGGCGGCTGAATGGATAGCTTCGGTTAGGCCGGAGCGCAGATGTGCATCGACATGATCCCGGCGCTTTACGAGCCATTCGTCAAAGGAAGGATTTAGTGACACCCCTTGCAGCAAGAGACGATTGCCGATGGCCAATAACTGGTCGACAATATATTCAGCATCTCCGGTAGAAATGGCGGCCCCGAGCGCGTCTAAGTCAGAGCGCAGGCTATCTGGCTTCAGTGCGACTTCTGAGCGTGAAACAACGAGCGCATCAATGCCGTGAGCGTTGAGTTTGCTCTTGAGTTCATGCAAGCACTGCCGAAGACTGGCCTTGGCTTGCGGAATGAACCGATCTGCCCATAGCAGCTTCGCCAGCGCCTCGCGGTCCATCGAATGCCCGGGCTCAACACAGAGCACCGCCAGCAGCAGGCTGGCCCGGCGATTTGTAAGCGCAACGATGTCGCCGTTGGGCGCTTCAAGCCTAAACTCGCCAAACAGAATGGCCTTGACCCGTTCAAGTCCCTCAAGCTGCGTCCGATCCAAGAAGAACTCTCCCCCGCGACGCAGACTACCTTCAAAACAGGACTATGCAATCGTTCGGGATGCACGTCTTGGCCGTCTCCAGTGGGATTGGGTTGATAAATGGCGGCATGCTTCTCTCTTCGTCACTAACAGTTGCTTGTCGTACCGCCTTCACCTTTGCTGCGGGCTATCAAAGAATAGCCTAGTTTAGGTAGAGGGCTGAAGGTCAGCTTTTAGCGTTCCCTAACCCAAAGCCGACTGACCGCTTTCGGCCCAAAAGAAGTCGTCGTTGCGATAATCACGCTCGAATCGCGGCGCTAGAACTTCCAAGCGATGCTGGCTTGCGGGATATGGTTGATACGGTCGCGCAGAGTTCCACGCTGTGACACGATGGCAAGATAGTTTGCCCTGAGAGCGAGGTCGTCGCGTATACGGTAAGAAACCCCAATTTGCGGTCGGAATTCATCGCGATGTCTTATTGTTTCGGACCTCGGCTGAAGCAAATGAAGCCATTCGATCGAGACCGCTGCGCTTAAGTCCTTAGCAAGAGGCTGGGTGTAGCGGGCGCGCTGGCGAAGTCGGAGTTCGACCTGACCGGCTCCGTCGAAGAACCGCTCCTCCAGACGCGTACGACTATCAAATTGGTCGGCTTTCAGCGCGACCTGCTGAGTTACACGGATTTGGGTCTGACCGCCCGCTGCTTCGAAAACGCCGATCCCGCCACCAATTTTTGCAAAGCCGCTGACTTTCTGTTCGACTAGAAACCGCAGTGTTCGTTCATTACCGCCGCGCGCATCCTCACGCACGCGATAGGTGGCATCGACCGTGACGAAAGTATCCTCGTCGAGCTGCCCGTCGGCACTCGTCAGTAACCAAAACTGAAAGTCTTCGTCCTGCGCAATCGCTTGGCTCGGCTGACACATGATGAAAGCGAGTGAGCCAACGACGGCAACGAATTTGATTGATCCAAGTCCCATGACGCACCCCTTGTCGGAACCGCGAACAAACAGCGCCCAAACTTAAAAACTTTTCTGGTCGGCTATGGAAGGGGTAATCATTTTTCTGAATCTTCGCGCGAACCAGTCACCATGTAAAGAACATCGCGCGCGATACTGGCAGCATAGTCCCCGACTCTTTCGAGCTGCTTGCCGATCGAAATAATCTCGATTCCGTGACCGATACGCAGGTTACCTGCGGCCATCTCGTCCGCGCGCGCGCGAGCTAGCTTGTCGTGCATTCCATTGAGTTGGGCGTCGGCGCGGACGACCTCCTGAGCCTCAGCCGGGCTGGACTCGTTGAAGCTCTGGATGGCTGTCTCGACCATCTCGTTCGCATATTTTGCCATAGTGCGAGATCAGCGTGAGGCTATGGCCGATCTCATCGGGGCCCAGCTTCTTGACCCGCCAGGCAATGCGTTTGGCTTGGTCGCCAGTGCGTTCGAGCATCTTGCCAATGCGGATCGCGACGATGAGGAAGCGGAGGTCTTCCGCCATTGGCGCGTGCGACGTAATTGTCAGGAGAACCAGCCGCTCGATCGACAGTTCGAGTTCATCGATCACCTTATCTTTGGCGACGATTTGCTGAGCGGCTGCACGGTCGGCTGTTTCCAGCGCGGCAATCGCTTCGCCAAGCGAACACTGAGCGAGGGAAGCCATTCTGTTAATGAGGGATTCTACCTCAGCAAGCTCGTCGTCGAAGGAGGAAATCGTATGGGGTCGATCGATTACTGCATGTTTCATTACAGAATCATGACATTTTTGTTACAGTTTGGCAATCGCATTTGCGACGTAGGACAGGCGCTGCTGGAAACCAAGGTTCCTCTGAATGCAGAAAATTCATCAATTTCGGCATTGCAGCCCCATTTGCGGACTTCGATGTTCAGCCGGAAGGTGTCCGTGTGTGGGCGTCCTCTTTGTTGCCCAATTGTTGACACTGATCTCGTGATTTAAACTGGGCCGGAACATTTCAGGCGGCCTATCATTTGTTAATCAGATGGCTTGCAGCTGCTCTGCCTCCGAGCCCGATAGCGGCCAATGTGTCCTCATCGTTGAGGATGATGCGCTTATCGCACTGGCCATCGCAGATGATTTGCTGGATCACGGTTTATCCTCGAAGCATGTCGCCTGCTGCGAAGACGCCTTTGACCAGCTACGTCCGGATGCAAGCCAGTTTGCCGCGGCAATTCTCGACATTGACCTTGGCAATGATCAAACAAGCGAGCCGATTGCCAAGACACTTTCAGATCACGGGGTACCGTTCGTATTCCATAGCAGTGATGGGCCGGAGATGAAGAGGCTTGCGAAGCGCTACCAAGTCACCTCGATCAGCAAGCCTGCCCCCCAATGCTTCGTTAGTCGATCGGTTCAGGCCCTGCTCGAGCGCCAATAGCAAGAGGGCTTATCGTCCGCCGCAAGGGCCCTCCTGGGGTCGGAAGCGGTCGGTCCGGTTCTGGCATATAGAACGCGAAAAACTGCCGTTCGGTTTCCGCTCCCAATTGAGCTTGTCGCCAAACGTTCGTGACACAGCCTTTCAGATCGCAGAACTGATTAACGCCCCCAATCGAGATTTGTGGAGAAAGTGATATAGTGATCGCAAGAGGAGGGAGAAAATGTTTCAAGCTCGACACGTAATAGGTGCGGCCTTAATTGCGGTCGTAGGGCATGCCAGCTTGGCGCAGACCAGCCCTGTTCGTCCACAAATACCGCCGATCAAGACGCCAATAAAGCCGACACAGAAGGTTGAGGTGCAAAAACCGGTCACACCCTCTCGCACACCGGCAGTTCGAAGCCCTAGTGTTTCGACCAGAAGGCAAGCAGCGCCGGCAAACACGGCGATCATTCGCCCCGGCATCCGCGTCTTTGCTAAAACAAGTCCCACCAGTCGATACAACTTTGTGCATTATATCGTTCCCAATATCGCTGCTACACCTGCCTCGGAATTGATCGTGGAGCGCAAGGGAGTTTGTGGGTGGACGACCTCCTCATTCGACGGCAGCGCGGCGCCCGAAGCTGATAATCGCGAAAATTGTGCAGAGCTATTTGAAGTATACAGGGCAGCAGTCGCCCGCTTAGCCAACGATCCACCTGCAAATCGGAACTACTACGAGCTTAGGATACCAAAACGAAGTTCACTCTGGGGCAGATTGTACAATTCCGGATTTTTCAACCAGCCAGTTATGGTGATTGCCCAAGGACAGGGTGCGCGAGTCACGCGTTATCGACTACGGCCTTTGATGCCGATGGCTAGGCCGGAGGAGACTGTGGCAAAAATTGACCGCGATCGCGACGGGTTTTCCCCGATAAGTGCAGGGGGATTGGATTGCGACGACAATGATTCCAGCAGATTCCCCGGAAACATCGAAATCGCTAACGACAAAGATGAGGACTGTGACCCCAATACGATCGGAACACTTGATCGTGATGGAGATGGATTCACTGACTGGGAAGTCTCAAATCCTGCATTTGCCAGTCGCCGGCGGCCTTTAACTGGGCGAGACTGTAATGACAGAAACTCCTCGGTGCACCCTAATGCAACCGAAGACCTGACCGATGGGATAGATAACAATTGCGATGGAGATATCGATCGCATCGTCAATTAGAAAATGAGCAGGCGTTGAAGCTCAGTCGCAATGGTCATCCAGTCGTGAATGACCCCTGGTTTTTGACGACCGAAGTCAAGCCTTCGCTCTCTACCCAATCTCGGCTCAAATCTGGACTCTCCAAAGGAGCTGGAAGGCGGCGGTCCGCGTCTAGCTACAAAACGTAGATGGTAGTCATTCGGTAAATGCCCCCAAATACAGGCCCTGGTCCGAGTGAAGTTTTGGAGCAAGGTCGAAAACTACTGCGAGATGTACGTGTGACGATGGATCAGCATTTCGGAAACAATCTCAAGCTGAGCCGTTATTGGTGTTCTGAGTCAACACGATCAATTAGCAAGCGACACCTTTGATATTGAAAGCGAAACCTCGCACGGATGTGCGGTTATCGCCGCGCCAGAAAGGCAGCCGGATTGCTGCTCCAGCAACATTTTTTCGCAAACGAGGCATTCGGATCATAGGAGAGACACATCTCGCCTTAGCCGCTTCGCTTGATTCAATGAGGACACATTAGAATGAAGATTAGCGACCAAAAAGAATTCGCACAGAAACCTAAGCCACTGACCTGCGCGCCAGCGACAAGCGTGCTTGAAGCCGTTAAGCAGATGTCGGCCATGAACTATGGGTCAATTATCGTTGTCGACGGCGACGAGCAAGTGATCGGTATGATGACGGAACGCGACATTTTCCGTCGTCTCACCGCTGAGGAACTCGACCCAAAGTCCACCAAAGTCGAAGAAATCATGACGACCTCTGTCAGAACGGCAATGGCCGATGATGAGATGATCGATTGGCTTAGACTGATGTCGAACGAGCGCTTCCGCCGGCTGCCAGTTGTTGATGATGATGGCAAGTTGATTGCTGTGATGTCGCAAGGCGATTTTGTTTCATACACGTGGCCCGAGCTTCTTGAGAGATTCAAGGAGCTTACACAGGCGACCTTACCCGACCGGATCAATCCTACTTTTATTCTCGTCAGTATCTTGATCTATACGGCAGCCATCATCTTAGCCGTGGTCAGCCTCACCTGATTGCAATCCTGAGAGCAAGTATGCTTTTCCGAATGAGAGTTTCATATCGCTGCCAACCGCACCGCAGCCTCGGTATGTCCGGGCTCATTATCGTCGATGGCCCAAGGGACGACAACAATCTGCCAATTACGCAATCTGTGCCCCAAGCCAGTCCACCAGCAGTCGTTTGGCGGAGATTAGGACAAGAGCGCTCAATCAAGACCGCTGATACCGCTTGTGTCTGCTTTCCACCAGATTCTTGTCGTTGAGTTAGCGGTACGAATTACCGACATTGAAGTATCTCAGTGCTCACTCTTAGGAACTTCAAACGAACACTGCGCGCAGATCACAATCAGATGGCTCATCGCTCTCTTCGAACGCGCACGCCCGTTCAATTGCTGCACATTGCAAATCAGTGAAGCGAGTAGCCCCAGTCGCCTGGCGATCTTGTCTTGCCATGTCGATCGCGCGCCAGACCAATTGATCATTGCCCCTTGTGTCCAAAATCCGGTCAATCACGACCATTGGCTGTGTCCCGGCTGACGATAAGAAGCGCAGAAAACGAGATTAAGGAATGAGAGCCTTGCTGCCTGCTCGCATCAAACCGCGATCGTCTTCGGAGATTGCGCAGATGCCAACGTCTCGCCCGTTTTCATGACGAGTGTGGATCACTTCGCCTTCGGTTTCATCAGGTGTCTCAGCCACGTCGATCTATCCGAGTGATCGGCCCTTTCCAGAAGAGTGTCATTTGTTCTCCGCCGGAGCCTCGGTCGTCGAGATCCACGCTTGGTATCTCAGGAATCTGTTCCTCCGAGCTGTCTTCAAGTGGATCGCTAAGCACGATCGCGGCAAGCCCGCCAAAAAGCAGGATTAGGGAAACCACAACCATCCAGTCTTTCTTGGTTTTGAGACTGTGTTCGACATTTGGACCTCACCTGTCGTTCGAAAACCGCCCGCAAATTCGCGGGCGCCATGGTTTTCGGCTTGCTCGGGCCTGGGTTCAGTACTGCAACCCCCAGTGCGAATAGACAGCTCGCTGATATGCTGGATTCCAGATCGATTCATCGCTCTGATCCACTATCGGACTGCCCTTCAGCGTGTCGTCATCTACAGCTACGACGTATCCATCAACCGTTGTGTTGTAGTTGAGCGCATCCCAAGGAACAGGACGGTGTTCCTTGCCGAGACCAAGAAACCCACCAAAGCTCATGACGACCACTTTGACTTGACCGGTCGTTTTCTCGATCACGAGATACTCGACGCGACCAATCTTGTCGCCGTTCGGTCTAAAGACCTCGGTTCCCTCAACACGGTCTGATGCGATGAGATCAGATTGCTCAAGCGTCGTGTTGTCGCTCTCACGGCCTGCCCGCTCGTCGAGCGATTGGGCGACCATGGTTTCGCGGTGTGCGTTTACGGCGGCTACCATTTTTCCCTCCATTAAAGAGATCGATGGCGGATGCCCCAGTAGGCTCAAGTCGGCTTGAAAAGCTGCGACGGCATCTCGCGCGCCATCGATTTACTTAACCTACGAAAACAACCAGTCCCTTGTTCCAAGAAATTTGACGCGAACCAGAATATGCACGATGTTTAGCAAGTCCCGAAAACCGCTAAGGTTTCAGTGCAATTTTCTTAGAGGCGCGCGCACTAATAATTCGCCGGCGGATCGCTCGCCGGAAAGGTCATGTCTAGTTCCTCGTCGGTCTTGGTCCACTCATCATTTTCCGAATCGCGTATCGTCCCGGGTACCGTGTTTCGGACGTCGGACTTGCTCAAATGTGCGTCATTCTCGGCACAAGCTGCGTGTTTGCGCGCTTGGCGCTTGCTCAAGTATCGAAACCCGAGAAAGCCAAGCCCACCGATTGCGAAAACTCTCCAATACATGTTCAATTTCCCTTCCATTTCTTATACCTAGTGATACCGAGAGGTCATTGCCGTTCGCGCGATCCGCACTTTTCGCGTGTGCCAAGAAGGGAGCAACTGATGGCGGATGGAGCCGAGCAGACCACCGACTTGGGAATCGATGAATACAAGGCCAAAGATCTTTTGGCGCAGCTCCCTTTCTCGATGGTCATCACTGACCCCAATCGAGAGGACCATCCCATTATATACGTCAACCGAGCCTTCGAAAAGGTCACCGGTTACAGTGCCAGCTATGCCTTAGGACGCAATTGCCGTTTTCTACAGGAAGACGATCGCGACCAAGAGGCGCGCGACAAATTGCGTAACGCAATCAAGAACGAGGAGGCGGTCACAGTCGACCTTCGTAACTATCGAGCCAGCGGCGAGCTCTTCATCAATCGCCTGATGATTGCACCGATCCACGATGATCGTGGCGATCTTTTTGCATTTATCGGTATTCAGTCAGAGCTTAGTCCAGCGGAGAGCGAGGCGGCGATCTCTTCGAAGGAAGCATTGCAGTTGCTTCAGGAGACGCAGCACAGAGTAAAAAACCATCTCGCAATGGTGGCTTCGTTGGTACGGCTCGAAGCCCAAAGCCAGGATCAGACAGTCCCGATCCGGTCATTCGATGTTCTCGCGCGCCGGATGAGACTCTTTGAGTGTGCTCTACGACGAGTTCACGCAAACCAGTATGCCGAGGGGCGGGAGGTACGATGTTGTATCCGCTGGCGCCTATATCAGCCGCGTCGCCTCAACTGTCGGCGCGCTTGATGGTCGCAGCTCGATCAGATTGAATATCGATACCGATACGATACCTATGCGGACAAACGACGCTGCTAATCTGGGCTTGGTGGCCTCAGAAGTCTTGTCGAATACTTTCCAGCGCGCATTCATGGATCGAGCGGAAGGTCTCGTCGAAGTTCGTTTGAAAGCACTGGGATCTGACCGCGTTCGCCTAAGTATCAGCGACGATGGTGTAGGCCTCGGAGACAGTAAATGGCCCGAAGAAGGCAATCTTGGTGCGAGACTGGTTAGAGCGATAAGCCGCAGCCTGAAGGGCGAGATGAGCATGACGTCATCTGGGACCGGCGCGATTTTTACACTTGATCTGCCCAACTCGCTTCCAACAGAGATCGAGGAAGACGGGGGCCGCGCTGTCTTGAACTCCGGCCAAGGGAATCCTGATTTGCTCGCTTGAGCTGCAGCTCACTCAGTTTAACAAGGTGCATGCGGAATGACCTACAGAGGTCTGCTCTTCCGGCAAATCCGACCAAGACCGGGCGGTCCGCAATCGGCCCCGTTTCAGCCGCAACGTGAATGCATTGCGATCGGCAGCTCTTAGCTTCCTAGTTTGAAGGGTGGAATGTCGGAGATTGGGGTGGAAAGCAGAATTTCTGCTTCTGGGGATCACGCAAAACATAAGCTGTGATCAGCCCCTCAGTTATGCATGAAATCACGCTCGCTTGCCGTTTGGCTGTCCTGCTGTCGCGGAGAAGAAGCTATCAGCATCAGCGCCGGAATGAGGAACGCCCAAAGGCCCGATATCGGTAGCATGACACCACAGAAGACTACCGAGCCAGCCAAAACTAAACCGGCAGATCGAGCTCCGTCAAACGCGGCTGAACGGCGGAGCGCTGCGAGAATACTGACCCCCAACGCCAATGCCGGCCAACTGTATGCGCTGAACCAAAACGCGGCCAAAGCTTCAATATCGTCAAATGCCCATTTGCTACCGCCGAAGAGACCCGCACTGACTATGCGACCCACGGCCTCGGGAAAGAGAATATAGGTCATCGCCAAATGAAAAATTGCGAATGCGATGAGAAGGATTGCAGCCCATCTTTGCATCTTGCGATCTCCCGTCGCCAAACTGGCATACTTGATTTCATTGTCTGCTTTCGGGTGCAAGCGGCATCGTCGCTTCGTCCGCCATTAAGGTCGGTAGCTGAAGGTCTTCTTTCAACGTTTGGAGCCGAAAAGCAGACTGACTGCTGTCGGCCCAGTTTGAGCCGCAATGTGAATGAATGGGGATCGGCAGCTTTCAGCTTCGCAGTTTGAAGCGTGGAATGTCGGACATTGGGGTGGAAAGCGGACCTACGTTTTCGGCTCAGTTCGCAGGTCCCGCTTTCAAAACCGCGCCAACAGTTGTTCGCAGTTGATTTGCGAACGCAGCATCAACTTTGTCCATGGGTTGCGCGCCGAAGATTCCGCGAAAGGTGGGTCCGGACACGGCCTGATAATTCAGTGCCCCCAATAGCTGTATGATTGCGGCTAGAACTTTCGCGTCGCTAGCCTTTGCCCAATTGGGAACCGCACGGAGCATAGCAGTCAGTTCTTCCAAGAAGGACTTCAGGTGCCAGCTGCCAGCCGTTTCCGCCCGTGCTCGATTGTCGACAATTTCCCTCATCAGCAGCCTCGATCGGTTTACCTTTTCTGGTGTGTCTGAAATCATCGCCACGAAGTATTCGGCAAATTGCTTTGCGGGATCATCGCTCAGATCTGATCCCGGGCGTAGCTCTGCAAGTTCGTTCGCGATTTGCTCAAGAACGAGCCCGTAGAGTTTTGCCTTGGTTCCGAAATGATGGAGCAGGGCTTGCTTGGTGAAACCAAGCTCAGCGGCGATTTGCGCGATGCTGACCCCATAGAAGCCCCTGTCTGCGAACAACTCACGTGCTTCGGCAATCATCCGGTCACGGGTGGAGGTGGGTTCGAGGACGGCGTCTGACATTTGCGAGACTTGACACTTACCGAGCGGTAAGTCAAATACCTACCGAACGGTAAGGAGACTCGTATGGAACGCGCAACAGAACTTGAGTTGATCGACGAATTGCTCGACCTCAAAGCCGCCAAATCTCCTTTTCTGGATGAGCAAGTCGCTCTCAGCCCTGTCGAAAATTACGTCAGCGACGAGCGCTTCAAACGCGAGCAGGCGGCGATTTTCCGCAATTTGCCGCATTCGCCGGCACATTCGAGCGAGCTTGATGGTGCAGGAGCATACCTGCGGTGCGAGGTCGCAGGTCTGCCGGTACTGTTGACAAGAGACAAGCAGGGTGTCGTGCGCGCATTCCTCAATGTGTGCCGCCATCGCGGCGCGCGCCTTGTGGAAGAGGATGCTGGCTGCAAGCATCGCTTCACCTGCCCTTATCACGCATGGACCTACGCCAGTTCTGGCGAGCTAATCGGCGCACCACATTTCGAGAGCGGTTTTGAAGGCGTCGACAAATCCAAGATCGGTCTGAATGAACTGCCCACCAAGGAAGCATACGGGTTGATCTGGGTTGTTCCTGATCCCGGCGGCACGTTCGATTTCAATGACCACTTCGCTCCTATGGCTGGCGAGATAGAGAGCCTGGGCATGGCGAATATGGTGATCGCGGCGGAAGATCGGATTGAGAGCGCGGCAAACTGGAAAATCATCGTCGAAGGGGGAATCGAGGCATATCATTTCCGCGTGGCTCATCGCGCCACAATCGGTCCTTACTTTGAGGACAATTTGTCCAGTTACCGTGCCTATGGCCCGCACATGCGGTCAGTTCTTCCGCGTACCAGCATGGCTTCGCTCGGCGATGAAGATCGAGAACAATGGCGCGTGCGCGATCACGCCAATGTTCTTTATACCTTGTTTCCTACGACCCAGCTGTTGGTGCAGCAGGACCACGTCGTGTGGATCACCAGCCAACCTTCCCATCCCGGGCAGACAGGGTTGAGGCTTGTCACTCTGGCCCCCAAGAGCGGGCATTTGGCAGAGGGCAAGGATGACGCCTATTGGCGACACAATCACAAGATCACGATCATGACTCTCGAAGAGGACTTTGAGATCGGTGAAGGTATCCAGGCAGGTCTGGAATCCGGCGCCAACGATGTGCTGACATTTGGCAGGTTCGAGGGTGCACTCGACCAATTCAACCGCACCGTCGATGCCTTTATTGGGAAGAGCGAGGCAGCATGACAGACAAGCGTTTCAATCCACCGAACGGCGGCCTTGTGCCGCATATGGGCATTACTCTGGTGGGCGAAGGTGACGGTTGGCTCGAAGCAAAGATGGAGATCGGCCCTGTCCACCTTCGCTCCGGTGCCAACGCACTGCGCGCCGCAAGTGTAGTTGCGCTTGCGGACTCTGTGTGCGGGTTTGCGGCGGGCAATGCTCTGCCGGATGGAGCAAAGGGCTATACTACGGTCGAAATCAAATCGAACTTCGTTGGCACTGCGAGCGATGGCACACTGATTGCTCGCTCATCAGTTGTCCATCTTGGGCGCAGCACTCAGGTGTGGGACTCGATTGTTACGCACGAACAAACTGGACGGAAGATCGCTTACTTCCGGTGCACCCAGATGATTTTTTACTGAGACGTATCAAGGTCCGCAATTGGGGTCGTTATCAGACCGACCGCTTTCGGCTGGTATGCCGTAAACGCCTGTCTGCTCTCGGGATCGCTTCTGTGGCCGCTGTAAGGCCGCTAATGGTGGAAAGCAGTCGCTCGATGTGTAAGCTCCTGCGATGAGACGCTTACTAAAATCTGCGGCAACAATCGGCTTCTATGGTGACGAGCTGGTCCCGGGCAAAGTCACTGCTTTGCTCGGCGCGCCTCCTACGGTTGGCGTTGTTAAAGGAGGGAAGTGGACGACCTTTAGTGGTGTCGAGAAGGTCGCATATACAGGCTCGTGGCGGATCGAAGCGGAAAGGTGCGAGCCAGAGAATCTCAATCGCCAAATCGAAGGCCTTTTTGCGCAGCTGACGCCTGATCTAGCTCTCTGGCAAACGCTGACCCGACAATTCCGCGGAGTGGTGTTCTGCGGACTTTGGATGAGCACCTATAATGATGGTTTGGAACTTAGCCCTGCGTTGCGCAATTCTATAGCTGAGCGCGGCTTGCTTCTCGATTTCGACATTTACGAAAGCGATGGCACCTAAACGTCCGTAATCGGGTCGGTAGCTGAAGGTCTTCTTTCAACGTTTGGAGCCGAAAAGCAGACTGACTGCTGTCGGTAGAAGAGCCGGTAAGTGCCAGCTATCAGGTCAGCTTGTTTCAGAGATATACGGTTTTGAACAGGTACGGGTCATGGACTGATGGTATGCACGCTTCTAACTTGCCTGGATCGGTAGCGAATAAGGAGTGGACGGATGCGCAAGCTTGGCCTGATTGGCGGGATGAGTTGGCTCTCCACTCGCACCTATTACGAGCAGATCAATCGCCTTGTTCGAAACAAATTGGGCCAGCATGCGAGCGTCCCTATGGCGATTGAGAGCCTTGACTATAGGCTGCTTTCCAATCTTGAGACCGACGAAGCATGGGAGATCGCTACGTCTCAGCTCGTCGATGCCGCAAAAAGAGTCGAGGCTAGTGGAGCCGAGCGAATTTTGATTGCAGCCAACGTGATGCACCGTGCTTATGATGAGATTGCGGCAGCTGTCGATACGCCTATCTTGCATATCGCTGACTGCACGGCAACCAAGATGGAAGCCGATAGGATAGGCAAAGCATTGATGTTAGGCATGCAATCCGTTGTAACCGAGGGATACCTGCGCGAC
The DNA here is from genome assembly GCF_055808355.1 of Erythrobacter sp. K21-9. NCBI lineage: Bacteria > Pseudomonadati > Pseudomonadota > Alphaproteobacteria > Sphingomonadales > Erythrobacteraceae > Erythrobacter > Erythrobacter sp. K21-9. The sequence goes on from NZ_CM147866.1 coordinate 567,320, forward strand.
AGGTTTGAACAACGCGGGATTGAGCTGGTGTCGGCGAGCGAGTCCAGTTCTGCAGAAATCCACCGGTGTATTGTTGAAGAACTGAAACTTGGCAAGGCCACTCGCAGCGCGGAGAGGACAGTCAAGACTGCCATCGCTGTTGGTCAACAAGCGGGTGCAAAGGCGGTCATTCTTGCGTGCACAGAATTGGACCTGGTGGTCGACGTCGACGCGAATGTTCTTCCCGTTTATGACACCGCACGAATTCACTGCCAGGTGGCTGCAAATTGGTCGATGGCAGATGAAGCAAAAGACTAACGGCGGCGCTCATCATGACGAGCTAAAGCCGAGCTGCGAGTAAAGATCGTATGACAGCTCATCATTATTACGAAGCAGGCCTGAGAAACAACATAGATCACCAGGCTCCACGAAAAGTCCGACTCGCTCTCGGCTGAGCTCGACAAAAATGCGCCGACCGAGAAACGGGCATAAAAATTCCGTATAAACCTACTCCTCTCGGCAAACTATCGGGTTAGAGCAAGCTGTCAAAAGGATGGCCGCTGATTGGCGGGCTTGCTGGCTGGCTTGGATGAACAAGCCAAAGAATCCGTTCCGCTATCTTCACTCGTCACCTGATGTAATCCGCATGGTCGCGATGCTTTATGTCCGGTATCCGCTTTCGCTGCGGAACGTGGAAGACCTGCTATTCGAGCGCGGAACCGATATCTGCCACGAGACGGTACGCTTGTGGTGGAACAGGTTTGCCTCGATGTTTGCGGCTGATATCAAGCGGCAGTGGATTAGCCGGATGAATGGCAACACAAACTGGTGTTGGCACGTCGATGAATCTTCGTGAAGATCAAACGAGAGCCGCATTAATTGTGGCGCGCCGTGAATCATGAAGGCGCGATTCTGGAAAGCTATGTCACTAAGAGTCAGCCAGACGAACCAGGCTAACACGAGTGCGGCCCATGCCGAGCGAACATCGGAAATCTAGGAGAGGCCAGGAGCCAATAGTGCAAGCCCGATCGATATCCCGGGCATGCCAACCGTGATGAAGGTTCCGATCACATTTCTTTCCTCCGCTATTGGCATCCTATGGGTGAAAAGCGGCCTTCTTCAACGCATTGACCGCCTTCCACCCATAGTCATATTGTTTCACTCGGCGAGCGCAGAGCCCTGACGCGGAGGTGCCGGGATTTTGTTTCGGTCCTCACGGGCTATAACAACTGTGACATCACTCTTGCTGCCGGTCAGCTCGGCAATCAGAACCCGCGATGAATCTCCCTTTTCAGAGCACATCCAGGCGGCGAGAACGGTATCATCTGGCGTCGAATAGACGCGGCGCAAATAGCAACCCTCGAGCTTCTTCGTCAGTTCGCGCGCTGAAACGCCACGCTTGGTTGTTATCCAAGACGACATTCCCACCATATCGCTATTGTCTGCGGCGAGAAGAAAGGCGCGTAGCGGACTTACGCTGTCTTCCAAGCTCACTGGCGCTTCGACGTCGGCCTGCTCAGCCGCCTCTACCGGTGAGAATGCCAGAGGAAGCAGCGCGGCAGCGCATACGATCAGGCGGTGGGCGACGCGCCTGCCGTGGATCGCCCCTAGCAAAAGGCCTTGCTTCTTGTGAAGGGTTGCCGTCTTCATGTACCAGACTTCTTCTGCACCCATTCGGAGAAATCTTTGGAATAGGCATCGCGTAGCTCGATCTGCGCGGCTTCGACCATTGTTTCATCTTTGGGTGGGAAATGCTCTAGCGGGCTCTTCACCTGTCCTTGACCACTTGAAACCAGCTTATTGCCATCAAAGACGCGGTAGTTCCAACCGGTGAAGAGGTTCGATCCATACATCATCGCCTTATGATAGAAGATATGCGTGGTAATCAGCTCAGCGTAGCACGGTTTAGTGCTGTCGGTTATGCGCTGACCGGCCTTGATTTTCTTGTTCAATGCCTTGGTGGCAACCTTCAGTTCGGGATTGTCCTTAAGGTCTTCGTTCCAAGGCGTTGGTGCGTGGACGATGACTTCGTATTGCGCAGGATCAAGACCAAGCTTGCTGACATAGTCGAGCTTCTGAAGTTCGCTCAATTGAATGTCCGGGCCAAGATAATCGCGCATCAGCGTCTTGATATTGGTGACGCCCTTTTTGTTGGCTGCTTGGTCGGCGACCGCACCGATGGCACCAAACCCGCTCAAGAGACCCATTTTGACACCGAGATAGTTCTCGGTCGGCCAGACATGCAATTCGCATGGGGCATCGTACCGACATTGTTGGGACTGGCACGTCTGCGTCGTTCGTTACATCCTGCGCCTGGATAGGGCCATGCATCACGACCGCTACGGCCACGAGCCCGAGCGCGATACTGTCAAACTTCATTTGTGAATACCTCCACGGCTCAGGACGCACAATCGCGTTAGGCCGCAGATCAATTATCCAATGATTCGCTGATTCCTGCAATCGGATTTGAAGTGCAGCGAGGCGTAAGCCCTGTGAATTTTCAGCGCAGTGTCTGCAAGAGATATATTTGCCACATCTTGGTCTACGACTGGGTATGGGTCGTTATCAGACTGTCTGCTCTTAGCGCTTCAATACCTCGGCGAACCCGGCTGCAAATTGGGTAAAAAGCAGACGATACTTCTATTCAAGCGTCGGGAGATCCATATTGAATCAAGCGTAGCAATGTCCCGTCGCAATCGACCAAGTAGGCGATAGTCAGCTCGCTCGGCTCGACATTGGGGGCATGCAATCTTGGCCAACCCTTGTCGTGTTCGCGAATACCTGCCGCTTGGCAAGACCCGTAAAAGCTCGAAAGATCATCGAGGTGAATGCAGCAGCTAAACCAATTTTCATCAGGTTTGAGATCTGGGTGGGGAAAGAACTCCAAGCAGATATAGCCAAGTTTCAGAACCATCCAGCCGTCATCACGCCAAGTCTCGTGGAAGCCCAATGCTCCGTAAAACTTGGAAGTCGCCTCGAAGTCAGTCGACGGAAGGTTAGGTGTTGCGAGATCCATTGCTTTGCCCCCAAACTAGTAAGCGATCAGTCCTCAGGTGATCAGACAGGCACGTCGCGCTTTATCTATGAATAGCAGGTAGGTTCGGCTCCGCGCCTAGAAAAAATTGTATTGCGACAGCAACTCGCTCGTGAGCCGAGCAGCCGCTCTTGGCCAGCACCGAGCAAAGCCGCCTGTCTGTTTTCAGGATAGCATCTGAAGGCGCTGAGAGGCACTCATGACGGTGGAATGAGGTCATAGCAATCCATTCTGATCTAAACTGACCTAGGATCGGGGTCAGTCAGTATTGGAAGAAGGCCTTTGTTTCACAGATGCCTTGCTAACCGCAGTAAGTGAGTACGGCCGACGTTCGTTACTAGAACTCCGTGCTGGAACGGTTCGCTGGCTCGTCTGCTCGGCGATTAGCGCGTTCACTGTTCGCCGCTTTCACATCAGCCAATCTCTTTTTTCTGCGCCAATCCAAGTTCAATCCCCAGATAACAAGCGCCGCGACCGCCGGCACTGCAATCCAGCTAGGAAGTCGACTGGCTTGCCACGTCATGGCCACCATGATCAGGGCGATGGCGGCGGTCAAGATTCGGAGTGCTTTCATACTAATCCTTCGGAGGGTGGCGAAGTCCGCGATCTTCGGCTGGGGCACGGCTTGAAGAGCTTTCGATACCGATCGCAACGGGGGCCATGCAATCGGAGCCGGATCATCCGCTTTGGAGCTTTGACTAGTCAATAGATCAGTCCTCAACCTCAACTTGCCTCCTGCTTCGCGAGGTAGAAGCCGTCCCTTTCGATGGTGGCAATAATCTCTGAAGGCTCCACACCGAATCTGATGCGGCCTCCAACAACCACTTCAGTAAGCCCATCGGCCTTCCAACTTGAATTGGCCTTTGGCAGTTTCGTGCCGGAAATCTCGTTGGTGATTACGACCGCAGAGCTATCCGCCTCATGAAAACGATAATATGGCAAGGAATGACCTCCCCTCTCGAAAGGGAAATGGGGCTGCGCTATGGCCTCGTTACCGACATGCATAGCGCCGAATGTCATTAGACGTGCGGAAAAGCGATCATCGCTGGAGAGCTTGGACGAGAGTCTTGTTGCAGGAGGGCTCCCTTTAGAAAGCGGGCACTGCTTGCCTCAATCGTTCCTCATGTTTTCCAGCCCTTTGTCTTCGCCGGGTTTGACCGTTGGCTGGGATGCGTTCGACTTCGGCTTCACCTGCTTGGGCTTGCGAATTTCCTTGTTCGATTTACGCTGGCGTATGGACATGACTTGTTCCGATCCGAGTTGAAGCCAAAGCACTCTCCAGCTAGCTGAATAGCCGACGCTTATTTGGCTAAGGCTGTGAATTCAGGAGCTCGACAATCTCGTCAAAGCTCTGACTGACCTTAGCCTGCGTCACGAGGCCTGCCCGTCTTTAAAGGGCCGTTCACCTTTTGCCACTCGCCCATCCGCTTCGCACGGCATGCCATCAGTTCGAAACGTGCTGGCGTTCTTCCGCTGAACCCGAGCGATCGATTTTCATGGCCGCTAGCTGTTGATCGAAGAGAAACTGATTTATCGGCATGGCGAAGGATCCTGGTGCTTGAGGTTGAGCGTGAGCCGGAGATAAATATCCCCGGCCCTGTTGTTGGCGTCAGCCCTGCTGGGCGCGAGCCTGCTTCTCTAGCGATGAAGGTTCGCCCTGCTGATGCTGCAAGCTTACGGCACTCTTCTTTCCGCCGTCGACCTCGCTGGTTTCGTAACTGAAACGTTGATCGACCTTCGGTACCTGACCTTCCTGTTGCAGGTCCGCCTTCTTGAAGCGGAGCGCTTCGCCACCCTCTTCAGGCGTGATTGAGCCCGTGCCCATGCTGCTGTCGTAACTCTTGATCTTGCCAAAATGTGTCATGTGTTATTCCTTCACGTAAGCTTGCAGCGCGCCAGAATAGACCCGGCTGCGACTCTGAGGCGGAACTGAAGGAAAGGGCTTCCAACTGTGGAAGCGGTGACCGTCGATTGCGACTGATAGCTGGACTTTAGATGGCTATGCCGGGGCTCGATTACAACCGCCGTGTGAAGCAAGATCTACAAATAGAACCGATGTCCGCAATTAGGGTCTGAAGCGGAATGTCTGCTTCATGTTCTCAGAATGCACCAACCTGACATTGCGCAACCGGCCCCACACCTCACTTGCCTACGCGTCTTTACAGAATTGCATGTGCCGAGGCTTGTCCTCTTCGTCCAAATTCATGAGGGTAGTCGATTAAGATGAGGCGACTGTTTTCGTCGTGCAAATTGGGAGCGGACAATTATCGAATTAGAAACACAACCCCTCTAAGTCACTCTAATGCAACAATACACTTCTTCTAACTTCGATACCGCGGTCACCTCAGTGTCCGCACTCGTGCCAGAAAATTCCAGCACGGATGACATCATCCAACGATCGCTGCAAGCGGCGCGAAAGCACCTCAGTCTTGAAGTTGCTTATCTGTCAGAGATCGTTGGCGATGAATCTGTCTTTAGACGTGTCGATGCGCCTGGGTTGGAGGATCTTATCAAAGTCGGCGATCGCCGTTCGCTCAATGATGTGTATTGTCGGCATATTCTGAAAGGGCGCCTGCCGGAACTGATCCCCGATACGGCTGCAGAACCGTTAGCCGTGTCCATGCCCATCACGGCAGCCGTGCCGATCGGCTCACACGTCAGTGTTCCCGTACGCCTGGCAGACGGTGAACTGTATGGGATGTTCTGCTGCCTAGGACCGGGTGCTAATCACACCTTTAATGAGCGCGATTTGAATGTCATGCGATGTTTCGCAGATATGGCAGCGATGGAGGTTGAAAAAACCCAAAAGGTTAGAGCTGCTCATGAGCTGAGACGCCATCAGATCGCGATCATACTTGCAGAAGAACTGCTCGACATTGTCTATCAACCGATATGGGACACAGTGACAAAACGTGCGTCCGGATTTGAGGCTCTCTCACGCTTTCGTACCGAAGAGATAAGATCACCAGATCAATGGTTTTCTGAAGCGCAATCGGTTGGCTTGGGAGGTCAGCTCGAATTGCTGGCTATTACAAAGGCGTTGGAAGAGCTCGAGCGATTGCCCAGCGAGAGCTACCTGACAATCAATTGCTCACCGATGACCGCGGCAAGTCCGGAATTGCGAGCTGCGCTGAGCAAGTCTCCGCCAGAACGATTGGTGGTCGAGCTAACCGAACACGAACAAATCGAAGACGCCGCTTCGCTCGCCAGATCGCTCGAACCGCTTCGCAGTTCCGGCGTCCGGATTGCCATTGACGATGCAGGCTCCGGATATAGCGGCCTTCAACAAATTCTCGAGCTCAAACCGGACATCATAAAGCTCGACCGGTTCTTCGTTCGCTCGATCGGTACCGACCCAAGCAGGCAAGCTATGGCAGCGGCTCTGGCAAACTTCTCGCAATCCGTGAAGTGCTCAATCATAGCCGAAGGCGTGGAAACTCAAGAAGAACTCTCTGCATTGGAAGAGCTGGGGTTTCACCACATCCAAGGGTATCTATTGGGCAGACCGAGCTCCATCGACGCATTGCAATGGCAAGCTTGAGTTTCCGGCTAATGAATGAAGATCAGGTCCGCTATTGGGTTCATGCTGACTTCGCGGCAGAAGCCGAATTCCTATCGTACCAATTTCGAGCGCCGGCAATGGGCAATCGACTTGCGCTTTGCGCGGAGCTGTAAAGAAAACCCTGCCCGAAGCCGCAGCCCATTTGCATCAAGAGACTTCGCTGGGCTTCTGTCTCGATGCCTTCCGCGACGATGTCGATCTCGAGGCTTCTGCCCATGGCGACAAGCGCGTGAACGATCATCCGCGTCTCGTGTTTGTCACAGATATCCTGGATGAATGATCGGTCGATCTTGACTTTACCGATCGGGAAATCCCTGAGATGCGACAGCGACGAATAGCCCGTTCCGAAGTCGTCAAGCGCTATAGATACGCCGGCCCGGTGAAGCTTGTGCAGCACATGTCGAACGGTTTCGGTGTCATTCACGAGCAACATTGTCTCGGTCACCTCGAGCGTCACCGATGTTGGTGCAATCGCATGCTTGCGCAGCTCTCCAAGGAAATGATCGCAAAAACCCCTGCCGAGAAGATCGGCTTCCGACGCGTTGATGCTAACGAACTGCAGATCGGGATACGCCTGCGTAACGGTCTTGAAGTCACGGCAGAGCAGGTCCAGCATGCGCACGCCGATCTCGCGCGCGAGCGTTGGATCGACCAGAGCAGGCAGGACATCCCCGGCGCTCACAGTCTGACCACTAGGCGCCTTAAGGCGCATCAAGGCTTCTAATCCCACGACCTGGCCATCTGCAAGGTCGATGATCGGCTGATAACCTGCGTAGATGCTTTGGCTGTCGAGCGCCTTGCGGACCTCCAACAAAGCCTCTTGTCTGGCGCGGCTCTCTTGCTCGAGCTTGGCCTCGTAATGGTGGAACGTGCCCGCTTCACGGTTCTTGCCATGATAAAGCGCTAGGTCAGCCATGCGGACCATTTCGTTGGCCCCCATACGCCCCTCGAATTGCGCGATGCCGCAGGTGGCACCGACTCGGACGGTGTCGTAGGAGATCTGAACCGGGATGGAAATCGTCTCGAGTGCAGCGCGCACGATGGCTTCAACTTCGGTTTTGGACGCGCCGATGGGCGCTATGATGGCAAACTCGTCGCCGCCCCAGCGCGCAAGAACAGAACCCTCCGGCATGGCCTTGGCCAGCCGGTCGCTGATTTCCTCAAGCACCACGTCGCCAACAAGATGCCCATAGGTGTCGTTGATATCCTTGAACCCATCGAGGTCCGCCAGGATCATGAACAGATTGCTGCCATTCTTATTGTGGCGTTCGATCTTTCGCTTGAGCAGCCGGTCGAATGCGAAGCGATTGTAAAGCCCCGTCAGGCTATCGTGATCCGCTGCCCTTTTGAGCGCTGTCGTTGCGACGTGCGAGTCCGTGATGTCCTGGACGACACCGACGATCCGATCAGGGAAGCCCTTCGCCTTGAGGAGTTCGCCCATGGATTTGACGCGCTTGATACCATTGTCTTCACAGATGATATTGGCCTCGAATTCGAAGGGCTGGCCCGTTGCAATGGTCTTTTCGAGACACGCTTGTACCAATGGACGGTAGTCGGTCTGATAGTACCGAATTGCTTCCTCGACGGTAATAGGGCGAGCAGCCTCGCGCCCGTGCAAGGCGTAGACCTGATCAGACCATTCCAGGGCACCGCTCTCGACCACCATATTCCAAGTGCCTATCTTAGCCACGCGCTCGGCCTGGCGAAACACAAGATTGGTGCTTTCAAGTCTGGTCGCATTCTCGGAAATCGCTTCGTTCATCACGTTCATAATGAGCGAGTGCATATGCGCGGTAATGAGATCGTTGATCGTCTTGGCGAAACGCTGGAGCGTTTCAAGATCCACTTCTGAGAACTTGCCGGGCTCAGGATCGAGGACCCACAGCGCTCCAATGACCACGTCGTCTGGGCCGCAAATCGGCGCGCCCGCCCACGAGAGTACATGCGGAGATCCGCCTAAAATAGGGCTCTGACAGAAGCGCTCATTGTCCCTAGTGTCCTCAATCAGGAGAGGCTCACCGCTTTCAGCACAAATCGCGGCGAACGATACTTCGCGGCTTTCCTCGGGCACCATGCGCCCGGTGGAAGAAAGACACCAAGTGCGCTTGTCTTCGACCAGTCGGATCCCCGCCAACTGACAATCGAATGTTCTCGTCACAAGATCGACGATCCGGTCGAACGGCTCGAGCTGAGGAGCGTCAAGCAATTGCAATGATCGCAGCGTATCGCAACGGGCATCTTCGCTTTGGATTTCAGGCTTTGACATCGTAAACGCATGGCAAAAAATTCTTAAGAAATTCCAGAGGAATTCTGATTTCTCATCTACTTATGAATGAACAGATATTTCTGTAATATTCCAGCGGTGGTATGCCATTACTGCTTATCGCGAGCCGAAACAGTTGAGTCGAATACCAGCCTGGGACGTACTGCCAAGCGTGCGAATTGCCACGTGGTAGACTGACCACCTCGGTCCATTAATCAACGCTTCGGCGCAGTCTGGCCTTTGAGGTCAGTGCGCTCAGAGTCCGCAGGCATAGCCAAAGCGCGGCGAACAGCCGGATTATCATCCGCTAGAGGTCACCCTTCAGAATTTATGAAGTCGTATTGTCGGCGACAAAGTTGCACGATGCATTTGTTCTCACCGAACGAAGGGGCACCTAGCACGACTTAATCCGCACTGATGTGGTGCACCGAAATAGTTAACGCGCTCTCAATTCTGAGGCGTCGACAGGGATGATCTCAATGCAATATCATGGCCCGAAGCTTGAACGCTTGAGTTTCGACAAAACAGCACCAGAAAACCCCGTGGATTGGCCGGATCTCGGCATTTCGATGAAGAACTGTTTGGGAGTCATCCAGTCAGCCTACGATGATGCGCAGCTTTCCGGACCAGAGTTCACAAAAGCAAAACTGGATATCCTCGAATTCTTATCGCAGGGGCACGTTGAGATGGCGATCTACAGGGCTATTGTCGGAGCAGCGCAAGCTCGCGCGATCACTTGACCCAGGCTTATACGCCACATTGAATTGTGCCTCGTTCCAGAAAGCCGGTGATCCGCTCCGACATCTTTGTCGTCCATATTTATCGGTGAGCTAACCCCGCCATAGGGTCTTCAACCGCACTTCGGGCTTCATGAAGAAAAAGCGCGCAAAACCAGCAATTTCCGCGAATGTCCAAAGGCTCTTCCGCTCTGAGTACTGCTGTTTCATCACGAGTGCTCCGAGGCGAAGTCGATGCTCGCAAGTCCAAAGCGCTCGTCGAGCAGGAGCTGCGCCAACATCTCGCGGGTGAGCCGCTGGGAAAAGCGCAGGCCGGCACGTCCATTCTTGCTCCAGCGTACCGACACGGAATTGAGTTCGAGGTCACAAAATCTGATCGAAAGGAGGCTACCCGGTTGGAATGGAGGCAAGCCTTTCAACCGCATGCCGCCGAGCGAGATGTTTTCGACGAGCGCGGTATGGGTCTCGCCCTCAATCCAGCAGCGCGCCTCGCTTTCGCAAGGCACGCGAACCGAGCGCACAGGAAAAGTCCGGTTCTCGGCGCGGACTTGATCGGTATGCTCTAGTCCGTAAGACTTGCCATCGCGCCAGACCACCTTGGCCGTGATGCATGAATTGGCTTCCCAGAAATAGCTGATCCGGTCGCCCACACGAAGCTCAGTATCTACCTCGATCCGCGCTCCGCCCTTTGAAAAGTTACGAATGAGGCCCATCGTGACCGTTGTGGCGGAAATCACACAGCAGGGGCGATAGGTCGCCCGGTGGCGCGGGTCGCGGCGGCGATCGGCTGCCACGAGCGGATCGTGCTGCGTGTTCTGCATCTTTGCACTGACTAAAATCGACATACGAACTTACCCTATTGTTACCGACCGACCTACCAACAGCTTGGACAATTTCCTCGCTCCCGGCCTGATTGCTTGTGACGATCCCTCGAGTCGCTGGGAGGACCAACTGGACCCAACGCCCGAAGGGATCGTCGCAGTCGTCTGCACCGTCACCGCATCACGTTCGAAACTCTTCGAAGCTTTGCTAACTCATGCGGGGCCAAGAGACCTTGCAGGTGTCAACGCGATAGACAGTTCGTTCGACTTGCAAGCATATTACGACGGCAAGGGGCCAGTGTTCAGTTCCCCACGGTGTCTGACACGTTGCGCAATCCACACACTGCACAAAACCTTAAGTTACATCGCCGCATGTAACGCTGTAACAATCCCAGAATTCCGGTCACTTCCGGTTCAATACGGATACGAAAGCGCTGATCACTTCTTACTCATAGATTAATCGAATTTCCTATTCGTGAATCAAATTTTAAGGATTTGCAGGTGTCGCAGGATCAGGGTCCGAGGTTCAAGTTCGAGCACCAGCTCAGACTGGAAGCCGACCGCGTGCTGAGCGACCTCGTGTTTCAGCGCGCGCCGGTCCAGAGCCAGCTGCTGGAATATCTCGTAGGGCGGGAAATCTCGGGCGAAGGGCCACCAACGCAATATGAGATCGCCGTCGACGGGCTGGGACGAGATCCGGACTACGATGTCGAAAACGACAGCTATCCGCGGGTGCAGATATCGCGGCTGCGGCGCAATCTCGAAAACTACTACGCGCGGAATCTACCGGGCTGCGGCCTCCGCATCGAGATTGGAGCCGGATCCTACAGGCTTTCGCTCGTCCCGGGCGAACCAAGTGATGGAAGCGCGCGGCCGCTGCAAAAGCACCGCGATGATCCGGACCATCCGACGAGCGTTGATTGGTTCGCGCGGACCGCGCTAGCGGCGTTTGCAATGGCGAGCCTAGCAGGCATTGCGTTGCTCGGTTTCTGGCTTTGGAATGGGGACAATGCGCCTGCGTCTCAGGGCTCGGTCAAGCCTTATACCGGTTTCGCGGTCGATGTAAGCGATTCCTTCCTCGGCGATACGGTCCCTCGGGAATTTGTCGACACCGCCAGACAGGTGACGCAGATACAGCTGCGCAATTCATTCGTCTCAAAGCCGCTCGTGCCCGGTAATGATCCCGGAAGCGTAAGATACTTCATCAATCTGTCCTTCGGTCCCAAAGACGGCAAGGCTGCGTTATTTCTCACCTTGGCAGGCGCCGATGGCGATGCACTCTATTCAAACACGATTCCTGTGGCAGGTGACCCATTGGGCGGTTTCGCTGACGAACTCGAAGCTTCGCTGGTTTACATCACTTCACCGACCGGTGCGATCGCGCAAGCCGAACTCCCTCGCCAAGGCGACCTTGCTGCCTCAGATTACGCGTGCTTTCTCGGGATCGAAAACCAACGCTCGAGCGGAAACGAAACATCCGAATTGGTCAATCGCTGCATCGAACGATACCCAAACAGTGATTATCGCGCGTTCTGGTATGCGCGGCGGGCTTTTTCGACTTATCAGGCGCAAATCGTCGCAGGCGAACCCATCGAGAAGAACGGACGTGGCTGGCGTGATCTAAGAACCGCACTCGAAGCCGATCGCTACAATGCATTTGCCAATTTCGTCGCTGCCAAGGTCGAGTTGTCTCTAGGTCATTGCGAGGATGCACGCGCATATGTGGAGCGCGCGCTGGAAAGGGGCGGCTCCTATCCCGCTCTTGTCGTGGCCGCTGAAGCCAACGCGGTTTCATGCGGCATCATGGGCGAGGGTTGGGAAAGCCTTTCCGATCGGTTGCGAACGGTCGCTCAATTCAACCCCAATCCCGATCCGCTGTTGCAACTTTATCTCGTAATTGGGTTGCTTGCAGCCGATGATCGCGAAGCGGCCCGTTCGATTGCAGGACGGCTGGTTCTCAGCGAACCGCAAGGTCCCGTCGAGCAGACTTCCGATTTGCTCCGACGCTCGCTCGAGGATCGTAGCGTAGCAGAGGCCAACCGCGAACAGATCTACGACACCATCTACCTGTTTGTCTGGAGCGAGCAAACAACCGACACCATCATGGCGGCGCTTCTGCGCTAGCAGGTACTCGGTGCACCAGCGATTGCGAGCGCTCGCTCGCTGGCAATTGGCACGACGATCATCTCAGGCTGGCCAACTTCTGCACCAAGTGCACGGATTAGAGGTCTGAGCTAGAGAAAGGCTTGCGCTTGCCGTGCAGAAGCTGATTGATGCGGCTGCTATGCTGCGGATCGCAGGATTGCAGCAAAGAGCTAGCCGGAAGCGCTGCGAGTTTCTAGGCGGAACGTCCTCTTTGTTGCCCAATTGTTGACATTGATCTCGTGATTTAAACTGGGCCGGAACATTTCAGGCGGCCTATCATTTGTTAATCAGATGGCTTGCAGCTGCTCTGCCTCCGAGCCCGATAGCGGCCAATGTGTCCTCATCGTTGAGGATGATGCGCTTATCGCACTGGCCATCGCAGATGATTTGCTGGATCACGGTTTATCCTCGAAGCATGTCGCCTGCTGCGAAGACGCCTTTGACCAGCTACGTCCGGATGCAAGCCAGTTTGCCGCGGCAATTCTCGACATTGACCTTGGCAATGATCAAACAAGCGAGCCGATTGCCAAGACACTTTCAGATCACGGGGTACCGTTCGTATTCCATAGCAGTGACGGGCCGGAGATGAAGAGGCTTGCGAAGCGCTACCAAGTCACCTCGATCAGCAAGCCTGCCCCCCAATGCTTCGTTAGTCGATCGGTTCAGGCCCTGCTCGAGCGCCAATAGCAAGAGGGCTTATCGTCCGCCGCAAGGGCCGTGCGTGAGCCGTTTCCAGACTGTCTCTTGTGGATGGCGATTACGGAAAGCGGTCGCTCCTTTCTCAATCCTACGGCGACACTCCCATTCCAAGGCGCGCGGTCGATGCCTGCCGGGCCATAGCGTGAACAACTCATTTGCTTTCTTCTTCGGTTACAAGGCCAAGCAGAAGATATCGGGCCAAATCGGTTCCGTGCCTCCGCACTCGGATGCTGTGCGCATCCATCGCAAGTGCGACAGGACCGTTACGGTTCAGAGCCAAATGTCACTGACCGTTCTTCAAGCTGACGCGATTGTGACCATTGCGGACCGTATCGCGCCCTCAACTCCTGGAGGGCAAGTCACCAATGAAACTGAAGTCGATTCTCTTCGCCGGCGCGGCGATCGCCGCCGTCTCTGCTCCTGTCGCGGCTATTGCCGGCGATATCCGGGGCACGGTAACCGATGCAGAGGACACGGTGGCTGTACGCGCCGCCGAGGTGCGCCTCGTCGAGCTGGATCGCACAGCTACGACGGAGCGTGACGGCGGCTTCAGTTTCGACAGCATCCCGGCTGGTACCTACACTCTCGAGGTGCGCTATATCGGCGCGGCAACCCAGACCCAGACGGTCACCGTTGGTGAAACAGGAACCTCGACTGTCACCTTCGACCTCATGCGTGAAGGAAGCGGCAACATTCTCGTGATCGGCCAGATCGCCAATCAGGCCTCATCGCTTTCGCGCAAGCGCGCAAACGATGGTGTGAGTGATGTGCTGACCCGCGATGCGATAGGCCAGTTCCCGGACCAGAACGTCGCGGAATCGCTCCGCCGCCTGCCGGGAGTCAACGTCCTGAACGACCAGGGCGAGGGACGCTTCGTTTCGGTTCGCGGTCTTGATCCGACGCTCAACGCAACCTCGGTCAACGGTGTGCGGCTGCCTTCGCCTGAAAGCGATATCCGCGCGGTGGCGCTCGACGTGATCTCTTCCGATATCATCGAGTCCATCGAAGTGAAGAAATCGCTTACGCCGGACATGGATGCCGATACGATCGGTGCCTCGATCGAAATCGAGACCACCAGTGCCTTCGATCGGCGCAAGGACCTTTTCGTCGCCTCCCTCGGTGGCAGCTACAACGACCTTTCCGAAGAATTCACCCCCGATCTTAGCGCCGATTTCGCTGTTCGCCTCAATGAGAGATTCGGCGTGTCGGGCGGCATCTCGTTCTACAACCGCCGGTTCGAAACCGACAATATCGAAGCCGACGACTGGGAAGAGGATGGCCTGATCTACGCCGAGGAAATTCAGTACCGCGACTACGATGTCGAACGCGAACGGATCAGCGCTACCCTCGGCTTCGATTTCCGCGTCGGCGACAGCACCGAGCTCTACGTCAAAGGTATCTGGAGCCAGTTCGACGACCAGGAATTCCGCCGCCGCCTGACATTCGATCTTGGCGATGCGGGCGTCTCCGGCACAAGCGACACGCCTCTTTATGACGACGACGAGGCTATCACGGTCGAACGCGACGTGAAGGATCGCTTCGAACGTCAGCAGATCCGTTCGGTCGTGTTCGGCGGAGAAACCGACTGGGGCGAGTGGTTCGCGGACTATTCGGCCAGCTATGCCAAGGCGACAGAATTTGAAGAAGGCAGCGTCGATCCGACCGTGTTCGAACGCGAATTCGAAGCCGAAGGGCTTCAGGTCGGATTCGATTTCTCCGATCCGCGCGTGCCGATCTATTCGGTCGTCGCCGATCCGACCGGCGATTTCTTCAACCCGGCTGCCTATGAGCTCAACGATATTGAACTGACCGCGCTCTCGGATAGCGAAGACGAGGAGTATGCAGCGCAATTCGATATTGGTCGGCGCTTCTTCAGCGACGCCGGTACCTTGACGGTGCAGGCGGGCATCAAAGGTCGGTGGCGCGAGAAGAGCTTCAACGGAGAAATCCAGTTTTACGAGAACGACAGTTTCACGATGGCTGATGCGCTTGGCATCGGCCCGACCTACCGCATCACCGATCTGGCACCGCTTCCGGGCCTAACCGAGTCCACCGATTTCTTCTTCGCCAATTTCGGCGATTTCGAACTTCAGGAAATCGACAGCCAATTCGATTCGAGCGTAGAGGATTTCGTGGTAGAGGAAGACATCCTTGCCGGCTATCTGCTCGGTCGCTGGGAAACGAGCGACCTGACCGTGATCGCCGGTGTCCGCTATGAAGACACCTCGAACACGCTTTCGGGCAATGATGTGCTGTTGGTCGAAGAAGACGGCACGCTTCCGGGCGGCGCGATCGCCAACGACGACACCGTGATCGTCACGCCGGTCAACATCGATCGCGATTACGATCACTGGCTCCCGAGCATCAACATCCGCTATGAAGCGCAGGATGATCTGATCCTGCGTCTTGCAGGCTATCGCAGCCTCGTGCGCCCTGGGCCGTTCCAGCAGGCCCCACGGATCACCGTCGAAGAAGCCGATGATGGCGAGCGCGAGGGCGAATTCGGCAACCCGGCTTTGCTTCCGACCGAGGCGTGGAACATCGACGCCGCGGCCGAATATTACATGAGCAGCAACGGCGCGATCTTCGCGTCGGTGTTCTACAAGAGCGTCGAGGATTTCATCGTCGAGCAGAACTTCGACAATGGCGGGACCTTCAACGGTGTGGTCTTTGACGAGGCCACCATCTTCACCAACGGCGATGAGGGCGATATCTTCGGGATCGAGCTTGGATTTGCTCAGGCCTTTGGCGGCGCGCTCGATGGCTTCGTGGTGCAGGCCAACTACACCTACACCGACGCAAGCGGCACGATAACAACGGTCGAAAGCGACGGTCCGCGTGACATTCCGCTCCCGGCTACCTCGGAGCATACGGCGAACTTTTCGGTCGGCTATGACAAGGGGCCGTTCGATATCCGCCTGTCCGGCACCTATCGCGACGGTTACCTCGACGAGCTTTCGGACGAAGCGGAGCTCGACCGCTATGTCGACGACCATCTCCAGCTCGACCTCAGCGCTAAGTTCCGCGCAACCGATAAGCTCCAACTCTATTACGAGTGGGTGAACATCAACGACGCGAAGTATTTTGCGTTCAACCGCCTTGGCGGACGGGAGAACCTCTTGCAGTACGAGGAATACAACTGGACGATGAAGTTCGGCGCACGGTACACGTTCTGAGCATGCGGGAATTCCAACTTTTTGCACTCGCTTCGCTTGGGATTGCTGCTGCGTGCGCCTCCGTGTTAATCAGCGGCGACCCGGCGGTTGAGGTGGCGGCTAGCGCGCAGACCGAACCGGTCGGGACAGCCAATGAGGACGCGGCCGATGATCCGGCGATCTGGCGCAATGCGGCCAATCCCGCAGCGAGCCTGATCGTCGCCACCGACAAGAAGGCCGGACTGTATGTCTACGGGCTCGATGGGAAAGTCCGCAGTTTTCTCAAGGGCGGGTTGCTTAACAATGTCGACCTGATCGAGCTCGCGGATGGTTCGATCCTTGTCGGTGCGAGCGATCGCAGCGATCCTGTCAAAGCAAAGGTCCTGCTCGGATCGCTCGACACTTCGAGCGGCACACTCACCGAGCTTGTCCGCGTCGATGCTGGTCCCGGTGAGGCGTATGGCTTTTGCATCGGGGAACAGGCCGATGATGGCTCGGTTTCGCTCTACAGCCCTATTAAGGACGAGCCGGATCGCGCTCAATATCATCAGCAAGGGCGAGATCGGGTGGACTAGCGAGACCTACACTTTCGCCAACGTCCCGTCGCAGCCCGAAGGCTGTGTTTACGATCCCCGTACCCGGCAGCTTTATGTCGGTGAGGAGTCGGCGGGGATCTGGCGGTTCGACACAAGCGCGCGCGAAGGCGAACTGGTCGCGCGGGTCGATAATCGCATGCTTGTTGCCGATGTCGAAGGGCTGGCCCTTGCGCTGAAAGGGTCCGACGGCGGATACCTCGTCGCGTCGAGCCAGGGCGACAACGCCTATGCCGTCTATGCCCTTCCCGGCATGACCTCGGTCGGGCGTTTTCGCATCGGCGGCGGCATTGTCGGATCGACCGAGGAAACCGACGGGATCGCGCTGGGGCTCGGCGGGTTCGGCGCGGATTATCCGCGGGGCGTTTTCGTCGCGCAGGACGGGATTAACGAGCCTGGCGCACAGAATTTCAAACTTGTCTCGTGGGAAGCCATTCAGAACGCGCTTGGGCTTCAGCCATGATCCGGCATGACAGGCGACAATTCCTTACCGCGACCGGGAGCGCTTTTGCTGCGCTGCTCGCTAGCGGGTGCCTGCGCTATTCGGGCGATCCGACCGGCTCGCTCTCAGCCAGTCCCTACGGTCCGTTGCTACGCGATCCGGCGGGCTTGCTCGATCTGCCGAGCGGCTTTTCCTACTACGTCATCTCGCGCCTCGGCGACACGATGAGCGATGGGGGCCGCGTGCCCGATCGTGCCGATGGCATGGGCTGCTTCGATCTCGGCGGCGGAAAGATCGCGCTGGTGCGCAATCACGAGCTTAAGGTGCATCACGATGCCGGAGGCGTGCTCGAGACAGGGTTCGACCGCGACGCTGAAGGCGCGGTCCTGCCCGGTGGCACGACCAACATCGTGCTCGATGCAGGCAGCCTTGAAGTCGAGCGGGAGTTCCGCTCGCTCGCGGGCACGATCCGCAACTGTGCTGGCGGGGTAACGCCTTGGGGCACTTGGCTGACTTGCGAGGAGGATGTGACCAACGCCGGAGACGGCGTTGCGCGCGATCATGGCTGGGTGTTCGAAGTGCCTGCCGATGCAAGCGAACTCGTAAATCCCGCACCGATCAGAGGCATGGGGCGGTTCAACCACGAAGCCGCCTGCGTCGATCCGGCGAGCGGCATTGTCTACCTGACAGAAGACCGCGACGACAGCCTGCTCTACCGCTACCTGCCCGATCAACCGGGCGAGCTTGCGAAAGGGGTGGGCTTCAGGCGCTTGTCGCCGCGGGCGTCTCCGACAGTCGCAACTGGAGCGGCGTGTCTTTGCGTACCGTCGCAATGGTCGCAAGTGAGTTGGGTCGATCTCGACAATGCCGATAGCCCGAACGACGATCTGCGCGAGCGGGGCGCGGCGCTTGGCGCTACGCTG
This sequence comes from Erythrobacter sp. K21-9, assembly GCF_055808355.1. NCBI lineage: Bacteria > Pseudomonadati > Pseudomonadota > Alphaproteobacteria > Sphingomonadales > Erythrobacteraceae > Erythrobacter > Erythrobacter sp. K21-9. The sequence continues at coordinate 585,673 of NZ_CM147866.1, forward strand.
TTCGCTCGCGGCGAAGGCATCCACATGGGCAATGGCGAGCTGTATTTCTGCGGTACGTCCGGCGGTGCGGCGAGACTTGGCCAGATCTTTCGCTTGGCTCTTCCTGCGGGCGACCCGGCACAGCTGCAATTGTTCTTCGAAAGCACCGATGCTTCGCAGTTCCACTACGGCGACAATCTCACGGTATCCCCCAACGGACACTTGATTGTCTGCGAAGACCAGAGCGGCGACGTGTCGACCAATCATCTGCGCGGTATCACCCCGATCGGCGAAGCCTATCCACTGGCGTGGCTGAGGCAGGAAACCGAGCTGGCCGGGGCGTGCTGGTCACCCGGTGGCCGGGTGCTGTTCGTCAACGCCTACAGTCCAACGGCAACGCTGGCGATCACGGGGCCTTGGGTGGGCTAGTTCTCCACACAGGGCAAAACCAAGCCGAAGGAAGAACGCCGCCGGAATTCATCTCCGGCGGCATTTCTCTTGCCCCTTGTGGAGGCGTGGCCCGATCAAGCCCCGAAACGGGCGCTCAACTGGACGCCGTAGAATTGCGGTTCCGCCGGAATGAAGGTCGGGATACCGAAGGCGCCCCCCGTATTCCCCGCATCGAGCAAATATTCCTCGTCGAAAGCGTTGCGTATGAAGCCTGCAATTTCGTAGCGATTGTCGGCGAAGCTGATCCCGGCCCGCGCATTGACCAACGTAACGGGACCCTGCGAGATCAGATCGCTGTTCGGAACTTCGAAGAAGATCGTGCTGCGATGCGTGATGCTGGGGGTCGCAAAGAAGCGCACGCCGCCTGCAAACTCGTAATCGACCGTAAAACCGCCTGCCGCCTGCCATTCGGGCTGGAGCCGGAACCGCGCCCCCGAAAACTGCGGAGCGAACGTGTTGTCTTCATCGATACCGCCGTCGATATAGCCGACATTGCCGAACACCTGCAGCCAGTCGGCGACATCGACCGCGATCTCCGCTTCGACGCCTAGGTTGCTCGCACTGCCCGCGCTTTCGGTGCGGGTGCTGCCGGTGGGATTGCCGTTCGCATCGAGCTCCTGGACGGTTACTTGGAAGCCATCATAGACCTGGTAGTAGACCCCGAGCGAACCGGAGACCGGTCCGCTTGCGAGCTTGATGCCGCCCTCATAGTTCCAAACCGTTTCCTCGGGAACGACTTGGAGATTGGGCACGACATTGCCCACGTCATCGCGCGCCGCGTTCAACTGCACTACAGGGGAGCGCCGACCCTTCGAAATCGTCGCGAACACATTCACATCGTCGCTCACCCGGTAGAGTGCGTTGAAGCGCGGCAGGATCGCCTGGAAACTGTCGTCGGCGCGGAAAGTCCGGCCGTTGGTGTCGATCTGTCCCGGGATCAGCGGTGCACCGCTCAGGACGGCATTGGGTATCTCGGCGAAGAACCCGGACTCGCGATATTCATCGAGCAGCCGGACACCGGCAGTGAGTTCGAAGCTTTCGGTGGCAAACCAGGTGACGTCCCCGAATACCGAGTAGGCCTCGTTGCGGCCCTGGTTCTCGAACACCGAACTGTAGGGGATCGCGTTTGCGGCGCCCATCGTGGCAAGGCTGGTGACTGCACTTGCAGGAACGCTGCCATCGGGCGCCACGCACGGGATGCCTGGGATCAGAGGCGCACCGAAGATCGAGGTCAGGCATTGCAGATAGGTACCTTCCTCGGTGGCGAATGGCACGTTCTGTCGGCCATCCTCGATGAACACGTTCCACCCCATGCTCGCCCGCACCGTGCTTCCGCTATAGGTGAAGCGACCTTCGTGGCTGATCTGCCAGCCATCGGCGATTTCGGTGAATTCGAGGAAAGGCGCAGCTGTGCCATCGGCATCGAAGACCTCAGCGCTGTCGAACTCGCGGTAGCCGTTGACGGTGGTGAAGGTCCAGTCGTCGGCGAATTGGTATTCGGCGGTGAGGTTGAGATCGTAGACTTCGCGATTGAGGCCCAACTGATCGTCGCCGAGCGCCGCCGCTCCAGCGGGGTTGCCGCCGAGATTGGCGCCCTCGAAAGCGTTGTCGGCGCCGCCCGGCGCTCCGGAGAAAGCCGGGAAGGTTCCGGAAATGAATGGCGTGCCGCCGTTGCGCTGCTGGTCGTATGTGCCGATCAGGTCGACCGTCAGGTCAGTCGTCGGGGTGTAGCGCAGCGAGGCTCGCACACCGAGTTGATCCTGCGCGTAAAGCTCTTCTTCCTGCGCCGGATTGAGGTTGTCGACATAGCCATCGCGCGTGCGCCATTCGAAGGCGATGCGCCCGGCCAGAACGTCCGATCCGGCATTGAGGTGGCCGCCGAGCAGGGTCTGATCGAAATTGCCGTAGCCGCCGGTGAGCTCTCCGGAAAAGCCCTCTCGCGGACGCGCCGAGACGAGGCTGATTGCCCCGACCGCCGAGGCAGTGCCGAACAGGGTCGCTTGCGGTCCCTTGATCACCTCGACCCGCTCGAGATCGTAGATCGCCTGATACGAACCCCGCGACCGCGAGATGTCGACACCGTTGTAGTAAAGCGTAACGCGCGGCCCCTGTTGCGATGAGCCCGAATCCGAAGTGATGCCGCGGATCACGACGCCGGGATTGTTGGCGCTCTGTTCTTGAATGTTGAGGCCTGGAACATAGTTGGACAGCTCGTCGAGGTCGCTGACGCCGAGGTCTTCGATCCGGTCCCCGGTAACTGCGGATATTGTGATTGGCACGTCCTGAGCGCGCTGTTCTACCTTTTGTGCTGTGACGATGATGGTGTTTCCGGAATCGGCATCATCAGACCTCTCCGCATCTTGGGCCGACAGCGGGGTCCCTAAACAGGCAATCGATGCCAGGAGGGCGGCGCGATGGAAACGATGTGTCATGGTGGGCAGCTTTCGATTGAGGGAGGGTAGCTGCGTGGTAATTCTCCCCTGTGACGCAATGACGACGCGAGTGCGTCAGACTGGCTGCAATTGTTACAGTCAAGAGTCCCTGAGCCATGGACTTCAATTGATATCTTAGAAGAAGCCGTCTGCCATTGCTGCTCTCGTGCAACCCGAGGAGCGGCGAACTTCGAATCCGGCCGAAATCCGCCACTGAATGACATGAGACCGGAAAATGAAAGATTTGGGACGACCTTGGGAGCACTCTCTGTAGCATATTGTTCAAAGGCGAACGGAACACGTCGTACGTCTTGGAGTGTGCAGGGCGGCACTTGCAGGTGAAGGCTTTGGTAGCGCCATTTCTTGTCGCAGATTGCCGATCCTAAGCGCTTGAGCGAGGCTAGGTACCAGCATCTTTCAGCACGGGAATTAGCCCAAAAAACTCAGGGCGTCTTGGCGATATGGGCGGAAGCGGACCGTCTGCTTTTGGCTAGTTCAGCGGCACAGCCGACACGAAACTCCAGCTCGAATTCAGCTTAGGGCGTCCCCCACATGCGCAACAGATTTGCGATCGACTTGTCCAGCATTAAGAGCTCGGGCGATCCTTTGTCGAGCCTCTGCCTGAGCGACGCCCGAAGGTTCTCCATATCGAAGAGCAATTCGCGCTGGGTGGGGTCGGCAATGAGGCTTTCGATCCATCCGACGCACACGATCCGCTCACCACTGGTGACCGGTACGAACTTCGTGAATGCTCGAAGCCGGATAGAGAACAAGCTGGCCCGCCTTCGCTTTGATGTGCGAGGTTACGCCGGCAGTATGGATGGTTAGCTCACCCCCTTCATACTCGTCAGGTGCTGCTAGGAAGAGTGTGAAGGAGATGTCGGTGCGCAGCCGCGATTTGCCTGAGCCCATGATCGCATTGTCCACATGCGCGCCGTAATGTCCGCCATCGCGAGTTCTGCTGATCATCAACCGCGAAAACCGACGGGGCCGAGCCGCTGCTGCCAGCACCGGATTGTTCTCGATGAAAAGCCGCAACTCGTCACGCAGCGCCTTTCCCGCCGCGTCCGTCAAAATAGCTTGCTCATTGCGTTTGACGGCGCTCGCAGTCTTGCCAGCTGTCGAGCGGCCATCCCGCCAGGCCAGCGCGCCGATCTTCTTGCGCAATGCACTGAGCTTCTCAGCATCGTCCAGTAAGGAGATCGTCAGGATCATTCACTTCTCAATTTGCGAATGGTTTGCAATAAGCGCAGAAGGCGCTACGATTTGAAATCTGACGATTTCGGGAAAGATTGCAATGAAAGTAGAGCTGAAGACATGGGCCGGGCTTGGTCTGGCCACAGCGCTTGCCGGCGTCGGTCTCGCTGGATGCGTTGAAGAGTCCAACACGGGAGCAGATGCCTCACCGCAATCCCGAGCAGGCGAGATGGGTGAAGGTGAGGGCGGAGAAGGCGGCGAGAGCGGCGAAGGCGGTGTTGACTTCGCTTCCGCCGGTACCGATCCAGTGGAATACCGCTCCGCTATTGCTGTCGCTGAAGCCCATGCGATCGCTGCACGAGACGCATTCGCTATCGGAAGAACCGATGAAGCAGCCGAGATGTTCGGCCACCCAGTGTCGGAGGTGCTGGCGGATATGGACCCGGTCTTCGCCGAACTTGGCGTCGACAATTTCCAGCCACTCTTCCTCGATGCTTCCGCCGCCGTGATCAACGGCGAGTCAGAAGCGCAGATCAACGAACGCTTTGACGCCATTGTAGGGGCATTGCGAGCAGCAGCCGGTAAAGCACCAGATGATGGGACGAGCGAAGCGATGGTGGCTGCCGGCGTGGCCGCCGACCAAATCGATCGTGCGATCTCGATGTATCGGCTTGCAGCCAGTGATGGGATCTATCCGCCCTATCTCGATGGCTATGGCTTCTACAAGGCAGGGCAAACAGCGTTTGCCAGGTCAGAAAGCGCAATCAAGAAAGCCGATGCCGACCTGCATGCACGCCTCACCAAGGCGTTGGCGCTCCTTGCGCAGGCGTATCCAAGTGCGGACATGCCAGGGAGCCTCGATGCCGATCAAAGCGCGCTGACCTCCGCTGGCTCCGGCGTGCTCTTGGCGATGCCCATCAGGTGACGTGACGCGCGGCAGCGCGGGTCTCTTCGCAGGTGCGGCGCCATTCAATCGGTCAGTAAACGGCGGTACGGTGACATTTCCGAAAATGGATTGGCTTTCTGATGATCGCCAATCTCTTGACACGTATGGACGAACCAAGCTCTCAAAACAAAAGTCTCTTGCAAATGCGAATGATTTTCAATAGCGAGTTGTAAGGCACGCATCGCAAGAGAGATCAATGAAACCCCAATTCTGGCTCGGAAGCGCCTTTGCCGCAATTCTTGTCGCATCCGCTCTTCCCGCCCACGCTCAAAACGGCCCCGATGCTGACCCTACCGACGAGCAAGATAGTTCAGGGTCAGCACCCATCATCGTCACAGCAACCCGGTCGGGGACTGAGATCGAGAACCTGCCCCTTTCGGTTTCGGTGATCGACGAAGCGGAAATTCAGGATCAGCTCGCGCAGAACCGCAACATCGTCTCGGCACTTGAATTTGCTGTGCCAGGCCTCAGCACCACGGGGCCGGAACGCGCAGGCTGCGGCATTCAGGTCCGTAGCAGGCAGGTAGCGTTCCAGATCAATGGCGTCCCGATCAACGAGGATTTGCGCCAAGGATCTTGCACCGGGCCCTTCACCATCTCCCCTTCGCGCTCGAAAGAGTGGAAGTGGTTCGCGGCGGGACGGCGCTATACGGGTCGGGTTCGCCTGGCGGTATCATCAATCTCATCACCCGGCGCGGCGATAGCCCAACGCTTGAGGTCGATGCCGTCGCGCAGACCAGCTTCAACACCAACAATACGGATGACACCTTCACCACCGATCTGTTTGCTGGCATCGGTCAGCAGGTTGGCGACTTCGATTTCTATGTCGGCCTCGGCTACACCGATGGCGGGCTGGAACGGGATGCCGAAGGTCGCCCCACGGTATCGCGTGCGTTTGAAGCCATCGACGTGACCACCTCCCTCGGCCTGCGGATCGGGATGGGCGAACTGCGCGTTACAGGCACGTTTCACGATGAAGAAGCCGGTCGCCAATTCGATGCCGACGGCACCGATATTCCCGGCACCGATATCGGCACCGTGGTGCCGATCACGCCCAACCCGTTTCTCGACCAGGCGGGTGATCGCAACATCACCGCCGCGCTCAGCTACACCCATCCGGAGCTGCTCGCGCATGACGTGACGGTGAGCCTATTTATGCAGGATCAGGAAATCATCCAGCGCGCCAACTTCTTCGATGCCGCCGATGGCGACTTTTTCTTCGCTTCCAACCGTACGAACTCACGCGTGGGCCTACGTTCGACGCTCGTGCGCTCCTACGCGCTCGGCAGCGGCGATCTGAAGACGAGTTACGGCGTCGATTACACCCGCAATGACTTCCAGCGCTTCATCGTCGACCCTTCGGCGAATGGAGCTATCACCGGTTACATCACCCCTGCTTTCTTCCTCCAAACCACGGCTGTATTCGGTCAGATCGAATACCAAATCGATCAGCTGACGCTTAGCGGAGGTGTGCGGCAGGAATGGTATTCGGGGGCGATCGAGGAAGATGGCTTCGACCCCAACCTTCCTCGGGCGGCCACGCCGGGTGATTTTGCTGATAGCGACCTAGCACTGTTCAATATCGGCGCGGTTTACGACATCGTTGATGAAATCCAGCTCTATGCCAGCTTCACGCAGGGCGCCGAACTGTCGCAGCTGGGCCGCGCGGCGAGGGGTGCCCCAGATCCCGGCGCAATATCCAACGCGCCAGCCACGTCCGACCAATATGAAATTGGTGCCCGCGGGCGGCTTGGACCGGTGCGTTTCGGTCTTGCGGCCTATTACGCCGAATCGGCCAGTTCGGCGCAATTCCAGCCCGATCCAAGCTGCGTAGGTCAGCAGGTATGCCCGCTAATCCCCTTGCGTATACCGGAACGCGCTTATGGATTCGAAGCGGATGCAGAGTTGGCGGTGACCCCAACACTCAGTCTGTCGGGTGTCTTCACGCTGCAACGCGGCGAAGTCAGGGACCAGGAAAGCGGCGAGTTCATCGACTTCAGCACCGAGCGGGCCGTACCGGTTCGCGTCACAGCGCGCGCCGACTGGCAGCCGGTCGAGGCGTTCGACCTCGGCCTACAGATCACGCATTTCGGCTCATCGTCCTACTTCTCTCCAACGCAGGAAGAGATCGGGCTGGTCGATACCGAAGCGTACACTCTCGTCAGCGCAAGCGCGGGCTACGATCTGGGGCCGGCAACAATCTACCTAGCGGCAGACAATCTGCTCGACGAAGCTTACGTCAATCCGTTTGTGCAGGTGCGCGGCTTTCTGACCAATTATCAGGCACCCGGACGGCGCGTTACGTTGGGTGTTCGTGCGAGTTTCTGAGCGCACCCTGCCCAGCAAAGAGGCACGCCAACGATCGCCTCTTTGCTCATCTACAGCGGGCCGACGCAAGCCGCGCCCGCTGGCCTTTTGGCTGCACAATTTCTTCGGACTGAATGTCAGCCTGTTTCTTGCGTTTGTCTGCCTCACTGGAACAATTGCCAGCGTCTCGCATGAGATCGAATGGCTCTATAAACCCGAAGTCCGCGCCACTTCGTTCGAGGTAGGAACCGAAGACTGGGCCTCGATGTGGGCCGCCGCGCACCAGGCCTTTCCCGATGCGCAACTGGACGGCATCGGGTCCTATGACCGAAGTGATAGCGGTCATTTTGCGAAGAAGGTGACCGCGACCGACGTCGATGGAGTGAGCTTCGAGATCTATGTCGATCCCGGCACCAACGAGGTCACTGGCCATGAATATGGGCGCAGCCTGCAGGATGTGATGCGCGCCCTTCATTACTACCTGTTTCTTCCCTTCGACATCGGCTTTTATCTCGTCGCAAGCCTCGGCTTTTTCCTGCTCGGTTCGCTGGTGACCGGCCTCTTCGTCTACAAGAAGTTCTGGCGCGGCTTCTTCAAACGCCCGCGTACTGACCATACGATACGAACCTTCATGGGTGATCTGCACCGCCTAGTAGGCCTGTGGTCGGTCTGGTTTGTGGCGGTGATTGCGCTCACCTCTGTTCTCTATTTCTATGAGCGCCTCGGCCCAGACATGAACTCGCAAACGCCTCGAATCGAAGCGCCGCTAGCGAGTGGAACAGTTCAGTCGGAGGACATTGCGCTATGGACGCTGTTGGCGCGTGAGCGCAAACCGGGCTTTGCCATAACGGCTGTCTTTCTGCCCTTCTCCGAAGGCGACCCCCTGATCGTGCAGGGCCACTGGAAGGCCAATCTCGTTCGCGAACGCGCCGACGCGGTGTTCATCGATCCTTCGACCGACCGGATCATCGGCGAACGCACGGGCCATGAAATGGACGTGGGCGAGCGGCTCGTTCACACTGCCGATCCATTGCATTTCGGCACGTTCGGCGGTTTGTTCACGAAGCTTCTCTGGGCTGCTTTCGGCCTGATGTTGACGGGGCTCGCTGTTACCGGGGCCTACATCTATGCGAAACGGTCGCGCGTCGCCGTGCGTGACGGCATTAATCTGTCATTTCTTGATTATCTCGGCGTCTGGAAATGGCCGAGCGTATTGCTCGTCTCCGCCGTTCCGGTAATCGCGTTCATGTTTTGGTAGAAAAGGGCCGTGCCGGAAGGCGGCATAGGGTGGATAGAAAATCAATTCGTCGGTCGCTCTTCGCGCCGCTGATCTGGGAAGGGCCAGGAAAGGGACAGTCTGCAATCAAATTGTTCGTTCGCGAACGCGGACTTATGATCGTCGATCCAGCATCGTATTCGCACCCTTCGAAAGTGCATCCCGGATGCGGCTGGCAGCTGGTAGAAAGCTGTACATGCCCTTCAAATGGCTTCGAGTTCGTCAATTGGCACCAGGTGCTGTATCCCGTTGACATGGACGAACCCCAGACAGAGCAGATCGGAGAAAATGGTTCGAGGAGCGAGCCCGAGCCAGCTCAAAGGATTTTCAAGGCGGTAGAACGACTTCTCCTCGTCATTACGACGGTCATGACTCTCGCCGCAGTCGGAGTCGAGGTATGGACCGTAATCGATCGAGGTACGATTGAATTGGCGGACCTTCTCCTGATGTTCCTCTATACCGAAGTCATTGTGATGATCGGAGTGTTCTACACTGGCAAAGGATCCTTTTTCGTTTTTCCGATCTTCATCGCAATTACGGCCATTTCTCGCTTGATCGTGCTCCAGGGGAAAGACATGGCCCCGGAAAATGTTCTCTTTGAAGCGGGCGCGATCCTCTTGCTTGCTGTCGCGGCGGTAGTGATCTCACGCATACGCTCTGAATAGTCGACACGGCTTGAGGCACGTGCGGCTCGCTCATCGGATTGCGAAATCATTCGTCCCGAGATAACAAGCGCTCGCCTTCATTCGGTTTCAGCGATTTCGCTCATGCTCAATTACAATCATCTGCGCTACTTCTGGGCCGTCGCCAAGGAAGGACACCTGACGCGGGCGGCGGAGCGTCTGAACGTGTCGCAATCGGCCTTGTCGGTGCAGATCAAGAAGCTCGAGACGCAGCTTGGACATGCGCTGTTTGAACGCCGTGGAAGGCAGCTGGTGCTTACCGCTGCCGGTAGAATCGCACTTGGATATTGCGAACGGATCTTCACCGACGGAGAGGCGCTTGTGCGGCGTCTCAAAGAAGGCGATGCCGAGGACACGCGGGTGCTTCGAGTTGGCGCGCTATCGACCTTGTCGCGTAATTTTCAGCTTAGCCTTTTAGATCCGCTGCTTGCGGATGGCGACTTTCGCATCGTCATCCGATCCGGCTCGCTGTCCGACCTGCTCGCCGCGCTCGAAGCGCATGTGCTCGATCTCGTTCTGGTAAACCAGGTGCCGCTGCGCGACGCGACGACCAACTGGACCGCCCGCGTCATCGACGAACAGCCGGTTAGCTTAATCGGTTCGCCGGAGCGCGTCGCAGACCGAACGGACTATCTCGATCTTCTTGCCAGCGAATCTTTGATCCTGCCGACAGGGGACAGCGGATTTCGCAACGGCTTCGATGTTCTGGTCGAGCAGCAGGATTTGCCGATCAGGATTGCGGCGGAAGTAGACGATATGGCCATGCTTCGTCTTCTGGCGCGCGCAGACATTGGGCTTGCGGTCTTGCCTCCCGTCGTTGTCACAGACGAACTGGCCTCGGGCCGGCTTATCGAGGCGCGCCCGCTTCCCAATATTACCGAGCGGTTTTCGATTCTGACTTTGAAACATCGATTTCCGCACCCCGCCTTGGAGCGCCTGTTTCCCCGAGCCTAGTGTGGCACCATCGTTCGTTATTAGGCATCAAATTGTTACAAACAATCTATTTTACGCATAGTATGTTGGTCATCTAGCAGCGCGGCAATCATTTGTCTTTGCTCAGGAGCCTGCACTTCATGGACCTTCTTGCGACCTTTGCCGCGAGTTTCCTTTCACAACTCCAGTCTCCCTCTCTCGCCTTCCTGATCGGCGGGATGGCGCTGGCCGCCACCGGCAGCAAACTCGCCATTCCCGACGCGGTCTACCGGTTCATCATTTTTATGCTGCTGATGAGCATCGGCCTTCACGGCGGCATGGAAATACGCGAGGCCGACCTCGCCGCTTTAGCCCTTCCTGCATTCTTCGCCGCTGTGATCGGCTGTATCTGCGTGTTGATCGGCGCGGTGACGCTTGCGCGCTTGCCAAGTATCCGACGCGACGACGCCCTGGCGACCGCCGGTCTGTTTGGCGCGGTGAGCGCCTCGACGCTCGCCGTCGCTATGGTTGCATTGGAAGAACGAGATATCGCTTTCGAGGCCTGGGCGCCGGCGCTCTATCCCTTCATGGATATCCCCGCCTTGGTCCTCGCCATCGTTCTGGCGAGCATCAATGCAAAGAAGAAGAAGAAAGCCGCCAGCGGTGAACCGATCCGGATCGGCGCGATCATTGCGGAATCTCTGCGCGGCTCGGCCCTGTCAGCGCTCATTCTGGGCCTTGTGATCGGCTTCCTCGCACAGCCTGAGGGTCTCTATGACGGCTTTTACGATTTGCTGTTTCGCGGCTTTCTGTCAGTTCTGATGTTGGTGCTTGGCATGGAGGCGTGGTCGCGGCTGTCCGAACTGCGCAAAGTGGCGCAATGGTATGTGGCTTATGCGATCATCGCACCGATCCTGCACGGGTTGATCGGGTTCGGGCTAGGCTATGTGGCTCATGTCCTCGTCGGTTTCAGCCCAGGCGGTGTCGTCATCCTCGCGGTGATTGCCGCATCGAACTCGGATATTTCCGGGCCGCCGACGCTCCGCGCAGGTATACCGACCGCCAATCCGTCGTCCTTTATCGGTGCATCCACCAGCATAGGGACACCGATCGCGATAGCGGTGTGCGTTCCGCTCTTCATCGCGCTCGCTGAACTGACTTTCGGACTGTGACGCAGCGCTAGTAAACAGGATCGCTCACGAGGAATTTAATCATGGCCACCCACGCAACTACCGTTGTTATTATTGCCGAGCGCCTGCTCCAGGACAAGATCATACAGCTTTTGGGTGAGAGCGGGGCAACCGGCTACACGATCGTCGAGGGCAGCGGCAAAGGCCGCCACTTCACCCGCACGCACGAGCGCCCCTCGATCGTCCGCGATTTCGATATCGTGCGGATCGAATTCGTCATGGCAGACGGTGCTCACGCGCGCGAAATCGCCCAGCAAATCGCCGACACCTATTTTGAGGAGAATTCGGGGATCATCTACATCACGCCTGCAGAAGTCCTGCGCCCAGAAAGGTTTTGAGGACACAGGAGGGGAGATCAATGCCGTTCCGTTTTGACGCGCGGGATTTGTACAGCAGATATTCGGTCATCAGACCTGTTGCTGAAGCTGCGATGTCTCATCTGCAACGTCGCTGGATGACCTCCAAACGCGAAGCGCACCGTCGGCCATTGCTCGTTCAAACAAGAAGGCGACGGACCATGCTGTCCGCGTAGCTGGACATTATATACTTAACAAAGCACACCCCCTTGCTAGGGTGAATTCATTACAAACACGAACGTATTTGAGCCCCGTTTCCAAGACGCAGACATCGCCCGCATGTATCTCGAAGACCTGCGCTGGCCGGCATGGTCCTGTGTGCCCTCATTGTGAGAGCGGTGACGATCAGAAGCGGCTCAAGAGTGCAAAGCATCGCCCCGGTCAGGACTTCGCAAAGCACGAATTGGTGAACCACACGCAAGACGAATATGTCAGCGCATCGGATCCCACCGCCCACACCAACACGGTTGAAGGCTTCTCTGGTTTTTTCAAGCGCGGTATGCGCGGCATCTATCAGCATTGCGGGCAAAAGCATCTGCACCGCTACTTTGCCGAGTTTGACTTCCGTTATTCCAACTGTTCGGGTCGCGGTATCGAAGACCGTGAGCGCACCGACATTGCCCTCAAGGGTATTGCTGGCAAGCGCCTGACCTATCGGCGTATTGGCGATGCAGTCGCCGCTTAGGCCTGATCCTCCGCGCAAGATTGGCGAGCGCCGAAAGCGGTGGACACGCTAATCTCCTGTTTAGACTCGCAATTTGCACGGCTTATCCCCGCCTGAATCAACGCGCCTGCCTCCGATTCTGATATTGATTCCCTAGAATAGCAATAGGCCGAGTCGTGGGGGACCCGGCCTATCTAGAAATCGCTGGTTAGGAGCGACCTCATGTTTGGAATTCTTGTGTGCCGAATAGGCCCGCTTTGGTCAATCCTTTGCAGTGCAACTCAAAGGAATAAATAATGGCTAATCTGCTGGTCACCTACGACCTCAACAAAGAGACAACCCGTCCCAAGATCGTCAAGCACCTCAATGACGGTTATGGAGCGTGGGCCAAACTCTCTGAGTCAAGTTACGCAATTGACACAAACCAGGCCCCTGATGACGTCAGGGCTTATTTCAAACCCATGATCGACAGCAACGACACCCTTTACGTCATTACTCTCAAGAAGCCCTATTCAGGGCGCGGTCCTAGTGACGTGAACGACTGGTTGGCAAAGAATCTGAGCTACTGATTATGACTTAGCGGCCCGTACCCTACTCAAGGGCTGCCATTTTTCGATGTGTCTCAGGTTGAATTACAAATTCACCCTGCCGTTCGACCTACTTCATCTTCACGGTCCTTTCGCCGCCGCTTCCCCAGCGGAGTAGTCGGTTTATGCTTCTCATGCGGGGCGTTCAGCATTCGCTTTAGCACCTCATCTTCTTCACATTGATTGGTGTCTATCATGTCAATAAAGTTCTCAGATAAAGCCACGCGGAAAATCCTGAATGAATTGGACGCATCTGAACGCCTACTTAAGTTGGTGAGGAACACGCATTTGCCGGGAGAGGCTGTTGCTCAATGGGAGCAATTCCTCCTCTCAACTGGCCGAATAATCCACTTCATCGAGGGCGAATGCCAAAGAACCCCGCAGGGACGCCAATGGTATGGCGGAGAGCGGAGAAAATCCCGGCAAGAACCTTTCCTCAAATACATGTATCAAGCGCGAAATATCGCAGAGCATCAACCCTCATCAGATGCGGCAGCAATTTCGGGCGACGAGGTAACAATAAGCAATATCACTCGGAAAAACGATGGTCCCGACCCAATACCTCTGACTGGGCCAGGAGGCCTCATAGATTTCCACTCGGAAGGCGCAAATATCCACCCTCTACTTGAAGAGTCGATCAGGCCGGACAGCTCGATCACAATCACACCGGGAGGAAACGTTGAGCTTGCCAAGATCATCACTGACACCAAACGCGATAATACATTCAAGCTGCCAGATACCTTCATGGGGGAAGATATTGACCCTCAAGACCCGGCTCAGGCTGGTGAGCAATATCTAAATAGTCTTCGAAGTTTAGTTGGCAGAATCCCCACCTGAACCTCGCACAAGCTCCATCATGAGATAGACCTCTTCAGCGACCCCAGCGAGAGGCTCGCCGAAAGTGTGCTCGCGCAACGTCACAGCGCCCGCCTCAATCATCTTCTCAGCAATTTCAACCGGCCTATCACGCTCGGATTTATCGTGCGAATCCATGCTGCGTTCTCAAGTATAGTATGTCCGCATACCTTGACAGGATAGCGCGCGGCATGCAGCTTTTCGCACGGATCGAATCGAGGCGATCGACGTTTGGCCCGGGCGCAGGATTGTGCGTCTGCTGAGGTCTCCATAGCCGCGCTAGTTGAAGGTGCGGTTGTGAGAAGCAATACCGCTCCTGAGCGGTCACTAGAGCCTGACGAGCGCGGCGGTTCGCAAAATGGCTAATCTCCGGACCATGAATTGGGAGCCTGGCGTGTCTATGCAGACTGAAACCGTCGAGACCAAGCCTGCTGAATGGACCAGCAGCCTAGCTTATCAGAGCAGGGCTACTGCCAGACCGACTGCGGCTGATTTGTGTGAATTGACTTCGAAAGCCCGCGAGCGAAACCGCAGCCTGGGCGTCACAGGCATGCTTCTCTATGATAGGGACCGCTTTTTCCAGACCCTTGAAGGCCCTCCTGCCAGTCTGGAAGTGCTCTGGACGTCAATCAGCCGCGATACGCGTCACACGGATATCGAGATTCTAAGCGAACACATCATTCCCGCTAAACTCTTCAGCGGCTGGGACCTCTTAAGCTGTCATGGGGACGACGACGGAATTGTTGATGTGCAGCGGGCCAAAGCAGAACACGAACTCACGTCGCAAGTGCCAGATCTGATCGATCTTGTGCTGAACGGTGACGATATCGGCATCAACACACTGATCGCATCGCATGCCGAGAGGGGGTGCGATGGGGATTCGATCCTCACACATCTGATCGAACCGACTGCGCGCGCTCTTGGCGATGCATGGCTTTCTGATGATTGCTCCGAACTGGATCTGACTATCGGCCTCAGCATGCTGCAGCTCGCCGGTCATGCCATACGCCACAGCCCGACGCCTGCATCGCTTCGCCAGAGCCAGTACAGCATTCTGCTGGCCAGTGCGCCAGGAGAGCCACATTCGCTAGGAGCTTCGTTGCTCGCCGATCTGTTTACCGATGCGGGCTGGCATGTTGATTTGGCATTCCCCGACAGCGACCAGGCGCTAACCAATCAACTCGCCTCCGAGCAGCCGGATGCGCTCGATATCGGGCTGTCCGAAGCACTGCCGCGTGAGCACTGCATAGCGAAATTGCGCGAAACGATCGAGCGGAGCCGTTTTGCTGCACCCGATCGTTTGACGGTGATATCTGTCGGAGGCCGGCTATTTGCGGATGCTGCCGCCACTGCGCAAAGCGTTGGAGCAGATCATGCCCGAAAAACTGTTGCCGGATCGAGCATTCGTATCGCCGAGCTCATCAGGCAAAAGCGTCAGCAGCCTCGTCAAGGGTGATCTCAACCTGTCAACATGTGCGCCTAGACGCTCGCCATGGCCGCTCGGCCTTGCCGGACGAGCCGCGACTGCAGGCAACTGGTCTCGACCCCTACGTCTTGAGTTCACGCATTACCAAGACGTCGCATGGTGCATCCCGAACGATTGCTTGTGTGTTGGTACCGAGCAAGAGACGAGCTGAGATCCATCCGGTGTGCTGTCACCCAGATTGCCTCGACATTCAGGGAACGCGCAAGCTCAACTACCTCCCGCGCAATCGACCCGGAAGGAGCGTGAACGCCTGCCAAGGAAGCGGACAGCCCAGACTGCTCGGCATATTGACGAAGCCACACTTCGGCTTCGCTTCGCTCGTTTGTTTCCCAGTGTCGTGGCAGTTCTCGCACATATGAATGCGGCAGCGGCGTACGAACATACACCAGATGGATATCGACTGGTTGGACTTCGGGCAATGATCGGTATCGTGTCGCTACCAACTGCGCTCCGGCCTCGTCCTCTCGATCGAGCGCGACTAAAACGGACCGATACATTGCGGCATCCTTCCTCAGACTTCCTTGACTGGGCGCTCGAGTTCGACGCTGCGACTGGCAACGTCGCTATCTGTCCCGAACTCCAAGAGCAGCAGCTCAGCGAGCCGCAGACTGCCTTCGATTGTCTCAGGCACAGCGACATTCGCCCCGTCTTCGAGCAACTTGTCGGCGTGGCCGACATCGCGTGCGCGGGCAAAGATCGGGACGCGCGGCGCGAGCCGGTGGATCTCATGGGTGAGTGCCTCGGTCGCATCCTTGTCGCCTATGGTCACCACCACGCCTGAGGCTTTTTCGAGACCCGCCTCACGCAAGACGTCAAGCCGCGAGGCATCGCCCATGCGCACCGGCCGGCCCTCGTTCGCGGCTTTGCGCGCAATCTCCGGGTCGCGATCGATTGCGACGTAGCGAATGTCTTGCCGATCAAGCACTTTGCCAATCGTTGCCCCGACCCTGCCATAGCCTGCCAGAATGACGTGTCCGCCTAACTCGCTGGCCCACGGCGTCTCTTCAAAACCCGTTTTCGGTACGCCGCGCTCAAGTGCCGCGGCGACCCGGCGCGCAAGCACATCGAGGCCGGGCGTAGCGAGCATGGTGAGACCTACGACGATCAGCATGAATTGCCCGGTTTCCGCAGGCAAGAGGCCAACCGTGACCGACAGCCCGATGACTAGAAAGCCGAATTCGCCCGCCTGACCGAGCAGGATCGCTACTTCTGCTGCGCGGTGTCTTGGCAACCGCCAGGCGAGACACAGCGCGAAATTGAGCGCGATCTTGATGAAGATAAGGCCGATCGCCGAAGCGATGATCCAAAGCGGATTGTCAATCACAATCCGCCAATCGATACCCATGCCGACCGAAAGGAAAAAAGACCGAGCATCAACCCTTTGAAAGGCTCGATGTCGATCTTGACCTGATGACGGAACTCAGTCTCGGCAATCAGGAGACCGGCGAGAAACGCGCCGAGGGCCATCGAGAGTCCGACGAAGCCTGTGAGCGCGGCTGTGCCCACTGCGATCAGCAGGGTAATTGCAACAAAAGCCTCGCGGCTCTCGGTACGTGCGACGAGCTGCAAAAGCGGCCTCAAGCATAGCCGACCAACTAGGTAGATCAGCGCTATGACGATGAGCGCCTCTGCGACGGCGAGCCCAAAACCGAGCGCGACGTTATCGATCGCCATCGTGCCAAGCACGCTCACCGCGAACAAGATCGGAACGACGGCCAAGTCTTGCATCAGCAGGATCGAGAAAGTCGCGCGGTCGCTCGGCGTGCCCAACCGTCCTCCCTCGATCAACAACTGTGTGACAATCGCGGTCGAGGACAGCGCGAGGCATGCTCCCAAGATGATCGCGGTAGCGGTCGCATTTCCCCAAAACATGGCAATTGCTGCAATCACCGCACCCGTAATGAGTATCTGCGCGCTTCCCAGGCCGAAGACGAGCCTTCGCATAGTCCAAAGCCGCTCGAAAGAGAGTTCAAGGCCGATCACAAATAGAAGAAAGATTACACCAAGCTCGGCTAGGACAGTCACGCCATCAACGTCAGTGATGACGAGATATGAAACCGGCTCGTAAACATCAGCAAGCAGGCCTAGTCCGAAGGGGCCAATGACACTACCGACAATAAAATAGCCAATCACCGGGCTCACAAATCGCTGGAGCAGCGGAACCGCGATCCCCGCTGCGAGAAGGAAGAGCAGCACTTCTCGCAAAAAGGGGATATGGACGTGCGATTCCATGACTGCTTGTTCGGGCAAAGCCGCTCGACTTGCAAGCAGAGTCGCCGATGCAGCGCTGCATAGAAGTGTTCCGAGAGACAAGGGCGAAAGAAGAAGCGTTCGCCAATAATGGTCCTAGCCTCTGATTCTCATTGACCTGTCACAGTTCCAAGGGTTTCATCCCTGTCCAGCATCAAGAGAGGCCAGCAAGTCTTGCAATCGCGATCTGCTCGACTGGATTATAGCGGGATGGATCTCGCGGTCACCCGTATCATGATCCCAATAACGAAGACTGATCCAGGCAGCCTTCTCCGTTTGGCTGAGGTGGCAAGGCTCGGGCAACTTGGAAATGAAAGCCGCGCTGTCGAATTTCCGACCAGAAAGTGCGGCCTTGCACGAATCGATAATCTCCAGAGTCTTCGCGTCCATGATGGCGATATGCGATAGAAATTCCGCCAAAGGAAGACCAGTAATCTCAGTGTCATATAGACATGCGAATGAAGCGTATTGAGGGTTCTGCATTGATTAAATCCACAATCAACAAAGCCAATCTTGTTCGTCACATTGCCGGTGAGACGGGCATCTCAATCGCGCACTCTAATGTTGCGCTAAATTGTTTATTGTCGAGAATCGCCCAATGCTTGGAGCAGGGTGAGGACGTGAATATCGCCAGGTTCGGGACGTTCACCGTGCGACGGCGAAGAGAGCGCATCGGTCGTGATCCTCGCAGCGGTTTGTCAATAAAGATTCCGGCTTCGAATATGCCAGTTTTCAAACCGTCCGCGGCCCTACGCGATTCCGTCCGTGAACCAATGCCGCCTATTGGATAGATAGCAAAAAAGGGCCCCGCTCAGAGGCGGGGCTCGAGAGTTGGGCTCGAAACGAAGTCCGAGCCCGTCGGGTCGCATTATCTAATTTGCACACACCTATGACACACGCGAGACACTTGGCCGCGCATCTCCACTCTGGGACAAATCCGCTCAAAGGGTAACCGTGATTGGCTCTCTTTGCATGCATCTGGGCCGGACGTCGAACGTCCACTGACCCATTACGGAACTCGATCACCAACGGTCCGATACCGGCTCTCTACACACCCCGCCTCTTACTACGATTGCCGCAACAAGGCGCGGGTTGTGATCATTCGAGCAGCTGGTCTCGGATCGCAGTGATTTCCGCACCGATCTCGAAATCGAGGAACGACTGCGGCACGATATTGGTCAAAAACGACTGACTGCAATCGACCGCCGTTTGCTGCGACAGATGGACGAGCGGCGCCTGGTATCGGCCAGCCACCGCGATCCATTCCAGCAGACGCTGCGCGCGGGACGATTGCAGAAACTCGGCAAGCTCGGTCTGGCCGAAGATGTCGGCGGCGGGAACTGGCAGCTTGGCGAGAGCATGGAGAACGAGCTGCGCGATCTTGGCGAGCGCGGCGACATCATTCGAACGATGCAGCGCGAGCTGACCGCGGCAAAGCTGGATCGCGCGCCAGCCAATCGCTCCATCTATAATCCAGCGAGCAAAGAGGCTGCGCCCATTGTCGGTCGCGTCGTTGCGCGCGGGCTGGCCGACGAATTGCACGATCGCCATTACCTAATCATCGACGGCGTTGATGGGCGCACGCACTATGTCGGGATCGGCAAGGGCGATGCGGTGGAACCCCTTCCCGAGGGATCGATTGTGCGCATCGAGCCTTGCGGCGGGGGTGTGCGAAAGTCCGATCGCACTATTACCGAAGTCGCAGCCGCTAATGACGGGCGATACAGCGTGGACGCGCATCTGAGACATGACCCGAACGCGAGCGAAGAGTTTGCACAAGCGCATGTCCGGCGCCTCGAAGCGATGCGGCGCCTCATGCGCAGCGTCACCCGCGAGGCTGATGGAACTTGGCAAATTACAGATGACCATCTCGACAACGCAGCCGCCTATGAAGCGCGCTGCACGCGCGACCGGCCCGTCACTGTCGAGACCTTGTCGCCGCTTCCGCTGGAGCAGCTGCCGGAAGCGGATGCGGCCACCTGGCTCGACCGGGAGCTTGCGGTCGATGACCCATTACCAATTCGCGATTCAGGGTTCGACCGCGAAGTGAAAGCGGCCACGGCAGCCCGCAAGCAATGGCTTGTGGGTCAGGGCTTAGCTGAACAGCGGGGAGAGCAGATCGAACTTCGGAAGGGGACAATGGAGGCCCTTCGGCGCCGCGAGCTTATGCGCGTGGCGAGGAAGCTGTCAGACGAGCTAGGGCAGAGGTTCAAGGAGGCAAAACCGGGTGAGCAGATCGAAGGCGTTCTGCGCAAGCGTATCGATATGACGAGCGGTCGCTATGCGCTCGTGACGCAATCGAAGGAGTTTACCCTCGCGCCCTGGAAGCCGGTATTGGATCGACACGTCGGGAAACCAGTCTCGGGGATATTGCGTGGCGAAGGGGTTAGTTGGAGCCTGAGTCGCGGTCGCGTTGGACCTTCAATCGGCTAGGTCCGCTTCGCGCCCCAATCTCGGACATTCGAGGCCGGGCTCCAACAACCCAATAGCCGAATGAATGCTTTCAGGAGAAGCGGGCTATCGTTCTATCGTCTGAGATTGGGTGGTTTCCTGAATGTCAGAAAACGAGGTTGCACATCCTGATTAGCCAAACCGGGCACGCCAGCTAGAAGCTGGGCGACGTATGAATGGCGAGGGGTCATCTCATAACTTCTGCGCCAAGATCTCAAGAAGATAAGGCGTTTCTGGCGGCCTTCTTAACATCCTCGGGTGGGGGTTTGCGAAATCCTTGCGACGCCAAGTTTTCTGCTGAATGATCTTGAGATCAGCTGCACCAATCGCCTGCTCGAAATCGACGACAGGATGGAAAAACGTCGGCATTTCGACAAGCGCTTCGGGAGTTTCGAAGCAGGCCTTTACGCCTTTGCTGGCAAGTTCAGGGTGTATCTCTACTATTCCCACATAGCCGCCGGGCCGCATCAGACGTGCGGCCTCGAGCAGTGATTCACCCAGATTCTCTATGTGTTCGAGGGTCAAGCAGAACAACACGAAATCCGCACTCTGCTCGGCGAACGGTGCAATTTTGCTATAGTCGCCCTGCGCTAACGATGCCGACTTCGCCACCTCGACCGCCTTTGCCAACATCTTGGACGATGCATCAATACCGCTCAGTGATTTAGCGCCCTGTTTGGCGAAATTTGCGAGATTGCGACCGCTCCCACATCCAAGCTCTATGACGTCTCGGCCGTGCACCAGCTTGGCAAAACCGGCGACTACTTCCTCAGCCCCGACCACAAGTGAGGTAGGCACGTCGTCATACACTGCTGCCCAGAGGTCGTACGCCCCCTCGACATCGAGCCGCAAAGTCGGTCGGTCATCGGTCATGGCTCAATATCCAAGGGCCACGGAGAGCCAGGTTCCTGCGCTTGTTGACTCACGCCTTTCTCCTAAAACTACCGCCCTCTGTTGATCTTTTGCGGCCCGGTTGGCCATCTAGAGCTTGAGGATGCAACCTTTATGAAACCGGCGGCTATTGGGTCGTTAGCGGAACGTCCGCTTCGCCCGATGGCCGCGCCAAAAGCGGCTGTTCGGCAATCGGCCCAAAAACTTGAGCTGCTCGCCCCGTTCAGACTTTTGACGCTTTCACACAATCCTAAACACCTCCCCGCTCCCGCTGTCGCGGTAGAGGTCCACGCGTTCGCCATCCCAATGATAGTCAAGATGCCGACCCTGCCGCGCTTTGGCGGCAAGGTCTGGATAGAATAGCCCAGCGCACTCCCCGCTATCATGGCGAACGCTGGGGTAGACAATCCCATCCGATCCGGATGCGCGCAGTTCTCGTCCCAGTGCCTGGCTGGCCGAATAGTCGTCAGGCGCGAGCAATGCGGCATGACCATCGTTTTCCGCCCGCAGATCGTGCAGCCTGACATCGATATCGAGCAGCACTTCGCGAAATTGCGACGTCCAACCGGGCGCTTCATAGGTGCGCGCCATGAAGCGCGCATGGTGATGGATGGTTTCGAGGAGTGCGGTCTCGAAGTGCCGACCGGCATAGAGCACGCCAAAGCTGCCATCGCTGAACCGGGTCGACTCGGTCGAGGCTGAGATGGGTAAAGGGCGCCATCAGATAGGTCGCGCCCTGCCCGCCGACGCGTCTTTCAGGCGGGACGAGATCGAGCTTGCCGATATTCTCGACAAGACGCGGATTGGTCTTCTGTTCGCTCGAAATCAGCAGTGGCCAATCGGCCGGATCGGCGATGTCTTCGAACAAATCGATCGGCGGGTGGATCGAGCGGATGATCCGTACCGCACTTGGCCATTCGATATGCGATTGCGGGATCTCCGCGATATCGCTCACCACCCACCGCGCTCGGCATCAAGATAGCGCCGCACACGCATGAGATCGGTGAGTTCGCCGCCGAGCATGATGTCGAGCGCCGAACGGCCCTGGAACGCGCTGTTGGGCGCTTGAACCCAGGCATAGCTGCGCTGAGTTTCGCGGAACATGTAACGCAGCGCCTTGTGGATACCCATGAGGTTGGAGAGCCTTGCCTTCGTGTCGCGATCGATCCGGCCAGGCGCGCCATCGGCTTTCCAGCGGCGGTAGGAGCGCACCGGCACATCAAGCAGGATCGAGGCCTGTTCATCGGTTACATCCCATTTCGCAAACAGGTTGACCACGGCACGAAACATCGCAGCCGCTTCCTCGTCGGTAATCGGCAGCGGGCGAAAGTCGCGAACGGCGGTGTCGACGGGCTGAATGGCGGTCATCTTCGTGCTCCTATATGGCATTATATAGGATACTTCATGCCAAATGGCAATATCCGACATATCGGGGACGAGCTCACTGTCGGACATGCACCATTGATGGTGCATTATGGGGGTGCCGTCAGCCCATCTCGCGCGAGCTGCGGCAGCTAGGCATCTGCGTTCGGCGAACGCGCGCTACGCGCATGCGCCTGCACGAGCGATCCTCCCGGTACTGCGAATCCCGGGAGCGAGACATGACCCCCACCAAGCTGCTGATCGGCCAGATATTGATCGTTTTCGCGATCGTGATCGCGGGCGTGTGGGCAGCGACGCAATGGACCGCGGCGCAGCTCGGGTATCAGGCGCAGCTGGGCAGCCCATGGTTCATCGCCTTCGAAGTGCCCTTCTACAAGCCCTGGGCGATCTTCCCCTGGTGGTATCACTATGAAGCCTATGCGCGGCCGATCTTCAATCGCGCCGGCCTGCTGGCAGGGGCGAGCGGCTTTCTCGGCTGCGCGACCGCGATAGCCGGGTCGATCTGGCGCGCGCGCCAATCGAGCCATGTCACCACTTATGGCTCGGCCCGCTGGGCGAGCCTCAAAGAAGCAGCGCGCGCAGGACTGTTCGGCGATGCCGGCGTATTCCTCGGGTGCCATGAAGGCCGCTATCTGCGCCATGATGGTCCTGAACATGTCATGGCCTTTGCGCCGACCCGCAGCGGCAAGGGCGTCGGGCTGGTCGTGCCGACCCTGCTCGGCTGGACCGGCTCGGCGGTCATACACGATATCAAGGGCGAGAACTGGGAGCTGACCGCAGGTTGGCGGTCGTGCTTCTCGCATTGCCTGCTGTTCGATCCGACCGATCGCTTGTCGGCCAAATACAATCCGCTCCTCGAAGTGCGCCGCGGCCCCCACGAAGTGCGCGACGTTCAGAACATCGCCGATATCCTGGTCGATCCCGAAGGCGCGCTCGAACGCCGCAACCATTGGGAAAAGACCGCGCATGCACTGCTGGTCGGCGCGATCCTGCATGTCCTCTATGCCGAAGAGGAGAAGACGCTCGCGCGCGTTGCGACCCTACTCTCCGATCCGCAGCGCAGCTTTGCCGCGACTTTGCGCCGGATGATGGCAACCAACCATCTCGGCACTCCCGAAGCGCCCACAACGCACCCAGTGGTCGCATCAGCCGCGCGCGAGCTCTTGAACAAGTCGGAGAACGAGCGCTCGGGCGTGCTCTCGACCGCGATGAGCTTCCTCGCGCTCTATCGCGATCCCACCGTCGCCGAAGTCACCTCGCGCTGCGACTGGCGTATTGCCGATCTGGTCGAGAGCGAGACGCCGGTCTCGCTCTATCTGGTGATCCCGCCATCGGATATCAGCCGCACCAAGCCCCTCGTGCGCCTTGTGCTCAACCAGATCGGGCGGCGGCTGACCGAAAGCCTGGAAGACAGCGCGCGCAAGCAGCAGCTCCTGCTGATGCTCGACGAGTTCCCGGCTTTGGGCCGGCTCGATTTCTTCGAGACCGCGCTCGCCTTTATGGCTGGCTACGGCATCCGCGCGTTCCTGATCGCGCAAAGCCTCAACCAGATCGAGAAGGCTTACGGCGAGCACAATGCCATTCTCGACAATTGTCATGTCCGCGTGGCGTTCGCCACAAACGACGAGCGCACCGCGCGGCGCATTTCCGATGCGCTCGGCACCGCGACCGAGCAGCGCGCGATGCGCAATTATGCCGGACACCGGCTCGCGCCCTGGCTCGCGCATGTCATGGTCAGCCGGCAGGAGACCGCGCGCCCGCTGCTGACCACGGGCGAAGTGATGCAGCTTCCTTCTGATGACGAGCTGGTGATGATCGCCGGCACGCCGCCGATCCGCGCGCAAAAGCTGCGCTATTACGAAGACCGCAACTTCCAGTCCCGGACGCGACCCGCTCCAGACCTGCTCCGAGACCACTCCAAGACACCTCCAGCAGCCTATCCCGACCGGCCTGCGCCGCGCCCCAACCCGTGGGAGGGCATCAACGCGATGCCCGATTTGCGGCTCGCTGGACAGACGAACGACGAGAGCGAGACCAATGAAGGCGGTCTCCAGCAGCAGCGCCATCCGGGCCTCGCCGAAGAAGCGAAACCTCAGGCGCCAGAGCCGGTCGAAATCGATCCGCTGGGCCTCGAAGACGAACCCGACGCAGCGGTCGAGGCCCGCGCCATGAGCCACGCGCGTACAGTGGTGCGCGCACATGCCCTTAACAAGAGCACGGACCGCGATCCGTTGCCGAATTTCTGAGGGGTGCGCGCGATGAAAACTCCCAAAGTCCGCCACCAGCTATTTCTGCCCGAAGAATTAAGTGAGCGGCTCGAAAAACTCGCAGCGAAGCCCGGCGCATCCAAATCCTCGATCCTCGCCGATGCGCTGACCGCCTGGCTCAACCGGCAAGCGGCAAGCGAGTTGGAGATGAAGTTCGCGCATCGGCTCGACCGGATGTCGATGGCTTTGGGGCGCATCGAGCGCGACGGCCATGTGCTGCTCGAATCGCTCGCGCTGTTCATTCGCTACGAACTCGCGGTCACGCCGCCCTTGGCTGAGAACGATGCGGCGGGCCGCGCGCAGGCGCGCGAGCGCTTTACCGCCTTTGTCGAGCGCGTCGGTGCAGCAATGGCGAGCGGCGAGAAGAGTTTTAAGCCGCCCGAACTGCCGTACGCCGATCATGCGGGAGACCCATCATGAGCGGTACTCCCGAACGCCTGTCGGATGCGCGCCGCCGTCGAGCGCGGGATCACGCTGACTGCGCTGCTCGCCGCGCGCGACACAGATCCAACCGGGCTACGCGATGCGGCTTTGCTTTCGCTTGGTTACGATACGGGGTTCCGTGTTGCTGAGCTGGTGCGCGTAAAGGTCGAACATATCGGTCGAGCTGAGAAAGATCTCGAGGCTGGAAGGCTTTTCATTCCCACGTCGAAGACCGACCAAGCAGGGAAGGGCGCTTATGCCTGGGTCTCGCCCGACAGCATGCGCCGGATCGCCGCCTGGCTTAAGGTATCGGGAATTCGCTCAGGGCCGGTGTTCCGGCGGGTTTCGGTTCGCCGGCGAAAGGCAAGAGAAGCCAAGCGTCCGGCGCGGATCGGCAGTTTGGCTTCTGGAGCGGAGCTTACCGATGAGCGAATGTACGGGCGGGCAGCACGGGCTGCGTCGATCAGCTATGCGATTGGTGAGCTTGCGCTCACTCCTGCTCGCAGTTCGGCTGATTATCAAACGCACTGCTCTGCGCGCGGCTGATCTTGGGCTGGTCGAATTGTATGGTAGCGCACTTAATGAGGCGGTTTCCAGGCTCAGCACGCACTCGCTGCGTGTGGGCCTGACGCAGGACCTATTTGCGAATGGGGCCGATGCGGGCCCGATCGCACAAGCGCTGCGTTGGACGTCGACGGCTATGGCGCTGCGCTACGGTACCGTAAGCTTGCGCCGGAGAGCAACGCGACCGCACTGATGCTGAGAGATATTCGTTCGTGATCCTACTCGTCGCTTTTGGGCTGGGAAATCGACAGAGCAATTCTGGGCTACGCGGAGTTTGGCTGAGCTAGGACCACAGTGTTCCTGTCAGGATCACTCATATGAGAGATCGTTGCTGTATCTCCAGCCATCGTTTCACCTATATCTAGTCAAGCGTCGGCCAAGCGTTTCAACTCCGCTTCGATGTTGCTGACGATAAGCGTAAGATATCCATGCCTCGCGTCGGCCTCGTTCCGAAAGAGCTGGAAGCAGCGCTTTCTCCATGGTGCCATTCCTTTAAGTCATCCATAGGGGCTTTCTCCGGTAAACGACCGAACAGCTTTGCGAACCACTCAGTGCTCCGCTCAATGTCGGAGCAACTTAGCTGACCGAAGATTTTCTGAAGGAGCATGAGCGTTCTCCTTGCTACGCGCCCTATCAAAGCTGGGGCAAAGATTACAGCCCGCGGCATGAGCAAAAAGAAAGCGCGACCGGAGAGGTTGGGGACGTCAGCAATGAAGAGCGGAGCTGGACATCAATTTCGGCGAGAAGACTGTGCTGCGCGGCTTGAAATTGACATCATCTTTGACGTTTCACACATGAAAAGAGAGATTGTCACCATTGGGTTGGATTTGGTGAAGAACGTGTTTCAGGTGCACGCAATTGGGAGCGATGGCGAGATTCTCGTCCGACGGAAGTTGCGGCGCTCTGAAGTAATTTGCATCTTCTCGGATCTGCCACCCTGCCTGGTCGGCATGGAAGCCTGCGCATCGGCGCCCCGCCACTATCCTTGGCACTGGCTCCATTACCGCATCCGCCATTGCCGCTGCCGTTCCAGACGCGTCGCTTTGCCGATCAGGGCGACGGTTACCTCCGGCAATTGCTTGTTGTCGGCGCAACCGCAGTGATGCGCATGGCGCGCAAGGATGCCTCTCGCCAAGCTTGGATGGCATAGTTTCTCGTGCGCAAGCCGACGAAGATCGCAACCGTGGCGCTTGCAAACAAGACAGCGCGTATCGCCTGAGCGGTGATGACACGGAAGGACGTCTACGCAGCCCCTGTCGTGCAACAACTATCCTCGCCGGTCGCGCAATCGCTACCGGCAGGAGGGCGAAAGGACAGCTCAGCAATGAGGACGAACTGGTCAGACCGGGGGTTGGTGAAACCCAGCGGGTCACAGCGCTTCGAGCGCGATGACGTGATTTGGGAGCCGACCTGCGGACTTCATCAGGGCCAGCAGCCATGCGGTGCTGCGCAAACAGGCCGAACACATGTATGCACCTGACCGAAATCATCAGTGCAGAAAACCCTTGCGCAGCAGAGGCCGTCCACGACATCACGTCAGAGGCCACAGCAAAAAAGTAGGGGGACTAAACTCTCAATTGACATGCTCTAAAGAGTCGGAATTGTACACTAGCCCGCTTTGCACTGTGTATTTCAGAGTTATGGTGTTGAGAATATCCTCGAGCGGATTCTCGTCCAAAACTATGAAGTCTGCAATCTTTCCGACTTCAAGGGATCCCAGGTCAACTTGGAGACCAAGCTTCTCCGCGTTTGTCATTGTTGCAGATCTTAATGCCTCCGCTGGGGGCATTCCCCCCTGTGTGAGGAGCCACATTTCGGTGTGAAGTGAGGCACCGGGCCTATTATGAGCACTAACGCCTATATTCACCCCTTTGAACGACGCATTGGCCGCCTGACGCGCCACTCGCGAAATTCGGTGAAGCTCAAAAGGAATCTCTGGTGTTCGGCGCGTGGGCCGTATGAACGGCTCATATGTTGCGTATTTTTCTTCTTCTGACGGCCATTTTTCAAGGACATGCGCCCAGTAGTAGTTTTGCATATCAGTTGCCTTCGCGACGCTGCTAATTGCGAGGACAATGTTGGGGGTCCAAACAAAGCCAGTCTGGCGGAGCATTTCGGTCACATCTTTGAAGAACGGGGCGGGTATATAAGGGTGGTCACCGCCTGTGAAGCCATCGACGACGTTCGTCATCATGCCTTGATAGCTTTCAACATGTGAAACAATTCCAACGCCGCTTTCTTTAGCGGCGAGAGCCAGCCAACGGCGCTGCTGGCGGGTTGGTGTATTGTATTCCTTGAGGACGGTGGCCCCTAATTCTCGATGGCGCTCAACTGTTTTCAGGGCGCTGTCGTAACTGGTCAATATGCTCCACGGGTAACCGACAGCGCCAGGTCCAGCGTGGATCGTTCTTGGACCAAAAAGCCTACCGGACATCTGCAGATCAGACAGTGCTGTGTTTCGGTCGCCCATCCTTTCCCCTGGGATCCAAGCAGTCGTTACACCATACGCTAGTGCAGAAAGATCATGAAAACCTTTGACCGGGATTGCATTGGCCGAAAGGTTCAGTCCACCCAATCTGTGGTAGTGAGTATCCATGAATCCTGGGACGATCGTATGGCCAGCTACATCGAATGTAAGTGCGTTCGTCGGGATAGCGATATCGGCTGCATCGCCGATCGCCACGATACGGTCTCCACTGGTTACAATTGTGCCACTCTCATAAACTTGTCCGGCACCCTGATCACCTGACATGGTGATGATTCTAGCACCGGTAAACGCCAGCAATTTCTCTTCCACTGGGCCGGGAAGACTTAAAGCAATTGGTATATCTCTCGTATGACTATCAAATAGATCTTTTTCGAATACGGTGTTAGCAAAACTGAAGGACAGGCGGTGTGAGCTAGACCAACTCGGATAATGACCGCCGTTATTGCTGATCTTTCGTGCGCCAAACGAATTGGGGCCGATTATTTGATCCACTCCAGAGGTATCAAATGGAACAATCCAAACGTCGGTGTCATCAGTCTTGAAGGCTAAGTAGGAAAGATCTTGAGACGGAATTAGTCCTACAACATCTGATGTTCCATAGGCCAAAACTCGACGACTATTTCCATCTATTGTAACCTCTTCGAGTCTTGACCGCTTCTTTCCGTTTTTCGAACCGGGCGAGTTAAAGCGAATAAGTTTACCGTCAGCGCTGAAACGAATGTGACGGGAGTCGAGGTCAGAAGCCAAGGGAACGTCCGTGGAAGGAACAGTTGCAATCGGGCTAAACTCAGGTTTGTCTACGGATAACCAGCCGACATGTGCCTCCGAAGTTCCGCCCGCCAATTGCTCTGCAACGACCGCAATCTTGCGTCCGTCGGGCGACCATACTGGCGACAAATATCGCACACCGTCCGTGTTCAAGAGTGTTCTAGAATTTCCTCCGTCTAGCGGCACCAATTTGAGTACGGAGCGTCCGCAGCAGTTCAACGCATCCGACTGGACAAAACTGACGTATACCACATCACTGCCATCCGGAGAGATTGTGGGCATGTATTCGAAATCTGAGGAATTGGTGAGGGGCGTGATTTCTCGCGAGGTCACATCCATTCGCCAAATAGATCCTGCAGCCGAGAAAACTATCGTCGAACCATCTCCGGATATTTTTGGCCACCGAATTGCCTTAATCTGGTTAAGCTGAGTTATCTTAACCTTTTGAGGAACGATCTCGTGGGAATACTTCACGCTCAACATGCACATTAAATTCTATTTCGTTAGGCTCTCCTCCACGAATAGAGACATGCCAGATCTTACCTGCGTGCGAATAGATAAGTGCGGTATCATCGTGCGTAAATGCGTAGTTTGGTTGCATTTCATTGATTGAAATGATTGATGAGTCGTCGGCATCCTCGAG
This sequence comes from Erythrobacter sp. K21-9, assembly GCF_055808355.1. Taxonomy (NCBI): domain Bacteria; kingdom Pseudomonadati; phylum Pseudomonadota; class Alphaproteobacteria; order Sphingomonadales; family Erythrobacteraceae; genus Erythrobacter; species Erythrobacter sp. K21-9. The sequence goes on from NZ_CM147866.1 coordinate 615,121, forward strand.
CTCTGCTACGTGCCAATCACTCTTTGAGGACAAGTCTCTGACGCGCAACTCTGTGGTGCGATCTGCGTATTGGCGTTTGTAAGCTACTAGCCGCCCGTCGCGGGATGTTTGTGGCTTATATTCATTCATGTCCAAATTTTCAGATGTCAGCCGGACGACACTTTGTGAGGCTGGCGTCAATTGAAAAAGGGCAGTGGAACTCTTTCCCCTTGAGTACTTGGTCATTGAGAAAAAGACCCTGTTGTCCGCTGCCTGAGCGCCAGAAAACATTCTAGTTGCGTCGCGATTTTTCTCGTAGGTGACCATATCAATCCAGGGTTCCTGATATTCCTGGTACGCCATGGCCTCGCCAGTTGCGGGATTGACTTCATGCAGCACGATTTCACTCATGGTTGCCGCATCATTTATGCCGATGATTATCCGGCTACCATCATTCGTAAAATTCGGGGTCCCGATCAAATCGCGTTCGAAAGCCGTGACTTGCTCGATTTGTTGATCAGAAATACGAACACGCCATAGATTAATAAACCCCACGCGGTCACTGAGGAAGTAGACCCATTCACCGCTCGGATCTACGCGCGGTGCGCTGTCCCACGCTGGACCATTTGTTAGTGGTTTCGCGTCTCCGCCTTGCATGCCCAAAACATACAGGTCGCCTAATAGGTCAAAAACAAGCCCTTTGCCATCCGGGAGCGCATCGATGCTCATGAGCGTGCCTTCGTTTGTCTCGAAAGCTATTGTCCTGATTTCTTGGATCGAATCTTCCGATTGCGCATTGATTGGAAATGCTTGGCCAACTTGTGATACTAGAGACTGGGTCTCTGAAGCCATCAGCGGGGTCGCAATCAACATTGCGACCCCCAGACAGATCTTCAATAAGGCGTTCCCGACCCCGCAACGAACAGATTTTTGAGTCACAGTTACCATCGCTTGGAAACTTCGAACGCAACAAAACGGCCCAATGGATTCCCGTTCGCAAGATCATATCCAACAGCTCGAACAAACTCCGAGTTCAATGCGAACGGTGGATCATTGTTGAAGATGTTGAGTATATTTAATGAGAAGCGCGTTCCATTCAGGAGCCCCTCACGATTCTCGAACGAATAAGCCAAATTGATGTCGAGAGTTGTTAGAGCGTCTATGGGCTCGGCAGGCGATACGATGTCGTTCTGATATCCGTCCTGATAATTGACGAATAGACTCGCCGAAAAGTCCTCCCTGGCAATGGTCAAATTACCTCGTGCCCTGAAATCAATTGGGTTGCCTAGGGTATTCAATGTTTCGATAAATGTAGAATCTGGAGTTATCGCGTTCTCCAGATTAAATAGGTAATTAATATTAATGGCTGTTGAAAGTGTGCCAATATCTGTCTCTTTCGTGTAACCTAATTGACCATCAATACCATTAATTCTCGTCTCTGAAATATTGGAGATGCGCGCATCGGCTATAAGTCCAATTGGAATTGCTCCGGAAAGTATGTCGTCGATCAAAACTCCTAGAGGATTTGAAAGCTGTGGAGAAGTCACTAGACCGTCCACTTGTTCTTGAGAGGGATTTTCATTTAAGAGACTGGAAAATTCAGGCTCGAATAAACTTGATATATTCGATATTGGACTAACAATCCGGTCAGTGAAGTCGATGTCAAAATATGTAACCGAGATATTTAGCCCATTAACAAGCTCGTCGCCGACGTCGAATCCTACCGTCCATGTTGACGCTTCCTCGGGCCCAAGAGTTGGATTACCCGACCCCAACAGCAACAGCGCGTTCACTGGGAACCCAAGAACTCCGGCAGGAATGGGGGTAACAGATCCGCCCTTGGAGTCGAGCTGTGTGAGTAACGGTGTGCGGAACGATGTGCCAAAAGTACTTCGTACATTTAACCCTTCGATTGGGGACCAGGCCAAACCGAATTTGGGGTTCACAGTGGTTCCGAAGTCACTGTACTCTTCGACCCGTGCCGCCAAATTGACGGTTAGGCTGTTGAACCCAGCGATAGCGTTGCGTGAACTGAATACCGGAATCGAGATTTCTCCGAATGCCGCGAGTACATCACGATTCAAAGTTTCAGTAGGGCCCAGTACTGGTGCTCCAACGGTAAACCCGCTGAAGCTTGCGGAATCCAAATTCTCCTCCCGATATTCCGCACCAATCGCCAATTGGACTGCACCCCCCGGCAAGTCGAACAATTCTCCATCGGCATTTACAAGCAAATTACGGACGTCCAATTTGAGCTTCGGGCCGGCAGGTGTGGCGTCTATTACCAGCGCATCTAAAACTGACTGTGCTGTATTCGAACCGTCTCCAAAAGGATTGAAGGCGCTGTCAGGCTCACTAGCAGCGAGCGCTGTAGTCAGGGCATCCAAATTGATGGTGTTGAACCTCTTCTGTGACCCCTCCTCTTGTGCATACATGCCCGTAACACTAACGAGCCATGTATCACTTAGGTCAAGAGACGCGCCTGCAGTCAGACCGAAGTTTTCGCTAACACTATTGAAACGACCTACGCCGATATCGTCTATAAATGAGTATCTGAGCACACTAACTGACGTTCGCCCCGAATCAGAAGGGTCTACAAAAAATGGGTTAGATTGTGGAACTCTGAGAGTCCGGACAGAAGGGGCTACACTGGAGCTTTCCCGCCATGAGTATCGTCCCTCAAGGAACAATTCAAAATTTGAGCTGAGCTCCTGGTTCAAAACACCAAAAACGCTGTGACGCTCCTGTGAGGGAAGTATCGTCGTTCCCTCACGCTCATTTATCAGATTCTCTGTATTTGCCGCGAAATCCGATGCACTAAGATTCGTGCCATCTTGACCGGTTGGAATCGCGAACAGCTGCCCACCCGCCGAGATTGTTCCAGGATTCCCGCCTGCACGCCGCAAATCGGGTCCGCCAATTGATGTTAAGTCATTGCTTGCGGAAAAACTGCGATCAGCACTTAAAAGCATATCACGATTGAAGAATTCATACGAGACTAGTGCGTTACCGCCACCCCAAGACCTGCCAAAGGTTTGGCTGAGCCTCACTTCATCAAGTCCGCCATCAGTTACTGTCCCATATCTTAGTCGGGTCTCGGCTCCATCGAAATCTTTTCTCAAGATGAAATTTACGACCCCAGCAATTGCATCCGAACCATAAAGTGCGGAAGCTCCGTCGGTAAGAACTTCAACTCGTTCCAGCGCCGTTACTGGGAGCGTCGATATATCAACGAACGCACCCTGCGTTCCGCTTGGAGCAGTCCGCCTCCCGTTGACCAGAACCAATGTCGATGTAGCTCCTAAGCCTCTAAGATTTACTGCAGAACCACCAAAAACGTTGCCAGAATTTTGCTCCTCATTGGCAAAAGTCTGGCTCACGTCGCCAGGAAAATTTTGCGGAATGCTATTAAGTAATTGCTCAACATCACCAAAACCAGACCTTGCAATTTCATCTCGATCGATCGAGATTATGGGTGCGGATGCGTTTTCTACTCCGCGCAACAACGTCCCCGTGACAACGATCTGGTTGCGATTTTGCTGATCATCCTCGTTCTCGACGTCAGCTTGATCTGAGTCCTCATTCTGGCCTTGGGGACTCCGTAGGCGAACTCTGTTCGATGCTCCCTCCTGCCCCCCAACGCCCGCGTAGCTAGCGCCCACAAGCAATGTCCCGTCGCGATTGCGTCTATATGTGACACCGCTACTTTGCAGCAGCATGCGGACAGCCTGATCGGTGGAATATCGCCCCTCAATACCGCGCGTTCGCTTCCCGCGTAGCTCGGCGCTGTCGAACAGCACTTCGACGTTAGCCTGAAGCGCAAGGTCAGTGAGCGCGTCATCCAAGTCTTGGGCTTCAATATCGAACTCGACTGTTGCCGTCTGTGCCTGCGCCGACGCACCCGCCAATGCGATGGCTGCGACTCCAGCAAGTGCCGATACCTTCAGATTCATCCCCCAACCAAATTTCATTCTCCAACTCCCCAACTCGAGCGTGATTGTTATGCGGGTTAGCCCGCCCCTCAACTTTTCAAACGCAAGGGGTCGCGAAACTTACAGCAAACTGTCACAAAAAGTTCGTGGGTGGGCGCACTCGATCAATGGCTCGAAGGCTAATTGGCCCATTCGAGGGTGATCTCATCGTCGCCAGTCTCTTGCGCTTGCAGCGGATGCATCGCCTCAATCGCGCCCACGAAAGTGTAGGCGCGACCTGTGCGAAAGACACCGCTAACCGTAAGTCCATTGATCCGCGGATCGGGCGCGAGCACGATCTTCCGCGAGGAGTATAGGTTGAGTTCCGCGACCACGTCCGGCAGCGGACGGTCGCGGAAGATAAGCTTACCAGTCATCCAGCTGGTTTCGTCTGCTATCTTGGCCTCAGCGATGGCGGGCGCCTCAACGGCTGTGTCGATCAGCTTCTCGCCCGGACGTAGCGAGAGAGTTTCCAGTCTCTCAGCTCGTTCACCTCGGGAAATGTCGCCAGCAAACAGATCGACATCAACGCGCCCCTCGACAAGCGTTACCTCGACCGTACCTTCTTCACGGTACCGCACATCGAACTCGGTCCCGACTGCAACGATACGTTTGTCATTGGCGATGACGACAAAAGGTCGCGTTTCATCCTTCGCAACCTTGAAATAGGCTTGGCCGCCAGTGAGCACGATGCGCCGCTCATCATCCGAAAAGGACACTTCGATCCGGCTGTCAGCATTGAGCGTGACCTCGCTGTCGTCGAGAAGCGTGATTGTCGATTGTTCCGCGATAGCTGTCGCAAAGACTTTAGGCGTGGGAGCGGTGAGCTCAGCGATGATCTCAGTGCCAGGCACAGCATCGGTCCGGGTCAGAAGCGTGAATGACAATCCTATCGCGAGCACAAGGCTAGCCGCCAATGCGGCGACACGCGGATTGGTGAGACGCCAGAACGAGGGCTCGGTTTCTTCTCGAGCCTCCTCGGCAAGCGCGAGCATCTCCGGATCGTCGAGCAGGCGATCCATCATCGAGTTGCCACGCCTTAGACGCTCGTAGGCTTCCTGATGGGAAGGATTGGCATCCTTCCACTTTTCGAATGCTACCTGGTCTTGCGGTGTTCGGTCCTCAGATTGCAGGCGAACGAGCCAGAATCCGGCGACATCGTCGATGTCGCTCTGGATCTCCTCAAGTGCTCTCTTCGTCATCTGCCGCTTTGCTGAATGCCTGTCCGAGCCGGGTTTTCGCAGTCGCAAGATGCTTGTCGATCGCGCTTGTCGAAATCCCGAGACGGCGAGCCAGCTCCTTTCTCTTCATCCCCTCTACTTGAAAGAGGAGATAGATTTGCCGTGTCTTGTCGGGAAGCGCGTACAAGGTTCTCTTGGCAAGTTCGAGCGCTTCCTTGCCCTCTATAACGCGCTCGGCATCAAAACTTTCAGGAGAATGGGCGAATTCATCGAACTCGGCATGCTGGCGATCGGGCCGCGCCTTGCGGCGGCGCAGATGGTCGATCCAGACGCTGTTGGCGGTCTGCATGATGTAGGCCGCATTCTTCTGCGTCTGGTCTTGGCCGTCGCGTTTCAGGAGTTTTTCGAAAACAGCCTGGGCCAAATCCTCCGCGGTCGAGCGCTGCGCGCCGCGGCGCATGAAAGCTCTGACAAGCGGGGTCTGGTACTCGCTCACATAGGCGGCATAGACCGCGTCGCGGTCGAAATTGTCACGCTGTGGCGACCTTGACGCCATTGCTCAGATCGAGCCTCCTTTTGACCAGATCTGTAGACTCCCGTCTCGAGGATCGAATGTCCAGCGCAGCCGCCATTTTTGGCAATGCTCTGCGAACAACAGCGGCATTTGAGTGACACTCTTCCCGTCGTGGAGCCGGTCAGACCACCGAGATCGGCCTGACATGTCATCGCCTGGTGGCTCTTTTGGCTCGTCAGAGTTGAAAAGCAGATTCACTATCATGACGCCGCCGAAGCCATGGGCTCGAAAACGGCTGTCCTCGGATCACCCTGATAGCGCTTAGCGTAATCATCGATGCTGCCTGCCAATTCGCAGATGGATTCAATCAGGTAGTCGCATTCGAGATCGCTCATCAGCGGCGAGAAGTTCACCCGCACGAACCCGGGCTTTTCGAGTTCGTGCCCAGACTGGATGGCGCGGCGCATTTCCTCCGATTGCTCGCAGGTGATATCGAGCAGACGGTGGACATAGGGGCCCGCGCAGGCGCAACCGCCGCGCGCCTGGATGCCAAAGCGATCGCTGAGCAGTCGAGTGACCAGCTGGTGATGCACCGGCTCTCCGCAACTGTTGGTCAGCTGGAAGGAGATGATCGGCAGTCGCGGTCGCTCGGGGTCGCCGAGGACCTTGACCAAAGGATGCTCTCGCCATGCCTGCAGAGCGCATTGGGCCATCGCTTCGGCTCGGTTGTCGGCGTTTGTTTCTTCAAGACATGCACGCACGATCACGGCGAGCGCGGCACGAATATCGGCCATGACATTGGGCGTGCCCGCTTCCTCGCGTGCCGCGACGTCGGCAAGGTAAACATGGCGCTTGGGCGAGACGAAACTCACCGTTCCGCCCCCAGATGCGGTTGGTGTATCGATTTCAATTGCATCGCGGCGCACGACAAGGACACCCGAGGCACCGGGCCCGCCAATGAACTTGTGCGGCGAAAAGACGATTGCATCAGCGCGTACTTCCGGCGCATCGCCCATTAGGACGGGCGCATAGGATGCCGCGCCGGCACAATCCCAGATGAGTAGGGCGCCGTGCGCTTTGACCTGTCGCCCGACGGCGTCAACATCTGTCATCGCTCCGGTCACATTGGAGCCGGCTGAGAAGGCGCAGACAACTCGGCGACTTCCGCCTCGCGCCAATTGCAGCTCGAGCACCCGCCGATCAGGGCCACCTTGCGGGTCTTCGGGCAGTTCGATCACCTCAGCGCCGCTTTCTCGCCAGGGTAGCAAGTTGGAGTGATGTTCATAGGGTCCAAGCAGAACGAGCGGGCGTTCGCCAGTCTCATCCCGCTGATCGCATTCGAAGAGGCGCACGAGCTTCTGGATGCCGGCGGTCGCGCCTGAGCCAGCAAAGATTACAGCATCGCTTTCGGTCGCACCGCAATGGTGCGCGATCTCGTTGCGCGCAGCCGCACGCAGGGCATTGATCATCCGACCGCAAAAGGAGGCCTGTGTGTGCGGATTGGCATAGATGGGAAGAACGTGCTGGAAGATGAAGTATTCAACCTGACGCAGCGCGCGTCCCGATGCGGCGTAATCGGCGTAGAGCATGGATTTAGGGCCGAACGGCCCATCGATGACGAGATCCTTGCCGATGATCCCCTCGGAAAGCGTGCCATTGGCAATCGCGGTGCGGACAGTCGCGCGAAATTCATCGAAAACGCGCTGCGCCCACTCTTTGGCCGACGCGCGGTTCTGTAAGCTCTGGATACCCATTACATAAAGTTCGCACGGAGAAAGCGCAAAATCATTACCCAAATGAGCCAGGGTCGGCTATTTGATGGGTCATATGACCACAAAGACTGTTGAAATCGACAATATCGATCGCAAAATGCTCGCGGCACTGCAGCAAGACGGGTCGCTCAGCCAACGTGCGCTGGCCGAAATCGTAGGCCTGTCACCCAATGCCTGTTGGCGGCGGCTGCAGCGCTTTCAGTCGGAAGGGATTCTGCGCGGGCAGCGCGCCGAGATCGACCTTGCGATCTTGGGCCTCGACCTCTCGGTGATCGTATTTATCAAGACACCGCATCATTCCAAGGACTGGTCGGTTCGCTTCAGAAATCATGTTGCCAAGCTACCGGGCGTGGTCGATCTCTATCGGATCGGCGGCGAGTGGGACTATATGATCAAGGTCGTGACCCGCGGGATCAGAGGCTATGACGCCTTCTACCAAGCTCTCGTCGACGGGTTCGAGCTCTCGACCGTAACCGGTCACTTCGTGATGGAAGAAGTGATCAGTGGTCAGGCGATCGAGTTGGGCTAACCAATGATCAAAGGTGATAGGACTTCCCTTAGCCTTTCCCATTGCAGAACGTTCTCTTGCGACTAAGGATCGAGTGCTGAGGCAGCCTGCTCGACGCGTTGCAACCAGCCAGACGGTGCGATCTTCGTTGTCCGGAAGATTCCGAAGAAGGCCTTCTGGAGATGATCGGTGATGGGGCCGGGCGCTCCGTGTTTCGTATTGCGACCATCGAAGGAGCGGATAGGCGAGACCTCTGAAGCGGTGCCTGTAAAGAAAGCTTCATCGCAAGTGTAGAGCCCTTCGCGCGGGATGGGCGCTTCGATCACGTCTATATCAGTGTCTTTAGCAAGCCTGATGATCGTGTCGCGCGTGATCCCCTGGAGAATCGAGGCACAGATGGGTGGCGTCAGCAGCTTGCCGGATTTCACCAGGAACAGGTTCTGTCCACCGCCCTCAGATACGCGTCCGTCAACATCCAAGGCGACTCCTTCGCCGAACCCATGCCGCTTGGCCTCCTGTGAGATGAGCACACCCGACAAGTAGTTGCCGCCCGCCTTGGCGGCAGCGGGAATCGTATTTGGAGCGACGCGAGTCCAGCTCGATACGCACACATCGACACCGCGCTTAACGGCGTCCTCGCCGAGATAGGCGCCCCATGGAAAAGCTGCGATCGCGACCTGAACCGGCGTCTCGTTCGAAGGCGCGATCGAAAGATCACCAAAGCCATAGAAAACAAAGGCACGGATATAGGCGTTGGCCAAATTGTTGCGCGCGACAGTTGCGAGGCAGGCCGCCTCAATCTCTGCTTGGCTGTAGGGGACCTCGCAATCATAGATCCGCGCGCTGTCGAACAGTCGCTCGATATGATCGCCAAGCCGGAAAATGACCGGGCCTGCGGGCGTATCGTAAGACCGAATGCCCTCAAAGAAGGTCGTGCCGTAATGCAGCGCGTGGCTGAGCACGTGCACATTGGCCTTGTCCCAATGGACGAACTCCCCATCCAGCCAAATCTCTTTTGCCTTTTCGATTGCCATCGCTCTCTCGTTTCTGGTTCTTTTGGATGTCAGCGCGCGAGGCGGATGCGTCGCCCCGGCGCAATTTCTTGCGCTGCCGCCACGATCGCATCGGCATCAATCATAAAATGCCGGTAGAGATCGTTCACGGTCCCGGTTTGACCGAAATGCTCGACGCCCAGCGGCACGGTCGGATGTCCTCCAACTCCGCCAATCCAGGCCAAAGTCGCCGGATGACCGTCAGTAACTGTGATGAGCGTCGCGTTGCGAGGCACCTCGCCCATCAATCGCTCGATCTGGCTAAGCGCACCCTTCTGCCCGCGCGCGCGGGCTCGCCGTGCCGCCGTCCACCCAGAATTCAAACGATCCGCGCTGGTCACAGCAAGCACGCCGATGTCGCGGCGGTCATTGCCGATGCGTCCCGCTGCTTCGATAGCCTCGGGCGCCACGCACCCCTGGTAGGCGATCACTACCTCGCAATTGGGTCCAGGCTGGCGCAGCCAATAGGCGCCATCGATCACGCCCTCGACAAAGCTCGCATCGTCGCGAGCCTTGTTGTGCAATTGGTCGAGGGCCCGGGTGGTGAGGCGCAGATAGACCGAACCACCGGTTTCATCGCGCAGCCAGGTCCGCTCATCGGGATCGCCTTCGCCATCGCGTTGGAGGTAATCGAACGCCCAATCCATAATGATCGAAAGCTCATCGAGATAGGCCGGTTCGAATGAGACAAGCCCATCCTGGCTCATGCCAATCAGCTGCGCGCCGATCGACTGGTGCGCGCCGCCCTCAGGAGCGAGCGTCACGCCCGAGGGCGTCCCGGCGATAATGAAGCGTGCGTCCTGATAGCGCGCGTAATTGAGCGCATCGAGACCGCGCGCGACGAAAGGATCGTAGACGGTTCCGACAGGTATCAGTCGCTCGCCAAACAGCGAATGCGAGAGGCCTGCAGCGCCGAGCAGCAGAAAGAGGTTCATCTCGGCGATGCCAAGCTCCAAATGCTGGCCGTCCTCGCTGAACTGCCATTTCTGCGCGGACGGGATCTGGCGATCGCGGAAGGTGTCGGCTTTGGCGTTACGTGCGAAAAGGCTACGTCGATTGACCCAGGGACCAAGATTGGTGGAAACGGTCACGTCGGGCGAAGTGGTGACAACGCGCTGCGCAAGCTCGCTCTCGGACTTCGCCAGCGCATCGAGGATCTTACCGAAGCCTGCCTGCGTCGAGAGTTGGCGATCGTTGAGGAAGATGGGGCCGGGACGCTCGACCTCGGGCGCTGCATGTCGGCGCGGATAGGTCTGGAAGAAGGGCGCTTCATCCAGAAATACCTTCAGGTCCTTGGCATTCTCCACTCCGGCCAATGGCTCCCATTCCTTGCCTTCGACAACACCCATCACTTTCTGGAACTCGGCCATCTGAGCTTTGGTCATTAGGCCGGCATGGTTGTCCTTGTGTCCGGCAAGCGGCGTGCCCCAGCCTTTAATTGTGTAAGCGAGGAACACGGTGGGTTGATCGTCGGTGATTGCATCGAAAGCCTCGGCAAGGGTTTCGACGCATTGTCCGCCCAAATTGTTCATTAGCGCGGCGAGTTCGTCATCGCTGCGCTTCTCGAGCAGCGCCGTGACGTCGCCTTGGTCACCGAGATCATCCATCAGCCGCTCGCGCCAGGCTGCACCGCCCTGATAGGTGAGCGCGGAGTACTCAGGGTTGGGGCATGTTTCAATCCATTGGCGCAACGCTTCGCCACCCGGCTCCGCGAACGCGGCGCACTGGAGTACGCCATGGCGCAGGGTAACCACCCGCCATCCGAAGGCTTCGAAAATCTTTTCGACCTTTTCCCATAGGCCTTCCTGGACGACGCCATCGAGGCTCTGGCGGTTGTAGTCGATGATCCACCAAGTGTTTCTTAAGTCATGCTTCCAACCTTCCTGGAGACATTCGTAGATATTGCCCTCATCGAGCTCGGCATCGCCAACGAGCGCAATCATTCGGTACCGAGCGGACGATCCTCAGCCCAAGGCTTTGCCGCGAGGTAATCCTGGACGAGCGAAGCAAAGGCGGTGATCGCGACACCAAGGCCCACCGAGCCGGTCGAGAAATCGACATCGTCGATATCCTTGGTGCGCGAGGGATAGGATTGCGCGCCGCCGTAGCCTCTGAAGTTCTCGAGCTTTTCGCGCGTCTGGTTCCCCATAATGTAATGCATCGCATGAAAGACGGGCGAGGCGTGCGGTTTGACCGCCACCCGGTCTTCAGGACGCAGCGCGTGGAAATAGAGCGCGGTCATGATCGAGACCATCGAAGCGCAGGACGCCTGGTGCCCGCCGACCTTGACGTCGCCCTCTTCCTTCTCGCGCAAATGGTTGGCGTTGTGGACGATCCAGGAGGAAAGCCAGAGCAAGCGTTGCTCGATCGTTTTTAGGTGTTCTGTCAATGTCGTCATTGTTCGTCTCGTTGGGCGATCCACATGGATAGGCATTTTAGGTCAGTGTCGCTTCGGCTCTGTAAAGCTGTCGGGCAACTGCGCAACGGATGCGACCAAGCGCTCGCGTTCGGCATATGTGCGTGTTCCAGTCCAATAGATGGTCCAAGCCCCCTGCTCCTCATTGCCGTCGGCGCGCTCTGTATAGAAAAGGTTGAACGGATTGGTGGTCCGCGCGCGCCAGACAAGTCTCGGGGCCGCCTTTGAAAGCTCGCTCCAAAGGGTGCGGGCCAGACCTTCGCCGCGCGCTTCAGGAGCGACTGCAAATTTGTCGAGATAGGTCATGCGATCCACGCGCGTTACAAGAGTGGCAGCCTCATACTCGCTTGCATAAAGGGCAAAATCGAGCCGTAGGCGATCCCACCAGTCTGGCCGGAGCGACCGCCCGAACGCACCTTCGATCAGACTGCTGCACCGCTCGGGGTCGAGCTCTTTCTTAGATTGCGCGAATTGAACGCGGTCATATTGCGCCAGTTCCATGAGCTTATGCGCGTTCATGACCCCGCTCCTGTACTGGGCAATCCATCGGCCCGATCGAACCGCATCAGCTGCCGCAAAGTGGGCGCAAGGCTGATGCCTTCGGCATCGAGCCAGTCATCATCAAATATTGTGTTCGCATAGCGCGCGCCGCTGTCGCAGATCAGCGTCACCAGGCTTCCTGTTTTGCCCACCGCGCGCATCTCTTCGGCCAGCGCAAGGGTCGCAAAAAGATTGAGCCCGGTCGAACCGCCCACGCGCCGCCCCAGCGTGTCAGACAGCCAATGGCTGGTGGCGATGCTCGCCGCATCGGAGATCCGCATCATCCGGTCGACCACGCTTGGCACAAAAGACGGTTCGAGCCGCGGGCGGCCCACCCCTTCAAGCCGCGAGGGCGCGCAATACGAAGGCACGCTGCCCGGATCCTCGAACCCGTCGAAAAACACCGAGCCCTCGGGATCGGCGACGCACAGCCGCGTCGCGCCATACTGGTCGGGGCGATAGCGAATAAACCGCCCGATCGTCGCCGAGGTCCCGCCCGTGCCGGCTCCGACCACCACCCAGCTTGGAGCGGGATGCGGCTCGCGCTCCATCTGCTCGAACAGGCTTTCGGCGATATTGTTGTTGCCACGCCAATCGGTCGCGCGCTCGGCGAAGGTGAATTGGTCCATGTAATAGCCGCCCGCATCATGCGCGATTTTCTCGGCGTAGTCGTAAATCTGCGCTCCGGGCGCGAACTCGCATGACCCGCCGAAGCGTTCGATCTCCTCGATCTTGGCGGGACTGGTCGCTTCGGGAACGACGGCGACAAACTTGAGGCCAAGCAGTCGTGCAAAATACGCTTCCGAAATCGCTGTCGAACCCGAGGACGCTTCGACGATCATGGTGCCGGGCCCGATCTTGCCGTTGCACAGGCCATAAAGAAACAGCGAGCGCGCCAGGCGATGCTTGAGACTTCCGGTGGGGTGGGTGGACTCGTCCTTCAGGTAGATGTCGATCCTGGGGAGGGCAGCGATCGGTAGCTTCAACAAGTGGGTATCGGCAGAGCGATGAAAATCGGCCTCGATCAGGGCGACGGCTTGGCGCACCCAGTCGCGGTCAGTGACCCCGATCGCCTCGCTGCACCAGGCATCGCCAAGGATAGCCGATTGCATGTCGTTAGAATTCGTCATTGGCCCCCTCCTGCAACGCTGCCGCGTTATCGTTGTCGCTGGCGGGCGGCATATCCAGCGCTCCGGCCTCGATCAGATGGCGTTCGATCTCTCCCAGATCGCCGAGAATGCTCTCGGTGGTGGGGATACGACCCGCGCCACGGGCGGAGATGAACACGCGGCGATCGTTATCGCAATACAGCACCACGCCGCAGAACTCGTCCTCGAGCGTATCCAGAAACGAATGAAACCCTCCCGTTTCCAGCGCAACGCCGATCGACGCGATCTCGCCCTCGCGCGTCAGCCGGGCGACCTGCTTGGGCGCGCGCACCGTGCGCAGCAATTCGTGCGCGGCATCGCCTGCGGGAATTGCGAGCGGCGCCTCCTCGATCTTCAAGTCACCAAAGAGATGCCGGGCAAGGATGCGCGATTTGGCCTGCGCGTCCTTGCCTGCGAGGTCGGCGCTGGGGTCTGCTTCGGCAAAGCCGGCATCGCGCGCGGCGCTGATAGCCTCCACGGTCGATTTGCCTTCTGCGATCCGCGAACCGATAAAATTGACCGTCCCGTTGAGCACGCCCTCGATCCGTTCGATCCGGTGTTCCTCGCTGATGGCATCCACCGTCTCGATGATCGGTGCCGCTCCGCCAACGCACGCCGAATACCTGAGCATTACATGATTGGCGCGCGCATGATCGAACAGCGCGGCCAGATCGCGCGCCACCGCCTGTTTGTTGGCGCTGATCACGTGGATCTGATGATTGAGCGCGCGCGCAATCAGGTGGCGCGCATCGGTGCCATTGGTGGCCTCGATCAGCACGTCAGGCTCGAGATGCGCGATCCGGCTGACATCGCTGATTAAGCGGTCGATGTAGGGGGTGTCTTTGTGCTTCTGCGCCCTACTGACCAACACGCCGACCAGCTCATAGCGCGCCGGCTCGGCAAGCAAGCGTTCGGCCACCCCGCCGCCGACCGTCCCGCAGCCGGCGAGCACGATCCGCAAGGGGCGTCGCCGGGGAGCCGGCAGGGGAGGGTTCGATACGGGCCCGATCCGGGTCGCGCCGACCTGGCCGATCCGTGCAACCTCGATCTCGACTGTGTGCTGCGCGGCGAAGGCCACCGCCTCGCTCTGCACCAGCACCCCGCCAATATCGCGCGCGGTCTCCCAATCGATATCGGAGTAACGCAGCGCCTGGGCGTCGAGATTGGGATCGCTGGTATAGAGCCCGTCGACATCCTTGATCAGCCGCACACCTCCTAGATCGAGCGCATAGGCGAGAAAGATCGCGGTCATGTCGCTGCCGCCGCGTCCCAGGAGCACAGGCTGCCCGCGCAGTCCGATCGCGTTATAACCGGGAACGATCGTCACCGCATTGCGCTTCATGGCGGCGCGCAGCACCGACGTTTTTGCACCGATCGGGACCGCGTGGTCGGCTTCGCCTTTTGCGCGCAGGTCGATAGCCTCGGGCGTCAGGACCTCGCATGGCAGGCCAAGTTTGTCGATCGAAGCGCGCAGCGCCTGGGCACTTCTCAGCTCTCCCAGGCCAACCACGCCGGCATAATCCGAACTGTCCGGAGTAAACCCGGTCTTCAGCGCGGCGGCGATCAGCCGGTCGGTATGCCCGTCGAAAGCCGAGACCACCGCAAGCACGGGGCGTCCTTCGCGCACGTAACGGTAGATCTCGCTCGCCACGAGAGGAAGCTCGGCGCTGCCCCTCAGCGCCGAGCTTCCAAACTTGAGGACTATTGGTATTCCAAACATCTTGCGCCAGCCTCGCAACAAAACCGAGCGCCGATGCACTTTGAAAAAGGGGCGGGACAATGAGCCATCCTCAAGAGAGCATGGCAGACGTTCCCGCCCATTTTCTCTCCCGGTTTAGCTGTATTTTTTCCCGCGCCCGCAATCGAGCAAATCGGCGCGTTACTCGCTTCATGACGCATCAGAGAGGAAAACCAGCGAGGGTAGAGTGCGGGCACTTTCCGCAGCGTCACTTAGTAAGACGCACGACACCGCAAAACTTGCACAAAAAATCTCGGAGAAAGTTTGCTATCGCTCAGATTGTTGTCGTTTTCCCTTAAATCCGACACTGGTCCCTTAATTCCAAGAACGGGTCCCTATAACGTGGTCTCGCCGCCGCTCGCATTTGGACTTGGGATCAAGCAATTAGAGCTGTAGGCGCGCTATTGCACTCCAGTTCCCGCCGGGCGCTTTCGCGAAAACCTACGACATCAGAGGCGTAGCTGAGCGGTACCCGGCGCTTGATCCTCCGCTTGATGCGCGAAGCCACTATAGCAATCACGCGGTTCCCGCAGTCCACGATTTAGGGTCCCATTCCACGATTTGGGAAACCGACAGCATTCGCCGGGGCCAAGGACTTGCGCCATTCTTCGCCTTTTCCCGTTTTCGGATTTAAGGGAAAACGACACCAGATGGGCCGTACTATTTCATTGGGATCAGTGCGACCGATGAGGTAGGGAGCTCCTTTCAAAGGTCTTTATGATTGATCTGTGGGGCTAAGACCCTATGCCACCGCCATCAGACTGGCATTTCCGCCGGTACCGCCGTGGTGTCGATTGATATCGAGACCTCTTCGAGCATCCAGTCGGTGCGATAGGGGCGGTTCTTGCTGCCCAGCTGGACAATGGGGATCGGTCCTTCCCTCGAGGCAATTGCCATCAAGACGGGTGCGATGTCCTCACCTGCATCCTCGATCAGCACATGGGCGAAGCTTGTTTCCATCTCCCAATTGCTGGTCCATTCGATCTTGGCGAATATGTCGGGTTCAAGCTTCTCTGCGAGCGCGCGAGCTGCCAGAGGCACGATCGCAGCATTTCCGGTCGCGTCGACGGCGTCCAGCTGCGCCCGAAACCCGTTCATGGTGGCCGGGAGCAGCAGAATTGATCCGCGTGGATGGACTGCGTAGGTGTTGCGCTCACCGACTGGCCCAGGGAGGTGTGCGATTTGCCCGAGGGGAGGAGCTAAGTTTGGCGCGTTTGTTACCAGTCGTCCCAGGTAAAGTGGCCCACCAGCCTTTGGGCCGGTCCCCGAAAGCCCGCGCCCGCCAAATGGTTGAACTCCGACAATCGCACCGATCACATTGCGGTTGATATAGACGTTGCCGACCTCCGCTAGCGCCGTGACGGTCGTAATGGTCTCATCGATGCGGCTGTGAATGCCGAAGGTGAGGCCGTACCCGGTCTGCCGAACTTGTTGCATGAGTTGCTGCAAGCTTAGGCGCTTAAACCGCAGCACATGGAGGACCGGGCCGAACACTTCCCTTCCAAGCTCGGCAAGATCGTCGATCTCGATGATTGTGGGCGGGACGAAGGTGCCCCTGCGGGTGCTCTCATGTAGTGCAAGCTGTTGAACGCTTCGTCCGCGCCGACGAAATGCTTCGATATGCGCTTCAATTCCATCGCGGGCTTCGGCGCTAATCACTGGTCCAACATCGACCGCAAGGCTGTCGGTGTTGCCGACCCGAAGCTCCGCCATGGCGCCGCGCAACATCCGCAGTAGATCGTCGGCGATGTCCTCTTGGAGACAAAGCACGCGAAGTGCGGAACAGCGTTGTCCGGCGCTGTCGAACGCGCTCGCGATGACGTCTCTAACGACCTGCTCGGGCAGCGCAGAACTGTCGACCACCATTGCGTTCTGACCACCGGTCTCGGCTATCAACGGAATAGGTGCGCCACTGGATAGCGTCCGCTCGGCGAGTTGGCGCTGGATCAGTTTGGCGACTTCGGTTGATCCGGTGAATAGCACTCCGCAGGTATGCTCGGAAGCGACAAGCGCTGCGCCGATTGCGCCGGCACCTGGAATGAGTTGCAGCACCTCTTGCGGAACACCGGCCTCATGCAGGATGCTGATCGCTTGCGCTGCAATAAGTGGGGTTTCTTCGGCGGGCTTAGCTAAAACTGTGTTTCCAGCAACGAGTGCTGCTGCGATCTGGCCAATGAAGATTGCGAGCGGAAAGTTCCACGGACTGATGCACACGACGGGTCCAAGCGCCTTGCTGTCCTCGAGGTTATCACGCGCTTGCTGTGCGTAATAGCGCAGGAAGTCGACGGCTTCGCGCACTTCTGCAACGCTGTTGGCTGCCGATTTGCCTGCTTCGCGCATGATCAGGCCGAGCAACTCCTCCATTGCCGCTTCAAGACTATCAGCGGCTCGCTCAAGACACGCTGCACGTGTGGTGACTGGCGTGATCGACCAAGAGGTGAAGGCTTCTGCGGCCCGCTTCATTGCGGCGCCTGTATTGGCTTCGCTGGCCCAAATGACCTTCCCCACAAGGTCGCGGTGATCAGCTGGATTGACGATGTCCCGGGCGCCCCCGCTTGGGATTCCACCAAATGTCGGTTCGGCGCGCCATTCCACTTGGGTGGAAGATCGGAGCGTTTGGGATAGGTCTGCAAGAACATGTTCATCGCTAAGGTCGAGCCCTCGCGAATTCACCCGATCAGGATAGAGTTTGCGCGGCAATTGGATCAGCGGATGCGGGGATCCTACCGGATCGATCGCAAGCGCTTCGTCGACCGGATCTTTTGCGAGTTCTTGGGGTGCGACGTTCTCGTCGTAGATCTGGTTTACGAACGAAGAATTGGCGCCGTTCTCGAGCAGTCGTCTCACCAGGTAGGCCAGCAGCGTCTCGTGCGCGCCGACCGGGGCGTAGATGCGGCATGGGCGGCCCAGCTTGCTGGCTCCAACTACCTCTTCATAGAGGGCTTCGCCCATCCCGTGGAGGCACTGAAACTCATAATCTCCGATCTCGAACTGTTCCCCCGCCAGGTGATAGATCGTCGCGACCGTCTGAGCGTTGTGCGTTGCGAATTGCGGGAAGACATGATCGCGCGCGGCAAGCAGCTTTCGGGTGCAAGAAATATAGCTTACATCGGTATGCACTTTGCGGGTGAAGACAGGGAAGTCGGAGAGACCTTCGACCTGCGCGCGCTTGATCTCGCTATCCCAGTAAGCACCTTTGACAAGACGCACCATGATCCGGTGGTCTGAGCGCTGGGCAAGATCGACGATCCAGTCGATCACCATCGGACACCGTTTGCCATAGGCTTGGACCACGATCCCGAGCCCGTTCCAGTCCGCAAGCTCGGGATCGAGAGCGAGGGCCTCGAGGATATCGAGCGACATCTCCAACCTGTCAGCCTCCTCGGCGTCGATGTTGAGCCCGATGTCGAAACCTTTCGCCATGATCGCCAGCGCGCGAACCCTAGGCAAGAGCTCGCCCATGGCTCGGTCAAGCTGCGCGCGCTCGTATCGCGGATGCAGCGCGGAGAGCTTGATCGAGATACCGGGCCCTTCGTAGACGCCGCGCCCATCAGAAGCCTTGCCGATCGCGTGGATGGCTCGCTCGTAATCTGCATAATAGCGCTCGGCATCGGCCATGGTCATGGCTGCTTCGCCGAGCATGTCATAGCTGTAGGAAAAGCCCTTCGCTTCTTGCTTGCGCGCTCGTTTGAGCGCTTCGGCAATGGTCTCTCCGGTGACGAATTGCTCGCCCATCATTTCCATCGCCATGTTCACGCCGCTGCGGATAACGGGCTCGCCGGCTCGCTTGATCAAGCGCGTCAGCGATGTGCCAAGACTATCCTCAACTACCGGCGTCACGAGCTTCTTCGAGACAACCAGTCCCCAGGTAGCTGCATTCACGAAGATAGAGCGATCCTCTCCCAGATGCGAGCGCCAGTCGCCGCCTGCGATCTTGTCGCGTATCAAGGCATCGCGGGTCGCCTTATCCGGCGCGCGCAGCAGCGCTTCGGCAAGACACATTAACGCAACGCCCTCTTCGCTTGAGAGCGCATACTCCTTGACCAGGTTTTCAACGCCGCCTTGCTGTCCCTTTGCCCGTAGCCGCGTGATGAGGCGCTGTGCGATGTCAGCCACAATCTCACGCTGAAGATCTGTCAGCCGCGCATCTTCAAGGAGTGGAGCAACCGTTTCAGGTTCGAGCAGCCGATAGGCCAATGTAATCGCTTCGCGCAGCGGAGTTGGTTTCGCGGTACGCAGATGCGAATTTTGCGAAGGAGGCATGCCCAGCCACGGCAAGGTGGTTCATTCGGCCTGAGCTAAGACAGTTCTGCAATCCTCTCCTTCAGGAAAAGGCGAAGCAGTCGATCCATAGAGCGAGAGTTCGAAGATGAGGGCATCGTTGGGTCCGATTGTCTCGCCCCGGGCTTGATCACCGTAGGCAAGACTTGGTGGAATGTAGACTTCAAAGCGGTCGCCAGGGCGCATGAGCTGAAGTACTTCCTGCCAGCCTTTTATCACCCGGTCGGATTTGAAGGCAATTGCAGGTTCAGGAGCCGTGCGAGACCAAAATGCAGTGCCATTGGTCAGGCGTCCCGATGCGTGGGTGCATACATAGTCGCCGAGCCGAGTAGTCTGCTGCTGCTTGTCTCCAGCTGCAATGATGCGGTACTGCAGTCCTGAGGGAAGAGCGACGACACCATTGCGCTGCGCGTTCTCTTCAAGCCATTCAGTCGACCGGCGCAGATTGGCCGGGGCATCGACAAGACGCTCGAGCAGGTAAGTGAACTGCAACGCCTGGATCTTGGCGCGCTGCTCATTGTCGACCCCTCCCGAATGACCACCTGTCATATCCTCGAAGTACCAGTAGGGATGACCAAGCTCCTTGAGCCGGGCGGCACCTTTGCGTGCATGCGCAGGATGCGTGCGATCGTCGGCGGTCGAAGCCCACAGGAACGGTGTGGGATAGTCCTTGTCCCCGACGAGCTTGTGGTAGGGCGAGTAACCCTCGATCCATTCGCGCTGCTCGGGGATGCGCGGATCGCCATATTCGCCGATCCACGAAGCCCCGCGCCCAATCAGGTGATAGCGCAGCATGTCGAACAGCGGGATCTGGACGATCGCCGCCCCGAAGAGGTCCGGGCGCTGGGTGATGGCCGTGCCCACCAACAATCCTCCCTGCGAGCCACCTTGAATCCCAAGATGCTCAGGCGACGTGTAGCCGCGAGCAACCAGGTCCTCGCCGACGGCAATGAAATCGTCCCAGGTCCGCTGCTTGTTCGCGCGGATCGCGGACTGGTGCCAGTTCGGCCCGAACTCACCGCCGCCTCGTAAATTGGCAAGCACATAGGCTCCACCCCTTTCGAGCCATAGCTTGCCGGTGGAACCCAGATAGCTCGGCAGGCGCGACACCTGGAAACCACCGTAGCCAGTCATTAATGTCGGTGTCGTGCCGTTGAGCGCCATACCCTTGGGCTTCACGATGAAATAGGGGATCTGGGTGCCATCAGCGCTGGTTGCTTCGTGCTGTTCGACTTCCATCCCCGTCTTGTCGAAAAAGCTCGGGCTAGTCTTGATGATGCGCGGCGCGCCTGTTCCGTCTGAGTAATAGAGCGTCGTTGGGTTGAGGAAGTCGGAAACAGTGAACATGATCTGGCCGGTCTCATCCGAGCTTGCCGCGATGCCAACCGTGGCATTGTCGGGCAGCTCAACCTGCTCGCTCATCCATTGACCGTCCTCATAATTGAACTTGAGGACCTTGCCGACGACGTTGTCCAGCAGCCCTACGAACAATGCATTGCCGGTTATTGCACCGCCGCGCCTGGTCTGGCGCTCACCCGGAGCCCAGACCAGCGTATTCTGCGAGCCGTTTGGATCGGATTTCCATTCCTCCAGATCAACAGCAGTCAGGCTGTCGGCGGGGAAGGTTCGTCCTTGCGTCTCCCAATCGACGTCGGTTGAAAAAAGCAGGTGACCATCGACGATCCCGTACAGTGAAGCTTTGAGCGGCATATCGAGTTGGAGCCATTTGTCTCCGTCGAAGAAAAACCGCTGGGCTTCGTGGAAGCTGGTCCCACGATATGCCGTGAACCCGTGGATTTTGCCGCTATTGTCTTGAAGAAGATTGGCACCTGCCCAAACGTCTTGGCGGCTGCCGCGAAAAATCACGGGCGCAGCATCGATCGTTTCTCCGCGTCGCCAATAGCGGGTCGTGAATGGGTACTCGCTCTCCGTCATCAGCTCTTCGCTGAAGTTGCGGGTTACCAGCATGGTGTCTTGATCGATCCACTCGATGCTGCCCTGGCTCTCGGGCAATTCAAACCCGCCTTCGACAAATTGCTTCGTTGAGGTGTCAAACTCGCGCAGCACAGTCGCGTCCTTGCCGCCATCCGAGAGCGCGATCATGCATTTGGTAAGATCGGGCGGTAGGCAGGTCGAGCCTTTGTAGACCCACTCACGGCCTTCTCTTGCGGCTAACTGGTCTACATCAAGGACGAGGTCCCATTCGGGATCGTCGGTCGCATAGGTCTCCAGATTTGTGCGCCTGAGAATGCCGCGCGGATTGTCCCTGTCCTGCCAAAAATTGTAGAGTCCATCGGGACGAAATGAGACGTAAGGGATGCGGTCTTCGCTATCGAGGATCGCGAGCGCCTCGCTCTTCAACTGCTCGAAGCGAGGGTCGGCTTCCAAGTGCGAGAGAGTGCGCTCGTTTTCCTTCTCGACCCATGCCAAGGCTTCATCGCTGCGCGCCTCTTCTAGCCAGATGTAAGGGTCTTGCTCGGGACCGGGGACGCCCTGATCGGATGCGGGCTCAGCAGCGGATGGAGAAGCGGCAGTGAATAGAAGCGCTGCTGTGAGAATGGTCGATTTCGTCATCTAGGTCGGTCCGCCTTTCGCGAGAATGGGAGGGCGCCTACCGATGCGAAGAATTTCACGGCCGTAAGGCCATGCGATCCCCCATGCGCCACATAGTAAGACGCACGAAAAGGCGAAACTTGCAGAAAAACGTTCCCGAAGTTGGATGCTGAGGTGGGAGACGGAGGCAGTTGTCGTTTTCCCTTAAATCGGGAAATGGTCCCCTAAATCGTGGAACGGTTCCTTAATTCGTGGACTCGTCGCCGTTCGCAGCTAGGCTCGGTATCGACCAAAGACGCAAGCGCGAGTCGGAGTGGACCAGCTCTGCTTCGTCCAGGAGTCTCAGCGATGAACGAGCAACGTCACGCTTTGCTAGACCGATATGCGCGAGAGCACTGGCGCGAGCTTGAGTCTTATTTTCGCAATTGGCGATATCCTCCTCACCTGATTGAAGAGATGGTGCAAGAGACTTTGCTGCTTATCTGGTCCGCGCCCTGTGAGCCAGAAGATTTGCAGGCATATGGGAAGCAAGTTGCCATCAATCTTGCTCGCGACCAGGCTCGTCGGATCGAAGTTCGCACGCGGTGTATGCCGATCGAGTTGATGCTCTATGGCGAGGACGTCGATCCTCTCGATCCATATGCGCATGTTTCGGGGTGCGATCTGCTGCGGCGAGCGGCGCTGAAAATTGCCCAATGGCCAACAAGCGATCAACATATTCTCGCGTTCCGACATTCCGAGGGCCGACTGTGGCCGGTCGTGGGGTTCCTCGCGGGGATGAAGGTCAGGGAGGCAAAGGAACGTCTGGCCTCTGCCTGCCAAGAACTCTTGGCGGCTTTGGATTTCGAGCCCGGCGAGCTCGATCGGTCACGTTGCGTAGCTTTATAGGCCGAGGTGTTGAGCAAGGGCTGGTACGAGCCGAGGCGATCCCGCTTCCGTTGTCTTTAGATTCATGGCTGTTGTGGCCGCGGTAAGCTGCGCGGCCATGGCGGAGGGGAGGGATGGGACAAAGATATTGTCGAGGACCCGCGCTCTTACCTCCCCATCTTCAGCGTGGTGGCGCAGTACGGCGTAAATCGTGAGGTCGGGCTCGAGGATCGATGCCATAACGGACAGGCGTTTTTGCCATGCTGCCGTGACCCAGGCGAGAACAAGAAATCCCCCTGATGGCTGGTAAGCCGTAAGTGGCTTCGTTCTATCCCGATATCCTTGGCGACGACCGTCGCAAGCTCTCTGCGGCGATCACAGCCAGAACCGTCCCAGATCAGACTCAGAATGAATACGAACAAGGTCAGCGCCTCAGGCCAGGTAACCGTGTGTTCTGCGTCGAGCTCGAACCAACCTGTCTCGCTTGCGTTGAAGAGGCGCTCCTGGAACGCTGCCGCTACAGCCGGCGCCGAAATCTGCTGCGCGGTGCCAAGATCGAAGCCGCATCGCTCACATTTATGAGGCTCGAACGGCCCGAGGTTCCCAAGGCTGGCAATCTTCGGACACGAGCCACAGTTCGGGCATTGCCCACTCAAAAACTTGCCGTGTTTGGGGCAAATTGCTGCCCAACCCACTGCCCACGTTCGCCGGACGTAGGGTACGCCATCCTCCGCGAAGCAGCTGGCGCAAAAGCCGATCCTTCGGGATTGAGAGTGCATTGCCAGGCCGGTGTAGAACTGGTGCATCGAGAAGCGGCTCGGCGGATCATAGGGGAAGTCTGGGCTCCATGTTACGGTGGTCGCCATCACCAGTTCCTTGGACGAGCCTGTGACCGACGCAATCACCTCTATCATCGCGTCGCTCGGCTTCGCCCACCAGTCCCGATGCTCCTTCAGTATCCGGGCATCGCCGCCAAACATTTCGTTCGGCGTCAGACCCAGCGCGTTTGCCCGCCGGTGAAGCCACGATCCGAGCACCTCATCGGCGAACGGCGCTAGAACCAACTTGCCGCAAGAGTGTACATGCGGTTCAATCAGTTCCACAGGGAACAGATCGCGCGCCACGGAGCTCATGCGAATGTTACGCTTCGTCGCTCGGAGGGCGGCACAAAACCGATCTGGTCAAGCGCATCGAGCCTTATAGTCTCTTCTCCGTGCTTGATCGCATTGACCGCGCACTGCGTGATGATGGTCACCACCTCGCCCAGTATTCCTTCCGAGGTGCCCAGTAACCGCTGAAGGTTCTTTGGTTCGGTCAAGTTCGAGGCTTTGCGCAATGGCATCACCGCCTCCAGCGTTGCTACCAGCCTCATAAACTCGGCATCGGTACCGACCATCGCGGCAAGCGATAGGGTGTAAATCGGTTGGCCAGTTGATCGTCGCTCTGGATCGCGCGCATACTCTCCGCAGTGCCCACCGCTACCAGTGGGATCTGCAACTGATTGCCCAGCCAGCGCAAGAGATTGAGGAACCGACGCTGTTGGTCTCGCGTGCCGCTCAGCAGGTTGTGAACCTCATCTATGATGAGCATGCGTACTTCTGTGGCGCGCAATAAACGCATGGCGATGTCCTGCTTCGCGGGCAGTTTTGCAGGCCCGCGATCGGGTATCCCCATTGCTTCAATCACAGCGCCGAAGAAGCGGCATTCGTTCGGAGAGGGCGGCATCTCTACTGTCAGCACAGGCACTTGCACCGAGTTTTCTGGCCTATCAGGCACATGCGTGCGGCGGAACTTCTCCACGATCATGGTCTTGCCGTTGTTGCTTGGCCCTACCAGCAGCATGTTGGGCATGCGCGTGCGCTTGGGGAAGCTGAGTAAATCCTCCATCATCGCCAGCGCCCCTTCAGCCCGCGTGTAGCCCAGCCACCTATCGGTGCGGATGTGCCGGATCCGCAACGCATCCGGTTCGTCGGCGAGCGCTCGCACGCTTTCCAATAAATGCGTGTAGTCGCGTGATGTCATTGCCATTCCTCGACGTCGAAAAGGTTTGGCTTCTCAGTAATATTCGGGAAGTCCTCAGCATTGGTGGCTGCGGGCTCTGCTGAGGATAAGGATTCCGCCTGATCGAGTTCTGAGCGCCGGCGTCGCTCGCGTTGTTGGCGAGCTGCCCTTGTATCTTTTACCGCCTTGTCGCTGATCGCCTGCATCGCATCCAAAGCGCGGAACAGTCCGTCTTCGTTCACCTTACCCCATCCTTGCGCGGCCGCATACTTGAGTGCAGCGCGTTGTTCCCCAAGCGATATTGGCCGCCTCCGCAGGTCGGCATAGGGAACGTCGTAATATTCCCCGTCGGGAGCAAGCAGATAGACCCGGCTCAAATTGCGCGGATCATAGCGAACGATGAGTTTGTCGGGATGGCCGACAAGTGTGGCCAGGACGTCCGACCAGTAAGCGATCTTGTGCAGCGCGATGCCTTCGCGGCGCACTAGTCGCCGTTTGAACGGCAGAAAGTCGATGAGCAGACGTCGCCGATCGGTGATCGTTCGCGGTTTGCCGCGCCCCGGAAGTTTCTCATCGCCCTCGATGCCGCGTTGCCATGCTGCAAGTGGTGTGGTGTCGATGCCTCGGTGGAACTTGTTATGGTAGGCGCCCACCATCGCATGGGTGAACCAGGCTTCCAGCTCGTCGATCGTCATCGCCGCTGTCTTCGCTGGATCGATGTCGCCTTTCTCACGAATGTTGGAGTAGGTGGTGCCCGGCAACAGATGAACCTCCCCCATCATCGTGCCGATCAGCCGTTCGATATGGCCGCCATAGTGCGGTGTTCTGACAGGGCGATAGTCGATTTTGATCCCATACTGGGCACAGCCTCGCGCGAGCGCCTCGGAGCGGAAGTCCTTACCATTGTCCAGGTGCAGCTTGCTGGGCACGCCGTAGACTGGCCATTCGCCCTCGACTTTTCTTGCCGACAGCCAGCCATCTTTTGGGAGGATTGCTTGTGCCATGCAAAGCGCCACGCTGGTCGCGGAAGGATGCTCGAGCGAGAGATGGAAGCCCGCTACGCAGCGCGAGTACACGTCGATCGCTAACGTAAGCCAAGGCCGTTGGAGCGGCTCTCGGGTTATGCTGTCGACCACAATCACATCAACCTGTGTGTGATCGATCTGAACCACAGCAAGCGGCGAGGGCGCCTCAAATGCACCGGTCACTGGCGCATATCGATCGCGCGTCGCCTTCGGACCATGGCGTTGAGCGTGTACTTCGGCGTTTGGGCGACGCGAGAGGCGCAGGGCAATCGCTTTTCGGCTTGGAGGCTCCAGGCCCGCAGCATGGCATCGACGCCGCACTTCACGGACAAGCTTCGCGATCTTCGGCTTCTGACGGGTCGCGTAGAATTCATCGATGGTCGTCTCGACCATCGCATTGACCTGATCCTCAAGGCGCACATCGCCTTCACGTCGGCCTCGCCGTTCTGGAAGCAGGCTCGTAAGCAAAGGAGCTGTCTCGTAACGCGAGAGGAGCCGATAAACCAGCGTGAGGCTGATCCCAAGCTCCTCAGCCGCGTCTTTCGCGTGCTGACGCGTTCGATTGGGTGTCTCCGCCAATCGCTTGATTACGGGCAGGCGCTCATGCGCTAAGTTCCATTCATCCGCCGGGACAGTGCTAATGTCCCGACTGGCATTCATTTCGCATCGCACCGGGTTTGTTGGCAGAGAGGAGCGGTCGCACCGAACTCAAACGTGCGATCGTGTTCCAGCTTCTCGGCGCCGCCTGAGCGAACACCCGCCAAATGAGAGCCACAGCTGAGCGATATCCGGCGCATAATTCTCCGACTCGATGTCGAGAGCCTACATACAGTCCCGCGGTCACTTCAGTCCACGAATTAAGGGACCATTTCACGATTTAAGGAACCGACCGCATCCACCGGAGACAAGGATTTCCGCCATTCTTCGCATTTTGCCATTTCCGGATTTAAGGGAAAACGACACTATGCGCTGGCAGCGTCAATAAGATGTTGCGCTGTGGTCCAATAGCCCGCTTGTGGCTGCCTCTTTCCGATTTCACATATATCAGTACCCAATTGGCATTTCCGTCGAAAACTCATGATATTGAGAGTAAAGGTCTGTCCATTGTGTCTTCTTCAACTGGACGACTGAGGAAGTTGGAAGTGTAAGACGCCGAAGGCGGCTCACTTCTGACTTCATCGGTCGTAACCATCTGGGTCGGCGAAGGATCACTATTCCGAGGACGGGAGCGGGGTAGGGGCCTCCTCGGGTGGCAAACGTGAGAGCGCAACTGTGTAGAGCTGCCGCCAGTGCTCCGCCTTTCCTCGCTCTCGCTCAGCGGTCCGTTCAGCAGCAACCTTCCTGGTGCGTGTCTCTGCAAGCTCGGCTTCGATGCGCTCGATCTTGTTCCGCAACGCCGCCTCGATGTGCCGGTGCTCCTCAGGTGTTCGCATCGGCACTTTCTTGCCGTCGATCACTTCGGAATGAGTACGAGTGTCGGCGCGCTCCTCGCCGATTTCATCGGCGAAATTGTTGTAGAGGTACTGACGACTGACACCGGCTTCGCGGGCCACTGCAACAAAGGTCACAGGCTGTTTGCTTTGGCGGAGGCGAAGGATCGCGTCTTCGACCGCTGCGCGCTTTTCGACGCTGCGTCGATTGCGAGCGTCATTGAGGGTTGCGATGCGCCGATCCTTCACTGAACTCATCGAGCAGTCTCCTCTTCGGGCGAGGCGGGCTTGTAGCGCTGCTTCGCTCCTTCAAAGCCTCCGCTCTCTTCGATGGATCGGATGATGGTGTCGGTGTTCTGGACCGCATTCTTGTTACGCTGGAGCCGCTTGCGCATGATTTCAGCCATGCGGGCCTGACCGCCTTCGTTCAGGTTCTTTGCTTCCTCTTCCAGGCTTTCGATCGCGACGTAAAGTTTCGCGCGCTCGCTTCGAAAGTGGTCGAGATCTTTGCCGTCGGCGCGGAAGAACCTGCATGTCAGGCAGGCATGGGCATGGTCGCACCAATCTCCCAATTGGCCCGGCAAGGTACATGCTCCGCCGCACACCCGTGTGGCTGTCATGCTGTCCTTGCGGACCATGAGTTCACCGACGGCTTCGTCGACCTTGCCCTCTATCGTGAAGAACCGGCCGCCGCCCTTACTGAGCAAGGCCTTCTTTTTGAGATCTAGGCGCCGGTTGACATAGGAGGCTGCCATGTCGGGCGATGTATGGCCGAGCTCGAACATGATGTTGAGAATGTCGTGCCCTTCAGCGGCCATCTGGGTGCCGCGGTGGTGGCGGAGCGGATGCCAGGAGAAATCGAACGGCTTGCCTTCGTTACCGACGATCTGGTGCTTGATGCAGAACTCCTTCAGCTGCTTCATTGTCCAGTGGTAATCGATGAACGATTCCCGTTTGCCGTAGAACACGGGGAACAGATACTTCGTATCGCCTCCGACGAGCTGCCGAAGTCGAGCGCGCTGGCTCTCGATCCGCATAATCATGGACCGATGCGCGGGGTCGGTACGCAGCAAGGGCTTGGTGTTCCAACGGCTCACCTTGTTCTGCCAGTAAGTGAACAGCATGAAGCGTTCATCATGTGGATCGGGGCGTAGGCAATCGAAGAGGAGGGCATGCAGATCTTCCGCACGCGCGCCGGTTGTCAGACCGATCGTGAAGATCGCTGGGAGCGGATCTGGCAGTTCGTCGAGTTTAGCGACCATCGCCGCCAGTGCCTCCGGAGGAGCCGCTCGATTTGCCCCCTCGCGCGACGCATAAAGTCGGTTGCGTGGATCATCTGAGGCTTGTTTGCGGCGGATGCGGCGCGCCGCTCTCTTGTCGAGGGCAATCCGCGGCCACTGGCCCGGGAAAAGGATAGGAGCGGCACGCAGCAGCTGAACAACATCTGTGTACCAGTTCTTACCGACCGCATTGTGAGCGTTCCCCCAAGCGAGATAGCGCTCCATCGTCGCTTCATTGATTTGGCTTGGTTCGCGAATGCCTTCCTCGCGAAGGAACCGGGCGAACAGAAGCAAAATCCTCCGTAAGCCTGTGAGTGTACCCGGAGCGATCTCTCCATGGGTGATCTTGTCGAGGAAGAAACCGCGCATCAACGGGCGCTGCCACGGCTCGAAACTCGTCAGGTTAAGGTAGGCGTCTTTCTGCCGCTGGCGGTCACGAAAGCGCGTGTCCTCTTCGCTATAGAGATCGTTAAGGAGGATGATGTCGCGCTCTTTCAATACCGACATCTGTGCCTGATTGATGATCGAAAAACGGTGGACGTCGCCGATCAGCTGGATTTCGGGCGAATGGTAGATGCTTGTGACCACCTTGCCGCCGCGGATCCACTTGCGTGTCTGTGTTTGCCTCCGGCATTTGTAGTTCGCGAGATACCACGCGCCGTAGACATCCAGCAGGGCGTGATTGTGCTGGCTCGGATGTTCAGCGCCGGCTTCATCGGGAGGCCGGAAGCCGGGGTGAGTTAGGTCAGCAAGGCAGGCTACCTGGAACTGCCGAAGTAGGGTTTCTCCCTCTTCGGCCAGGAATCTGATGACAGGTGCACGACGCGAAAACCAGCCTGCGCTGGCTTTGCGGTCGTCCAGGACCGAGGCCGCGAGGTAGGATTTGATCTCGTTGGTGAGGATCGGGTCTGCAGAGCGAAGCGACACGCTTTCATAGGTTGGGCTCAGCCAGTGACGATCGAAAGCGACCTGCATGACCGCGTCGGACCAGACATCGTTGTCGTTGAGCTGCTGGGAATAGGCTGCCAGGCGATTTTCGAGCCAGTTGCTGTAGCGATCGCTATCGCGCGGCGTGCCGCCTACCTGTGCCAGCGGCGTCACGCCCATCGGATATCCTTTCCGACCAGTTCTGCCTCGCGCAGGCGCTCCAGCCTTTCTTGCACCGCGTCTGGTCCGGTCAAATAGAGTTGCCGGATCTCCGAAGCGAAGAGATGCTGGTAGAACGTCGAGGTTGTCTGGGGGCTGGAATGTCCGAGACGATCCGCCACCTCGAGCAGCGTGTATCCCGCTGCGATCGCTTCCGATGCATGGCTGTGGCGGAACATATGCCAGCTAAAATCAACGCTAGCGCGCTTCCTCAAGAGGCGCTTGAGCTTTTGCACATAGGACAGGCTCATTGCCTTCCCGATGGTACCGGCCTGCACGTTGGCGAACACATATTGGCTGCCAGCTTCGAATGCCGGCATGTATTCTGCGGCGGTCAGATAATCGACATACATGTTGAGCACGTAGTCGTGGACCGGGATGCCGCGAGTTCGTCCGGATTTCGCACGAGCGCCATTGGTGTTGTCGTCGCGCGGAACCACCCAGACAACCTTTTCTGCCAGATCGATATCGACGTGCCGCAGACCGAGCGCCTCGCCGATCCTGAGACCCGTGTTGTAAAGCAGGACGACCAGAAACGCGTCGCGAGCGAGCCTGCAAGCCTCGACCAGTCGAAGAACCTCGTCGGGGGTGAGGCGCTTCTTGAGAACTTGTCTTTGGACCCGGTTGGTATCACCCGAGAGATAGCGGTCCTTGCGCCGCGTCGCGCGGCGCTGGTTGATGTGTTCGAGAAACGGCTTGTAAGCGCGATGACCGTCATAGGCTTTGCTAACATCGACCGCGTCGATCTCGAAATCGTCGGTGCCGTTGTAGAAGCGATAAAATGACTTGATCGCGAGCTGGATCTGGGTGCGCGTCGATGGAGATAGTTTCGGGGCCTCGACAGCTCGCAGACGGATGAGCTTGGGACTAGGCAAAGCACCTTTGGGCTTGGCAAGACGCCAGGCGAGAAAGCCATCGTAAAGCGCGACCGTTGATTGACTAAATCCAGCGTCATGCGCGCCAAGGTAGTTCGCGAAATCGACGACATGGCGTACGTATGAGCGGATTGTGTTGGGCGAAGAGTGGGTCTGCTCGAGGTGGAGGATCCAGTTGCGGACATCCCCGATTATGTCGCCTTCCCGGTCCAGGGCGGTCCATGATCTTCGTCCGTCCGGTAGCGTGATCCGCGCGAGTTCCAGAGGGTGTTTGAGCGAAGTGGACACGGGTCCGGATATTGCTGAGCAAGACCCGTGATCGCAAGCAGTTCCTTTACTGTCTGGACATAGTGGACATGGACAGTTGTGGTGCTTCTAGTCACATAACTGGCGTTATCCGTCTGCCCAGGTCACTACCGGGCTCACGTGAGACGTGAAGGATCGAGCTATTTGGGCCCGGTTGCAACACGGATCAATTCAGTTTCTAAGTAGCGAGAAGCCTCTTCTGACATGTCAATTACTCGCAGCAGTCGTGCTCCAAAACGAACGACAATAGTCCTTTCATGTGAGTTTGGCGCGTTTTGAATTGCTGCATCTATTCGTGCCAATGCAAGCTGATTAAGGTCTTCAGGTACTTCGTTCGAAAGGTGGCTCAGTTTCAGGATTTGCGCTGCAGATTGGATCATGCTGAATTGCTCGATTGTTGTGAGTGACGGATCATCAGCGCGTTCGAGCAGCGCATCCGACCAACGAAGGACAAGCTGATTGCGGTGATCGAGATTTTTGCCCGTCAAGAGGCGGATGAATGGCGGCCCCAAAAAACTCAACCAATCGAGGTTGCTTTGGACCGAGGCTTCGTTATCGAGCTCTTTCAATAGAAATTCAGCAAATCGGTATAGGTCATCTGCCGAAAAGGGCTGGTTCTTTGCGAGTTGAAGCCGCTGGAACAATTGTGCGAATTTCAAACGGCTGCAGGCAACTCCGACATCAATAGGACAGTTCACATAGAGCTGTTCCAAGAAATTGGCTCGTTCTTCATCGGAGAGAACATGCCCTTCATCCTGGCGCCAATCGTACTGTGCAAGCTGAACCCACCCGCTTGGGGTCAGCCTTCGGTCCTCTCGAATGCCTTCGATCAGGTCTTGCATAGATCCGTGAGTGTTCAAAGTACCATCAAATACCATCGCGTATAGTGATGGATGCAGAGCATTTGGAACTCGAGTTATCTCCTCTCGATCCGGGTTGTAGACTGCGATCCTTGGAGTGGCGCTCATCGAAAACGCTTCACGAATTCCTTGGCTCGATTTTGCGTGGTAGTCCAATCGCACCAGGATGAAACCTGACGCTCGATCAAGAAAATCCTGGCTCTTAAGGACGGTTTCCCGGAACCGTGCCGAATACGGGCAGGTCTGAGAATGCATGAAGACAAGCACCGGCCTTCCTTCATTTTTGGCCTTCAGAAATGCAGCTTCTAGCGATCCTTCAAACCACTGGACTTCCTCTTGTTTGGACTTGATCTTCACACCGGAAGTTATCGAAGCTTCACTTGCTTCTGGCCTTGCTTGCAAGGCGTCGCCCGGCCAAGCGAGCATCGCACTCATGATGCAAGATATTGCGAGTGATCGCATGGTGATGTGCTTTCCGATGGCTATTCGTGACTGGTTAGATGCTCGTCGTACCAAGCAAGCCTACGCCGCCACATATCTTCGATATTTTCGGGTGAGTGGAGGTTGTGGCCTTCACCCCAATACCTCAAGAAAACTGCGTCTTTGCCAAGCCGCTTAAGTGCGGTGAAGAGTTCTTCCGGCTGAGTGACACCTATATAGTCATAGTCACCGTGAATGAGCATGACAGGAGTCGATATGCGCCCAACCTGAGAAAGGGGGCTCTCTCGCCAGTACAATTCTGGCTTCTCCCATGGCGTGGTTCCAAGATTGTGCTGACCAGATTCCAAACCACCGTACCGCGGTCAAGTTAAGCCCTTCGTACTGATCAAGATACCGCATCCGAATGTCGAATAGTCCGTAGTAGCTAAGCAAGTTGTAGGCTCCAGCGCTCGCTACCGCCGCTTTGAATCGATCAGTCTTACCAATTAGGCCGGCAGTAGCGTAGCCCCCAAAGCTGTGGCCTTGTATCGCCAGTCGGTCAGGATCAATAAAGCCAAGCTCGACCCCACGGTCGATCGATGCGAAGACTTTGGCCTCTGCCGAGTCTAGAGGCCAAGTTGGCATCTGGTCGCGAGACGTTGGAAGGTCAGGGTAGAGTACAGCATAGCCATTGCTTGAAAGGATCTGCGCGTCTGGGGATCTAGTGGGCGAACTTAATCTTCTACCCATGGCGTCACCCCCTCGGCGACCAGGGTAGATGTCGACAACGGTCGGGAGGGGATTGTCCCCCCTCTCCAATCAGGAGGTAGGAGGATCCAAGAACGCCTCGGCACTCCTGACGGGCTCAGATGATCGATTGGCTTGGGAATTCCCAATCTCATGCCGCTAAGGTGGGAGTTCAACTCGAGGACTTGGGAAGAGTGGCCAGTCCCATCCCGCACGAACAACTTTTGCGTACCATCGCGTTCTCGTGAAAAAATGGCGATACTCGCAGTGCTCGCCGAGGCAGCTAAGAGTTGAGAACCTGAATCCAAGGCGTGAGTTTGCTCGATTGTGCCGTCCGAGAGATTAAGAAAAAAAACCGACGTTGGTCCACCCACTTGGACTTGTTTAGTTTGAAGAACGATCTTCTGAGTCGAGCGAACATTTGCCAAAGACTGTCCCGCCCACACTTCTACCGGCTGCTCGATTGACGCGGTCAGATTGTACCGTTGTCCAGCACTATCGATGGTCCAAACGTCGCCGCCTTGAAGCACCAACAGTTCTTTACCTAGCGCAAGGATTGGCTCAGGCTTGGCTCCGTCAAATGTCTCGCTCAAACTGACTGGACCGGCAGGCGTGATGGAATACCAGTTTACGCTTTCCGCTGTGACATCACCCTCGTATCGCCCTCCAAGCCGCAATAGTGGGAGGCCGGACCACCACATACTGCCAACGCGAATATTGGCGCTGCTCCTCGTAAGGAAAGGCGCATTCTCGCCATGACTGATCGGGTGACTTTCGCCATAGTTCAAATCGAATTCGAAGAACGAAGCTTGGGCCCAAGACTGGATATCTTGCCGGGCGAAGAAAAGAAGACTTCGCCCATCGCCGGACCATTGTAGCGCGTCACCTCCAAAGGAACCTCGCAGGACGTCGCAACCTGGGCAGGGTTCATAAATCTTGAATTTCCCGGAAGGTGATTTCTCGACTACAAAGAGGCTGCTCCTATAGTTGTTCGCGTTGCCACCATTATCGAGCGGGGCGTTTGAAGAGTTCGCGATCCGCTCCAATCTGAGAGCTGCAATCGCGGTTCCCGTGTCGTTCGAGACAACTGTCGAATAGTGGCCCTCGAGCAGTGCTTTTGCCGCTTTAGTATCCGGACTGTAGATTACGAGCCGACTACCGCGGTAGGGGTTATGATCATACTTACCGCTGCCTAGGACACTGGCTGTGCTCGCCGTTCCAATCCTCTGCTCTCGCCATCGCTGAATTAGCCATTCCCGCATTCCTCCCCGAAGCCCATCTCCGAATGAAAGATGGCCATCTCCTAGTGTTGAGAGGATGAGACCGCCGAAAGCCCACTGGGGATCATCAATGCCAGGCCCAGCTGCATTCACATCGACAGACTGGATCCTCCCGGTTTCGAGATTAACGATTTTTCGAACAAAGCGTTCGTCAACAGAGAAAGCATCGAATAAGAGTTCGGTCCCATCCTTTGAGAACCCTCTGAGCCTGAAATCTGTGCCGGATGCTTGGTGGAGAAGCGGCTCTAATGCCCTATCTGTTTGATTGAAGTCGTAGACAAAGATACGACCTTCCCCACTTGGCCCGACTCCACGACCGAAATCCGAAGCGTCTCTAATCGACCCGAGAACTTCCACAAAGATTGCTTCGCCATCAGGGCTGAATTCGACCCTTCCGACGTCTTCTAACGCTAACATATCTTCGACCGAGAAATGCTCGACATTGCGATCGGCTTCCCTGCCAACGCTCCCGTCAGATGCCTTGGCTTGAGTGAAGGCGAATTCGCTTGTGCCAATAACCGTAAGCACGATCAGACAAAGCGTGCGCATGATGTCGCGCCATGCGAGGTGGTTGTTCACTCTTCATTCCAATCAGTCCAAAAGGAGATATGATCATCAGTGGAGCCCGCCGCATATTCGCCGACCGCCCCGGAGGCCGACCAACTCAGATCGCCAGCTTGAGACTCACGGTCACATATCGACCCAAAGCATCTGCGTTCACCGGATCGAAACCTACCGGTATGGCGAGAGCACCACTCACACCACCCTCCTGTACGCGGACGAAGGGTGGGTCCTCATCAAGGAGATTGTTGATCGTTACAGCGAGTTCCAAGTTCTCAACAAGCGAACTGGGCCTGTCGAATCGATACCGCAATGCGAGATCGAACGTAGTCCAACTATCAATGGTTTCGGGCGTCAATACTGATCTGTTCTCGTATGGGCCTACGTAATTTGCATTGAGTTGCCCGCTGAATCCGCCGCCACTTAAGCCAGCGAAAGCTCGACCTCGCCAAGAAGCGGGTCGTCCTACAATATCCAATATATCATCTTGAGGGAAATTGATGGTTACCTGTTGGCTAGATTCAATAGTGTGGGTTGCTCTAATGCCGAAATTGATCGAGCCGAAAGGTACATCGTGCGCGTAGTCTACAACGAAGTCGAGGCCACTAGTTTGTGCACTCGCGAGGTTTTGGCGACGATTGTCCAATATGACGGTAACCGCCTGGGCAATATCGCTTGGTTCGGGATTGAAGTCACCTGGGATCTGGTCGCTGAGATTGCTAATGCCGCCTCCGCTTGCGATTATGTTCTCCGCGATCGATTGAATCTCCTCTGGCGTTGGCGAAGTATCGTAGAAGAAGCGAAACTCCTCCTGATTGAAGAGGACCTGGGACGCATCCGGGAGCCGATCACCAAGGCGGTCTGTGTAGTCGATATTGAAATAGGTTACCGAGACCGACAGTCCATCAAACGCGGTCGGTTCAATATCAATACCCAAAGTGTAGGTATCGGAGAATTCAGCAGTCAGATTGGCCAGGCGCGGCCCGGTCAGGTTCATGAGAATTGAAGTACCGTCGTCAGAAAAGGCGTCCGGGAAGCCAAAGGCGGCCAATGGGAAGATCGTCGCGAACTGACTGGTCGGATTTAGACCAAGCAATTCCGGTGCCCTGAAACCTCTAGCATAACTTCCGCGGAGGTTCAGACCATCAATCGGGCTCCAGAGCACACCGAACCTAGGCGTCGATGCCGATCCAAAATCAGAGTAATCGGTGTATCGAATGGCTGCGTTTAACTCGAGCCGCTCGATCCCTGGAGTGCGATTAAGCTCGCTCACAAGTGGTACAAATGTCTCGGCAAAACCAAAGTAGGAATCGCGTCCGAGGATGTTGAATTCTTCGACCACCGGAATTTCCGTGCGTGAGGAGGCAGAGCCAAAGCGAAAGTCCTGTTCGGAGTATCCGGCCCCGATCGAGAATCGGGCAGCGCCTCCGGGCAGATCAATGAGCTTTCCGTCGATCTTGGCCAACAAATCAGCTGAGCTGCCGATTCTCGAGAGTTGCGACAGCGTCTCTCGCCCACGTCGCACCCGACTGTTTCGAACGATTTCGTCATACTCGAGATATGTTCCGTCAATCTCCAGCTGGAGGTCGCGAAAAAAGTTATAGCGTAGCCCGGCACCAATGAAGAGTTGCTCCTGATCACCATTGGAGGTGATAGCTTGTGCGTCGGAAGTGGTGGTATTGAAGATATCTCTCGAAGAATATGAAAGGGTACCTGAGAAGTTGACCCTTTCTCCAAAATCCTGGTCAATCCCTACGAGGACACTGTGAGTTTCCTCTTCAGGCACAAGAAATGTGGGTTCCAGTGCTTCGGTACGAAAAACTGCGTTCGCGCGCCTCAAGCGGTGACTGCTGATTGTAGCCGTAAGCCACGAACGCAGATCCACTTCGCCACGAAGTTCCTGCGCCGAAATCTGCTTGTGTTCGTTCAGCACCGCCCCGATCGGCGAATCCATAGTTAACCCCGCCCTCAATTCCGTTGAAGTCATCGCGTAGGATGATGTTTACGACACCTCCTATTGCGTCCGAACCGTAAGCCGCGGAAGCGCCATCAGCGAGCACTTCCACGCGCTCAACCATGCCAACAGGGATAAGCGAAATGTCCGCCGCGTTTCCGCTTGGATCAGTTAGCCTGCGCCCATTTAGCAAAGTAAGTGTTGTACCAGGACCAAACCCGCGCAGATCTAGCCCACCCCCTTTTACAAAGCCGCCTTGACCTGGACCAAGAGCGAAGGACCCAGGCGCTGAGCTATTGAGGTTCTGCGGTAGAGTGGCAAAGAATCGTTGCAGCGTAGTCGCGCCGCTAAGTGCGATGTCTTCGGACGTATAGATGTCGAGAGGTGACGAATCCGGATTGACACCCCGAATCGTTGTACCGGTTACGACGATCTCTGACTCGTTCTCCTCTCGCGAAGTTGAGTTGGCGCCGCCAACTTGCACCTGCCCGTCACCTGAACCTTCGGCTCGTTTCACAATGAATACACCAGAGCTGCCCTGCTGCACCGTCAAACCGGAATTCGCTAACAACCGATCCAATGCAGCACGTGCCGTTAGCAATCCCCGGACCGCCGGCGCTCTCTTTCCGCGAACCGCTCCGTCGTCGAACGTCACCTGCTGACGCGTCTCACGCGCGAACTCGCGTAGAGCCGAGCCAAGGTCCTGAGCTTTTACATCGATCTCATAGGTCTGCTCTTGGGCATACGCTGGCACGGCCTGTGCAAATGCGAGCGCCGCAGCGGTCGCCGAACAGCTTGTGAGAAAACGATTGCGAAATGCCTTGAGAACCATGAATCTACCTCCCCTGTCGCCACCTTGGTTAGCGGCTTGGAAAGGTAAGACGCACGGGCCGAACGATCGTGCAGCAAAATGTTGCAGATTTTTTTCGATATGACGCTTTAGTCGCTTTCAACGGCGAGCTGGCTGCGCGCAGAACGACGCAATTGGGGGTTGAGCGCCATCACACCCTCAAGGAATGCATCGTTATCGCCCGCGTCGAATACACCGCTTACACTGATGCTGTCAGCAGCCGTTTCCGAGACCACGATCTTCTCGTTCGAATAGCGGTTCATCCTCTCAACCGCAGATCCCAGCGGCTCATTATCAAAGCTGATCTGACCTGCCTCCCAGGAGCGGGCCTTCTGCAGGTCGATGGTGGCAATGCTTGCCGCACCATCGTTTAGCGATGCGACCAACTCACGACCGGGCTCAAGCGAAACGAGCTCCGCGCCGATGCCTTCCCGCTCGATCGACAATTGCCTTGGTTCCGCGTCTTCACTTGGTCGTTCGAGGACATCGACAGAGCCTTCGTAGAGAACAACACGGGTCTGATCCTCCAGCAGCTCGACACTGAACGAAGTGCCCGTCGCGACCACCACCTTGTTGCCTGCTGTCACGCTGAAGGGTCGCAAAGGGTCCTTGGCGACGTCGAACTTGGCGCGGTACGGAGACAAGTGAAAGTTCGCGTCGCTCGTTTCCTAAGATAACTTCGACGCGCGTGTCTGCATCAAGGGAGACGGTCGATCCATCGTCGAGAACAGCCACCTGGCGCTCGCCTATGCCGGTCTCATAAATCTGAGTGGGGTCTTGCAAGAAGAACAGGCTGGTGAGCACCGCGATTGCGAGCGTCGCTGCTACAGCCGCGGGCCATTTCCAGCGCGAGATGCTCCTTTTACGCCAACGATAACTGTTGCGCTCACGGTAGCTATTGAGCGCGTCAGAGCGCGCATGGATCAGCTCCGGCCACTCAGCAGCTTCGTCAGCGGACTGCCAGACTTCAATTGCATCGCGCAGCGCTGCGGCATTATCGGCGTCGGCATGCCACGCATCAAATGCACTCCGCTCATCCGCACCAAGTTCACCTTCAGCAAGGCGCATACACCACAGGGCAGCTTCTTCGTCGCGCGCGCCGCCCGTATCGTTGTTTGCAACGAGCTTCATCGACGGCCTCGCATGCGCTTCATCAAGAAGGCCATGGCTTTGGCGACCTGCTGATGGACCGCGCTCTTCGAAATCCCATAGGTCTCGGCGATGGTATCGAGGGTCATGTTCTCGACGCGATAGAGCACGAAGATCGTGCGGGTGCGTTCGGGAAGATCATCGAGGCCCGCCACGAAGGTAGCCAGTGCATCGCGCCCTACGGCCATTTTGTGGGGATCGAGTGGATCCACGCCGCGTCCGTCGATCTGGCCGACATCCTCGCTGTAGTCGGCCCTCACCTTCGAACGCCGCGCGCGGTCGCGCAGCAGGTTCGAGGCGACCTGGAACACGTAGGCGTCCGAGGACTGGGTGATCTCTTCTTCTCGCCCAAGCAGGCGCACAAAAACCTCCTGCGTCAAATCTTCAGCTTCCGCATGATTGCCCACGCGCCGCAGAAAATACGACATCAATGCCGGGCGCCAGCGGCGTCCGAGCTTTGCCTGGTCACTGATCTTCTCGGCGCTCACTTCCGATAGCGATCCTTTCGCCTCAAGTTTGGCGACACGTAGCATAAGACGCATCACGAAGCGGATCGGACAGTTTTTTCTTTCGGGGTATGGAAAAATCTCGGATCCACGCTTGGGACCAACCAAAGAAACTCATAGGCGGGAGGCTACTCCGTGGTGAGGGCGACCTAACACCAGCGTTGAGCTGCCGCACGACGGATAACCTATCATATGTTAAGTCGCCAAAAAGCCGCTTGCGCGCCTCCCCAAAGCGGATCGCTCACCTTTAAATTTGGCGAAATCAGTCTCCCTGTGCCAATACTCTGCGACATACGAAGATAAAAAGAACACCTAGGAGTTGAGGGCCTATGCCGCACCGCGGCATCAATCGCTTGGACGAGCCAAGCCTAAAGTCCGCGCAGCCGAGTGCGACGGGCCTTACCCTTGATCGCACCTATCGTTTGTACTGGTCCGAGCTGTGCGGCCACATCAATAAGCAGTTCGGTGGCGGTCCGCCCGAACCCGAAGATGTCGCGCAGGCCGCGTTCGAAAGATATGCGGGCGCGAGGGAAAAAGCCGATATCGAAAACCCGCGCGCATTTCTCTACAAGACCGCGCGCAACATCGTTTTAGATTCCAAGCGCCGCAGCAAAGTGATCGAGGCTTACGCCGATGATGCGCTTCACCGGGTGGCAGGCGTGGGTTTGGAGGAAATCACTCCTGAGCGCGTCCTATTAGAGAAAGACCAATTGGAGCGCATCGAGCAAGTGTTCGAGCAGCTCCCTCCAAAGCAAAAAGTGGTGCTCCTATTGAAACGCGTCTACGGCGAAACTTTTCAGGCTATTGCGGATCGGACCGGTTGGTCGGTGAGCGATTGCGCGCGTCAACTGTCGTTGGCGCTTGCGGCCATCGATGAGGCCTTGGCTAAGATGGACCGAAAATCGGCGGCAGATGATCGATGACCGCTGCTCTCTCACCCCATAGATCCTACAACCACGTCAATCGGGAGGCGGTACGGTTGGGTTGCGACGCTGCGCGTTGATGAACTGAGCGACGAAACCAAGCGCGATTTCGAGAACTGGCTCGCCGCATCTCCGGCGCATGCCAAGGCCTTTGCCGCTGCCGAAAGCACGTATCGTAGCCTCGAAAATGTCGCCGCGCTTAAGGAGCGGGACGTCGATGCCCTGATCGACGAGGCGAACGAACAGGAAGCTGTCGACGCACAGGCCCCCATGGGATGGTCCGGCTCCTGGAAATGGGCCGGAGGTGCAGTAGCTGCAGCGCTGGTAGCGATGGCCGCCTTCCTGCTTCCGTCCTCACCCTTTAGCAGCGGGCAAGACGTCTTTGCTGACGCCAGCCCGATCGCAACCGAGGTCGCACAGCTCAAGACTGTCGAGCTCGAAGATGGCTCGCGCATCACGCTCGGGCCGCAAACCACGATCCGCACGTCAATGACCGGCGAGGCACGGCGCATCGCGCTTGCCGGTGGAGAAGCCTATTTTGAAGTTGTCAGTGATCCGGATCGACCCTTCTTTGTTGAGGCGGGCGATGCGGTGATCCGCGTGGTTGGCACCGAGTTCGAGGTGAAGTTCGTCGACGAAAGTGTCGCCGTCGCCGTCAGTGAAGGCACGGTCGAGGTCGCCTATTCCGAGGCGTCGGACGGCAAGCGTTCGCTCGCCACGCTTCGGACCTTGCCATTGCGTCCGCTCGAGGCCGGCGAGAGCACTTTGCTGTCGAGAGCCATGACCGAAGCCACGAGCACGATTATTCCAACTCGTGTGGCAGCGGACGCCGTTGCGGGATGGCGGTCGGGCCGCCTTCGCTACAACGACGTGCCATTGGAAACCGTCATTGCAGACGCCAATCGTTATAGCCGCACACCGATCGAAATCGCTGACGAGAGCATTGGCGACATCCGGATTGTCGGGGCGTTTCGAACCAACCAGATAAGTGGAATGCTGTCGGCTCTGGAGGCAACGCAGCCTATTGTCGTCGACCAATCCTCGCCTGAAAGGATCGTGCTGCGCTCTGCAGCAGGTAATTGATCGCGGTCGATATTTACCAGCGCGAACAAGGCCCACGCAGCATCTTTCGAACCTTTTTGAAGGTTTTTTGGCAAAATGATTAAGGCCGTGCGTCACATCTCTGACGCCGAGCGAAACGCCGAAAACGGCAATGCTCGGCATGGGGAGCTTTGTGAAGGGGCACGAACATGCGTGAGTTGAGGAAGAAGAGCGTATTCACACTGGCAGCAAGCGCAATGGCGCTATGCGTCGCGATGCCGGCACCGGCCATGGCGCAGAGCGACACGCCGGTCGTTTTCAGCATTGAAGCGCAGCCGCTTTCTCAGGCATTGATTGAGTACTCCGAGACGACCGGGATTGCAGTCGTTGCTCCTGCTGAGTTGACGCGCGGAAAGCGCGCACCCGCGGTCGATGGCTCGTTGGCGCCGAGTGTCGCTCTTGAGCGACTACTGCGCAGTTCCGGGCTTCAGGCTAGGCGGAACTCGCGCGGGGTGATCATGATCTCGCAACTTGTTCAGCAGGATGAGGAGGAGCAACTTCGGTCTGAGACAAGTCAGCCCGTCGAAGACGTCGCTGATGAGCCCGAAATAATCGTCACAGGCACTAACATTCGTGGTGTTGCGCCAGTTGGCGCGCCTTTGTTGCAGTTCGATAGTGAGCAGATTGCGCAGACGGGTGCGACAACGATTCAGGAGTTCTTTGAAACACTCCCGCAAAACTTCGGCGGTGGCGTAAGTGACGATTCAAACGCGATTGGTGGAAGGGTTGGCGGCACCTTATCTCCAGACCGTGGGGCCGGATTGAACCTGAGAGGCCTTGGCAATGGTTCCAACCTTGTGCTGGTAAATGGAATTCGCGTGGCTGCGTCTGGAAGGTTTGGTTTTGTAGACGTTTCCATGATCCCGATTACAGCAGTGGAGCGGATTGATGTCCTTACTGATGGCGCCTCAGCGATCTATGGGACGGACGCTGTGTCTGGCGTGATCAATATAATTTTGCGTGATGATTTCGAGGGATTTGAAACCCTGGCAGGTTTCGGGTCTGTCACAGATGGGGGGCTTAGAGACTACAGGCTCACACAGTCCTTCGGTACTTCTTGGCAGTCAGGCCGCGCTTTCTTGAGCTATGATTTCTCGGACCGGGGCGTGCTCCTTACCGAAGAGAGGCAGTTTACTGAGCTCGCGGAGGATCCAACGAATTTGATCTCTGGCCAAGAGCGGCATTCCGTGTTGGCTTCCTTGAATCAAGACATCACCGATGGAGTGGCTGCAACAATTACTGGGCTGTACTCCAGCCGCTCCCATTCTGACCGAGCCAATCGAGGTGTCTTTGGGGGTATTAATGAGCTATCGGGGGAATCTCAGCAGTATAATCTCGCTGCTGGCATCACTGCTCAGCTAGGCGACTCTTGGAGCGCCGACATAAGCGCGTCGTATAGTGTTTTAGACGCATCTTTCTCAAGTGAATTTCCGAGCTCAGAGCGGGTAACTAACACCACTGACCGGCAAGAGCTTTTCACGGTCGATGCAAAGGCAAGCGGTGCACTACTGGATTTGCCAGGTGGTTCGGTCAGAATGGCTGCCGGAGGCCAATATAGGACCGAGGAATTCGAGATCGACGGCGAGAGTATTCGGCCTGATCGGACGACAACTTTCGGTTCCGCTGCTGACCGCGAGGTCTTTGCATTGTTCGGTGAAATATTGGTCCCGGTCATTGGAAAAGCAAACGCAGGTAGTCTTGGGAGGCGGCTCGATTTATCTCTTGCGGCGAGATACGAGGATTACAGCGATTTCGGTTCATCATTCGACCCTCGACTTGGGGTGAGCTATGAACCGTTTGAAGGTTTTACCTTGCGAGGCTCTTGGAGCACCTCTTTTCGCGCTCCTCTGTTAGATCAAACAGCAGAGAGAGATCTTATTGCGCGCACTTCGACTGGGGTCGTTGTCCCTGACCGGCTTAACCCAGGAGGAGTTACTCCACTCATTTTTCTACTCGGCAATGATGATCAGTTGGCTGAAGAGGGATCCACAAACTGGACGATTGGTGTAGACTTCTTGCCGAAGGCAGTCCCAAATTTTGAGCTGAGTTTCACCTATTTTGACATTGAATATGAGGATCGAATTGCAGTCCCTGCGGTGGGCCTTCAAGTACGTAATGTCCTCCTCGATCCAAGCTTTGATCCGATCGTAACGAGAGATCCGAGTATTGACGAGGTGCTGGCGATCTATGCATCGCCTGACTTCAGCAATTTCGCCCAGATAGCCCCTGATGATATAGGAGCGATTGTCGACAACCGCACCCAGAACGTGTCGATCACCCAAGTGCGGGGCTTAGATTATTCTCTCTCCTACAGTATTGATGGAGATTATGGGCGCGTTAGCC
Source organism: Erythrobacter sp. K21-9 (assembly GCF_055808355.1). Classification (NCBI taxonomy): domain Bacteria; kingdom Pseudomonadati; phylum Pseudomonadota; class Alphaproteobacteria; order Sphingomonadales; family Erythrobacteraceae; genus Erythrobacter; species Erythrobacter sp. K21-9. The sequence continues at coordinate 658,398 of NZ_CM147866.1, forward strand.
TCAACTCGAGCGGAAGCTACTACCTGGAGTTCTCGAACCAAATATTGAGAGGAAGCCCGACTATCGATGTCGCTGGCACAGTATACAACCCCACCGATTTTGTAATGAGAAACTCAGTGATATGGCAAAAGGATGGGCTGAGAGCATTGCTCGCTTTCAATTACGCAGACAGCTACACAAACAATATTTCCTCCCCTTCTGAAGCGGTTGACTCTTGGGAAACATTTGATCTTCAATTCGCCTATAGGACTGACAGCGAGGGTAGTCCCCAGTGGCTGCGAAACACGGAGTTTATTCTCAATGTAGCAAATTTGCTGGATGAGGATCCCCCTTTTGTTCAGGCTGCAAGCTCTGAGTTCTTTTTCGACGCTACAAACGCCAACCCACGCGGACGTTTTGTATCTCTTCAAATCCGGAAGCGCTGGTGATTTTCTGATCGACATCAGCCGAACTCTAACACAGCTTGTTCTTCGAACGCAGACATTCAGCAAATCGTCGCCAAGTGTTCTCGCAATTTGCATTGCGGTTGCCTTTTGGCGGATGCAGTCCAAGGAGGAGTGTATGAATGCCGGTCCCGATGCCGCATCAGAAATAGGGAATGGCCCACTAGTGAGCCTCAATAATGGCGTTTCTTATGGATATGCATTTTTCGGACGCGGACATGGGTCGCAGAACTTGTCTGGCTCTCGAATTGGAAGCGTGATTACAGCCCGGGTGGTGCTCTTGTGTCGAACGGGGGTCACCCTTCTTCTTGGTGTCGTACTCTCTCTGACCGTCCATAATTTAGCGAACGCGGCGGATGATGCCTTCGGAGGGAAATTGAATGGGAACGAAGTCCTTAAGTCCCTGCTTGAGATGACTACGATCGCGGAAAGTAGACCGCTCTATATCTCTCCGGACGGTGAACACGTCCTTTTTCGGGTCAACAAAGCAGATGTAAGCAATCGCCAAGATCTAAGTAGCTGGATGCTAGGGCGAATTGAGCGCGATGCCCTTGTTGACGTACACCCAGTCTCGATTGGCGTGAGCTCAACTTGGAACATTGCTTGGGTTGGCTCAAAAAGCATTAGCTATTTTTTGCCGAGGGAGACCGAAGGCAAGTCACCAGGAATTAGGCTGTACGATACAGAAACCGGTTTCGATGAACTCGTCGTGCCGAACAACCTATTTGGCGGAGAAGCGTCCCTTTTGGGCGACTTTGCTTGGAAGCAAGACGGTAAAGCTCTGGTCCTTCGCGTTTCTACCCCAGCAGATGAATTGCCCATTGACGGAGGTTTGAGGTACGAGAGGTACCTGGAGAACGTTGCGAACACCGTTTCCCTCCACGTTTTTGACGTCGAGACGAGAGAACACTTCCGACTCACTCCTCCGGGATACATCGCTCGATGGACGTACGACTGGTCTCCGACTGGCAATGAAATTGCTTTCTCCTTTGAAACCCGTCCTGAGGTCAATCCCAACAGTTCAGGCATGTTTTCGAATGTCGCCATCGTTGGCCTTGCCGATCGGCGCGTGAAGAAGGTTTTTCCACCTGACCTTATCCTGGGTGGCCCGCGTTGGTCACCGAATGGCGATCGAATATGGATGGCGGCAAAGCGGGGCCGGCCTCGCTACGTTGGGAGTTGGGGGAGCATTGGCTCTTTGAAGACTGGTGAGATACGCCATGTTCAGCCATCTCAACTTACACATGCGCATGAGTATTGGTCACGTGACGGTGCTTGGTATATCGGATCAGAGCCGTCCGGCTTTTCTGAGAAGCTGGTCCGTGTCGACGCACTCTCTGGCAAAAGCTCAACCATCGATTGTCCCTGTTTGAATTCAAATTCGGTGCAGCGGCGTTCTTCATTTTCATTCGCCGATGATGGTACTTTCATTTTCATTCAAGCAGGTCCGCGGACACCCGCAGAAATATTTCTCTCTAGCATTTCAGCTGATGGCCGGACCATGTCACCTCCGCGTCAATTGACGTCAATTGGATCGCAGACGCGAATAGGTGAAACAATAGATGCCGAAATTGTGAACTGGCGTAGTCCGGACAATGATTACGAATTGGCAGGACTCCTAGTAAGGCCCAAGAACGCTATTGAACCGTTGCCGACGATCCTAAATCTCACCGGAGGCCCCTCCCAAGTTCGATCTGAGTTTTTGGGTTCCGCTTGGCCGGGGATGATACCTGCAGCAATAAATGCAGGTTATGCGGTATTCACCCCAACCAGTCGTGGGCGTCCTGGTTTTGGCGACTCTTTCTTCAACGCCATCGGTACTGAAGGTTCTAGTATGGCCAGACCCTGGGCTGATGTTTACTCAGGAGTAGAGCATTTGATCAAAGCTGGAATTGCAGATCGGCGCCGAGTTTCGGTCATAGGACATTCGTATGGTGGTGCGCTCACCGCCTACGGAACCACTCAGGTAGATTTTGCCGCAGCGGTAATTTACGAGCCCGGCGATCTCGATCGAACATCCTATATCCCGTTTGCACGCGCTGACGGTTGGCAGGCTTACATCAGCCGTGATTTGTTTGGGGTCCGCGACAGGTTCGACGATGCAGATCAGGCGATGGTCGTGAGGGAATCGGCAATCTGGCAGGCTGATCAGATCAATACTCCAACTCTCTTGCAATGCGCGGCACACAATAATAAAAAATGTGAGCAGTTCTTTGTAGCATTGCGTGAGTTGGATGTCCCATCTGAGTACTATATCTACGATGACGGGCATGTCTTTCAAGCTCCCCTCTCGCAATACAACAACGTGCTACGCGCGCTCGCCTGGATAGAATATTGGACTAAAAGGGAGACCGAGGATTAACGGCTAAGAGCATCCGATTTTTCATTTTGACAGCATCCATTTACGAAGCCTCAGTTCTGATCCGGCAACAATAAGAATCTAGATTTCCCCCTTAGAAATGAGCTTTGAATGCATTTTTTGTTCAACCGCTGACTGCTTCGAGCCACATCGGGCGCTGAGCGCGATCTGCCTTTGGGGTGAGCAGCCGCGGCGCGATCAGCCCCGCTAGTGTCGTGCCGACGGGGCCTATTATTGGAGCCCTGTTTGCCATGAAGACGATTATCGAACCTTTCCGGATCAAGTCGGTTGAGCCGCTGCGCATGACCACCCGCGAGGAGCGGGAAAGACTGCTGAAGGCGGCACACCACAACCTCTTCGCGCTCAAGTCTGACGACGTACTGATCGACCTGCTGACCGACAGCGGAACGTCGGCAATGAGCGCCGCTCAATGGGGTGCGATCATGGCCGGCGACGAGAGCTATGCGGGTTCGCCTTCATTCCAGCGGTTCGAAACGGTACGTTCGGGATCTGATGCCTTTTGAGCATGTCATCCCAGCCCACCAGGGGCGTGCCGCCGAGGCGATCTTGTTCTCTATATTGGGCGGTGCTGGCAAGGTCATCCCGTCGAACACGCACTTCGATACGACACGTGGTAACATCGAAGCGACCGGGGCGCAGGCACTCGACCTGCTGTGCGAGGAAGGCGCCGACACTCAACTCGATGCGCCGTTCAAAGGAAACATGAATCTCGCAAAACTCGAGGCTCTTCTAGAGGAGGGCGCTGACGAGATACCAGCGGTGATGATGACCATCACTAACAATGCCGGCGGAGGGCAGCCGGTCAGCCTCACCAATATCCGTGGTGCTGCAGAGCTGGCGCATGCCTATGGTAAGCCGTTCTATATCGATGCTTGCCGCTTCGCGGAGAACGCCTGGTTCATCAAGCAGCGTGAGCCAGGGCAATCTGATCGTTCGATCAAGGACATCGTCCGCGCCATGTTCGCGGACGCGGACGGGATGACCATGAGCGCTAAGAAGGACGCGTTCGCCAATATCGGAGGCTGGCTGGCAACGCGCGATCCTGACCTTGCTTCCAAAGCGCGCGAGCGGCTGATCCTGACCGAGGGTTTTCCGACCTATGGCGGTCTTGCCGGACGCGATGTCGATGCGATCGCTCAGGGCCTCATAGAGATCGTCGACGAGGACTATCTACGCTATCGGATCAAGACCAACGAGTATATCGGCGAGCGCCTCGAAGCGATGGGCGTCCCGATCGTCAAGCCAACCGGCGGGCACGCTGTCTTTGTCGATGCCCGTGCTTTCCTTCCGCATATTCCGCCGCTCGAATATCCAGGACAGGCACTAGCCACAGCACTGTATCTCGAAGGTGGGATTAGAACCTGCGAGATCGGAACGGTTATGTTTGGTCAGCAGCTTGACTGCAGTGAAAAGGCAGCCCCGAAGGATCTCGTTCGCCTTGCGATGCCGCGGCGTGTCTACACGCAAAGCCACGCCGACTACATACTGGAGGTGTTCGAGAATGTGCTCGCCAAGAAGGAACAGCTCTCAGGCTATCGCATTACCGAAGCTCCGCGCAGCCTGAGGCACTTTACGGCAAAGTTCGAGGTGTTGGGCGCCAGCTCGACTGAGCCGGCAACCAGTTCAGGCGCTATACAGCGCGCCGATGGGTTCAATGTGATTTCTTGAGTGTGATCCCTTGGCCCGTCAGGCAGCCGGTATTCGAAAGTCTAGCCGCGCTACCTATTTGCTACCTAACCGGCGGCCCAATAGTGAAAAATCCGGATAAGCAGTTGATATTATGGAGCGGGCGAGGCGATTCGAATGCCCGACCCCAACCTTGGCAAGACTGTGTCAGTTTGACCGCAGAATCCCGCCTCATTGATCTACGATGTGGTATGCTTCACCGCATGCCTTCGCGATCTGACCGAGTTTGTGGGGAAAAGTGTGGGAAAGGATCGGAACTTTTTAATAAACGTCATTTATAAACAAATCAGTAGATGCAGTCTTTAGCGGACTCCGTCTCAGCCCCAATCCATTCGTAAGGTCTTACTGGGCTTTTCAAGCAGCGTGCTCGGCTCAGAAAAACCGTCCATCAGCATGTCAGCCCAAATCACGGCCAGTTCGCGTCGCCGGGGCAGGTAAGCGGCGCGATTGTATGCGCCTTCAACTCGGTTCTGTGGAACGTGAGCAAGCATCAGATCGATAACCTCTCGATCATCTGCGCGTCCATGCTTCTTCGCCCATTCGTTCATGATCGTGGAGAAAGCGGCCCGCCATCCATGAGGGACGTGACGCCCGTGATAGCCAGAGCGGTTCAATAAATATCCAATTGCGTTCTCGCTCATCGGACGGTGACCATGACGCACGCTTGGGAAAACCAAGTTCCCCGACCCAGTCAGCGGTACGCAATGCGTCGATGACGGACACGCTGTGAAAAGAGAGCGGCACCAAATGATCGCCCCTTGAATCATTCTTGCGGGACTTGTCGCCTTTCATGCGGCTTGCCGGGATACGCCATAACGATTCGTGGCCATCAAGGTCTTCGAATTCGCACCATTCAGCTCTTCGTAGCTCACCTGGCCGAACGGCTGTCAAAGCTAGCAGACGCAGTGCCAAGCGCGTGACTGGCCGTGCGTAACCCTCTTCGGCATCGCGCATCATCTGCCTTAGGGCGCTGAGGTCTGTGATGGCAGGCTGCTTGCCTCGAGCGGGCAGGGGCTGTAACGCTCCACCAAGGCTGGCGGCCGGGTCTATCTCGGCAACGCCCGTCGCAATTCCATAGACAAACACGGCTAGATATACGCTGGCGCACGCGTTTTGCAGTCTCAATGGCGCCTCTCTTCTCGATCGCCCGAAGCACATCTAACACGGTCGGCGCCTTTATCAGAGCGATCGGCAAACTCCCGATTCTTGGAAACACATCGCGTTCCAGGCTGCGAATGACGTCAGCCGCATGAACTTTCGCCCATTGCGGTCGCCGCAATTCGTGCCAAGCCCGCGCGAGGTTTTCGAATGTCTCCCGTGAGGAAGCGAGCTTGGCCTGCCGTTTGAGGCGCTTCTCAACAGAGGGATCGTCGCCTTCGAGCAGCTGCTTGCGCGCTTTGTCACGAGCGGACCTGGCTTCGCTCAAGCTCACAAGCGGGTAGGGCCCGATCGAAAGGGTCTTTTGCTTGGAATCGTATCGGTAGTTCATTCGCCAGAGCTTCGACCCGGTTGGGCTGACAAGCAGATATAGTTGGTGTCCGTCACTGAGCTTGTAGGGTTTCTGCCTTGGCTTTGCTGTCCTTAGCTTCACATCGGAAAGCATGATTCTTCTCCGAAATACCATATTTTCGGAGGTCTCGGCCTAGCTCGATACCATGCGATTCATCGGATGGGGACGAACGCCTCTGACCTCGTGGATAACGGAACCATCGGAAATCTCGAGGGAATGTCAAGACGAGTGAACGGAAAAGAACTCGTAAAAACAAGGTGTTGGCGGAGACGGAGGGATTCGAACCCTCGATACCCGTTAAAGAGTATGGTTCCTTAGCAGGGAACTGGTTTCAGCCACTCACCCACGTCTCCGCATGTCGTTGCCTTGGCAATTTTGCTGCGAGCCGCGCGCTATAATGGGCGATATCCGCAGCGGCAAGGTCGGATACCACATTTTCTCGCCCCGCCGCGATTCCGCCTGTGTTCAGACACTTCATGCCAGACCGCCGCTCACCCGATCGATTCGTCTTAGCGCGTTTTCGATTCGGTTCACCGCTGCGGCTCTTGCCCGGCGAATGGGGAGCGACTCTGCTGCCCGATGGATAGGCGCGGGGGCGATCGCTCCCAAGCTGTAAGGAACAGATGCCATGACCAAGCAAGCCGCAGCGAGACCGAAGCCCGGATGGATCGGGTGCTTCGTGGCCGCGATCGGAGCCGCCGCTCTCGCCGTCTCGCCTGCCTACGCGCAGGATCTCGAAACCTTCGATCCCGATGAAGCCTATGCCCCCGCGCAGCCGCAGGACGCGCAGGCCTCGGGAGCGATCGACGCGGACCTCAATCAGCCATCCGCCGCACGCGCTGCCTCCGGCCCGCAGTCGGTCCCGGCCGAAACAGCCGGACCTGCCGAAGTCCAGACCACCCCCGCTCCAGGCTATGACGATGCATACGGCGCCACTGGCGCTGCACCCGCCGAAACCGGCGATCCGGTTGCAGGCGAAACCGTTGCGAGCGCGGACACATCGAGCACTTACGGCGAAGACGACCTTATCGGCGCTGCCGAGGGCGTTTTCGGCAAGGGCGCGGAAGGCCTTGCGCGCTTGATCGAGGACTTGCTGCGGAAGCAGGGCGAACCCAATGGCTATATCGTCGGACGTGAGGCGGGCGGCGCCTTCATCGTTGGCGCGCGCTACGGCTCTGGCACACTGTTCCACAAGGTCGAGGGCGAGCATAAGGTCTACTGGACCGGCCCGTCGGTCGGCTTCGATGCAGGTGCAAACGCGGCGAACACCTTCGTGCTTGTCTACAACCTGTTCGATACCGAAGAGCTGTTCGAACGCTATCCCGCCGGTGAAGGCCAAGCCTACCTCGTGGGCGGTATGCATGCCAGCTACATGCGCAAGGGCGACGTCGTCCTGATCCCGATCCGTGTCGGTGCAGGCGCGCGGCTCGGCGTCAATGCCGGGTACATGAAATTCTCGAAGAAGCAGCGCTGGTTGCCCTTCTGAGGTCGCAAAGCCGCCGGTAATCGGCCTGCGCAAAGCAGGCGAAATCGGCAAAGGATGCAAAAGGCGGTTGCGGCGCTCGCTCTCGCACGGCATTCGGCGTGCATCATGCTGCACCGACTCGAACAACAATCGCCCGACGCGCTGCTTGCGCTGATCAAGATGCACGCCGAAGATGACCGTACCGGACAAGATCGACCTCGGGGTCGGTGTGTACCGGACCGGGCAGGGCGACACCCCGGTCTTCGGCGCGATCAAGGCGGCCGAGCGGGCGCTGGTCGATGAACAGGCATCCAAGAGCTATCTCGGCCCTGAAGGCGACTTGGGCTTCGTCAACGCGCTGATGCCGTACATCTTCGGCGAGGATGCGACGATGGGCGGACGCCTTGCCGGGATGCAAACGCCGGGCGGAACCGGCGCTGTGCGCCTTGCGCTGGCGCTGGCGCAGAAGGCGGGCCTCAAAAGGCTGCACATGGGTATGCCAAGCTGGCCGAATCACGCGCAGATCATCAACGATATCGCGCTCGAGATGGTGCCGTTCGACCACGCCAACGCCGACGGCACGGCGAATGTCGAGGCCGCGCTTGACGCAATCCGCGGGGCCGGGCCGGACGAGGCGGTGCTTCTGCATGGCTGCTGCCACAACCCGACCGGGATCGACTATTCTCCTGCTGAATGGGAAGCGATCGGCGATGCCATTGCCGACACCGGCATCTTCCCGATCATCGACACGGCCTATCACGGCCTCGGCAATGGCCTCGAAGAGGATGTTGCCGGCCTGCGCAGCGTGCTTGCGAAGGTGCCGGAGGCGTTCGTTGCCTATAGCTGCGACAAGAACTTCGGCATGTACCGCGACCGCGTTGGCGCGTTCTACATCCTCGCCGATGGCGGAGAGACATTGGACAAGGCATTCTCCAACGCCAACGCGCTGGCCCGCGCCAGCTGGTCGATGCCGCCCGACCACGGCGCGGCGGCGGTTCGTCTGATCCTGCGCGACAGCGCGCTGACGCAGATGTGGACCGACGAGCTTGACCAGATGCGCGAGCGCATGCGGCAGGTGCGCGGAGTGCTGGCCGATGCCGGGACGGCGGGAAGCGTGGACCTGACGCCGCTCGGCTCGCAGAACGGGCTGTTCTCGGTCCTGCCGGTGAGCAAGGAGCAGGTTGCCCAGCTGCGCGAGGATCACGGCATCTACATGGCCGGATCGGGACGCATCAACATTGCCGGTTTGACCATGGCCAATATCGAGAAGTTCGTGGACGCGTTGGCCGACGTCACTGGCTGAGGCGCGCTGCGCGTCCCCGCGAGACAGGTAAGCGGGGCCTTTCGAAATATGTTCGAGCATGGTCATCGCGGCCCGCGCTGGGCCCGCCCGGCACTCTCGTCGGAGCGCGCGAGCAGCCGCAAAAGCGCTGAATTGTCGGGTTTCCGGCGGATGCCGCGCATCTTTCCGCGATAGATCACCGGCTGCCAAAGCCCGGTCTCATTCATCCAGGCCAGCGTCTCGGATGTGACCTTTCGCCAGTCCGGAATTCGGCGGCGGCGCACGGATGGTTCATCAGGATCGGAAGGCCCGGCAAGAATGTAGTCCCACGCTGCGGCGAAGCTCGCCGCGTCTTTGCGAGCGCGCAGACGATAGGCGCTTTCCCGCGACCGCCCGACCCGCACCGCTGCAAGGCTCACAGAGCCGGTGAGATAAAGCTCGGCCAGAAACGCGCATTGCACGAGCGGCGTCCACCCATCGCGCCGCGAGCGCAGCTTCACCGGGGTGAAAGCAGGCGGACGCGAGCGAAGGTTGCGATCCGGGGCGCGCCGGGGACATGACGAACGAGACATCGCGTGCAGCCATGCAAATCACGGAGCCTGTAGGAAAGTTGAAACTTGCGGCGGTTAGCGCGCTGGCAGTGTCCGCTGTTGGGGTGGAAAGCAGACATTGAAGTTTGTTGTCTCTTTACCATCTTCCGCTAGCTGAAACGCATGGGCAAATCTGCTTACATTGACGAACTACACTTAGCGCTCGCTCGCCCTGATGCGCAAGAGATGTGTGATCTCATTGACGCCTTTGCTGCCCACCCTGAATGCAATCGGCCTGACGAATATGCAGAGGCGATCGGCGATGAGCTTTTCTCCGCTCCACCTTTTGATCCCGACAAGATGCTGGCATATGTGGTATTGGCAGCTGCCCGTACAGATGACGCAGCCTTCCTTGGGATGATGGCCTGCGGCCCTCTTGAAGACATCCTCAGGGATCCCTCGCCCGATATGTTGGATCGGATCGTAGCAGAAGCGCGAAAGTCGGCCCGCTTTCGTTGGTTGCTTAGTTTTCCTTTCAAGGTCGCAGTCTCCGATGAGGCTTGGGCTGCTATAGCAAAGTTTCGAATAACCGGGCCGCACGAAGAACCTACGGATGAAACTATGCCGCCGAGAAACTGATAGAAATTTCTAACGTCCGCTAATGGGTGGGAAGCGGACGTTGCTCAATTTGGTCTTTACAACTCTAGCCGAGGTTCTCGACCGACCCATCGGCATGGATGACGAAGCGACCGCCCCCATACCCGGTAGAGCCAGTCGAGGTGTTGACTGTGTAGACCACTTCACGAACCAGTGGTTTGGCCGACACCGCACCAATGCTTTCAGTGAGGGTGCCCTCGAACTTACCGTAGGTTAGAGGAAACGCATTCTTGCATCGGTCAGTAAACTCGACATGCTGATACCAAAACGTTCCGTAACCTACGCGAGTTCGATCATCTCCAGAATCGGCCTGCGCAACCTCGTCACCTTCAGCGCGGACCTCGACCATGGTCACACAGTCTTCGTCAGCGGTAAAAGTCAGTTGCCCATTCTGCACCACGGCAAGCACGTCATAAACGTAGGAGCAGCCATTGAGGCAGAGGCACGCTAATGCAAGGGCAATGGTTCGATGCAGCACTGGTCGAAGTTACTGGCAATCTTCGATCTCTGCAATCAAAGGCCTACGTCCGCAATCGGGTCGAAAACGGCCATTCGCTAATTTCGTCGCTCACCCAGCCGCAGCAAGCCCCTGCATCCGTTTCAGGTAACGCGCCAGCACGTCGATTTCGAGGTTCACCTGATCGCCTTCCTTGAGGCTGCCCAGCGTAGTTACTTCGCCGGTATGCGGGATGATGTTGAGTGCGAAGTCGCAGGCCCGGTCGGGCTGGTCGCGCACATCGTTGACGGTCAGCGACACGCCGTCGACCGTGATAGAGCCTTTTTCGGCTATGAACGGCGCCATGTTGGCAAGCGCACGGATGACGATGCGCCAGCTGTCGCCTTCCTGCCTGGCCATGACGACCTCGCCCACGGCATCGACATGGCCGGTCACGATATGCCCGCCAAGCTCGTCGCCCACACGCAGGGACGGCTCGATGTTGAGAGTGCGGCCTTCTTCCCACATGCCGAACACCGTGCGCGAGACTGTCTCGCCCGAGACATCGACATCGAACCAGGCATCGCCTGCCGTGCCGCCGCGATCCACGACGGTCAGGCACACGCCCGAACACGCGATCGAGGCGCCGATATCGATCCGCGCCGGATCTAGCGGGGCGGCGATACGCACGCGCAGGTCGCCGCGCTTTTCGATATCGGCGATGGTCCCGATGGCGGTGACGATTCCGGTGAACATGTAAGGCAGGCTCCTGTTAGCGCGTCCTCAGATAGGCTGTGAATTCGTCGCTGCCAAGCTGGCGGCGCTCGGTTGGTTGCCAGCGGCCATGCGCCTTAGCCAGATCGTCAAGGCCAAGCGCGCCGATGCCGCGCATTCCGTCACCAATCAGGATCGGGGAGCGGTAGAGGTGCAGCTCGTCGACGAGGTCTTCGGCAAGGAAGCTCGCGGCGGTTTGCGCGCCGCCCTCGGTGTAGAGATATTGCACGCCCTCGAGCCCGGCGATCTGGTCTGGCCGGTTGATGACCGAGACGCCTTCTGGCGCGACGCCGCGCGAGAGCAGCAGGCGTCTGGGGCTGCGGTCTTCGAGACCGGGCAGGCGTACATCGAGGCGGGGCCGGTCCGCGCGCCAAGTCGCGCCGCCGACAAGGATTGCGTCGTAGCGTGCGCGCCGGGCGTGGACGTGCGCGCGCGCGATCTCGCCGGTGATCCACTGGCTCGTCCCGTCGGCCAGCGCGATGCAGCCATCGAGCGAGACGGCCAGTTTGAGCGTCACAAAGGGGCGGCCATTGCGGCGGACCGACAGGTATCCGGCGAGGCTGGCAGCGGAGGCCGGATCGTCCAGCACCTCGGTTGCAATTCCCGCGCGCCTCAGCCGCGCTATGCCCTTGCCCGACGTGCGCGGGTCTGGGTCGCTGATGCCGATGACGACGCGGGCAGGGCGTGCCTCGGCGATCAGGTCAGCGCAGGCCGGGCCGCGCTCGGATTCGTGCGCGCACGGTTCCAGCGTGACGTAAAGAGTGGCCCCCTTGGCGCTGCCACCCAGCGCATCGAGCGCCATCGCCTCGGCGCGCGGGCGTCCGCCTTCCTGCGTCCAGCCGCGCGCGGCCACGCGGCCCGCGCGCACCAGCAATGCGCCGACGCCGGGGTTCGGGCTGCTGATCGGACGCGCCCTTGCGGCGAGCCGTGCTGCGGCTGCCATCCAGTGGGTATCGTTGGGGGGATGCGCGCTTATGGCGCGGGTTCCTCGGCGGGTGGGCCGGCGTTATCGCCCTGCGCGTCTTCGCCCGCATCGTCATCAGAGCGTCCAAAACGTTCGGCGCGGGCCGCTTCTTCGGCGGCGGCCTCGGCTGCGCGGCGGGCATCGGCCTCGGCAGCGATTTCCTCGACGTCCATTCCGGCGAGCCGCACCGAGCGCCTTGTAAAGGTCACGCTTGCGCTGGGCGAGGCGTTCCTCGGCCTCTTCGCGCATGTCCTTCACTTCCTGATTGGCCTCGTTCGTGGCGATGATCTCCGCATCGCTCCGCGCCGGGTCGAAGGTAGTAATGTAAGTGATGCTAGGGCGCTCGGGATCCTTGTAAACCGTCTCTGTCCCCAGCCAGTAGAAGATCACCCCGAACGGCAGCATCGAGACGAGCAGGATCGGAAAGCGCAGCGGATTGGGCTTGCGAAACTCGGTCCAGAAATCGAGGATGCCGGAAGTGGGATTGAAGCGCGACAGGAGGGCCATGCGGCGCAATATAGGGCGCAATCGGGCCTAGCGCCAGATGTCAGCCAAAGCTGGCATAGAGAGTGCGGCCATTCGCCTTGAGCCAGCGGTCGGCGCGGCGGATATCGCCGTCATAGATTTCCGTGAGCATGGCGTGGAAAGCGGGGCTGTGATCGAAATGGACCAGATGCGCGACTTCATGCGCGACGACCGAGCGGCGGACGAAAGCCGGGGCCTGCACCAGACGCCAGTTGATCCGGATGCGGCGCTGGTCGCTACAGCTGCCCCAGCGCCTTTGCGCCCGTGAGAGCGCGACCGGGACGGGGGCCAGAGCGGCGCGCTCGCAATAGAATGTCGCATCCCCTTCGAACAAGGCAAGCGCACGGCGTTCGAGCCAGCGCCTGATGCGCCCCTCGATCCCGCCGACCGGCCCGCCGACGCGCATTTCGCCGGCTGTCAGTGCCGGGCGGCGCGGCGCGCTTTCATCCCATATCAGCGTGACCGCCTCGCCCTCGATCAGGAGCTCTGCGCCGGGGGCCAGCTCAATCCGCTTCGGCACCTTGGCGCGCTGCTGCGCAAGCCAGTCGGCCCGGGCATGAGCGAAGGCAATCGCTTCGGCAGAACGGGCCCATCGCGGCAAGGTGATCCGCACTTCGCTGCCATCGGGGGCAAGTCGCAGGGTCAGCCGCTTGGCCGTCGGATGGCGCCGCAGGGTAATCGGCAGCGTTTCGCCATCGAGCTCGATCTCCGGCGGAAACTCGGCGCGGGTGAGCCAGTCGATCACTCTGCCTCGCCCTGCTCGGCCGGCTGCGCGCGCGCCTCGCTCCAATCGACGATATGGTGTTCGAGCGGGCCGGCATCGGTTTCGCTCACCACGCGGCCTGCGACCGAAACACCTGCGCGCTGCACCGCCTCGCGGTCGCCGCTGATGAGATAGTGCCAGCTGCGAAGCGGACGGTCGGCTGCGCGGAGGCGGTATGCGCAGGTCGAGGGCAGCCACGGCACGTCCTCGACAATAGCAAGCGTCAGGCGCAGGCAATCGGGCACGAACGCCTTGCGGTTGCGGTAATCGGAGCACTTGGCGGTGCCGGTATCGAGCAGCTTGCACGCGACATTGGTGTCGGCGATGTCGCCGGTATCGGAGTCCTCGATCTTGTGCAGGCAGCACCGCCCGCAGCCATCGCACAAAGCTTCCCACTCCGCCCGCGAAAGCTCGGCGAGGGGAAGCTTCCAGAACTCGTCTCTCATTTCACCCATTTGTCGAGTTCGGCAGCGACCGCGCCGGGGCCCTTGTCGGTCGGCAACGTCGCGAGCGGTTCGCCCGATGGGCCGAACAGGTAGGTGATGTTCGAATGGTTCATCAGGTACTGGCCTTTGCCCAGATCCTCGCCGCGTTCATAATAGACGCGGAAGGTGTCTGCGGCGGCCTTGACCTGTTCAGGCGCGCCGGTGAGCCCGATAAGGTCATCGGAGAAAGCGTTCGTGAATTCTCCCACCACGTCCGGCGTATCGCGCTCGGGGTCGATGGTGATGAAGATCGGCTGGATCTTCGCGACCTTTTCCGGAGCGGTTTCGGCGAGCCGCTTCAGCCCGCGCGTCATCTGCCCGACATCTATGGGGCAGACATCGGGGCAATAGGCATAGCCGAAATAGACGATCCGGTACTGCCCGTCGAAATCCGCCCAGCGCACGGCCTCACCGTCCATATCGACAAGCTCGAACTCGCCGCCGATACTCGCCCCTTCGAGCGGAGGCCGTTCAGGCACGGTGTCTTCGCCCGCGCCGCTGCACGCGGACAGCCCAAGAGTTACCGCCAGTGCGAAGGCGGTCACCAGACTAAGGGTTCGAGAAGGCTTGGCGTGTCGGTTCATGCTCTGCTAACTGGCAAACTTTCAAGAGGGGGGTCCAAACGGGGCACTCACCACAAATGTGTGACAGGTAATGGACAAGGATCAAAGCGCGTTGGCTTATGTTTTGCGCAAATTAGGACGCACCGGGGCGATTGCCAGTGCGGTTTTGGCAAGTCTGGCTGCGATGATGGCGATTTCGCCCGTGTCGGCGCAGCTCTATTCGCCGGGCTACGAATTCCTGAAAGCGGTCGATGACCGTGACGGCGATGTGGTGACGTCTATGCTGAATGAGCCGGGGGCGGGCGAGACGCTGGTCAACACCCGCGACATCACGAGCGGCGAAACCGGCCTGCACATCGTTACGAAACGCCGTGACGCGCTGTGGATCCGGTTCCTGATCCAGCGCGGCGCCAATCCGAACATCCGCGACAACAAGGGTGTGGCTCCGATCCAGATTGCGACCCGGCTCGGTTTTGTCGATGGCGTGGAAGAATTGATCAAGGGCGGCGCGCAGATCGGCGTCGCCGACAGCCAGGGCGAAACCCCGCTTATTTCGGCGGTACACCAGCGCAACACGCAATTGGTGCGCCGCTTGCTGGCCGAGGGCGCCGATCCGGACCGCAATGACAATTCCGGCTGCTCCGCACGCGACTATATCGACCTGATGAGCCAGAACACCGTGCTCAAGATGGAACTGGAAAAAGCCGACGAAGAGCGCGGCGCAGAGGGAACCACAAAGCAGTACGGGCCTTCTTTCTGATATGAACGAGAACGCTCCCGACTTCGCCGACATGACCCTGGACGAGCTGCGCATCGCGCTGGCTCCCGAGATTGCCGCTTCGGCCATTTTCGATGGCTGGAACGAAACCGCGCTGCTCGCCGCTGCCGACATGGCCGGGGCCGATCCGGACATCGCCAAACTGGCGTTTCCGGACAAGCCGTTTGGCGGGCGAGCGATGGACATGATCGAGGCGTGGGTCACCAGCGTCGACCTGCAGATGGAAGCCGCGTGGCCGCAGGACAAACTGGCCGAGCTGAAGATCCGCGAGCGCATTCGCACGCTCGTCGCTTTCCGGCTGGAAGCGGTCGCAGACGTCGATGAGGCCGTGCGCCGCGCCATGTCGATCATGGCGATGCCGCAAAACGCGCCGCGCTCGCTGCAGCTTGGCTGGCGTTCTGCCGATCTGATGTGGCGGCTCGCCGGGGACACCGCGACCGATTACAACCACTACACCAAACGCACGATCCTCGCCGGGATATACAGCGCGACGCTCGCCGTGTTCGTGAACGACGATAGCGAGGGCAAGGCGAAGACCTACGAGTTCCTCGACCGCCGCATCGACGGGGTGATGAAGTTCGAAAAGGCAAAGGCGAAATTGACCAGCCGCAATGTCGAGCTGCCTAGCCTGACGCGGTTTCTCGGGCGGCTTCGCTACCCCAGCCGGTAATCCTTTCGGAACGGACGTGGAAAACGTGACGCGCACCTTATCAGTGCGCGCCCGCTTCCCTATGACAGCATGGGAATCGCGAAACCGGCATTGGGATTCTGCGCGAATATTTGAATCAGAAGGGATGTTTCGATGGCGGGTTCGCTCAACAAGGTCATGCTGATCGGTAATCTCGGGGCCGACCCCGAAATCCGCAGTTTCCAGAATGGCGGCAAGGTCGCCAATCTGCGCATCGCCACCAGCGAGACGTGGAAGGACCGCAACACGGGCGAACGGCAGGAACGCACCGAGTGGCACACCGTCGCGATCTTCTCCGAAGGGCTCGTGAACGTGGTTGAGCGGTTCCTGAAAAAAGGCTCCAAGGTCTTCATCGAAGGCAAGCTCCAGACGCGCAAATGGCAGGACCAGAACGGTCAGGACCGCTATTCCACCGAAGTCGTCCTGCGCGGTTTCGACGGCACGCTGACCATGCTCGACGGCGCACAAGGCGGCGGCGGTGGCGGCGGCTACGGCGGCGGTTCGGGCGGAGGCAACCAGGGTGGCGGGAGCGGCGGCTGGAACCAGGGCGGCGGAGGAGCTGGTGGAGGCTCGGGCGGCAGTGCTGGATCGGGCGGCGGCGCACAAGGCGGCGGCTCGGGCGGCGGCTATGACGACCTCGACGACGACATCCCGTTTTGATCGACCGCGTTTAGCGCCAGTCAGTTCCTGATGGCGCGCCCCTTGGTGGAGCTACCAAGATGCTACTTCTCGCCAGTCTGATCGCTGCCAGTCCGACGCCTCCGCCAATTCGGCTGGCACCTGCTGGGACAATCGCCGATCGCGGCCTCGTCGTAGGGTTCACGGCTGGTCCGGCGACATGCGCTGGCGGAACGCGCATCAGCTCGGAGCGGTTTATCGAGCCGATCCCGCTCCTGCTCCATAGCAATCGCACCTCCATGAACGTCACGGTCGAATTCTCCGTCGACGACACGGGCCGGCCATATTCGATAAAGTCGGATTTCGGGCGCCGGCTCAGGGCTCACGAACGCGATATCCTGCCGTCACTGGCGGCATCGCGCTTCGAGGTGGACCGTGCCCATTCGGACTGTTCGATCACCTATGAGCCGTTCGAAACACAGCTTGCCGATGCTCCTCTCGAGACGGTCGCTCGCATCAATATGTTGCCGCGGATGCGTTTGCCGAAGAACGGGTGGGACAGGCTCGCCCCGGGCGATTGCCGCACGCGTCCCTCACCTGCGCCCTTGGTCCGCGCCTATCCGGATTTCCGAGAGTTGGAACCACGCGCAGGGGCGCGGGAATGGACGTATGTCGGGTATGATCTGGATGCGGACGGCGTGCCCGTCAACGTGTCCACGATTTCGAGCTCCGGCAGCGCGGAACTGGATGAAGCGGGGCGCATGGCAATGGCCAATTCCCGCTTCGCCGTGCCCGGTCCGCGCACCGGCTGCGCGCGCTCGTTCTGGAAAAATGCCGCCATCGTCGAAGCACCTGAGCCGCCTGAGCAAAGCGAGTTTGGTGACCCCGACGTCTGCGATATCGATGACCGGTGGGAGCGAAAGCCCAATCTTACCTTCCCCGAAGCCTATCGCCGCCGATCGATCAATGGCTGGGCAATTTTGCGCTATGATGTCGCCCCTTGGGGAGAGATCGGATCGATCGAAGTGCTCGCAAGTCAGCCAACCATGGATTTTGGTGAAGCTGCGCGCCGGGTTGTCAGCCGGGCACGGTACAAAGAAATGGATACCGGTCTGAGCAATTGCATCGAACGGGTGATCTTCCGGATGAACGACTACGGAGCATCCGCTGACAAGGACGGCTCAGAGTAGGGGGCAGGGCCAACTACGCCCGCTCACCCCTTCTTCAGCGCCGCCAGCGCGTCGGCCAGCGGGCCGGTCTGCTGGCCTTCCTCGACGATCCCGGCTGCCTTTCGCGCGGCATCGGCGTTCGGGCCTTCGGCGTAGGGGTCGATCGCGAGGCCCAGCGTCTGCGCTACCGCTTCGCCAAGGTCGAACATGTCGCCTTCATATTCGATTTCGTCGCAATCGCCGGCTTCGAGCTCGATTTCCTCGCCCTCTTCGTGTTGCAGGTCGCCTGCAGGGACGAAGCGCAGGTCGAGCGGTTCGCAGATCGTCACGGGGAAGTCCTCGGCAGACACCGCGCAGGTTTGCACGATTTGCGCCTCGACCTGCCCGGCTGCGCGGACCGCCTTGCCCGCCTCCTCCAGCTCGATTTCGGCGCGCAGATGCTCGACCGAGGCCAGATCGAAACGCTGAGCCAGCGCGGCGCGCTCGCTGTCATCGGCTTCGATCACGACCGGAGCGGCGGGCAGGGGCCGCGCCTTGATGAAGTGGGACAGCTCCGCAGACATCACCAGATACCGCTCGCTTTCAGCATCTCCTCGTCGCTGTACTTGCCGAGCCGCTCGGACATGGCGAGCAATTTCCCGGCGACGCAGGCCGATCCGGCTGCCTCGTCGGCGCCGTCCACGAAGGTCACGTTGCGGCCTACTGCGGCGACCAGTTTCTGGTGATCCGCATCGGCGAGCGCGCTGCGATAGGCGCCAAGCCTGCCGCCGAGCGCGCTCATCAGCTTTCCGACATGCTTGCCCACGACGACATCGTTGACGCCAAACTCGCGCAGCTGGCCGTCCATGTCTTCGACGAACAGCTCGGCCAGCAGCGCGCTTTCGGCGCGCATGTCGGAGGCCTCGACGCGGACCATGACGGTGCACAGGATCGCGGTGATGAGGTCGAAGCGGCCCGCGACCGTATCGGCCACCTGGCAATCGTTGTAAAAGGATGGCTCGCGTGCCAGTTCGACAACGCGGTGCCACAGCGGGCGTACGCCTTCGCGCGGGTCAGGGGCGGTGCCGAGCATGCGGGAGAGGAAGGACATGAGGAAATTCGTTCTTTCTGATCTGGCGCGCCAAGCATGGCTGCTTTTCGCGCCTGTTCTACTCTGGCCAACCCGCACTGCCCGTGCCCGTTCCTTGAAACCGCATGAAATACGCGCGCGCCGGCGCATTCAGGCACAATTCAACCGGTTCACCCCAATTCACCGCACCAGTGACATTGCAAGGCCGCTGGCTTCGTCTTAAAGCCGGTTGCAACAGATATAGGAAGCCGCGTCAGCGCGGCAATGACAGAGCTAACGGGAACTGACTGACACCATGGGTCATCGCAATCGAGTATTTGATTTCGCAGGAAGCCGCGCTGCCAAGGCCGCTTTGCTCGCAGGCGCGGTTCTGGCGCTCGGCGCATGTTCCTCGATCCGCGAATCGCGCGGATATGTGGTCGATACGACGCTCACCCAGGCCATCCAGCCGGGCATCGACAATCAGCGCTCGGTCGAAGGCACGTTGGGCCGTCCGACTTTCACCAGCCAGTATGGCGAGCCGACCTGGTACTACATTTCCAGCGTGACGGGCCGAAAGCCGTTCGTGCGCCCGCGCATACGCAATCATTCGGTCCTCGCGGTGAAGTTCGACGGTGCTGGCAACGTCGCCTCCGTCGATCGCAGCGGTATCGATGAGGTCGTCTACCTCCAGCCCGATGGCGACAAGACGCCGACACTGGGCCGTGAGCGCGGCTTTCTCGAAGACCTGTTCGGCAATATCGGACAGGTTGGCGGCCTTGGCGGCGGCGCAGGCGGGCCGGGCGGCTAAAGCCTCCTCCGCTTGACCCTGATTTTCAAGCGCCCATATCTCGCCGCATGAACAATGATCAGGCGAGCCACGGCCTCACCCAGTGGCACGGTACGACAATCGTCGGCGTAAAGCGCGGCGGCAAGACCGTGATTGCCGGCGACGGCCAGGTCTCGATGGGCAACACCGTGATGAAGCCCAATGCGCGCAAGGTCCGGCGGATCGGCGAAGGCGACAAGGTCGTCGCCGGGTTTGCCGGGGCGACCGCCGATGCTTTCACCCTGTTCGAGCGGCTCGAGGCCAAGCTGGAGCAATATTCCGGGCAGCTGATGCGCGCCGCGGTAGAACTCGCCAAGGACTGGCGCACCGACAAATACCTCCGAAATCTCGAAGCGCTGATGATCGTGGCAGACGAGGAAAGCCTGCTGGTCCTTACCGGCAATGGCGACGTGCTCGAACCCGAAGGCGGGATCGCCGCGATCGGATCGGGCGGCAATTACGCGCTCGCCGCGGCCCGCGCGATCGCCGAATATGAAGAGGATGCGGAACAGATCGCGCGCAAGGCAATGGGCGTCGCCGCCGATATCTGCGTCTTCACCAATGGCAATGTGACGCTCGAAACCGTTTAAGTCTGCGGCTCTCCGGAAAATCAGGAATTTATGACCGACAACCTCACACCCAAGGCGATTGTCGCCGCCCTCGATGAACACATTATCGGGCAGAAGGATGCCAAGCGCGCGGTTGCCGTGGCACTGCGCAATCGCTGGCGCCGCCAGCGTCTCGGCGCGGATCTTCGCGAAGAAGTCACGCCCAAGAACATCCTGATGATCGGCCCGACCGGCTGCGGCAAGACCGAGATCAGCCGCCGCCTCGCCAAGCTTGCCGAGGCTCCCTTCGTCAAGATCGAGGCGACCAAGTTCACCGAGGTTGGCTATGTCGGGCGCGATGTCGAACAGATCGCCCGCGACCTTGTCGAGGAAGCGATCCGGCTGGAAAAGGACCGCCGCCGCGATGCCGTGCGCGAAGCCGCGAGCGAGGCCGCGATGGAGCGGCTGCTCGATGCGCTGGTCGGCCAGAATGCGAGCGAGGCCACCCGCGAAAGCTTTCGCCAGCGCATCACCGACAATTCGATGAACGATACCGAGGTCGAGATCGAGGTGGCCGAAGCTCCGGCAATGCCGTTCGACATGGGCGGCGCGGGCGGCAATATGGGCATGATCGACCTGTCCGACATGCTTGGAAAAGCGATGGGCAAGGCCCCGACCAAACGCCGCAAGCTGCGCGTGCCCGATGCGTGGGACAAGCTGGTCGATGAAGAAGCCGAAAAGCGCATGGACCAGGACGATGTCGCGCGCGTTGCGCTCACCAATGCCGAGACCAACGGCATCGTGTTCCTCGACGAAATCGACAAGATCGCTGTCAGCGATGTTCGCGGCGGCTCTGTCAGCCGCGAAGGCGTGCAGCGCGACCTGCTTCCGCTGATCGAAGGCACGACGGTCGCGACCAAATACGGCCCGATGAAAACCGACCATGTGCTGTTCATTGCGAGCGGCGCGTTTCACCTTGCCAAGCCATCCGACATGCTGCCCGAATTGCAGGGCCGCCTGCCGATCCGAGTGGAGCTGCGCGCGCTTACCGAAGAGGATTTCGTGCGCATCCTGTCGGAAACACGTGCCAACCTGGTCGAGCAATACCGCGCCCTGATCGGCACGGAGAAGGTCGAGCTGATCTTCACCGATGATGCCGTGCAGGAGGTCGCCAAAATTGCTGCCACCGTGAACGAGAATGTCGAGAATATCGGCGCGCGGCGTTTGCAGACGGTAATGGAAAAGCTGATCGAGGACATCAGTTTCGAGGCCGAGGAGCACACCGGGGAGACGATCACGATCGACGCGGACTATGTCGGCATGCGGCTCGACGACCTCGCAGGCAACACCGACCTGTCCAAGTATATCCTGTAATGCCTCGGCCCGTCAGCGATCTTCGGGACATGCTGGCGGGAATGGAGCCGGTCATGCGTGACGAGCACGGCTGGCAATTCCAGGGCGACTGGAACAGGCAGCTTGATCCGGCGGCTTTCGCGATTATCCGCGAGGCCGAAGGACTGACCGCCATCCTTCCTGCGGGCGAGGAGAAAGAAGATCGCCCGTCCTTCGCGCGAATTACCCTGCAGGTTCGTTCGGACCTCGAAGGGGTGGGGCTGACCGCCGCTGTGGCCAGCGCGCTCGCTGAAAATGGGATTGCTTGCAACGTTATTGCCGCCGTCCATCACGACCACGTTTTCGTGCCGTGGGCACGGCGAGATCAGGCACTGGCGATCCTGAAGCAGCTATCGCAAGACGCGCGTCGATAATATTCGGCGTTTTGGCGGGCGGGCTTTCGAAAGTCCTTGAGCATGGCTCGCGCGGCGGCTTTAGTGGAGCCAGCAGAAGTCAAATTCGGGGACTGAATACCATGATCAGGAAATCCATGCTGGTCGGCGCTGCCGCCGCCTTTGTCGCAGCCGCGCCTGCATTGGCGGACGGCCACGACTCTTCGGATGGTGCCGCGCAGCTGTCCGCCCCGGAAATCGAATACACGATGTGGACGCTGGACAACGGCCTGCGCGTCATCGCCATACCCGATGCCACCACGAGCACGGTCACGACCTCGCTATGGTACGACATCGGATCGAAGCTCGACCCCGAAGGCCGCAGCGGATTTGCGCATCTGTTCGAACACATCCTGAGCCGCAAGACCGAGAACATGCCCTACAACATGATCTACGGGCTGACGGCGGATATCGGCGGCACGCGCAACGCCTCCAACTGGATCGACCGCACGAATTATTACGAGCAGGTCCCCGCTGCCTACCTCGAGACGATGCTGTGGACCCACCGCGAGCGCATGGCGAAGGTCGTGGTCGATGACGAGGTCTTCGAGACCGAGCGCGGCGTCGTAAAGGAGGAATTGCGCCAGCGCGTGCTTGCGCCGCCCTATGGCCGCCTGCAGCGTTTCGTCATTGCCGAAAACGCCTATGACGTGATGCCCCATCGCCGCCCCGGCATCGGCTCGATCGAAGACCTCGACAGCGCGACGCTGGATGATGCGCGCGCTTTTTACGAAGCCTATTATGGTCCCGATACGGCCACGCTGATCGTGGCGGGCAATTTCGAAATGGCGCGTCTGCGAGAGCTCGTCAGCGAATATTTCGCCGACATCCCGCCGCGCTCTAACCCCGTCGATCTGGCGATAGCAATCCGCGAACCGGAAACCGCAGGACCGCGCACCGTCAACGCGACGGCTCCCAATGTGCCGCTGCCGGTTGTGGGCGCGGTGTGGAAGGCTCCGTCCACCACCGATCCCGATGCAGCCGCGCTCGAGGTGATGGAAGCGATCTTGTCGCGCGGCGATAACAGCCGCTTCGACAACGCGCTCGTTCGCAGCGGGCAGGCGGTGCAGGTCGCGGCCAGCGTGCTGATGTTCCGGGAGGCCGGGCAGATTGCAGCCTACGCAGTGGTTGCGGGCGAGGACAAGATGGCGCCCGCCGCTGCAACGCTCGATGCCGAGCTCGCCCGCATCCGCACCGAGCCGGTGACGGCCGCTGAACTGGCCGAAGCCAAGAGCGAAATCGTCGCCAGCACGCTGCGCCGCCGTGAAACCGCGCGGGGCCGGGCGTTCGAACTTGGCGAAGCGCTCGTATCCTCCGGCGACCCGGATTTCGCCGACCGCCGCCTTGCCGAGATTACCGAGGTCACAGCCGAGGACGTGATGCGCGTCGCGGCCAGATATCTCGATCCGCAAAAGCGCGTGAGCATTACCTACACGCAAGGCGAAGACGATCCGGCGAAATACGCCAACCCCGTGCCGATGCCGGAATTCCGCACACTTCCGCCTGCCACCGGCGTGATCCGCGAGGTCAGGGCCGAGGGCGAGCGCATGGCGCCTCCGGGACCGGGTGCGACACCTGAAGTGGCCGCGCCGGAGCTGGTGGAGGGCACCCTGTCGAACGGCATCCGTGTTGTAGCGGTCCAGACCGGCGACGTGCCGATCGCGACGATCTCCATGCTTGTGCCCGGCGGCAGCAAGACCGATCCGCGCGCCAAGGCCGGCATCGCGCAGCTTGCGGCATCGCTCGCTGACAAGGGTGCAGCAGGCATGGATGCGCAGGCCATTGCCGCGCGGTTCGAACGCCTTGGCGCATCGTTTGGCGGCGGCGCTGGCAGCGATGGCACCAGCTTCAGCCTGACCGCCCCGGTTGCCAATCTGGACGAGGCAGGCGAACTTGCCGCGACCATCGTGCGCGGCGCGACCTATCCGCAAGACGAATTTGCCCGCGAACGGGACCGCGCCGCCAACGGGCTTCAGGTTGCGATGAAGGAACCGGGCAGCCTGTCGCGCTTCATTGCGCGGGTCGCCATGTACGGCGATGCGCCCTACGGCACCCAGCCCGGCGGCACGCCCGAAACGCTGGCCGCGATCACGCGCGAAGACCTGCTCGCCCACCGGCAGGCCTATTTCCATCCGGATGCGATGCAGATCGTCGTCAGCGGAGGGATCGCGCCTGATGCGGCCATTGCGCTCACGGAAGACATGTTCGGCGACTGGAGCGTTGCGACACCTGCCGGAGACGTTCCCGAGGAAGCCGCTGGCGACAGCGAACCGGTTCGCACCATCGTGGTGGATATGCCCGATGCCGGACAGGCATCGGTGATCGCAGCGGTGCGCGCGCCATCGCGAAAGGACGCCGACTTCTACCCGCTGGAGCTGGCCAACAGCGTGCTTGGCGGCGGATCGAGCGGGCGGCTGTTCGAGGAGATACGCACCAAGCGGTCGCTCAGCTACGGCGCGTATTCGGGCTTTGCCGACCGCGCGGACGATTCCATCCTGACCGCAAGCGCGCAGACGAAGAACGAAACCGCCGACGAGGTCGTGCAGATATTCCTCGACGAGTTCACCCGCCTTGGCAGCGAGCCGCTCACCGAAGACCTGCTCGCCAAACGCCGTCTCTACATGTCGGGCAGCTATGCCCGCGCGCTGGAGACGAGCGGCGGGTTCAACGGCATCGTCGCAACGCTGCTGCAACAGGGATTGGAACCGGCGGAAGCTGCGCGGTTCGCCGAGCGGCTGGATGCGGTCGCCCCCGAGGCGGCAAGCGAGGCGGCGCAAGCCTATGTCGATCCGGCCAAGGCGACCATCGTGATCGTCGGCGACGCATCGCAATTCCTCGAAGGGCTCCAGGATGTGCGCGGCAATGTCGAGGTGATCCCGGCGAGCGAGCTCGACCTTGCTTCGGCTGATTTGCGGCGGCCTCCCGAAACTGCGGAAGCAGGCGGCGCGGACTGATCGGACCGGTGGGCGAGAGCGGCGGGTTATTCCGCTGCTTCGGGTTCGGTATCCTTGCTGCGCTCGGCCGCCTGCTGCGCCCACATGTCGGTGTAGAGCCCGCCTTTCGCGAGCAGTTCCTCATGCGCGCCGCTCTCGGCCAGTTTACCGCCATCGAGCACGATGATCCGATCGGCATCGGCCACCGTCGAAAGCCGGTGCGCGATAGCGATGGTGGTGCGGCCCTGCTCGAGGCGCTTCAGCGTGCCGAGAATTTCCTGTTCGGTGCGCGTGTCGAGCGCGCTAGTCGCCTCGTCCAGCAGCAGGATCGGCGGGTTCTTGACCAGTGTGCGGGCGATCGCGACGCGCTGCTTCTCGCCGCCTGACAGTTTGAGCCCGCGTTCACCCACCATTGTCTCGAACCCGTCGGGCAGACGCCGGATCAGCGGCATCAGAGCTGCATCGCTGGCGGCCTGTGCGACCACTTCGTCGCTCGCACCTTCGGCTCCATAGGCGATGTTGTAGGCAAGCGTATCGTTGAACAGCACGCTGTCCTGCGGGACGATCCCGATGGCGGCGCGCACGCTGTCCTGGCGGATCTGCGCGATGTCCTGCCCGTCGATCAGCACGCGCCCGCCTTGCGGATCGTAGAACCGGAACAGCAGCCGCCCGATCGTGCTCTTGCCCGCGCCCGATGGCCCGACAATTGCAAGCGATGACCCGGCGGGCACTTCGAAGCTGAGGTCGTTCAGGATCGTGCGCCCGTCTTCATACCGGAAAGTGACGTTGTCGAAGGTGACGTGCGGTTCTTCCACCGCGAGTGCGGGAGCGCCGGGGGCGTCTTTCACCTCGACATCGGTGTCCATTAGGCGGAACATCTCGCCCATATCGACAAGGCCCTGGCGGATCGTGCGGTACACCCACCCGAGCAGGTCGAGCGGACGGAACAGCTGCATCAGGTAGGTGTTCACGAACACCAGATCGCCCACGGTCAGATCGCCTTTGCTCCAGCCCCACACGGTGTACGCCATCGCGCCCGCCATCAGCGAATTGGTGATGAGCGACTGCGTGACATTGAGCAGGCCGAGCGAGTTTTCCGATTTGATCGCCGCTTCGGCATAGGCCCTGGCCGCGCCCGAATAGCGTTCTTCCTCGCGCTTTTCCGCGCCGAAATACTTCACCGTCTCGAAATTCAGCAGCGAATCGACCGCGCGGTGCAGCGCCTGTCCGTCGAGATCGTTCATTTCGCGCCGCAGCTTTGTCCGCCATTCGGTGATCCAGCGGGTGATGGCGATATAGACGACCACCGTGAAGGCCGTCGCGGCCACCAGCTCCCAGCCGAAATTGAGGTAGAAGATGATGCCGACGGCGATCAGCTCGATGGCGGTTGGAGCGATGTTGAACAGCAGGAAATAGAGCATGGAATCGATGCTCTTGGTTCCGCGTTCGATGATCTTGGTAACCTCGCCCGTGCGGCGGGTGAGGTGAAATCGCAGGCTCAGCCGGTGGAGGCGTTGGAAAACATCCTGCGCAAGGCTGAGCGTGGCGACCTGTCCGACCCGCTCAAACGCGACATTGCGCAGATTGTCGAACAGCACCGATGTGAACCGGCCCAGTCCGTAAGCCGCGACCAGCGCGAGCGCCACCGTGGCGCCGTCTCCCACCGGACCCGCCATCGCATCGGCGGCTCCCTTGTAGGCGAACGGCAAAGCGAGCGTGACGCCCTTGGCCGCAAGCACGAACACCATCGCCGCAATGATCCGGCGGCGCAGCGGCCAATTGCCCTTGGGCCAGAGATACGGAAGGAACCGCTTGAGCGTCGCCCAGCCTTCGGCGTCGGGCGGGCTCGTTGGCCTGTCGGAGGTTGCTGTATCGGGCGGCATTGCGCGTTCATGTGGGCGCGCTCAGCCGGATGGGCAAGGTGCGCCCTGTATTTGGCCGCTATCGGCGCGGCGCCGAATAATTGCGTTGATTGGCGCGCCGCATGGCCCGCGCGACGTCGCGCGGCACATCGAACAGGATCCGCTGGTTCGAAAAATCGATCGCCACCCGGTCGAATATCTTCAGGTGCTGCATGCCCAGAGACAGGACCGGCTTGTCCTTGAGGCCAAGCGCCTCGAATGCCGGTGCATCGGCGAAAGTGAGCGGTACATCGACCAGCGACAGCCCCTCGATCTCGAGCGAGCGGACATAGGCAAGATCGCCGATCATGGTCACGCCGTTGACGTCCATCGTGGTGACTTCCTGCGAGCGTTTGGCCCGGAGGCGGTCGCGCAGCGCATTGTTCGCAAGGCTCGCCTGCGCGCCGGTGTCGATGATGACGGTCGCGCGCACTCCCTCGACCAGAGCATCGGTGATCAGCAACTGGCCAAGTTTCTGCCGCGCCCTCACGATGATCTCGAACCCTGCGCGCGAATGTTTCTGGCTCATGTCCTGGAGCGCGATCGTTTCGTTTCGAAAGTCGATCAGCACCCGGAAGTCCTGCAGGGAATCGAGGCCGATAATCCCGTCTGCGCCCAGATGCGCCCGGTTGAGCACCGGCGCGTTGATGTTATGGATCGTGTGCTTGCCCACGACGAGGTTGTTGACCTCGACCACATCGACCGGCCGGACGCTCGCCATGCCGACCAGTTGCGCGCGGTCGAGCAGCTCCAGGCCCAGGCTCTGATTGATCTGGTGCGTGACAGCAGTTGCCTGACTGCCGGTGTCGATCATGAAATCATACGGCCCGGCGCCTTCGATGGTGACGGGAATGGTGATCCGGCGATTGCGCTCTTCCTCAAGATCGAGAATTTCGGTCGACGGGCTACCGAAATCGGGAGCGATCGATTGCTCCTGCAAGGCCTTGATCGGCGGCTCGACCGCATTGGCCAGGGCGGCTGACGCAGTGAGCGCCAGCGGCACGGCGGCGAAGGACCAGATTTTCGGCATTGACTAATTCTCTCCCAAGTCGGGCGAGGATACCAGACGAAGCGGCAAGTCCCAAATGGTCTGGGCCGGGAATTCTACGGGCAGCTTACGAGGCGCTACCGGCGGCGGGCGCTGCAGTAGGCCGCTCGTGGTTGCGCAAGAGCTCCCACGTCTCCTGCACGAGCGGGCGAAATCCGATGAGGAATGTCGCTGCATAGACGCCCGCGCCGATCGCTGCGCTGCGGACCAGATCCAGCCACGGCGCGCCGAGAAGGGCGAATTGCTGCGCGAATGTTACCGCCATCGCCATCGCTCCGCAGGCCAGTGCAATGGGCGCTAGCTCTCGCAGCAGGGCAAGTGCAGAGACGCCGATGCGGGGCAATGTCATCGCCAGCGTGACGGTGAGAAGCAGCGGAGCCGCGACCCACCAGGCATGGACCAGTCCCATCGTCCGGTTGTCGCCATTGAAGAAACCGCCGCTAACGCCCCACAGGAATGCGCTCGGCATGATGATCGCGCCGCAAATCGCGGTGAAAAGGTAGATGCGGGGGCGGCCCATCGCATTGGTGACCGGCGCGCAAATCAGTTGCAGCGCGAATGCGGGCATGACGAGCGCGAGCCCGCCGACGATCGGAACCATGCCTGCCCATTTCTCTCCGAACAGGGTCAGGATCGCGGCCTCGCTTGTCAGCGACAGGCCAATATATACAGGCGCGCTCACCATCATCACCATGCGTGCGGTGCGCAGGAAATAGGGGCCTAGCGGTTTGCTCGCCCGGTGCAGTTCGGAATAGGCGGCGAGTGCGACTTCATTGATCGGCGGTATGAAGCGGTACCGGTTACGATCAGGGTGAGAAACAGCGCCTCCGAATAGAGGCCAAGGTCATAGGTCGGCAGCAACCGGCCTGCGATCACGATGTCGCTCTGGCTCTGGATGATCCAGAACAGCTGGCACAGCGTCAATGTGCCGCCGAACGTCACCATGTCCCATGCCCCGCGCGGATCGAACACCGGCTTCACGCGCAAGCCCGACGCCAGGGTCAGGCCGATGGCGCGCGTCGCGAACATGCCAATCGGCGCATACACCAGCGCCCACACGCCAAAGCCGGCCCACGCCAAAGCGAGCGCAAGCACCGCGCCGACAACCGCGCTGGCCATGTTGACCTGTCCCTGCCTGCGAAACTGCAATTGCCGCGCCAGCCACTCCGATGGCAGGGCGATAAAGGGAATGGTGAGGAATATGACCGCCTGCACCCTGAGCAGCTCGGCGACCATGGGCTCACCGAAATAGGCGGCAGCATGGGGCGCGGCGATGAACTGGATGACGGCGAGGCTAACGTTGGAGAGCAGCAGCATGCCGAAGATCTGGCCGATTCGGCGCTCGTCGATACGGTCGGTCTGCACGATCGAGGTTGCGAAGCTCTGACCATTGAGGAAGGCGAGGGCGGTCAGTACCACCTGGCTCATCGCGAACAGGCCGTAATCGGTCGGCTCGAGCAGGCGCACCACCATGATGGTCGAAGTCCAGGTGATGATCTGGGCGGCTACCTGCGTACCCCACCGCCATGCGACCGCCGACCGGACGCGCGCGGCAAAGCCGCTATCGCCGCTTTCGTATAAGGGCCGAGTCTGCGCGCCCGCTACCGGATGCGAATCCGATAGCGGCTGCGACTCGCTGGCCGAAAGGGCGGCGCGAGAATCGGAATCGGGCGTCTTTGCGTCCATTGAGGGTGCGCTAGGCTTAAATGGTGAAGATTTGGTCGGCGCGTTTCACCGATTCAGCGCTGAATCACCGGCCAAAGCGGGTTTTCATCGTTAATCGCCCCTTGAAACGAGGCGACAAAACCCCACTTCTGACTGGCACGTAAAGGCGGGAAACCGCGGGATTCTGCGAAAAATGCGCTGATTTGAAATAAAATTGCAAAAAGGCGTTGACCGAATCTCCGACCCCGCCTAGATGGGCTCCACCGACGCGGCGATGACGGTTTCAACCGGCTCGCAGCACTCGGTCGCCAACATATTCGGATAGCCGGTCCCCCGGTTTAAGTCGGGGAAACCATTGCTGTCCGCTTCTTTATGTTGGTTGGCTCTTTGACATTGTTAGTTTTTGATGAAGGGACATGTGGGCGACGGCGCCCGGTCTGGGGACCTCAAGGCTCCAGTAACCGGTTAAATGAAGCCGATTGCCACATCCTTGTCGGGCACCACGCTCGGCACTGATGATGCATGTTCATTCGTATCCATTACGTTTGACAGCAGGTAATCGGCTCCTTGAAGCTCATGCCTAGTTGGTCAGCGGTCCTCGGACCGTGCCAGCTTAGTATGTGACACAAACTTGAGAGTTTGATCCTGGCTCAGAACGAACGCTGGCGGCATGCCTAACACATGCAAGTCGAACGAACCCTTCGGGGTTAGTGGCGCACGGGTGCGTAACGCGTGGGAACCTGCCTTTAGGTTCGGAATAACTCAGAGAAATTTGAGCTAATACCGGATAATGTCTTCGGACCAAAGATTTATCGCCTTTAGATGGGCCCGCGTTAGATTAGATAGTTGGTGGGGTAACGGCCTACCAAGTCGACGATCTATAGCTGGTCTGAGAGGATGATCAGCCACACTGGGACTGAGACACGGCCCAGACTCCTACGGGAGGCAGCAGTGGGGAATATTGGACAATGGGGGAAACCCTGATCCAGCAATGCCGCGTGAGTGATGAAGGCCTTAGGGTTGTAAAGCTCTTTTACTAGGGATGATAATGACAGTACCTAGAGAATAAGCTCCGGCTAACTCCGTGCCAGCAGCCGCGGTAATACGGAGGGAGCTAGCGTTGTTCGGAATTACTGGGCGTAAAGCGCGCGTAGGCGGCTATTTAAGTCAGGGGTGAAATCCCGGAGCTCAACTCCGGAACTGCCTTTGAAACTGGATAGCTAGAATACTGGAGAGGTGAGTGGAATTCCGAGTGTAGAGGTGAAATTCGTAGATATTCGGAAGAACACCAGTGGCGAAGGCGACTCACTGGACAGTTATTGACGCTGAGGTGCGAAAGCGTGGGGAGCAAACAGGATTAGATACCCTGGTAGTCCACGCCGTAAACGATGATAACTAGCTGTCCGGGCTCATAGAGCTTGGGTGGCGCAGCTAACGCATTAAGTTATCCGCCTGGGGAGTACGGTCGCAAGATTAAAACTCAAAGGAATTGACGGGGGCCTGCACAAGCGGTGGAGCATGTGGTTTAATTCGAAGCAACGCGCAGAACCTTACCAGCCTTTGACATCCTAGGACGGTTTCTGGAGACAGATTCCTTCCCTTCGGGGACCTAGTGACAGGTGCTGCATGGCTGTCGTCAGCTCGTGTCGTGAGATGTTGGGTTAAGTCCCGCAACGAGCGCAACCCTCATCCTTAGTTGCCATCATTTAGTTGGGCACTTTAAGGAAACTGCCGGTGATAAGCCGGAGGAAGGTGGGGATGACGTCAAGTCCTCATGGCCCTTACAGGCTGGGCTACACACGTGCTACAATGGCATCTACAGTGGGCAGCGAACTCGCAAGGGCAAGCTAATCTCCAAAAGATGTCTCAGTTCGGATTGTTCTCTGCAACTCGAGAGCATGAAGGCGGAATCGCTAGTAATCGCGGATCAGCATGCCGCGGTGAATACGTTCCCAGGCCTTGTACACACCGCCCGTCACACCATGGGAGTTGGTTTCACCCGAAGATAGTGCGCTAACCTTTTAGGAGGCAGCTAGCCACGGTGGGATCAGCGACTGGGGTGAAGTCGTAACAAGGTAGCCGTAGGGGAACCTGCGGCTGGATCACCTCCTTTCTAAGGATTGATGCGAAAGCGTCTGGGCCAGACTTCGGTTTGCGTCCCGGAAAGTGCTTCGCAACTTTTCAAAGAACATTGCCGTCGTCCTCATGTCCTTTCATCACTGGAGATTGCCTACGGGCAGCTGTAAAGCTGTGCGTGGTGCAAATGCCTGAGCCGGCTCACGCCCCTCGCGGCCTTAACGCCGCTCGAGGCGGTGTAGGTCCGTAGCTCAGTTGGTTAGAGCGCACCCCTGATAAGGGTGAGGTCGGTGGTTCAAATCCACTCGGACCTACCAGATATTCGGCCAGTTATTGTCTGGGTCTTAGGGGCCTTAGCTCAGCTGGGAGAGCACCTGCTTTGCAAGCAGGGGGTCATCGGTTCGATCCCGATAGGCTCCACCAGACAAGCGCACCGCGGTTTACCGCAGGAGCGCCGAACATATTTCTCCAGGATGAAAAGAAAGCAGATCCCGCTTCGGCGGGTCAGGCGAATTTGTCGCCGACTTTGACATTGTGAATGGGTTTTTAAATCGATGCCGTGGCGGTATCGTCGCAAAGGTGCGGACCTTCGGGTTCGTGATCTATGGCGGCGCATACCATCACAAAATCAATCAAATTGATTATCTGGCTGAGATAATTTCTCCTCACCATCGTGAAGACGAACAGGACTTTATGCAGACCTGTCGTTGATGGTGTGGATTCTCAAGCGTGAGGTAAGAGCATTTGGTGGATGCCTTGGCATGTACAGGCGAAGAAGGACGTGGCACGCTGCGATAAGCGTCGGGGAGATGTGAGCAATCTTTGATCCGGCGATTTCCGAATGGGGAAACCCACCTTCACCATTTCTTTCACTCTGCGTTCGCGCAGGCTGAGAGAGGTGGATAAGGTATCACCTTAGTGAATATATAGCTTTGGTGAAGCAAACCCGGGGAACTGAAACATCTCAGTACCCGGAGGAAAAGACATCAACCGAGATTCCCGTAGTAGTGGCGAGCGAACCGGGACCAGGCCAGTGCCTTTTCTATTATTAGCAGAACATTCTGGAAAGTTTGGCCATAGCGGGTGA
The DNA here is from genome assembly GCF_055808355.1 of Erythrobacter sp. K21-9. Lineage (NCBI taxonomy): Bacteria > Pseudomonadati > Pseudomonadota > Alphaproteobacteria > Sphingomonadales > Erythrobacteraceae > Erythrobacter > Erythrobacter sp. K21-9. The sequence continues at coordinate 691,033 of NZ_CM147866.1, forward strand.
CAGCCCCGTATGCGAAAAGACTAGAAAAGGACTTGAGTAGGGCGGGACACGTGAAATCCTGTCTGAACATGGGGGGACCACCCTCCAAGCCTAAATACTCGTACATGACCGATAGCGAACACAGTACCGTGAGGGAAAGGTGAAAAGCACCCCGATTAGGGGAGTGAAACAGTACCTGAAACCGGATGCTTACAAGCAGTTGGAGCCCCATAGGGGGTGACAGCGTACCTCTTGCATAATGGGTCAGTGACTTAATCTAGCATGCGAGCTTAAGCCGTTAGGTGTAGGCGAAGCGAAAGCGAGTCTGAATAGGGCGACTGAGTATGTTGGATTAGACCCGAACCCCGGCGATCTAGGCATGACCAGGTTGAAGGTGCAGTAACATGCACTGGAGGACCGAACCGTTTAATGTTGAAAAATTATCGGATGAGTTGTGTTTAGGGGTGAAAGGCCAATCAAGCCGGGAAATAGCTGGTTCTCCGCGAAATCTATTGAGGTAGAGCGTCAGATGTATGCCGATGGGGGTAGAGCACTGGATGGGCTAGGGCTGCGCGAGCGGTACCAAACCTAACCAAACTCCGAATACCATCGAGTCTTGTCTGGCAGACAGACGGCGGGTGCTAAGGTCCGTCGTCAAAAGGGAAACAGCCCTAACCTACAGCTAAGGTCCCCAAGTCATTACTAAGTGGGAAAGCATGTGGGAATCCCAAAACAACCAGGAGGTTGGCTTAGAAGCAGCCATCCTTTAAAGAAAGCGTAACAGCTCACTGGTCTAAATAAGGGTTCCTGCGGCGAAGATGTAACGGGGCTAAAGTAATGCACCGAAGCTTAGGGTTCATAGTTTACTATGAGCGGTAGCGGAGCGTTCCGTAAGTGGTTGAAGCCGAAGGGTAACCGACGGTGGACATATCGGAAGTGCGAATGCTGACATGAGTAGCGATAAAGAGGGTGAGATACCCTCTCGCCGAAAGACCAAGGGTTCCTGCTCAACGCTAATCGGAGCAGGGTAAGCCGGCCCCTAAGACGAGCCCGAAGGGGGTAGTCGATGGGAACCACGTTAATATTCGTGGGCCTGAAGATGTGTGACGGATGGCGGAAGTAGTGTGTCCTTATTGGATTGGGCATGCTGCCAAGTCGTTCCAGGAAATAGCCTCTTCATATAGACCGTACCCGAAACCGACACAGGTGGTCAGGTAGAGTATACCAAGGCGCTTGAGAGAAGTATCCTGAAGGAACTCGGCAAATTGCCTCCGTACCTTCGGAAGAAGGAGGCCCCGTTAGAAGGCAACTTTTAGCGGGGGGCACAGGCCAGGGGGTAGCGACTGTTTATCAAAAACACAGGACTCTGCTAAGTCGGCTTCAAGACGACGTATAGGGTCTGACGCCTGCCCGGTGCTGGAAGGTTAAGAGGAGGAGTGCAAGCTCCGAATTGAAGCCCCAGTAAACGGCGGCCGTAACTATAACGGTCCTAAGGTAGCGAAATTCCTTGTCGGGTAAGTTCCGACCTGCACGAATGGCGTAACGACTTCCCCACTGTCTCCAGGATATGCTCAGCGAAATTGAATTCTCCGTGAAGATGCGGAGTACCCGCGGTTAGACGGAAAGACCCCGTGCACCTTTACTGCAGCTTTAGAGTGGCATTAGGAAAGAACTGTGTAGAATAGGTGGGAGGCTTTGAAACTTGGGCGCCAGTCCGAGTGGAGCCAACCTGTGAAATACCACCCTGTTGTTTTCTGATGTCTAACCTAGGTCCGTTATCCGGACCAGGGACCCTCTATGGCGGGTAGTTTGACTGGGGCGGTCGCCTCCTAAAGAGTAACGGAGGCGCGCGATGGTAGGCTCAGGCCGGTTGGAAACCGGCTGCGAGAGTGCAATGGCATAAGCCTGCCTGACTGTGAGACTGACGAGTCGAGCAGAGACGAAAGTCGGTCATAGTGATCCGGTGGTCCCTCGTGGAAGGGCCATCGCTCAACGGATAAAAGGTACGCCGGGGATAACAGGCTGATGATTCCCAAGAGCTCATATCGACGGAATCGTTTGGCACCTCGATGTCGGCTCATCACATCCTGGGGCTGGAGCAGGTCCCAAGGGTTTGGCTGTTCGCCAATTAAAGTGGTACGTGAGCTGGGTTCAGAACGTCGCGAGACAGTTTGGTCCCTATCTGCCGTGGGCGTCGATACTTGAAAGGAGTTGCCCCTAGTACGAGAGGACCGGGGTGAACATACCTCTGGTGTACCAGTCATGCCGCCAGGCGTGCCGCTGGGTAGCTATGTATGGACGGGATAACCGCTGAAAGCATCTAAGCGGGAAGCCTCCCTTGAGATTAGGTATCTTCGAACCGTCATAGACCATGACGTTGATAGGCTGGGTGTGGAAGCGCAGTAATGCGTGAAGCTAACCAGTCCTAATAGTTCATATCGCGCTTGAGAGTTCGCACTGTCAATGACAGGCCTGAATAGGTCTTTCGTTGGAGAAATTCTCCAGCCAGATACGCCCAAGTAACACTTGCACCCTGATTGTGTGCACATCGATTTAAACCCGCATTTCCGACAAGCTTCATTGCTTGGTGGCTATAGCGTCTGTGACCCACCCGATCCCATCTCGAACTCGGTACGTGAAACCAGACAGCGCCGATGGTACTATGTCTTAAGGCATGGAAGAGTAGGTCGTCGCCAGGCATTGCAGCTTGTCGGATGCGCGGGAAAACCCATTCATAAGTCAAAGGGCTAACCTTACGGGTTGGCCCTTTTGGCGTCTCTGGAGCTCAGGCTCAGCAGGCGTCACGAACGGTGCCGCGGGATGGAGCAGTCCGGTAGCTCGTCAGGCTCATAACCTGAAGGTCGTTGGTTCAAATCCAACTCCCGCAACCACCGTCTCTTTGAAAATACAGACATTTCAGCCTCACTGTAGCCAGTGGGGCTTTTTGTCGTGGCTGCTCGAGGCGACTGGAAAGCAGTTTGCAACGGGCGAGATCGGGTTTCGGCGAAGAGCCGACAGACACGTTGAAGACCGTGCGATCGACTCCTGCTCTGCCTAGGAAGCCCAATGCGAGGACATCCCACGCTGGTGTAACGGTAGGGCAGTCTTGGCCGATAAATCGCTCACGCGGATCTGGGCCAGCAGGACACTTGCGCCGGAGTTCCGATATACCCAGGCGCACCAATGAGGCCGCATGCGCTGTCCTTTGAGCGAAGCTCTGCAAGCGTTCCGGCGACTTGCATTTGCGCGTTACATTATCGGTTGCGAGGTGCGCGCAAAGATGAGTGCTATTCGGCGATCGTCCAGCCGCTAGCCCTGTAGGCGCATCCTCACATTGGGACGCCGCCCCGCGCGTCGACGCAGCTGCCTTCATCCTCGATCCGTCAGCATTGAGGTTCGCAGCCATAGGCCACCTGCCGCCTGCGGATGACTGTCAGTGTCGTGTCGGTGAAGCCGCTGCCTGCGATCCCATGCAATTCAGGGCCGAGGCGCTGCTTCATGTAACCGGCCACGCTGCCATCTGCCTTGCTGTATTCGAATGTCTCTGAAGGCTTTGGAAGCTTTGCGCGCAAGGGGTCGACATCGCGATCATCGCGATATGCCAGAGCAACGCGTCGGGCTGTAAGCGCCGCCTCAGCCGCCCACACATCGCTGCTCGGCGGTGGCGGAGTGCTTTGCATCGAGCCCCGCATCTCGGGAATGTTCCGTGCGGACACGGCAATTTCGGCGCAAGGCGGGATAAGAGGGCGCTGCGTGGCGCGTTGATCCGCTTCACCGACGGATCCCCCTCGCGGGTGACGTCCAGCGCGGCTCAGACAGGCTGCATTGTCGATCCCGGGTTGTAGCGTGTAAGTCGCGAGAAGCCTGCGGCCGCAGGGGCTCGATCGTGCTATCGAGAAGCCAAGGCAGGCGCGGACCACCTTGGGTCTGGGGCAAAATGAGCGGGACAGGTGCCTTTCGCCCGTCCCGCCCGGATACCGCGAACCCGCTTAACGCTGCGGCTTGCCGCAATTGTGCGGCGGGAGCGCTGCGTCGCCTGCATTGTAGATGCCGCGATACCGCGCATGATCGTTGGCAAGCATGTTGAGATACTCTTCGATATTGGGGTAGCCGTCCCCGTCCGGATCATCGTTTGCGTCCCAGACATACGGGTTGGTGCTGTTGTACTGGATTTCCCAGATGTCCGGCATCCCGTCATTGTCGCTGTCAGGCCATGCACCGCCAGTGCTCGAGAGGCGCGCATATCCGCCAGTATCGGCAGCGGTCGAGGTCCATTTGTCTGCGAACAGGCGGGGTGCGCGGTCGCAAGATTGGAGGTCCTCGACGAACATGTCATCGACATTGTCTCTGCAAGATCCGTCGCGGCAAAGCTCGGCTCCTGCGAATGTCAGGACATTACGCTGAGCCTGCTTGGCATCGACGACAGCCCAATCAGGCAGCCAGTTCTGCGGCGCGTCGGGTGCGGTTACCCTTACAGAGTTCTGGATAACCCCCAGACCCGTCGTCGAGCAGTTGCGCGTGCCAGAGGAATTGATGCCGCAGATCGACGAAGGCGCGGTGCCCTTGAAGAAACCGAATCCAGCCCGAAACTGGCTGGGATCCGAGTTATATGGGCTCACATTACCGTTCGAATAGATCGAGAAGCCATGGCCGAAACTGTCGGCGTTCGAATAGAGAGCGGTCTGGTAATTCCCGTTCTTTTCATTCCAGCGTGCGCCCTCGAAATAGGAGTTCGACATGTAGTTCGCGTAGACATTGGCGTATTGGTTGGACACCAGTCCGCCTTCTTCGACGAAGTTGTAGACGAAGTTACCGACGATATCGGCCTGCGAGGTCTTGCCATAGATGAACGGCCATTGGCCCGGCGCAATGTTGATGCCGCGCTGGATGCCGTGCTGAGACAGGTTGTATGCAAGCGTCGCATTGTGACCCGGCTTAAGGAAGAAGGTCTTGCAGTGGAGCGCTGAGCTGTGGCCCGCATCGCGGCAGATATTCGGGCCGATAATCGACCATTGGACCGTGCAATTCTGGCAGCTCGCCTCGACACTTTCATCCGTGCCGTACATCGCCGACACATGGTCGAGGATCTGATAGTGGGTCGAGTTCAAGCGGATCGCATCCCCGTTATCGGACTTGCGATTGGGATGCTCACCGAGACGAGCCCGGATGTGCCTCACGATAACGTGATGGCCGCCTCTGCGGCTGTCGATCAGGGAATCCACCGGGTTGTAGTTCTTACCAAGCCGGAACTCGATCCCGCCGGGCGAGGTTTGCCCCGCAATATAGATGTGCGGGACTTCGATCGGAGCAGGTCCCTGCATCAGAATCGCGCCGGAAACCTCGAACACGCAGTAGCGTGGCCGACCGGCAGGAATCGCGTAAGGCGAGGTAATCATCCGCGCCTGAGCGCACTCACGATAGGTTATCTTGCCGTCGCCCGGATCGGCAGAATCCTCGAGACTGTTGATCTTGTAGACCACCGCATTGGGTGAGCGAACTTTGGCGAGCGCGCCGAAGCCCAGCGCGGTCGGGAATGCCTTCGGGTGCTGTGCCCGATCCGGAATATTCCCGTCGTCCGGGTTCACGAACGCCGTATCGCCGATTGGGCCGGTCGAAGACGGCGGCGGCGTGGGCGTGGGCGTGGGCGTGGGCGTGGGTGTTGGAGTGGGCGCAGGAGTAGGCGTTGGCGTGGGTGTCGGTGTCGGTGTCGGTGTCGGTGTCGGAGTGGGTGTCGGAGTAGGCGCCGGAGTTGGGGTCGGAGTGGGTGTAGGCGTTGGCGTCGGTGTCGGAGTAGGCGTCGGAGATGGAGACGGAGCGGGCGCTCCCGAAATCTTCAGATAACGCTGCGGAATCCAGCCGTCTTCGCCGCTGGCAAAGTCGACACGCCAGTAAACAAAACCGTCCTGAGCTGAAGGCCCGCCGACGATCGTCCCGCGATCACCTGGACGCCTGAGCGCGATTTTCCTGCCGCCGGGATTGGACCGCACATGGTGGTGCCTGATCATCTCGATCTCGGCTCCGATGCCAAACGAACTGGTAGACTGCACCAGCGCAGCGAGCGCCGCATTGGGCGAAACCATGCTCGTGGCGACTGCCGGTTGGGCAGCGAGAGCGACAGCAAGGGTTGCGGTGCCGCCCGAGGCGAGCACCCATAGGGGAGTTTTCATGCGACCGTTTTCTCTTTTTTGGATCGGTGATTTGTGGCGTGAATAAGGCCACCTTTCGTTACCAATCCATTAAAAAGATTTAACGGCGTGCGAGTTGTCTTCCACCGGCGTCAAATGATCTGATTCCGTGCTGAAAACAAGACAGGCCGAGTGGCTAGCTCGAAAGTAATACTCTGTTTACATCCAGCGAGTTCGTCCGAGTTTATTCATTATTAACAATGAACTAAACAAAGAAATGGGCTGTATGCGCGGATTTCGGGATGCTCGCGAGCTGCGTTCAAAGCTCATTTGACGCGGTTCGCGTTCAATTCATGTCTGGCGCACGCCTATCCTGCTGGAATTATGCAATTTCGCCGACGTCAATCGTGCATGGGGCCTGGCCGGACAGGACCATTCCGGCGCCGCGATGATTCGGCGCAGGCCGGCTGAGTTCAGCCCCCCTTCAGGGCCAAGCCTTAGCTTGACTTGGCGCGAGATGCGGCAATGGTCCGCGGATGCCGCTCCTCATACTCTTTAACAAGCCGCACGGCGCGCTGTCCCAGTTCACCGACCGGGGAAGCCCGACCAAGCGGCAGACGTTGTCCGATTTCATCGAAGTGCCGGGGGTCTATCCGGCAGGACGGCTCGACCGTGATAGCGAGGGCCTGCTGCTGCTTTGCAATGACGGCAAATTGCAGGCCCGCATCGCCGACCCGCGCTTCAAACTTGCGAAGACGTACTTTGTGCAGGTCGAAGGCGAGCCGGATGATGCTGCGCTGGAGACCTTGCGCGCCGGGGTGCGGCTCAGGGACGGGATGACGCGGCCTGCACAGGCAGAGCGTATCGCCGATCCGGACCTTTGGCCGCGCGATCCGCCGATCAGGGTTCGCAAATCGGTTTCGGATAGCTGGATCAGCCTTACCTTGCGCGAAGGCAAGAACCGGCAGGTCCGGCGGATGACCGCTGCGGTCGGCTATCCGACACTGCGCCTCATCCGCTGGTCTATCGGCGAATGGAATCTCGAAGGCGTCCCGCCGGGCACCTGGTCGGAGGCGAAGGTTTCCTGATCAGTCCTCTTCGCGCTCGAAGGCGATGGCACCTGTATTGATCAGGTCTTGGATGAGGTTTGCCACCAATTGCGACGCGGCGTCTTCAGAATCGGTCTTGATCCGGGGAGAGGCGCACAAGCGCTCCGCAAACCCGGTAACCTCTCCTCTGCATTCGGTGCACTCCCCGTCGACCATCAGCAGCACACTATCGCTGGCCTGACGAATGAATGCGAAGCGGCTGGCTGGATTGCGCAGCAGATATGGCTTGGACCGGAGCGCCTCGGAGACTGCATCCAGGCTGGCCGGATTCTCGGGCTGCCAGTCGATATGCTCATTCTTGGGCGAGGTGGCGAAGGTTGCGAACCAGCGCGCGAAGGCTTTCTCGTCACCAAGGCGGTCCAGGACCATTGCGTGCAGGCGCGACAGCGAGGCCTGCGAGATCTCGCCGGCATTGGCCTGCGCGGACAGGTCAGGATCGCTGTAGCGGTCCGCGTCGCTGGCCATTTCGGACAAGTCCTGCGCGAATGCCTCGATCAACTCGGCGCGCGATGGCGCGCGAAAACCGACCGAATAGGTCATGCAATCGTGGCCTACCGCAACTCCGCGATGAGCAATGCGGGGCGGCACATACAGAATGTCGCCGGGCTCCAGCACCCAGTCTTCGACCGGCTCGAATTCTGCGAGCAGGCGCAAATCGTCACGCGGGAGCAATTTGGTATCGTCCCCGCACAGTCCGCCAAGCTGCCAGCGCCGCCGTCCGAGACCCTGAATAAGGAAAACGTCATACTGGTCGAAATGCGCGCCCACACCCCCGCCATCGGTCGCATAGCTGACCATGACGTCGTCGATCCGCCAGTTCGGGATGAAGCGGAACGGATCGAGCAGCGCGGCAACAGCAGGTATGTGGTGATCGACCGCCTGCACCAGCAGGGTCCACACGGCTTGGCCCAATTGATCGAAGCGATCCTCGGCCAAGGGTCCATGCTCAAGCGCGTAATCGCGCTCAGCCTGAGAGATCAGCCGCGCTTCCACATGCGGTTCGCAGGCAAGACCTGCCAGTTCGTCCGGTTCGAGGGGATTGTGCCAGTCAGCCCACGGATTGCGGATCAGCAGCGGCTTTTTCTGCCAGTAATCACGCAGGAAGGCGTCCTCGTCGAAGTCTGCAAAGTGCATTTCGCCAGCCTCTATTGTGGCCCCGCCGCCGCGATCAGGTCCATGAAATTCCGCGCCGCCTCGCGGTCGGCCTCGTCCTTGAAAGCAACGTCGAGGTCAGGGGCGGCGTCCAGCATGTACAGGAGGCTCCACAGGGCGAACCGTTTTGCGGGATCTTTCTCGAGCCCGAAATCGACCAGCATCCGGTCGGTCGCGGCCGGGATCGCATCGACCTGAACCTCGGCAAGGTCGGTGGTGCCGAAATAGCGTTGCAGCAGATGTTCCATGTCCATCACACGGCGCTAGACGCTTGCAGCGATGATGCAAGTGCCGGGCTTTGACCGCAGCGAATTCAACAAGGGCATTGGGCAGCCGCGCGAGACTTGCTAGAGGCGCCGCCATGCTAACCATCGCTGATGTCACTGTCCGGCTTGGCGGCCGCCCGATACTCGAACATGCGAGCGCTGCAATCCCGCAGGGTGCGCGCGTCGGGCTGATCGGCCGCAACGGTGCGGGCAAGTCGACTCTGATGAAGGCGCTGATCGGAGAAATCGAACCCGATGAAGGCGCAATCAACCGCTCGTCGAAGCTGCGGCTCGGCTATATCGCGCAGGACGCGCCGAGCGGATCGGTCACGCCCGAAGAGGTGGTGCTGGCCGCCGATACCGAGCGAGCGGCCCTGCTGGAAGAATCCGAAAACTGCCCCGACATGGACCGGCTCGGCGATATTCATGACCGCCTGCTCGCGATCGATGCCTACAGCGCACCATCGCGCGCGGCGCGTATCCTGATCGGGCTGGGTTTCGATGAGGAGATGCAGCGCCAACCGCTCGACAGTTTCTCTGGCGGTTGGAAAATGCGGGTGGCGCTGGGCGCGCTGCTGTTTTCGCAGCCCGATGTGCTGCTGCTCGATGAGCCGTCAAACCACCTCGATCTCGAGGCGACATTGTGGCTCGAGAACTTCCTCAAGAGCTATCCAGCAACATTGTTGGTCATCAGCCACGAACGTGACCTGCTGAACAAGGTCGCCGATCATATCCTTCACCTGCAGGGCGGGAGGCTGACGCTGTATCCTGGCGGCTATGACAGCTTCGAAAAGCAGCGCGCCGAACGCGCAGCGCAGCTCGAGGCAGCCAGAGCATCGCAAGAGGCGCAGCGCGCCAAGCTGCAGGATTACGTCGCGCGCAACAGTGCCCGTGCCTCGACCGCCAAGCAGGCGCAATCGCGGGCAAAGATGCTGGCGAAGATGCAGCCGATAGCCGCGCTGATGGAAGATCCCTCCCTGAGCTTCGATTTCCCCGATCCCGCCGAACTCAAGCCGCCGATGATCACGATGGATATGGCCGCTGTGGGATATGTGCCCGAACAGCCGGTGCTCAGGCGCGTGAGCCTTCGCATCGAACCCGATGACCGGATCGCGCTGCTGGGCCGCAACGGAAACGGCAAGACCACGCTCGCGCGCCTGCTCGCCGCGCAGCTGCCGCTTATGGAGGGAGAGGTCAACGCGCCGGGCAAGATGAAAGTGGGCTATTTCACGCAGTATCAGGTCGAAGAGCTGGAAGGCGGTGAGACCCCGCTCGAACACATGACCCGCGCGATGGAGGGCAGGCCGCCCTCTGCAGTGCGTGAGCAATTGGGGAGGTTCGGTTTTTCCGGCAACCGCGCGACGCAAAAGGTCGGCAAGCTCTCAGGCGGAGAGCGTGCGCGTCTCGCGCTGGCATTGATTACCCGCGATGCGCCGCATCTGCTGATCCTCGATGAGCCGACAAATCACCTTGATGTCGATGCGCGGGAGGCTCTGGTGCAGGCGCTGAACGATTATTCCGGCGCGGTCATCCTGATCAGCCACGACCGGCATATGGTTGAACTCAGCGCCGACCGGCTTGTCCTTGTGGATGACGGCACGGCGAAAGAATTCGCCGGCAGCATGGAAGATTACATCGACCTCGTGCTGGGCCTCAACCAGCCGAGGAAAGACCGCGACGCCAAGACAAAAAAGCCGAAGAACCGCCAATCCGCCAAAGTCCGCGCAGAACTACGCAGTGTCCGTGCGGAACTCGCGCGGGTCGAAAAGGTCATGGCGAAATTGCAATCCGAGCGCAGCGCGATCGATGAGGCAACGTATGAACCCGCCAACGCCGCATCCGGACTGGCGGATAAACCCATGAGCGAGCTTCTTTCACAGCGCTCCGAGCTTTCGCAGCAGCTCGATGACGCCGAGGCCGAATGGCTCGGCCTCGGCGAGCAGCTGGAAACGCTTGAAGACGCCTAGGACCGCAATTCCACAAGATTTGCGCCGTCACGCCCTTCGCTGATGGTGAAGGCGCGGCCTGTGAACCGTTCGATCAGTTCAATCGCCGTGCGGGTGTGCTCGCTGATTTTTACAGTCGTGAACGCGCCTGCACCTGCCATGGCGATCGGTAGAAGCAGCTGGTCCTGCAGGTAAGGTCCCGCAAAAGCATCCCCCGCGAGATATCCCGCCATCCGCTTGGCTGCCGTTTTGGCGAGCTTTTCTGCTGGCAGGCCCATTTTGCCGAAGCCCGATACGACTTCGGTGACATTGGCAAACTCAGCCGAAAGCATCAGCGCGGTTCCCGGCCCTTCTTCCGCTGGGAGTTTGCGCGGTTTGAAAGCGTCTTCGGGCCAATCCGACAACACCTTGCGCGCTGCCTTAAGCTCGCGGTCAGCCACGTCGAAGGCCACGCCAGCGATGATCGCCTCTGCGCTCACGGAGTGCGTCTCCCCGCGCTCGGTCCATTCGGCCGGGGCGAGGGATGCAGGCGTGATATCGATGACAATCCGGCCGCCACCGCGCGGGAAAAATCCATGCCGCTCAAGTGTGGCGGTAACCTGCGGACCCATCCGCTCGATCAGCGGCAGGAATGTCTTTGCGAGGAAGTCAAAGGGCGGGGCTGCCATTGCATGCGTGCCGCCCTCGATGATCAGCCGCGAAGGGCCTTCTGCCAGCAAAAGCGGGACGAGGATCGTCTGGAGCACGAGCCCGGTGCTGCCCGCAGTGCCTACCGCGAACCTGTATTTGCCAGCTGCAACCGCGCCGGGATGAAAGGTGAGCTCGCCCGAGCCGACGGCAAGCCCGCTGACCTCGGCATTGCCGATGACGCTTGCCGCCTCGATCGAGGTGACGTGCTGGCGCATCATGCCGGGCTTTTGCCGCCCGTCGCGGATATTGCGGATGGTGAAGGGCTGGGAAGTGAGCAGCGACAATGCCGCCGCATAGCGCAGCACCTGCCCGCCGCCTTCGCCCTTTGCTCCGTCGATAGTGATCATCATTGCGTCCTAAAAAGGCAGGTGATGCCCGCGAAAGGTTACCCCTTCACGCACACCACCTGCTTGAGGGTGTGGACGATCTCGACGAGGTCGGCCTGGGCCGACATCACCGCCTCGATCGGCTTGTAGGCCTTGGGCGTCTCATCGATTACGCCTTCGTCCTTCCGGCATTCGACGCCTGCCGTATCAGCGATATGCTCGTCGAGCGTTACCAGCTTTTTCGCCTGTGTCCGGCTCATCACCCGGCCTGCACCATGCGAGCAGCTATCGAAGCTTTCCGCATTGCCAAGGCCGCGCACGATGAAGCTTTTCGCGCCCATCGAACCCGGAATGATACCGAGCGTACCCTTCGCCGCGCGGACCGCCCCCTTGCGGGTGACGAGCACGTTTTCGCCGAAGTGGTTTTCCCGCGTCACATAGTTGTGATGGCAGTTCACCGCCTCGCATTCCGCATCGAAGGGCTTGGCGATCTGGCTCCGCAGTGCATCGAGCGCATTCGCCATCATCACCTTCCGGTTGAGCTTGGCAAAGTCCTGCGCCCACTCGACCGCCTCGACATAATCGTCGAAATGGTCGGTCCCTTCCGGGAAATAGGCAAGGTCTTCGTCAGGCAGGTTGATGTGCCATTTGCGCATGTCCTGCTTGGCGAGTTCGATGAAGAACCGTCCGATTGCATTGCCGATGCCCCGCGAGCCCGAGTGGAGCATCACCCACACGCGCTGGTCCTGGTCAAGGCACAGCTCGATGAAGTGGTTGCCCGTCCCGAGCGCGCCGAGATGCACGACCGTGTTGGCATTCTTGAGGCGCGGATACTTGGCGACAATGTTGCCGAACCGGACCGCGAGAGCTGCCCAGGCATCGACTACGGCCTGAGGCGGCTCGCCCCATGAACCCTTGTCGCGGCTGGATCCGCGCCGACCGCGCCCGGACGTCCGCCCGTGCGGCACGGCCGCTTCGATTGCGGACCGGATGCCTGCAAGGTTGTCGGGAAGATCGCTCGCCATGAGCGAGGTCCGCGCCGCCATCATTCCGCAGCCGATATCGACGCCCACAGCCGCCGGGATCACCGCGCTCTTGGTGGGGATGACCGATCCAACGGTCGCACCGATGCCGACGTGAACGTCGGGCATGGCTGCCACGTGCTTGAAAATGAACGGCATCTTGGCCGCCTTCGCAAGCTGGTCGCGGGCCTTGTCGTCGACGGGGACGCCGCGCGTCCACGATTTGATCGGAGAACCGCCATCGACATGCGTGTATTCGTAAGTGTGTTCCATCTCGAATTCCTCTGTAGCGCGTTTCCTCAGCCTGTCGGCCCTTGGGAAGGACTTCGGGGGCGGTCGGCCCATTCCGGCCGCCCCAGTCCGCGCTGTACCGGGCGTTCGACGTGCCCGGCGGAATTATCGTTGCATCTGGTGTGCCAAACTTGATGCGGCGAGCGCATGAGGTCTTTAAGCTATTGGCAAACAATTGAAAAACTGGATTCTTGTGCGATCGGCTTCATACAGGATGATTGGAAAAAGCTATCTAGATATATCAAAGATTATATAATAAGATAACTTTGATATGAAACCTGTCACTGTCATCGGCTTTCTGGGTTCAACGCTCGATGCGGCGAAATTCGGGCCGGAGCGCTGGAGCAAGTGGCGCCCCACCGTCAGCATCTGCATGCAGGAAGACCTGCGGGTGGACCGCTTCGTGCTGCTCCACGCCAAACAGCATCAGCGCCTTGCCGACAAAGTGGTCCGTGACATCGCCGATGTCTCGCCCGAAACCGAGGTCGATGAGCGCCTCATCGAATTCGATGACGCCTGGGACTTTGAGGAAGTGTACGGCAAGTTGCTCGATTTCTCGCGCGACTTCCCGTTCGATCCTGGCTCGAACGATTACCTGATCCACATCACGACCGGCACGCATGTCGCGCAAATCTGCCTGTTCCTCCTGACAGAGGCGCGGTTCCTGCCGGGCAAGCTGCTCCAGACCCAGCCCAAACGGGGCATGTCGCAGCCTCTTGGCACATGGGCGTCGATTGATTTGGATCTGTCGCGCTACGACTCTATCGCCAGCCGCTTTGCCAGCGCGAGCGCGGAAAGCGCCAGCTTTCTGAAAAGCGGCATCGAGACCCGTAATGCCGGCTTCAACCGCATGATCGAGGAGATCGAGCAGGTTGCCGTCCGCTCGACCGCGCCCATTCTTCTCATGGGACCGACTGGCGCTGGCAAGAGCCAGCTTGCCCGCAAGACCTATGAATTGAAGAAGCTGCGCCACCAGGTCGCAGGGCCCTTCGTCGAGGTGAATTGCGCTACGCTAACGGGTGACAGCGCGATGTCCGCGCTGTTCGGTCACAAGAAGGGCGCATTCACCGGCGCCGTGCAGGACCGGCCCGGCCTGTTGCGTGCCGCAGATGGGGGAGTGCTGTTCCTCGACGAGATCGGCGAGCTGGGTCTCGACGAGCAGGCGATGATCCTTCGTGCGGTGGAGGAAGGCAAGTTTTTGCCGGTTGGTTCGGACAAGGAGGCCTCGAGCGAATTTCAGCTGATCGCCGGGACCAACCGTGACCTCGTTGCGGCAGTCGCGGGCGGCACGTTCCGCGAAGACCTGTTCGCGCGGCTCAACCTCTGGACTTTCACCTTACCCGGCCTGTCGGAGCGGCGGGAGGACATTGCACCAAACCTCGAATACGAGCTGGAGCGATATGCCGAGCGCGAGGGAAGCCGGGTAACCTTCAACAAGGAAGCGCGCGAGGCGTATCTGCGCTTCGCTGAGAGTCCGGCGGCTCTCTGGCAAGGCAATTTCCGCGATCTGGCAGCCAGCGTGACCCGCATGGCTACGCTCAGTCCCAGCGGGCGGATAGACCGCCTGTCAGTCGATAAGGAGATGAAGAGGCTGACAGCGCTCTGGTCGGGCGCTGACCGGAGCGTGAAACACTCCGGTCTGCTTCAAGAGCTGCTTGCAGCAGACACGCTGGCACGGATCGATCCGTTCGACCGGGTTCAACTGGATTACGTGATTGAAATCTGCAGGCGGAGCCGGAGCTTGTCCGAGGCTGGCCGGACGCTATTCAAGAATTCACGCAAGGCCAGAACATCGACCAATGATGCGGACAGGCTGCGCAAATATCTTGCCCGGTTCGACCTCGATTGGGCACAGGTCAAAAGCTGACTCTTGGCGGCAGCCACCGCGAGAGGCTCAGCCTTCGCGAACCTGTTTGATGAAGGCCTCCACCTGCACGCTGAGCGTGGTGGCCTGCTGGTCCAGTTCGTTCGCGCTGCCAAGCACCTGGCTTGCCGCCGCGCCGGTCGAGAGCGACAGCTCGCGGACATCGTCGACATGGGCGGCAACCTTTTCGGTTCCACGCGCGGCAAGATCGATACTGCGGGCAAGATCCTGACCGGCGACCGATTGCTGGTCAACGGCGCTGGCGATGGAGACAGCCGTCGTCTCAAGCTCTTTGACCTGCGTAGCGATCGAACGCAGCGCCGAAACGCTGGCCCCGGTCGTGTCCTGCATGGCCGTTATCTGCTCTGCTATCTGTTCTGTCGCGCGGCTGGTCTGCATGGCCAGTTCCTTGACCTCGCTGGCCACAACAGCGAACCCGCGTCCTGTCTCTCCACCGCGAGCCGCCTCGATCGACGCGTTCAGGGCGAGCAGGTTGGTGCGCTGAGCGATGGTCTGGATCAACTCGACAATCTGGCCCACCTGTTCGGCCGAGATCGGACAGTGCCGAAATTGTCGTATCGGCCTCTTCCGTCGCATCGGTCGCGAGCCGTGCGAGCTCGCTTGACGATGATGCTTGGCGGCTGATTTCGTTGATGGAGAGGGCGAACTCGTCGCTTGCCGCGGCGGCTGCGGTTGCTCCCGAATTGGCCTCCGCCATGTCCTGCGACAGGTCTCTGGTCCGCTGGCTGGCCTGTTCGGCCGTTCCAGCCATCCGGGTGGCAGTGCTTTGCAGTTCACGCGAGGCGGTGCCTACAGAGTCCACCACATCACCGACCGTTCGTTCGAATTGTCTGGCCACGTCGGCCAGCAATGCAGCCTTGCGCTTCTCCGATTCTTCCCTTTCGCGAGTGCGCTCCTGCTCGATGCGAAGTTCCTCGTCGGCGCGGTCAGCGCGCTCGCGGGCCCATTTTTCAAGCTGTTTGCTTGCTCTTTTGAACATGCTGAGCGAACGGGCCATGTCGCCGAGTTCGTCCTTGCGATCCTCACCGTCGATCCGGAAGTTGCGATCTCCCTTGGACAGACTGACCATGCCTTGTGTGACCTGTGCGATCTGCCGCGAAAATCCGAATGACAGGTAGCCCATTCCGGCAATCAGGATAAGTGCGCCAATGATCGCCAGTGCAATCACGACTGTAATCATCGTGAAGAAATACTCGACGCCGCTTCTTTCGATTTCGGCGGCTTGACCGCTCAAATCGATGGCAAATTGATCGGCTAGCTCAAACAGGGCGTCGCCCTGATCGGATAGCTGATAAGCCAGCGCAACGGAGGTTTCGCTGCGGCCTTCGCGTTCAAGGCTCACCAGCAATTGCTCGAAGGTCGCATTGTATTCGGCGAAACTGCTGCGGTTTTGCTCCAGCCTGTCGGCGAGCGCGGGAACATGCTTGGTTACGACGCTTGCCACCTCGCCAAGCTGCTCTTGTGCAGCGGCGAAGCTGGCGCGCTGGCGATCGAGAGCCTGAGCCTCTTCGCCAAAGATCATCCGCACGGTGTTGTAGCGAAGCTCGCCTGTCGATCCGCGAAGCTCGGTTGAAGCAACCACGCCGTCCTGCACTTCGGCGGAAGTCTGGTAGCGCAGGTAAACTTCACTCAGGCCGAGGGCGAGGACGAGCCCCATTGCGAACAGGACGGCAAAGAAAGTCCCGAAAATCGCGTTGATCTTGCTCTTTACGCGCAGGTCGCGGAAAGCCTGAAACCGTTCGAGGAAGCTCTCCGGCGCTTTCGTGCTTTCAGCATCTGCAATGCTTGTTGGAGGTTCAGCCCGAGGCTTGTCGGCAAAAGCCGGGATCGCGCTTTCTTCGCGCTCATCCTGCAAGGTCATCGTGTTCATGCGGGCTTGTTCCCCAGGCCGGTGTGTCGCCTGCAAGGATCTGAACGAAAATCCTTTCCATTTCCTTGCAGCGACGCCGCGCAGCCCTGAAACTTGCGCTCAATTCTCACGGATTTTGCTGAGAAAACCGTTAACCTGGCTACGCAGGGTGCCAGCCTGTTGCTCAAGCTCGGTTGCGCTTGAAAGCACCTGGCTGGCGGCGGAGCCTGTCGACAGCGAAAGCTCGTGCACTTCGTCGATATGGCCCGAAACCTGCTCTGTTCCCTTGGCCGCCATGTCGATACTGCGGGCGAGATCCTGCCCCGCGACCGATTGCTGGTCGACCGCGCTCGCGATTGAGACGGCGGTCGATTCGAGCTGCTGCACCTGCTGCGCGACCGAGCGGAGGGCGGTGACGCTTTCCCCGGTAGTGCTCTGCATCGTGCTGATCTGCTCGGCCACCTGTTCGGTGGCGCGGCTGGTCTGCATCGCCAGCTCTTTCACCTCGCTGGCGACGACCGCAAAACCGCGACCTGCTTCTCCGCCGCGCGCGGCTTCGATCGACGCATTGAGTGCGAGAAGGTTGGTGCGCTGGGCGATGGTCTGGATCAATTCGACAATCTGTCCGACCTGATCTGCGGAATCCGCCAGTGCAGAGATGGTTTTGTCGGCGTCTCTTGCCGAGCTTGTGGCTGTCCGGGCCAGCTCGGTCGAGGAAGCGGCCTGACGGCTGATTTCGTTTATGGAAAGGGCAAATTCGTCGCTCGCTGCGGCCGCTGCGGTTGCACCGGCATTGGCGTCGCTCATCGCGGTCGAGACATGCTTTGTGCTCTGGCTCGCCTCATCGGCAGATTGTGCCATCATCTGCGACGTCGTTTGCAGCTGCGAGGATGCGGAGGCGACGCTGTTCGCAACCTCGCTGACGGTTTGCTCGAATTGATTTGCCAGGTCGCGGAGAACCGTTTCGCGTTCCTGTCTCGCTTCGGAATCGCGCAATTGCAGCCGCGCTTGTTCCTCAAGCTCAGCGGTGGCGCGTTCGGCCTGTTCGGTGCTGAGCTTATTCAGCTCGATGGAGGCGAGGCGCAGTTTTTCGATCTCGACTGCCATCTCGCCATATTCGTCGATCCGGTCGCGGTGCGGCACGATGACGTCGTGCTGACCCGCGGCAACGCGCTGGATGCAATCGACGATCTGCCGGGACGTGCGGACGATATCGGTCTTGATCGCTGCAAACAGGAAAACCATGAAAACCGTACCGAGGGTCACGGATACGAGCATGGCGAAGCGCAGGGTATCGGCGCGCTGCGCCGCCTGCTCGATCGCGCCCGGCTCGGCTGAGCTCAGCTCCGCTGAAATCTCGCCCAGCCCGAGAAATGCTAGGGTAGCGGTGAGAACGATCAGGGCCAGCGGCGCTCCCACCGTCAGGAGCACTTTCTGTTCCGTCGTTCGGCGCCTGTAGAAACCGGTTATCGGTCCTGCGCTGATTTCATAGCCGTGGGCATCTTCCGAAAATGCGGGATCTGCGGGAGACGAGAATACGCTCATCTCTTCGCCGAAATTCTTCATCGAGCTCATGCTGCTTGCTCCCCGTCGCGGGTGGGTCTGGCCATCTCGATCGCTGCAGACTGAGCGCTCATCAGAGCGTCGATCTCGCCGGCTGGCATCGCCTTGTAGAACAGCCAGCCCTGGATCGTGTCGCACCCGGCGCTGCGGACAAGATCGGCCTGTTCGACCGTCTCGACGCCTTCGGCGGTCACATCCATGTTGAGCGCGCGGGCCAAGGCTATGCTCGAGAGCATCATGGCGCGGCTACCTTCGTCCTGGCCCGCCTGCACCACAAGGCTGCGGTCGAGCTTGAGCTTCTCGAAGCGGAACTGGCGCAGGAACCCGATGGATGCGTAGCCGGTGCCAAAATCATCGAGCGAGATGCGCACGCCGAAGCCGCGGATCACTTCGAGGGTCCGTTCGGCGACGACCGGGTCGAGCACCAGGCAGGTTTCGGTCACCTCGAGTTCAAGTTGCTCGGGAGGAAAGCCTGTCTCTTCGAGGATTTCGCCGAGTTTGATCGGGAATTCCGGGTTTCGCAATTGTGCAGCGGAAATGTTGACCGACAGGATGATGTTGCCCCATTTCTTTGCGTCGCAAACCGCCTGGCGCAGCACCCACAGGCCGATTGGGTTGATCACACCCGATTCCTCGGCAACCGGGATGAAGACATTGGGGCCGATGGGCGTGCCATCCTTGCGATTCCAGCGGATCAAAGCCTCGACGGCCACGATCCTGGCCTCCGCGGCATCGACGAGTGGCTGGTATGCCAAAGTGAATTCACCTTGCGCGACCGCGTTCCTCAGATCGTCTTCGAGTTCGCGAACGGCTTCGCGGCGCTGATCGAAAGTATCATTGAACCAGGTGCAGCGCATTTTTCCGCCGCGCTTGGACATGTACATCGCGACATCGCTGCGGCGCAGCATCTCCGATGACGACAGGCGGATCGCAGATGTGCTGCGCGCCAGGCCGATGCTGGCCCCGACAGTGATATCGCGCTCGCCCACCTTGATCGGGGTCGCCAATTGCTCAAGCAATGAACGGCAGATCCCTTCGAGGATTGTGCCGGCCGCGTTGCCGCTCATGATTGCAGCAAACTCGTCGCCGCCGAGGCGATAACACTTTGCCTCGCCAGCACAGACGGTGGCAAGCAGTTCCGAGCATTTCTGAATGAGCTGATCGCCAACCGCGTGACCGAAGTGATCATTCACTTGCTTGAAAGCGTCAAGGTCGATCATTGCGATCGCGACATCGTCGCCGCCCGAAGACAGATGGTCGATATCGCGGTGCAAGGCCCGCCGATTAGGGAGCTGTGTAAGATTATCTACTGTCATGAGCTCTTGCAGTTCGCGGACGTTGGACATGCCGCTGCGGCTCAGGAAGAAGATGGTTGCTGCGTAGAGAAGGGCACCGGAAATGAACAGAGCGCCAGGCGACACGAATGTCAGGCTGTCGCTCGACAAGACCACCACGGAAATAAGCAGGAAGACGATCGAAAGAATGGCCAGCGGTGCGAGTATTAGCCCCGCCGGCGTCAGGCGCAAAGGTTTGACCTTGGCTGGCAATGGCATTCCCCGAATTGTGCAAACCCTGATGGCAATGCGTTGACCGCGCTGCCGTTTCTTGTTGCAAAAATCCTTAACGGCCAATGGCTAACGAACAGTAAAGCAAACGCTTGCAATGCGCAGATTCAGGCTGTTACGCGACGCTTTTTACGAGTTTGCGGCGACCAAAGTGTTTTCCGTGGGCTTACGCGTAATCTCGTAGAGGCTGGCGCGTTTGGGCGATGGCGTGAAAGCGCGCGTTTGCCCGACCACCGTTTCGCCGGCCCCCAGCATCAGGAAACCATCGTCAGCGAGGGAGCCATGCAGCCGCTCGAAAGCTCGCTCTCGCGTGGCCTGATCGAAATAGAGCAAGACATTGCGGCACAGGACCAGATCGAATTTCTGGTGAGATGGCGGCGCATCCAGAATGTTATGGTGCTGAAAACGCGACATTCCCAGCGTGTCTTCGCGAACTTGCCAGCCTTGGCTCGTCTCTTCGAAATGGCGCAGCATCTGCACTACGCTCAGTCCGCGCTGGACCTCGAATTGGCTATACACGCCGTTTCGCGCCGCATTGATCGCACGGTGCGACACATCGGTGCCGAGAAGCTCGATCGTCCAGCCTTCCCAGCGTTCACGCATGTCGGCAAACATCATCGCGATCGAATGGACTTCCTGACCGGTCGAGCACCCGGCGCACCAGACTGACAGCCTTTTCGTAGCCGATCGCCTCTCGGCGAGCGCCGGCAGGACGTCTTCGGGCAATTGGTCGAAAGTCGGCTTGTCGCGGAAAAAATAGGTCTCGTTATTGAGCAACGCCTCGACCACCTGCTGTGACAAATCGGGTCTGCCGGGCGCGCGCACTCTCTGGTCAAGCAGGCAGACAAGCTGGTCGATGTTCGAAATGCCGTGCTCGCGAAACACGCCTGAGAGCGCGGTTGCGACTCTCCACCGGCGGCTTTCGGTCAGATGCTGACCGGTGTGCGCGCGCAGAAGGTCGGCGATGATCTGATACGACGCCTGGCTCGCTTGAATATCGTTCGACGCGCGCACCCTATTTCTGGGCCGCGGCGAAATTTGCGGCCATGATGGCTTCGGCGAGGTCTTCAGGTGGAGCCACAAGGCTGGTCAAGCCGGCCTTCGCCACCGCTCCGGGCATACCCCAGACTGCGCTGGTTTCGGCATTTTGGGCGAATATCGTCCCGCCGGCTTCAATAAGCTTGCGTGCGCCTTGCAACCCGTCGCGGCCCATGCCCGACAGGATCACTGCCAGCACGCGCCCGTCGCAGGCAGTGGCAAGGCTGTCCAACATCGGGTCGACAGACGGCATGCAGCCACTGGGAGCGGGATCGCTCGAGACAGCGCAGATCAACCGATCTGAAACGCGCTTCACGATCAAGTGACCGTGGCCGGTCGCGATGGTTACCTCACCGCGCCTGATTTCGGTTCCGGCTTCGCCAATATTGGTCTTGCGCGCGCAGGCAACTTCGATCTGCCGTGCAAATACTGGCACGAATGAGCGCGGCAGATGCTGGGTAATCAGGATGGGCAGATTGAAATCGGGAGTCAGATTGCGCAGCAGGATGTTGAGCGCATGGATGCCGCCGGTCGAAGCGCCGATCGCGATAAGTTCAGGCCGTATGACTCTCAGATTTGGCCCATTGCGCTGAGTTGACTGGCCGTCCGCGTCAAAGCGTCCGTCCGATTCCGCCACCGCGCTCCCCAACGCCCGGATCTTGTCGAGCAGCTGGCTGCGATAATCCTCGTTGAACCCGCCGGGACGCGGTTTGAGCATGGTTTCCGCAGCGCCCATAGACAGCGCCGCGAGGGTATGTTCGGCCCCGTCATCGGTCAAAGAAGATACGACCAGCACTTGGGCACCGCGGCCGGTTTCCAGAATGGCGGGAAGCGCTTCGAGACCGCCCATTCCCGGCATTTCGAGATCGAGCAGGATGACATCGACCGGCGTGTCCTTGAGTTCGGCGATGGCGCGCTCAGCGCTGCTTGCCGTGGCGGAGACGACCAAGCCTTGGTCGCTTTCGACCATACGCTTGAAAATGGTGCGAACCGTCAGCGAGATCGTCGACGATCATGACGCGCACGGCGCGGGTTTGCCTGCGCTTGGGGTGGGCAGGATCGGACGGGGTGGCGCCGCTTCTTCGCAAGCCGCCGGTAGAGGGCCCGCTTGCGCTCACGCGAAGCCGACCAACTGCAATTTGATCTGCAGGGTCTCGTGATCAAAGGGTTTCATGACATATTCGTCCGCCCCGGCAGAAATGGCCTCGCGGATATGCGCGACGTCATTCTCGGTGGTGCAGAATACGACCTTGGGCTTGTCGCCGCCGGGCCGCTGGCGCAGCTGCGTGATGAATTCGATCCCGGTCATGACCGGCATGTTCCAGTCGAGAAGCACGACGTCGGGCATGTTCGCCTCACAAGCGTCGAGCCCTGTCTGACCATTTTCAGCCTCGTCCACGGAGAAACCGAGTGTCTCGAGAATATGCCTCGAAACCTTTCGTATCACTCGTGAATCATCCACGATTAGGCACGTTTTCATTCACAACCCCTGTTTTATCGTCACACAGGTAGGCCCAAGCGGTAACTTTTGGATTAAGCTGCGGCTGAGATATTACCGTGATCGTCCTCTGGACCGGCGATTAAGGCGGTGTGGTCGACCAGCAGAGCCGGGCCCGTGTCGGTTTCGATCATTCCGACCGCAACGCGCGACCATTTATCGCCGAAGCCGCCGCTGACCTGCTCAGGCTCGGTGATGCTGGTGGCGATGTCTTCGATCTCATCCACCATGAGCGCGTAAGAGTGCCCATCGACGGAAATGACAGCCGCGCGCCGATCGGTCGACCATCCAAGTCTCGGGAACCCGAGTGCGAGGCGCAGATCGATCACGGTAAGGGCCTGACTGCGCATCGCAGTAATCCCGAAGATATATTCCGGCGTCCGCGGGACGGGCGTAATCGCGCCGATTTCGATCATCGATTGCACACCGTGCGCCGGTAGCGCGCAGCGGCGGCCTGCAATCTGGGTCATCACCATGAGATCGTTCATGAGCGGCCTCCTGCGGCTGAACGAGCATTGCGCAGGGCATCGACCAATGCGCTCCGATCGTAGCGGTAAATGCTATCTTCGCTGGCTGGAGCGTCTGGCTCGCTGCGCAAACGGATAACGGATGAGGCTGTGTCCAGGTCTGCATCAGTGGTTGATCCGGCATCGTCCTCGAACACGATAACGACTTCGCTATCGCGGCTTTCCGGATCGCTGTCTTCGCTGGCGATTTCATAGCCGGCCGATTCGACCAGCGGGCCGAGGATCGTTGCAGCCCATTCGGTTTCTGGGATGCGGCAAAGCGGCTTGGCAAGTGTTTCCGGCGCCTCGCCATGCAGGGCGAACAAGTGGTGGCTGTCGAGGAGCGAGGCGGTCTTGCCCTCCACCAGCGCCACGGCCTCGACTGCCGGGTCGTCTTTCACCGGCTTGAGCTTGCCGACGAGTTCAACCGCGTCGTCGATTTCGCGAACCGCATGCAGCAATTCGCAATTGCCGTCGCTCAGGCGCAGCAGGCGTAGCTTTTCCGCGGGCAGGGGGCCGTCTGGCAGGCCGACCAGCGGCAGGATCACGCCATCGATCACGGCGCGGGGTTTTTCCCGGTCAGGTCGATGGCGGAGGCTGGTGCTGTCTCGATACGCTTGACCAGTTCCAGCCGCACGGCGCAGCGGCGGCCCGCAAAGTCGGTGAACAACATCGCTCGGCACGTCTCGCGCTTCTTGCTGGTCGCTGTTTCTTCTGCGGCCTGTTGCACCCGGGTCCGGGCATCCGAAACCAGACCGTAGCGGCTGGCGATATTTGTCACGTCGAGCAACAGAATTGGCTGGCCATCGTCGAGCAGGGTCGAGCCTGCATAGATTTCGCTTTTCATGATCGCGGGCGCCAGCGGCTTGACCACGAGGTCGCCGTGCGAGTGGATGCCTTCAACCGCAAGCGCGAACATATCGCCGCTGGCCAGCCGCAGCAGAACCATCGTGTGATCGCCTTCCGGCGTTTCCTCATTGTCCAATCCCAGCACGTCGGAAAGCATCAGGCATGGCGCGCGGCTGCCCCGGAATGTCACGAGCGCGGTCTCGCCCACTCGTGTGAAATCGAGCGCCTTTGAGGAGGCATGAAAGATTTCTTCGATATAGCTCTGCGGAACGGCAAAGCGCTGTCCGCCAACTTCGACTGTCAGCCCGGCGATGATGCTGAGCGTGAGCGGGATCTGGAGAGTGAAGAGCGTACCGCTGCCCGGTTGGCTGGAAACCTTGATGCTGCCGCCAACCTTTTCGAGGTTGTCGCGGACCACATCCAGCCCGACGCCACGTCCCGAAACGTTGCTGACCGCCTTGGCAGTCGAGAATCCCGGTTCGAAGATCAGCTGAAGCAGCTTTTCGCGGCTCATCTCCGCGCTTTGCTTGGCGGTGATCAGCCCGGTTTCGACGGCCTTCGCCGCGATGCGTTTTTCATCCAGACCGCTCCCGTCGTCGCTGACAACGATCGAGATCGTGTTGCCGGACTGGCGCGCCGCGATCGACAGCAGGCCGATCTCGCGCTTGCCATCCCTGAGCCGGTCGGATGGAGCCTCGATCCCGTGATCGATGGCGTTGCGAATGATGTGAGTCAGCGGATCGCGGATCATCTCGACCATTTCGCGGTCAAGCTCGACATCGCCGCCTTCCAGATCGACCATCACCTGCTTGCCCAGTTCCGCAGACAGGTCGCGCACCAGCCGGGGAAGGGCCGCAAAGAGCGTCTCGATCCGCTGCATCCGCATGCGTGTTATCGCATCGCGGACATCGGAGAGGATCGTGGTGAGGCGCTCGAACGGTCCGTCGATCTTGGGCTGGTTGCCTGCCTGGCGAAGCCGGTGACCAAGATCGTTGCGAGCGAGCACCATGTCGGACACGCCGCTCATTACCCGGTCGAGAAGTTCGACCGGGAGCCGGATGCTGCGCTGGACGGACGCATTGTGCTGGGGCTTTTTCGTGGGAGCGGTGTCGTCTTCAGAACTTGTTGCGGCGTCTTCGTCGGGGGATGCGTTCTCCGCTTCGGTCAGACCTTCGAAAGTGAGGTCATCTGCCTCGCCATCATCGTTCAGCGCCGCGATCAGCGCTTCATCGCCTCCTTCGGGAAAGTCCTCGCCTGCCTCGATTGCGTTGACCATCGCCGAGATCCGGTCGACGATAGCCAGCACCGCCGTCACCAGAGCGCTATCGGGCTTACGCCGTCCTGCGCGGCAATCGGCCAAAGCGTCCTCTGCCGCATGGCTCAGATCCGCTAACCGAGGAAAATCGAAGAAGCCGCAATTGCCCTTCACTGTGTGGACAAAGCGAAAGATCGTATCGAGACGAGCGCCATCTGCCGGGTCTGCTTCCCAGGCGACGATTTCGCCTTCGCTGGCTTCCAGCATTTCCCGTGTCTCGGCGACAAAATCCGTCAGCAGGTCATCCATGCCCTACGCGTCCCTGTGTTATTCAGACGCTGCTATGGAGGACGATGGTTAACGAAGGGCTACTTCTGGCGCCCCGATGCGCGGACCTTCAATACGTAGTAAATCAGACCCGCACCGCTGACCGCGCCAAATAGGTTGGCGGCGAGTTCGGCGGTGTAAATCGCCTCGCTGCCCCAGTCGTCCTGAAGCAGCAGAGCCACCGGCAACATTACGAGAAATACGCGCGCAACCGATTGCAACAAGGCGTATTTCGCCTGGTCGATTGCATTGAGGATGCCGTTGGCCACGATCAGCAGTCCAAATCCCGCATATCCCCATGCCGCAATCTCGAGGTAGAGCGCGAACTCCCTGATCACAGCTTCGTCATCGGTGAATATCTGCGCGAACCATTCGCCCGCAGCAAAGAGGATTACCGCAGTGGAGAGGCCCCAGACGACGCAGAACCCTGCTGCGTAGAGAGCGGCTTGCCGCGCCCGCTCGTATTCGCGCGCGCCCCAATTCTGACCGACAATCGATCCAATCGCTCCGGACAGCGCGAGCAGCGGCACGGTGGCAAAACTCTGCAATCGCCCCGCCGCGCCAAATCCCGCCACTGCGTCTTGACCGGCGCTCGCGATGAGAGCGGTCAGGATCGACAATCCGATCGGGTTGATCGCGTTGGAGAATGCCGCTGGGCCTGCAACCTTTACGATGGCCTTCGCCGGGTCAATCAGGCTGCATTTCCTGAGCAACGACAAATCGAGCGGGATGGGAGCGCTGCGCATCAGAAACATAGCCATGACCGCGCCGCGCGCCCAACCGATGATCGTTGCATAGGCCGCGCCGATAATCCCGAACCCTCCGAAACCGAATGCGCCCGTGATCAGCAGCGGATCGAGAATCCAGTTGGCTGCGGCATAAGTGATGGAAACGTAACTGGTCTTGCGCGCCTCGCCTTGTCCGCGCAGCACTCCGTTGAACCCCATGATCGCCAGGATCAGCGGGAAGCCGAGCGAGAACGGCTGCATGTAGGTGCGGATCAGCGGAAGCAGGTTCTCCGGTGCATTCATCAGCCTGAACAGCGGATCGAGCAGAGCGAACAGGGCGAGCCCCATGACGAGCCCGCACCCTACTGCAAACACCACCCCGAAATTGGCGCGCCGCGCCGCCTTCTCG
The DNA here is from genome assembly GCF_055808355.1 of Erythrobacter sp. K21-9. Classification (NCBI taxonomy): domain Bacteria; kingdom Pseudomonadati; phylum Pseudomonadota; class Alphaproteobacteria; order Sphingomonadales; family Erythrobacteraceae; genus Erythrobacter; species Erythrobacter sp. K21-9. The sequence continues at coordinate 717,411 of NZ_CM147866.1, forward strand.
TCATCGCCTTCGCCAAGTGCACGCGAGACGACCGAATTGATCCCGACCATAACCCCGACGCCGAGCGATGTCAGCGCAACGGAGATCGGGAAGATGAAGGAGATCGCAGCCAGCGCATCGCTGCCCAGCTTGCCGATGAAGTAGGCATCGACAAGGCCGATCGACATTATCGCTGCCACGCCGATGATCGCGGGCAGCGTCTGACCGACCAGATGTCCGGGTATGCCGCCGCGCACCAGTTTGGCCGATGAATTTGCAGGTGCAGTGGCGGCGTCGCTCATTGCCGATCCGCCTAGACGCGATGCAGCGCCATCGTAAAGCGAGATCCTTGTGCGCTGCCCCATGCCCGTGCGATAATGCCGCAAACGCGACATGAGGAAAGGAAGCCCGCACCATGGCAACACAGCTCAAACCGAACATCGAATGCAGCAAGGAAGAATGGCAAGCGCGGCTCGACCTGGCGGCGTGCTACCGGATTTTCGACCATCTCGGCTGGTCGGAATCGATCTACAACCACATTTCGCTGAAAGTGCCGGGGGAGAAGGACACGTTCCTCATTAACCCGTTCGGCCTGCTTTATGACGAAGTAACCGCCTCGAACCTCGTCAAAATCGATGTCGAGGGCAACAATGTCGGCGGATCACCTTACATGGTGAACAAGGCGGGCTTCACGCAGCGCGCGTATTTCCACAAGCATCTGGGAGAGCGCGCGGATGCGATCTGCCATGTGCACACCACCGCGACCATGGCGGTATGCAGCCACGAAGACGGCCTGCTGCCGACCAATTTCTACGCCTGTAATTTCCAGAACCAGATCGGCTATCACGATTTCGAAGGCGTCACCGTTCGCGCTGAAGAGGGCGAGCGGCTGGTCGAGAATCTTGGCGACAATTCGATCCTGATGCTGCGCAATCATGGCCCCGTGGTGATGGACAAGAGCATCCAGGGGATGTTCGTAAAGATGTGGGCGCTGCAACGCGCGTGCGAAATTCAGGTCGCGACGGTCGGCATGGGCAAGCCCAATGTCGTCCCACAGGAAGTCGTGAATGTGCACCAGCGCGATATCTCGGTGATGAGCAGCCAAGGCGGCGCAGGCGTGTTCGACTTCGAGGCATGGAAACGCCGGGTCGACAAGATCGACGATAGCTGGCGCAGCTGAGGCCTTTCGATAATCCGACTGACACCATAGCCTGATTGGGATGCTCCGATGCCGCGCATGACGGTCAATGACCGGCCGGTCGAATTCGACCTCGATCCCGACATGCCGCTGCTTTACGCGCTGCGCGAGGCGGCTAATTTGACGGGCACGAAAAGCTGCGGCGGCGGCGATTGCGTTGGTGCCTGTATGGTTCTGGTCGATGGCACGGCGCTGCGGTCGTGCCGGATCACGATAGCCGAGGCCGAGGGACGCTTCATCACCACGATCGAAGGGCTGTCACGCGATCGCTCGCACCCGGTGCAGCAGGCGATGGTGGCCGAACAGGGAATCCAGTGCGGCTATTGTACGCCCGGTATCGTCATTGCGGCAGCGGCGCTGCTGGATCGCAATGCCTCGCCCAGCAAGGCCGAGATCGAAGCGGCTATCACCAATATGTGCCGCTGCGGGGTTTATCCGCGACTGGTGGAAGCCATCCAGCGCGCCGGGCGCGTGACCCGGCGCGGAGAAAGCATCAGTGCGGTGCCAGCACCCGGCATCAGCGCCGCCGATGCCGCTGCGACCGTCCCCGCACTGAGATCGGCGCCCGATCTTGAGGACGGCTCCTAGAACCTGCCCGTCAGTGCAAAGCGCGCATTGAGCGGCGCGCCCACCGTTGCCTGGTGCGTCGCGTGCGAATTGGGGAAGTACAGCGTGTCGGTCACGTTCTCGACATTCACTTGCAAGCGCAAGTTGTCGCTGACATCAAAGAATGCCGCCGCATCGATCCGGGTGTAGGCGGGCAGCACAGCGGTGTTGCTGTTGTTGATGAAGCTTTCGTCCTGATGCGTTAGCCCGAGGCCGATTCCGATCCGGTCGGTCAGCTCGACATTGTTCCAGATCGAGAACATGTTTTCCGGCAGCTCGCGCGGGCGCAGGCCGGTCGGGCCAAGCCGGTCCACCTGTTCGCCATCGAGAAAGCTGTAGCCTGCCGAAACCGACCAGCCGGGCATCACCTCGCCCTGCAATTGCAATTCGAATCCCTGGATTTCGGAATCGATCACATCGAGCGTCTCGGGATCGTTGTCATTGGGCTGCGGTGAGCTTTGCTCGATCTCGAAAATCGCCGCGGTCAGACTGAGCCCTTCCATGAAGTCCCACTTCAGACCCGCTTCGAGATTGGTGAATGTGTCGGGCGCAAGCGCATCGTTGTTGCCGTTGATGTTGGCAAACTGCTCGCCCGAGCGCGGAAGGAAGCTTTCCGAATAGCTGGCATAGATGGAGATGTTCTCCATCGGCTTGATTATGAGGCCGCCGCGAGGGGAAAACTCTTCATCCTTGCGGCTGCGCAGCTCGTTAGCGGGTACGTTGAAGACTTCAATATCGAAGCTGTCGAACCGCCCACCGACAACGATATTGAGCCAGTCGGTCAGCTCGATCTCATCCTGGATGTAGAGCGAGATCACATCGATTTCGACCTGCGTGAAATCGTTGAGGTCGGTGGTGAAGCTGTTGGTCGTCGGTTGGCCAAGCGCGTTTACGCCGACACCGCCGCGCAGGTTCAGCGGGCGCTGGATCGTGAAATCCTCGTTGTCGTCGAGCGTCGTGCTCCAGAACGAGTTGAACCGGTCCTGATCGGACGAAGTGCTGATATACTCGCCGCCGAACAACAGCGAGTGGCTGACGCTGCCGGTCTCGAACGCTCCGATGAGGTTGCCGGACAGGATAAGGTTTTCGCGCTGGGTGGTGTCGATATAACCATCGAGCGTCACGACATCGGGCGAGTTTGCCTGGTCGTAGCCCGATGCGTAATGGTTCGCGTAGACCTTGTCGTAATCGCCGTAGAACGCGCTGAAGACGCCCTTGAGGTTCTCGGAAAACTCGTGCTGGAGGTTCGCGCGCAGCAGGTGCGCTTCAAGCGTGGTGTAGTTCTGCTCGGGATCGCCGAACACGATATCCTCGAATGCCTCGACCGGGCGGCCATCGCTGCCGGTGACGATACCGCGATCGATAAAGCGTTCGTGATCGGCATACTCGTAAGACAGGTCGAGCAGCGTGTCTGCGCCAAGCTCGAAGCGGACGGTCGGGTTGAAGCCGATCCGCTCGCCGTCGTAGAAATCGCGGTGATTGCCCAGGCTTTCATAGGCCGCATTCACCCGGACCGCGACTGCATCTGCCGCTTCAAGGTTGATATCGCCCTGAATGCTGAATTCACCGAACGTATCGAGCGCGAGTTGCGCGCCGCCGAAGGTGTCGCCGATCACGCCTTTCTTCGTCACGCGGTTGACGATCCCGCCCGTACCGCCGCGCCCGAACAGCAGCGCATTGGGGCCGCGCAGAATTTCAACCTGCTCGAGGTTGTAGAGGCCGCGGTAATATTGGACGTCGTCGCGCATGCCATCGATAAAGAAATCGGCGGTCGAACGCGCGCCGCGAAACACTATGGAATCGCGGTGGCCTTCGCCTTGTGAATTGTTCACGCCGGGAGTGTAATCAATGATCTGGCCGATGCTGGTGAAGCCGCGCTCGAGGATTTCCTCCTGCGTGGTGATCGTCACCGATTGCGGCACGTCGAGGATCGGGGTGGGGGTCTTCACCGCATTGATCAGATCGGAATAGAGCACGTCGCCGCGCACTTCTATATTGCGATCCCCGTAATCGACCGCCTCGGCACTTTCAGCCGTGTCGACAGGATTTGTCGCCGCCGCCGGAATAGCTAGGCTCGCGCAGCCGATCAGAAGTGCTGCCCGTGAAATTCGGAGAATCATTACGTCCCTTTCCGTCTCTGGAAAACTCGCTATTGCAACTTACTCGCAACTGCAAGTTCGAATTTGAGAAAAGTTCGCAATAAGGGATTGGGCGGCTGGACTGTGGCAATCGCGCCGCATGCGGGTTAGGCGATAGACGTAAATTTCGGCGGAGAATCGGTCATGAAAGCAACAATCTGGCACAACCCCAAATGCGGCACCTCGCGCAAGACGCTGGCGATCCTTGAAGAGGAGCCGGGCGTGGATGTGACCGTGGTCGAATATCTGAAGAACCCGCCGACCCGCGAAAAGCTGGCGCAGCTCTATGCCGATGCCGGGATCACCCCGCAGGAAGGCCTGCGCATCCGGGGGACCGATGCAAAAGACCGCGGGCTTCCCGAAGCGGACGCTGACACCGTGCTCGATGCGATGGCGGCGGAGCCTATCCTGATTGAACGTCCCCTCGTCGAGACCGAGAAAGGCGCAGCGCTGTGCCGGCCTCAGGACAAGGTGCGCGGCCTGCTCTAGGCCTTGTCGCGCGTCAGCACGCTGTCCGCTTGCAAGGTCGCCCAGCCGACCAGAGCCACGGCAAGGCACAGCGCGATGATCAGTCCAAAGCCCAGCCAGTCGCTCATATTGTAAAGCCATACGCCAAGCGCAGGAGCGTAAATGAAGCTTGCGCCGGCGACCGAGGCCACGATTCCCGAGGCCTGGCCTTGCTCTGCGCGTGTGACGGCCAGAGATGTCCCGTACCGTCGTTCCCGGGCGGAACAATCCAAAGCCCAGTGAGGCAATCGCATAGCCCAGCGCGATCGTATGCAGGTCGCCTGCCGCACCGAGCAGCGCGACGCCAAACGCCGCCACAAGGATTCCCGACAGGGTCGCCGCGCGCGGCCCCAGATCGAAACGCGGTATGAGCCCCCATTGGGCGAGCAAGGTTGCGATTGCTCCGCTCATCAGGACAAGACCGACCGGCCCTGCACCCTCTGCCGGAGTGTCGCGCAGCCCCAACCGGTCGAGCACGAGAAAGCCCGAAATTCCCAGCACCATCGCCTGTGCGTGCCCTCCGATCAGCCCAGCCATTACCCACGGTCGCAATCTCGGCTCGAACCAGCGCAGGCGTTTCACCGGCACGCCGGGAAGCGCTGCCCCATCGCCGACACCATCTTCGTCGTCCTCGTCATCGTGGTGATGATCATGCGGCGCTCCGCCGGAACCGTTCGCATACGGAGCGTCATAAGCCCTGCCGCGCGCTGCAAATTGTGGCTCGTCATTCGGTAGCCGCAGGCGCAAGAGCACGAGGGCTGCAAGGCCGAAGAGCGCAAAGCAGATGAACGGTCCGGTCAGCCCGAGGCCCATGAATGGCAACACCATCAGCGGCGCCAGGGCGGGCCCGATCACGGTGCCGAGGCCAAAGCTGGATGCGATCAGCGAAAGCGCCTGGGTGCGCTCGGCGCGGGGAGTGCGCGCGGCGACATAGGCCTGCACTGCGGGAGGGCGGCGCTGCCGAACCCGCCGTAAAGGCTGCGCGCCGCAGCGAATGCGATCAGCGCCCAGAATGCCGTGATCCAGCCCGACAGGCCCGCCCACAGCACCAGCCCGCACAGCGCCATCGACACGATGAAGCCTATGAGGCCTAGCGCCATCATCGCCTTGCGTCCGCGCTGGTCCGAGCGGTCAGCCCATATCGGCGCGCATACAACCCACAGCAGCGCAGACCAGCTATAGGCGAGGCTGATCCAGACATCGTCGACTTCTAGCGCCGTTCCGATCGAGGGCATCACCGACTGCATCGCCGTGTTACCGGCAGCCGTGACCAGCATTACCGTAAACAGCAGCGCCATGCGTCCGCGCGAAATCGGGCGCGAGGCCGTGACAGGTGCGGTTGGATCGATATCGGCCATGGAGAGGCTTGGCTAAGGCAGCCGCAGGGCACTTGCAAACAGATATGCAACCTGCGAACCGGAGAGCGCAATGCCAATTGATGACCCGGCTCTGACGGGCAATAGAGGATTATGACCGGAAACAACGTAGCTATCGCGAAACGCGGCGGATTGCGGGCGCGCTGGCGCGATTACGCAGCTCAGTGCTCGGTATTCTTTCGCGGTTTTCTCGAGCATCCGCGCATGGTCGGATCGATCATACCTTCGTCGCGATTCACGGTGAAGCGGATGCTGGAGCCGGTCGATTGGGGAAAATGCGAAGTCTTCGTGGAATACGGTCCCGGAATCGGCACGTTCTGCCGCCCGGTTCTCGAGAAGCTGCGCGGCGATGCTGCGCTTGTGGTGATCGACACCAACCCGATCTACATCGACTATCTGACCCGCTCGATCCGCGACAAGCGATTTCATGCCGTGCACGGCTCTGCTGAAAATGTAGAGCAGATCCTTGCCGAACTTGGCCTCGAAAACGCTGACTACGTACTGTCTGGACTACCATTTTCGACCCTGCCGGTCGGCGCCGCCCCTGCCATTGCAAAGGCAACGCATAGCGTCCTGAAGCCCGGAGGCGGCTTTCTCGCCTATCAGTTCACTTCTGCGGTCCGGGACGAGTCCGAGCCGCTGTTTGAACGCATCGATGCCGGGTTCGAATGGCTCAATATCCTGCCGTGCAAACTCTATTGGGCGTGGAAGGCGCGCAGCCCCAATTCTGACGCTTAGAGCTGGCCCCCGAAGCTGATCTAATCGAAAGTCGAGGCAATATCGCTGTCGCTCGGGCCTGCAAGCTGGCCATGCATCGCAACCGCCAGGCCCGATACGACCATGCCGACTATCATCCCGAGCACGCCATTGGTCAGGCCCAGGATCAGCATGGCAACCACGCTGTTACCCGCCAGTGCCGCGATCAATCCGAAGATCGAGGTCAGCAACAGGGCGACGACCATGTAAGCGCCAAACAGGACGCCCCAGAACAGGATGATCGACCACTGCTTTGGACCCGTCAGACGGAAGCTGCGGGACACGGCCTTGAGCGGATTGAGCGTCTTTTCCAGCACGAGCACCGGCATGCTCATCGACATCCGAGCGAGGAGATAGATGACGATGGCAAAAACCAGGAATATTGCGATTACCACGAGCGCGGACAGGCCCGACAGATTGGCGATGATGCCGATGGGAACGGTAATGATCAACGCCGCCAGCAGGTAGCCTACGACGAAAATGGCAAATACGCCGAATGTGCTCGGCACGATCTTGAGGCCTGCTGCGATCGCTTCGCCAACAGTCGGGCGGGCGCTGCCCATCAACGCGATCATCGCGCCATATCCGGCAAACTGGAAAATCATCGAGACGAGCCCAATTCCGATAAGCGGGCCGAGCATGTCCTGTATCTTCGCCGCCATAACTTCCGGATCGGCGCCCGGATCCATCAGCAATTGCAGGTCGGGAATCAGCAGATAGGCGGCCACCGTCGGCAGCAGCAGGAAAATACCCGCAATCACTGCAAGCAGCTGGAAATTGTCACGCACGAGTTCCATCGCGCGAGTCCAGGTGGTGCTCATGTCAAAATTCATCGATCCCCCGCGCGCATGTGGCGTCTTGTCCCTTGATCTGAGCCATCAATGCCCCCACCAACGGGGGATGGCAAGCACCGCCCGACAAACCAGCCCTTCCGCGCCGATTGAATGGCGGCGTGAAACCGCGCCGGTTCCCTACCGCGCAGCGCTCGACCTCATGGAGGAGCGCAACGCCGATGTATCTGCTGGCGAAGCCGAGGAGCTTGTCTGGCTACTCGAGCATCCTCCGGTCTACACGTACCGGGACCAGTGCCGATGCGAGTGAGCTTGTCGATCCGCGCTTCGAAGTGATCGATGCCGGGCGCGGAGGGCGCTACACCTATCATGGGCCGGGCCAGCGGGTAGGCTACCTCGTGCTCGATCTGAACAAGCGCGGAAAGGACGTGCGCTGCTTCGTCCATTCGATCGAGGGCTGGGTGATCGATACTCTCAGCGATTTCGGCGTCGAAAGCTGGCGGGCAGATGGCCGAGTGGGCATCTGGACGCAGGATATCGACGGGCGAGAGGCCAAGATCGGTGCAATCGGCGTGCGCGTTCGGCGCTGGGTCACGATGCACGGTTTCTCAGTCAATCTCGACCCGGACCTCTCGCATTTCAGCGGTATCGTCCCCTGCGGGATCGAGGAGTTCGGCGTCACAAGCCTTGCACGTCTGGGCAGGCGGGTTTCACCAGAAGATTGGGATGCGGCGCTGATGGCCCGGTCGCAGGAGTTTCTTGACGCGCTCAATAGACCTGCGCGAAAGGCGCCATGATGACCAGATCGACAATTGCCCTTGCGGCATTCGCCCTCCTTGCCGCCTGCGGCTCAGATGATCCCTCCGGTGAGCAGGCCGGAAGCGGTGAGGGCGGAGAAGTGACTGGCGATGTGCTGGGCGGTTCGATCAGCGACGACATGATCGCGCTTGACCAGCTGACCTCGACTTCGCCGCCTGCCGAACCGACCGGTGGCCCGGACGGCGAGGCGAGTACTGAGGTCACACGAACGACAAGCGTTTCAACCTCCGGCGAAGAAGGTCCGCCTCCTCCCGCACAGCCGGAGCCACCGACGGTGCCAGACGAGGCGGAATAGAATCAGGCGGCGCTCGCAGCCCGCTCCTCTTCGAGAGTCGGATAGTCGATGTATCCTTGCGGGATGGGGAAGTACCAGCTTTTCGGCACGTCCTTGTTCGGATTGAAATGCGCGCCGACGGCGATCCGCTGCTCGAGGTCAGGGTTGGAGATGTAGGGCCGGCCAAAGGCGACCGCATCGCACTTCCCGCTGCTTACATCGTCATCGGCTTCCTGTGCGCCATAGTCGGAATTCAGGATCAGCGGGCCGGAAAAGATCTCGCGGATCATCGGGCTTTGCTTTGGCACATCGGTCTGTCCGAAGGTGCCATCGGGGCCGGGTTCGCGCAATTCCAGAAAGGCGAGGCCCAGCTCCTCGATAACCTTGGCCGCAGCGCCGAATGTCGCCGCCGGATCGCTGTCGTCGACGCCTTGTGTTTCGCCATTGGGGGAGAGCCGAATGCCAACGCGGTCCGCGCCCCAGACATCGATCAGCGCCTCGAGAACTTCGCGCATGAAGCGGGTGCGGTTTTCAGGCGAACCGCCATATTCGTCGGTGCGCAGGTTCGAGCTATCGCGCAGAAACTGGTCGACAAGGTAGCCATTGGCCCCGTGCAATTGCACGCCGTCGAAACCGGCTTTCTTGGCATTCTCGGCAGCATGGCGGTAATCGCCTACAACGCGCTTGATTTCATCTGGCGAGAGCTCGCGCGCCTGCGCATATTCCTGCTTGCCCTCGGGTGTGTGCGCCTCGCCGGGTGCCTTGGTCGCGCTGGCCGATACCGGCGGATTGCCATCGAGGAAGTAGGGGTGAACCAGCCGGCCCATGTGCCATAACTGCATGACGATCAGTCCGCCTTCTTCGTGCACGGCCTCGGTGATCGGCTTCCAGCCTTTGACCTGCTCATCGCTCCAGATGCCCGGCGCGGAGGGCCAGCCGAGACCTTCGCGGCTGATCCCGGTCGCTTCGGTAAGGATCATTCCTGCGCCCGCGCGCTGACTGTAATAGGTTTTCATCATGTCGTTCGGCGTGAACATCGGATCGGCGGCGCGCCCGCGAGTGAGCGGGGCCATGAAGATCCGGTTCTTGGCCTCAAGTGCGCCCATTTTGAGCGGCTGGAACAGAACGTCGTGCATAGCGATAAAGTCCTTCTGCTGATTTGCTTGGCTATCCACTTGGAGATGAGCGCGCTAGGGCGCAACCATGGAAAAAGAGGGGAGCGGCGAAACAAAACTTTTCGATCCGCTCGGCGCATTCCTGCTCGCGGCGCTGCTGGCGGGCAATGTTGCGCTCGCGCTCGGGCCGTGGCTGGTGCGGCTGTCGGATACCGGCCCCGTCTCGGCGGCTTTCTGGCGCTTGTTTCTCGCGCTGCCGTTTCTGGTGGTTTTCGCAAGACTGGCTGCCCAGCCGCTGACAGGGATGCCGCGAAAGACGCTGGTGCTGGTCGCGATCGGGGCGACCGCGTTCGCGATGGACCTGGCGAGCTGGCATATCGGCATCGGCCTGACACGGCTCGGCAATGCGACGCTGTTCGGCAATGCAGGATCCATCATCCTGCTGTTCTGGGGTTTTGTGATCGCGCGGATGCTGCCGCGCGGACTGGAATGGCTCGCGATCCTGTTCGCTCTTGCCGGGGCGGGAATCCTGCTGGGTCGCAGCCTCGAGATTTCTACCGAAACATTCGTCGGAGACCTGTTCTGTCTAACGGCGGGTGTCCTTTACGCGGTCTACCTGCTCACCTTGCAAGGAGAGCGGGTGCGCTTCGGGTCGTGGAGCCTGCTGGTCTGGGTAAGCATCTTTGCCTGCCCGGTGCTGCTCACGCTCGCGCTGGTTCTGGGCGAACCCGTCTGGCCGACCGACTGGACGCCGATCCTCGTCCTGTTCGTCACCAGCCAACTGATCGGGCAAGGGCTGCTGGTCTATTCGCTTGGCCATTTCCCACCGCTGGTGATCGGCCTCGCGCTGCTGACCCAGCCTGCAGTCGCGGCGGTCATCGGCTATAGCGTATTCGGAGAGGTGCTGACCCCGATCGACACTGGCGGAATGGTGCTGCTGGGCAGCGCGCTGGTCGTGGCGCGGGCAAGCGCGGCGAGGTATTAGCGCGAAAAATGTGCGTCGAACTGCTCGTAGCGCTCGCCCACGCGCGCCAGATCGGGGCCTGACAACGCTGTGCCAGCCTGCTCCATCAGCAGCTTGCCCTGGTCGCGCAGTTTCGCGCGCCTGTCATCATCCGAAATCGGTATTGCCGCGTTCTCAATGACGTCGAACATTACCAGCGCCGCATTGGGGCTTGAGGCCACTCCGCTCCTTATCGAGCCGAAGCCGCGCCGAACGTAGTGCTCGAAATCGTCCGGGCACGGGATGACCCGGCAATCATCGGCATCGCTGCCGCAGACATCCTTGCGCAGATCGCGCCGACCGATCTCGGAGATCGAAGCGCCGAGCCAGTGCAGCGCTGTGATCGCGGTGAACGGATCGTTGATGCCCGGCGACAGGGCGCGAAGCCCGATCTCGACCAGTTCGTCGATCAGGAATTGCGGGTCCTGCTCAGGCGCGCGGACCGGACCCAAGGTGAAATCCTCGCGCACGCTTTCCTCGATAGTTTCAGGCTCGCACCCCTTGATCTCCATCAGCGGAAGATCGCGGTGCACGAAATCGCCGGTTCGCACCTTGAGCGAGAACGTGCATCCGCATTCTTCCGCTTTTTTCTCAAGATCCTCGAAATCGATCATCTGGACGTAGCCGGTGTCGCACGCCGTAATTGGCTTGCCGCCTTCTGATTTGCGCGCATCTCTCAGGTTGTCCTCGACCGGGTAGGTCTTGCGGACGACGGCCAGTAGGCGTTCACCGATCGTCTGCAGCACCTTGTTGATCCGGATCGACGAGGGAACGTGATTGAGGAAAAACACGAGCACAGCCACACACAGGGCGAGCAGAAGATAGGCGACGAGCAGCGAGAGTTGCGGCGCGAAACCGGGCAATGCGGTCGCGGCTGCGTCCGCTGCGTCCGCCGCGGGCGATCTCGTCTTCAGCTCGCACTGATCGAAGAACGATCAACGCGTAGACAAAACTGCCGATAAATGTCGCCAGGCTGACCTGGTTTCCCTTGTCTTCGAGGAAGTTGGTCAGAAGGCGCGGACCGTAAGTGCCACTGGCATAGCTGACGGCGACGATAGTGATCGAAAAGACGGTGGAGGCAACGCCGATCATCGCGCCTGCCATCACGGTAAGGATATCGGCTGCACCTTTGGGCCGGACCGGGACCAGCCAATCCACATCGTTCAGGAATTCGGCAAAACCATTGCGGTCAAGCCAGACCATCAGGAAGCCGAGCAGCATCCCGAGAACGGCGAACACTGCAGGATAAAACCAGTAATTGGCGTTCAGGCGCGCCCAGAAAAAACGGATTTCGGCAGTCATGCGTGATCAAACGCATGAAATGGACAATTGGGTGCGCAGATCAGTCTCCGCTCGGCACCTCGTTTTCGGGCACGTCCTCGATGGCGACCTTGCCGATATCGCCCTTGCCAACACTGTCGCTGGCCATTTCCAGCATCCGGTCGAGGCTTTCCTTGGCCTTTATCCGCAGGCCTTCCTCGATCTCGATGCGAGGTTCGAGATCGCGCAGCGCGACGTAGAGCTTTTCCATCGTGTTGAGCGCCATGTACGGGCAGATGTTGCAATTGCAGTTTCCGTCCGCGCCGGGCGCGCCGATGAAGGTCTTGTTTGGCAGCGCCTTTTCCATCTGGTGCATGATGTGCGGTTCGGTCGCGACGATCAGGGTGTCGCCTTCGAAATTTTTTGCAAACGACAGGATAGAGCTTGTCGAGCCGACGTGATCGGCATGGTCGATGATAGCGGGCGGGCACTCGGGGTGAGCGGCGACGGGGGCGTCCGGATACTGCTCCTTCAATTTGAGCAACTCGGTCTCGCTGAAGGCTTCGTGGACGATGCACACGCCCGGCCACAGCAGCATTTCGCGGTCGAACTTGCGGCTGAGGTAACCGCCAAGGTGACGGTCGGGACCGAAGATGATTTTCTGGTCCTCAGGAATCTGCTGGAGGATCGTCTCGGCGCTGGAGCTCGTGACGATCACGTCCGAGAGCGCTTTCACCTCGGTCGAGCAATTGATGTATGTAAGCGCGATGTGATCGGGGTGAGCCTCGCGGAACGCCTTGAATTTCTCGGGCGGGCAGCTGTCTTCGAGGGAGCACCCTGCGTCCATGTCCGGCAGGACCACGATCTTCTCTGGCGAGAGGATCTTTGCCGTGTCCGCCATGAATTTGACGCCGCAAAACGCTATGACATCCGCGTCGGTCTCTGCTGCCATCTGGCTCAGTTGGAGCGAATCCCCGACATAGTCGGCAATATCCTGAATATCGGGAGTCTGGTAATAATGCGCGAGGATCACTGCATTGCGCTCTTTGCGCAGGCGATCAATCTCGGCCAGCAAGTCTTGGCCTGTGGGGACTTTGGTCTCAACGCTCATTCATTCCACCCGGTCATCTGTAGGATTTCGCTTTCCATATAAGCGGAATCTGGCATTTTACGAGGGCTTTAGGTCGCACCGAATCAACGATCCCGATTGGAGATGGATGCGATGTACGAGCTAAATCTGACCGAGTCGCATTTCCCGGCCCAGGCGGATACGCCTTTTGAAACCCGCACCATTGCGGGGCTTTTGCGCGAGCACACCAGATCTCGCGGCAAGCAAACGGCCTTGCGCGAAATCCTGCCCGATGGCGAGCGCGGTCGCGAATGGAATTACGCAGAATTGCTCGCCGATTGCGAGAAAGTCGTACCGGGCGCTCGCCTCGCGGCACTCACCGGGCGCGCGGGTCGCGATCTACGCAATGAACTGCCCCGAATGGGTGTTGATGCAATTCGGCTGCGCGCTGGCAGGCCTGACCGTGGTCACCGTCAACCCGGCCTTTATCGCGCGCGAACTGAATTACGTTCTCGAACAATCCGGGGCGGAAGCGGTCTATCATGGGCCCCACGCGCGGGGAACGCCCCTTGCGCCCGTGGTGTCGGAAGCATGTGCGGACCTGCAACGGGTGAAGACGCGGATCGACCTGACCGATCTGGATGCCGTAATTTCAGGTCATGCAAAAGGCACGCTTGCAGAGCTCGAGCCCGACGGGATCATGCAGATCCAGTATACGTCCGGCACAACCGGCTTTCCCAAAGGAGTTTTGCTCCGGCAATCCGCAATCATCCAGAACAATACCGACCTGATGCTGCGTTGGGGGTGCATGCCGGGTGCGTCGAACCTCACTCCGACGCCGCTGTTTCACGCAGGATCTTCGTGCTTCATGTTCGGATGCCTCGCCTTGGGCATGACATTCATACCCCTGCCGCATTTCGATCCGGCAATGATGATCGAAGTCATCGAAAGAGAGCGCCCGGAATTTACCGGCGGCGTCCCCACCATGCTCACCATGATGGTCGATGAAGCGCGCCGGTCCGGCAATGACGTGAGTTCCGTCCGCGCGCTCATGTCCGGGGCAGCGATGGTTGCACCTGAACTTGCCCGCAATGCCGAAGAGGTTTTCGGAGCGCCCACTCAGGTGGTTTACGGGCAGACCGAGGCTTGCCCGGTGATCACTTTCGGCTGGGCGGATGACAGTCTGGAGGATCGCACGGAGACCATCGGACAGCCGATCTCGCATCTCGAAGTGTCGATCCGCGATGTGGATGACAATTCGATCTGCCCGGTCGGCGCGCAAGGAGAGATTTGCGCGCGCGGTTACAATGTAATGGCGGGCTACAACGACAATCCGGAGGCCACCGCTGAAACAATCGATGCCGGTGGGTGGCTGCATACCGGCGATCTGGGGACAATGGATTCCCGCGGCTACGTCAAGATTACCGGGCGCGTGAAGGAAATGATCATTCGCGGCGGGGAAAACCTGTTCCCGGCCGAGATCGAGAATGCGCTGCTGGAACACCCGGATATCATCGAAGTCGCGGTGGCCGGCGTCCCGGACGAAAAATGGGGCGAGGTCGTCGCCTGCTTCATGCGGTTGGCGCAGGGCGCGCAGCGGCCCGCGACCGCCGAACTCAAGGTCTTCATGCGCGAGCGGCTGTCACCCCAGAAGACACCGCAGCACTGGGTCTGGGTCGAGGAATATCCGATGACCGGATCGGGCAAAATCCAGAAATTCGCGATGGCAGAGGGGTTTGCGCGCGGCGAGTATGCCGAGGCCTAGCCAGCCTCTGCCTACATGATGAACCCGGGCGGCAGGAACGGTTCAATCGGGCGCGCGGCTCCGAGTGTGCCTTCGACCACCCATTCGGTCACGGCGATGCCGAATTCCGAATAACCGAGCGCCATGCTCACAGCGAAGGTCGCAGCATAAGCGCCGAGCCCCCACCAATAAGCCGGGTGCACGCTGCCCCGGCTGCGCCAATCGGCGATGATGCCAATGAATGGAAACGTGAAGGTGGCAATCGTCGTGATCAGCCACGAATTGGGGATCATCAGCGGCAGCGGAAGCAACCGGCCAAGCCCCGGCCCGGTCAGGATCGCCATCGCGCACAGCATCAGCCGCCTGTGCCACCCGGTGTACCGCCTTCGCATCATGGCCCACAATGCCAATCCGCCGAAGCACCATAGGACCATGATGTTGCTCCACAGGAATTCGCTCTTGTGAAAAAAGAATGGGCCGCCATTGCGCTGCGCGACCACAATCATGATCAGCGCGCCTGTCGCAACCATGGTCGGAACGAAGAGGTACGCCGCCTTGCCGAGACTGGCGCGCAGTGAGCGGTTGCCACTCCCGATCGTCACATGTTGAGCGAGATAGAGGCCGATCCACCCCATGAAGATCACTCCGTGCAGGTGATAGGGCCACGGCACATCAAAGCTTGATCGGCCCATGCCCAGTTGAACCGAGAATCCGGCAAGGATGATGAACGACATGACGAACGCCATGATCGTGAAGAAACGCGTCTTCTCGATTCCATTTGCCTCGCCCGGTACTGCCGCCGCTGCAGTTGCCATCGGCTTGTTCTCCCCCTTCAGATACAAGCGACCCCGATTGGAACTGAAAGATTAAGCGCAGCGGCCCGAACTCGTCAATTAACGCGCCAGATTTCGACGCCGGCTTCATGGGCGCGGCTTGCAAGTCCGCGCTTTTCCAGGTCGATCAGGTGAGCCGTGACGCTCATCTCGGCAGCTGGGATCAGGCGCTCGTCCAGCCCCTTGTACATGTGCGGGATGAATTCGGAGACGGCGCGCGGCTGCTCGCCCATCAGGCGCAAAATCTGGTTTTCGCGCTGGCGGCGGTGGCCGATCATGCCGCGCACCAATTGCCGAGGCTTGGTAATCGCCGCTCCATGAGCCGAATGGTAGACAATATCCTCGCGCGCCTGGAGTTTCTCGAGGCTCGCCATGTAATCGCCCATGTCTCCATCGGGAGGGATGACGACGCTGGTCGACCAGCCCATGACGTGGTCGCCAGTGAACAGCGCGCCGCTCTCCTCCAGCGCAAAACACAAATGGTTCGAGGTGTGACCCGGCGTTGCTACTGCCGTCAGCGTCCAGCCGGTTCCGCGCATCTGCTCCCCATCCTCGAGCACGCGATCGGGGGAGTAAGTGGTGTCGAACGCCTCATCCGCGCGCGGCAAATCGGTCTTGAGCACCAGCGGCGCGCAGCCGACGACCGGTGCGCCCGTCTTCTGAGCAAGCGGAGCGGCGGCGGGTGAGTGGTCGCGGTGGGTGTGCGCGCACATGATGGCGCGCACCTCGGCATCGCCTACGGCCGCCAATATTGCGTCGATATGCGCGCTATCATTGGGGCCGGGGTCGATGACCGCGACATTTTCGCCCGCACCGACAACATAGGTCTGGGTGCCGGTATAGGTGTAAGGCGAGGGATTGGGAGCAAGCACGCGCCTCACCAGCGGTTCGACCAGCTCAGCTTCTCCGGTGGGCCACGGTTTGGGAGGAATGCCTGCCATGCTTTGCCATATGGGCGTCTTTTGTTATCGCCTCAAGCGCCGGTGCACACATCACCGCGCGCGGGTATGCTCGTTCACGCGGCCTGAAGGTCGCGTCACTGCAGGCGGGCGGTCGCCCTTGCGGTCGCTGCGCGACCGTTTTAGCGCTGTGGTTCATTTGAGAGACGCGGGCGATGATTTCTCCTGCGCTCAAGCAGCGAAGCGGTGGCGCAAACACTATGTCCGACTACATTCTCGTTCTCGACGAAGGCACCACTTCCACACGCGCGATGCTCTTCGCGAGCGACGGTGTGCTCATCGCATCCGCGCAGCAGGAGCTGACGCAGCATTATCCGCACAGCGGCTGGGTCGAGCACGATGCGTCCGAGATATGGAACAAGACCCTCCAATGCGCGCTCGACATCATTCCGAAGGCGGGCGGAGCGGCGGCGATTGCCGCTATCGGCATCACCAACCAGCGGGAAACGGTGGTCGCCTGGGACAAGGATACGGGCGAGCCGCTCACTCACGCGGTCGTGTGGCAGGATCGCCGGACCGAGCCGTTGTGCATGGAATTGCGCGACGCCGGGCACGAGGAGGCGGTGCAGGCGCGCACCGGTCTGCTGCTCGATCCGTATTTCTCGGGCACGAAAATGCGCTGGATGCTCGACAACGTGCCCGAAGTGCGCGCGGCGGCGGACAAGGGCACGCTCGCGTTTGGCACTGTCGAAAGCTGGTTGACCTTCAAGCTGACCGGCGGCGAGCATGTATCCGACGCGAGCAATGCCAGCCGCACGCTGCTGCTCGAATTGGCGGGCACGCAATTCAACGAGGGGTTGTGCGACCTGTTGGGCGTGCCGCGCGCCGCGCTTCCCGAAGTGATCGACATGTCCGGCGCGCTTGGCGAAACCGATCCATCGCTGTTTGGAAGGGCGATCCCGATCACCGGCATGGCAGGCGACCAACAATCGGCGACCATCGGTCAGGCCTGCCTTGCACCGGGTGAGACCAAGGCAACCTATGGCACGGGCGCATTCGTGCTCACCAATCAAGGCAAAGATATTCCGCGATCCGCCAACCGCCTGCTCGGCACGGTGTTGTCGCAAATCGGCGGCGAGCGGACCTACGCTATCGAAGGATCGGTGTTCGTCGCGGGCAGCCTCGTCCAGTGGCTGCGCGATTCGCTGGGCATTGTCGAAGTGGCCAGCCAGACCGAAGAACTGGCGCGCTCGATCCCGGACTCAGGGGGCGTGACGATCGTGCCCGCGCTTGCAGGTCTGGGCGCGCCGCATTGGCGGGCCGAGGCGAGAGGTGTCATTTCGGGTCTGAGTTTTGCGAGCGGAAAACCGCAACTGGCGCGCGCCGCGCTGGAAGCGATGGCACATCAGACGCACGATCTCGCTCGCGCATTCGCTGCCGATGGCACGGCATGGGAGACGCTGCGGATCGATGGCGGGATGGCCGCGAATACGTGGATGGCGCAGGACCTCGCCGACATCCTAAATATTCCGGTGGAGCGGCCCGATTTCGTCGAAACGACGGCCTTGGGCGCAGCGATGCTGGCGGCTGCGGGGGCTGGCCTTTATCCGGACCTCGAAAGCGCTGCAGAGACAATGCGCGGCAAGCTAACACGGTTCGAGCCCGACATGACCGAGGATGTGCGTTCGGCCCGGCTTGAACAATGGGCGAAAGCTTTGGCTGCCGCCTGACCGAATGGTTGCAGCCCGCGGTTTTCAGCGCTGGGCAGGTCCGGATTGCCGCATTTCCAATCGGGAGAATTCCCGCCCGATCCGGTGCTGAAATGCGCGCGCCGGGGAGCCCATGTCGAACCCCTGCCGCCATGCCTGATCGAGCCGGGAAATCCTTTGATGGAGCGCTTCGGTCTCCTCGATCAGGACGCAGGTTTCCGGTTCCAGCAGATCGAGCTGCACAGGATCGGCTGGACGGTCCGGCGGCAGTGCGCCGTGATTGCGCACCTGGTTCTCGGTCATCTCGCCCGAGAAAAACGCGCGCTGGTTCAGCAGCCATGCCAGCAGGTGCATCATGCGCGTCGTCGTCTTGAGTCCCTCGGTCGAAAGCGCGAGGCGCACTGTCGCATCGTCATCGATGCCCGGCTCCCTTGTCCCGAGTGCGAACACGGCGCGAACTTCGTCTGCAAGGACAAGAGCTTCGCTGTAGAGCGCCTCGATAATCGGGCGCGAAAGATTGCTGGTGCGGGTCATGCGTGAGATTTTCGCTACGCCCGGAAAGCGCGTGTAGCCATAGCATTATGGTTATTATCCGCTTGCAATTTCATTCCGTCCCTTCGCGGGACAGATTTGCTATATCCTTCATGAGACAACGCGAGGCAGGGGTGCGCCGGATTTCGTGAAGCGGATGAAATCAGGCGATAATATCGGGAAGTAGCGAATCCTCGATCATCGAAATCTGATCCTTCAGCCTGAGCTTGCGTTTCTTCAAACGGGCTATCTGGAGCTGGTCGGATGCACCGGCCTCGGTCAGCGCGGCAATAGCGGCATCAAGGTCGCCGTGCTCGGATTTGAGCAGTTCCAGCGTCTTGACCAGCTCTTGCTCATTCATTCATCATTGTCCTCAACTTGCGCTCGCATAGGCACCGCTCCGATAGCTTGGCCAGCCAACGATTCACCCCGCGATTCTGCGCACACATCGTTTCACCCAAATGAAGCGCTTTGCAAGTTAACCCATCTGTGGTTTCATTGGAATCAGCGGCCCTAGCCGCCTTTGTGCCGAGTCGTTCCCCCGGGGGCAGTCCCCCGATCTAAAGGAGAACATGCATGGCATCGTCACACATCAACGCACTCCAATCCAAACATGCCGGCCTCGAAGCCAAGCTTCGCGAAGAAATGGCCCGCCCCGTGCCCGATGCAGCGACGATCCAGCAGATCAAGAAACACAAGTTGCGATTGAAGGAAGAAATACGCAGCTCCTGACACTGCGGCGCTTCCGTCTCTCCTGACCACGGCGATTTCCGGAGCGATATCGGGCACCACTTGCGCGCCCGGATTCCGGAATGCGCGGGCAGTCCAGCCGCAACTTGCGGGGCCTGCGGGCCGCACCGCTTGGCTTTGCTTTTGCGTGCCGGACTGCCTAAGCCGGGACCATCATGACCGCAGCTGCCTCTGCCCGCCAGATTCTCACCAACCTTCACGAGGTTATGGCCTCGCGCATGCACGCGCAGGGCAAGCTTGACCGGGTGGTCGAGATCGTCGGCGAAAGCCTCACCAGCGAAGTGTGTTCGATCTATCTCCTGCGCGAAGGGATGCTCGAACTGTTCGCGACACGCGGTCTCAACCAGAGCGCTGTGCACGTGACACGCATGGCCGTGGGTGAGGGACTGACCGGGGTCATTGCCGATAATGTCGAGACTTTGAATCTCGCCGAGGCGAAGGCGCATCCCGACTTTCAGTATCGCCCTGAAACCGGCGAGGACAAGTTCCACTCATTCGCCGGCGCGCCGATCGTCTACCGCGAACGCGCTGTGGGCGCGCTGTGCGTCCAGCATGTCGAGCCGCGCCGCTATGAAGAGGTCGAGATCGAGGCGCTTCAGACCACCGCCATGGTCCTGTCAGAGCTGATCGCCAACGCCGAACTCGTCGATGAAGAGGAAGCGCGCGGGCTGACCGAAGGCAAGACCGGCCAGCAGACCGTCTCCGGCCTGACGCTTGTAACCGGGCTCGCTGCGGGTCAGGCGGTCTATCACCAACCGCGCGTTCAGATAACGCAGGTGGTTGCCGAAGACACCGAGGCCGAGCGGCAGCGGGTCTACCGCGCCTTCGACAAGATGCGCGAGCAGATCGACAATCTGACAGGACAGGCCGAATTCGGAATTGGCGGAGAGCATGAGGAGGTCCTCGAGACCTACAAGATGTTCGCCTATGACGAGGGGTGGTCGCGGCGCATCAACGAAGCGATCGACAGCGGGCTCACCGCAGAGGCAGCGATCGAGCGTGTGCAACAGCACACAAGGATGCGAATGCGCGAGATCGACGATCCGCTGCTCGCGGACCGGATGCACGATCTGGAGGATCTTGCGAACCGGTTGCTGCGCATTGTGTCTGGTCAGCTTGGTACGGCGGCGTCGCAGGGCCTGCGGCGCGACACGATCCTGATTGCGCGCAATCTCGGACCGGCTGAGCTCCTCGAATACGACCGGCGGCGGCTGAAGGGCGTGATCCTGGAGGAGGGATCGCTCACCGCGCATGTGGTGATCGTTGCCCGCGCAATGGGAGTGCCTGTGCTAGGCCGCGCGAGCGGCATTCGAGGCATAATCCGCGATGGCGATGAAGTGCTCCTTGATGCGGCGGCGGCCAGCGCAACCATTCGCCCATCAGGCTCGGTCGCGGAAGCATTCGAGACGCGCTTCGCCAAGTCGCGCGAAAAACAGGCTGCCTATGCCGAGTTGCGCGACGTGGAACCATTCACGCGCTGCGGAACGCGCATTCAGGTGATGATGAATGCCGGCCTGCGCGACGATATCAGCGCGCTCGCCATGACGGGCGCCGACGGGGTGGGACTGTTTCGCACCGAATTCCAGTTCCTCGTTTCCGCCACGCTGCCGCAGCGCGAGCGCCAACTTCGCCTCTACCGCGACGTTTTGGACGCAGCGGGAGAGAAACCCGTCATCTTTCGCACGGTGGATATCGGCGGCGACAAGGCCGTGCCATACCTGACGTCCGACATCGCAGACGCCGATGAGAACCCCGCAATGGGCTGGCGCGCACTGCGGCTGGCGCTCACCCGCGAAGGGTTGATGAAGGCGCAGGCGCGCGCCCTGCTGGAGGCAAGCGCCGGGCGCTCACTCTATGTGATGTTCCCGATGGTGTCCGAGCCGTGGGAATTCGACGCCGCCAAAAAGGTCTTCGATGAACAGCTGGCTTTCCTGCGCACCAAGAAAAAGCTGCTTCCCGATGCGATCCATTACGGCGCGATGCTGGAAGTCCCGGCCCTCGCAGAAGTGCTGGACCTCCTGCTGCCAAAGCTGAGCTTTCTCTCGGTTGGAACCAACGATCTCACCCAATTCCTGTTTGCCGCCGACCGCGCGAACCCGAAACTCGCCGAGCGTTACGACTGGCTCAGCGTGCCGATTATGAGGTTCCTGCGCCGGGTCGTCCAATCGACGGTCGGCAGCGGTGTCGATCTGGGTGTGTGCGGCGAGATGGGTGGACGCCGGCTGGAAGCTCTCGCGCTGCTCGGTATTGGCTTTCGCAGGCTCTCGATTACGCCTGCCGCAGTCGGTCCGATCAAGGAACTGGTGCGCAAGGTCGATCTTGCAGAACTCAGTGAAGCGATGACCGGCTGGTTGACCGACCCTGCGGTCGATCTGCGAAAGGAGCTTTCCGCATGGGCCGAAGCGCGCGAGATCGAAACCGACTGATATACCGCGCCGAGAGACAGTCCGCCCCCGGCGCGCGCCGGTCCGCCGCGCGAATCCTTGACAGGACTCGACGAAAAATACTTGGGTGGGGAACAGAAAATAGTATAAAACCCACGCAAGAGTGGATCGGGTCATGAATGATGAGCAAGACAGCAGCATGGAAGAGCTGACTGCCGAGCCTGCAGAGGTACCGGCGGGCGCAGGTGATCGCCTGCGTGAAGCGCGCAAGCTGCAAGGGTATGAGCTCGATCATATCGCAGCCGAAACGCGCATTCCGGTCCGTCACCTTGAGGCAATCGAGGACGGCGCATTCGACGAATTGCCATCGCGCGCATACGCGATCGGATTCGCGCGCACCTATGCCCGCGCAGTCGGGCTCGACGATGGCGAGATTACCGACAGGGTTCGCGAAGAATTGGCCGATGGCCGCGCGCGCCAGTCCGCGCTTGCAGGAGGCATGGAGCCGGGTGACCCGGCCAAGCTTCCGTCAGCAGGACTTGCATGGTTTGGCGCCGCCGCCGCGGTCATTCTCGCGGTCGGTATCTTTGCATTTTACAGCACCTACTTCGCAGCGGGCACCGGCCCCGCGCCGCTTGTGACTGAAAACGAAAGCGACGAGGATCCCGACCAGCTGGCGCTCGAAGATGGCAGCTCATCCGGCGCGATGACAACCAGTGGCCGGTCGATCGATTCCTCGGGCCAAGTCGTTTTTACCGCGCTGGAGGACGGCGTCTGGGTGCGTTTTTACGAGGACGAAGGCGAGCGTTTTTTCGAAGCGCAGATGGCCAGCGGAGATACTTTCGAAGTACCCGGAGATTCCGAGGCACCGCTCATCAACACAGGCCGCCCCGATGCCTTTGCGATCACGATCGACGGTCAGGAAGTGCCCAAACTCGCCAATGAGCCGATGACGCTAGGTGATACGCCGATATCGGCATCGGCATTGCTCGCACGAGCTGAGACCGACAACGCTGCTGCGCCTCAGATCAATTGATCCCGGTTAACCCAGCAGTCTTTCCCACCGATTTAGTAGCTGCCGCGCTCGACTTGATGCGCGCCGGACGGCACAGATTCGGCTGATATTCATGCGCAGCCCGGCAGGTTGATCCCCTATTGCAAAATCCGGTCAGGCAAGCGCGAACACGCGCTTTGCGGCATTTCGCAAACAGGTAGCGCGAACACATAGAGAGGGAGCAACACAGCTCATGAAAATCGCTCTTCAATCAAAGATTTCGAAAACCCTGGTGCGCTCTGGCGCCGCATTGGTCGTCGCCGCAACCGCCGTGACTTCGCCAGTCCCCGCCTTGGCACAGGACAATTCTTCCGATTCCCGGCTGCGAAAAATCGAAGCCGAAATCCGCGCGCTCCAGCGCAGCGTCTTTCCCGGCGGCGACGGTCGGTATTTCGAACCGCAGATCACGAGCGGCGAAACCAGCACTGCGCAGACACCGTCGAACGCGCCTTCGACCACGGCGGTTACGGACATTCTCGCTCGGCTCGATGCGATGGAAACGCAGCTTCAGCGGCTGACTGCAATTGGCGAAGAGAATGCCAATGCGGTCTCCCAAATTCAGAGCCGGCTGGCGTTGCTGGAATCCTCGCTAGCGGCAGGAGCGAGCCTAGCCGAAACGGTCAATGTCGAACAACGCGCCTCTACCGAGACCAATCTGAGCGCCATGACCGGCGGCGCTTCGGCTCCGGCAACCGCCCCGGCAGAACCGGCGGCCGTCCAGCCTGGCGCCGACCCCGAAACTCCCGGTCCGAGTGCAGAGCGCCTCGCCGCAGTTCAGGAAATCGCCAAGCCGCAAACAGGCGATGCAGCCGACGATGAATATTCCTATGGTTTCCGGCTCTGGAATGCTGGCTTTTATCCCGAGGCGCGGCAGCAATTGTCGAGCTTTGTCGATCAGTATTCCGATCACTGGCGCGTCACATGGGGCCGCAACCTGCTGGGGCGCGCTTTCCTCGACGACAATATGCCAGAAGAGGCCGCACGCTGGTTCTTGCGCAATTACCAGGCCGACCGGACGGCGCCGCGGGCACCGGACAGCCTGCTTTATCTTGCGGAGGCCATGATCGCGATGGAAGACACGCGCCGGGCATGCATCGCCCTCGCAGAATTTGGCGAGACTTATCCGGCGGTCGCGAGCGGGCGTTTGCTTGACCAGTACGAGACCAATCGCCGCAGGATTTCGTGCGAAGGATGAGCCTTAAGGTAGCAGGGGGCGCTCATTGATACGGACCTTCATCCCGATCTGATCGCGCGGTTTCGCGCTGACCTTGATCGCTTCGGTTTCGCCGATGCGCGGCTGGGTGTCGCAGTTTCGGGTGGGCCCGACAGTCTCGCGCTCCTGCTCCTCGCCCATGCTGCATGCGGTGCGGCCAACGTTGCAGCCGCAACTGTCGATCACGGTCTGCGCCCGGAAAGCGCGAGCGAAGCGGCATTCGTGGCAAAGGTGTGCGAAAGTCTCGGTATCGAACACGCCACGCTGAAGGTCGAAATATCCGAAGGCAATATCCAGTCGAGCGCCCGTTCGGCGCGGTATCTGGCGCTCGGACAATGGCACGATACCACCCGCGTCGGCGCTGTCATGACGGCGCACCACGCGGACGATCAGGCCGAAACCGTGATGATGCGCCTCAACCGGGGCAGCGGTGTGCCGGGCCTCGCGGGCATCCGCTCGACCGCCGAAATTCCCGGATGGGGCGGCACGCTTTTTCGCCCGCTGCTACGCTGGACAAAGGCCGAACTCGAAGCCGTGGTCGAGCAGGCAGGGATTGAGCCGGTGCGCGATCCTTCCAACACCGATGAGCAATTCGACCGCGCGCGCGCGCCGCCTTCTGTCGGAGCAGGACTGGATCGACCGGCAGGCGCTAGCAACGAGTGCCGAGCACCTTGAAGACGCCTGGCGCGCCATCGAGTGGTTCGCCTCCGAAGACTGGGAAACGCATGTTGTCCCTGATTCCGATGATCAGGGCCGGGCCTTTCGCTATTACGCCAATGTCCCGCGCGCCATCGCGATCGAGACGATTTGCCGGATCATCGCAGAGCTTGGTGGAACGGCAACGCGCAGCGAGGCGGGGCGGGCATTCGACCGTTTGTGGCTAGGCGATAACGCTTCGCTTGCCGGGGTGCTGGTCGTACCGGGCACCGAGCAGATCGAGCGCACCGGTGTGACCATGCGGGTGTGGCGCTTCAGTCCGGAGCCGCCGCGCAATCACGGTTAGGTGATGATCTTGTCACCGATGCCGACCATCTCGCCGCGCGTGATCACGACCATGTCCCCGCGCTTGGCGATGGCGAAGAGTTTCTCCGCGAACGGATCGGGCACTCCGATACAACCGTGGCTCGCATAGCCGTTGAGCACCGGCGAACCGTGAATCGCAATCCCGTCCCACGTCAGCCGCAGCGTCCAGGGCATCGGGGCGTTGTTGTACTTTTCGGAGATGTTGTCCTTTTCCTTGGTCAGGATAGGGAACGAACCAAGCGGAGTGGGATGCTTCTGCGCGCCCAGCAGCGCGACCGCGGTGCCGATTTCATGGCCATCGCGGAAGACGCTGATCACCCGTGCGTCGAGATCGACCGTGATCACTGTTGCGCCGGTTTTGGGCGCGCGGCTTTCATCCCAGTGCCACTCGCCATAGCGTATGGTTCCTGCGATCGGCAGGATGCTCTTGATTACGAAAGGGTCGTCGCTGACGATAGCCGGTTCAGGGGCCGGCTCGGGAACGGGCTGCACGATGGGGTTTGCGATCATGCGGGCCGCCGGTCCGTGCGGGGCTTCGCCTTCGGTTACGTCACCGGGCAGCCGGGGCATCTCGACGTCGATGCGCGGCGCGTCTTCGCCCGGTGCGCGCTCGGCGCCATAGGCGACGGCAGGGGCGCCGGTATCCGGATCTATGGCGCGGATTTCGACATCCTGTTCATCTTGAACATTCGCATATGATGTACCGCCTGCGAATGCGACGAGCGCCAAGAGACCGGTGAATCGCGCAAGATCGAGTGCTTTTTTCATGCGGCACATATACCGAATTTCTCGTTCAACTGCCAGCGACTAACGCGCGGTCGTCTCGCGAAGGGACGAGGGGACGGCGCAATCGTTAACGTGTCGCACTTAAGCGCGGCCTCTAACCGTGCGCCCCAAACTGATTGGCGATGCTGATCGATAGACGCAGCATGAGCGCATAGGCCCGCTCAATCGGATCGATAAAATCGCGCCCGATCTGGGCGTACCCTTCGCTGGAGGCATCGGGATAATCGGCGGGGGCGTCCATTGCGAAGTCGCTCGGTTCAGGGAAATGGGTCGGGAAGGCTCGCCGCATCTGCGCAAGGGCGTCCTCAATCCGCAGCGAGAAGACCATTTCGAGCACGTCTTCGCGGCTGATATCGTTGGCGCGGCTGAAAACCGGGACCGATACCGCTTTCAAGAATATGTGCTGCATCAGCGCGAGCCGCACAGATTGAGCCGCGCCGATCATCCGTCGTGTGTTTTCGCGGTTCGTGTCGCGGCTTTCAGCGGGAAGCAGGTCCAGCAAGCGGTGGAACTTGAGCGCATCGACGCGCAGCCGCGAGGCGAGCCTGCGGTAAACGCCGGTCCGGTCATCCTTGGTGAGGAACTCGGCGAGGGTCTCGCATGCTGCCGACAAATGCGGCTCGGTCCCGCGATAGGGGCGGCTGGCCCAATAAGCCGAATTGAACAGCTCGCCATGCGCCGCCACCGTCTTGATACTGGCAAGCGCGTTCGAGGCGCGAGCAAGGCCGATCAACTGCCGCCCGCGCGGGCTGGCTTCGATCAGGCTGGCGAGCTCTTCGTAATTGCCGTCCGCCGCGCTGCCGATGCCCGAGATGACATTCACCGGATAGCCAAGCTGTTGCAGGATCGAATTATGCGGGATCGCGCGTATCTGCCGCAAATTCATATCGCGGTCGGCGGAAATGTCGGATTGGCGGCGCGAAACGCGGCTGCCTGTCGAATTGAGCAGGCCCAGACCGAAGGCCGTGACTGCGCGCGAATAGGTCGCGCTGCGCAGGTGGCGGCGCTGGTCGGCGCGAATGGCACGGTAGAAATCGAGGCTCAGGTCCGTGCGGTCGTAGAACGGGTCATCCGCAGCCTTGGGATCGTGCCGGGGCGAGCAGGCAATGCGCGACAACGTCGCTAGGGCCAGTTCCGGACCTGCAAAGAACAGGTATCCGTCTCCGCCCTGAAAGCTGACCTCGGGTTCAAGCTTGATGTCCGAACGCGCAAACCGGTCGCGTGCCCAGGCGCTCATCGGCCATGTCAGGCGGTCGTCGAAACCTGCCGGATGCGCTCCGCGCCCCATGCTCTCGCCATGCGTGTTGAAGATCAGCGCGGAAACATCGGTCAGCCCGCTCTTCGCCATGGCCTGTGCGAACCGGCCTTGCAGCCGCTCGATGGCGAGGCTTGCCGGGATCTGTCCCACGAACCTCCCAGCGTCGGAAAAGCCGGTCTGGATGCAAGCACGCCCGCGCTGGCGGACATAGTCGCGGTACTGATCCTCCGCGCACAGCGCATCGAGGAAGCGCCCGCCATGTTCGAGCGCGCTTTCCGTTTCGAACAGCGGCGACACATCGACCATTTCCTCGATTCCGAAAGCGCGCGCGAAATACAGCGCGGCGAGGATCGTCGAGGGCTGCTCGCACTCGGCGATCAGCATCCGGATCGGCGTATCGGCGTCAATATGCTCGAGGATCTGCGCCATCGCGAGGAATTGCCGGATCGCAGTCGAGCTTTCGATGGCGAGGCTGGCGAAATTGGTGCGCATCGGCTCGATCCGGGCGAGCAGCGCGCGCAAGGTCGCCATCGCGCCCTTGCTGGCGAGGTCGAGGGTGGGCTGATCGGTCAGGCGGCTGCGAATGGCGTTGTGCAGCTGTTTGGCATTTACGCGGAAGTGGACGTGCCCCATGCCAAGCCCGTCGGCGCGCATACAGGCGGCGAGGGTCTTGAGAGCAATCGCGCGTTCTGTATCGCTGGCCGAGCGGGCCTCGGTCTCGAGGCTTTCGATGATCGATTTGAGCGATGTGAGCTTGTCTGGATGCTCGTAGGTCAGCCGGTTGGCAGCCTGCGAGAGCGCTTCGGGTTCTGACAAGTCCTCGGCAAAATCCTCGGCGCTGCGGGCGGCATGGTCGGCGCCCGCACGCAAGGTTTCGATGGCGGCATGGTCGCTGTCGATCTCGGCGAGGTTATCGGCAAAGCGCAGCAACCGCTCGGCCTTTTCGGAAAGGCGGAAACGGATCGAGGTGTACCATTTGATATCGGTGCGCCCGTCCATGTCGTACCCGACCCAGCTTGCGAACCGAAACGGCAGGGGCGCAAGATCGAGCCACTTTTCGGGCCAGGTCTTTGCCGCATGCGCCAGCGTATCGCGCACTATCAGCGCGCGCGCGTCCTGCGCGTTGGCGAGCGCCTTGGTCACTTCGCCGTGCTCGTAATCCAGCGTGATATCCGGACGTGCCGAGTGCGCGGTGCAAACCGAGCGTGTCACCGGCGCATCGCTGCTGGCCGCCTCGGCGACGGCGGCCGTCTGGTCGGGCGTCATCAGGAAGGTCGGGTGCGCTGTGAAGACAGCGTGCAGGCGCGGGCTCTCCCACTGCGCTCTGAATTCATCGAAGTCGCTGCTCGCGGCGAACGCGGCTCGACAGCGCGTCGTGATTGGCTTTTGGAGTGACCGGTGAAACCAGCCGCTGCAAACGCGTTGCACGTGCTTCCAGACCGGAACATTCGAGCTCTTCGACCAGCGCCTCAAGGGCATCGAGATCGGTCGATCCGGCCTCCAGCGCACGCGACAGGTCGAGCCCCAGCTGGAACACCGGATTGAATAAAGGCGTCTCGCGCGCGCGGGCGTGCAATTCCTGGAGGCGTGCGCTGAGATCGGCCGTAGACTTGAGCGGCAAGGTCATGCGCTGGGTTCTCCGAGGTGTTCCTGGACGTAAGCAGCCGCTGCGCCGAGGAGGCCGGGCTGTGGGTGGGTAATTAGCTTTACAGGAAGTGTAGACATCAGCCCGGCAAAACGCCCTTTGGCAGTGAAGCGCGAGGCAAAGCCCGATGCCACGATGGTTTCGCGGATCCGGTAACCAAGGCCGCCAGCGACAACCACGCCTTTCGCCCCCTGGATCAACGCGATATCGCCAGCAACCGAGCCGAGAGCAAGGCAAAATCGGTCCACCGCTGCAGCAGCGAGGCTGTCTGCGCCTTCCATCCCTGCGGTCCAGATTTCGATGTCGCTCATTTCCTTAACCGCGCGGCCTTCCATCGCGGCGAGCGCTGCGTAGATGTCAACGATGGCCGGGCCCGAGACGACACGCTCGTCGGATACGCGTGTGTGCCGTTTCCTGAGCCGCGCGAGGATTGCATCCTCGATCGCGTCGACCGGCGCAAAATCACCGTGGCCGCCTTCGGTCGCCTGCACGCGGTAGGTTCCGTCCGGGCGGCGATAGAAATAGGCGACGCCCAAGCCTGTGCCGGGGCCAAGGACGCTGATCGTGCCCGGATCGGGGAGAGCGGTGTCGGGTCCGGCGAGATGCACGAATTGATCAGTGGGAGCGCGCGCGGCGGCGTGCGCAACCGCTTCGAAATCGTTGACGATGGTGTAGTGCGAGCAGCCCAGCTTGCTCCCGATCAGGGGCGGGCGGATGATCCACGGATTGTTCGTGAAGCGGATAAGATCGGGCGTGATCGGCCCGGCGACTGCCATCGTAACCGCATCGGGCAGCGCGCCGCCCATGCGTTCGCGGTAATCCTCCCACGCGGTCTGGAAGCTTGCATGGTCATCGGTGTGGAGCGTCGTCGGCTCGCCCAGTGTGATCGCGCCGCCAGATTCGATAGTGGCGATAGCAAAGCGCGCATGTGTCCCGCCAATATCGACCGCGACGATATCTTGACTGTCACCCAACGTTTACAGCCCCGCGCTGGCGAGGATGGCCGATGCGCCCTTTTCCGCGCCGTCGGCATGGGTTTGCAGCATCCGGTACATTTCGCGCCCGACGCCCCATTCGCTTTGCGGATCGGTTGCGGCCTCGCGCGCTGACAGGTCGGCGTTAGTCGATAGCTCCCCGGTCTCAGCGCAGACCTTGATCACGTCACCATCTTGAAGAAGCGATAGCGGCCCTCCGCCAAGCGCTTCGGGCGTACAGTGGATCGCGGATGGCACCTTGCCGCTCGCGCCAGACATGCGGCCATCGGTGACGAGCGCGACCTTGTGTCCGCGGTCCTGCAGCACGGCAAGCGAGGGCGTGAGCGAGTGCAGTTCGGGCATGCCATTCGCGCGCGGACCCTGAAAACGGACAATGACGACCACGTCCCTGTCGAGTTCGCCAGCCTTGAAAGCGGCGACCACGTCCCTTTGGTTCTCGAACACGCGGCACGGCGCTTCGACCGTCCAGCGTTCCTTCGCAACAGCCGAAGATTTGAAACAGGCGCGCCCGAGATTGCCAGTAACGAGCCGCATTCCGCCATCGGGCTGAAACGGGTCGGAGGCCGGGCGCAGCATCTTGTCATCGCGGCTTTCGGTTACCGGTGTCCATGCGAGCGCCTCTTCGCCGTCCAGCGCAGGTTCGGCGGTGTAGGCTTCCATTCCACCCTCCCAGACGGTCAACAGATCGCCGTGAGCGAGCCCTTCTTCAAGCAGCGTGTGGGTGACATAGGACATGCCGCCTGCTTCGTGGAAATGGTTCACGTCGCCTGATCCGTTGGGATAGACCCGTGCCAGCAGCGGTACGACACTCGACAATTCGGCAACATCGTTCCAGTCGATGATCACGCCAGCGGCGCGGGCCATTGCCGGAATGTGGATCGCATGGTTGGTCGATCCGCCGGTCGCGAGCAGGCCGATCACCGCGTTCACGATGGCCTTTTCGTCTACCACCTGTGCGAGCGTCCGCTCGGTCGTGCCCGCCAGTTGGGCCAGTCGGTGCATGGCGGCGCGGTCGAGCGCCTGGCGCAGCTTGGTCCCAGGCTGGACGAAGGCGCTGCCCGGAATGTGCAGCCCCATCATCTCCATCATCATCTGGTTGGAATTGGCCGTGCCATAGAACGTGCAGGTTCCCGGTGAGTGGTACGAGCCAAGCTCGCTTTCGAGCAACTCGTCACGCCCAATCTCGCCAGCCGCGTATTTCTGGCGGGTTTCCTGCTTCTGCTTGTTCGAGATACCCGACGGCATCGGACCTGACGGCACGAACACTGCAGGCAGGTGGCCAAAGCGCAGCGCGCCCATCAGCAGGCCGGGCACGATCTTGTCGCAAATGCCGAGGCAGGCGATCCCGTCGTACATCTGATGTGACAGCGCGATGCCGGTTGAGAGCGCAATGACATCGCGGCTGAACAGTGAGAGTTCCATCCCGTCTTCGCCCTGGGTCACGCCGTCGCACATTGCTGGCGTCCCTCCTGCGACCTGCGCGGTCGCGCCGACTTCGCGCGCGAAGATCTTCATCCTGTCGGGATAGCGGCCATAGGGCTGATGCGCGGACAGCATATCGTTATATGCTGTCACGATGCCGATATTCGGGCCGCGCCCCGCCTTCATCGCGTCCTGATCCTCCAGCGCGCCTGCGAAGGCGTGGGCGAGGTTGGAGCAGGCAACGTCCTTGTGCTCGGGCTTGCGATCCGCCTCGCGCTGCATCAGCTCGAGATAGGACGAGCGCGAGTCTTGCGAGTTTTCAATCACCCGCTGGGTCACCCGGTGGATGGTATCGTTGAGTTTACTCATGCCAGCTCACTCCATCGCGTTCGGCAAGGGCGATTGCAGCGCTCGGCCCCCAGCTGCCTGCGCCATATGTCTTGGGTTTGATGTCTGCGGTTTCCCACACTTCGCGGATCGCATCGACCCAGTGCCACTGCGCCTCGACCTCGTCGCGCCGCACGAACAGCGTCTGGTCGGCATTGATCAGGTCGAGCAGCAGGCGCTCGTAGGCGATCCGGCGGTGCTGGCCGACAAAGGCATCGGGCATGGTGATCTCCAGCGGCACTTCGCGCAGCCGCACGCCTTGCACGCCAAGTCCCGGAACTTTCGCCATCAGCGAGAGCGTGATGTTCTCCTCGGGCTGGATGCCGATCACCAGACGGTTAGGCTGCATCGTCGCGCCCATCTCCTCGAAAATGGAGTGCGGCACGCAGCGGAATTTGACGACAATCTCGGTCACGCGTTCAGGCAGGCGCTTGCCGGTGCGCAGGTAGAACGGCACGCCTTTCCAGCGCCAGTTATCTACGTGCGCCTTGATCGCGACGAAGGTTTCGGTGTCGCTTTGCTTGCCGAGTTCATCGTCATAGCCGGGAACAGCCTCGCCGTTCACTGCGCCAGCCCGGTACTGACCAGTCACCGTTTCGCTCGCCTCGACGCGGCGCAGTGCGCGCAGGGCTTTCACCTTTTCATCACGCACGGCGGTCGCATCGAAGCTCGTGGGAGGCTCCATCGCGACGAGCGCGAGCAATTGCAGCATGTGGTTCTGAACCATATCGCGCAGCGCGCCTGCATCGTCGTAAAATGCGACGCGGCCCTCCAGCCCGACCGTTTCGCCGACGGTAATCTGCACATGATCGATATAGTTCGAATTCCAGATCGGCTCGAACAGGATATTGGCAAAGCGTAGCGCGAGCAGGTTCTGGACCGTCTCCTTGCCGAGGTAGTGGTCGATCCGGAAAATGCGGTCCTCGCTGAACGCCTCGGCGACCGCGTCGTTGATTGCACAGCTTGTTTCCAGGTCGGTCCCGAGCGGTTTTTCCAGGCCGATACGCACATGCTCGCCGGTCAGGCCCGCATGTTGCAGGCCCGCAATCGTGGGGCCAAACAGGCTCGGCGCGGTCGAGAGAAAAATCGCAAGGCCGCCGTCCTCGTTGGCATTGTCCGAAGGGCCGACCTTCTCCGCGAGCGCCTCATATCCTTCGAGCGTGGTCGCATCGAGCGCCTGATATGAAAGCCGGTTGAGAAAGGTCGCCATTCCGCCCCTCCGCTCCGCCGGAAGAAAGGTCTCCAGAGCCTCGCGGGCCATGTCGCGAAACGCATTGTCGTCCATGTCGCTTCGGGCTGTGCCGATGATCCTGAGGTTGTCGGTCAGCAATCCATCCGCATCGAGCGCACACAGGCTCGGCAGCAGCATCCGCCGCGCCAGGTCGCCAGTGGCGCCAAACAGCAGCAGGCGGTCAGCGTTAATTGCCGGTTCGGACATCAATCCATTCCCCTCGCGTCAAGAGACGTGCCGCGACATCGCGCGGTTTGCCACAGTCCTAGCGCGATGCACCATTGTCGGCCATAGCGCTGCATAGCTATTCAATTG
Source organism: Erythrobacter sp. K21-9 (assembly GCF_055808355.1). Taxonomy (NCBI): domain Bacteria; kingdom Pseudomonadati; phylum Pseudomonadota; class Alphaproteobacteria; order Sphingomonadales; family Erythrobacteraceae; genus Erythrobacter; species Erythrobacter sp. K21-9. The sequence continues at coordinate 750,481 of NZ_CM147866.1, forward strand.
CGCCTTGAGGGAGAGGCTTTTTCATGGAAACTCCGCGCAAACCGATGCGAGTGACCAGTTTCGACGTTGCCGAGCGGGCCGGGGTGAGCCAGTCCACCGTCAGCCGTGCGCTGTCGGGATCGGTACCGTCATCAGCGAAGCCACGCGCGACAAGGTCTTGGATGCGGCACAGGAACTCGGTTACTTCGTCGATGAGCGCGCGGCCCGGCTCCGGCGAGGACATACAGGCACACTGGCAACAGTGGTCATTTGCAAGCCGGGCGGCGGAGCGCGTGACGTCAACCCGTTTTCCTACGCGCTGCTGGGCGGAATTTGCGCGGCAGCCGCTGAACGCGGGCTGGAAGTGCTGGTGTCGCTGCAATCGGAAGAAGAGAAGTTGTTCGGGCATTACGTCGAGCGCGGTCAGGCCGAGGGCATGATCGTAATCGGAACCACGGCCAATCGGGCTGCGTGGGATTACTTTCGCAAGGTGGGCGAAAACACGCAGCCTGTGGCCTATTGGGGGTCGCCGCTCGGAGATCTCGATTGGGTCTCTTCCGACAACGAAACCGGGGCCAGGCTGGCCGCGGAGCACTTGGTCGAGAAGGGGTGCAGGGACCTCGTTTGCGTCGGCTCCCGCACCAGCGCGCAGCGGCAATTTGCCGAGCGGGTCGATGCATTCGAGGCCCGCGCAAAGGAACTCGGCGCAGTAGCCCGACTGGCCGAGATCGAACCGGGCGGAGCGCGCCGCGAGCAGGGCCGTATGGCGACCGAGCGACTGCTTGCGAGCGGATCGGAATGCGACGGCATCTTCGCGGTTTGCGATGCGCTCGCATTCGGCGTGATGGAAGCGCTGCAAGCGGCTGGCCGGTCTGTCCCCGCTGACGTGAAGCTGGTCGGTTTCGACGGTATTCCTGCCAGTGAGATGACCACGCCGCCTCTTACCACGATCGAACCAGACCTCGATTGCGCTGGCAGGCTCTTGGTCGAGGCGGTTGCGGATGATGGGGCGGATGATGGCGCGCGCTTAAGCATCCGCCGGGTTCCGGTCCGGTTGGTTGAGCGCGGCAGCACCTAGAAAGCCCGATCAGCGCGAGCCGCAGCGCCGCTTCATTTCCATTCCATGCAATCTGCCTCTCCCCAGGCACGTCTTGACGATGCCGGGCTTCAAGTGTCGACTTCAAATACATGAAAAGAAAAGAATTCGAAAGTTGCCCAAAATATACAATATTATTTCGGAGCGTAATGTTAAAAAACTCAAATCAATCTCTATGATACTGTATTCGATACAGCGTTATCTAACAAAACTAACAAACGAGATTGGTCGGGTGTGGAAGAGCCACCGCGCGGGACGTTGTTCCTGCGACGCGCATGATGCGAACCATAATAGTGGGAGATTATCATGGCAAAGGCAGAGAAGACCAATCGTAAACCGGTGATCATTACCTTCAAGAAGAAGGACAAGAGATCGAAGTCCGAAGACAAGCAGACAATCCTGCAAAACGCGATCGACCAGGAGGTCGCATTTGTGACCGCCGACAGCGTTTCCACGCAGGCTCGCCCGGTCGCATCCGGGCAGGACATGGCCAAGCTCGGCTATGACGTGAACCGGTATGAGGCTCCGATCCTGATCGCGAACCTCACCGATGCCGAAATCCAGAAGCTCAAGAAGGACAAGGACATTGCCCGGATCGAGGATGACGGCGAGATGTATGCGCTCGACGGCCCCGATGCGCTGGCGCAGACCACGCCTCCGGGGATCACTCAGGTCAAGGCGCCTGCAGCATGGCCGAGCAGTATGGGCGAAGGGATCAAGGTGTTCATCTGCGATACCGGGATCGATTCCGATCACCCCGACCTCGTCGCCAATCTTCGCACGGGCAAGAGCTTCGTTCCGACCGAAAGCACCACCGAGGATTTCAACGGGCACGGAACGCATTGTGCTGGCACTGTCGCCGCGGTTGACAACAACATCGGCGTCGTCGGCGTCGCCCCACATGCATACCTCTACCCGGTCAAAGTGCTCTCCAGCACCGGCAGCGGAAGCTGGAGTTACCTTATTGCCGCACTTGACTGGATCATGTCGAAGAAGGGCGCGCGCATTGCCAGCATGAGCCTCGGCGGCGGCGGCGCTCCGCAGGCGCTCGGCGATATGTGCGAGGCGGCCTATGATGACGGCGCGCTGCTGGTGGCGGCCGCGGGCAATTCCGGCAATGGTGTCCAGCCGCTGTTCCCGTCACGCTATCCGCATGTGATCGCGGTGTCGGCAATCGACTTCTCGGACCAGTTGGCGAGTTTCTCCAACACCGGCGCCGAGATCGAACTGGCAGCTCCGGGCGTCGCTATACGCTCCACCACGCGCGGTGGCGGTTATGGCAATCTGAGCGGCACTTCGATGGCGCGCCCTCACGTCTCGGGCGCGGCAGCGCTCGCCTGGGGGTCGCATCGCAGCGTGAACAACAAGCAGGTGCGTTGGCTGCTCAACACCTTTGCCGACAAGATCGGGGACCAGGACCCCTTGAAATTCGGCAATGGTCGGGTCGATTGCAACACATCGGCCTTCTGGATCGGCACTCCGCAAGAGCACGTGATCTGATCGAGTGAGGAGTTGTCAACGTTGAGCAGGGGGCAGGGCATGGATCAGGTATCTACCGAGGTCACGGTCATTCCGCTTGCGAGCGCGATCCAGCGCCCTGTCCCCGCTTCGCGCAAGACCCGCGATATCGTGCCGCCGGGCTATGGCAGGCGCGAGCAATGTAGGCCGTTCGTCGCGGCGAATGGTGCAGGCCTGTCGATCCTTTCCCCTTTTACATGGGGCTATTGCCAGCCGGAGAATGTACCAAGCGGAGCGCGCAGCTTTCGCTCTCCGATTTCTGGCGGATGTCCGCACCGCGTGTTTTACGTGGTGGATGAGCCGGCGAGGCAATTTCGCGGCAATCAGTTCGCCTTGCCTGAGAGCGTCACCGAGCGCACCGGTCCGATGGCAATGCCGGGGCTCAGCTTCTTCGAGCGGGCCGATCAGCAGGGGCAGATCAAGCTTCACCTGCCCTATATGCTGCGCACTGAGAAGGGGACCGCCATGCTGTTTCTTCCACCGATCAACCGCCCACGCAGCGACGGATTGACCCTGCTTTCGGGCCTTGTGGAAACCGCATGGTATGCTGACGCGGTCAATATGGTCTTCGAACTGCCGGAAGCCGATAGAGCCGTCCATGTCGAGACAGGCGAATCGCTCGCGCAGGCGATCCCCGTGGCATCGAGCGTCGTGAAAACGGTGCCGGTCATGCTGGAGCCGCATCGCAGGCAGGTGCGCGATGCGCTGGGAGAAATGAGGGATTGGCGCGCGGCCAAGGGCAAGGACAAGTCCGCCTACAAGACGCTGGCAAGGAACCGCTGATCGCAGCGGCGACCTACTCCGGCAGAGCGCGCATTTCTCCGTCAGCCTCAATTCGCGCGACCGCCGGGTCTTCGGCCAATGCCTTGAGCCCCTTGGCGTCGATCACGGCAACAATCATTGGCAGGGCCTGCATTCGGTTGATCACTTCGACCCCCTCCGCGCTCGCTACCTGAGCGCCATCAGCATCGGGTTTAAGCGTGATGATCACGCGTTCCCGTACCGGCGCATCATCCGTCCCCGCTTCGAGAGCGGTGCGCAGGTTCTCGTCTACCTTGTCGGTCATCGCAATATCTCCAGCTACAGCATCGTACCGGCACGCAGCCTGTTTGCCCGGCTACATCGGCAGGCGCACTCATCTGTCCGCCTGCCTCTGTTTCAGGGGAGCAAGCGAGCAGCGCTAGCGCCGGGCCGGACCCGAGTAGGCAGGCCGCGTTTCGGGCGGTCGTCATTAAGGCCATGTTTCTCATGGGAAGACTATACCACAGCTGGCCAGCGGAGCGCTGATCATCGCATGGTCTGTCCCGAGGTAAAGCACGGTCTGCCGCGTTTTGGCAGGAATGCCATCCTTTAACCCGCTCCTACGAAGCGCTGCATTCCTGAACTTCGACGCTTGAATGCAGGAAGCGATTGGGGCCGAACGTCGTGAGGAAACTGACATCGGCGGCATCGCGGCCCACACCGATCTTCGCTGTCTTTGCAGGGTCCGCCATGCCGGTGGCATCGACGATTTGCCACGCTCCGCCATGCTCGCGGCTGGGGTCGGCGAGAAACACTTCGGCCACTGCATGAAAATCCGGCGGTGACACGCCGGGCGCGAAGCAGGCGACATAGCGCGCCGGGATGGTCGATGCCCGCGCCAGCGTGACCAGGACATGCGTGTAATCGCGGCAGATTCCCTCGCGCGCGATCATGCTGTCTATCGCGGTGGTCGAAGGATTGCTGGAGCCGGGCGAGTAGGTAAAGTGCTCCTGCAGCCACTTCGAAATCGCAGCGATCTTCTCACCTCCGGTGAAATCGCCGAATTCGGACGATACGAAATTCTGGAAGCGGTCGGCGTGGCAATACCGCGAATCGAGCAGGTATTGCACCGCCTCACCGGGAAGGTCGTGCGGGTCCAGCGCGGCGAGTGATGACAGGTCCGACGTAATCCTTTGAGGTTCGATCACAGCGTCGTAGCTGACTTCGAACCGGCCTTTGGACCTGATCCAGATGCGCTCGCCGATATCGTCTTGCGCCGCAATACGGGCTAGGTGTTCTGCCTGGCTCATCTCGGTGTTGGCGGAGAGGATGCGCTGCTCGGGAAGAGCGGCCGCCTCGAACTGCAACAGCGCATCGGTAAGCTGGTCGGTCTCGAATGCGAATTGGGTCTTGATCTGAATGGCCATTACTTAGCCAAGGGTCGTGAAGCGGAACCGTTCCCGATTGCAGGCAATGCGGCACAATAAAGCACCGGCAGGACGAGGCTTACGAAAGCGCGCCGAACAGGTCGTGCGCGTCAGCGTCCTCGATCACGGCATCGACGATGTCGCCTGCCGCCAGCGTTTCAGGCACATTGCGCAGGTAGACCGATCCGTCGATCTCCGGCGCGTCCGCCTGGCTGCGACCGGTCGCGCCGATATCGCCGTCTTCGTCCGGCTCGCCGACCTCGTCGATGATGACCGGGATAGTCCGCCCAACTTTTGCGGCTAGTTTCGCGGCGCTGATCCGTTCGGTTACTTCCATCAGACGGGCGTAGCGCTCTTCCTTGATCTCTTCGGGCACGGGATCGGGCAGGTCATTGGCCGCAGCGCCTTCGACCGGCTCGAACCGGAATGCGCCGACGCGGTCAAGCTGCGCTTCCTCGAGCCAGTCGATGAGGTATTTGAAATCCTCTTCGGTTTCGCCGGGGAAGCCGACGACAAATGAGGACCTTACCGCGATGTCGGAGCAAATTTCGCGCCAGCCCTTCAGGCGTTCGAGCACCTTGGCCTCGTTGGCGGGGCGCTTCATGCGCTTGAGAACGCTAGGCGCGGCGCGCTGAAACGGGATGTCGAGATACGGCGTCAGCAGCCCCTCGGCCATCAGCGGGATGACCTTGTCGACGTGCGGGTAGGGATACACGTAATGGAGCCGCACCCACGGCGCGGCATCGTCGGTCGTGCGCAACTGGCCGAGTTCGCGCGCGAGATCGGTCATGTGCGCGCGGACCTCGCGGGCGTCCTGCCCCAATGGCCAGAGCCGCGCCTCATGCCGCGTATCGACACCGTAAGCGCTCGTGTCCTGGCTAATCACGAGCAGCTCTTTCGTGCCCGCAGCGAGTAGCTTTTCCGCCTCGCGCAGCACCGCATCGATGCGGCGGCTGGCGAGCTTTCCGCGCAGTTGCGGGATGATGCAGAACGCGCAGGAGTGATTGCAGCCCTCGGAAATTTTCAGATAGCTGTAATGGCGCGGCGTCAGCTTGATATCGGGCTGAGGGATGAGATCGACATACGGGCCTTGCGAGGGCGGGGCATGTTGGTGCACCGCTTCGACCACTTGCTCGTATTGATGCGCGCCGGTCACGGCGAGCACTTGCGGATGCGCGGCGCGGATCGCGTCGGCCTCTTCGCCCATGCAGCCGGTGACGATGACGCGGCTCGTTCTCCGAAATCGCCTCGCCGATCGCGGACAGGCTCTCTTCCTTCGCGCTGTCGAGGAAGCCGCAGGTGTTGACCAGCACAACGTCCGCACCGGCATAGTCGGGCGACATTGCATATCCATCGGCGCGCAGGCGCGTGAGGATGCGTTCGGAATCGACCAGTGCCTTGGGGCAGCCGAGAGAGACCATGCCGACGCGCTTTGCGTCAGGGAGAGAGGTGGTGGAAGTGCTCATATTGGCCGCGCCCCTACACGTGTGCGGTCGATTGCGCTAGCTTCGAGCGCGGGACAGGGAGAACTCGCATGAATGATTTTGCACTATGGCCCGTGCTTGCGGGCGCCGCAGCATTCTTTGCCGTCGGCGCGCTCTGGTACGGAGTGATTTTCGGCAAGCCGTGGCAGAAGGCTGCGGGAATGTCTGACGAGCAGGTCCAGGGCGGCAACATGGCGCTGATATTTGGCCTGACATTCCTGTTCGAAATGCTGATCGCAATGGTGCTGTGGCACTTGCTGGCTCGGACCAACCCGGCCTCTCATGTCGTCATGATAATGTCGGTGGGCTTTGCGCTCGGCGTCATGATTCCGGCTGTTGGGATCCATTACCTGTATCTGCGCAAGACTTTCGCGCATTTCCTTATCGATGCAGGGCACATGTTGTTCGGCATGGCAGCAATGGGCGGCGTGTTCGTGCTATTTCGCTGAGCCCTGAGGGACGGGCGCTTGAGAAGGATTGCCGTCAGTTGGCGTGACCATCTCCGCGCGTGGTTCCATTTTCGGTCGCGACGATTTCCACGATGACATCACCTTCCTGCAGGCTCTCGCACTCTTCTTCCCAATAGCCGATCGCGCGGCCATTGCGGTAAATGCGAAGGCCGCGTCCGCCGGTGCTGAGCTCCGTAATCGAAGAACCACATTCGTCTTCCGTGACCACGCGTTCGACCAGCTGAACCCGTCCTGTGACCGAGGCGAGGTCTGACAGGTATTCGGCAATATGCGCGCCCTTGGCCGAGCCTGCGAGCAGCAGCCCTGTAAAACGCACCGGGTTGATGACGTTGTTGGCCCCTGCCTGCCGGGCAAGAAGTTCGTTATCGTCGGCGCGCACGACCACGCTGATCGGGACCTTTGGCGCGAGATGGCGCACGGTCAGCACGATCAGGATCGACGTGTCGTCGCGCCCGGCGGAAACCAGCACGGTCTGCGCTTCCTGGATCTCGTACTGCTTTGAGCGTTTCGTCGCGCGTCGCATCGGCGGCCATCACGTTGACGCCAAGCTTTTCAGCAGAGCGCAGTCGCTCCTCGCTGGGATCTACCACGACGATGCACCGGGCATCGGTGCCGCGCTCGATCAGTTCCTCGACGCTTTGCGAGCCGGAAATGCCATAGCCCAGCACGACCACGTGATCGGACAATTTCTCCTGGATACGGGCCATGCGCCATTTCTCCCAGCTACGCTTGATTATGAAGTTGTAGGCCGTGCCCACGAAAATGAAAAAGACCGCGAACCGGATCGGGGTCACGATCACCGCCTCGATCAACCGAGCGCTGTCGGTAACCGGCGCGATATCCCCGAACCCGGTCGTCGTGATCGAGATCATGGTGAAATAGACAATGTCGAGGAAGCTGACTTCGCCATCGACGCTGTCGACCAATCCGCCGCGGTCGAACCAGTGGATCATGACGACGATGAAGATCAGGAACAGTGCGAGGCCCAGCCGGATGCTCAGGTCGCCCCAAACGGGGATCCTGACTGCACGGCGCAGCGGCTTGAACTTGCTCGCCGCGACGACCTTGTCGGGCTTGGCGTTGAATACGCGGTCGGGTTGCCGTTTTGCCATGATCGTATGTGCCCCTGCCGTGCCGCCCTAGCTTTCGAACCGCTTGGCCATCGCATCCAGCGACGTGTGGTGCGTGAGATCGAGCTGAAGCGGGGTAACAGCAATATAGCCATCGTCGATCGCTTCAAGGTCGGTTCCGTGATCCAGCGTGTGCTCGATCGCGCGCAGGCCGAACCAGAAATAGCGGTGGCCGCGCGGATCCTTGCCCTCGACAATCGAACCGCGCGAGTAATCGTGAAAGCCTTGCCGCACGACGCGGATGCCCTGCACGTCTTTCGGCGCGCGCGGCGGGAAGTTAATGTTGACGAGCGCGCGGTCATCGAACGGCACATCGAGCAGCGGTTTGAGCACTTTCGGGCCCCATGCGCGCGCCGCTGCAAAGAGATCGCCGCCAGCGGCGCTTTCGCGGCTGTAAACCTGGCTGAGAGCGATGGATCGCACCCCGGCCAGCGCACCTTCGATGGCGGCGGAGACCGTGCCGGAATAGGTGATGTCATCGCCGAGATTCGCCCCGCGATTGACGCCGGAGAGGATCAGGTCGGGCGGACCGTCCATCACCTCGCGCAGCGCCATCATCACGCTGTCGGTCGGCGTGCCAGTTACGGCGAAGCGGCGCTCGGCGAATTGCTGGAGGCGCACCGGGTGGTTCAGGGTCAGCGAATGGCCCGCGCCCGATTGCTCCTCGGACGGGGCACACACCCAGATATCGTCCGAGAACTGCCGCGCGATCTCTTCCAGCACCTCGAAACCGGGCGCGTGATAGCCATCGTCATTGGTGAGAAGAATGCGCATCAGTCGGCAGGCTCCAGCGTGGTGATACCGCCCATGTAGGGTGCAAGCGCCTCGGGGACCATCACGCTGCCATCGGCCTGCTGGTAATTCTCTATGATCGCGACCAGCGCGCGGCCGACAGCGAGACCCGATCCGTTGAGGAGGTGAAAATACTCGCTCTTCTTCGATCCATCGGGCCGGTAACGCGCATTCATACGGCGCGGCTGATAGGTGCCGCCGTCGGAGCACGAGCTGATTTCGCGGTATGCCTGCTGACCAGGAAGCCAGACTTCGAGATCGTAGGTCTTCATCATGGTTGCGCCCATATCGCCAGCGCACAGCGCCATAACTCGGTAGTGCAGGCCGAGCGACTGGAGGAGCTTTTCGGCGATGCCAGTGATGCGCTCGTGCTCTGCCGATGCATCCTCGGGCAGGGCGGCAACGATCATCTCGACTTTTTCAAACTGGTGCTGGCGGATGAACCCGCGAGTGTCGCGCCCCGCAGCGCCTGCTTCGGAACGGAAACAGGGGGTAAGCGCGGTCAACCGCATCGGAAAGTCGCTTTCGGCGAACAATTGCTCACGGAAGGAGTTTCCGAGCGCCATTTCTGAGGTCGAGATCAGGAGGCGGTTGTCCGTGGTGCGGAACAAGTCTTCGGCGAACTTCGGCAACTGCCCTGTGCCGTAGCCGGCTGCTTCATTGATGAGCAGTGGCGGGTTGCATTCGGTAAAACCATGATCGCGCGTGTTCGTGTCGATCATGAACTGGCCAAGTGCGCGGTGGAGGCGGGCCATGTCACCGCGCAAAAAGGTGAAGCGCGCGCCGGAAATCTTCGCGCCGGTTTCGAAATCCATACCGAGGGCCGGCGCAATATCTGCATGTTCTTGCGGCGCGAAATCGAATTGCGGCTTTTCACCCCACTCGCGCAAGAAAACGTTGTCGTCTTCGCTCTCGCCGTCCGGGACCGATGGGTCGAGCAGGTTGGGCAGCGCAAGCAAGACGCCGTTCAATTGCTCTGCCATTTCGCGCTCACGCTCTTCGAGTGCGGGCATCGACTGCTTTATCTCGGCCACTTCGGCCTTGAGCGCTTCGGCGGTTTCGGTGTCGCCCTGACCCATCGCCTTGCCAATCGCCTTGGAGGCATCATTGCGGCGCGATTGTACCTCTTGAAGCCTTGTCGTTAGCGCCCGGCGTTGCTCATCCAGCGCAAGGATGTCCTGTGCAACGGGTGCCAGCCCGCGCCGCGCCATTATCGCGTCAAACCCCTCAGGATCGTCTCGTATCAAGCGGATATCATGCATGGGGAGCGCCTATGCCCGCTTCGCATGAGATTTGAAAGTGCGCAGAAGGGGTTGGGGCCGGACTTGCTGTCTTGGGGAAGGCGTCCGGCCCCTTGGAGAGAGGGTCAGAAGTTGAATTCGGCAGTTACGTAAAACCGCCGCGGATCGCCATAGAAACCCGTTAGCGTCCCTTCGAGGCCAAGCGTCGGCGTGAACGGTGTGCCTGGCGGGAAGCCGCCGGTCACGAAATTATACCCGGCAACAATATATTCCTTGTCGAACAGGTTCTTGCCGTGCGCTCCGATGGAGAACAGCCCGCTATCGGCGGTGTAGACGATGCTCGCATCGACGAGCACGAAGCCGTCCTGGTCAAGGAACGGGTTGGGCACCTCGAACTGGCTCGCATCGGAACGCAGCGAGCCGTTGCCGAGAAAATCGACCATGCCGCCTGCTGCAGGAACTCCAAGCACGAAACCCATATGCGCGGTGATGTCGGGTGTGTTCTGAAAGGTGCGCTGGTCGGCGACATCGTTGCCGAATGCGTCGATGAAGGTGTTGAACTTCGCATCGAGGACGCCGAGCGACCAGTTGACGTTAAGACGGCTGCCATCGCCCGCAAAATCGCGTCCGACCAGCGCGCTGCCTTCAAACTCGATGCCGTTCACATCGGCGCTCGCGGCGTTGGAAGTGATGCCGATGAAGCTATCGTTGATCCCGTCACCATTGGTGTCGAGACCGACTGAACCGGGGATCTGGACATCGTCATACTGGCCGAGAAAGGCTGCAATCGCGATGTTGAGGCGGTTGTCCAGCAGCGAGGCTTTCCAGCCCAGTTCATAGCTGTCGACCGTCTCGGGCGCGAAGCGCAGGAATTCGAACTGGTCGTCGAAATCGACGTCACCATCACCGTCAAGATCGGGTGCGGCACTGGTTTGTCCGCGCGGATCGAAGCCGCCGCCTTTGAAGCCCTGGCTGTAGGTGAAATAGAAATTGTGATCGGGCGTCGGCTGGAAGCTGATCGAGGCGCGGGGGTTGAAATCCTCGAACGTCTCGCTCCCTTCGAAATCGCTGGTCACTGCGATCGGTATCGCCGCGCTGTTCGGATCGAACAGGTCCGAAAAGCCGCCGATGAATGTGGTGCGCAGCACGCGGCTGGTGCGTTTGTCATTCGTATACCGACCGCCCAGTGACACACTCAGCGTGTCGGTGATGTCGAAGGTGAAATCGCCAAACACCGACCATGTCTCCGTGCCGACTTCGCCCAATGTCTGCGCATTCAGGCCGGGCAGGCTGATGAGGTCGCCGGTGGTGAACAGCGCCACATCGAACGCGGTAAAGGCGTTCGCGTCGAGATAATAGAAGCCAACCACGCCGGACAGCCGGTCGCCTTCGTAAAGCAGCTGCAATTCCTGGCTGAACTGGTCGTTCTCGTAGATCGCGGGCACATCGAGGTCGGCGGCTGGCAGACTGTCGAAATCGATCGGCGTGGTGGATTTATCCTCGCGATATCCGGTGATCGATTTCAGCGTGATCGTCTCCGAAAGCTCGACCGCGATGTTAAGCGCGCCGCCATAGGCTTCGACCTCCTGATCGACGATATCGAGCCCGGCGCGTGTGTCGAACACATCGTCGAGAACAGGCGCTCCGGTGAACAGCCCGGGGATCAGCCGCGTGCCCTGACGCGCTTCGCTTTCGTCGAGGATATAATCGCCCGACAGCCGGACGAAGACCGGGCCGTTGTCGAATTCGAGCGTACCGCGCGCGGCCCAGACGTCCTTGTTGTAATTTTCCGTGCCGAGATTGAGGTTGTCGCCAAACCCGCCGCGCGACAGGCGCGCCCCGCTGGCGCCTATCGTCAGCGTATCGGTTAGCGGCGTGGAGCCGGTGATGACCAGATCGGCCTGATCGTATGACCCATAGGTTCCGCGGATCGAGAGGCTCGGATCGTCGGGCAGCTCTGCCGTGACATATTTGATCGCGCCGCCAATTGTGTTGCGACCATAGAGCGCGCCCTGCGGTCCGCGCAGCACCTCGATCCGTTCGACATCGTAAACATCGAGGACGGCGGCTTGCGGGCGGTTGAGATAGACATCATCGACATACAGCCCGACGCCGGCCTCGAAACCTGCGACCGGATCCTGCTGTCCCACGCCGCGAATGAATGCGGTGAGGGTGGTGTTGGTCCCCCGGCTCACTTCAAGCGTGATGTTGGGCACTTGCTGGGCGACCTGCGTCAGTTCCAGAACGCCCTGTTGTTCGAGCATGTCGCCCGTGATCGCCGTGACCGATAGCGGCACATCGACGAGCCGCTCCTCGCGCCGCCTGGCGGTGACGATGATGCCGGGGCCGTCCATTTCCTCGGCGCTGTCCGCGCTACTAGCAGCGCTATCCTGCGCGGCCGCCGGCGCGGCAAGCATGGCAAATCCCGCGCAGCCGGACAGCAGCGCAGCACGTGTGGCAAACATCATATTCATAGGTTGGCCCTCTCCCAAAAACCTTGTGACAGCTTCAATATTGAAAGTTGAACCAACTTTCAAGTTTAGTCTTGTCGAAGCGCCCTTGCGCCCTTACTCACACAGTGGGAGGAGTAGCGGATGGCAGGAAATGGGGGCAGCCAGTACAAAGTCGCAGGTCATGCCTTGGCTGACGATAAAACGCCGCGCACCGAGCGCGGCCGGCGGACTTTGCGCAAGCTGCTCGATGCTTCGGCAATCGAATTCGGAGAGAAAGGCTTTCACGAGGCGTCGGTCAGCTCCATCACGCGGCGCGCCGGCGTCGCGTTGGGCAGTTTCTACACCTATTTCGACAGCAAGGACGCGCTGTTCCGGGCGCTTGTGGCGGACATGAGCGAGAACGTGAAAACCAGCGCACGCTCGGCGCTGGCCCACGACATGGGCGCTCTGGAAATCGAGCGCGCCGCGCTCGCCGCGTTTCTCGATTTCGCCCGCGAGCACAAGGAAATCTACCGCATCATCGACGAGGCGGAATTCGTCGATCCGGCGAGCTACCGCGCGCATTACGAGACGATTGCGGAGCGCATCCAGGCCCGGTTCGAAGCAGGCTCGGCCAGCGGCGAATTCCGAGCGGGTCTCGGTGAACTGGAGGCGTGGGCGGTGATGGGAATGAACGTGTTCGTCGGCCTGCGCTACGTCGTCTGGAGCGATGCCGGGGAGGCCCGCCCGTCGAGCGAGATTGCAGGTGCGGTCAACGAATTGCTCGCCAAAGGTATCGCGAAGCGCGATTGATTGCCGAATAACTGATCTGAAAAGATGGTGGGCGCGGCAAGGATTGAACTTGCGACCCCACCCGTGTGAAGGGTGGGAAAACGGGCGTAGGCGGCTTTACACGGACAATAAAAGTCAATAAAAACAATCATGGGTGTTCGGACGTGTCCGCCTATGTTTTTCATGTTTTTTTCATGGATTTTGGAGAGTCGCGAAAATGCCCGATCTGAGCCGTATCGGAGAGCGTGAGAAGCTGAAGCCCAAGGCCGGGGATGAGCCGCATTGGCAACGCCTGCGCCAAGGGGTCTATCTCGGCTACCGGCCTTCGAAGAAAAAGGCAGGCGGCACATGGTTTGCTCGCTTCTATGACTCCGAAGCCAATCGCAATTCTCGCAAGCGGCTGGGCGACTATGGCACGCTCACAGGCCATGACGTTTTCAAGCAGGCCAAGGCGGATGCCGAAAGCTGGGCCGAGACGGTCGAAAGCGGCGGCGAACGCCCCCGCGATATGGTGACGGTCAAGGATGCGTGTGAAGCCTATCTGGAGCAAAAGCCCGGATCGATTGCCGAAGGGGTCTTTCGCCGCCATGTCTATTCCGATCCAATCGCCAAGGTGAAGCTCGATAAGCTCCGGCGGCACCATCTGAATGCATGGCGCAAGCGGCTTGAGCAGGCTCCGGCCTTGCTCACGCGCAACAAGAAGGGTGAGAGGCGTTGGAAGGAACGCGCAAAATCGACTGTCAATCGCGACATGGTGCCGCTGCGCGCCGCGCTGGGCATGGTCCTAAAGCCCGGTGCGCCGAATACGGATGCGGCATGGCAAGAGGCGCTTCGCCCCTTCAAGGGGGCTGACAAGCGCCGGGAATTGTATCTGGACCGCGACGAGCGCCGCAAGTTGATTGATGCGACCGGCGAGGAAGCGCGGCCCTTTGTGAAGGCGCTCTGCCTTTTGCCGCTTCGACCTGGAGCCTTGGCGAGCCTCACGGTCCGCGACTTCGACAGGCGCACCCGCTCGCTCACCATTGGCAAGGACAAGAACGGCAACCCGCGCCAGATTTCATTGCCGCCCGTCATTGCCGATTTTATTGCTGAACAGGTGAAGGCCAAACTGCCAGCCCCGCCGATATTCGCGCGCACCGGGGGTAAGGCTTGGAGCAAGGACGCTTGGAAATACCCGATCAAAGACGCAGTAAAGGCTGCTGGCGCGCCCGGTGCTGTGTCGGCCTACACGTTGCGCCATAGCGTTATCACAGACTTGATCCGCGCCCGCTTGCCGATCCTGACGGTTGCGCAGCTATCGGGCACGAGCGTTGCGATGATCGAAAAGCACTATGGCCATTTGGTGCGCGATGATGCCGAAGAGGCACTGGCGAGTATTGCTATCTAGCGGTGGATTACTTCTCCCCAGTCGGGCGATGAACTTGCACGTCTTCGCAACTTCTCCATAGTCGTTGCACGGGGATAGGCAGGCCAGCCGACAAGCGCGTTTCCTACGTGTTTCCCCCAATTCATTTTGGGAGCCGCGAGGGAAGCGGGTTGAGCGACAACGAACCAAATCGAAATCCTTTAATTGTTCCGCGCGAAGGCCCCTTGGCAACGGTGCAGAAAGCGCTTTTGAGTTTCCGCGAGCATCTAGTTGAGAACAACATTCAAGCCGGGGAGCCACCGCTTCAGCCAAAAGATCGAGAACTACCGGGGCGAGACTGGCTGCCCGAACCTGAATGGTTAAGCGGCTGGAGAGCGTTCGAGATTTTCCAGTTGCAGGAAGAGCCATACGAGTGGGCACCTGCGCTAGCTAGGATTTGCAAAGTCATCTCGGATCACGGTCTCGATGGTGAGAGCAAGCCGAACTATGCAATGGCAAAACTGCCTCCCAGTCATCCATTGCTTGATGCCTTTCCCACGGGCACAACTGTTTGGTTTCGGGCGCTTTACGAGTTGCTCTTAGTCAAGAATGGCGAGGAAATCGAAAGGTGGGAGCACCTAGTTGGAGATTTGTATGATTGGATTGGCCCTTGGGATAATCTCCGGCTTCTAGCCCGAGATGCTCTCGAAGAGGCGCTTAGCCATCACTGGAGCATTGACCGGATTTCGCTACCTGAGGCGAAGCAAAACCCCGTTTGGACCTTTCCAATGGCGCTCACATGGATTGCGACAAGGGACTTTCGTGCGATGGCCAGAATGCCCGTATTTTGCCAGCCAGTGAATGAGATTGAAGAAGCAGCGGCAGATGGTGGGGTGTGGGGCTACGCTACGAAGGCACTTGGCTGGTTGCACACTGAGATTTCGTTTGTGCACTGCAAATGCGGCGCGCTCTCTGATTATCGCTTTGAAGCGTGGCGGCATTGCACCTGCATCTCGGTCGCATGGGAGGAACTTGTGCGTCACATGGGCGGGCTGGGGAGCCACGTCCCGGAACTGGTGTTCAATCTTCAAGAGGGTTGGCTTTCGATGACTTGGCCCGATGGGGCAGATGACATTCGCTTCCTTCGCAGTGAGATCATGGAGAAGTGGCCAGCCGTTGCGCCGCCATCAGTGGTATTGCCAACTGCGCAGCCGTCGATAGCTTCTATTGAGCGCGAGTGTCAGGGATGGCTCTTGGAGCAGTTTGCCGATGATCCTGAGAAGAAGCGAACAAAGGGCGACTTTAGAAGCGCTGCGATGGCAAGATTTGGCTCCGGCCTTTCAGAACGCGGCTTCAATCAAAGAGTTTGGCCAAAACTGGCGCAAGAGCATAGGCGAGATGGCGCTGGTGCAAAGCGGAAATCATGACGGCGAATTGAATCGCTGATTTTTTGCGACTGCTATTCGACCGATTTTTTCGGACCGATGTGTCCTGCATCCGCTGGCATTCGCTGGCACTTTGCAGGGGAACACCCAATGGAAAAGCTTCTCGTTTCGATCCTTGATGCCGCCGATGCGCTGAGCGTTGGTCGCACCACTGTTTATGAGCTTATGCGCTCCGGCCAGCTCGACACCCGCAAAATGGGGCGGCGGCGGTTGATCACGGCGGAATCGCTCCGGCGGTTGGTCGACAAGAAGGACTGAGGGGCAAAGCGATGGGCCGGATCAATCCGCGCCGCGCCAAGCTCCACCGGTCCTATGACGTGTGCGAGCTTGCCGACCGGCTAGGCGTGCACAAGAACACGGTGCGCCAATGGATCAAGAACGGTCTGCCCGTGGTGGACGGAACGCGCCCAGTCCTGATTCTTGGTAGCGACTTTCAGGCATGGTGGAGTGAGCGGAGCAAGGCGGCAAAGCGCCCGTGTCAGCCGGGGCAGATCTTCTGCTTCAAGTGCCGGGAGCCGAAGCGGCCTGCGCTGGGAATGGTGGAATATGCCGCCACAAATGCCGTCACGGGCAATCTGAAGGCCATCTGCGAGACGTGCAACACGATGATGCACCAACGCGCCCGGCTGGCCAATCTCGCCACCAGAATGCCCGGAATGGACGTTCAAATCACGCGGTCACCTTCAAGCATAGTTGAGCGGGCGCATCCCTCCCCAAACTGTGACGAAACGAAAGGAGCCTGAGACATGGCAAAGCACAATGCGGCAAACACGCGGATCAAGCGCGAATACTTCCACTATCTGAAGGAAGCGCGGCGGCGGGATGAGCAATCGATTGATCAGGTGGCCAAGGCGCTCGCCCGCTTCGAAGAGGCGACCGGGCACAAGGACTTCAAGCGCTTCCACCGTGAACAGGCTGTGGCTTTCAAGAAGCGGCTGGGCGCGGGGAAAAACGCCCGCACAGGCAAGCCGCTTGCTCGTGCCACGGTGCATTCGACCCTTTCGGCCTTGCGTGAGTTTTTCATCTGGCTTGCTGGCCAGCCGGGTTACAAGAGCCGGATTGCCTATTGCGATGCCGACTATTTCAATCTGTCAGAGAAGGAAGTCCGGATTGCCAAGGCGACCCGCGAAAAGCCGGTGCCAACGCTGGAGCAGGTGCATCATGTGCTGGCGACCATGCCAGCCGGAACCGACATCGAGAAACGCAACCGGGCGCTGGTCGCGCTCGCATTGCTCACCGGGGCACGCGGCGCGGCGCTGGCCAGTCTGAAGCTGAAGCACATCGACCTGGAGCAAGGCTGCGCGCATCAGGATGCGCGCGACGTGAAGACGAAAGGCAGCAAGACCTTCACAACGTGGTTTTGTCCGGTGGGCGGCGATGCGCCGCAAATCGTCACCGACTGGTGCGAGCATTTGCGCACCGCGCTTTATTGGGGCGAAGATGATCCGCTCTTTCCCAAGACGCTTATGGGGTTGGGAGAGCAGGGTGAATTTCAGGCAATAGGCCTTGCCCGCGAACACTGGAGCGGCACCGGGCCGATCCGGGCAATCTACAAACAGGCATTCGCGGCGGCTGGTCTGCCCTACTTCAACCCTCATTGCTTCAGGGACGCGCTGGTCCAGCTTGGCGAGCGCATCTGCACCACGCCTGAGCAATTCAAAGCATGGTCGCAGAATATCGGGCACGAGAAGGTGCTCACCACGCTGACAAGCTACGGCAAAGTGCCAGCCGCACGCCAAGCCGAACTGATCAGAGCGCTGGGACAGGACGCGGGTCATGACAACGCCGCGCTTTTGGCCGAGCTGGCGGATGTGATGCGCAAGCATGGCAAGGACACATAAGACCTTCCAGCCGCGCCGATTTTACTGTTAGGTGGACAATCTAGCAGGGGTCGGCGCGTGCAATTGTTCAATCCAAAAACTATCAAACGACACGTTGAACGCGCGGGCGATCCTGATCCGGCGAAGGCCGACATTTTGCGCCAATGGGCCAATACCATCGCGGACGGATCGATCCAGACCCAAAAGGAAACTGCGCTCCACGGCAACTTCAAACAGCGCATTGTGTGCGAGGTTCTGGGCTACAGTGACTTCAAATCAGGCGAATGGACTGTCGATGCCGAGGCCACGATTGGAGCTGGCTCAGTTGATCTAGCGCTAGGCCATTTCAGTGCTGAATCGAGCAAGATCATCGCCCCTTTCGAACTCAAGGGTGCAAAGACAAAAGACCTAGACGCAATCATGCCGGGGCGTGCCAAGACCCCGGTGCAACAGGCGTGGGAATATGCGGCGGACAACGTCGGCACAAAATGGGTGCTGGTGTCCAACTATCTCGAAATCCGCCTCTACAGCTACGCGGACGGGCGGCAATTCTACGAGAGCTTCGACTTAGCGAAGCTCACCGATCCTGAAGATTATCACCGCTTCATGCGGTTGCTGTCGGCGGACAATCTGCTGAACGGACGCACTCTCGAACTATTGGCCGAGAGTCGCAAAGAAGACCGCGACATCACGGCGCGCCTCTATGCCGATTATCGCGCTTTGCGCAGCGACCTTATCGGAGCGGTGCAGACTGCGCTTCCTGAAGGCGATCCGCTCGAAGCGATCCGGCTGGGGCAAACCATTCTGGACCGTGTGCTGTTCACCGCATTTGCCGAAGACAATGGTCTTTTGCCTGACAACACCCTGTTGCGAGCTTTCGAGCACAACGATCCTTACAATCCCAAACCCGTCTGGCAGAATTTCTGCGGGCTGTTCGGCGCGATTGATAACGGCAACGAGACGCTGAAAATCCCGCGCTACAATGGCGGGCTATTTCAGCCGAACGCGGTGATCGATGCGCTCGAAATCCCCGATGCCATATGTGAGGGCTTCAAGCGGCTGGCCGAATATGACTTCGCCAGCGAGATTTCAGTCACGGTGCTGGGGCATATTTTCGAGCGGTCGATTGCCGATGTGGAACAGCTCCAGGCCGAAGCGCGCGGCGAGGCGGTTCTCGAAAAGAAGGCCAGCGGCACGAGCGGGCGGCGCAAGCGCGATGGGGTTGTTTATACGCCGGACTACATTGCCCGCTTCATTGTCGAACAAACGCTGGGCACCCATTGCCGGGAACTCTTTGGGACTATCCTGAGCCAATACGCGGCGAAGGGCGCGACAGCCGATGATGAGCCGATCAACTGGAGGTCAGGGAAAGCAGAACGGCTGGCGTGGGCCGAATATCGCGACAGGCTCACCGCGTTGCGCATTGTCGATCCCGCCTGTGGTTCGGGCGTGTTCCTTATCATGGCGTTCGACTGGTTGAAGGCCGAGCTGCTGAAGGTGAACGCCAAGCTGGCCGAGCTTGAGGGCAAAGGCATGGCAGGGAGCCTGCTAGACCCGGACAGCGAAATCCTCACGCAGAACCTGTTTGGCGTGGACGTGAACAGCGAGAGCGTCGAAATCGCCAAGCTGAGCCTGTGGATCAAGACTGCGCGCCGGGGAAAGGTGCTGGACAGTCTGGATGCCAATATCCGCGTTGGCGACAGCCTGATCGAAGATAGCTCATACGCCTACCGTGAAGAGGGCTTCGTCTGGAAAGAGGCGTTTCCCGATATTTTTGCCGAGGGCGGCTTTGATGTCGTGCTGGGGAATCCGCCCTATGTGCGCATGGAGCTGATCAAGCCCATGAAGCCATGGCTCGAAAAGCGCTATGAAGTGGTGGCGGATCGCGCCGACCTTTACGCCTATTTCTTTGAACGCGGAATCAAGCTGCTGAAACCCGGCGGGCGGCTGGGCTACATCAGCAGTGCGACATTCTTCAAAACCGGATCGGGCGCACCCTTGCGCGATTTCCTGCGCAAGAACGCGACCATCGAAACCGTGATTGATTTCGGTGATCATCAGATTTTCGAAGGTGTGACGACCTATCCCGCGATCCTCACCATGAGTGCGGGTGCGCCACCGCCGGGGCATAACCTGCAATTCTGGAACATAGATGCGATGCGCGCCGATAGCTTCGCTGATGCGTTCGATGATGCCGCCATGCCTTTTCCGCAGACCGAACTGGGGCGGGGATCGTGGGAGTTGGAGGGCGAGGCATTGCGCGCGCTCAGGGCCAAGATCATGACGTGTAAGCCGACGCTGAAGGACGTTTACGGTTCGCCATGCAGGGGAATTGTCACCGGTCTGAATGAAGCCTTTGTGATCGACACGCCGACAAAGGAAAAGCTGTGCGCCGCCGATCCGCGATCAGCCGAATTGCTCAAGCCTTGGCTGGAGGGCAAGGACCTGAAGCGCTGGCGAGCCGAACCGCGCGAGCTTTGGATCATCTACATCCCGAAAAACCGGGTGAAGATCGATGATTACCCGGCGATCCGCGATTGGCTTTTGCCTCTTAAGGAACAGCTGGAAAGGCGCGCGACAAAGCAGGAATGGTTCGAGCTTCAGCAGGCGCAGGAGGCCTATTCCGGGCCAATTGCAAAGCCCAAGATTTCCTATCCGCACTTCAATGCTGAGCGCCTATTCTCGCACGAAGAGACCGGTGCGTTCTCGAATGATAAGACCTACTTCATTCCGCACAGCGATATGTTCCTGCTGGCACTTCTAAATAGCAGCGCGATTTGGTTTGCGCTCAGCAATCTAGCCCCGGCGGTGCGCGGCGGGTTCCATGAATTGCGGGTGCAGTATGTTGAAACTGTCCCAATTCCAGAGGCGAGCGAACAAGCGCAAGCGGACCTCGCCGCGCTTGCTGATGCGGCACAGACAGCCGCCGAGAACCGTTACAAGCTGGAACTGTCAATCACCCGCCGCATCCCGGACCTTGCCGCCGATCCGGCCAGCGCCAAACTTTCCACCGCGCTCAAGGAATGGTGGACCCTGCCCGATTTCGCCGCGTTTCAGCGCGAAGTGAAAAAGGCGCTGAAGGCCGAAATCCCGCTTAAACAGCGCAGCGAATGGGAAGACTGGATCACGACCACCCGCACCGAGATCAACGCGCTCAGCGCAGAAATCAGGCGGCTGGAGGCCGAGATTAACGCCAAGGTCTATGAGCTTTTCGATCTCACGCCTGAGGAAATCGAATTGCTGGAGGCGAACATATGAGCGGCTTGCCTGATGATTATCTCGATGCGCTTTCTACGCTCGCCAAAGCTTTTGTCACCTATGAAGCCAAGACTGGCGTATCGGCCATTCTGGTGGGCGGCTCTGCCACCGCAATAAGCACAGGCGGGGCATTTATGTCAGAGGACTTCGACGTGGTTGCAGGAGATGATGCAGCATTTAGCGAGGCGATGGCGGCGCACGGCTTCGAAGAGGAAAGCCCGGCTGTGCATGGCCTTGTCGCGTGGTATCACGCTGACTTTCCCCGCTATGCCGTTGAGCAGGTTTCCGGCGGCTATTTCGACGGGAAAGCGGACCGCGCAAGATGCGTTAAACTCACCATTAAGGATGATAGCGCTATTGTGCTTCCAGCCGTTGAGGACTTGATTGCGGACCGTTTAGGCCAATATGAGGTTTCAAGCGGCGATGATGCGATGCTAGAACAGGCTAAAGCCTTGTTTGCGCTATCGAATGGGCTGGATTTGGACTATTTGAAGCGGCGCATTGTCGAAGAAGGTGGAAATGTTGGACTTTTGGGTCTAGAAAACAGCTAGTGAAGCAAATTGCATTCAACGATTTTCAGCGCGCGATTAATGCGCGCAAAGCCGCCATCGGTTTCGATGAAAGCGCGGCCAGCGTTGATGCACGCCGCAACAAAGGCGAACGGCGCACCCCTGCAAAGCGTGAATTGCTGATCAGGACGAAAGCGCGCGCCAAGGCTGCTGGTGTGGCCCCTGTGGTCAGTTACTGAGCGCTCAAACCGCTCGCAAACCACCACTCATTCTGACCAGAATTCTCTGATCCTCACACCGCGTTTTTCATGTTTTTTTCATGGAAACGCTGCCCATCTTTCCTAAGTCATTGAAAAGATGGTGGGCGCGGCAAGGATTGAACTTGCGACCCCACCCGTGTGAAGGGCTGGCTACCCAATCCCGAGCAATCTATATCGTCTAAAGAAGTCTAGCGTTTCCGAGGGTCTGCGCCTAGATCGGGTCCGGGGTGGTCTTAGCGGGTCCGGCCTAAACCGGCCCTTTTGGCTACCCCGGAGCTACCCCCGAGGGAGTTTAGCACGATGGCGACTGCGACAAACGAAGCGACGGTGGGACACAAGCCCGGCTGTGAGAGACTGACCGACAAGCGGCTCGAGAAGCTAAAGGCACCGGAGGGCAAGCGGCTCGAGATAGCCGACACCATCGTCTGGGAGCTCCGCGTCCGCGTGGGCAAGAGCGGCAAGAAGAGCTGGTCGATACTCTACCGGGTGGCCGGACCGGACGGGAAGCGGGGCAAGATGAAGCGCCTCGGGCTGGGCACCTACCCGGCCGTGTCGCTGACCGAGGCGAGGGAGAAGGCGCGCAAGGCCCTTGAGGCTGCCGACCAGCAAATCGACCCCGCCAATGAGCGCGCAATCGAGAACGAGAAGCGCGCCAACCGGACCTTCGAAGTTGTCCTCGAGCGGTATGTCGAATTGCATGTGAAGGTAAGCACCCGAGACGGACAACGCGCGAAGGAGCGGGAGGAGCTCGCCTTGAAAGAGGCGGAGGAGAAGGGAACGAAGCCTCGCAAGGTCGGCAAGTGTCCCGCTGAGCGATTGCTGACCGATCTAGTCCTGCCCAAGTGGCGAGGCCGGTTGCTCGAAAGCATCCGCCGGACGGACGTGATGGAAGTACTCGACGATGTCGTACTGGAACGGGGCGCGAACGTCGCGCGCGAGGTCCGCAAGCACCTCGTCGGGATGTTTAGTTGGGCGATGGATCGGGGCCTTATCGACATAAGCCCGGCGGCCGGGATTAAGCGCAAGGACCTGCGGTACGAGTCGCGCAAGCGGGTCCTCTCGATGGATGAGCTCCGCCGCGTCTGGGAGGCGGTACGGTGAGCTGGGCTATCCCTTCGGTCCGTGGGTCCGCCTCCTGATCCTGACCGGGCAACGGAAGAGCGAAATTGCGGGTCTCCGCCGGGAGTGGTTCGACGAGGACCTAGAGCGCGTGTTCGTGATCCCCGCCACCGTCTATAAGACGGGCATTATCCATGCGGTGCCGCTGTCCGCTCCCGCTTGGGCAATCGTCTCCGAGTTGCCGCGCTGGAATGAGGGGACCTGCCTCCTCTCCGGGACCGGCGACCGCCGCCCGATAAGCGGCTTCTCGAAGGCGGAGGCGCGCTTGCGCAAGAAGATTGCCGAGTACGAGGCAGAGAACGAGCTCAAGCCGATGCCGCGCTTCGAGATGCACGACATTCGCCGCTCCCTGACCACGCATATGATCCGCATCGGCATCCGGGAGGAGCACGTCGAGCGGGTCCTCGGACACAAGATCGCGGGAGTGGCAGCGACCTATAACCAGCACGACTACCTGCCCGAGAAGCGGGCCGCGCTCGAGAAATGGGGCGAGCTGTGGACCTGACCCCGGAGCCGTTGACGGAGGAAGAGCGCAAGGCCGTTGACCTAGCCCTGCGCGTCGGTCGCACTGCCGAAGCTGACCTACCGGCTGCCCTCGTCGAGATGGGCGAGGCGAATAGGAAGGAGCTCCGCGACTTCGGAAGGGCTTGGGCTGCGCTGAGCGAGGAGAGCCGCTCGGTACCGTCGAATGGATGGTCTCCCGCCGCACAGGTGTCGAGGACCGATCCTCGCTGGACGTAGGGCAGGCCGTCGATGACTTCCTAGCGATGACGCGCGGGAAGCGTGGACCGGACATTCCCGGCCTTCGGACGGTTGCCGGAACGCTTCGCGAGATATGGATTGCGCGCGGCGGTGAAGGCACCGTTCGGAACCTATGGCGGGACAAGCAACCGACCTTCGATGCGCGGCGGGAAAACCGAGCACCGACCGAGGCGAGGGGGCCCAGCGAGATGCTCCTCTTCGTGGCGCGCCACTTGATCGACATATTCGGTGCCGAGGCAATCTGCCCTTCGAACAATCCCTCGAAGCTGAGCCTCGAGAGCATCCTCGAGGCTGCCTGTACGAAGGCCGACACGGCATTGCGTGCGGCGTAGCGGAACTTCTAGCGACCTGTGCGACCCGTAATGCCGCTACGAACTAGCTGACCCATTGCGCCTAGACCCTTCGTATCCGCTCGGACGCGGACAGAACGGAGGACGGCGCGATGCCCAAGGACACAGCGAACGACACCCTGCCCGGCTCGGATCGGAGAGCCGACAGGACCGTGATCGACGTGAACGGCGTGAGGGAGATGACCACCCTCGGCAGATCGACAATCTACGCGCTCGCCAAGAAGGGCGAGTTCCCGAGGCCCAAGCCCATCGGCCCCAATCGGGTCGTGTGGCTGAAGTCTGAGGTGCAGGATTGGATCGACGCCAAGCTGGCAGAGGCCGAGGCCGCCTAAAAGTCGGGCCGTCCGCCCTGACATCGCGGCGAACGGCCCTAGCTCGAACACGGGACAGGAAACTACCCGATGACTGAATCTATACCCGCCTCCGATGGCGGCGCGAAGGCCGAAGGATTGAGCGGACCGGAAGCCGCCGCAGCCTTCGCTGAGTGGCTGGGACATACCCCGCTTGCTGTGACGACGATTGTGCCAGACGGGAGAGGCGGGACCCCGACATTCTATCTGGATAGGCCCGAGGAGGTCGCCAGTTTCGTCCGCGAGTGGTCCGGCGAGCGGAACATCTACTATACCCACGCCCGGCTGCGTGAGCGGTCCGGCGAGAAGCCTAAGAAGGCGCACCTAGTGGGGACCGAGTTCCTCCACGCGGACCTCGACCCGCCGAAGAAGAGAATGTCGTCCGAGGAAATCGACCGATGGATAGAGGACGAGCTCGAGCGCATCCGAAGCCGGGAGGACTTGCCGCAGCCGAGCGCCGTTACGGTCTCCGGCAATGGCCTGAATCTCCTATGGCGGCTGGACACCTTCTTCGACCTCGCAAAGCGGCCCATAGACGAGCTCGAGAGCCGCAATCGCGGCCTGTGCCAAGCACTCGGGGCGGACGTAAACACTTGGAACATCGACCGCATTCTTCGCCTCCCCGGCGGTGACAATCTGCCGACCAAATCAAAGCGAAAGCTCGACCGGGTGAGGCGGGAAACCCGCATCGTCTATCTGAGCGCCGAACGATACTCGCTCGATGAGTTCCCGCAGGCAGTCGATGATGGCTCGAGCGCTCCCGAACCGGAGCCGGTCTCGCTTGAGCGTGTCGAGCCGATCCGGCTGACGGACCTGTCCGAGCTCGACAAGTACGCCCCGCCGCCGTGGGTTCGCGGGACGATTGTCGAGGGAGACCATCCGGCGGAGCCGAACAAGTGGGGTGGAGACCGTTCCCGCGCCGTATTCGCCGTGACCTGTGCGCTAGTCCGCGCCGGGGTCCCGCCCGCGATGATCCTCGGCATCCTGATCGACCCCGACTTCGGAATATCGGCACACGTCCGTGACCAGAGCGAGAGCGAGGGAGGGCGCATTCGCTATGCGCAAGAGCAAGTCGAGAACGCGGCGAAGAAGGTTGCGCGGGATGAGGACAGCTTCGCCACGAGCAATGAGGGGAAGATATACGCCAACCACCAAGGCAATATCCGGCTGGCGCTGAGGAAGCTCGGGGTCGAGCTCCGGCACGACATGTTCGCGGATCGCTCGATAATCGACGGGCTCGAGGGCCACGGGCCGCTCCTCGACGATGCCGCCCTTACCCGGTTGTGGCTCGAGATTGACGAGCGCTTTCGCTTCCGCCCGCAAATCGAGTTCTTTACGAAGGTGCTGATGGACACCGCGCGCAACGCGCCATTCCATCCGGTGCGCGACTACCTCGACGGCTTGGAGTGGGACGGTGTCCTCCGGCTCGACACTTGGTTGTCGGAGTACGGCGGCGCGGACGACAACGAGTATGCGCGCGCGGTGGGGGCTCTCCCGCTGATCGCGGTACCGTCCGCCGGGTGAGGGAGCCCGGGTGTAAGTTTGACGAGATGCTGACGCTTGAGAGTGAGCAGGGGACGAACAAGTCCTCTGCCCTGCGCGTCCTTGCGGTACGCGACGAGCAATTCGGTGACGACCTTCCGCTGAACGCGGACGGGAAGAAGGTAATCGAACAGACCGCCGGCAAATGGATTATCGAGGCTGGCGAGTTGAAGGGAATGCGCAAGGGCGAGGTCGAGCACCTGAAGGCCTTCCTATCCCGGCAGGACGACACGGCGCGTCTGTCGTATGCCCGTCTGCCCGTGATCGTGCCGCGCCAGTTCGTGGTGATCGGTACGACCAACAGTGAGCGCTATCTCCGAGACCTTACCGGCAACCGGCGTTTCTGGCCTGTGCGGGTGGGGGGCTTCGACCTCGAGGCGCTGCGGCGCGACCGGGACCAGATATGGGCCGAGGCCGCAACGCGTGAGGCGGAGGGAGCCAGCATCCGGCTGGATCCATCGCTCTACGCGGCCGCCGGGGTCGAGCAGGAAGCACGGAAGGTTGATGACCCCTTCGTTGACTCCCTTGCGGCTGCGCTCGGAGATCGGACCGGCAAGGTGCGCGCGGCCGATGTTTGGAAGCTGCTCGGCATCCCCGCTGGACAACAAACGCAGGAACAGAACGCTCGGCTTGGGGACGCGATGCGCGAACTTGGCTGGGATCGGTCCCGGCGGCGCTTCGGCGGAAAGAAGCCCGAATACGGCTATGCGCGCGGAAACAGGGCGCAAATGGAGCGTCGGATAGAGGTCTCGCTCGGCGCGACAGGCTATTTCGTCGATGAAGCGGCCAGCGACCCTGAAGTGTCGGACGATGACTTGCCATACTGACCCGTTCCTCCCTGCGTTCCCTCCCCGCTGTCGAAGAGGGGGAACGGCATACGGCCAGCTTTCCTTGGATAAATGGCAGGGGCGTTCCCCCCGTTCCTGCCGTTCCGCGCCCCGGCCTATAACCCCCTACGAGGGCCCAAGGCGGAGCCCCCTTCCGCTCTCCTCTTTTCCTCTTTTGTCGAAGAGAGGGGGAACGGGGAGAACGGTACTCGAGATTGGCGGAAAAGCTGGCGCGAGAGCGTTCCCCCAAGGGAGAACGGTGAGTGGGAACGGGCCAGAACGGGTACGATGCGCGACTGCTTGGGCCTCCGCCCACCCACCACCTGATGCGCTGGTGCTTACGCGCGCGGGCGCGAGACCAACGGGCCGGGGAGGGGAGCTGACCCTCTATCGGGGCGAGGCCTTCGACCGCGAAGCCACAGTCCGCATGGATCGGGCGTTGCCTTGTTTGGGCGGGGGTATCTGCCGGGGTAGCGAGATGCTAGGCGGGAGCCTTACTGAAGCCGATCCTTCGGAGAAATTCGGACCACCCGCGATAGCGCTCTGCGCCCGTACCGGGGCTCGATGCCGTGTACCGACAAGGCCGCAAGAATGTCCGCATCGGAGCCGTGCTTGGTCTCCGTCGCGGTGAGCTCCATCGGGGAGAAGCTGGAGCCCATATACTCCTTGAAGCGCACGGTGAGCAGTCGATCCTCTGGCGGCTCTCGATGCTCCCATCCGGTGAAGTCGAGCTTCTCGCTGCCTTGGACCCACCCGCCGGGAGTAAGGTGCATCTCGTCTATCTCGTTGCTGGCCGACATTGCGATCCCTCCGTTGTTAGAGCGGACCCGTGCCGCTGCCCCTTTCATCTCGTGTTCGCCGCGCCGAATTTCAACCTAGCACGCAATGTTCGACCGTTCGTTTTCGGGCGGTCGCCAGCTAGCGTCTCGGCAATGAAAACGACCCTGACTGACCGCCGCAAGCGCCTATTCCTGAAGGAGCTCTCCCGCCACGGCATCCTCGTGCGCGCGGCCCGGGCCGCGAGCCCCCGAGCATCGGCCCGATACGGCGCGCTGCGCACCTTCAAGGACGAGCGCGAGCGTGATACCGAGTTCGCGGCGCAGTGGGACGAGGCAATGGACGCAGCCGAGGCCAGTATTGAGGCCGAGATATTCCGGCGCGCGCAGGAGGGCTGGGAGGAGCCGATCTTCGGCGACCGCCACAAGGAGAAGATCGTCGGCACGGTGCGCAAGTATTCGGACCGCCTGCTCGAGCTCCGCGCCCGGGCGATGCTGCCCCACTACCGCGAGACGCACGGCATCGCGGTGAACAAAACGGTGACGCATAACGTGAATGCCGGTCTCTTGGGCGACGCAGTGGCGAAGGTCGCTCTCGAGATGACGCAGAAGCTGCGGAGCGACCTCCCGGCTCCCGCGAAGGTGATTGACCATGATCCGCGATAAGGCGCGACAACGCATGGGGCTGGCCCCGATGAACCGCGACACGGCGCTGGACGAGCTCGCCTTCGCGGTGACCTACCGGATGATGACTCCCGAAGAGCGCCGCGCGCTGCGACTCGAGCTCGTGATGGAGATGGGTGAGGCGGCACCCGCGACCCCCGAATTGGCCGCTCTTTGGCATGAGGACCGGCTGATTCGGGGCGAGCACCCACCGCGCACACTCTATGACCAATGCGTCCTCGAGCGAGCACGCGACGAGGCCGCCCTAGCCGATGTTCGACGAGGGGTTCTGGCGACTGCGCCAATCCGACCTCGAGGGCGCTGGCTTCGACAAGCGGGAGGCGCGCGACGTGATCGCCTCGCTGCGCTCCTCCTTGGGCAATCCGCCACCCCCCGACGACACAGGAGACGACAATGGGACTACTGAACAACAGGCCGCTTGACCGCACCGATCCGATCCGGGCAGCCGCCAACGACAAGGTCGCGACCGGGCTCCGCTTCTCGAAGGCGATGGCCGAGGCTGGCGCAGCAATGGATGACCTGTTCGCCGCTGACCGCGCCTACCTGGCCGCGTACCGTGAGGCCCACGGGGTCGAGGCCTACTCCTCGTCGCTGATGATGAACCGCTTCCGGTCGATGCTCCTATGCGAGCTCGAGCTCTCGGTTCCCGAGCTCCTGAAGTACCTGAACCAGCCCCGGCAGTCGCTCCCGCGCTGCCGCCGCCTCTCCGACAACATAGCCGCGCAGGTCGAGAATGACCTGTCCTCCCTCCCTACCGAAAAGGAACCGACCCAATGACCAATCCGCAGAAGAAGTTCGACATTCTGGATATGACCGTGAACGAGGTCTCGACCGTTGACGTGCCCGCGCAGAGGGGAGCCGTCGCCGTGATTATGAAGCGCGACGGGGACGGAGTGGACATCCGCAAGAACGCCTCCGAGGTTGCCACAGGGCAGGCCGCGCCGCTGTATAAGGCGGTCGAGTACGCCGACGCCATCATGGTCCGGGCCGAGGAGATTGCGCTGGCGAAGGGAATCACCGCCGGGAGGGCACTGATCGACTACGCCGTGTCCGATCCGGCGTTGAAAGACCTGTCCTGCGCAGAGCGGATGGCCGAGGCGAGCTTCCGCAAGGCGCGCACCGATGCGGTGTACGAGGCGAGCGACAAGTGGAGCTGACCCAGCAGCAGGTCCTCGACCACTACGCGGGGACGTTCGACGAGAGGCAGCGGAGGGCGCACACCGTGGCGCTCGCTGCCGCTCTCGCCTTCGAGAGAGACAAGTGGCCCAGCCTCGAGCTCGTCCGGCGCGTCTCGGCACTCTACGACGTGGCAGTCGAGGAGCTCGGTGCCTACTTTGGGCTGATCCGCCAGCCCGGCGAGCGCGAGGTCTGGGTGGACGTGTTCCGATCCCCGGAGCACCAGCACTTCGTCCGCGACACGATGACCAAGCGCCAGAGCCAGTGCTACGGCACGATGTTGGCGATGCTCGAGGTGGCGTGAAGGTCCGGGCTCGCCGCTACCGCAATATGCGCGACCTCGAGGGCGAGCCGATCCCGACGCAGGACCGGAAGTGCCTGCGTTGCGGCAAGACCTTCGAGAGCGAGGGTCCGCACAATCGGATGTGCCACCCGTGCCGGACGCACGACCTGAGCCCGTATGCGATTTAGTCGTCTTGGTCGAAGAAGGCCTTGACCAACGCGGTGCCGACAGTCGCGGCCAGCACCGGAGGGACGGCGTTGCCCACTTGGGTAAATTGACGAGCTGTGGGACCGACAAACACGTAATCGTCTGGGAAGGTCTGTAGGCGAGCGCATTCGCGGACGGAAAGAGTGCGAGGGACCTCCGGATGGAGGTGTGATCGTCCGCCACCATTCGTGCCGCCTGCTATGACTGTCTTCGAAGGTCTCGTCGGATCGAGCCTATCGACGCGACCGAGTTGATCTCTTTGCCCATAGTCGAGGACCATATACCGCTGGAGCGATCCCGCCTTATGTTTCCGGGTCTCGTGGTTTGCGATGTTGTGTCCGGGGGGTATCTCGAGAACACTCCCGCTGCCGATATGATCTTGAGCCTCGGGTACCACGAACTGGCCGCCGGTCCGCGAACCGACAACGAACATCCGCTGACGATACTGCGGGACGCCATAGTCCGCCGCCTCGAAAACGGACGGCTCGGCTACGGTGTAACCGGCCTCCTCGAGTTGTGCGATTGCAACCGAAAGTTGTTCGCCCCCGTCGATGTCTCGGAGCCCGGGCACATTCTCGATTAAGAAGGCTGCTGGTCTGAATTCCTTTATGAGAGCCACAAAATCGAACAACAGGTTTCCGTTCTTCGCGTGATCGAAGCCGACGCGCTTGAAGTTGTCCCCCCACTTAGCGAAGCGCTGATTGGCTGCGATTGAGAATGGCTGACAAGGAGGGCCACCGACGAACAGACCTTTGAACGGCCGGTCGATGAGCGGCTCTAACGCCGCAATAACATCTTCGACCTTTGAAACATCGCCATCGTGGAATGGCGGGCCAAACACGTTCCACTGCGGTCGGTTTTTGCGCAACGTGCGACAGAATATCTCGTTGTGCTCGAAAGCAGCCACGTTTTCGAACCCCAATGCCTCGAGACCCAGATCCATACCTCCGCAACCGGTAAAGAAACTGACGACAGGAATGCCTTTGCCTACCTTCTCGAACGATTGAAGATCGACCGGACGCCCACCATCCCACACCCGGGAACGACTGTTCGAATAGCTGAGGTCGTGGAGAGCGTAGCCTTCCCTCTCGAGGAGTTCGTATAGATCGGCGTCCTTCTCGACGGCCTTGGCGATTAGCCGCCTCTGCTCCTCGTACGAGAGGGCTGCCAATTCGTTTGCTAAGTTCCTAGCCAGCATACTTTGCTTTCGCCTCCTCGTAGACTTTCCGTGCCTCGGCAGCGTCGGAGAAGTCCTTCTTCCCTTGGGCTTTGAGCCATTGCCCGTAGTATCTGTGGACCGCTCGGTGACACGACGGACAGTTAGCCACAAGGTCGTCGAGAGCGGTCCCCTTCTTCGTCGTACGCGTTCCGGAACAAAGTGGCAACACGTGATGTATGTCGAGGACCCGATCTACCCACGGATATTCGTCTGACGTGTCTTTTTGACAGAAATCGCAAGTGGCGGAAGGGTGTGCCTCGAAGAAGGCTTCTCGCAACTTTGAGTTCCGCTCGATCTTGAGGTGCGTCCGCTCGACCCGGTTGCCTTCGGCAAATCCCGCCTCGACTGCATCGCTGACCACCGTGTTGCTGTAATCGAGATGAAGATCGGCCGTCGCCGAGGGGAATAGGGCGGCAAGTCGAGCGATCTCCTTATTGCCGTCTGCCTCTCGCGGCCCTCCGACCGGATCGAGCTCCTCGAACACGTCTTTCGCGTCGCTCTTGTCGAGCGAGACTGAGAGCGTGTTAGCCGTGGAGCTTAGATAGGAGACTTGCGCCAGTACCCTGCGGAGGCTTTCGATTGCTTGGCGCTTGTTCCCTATGACGGGGTAGGTGTTGTCGATAATGCCAAGAAACGCCGTTTGGTCCTCGTCTCCGACAAAGCCGGAGCCCGCAAATGCGTCGATGATCTTGCCAAAGGCCGTTGACTGTTCCCCCACGTACCGCTCGAGCCAAAACGTATTTGAGGCTGAACAGTAGTGGGAAGCGCATTTCGGCGGTAGCATCCCAGCCCTGTAAGGCAGGCGAAGGGTCTGTCGTCGCCTCCGCTAGAAAATGGAAATACTCGTCGCTTGTGACCTTGCCGTCGTCTGCGAGGAGTTTCGCGAGCGCTGTTGGGCGGCCTGTTCCGTTGTCGTCGAACGCGATTAAGCTGAGTTTGAATACCCGCTGATAGTTGCGCCACGGCCTCTCGTATCCCGGCGTGTTGGGGGAGAAGGGTAGGCCAACCGCAGCAACTAGATCGGCATTGAGCGCGGACTTAATGTCCGCTTTGGTCGCAAATTTCGCGATCTTGCGGAGCGCATCGAACTGGAAATAGTCGAGCCTACCTTGATCCCAGTGCCACATGATTGCTCCGCCTACGAGTGAGCGTGGACGGTAGCGGTCAGCTATCTTGGATGCCAGCGAACGGCCCGGGAAATGCTTCTGTATCTGTGGATTAGGGGTCCCTTGCTATCCCGAGTAGAAAAAATCTCGAGACTACCCCTGAGGCTACCCCCGAGCGGGGTAGCGGGAAAATAGACAGCTAAGTGCTTGATTTATGGTGGGCGCGGCAAGGATTGAACTTGCGACCCCACCCGTGTGAAGGGTGTGCTCTACCACTGAGCTACGCGCCCGCCGGATTTGCCTCGGAGGCAAGGGCAGGGGCGCGCGTTTACTGCGGAGCTTTCAGCTTTGCAAGCGCCGAGGGCTGGCCCTCCGGCGTTACTTGGCGAGCAGGGCCTGAAACAGCTCGACCAGACCCGCCGCGTTTTTTGTGCGCACTGGAGCAGCCTCGGCAGGACATTCAAGGCAATAGGCCTGGATGCCGCGCGATCCGGCCAGTCTTTCTGCGTCTGCCAGCAGGCGCGATAGCGCAATGTCACGATTGAGCGCTGCCCGCGAAAACAGGTCCGCGCCGCGCGCCTGCTGTGTGGGAGCAGATGAGCCTGCGAGCAGCTGGCGAATGAGCGAATCGTAATTGGCCGCCTGCGCTCCGAGAAAGCGAGCGCGCCAACCATCGTCTTCGATACCCGCCTGCGTTGCAGCCCATGCCAGCGCATCGTCGAGCCCGCCGAACTGATCGACAAGGCCAAGCTGCCGGGCCGAGCCGCCATCCCAGACGCGGCCCTGCGCAATCGTGTCGATCTGCGCCGGGGTCTTGCTGCGCGCGGTGCTGACCCGTTCGAGGAAGTCGCTGTATGTGTCGGTGACCGTCGCCTGCAGGATGGCGTCGACCTCGGGTGTCAGCCCAGCGATCAGGTCCGGCTGACCCGATAGCGGTGTGGTGCGGAAGCCATCGGCGTTGACGCCGATCTCCTCAGCTGCGTTCTCGAAAGTCGGAAGCACCGCGAATACGCCAATCGAACCCGTGATGGTCTCGGGCTGGGCGAAGATGCGGTCGCCCGATGTCGCCACCCAATATCCGCCGCTGGCCGCAACATTGGCAAAGGATACAGCGACCGGAATGCCTTTCGCGCGGTAACGTTCGATTGCGCGGCGAATTTCCTCCGAAGCCGTGACGGAGCCTCCGGGTGAATTCACGCGGACAACCAGCGCCGCCAGATCATCGTCCAGCGCGTCATCGAGCAGGTCCGCGATCCGCGTCCCGCCTGCTGTGCCAGGGCCTGCCTCACCGTCGACGATCGTGCCTGCCACGGTCACGACGCCGATGGCCTTGCCACTCTTGGATGGCGCTGTGTCCGCAAGATAGGGGAGCAGCTCGCTTTTGGCATAGGTCCCCGGGCTTTCGTCCCAATCGTCAGCGCCAGCGACCTCGGCGACCCGGTTGCCGAATTCGACCGTGTCGCCAAGCTTGTCGACGAGCCCTGCGGCCAAAGCCGCCTTTGCAAGGTCTCCCTGGCTTTCCTCGACCCAAGCAACGGGGTCGGTGGTGACCCGGTCAAGGTCGATTTCCGGGCGGGCCTTTTTGACATTGGCCTGCCATTCCTCCCACAGCGCTCCATAAAGTGCCGAGATGTTTTCGCGCGCTTCGTCGGACATGGAATTGCGCGAATAAGGCTCTACCGTTGCCTTGAATGTCCCGACGCGGTAAATGCGCGCGTTGACGTTCAGCCGGTCGAGCAGGTCGGCGTAATAGAGGTTGCTGCCGCCCGGTCCGGCGATCACCGCGCCGCCCAGCGGGTCGGCCCACACTTCGGATGCGCGCGCGGCAAGGTGCATGTGATCGTCGCCATAACCGAGCGCGTAGGTAAAGACCGGCTTGTCCGCCTTGCGAACGCGGTCCATCGCCTCGCCCACTTCCTGCAAATGTACCTGCCCGCCGCCGATGAAGGTGGTGAGGTCCATCACGACCGCTTTCACCCGGTCATCGCTCGCCGCTGCATCGAGCGCGCGCACCAGATCGCGCGCCTGGTGCTCCATCGGCGGAGCTTCACCGGCGAGCAGCGCGGCAAATGGATCGACCGCAGAGCGCTCTTCGACGACATAGCCCGACAGATCGATGTAGAGCGCGCCTTCGCGGACCTGACCGGGATTGGGGGCAGCCGACAGCAGGCTGAACAGCGCGAGGAAGAACAGCAACATGAAGGTCAGGACCAGACCGTCCTTCACTCCGACCAGAAATTTCCAGACTTTGCCGACAAATGCCATGTGTTGTGCGTCCTTGTTCGCGCTACCGGGCTACAAGCGCCCCCGCTTTCCCTATAAGTAGGCACGGTTTCCCGCTAAATCCATTGAGAAGCACGCAAGCAATGGGTTGAGCAGTGGACATCGCTCGACTAAGGGCGTTGCTTTAATGACAGGATCGGAAACTTCCACGGCGCATGACCGCTTTCCAGCGGGGCGTCTCGCTTTTCCTCACCGCGATCTGACCGGCATCGGCCAGCTTGAGCGGCACGAAATCCTGTATTTGCTCGACCAAGCTGAACAATGGGTCACACTCAATCGCCAGAGCGCCAAGCATGCCGGATTGCTGGGCGGGCTGACGATCATCAACGCTTTCTTCGAAAACTCCACCCGCACTTTGCTCAGCTTCGAGATCGCGGGCAAGCGGCTGGGCGCGGATGTCGTCAACATGCATGCCGCGCAAAGCTCGGTGAAAAAGGGTGAGACGTTGATCGACACCGCGATCACGCTAAACGCGATGCGCGCCGATGCGATCGTCATTCGGCATGGATCGAGCGGGGCGACGCAGCTGATCGCGGACAAGGTCGATTGCCCGGTTCTCAATGCAGGCGATGGCAGCCACGAGCATCCGACGCAGGCTTTGCTCGACGCGCTGGCCCTGCGGCACAAGCTGCGCGAGCGCGGCGATAGCGGCGAGGATCTGACCGGGCTGACGATCACGATCTGCGGAGACATCCTGCACAGCCGGGTCGCGCGCTCGAACATCCTGTGCCTGCAAGCGCTGGGCGCGAGCGTGCGGGTTTGCGCGCCGCCCGCGTTGATGCCCGCCGGGATCGAAGCGCTTGGCGTGGAGCCGTTCTATAATTTTGATGCAGCGCTCTCCGGGACGGACGTGGTGATGATGCTGCGGCTTCAGTCTGAGAGGATGGCGGGGCAATTCATCCCCTCGGCGCGTGAATACCACCACCTCTATGGCCTCACCAAGGCGCGCCTCGAACACGGGGCAGACGGCGCCATCGTGATGCATCCCGGCCCGATGAACCGCGGGGTCGAGATCGATAGCGAGGTCGCCGACATGCTCGACCGCTCGATCATCACCCAGCAGGTCGAGATGGGCGTTGCGATTCGCATGGCGCGCCTCGACATCCTGACGCGTTCGGCGCGCGGTGTGGAGGGCTGGGCATGAAACAGGCGCGCGCGCTCACGATAACCGGCGGCAGGCTGGTTACTCCCGGCGGCATGATCGAGGGAGCGATCCGCCTCGATAATGGACTGATCGCTGCGCTTGGCGCAGACACCTTGCCGCAGGACGGAGACGAGGTGATCGACGCAAACGGCAAGCTGGTTGCACCCGGCCTGGTCGATCTCGGCGTGTTTTCGGTCGACAAGCCTGCTTTTCATTTTGGCGGGATCACTCGCGCAGCGCTGATGCCAGATCAGTCGCCGCCGCTCGATTATCCCAGCCGCATCAACTACATCGCCAAGAGCGGCAAGCCCGACCTCTGGGTCCATCCGCTCGCCGCTGCAACGCGCGCGCTTGAAGGGCGGGAGCTGGCCGAGATCGCGCTGATGAAGGACGCCGGCGCGCGCGGGGCGGCGACAGGGCGGCGCTGGATCGCCGATAGCGGAACGATGCTGCGCCTGTTGCAATACGCAGCCATGCTCGACCTGGTGGTGGTCGCCCATCCCGAGGACGCCGCGCTCGCAGGCGAAGCAGCGACCACCGCAGGCGCGATTGCGACCCGGCTGGGCTTGCCAAGTGCCCCTGCAGAGGCCGAGGCGCTGGCAATCGCGCGCGACATTGCGCTCGCCGAGATGAGCGATGCGCGGCTGCATTTCCGGCAGGTCACGACCGCGCGCGGGTTCGAGCTGGTGCGCGAGGCAAAGGCGCGCGGAGTGAAAGTCACCTGCGGCATTACGCCTGCCCATTTCATGCTGTCCGACCTTGCGACCGCCGATTTTCGTACCTTCACCCGGTTTTCCCCTCCGCTGCGCAGCGAAGCCGATCGGCAGGCCGCGCTTGCTGCAATCGGGGACGGTGTCGTCGACGTCATTTCGAGCGGCCACGATCCGCGAGGTCCTGAGGGCAAACGCCTTCCGTTTGCCGATGCCGAGCCGGGCATGGCCGGAGCAGAAACGCTGCTCGCCATGACGCTCGGGCTGGTGCGCGACGAAGTGATCGATATGGCGCGGGCATTTGAACTGCTTGCGGCCAATCCGGCGTCGCTGCTTGGCGTTCAGGCGGGTGCTCTCACCATCGGATTTGAGGGTGACATCGCCATAATCGATCCCGATGCGCCGTGGTTCGTCGATCGCACGAAAATGGAAGCGACAGCGGACAACACGCCGTTCGACCGTCAAGGGGCTCAGGGCCGGGTGATCCGCCTGATCAAGGGCGGGGTCGAGGTCTGACCGCACAAAATACCCCCGGAGCTTTCGCTCCGAGGGTCAATTTGCTCAAACCAGTAAGTCCGGATTAACGCGCGCGCGCCGCAATTCGCACACCGCGGTCCACCGCGCCTGCGGGCGGGCTTGAGGCGGCGTAAGCAAAGCAGCCGCGGCCCGTGGATTTCACGGCGGAGCACATCTTGCTTGCGGTCGACTGGCCGAAACCGGCTGCTGCAAGGCGGAAATAGGTGTTTCCGTTCACCACAGCTTCGGTGATGACCACGTCGTGGCTCCTGAGTTGCGGGAATTTTTTCTTGAACTCGGCCCACTTGCCTTCGGCAACAGCGCGGCTGTCGAAGCTGCCAAGCTGGACGAGGTGGGTCGCAGCCTTGCCGGTCGCAACCGCCATGCGGCGCTGCGAGGACGGCTTTGCGACGCGCGCCGGAGCGGCTTTGGCTGCCCTCTTGGGAGCAGCCTTGCCTGCAGTCCTCACCGGCACCTTCTGGATGACAGGCTTGGAAATGTAGCGCGTTTCCGGCTTCGCTTCAGGAGCGGGCGCCGCGGCAACCTTGACCGCTGCAGGCTTCGCTTCGACGGTTGCCGGTGCAGGCGCTTCGGTTTCGCCGAATGCGAGGCGTTCGGCTTCGCTCGGCTCAGCGGTTTCGATCGGAGCCTGCGCAGCGGCTTCTGCCACCATGACCTGCTGGCTCGGGAAATTGGAAAGTGCGAGATAGGTCGGCTGGCCGCCATCGCTGACCGGACGGACGTTCAGGAGACCGGCGACGCGGACCTGGTAATCCTCCGGCTTTACGTTCGCTGCCCAATCGGACAGGCGCGCATCGAGCTGGTCTGCCGGCACGTCTTCTGCAGCCATGACGCGGGCTGCGCGCCAGTTTCCTGCGAGTGCGTAAGTGTAGGCGAGGTTTTGGCGAACCTTTGCGGAGTTCTGGCCGCCGCGAAGCGTATTCGTCAGCACGTGGACGCCGCGCTCCGGCTCTCCGGCGAGCGCCAATGCCAGGCCGAGATCGGCTGGGTCGATTGCGCCTTCCCATTCACCAAGCATCGCGAGGGCATCAGCGTGATCGCCCGTGGCGGTTTTCGCCAGCGCATAGCTGAGCACGGTGCGCGGATCCTGGTCGCCCAGTTCGAGCGCATCGCTAAAGCTGGTCGCGGCCGATTCGAACCGGCCCGCCTCGAGATAGGCCGCACCGAGCATGGCGCGAAAGCTCGAATTGCGCGGCTCGGCAAGAACAGCCGCTTCAGCGTGGGTGATGGCCTTGGCCACCTGACCCTTTTCAAGCGCGACTTGCGCTTTGGCAAAAGACGTCTCAGCTGGTGCGGCTACCGAGCCGGTGCAACCCGTGAGCGCGAAGCTCGCGAGCGCCGTCGTCATGATCAGGCCAAGCTTTGGCGCGCTCATGGAGCCTGCGGTGCTGTGATCGATTGTCCCGGCCATTGGTTTAGTCCCCTGTCCTGTATTGCTCATTTGACTGGCAGTTGGCGTCAATTCGGTTTCATGCGCTCGGCGAGCGCGTCGAGTTCTGCGAATTGCTCGAACATTGAGTCGAGCGCTTCGGTCACCAGCGCCTGCGCGCTGATCCCCTGCATCGTCGATGCGAGGCGAAGTTTCAGATGGCGGTCGGCGTCGAGGCGCAGCGTGAAGGCAGCGCGCTTGCCGGTCTTGCCGGAGGATTTCGCTTTCTTGGTGCGCGCAGTCTTCTTTGCGACGCGCTTGACCGGCGTGTCGTCCGCAGCCGCGTCCATCGCCGCATTGGCGAGCACGCGATCCGACAGGTCTTTCTGCTGGCGACGGACAACCGGGCTGCTGATTAGAGGAACGTCCTCATTGGCGGCCTTGGGTGTAATGGGCACGACGTCGGCCCCTGCGTCAGGCGCACTCAGGACGGGCTGGTCGCCGTCATCTTGGCCCATGTCGTTCCAGCCGAGATCCTCGAGCTGTTCGTCGGCGAGCGCGGCCATGGCGGCGGGATCCTGCGGCATCGGCGCAAGTTGCGGACGCATGGCAGGCTTTGCGCCGCCCTTGCGGGCGAGCAGAGCTGGATTCAGCGAGGCGAAGCTGGCTTCGGACATCGCGCGGCCAGCCTGTTACTGGGCCACCCGGCGGCCAAAGCCACCGGCAGCGCGTCCTGCGCCAGCCTGCTGTGCCTGACCACCTCCCGGCGCGGCAGCAAACACCGTCCGGCGGAAGTTCTTTTCAAGACGGTCCGAAATGTATTTCCAAAGCGCGGTTATTTCCGCTGCACTGCGACCTTCGGGCTCGACTTCCATCACCGTGCGGCCATCGATCATCGAAGCAGCAAAATCGGTGCGGTGGTGAAGTGTGATCGGGGCGACGGTGCCGTGCTGTGACAGCGCGACGGCGGCTTCCGATGTAATCTTGGCTTTCGGGGTTGCCGCGTTGACGACAAACACCAGCGGCTTGCCAGC
Organism: Erythrobacter sp. K21-9; assembly: GCF_055808355.1. NCBI lineage: Bacteria > Pseudomonadati > Pseudomonadota > Alphaproteobacteria > Sphingomonadales > Erythrobacteraceae > Erythrobacter > Erythrobacter sp. K21-9. The sequence goes on from NZ_CM147866.1 coordinate 789,698, forward strand.
GCGTTCGCACAGATCGACAGTTGCGCCCACGGCGCGAAGATCGTGCGGGCTGGGCCGCGTTGGAACCACGATAAGCTCGGCTACACCGATCACCGACTGAATAGCCATGGTGATCGCTGGTGGAGTGTCGATCACTGCCAGTTTGAAGCCCTGCTGACGCAGAACCGCAAGATCGTTTGCGAGGCGCGAAACTGTGGTCTGGGCAAAAGCGGGATATTCCGCCTCACGCTCATTCCACCAATCGGCCAGCGAACCTTGCGGATCGATATCGATGAGTACGACCGGGCCAGCGCCAGCGCGCTGAGCCTGTACGGCCAGATGTCCGGACAGGGTTGTTTTCCCAGATCCGCCTTTCTGCGATGCCAAAGCAAGTACACGCAACGCCAGGTCCCCCTATTTAAGACCGTTGATGCCGCACGATTGCGGCTGAGTGACTATGGGATCGCAGACTACCCCTAATTTTGGGTTAACGCGGGCGGCATTGGATTGGCCGAATCGTGGCCGCCGGGGGTGCGCCGCAACTGGGCAACGAAATCCTAACCGGCGTTATCTAAATATATGGCCGACGGATTTGATCGCCCAGTTGCTCAAGGGCTTAAGGTTGGCCGCATCGCTGGCCGCAATTGCAGGAGTGCACTTCGAGATGGCACATAGTCTGAACCATGCGTCCCGCATTGAAAGAGGCCTGATCGCAGCCGGACTGGCGGCCTGCTTCGCTTGGGCCAGCCCGGCCATTGCCGATGTCAAAGACGGCGTCGATGCCTGGAGCGCAGGCGATTACGACCGCGCGGTGAGCGAATGGCAAGCTCCAGCGCAGGCGGGCGATCCCGATGCCTTGTTCAACATGGCGCAAGCCTATCGCCTCGGTCGCGGCGTGGCCGCCGATATGGAGCGGGCAAAGGCGCTTTACGCGCAGGCGGCAAATAGCGGCCATCTGAAAGCTGCGGACAATTACGGTCTGCTGCTTTTCCAGCAGGGCGATCAGCAGGCAGCCATGCCCTACATTCGCGCCGCAGCCCAACGCGGCGACCCGCGCGCGCAATACATAATGGGCCTTGCGCACTTCAACGCGGATTACGCCGACAAGGACTGGGTGCGCGCCTATGCGTATGTCACGCTCGCGCAGTCCGCGGGCTTGCCTCAGGCGGCTGGTGCACTTGAGCAAATGGACCAGTATGTTCCCGAGCCTCAGCGCGCAGCGGCGCAATCGCTGGCTCGCCAGATGGAAGCGGGAGCCACGCAGCGCCGTGCGGTCCAGCTTGCCGCCGCCGATCTGGGCGCGCGTTCGGCTGTTCCAGCTGCGGCCGTTCCCGCTGCCGCAGAAGTGGCGGCAATTCCGGTTCCGCAAGCCAGCGAGCCTCCAGTCCAAGCTCTGGTCCAGGCACAGTCCCGGCCTCCTGAACCGCCCGCAAAGAAAACCGGTGAATGGCGCGTTCAACTGGGTGCGTTTGGCGTCGAGGGCAATGCCGAGCGCCTGTGGGCCAAGCTGTCGGACAATCCCGCGCTTGCCGGAACACGCAGATTGCTGCTGCCATCGGGCAGGGTTACGCGGCTGCTCGCAGATGGATATTTGACCCGCGCCGATGCGCGCTCGGCCTGTGCTTCGCTGAAGCGGCAAGGACAAGACTGTCTCGTCACGCGCAAATAGGCGCGAGAATATAGCGCTTTCCCTCACGCGGCGCGCTGTTAGAAACGGCAGCCGGGATCATGTGGGGACGATCAATGAACGAAGCTGTGCAGTCGCAAATTGCCGACGAACCAATATACAGCGCGGAGGCCGCGCCCGCGCCAGTCACTTCCAGCGAACGCATCTCCACCCTCGATTTCATTCGCGGAATAGCGGTCATGGGTATTTTGGCGGCAAACATCGTCGCATTCGGCCAGCCGTTCCAGGCCTATATGTATCCTGACGCATTCCTGACCGAGCACGGGCCGGTCTCGGATTGGCTGCTGATCGCGCAGTTTGTCATCATCGATAACAAGATGCGCGGACTGTTTACGTTGCTTTTTGGTGCGGGGCTCTACTTGTTCATGGAGCGGACCTGGGCGCGAGGCGGGACACGGTGGCGCCAGATGTGGCGGTTGGCCGTATTGCTGGCGTTTGGCCTTATCCACTTCTTCGTCATCTGGATGGGCGATATCCTGCTTTACTACGCGCTGATCGGTTTCGTGGTCGTGCTCTGCTTGAAATGGAGCGCGAAAACGCAGTTACTTGTTGGCTTGCTTGCATATTTCGTTGGCGCACTCCTGTACGCAGCGATGCTGACCTATTCCTATGCGGTACGCGGAAACCTCGTTTGGCGATCAGGCCGCGATGTCTGAAACCCGGACCAACATGATCGCGGCCAAGGAAGCTGCCATGGCTGACGGCGAGATTGAGACAACGCTAAAAGAAACAGGCGATTTCGCAGGATTGATCGCCCACCGGTTCAGTGAGCACTGGGTCGACCCGATTGCCAACGTATTCTTCGTTGGGATGGAGTCCTTGCCGCTGATGTTGCTGGGTGTCGCGCTCTACCGATACGGTTTTTTCAGTGGCGGCTTCTCGTCCAGCAAGATGCGACAGTGGGGCTGGGCCGGGCTGATCGTGGGCGGTCTTCTGACCTTCGCCCTTGGCCTGGTCCTGAAAAGCGCCGACTTCGGGTTTTACGTAATGCAGGCTGCCTTCATTGGATGGAGCCCCATTCCTCAATTGATGATGGTTCTTGGCCTAGCCGCGCTGATGGTAGAATATTCTCCGGCCTGGACCGGTTGGCTGTCTGAGAGGGTGCGCGCTGCCGGACGTGCGGCTTTCACCAATTACCTTGGCACATCGATCGTCATGATCGCGTTATTTCAAGGATGGGGCCTGGGTCTGTTCGGTGAGTTCAACCGCCCGATGCTATATCTGGTCACGGCGATAGCATGGGCGCTGATGCTGCTGTGGTCGAAGCCGTGGCTGGACCGGTATCGCTATGGCCCGCTCGAGTGGCTGTGGCGCTGTTTGACCTACGGCAGGATATTTGCGTTGCGCAGGTGAGGCGCGGGCGCTTGGGGGTAATCTGCAAAAACCTCCTTGCTATTGAGAATAATTCGCATATCTTGGCTTTGCAAACGCTTCGCAGGAGTGATTCTTTAGCCTTATGTATATCTGCATTTGCAACGCGATCCGCGAAACCGACCTTCGCACGGCGGCCCTGGGCCATGGCGGCGACGCCGAGGCGACATACGCGACGCTCGGTAAACGGCCCAATTGCGGCCAATGCCTTAATAAGGCTGGCGAAATTATCGACCAGGAACGCGCGCTTGCTTCTTGCGAGAAACTCGCAGTCTAAATAAGCGCAGCGCTACTGCGAACGGCTCTCAAATACCTGAATCATAACGATATTTTTTCGCCCGTCCCTTGCTGAATGGGATGAGAGCGCGCATATACAACAGCGCGAGTTCATCACACTGTCCGCACATCCATGCGGCATTCTGCGAAGGGAAACACCGCCATGAAGGGCGATGCAAAAGTCATCGAATATCTCAACAAGGCTCTCACCAACGAGCTGACCGCGATCAACCAGTACTGGTTGCACTACCGTGTGCTGGCCGATTGGGGCGTGACCAAGCTGGCCGAATACGAACGCCACGAAAGCATTGAAGAAATGCAGCATGCGGACCGGCTGGCCGAGCGCATTCTTTTCCTTGAGGCGCTGCCCAATTTCCAAGCGATCCACCAGCTGAAAGTTGGCGAAACGGTGGAGGAGATCCTCAAGGCCGACCTCGCGCTCGAAGAAGAAGCGATTCCGTTGCTGCGCGATGCCGCCGAACACGCCAAGAGCGTGAAGGATTATACCTCCGAGCAGATTTTCGAGGACATCCTCGCCAATGAGGAAGAGCATGTCGACTTCCTCGAAACCCAGTTCGACATGATCGAGCGGATGGGGCTGCAAAACTACGTGCAGCTGCAAAGCCATCCGGTACCGGTGAAGGTGAGACGAACGCAGGCGGCAAATAGCCGCAAGCTGGCGAATAGAGCGCACGAAGGGCGGGGCCGGGTGGCTCCGCCCTTTTGCTAAATGTCGTATCCATACAAGACCATTAACTCTATATTTGACACCCGTCAGCGATGGGCGCAGCAATGTGTCCAGGGAGCGTGATACGGGGGTAAATCACAACACATCGCATCTCAATCACGAGATCGTACGCCTTCCAATTCGATTGGGTCGCACCTTTCGAACTTTGGAGCTTTTAATGAGCAAACTTGTCAAGACCATCGCCGGCAGCATCGCTGCGGCCACTCTCGCCATGTCCACACCGGCGCTCGCCGATATCGAAGTCTACGAGGACTACGCGCCGTCCGACGAAGTCGTCGAAATGACTCTCGTCAAAGTGGATGAGGGACAATTCGAGACCTATCTCGAAGGGCTGCAGAGTACATGGGTGGCAGCCAATCAGATCCAGAAAGATCTGGGCCACATCAAGGATTTCGCAATCTACGGCGTCCCTTATGGCGAGAACCACTTCAACATGGTGCTGATCGTGGTCTACCCCGACACCGCATCCGTCGGCCCAAGCAAGGAGCGCTACATGGCGTTCCTCGATGCGTATGGCAAAGCCAACATCGATCAGGGCAACACGACCGTGCTCGAACTCTACAACAAAATCCGCAAGATTCAGGGCACTTACGCACTTCGTGAAGTCGAAATGCTGAAGTAAGCGCAATCGAAACGGACTGTTTCAGGAAAGGGCGGGGCTGCGAGGCTCCGCCGTTTTTCTATGTCTTGGCTTTCCGCGGACCGCCCGCCGCAAGCTGCGTCTCGCGCAGGAACACGATCAGCGCCGCAATCAGGAATGTGATGGTAAGCACCCACATTACGGCGATGACGGTTCCGATCCTGGCGCTGACGTAAGTCGATACGAACAGCAGTGCGATCACCACGCTGATGATTACCGCACCGGCAGACGACAACATGATGGCCCGGCGCGCCAGAGCGCGCCTCTTGCACAGCCAGTCGACTTCCTCCGTATGGTTTGGCCCGCGATCACCCTCGTCCTGCGCCTCGAGGCGCTCGATCCGTCCGGCGACCCAAGTCAGACGCGCCATCATCACGTTCATGATGCTGCCGATACCGACGAGCAGGAATGCAGGTGCGAGGCTCGATTGCAGCGCCTGCTGGACGGCGAGCGTGCTCGATGTACGCTGGAGCAATTCGGCGGCGATGTCGGAGGCTGCGAACAGGTCCAGCATCACCGCTCCCCGCTGTAATTGCCCCCACCGCCTTTATTGGCGTTGTAGGGGTTCTTCGGGCTCTTGAGCGTCACGCGTACCGGCACGGCATCGAAGCCGAGCTTCGCGCGGATGCCGTTGACGAGATAGCGTTCATAGCTCTTGGGCAGATCGTCGAGCCGTGTACCGAACACCACGAAGCGCGGTGGGCGGGTGCTCGCCTGCGTGATGTAGCGCAGCTTGATCCGGCGACCACCGGGCGCAGGCGGCGGGTTGGCATCGAGCGCATCGTCGAACCAGCGGTTGAGCGCGGCGGTCGGCACGCGCTTCGACCAGCTTTCGCGCAGGTCAAAGGCCGCGCTGAGCATCGCGTCGAGCCCTTTGCCGGTCTTCGCACTGACAGCGAACAGCGGCAGGCCGCGCACCTGCGCCAGTCCATCGTCGAGTGCGGCGCGGATGCCGTTGAACAGCCCGCTCGCGTCTTCTGCGATATCCCACTTGTTGATCGCGATCATCAGCGCTCGCCCTTCTTCAAGGACCATGCTCGCGATCTTGAGATCCTGATGCTCAAGACCCTGCGTCGCATCGAGCAGCAACACCACGACCTCGGCAAAATCGACAGCGCGCCGGGCATCGGCGACCGAGAGCTTTTCGAGCTTTTCGGTGACATTGCGCTTCTTGCGCATACCGGCAGTGTCGATCAGGCGGATCTCGCGCGTCTCGCCGGATTTGGGATCGTCCCAGTGCCAGTCGATCGCAATGGAATCGCGTGTGATCCCGGCTTCCGGGCCGGTCAGCAGCCGGTCTTCACCGAGAAGCCGGTTGATCAGCGTCGATTTACCGGCGTTTGGCCGTCCGACAATGGCGAGTTTGAGCGGGCCAAGCGGCGCTTCCTCGTCTTCGTCTTCCTGGTCGGCAATCTCGGCAGCAGCTTCGGCAGCGTCGGCCTTTTCACCGATGACCGGCCAAAGCGCGCTGAACAGGTCGGCAATGCCTTCGCCGTGTTCGGCAGAGACTGGGACCGGCTCGCCTAGCCCAAGGGAATAGCTTTCCAGCACTCCGGATTCGCCGGAAGCGCCCTCGACCTTGTTCGCGACCAGCACGATCGGCACGTCATATTCGCGCAGGTAGCGGGCGATTTCATTGTCGAGCGGGGTCAGTCCGGCGCGGGCATCGACGACGAACATCGCCGCATCCGCGCCTTCGAGGCTGGCCTCGGTCTGTTTGCGCATCCGGTCGGGGAGCGAATAATCGTCCTCGTCCTCCCACCCGGCGGTATCGACGACGGTGAATTGTAGCCCTGCAATCTCTGCGTCGCCCATGCGGCGATCGCGCGTAACGCCCGGCTGGTCATCGACGAGCGCGAGCTTTTTGCCCACGAGCCGGTTGAACAGCGTCGACTTGCCCACATTGGGGCGCCCGATGATGATGACCTGAGGTTTCATTTCGCCCATGCAAGTGGCCCCTTACCCGCCACTTGGCAAGCGAGGGCCCCTTTTAGTCCTTCTTGGCGACCGGCGGATTTTCGCCGAGGTCTTCGTACCACGCCTCGACCGGGCCGGTCAGCTTGATCGTCAGCGGCTGTCCCTTGCGGTCTACGGTCTTGCCCGCCTGGACCCGGACCCAGCCTTCGGAAATGCAATATTCCTCAATGTCGGTGCGCACCCGGTCCTTGAACCGGATGCCGACACCGCGTTGCAGCACTTCAGCGTCGAAGGCGTCGTTGCGCGGATTGACCGAGAGGTGATCGGGCGGAGTGTCTGTCTTTGCTTCGTCTGTCATGACGCGCGCCGATAATCGCCTCTTGCCGCAGCGGCAAGCTCAATCGGGCAAAACCGGGCTTTCATCGGGATTCTGGCCGGGCTCGTCCTGGTCGGGAGTAGGCGGTGTGATCTCGTCCGGCGCGGTTTGCGGTGCGGGCTCGGGTATCCTGTCGGGCGGAGCCTCGGGCGGGGATGCCGGTTCGACCGTATCGGGTTTGGGTTCGGGCTGCGTTGCCATTGCGCGTCTCCTTTTCAATCCGGGCGTAGCAGGGTTTCGGGCGTCATCGAATCGTGCTCTTGCTCGCCCGCACCGTCGCGGCGCTGGCGGCGGACGAGTTTGTCGGACAGATCGGTGTCGATCTGCTCGGGATCACTGCGTTCGCCGCGGACCTCTCCCGGCTTGTCGCCATCGGCGGCAAATTCTGCGGCGGTCTTCGGTTTCACCGCAGGATCGATCACCGGCGGGGTCGCGGGCGGAGTGCGGGGCGTTTCGTAGGGATCGTGGGCCATGATGTGATTCTCGCTTTCATCTAACCACATCAACATCGGGGGAGGCGCGGTTGTTCCGCCCTCGCGTCCACTGCCGCGTACGCTTGCGTGCACCATCAGCCTTGCCCTTTTGCCCAAGCGAGGATAGAGGCCCAGCGCAGATGCGCGCGGGGGCTTTCGGGTTTCCCGCGCGGCTTCGTCTGGGCAAGCGGGCGTGGCGAAATTGGTAGACGCGCCAGATTTAGGTTCTGGTATCGCAAGATGTGGGGGTTCGAGTCCCTTCGCCCGCACCAATACCTCGCCCCAGCCTCAGCGCGAACGAAGGTCTCTTAACAAATCGAATGCAAGCTCAAGAAGGCTCCAGTAAAACCCCATGCAGACCAAGCAGACTAGCAATGAAGGCCTCAAGCGCGCCTATCTGATCACCCTGACCGCCGACGAGATTGGCGCGAAGATCGAAAGCGAGATCAAGAAGATCGCGCCGCAGGTCAAAATGCCCGGCTTTCGCCCAGGCAAGGTGCCCGCGAACCTCGTGAAGAAAATGCACGGCGAGCAGCTGCATGCGCAGACGCTCAACGACATGATCTCGCGAATCGGTCGACAAGGTCATCAAGGATGAGAACCTGCGTCCGGCGATGCAGCCGAAGATCGACCTTGGCGAAGGCTATGAAGAAGGCAAGGACGCCGAAATCACGGTCGAGGTCGAAGTGCTTCCCGAAATCGAGACGCCGAGCACCGATGGCCTGAAGCTTGAAAAGCTGGTCGTCCCGGTATCCGACGAAGCGATCGACGAAGCGATCCAGAACATCGCGGGCCAGAACAAGAGCTACAAGGACGCGGCCAAGACCAAGAAGGCAGCCGACGGCCACCAGCTCATTATCGATTTCGTCGGCAAGCTCGGCGATGAAGAATTCGAAGGCGGCAAGGCCGAAGACGCTGCGCTGGTCATCGGTTCGGGCACTTTCATCCCCGGCTTCGAAGAACAGCTTGTCGGCGTGAAGACCGGCGATGAGAAAACCATCACCGTGACCTTCCCCGAGGACTATCAGGCCGAGCATCTCGCCGGCAAGGAAGCGACCTTCGACGTGACCGTTAAGGCGGTGAAGGTAGAAACCGATACCAAGATCGACGACGAATTCGCCAAGCAGCTCGGTCTCGACAGCATCGACAAGCTGAAAGAGATCATGAAGGGCCAGCTCGAACAGCAGACCGCTGGCCTAACCCGCACGCAGATGAAGCGCGCGCTGCTCGATCAACTTGCCGCCGGACACGATTTTGACGTGCCGGAAACAATGGTCGAGGCGGAATTCGAGCAGATCTGGGCGCAGCTCCAGCAGGAAGCCGCGAATGACGACAATCCGGATGACGCTCTCAAACAGATCGAAGCGGAAAAGGACGACTACAAGTCGATCGCAGAGCGCCGCGTGCGTCTCGGCCTGCTTTTGTCGGAAATCGGCCAGGCGAACGGCGTCGAAGTGAGCGCGCAGGAAATGTCGATGCTGATCCAGCAGGCAGCGCAGCAGTACCGCGAAGAAGATCGCGAGCGCTTCATGCAGTATGTTCAGCAGGAACCAATGGCCGCCGCCCAGCTGCGCGCCCCGCTTTACGAAGACAAGGTCGTCGACTTCCTGTTCGACAAGGCCGACGTCACGACACGTGAAGTGACGCAGGAAGAGCTGCAGGCAGCGATCGAAGCCGAAGACGAGGCCGAAGCCGAAAAGGCCAAGGCTGCGCCGAAGAAGAAAGCAGCGGCGAAGAAGGCTCCGGCCAAGAAGCCCGCGGCGAAGAAAGCGCCCGCCAAGAAGGCGGATGCGGACGAAAAGCCTGCGGCCAAGAAAGCTCCGGCCAAGAAGCCCGCGGCAAAGAAGGCCCCCGCCAAGACCACTGCTGCCAAGCCAGCTGCGAAAAAGGCTCCGGCGAAGAAACCCGCCGCCAAGAAGCCGGCAGCCAAGAAGGCGCCAGCCAAGAAGCCGACCGCGAAGAAGGCCGACTGATTAACCGGAAGTCCGGCGCGGGATTAATCGCTCGCCGGTTTCCACGGTTCGAATGAAGGCGCGGGCAGTGTGGCTGTCCGCGCCTTTTCATATGCAGCGCCCGCTTTCAGCACTGCGTGGTCTTCCCACTTCTTGCCGAAAAAGCTGAGGCCGACCGGCAGCCCCTCGACTGCGCCCATCGGCACGGTGAGGTGCGGGTAGCCTGCAATGGCGGCAGGCGAGCCGAACCCGATCGATCCGTCGAAATTGTCGCCGGTCACCAGATCGCTGACCCATGCAGGACCGCGCGTCGGGGCAATGAGGAATTGCACGTCGTTCTCTGCGAACAGCGCGTCGAGCGTCTCTGGTCCGGCAATGCGCAGCGCGTTGGCCTTCGCAGTCTCATAGGCCTCGCGGTCGGTCGTGCGCTCCGCTGTCTCGAAAATGCCCTGATCGAACCACCGCATTTCGGCGGCCGCATTCGCTTCGTTGAAAGCGATGAGGTCAGCGAGGCTACGCGGCGTCTCCTGCCCCTCCATCTCGGGGATCGAGGCGAGGTATTTGCCCATCTCCTCGCGCAGTTCGAACAGCAGCACGGTAAAGCTGTCCTCCCAGATCGCGTCGTTCATTTCGAACTCGATATCGACCAGCACAGCGCCTTCGCGCTCGAGGTCGGTAAGCGCGGTTCCGAAGACCGCCTCGACATCGGTGCGGTCCCCAATCTGGTTGCGCATCACGCCGATCCGCACCCCTTTGAGCGAGGCTCCTGCAAGCCCTGCTGTATAATCCGCGATGCGCGGCACGCCGATTGTGGCGCTATCGGCAGGGTCTTCGCCCGCTATAGCGGAGAGCAGCAGCGCCGCATCATGGACGCTCCTCGTCATTGGCCCGGCAGTGTCCTGCGTGCTCGAAATCGGAACGACATGCGTGCGGCTGACAAGGCCCACGCTCGGCTTGAACCCGATCACGCCATTGATCGAGGCCGGGCAGGTGATCGAGCCGTTGGTTTCTGTCCCGATTGCGCCCCAGGCAAAGCCCGCCGCGACCGCCGCGCCGCTTCCGGAGGATGAACCGCACGAATTGCGGTCGGTAGCATAGGGGTTGCGCGTGAGCCCCCGATCGCGCTCCATCCGCTGGTGGAATCGTTCGAGCGAATGTTGGCCCATTCGGAAAGATTGGTCTTGCCCAGCACCACGCCGCCCGCGCTGCGCAGCTTGGCGATCAGCGGTGCATCGCGCCCGGTGCGGTTGTTCTGGAGAGCAAGGCTGCCCGCGGTGGTCGCGAAATCCTTGGTCTCGATATTGTCTTTCACAAGCACGCTGCGCCCGCGCAGGATACCGGTCATGACAAGCTTTTGCGCCTCGAGCGGGGCGGCAGGGTTGTAATCTATCACCGCGTTGAGCTGCGGCCCCGCATCGTCGAGCGCCTGGATGCGCAGGATGTACTCGTCGACCGCATAGGCCTCGGCAAAGGAATTTGCATCGGGCGCTGCGCGCGGCTCACCATCCTCCGTATCTTGGGCGGCGGCAGCGCCAGCCGTAAAAAGCGAGATTGCGAGGGCGGTCGACGTCAGAAGCTTGGCTGTCATGTGCGAGTGATTGCGCGATTCTTGTGGCTTCGCAAGGGGCTTCGTCAGGCGCGGGGCGGCATTGTGGGTAAGGTTTTGCAAAGGCTGCGTCTCAATACTGGACGCACACTTTCCTGCCATTGAGCTTGGACGAGGCGCGCGCGAAACGGATGCCTCGAACCACCGTCAGGAAACCATGCACACCGCCAGCACAGCCTCAAAGCCCGCTCCTCGCAAGCACTATCACGATATCGATGGTGCGCGGTCGGTGCTGATGTTCCTGTCTGTCGCGCTGCATGCAGGCACCGTTTACGCACCTGCTCGCCCGTGGATCACCAGCAACGCCGCGCGCGCGGATTTCTTCGACTGGCTGATCTTTGGCTTCCACCTGTTCGTGACCCCGACATTCTTTTTTGTTGGCGGGTTCTTCGCGGTGCTGCTGCTGACGCGGCGCAGCGCGGGCGACTTCATCTGGAACCGCTTCCTGCGCACCGCCGTGCCGCTGATCGCGATCGCGTTGACGTTCAACATGATCGAGCATTTCCTGCGTTGGGGGGACGCAGGGGGCGGGGCTCGCTGATCGACTGGATCGCGAGTCCCGCTTTCGTGCAAGTCTGGGCGGACGGGACGTGGCAATTGCACCTGTGGTTCCTGGTGAGCCTGCTGCCGATGTTCCTGCTGGCAGCGCTGGTGCAAACGGCTTTGCCGAAGAATTCGCGCCTGCGCGCGCTCGCAGCCGAGTTTTCGGACAGCTTGGGCGGCTGGATTTCGGGCAGCCTCGCTTTCGCATTTGCGCTGATCGTTTTCGCCCTTGCCAACACTGCGAATTATTCGGCGGCGGCGCTCGTGCCGGGCGGGTACGAGCTGATCTTCCCCGGCTTCCAGAGCTGGTACAAGCTCACGTCCGAATTTCCGTTCTTTGTCATCGGCGTGATGGCGGCGCTGTCGCCGCGTCTGCTCGCCGCCCTGTTCGAATGGCGCTGGTGGATGCCGTTTGCAGCGGCGGCGGCCCTGATCCTCCAGCCATATCCAAGCCCTGAGCAAGGTTTTGCGACCGGCCTTGCGATGCTGTTCCTCAACCAGCTGGCAATCTGGACGTTGGTGCTGTTCATCCTGCAATTCTTCCACCGCTATTTCAGCGCAGGTGGGCCGCGCACCCAGTGGCTCGCCGATTGCGCGCTCTCGATGTATCTCTTCCACCACGCCTTCGTGTATATTTACGGGCAGCTTCTTGTCGACGTGGACTGGCCGATGGCGGCCGAATTCACCGTCCTCACCATCGCGTCTGCCGGCACGGTCATCGCGATCCATGAATTGCTGGTGCGACGCGTCGCGATCATCCGCCTTCTGTTCAACGGTAAGACCGATATCGCGGCGGTGCGCCGCCAGCCGGGCCTGATCGAAGCTTTTCGCATTCGCGGAGGCGAGGACAAGGCGCAGCAGACGAAGCCGGTACAGGCCGGGGCGACAGGCTCTGCCGGACGACTTTCCCCCAGTTGATTGCCAGCTGATCGCCGAATGATTGGGGGCAATTGGTTAAAGCCCTTGAATCCCGTACACCCTGCCCCGACATTGCTTTTCCGACACTCAAGAGGAAACCACCCCACATGATCGATCTGTTCGGCGAGACCGGCGAAACTCACGGCTCACAGGGCCAGTTCACCACAGACCCCCTGACCGGCGCGCTCGTGCCGGTCGTGGTCGAGCAAACCAGCCGCGGTGAGCGCAGCTTCGACATCTTCAGCCGCCTGCTGCGCGAACGCATCGTCTTCATCACCGGCCAGGTCGAAGACGGGATGGCATCTCTGATCACTGCGCAGCTGTTGTTCCTCGAAAGCGAAAACCCTTCCAAGCCGATCAGCATGTACATCAACTCGCCCGGCGGCGTGGTGACTGCCGGCATGGCGATTCACGACACGATGCAATATATCAAGCCGCGCGTGTCGACCGTGTGCATGGGGCAGGCCGCATCGATGGGCAGCTTCCTGCTGGCCGCTGGCGAGCCGGGTATGCGCGTCGCGCTACCCAATGCCCGCATCATGGTGCACCAGCCTTCGGGCGGCGCCCGCGGCATGGCCTCCGATATCGAGATCCAGGCGCGCGAGATCCTGCGGATCAAATCGCGCATGAACGATCTGTATGTGAAATATACCGGCCGTCCGCTCGAAGAGATCGAAAAGGCGATGGACCGCGACACTTTCCTCGAAGCCGAAGAGGCCAAGGAATTCGGCCTGGTCGACAAGGTGTTCGAGACACGCCCCGAAAACGAAGAAAGCGATGACAAGGAAGGTTCAGGCGGCGCGCCCGAATAACGGCGTCATGACGTCTGCAAAACCCGCCCCAGAGCGGGACAGCAGCCTTTCGAAAGCGAGCTTTCATGCGCAGAGGGCGGTTTTTCGCCCTCTGCGCGGACCGAAAATACGTCTCCATGAGTTGATTCATATGGAGTCGGCTATACAGTTGGCGAATCCCTTCCGGGCGCGTTGCCCCCTGCGTGCAAGGGATTCGAGGATAACAGGATGACGAAATTGAGCGGATCTGACAGCAAAAGTACCCTCTATTGCAGCTTCTGCGGGAAGTCGCAGCACGAGGTGCGCAAGCTCATTGCCGGACCCACCGTTTTCATCTGCGATGAATGCGTCGAGCTGTGCAACGACATCATCCGCGAAGAAACCAAAGCCGGGATCGCGGGCAAGAAAGAGGGCGAGGTTCCTTCACCGCGCGAGATTTTCGAGACGCTCAACGATTACGTGATCGGCCAGAACAGCGCGAAGCGCAACCTGGCGGTCGCGGTGCACAACCACTACAAGCGCCTGAAACATTCGGGCAAGGCTGGCGGCGATGTCGAGCTGGCAAAGTCGAACATCCTGCTGGTCGGCCCGACCGGCACGGGCAAGACACTGCTCGCCCAGACGCTGGCGCGCACCTTCGATGTGCCCTTCACGATGGCCGATGCGACCACTCTGACCGAAGCGGGTTACGTGGGCGAGGACGTGGAAAACATCATCCTGAAGCTGCTTCAAAGCTCCGACTACAACGTCGAAAAAGCGCAGCACGGTATCGTCTATATCGACGAGATCGACAAGATTACCCGCAAGGCCGAAAACCCCTCGATCACGCGCGACGTGTCGGGTGAAGGCGCGCAGCAGGCCCTGCTCAAGCTGATGGAAGGCACCACCGCCTCCGTCCCGCCGCAGGGCGGACGCAAGCATCCGCAGCAGGAATTCCTGCAGGTCGACACGACCAACATCCTGTTCATCTGCGGCGGCGCGTTCGCGGGTCTGGACAAGATCATCGCCGACCGTTTGCAGAAGCGCTCGATCGGGTTCGGCGCGCATGTCGCCGATCCGGACAAGCGCAAGGTCGGCGAGCTGCTTGAAAAGAGCGAGCCGGAAGACCTGCTCAAGTTTGGCCTCATCCCTGAATTCGTCGACCGCCTGCCGGTAATCGCGACCCTGCACGACCTCGATGTCGATGCACTCGTCACGATCCTGCAAGAGCCGAAGAACGCGCTGGTGAAGCAGTACCGCAAGCTGTTCGAGCTGGAAGATGTCGAGCTGACCTTTACCGACGAGGCGCTGAAAGCCATCGCCGAACGCGCGATCCTGCGCAAAACCGGTGCGCGCGGCCTGCGGTCCATCGTCGAGGGCATCCTGCTCGACACGATGTTCGATCTGCCCGACATGGACGATGTGTCCGAAATCGTAATCGACGACGAAGTCGTGGCGGGCAAGAAAGACCCGATCCGCGTTGTCGCCAACGACGATGAGGGCAAGAAGGAAGAAGCAGCCTGATCCAGCGATCTTCGAACAGGCACATTCTGTTCGTCTGTAGCCGGAACAAGCTGCGCAGTCCCACCGCAGAGCATATCTTTGCTGACGCACCCGGCATCACGGCGATATCGGCGGGCATCGCTCGCGATGCGGAAGAGCCGCTTACCGACGAACTGATCGCCTGGGCCGATGCGATCTTCGTGATGGAGCGCGTGCACCGGCGGAAAATTCGCGAGAAGCACAGAAGCGCTCTGAATGGTAAGCGGCTGATTGTTCTCGATATCCCCGATGACTACGACTTCATGGATCCGGCGCTCGTCAGCCTGCTAAAGACACGAATGCGGCGATGGCTCCCGGGGGACAGCCTGTGAAAACAATCGGCATCCTTGGCGGGATGAGCTGGGAAAGCTCGGCGCAATATTACGCCATCATCAACCGCGAAGTGCGCAGGCGCAAAGGCGGCATCGCCTCGGCGCCGATCCTCATGCACAGCTTCGATTTCGAACCCATTGCGGCGCTCCAGCGGGAGGGCGAGTGGAACCGGATGGGCGACATGCTGGGAGAGGCGGCAGCCGGGCTTGAGCGCGCAGGTGCCGACATCATTCTTATCGCGACCAACACGATGCACAAGGTCGCACCGCAGGTTGAAGCGGCGATTTCCTGTCCACTCCTCCACATTGCCGACCCGCTTGCCAAAGCTGTCAAGCAGGCGGGCCATTCGCTGGTCGGGCTGCTCGCCACGCGCTTCACCATGGAAGAGCCGTTTTATGCGGATCGCCTCGCCGAGCACGGTGTGGGCGTCGCCTTGCCCGACCAAAAACAGCGCGAAGAGCTTCACCGCATCAACTTCGAGGAATTATGCGCGGGCGAGGTGCGCGAAAGCTCGCGGCAGGCCTGTATCGAAATGATCGATGGCCTGAAAGAAAGCGGCGCTCGGGGCGCCGCTTTGGCCTGCACCGAGATCATGCTGCTGATCGACCAGAGCCACAGCGCGCTGCCGCTATTCGACACGACGCAGCTTCACGCAGGGGCGGCCGCGGACTTCGCGCTTGCTTAATTCACCGCGCTGACGCTCCGCTGCTTGAGTGCGAAGACCAAAACCCCGCCCGGCCTGGAGGAAAGTGGCCGGACGGGGTCAGGTAATGCGCCGCCCCGGATGGGAGGGGTTGGGATGATGGAGCGACGCGAAGCGGGGAATGCGAGATCGATCAGGCCGGGAGGAACACTCCATCGGTCACGTGGATCACGCCATTGGAAGTCTGCACATCGGCCTGTGTCACGGCGGTCGCGCGGCCCTTGGCATCGGTGATCACGATGGTGTCACCGGCAAGGCGCGCCGTAAGCTTTCCGCCCGAAACGGTGTCGATCGTGGCGGTGCCGCCATGCTTGTTGATCAACTCGATCAGGTCCGCGCTGGTCACATTGCCGGCGACTGCGTGGTAGGTCAGCACGGATGTCAGCGCGCCCTTGTTCTCAGGCTTCACGAGCGTGGCGACCGTGCCGTCCGGCAGCTTCGCAAATGCGGTGTCGGTTGGAGCAAAAACGGTGAAAGGACCGGGACTTGCGAGCGTGTCCACCAGGCCGGCGGCCTGGACCGCGGTCACCAGCGTCGTATGGACGCCCGTGCTCTGAGCGGTCTCGACGATGTTCGGAGTGCTCTTCTTGGCATGGTCATGTGCGGCGACCGGCACGGTTGAAATTGCGGCCACACCAGTGGCGGCGGCTATGGCAGCAAAGGCTGCGGATTTGAGCGTCTTGGGGGTTACAGGCATTGGTATCTCCTTTGTCTGCAAGCCCCTCCCGGATCTTGCATGTGGAGCTACGCAGGCCCGTCTCGGGCGGATGCGAAAAAAAACAAATATCTGAAAAATCTGGATGAATTGAGTGGATGGCGCGCCCGCTCGAAGCGTCCGGTCAAATCGGAAGCTCAGACCTGCGAGAACGCGCCTTCGGCCACGACCGGACCTGCGTCGACGCCCTCGGGCTTGCCGCCGAGAGGCTCGCGCGTCAGCAGCAACTGCACCCCGTCGCCCAGGTTGCGGGCGATGTCGGCGGGCAGCTCCATGGACCGCATTTCGCCCGGAACGACCACGCCGAGCGATTGCAGGTCGCTGCCGTCTTCGGGCACTAGCCATAGCTCGTGATCGTGCACACCGTCGGCGGTGAGGCCGATGGCTCCGACCAGCATCTTTTCGCTTTCTGGGATGTAGGTCACGTCGAGTCGGAGGCCGGTGTCGCCGATCGGCACTTGCGCGACCAGCGGGTCGGCGGCGGCTATCTGCTCGGGCGGTTGTTCGACCGGCACGATCACCGGCGTCTGATTGCCGGTGAAAGCAATGAACGCGGCGAGCGCTGCGGCAGCGGCCGAGGTCAATCCCGCGGTCCATTGCCAGCGTCGCACGCGGTGCTGAAGCATTACGACATTGGCCGCCGCGCCGCCTCCGCCTGAAAGCTCTGCCTGTGCCTGGGCGGCCCGCTGCGCGTCCACTCGGGCTTCGATCTGCGCCCACAATTCGGCGCTCGGCACCATCGGTGCCACCTCGTCGAGCAGCGGCGACAGGCGCTCTTCCCACTGCGCGACTTCGGCTGCGAATGCGCTATCGCTCGCCAGCCGTCCGCGCGCCATCAGCAATTCTTCGCCTTCCAGCAGGCCAAGCGCATATTCGGCGGCGATCATTGCGTCGTCGCGCCCGCCGTCTTCAGTCAATTCAGCGTCCGAAGTCATTCGCCCGCCTCCAGGCAGGTGCGTAGCTTCATGATGCCGCGGCGGATCCAGCTTTTCATTGTTCCAAGCGGCACATCCGCCGTCTCGGCGAGCTGCGCGTAAGTCTTTCCATCAAAAAATGCAGCGCGGATATTGGAGCGCGCCGGGTCTTCCAGAGTCTCGAGGCAGGTGTGGACCCGTGCCGCGCGCTCGCCATCGATCATGATCTGATCGGCGAGCGGAGCCGCGTCGGGAAGCGGAGCCGCCTCGTCGACAGGCACGGCGCCGCCGCGCACCTTGCCGGTGCGCAGCCGGTCGATCGCGCGATTGCGCGCAAACGTCGCCAGCCACGAGATCGGGCTCGCGCGGTCGGGGTCATAGCGGTCGGCCCGCTGCCATAGATTTACGTAGACGTCCTGCAAGGCGTCTTCTGCCTCCTTTGTATCGCCCAAGATACGCAGGCAAATGCCGAACAGTTTCACCCGGGTTGCGCTATAAATTTGTTCGAGCGCGGCGCTGTCCCCTTCGCCGAGGCGAACCATTGCTGCGCGCAGGGCCTCGCGCGCTTCGGCAGAGGCGGGGGTGGGTGTGCCTGCCATCAGCAGCCGGTCTCGCATTCGTCACCGCGCCCGCGCTCCACCTGGATTGTCGTGTGGTCGATCCCGAACCGGTGCTCGAGCGAATGGGCGATCTCATGCAGGAAATCATCGGAGCACGGTGCCCCCGGCATGATCAGGTGCGCGGTCAGCGCGGTTTCCGTCGTCGACATTGGCCAGATATGCAGGTCATGCACCGCTTCAACCCCTTCAAGATCAGCCAGATGGCCGCGCACGTCGCCCACGTCAATCCTTGCAGGAACTGCAAGCAAGCCAAGCTTCAGGCTGTCCTTGGCAAGACCCCAGGTGCCCCATGCAATCATCACGACGATTGCGAGGCTGACCAGCGGATCGATCCACCACAGCCCGCTGAACAGGATGGCAGCGCCTGCGACAACAACGCCGACCGAAACCAGCGCATCGGCGGCCATGTGGAGGTAAGCGCCGCGAATATTGAGATCTTCCTGCCCGCGCATGAACAGCATCGCGGTGCCCGCATTGATCGCAACGCCGATCCCGGCGACGATCATCATCACCATTCCCTGCGGCTCCTGCGGCTCCATCAGGCGCTCGATTGTCTCGAACAGGATCGCACCGATGGCGATGGCCAGCAGCAGCGCATTGGCCAGTGCTGCAAGGATGGTCGAGCTCTTGAAGCCGTAGGTAAAGCGCTCCGATGGCGGCTTTTTCGCCGCTATGCTCGCGCCCCATGCAAGCAGCAGCGCAAGCACGTCGGACAGGTTATGGCCCGCATCCGCAACCAGCGCCATGGAATTATAGAGAAATCCGAAAGATGCCTCGACCACGACGAACAGCGTGTTGAGAACAATCCCGATCGCAAATGCCTTGCCGAAATCCTTCGGCGCGTGGCTGTGACCATCATGACCGTGACCGTCATGACTGTGACCATCATGGCTGCGGCCTGCGTGGTTAGGCCCGGCATCTTCATGCCCGCCGTGACTATGATTGTGACCCGCACCCATTGAAATCACTCATAAACGCACGAATCGAGCGCGTCACCCTTTACCACTCTCATGCGCGCCTCGATGGTGTTGCCATAGCGCGCCAGCCATCCCCCGGGATTCTTGACCGAGCGGGTTTTCGGACTGGGCAGGGCGACGGCCATGCGGCTTGCCTCGTCGGCGGATAGCCGCGCGGCGGACTTGCCGAAATAGCGCTGCGCCCCGGCCTCCGCCCCGTACGTCCCGACGCCCGTTTCAGCGACATTGAGGTAGACTTCCATGATGCGCTGCTTGCCCCACACAGCCTCGATCAGGAAGGTGAAATACGCCTCAACACCCTTTCGGAAATATCCTCCGCCCTGCCACAGGAACACGTTCTTGGCGGTTTGCTGACTGATGGTGGATGCGCCCCTGATCCGGTCGCCCCTCGCATTTTCCCTGATCGCCTGCTCGATCGCCTCGGTGTCGAAGCCGGAATGCTCGCAGAATTTGCTGTCCTCCGATGCGATGACGGCTGCGACGAGGTTGGGGTCGATATTGCCGAGGCTCTCCCAATCCTTGGTGATGCCATTTTCGTCCATGAGCATCGTTGCGGTGACGGGGACGGGAATCCATTTGAAGGCTATCACCAGCAGCAGGCTGAGCGCAAACAGGGCGAGAATGATCTTGGCGAGGATGCGCGCAATTTTGATGGCCATGTGGCAGCATCTATCCGCCCCGACCGCGCGGTGCAATCGCATCCGGCTTGTGAAGCGCGCCGCCGCGCGCTTTGAAGCGGCATGACCGGATGCCACGGGGAGAATTGGACCATGCGCTCGTTACATTTTGCCGCCGCCTTTGCACTTGCCGCCGCCGCGCTATCTGCGCCTGCCCATGCCGACGGGCACGATATCGCCCAGGCGGTCGAGACGGATTACGACGCCTATCTTGAACCGCTCTTCATCCATTTCCACCAGAACCCGGAACTGTCCTTCCTCGAGAACAGGACTGCGGCCCGCATGGCGCAGGAGCTTCGCAGTGTCGGGATGGACGTGACCGAGAATGTCGGCGGCACGGGTGTGGTCGGCATGATGCGTAATGGCGAGGGGCCGCTGGTCATGCTGCGCGCCGACATGGACGGGTTGCCGGTGGAGGAGAAATCCGGGCTCGAATACGCCTCTACCGCCACGCAGATCGGGCAGGACGGCGAGAAATATCCGGTGATGCACGCTTGCGGCCACGACGTGCACATCACCTCGATGATCGGTACCGCGCGGCGTCTGGCGGCGATGAAGGACCAATGGAGCGGCACGGTAATGTTCGTCGTGCAGCCCGCTGAAGAACGCGTTGGCGGGGCCAAGGCCATGCTGGCGGATGGGCTGTATGAGCGCTTTGGCAAGCCCGACTATGCGCTCGCGTTTCACATTGGCTCGCAATATCCCGCCGGCAAGGTCACGGCGTCGGAGAGCATCCAGTATTCGAGCGCCGACAGCGTCGATATCATGGTGCCGGGGATCGGCGCCCACGGGGCGAGCCCGCATGCGGGCCGCGATCCGGTCTACATCGCCTCACAGATCGTCACTGCGCTGCAATCGATCGTCAGCCGCGAGGTCGTGCCGCTGAAGCCCGCCGTCATCACCGTCGGCGCGTTCCATGCGGGCACGAAGCACAACATCATCTCCGACCGCGCCGATCTGCAATTGACGGTGCGCGCCAATGACGAGGAAACGCGGGCGCAGCTGCTTGCCGCGATAGAGCGGATCGCGGTCGGCATCGGCACAGCGCACGGCCTCCCCGATGACCTTCCGGTGAAGGTGACGGTGAGCGAAGGCACTCCGGTCACGAACAACGATCCCCAGCTCGCCCGCAGGCTCAATGCGGTCATGAAGCGTGAGCTGGGAGAGGACGCCGTCATTCCCTTCGAACAGCGCGGCATGGGCGCGGAAGACTTTGCCTATTTCGTCTCGGAGGAGCTGGGCGTTCCCGGCTATTACCTCAGGGTCGGAGGAACCCCGCAAGAAGCGTTCGATGCCGCAGCCAATGGCGGCCCGGCCGTGCCCTCCCACCACAGCCCGCTGTTCAAGATCGCGCCGAGACAAAGCGTAACAATGGGCACGCGCGCCATGCTTGCAGCGGTGATGGATTTGGCGCCTGCGGATTAATAATTCTCTTGATCGAGATCCTTCGCAAATAAAAGTTAGCTGCGTTCGTTGCTGGTTACAGTATTTGGCTAAAAATATGGCTGCATGATAAAATTTCCGGACGATATCCGGGAGACTAATCATGAGCGACCCAATTACGATCAACCCAACCTACAGGATTTGGGTGGCAGCACTCATCCTTGCACTGTTTTTTGCTGTTGCTGCGTATTTGATGAACCGGATCTACGGTTCTGGTACTGATGCAACCCAGTGGACGCAGGCGCTCGTAATATTCAACGCTGTCAGCACTTTGGCGACGACCGCGGCTGGCGTGCTACTAGGTGTTGAAGTGCAGCAGTCGAACGTCCAGGCGGCAAACCACATTGCGGCTGATGCGCAATCGCGAGCCGAGCAGAGCGCCTATCAGACCCGGCTTCAGCGCGAAGCCATGACCCGTGCGCTCGCAACGATCGAATCGGTTGAGGCCACGGCGCGGGACACACACAGTCTCGAAGCAGGCGAGGTGAATGCAGTCGGCCGCGCCGCGCACATCCTGCGAGAGGAATTGATACGCGGCGCGACCGATTGATGGTTGTTGATTACGCCATGCCCGGCAGCAGACGGTCGCCTGCGATGCGCTGCATTGCTTTTTGCAGCTTTTCAAACGCGCGCACTTCGATCTGGCGGATGCGTTCGCGTGAGACGTCGTAGACCTTGGAAAGCTCTTCCAGCGTCTGCGGTTTTTCCGTCAGGCGGCGTTCGGCCAAGATGTGCTTTTCGCGGTCGTTCAGGCTGTCCATTGCCTCGACCAGCATTTCGTGGCGCACTTCGGCTTCTTCGGCGTCGGCAACGGTTTCGTCCTGCAAGGGACGATCGTCGGTAAGCCAGTCCTGCCATTCGCCCGAGCCGTCCTCGCCATTGCGCATCGGCGTGTTGAGCGAGCCGTCGCCGCCCATCATCATCCGGCGGTTCATGTTGACGACTTCCTGCTCCGGCGCGCCGAGATCGGTGGCGATCTTCGTCACGTCATCGGGCGACAGGTCGGTGTCTTCGTAGGCTTCGAGCTGCTTCTTCATCCGGCGCAGGTTGAAGAACAGCTTCTTCTGCGCGGCGGTGGTGCCCATTTTCACGAGGCTCCACGAACGCAGGATATATTCCTGGATGCTCGCCTTGATCCACCACATCGCGTAGGTCGCGAGGCGGAAACCGCGATCTGGCTCGAACTTCTTGACGCCCTGCATCAGGCCGACATTCCCTTCGGAAATGAGGTCGGACACGGGCAGACCATAGCCGCGATATCCCATCGCGATCTTGGCGACGAGCCTCAGGTGGCTCGAGACCAGCTGCGCGGCGGCATCGGGGTCTTCGTGTTCGGCATAGCGCTTGGCGAGCATGTATTCATTCTCAGCCGTAAGCACCGGGTATTTCTTGATTTCCGACAGGTAGCGGTTGAGGCCTTGCTCACCGCTGAGCGCCGGGACTGTCGTTCTTGCTTTACTCACTTCTTCCCTAACCTTCCTATTGTCGACCTCGTGCGCCGGACCCCTGATGGGCATCCGGCATTTCGGGCCACAAAGTTACATATAGACGATTCGCACGGAAAAGTGTGCGCTTTTCATCGATTAGAACGTGCAAGTTCGTCGATTAGTTCCTGCATATCCAGTTGTGTGGCCGCGTGAAAAGATACGGTTTCGCGCGATATTGGATGCAGAAATCCCAATTCGGCGGCATGCAGCGCCTGACGCTCGAATTTCAGCTGCAAAAGCAGCGGTTTGAGCGATTTCGGGGTTTTTCCGTAGATTGGATCTCCTAATAGCGCATGGCCGATTGATGCACAGTGAACACGGACCTGGTGCGTGCGGTACGGTTTCCAGCCTGCATTCGATCAGAGAGCTGTCATCCATCCGCTCCAGAACTGTATAATGCGTAACCGCGCGCTTGCCGCGTGAGGAATTCTTTTCGAGCACAGCCATTTTCTTGCGATTGGCGTCCGACCGGCCAATTCTCTCGTCGATTGTCCCGGTCTCAGGTCTGGGGTGGCCGCCGCACACCGCCAGATATCGCCGGTGGATCGAATGATCGGCAAATTGCGCGGCAAGCCCTTCGTGTGCCGCGTCGGATTTGGCGACCACGAGCAGCCCGGAGGTGTCCTTGTCGATGCGGTGGACGATGCCGGGCCGGGCGACCCCGCCAATCCCGGACAATTGTCCGCGGCAATGGTGCAGCAGCGCATTCACCAGAGTGCCATCGGGATTGCCCGCTGCCGGGTGCACGACCATGCCCGCAGGCTTGTTGACGACGATCAGGTGCTCATCCTCGAATGCTATATCGAGCGGGATGTCCTGCGGCTGTGCCTCGGCTTCTGCGGCGGGCGGCACGGTGATGCGATACTGAGCACCCTCGCCGATTTTTGCGCTTGGCGATGCGGCGGGTTTGCCATCGATCTTGACCTGCCCCTCCGCAATCAGCGCCTGCACCCGGGCGCGCGACAATTCGGTCGCGTCCGCGAGAGCCTTGTCGAGGCGCGAGGGAGCGGGAATTGTGCCGGTGATGATTTTGGGCGCGGACATGCTAGGGCCATGCGCGATGCACATCGAGGTGACAAGAGAGGTGATCGAGGCAATGCGGGCCGCTGCCAGCGCCGCGCATCCGCGCGAGGCGCGCGGAATTTTGACGGGCGAGGGCAATCGCATCGCCGGCCTTGTCGAAGCCGCGAACGTCCATCCCGATCCCGAGACACGCTTCGAGATCGATCCGCAGGCGCTGATCGATGCGCACCGGGCCGGGCGTTGCGGGGGTGCCGAGGTGATCGGCTATTTCCACTCGCACCCCTCGGGAGATGCGGCACCTTCGCTAACCGACCGCGCGATGGCCGCGCATGATGGCAAAGTGTGGGCCATTGCCGCCAGCGGCGTTCTCAAATTTTGGCGGGACGATGCGGCGTGTTTCGAAGAGCTTTCCTACGCGGTTGTGAGCCGTTAGATCGCCGGGTGATGATCCCGCTTCTGCCTCGCTTCCACCGCTTTTTGTGCGGATTTGGCGAAGGCTGGTGGAAGGAGGAGTTTTTTCCGCTTAGACAGTGTCTCATGTGTCTCATTCAAAGCCGGACAATCCCAACATCATGACCTCGCAAACCGACCTTGCCGCGCTGCTGTGCTCGCGCCTGTGCCACGATATGCTCTCACCCGTCGGCGCGCTGTCGAACGGGCTCGAACTGCTCGCCGATGAGCAAGACCCGGAAATGCGCAAGCGCTGCGTCGAATTGCTCGAACAAAGCGCCAGGATCAGCACCGACAAGCTCAAGTTCTTCCGTCTTGCTTTCGGCGCGGCTCGGCGGCTTTGGCGACAACGTACCGGTGGAAGAGGCGCAGGACGTGATTGCGGCGCTGGCTGCCGGGAACAAGCGGGTGGAGCTGCATTGGGCGGTGAGCGAGCCAACCTTGCCGAAACCGGCGGTGAAGGTGCTGCTCAACCTCTCGCAAATTGCGCTGGAGGCACTCGTGCGCGGGGGTTCGCTCGATATCGGCGCGGAAAAGCGCGACGGCAATGTCGAGATCGTCGCCCGCGCCACCGGCAAGAAAATCGCATTCGACGAGGTGATCGGCCACGCGCTGCAAGGCGAGATTTCGCCGGTCGAGGTGACGAGCCGCACCGCTGCTGCCCACATGATCGCAACTTTGGCGGAAGAACTGGGCGGCGGACTGCAATATGCGCTCTCGAACGATGCGCTGGTACTGGGCGCGGTGATTCCAGAGCCTGAGGGGATGATCGGATAGGCCTATGGAAAAAAGCGAACTTGTCCATGCGGTGATGCACTCGCCGAATTTCGACGAGCGCAACCAGCCCATAACCATGCTCGTGCTGCACTACACCGAAATGCAGCCGGTCGAGCGGGCGCTCGGCAAGCTGACCAATCCCGAAGCCAAGGTATCGGCGCATTACCTCATCAGCGAGGCAGGTGTGGTTACGCAGCTCGTTCCGGAAGAAAAGCGCGCCTGGCATGCAGGGCTCTCGTTCTGGCGCGGCAACAAGGACGTGAATTCGGCGAGTATCGGGATCGAGCTCGATCATCCCGGCCACAGCGGCGGTTACCGCGAGTTTTCGGAAAAGCAGTTCGATGCGCTGGTCCCGCTGATCGCGCGGATCGTGAAGGATCACGATATTCCGCGCGCCAATGTCGTGGGTCACTCCGACGTCGCGCCCATGCGCAAGGTCGATCCGGGCGAGCTGTTTCCGTGGGACCGGCTCGCGGAATACGGCCTGTGCCTGCCTCGGCCCACACAGCTGGAAAAGGGCGATCCGTTTCCGAACATGGGTTCCTTCATCCTCGGGCTCGAGCGTTTTGGCTATGACATCACAGAGGGCCGCAAGGCGATCGAGGCGTTCGAACGGCGCTGGCGGCCGGAGAAGATCTCTGGCGAATTCGATGCCCAGCTGGGCGCGATCCTCTGGCAATTGCTGCTCGACCGCGACCGCGGGGCGGCACGCTAAGCTTCCCTACAGCTTCGCGCTGGTATAGAGCGCAGCGCGTCAGGGGGCCGAGGCAGCCGCGGGATCTTCGGATCGCGAGGAAAGTCCGGGCTCCACGAAACAGAGGTGGCGGGTAACGCCCGCCGGTCCTGAACGTGGTTCAGGATCAGGGAAAGTGCCACAGAGAGTATACCGCCGATGGCGCCTAAAGCGCACAGGCAAGGGTGAAAGGGTGCGGTAAAAGCGCACCGGGGCACTGGTAACAGCGTCCGCATGGCAAACCCCACCTGGAGCAAGGCCAAATAGGGGTCTCGCGCCCGCCTTCGGGCAGAGCAGGAGTGTTTCGCTCCGAGAGATCCGGGTTGGCTGCTTGAGCCGCTCAGCAATGGGCGGCCTAGATGAATGGCTGCCGCCGCGTGGCAGGTCCCTTGCGGGATACCGCGTGCGGAGACAGAACCCGGCTTATGAGGCCCCCTGATGCATTGTTTGCGCCCTAGCGCTTCGCTCCTTGAGGTCGAAAGCTGCGGAACGCCCCGATCGGATGGCCGTTAGCACGTGATGATAATCTCAGCTTCCCATCCGCGCAGCGCTGCGCAGCGTATCGCCATCATCCTTGCCGTCGTCGTCCAGATCGGCGCGACGTTCCTGCCCGCGCTCGGGTTTGGAGAGCAGATCGGGGAGCGCTCCGACAGCGTCCGCACGCTCATCACGCCGTCGGGCTGGGCGTTCTCGATTTGGGGTCCGCTGTTCCTCGGATCGGCGATCTTCGCGGTGTGGCAGGCGCTTCCGGCGCAGCGTGACAACGCCTTGCTCGACCGGATTGGTTGGCCCGCCGCTGCCGCGCTGGCGGCGCAGGGCGTGTGGGCGGTCTACACCCAGTTCGCCAACCTCACGGTAATTTCGGCGATCATCATCTTCACCTCGCTGATAGGCCTGCTGATCGTCCTGCGAGCATTGGTCCAGCACACCGCATTTACGACCGGCGAGCGGTGGCTGGTCGCGCTGGTGTTCAGCGCGCTCGCGGCGTGGCTGACGTACCGCCAGCATCGTCAACGTGTCCGCCACGCTCGTCTATTCGGGGGTTGGCGAGGAGCGCGCCTATCCGCTGGTCACAGCGATCATGGTCGCGATTGGAGGAGTGATCGCAGCGCTTGCGACCGTGCGCAGCCGCGGCAATCCTTGGTACGCCATCGTCTTCTGCTGGGCGCTCACAGCGATATATTTTCGCGGCGGGCAGGAAGCGGACGTGATCGCCTGGGCCTGCATCGGCGCTGGTGTCGTGGTGGTGCTCTCTGCGATCGCTGGACTTTCGCGGGCCGAAAACCGCCGCCACTGGATCGGCGTCTGACGCGACTATCCGGGCTGGACGCCAACCGCCGGATACAGCTCGTCAAGCGGGCGCGAGCGGCCATCGGAGCAGACCAGCCGCACGTGATAGCGCTTCATCCGGCGCGGATTGGTCACGCCGACGCTATGCGCTATCACGCCGACTTCCTTGCGCATCTGCTCGACAAAGTTGGCAACCCGCACAGCTTTGCTGGCCGGGTCGAGCCCGCGCTGGAGGCTTGGGTCGTGCGTGGTGATGCCGGTCGGGCAGGTGTTCTTGTTGCACTTCATCGCCTGGATGCAGCCAAGCGCAAACATGAAACCGCGCGCTGAAATCGTGAAGTCCGCGCCCGCACACAGCGCCCATGCGACATCGGTAGGGTTCACAAGCTTGCCGCTGGCGACAATGCGGATGCGGTCCTTCAGACCGGCCCGATCCCTGATGTCGACCAGCATCGGCAGCGCCTCGTGCAGGGTCAGCCCGACATTGTCGATCAGCGGGAGCGGCGCCGCTCCGGTTCCGCCGTCGCCGCCATCTACGGTGATGAAGTCCGGCGCGCTTTCGATGCCTCGCCGGTTTACCTCTTCAAAGAGTTCTTCAAGCCAGCCATAGGCGCCGATCACGGTTTTAAACCCGACCGGCTTGCCTGTGACCTCGCGGATATGCGCGATCATGCCGAGCAGTTCGTCGATATTGCCTATGTCGGGATGGCGGTTGGGAGAAATTGATGCCTCGCCCGCCGGGATGCCGCGAATTTCCGCGATTTCCTTGTTCACCTTTGCAGCGGGAAGGATGCCGCCCTTGCCGGGCTTGGCGCCTTGCGACAGCTTGAGCTCAAACATGCGCACCTGCTCATGCGCGGCGACTTCGCGCAGCTTGGCGTTGGATAGGTTGCCGTCTTCGTCGCGCACGCCGTATTTGGCGGTTCCGATCTGGAACACGATGTCGCAGCCCCCTTCAAGATGGTACGGCGACAGGCCGCCTTCACCCGTATTCATCCAGCACCCGGCCTTGGCCGCGCCGTTGGAGAGCGCCCGGACCGCTGGGGTCGACAGCGCGCCGTAGCTCATGCCCGATATGTTGAAGAGCGAAGGCGCGAGGTAGGGGAGCCGCGCTGCGCCTTCTCCGATCAGCATGGCCGGCGCCTTCACCGCATCGCGTTCGAGGGTCGGCCACGGGCAATTCACGAAGATCGGCGTGCCGACCGGCTCAAGATTGCGGGTCGAGCCGAATGCGACATTGGTGGATTTCGCCTTGGATGCTTCGTCGACCCAATCGCGTTGCGCCCGGTTGAAGGGCATTTCCTCGCGGTCCATCGCAAAGAAATACTGGCGGAAAAATTCGCCCAGATCGGACAGGATATACCGCATCCGCCCGATCACCGGGTAATTGCGCCGCACCGTGTCGTTCGTCTGATACCGGTCGATAAAGAACAGCGCGATCAGCGCGAGGACGATCAGCCCGATGACAAAGATGAACAGGCTGGTCAGCCCATCGAGGATAGCGGTCACTGATTGTCCCTCCCAAAGCGCCTCTCGCAAGGAAGTTCGCGCGGCGCTTTTGCAAGGTTACACTATTGACCTGCACGCAGGTGTCTAGCGCGCAGATCAAGGAAGCGGCGGGTCAGGCAGCGGCCTGCTGGCTCACGACCTCGATGGCCTCGTCCTCATGGCTGGTTTGCAACCGGCGCTTCTGACTGCCCTCGAGCACCAGCGTGGTCAGCACCCCGGACCGGAAGGCGCCGGTGTCGATGCCGATGCGGTTGCCGCAATCCATCACGTCTTCGAAGATCGTATGACCATGGACCACGACTTTTTCGAGCGGTCCCGTGTGGTCGAGGAAGCGGTCGCGAATCCACAGCATGTCGCTTCGTTTTTGCGCATCGATGGGTACCGAAGGGTCGATGCCAGCATGGACGAAAAGGTAATCGCCCGCGACGATCATCTCCTCGAAATCCTCGATATATTCGCGGTCGGATTGCGGGACGAGACGCGGGAGCTGATCGAACAGTTCGTCCAGCGTCATCGCGTTGAATTGTTTTCGGGTAAGGCCATAGCTCATGATGGTCTCGCGCCCGCCATGCTTCATGAAATGGCGCAGGATGTCGGGCTTTTCGAAGGCCTGCAGAAACATCTCTTCGTGATTGCCGGCGAGCACGCGAACGATCTCGCTGTTTTTGCCAGGCGCGTGTGCGCGCTATCACGCCGGCGCTGTCCGGCCCGCGATCCACGAGATCTCCCAGCAGGATAACCTGCGTGTCGGCGGGGCCGCTTGCAGCGTCATCCGCCTCGATAGCGGAGATCATCGCCTCATACAGGTCGAGCCGCCCGTGAATATCGCCCATCACATAGTAACGCATCCCCTCCGGAACGGAAGGAAGGCGCGGCTCGGATTTCGAGCTGAAGAGGGAGCGAATCGTGTCGAACATGGTCTGTAATCGCAAAAAGCCGATCGTCCGTGCGGGGATGAACCCAACTTAGGTCGCGGGCAATATGGTTTCTGCTGGTTCACATAAGCATCCGCTTGCTGAACGGCAAATGAGTAGCGATGATCGGGTCGGCACACCTGCTGATGCAAATATCCCACAATCGTGTGGCTTTGTGGACTGCTGTGCAATTACTCTTGTGCAATGCGGCATAAATGTGCACGATTGTTTCACATTCGCACGAGATTGCCGATAAAAATGGCGGCCGGCGAATGTGCAGGTGGGACGAAGCAACAACACAACAAAGGAAGTTGTCATGCTCACGTCCATCCGCGGCCTCACGGCTGCGTCACTCTCTACGGGCCTTATTCTCTCCGCTGCGCCCGCATTCGCTTCTGACACGGTCTCGGAAGATGCGAATACTCAGATCAATACCGATATGGAGATCAGTGCCGAGCTGATTGAGGCTGCGGCCATTCTCGACGAATCGCCGGGCGATACGCCGATCCTCTCGCTTACACCCGCTACCGAGCGGGCAAGCGCGCCGGTCGATCCAGCCACGACCAGCAACCTTGCCGACGATAGTGCCTTCACGTTCTCGGCCAATGTCGCGCTGGCGACTGAATACCGGTTTCGCGGGGTCGCCCTGACCGATGGCGAGATTGCCATCCAGGGCGGTTTCGACCTCGGCCATTCCTCCGGCTTCTACGTCGGCACCTGGGCCTCCAACCTCGACGAACAGACTGTCGGCTACGGCTCGATCGAGCTTGACGTCTATGGCGGCTGGAGCGGCGACCTGACCGATGGCCTCTCGGCCGATGTTGGCGTGATCGGCTATCTCTATCCGGATGCTGGTCCTGGCGAGTTCGATTATGTCGAATTCTACGGCTCGATGAGTTTCGGCCTCGGCCCGGCATCGCTGACGGGCGGCATTGCCTATGCGCCTGAACAGGATTCGCTCGGCGGCACGGACAACCTTTATCTTTACACCGATATTGGGTTCGCCATTCCCGACACGCCGCTGACGATCACCGGCCATCTGGGCTACACCGATGGGTTCCTTACCTTCACCAATGACAGCGAAGCGTTTGACTGGTCGATCGGGGCCGACCTGGCGATTGGTCCGGCAACACTCAGCGCAGCCTATGTCGGTGTCGAAGGTGACGTGCTGATCGATCCGAACGGTACTTTCACCGATGACGCGTTCGTCGTGACGCTCAGCGCGAGTTTCTGACCATTTCGCTCAGTCGCAGGAGCGAACGCCCTATCCGCACCTAAGCAGGCGGAATAGCGGGACCTCTAAGAAGGCGCGGGACCAAATCCGGTCTCGCGCCTTTTTTAGTCGAGGCTGAAATCGACCGTCGTGACGACACGCACCTTCTTGTACGGGCTGTCCGAGGTTCCCCAGCCGCCGCTCTCGCCGTCGCGCGCAGTAATCGAAAAATAGCCCTGCGTCGCGTCCTTGATCGCGCCTACGCCCGCGCCCGAGTCCTCGGCGAATTGTTGGGCCGATGCGCGCGCATCGCGCGTTGCCTCGGCCACCATTTCGGGCTTGATCTCGTTGAGCCGCGTAAACGTGTAGCTCATGCCCGATCCCTCCTCCAGGAAGACGCCGCGCCCTACCAGGTCGAACTGCCGGGCCACGGCACGCTGGGCGCGCTCGATATCGTCGCTTCGCAGTGCCAGCCGCTGCCGGACGGTGTAGGTTGTAACGCCGCGATTGGTGTGACTGGACACGTTCGCGCCCGTCGGTTGCAGCGCGCTCTCGGGAAAGCCGAGATCGCCAAAAAACTGCTCGATGCTCTGCGTGTCGCGGCGCATCTTGGATTGCGCCTTCGCCAGGTCTGTCGAACTGGCCGAATAGCTTATCGTCCAGGTCGCGAGGTCGGCGGTGACATTGCGTTCGGCAAGGCCGCGCACGGTCACCGATCGTTCGGCTTCCTTCGCGCGCAGCAGGCCATCGCCCAGCAGATACCCGCCCAATATCATTCCGGCCGAAGCGATCGCAGCAGTGCCGAACCACCGCGTCGTTGTCGCTCCAAGAGTTCGCTTGCGCGCCGGACCGGTGTTCTCCATGTCTTGCACCGCATCACCTGTCTCTCCGCTCATCGCATCCTCCTATTGTCAATGCGGTGAATTGTGCTTCAGTGTCGATGAACCGAGTTTGAATTGCTGGAGAATGAACATGGTCAAATATCTGCATTCCATGATCCGGGTAAGCGATCCGGATGCCACGGTCGATTTTTTCAAGCTCATCGGACTGGAGGAAGTCAGGAAGTTCGAAGTCGAGGCCGGGCGGTTTACGCTCATCTTCCTGGCCGCTCCGGGACAGGAAGGCGTCGCCGAGGTCGAACTGACCTATAACTGGCCGCCCGAGGATGGCAGCGCGCCCGAGGATTATGATGGGGGGCGCAATTTCGGCCACCTCGCTTACCGCGTCGAGAACATCTACGACACCTGCCAGCGGCTCGCCGATGCCGGTCACATCATTCACCGACCGCCGCGTGACGGACACATGGCTTTCGTAAAATCGCCAGATGGCATTTCGGTCGAGCTGCTGCAGGAGGGCAACCTTGAGCCCAGAGAGCCGTGGGCCAGCATAGAAAACACCGGCAGCTGGTAAGCGCGCGGGCCGGGCGCGGCGTCAGGCCGTGCTCGGCTGATTGCCCTTATCGTCGCATTCGGCCTCGGGATGCGTCGTGGTCAGGCGCAACACGATGAAGCCGAGGATAGCGGAGATCGCCGATCCGGTAAGGATGCCGATCTTTGCCTCTTCGACGAACATCGGCTGCTGCGGAAAGGCAAGTCCGCCGATGAACAGGCTCATGGTGAAGCCGATGCCGCACAGGATGGATATACCCCAGATCTCCATCCACGTGGCCCCCGCCGGGCGCGGTGCGAAGCCGACCCTGTCCGACAGGAACACGATCGAAAAGATGCCGAGCTGCTTGCCGATGACAAGCCCAGCCGCGATTGCGATTGGCAGCGGATCGGTGAATGCCTCGATCCCCATTCCGCCCAGCGCGACGCCTGCATTGGCGAAACCGAACACCGGCACGACAAGGTAAGCGCTCCACGGCGCGAGGCTGTGTTCGAGCTTTTCGAGCATCGAATTGCCATCGGGGCGCTGCATCGGGATCGTCAGTGCGGCGAGCACGCCTGCAATCGTCGCGTGAACGCCGGTGTTGAGCACGCAGTACCACAGCACCGCCGACATCAGGAGATACGGCCACAGCACGCCGACCTTACCCCGATTCATCGCCAGCATGACCCCGAACACTACGGCTGAAATCAGCAGCCACATCATCTTGATCGTAGGCGTGTAGAAGATCGCGATCACCAGCACGGCGCCGATATCGTCCACAATCGCAACGGTCAGCAGGAACAGTCGCAAGGATGCCGGCACGCGGTTGCCCAGCAGGCCGAGCACACCCATCGCAAAAGCGATGTCGGTGGCCGCCGGGATTGCCCAGCCATTCATGTATTCGCCGCCGCCAGACACCGCGATAAACACTGCGGCTGGCACGAGCATTCCGGCCGCCGCTGCTACCATCGGCAGCCGCCGCGCGGCAGGATCGGCGAGCGAGCCTGCCACCATCTCGCGCTTCACTTCCAGACCGACCACGAAGAAGAAGATCGCCATCAGTCCGTCATTGATCCACAGGTGCAGATCATAGAGCTTCGGGATCGGGGTCCACGCCAGCTCGCCATAGAACAATTGCTTGTATTCGGAGGCAAAGGGCGAATTCGCAGCGAGCATCGCAGCGGCAGCGACAATAATCAGCAGGATACCTGCCGAAGCATCGCTTACGAACAGCGCGCGAACGGGCGCGAAGAGCCGACGAAGAGGCGGCGCGAGAGTGGAATTCGTTTCGGACATTGTGCGGGCCCTCTTTTAGAAAACTTGAAGCGGTTGCAAGGGCTATCAGAGCACGTTAGGCTCTTTTTTCTGATCAAGGGATGGGGGTCGCCTTGGCTCTATGGGGCTTTGACTTGTGGCAGTGGCTTGCACTGTTGCAACACGAATTACTGTTGTTTGCAGGAGTATTCTTCCTGATCGGCGCGATCGACGATGTCGCGGTCGACGTCGCCTGGTTGTGGCTTAAGCTGACGGGCCGGGCGAAAACCCCTGAAATGAGCCGTGCCGAACTACAGGACCGGCAATTGCACGGGCCCGCTGCGATATTCATTCCCGCCTGGAGTGAAGCCGAGGTGATCGGCGATACGATCGCGCACACGCTCGGCTGCTGGAAACAGGCGAATCTGCGGCTCTATATTGGCTGCTACCGAAACGACCCGGCGACAATCGCTGCCGTCATGACGGCAGCGCGGGGCGATGCCCGGATACGGATCGTGATTCATGACCGTGACGGGCCGAGCACCAAGGCCGATTGCCTCAACCGGCTCTTCATCGCCATGCGTGACGATGAGCGGCGGATGGCCGCGCGCTTTGCTTACGTCGTGTTTCAGGATGCCGAGGACATGGTCGATCCGGGCGGTCTGGGTCTGCTCGACAAGGCTGTGGCAGAGGGGGCAGACTTCGCGCAATTGCCGGTCGAGCCGATGCCTCAGAGCACCAGCCGCTGGCTGGGTAGCCATTATTGCGAGGAATTTGCCGAGGCGCATGGCAAGGCAATGGTCGTGCGCGATGAACTGGGCGCGGCGCTTCCGGGCGC
Organism: Erythrobacter sp. K21-9; assembly: GCF_055808355.1. Taxonomy (NCBI): domain Bacteria; kingdom Pseudomonadati; phylum Pseudomonadota; class Alphaproteobacteria; order Sphingomonadales; family Erythrobacteraceae; genus Erythrobacter; species Erythrobacter sp. K21-9. The sequence goes on from NZ_CM147866.1 coordinate 823,737, forward strand.
GGGCGTGGGCTGCGCGGTCTCGCGCGATGCACTGGAGCGATTATGCCGCAGGCGCGCGGACGGATGCCCGTTCTCGTCCGAATCGCTTACCGAAGATTACGAGCTAGGTCTGGGCGTGGCGGAGACCGGCGGCACGTGCCGGTTCGTGCGGGCGCGCGGTGAAAATGGCCTGCTGATCGCAACGCGCGCCTATTTCCCGGCGCGGCTTGACCACGTGGTCCGGCAAAAGACGCGTTGGGTCCACGGCATCGCCTTGCAGGGCTGGGATCGCACGGGCTGGGGCGGGGGCCTGATCGAGACATGGATGCGCGCACGCGACCGCCGCGGGCCGCTCACCGCTCTGGTGCTGCTGATCGGTTACACGCTGCTTGCGCTGACCGCAGCGAGCTGGACTGCAATCGGGCTCGGATATGCCGAGCCGGTCGTTATTTCACCGCTGCTCAAATGGCTGCTCATCGCCAATTTTGTCGCTTTTGTCTGGCGTGCGCTGTTTCGGTTTGGCTTCACGGCACGCGAATACGGAATGGCAGAAGGCATCATGGCGGTGCTCCGCATTCCGGTCACCAACGTGGTGTCGATCATCGCCGGGCGGCGCGCGATCGTCGCCTATGCCAAGACCCTGCTCGGGCGCGCGATCGTGTGGGACAAGACACCGCATTCATCCCATCCCGCCCGGCTTGGTCCGGCGAAGGCAGGCCGATCATGAGCGCTGGCGAAGGCGTGATGCGGCGCGGCAGTCCGCTGGCGATGCTGGCAATGCTCATGGCGGTGTGGGTCGGCGGACGAGCGCTCACATGGGAAAATCCGTTTCCACTCGTCCTCCCCGATATCATTGGCGAGGACCTGCTGTTTGCCGAGGCGAAGACCGGGCGGTTGCGACTGCTTCCGGGCGAGCAACAAGGGCCGAGTGATGCGGCACCGGCGAGTGCCGATCCGACCGAGCCTGCAAGGCATTCGGCGGTGCTGAGCGGCTTTTCGAATGCGCCGAATGGTGAAACCGCCGATGCCGTTCTCGATAATGCGCTGGGGCACCAATTGCTCTGGCTCCGCGCGCTAGGGGCAAAGCTTCCGGTCGGGACGGCGGGCGGCGCAGCGCTCCACGCGCTGCAGACGTCGCAGCGCATTGCCGGTGTTACCCCGCTTTCCCCTCCGGTCGAGCAGCCGGTTTCGCCCGATCGCTGGTCGGTCGATGCGTGGGCCTTCTGGCGGCAGGGATCGAACGCCGCGCCGATTTCGCAGGGGCGCGCCGATCTACGGGGCGAGCCAGGTTGGCGCGAACCTGCAATACCGCTTTGCGCCAGCTTCCAGCCGCGATCCGCGCCTCCACCTCCGCGCCTACCGTGCTCTCGTATCGGGCGGAGAGACCGAGCTTGCTGCGGGCGTATCCGCACGGCCAATCGGCGCCGTGCCGGTTCGCGTCGCAGCCGAACTGCGCGCGGTGCAGAACGATTTCGGCACCGAGGCCCGCCCTGCCATCATCGCTGTCACCGAGCTCCCTCCGCAAGGCTTGCCTGCCGCCTTCCGGCTCGAGGCTTATGGCGGCGCGGGCTATGTCGGCGGCAAGGACGCCACGCCTTTTGCCGACGGGCAGGTCGCGGTGACGCGCGAATTGGCAAGCTTTGACGGACCGTCTGACACCCGCGCCCGCCTGAGCCTTGGCGCAGGCGCGTGGGGCGGCGCGCAAAAGGATGCAAGCCGCGTCGATGTCGGTCCGACCATGCGCGTCGATCTGAAACTGGGCGAAGTGCCTGCGCGCATTTCGGTCGATTGGCGTGAGCAGGTTGGCGGGGATGCCGCGCCCCGATCCGGCGTGGCCGCGACGCTTTCGACACGCTTTTGAGAGCGCTTGCGCCCAGCCGCTTCGAATAGCTCGGGTTTGACGGGGATCGCACTGGCATAGCGGCTATCATCGCAGGCCGTGGTGGGTTAGTGCTCACCGCATGGACGTCTACCTGCCAATCGCGAATCTCTCGGTGAACGGATTCTTCATCGTGCTGCTTGGCGGGTTGACCGGAATCCTCTCCGGGCTGTTCGGGGTTGGCGGAGGTTTCCTGACGACGCCGCTGCTCATATTCTACGGAATTCCGCCAACCGTTGCCGCGGCCTCCGCTGCGACGCAGGTGACGGGAGCGAGCGTGTCCGGCGCGCTGGCACATTCGAAACAGAACGGGGTGGATTACCGCATGGGCGCGGTCATGGTCGGCGGCGGGATCGTCGGCGCGCTGATCGGGGCGGTGCTGTTCAGCGCGCTCCAGGCGCTTGGCCAGATCGATGTCGTCATCAATGTCCTTTACGTCGTGATGCTCGGCACAATCGGTGCGCTGATGATGCGCGAGGCGGTGGACGCATTGCGACCGGCCAAGCAGGGCGCGAACAACCAACCGCGCAAGCGCCGCCATCACCCGCTCGTCGCCGGCCTGCCGTTTCGCTGGCGGTTCTATCGCTCGGGCCTTTTCATATCGCCGCTCGCTCCGCTGATTCTCGGGACGCTGGTGGGCATCCTGACAATGCTGATGGGTGTCGGCGGCGGTTTCCTGCTGGTCCCGGCCATGCTGTACCTGCTCGGGATGAGCGGCAATGTCGTCGTCGGCACATCGCTGTTCCAGATCCTGTTCGTGACGATGGTTACCACCATGACCCACGCGCTCACGACCAAGGCGGTAGATATCGTGCTGGCTGGCCTGTTGCTGCTCGGCTCTGTGCTCGGCGCGCAGTTCGGCACGCAGATCGCCATGAAAGCGCGCCCAGAAATCCTGCGTCTCGTCCTCGCCGCAATCGTCATCGCGGTGGCGCTGCGGATGCTGTACGGCCTCGGCGTCCAGCCTGACGAGATATACACGGTCAGCCCGCTGTAATGGCCTGGCGGGGCGGGCTCGCGGGCAAGGTCGCCGTGCTGGCGGTCGCCGCCGTGTTCCTCAGCGCCCAGCGCGAACCGATCCTTGTGCCCGAAGTCAGTCAGTCCAGGATCGAGGTGCGGCAAGGCTTTACCGGCGCGGACCTGCTTCTTTACGGCGCGGTGATCGATCCCGGCGGAGCGCCCGGAAGGAGCGAATACGATATCGTCGTGGTACTCAAAGGGCCGACCGAGCCGATCCGCTTGCGCGAAAAGGATCGCATCGCGGGCATCTGGATGAATGCCGGATCGAGCGATTTTCGCTCGGCCCCGTCCTTTTTCGCGGTCGCATCCTCGCGCCCGATAAGCGAAATCGTCGATGAGCGCACGGCGGCGATTTACGAGCTCGGCACCGACTTCATCCAGCTCAGCCCCAGTGGCCAGATCGAACCCGAAGAACAGGCGCGCTTCGCCGCCGGTCTGGTCGAAATGCGCCAGCGCGGCGGGCTGTACAAGGAAGACCCGCAAGGCGTGCGCATCAGCGAAGGCGTGCTCTACCAGGCGCGCATCACGCTGCCCTCCAATGTGATCACCGGGCCCTATACTGCGGAGACCTTCGCAATCGCTGATGGCCGCGTCCTGGCAAGCGCCACGGCGGAGATCGCGGTCCAGAAGGTGGGCCTTGAAGGGCGGGTGGTGACTGCCGCCGAACGCTCCTCGCTGCTCTATGGACTGGGCGCAATCCTGTTGTCGCTCAGCATGGGCTGGTTCGCCGGGCGGTTTTTCAACCGATCCTGACCACGTAAAGTCGCTGGTTATCGTTGACGCGATTTTAACCGAAATCTGGCAGTGATTCCCCCTCACGCGAGGATCGGCACAGGCGTGTCCGGCGCGCGTTACCGCATGGGTAAGGGACGACAAATGAACGATATGGCCAGCCAGAACTTCGACAGCAGCGCAGGCGAGGCAGCTGCATCGCAGGGCGAGCGTCCCGACAATGCGCGGATGCCGATCGGCGTCGTGCTCGAAATCTCGGGCGCCGGCTCGCAAATCGCGCTCGATCTCCAGCGGCTCAATGAATGCATGGACGATGACGATCCCTCGATCGTCCTGGCAGGCCAGGTCGGCAGCCAGATCAAGATCCGCGTCGGCGACGCATGGCTGCTCGCCAGCGTCCGCGACCAGCGCAAGGATCGCCGCAACGAGGCCGGCATCATCGCGCATATCGACTTCCTCGGCGAGGGCAGCGAGGAAAAGCTGACCGAGCCGCATCAACGGTTTCCGCCGCGGTGTCACCCGCTATCCGGTCCCCGGCGCGATGGTATATCCGGCCAGCACCGAGGATCTCGAGCAGATCTATGCCAGCGATGGCCGCGCCAACATAACAATCGGCAAGGTCTTCCCGACCCGCGACATCCGCGCCGGGCTTTATATCGACGCGATGCTGGGCAAGCACTTCGCGCTGCTCGGATCGACCGGTACCGGTAAATCGACCAGCGCCGCGCTGATCCTGCACAAGATCTGCGAGGCCGCGCCGAACGGCCACATCGTCATGATCGATCCGCACGGCGAATATTCCGCCGCATTCCGTCAGAGCGGACAGATCCTCGACGTCTCCAACCTCCAGATGCCCTACTGGCTGATGAACTTCGAGGAGCACTGCGAAGTCCTCCTCACCAGCGACGGCAACGAGCTGCAGGTCGACATGGACATCCTTGCCAAGTGTCTGCTGCAGGCACGTACCAAGAACCGGCTCGCCGAAACCATGGGCAAGATCACCGTGGATTCGCCGATCCCCTACCTCCTGTCCGACCTCAGCAACATCATTCAGGACGAAATGGGCAAGCTCGACAAGGCGACCTCCTCTGCGCCTTACATGCGGATCAAGGGCAAGCTCGAAGAGCTGAAAGCCGATCCGCGTTACCAGTTCATGTTCTCCGGAATGCTCGTGGGCGACACCATGGCCGACTTTATCGGCAAGGTGTTCCGTATGCCCGGCAATGGCAAACCGATCTCGATCATCGACGTCTCGGGCGTTCCATCCGACATCACTTCCACCGTTGTCGCCGTTCTTTCGCGGCTCGTATTCGACTTCGCCATCTGGGGCCGCGAGGAACAGCAGCGCCCGATCCTGCTGGTCTGCGAGGAAGCCCACCGCTATGTCCCGAACGAGAAGAACTCGGACGGTTCCTCGGTCGCCCGCATCCTCAGCCGGATTGCCAAGGAGGGCCGTAAATACGGCATCTCGCTGGGTCTCATCACGCAGCGCCCATCCGACCTCGCCGAAGGCGTGCTGTCACAGTGCGGCACGATCATCTCGATGCGTCTCAACAATGACCGCGACCAGGCTTTCGTGAAGGCCGCCATGCCCGAAGGCGCGCGCGGCTTCCTCGATTCGATCCCGGCCCTGCGCAACCGCGAATGCATCATCTGCGGCGAAGGTGTCGCAATCCCGATCCGCGTGAGCTTCGACACGCTCGAAGAGCACAAGCGGCCCGCTTCCGAAGACCCCAGCTTCGTCGATCTGTGGAGCACCGGCGGCGACGAGGAGGAAATCGTCGAGCGCGTTGTCCTCAGGTGGCGCTCGCAGGGGTAGTTCCTTGTTTTCCGCACTCCATCCGGGGTGCGATGTCCTCGGTCCTGGCGCACCTGCGGGCGGGCAGTCGCGCTTGCGGTGCTTCGCGCCGTGCTCCGCAGTTGGATCGTGAGGGCGTAAGACCCGTCACGTGCCGCGTGTGTCTCCATAGAGGTGGATGTGCATTCGGTCGCTCATCCGGTATCCGTGTTTCAGGCATAGCGGCGCGAGCCATTCCTGCCTTGCGCGCAGCGCGTCGCTGGTCGTGCCTTCCGCCATCAGAAAAACGTGGCCCGGTTTGAACCGGTATTTGCGCTGCAATTCAAGCACTTCGTCCACGTCTTCGGGCGCGGCGACGACGAATTTGAAGAACGCGCGCGGGTCGCTGGCGTAGAAATCCAGCCGCTCCGGGATCAGCGCCAGGTCCGCCGCATTGCCCGAATGCGCGAGCTTGGGGCTGACATTGTACTGGTCCACGCGGATATCGACGTGGGCGGGGGCCTTCGTCGTCCCGTTGGTTTCGATCTCCACTTCGATATCGGGCAGGTGCGCCAGCATGTCGGCCAGCGCGCCGCCCTGCATCAACGGTTCGCCGCCGGTGATGACGAGCCGTTTCTGACCCAGCGCCGCGATCCGTGCGGCAGCGTCTTCGGGATCGAGCGAGACCTGATTGGCCTTGCGATCAAAGGTTACGCCTCCGCGGTGCTCGCGATTGTCGCCCTCGAAATGCCACGTATACGCGGTGTCGCACCACGTGCAGGCGAGGTTGCAGCGCGACAGCCGCACGAACGCGACCGGCTGGCCCGCACTCGGCCCTTCGCCCTGAAGCGAGGCGAAAATCTCCGGTCCGCCGGTATCATCGGTGGCAAGGACTAACGCCATTGCGGCGCGCTCCTGCCTGAAACGCATGACACATTGTCCAACATGTCATCCGTATCATACAGGTTCAAAGCACTGAAATCATGAGAGAACCCGCATGTATGATACGGGTGACAACTCTCCAACTTCGGCGTCATGGCAGCGGCTGCGATCATGCCGGTGCCATACCGCGATTGGCGGGCGTAGGAAAGGTGAGCGGGTTTTCACTGCAAGACCTTAGCTGACCAAAGCGGACTGTCTGGTAACGACCCCAATTGCGGACCTTGATACGTCTCAGTAAAAAATCATCTGGGTGCACCGGAAGTAAGCGATCTTCCGTCCAGTTTGTTCGTGCGTAACAATCGAGTCCCACACCTGAGTGCTGCGCCCAAGATGGACAACTGATGAGCGAGCAATCAGTGTGCCATCGCTCGCAGTGCCAACGAAGTTCGATTTGATTTCGACCGTAGTATAGCCCTTTGCTCCATCCGGCAGAGCATTGCCCGCCGCAAACCCGCACACAGAGTCCGCAAGCGCAACTACACTTGCGGCGTGCAGTGCGTTGGCACCGGAGCGAAGGTGGACAGGGCCGATCTCCATCTTTGCTTCGAGCCAACCGTCACCTTCGCCCACCAGAGTAATGCCCATATGCGGCACAAGGCCGCCGTTCGGTGGATTGAAACGCTTGTCTGTCATGCTGCCTCGCTCTTCCCAATAAAGGCATCGACGGTGCGGTTGAATTGGTCGAGTGCACCCTCGAACCTGCCAAATGTCAGCACATCGTTGGCGCCGGATTCCAGACCTGCCTGGATACCTTCACCGATCTCAAAGTCCTCTTCGAGAGTCATGATCGTGATCTTGTGATTGTGTCGCCAATAGGCGTCATCCTTGCCCTCTGCCAAATGCCCGCTCTTGGGGGCCAGAGTGACAAGCCTCAACCCTGTCTGCCCGGGATGGGAAGGTTGGCTGGTGATCCACACGACGTGGTCCTGCTGCACCAACAGCTGGGTCGTAGGAAACAAGGTATAAAGAACATTGGCGTGATCGCGCACGCGCCATTGTTCTCGATCTTCATCGCCGAGCGAAGCCATGCTGGTACGCGGAAGAACTGACCGCATGTGCGGGCCATAGGCACGGTAACTGGACAAATTGTCCTCAAAGTAAGGACCGATTGTGGCGCGATGAGCCACGCGGAAATGATATGCCTCGATTCCCCCTTCGACGATGATTTTCCAGTTTGCCGCGCTCTCAATCCGATCTTCCGCCGCGATCACCATATTCGCCATGCCCAGGCTCTCTATCTCGCCAGCCATAGGAGCGAAGTGGTCATTGAAATCGAACGTGCCGCCGGGATCAGGAACAACCCAGATCAACCCGTATGCTTCCTTGGTGGGCAGTTCATTCAGACCGATCTTGGATTTGTCGACGCCTTCAAAACCGCTCTCGAAATGTGGTGCGCCGATTAGCTCGCCAGAACTGGCGTAGGTCCATGCGTGATAAGGGCAGGTGAAGCGATGCTTGCAGCCAGCATCCTCTTCCACAAGGCGCGCGCCGCGATGGCGGCACACATTGAGGAATGCGCGCACGACACCCTGCTTGTCTCTTGTCAACAGTACCGGCAGACCTGCGACCTCGCACCGCAGGTATGCTCCTGCACCATCAAGCTCGCTCGAATGTGCCGGCGAATGCGGCAAATTGCGGAAAATCGCCGCCTGCTCGCGTTTGAAGCGCTCGTCGCTGACGTAATTTTCGACAGGGCTGAGAGCGACTTGCTCATCCAGAAAAGGAGATTTGGCGGCTTTGAGGTCGAGCAATTCGTCGATCAACTCAAGTTCTGTTGCGCGTTCCATACGAGTCTCCTTACCGTTCGGTAGGTATTTGACTTACCGCTCGGTAAGTGTCAAGTCTCGCAAATGTCAGACGCCGTCCTCGAACCCACCTCCACCCGTGACCGGATGATTGCCGAAGCACGTGAGTTGTTCGCAGACAGGGGCTTCTATGGGGTCAGCATCGCGCAAATCGCCGCTGAGCTTGGTTTCACCAAGCAAGCCCTGCTCCATCATTTCGGAACCAAGGCAAAACTCTACGGGCTCGTTCTTGAGCAAATCGCGAACGAACTTGCAGAGCTACGCCCGGGATCAGATCTGAGCGATGATCCCGCAAAGCAATTTGCCGAATACTTCGTGGCGATGATTTCAGACACACCAGAAAAGGTAAACCGATCGAGGCTGCTGATGAGGGAAATTGTCGACAATCGAGCACGGGCGGAAACGGCTGGCAGCTGGCACCTGAAGTCCTTCTTGGAAGAACTGACTGCTATGCTCCGTGCGGTTCCCAATTGGGCAAAGGCTAGCGACGCGAAAGTTCTAGCCGCAATCATACAGCTATTAGGGGCACTGAATTATCAGGCCGTGTCCGGACCCACCTTTCGCGGAATCTTCGGCGCGCAACCCATGGACAAAGTTGATGCTGCGTTCGCAAATCAACTGCGAACAACTGTTGGCGCGGTTTTGAAAGCGGGACCTGCGAACTGAGCCGAAAACGTAGGTCCGCTTTCCACCCAATTGCGGCCCTACAGCGGCCACAGAAGCGATCCCAAGAGCAGACAGGCGTTTACGGCATACCAGCCGAAAGCGGTCGGTCTGATAACGACCCAATAGCGGAACCTAGTCCCTCCCGATAGTTTATCGTGATGCCAACAATGCAACCGACCATTCCGCTCACATTGCCACTTTTTGAGGTGGCAAGCATTCTACCAGCCTTCGCTTTTTGGCTGCTGTGGCCGGAGGCAAGTGGTCTCGATGATATATTTTGGAACCTCTTGGGACTGATTGCCTGGGTAGCGCTAATCCTCTGGATTAGTCGCGGACGAAGTCGAATTGGTCGTTTGCTCTTTACTGTGTTGATAATTTTGCAGGCCGTTCCGTTCGCCTTCGAGATGCATGAGTTAGATCGGCAGGGCTTTGCCATCGTTTTCCTCAATGTAGCTTACAGCTCGCTCCTTCTCGCACTGCTCTGGAGGCCGACTACTACGAACTGGTTGAGAACTCCGAGGCCGGCTTACGACAGCCAATGAATGTGTCCGCTTTCCACCCAGTTTCGGTCATAGCATAACCGCCCGCTGTCTCCTGAAAGCAGACTCAGCGCAGGCGAATATCTAACCCAATCGCTTGAGTGCGCCCTCCAGCCGTTCTACTTCTGCCGAATGATGCGCGAAGTCGGCTTTGGCCTTCTCGACCGCTTCCGGCTTCGCACGTTCGACGAAGTTGGCATTGCCGAGCCGCCCTTCGAGCGATTTCGCTTCCTTTTGCGAGGCGGCGAGCGCCTTTTCGAGGCGCGCTTTTTCCTCGGCAATGTCGATGATGCCTTCCAGCGGGACGATGAACACGTCCGCGCTTCCCGATGCCTGGGCGGTGACCTGCATGGCGGGGCCGTCAGGCGCTTTGCCTACAGTCACCGGCGTCAGGCGCGCCAGGCGTTCGATTGCGGCGCTGCTGCGCTCGATCGTGCTCGCCGCCAGCGGTGAGGCTTCGGGCAGGAACGCGGCAAGCTTCGCGCCCGGCGGGATGCCAAGCTCGTTCTTGGCACTGCGGACATTGGTGGTGAGGTCGATCACCCAGTCGATGGCGTCGGTGGCGTCCGTGCTGACTTCGGCGCGCGGCTCTGGCCATTTCGCCGTGATCAGATCGTACGGACGTTCCCCCTGCGCGTGCCACAGCTCTTCGGTGATGAAGGGCATGAACGGGTGCAGCATGACGAGGATCTGGTCGAGCGCCCATCCGGCAACCTCGCGGGTTTCCTTGGCCGGCATCGCATCCGGATCGCCTGCGAAAACCGGCTTGATCAGTTCGAGATACCAGTCGCAGAACCTGCTCCATGTGAACTGGTAGATCGCATTGGCCGCAGCATCGAAGCGGAGGTCGGCCATCGCCTGCTCGATTTCCTCGCAGACCTGCTGAACTTCGCCGATGATCCACTGATTGGCGGCGAGGCGAGCTGTCGGGGCCTTGAGCGTGGTCGACGCGCCGATGCCGTTGGACTGGCAGAACCGCGTCGCGTTCCACAGCTTGGTCGCGAAGTTGCGGTATCCCTCGACCCGCTTTTCATCCATCTTGATGTCGCGGCCCTGGCTTTCCATCGCCGCCATGAAGAACCGCAGCGCATCTGCGCCGTACTGGTCGATCAGGCCGAGCGGATCGACGACATTGCCCTTCGACTTGGACATTTTCGCGCCATCGGCTGCGCGCACGAGGCCGTGCAGATAGAGCTTGGGCCACGGCGCCTGCCCCATATTGTACTGCCCCATCATCATCATCCGCGCATCCCAGAAGAACAGGATATCGAAGCCGCTGATGAGCAGGTTGTTAGGGAAGTGCTTATCGAGCAACTCGGTCTGGTCCGGCCAGCCGAGCGTGGCGAAGGGCCACAGCGCGGAGGAGAACCACGTGTCGAGGACGTCGGGGTCTCGAAGGAGCGGAAAGACATCGCCACGAAGCATCTGCGGGTTGCTCCGCATAAAATCGTCATGTTCAGCCTGCGTATCGAACACTCTGATCTGGTCGGGATGGACTTCAATTTCATAACGGTCGCTTAGCTCGGCTGCTAATGCACCCACATCTTCGACTACGAAAGTTTCGCGGACAAAAGTATGCTTGTCGCCGTCGGTTATCTCGCCATAGATGAAGCCACTTTCAGTGCGTTTCGGCCCAAACCAAGCCGGAATCCGGTGCCCCCACCACAGCTGGCGGCTGACGCACCACGGCTGGATGTTCTCCATCCAGTTGAAGAAGGTTTTTTCCCAGCTCTTGGGGACGATTTCGATGGTGCCGTCGCGCACGTCCTGAATGGGTTTCTGCGCGAGTTTCTCCGCATCGACATACCACTGGTCGGTAAGCCAAGGCTCGATCACCACGCCGCCGCGGTCGCCAAAGGGTGTCGCGATTGCACGCGGCTCGGCGTCGTGCTCGACCTCCTCGCCCTTCTTGGTCTTGGCGATGTGCGGGATAAGGTAGCCGTCGGCCTTGAGCTGTGCGACCACGGCCTCGCGAGCGCCGTCCACTCCATCGCGCTTGAAACGGTGCAGGCCGATGAATTTTTCCGGGATGAGGGCGTCTGCCGTCTGGCAGACATTCGCATCGCCATCGAGCATGTTGAGCATCTCACCAGCGGCAAACCCGGCGCGCTTGCCAACCTCGAAATCGTTGAAGTCATGCCCCGGCGTGATCTTCACCGCGCCCGAGCCCAGCTCGGGGTCGGCGTGTTCATCTTCTACGATCCGGATTTTGCGCCCGGTGATCGGCAGGATCACATGCTTGCCGACGACGCTTTTGTAGCGCTCGTCGCTCGGGTGCACTGCAACCGCCATATCGGCCAGCATCGTCTCGGGCCGCGTGGTCGCAACCTCGATATAATCGCGGCCATCCGCCAGCGTCACGCCGTCTTCGAGCGGGTATTTGAAGTGCCAGAAATGGCCCGCAATTGTCTGCTGCTCGACCTCGAGGTCCGAAATCGCGGTTTTCAACTTAGGGTCCCAGTTCACCAGCCGCTTGTCGCGGTAGATCAGGCCATCATTGTAGAGATCGACGAAGGTTTTCAGGACCGCTTTCGTGAAATGCGGGTCCATCGTGAACTGCTCGCGGCTCCAGTCCATCGAACAGCCGAGCCGGCGCAGCTGGGTCGTGATCGTCCCGCCGCTCTCCTCTTTCCACTCCCACACCTTGCCCACGAATTCCTCGCGCGAGTAGTTGGTGCGCTTGTCTTGACGCTCCTCCATCTGCCGCTCGACCACCATCTGCGTGGCAATGCCCGCATGGTCGGTGCCGACCACCCACAGCGCATCCTTGCCGCGCATCCGTTCATAGCGGATCACGATATCCTGCAACGTGTTGTCGAGCGCGTGACCGATATGCAGCGAACCAGTCACGTTGGGCGGCGGGTTCACGATGGTGAAGGCTTCCGCATCCGGGCGATCGGGCCGGAACCCGCCGGTTTCTTCCCAATGCTTGTACCAGCGCGCTTCTATCGCGGCGGGATCGAAAGTCGTGTCGAGGGTCATTGTTTTGTTGTCTCTCGTGCCAAGCCGCCCGCTCCCCCGCCGTTCCACCCGGAAGCCTGACAGACACTGTTCCGGGTAAAAGGGCGGGGGAGCGGGCTGGTGCGGAATTTGCCGTCCTCCCATGCCAGCCGGTTTTGTGCCGTGCAACATTTTGTGCACGGGCGCGCGCCGCGCATGTGCACTTTCCATACTTGTGATGCGACCGTTTTGCTCACATAGATCAGTGCGATGGATGGGGCCGCGCAATTCTCGCTCGAAGACGATGGCGCCGGTGGCGCCAGGCTGGCGCTTTCCGGCCCGTTTCTCGTATCGACCATCGGTTTCATCGATCACGATCTGTTCGCTATCGAGCAGGATCTGAGCAGCATCGACATGTCTGGCATCGAGGAAATCGATACGACCGGGGCGTACATCGCATGCCGGATGGCTGCCGAACACGATGCCGAGATTGTCGGTGCGGACCAGTCGGTGCAGCGCGCGCTCAACGCGATCGACCGCAGCGCAAGCGGAGCCGAGATATCCGCTCCGCGTACGCCGGTCTGGGAGCGCGTACCCGAGGCGATGGGCGAGAAAGTGTTCATCGCGCGCGCAGGGATATTGGGAGTGGTCGGATTTATCGGCCAGATCCTGCTCGGCTTTGGCAGCCTGATCCGCAATCCCAGCCGCTTCCCGGTCAAACCGCTGGTGCGCCAGATGGAGCTGGTGGGCGTGGCCGCATTGCCCATCATCGGCCTCATGAGCTTTCTGATCGGCGTGGTGATTGCGCAGCAGGGTGCGGTGCAGCTCGAACAGTTCGGTGCAGAATCGCTGACGGTGAACCTGGTCGGGCGGATCACCCTGCGCGAGCTTGGCGCGCTGATGACCGCGATCATGGTGGCGGGCCGCTCGGGCAGCGCCTTTGCCGCGCAGATCGGGACAATGAAACTGACCGAGGAAGTGGACGCGATGCGCACCATTGGCATCTCGCCGATAGAGGTGCTGGTAATCCCGCGCATCCTCGCCTGCACGTTCATGATGGTGCTGCTCGGCTTCTACGCCTCCATCGTCGCTATCGTCGGCGGGGCGGTGGTCGGCCAGATGGTACTGGGCATCCCGTTTTTCACCTTCCTGGAACGGATTCAGGAAGTCGTGCCGACCTACGATCTGTGGGTCGGCCTGATCAAGGCGCCGGTCTTCGGCCTGATCGTCGCGCTTGCAGGATGCTATCACGGGATGCAGGTGAAGGGGAATTCCGAGGAGGTTGGCAGGCGCACGACCATGGCGGTGGTGTCTGCAATCTTTGCGGTGATCGTCCTCGATGCTTTCTTCGCGGTGTTCTTTACCGAGATCGGGTGGGGCTGAGCCATGCTGGAAAGAGCTTACCTGCCCGAAGGCGAACCGCCCATCGTGGTCGAGGGACTGGTCAATCGGTTCGGCGATTTCGCCGTTCACGAAGGGCTCGACCTGACGGTCAATTCGGGCGAGATCATCGGCGTGGTCGGCGGATCTGGCACCGGCAAATCGGTGCTGATGCGCTCGATCATCGGCTTGCAGCATCCCAATGCAGGCCGTGTCCACGTTCTGGGCCGCGAGATCACCGGGGTCGATCCCGACGAAAATATCGGCGTGCGCTGCCAATGGGGCGTCCTGTTCCAGGGCGGCGCGCTGTTCTCCACGCTGACGGTGGGCGAAAACGTCGAAGTGCCGATCAAGCAATTCTATCCCGAAATCGAGCCCGAGCTGCGGCGCGATATCGCCCGCTACAAGGTTCAGCTGTCCGGCCTGCCGGAAGACGCGACTTCCAAATATCCGTCCGAATTGTCGGGCGGCATGAAGAAGCGCGCCGGCCTTGCCCGCGCGCTGGCACTCGATCCGAAACTGCTGTTCCTTGACGAACCGACGGCGGGCCTCGATCCGATCGGCGCGGCCAAGTTCGACCGGCAGACCAAGGAGCTGAAAGAGACGCTTGGGCTGACCGTGTTCCTCATCACGCACGATCTCGATACGCTGTACGAAATCTGCGACCGGGTGGCGGTCATCGCCGATAAAAAGGTGATCGCCGTGGGGACGATCCCGGAATTGCTCGAAGCCGAACATCCCTGGATTCACGAATATTTCAACGGTCCGCGCGGGCGCGCCGCCCGCGATACGCATGTTCGCGGGGGAGTGGCCGTAATGGATAAGTCGATGGACATTGCCGTCCAAGAACGGCCATAGGAGCGGTATGGAAACGCGGGCAAATCATCTCTGGGTCGGTGCGGTCACGCTGCTTTTGCTGGCGGCGCTCGCCGCGTTCATCATCTGGATCGCCCGGCTGGGTCAGGGCGATCAGAACGAATACGACATTTTCTATGCGCAATCGGTCTCCGGCCTCGCGAGCGGCAGCCAGGTTTCCTATGCCGGGGTTCCCGTGGGGCAGGTGACGCAGATCGCCCTGTCCGACGAAGACCCCGAATTCGTGCGCGTCCGGATCAAGGTGCGCGAGGAAGTCCCGATCCTGGTCGGCACCACCGCCACGATCCAGGCCAGCTTTACCGGCGTGTCAAACATCCTGCTCGACGGCGCGCGCAAGGATGCGCCGCCGATCACGTGCGAAACCACCGCTTGTCCCGAAGGACGTCCGGTCATCCCGCCCAAGGATGGCGGCATCAACGCGCTGCTCAACAACGCGCCGCTTTTGCTTGAACGGCTCGCGACGCTGACCGAGAACCTCAACATCCTGCTCGGCCCGGAAAACCAGCAGCAATTGACCGGTATCCTGCGCAATTCGAACCGGCTGACAGAGGAGCTGGCGCAGGCTGCACCCCAGCTGGAAGGGACATTCGCCGAATTGCAGGTCACCTTAAGAGAGGCTGGCGAGGCGCTCGATGCGTTCGAGCAGGCGACCGAGACGACCGACGCATTGCTCAATCAGGAAGGGGCCGCGTTGGCCGAGGAACTGCGCGGCACGCTGAGATCTGCCAATCAGGCCGCGTCCTCGCTTGCGGCCACGCTTGAAGACACACGCCCCGCAGCCCGGCAATTGCGCGAAAGCACGCTGCCCGCTGCCGAGGCAACCCTGCAGGACCTGCGCACGACCAGCCGCAGCCTCAGATCGCTGACCGAAAAGCTCGACAGCAAGGGGGCAGGCGCGCTGCTCGAGGGCCAGAAACTGCCGGATTACGAGCCATGAGGGGAACACCGAGGATGACAACACCGAAGCCCTCACCGCGCAGCGCCATGACGTTATTGGCCAGAACGAGCGTTATCAGCGCCGCGGCGATAGCCTTGTCCGGCTGCATCAGTCTGGGCGCCGAGCCGCCCGAAAGCCTGCTGACGCTCAATCCGGTGACGACCGCTGCGGCGGGACCGGGGGCGACGGCAAGCACCGCCGATGCGTCCGCTGCAATTGCGATCCTTCCGCTGGAAGCTCCGGCGAAACTCGATGTCCTGCGTGTGCCCGTGTCCGTGTCGGACACGGAGCTGGCCTATCTTCAGGATGCATTCTGGGTCGAGAAACCGGCGCGCCTGTTCCGCCGCCTGATCGGTGAGACATTGCGCGCGCGCGGCGAGACGCTGGTGCTCGACAATGACGATACGCCGCTATTGGCTGCGCAAAGCGTGCGCGGGACGCTGATGGAAATGGGCTACGATGCGGGCAGTTCGACCGCCGTCGTCCGCTTCGATGCGATCTCGCACCTACGCCGACGGCACAGTCGCCTCGCGCCGGTTCGAGGCGAGCGAGAGCGGTATCCTGCCCGAACCCGGCTCGGTCGGCCCTGCGCTCAACCGCGCAGCGAACACGGTCGCGGGCGAAGTGGCGGACTGGATGACGGAAGCGGGCTGAGACGCCCTCAGCGTGAACCCGCAGCCCGCACGAATTTCCACGCGCTGAGAAAATCGCTCGCGCGTTTGGCGCGCTGCGCCTCGGCCTCGGTATCGCGGCCCCACAGATCGGCCTGCCATTCTTCTTCGAGGCTTGCCGCCCGCCATAGCGCTGCGGCATTGGCGTCGCTTTCTTGTGCCGCAGAGGACAGGGCGATGACCAGCGAAGCCGCAAGCGATGTCATCGCCTCGATCCCGGCCAGTTCGAACCCGTTCTTTTCCGCGAGCCGGGTTTTCAGTGTAGCCAGAGCCTGCTCGCTTTGCGGGTGGTGGACGATGCCGCTCACCCGGGCGAGTGTGATGCCTTCGCTCTCTTCGAAAGCCTGCACGACCGGCTCCCACACGTCTTGCTGGCGCGCATAGAGCGGCTCGTCGGGGTCGGCGCGGTAGAGCAGCGTGTCGGTGTCGCCGAACGCGATGAGCTTGTCAGTTACAACGCCGGTGTCGGCTCCGACGATATCGATGGCGTAATCGGCCATGTCGCGCAGCGGAAACAGTCTTGGATCGAGCTCTTCGCCCTGGATATCCCATTCGTCCGCCAGCACCTGGGCCAGCGTCTTGCTGGGCAGGATTTGCGGCGTACCCTTCACCGTCTTGAGGCCGCGCCCATCGAGCGTGACCTGCCAGCCGCCGCTTTCGCCTAAGCTTTCGACCTCGCGGATGCCCACCGCGTCGAAAAACCGCTTCATTCCTGCTCGTCTCCGGCGTCCGATTTCCATTTCTTCGCGAGCATGGGCGGCGCAAAGAAGAATGCGATCATCCCGGCGAGCGCCAGCACCACCCCAAGCGCGTAAGGCAGATCAACGAGGCTGCGAGCAATCGCGATCCCCACGATGACGGCGCCGATGGCGACGATCCTCACCGCGTTCATTATCATGTAGCGCTTCTGCGCGAGCGCATCGGTGTCTTGAAGGCCGCTCACAGCGCGCGCTCCAGTGCCGCGCCCAGATCGGCCACGCGGTCCACGACCTCGGCTCGCTCCGGTCGCGCGCAATTCCTCCGGCGGGTGGTAGCCCCACGCCACGCCGAGTGCGCGGACATTCGCAGCGCCCGCCATCTGCATGTCGAAGCTGGTATCGCCGATCATCACCGCTTGCCCCGGCGCTGCGCCTGCCTCGAACAGGGCTGCCTCCAGCATGGCAGGGTGCGGTTTGGAGGGGTGGCGGTCGGCGGTCTGGAGCGAGACGAACAGGCCCGCAAGGCCGTGCCCTTCGAGGCAGGCGGTCAGGCCGCGATCCGACTTGCCAGTGGCGACCGCGAGGCTCCAGCCATCGCCGTGCAGCGAATGGAGCAATTCGGCCATGCCATCGTAAAGCGGTTCGTCGAGCAGGCCTTCCTCGCGGCGCGCGCGAAAGCTCGATTTGTAGAATTCCGTGACGTCGCGCGCCTTGTCCTCGTCAAGCTCGGGCGCAAGCTCCCGCACCGCCACGCCGAGGCTCAGGCCAACCATGCGGCGCACCTGGTTGCTGTCAGGCGCGGGCAAATCGGCGCGGGTAAAGGCGCGCTCCATTGCCCAGCACACATCGGCTTGCCCGTCGACCAGCGTACCGTCGCAATCGAAGACCGCCAGCTTCACGCTCATTTCTTGCGGCGTCCGGGCCGGGGCTTGCCCTTGCCTTTACCCTTGGCCTTGGCCGCAGCCTTCGCCTTTTTCTTGGTGGTTTCGGCTGAGATCGTGCGGCTCTTGCGCTCGCCCCGGCGGTCCTTGCGATATTGCTTGGCATGGCGCCGGGCGGCCTGCTTCTTTTCGGTCGGCGTGCGCTCGGGCGCTTCGTCGCGCACGGGCGAGGCATCGGACAGCGACAGGTCGAAACCGAGCGCTTCCATGCTGGAGGCGAAATGCTCGGGCAGCTCGGCGGTCACGTCCAGCTTGCCGCCGCCGGTCGCCGCGCCCGCAGCCTCGTTGCCGGGCTGCGAAATGATGAGGCGGCGCGCGTGGAGGTGCATCTTGCGGCTGATGCTGCCGGTCAGGAAAGCGTCCTGCCCGCCATATTTGCCGTCGCCGACGATGGGGTGGCCGATGGCCGCCATGTGCACCCGCAGCTGGTGGGTGCGTCCCGTGAGCGGTTCAAGTTCGACCCATGCGGCACGCGATCCGGCGCGCTCGACCACGCGGTAGCGGGTGCGCGCGACTGCGCCACCTTCCTCGTCGACATGCATTTTTTCGCCGCCCGTGCCCGGCTGCTTGGCGAGCGGGGCGTCGATCGTGCCTTCGCGCACTTCAGGCGCGCCGACGATCAGCGCCCAGTAGACCTTGCGGGCGCTGCGGCCCGAGAACCTCCGCGAATAGGATGCCGCGCTGCCCGGAGTGCGCGCGATCAGCAACACGCCCGAGGTATCCTTGTCGAGCCGGTGGACGAGGCGCGGACGCGGTGTCTCGGCGTCCTCGACAAACGCGTCGAGCAGCCCGTCGACATGCTTGGTCGTCTTGCTGCCGCCCTGCGTCGCGAGGCCCGGCGGCTTGTTGAGCACGATGGCGCTCGGCGTTTCGCGGATCACCATGGCGTGTGCCTCGGCAATTTCGTCCGCGGTCAGCTCGCGCTTGGGGCGAGGGGCCTTATGCCTGGCCTCTCCGCCCGGAGGGACGCGCAGGGTCTGCCCTTCGGCGAGGCGGTCTTCGGGCTTGGCGCGCTTGCCATCGACGCGGACCTGACCGGTGCGCGCCCAGCGCGACACGGTGGCAAAGCCGATCTGCGGCAGGTTACGTTTGAACCAGCGATCCAGACGGATGCCGTCATCGTCCTCGCTCACGGTGAATTGGCGGACCTGCGCTGCAGCTTTGGGTTTCATGCTGCCCCCCGCATGATGAGAAGACCGACGTAAAGCGCTGCCAGCCCTGCAAGGACCGAAACGGCGGCATAGATGACCGCCAGCCCGGCAAAGCCGCGCTCGATCAGCAGCAGCATTTCAAGCCCGAAGGCGCTGAATGTGGTGAACCCGCCAAGCAGGCCAACGCCAAGCAACAGGCGCAGTGTTTCATTGGTGTGCCCGGTGCGCGCCAGCCACCCGAACAGCACGCCCATCGCCAGGCATCCGATCACGTTGGCCGCCAGCGTCGGCCAAGGAAAAGCCGCGCCCGCGCCGACCTGATGCATGACCGCCCGGCCCAGCTGATACCGACCCACAGCGCCGATAGCGCCGCCAAGCGCAACGGTGGCAGAAGCGGCCAAAGGTGATAGGGTGAGGGTGGTCATTTGCAGCCCTTTAGCGACCACTATGCATCCTGCATAGCGCCGAAGGCAGTTGCAATCGGCGCGGCACCGCCGTTTGACGCTTTGATATCTTGCCAATTTATGCAGCAATCGCTATACGGGCCCTAGTTCGAGCGCGTTCCGAGCCTTGAAAGGGTGGGAATAGCGCCGTTTTTAACGTCAAATTTACGCGCACTCCCGCGATTCGACAGCGGGGCTTCGGTATTCGGGTTTTCGATCATCGGGGCGGGGCGCAATTGGAATGAGGTAGAATTCGTTTATGCAAATCATGGTTCGCGATAACAATGTCGATCAGGCCCTCCGCGCGCTCAAGAAGAAGCTGCAGCGTGAAGGCGTTTATCGCGAAATGAAGCTGCGTCGCCATTACGAAAAGCCCAGCGAAAAGCGCGCCCGTGAAAAGGCTGCCGCCGTTCGCCGCGCTCGCAAGCTCGAGCGCAAGCGCATGGAGCGTGACGGCATCAAGTAATGCTGGCATTTGGGCGGAAATCCGCTTGAACGCTTACACATGATAAGCCATCAGGGCGCGGTATCATTCCGCGCCCTTTTGCTATCCAGATTCCGCGGGACCAATCCCGCCAGAAGCGCGCATCCGATCAGGGAAATCCAATGACCGAAGTTACCCGCGTCCCCATCAAGCCCGTGACCGACGGTTCGCTGACCAAGCTGTGGCTTGGCGTGGCGCTCGCCATCCTGCTCGGCGGCGGCCTTGCATGGGCAGCGATGCCCAAGGGGCTCGACATTGACACGCTCGTGGCTGGCGAGGGTGCGAGCCCGCAGGCCGGCGATGTCGCCTTCGTCAAATACAAGGGCAAGCTGGCCTCCTCCGGCGAAACCTTCGACGAATCGCAGGACATCCCGCTGCCGATCCAGGGCCTGTTTCCCGAAGGCACGCCGTTCCCGATCGAGGAAGGCGCGACCATCGACGGGTTCTTCAACAGCCTTCAGCAGATGCAGAAGGGCGGCAAGTACGAGGTCTATATCCCGTCGGAACAGGCCTACGGTGCGGAGCCGCCTCCCGGCGCGCCGATCCCGCCCAATGCCGACCTGATCTTCGAGATCGAGCTGGTCGATTTCATGTCGAAGGAAACATTCGACCGAAACCTGCAAATCCTGCAGCAGGCCATGCAGCAGCAGGGGCCCGGCGGGATGCGCGGACCTCCCGGCGGACCTGCAGGTGCGCCTCCGCAGAACGCGCCCGGCATGCAGCCGCCGCCCGTTCCCCTCCCGAACGAATAATCCCGAGAGACATGCCATGTCGGTAGACAAGCAGACCGTCGCCAAGATCGCGTCGCTGGCGCGGATCAAGATGGGCGACGATGAACTCGAAAACCTTGTGCCCGAGCTCAACAACATCCTCGAATGGGTCGAGCAGCTGGGCGAAGTGGACGTGCAGGGCGTGGAGCCGATGAGCGCGGTGATCCCGAACACGCTGCGCCTGCGCGAAGACGTGGTCGATGCCGACCCGAAAACTGCTGGCGGGCGGCGCGACGACGTGCTCGCCAATGCCCCTGCCGCCGAACACGGATTTTTCGGTGTGCCCAAGGTGATCGAATAATATGACTGATCTCACACAGCTTGGCGTGAAAGCCATCCGCGACGGTGTACGCGGCGGAGACTTCACCGCCCGCGAAGTGGCGGAAGATTTCAACGCTGCCGTAGCCGCCGCAGCGCAGCTCAACGCCTTTATCGTGACGACGCCCGATCACGCGCTCGCCGCTGCCGACGCCGCCGACAAGGCCCGCGCCGATGGCAAGGATCTCGGGCCGATGGCGGGCGTGCCGATCGGGATGAAGGACCTGTTTGCAACGCGCGGCGTCCAGACCACCGCCGCCAGCCACATCCTCGAAGGCTTTTCGCCGCACTATGAAAGCACCGTCTCGCAAAACCTGTGGGATGCGGGGGCCGGGATGCTGGGCAAGCTGAACCTCGACCAGTTCGCGATGGGGTCGTCCAACGAAACCAGCTATTTCGGCAATGTCTCCTCGCCGTGGCGCAAGGAGGGCACCAATGCCGCGATGTCGCCCGGCGGTTCCTCAGGCGGTTCGTCGACAGCGGTTGCAGCGCGCATCGCGCCTGCTGCGACTGGCACCGACACCGGCGGCTCGATCCGCCAGCCCGCCGCGTTTACCGGGATTTGCGGGATCAAGCCGACCTATGGCCGCTGCTCGCGCTGGGGCGTGGTGGCGTTTGCGTCCTCGCTCGATCAGGCCGGGCCAATGTCGCGCTCGGTCGAGGATTGCGCGATCATGCTCGGCGCGATGGCGGGCTTCGATGCGAAGGACGCGACCAGCCTCAAAATGGACGTGCCCGACTGGGAAAGCGCGCTCAGCGCAGACCTCAAGGGCAAGAAGGTCGGCATCCCCAAGGAATACCGGATGGAGGGGACCGATCAGGCGATCCTCGACAGCTGGGAGCAGGGCAAGGCGTGGCTGAAGGATGCGGGCGCGGAAATCGTCGACATCTCGCTGCCGCACACCAAATACGCGCTGCCCGCATACTACATCATCGCCCCTGCCGAGGCGTCCTCCAACCTCGCGCGCTATGACGGCGTGCGGTACGGCCTGCGCGACCTGCCCGATGGAGCCGGATTGCAGGACATGTATGCAGAGACCCGCGCCGCCGGGTTCGGAGACGAGGTCAAGCGCCGCATCCTGATCGGCACCTATGTGCTGAGCGCGGGCTTCTACGATGCCTATTACAATCAGGCGCAAAAGGTCCGTGCGCTCGTGGCGCGCGATTTCGAGCAGGCGTGGGCGCAATGCGACGTCATCCTCGCCCCGACCACGCCGACCGCATCGTTCCCGTTGGGATCGCTCAATGACGATCCGCTGACGATGTATCTCAACGATGTGTTCGCCGTGCCCGCTTCGCTCGCTGGCCTTCCGGCAATGAGTGTGCCCGCGACGCTGAATGAGGACGGGCTCCCACTGGGCCTCCAACTGGTCGGCAAGCCGTTCGACGAGCAGACCGTGCTCGACGCAGGTCTGGCGATCCAGCAGCGCGCCGGGTTCACCCACGCGCCGGAGAAGTGGTGGTGACAGTGGAGCAACCCGCCGCTGACGCTGCGATGCGCTTCGACGTGCTCGATGCGCTGCGCGGCATTTGTGCGCTGCTCGTCGCGCTTTACCACTTCCAGTCGAACGGCTACATATCAAGCCTGCTGATCGTAAAGAACGGCTGGCTGTTCGTCGACTATTTCTTTGTTTTAAGCGGTTTCGTGATCGCGCATTCTTATGGCACTCGCCTTGCAAACCGCGAGGTGTCCGTCGGGCGGTTCATGGGCCTGAGAATGGGGCGCATATACCCGCTCCACATCTTCGTTCTGCTGGCGTTTATTGCGCTTGAGCTGGTGCTCATCGTGTTCGGCGACACGTTGTCCCGATATGTCTCGCGTGAGGCATTCTCGGGATCACGTGGGCCTGAATCGCTGTTTCAGAGCATCTTCCTGCTACAGACATTTGGATTTGGCGATGCGCGCGGTTGGAATACCCCTGCCTGGAGCATTGCGGTACGAGATCTGGACATACCTGTTGTTCGCGTTTGTATTTCTCGCGCCCAAACGCACGATGCTTGCGATTGCGGCATTCCTCTCGGCGGGATGCGCGATCTGGATGATGGGCTTTTCAGAAGACCTCCATATCACCTTCGAAGGTGGTATCCTGCGTTGCATCTTCGGTTTCGGCATTGGGGTGCTGACCTACCATGCTTTCCGCAAGTTCGGCGGAACAGGCGGGACGGGTTGGGAACTCCTCGCTCTGGCCGCAACTTTTGCATTCGTGTCACTGACCACGCGTGCGCTCACTTTCGTTGCTCCTCTTGTCTTCGCTGCCATGATCTTCATCCTCGCCAGCCAGCGAGGTTTCATTTCAAAGGCACTCGGCGCAAAACCGTTTCAATGGCTCGGGCTGACGAGCTATTCGATCTATATGATCCATGTGTTTGTGCAGGGGCGGATCGGAGAGTTTCTGCAGGTCACCAAGATCGTCGAACTGAGCGTCGATGACATGGGCCGAACCGTGCTTCAGGGCCCACCGTTAATGGCAGACGCGATTACGCTCTCAATGCTCATCGTGGTGGTTATGGGGTCACTCGTAACCTATTACCTGATCGAGAAACCCGGCCGCGACTTGTCACGCAAATTGGTGTCGGGCAGACCCGAAATCTCCGCTGCGCAAAAGGCGGCATAGAATGCTCTTCGCGACCATCTTCCTCGTTTGTTTCGTGATCCTTGGGGGCGTCGTGATGTACCTCTCCAAGACGATCGATCACGGCGAGGCGCGGTTCGATAGCAGCGGCAAGCGAGTCAAGGATGAGCCAGCGGATAAGGGCCCGGTGCGTCCGGCGCAGCGGCTTGAAAAAGACAAACCCACCAATCAGGTGAACAACGATGAGTAATTACCGCATCCAGGGACAGACCGGCGAATGGGAGGTCGTGATCGGCCTTGAGGTCCATGCGCAGGTCACCTCCAATTCCAAGCTGTTCTCCGGCGCTTCGACCACGTTCGGGGCGGAGCCCAATTCGCAGGTCTCCCTCGTCGATGCGGCGATGCCGGGGATGCTTCCGGTGCCCAATGCCGAGTGCATTCGTCAGGCGGTGCGCACCGGCATGGCGATCGAGGCCGAGATCCACAAATGGAGCCGCTTCGACCGCAAGAACTACTTCTACGCCGATCTCCCGCAGGGCTATCAGATCAGCCAGCTGTATCACCCCATCGTGGGCGAGGGGCAGCTGCTGATCGAAGCGGATGAAAAGGGCGGCATTCCCGAAGACAAGATCATCGGGATCGAGCGTATCCATGTCGAGCAGGATGCGGGCAAGCTGATGCATGATCAGCACCCGACCATGTCCTATGTCGATCTCAACCGCAGCGGTGTTGCGCTGATGGAGATTGTCTCGCGGCCCGACATGACCTCGCCTGCCGAGGCGGGCGCCTATGTGCGCAAGCTGCGCTCGATCCTGCGCTATGTCGGAAGCTGCGACGGCAACATGGAAGAAGGCTCGATGCGCGCGGACGTCAACGTCTCGGTGCGCAAGGCTGGCGAGGAACTGGGCGCGCGGACCGAGACCAAGAACGTGAACTCGGTGCGGTTCGTCATGCAGGTCATCGAATACGAAGCAGGGCGGCAGGTCGATGTGCTGGAATCAGGCGGGAGCGTCGATCAGGAAACGCGCCTGTTCGACGTCGCCACCGGCACGACCCGGACGATGCGGTCCAAAGAGGACGCGCACGATTATCGCTACTTCCCCGATCCCGACCTGCTGCCGCTTGTGCTGGAGGATGATTTCCTCACCGAATGCCGCGCGAGCTTGCCCGAACTTCCCGACGCCAAGCGCCGCCGGTATGAGGAAGAGCTGGGCCTGACGCCGTACAATGCGCGCGAGCTGACCGCCGAGGTCGAGACATTCGGACGGTTCGAGACGCTGCTGTCGGTGACGGCGACGAAGATCGGCAAGCCCGAGGCGAAGGTCGCCACGCAGGTCGCCAACTGGTCGCTCTCCACCGCCCCCGGCGTAATGAACGCTGCCGGCGACGAGGCCGATCCGGCCAATGCCACCGCAGAGCGTCAGGCGCAGATCCTCGCCATGCAGGACAAGGGCGAGATTTCGGGTGGTCAGGCGAAGGAAATCTTCGAGCTGGTCCTGCGCGAGGGCCGCGAGCCCGAAGAGATCGCCGACACCGAGGGCCTCAAACAGGTCAGCGATACGGGCGCGATCGAGACCGCCATCGACGAAATCCTCGCGAACAACGCGGACAAGGTCGAGCAATACAAGGGCGGCAAGGACAAGCTGTTCGGCTTCTTCGTCGGCCAGACCATGAAGGCGATGCAGGGCAAGGCGAACCCGGCGGTGGTCAACCAGATCCTGAAGGACAAGCTGGGGTAGCGTTCAGCCAGCGCGCGAATAGGCGAGCTGCATCCAGTCTTTCACTTGCTGGTCGAATTCGGATGCGCTTTCGAGCCTTACCCGGTGGCTGCACATCGCGTTGTATTCCTCCAATCGTCCGCTCGCCGGATCGCCCTTTAGCGCCAGACCGAGGTCGATGCGGGTCCTGGTCGCCGGGGTAATGAGCGCAAACTGCTTCTTGCGGCGCAGGCTGACACTCGCCTTCTTGGGCGCAATTTCCACGTCCTTGCCGAGTGACTGCGCAAACGCGGCGATTTCTTCATAGAGCGGACGCAAACCCGCTTTGCCGCCGGAATATTGCGCGGCCACCAGGTCCACGTCCTCTCCGGTTTCGCGCGATTTCGATGCGATCAGGTTGGCAAAGCCGTGGCTAACGCCATGCTCCTGCTTGAGCAGTTTCATGATCTCGCCATGCTTTTCGGCGCCGCTTGCACGGATCAGAGCGATCCATTCGGGCAGCGTCTTTCCGGTCTTTTCAGGGATATTGGACAGCATCGTTGCCAGCTGGTCATCGGGTGAAGCGGCCATGGGAAACTCCTTTGGGTCAGAGGGTGTCGATTTTCTCGAAGGTCCAGTTTTCGGAGCGGCTGGAATTCGGCGTCAGCGGCTGGGCCAGTCCCATGACGCCGAGCATCAAGCGGGTGCCGAGCGAAGGCCTGCCGGTCTCGACCACCGATTTCAGGGTCTCGACAATCATCGTGCCGCCTTGCGCCATGCTCTTTTCGGTCTTCGTCCCGGCAGGCACGTTGGTGGTGATGAGCGAGAAATCGACCCCGCCCTGAACTTCGGTAAGCTCGTATGTGACCACGCAAGGGGGATCGTCGTAGGCAGTGAATTTGAACGTATGCGAATACCGATGCGGCGGATCGAATTCGATGATTTTGCCAACGACGCTGCGATATTTGCCGTTGGTTGTTTCCATTGCGACCGGCGCGCCGGTTTCCATCTCGCCGGGGGTTCGGCAGACCGCACCGAAGAAGAACGGCAGCATCTCATCGGTCTTGACCAATTCGTTCCAGACGGTCTCGATCGGGGCCTTGATAAAGGCCTTGTAGACTGCCTTTTGCGTCTTCGTTTCGCTTGTGGTCATTTCTTTTCCCCCTGCTTGGCCGCGCTTTCCGCGGCGTGTTTGATCGACGTCAGGCGCGAGGCGAAATGCTCGCTGTATCCATCCATCCAGCGTTCCTGAATGAGCCTGATGGGGACCGCGTTGAGATAGAGCTTGCGCGTGCGGCCCTCTTTCTCGCTCACCACCAGGTCGGCCCGTTCGAGCACGGTGAGATGCGCCATGATGGCGATGCGGCTGACGTCGAAATGGCTCGCCAGCTTGCCGACCGCCATGCCCGGCTCGCCCCGCAAGAGGTCGAGAATTTCCCTGCGCTTGGTGTGAGCAAGCGCGTGGAACAGGTCATCCATGTCCGAATCGGTAATCATGTAATTACATTATTACATAATGCGGCGTGAGTCAACTCGTCGCCCAGACCGCCAACTTTCCGTGCCTATTCCTGACCGCGCCGCCAGCCTTCGCGGGTCATGCCGACGAAGCGTTGACCCAGCCCTTCGGAATTGCGCTCCAGCACATCGCGCAGGCTGGTCGTGTCCTCGATGGCGGCGATGCCTTCGGGCGTGAAGGTCGCGGATTGCACCTCAGGATCGCCCCAGACATGCTGTGACAGGAGCGGGTTGGTGAGCGCCTGCGAGAACGCATCGACCGCGACCATCGATTGAAGCAGCGCTGGCAGCGGGCCGTCTTCGGTGCGCGGCTGGGCAAACAGTCCGGTGTAGAATTCCAGCCTGCCGACATCGCCGTACAGATTGCGCAAGGCCTGCTGTGTCGCCGTGTTGGGCGTGATGTCGTCCCAATCGCGGGCAGGCTTGTGCTTGAAGGCGGATTGGTAATCGACAAACGGCGCGATCCGATTCTCGCGCGCTTGCAGGATCGCAGACTTTTCGACCTCGACAAGGAATGGTGCGGTGTTGAACAGGCCCAGTTCCGCAGCGCGATTGGCGCTGACATCGACAAAGCCGTTCGCAAGCCCGCCTTCGATCAGGGCGGAATTGTTCAGCCTCAGCGCGCCGCCCGGCAATTCCTCGCCGCCCCAATTCAGCGTTTCCGGGATCAGCGAATGCCAGCGGTACAGCAGGCTGAATTCCGCCGTGATCCAGTTGGGCCGGTTCCAGTTCGCCTTCCACGCGGTCGATGGGTCGGCTGTGAGTTTGAGCGGAGTGGAGTTGATGTGGTTGATATATTCCTCGACCACGATCTTGATGAACATCACCGTGACGCAGGCGCGCGCGGCATCGAAGACGCGCTGGTCGTTCCAGTTCGGATTGAGACCCGTGATCATCGCCGCTAGCCGGTTGTGTTCGCGCAGGAACAGCGTGTTGAGCATCGCCACCTGCGGCACGGCGTTCGCCCGGTCGCCGCCCACCGCAAACAGCGTCTCGCGCGCCTCGGGAGTGGTGTGGTCGATTCCGAGCGGGGTATCGAGCAGCGGGCGTCCGGCATCGTCGGTGAAGTCCGGATTGAAGCTCATCCCTCCCGGCTCGAACAGCTTGAGCGGATATTCCTCCAACGTGCCGGTGCGTGAATTGTGCAGGCTTTCGGATTTCAGCCTGCCGCGCAGTTCGGGCTCCTCGCTCAGGGTGCGCAGCGCGAGGGTCTGTTCGACCGTGCGGCCATAGAGCGGGCATTGGTCGATCTCGTGATTGGAGGTGTTGCGCCGCCGGTCCTCGATCGTCTCGCCGCTGCCGAACTCGTTCGAGATCATGGTCCGGATGAAACCATCGGTCAGGTACTGCGCGAAAGCGGGGAACAGGCAGGTCGATTTGGGGCACAGGAGCTGGTCGCGGCTGTCCGGCGCGCGGAACAGGTCGGTCACGCGGTCGGCATCGGGGAGGTCCGGAATATCCTGCGCGGGCAAATGGCGCGCGCTGTAGCTGCGATCGGTCAGACCGCGCCAGCTCACATGATCGTTGAGTGTGCTCCACGGATGCGGCCGGTTGCGCGTGGTCTTTGCGAGGCGGCTGATGGCGAGCCGATTGATTAGGCGCGCAAGCGCGGGTGAAAGCGATGACAGCACCGACGCGATGCGATACGCCAATTTCAGGAACAACGACTGCATGACACCTCCCGGATAGCCCCCGGATGTCTACAGAGTGAGCGAATACCAGAGCGCCGGACTGTCCGCAATCGGGCGGGTTAATGCCGGCAATGGCCTTGCGGGTGCGGGCGCCCGGCGCTTGCCAGGTTCCGCTACTGAAACTGCTCGCAAGAGAAACTCTTCAGCACACGAAAAAGGCCGCCGAAGCGCTGTGCTCCGGCGGCCTTTTTGCGTGTTTCTGGCGAGAGACGCGCTTAGGCGGCCTTCGTACCCGTCAGCGGCATCGCGCCGAATGCGCCGGCATTGACGTTGCCTGCCAGCGTGTCGCCTTCGACGGTGGCTTCGCAATCGAGCGTCATCGGCATCGGGACGGTCATGTTCATCTTCCAGGTCATCTTGTTGCCATCGACCTTGCCTTCTTCGACATCCATCGAGCCCATGCCGCCGGCCATGTTGCCGGAGAAGGTGCCGTCGCCATTGTCGACCACGGTGAAGGTGCCGCTCTGGTCGCCCATCGGGCTCTTGACGGTCGTGTTGTAGGTACCGGAAACGTCAGACATGTATGATCTCCTTGCTGATCGCGGCGGCGGACCGGCGCGCGGTGTTGTTCGAGCGTGATCGGCCCGCATGGCCGTGAAACTCATGAGCGCGGTATTTACACGTGTGTCAGTGCCATTCAACCTCAATCCGGCGCGTAAGAAAAAGGGCGAGAGCCGCCGATGCGCGCTCCCGCCCTTCCTGAATTGTACTTGGCCCTCAAGGCCGTAGCGTCACCCGCCTGGCGTCACTCGCCTTCGGGCAGCTCGCGCACTTCGACCGGCAGGCCGAGCCCTTCGAGCTGGGTCTGCACCATGCTCGCATCGCCGACCACGACCCAGACGAACCTGTCGATATCGAGCGCGGCGCGCGCCGCGGCATCGAGGCTTTCAGCGCTCTGGCCCTGGTACTTCTCGACGAGGCTTTCGTAATAGTCGTCCGGGCGTCCGTAGAGCGCGTTGCTCTGCATGGCGCTCAGGACGGCGGGCGAGGTTTCGAACCGACCCGGCAGCTCTCCGATTTCCTGCGCGACATTGCGCTGCAGTTCTTCGGTGGTGACGCCGTTCGTGGTCAGGAATTCGCTCGTCTCGCGGATCAGCTCGGCAACCGAATCGCCGGTGCGGTCCGCCTGGACGCCGCCGGAAATGGTATAGGCCACTGCGTTCTCGCGCGCCTGCGGTCCGCCGCGCACACCGTAGCTCCATCCCTTCGTCTCGCGCAGGTTCATGTTGAGCCGCGCGAGGAAGTTGCCGCCAAGCGAATTGTTGGCATTGGTGAAGTCGATGTAATTGTCATCGCTTGCATTGAGCGGCGTCAGCTGCGCGCCGAGGATGAAGCTCTGCGGGCTGTTGGGCCGGTTGATGAGGATGATCCGTCCGCCTGCGTCCGGCGCACCATCGAGCGTGAAGCTCTTTGTGCCTTTCGCCGCTGCGGGCGCTTCCCAATCGCCGAACACGCCGTTCAGCGCGGTGACGATTTCAGCCATGGGACGGTCGGAGATCACGAATACCTCGCCATTGTCGGGGCGGATCCAGGTGTCCTTGAAGCTGACCAGATCGTCGCGCGTGATCGAGGTTACGCTTTCGACCGAGCTGTTCCCGCCATAGGGGTTCGCTTCACCGAAGATCTCCGGCGCGATCGAGCGAAAAGCGATGCCTTGGGGCGTCTTCAGCTGCTGCCTGATCCCGGTAACCGTCTGCGTGCGCACACGCTCGAGATCGGCGGGATTGAACGCAGGTTCGCGCACGATATCGCTGAGGAGTTCGAGCGAAGGCACGAGGTTTGACGACAGCGCCGACAGCGTGAAAGTCGACCGGTCCGCTCCGCCGCCGGTCGAGATCGACGCGCCGAGGCGTTCGCGCTCTTCGGCGATTTCCTGACTGGTCATGTCGGCTGTGCCTTCGTCGAACAGCGACAGCGTGAGGTCTTCGAGACCGCGCATATCGACCGGATCGGCCGCGCTGCCCGCATCGAAGGAGAGCGTCACATAGGTCGCCGGGACTGCATCGCGCTGCGCGTAGGTCAGCTGCATTCCGTTGGCGAGCATCGCGCGCTCGAGATCGGGGAAATCAAGCGTTGCGATCGTGTCGATCGGCGGTGCGGGGCGAACCTTGGAGACGGTGATCTCTTCGGCTTCGCGGTCACGCTCAGAGGCGTTTTCGCCTTCAGTCTCGACCGAGGCTGCCTCCTCGTATTGCGCGTCGCGCTCACCCGGTTCGAGGACAAGGGTGAAGCTGGGGCGCGTCATCCAGCGCTCCATCGCGGCTTTCACATCGGCTGCGGTGAGAGTGGCGAGAACATCGAATTGCTTCTGGTAGAAACCCGGATCGCCAGCGAGCACTTCGCCGCGCGCCAGCGTCACCGCCTTGCCGCCAAAGCCGCCGACCTGCTCCAGCCCGCGGATTGTGCCGGCAAGCTGGTTGGTCGCCGCACGGCGCACTTCGTCGTCGGTTGGTCCCTCGGCAATATATTCGGCGATCAGCTCGTCGAGCCGCGCCTCGAGCGTTTCGAGCTCTACGCCGGGTTTCAGCGTGGCGGACACGTTCAGGATGCCGACCCGCTGGAAATCGAAGTTGCCTGCGCCGACGCCGACCGCCAGCTGCTCATCGCGCACCAGCACCTCGTCGAGCCTGCTGGAAGCAAGGCCGCCAAGGATGGTCGCGCCGATATCGAGAGCGGTCAGTTCCTCACTGGTGATGCCGGGGGCGGACCAGAACTTGCTGACAGTGGTTGCGGCCACCTGATCGCGCATCACGCTGCGCTTGTCTTCGGCCAGCACGGGGATTGCAGCCTCGGCCGGATTGTTGACCGGACCGCGCGCGATCTCACCGAAATACTTTTCCATCAGCGGCCGGGCTTCGGCGGCGGAGATATCGCCGGCGAGGACCACGGTCGCGTTGTTGGGGCCGTATTTGTCGCGGAACCAGTTCTGCACGTCCTCCATCGAGGCGCTGTCGAGATCGGCCATCGAGCCGATCACCGAATGGCTGTAGGGGTGCCCTTCAGGGAACATGTTTTCGAGGATTTCATAGAAGACAAGGCCGCCGGGCTGGTTGTCGCCCTGGCGCTTTTCATTCTGCACGACGCCGCGCTGGTTATCGAGCTTCCCCTGCGTCACCGCGCCGAGCAGATAGCCCATGCGGTCGCTTTCGAGCCACAGCGCGCGTTCGAGCGCGGGGCTGGGCACGGTCTGGAAATAGTTCGTCCGGTCGAAATTGGTCGTCCCGTTGGTATCGGTCGCGCCCATTTCCTGGAGGTATTGGAAGTAATCGTTCGGCGCGTTTTCGCTTCCGTTGAACATCAGGTGTTCGAACAGGTGGGCAAAGCCGGTCTTGCCTTCCGGCTCATCCTTGGAACCGACATTGTACCACACCGCGATGCCGACGACCGGCGCCTTGCGATCCTCGTGGACAATCACGGTAAGGCCGTTTTCGAGCTCGAATCTCTCATACGGTATCGCAACCTGCGAGACGAGCTCGGACAGGTCGCCTGCGCCTGCCATTTCGGAATGCGCGTGGCCATCGGCAAGCGCCGGTGCGGATGGAGCGACCATCGCCAGCGCGATTGCAGCAATACTCGTGGAAGCCAGGCGGGCGCCTGCATTGAACAGCGACATGGTGAATCTCTCTCTTTTGAAACTCTTACTACGAATACGGTGCGCCAATTGGCGTGACACTTCAAGTTACATTATTGCACGTTCGTCACCGTGTAGCGCCGCTTGGCATTGGCGAGCACGTCTTCTCGCCAGAACTTGACCGGCTTCAATTGGTGATCGACGAAAAGCTGCATCTGATCGGTGTGGTGCGGGCTGCCGGGCCGGGTGATCGCAGCGCCGAACGGCTGGATCGATTCAGAGCGGACGCGGCTCGCCATCTTGAGGCCATTCGACCCACTGGATGAAGCTGTCGCCGTGGACAAGGCGCAGGCGGCCATCATCATCCACATCCCATGTGGTCGAGGCGCGCAAGGTGTCCGAGCCGCCATCAAGCGGCAGATCGACATCGCCTTGACGCAGACGGAGCAGGTCGCTCATCGGCGGATCGAGCCTGCCGAAATGCTCCATCAAATGCTGGGCTGCATCGTGGAGCATATCTTGAACATCGGGCACTTCGGCTTTGTTTTGATATTCAGCGGACATGAAATCGCGGATCATCAACAATGCCAGAGCATCGGCGCGACCTTTGTTGTCGGCGGTGAAGTCCCAGGTAAGAAGCAGTTCGCGTGCCTCCCAAAGAAGTTCTTCGTCGATTGTCAGGGTTGATTTGATGGTCGTCTTCTTGCTTCGCCAGTTTTCGAGCTCGTCCCACAGATCAGCGACATAGCCCTCGCGTTCATAGGCGGTGTCATACTTGATCCGCTCCAGCGCTGCGCGGTCGAGCAGGTTTGCTTCAGAAAGCAGCTTGTAGGCGCGGCGCGAACGGTTGGTTTGCTTGCGCTCAACCCCCAGCACTGGCGAGAAGTCGTCGGGCAACAGGTCGCTGCCTGCGCCTGCCGCCGTATAAGGTTCGTTGTTGGCATTGTAGATCCAGCCGCTGGGCGGATTGATCAGCTTGGGCAGTTCCTCATAATCGACAGACCCTTCCCAGATCAGGTCGCTGCGGTCGCCCGGCAGCGCGCTGCGCCAATCGGCTCTCACATCGTCGGGCCGGTCGGGGATTGCAGCGTTATAGACGTAGGCGATGTTTCCGTCCTCATCGGCGTAGATGAAGTTCGTGCTCGGGATCGCCATGCGCGCCATCTGCGCCTGCCACTCGGCAAGGTTCGTCGCCTTGTTGAGCCGGTAATAGGCATCGAGCTGCTCGACGCTGTCCATCCCGCCATAGCGGACTGCGAAATAGCCGTCGTCGTTCTTGATCACCGGGCCGTGAACGCTGCGATAGACAGTGCGGCGCACCGGGAGCGTGATCGGCCCCAGCTTTACCGGCAGGGTCACGGTCCTGCTTTCCAGATCGAGCCACTCATCGTCGAGCCGGTAACGTAGTTCTTCCCCGTCAATGCCGGGCGAAACGGCGACTTCGAGCTTGTAGATGTCGGCCATGTCGGGGCGGTTGACGGTGTTGGTCCAGCCAAGGTGGCGGTTATGGCCGAGAAACGGGAAGGGCGAGCCGGGGAAATTCGCCCCGGTGAAATGCCATCCCTCGCCGCTTTCCACGGTGAGTTCGTACCACGCCACGCCGCCGCGCAGCGGTTGGTGCGAATTGGAGATCAGCGTGGTCGGACCGCCCGATTTTTCCGGCGCTACGGCAAAGGCGTTGGAGCCGAGCAGCGCCGCATCCTCGCCCCACGGCAGCGGATGGATGCCGCTATGCGCCTCGGTTTCCTCAAGGCGCGTCGCATCTTCCACCGCAGGCGTCTCCGGCAGGGCAGTGCCGCGCGGAAAGCCCGGAATGTCGGGGCCGAACTCGCGCCGCAGCTCATCGCCCGAGACAAGCGGCGCGATGACATTGCCGAGCCCGTAAAAGAATGGCTGGCGCAGGACGAATCCCGCCGCAACGTCTTCGCCATTGACCGGGAAGAGGTTGGCAAGCTTCAACTCATCCGGATTGTCCTCGGCAAACTGGTTCAGCCCGCTGGCATACGCCTCGAACAGGGCGCGCGTGTCAGCCGGCAGTCCGGCGAACTTGCGCTCCGCCGTGCCGCGCGCATCGAGCAGGTGGTAGGCGTAATCGAACTGCGCACCTTCCTGTCCGGCAATCGCGCCGTAACGCCCCCGGCTCATCGCGACGACATCCTGCAAGGTGAAGAAATCGTCCTCGGCCTGAGCAATCGCCACACCGAAAGCGACATCCGCATCGGTCTCGCCGTAAATATGCGGGACGCCGTATTCGTCGCGGACGATTTCTGCGGTGTAATCCCGCTCGGGCGGAGCCTCTGCCTGAAAGGCGTAATACGGCTCCCACGTCATCAGGCCGATTACCGCCGCCAATAGAACTGCAAGCACGGCGAACCCGGCCCCGACAAACCATTTGCGCATCTACTCTATCTCCCTGGGAGCGGGTTAGCGGGAATGTGCAGGTCCGGGAAGAGGCCAGATCGCAGACCTTTAGGGCGTCTGGCCGTACTTCGTGGCTATCACCGCGTAGGACCGGCGCAGGTGCGGAATTCCAGCCAGACGGGGGAATGCAAGGCCTTCGTCCCGACTATACAGAAAGCCGCCATGCTCCATCGGGGTCTCGACGAGAGCTTCGTCGGAGCCGGGCGCGGTGAATGCGAAGTCCCCTGCCACGCCCGTGCCGCCCTTTGCGATCACCAGCAGCGCGGTCTGGTTAGAGGGATTGGCCACATTGTCCATCAGCTCGTGAGTGACCACTTTCATGCCCAGATCCTCGGCATGGCGGCGCAGGCGGCTGACATAACCGAACTCCCGCATCCTGGTCTGCGTCGCTTCGCTCCCCAGTTCGTCACTCGGTTCCAGGAGGATCAGGTATTTGCTGCACACCCGGTACAGTTCGCTCAGCAATTCGCGCTCGCGTCCGCCATTGGGTTCGAGTGCATGCGAGGAGATCACCGTATCGACGCTGCTCGCCGCCAGCGGAATTTGCGCGATATCGGCGGTGAACAGCGCGACATCGAGCTTTTTGTCGCGCAGGTATTGCGATGCGAAGTGAGCGCGCGACCATGACAGGTCGAAGGCCGCCAGAGACTTGCCGCGCCAGCCGTTCTTCTCGATCATTGCGGCAAAGGTCGTCCCTTCGCCTGTTCCGACATCGAGGATCGAATTGCCCACGTCCAGCCCGTCGATGCGCCGCGCAAGCTCTGCACAGTATGCATCGAGATAGCTGGCCATGTCGGGGTTCGACAAACCTGAGATATACGTGCCGGTTTGCAGGTCGTAGGCGATCTCGATGGCCTCGACGCTGTTGGTGTCCCGGTTGTTTTCGGCCCTCAGCATCTTCGTGATGTTCTGGCCTTCATCATAGGCCTGCCTGAGCCTGATAATGGCGTCGCGGTCCATAGGAGACATCCTCGCAAATCGTTTCTTCACCGGTCGTGGTTGGCCGCGCTATCGGCCAGCAAGAT
The DNA here is from genome assembly GCF_055808355.1 of Erythrobacter sp. K21-9. Taxonomy (NCBI): domain Bacteria; kingdom Pseudomonadati; phylum Pseudomonadota; class Alphaproteobacteria; order Sphingomonadales; family Erythrobacteraceae; genus Erythrobacter; species Erythrobacter sp. K21-9. Next base: position 859,178 of record NZ_CM147866.1, read on the forward strand.
GGCAAGGGCAAGTGCGATCCCGGCCTCCTGCACAGCGTGTGCGCTCACCTGCCTCGATCTTGCCTCGCAGGGATGCGCGGTGGTCTTTCATAGGCGCGTGAGATTGGAACCGGAATGATCCGACCTATATGTCATTCCGACAGTGTCTTTTGCACTTTATGCATCACAGGCTTTTTGAGGTTTCACGATGAATCTGGAAAAATTCACAGACCGCGCCAAGGGCTTCCTGCAAAGCGCGCAGACGGTTGCGATCCGCATGAACCACCAGCGGATCACCCCGCTGCACTTGCTGAAAGCTCTGCTCGAAGACGAAGAGGGCATGGCTGCCGGGCTGATCCAGCGCGCTGGCGGCGAGGCGGCCCTCGCGGTGAGCGCGGTCGATGCCGGGCTGGACAAGATACCGGCGGTGACCGGCGGCGGGGCGCAGCAGACGCCGGGCCTCGATAACGATGCGGTGCGAGTGCTCGATCAGGCGGAAACTATCGCCGAAAAGGCGGGCGACAGCTATGTCACCGTCGAAATGATGCTCGTCGCATTGTCGCTGGCGCCCGGTGCAACGGGCGAAGCGATGAAGGCCGCGAGCGTTACTCCGCAAAGCCTCAATTCGGCCATCGACCAGTTGCGCGGCGGCAAGAAGGCCGACAGCGCCAATGCCGAGGCCAATTACGACGCGATGGAAAAATACGCGCGCGATCTCACTCAGGCAGCGCGCGACGGCAAACTCGATCCGGTCATCGAGCCGCGACGAGGAGATCCGCCGCACCATCCAGATCCTTGCCCGCCGGACCAAGAACAACCCCGCGCTGATCGGCGAACCCGGCACGGGCAAGACCGCGATTGCCGAGGGTCTCGCTTTGCGCATCGCCAATGGCGACGTGCCCGACAGCCTCAAGGGCCGCGCGCTGATGTCGCTCGACATGGGCGCCCTGATCGCAGGCGCGAAATATCGCGGCGAATTCGAAGAGCGGCTGAAATCGGTGCTCGACGAGGTGAAGAATGCCGACGGACAGATCATCCTGTTCATCGACGAGATGCACACTCTTATCGGGGCGGGCGCTTCCGAAGGCTCGATGGACGCATCCAACCTGCTGAAGCCCGCATTGTCACGCGGCGAGCTGCATTGCATCGGGGCCACGACCCTCGATGAATACCAGAAATATGTCGAGAAAGACCCCGCGCTCCAGCGGCGTTTTCAGCCGGTCTATATCGAGGAACCCAGCGTCGAGGACACGATCTCGATTCTGCGCGGTATCAAGGACAAGTACGAACTCCACCACGGCGTGCGCATCACCGACGGCTCTATCGTCGCCGCAGCGCGCCTGTCCGACCGCTACATCCAGAACCGCTTCCTGCCGGACAAGGCCATCGACCTGATGGACGAGGCGGCTTCGCGCATCCGGATGGAAGTCGAGATCCAAGCCAGAGGAAATCGACGAACTCGACCGCCGGATCATCCAGCTCAAGATCGAGGAATCGGCGCTGGAGAAGGAAGGCGACAAGGGATCGCAGGATCGGCTCGAGAACCTGCGCAAAGAGCTCGCCGAACTCGAACAGCAATCCTCCGAGCTGACGACCCGCTGGCAGAACGAGCGCGACAAGATCGAAGGCGAAAGCAAGATCAAGGAAGAGCTCGACCATGCCCGGCTGGAGCTGGAACAGGCGCAGCGCGAAGGCGATCTCGCCAAGGCAGGCGAGCTTTCCTACGGCACGATCCCCGATCTCGAAAAGCGGCTCGAAGCGGCCGAGGGCATGACCGAGAACGCGCTGCTGCGCGAAGAAGTGACCGAAGAAGACATCGCGGGTGTCGTCGCCCGCTGGACCGGAATCCCGATGGAACGGATGATGGAAGGCGAGCGCGAGAAGCTGCTGGAGATGGAAAGCATCCTGGGCAAGCGCGTGATCGGGCAGGAGCAGGCCATCCAGTCCGTATCCAAAGCCGTGCGCCGCGCGCGCGCCGGATTGCAGGACCCGAACCGACCGCTCGGCAGCTTCCTGTTTCTAGGCCCGACCGGCGTCGGCAAGACCGAGCTGACCAAGGCGCTGGCCGGGTTCCTGTTCGACGATGACAGCGCGATGGTGCGGATCGACATGAGCGAATTCATGGAGAAGCACTCCGTCGCCCGGCTGATCGGCGCGCCCCCGGGCTATGTCGGCTATGACGAGGGCGGGGTGCTGACGGAGGCCGTGCGGCGCAGGCCGTATCAGGTGGTGCTGTTCGACGAGGTCGAAAAAGCGCACTCCGACGTGTTCAACGTCCTGCTGCAAGTGCTCGACGATGGGCGCCTGACCGATGGACAGGGCCGCGTGGTCGATTTCTCGAACACGCTCATCATCCTGACTTCGAATCTCGGCAGCCAGTTCCTCTCCAACCTTGGCGACGATCAGAAGGTTGCCGATGTCGAGGACCAGGTGATGGATGTGGTGCGCGGACATTTCCGCCCCGAATTCCTCAACCGGCTGGATGAGATCATCCTGTTCCACCGCCTCGCAATGGAGCACATGGCTCCGATCGTCGCGATCCAGGTCAAGCGCGTGCAAAAGCTGCTCGATGACCGCAAGATCACGCTCGACCTGACCGAAGCTGCGCTCAGGTGGCTGGGCCGGGTGGGCTACGATCCGGTCTACGGAGCGCGGCCTTTGAAGCGTGCCGTCCAGCGTTATTTGCAAGACCCGCTGGCAGAGATGCTGCTCGAAGGGACCGTGACCGACGGGACGACGGTCAAAGTCGATGAAGGCGACGGCGAATTGCAAATGACGACGGCGTGATTGTTAGCAATTTGTGAAATTAAATGACTCATACGTAAAATAACTGAGAAGGGTGGTGGTTTGTTTCGCGCAGACCACCCTACTTTGATTGAATCTTATAGTCATAATCTGTTTAAGTTGCGCAACCGCTTCCTTTCTGTGGGATTAACGCAACACGAGCATGAAAAGTGCGCGAAAAGCGCGTGTCACACGCTCGCAGCTTTGACTTCATTCTTTCGCTATTGCACAAATCCGACATCGCAGGGGCTTTGTCGCGAAGTCAGCAATGGGGATTCTCTCTTCCGCACCGGGTAAGTGCGGGTGGGAGATGTTGTCTGATTGGGTGTCGGAGCTTCGGTTGTCGCAACTGGAGTCACCATGAAAAAGTTTAACAGCAGTTCTGTGAAGGCGCTCGCCTTCTCCGCATCGGTAATCGCGTTCGCGACCGCCGCTCCGGCTTTCGCGCAAGATGCCGAGCCGGGTGATGAATGTATCACGGACACCAACGCACCGGGCACCGTCGATGCCTCGGGCGATTGCATCCAGACCGAGGATGGCCCCACGGGCGCCACCACCGGACAGGGTGAAGAAGTCGATATTACGACCGGCGCATCGGGTCAGCAGCAATCGCAGCAGGGCGGTATCACCGTTACCGGTTCGCGTATCGTTCGCGACACTTACAGCTCGATCTCGCCGCTTCAGGTGCTCAGCACCGAAAACCAGCAGGCTGTCGGTGCATTCGACCCGGCGCAGATTCTGCAGCGTTCGGAAAGCGCCGCCGGTCAGCAGATCGATGCGACCTTCCAGGGCTTCGTCCTCGACAACGGTCCGGGTTCGCAGACGCTGAACCTTCGCGGTCTTGGTGCCGATCGTACGCTTCTTCTCGTCAATGGTCGCCGCCTCGCACCAGCTGGTGTGGAAGGTGCGCCGACCAACCCTTCGATCAACCTCGTTCCTTCGACGCTCGTCGATCGCTACGACCTGCTGCTCGACGGTGCATCGTCGGTTTACGGTTCGGACGCTGTTGCCGGTGTGGGTAACATCATCCTGCGCAAGGACTTCGATGGCCTTGAACTGCAGGCCAACGGCAACATCAACGAATTCGGCGGCGGCGATGACTACACTGTCAGCGCGGCCTGGGGCTTCAACACCGACCGCGCATTCTTCGGCATCGGCGCTGAATATGCACGCCGCGACGAAGTTCGTCTCGCAGACCGTCCGTTTCTCGCCGGCTGTACCACCCCTCTCGAACTGACCGATAGCGGCGAAGTTCGCAATGTCGGGATCCGTGCCAAGGCGATTGTTGAGAACCGCACCCCTGGCGTGACCGTTCGCGAGCAGCCTTGCAACATCACCAGCCAGGTTGGCCGTATCGTCAGCCCGTTCCAGTCCTACGGTTCGATCTACTTTACGCCGGGTCCGGGCAACTCGGGCATCACGAACTACGACGAATCCACCATCGGCGGCGTTGATATCGACGGTGACGGTGACGGCTTCCGCGATGTCGACTTCTCGCTCATCGACCGTAACGGCGCGAACCCGGAACAGGTGTTCATCTCGGGTCAGGAACTCTACAACGTTTTCGCCTACGGTGAATACACGTTCCCGGGCGATGCAAACATCACGCCGTTCTTTGAAGCCAACTACACGCGCGCCGAAATCCAGTCGGACAGCGGCGGTGCTGGCCAGATCTTCCCGTATGTACCGGGCAGCAACCCGTTCAACCCCTGTAACACCGCGAACAACGACTGTGCAGCTGCGGAAGTCACGCTGCTTGGTCGTCCGGGCGCCAACGCAGGCCTCAGCCTTCCTGTCATCCCGGTCCTCTCGATTGTGGGAGACCGCGATAACTTCGATGTTACGCAGGAGCAGTATCGCGGTGTGCTCGGTGTGCGCGGCGATCTGCCCTTCATCGGTTCGAGCTGGACCTTCGAAGTCGCGGGTACCTACTCGCGTTCGGAAGGGTCTTCGGTTCGCTTTGGTATCCGTGAGGACAAGCTTGCGCTTGCGCTCGGTATCGACCCGACCGCCGATTTCGATGGCGACGGCATTGTCGACAATAACGGTGACGGAATTGCCGACGATTACGACCAGGGCGTGGCGTTCATGCCGACGCTGACCAATGGCGCATGCGATTCGGCCAGTCTTGCAAATCCCGGTCTGGCTCTTGCCGACCTGACGCAAGGCTGTGTTCCGGTAAACCTGTTCTCCGCCAACGTCCTTGGCACCGCGATTGGTGACTTCGACACCCAGGCAGAGCGCGATTACCTGTTCGGTATTCGCGGGTTTGACACCACCTATGAGCAGATCCTGCTTTCCGGCTTCATGACGGGCGATCTGTTCGAACTGCCCGCCGGTCCGGTTGGTGTGGTGCTTGGTGCCGAATGGCGCGAAGACTCGATCGACTCGCAGCCGAACGATGTGGCCGCAAACGGCCTTTTGTTCGCCTTTTTCGCTGACCGCGGCGCAACCGGTTCCAAGTGGATCCGTGAGCTGTTCGGTGAAGTCGACATTCCGCTGATCGCTGGCGAAACGCTGGTCGAAGAGCTGACCGTCAACCTGTCCGGCCGTGTCACGGACGAGGAATTCTACGGCACCGCCGGGACTTACTCGATCAAGGCTGGCTGGCGTCCGGTGGCACCGCTGCTGATCAAGTTCAGCTACGGTACGTCATTCCGTGCACCGAACCTGCGCGAGAATTTCCTCGAAGGTCAGTCGGGCTTCCCAACTGTCATCGATCCCTGCGCCGTGCCGGACGATGCGTTCGTAACGCCTGCTGGAGCGACCAGCGGTTTCTACGATCCGACGCTCGACACCCGCGACCAGGCAATCTTCGACAACTGCACACGCGAAGGTCGTGACCCGACCAGCGTTGGTATCGACGTCTCGGCACTGAACACCATTCGCCAGCTGAGCATCGAAGACACCGCAGGCGGCACGTTCGACCTCGATCCGGAAACCTCGCGTTCGATCACCACAGGTTTTGCTTTCGAAGAGAGCTTCGCCAGCGGTTTCGAATTCGCTTTCAACTTCAACTATTTCGACATCAAGTTGAAGGACTCGATCATCGAGCCGTCTTCGCAGTTCATCATCAATGACTGCTACACCCGTCAGGATGGCATTCGCAGCCCGTTCTGCGATCGTATTACGGTCGACACCAACCCGAACTCGCGTCAGTTGGTCAGCGCAACCAATTCCGGCTTCATCAACCTGAACCAGGAATCGGTCCGCGGGATCGACATCAACACGACCTTCGGCAAGGACGTTATGATCGGCGGCGAGAACTTCGATCTGGCGCTCAACCTTCGGGCGAACCACCTGATCGAACGTTCGACCCTCTTCATCGACGACAACGGCAATCAGACCTTTGACGATGATGCGGGCGAATTCGGTCTTCCAAGTTGGACTGGCCGTGCGACCTTCTCGGTCGACTGGACCGATTTCCGCTTCACTTGGCAGACCCGTTACATCGGCGATGTCGAGCAGCAGGCAGACGGTATCGATCCGCTTGACGATGCGTTCGGCAACCTGGGTACTGGCTTCTTCGGTGACACCTGCACAGGCCTCGGCCCGGCTGGTGACGGCGTAAACGGTGACGGTGTATTCTGCCGCGATATCGGTTTCGCCGACGAGTACTTCGAGCACACGGCATCGCTCCGCTGGGATAACGGCACGCTCCGCGTCATCGCGGGTGTGACCAACATCTTCAACGAAGACCCGCCGCTGGTTGACAGCAACGAAGTGTTCAGCGTTTCCAACGTTCCAATCGGAAACGGTTACAACCTGGATGGCCGCGAATTCTTCGGCCAGCTGCTGTACCGTTTCTAAGGGCTAAACCGCTCAATTAAGCCAAAAAAAGCGGCTCCTCGCACTTGCCGAGGGGCCGCTTTTTTGATTTAATGCAAGGTGTTCGAGCCGCTGGACGGGAGGCCAGGCGGTTCATGTGAACACCAATCCATTTTCAACCTGGAAGAGTTCTAAATCATGAAGCTTTTTAAAGCCCCGCTGGCAGCCGCCATGGTCGGTGTATCGGCACTCGGTCTCAGTGTCGCCGCGCCCAGCGAAACACAAGCGCAGGCCAGCGTTCCGGTCGACGTCTGGGCATTGCGCGCTGTCGTCAATGCAGTCCAAGTTTCTCCCGATGGCAAGCATGTTCTCGTGCACAAGGTCGAAAGCCGCGAAGGCGAATATCTGCTTGAAATCTACAGCACCGATGACCTGTCGAAACCGCTCCGCAGGCTTAACGCCGATCCGATGGAAATCATCGGCGCACAGTGGGTCAGCGATAACTATATTTTCGGCACTGCGTGGCAAGTCAAACGCTCACAGGTCAAGCGCCCGGAGCAGGACATTCGCGAATATCTCGCGTATTCCTACGATCTGGAGAACAACACGTTCAGCAAGGCTGCCGGTAATTTCGGCTTGGTAAGCACCCTTCCGAATGATCCTGATAAAGTCCTCATTGGCGGCGGGAATGCCATCCCTGACCCTACCGGGCGCGACCCTTTTGCGGCTGCGCGCCCGAGGGCCTATTACAAATTCGATCTCAGGACTGGTAGCCGTTCGCTCGTTCTCAAGGGCAACAATAAATACCCGCAGGTTGAGCGCTGGGATAGCGAAGGCAACGCAAGATACACCGCTGTGCTTGATCGTACAGACGGAACCTACAAGGAATATTATCGCAAACCTGGCGACAGTTCCTGGACGTTTTTTCAAGAAACAGATTTCACGGATCCCGACAACGTCTATAAATTCTACGGCGGAAATTTCGGTGTAGTCGGTTTCAAGCAGGACGATCCAAACACCGGATATTTCGTGCATGTCGCGGAAGGTGAGGACAAGGCTGGCCTTTACGAGTTTGATTTCTCGTCTGGTCAAATCGGCAAGAAGCTGTTCCAGCCGGAAGACGCCGACGTCCTGGGTATTCAAACTCATTCGATACCGGGCAATGATAAACTCGTCGCTGCCGTCTATCCGGGCGCCAAACTGGAGCGGCATTGGTTCGATGAGGAAGAAAAGGCGCTTTTCGAGGCGCTCGAGCAACAGATCCCTTACGCGCATGACATTTCCATATCGAGCCGCTCACGTGACGGGCTGACGATGATTGTGACCAATCGCGGCCCTCGCGATCCTGGCTCATACTGGATGGTCAAGGACGGGAAGCTGGCCAAACTTGGTAGCCGCAATCCGCTTCTTAACCCCGAACAATTGAGCGATGTGAAATACATCCGTTACAAGGCGCGCGACGGCCTGGAAATTCCGGGATACGTGACGATGCCCAAGGGCGAAGGGCCGTTTCCGCTCATTGTGCAGCACAATGGCGGTCCTGCCGTGAACGGAAGGGTGTCGTTTGACGAGATGGGGCAAATGCTCGCTTCGGTCGGCTACATGGTCTTCCACCCTGAAAACCGCATTTCGACAGGCTGGGGCAAGAAGCACTTCAACGCAGGGTATTTGCAGCACGGTCTGGCAATGCAGGATGACAAGGATGACGGCGTAAAATACCTCATCGAACAGGGCCTTGCCGATCCGGATCGAGTTGCCTTCTTCGGCTGGTCCTACGGAGGCTATGCCGCGTTGGTTGCCGCAGCGCGTCAAGATAACCTGTATCAGTGCTCGATCGCAGTGAACGGCGTGGCCGACGCCGAGAAGCAGTACCTCTACCGGAACGACCCCGATCTGAAGGCGCTTGACGATTGGAACAAGCATCGCGGCGGCACAACGGTCAATCCGATCAACGAAGTTGCCAATGTGAACATTCCGCTGCTCATGATCCACAGCGATAATGATCGCCGTGTCATGTATTATCACTTCAGAGACTATAAGAAGGCATTCGAAGCAGCAGGGAAGCAGGGGCAGTTCGTGACCCTTGAGGGTGCGGACCACTTCAGCAACACGCTGATGTTCAATCACCAGCAGCAGCTATACACAAAGATGCTCGACTTCTTGGCGAATGATTGCGGACCTGGCGGTCTCTGATCTCGCCTCGGCACAGCAACTGATAGAAGAGGGCTCGGTCGCAGGACCGGGCCCTTTTTTCATTGCGCTCATGGCAGCGCCGCGGGGAGGGCGGAGCTTGAGGTCGTCAACCGTGCGAGGGCTACAGGAGCCGCTTGGGTTCAGTGTGGGCCGTGTCTGCCGCACCGGATGTAATGGCTGTGTGTTTCCAAGCATGGCTCGAGAATGCCCGAAGGTGCGCTCCGCATGTCCCGCGCGTTGTTCCTGGTGCTGAGGAGCGTTCCGGCGACTGGCCGATGCTGCTTGCAGCGCAGCGAGAGGGTGGCCACCCGCTTTGATTTGCGGGGCGCTGGAGACGCGGCGTCGCGCTGCGGGCCCGATCCATCTCTGCGTCATGAAGCCGGCGGGAGGGCCGCCTCAAAGGCAAGCGAGGGGACTGGTGAGAAGCTCGCGCAGATCGCTGTCGAGCGAGTTTTCCGAGCGCCCCTCAAGGATCACCCAAGGCTGGGGCTCACTTTCTTCGGGCGGCCTAAATCGCCCACAAAAAAAGCCGCGGTCCGAAGACCGCGGCTCTCTTTGTCGTTTGCTGTCAGCCTGGATTAGAAGCTGAGGCGGACACTCGCTGCATAGCTGCGGCCACGAATGTCATAAACGTTCGGGTAGGTGTTACCCGAGTTGTTTGCAGTCGAACCGATGTTCGAACCGACGATCGGCGGCTGCTCGTCGAGCAGGTTCTGGATGCCGAACACCAGCGTCACGGGATCGATTTCTGCACGAAGCGTCAGGTCAAAGTAGCTGTACGCTTCGATGGTCGTGAATTCCTCGACGAACCGCTCGGGTCCGGAAAGGGGCTCATATTCGAAGCTGTCGATCCAGCGCCAGTTAAGCGACAGTGCGAGCACATCGTAAGTGAGCGTGTTGCGCCAGTTGAACGAGAACTCTGGGTTCAGAGCGCCCGAGCCAACGCCGCCGCAGTTTGTCGAGTAGAACCCGACACACTCACGGTTTACACCGACCGCCGAAGACTGGAATTCTTCGTTGGCAGTCCAGTTACCGGCGAACGACGAGTTCCACCCGATAGCAGCGCTGAGATCAGTGTTGTAGCTGATCGTCAGATCGATACCGTCGGTGAAGATCGTTCCCTGGTTGGAGAACGGTTGCGGGAGACCCGGAGTGGTCGCCAGTTCACCGAACAAGTTACCGGTCGCCGGGTTCCGGCGGATGCCGGTGCAGTTCGGATCGGTCGCCGAGCTACTGTCGATGGTGAAGTTACCATTCGAGTAGTCGTCACCGAAGCAGAGCGCGAAGATGTCATCCTCGGTAGCTTGCGTGATCGCATCGGTGATCTTGATGTTGTAGTAATCGACCGTCGCAACGAGACCGGGAGCGAAATCAGGCTGGAACACGGCACCAATGGTCCATGTGTCAGCATCTTCCGAGTCGAGATCGGGGTTGCCGCCCGAGGTCACGTTCACCTGACCAGCCGGATCGACAATGATCGAACCGATTTGGGTCGGATCCGCACCCTGTGCGAGGCAGATCGCGAGCAGATCGGCATTGCCTGACGGGGCTCCGCCAGCGCATGGGTCAGCCGAGAAGTTCGCCAGGCCCGTAACAAGTGGTGAGAACAGTTCGAAAACGTTCGGAGCACGCGTCACGCGCTGAAAGTTGCCGCGGAACTGGAGCGCCGGAACTGGCGACCAGGTGCCGCCGACCTTCCAGGTGTATTCGGTGCCGGTGGTCGAGTAATCCGAAATACGACCGCCGAGCTGGAGTGTCAGCTCATCGAAGAAGGATGCACCTTCGACAATCGGAATGACAAGCTCACCGAAAACTTCGGACACATCGTAGGAGCCGGTGAAGTCAACAGCAGCTGCGCCGTTACCAAGCACTTCCGAAGGCGTCTGCGATGCAACGTCAGACGACTGACCAGCTACGTAGTCGCGATACTCGACACCGAGCACGAAGTTCACGCCGTTTTCAGCCCATGGAAGGGTCAAACCTGGCTCGCCGGTGATGAAGCCACCGACCTGGAACAATTCATTGAAGTTCGACTGCTGGTTGCCGGTATCGATGAACGCAATGGCGTCTGGCTGAATTGTGCCAGTGTCGCCAAAGATGTTGATCGGGACACAGCCACCAGTCGGATCCAGACATTCGGTCGTGCTCGTGGCATTAAGGGACTGCACCAGACGCGAACGCAGGCCGTTGCCGGACTGGCGCCGCGTACGCTCGCTCTCGCCATAGGCGAAGAAGGCTTCGTACTGGATGGTGTCAGTGATATCGCCGCGGGCACCGCCTTTGACCTGGAATAGGTCGGTTTCACGGACCGAGAGACGCTCGCCAAACTCGACGAAACGACGGCCCAGAGTAAGGCTCGCAGTCTCGAAGTCAGGATCGTTCGGATCTGTCGCCGCACGAGCTGCTGCACAAGCAGCAGGGTCGAGGAATGGTTCCACGACACCCAGCGCACTCTGCTGAGGAGTGGTGGCGGTTGCAGCCTGGAACAGAACGGTATCACGTGCACAGATTTGATCAACGAGTGCGTCCGGCAGGAACGGGTTCGACAGTGGAATGTCGACCGTAACACCGAAGGTGCCTGAAGGCGCGCCGTTGGTTTCAACCGTGCTGTTCACATACATCGCTTCGCCGAAGAATTCGAGCGACGGGCTGACTTCGTAATTGCCCTGCGTGTAGATGCGGTATTGCTCCAGAGGTGTCTGGAAGTAGTTGAACGGGTTGAAGTTGAACGGCGTGAAGCCCGGGTTCACCTGGCCCGTGGCAGGATCGATCTGAACGAACCCGCCATTTACCTCGTTGCCCGTCTCCGGATCGATGACAATGTTGTTCAGCAGACCGCTCGCACCGCCAGCCGCCGAAAGGCGGATTGGAGTGGTGGTCGACGAACCGCCGGGGTTACCGGAGAACGAGCTGATGTTGAACGTCGAGAAGTCGCGGTCGCCCTGACGGAGCGGGTCGCGGTTGGTGTACCCGATGTTGAACACGACATTGCCGCGGCCATCTTCGAGGTTCGCACCGAGCGTAAGGTCGGCACGGAAGACGTTGCCATCGCCCTGTTCGGTGATGTTGTTGGTGACGTTGAGCTCGGCGCCTTCAAAATCAGTCTTGGTGATGAAGTTGATAACGCCCGAGATGGCGTCGGCACCGTAGGTCGAACCAGCACCGCCGGTCAGAACATCGACACGCTCAAGCAGGGCAACGGGGATGACGTCGAGGTTGACTTCGAGCGTGGTCGTCGAAGGAATGACGCGCGTGCCGTTGAGCAGCGAGATGTTACGGTTGGAGCCGATACCGCGAAGGTTGATCAGCGTGGAACCGCCATTGCCGTTATTGGTGTTGGCGCCGATCGAGTTGACGATGCCCGGGATCTCGCGGAGCACTTCTTCGACACCGGAGGTCTGCTGAAGAAGGATTTCGCCTTCGCCAACGACTGCAACCGGGCTCGAAAGCTCGAGGTTGGGGTTGGTGACACGTGTACCTGTGACAATGATCGCATTGTCAGAGGCCTGAGGAACGACCTGGGTGTCCTCATCGACTGTATCCTGATCCTGAGCGAACGACGGAGTCGATGCCAAGGCCAGGCCTACTGCCATCGATCCGGCGCTCAGTCGGAGCTGCGTGGAAAATTTCATATGGTTTCTACCCTCATGACTGATGTCTTTCCCTAGGAGTGAAAAGACACAACAAGGATGGCTCAATTCACCTGGCCCATTCTCCGGCCAGATGCTCTCCTCATCCAATTAGTCGGGCTAGTTGGAAGCGACCCACGCAAAATTTGCGCGGAATTTATCCGTCCAGTCCCTAGGCTGCGGGTTACGCCGCTTGGACCCCGCAAGGGAAGCGATGACGGACGTTTTCGACAAATTGAAATCGCGGTGTAGCACTGTTGCAACACTCGAAAACACTGCGAATTAACCATCGTAGAGCGCCGGTTTGCGGCAATAGTGTTGAAGGCGGCAAAAAGCCCTTAACGCGGTGGGCGCAGCCGCAATGGCATTATCGTCGCACCCGCAAGCCAATTCGAAAAGGCTGCGCACGCGAAAAGCTGGCAATGGGTTCTTGTCTTGCGCGCCGTATCAGGACTGCGATCAGGCCGGCACGACATCGAACACCGCGGTCATGCGTTCGGTCGCGGCCGGTCCGCCGAATGCAGTTGTGCCGTGATACATGGTCGAGGGAAACAGGGCGATGAAGCCGGGTCGCGGCTGGATCGATTGGACAGGAGGCATGTCGAGCGCGAGATCGCGGGGCGGGCGGCCAAGTTCAAGCCATCCGTTCCTTGCCGCGTCATCCACCGCATCCGGAACCGCGAGGTAAAGCGCGCTCGAAAGGATGCCTTCAGGATGAATGTGCGGCACGTGATGGTCCCCGCCGCCTGTGAGCCGCACCGACCATGATCCGGCCATGCCCCAGCCTGCGCCGCGGTGCCGCAGAAGCGGGTGGGCCGGATCGGCTGGCGGCAGCCCTGCGCGATACGTCTCGAGCGCAGCGAGCGCCGCGGCTTGCAGGTCGCCGAAGACTCTCTCGCGTCGCTCAAACAGGTTGCCGCGTGTCTGCGTCCCGCCGCGAAGGCTTTGGCCAATCGGCATCGCGGCATTCCTGTGCAGGAGGCGCAATTCGGCGGTTGCCTCGTCCAACAGGCCCGCCTCGCCCTCAATCGGCAACATCTGGATGAGGCCTTCCTGACCGTGCAGCCAGTCGGCGCGCGCATCCCCTGCGAGCCGCCACACGATCCCGCGCAGCGCCCATGCGGCGATGTCCCACGGGTTTGCCGCAAGCGCTTCGCCGAGCAGTTCGCCTGCCGCGTCGGTGTCGCGCGCGCGCAGACGGTGGCGTGCTTCGTGAAGCGCGCGCTGCGGAGATCGCATGTCCAGTTTCCGGTAGATCGCATCCGCCCGGCTCCAGTCGCCCGCAGTGCCTGCATGAACCGCCTCGAGAAGCATGAATTGCGGCTCTTGCGGGAATTGCTCGCGGGCGCGCGCGGCGACCTCTGCAGCCTCGGCTACGTGATCGAACCCGGCGAGGGTTTCGCAATGCGCTGCGGCAATGTTGGGATCGCGCGGATGCTTTGCCTGCGCGGCGGTATAATGGGAGGTAAAGTCGGCTTCGCCCGCTGACAGCCGCAATTGCGCCAGAAATGCCTGCGCATCGAGAAAGCCGGGCGCTTGGTCGGCGATCTGCCGGGCAACGATCCGCGCGCCTTTCCTGTCGCCGGTCAGTTCAAGCGCGCGCGCCTTGCCCAGCCACAGCTTCGCATTGCCGGGATCGCCGCGCAGCGCTTGGTCGAACAGCGCCAGCGCGGCTGGATCACCGCGTGTCAGCGCTGCGTGTGCGGACTGGGCTGGGCTGGGCGAAGTCATGGCGAAACAAGCGCTAACCACCTTTGCCGTAGCGACACAAGCCGTGCCGGTGCACGGGGTGCGAATGGCCTCTCATTTTGCCCGCTTGATTCCCGCGCGGCGCTCCCATAGGCCGGTGGCAAACAGCAACGTTTACGTAAACGAGAGGACACCCCCGATCATGCCTACAGCCTATATCGTCGAAGCCGTCCGGACCGCTGGCGGCAAGCGCGGAGGCCGTCTGGCCGGCGCGCACCCGGTTGATTTGCTCGCAAAATCGCTCGATGCCGTGGTGGAGCGCAGCGGCGTCGATCCGGAGGCGGTCGACGATGTCGTGACCGGCTGCGTCAGCCAGGCGGGCGAACAGGCCGGACAGGTCGGGCGCATGGGCGCGCTCGCATCGAAACTGCTCCCGCAATCCACACCCGCCGTCTCGATCGACCGCCAGTGCGGTTCCTCGCAGCAGGCGATCCAGTTTGCAGCGCAGGCCGTGATGAGCGGCACGCAGGACGTCGTGATCGCCAGCGGCGTCGAAAGCATGACGCGCGCGCCGATGGGTTCGAACATGACGCTGCACATGAAGGAAGGGCTGGGCAATTACATGTCGCCCGGCGTCATGGAGAAGTATCCCGGCGTCCAATTCAGCCAGTTCATGGGCGCGCAGATGATCGCGGATAAGCACGATTTCACCAAGGATCAGCTCGACAGCTTCGCGCTTGAAAGCCACATGCGCGCGATCAAGGCGACCGAAACCGGGGCGTTCGAAAACGAGATCGTGCCGGTGCAGATCGAGACGCCCGAGGGCGAGGAGATGCACACGGTCGATGAGGGCATCCGCTTCGACGCGACGCTTGAAGGGATCGCAGGCGTCAAGCTGCTTGCTCCCGATGGCAAGATCACTGCGGCGAGCGCAAGCCAGATCTGCGATGGTTCCTCGGCGGTGATGGTCGTCTCCGAAGAGGCGTTGAAGCGCCACAATCTCACCCCGTTGGCGCGCATCCACAACCTCACCGTAACCGCAGGCGATCCTGTCATCATGCTGGAGGAGCCGCTGTTCGCGACCGACAAGGCGCTGGAGCGGGCTGGCATGAAGATCGGCGATATCGACCTGTATGAAGTCAACGAGGCCTTCGCCCCGGTCCCGCTTGCATGGCTCAAACACACCGGTGCGGACCCCGACCGCCTGAATGTCCACGGCGGCGCAATTGCGCTTGGCCACCCGCTTGGCGCATCGGGCACGAAGCTGATGGCGACGCTGGTCCACGCTCTCCACCGGCACGACAAGAAATACGGTCTTCAGACGATGTGCGAAGGCGGCGGTGTCGCCAACGTCACGATCATCGAACGCGTTTAACACTCAAAATTCACAAGAGGATTTTTCAATGGAAGTTTCAGCCAACACCCCTGCCGTCGTCACCGGCGGCGCCTCCGGCCTCGGCGCAGCCACCGCACGTGCGCTCGCCGCCAAGGGCGCGAAAGTCGCAATCTTCGATATGAACGAGGAGAAGGGCGAGGCAATGGCCGCCGAAATCGGAGGCGTCTTCTGCAAGGTCAACGTGACCAGCGACGACGATGTCGATGCAGGCTTTGCCAAGGCCCGCGAAGCGCACGGTCAGGAGCGCATCCTCGTCAACTGCGCCGGCATCGGCAACGCGATCAAGACCGCCAGCCGCGACAAGCAGTCGGGCGAGATCAAGCACTTCCCGATCAGCGCGTTCGATTTTGTGATCCAGGTCAATTTGATCGGCACGTTCCGCTGCATCGCCAAGTCGGCGGCGGGAATGATGACGCTCGACCCGATCAATGAAGACGGCGCGCGCGGCGCTATGGTCAACACCGCATCGGTCGCTGCCGAAGACGGTCAGATGGGCCAGGCGGCCTATTCCGCATCGAAGGGCGGGGTGGTTGGCATGACGCTCCCCATCGCGCGCGACTTGATGCGCGAAGGCATCCGTGTGAACACCATCCTGCCGGGTATCTTCGAAACCCCGCTGATGAACGCCGCCCCGCCGCAAGTGAAGGAAGCGCTCGCCGCCTCCGTCCCGTTCCCAAAGCGCCTCGGCAACCCTGAAGAATATGCCAAGCTTGCCATGTGCATGATCGAAACCGGATACTTCAACGGTGAAGACGTGCGGCTGGACGGAGCGATCCGCATGGCACCGCGTTAAAACTCAAATCGCCATCAAGGCATTTATCGCCGTCCGTGCACAGGCATGGGCGGCGATTTTCGTTTTGGGCTCTCTGAAGCTCCCGCATCCGCCCGCGCTCTCAACCTGTAAATGCGGCAGTACGGTCATATCCTTCCAAGCGACCATGCGATCTCAATGAACAGGTTATCACGACCTTGAGGTCTTTCGATGCGGCGACGTCGAAAACCGTACTTATCTTTGAATTTATTACAGAATTGCCATGCTTAATTTCCAGTAAACCATTGTGGCTATTAGGAAAATCCTCAAAAGTTAACGAATTGGATACGATTCCCCAATATTGCGCTTAGTGACTTTGGAGGTTTTAATGCCGAACTTTATGTCACGCCTAAGGCAGGACACTGCTGGTAACACGATAGTCATCTTCGCCGCCTCACTTATTCCGCTAGTCGGCATGGTCGGCAGCGGGCTCGATGTGAGCGTAGCGTATATGGCGCAGGCCAAGCTCCAGAATGCCTGTGACGCAGGTGTTCTGGCGGGGCGGCAGGCCATGCAGGGGAACAGCTGGAACAGCGAAGCCGAAGCCGAAGCCAACAAGCTGTTTGATTTCAACTTCCCCAGCGGGACCCATGGCGTGCAGGACGCAAATTTTAATATTTCGCAGGACCCTGACGACCCGGCGCAGCTTGTCGGATCGGCAACTGCAACCGTACCCACGGCATTGATGAAGGTGTTCGACTTCGACAGCATCGACATTGCCGCCGATTGCGACGCCAAGCGCGACCTGGGGCACAACGATGTCATGGTCGTTCTCGATGTGACGGGTTCCATGAACAATGCGCCATCGGCTGGCGGCGGGACGAAAATCGCGCGCCTGCGGACTGGTGCCATGGGTCTTTATCGCGCGCTGGACGATGCGGCGAACGGATCGATCACACGATTTGGTCTGATGCCGTATTCGCATACTGTCAATGTCGGGGGCTCTCTCGATAACAACGACATTCTAGTCGACCAGGAGTATGTCGACCGCAATGTTGAATGCGGTACGATGGTCCTGCTGGTATGTATATGACACGAAAACCGTGAGTATCGACGACTCATCCTGGGACGTCTCAGGGGGTGCTGAGGCAGACCTAGAAGCTTACCGCACGAGCGGAGAAGCCTGCATCGAGGAACGCCCGAGCATCGGTAATGACTACACTCCGTTCGAGATTGACGACTTAATCCGCCGGGCCGATGTGGATGATAGGGCAACAAGCGGTAGTGATACATTGCACCAGTTCGGTCGCTACGATCCAGACGTGCAGGAAGGCGAATCGCAGGACGGCTGCCCGTCCCCAGCGGTGCGACTGCAGGCTTACGGAAGCGAGTCTGATTTTCAGACCGCCGTAAACACTGCCACAGCCAATGTAACCGGTGGTACTTACCACGATGTCGGGATGTTGTGGGGCACGCGCTTCATTTCTCGCACCGGCTTCTTCGCTGGGGATAATCCGACGGAAATTGACGGCATTGCGGTCAATCCGCACATCGTTTTCATGACCGACGGCATGCTCGATACAGGTGATCGATTGTATTCTGCGCACGGCGTCGAGCGCTATCAGGATAGGACTGACACTTGGGATCTGCAGACTGCAGCGCACCTTTCTCGCTTCGACTCGGTTTGCGATGTCGCAAAGTCGATGGGGGTTACAATCTGGGTGATCGCGTTGGATGTCACCGATACGGATGACGTCGAGCCCTGCGCCACCAGCAGCGCGCACTTCTACACCAGTGACGGTTCCGATCTTGAAGAAGTCTTCGAGCAGATCGGTCAGGGTATCGGCAATTTGAGGCTCACGAAATGACTTTTCTTTGCAACCTTGCCGCCCGTCTGCGCCGTGATACGTCGGGCGCGACCCTCGTGGAATTCGGGTTCATAGTCGGGCCAATGTGTGTTCTGATCCTTGGCGGGCTGGATCTAGGATACCAAAGCTATGTCCGTTCTGTCATGCAAGGCGCGCTTAACGATGCTGCGCGTACTGCAGCGGTTCAGAACCCAGAATTCAGTTCCGAAGGCGAGACCGTCGAGGAGCAGGTGGAAAACATGATTCGCGATAGGGTCGACACCGTTGCGTCGAGCGCGACGATCACCGTTACCCAGAGGAGCTTTTTCGAGTTCTCTGACATCGGCAATCCGGAAAAATTGATGACTGACGTCAACGGCAATGGCGCGTACGATGAAGTCGACGGCGATTGCTGGGAAGATGCCAACAACAATGGCGAATATGACACCGATACCAATTCGGGAATCGATGGCCGCGGTGGAGCGAATGATATCATTTTCTATACCGCCAACGTGTCGACTCCTCGCCTGTTGCCGCTCGACGGCATGATTGGTTTGCCATCGACGATCGACATGACATTGGAGGCTGCGGTCCGCAACCAGCCCTACGGCACGCAGGCGACGCCGCCGGTCATCTGTGCGGAGCCAATGTGATGAGCAAAATTGATCGCCTCTTAATGCGCCGGATGCAACGCGATGAACGCGGTGTTGCGATGATCGAGTTTGCATTCGCAGCGCCGATGTTTCTTGTGCTGGTCTTGGCCGGGCTCGAATTGTCCAACCTGGCAATCTCACATCTGCGCGTCAGCCAGCTTGCAATGACTGTGGCGGACAATGCGGGCCGCGTCGACGTGGGTATTGACGAAGCCAATATTCACGAGGTTTTTGCCGGTGCCGGGGTAGTTGGCAACGCGCTCGACTTCGAACCGAATGGCCGCGTGGTGCTTTCTTCGCTCGAAGACAATCGGCAAAGTGGAACTGATGCTGGCCAGATGATCAGTTGGCAGCGTTGCTGGGGCTCACTCGACGTCGATCCGGCTTACGCGGTCGAGGGCGATGGTGCCGATGATGATCTGCTCGAAGACGGTATCGGTCCAAGCGACAATCTGGTTTTCGCCAGCCCGAATGCCGCGGTGATGTTTGTGGAGGCGACCTATGAGTACCAACCGCTCATTTCCTCCGGGTTTTTCGATGCGCCAACCATCCGCTATGAAAACGCCTTCACCGTGCGCTCGCGCCAGAACAACGTCCTTAGCAACACGCAGAATCTCACTGAGCTGACTTGCTGACAGGGCGAAAGCGGTCGGGGTAGACCGCGCCCGATTGGCCCTATGCCGCCGCGTCGCAGCGCGCGCGGCCCAGTCAGATATTCGCTTTCCTACATCGCCGCACCGCCCTATCGAATTGGGCGATGAAAAGGCCCTTCCTTTCCCTTATGGTGCAGCCGGCAGGCCGTCTGCTAAAGGCGGACCTTTTGACCCCAGGACACTGTCTCATGTGTCTCACGGTGCACGGAGGGAAACATGACAGACTACACCCAGATCCTCGTCGAGAGGGAAGACGGCATCGCGACCATCACGCTCAATCGTCCGGACAAGATGAACGCCTATACCCGGACTATGGGGGCGGAGATCATGGCGGCGATGGACGATATCGATGCCGATGACAGCGTGCGCGCGGTGATCTTCACCGGGTCGGGCGAGCGGGCCTTTTGTGCCGGGGCGGACCTGACGCCGGAAGGGGGAGGGCATGTCTTCTCCGACCCGACCGAGGTCGAGGATCTAAGCGATCCGACCGTGCGCGACGGCGGAGGGCTGCTCACCTTGCGGCTGTTCGAATCGAAAAAGCCTCTGATTTCAGCGTGTAACGGCGTAGCTGTGGGCGTCGGCGCGACGATGCAGCTGGCGATGGATATCCGGTTGGCGAGCGATACGGCGCGCTTTGGCTTCGTATTCGCACGGCGCGGGATCGTGCCCGAAGCCGCCTCGAGCTGGTTCCTGCCGCGCATCGTGGGGATCAGCCAGGCGCTCGAATGGTGCTATTCGGGCCGGGTGTTCGGCGCTGCGGAGGCGAAGGAAGGCGGGCTGGTGCGCTCGGTCCACTCGCCGCAGGTCCTGATGAACGAGGCGCGCGAGCTGGCGCGCGAGATTGCGCAGAACACTTCGGCAGTATCGGTGGCGATGACGCGGGCAATGATGTGGCGGTTGATGAGCGCGGACCACCCGATGGAAGCGCACAAGATCGATAGCCGCGCGATCTACCGCCTGTCACGCGGGGCCGACGCGAAAGAAGGGATCGCAAGCTTCCTCGAAAAGCGCGAGCCGCGCTACCCCGCCAAGGTCAGCGAGGACATGCCCGATTTCTACCCCTGGTGGGATGAGCGCACCTACGAATAGGTCAGCCAGGCGGCGCGCCTTGCGCGCCCGGCACTTGCCAACCGCGATGGTTTCAGGTGATACCACTTCGCATGAGTGACGACACCCTCGAAAACAGCGCCGACTGGAGGCTTGCGGGCTTTCTCCCGTACCAGCTTTCGATCGCATCCAACGCGGTCAGCGACCTGATCGCGGAGCGCTATCGCAAGCGCTTTGGCCTGAAGGTCACCGAATGGCGGATCATGGCGGTGCTGGGCGATGGCACGCAGCGGGCCTGCACGCAGCAGGCGCTGACGCAGGTGACGCGCATGGACAAGGTCGCAGTCAACCGGGCGTGCAAGGTGCTCGAAGAACGCGGGCTGATCCAGCGCGTCCCGAACGAGGCCGACGTACCGCTCGCACCTGCTCGAACTGACAGAAGAGGGCGCCTCGATCCACCGCGAGGTGATGCCGCTTGCGCTGGCGACGGAGCGCGAATTGTTCGAAGGCTTTGCGCCGCACGAACGCGAGCAATTCCGCGATCTGCTGGACCGGATGCACGACCGCGCGGCGACGCTTGCGGGCGATAGCTGACCAAAGAAAAGGGTCGGCCAGGCGAACCTGACCGACCCCTTTACCGTGCGAGCATCGTGCCTCGATGTACTCGCGTGACTTACTCGCGGTTGATGAGAGTATCGGAGATCGCACAGGCCGCTGGGCCAAGGATCACGATAAACAGAACCGGGAGGATGAACAGGATCAGCGGTACCGTCATGATTGCCGGCAGACGCGCGGCTTTCTCTTCGGCGCGCATCATCCGCTCGTTACGGAATTCGGCCGACAGCACGCGCAGCGAGCTGGCGAGCGGTGTACCGTACCGTTCGGTCTGGATCATCGTCGTGACCACGCCCCGGACCGCTTCGAGATCGACCCGGTAGGCAAGGTTGTTGAAGGCGAGGCGGCGTTCGTTGAGGAACGACAGCTCGATCGCGGTGAGGGCGAATTCGTCGCCCAGTTCCGGATAGGCGCGGCCCAGTTCCTTTGCGACGCGATTGAACGCGGCGTCGACGGTCAGACCGGCTTCGGCGCAGATCACCAGCAAGTCGAGCGCGTCGGGAAGGCCTTTCTGGATTTCCTTGGTGCGCTTCGACGACTTGTTGCCGAGGTACAATTCCGGACCCTTGTAGGCCAGGAACACGACCAGTGCAGTAGCGCCAAGGCGAGTGAACGGTCCCCAATCGGGGAAGAATTCGACGACGTAGATCATCAGGAACGCAAATGCGCCCAGCACGATCGGCAGGATCGCACGTGCACCGATGATGTAGACCGCCAGTTCCTTATTGCGGTACCCGGCATGAGCCAGCTTCTGCTGAACGGCTTCCAGCTGGCTTTGCTGGAGCACCTTCATGTTGCTCAGCTTTTCTTTGACCTTGTCGGTGTTGTCGGTCTTGCGAACCAGACTTGCGCGCTTTTTCGAACCCTGGGTGATGATCCCGGCCTTCAGCTCGTCGCGGCGCTCGTTGAGCGATTTGACGCGCTTGGCCATCGGGTCCTTGATCGTGACCGCGGCGTAGATTGCCATGATCACGGCAAAGGCGGCGAGGCCGGCCAGCACGGTTCCGACGAGAATAACGTCAAAGCCGAGCAGAGTTGGTCCTGCGGGTTGTTGAAGCATGATTGTTGTCCTTCCCGCCTAGATTTCGAAACTGACCATCTTGGCCATGATGAAGACCCCGATGCTCATCCACACCAGTCCGCCAAGGCCGGCCACAATCAGGCGGTCCTCGTAGAAAAATCCGCCGAGATAGGTCGGGTTGACCATGTAGACCATGATGAAGACGAGGAAGGGCAGCGAGCCGACGATGTAGGCGGAAGCTTTCGATTCCGAGCTCATCGCCTTGATCTTCAGCTTCATCTGCGAACGCTTGCGCAGCACGTCGGCAAGGTTCGACAGCGTCTCTGCAAGGTTACCACCGGTCTCGCGCTGGATGGCGAGGGTGATGCAGAAGAAGTTGAATTCCGGAATGCCCAGGCGGTCGGCGGTTTCCTGGAGCGAATCCTCCATGGTCTTACCGATCTTGATCCGCTCGACGATGCCCTTGTACTCGGCACCAACCGGCCCGGGAACTTCCTGAGCGACGACAGCAAGCGTCTCGGTCACAGGCAGGCCCGAACGCAGTCCGCGCACCAGCAATTCGATGGCATCGGGGAATTTCTCGTTGAACTTGGCGGTGCGCTTCTTGATGAAGTAACCGACCACGAAGTGCGGAATTCCCGCACCGATCAGCAGGCCAACGCCAAGCGACAGCAAGAACGCGCCCGATTGCAGGTAAATCGCCATCGTGATGACCAGCGCAAGGCCGATCGATGCGTAGATATACTGAGTAACGGTCCAGTCCTTACCGGTCCGGTCGAGCCGGGTGGTCAACGCTTCCACGCGCGAACCGGAGCCTGCGACGCGGTGCGCTTTCGGCTTGCGCGCAGCGATCGCCTTTTTCAGCTGCGATTCAACCTTGGTGTCGGTGTTCTCCGAGTGGCGATACCGCAGCGCGTCGAGGCGGCGCTTTTGCGCCTTGCCTGCACCCGAACCGGTCACGAGGAGGTAGCCCACCACGATCACGACAAAGATTACGCCGGTAATGAGCAGTGTTTGGGTAAAGTCCATACTATTGCTTCCCGCCAAGTTCCTACGTTGCGCTGCGCCAGTCGCAGCCTTGCCTCAAGGCCGATCAGACGGCCCGCCCCGCCGCCCCGAACGTCCGCAAGGCGGATGATCGGAGGAGAGGTGAAGAGCGGCTTATTCAGCCGGTTCTTCCACTTCGGCTTTGTCCTTCTTCGCCAGCAGCGATTTCAGGTCGAAGCCGCCGAGGAGCGATTTCTTGTCTTCGCTGAGCGAGGACAGATCTTCTTCGGTTGCGCCGATGATGCGTGTGCCAATCTGGCGGATCACGGCGCTTGCCTTGCTTGACTTGTTCGCTTCGACGAACACCTGGCCAAGTTTGGCTGCGTTGGATGCGGCCTTGATGTCGTAAGGGACAACAAAGTCGATCTTGCGTTCGATCGAGGCTTCGAAATCGGCCTTGCTGATCTCGGCTACGCCAGATTGCACCTTGTTGGCGACAATCATCGGGTGTGCGTGAGCAGCGTTGGTCTTGAGCCACGAAAGGACACGGATCGTGTCGCGCGCCGACGCCAGCGTGAGTTCGCAGGTCAGAACGACCAGGTTCACGTCCGCGAGCAGGTGCGGGAAGTTGATCAGCATGTTGCGCGGCATGTCGATGACGGTCATTTCGAACGCCTGGCGGAATTCCTCCTCCAGTTGCACGAACGCTGCGCCATCAGTCATCAGCGGTTGGCTGATCGGTGCCTCAGCCGAGAGGATCGAAAGCTTTTCATTGGCGCGCGTCATGGCACGCTCGATGAAGAGGCCGTCAATACGGCTCGGATTGTCGATCGCATCGGTCAGTCCGCGGCCCGGTTCCAGATCCAGCGCAAGCGCGCCGGTTCCGAAGTGGATATCGAGATC
This sequence comes from Erythrobacter sp. K21-9, assembly GCF_055808355.1. NCBI lineage: Bacteria > Pseudomonadati > Pseudomonadota > Alphaproteobacteria > Sphingomonadales > Erythrobacteraceae > Erythrobacter > Erythrobacter sp. K21-9. The sequence continues at coordinate 883,093 of NZ_CM147866.1, forward strand.
GAGCAGCGCAGTCGGCGAATCGTGCTCGCCGCTAAACAGCCATGCCAGCGAGGTTGCCAGCGTCGAGGCACCGACGCCGCCACGTGTTCCCACGACGGCTGTCGAAATGTGCTTCTTGACCGCTTCGCCGTCACCCGACTTGGGCGAGGTGAAGACTGCCAGCGCCTGATTGAGCGCATCGTGCAGTTGCTGTGCATTCAATGGCTTCAGCAGATAGTCGTGAATGCCGCTCGCGACGAGGTCGCGGTACAGGCGAACATCGTTGACCTGGCCGATGGCGATAACCACCGTGCCCGGCTCGCAGACTTCTGCCAGAGCGTTGATATCGTTGAGCGGATCTCCGCTTTCCGAAAGATCGACGATAAGGATGGCCGGGCTCGCGCTGACAGAAAGCGACTGGATTGCATTACGCAGGCCGCCCTTATTGCACTTTTCGGGCTGCCAGCCCATTTCGATTACGACCGGGCGTAGCACGTCGAGTGCGGCATCATCGCAGATATACGCTGCAAAAGCGTCACGATTTCCGGGCAAACCTGATTTCCAGGGAGCGTTCATGATTACTGTCCTCCTTGACCTTGAGCATTCTGCAGACCAGTTGCGCCGGTCGGCGTGGCTTCACGATAACTATCAATTGCCTTGGTCCCTGTGGCGATCACGGTTTCACCCGTGCCTTCTTGCCCTTCGAGCAGGTCCTGCGGGTTGGCGACCATGGCGGCCAGGTTGCCGTTAACGGCGCAACCGTAACCCGGGCTTGATCCATTGCCGTAATTCATGTCCGAATTCGCCGACCAGTCCGGGCAGCCCGGAACCGAAGCGGTTGAGCGTGAGATGACCACGCGGGCCTGACCAGGCTGGAGATAGCCAGCGGTCGTCGGTGCGACTTCTTCGACGATCAGGCCATAACGTCCGGCAAGATCATTGACGGCATTCGTCACGGCGGGGCTGTTCGAAGGATCTTCCACCGTGACCCGGTCGCCGTAGCGGAGGTCCATGGTTTCAAACCACCCATTCAGCCGGGACTGCTCGGAAATCGGCAGGCCTTGCGCGTTGGTGTTCACGTCGAAAGTGAAGTTGGTTTTTTCGACCACTGGCTGCTTGGTGCTGTAGAGCGACGTGTTCGTCGGCATCCCCCCGCAGCCGGCAAGGACCAGCCCCATCGAGAGTGCAAGAGCGTGTAGCGGCGCCTTGGCCAGTTTGCTTTTAAATGCAGTGTGCATCGTTCTCACCTTTCTCGAATTAGAGGCTGAAGCCAGGAGCCGCGGCGTCTGCCTTACGGTCCTTCTTACGCTTTTTCTTATCGGCCCGGCGCGGATCCTTCGGAGCGCTGGTCGGGACGATCGCAGCCGGATCGGCATTGCTGATGTCCGGGTTCGGAGCGTCCGGACCCGATGCAGTCGGACCGGGACGCTGTTCGCCCGAGACGCCGGCGTTATCCTGGTAGCCGATGAACTGCTCGAGCTCGTTGGCTGAACGGAAACCGTCGGTCGGCAGCTTGATGTCACGGTCGTTGACCGGTTTCACCAGATACGGAGTAACCACGATCACCAGCTCGGTTTCGCCGCGGCGGAACTCGCGTGAGCGGAACAGGTTGCCAAGGATCGGAACGTCGCCGAGGCCCGGTGCCTTGTCGAGCAGGTTCTGCGAATTGTTGCTCATCAGGCCTGCGATCATGAAGCTCTGGCCGGAGCCGAGTTCCACAGTCGTCTCGGTGCGGCGGATAGTGAGCGCCGGGACCTGGAAACCGTTGAGCGTAACCGCGCCCTGGGTCGACAGCTCGGACACTTCAGGGCGAACCCGCAGCGAAATCCGGCCATTGGCAAGGACGGTTGGGGTGTAGGCCAGGCTGACGCCGAAGTCGCGATACTCGATCGAGACATTGCCGAGCCCTTGACTGACTGGGATCGGGAATTCGCCGCCAGCAAGGAACGTGGCGGTTTCACCCGAAAGCGCGGTCAGGTTCGGCTGCGAAAGCGTGGTGATTAGGCCGAGGCGCTCCGAGAGATCGAGCGCGCCAAGGACATCGAGGCCGAACAGCCGTCCCAAACCACCAAGGGTCGTGTTGCCATCGGAGTTGATACCCGGACCCTCGATAACGATGTTTTCGCCGGTGGTCGGATCGACACCGACGATCAGGCCGGGGTTTTGCACGCCGTTTCCAACAGCAAGCGGACCGTCAAGACGGAAATCGCCGTTGCCGAGCTGGCGACCGGTGCCGATAGCACCGCGGAAACCGCCGGTCGAGAAGTCATAGGTCGACAGGTTGCCGCCGATCTGGCGAACAAGGCTGCGGCTGACTTCGGCGAACTTCACCTGCAGGTTGACCTGCAGCGGAGTTGCGGTCTTCAGACGGCTGATCACATTGGCTTCTTCGCCGAGGAAGGCCTGGACGAGGCGCTCGGCCTCGGCTGCGTCCTCCGGAGCGCCGACTGTGCCGGTCAGAAGGACAGTGTTGGTCCCCATCGTGGCAACATTCACGCTCGCATCGGGCATGGCCAGGGCCAGCATCTGATCGACGCTGCCGATGTTCGAGCCTACCCGGATATTGGCCGAGAAGATCACATCGCCGCGAGCATTGCTTGCGTAGATGGTCGTCTCGCCGCCGGATTTGCCGAAGACATACAGCTGGCGCTGCGATTTGACCTGGACATCCGCGACCCCGTCATTGGCGACGAAGACGTCGGCCATCGAACCAGGGATCGTTACCAGCTCGCCCTTGCCGATCGACAAGACGATTTCCTGGGTCGGGCTGACGACTTGCTGTGCGGTTGCGGTGCTGACCGGAACTGCGGCAAGCGGCGCTGCGGCGATGGATGCCAAAAGCAGTTTGGCAGTAAGTTGGCGTGTCATCTTTCGACCCCCCATGTGTTTCGGCTTGACCGCAGGTGCGGCTTGGAAACGGTGTGTGTGACGAAGCATTGCTATTCCCCTGAGCGTTCGGTCAGCTTGCAGGCTCAACGTGAGCCGCTGACCGGCACTTCGCTGGTGGCCTTGCCGCGGGTTACGCGGACGGTCGGACCTTGATGGACGGGAACGCCGCCAGCTTGAGCCGGGACACCCGGTGCTGCTGCGGTGCGGGCCGTGTTAAGAGCGGCCTGCGCCTTGCGTTCTTCCTGAAGGCGGAACTTCGACACATCGAGCGCGGTCTGGAATGTCTGCTTGCCATCGACCGGACGGCCAATTGCAGTTTGCAGGATACGCTCTTCCTCTTCGGCCGAAGCGCCGTCGGGGATGTCGATGTCGCCATTGGCGATCGCGCGGTCGAGCTCGGCCTGGTTGTCCGCGATCGAGCGCAGGACGAGGCTGAGTGTACCCATGGTCTGGGCGACAGCGACCTTTTCGGCGAGCTTCGGAGTAACTTCGAGCGTCACCGTGCGGAATGCACGTACGATAGTCTTGTTGTCCTCATCCTTGACGGATTCGGTCGACTGGTCGGTGGCGAGGACGCGCAGGTTGCGAAGGATGGTCTCGGCGCCTTCCAGATCGACATCGGTGATCACGTTTTCGAGCGATTGCGTGAGAACGAGGTCGACGCGGTCACCCGGGAAGACAAAGCCTGCAACACCGGTGCGAGCCGAAACCGGCACGGTGACAGCGCGCATGCCCGGGCCAAGCGCCGCAGCAAGAAAGCCGCGGTCGCCGGGGCTGACAAGCGAACCTTGCGTCACAGGTTCACCGGCGGTCACCGGGAAGCGCACGACAGTGCCCAGAAGCTGGTTCACATCGGATTCTCCGCTCAGGAAGTATGCGTCCTGAACGAGTTCTTCCGGCCATTGCTGGTAACCCAGCGCATCGGCAGTGATGATGGTGCCCGCAGGCAGAGCCCGGTTGGCGACAAGCACCTTGGGTCCGGTCGGTTCGGGGGCCGCGACGGCCTCCGGTGCGGCACCTTCGGCGAACATGCTGCGCGCAAGAAAAGCAGTGCCGACCGCAACGATCAGCGCTCCAAGCAGCAGTACCAGCTTCTTCCTATCCATGGCTATTCTAGCCCCCTCGTTTCGGCCCTAAAAAATGATCGGGCGGGTATGGTTTCAATCCGTACGTCCGAATTGGTTAAGATGAAGTTCACGCCACCGGCATGTTCTTCGGAAGGTAGTTGACGGCGAGCACCCAGAGCCCGCCGAATGCGATTGCGACACCGTATGGAATTGCGAGGCGTTCCTTTTGCCGGCGCAGGAAATGCCAGCCGCCCATCACGACAGTGAGCACGCCGCCGGCGATCGCCATGATGATCAGCAATTGGAGAAACGCGGTCGGCTCGATCCACAGAGCGAGCGCAGTCAGCAGCTTCACGTCGCCGCCGCCCATCAGTCCGGCTGCGAACATCGCGGCCAGAACGGCAAAGGCGGCAAGCGCCACGCCAAGCTGCATGGCGACGCCGGGCCACAGCGAAAGCCCGCTGCTCCACCAGAACAACGGCGCGCCAATGGCAATGGCCAGGTTCAGCTTGTTGCTGATCTGGCGGCTGCGCATATCTGTAAACGCGGCAATAAGCAGTCCGATTGCCAAGGCAATCAGCAGCCCGTAGTGAAGGTAGGTCGTAAGCATCTGGCCCCCAGGGGTTGCCTGTCGAACGGTCCGGCAGGTCCTCTTGAGTGTTGTGCTACAGGCGAGTGCTTACCAAACAGTAACCACGACCAGAGGGCAGATATTAGCCACGTGAGCAAAGCTTCTTCAGTTACCAAAAAGCCGCAGTCCGATCCGCCGATCGATCGCCGGGCCATACCGCCTGCTGCGACAGAGGGCGTATTCGAGACACATGACGGTCACGTCCTGCGCCGGATCGACTGGCCCGGCGCGCGCGAGGATGAAAGCGCACAGCGCGGGTCGATCCTGTTTTTCCCGTACCGCGGCGACAATTACGAAAAATATCTCGAAAGCCTCGAAGAATGGCACCGCGCAGGCTGGCGCGTCACCGCAGCCGATTGGCGCGGGCAAGCGGGCAGCGGACGGCTGGGCAAGGACGAGGTCACCGGTCACATCGAGGACTTCGGAATCTGGATCGACGACCTTACCGAGCTTTGGCAGGCCTGGAAGGCCGAGACCCCTGGTCCGCACATCCTCGCGGCGCATTCGATGGGCGGGCATCTTCTCATGCGCGCGCTGGTCGAACGCCGGGTCGACCCGCAGGCGGTATTCCTGAGCGCGCCGATGCTGGGCATGAACGGTCCGCCATTGCCGCTGCCAATGCTGCACGGCGTCGCGACCGTGATGACCAAGGTCGGCGATCCGACCCGGCAGGCGTGGAAGTGGAGCGAGAAGCCCGGTGAACTACCGATAGGACGCAAGACATTGCTCACACACGATCCGGAACGCTACGAGGACGAGCAATGGTGGCGCGATCGCCGGCCCGAACTGGTGATGGGTCCGGCGAGCTGGCGCTGGGTCGAGCGGGCTTATGCCTCGTGGCGCAAGCTGGAGGAGCCGGGCGCGCTTGAAAGCGTGACAACGCCGGTCCTGATCGTCTCGACCAGTGCCGACAAGCTGGTGAGCCACGCGGCCAATGTCCGCGCAGCGCAGCGGCTGCCTAATGGCAAGCTCCATGAATTCGGCGAAGAGGCCGCACACGAAATCCTGCGCGAGGTCGATGATGTGCGCCGGGCCGCGATGCAGGCCATCGCAGATTTTCTCGACACTCACGCTCCGGCGAAAGCAGCCTGAGCGCGTGACGCAGGTGGTTTACGATTTTGCGGTGATCGGGGCGGGGATGGCCGGCGCCAGCATTGCCGCCGAGCTTGCCCCTTACGCATCGGTGATCGTGCTGGAGGCCGAAGATGTGCCCGGCTACCATTCGACCGGTACGCTCGGCAGCGTTCTGGGAGGAGTGCTATGGCGGGCCGGGCGTCGTCCCGTTGACACTCGCATCGGGGAAGTTCCTGCGCGAACACGGCTTCCTGCGCCCGCGCGGTGCGCTGTATGTCGGGCAGGCCGGAGACACGGCAAAGCTCGATGATTTTCTCGACACGTTCAGCGGCACAGGCGTCACGATCGAGCGGCTGGGGCGTGAAGGCCTCGCCAACCGCATGCCGCATATGCGGGAGGAATGGTGCGATGCGATCTGGGAACCGGCCTGCGCCGATATCGATGTAGCGGGCCTGCATCAGCATTACTTGAAATCGCTCAGACAGGCCGGAGCGCAGCTGACCTGCCGCGCGCGGGTCTGCGGGCTCGAACGAGACGAAGATGGCTGGCGGATCGTTGCCGAAAGCGGGGAAACCTACCGCGCTCAATCAATCGTCAACTCCGCCGGGGCGTGGGCCGATACAATGGCGCAGCTCGCCGGAGCGCGTCCCCTGGGCATCGATCCCAAACGCAGAACCGTTGCCCAGTTGCGGGTCTCGCCCGAAGCGCCGGCCGGCATGCCGTTGGTGCTCGACATCAATGGCGGGTTCTATTTCAAATCCGACAATGGCCGCTTGTGGCTCAGCCCGCATGACGAAATCCCCACCGCTCCATGCGATGCCGCACCAGAGGAGATCGACGTCGCGCGCGTGATCGACCGATTCCAGCACGTGACCGACTGGAAAATCGAAGCGGTCGAGCGGCGCTGGGCAGGCCTGCGCAGCTTCGCGCCGGACAGGCTTCCGGTCTACGGCCGCGACCCGGAAGTGCCCGGTTTCCTATGGTTTGCAGGGCAAGGCGGCTTCGGCATCCAGACCGCTCCTGCCGCCGCACGCCTCGGCGCTCAGATCATGCTCGGGAACGCGCCGGACGCGATGACCCGCGAAATTGACCCGGCCCGCTACACACCGGCACGCTTTCATAACGCTGCTGCGAGCGCCGATGCCTAGCCAAGGACCAAGCAATCTGTAAGGTGCACGGCGAGTTTAACGACCATCACAGGGAGAATTAGAATGGCTCACAAGTTTGAAATCTACAAAGACAAGGCCGAAGAATACCGGGTGCGCTTCAGCTACAATTCCGAAGTGATGTTTTCGACGCAGGGCTATTCGAGCAAATCCTCAGCGCAAAACGCCATCGATCTCGATCAAGAAAAACGGCCCGGACGCTCCGGTCGAAGACAACAGCTAAGCTGCAGACCGGTCTCTGACCAAAGCGGGCGCGCCTCAACCGGGGTGGCGCCCGTTTTTATTCGGGCGCGACGTCTTCACTCACTGCAGCGCGTTCGGCCTCATTGCTGGCAAGCTCGTCCACACGCTCGTTCTCGGGATGGCCGTTATGACCCTTGACCCAATGCCAGTCGACGTCATGGCGCGCTGACACCTCGATCAGTTCATGCCACAGATCGGCGTTCCGGACCGGTTTCTTGCTCGCCGTGATCCAGCCGCGCTTCTGCCAGCCCTCGACCCACTTGGTGATTCCGTCGAGCACGTATTTGCTGTCGGAGTAGAGATCGACCTTGCACGGCTCGATCAGCGCGCCGAGCCCCTTGATAACGGCGGTCATCTCCATCCGGTTATTGGTCGTGTCGGCCTCACCGCCGGACAGCTCCTTTTCATGATTGCCCATGCGCAGGAGCGCACCCCAGCCGCCCGGTCCGGGATTGCCCTTGCACGCACCATCGGTGAATATCTCGACTTGTTTCATAGGTCGTTTCATCGACTCGTGTTTACGATCAGTCAAAGGCCTTTTCGCCCAATTCGTCGTAAACGTGCCATCTTGCGACGAATTGCATCGGATCCTTACGAATTACGAGCGCATCATCGGGGGTGTCGAGCCAGTCTTCGGCGCGGCTCGCGACAAATCGCAGAGCGGCGCCTTTCGCTATTCCCGGAAGCAAGGCTCGCTCTGCGGGTTGCAGCGGGCGAATGCTTTCATAGCCAGCTATCATGGCCCGCCCCAGATCGGCGCGGTATTCGTTCGCCTCGTCAAAGCACCAGGCCGTGTGGGTCGTGGCGAGGTCGAGCGCCATTGCCCCGCTGCAGGCAAAGTAGAAATCGATGAGGCCGGTGACCTCGTCATCCAGCATCAGGACATTGTCGGGGAACAAGTCGGCGTGGATATGGGCCTGCGGCAGCGTCTGCAGGTCGATAGCGGCAGCATCGCGCGCAGGCGCGAGCATGGCGGGCAGGTCCGGATGGATCGAGCCAAGGCCGCCAGGCCCGCATTGTTCCAGCACCGCGAGATTGTCGGCAAAGCCCATCGTGTTCGCGCGCGAAAGTCCGAAGTCACCGCTCGCCAGATGCATGTTCGCCAGCACTTGCCCCACGGCGCGTGCCTGCTCGGCGCTGGGCAGGGTGGGGGAAACGCCGGGCAGGAATTCGATCAGGGCGACCGCCTTGCCATGCTCCATCCGGTATGCCGCGCCCGAGCGGTCGTGGATCGTGCGCGGGACCGGGCATCCCTTGGCCGAGAGGTGATCGAGCAGGCCGAGAAAGTATGGCAGGTCCGATAGCTCGATCCGCCGCTCATACATCGTCAGGATATACCGGCTGCCCTTTCCATCAGGCCCGGAGGTTTCGATCAGCCAGTTGGAATTGGACACGCCCTCGGCAATACCCTTTGCCGAAACAAGCGCGCCGACATCGTAATGCGCGATGAGATCGGCCAGCTGTTCCGCGCCAAGATGGGTGTAGACCGCCATGAGTGCAGGCGCTTTTCCGAATTACTCGGTGAGCTGGCGCGGCAGCTTGAACACCATCTTTTCCTCTGCCGCCGTGATCGTGCGTTCGTGGATCGGTCGCAGCTTGCCAAGCGCATCGACAACTTCGCGGACCAGCACTTCGGGGGCGGAAGCTCCGGCTGTGAGGCCGAGCGTTTCGACCCCTTCGAGCCATGCAGGATCAATCTCGTCGGCGCGCTGGATCAGTTTTGCCGGTGTCCCGAGTCGCTCGGAAACCTCGACCAGCCGCAGCGAATTGGAGGAATTGGACGCGCCGATAACCAGTACAAGGTCGCAATCGGGCGCAAGATCCTTGACCGCCGCCTGCCTGTTCGAGGTGGCGTAGCAAATGTCCTCGGCCTTGGGTCCGCTGATATTGGGGAAACGCCATTCCAGCGCGGCGATCACTTCGGCTGTGTCATCGACCGACAGGGTTGTCTGCGTGAGATAGGCGAGTTCCTCGTCACTCTCGAACGGCAGCTTGTCCACGTCCTCGATCGTTTCCACCAGCGTCATCTGGCCCGGTTCGACCTGGCCCATCGTCCCGATCACCTCGGGGTGGCCTTCGTGGCCGACGAAGATGATGTGGCGGCCCTTTTCGATCTGGCGCTCGGCCTGGCGGTGCACCTTGGACACCAGCGGACAGGTCGCATCGAGATAGACCATGTTGCGCCGCTCCGCCTCTGCCGGGACGGCTTTCGGGACGCCGTGCGCGCTGAATACGACCGGTGCATCGGCAGGCACTTCGTCCAGTTCCTCGACAAAGATCGCGCCCTTGGCCTTCAGGCCTTCGACGACATATTTGTTGTGGACGATTTCGTGCCGGACATAGACCGGTGCGCCGTAGCGCTCGAGCGATTTTTCGACGATCTCGATGGCTCTGTCGACCCCGGCGCAAAAGCCGCGGGGCGCCGCGATGAGCAGGTTGAGCGGTTCGTCCGAGGAGACAGGTTTCCTGTCTGAGGCGTCAGTGGTTGGAAATGGGGCGTTCATATGGCTCCCTCTAGCGCTTTGCTGCGCGCACCGCTAGGGCGAGAACGAATGCCGCGCCGATTGTGCAGCGGCTTGTTGGATCGATAATTCAAGGACGTGTTTTTCATGGCATTTCGCACCCGTGTTCTTCCCGCTTTTGCGCTCGCAGCTGCATTGGCAGGATGCGCCCGCGAAGGTGAACTGGTGGTGGACCAGGGCGTCGGCATCACTGCCGTCCTGTCATCGTGCCCGGCGGTCGGCATTCCCGACTACACTGGGGACATCACCGCGTTTCGCGCAGCCGGCGACCCCACGCTCGCCAATCTCGACATGACCGCCAGCATGACGAACCTGCGTTCGACCTGCAACGAAACGGGCGAGCGGGTCTATACCGAGGCGACGTTCGATGTGAATGCCCGGCGCAGCGATGTGCGCGGCGCCCGGACTGTCACTCTGCCGTATTTCGTTACGGTCCTGCGCGGCGGCAGCGCCGTAGTTACCAAGCGGATCGGACAGGTCACGCTGAATTTCGCCGACGGGCAGGAGCGCGCGAGCGCCAGCGGCAAGGCGGGCTCCTTCGTGAACCGCGCCGATGCGACCTTGCCTGAAGACATCCGCGAACGGATCACCCGGCGCCGACGACCTGGCGATGTCGATGCAGCGCTCGACCCGCTTTCCGCTCCTGAAGTAAAAGCCGCGATCCAGCGCAGCCGGTTCGAGATGCTTGTCGGCTTCCAATTGTCCGAGGATCAATTGGCTTACAACGCTACGCGCTAGTGGTTTCGCACGCCATCCGGCGCGCGGTATCCTCGCTCAAGCGGCATCCAGCCGCATCGCTGCGGGCGACCGGTCGGCCTTGCGACGCCGTTGGCGTCGTCTGGCGCTCCATACTCGACCTTTGCCCCGCTTACACTTTCCGCTAACTGCGCCGGTGAAATGACCCAAAGCCAAACCCTTTACGCTGCCTACGCGGCCAAGATCGAAGCTGTCCTTGCCGCTCTGGCGAGCGAAGGCGTGCTGCCTGCCGATGCAAGCTTTGCCAATGTCACGGTAGAACCTCCGCGCGATCCTTCGCACGGCGATCTCGCCACCAATGCCGCGATGGTGCTGGCCAAGCAGGCCAAGACCAACCCGCGCGCGCTGGCCGAGCAGGTCGTCGCAAAGCTCCGGGCCGACCCGAGCATCACGAGCGCGGACATCGCCGGACCGGGCTTCATCAACCTGCGGCTCGACCCATCCGCATGGCTCGCCGAGCTCGCTGCCATCGTCGAAACGGGAGACCGGTATGGCCGTTCGTCGATGGGCGAAGGCCGGATGGTCAATGTCGAATATGTCTCGGCCAATCCGACCGGGCCGATGCATATGGGCCATTGCCGCGGGGCGGTGGTGGGCGATGCGCTTGCAAGCCTGCTCGAATTTGCCGGGCACAAGGTCACGCGCGAATATTACATCAACGATGCGGGCGGCCAGGTCGACGTGCTCGCCCGGTCGGCGCATCTGCGCTACCGCGAGGCGCTGGGCGAGGATATCGGGGCCATTCCCGAAGGCCTCTATCCCGGCGATTACCTCAAGCCGATCGGCGAATATCTCGCGCAGGAGCTTGGCGACAAGCATCTGGGAGAGCCGGAAGAAGAATGGCTCCCCTATTTCCGCGCCGAGGCGGTCGAAAAGATGATGGACCTCATCAAATCCGACCTCGCCTTGCTCGGCATCAGGCACGACGTCTTTTCGTCCGAGGCGGCGCTGCACCTTGCTGGCAAGCCTGACGAAGCCGAGGCATGGCTGCGCAAGCATGACCTCGTCTATGACGGCGTGCTCGAAGCGCCAAAGGGCAAGGCTCCGCCCGAGGATTGGGAGCCGGTCGAACTGCCGCTGTTCCGCTCGACGAAGTTCGGCGATGATCAGGATCGCCCGATCAGGAAGTCGAACGGTGCGTGGACCTATTTCGGGGCCGACCTCGCCTATCACATGCAAAAGGCCGAGCATGCCGATGAACTGATCGACATCTGGGGCGCCGATCACGCAGGCACGGTCAAGCGGATCAAGGCGGCGGTGGCCGCGCTTTCCGAAGGGCAGGGCGAGCCGATCCCGTTCGACGTGAAACTGGTCCAGATGGTCCAGCTGATGCGCGGCGGAAAGCCGGTCAAGATGTCCAAGCGCTCGGGCAATTTCATCACTATCGCCGACATGATCGAGGAAGTCGGCAGGGACGTGGTGCGCTTCACCATGCTGAGCCGCAAGCCCGAAGCGCAGATGGAATTCGACTTCGCCAAGGTGGTCGAGGCTTCAAAGGACAATCCGGTCTTCTACGTGCAGTACGCCCATGCGCGCATCCGTTCGACGCTGCGGAAGGCAGCGGAGGCCGGGTTCGCGCCGTCTTCCGAAGCATTGGAGCAGCTTGGCGACGAAGAGATCGCCATGATCCGCAACGCTGCGCAGTTCCCGCGGATCATCGAATCCGCCGCCAAGGCGCGAGAGGCGCACCGAATCGCGTTTTATCTCTACGATCTGGCGGCAGAGCTGCATGCGTTCTGGAACCTGGGTAACGATGACGCACAAAAGCGGTTCATCGTGGAACAGGATAGGGGTTTGACCGAGGCGAGGCTTTTCCTCGCGCAGGCAATCGGGCAGGTGATTCGCAACGGCCTGAATGTGCTGGGTGTGGAAGCCGTGGAATCTCTATAGCGGTTAGCTAACCTGATGGTATGCTCAGGCTCGATGGAAAGGTTGCAGATCCGTGGTAATCGACGCTGAATTCGAAGAAATTGAGAACACCGACGGGGAATTGGACCTGTCAGAGACCGACAGCCTGCCCTGGCTCGAATCGAATGAAGAGGACGAGGCCGCTGGCGGTGTCGATACCGCCCAGATCGTCGGTTTCGGCGTGGTCTTGCTCGCAATTCTCGTCGGGATCGTGGGTGCGATCTACCTGCTGACAGGCAGTGTCGGTGACAGCGATATCGTCGCCGATGGCAGCACGATCGAGGCGCCCGAAGGCCCGATCAAGGAACGGCCCGAGGATCCGGGCGGCAAGGAGTTTGCTGGAACTGGCAATGTTGCACCCGCCGTGGGCGAAGGTCAGGTGCGCGAAGGGCAGATGCGCAGCGACGATGCCCCGGAGGCGGCGCCGTCTCCCTCCATTGCAATTGTCGGATCGGATCCGGGTCCGGCAGCCGAGAACGACACTGCAACCAAGATCGTCCCCGCCGATCCGCAGGGCGTCGGCGTCCAGCTCGCCGCCTATGGCTCACGCTCGAGGGCGCAAACCGGCTGGCAGACGCTGACCCGGCAGACCGATGTGCTGAACGGCGTGAAGAACCGGATCGTGACAGGCGTGGTGGATGGCAGCACCGTGTACCGCCTCCAGGCGGTCATGCCCGATCGCGCAGCCGCCGAAGAATTGTGCCGCAAGATCAAGGCAGACGGTCTCGATTGCGCGGTCAAATCGTAAGCCGACGCGAGGCGAATGGTTGCCGTATTGCGCGCACCGTCCCGTTTTCCCCCACAATAGGTGGTTAGCGCGCTTGCCTGACGGTGTGCCTCCTGCAAGTCTCATCGCATGATTCCGGCGATTTTCGGATGCAGCGGCCCCAGATTGACGGTACCGATGAGCGCGCTTTCTTCCGCGAGGCGGATCCGGCGGGCTACATCCTGTTCGGTAGAAATTGCGAAAATCCGGAGCAATTGCGAGCCCTGACCGATGAATTGCGTGCGCTCCACGGACGTGACCGGCTGCTCGTATCGATTGACCAGGAAGGCGGAAGGGTTGCGCGCCTGCGCCCGCCGCACTGGTCGGCCTATCCCACCGGGGAAGCGTTCGACCGGTTGTACGATCTTGCCCCGGCCAGCGCCATCGAAGCGGCCCGCGCCAATGCGCACGCAATGGGGCTGGAGCTTTCCGCAATGGGCATCACGGTCGATTACCATCCTCCGCTCGATGTGCGGCAGGCAGGTGCTCATGACGTAATCGGCGACCGCGCGCTCGGCAGTGATCCGGTGCAGGTGGCTGCGATTGGTCGCGCGATCCTCGAAGGACTTGCTTCAGGCGGCGTTGCGGGCTGCATCAAGCATATGCCCGGCCACGGGCGCACCAGCGTCGACACGCACAAGGAAATGCCGACCGTCCATGCGAGCGCAGAGGAACTGGAGAGCGATCTCGCGCCTTTCCGCGCGCTCAATTCGGCGCCCATCGGGATGACCGGACACCTGCTGTTCCCGGTGTGGGATGCCGACAATCCGGCCACGTTGTCCGCCAAGATCATCCGCGACATCATCCGCGGCGAAATCGGCTTCGACGGCCTGCTGCTCACCGACGATATCGACATGGAGGCGCTTGAGGGGACCATCCCGGAGCGTTCGGCCCGCGCCCATGCAGCGGGCTGCGATCTCGTGCTCAATTGCTGGGCGAAGATGGACGATATGCAGGGCATCTGCGAGCGGCTGCCGGCCATGTCGGACAAGACGTCCGAGCGACTGGACCGCGCGCTTGAGGACACCCGGATCGAGCCGAATATCCCCGGCGCGCAAACGGAATTGCTGGCCAAGCGCGATGCCTTGCTCGCGCTGACGGGAGAAGCGGCGTGACCGGACCTCCCGAAGACGGCTTCATGTTCACAGGCGGCGTAGCAGGCATGGATGAGCCAATGGCTCAGATGCCTGATGGCTGGGCCGATGACGATACTGCAACGCAGAGCGCAAAAGCAGGCGACGAGGCGCTCTATCTTGAGCTTGACGGGTGGGCAGGGCCGCTGGACCTGTTGCTCGACCTTGCGCGCCGGCAGAAGGTCGATTTGCGCCAGATATCGATCCTCGCCCTGGTCGACCAGTACCTGACCTATATCGAACGCGCCGAAGAGCTGCGGCTCGAGCTGGCAGCCGATTACCTCGTGATGGCGGCATGGCTGGCCTATCTCAAATCCTCGCTGCTCCTGCCCAAGGAAGAGCAGGAAGACCCCAGCCCCGAAGAGCTCGCCCTGCGCCTGCAATTGCGGCTCCAGCGGCTTGGCGCGATGCGCGAGGCGGCGGCGCGGCTGATGGGGCGCGACCGGGTCGGGCGCGACACATTCCTGCGCGGTTCGCCCGAGGGCCTGCGGATCGACCGCAAGACCCAGTGGAAGAGCGATGCCTATTCGCTCATCCAGGCGTATGGGCAGGTGAAGGCCCGGACTGCGCCGCGCATCTACCACGTCGCCGACCGCCCGGTGATGACGCTCGACAGCGCGCTCGACCGCGTTTCCGCTATGCTGGGCGTGACGCTCGAATGGATGGATATCCGCGACTTCCTGCCGCGGCACGCCGAACCGGCGCTGCGCAAGTCGGCGCTCGCATCGAGTTTCGTAGCGGCGCTTGAGCTTGCCCGCCTTGGCCGCGCCGAGATCGAACAGGACGCGGCGTTTTCTCCGCTGCGCATCCGGCGATTGAAGGAACAGGCCGCAGCATGAGCGAAACCGCAGTCACTGGTGACGCGCCGACCGGCAACGCTGCGCCCGCGCGCACGCTTGACGAGATCGAGCGCGCGCTTGAGGCGACCCTGTTCGCAGCTGAAGACCCGATGAGCGTCGATGCGCTCTCCACCCATCTCGGCGGGCTCGAAAACGCGGCAGTGCGCGAGGGATTGAAGACGCTCGCGGCGCATTATTCCGAGCGCGGGGTGCACCTCGTCGAGCGCGGGAAACGCTGGCATTTCGAAACCGCGCCCGACCTTGCCCACTTGTTGCGGCGCGAGCGCGAGCAGGTCCGCCGCCTGAGCCGGGCCGCCACCGAAGTGCTATCCATCATCGCCTATCATGAGCCGGTCAGCCGCGCGGAAATCGAATCGATCTCGCGGGGTGCAGACCGCGAAAGGTACGCTCGACGTGTTGATGGAGGCCGGGTGGATCAAGCTGGCCGGACGCCGCGAAGTCCCCGGACGCCCTGTCATTTACGCAACCACGCTGGAATTTCTCGACCATTTTGGGCTTTCTTCGCGCCGCGACCTGCCCGGCATGGAGGAATTGCGCGCTGCCGGACTGCTCGATCCGGTGGACGATGCGCTTGAAGAGGCGATGGAGAGCGCGGGAAGCCCGCCAGACGCGGACGAAGCGTCGACGAGCGAGGAACCCGGCACGCGCGAATCGGACCCCGATACGCACTGACGATCCGCGCAAAATCGCGCCGCTGGATCATCCCGACTGGCGCGAAGGCGTGATCGGCCCTATATTGGGTTCACACACAATTAGAGAGAGTTCGCATGGGCGGTATCGGCATCTGGCAAATCGTAATCGTGGCGCTTGTCGTCCTGATCCTGTTCGGGCGCGGTCGTATCTCCGAAATGATGGGCGATTTTGGCAAGGGCATCTCCAGCTTCAAAAAAGGCATGACCGAGGAAGAGGAAGCCGATAGCGCCGCAAAGGCGCAGATCGAGGCTCCGACAAAGGATGTGCCGCCCACTGAAACCAAGACCGGTGACCGCAGCGATTCCGCCAGCTAACCGCTGCGACTACACGCGGCTCGCCCGCTTGAAAGCACTTAATGTTCGATATCGGCGCTGCTGAACTTCTTGTTATCGTCATCGTGGCGATCCTCGTGATCGGTCCCAAGGAAATGCCGCGTGCGATGCGCACCGGCCGGGCGCTGGATCGGGCAGGTCCGCAAAGTCTCCGCGCATTTCCGCACCGGCATCGATGCGATGGTCCGCGAGGCCGAGCTTGAGGACATGGAAAAGAAGTGGAAGGCGCAGAACGAGGCGATCATGAAGCGCACCGCCGTGAACGCCGAAGTCGATGCGGGCGAACCGGTCATGACCGGGCCGCCTCCAATTGCCGCCGATAGCGAGCCGGAAGGCGGGCCCGATCCGATGGCCGACGATCCTGCTCCCGAGGCCGATGACGGCGCTCCCGAATTGCCCCTGGCGCCTCGCAAGGACATCCGCGGCTCCCGCGGAAAAACGGCGGAGTAGGCAGCGGCAATGGCCTTCGAGATATCCGACATAGACGAGACGCGCGCGCCGCTGCTCGATCACCTGGTGGAGCTGCGCTCGCGCCTTATGCGCTCGGTGTTTGCGCTGATGATCGGCTTCGGGATCTGCCTGTATTTCGCCGATCCAATCCTGGCCTTTCTGGTGAAGCCTCTGAAAGCGGCATTTCCCGACGGGGAGGGCCAGCTCATCTTCACCCGCTTGCCAGAGCTGTTCTTTGTGGACTTGAAGGTCGGCCTGTTCGGCGGGTTCATGGTCAGCTTTCCGATCATCGCCAACCAGCTCTGGGCGTTCGTCGCACCGGGCCTGTACGCGCGCGAAAAGAAGGCGTTTCTGCCGTTCCTGATCGCAACACCCGTGCTGTTCATTGGCGGCGCATCGCTCGCCTATTTCGTGGTCATGCCGACCGCGTTCAGGTGGTTCCTCGGCTTTGGCGGCGACGCGGGCGGGCTGGCTGTAGAGGCGCTGCCGGCGGCGGGCGATTATCTCGATCTCGTAATGCAGTTCATCCTGGCCTTCGGATTGACTTTCCTGCTGCCGGTGCTGCTGATGCTGCTTCACAGGGCAGGGATCGTCACGCGCGCGCAGATGGCGGGGGCGCGGCGCTATGTTGTGGTCGGTGTCGTTGCGCTGGCAGCGATTGTCACGCCGCCTGATCCCGGCTCCCAGGTCATTCTCGCCCTGCCGCTGCTGGTCCTGTTCGAAGGGTCGCTGCTGCTGATGAGGCTGCAGGAACGTGCGGTGGAAAAGGACGCTAAGGCCGCGGCTGCTGCCGCAAACGAGGACGAGCCAACAGCCGAGGCCTGAGAGTTCTCAGAGCTGGGAGCGGCGGTGCGGCCTTATCCTTCGGTGACCCGCAATAGGCCGACTACCGATATCGTGGGGGGCACCTGACTGTCGGAACAATGCGATCGAGGCGCGGGTACTGGACAAAAAAAGGGGCCCCGAAAGGAGCCCCTTTGAATTGGTATCGACCGAAGCTTACGGGCTGGTCGGAACGTCGTCACCGCCGTCTGCAGCGATGATGATGCCAGCAATGATTGCGGCAGCAGCCAGAATGCCGATGATGATGCCGGAACCGTCACCCTCGAGTTCGCTTTCGCTTTCAACTGGAGCAGCGCTGCGCTCGAAAGCTGCTTCTGCGATCGCAGGCGAAGCAGCAAGCGAAACCGCTGCGGTAGCCAATGCGAGGTTACGGATTTTCATCGATTCGTCTCCTGTGAGCTCTTAATTAATCTGGTTCGGACCCGAGTTAGCGAAGTCCGGCAATTCTTACAAGCCCTAATTTGTATCAATCCTTAGGTCGGGTCATCCCAAGAATGGTTCGTAATCAATATTTTATCCGGCGATCTTCCGAAAAACGCCAGCGCAGATGGCACTTCCCGTCAAATCAGTTGTGTGCAGTTGCACAATTGCAACCTAGGCTTTGATTCGACGCAGTTTTAGCCGCTCCGCCGACGTGCCTGACCGATTAACGGAGCGAATCCGCAAACCCTTTGCACTCTACTTACTTCATTACGTGACCAAATGATGAAGCTGCATCTATATTTGATCAACTAAGTAACCAGACGTAGCTGTGGGCTATTCGTTCCAGAAAAGACGTCAGCGCGCTCGTTTCCCGCCGACCCACACTTCATGGATGGTCGTCTCGCGGATTTCGGCAGGGGATGCGATCATCGGGTCGCGGTCGACGAGGATGAAGTCGGCGCGTTCGCCTGGCACGAGTCGCCCGAACTTGCCATCGGCAAAGCCGGCATAGGCTGCGTCAGCCGTGAAGGCCTTGAGTGCGGCTTCGCGGCTGACGGTTTCACTGGGCAGCCAGCCGCCGAATGGCTCTCCGTTGGCGTCTGTCCGGCTGATGGCGACCGCAAGTCCTGCGAACACGTCAGCCGGTTCGACCGGCGCGTCCGAGCCGAATGCAAGCTTGCCGCCGACCTTCAGCACGCTGCGCCATGCATAGGCTCCATCCAGGCGGTCCGGGCCGAGGCGTGCTTCTGCCATGGTGCGGTCCGAGGTCTGGTGCAGCGGCTGCATCGAAGCAATGACGCCGTGATCGCCGAAGCGCTCAAGGTCGGCAGGATCGACGATCTGCGCGTGCTCGATCCGCCAGCGCCGGTCGCCTTCATAGGTCTCGGACAATTCCTCGATCGCATTCAGCACTTCGGCGTTCGCGGCATCGCCGATCGCATGAATGGCGCTCTGGAAATTGTCGAGCGCGGCGCGGCTCATCAGGTTGCGCAATTGCGCGGGTGTCAGCAGCGGCAGGCCGGTTGTGCCGGGTTCGTCCTCGTACGGCTCCTTGAGGGTCGCGCCGCGCGATCCCAGCGCGCCGTCGAGATACAGCTTGATGCCGCCGAGGCGCAGCTTGTCTTGATAGAGCCACGGGGTCGGGCCGGGTCCGGCAATCAGGTCCATCGTGTCCGCATCGGTGGCGTAGGACATGATGCGGATGCCGAGCCGTCCAGTATCGCCAGCGCGGCGAAAGGTCTGCCAATCCTCGATGCTGGTGCCCATGTCGGCCACGGCGGTGATCCCGTTCTGGAGCAGGCGTTCCTGAGCCTTGGCCAGCGCGGCGTCGCGGTCTTCTGGGCGCGGAGCGGGAACGACAGCGTTCACCAGCGCTTCTGCCGCGTCGACAAACACGCCTGAGGGCTCGCGGCTGCCGGCCTTGCGGATAATCCGCCCGCCAGCGGGGTCGCCATTGTCGGCAGTGACGCCTGCGCGCTTCATCGCCATCGTGTTGGCCCAGCTTGCATGGCCATCGACGCGCCCAAGCCATACCGGCCGGTCAGAGACGATCGCATCCAGCTCCTCGGCAGTCGGGAAGCGGCCAAGGCCCCACTTTTCCTGGTTCCAGCCGCGCCCGAGGATCCACGGACGTCCGGGATTCTCCTCGGCAAATTGCTCGATCTTCGCAAGCGCGTCGTCGAGCGAGGTCGTCTCCGACAGGTCGAGCAGCAGCGCGCCAAAGCCGATGCCCATCACGTGAACATGCGCGTCGATCATGCCGGGCAGCATCACGCGGCCCTGGCCATCGATCCCGTAATCGACATCGCGCGGGCGCTCCTCTCCGCTTTCGAGCACCTGCGTGATGATCCCCTGATCGTCGAACACGAGCCCCGTGAAGCGGACAACCTGGCCTTCTTCATCGACCGTCACGCCGTCGACATTGTCGATCAGCGTGTCGGCCAGCGCCGGAGTGGAGGCGAATGCGGCGAACGCCGCGAGGCTGCGGATTACACTACGGAGCATCTCGTTCCTTACTTTGATTGGCCTGATGGCAGCCGGGTGATGAGCGCGCTCGTATCGCGCCTGCCGCCGCCTGCGGCCTGTACGTCGGCATAGAATTGATCGACGAGGGCGGTGACCGGCGAGGACAGGCCGAGCCGCTTCGCTTCATCCAGCGCATAGCCCAGATCCTTGCGCATCCAGTCGATGGCGAAGCCGAAATCGAATTCGCCTGCGGTCATGGTTTTCCAGCGATTGTCCATTTGCCAGCTCTGGGCGGCTCCGCCGGAGATCGCCTCGTAGGTCTTTTCAAGATCGAGGCCCGCTGCCTCGGCCAGCCGGATCGCTTCGCCCAGGCCGCCAAGAACGCCCGCAATGCACATCTGGTTGGCCATTTTCGCGGTCTGCCCCGCGCCGCTCGGCCCGACATGCACGATGGACTTCGCATAGCATCCCATCACCGGGCGCGCGCGGTCCATCGCAGCGTCCGAACCCCCGCACATGATCGCAAGCTGGCCATTGACCGCGCCCGCTTCGCCGCCGCTTACCGGAGCATCGACAGCCTCCACGCCGTGCGCTTCCGCTTCGCTCGCCAGAATGCGGGCCATGTCGGCGGAAACAGTGGTGTGGTCGACCAGCAGCGATCCGGCGCGCATTGCGGTGAGCGCGCCCGCTTCGCCGAGCGCGACTTCGCGCAGGTCCTCGTCATTGCCGACGCATATGAATACGATATCCGCCTCGCGCGCGGCCTCTGCCGGGGTCTGCGCAAAGGCAATCTCAAGTCCTTCCTCGCTCCAGACCTGCTGCCATTTGGACGCCCGCTCTGCCGAGCGGTTATACGCGGTGACCGGGTGTCCGGCGCGGGCGAGGTGCCCGGTCATCGGGCCGCCCATCACGCCGAGGCCGATAAAAGCGATTGCTTGCGGTGAAGTCATGGCGCGCAGCACTAATGGGATTTCGCAGGCTTGCCAATGACATCGCGGCGTCTTTGCCGGACGATACTTTTCCGCGGCAAAGCCAGATGCGCCGGGGCCATAGCAATTCTTGGTGGCACGCCGAGCCTTAGGAATTGCCCTTGCCCGCCGGACAGCCTAATCCCGCCGCCATCATGACTGCCGAACCCGCATCAGCCGAACCGCTCAGCCCGCACACAGCCAGCCCCGATGAGCTGACCATCGACACAATCCGCGCCGCCGCCGCGCGGATCGAAGGCGCAGTGGTCAACACGCCGATGATGCATTCGATCACGCTCTCGGAGATTACCGGCGCGGATATCTGGCTCAAGTTCGAAAACCTGCAATTCACTGCGGCGTATAAAGAGCGCGGCGCGCTCAATGCGCTGCTCCACCTTACCGACGAACAGCGACAGCGCGGCGTGATCGCGGCCTCCGCAGGCAATCACAGCCAGGGATTGTCCTATCACGGCACGCGGCTGGGCGTGCCGGTCCATATCGTGATGCCGCGCACCACGCCCACCGTAAAGGTCATGCAGACCGAGAGCGTTGGCGGGCAAGTTGTGCTCGAAGGGGAAACCTTCGACGAGGCGCACGCCCATGCGCGCAAGCTTGAGGCGGAGATGGGCCTGACATTCGTCCATCCCTTCGATGACCCGCTGATCGCCGCCGGGCAGGGCACGGTCGCGCTCGAAATGCTCGAGGTCCAGCCCGATCTCGATTGCCTGGTCACGCCAATCGGCGGGGGCGGGCTCATCTCCGGCATGGCAACAGTCGCCAAGGCTCTGAACCCCGATATCGAGGTTGTCGGCGTGCAGGCGGCGCTGTTCCCGAGCATGTTCGACAAGATCAAGGGCGAAAGCCACGATTGCGGCGGCGATACTCTTGCAGAAGGCATAGCGGTCAAGAAGCCGGGCGAGTTCACCAGCAAGGTGATTGCCGAGCGGGTCGACGATATCCTGCTGGTCGATGAGCCCGCGCTGGAAAAGGCGGTGTCGCTATTGCTCCAGATCGAGAAGACCGTGGTCGAAGGGGCGGGGGCCGCCGGTCTTGCGGCGGTGCTCAGCAACCCGGAACGCTTTGCGGGAAAGACCATCGGGCTGGTTCTGTGCGGCGGCAACATCGACACCCGCCTGCTCGCCAATGTGCTCCTGCGCGACCTCGCCAGGCAGGGCCGCCTCGCCCGGTTGCGGGTGACCTTGCAGGATCGCCCCGGTGCGCTCTTCAAGGTGATGAGTCTGTTCGACCAGCACAACGTCAACATAATCGAGATTTACCACCAGCGCATTTTTACCTCGCTTCCGGCCAAGGGCCTGATCACCGACATCGAATGCGAAGCGCGCGATGCCGAGCAGGTCGAGCGGCTGGTCGACGCGCTGCGGGCGAAGAACTACGCGGTCCAGATGGTGGAACTCAACTAAGACACGCACGGCGCGAGTGCGCTCTTGCATCCAATATTGCTGTTTATGACCGGAGAAATCGGTCCGCATTGGCCGCAATTTGTGCGCCGAATTGTGCAAAGTAAGGCATTATTCACCGTGTTTCATGGTTAAGGGTCTTTTACCGGGGAACCCGAAAAGGCATAACAACGTCTTAACAAGAACAGAATCGATTCCCGCAGCCAAGAGGACGCAGCCAAACCCGTGACGGCCCCGATCCGCTTTCCCCGTTTCTTTGTGACGAGCCCTGCGCCGTGCCCGTATCTGCCCGGGCGGCAGGAGCGGAAGGTCTTTACTGAGCTTAAAGGCGCACACTCCGACCAGCTGAACGAGGCACTGGGCCGCATCGGTTTCCGCCGTAGCCAGACGGTCGCGTACCGGCCAAGCTGCCTCGATTGCCAGGCCTGCGTATCGGTCCGTGTTGTCGCCGCGGAATTCAAGCCGTCGAACACGCAAAAGCGCGATATCAGGCGCAATGCAGACCTCGTCGTGACCGAATGCCGCCCGTGGGCAACCGATGAGCAGTTCGAATTGCTCGCGAAATATCTCAGCGTCCGCCACCCCGATGGCGGGATGTCGGCCATGGACGAGCTCGATTATGCCGACATGATCGAACACACGCCGGTCACCAGCACGGTGATCGAATATCGCGAACCATCGGTGGATGGCGAACCCGGCAAGCTGGTCGGCGCGTGTCTGACCGATCGTCAGGGCGACGGCCTGTCCATGATCTACTCGTTCTACGATCCGGATCACGAGGACCGCGCTGGTCTGGGCAATTACATCATCCTCGACCACATCAAGCGCGCGGCAAGGGGCGACTTGCCCTATGTCTATCTTGGATATTGGGTCGAAGGCAGCCCGCGGATGCAATACAAGGTGCGCTATCGCCCGCTCGAGCGGCTGACGCGCGATGGCTGGCAACGGATGGACCGCGAAGAGCAGGGCAAGTTGATCGCCGAAGCGACAGCACCTCGCGGCGAAAAGACTGGAACATTGGGCGGCGCAAGGGGTAAAGACGGGCAACCGGTCAAATTTCCCGCGAGCTAATATTTGCAAGTTTTACAATTGGATCTTTTCTTGGCGGGCGGGCTCTGCGTGGCAACCGCGCTTGTCCCGGTTGAGGCCAATGCATTCTCGGAAGACAGCAATGACCAACAGCAGGAGGAGCAGGCAGCCCCTCCTCAGCCCGAACCGCAGCCTCTGCCGCCGATACTCCAGAGCCGAAACCTCGACGAACTGATCCCGGAAAGCGCGGTCGGCGATGCCGAGGACTGGGCGCAGCAGGGCACGCCCGACACAGCGCGCGCCGAAGCCGACGTCGAAGCGGTGTCCGATGCTGCCGAAGACGAACTCGAAGCGGCGCCGGATCCGGCAGTGGCTGCAACGCTCGACGGTTTCGAGATTCCTCAGCCCGAACGGCTCGAACCCGATCCAGACGTCGAAGCGCTCGCCGAGATCGATGCTCCCGATCTGATCGAGCTTCCCGAGCTGGAAGAATTCGAGATCAGCGATGAATTGATCCTCGCCTTTCCGGTCGATAACGACCTCTTCCCGGAACGCACCAATTTCATCGAGCGGTTCAAGGTGCTCTCGACGATCGAGACCCTCGAAAGCGGCGATGACACCGTGCCCCAGCTTGCCGCCCGCGCGCGCGCCGATGAAGAGCTGCTCACCGAAATGCTGCGCACCTACGGGTATTACAGCGGAGAGGTCGCGCGCCAGCTATCGGGCGGGCGGCGCGGGGATAACGGCGATATCGCCGGGTCGGATATCGACCCGCAGGTCCGCTTCGATATCCTGCCGGGAGAGCGCTATTCCTTCGCGCAGGTCGATCTGGGCAGGCTCGACACCGCGCCCGATTACGCAGCGCTGCGAGAGAGTTTCGCGATCCAGCCGGGCGATCCGCTGCAATCGGACCGGATCGTTGCCGAAGAACAGGACCTTCGCCTGGCGCTCGGCGAAAGCGGCTATCCGTTTGCCGAGGTCGAGGCGCCTTCGCTGCTGATCGATCATGCCCGCAATGAAGGCGACCTGTCGCTGCCGGTCGAGCCCGGCGGCAAATACGTGTTCGGCGGGATCGACAGCGAAGACCCGAAATTCCTGTCTGGCCGCCACCTTTCCCGAATTGCACGGTTCGACAATGGCGATGTCTATCAGGCGAGCCTGCAAGCCGATCTGCGGCGCGCGGTCATCGCCACCGGTCTTGTCACCAGCGTCGCGGTCACCCCGCGCGAGATCGCTCCGCCGCAAGATGGCGAGCCGGGCCAGGTCGCGCTCGACGTCGAGTTCGAACGCGCACCCCTTCGCACCATCGCCGGAGCCATCGGCTACGGCACCGAAGACGGGGTGAAGGTCGAGGCAAGCTGGGAACACCGCAACCTGTTCCCGCCCGAAGGCGCGCTGAAGCTGCGCGGGATCCTGGGCGCGCGCGAACAATTGGCGAGCGTCACCTTCAAGAAGAACAATTTCCGCGACCGCGATCAGGTTCTGACCGTGGATGCCTATGCCAGCGACATCGAGACCGAAGCCGTCGATGCACGCACGATAGCGCTGCGAGGTTCGTTCGAGCGGATTTCCAACCTGCTATTCCAGAAGCCCCTGAGCTGGCAGGTCGGGGCGGAGGCGCTTTACACCGATGAGCGCAACCGCGTGATCGGCGGCGTTCAACGCGAGCGTCAAACGTATAATATCTTCGGGCTCTTCGGAAGCGCCACACTCGACTCGAGTGACGACTTGCTTGATCCGACAACGGGGTATCGCATCACCGGTTTCGTTGCACCGGAGGTCTCCAGGTCTCTCAGCACGGAGACGTTTTACCTGCGCGCACAAGCCGATGCGAGCTATTACCATGAGGTTGGGACCACTGTCCTGGCTGGACGAGTTCGGGCCGCGACGATTCAGGGCGCCGAAGCCTTTGAGATCGCTCCTTCGCGCAGGCTGTATTCGGGCGGCGGCGGCTCGGTTCGAGGCTACGGATTTCAGGGTATCGGACCGCGTAATGATTTCGGCGAAGCGACAGGCGGGGGTTCGCTTGTCGAGCTATCGCTTGAAGCACGCATACAGACCGGGCTTCTGGATGGCGCTATAGAGGTTGTACCGTTCATCGATGCAGGTTCGGTCTCGCTTGGTTCGACACCGGATTTCCGCTTTGTCCAATACGGCGCAGGCGTGGGCATCCGGTACAAGACCAGCTTCGGCCCGATCCGCGTCGATGTCGGAGCGCCGCTCAATCCGACCCAATTCGATGCGCCAGTCGTTGTCTATGTCAGCCTTGGGCAGGCGTTCTGATGGCCGAGGAAGACGTCATCACCAGCGAGGAAGCCGACAGCCCGGTGCGCAAGCGCAAGCGCCGCTGGGCCAAGCGGGCGGGCTGGGTGCTCGCAATCCTGCTCCTGCCGCTCGTGCTGGCCGGATTGTTCCTGAGCACTCCGATCGGCAAGCGGTTCGTGACCGAACAGATCGCGCAGGTTGCGCCCGCATCCGGGATGCGGTTCGAGGTCGGGCGGATCGAAGGCGACATTTACGGCAAGGCTGTCCTGCACGACGTCATTTTCAGCGATCCGAAGGGCGAGTTCCTGACGATCCCCGAGGTCGTGCTCGACTGGTATCCGCTGGCGTTCCTGTGGAGCGGTATCGACGTGCGCGAACTGACCGCGCGGCGCGGACGGCTCGAACGCCTGCCGGAACTGCTGCCCGGCGATCCCGACGCGCCCCTGCTTCCCGATTTCGATATTCGGGTCGATGAACTCAACATCGAAAGTTTCGTCCTTGCCCCCGGTATTGCGGGCGATCAGGCGCACACGGTCGATCTGTCGGGCCAGGTCGATATTCGTGCAGGGCGCGCGCTCGTACAAGCGGATGGCCGGGTCGGACCGGAAGATCGCCTTGCGCTGTTGCTTGATGCGGAACCCGATGGCGACCGGTTCGATGTATCGCTTGATTACCGCGCGGCAGCCGACGGGCCGATCGCGCTGATTGCAGGTCTCGACTCGGCCTATGAGGCGCAGATCGACGGCGACGGCAAGTGGTCGCGCTGGCTTGGCTACGCTCTGGTCAGACGCCAACGCGGGGACGCCGAGCCGGAGCGGGTGGCCGCGCTCAGGCTCACCAACATCGCAGGCACATACACCGCGCTGGGGCAGATCAGCCCGCCGGTGAGCGGCGGCGGCATCCTCGACCGGGCGCTTGGCGATGCAGTATCGCTGGCGCTGAGCGGGACTTTAGAAGACAGCGTGTTCGACGGGCGCATTTCCGCCATTTCTTCCGCGCTGGATCTGCGCGGCGGCGGAGCGGTGGACCTTGCCGGCAACCGATTCGACGATTTCGATACGCGCGCCGTGGTCCGCAATCCCGACCTGCTGGGCGAGGCCGTCTCGCTGCAAGATGCGCGACTGACCGCAACCATCGACGGGCCGTTCCGCGACCTTGAAATCGCGCATCAATTGAATGTCGAGCAGCTCGCCGCCGGTGAAACCCTGATCGAAGGGCTCGCGCAATCGAGCATCGCCACTTTCGACGGCGAAAGGTTCGCCCTGCCGCTCGATGCGAGCGTGGAACGCGTCGTGACCGGTACAGAACTGGTCGATCCGCGGCTCGTCGGCGGGACACTGACCGGCCGGCTGACCTATGCGGGCAGCCAGCTGAACGCTGACAATGCGCGCCTCACCTTTCCCGGCCTCGAAGCGGTTCTCGCGATGAGGGGTGACACGGGACGCGGTATCTATGCGCTGGCCGGGCCGGTCAGTGCCAGCGGGCTCGAGCTTCAGGATATCGGCACGGTGAACGCATCGGCTGACATGGTCGCGCGCTTCGGTGCGGACATCCCATGGAATGTCCGCGCAAATATCGCAGGCAACCTCGGTAACGTCAACAACGCTACGGTTGCGAACGTTGCAGGCGAGACAATCGAATTTGCAGGCGCTTTCGGCGTCGCTGCTGACCAGCCGAGCCGTGCTGCGCGACATGACGCTTGAGAGTGAGCGCCTGAGCGCCCGGTTCGACAGCCAGATCGTGGACGGCCGCACCACTCTGGCTGGCGGCGGAAGCCACACCGAATACGGGCCGTTCACCGTCGATGCCGAGATATCGGGCGAAGGCACGCGCGCCGAACTTGTGCTCGCCGACCCGCTTCCGGCCGCCGGGCTTCGCGATGTGCGGCTCGTCATTGCGCCAAGCGAGAACGGTTTTGCCATCGACGCGTCAGGCGGATCGCTGCTCGGACCGTTCGAGGGCCAGCTTGGCCTGATACTGCCCGCCGATGCACCAACCCGGATCGCGATCGACCGACTGCGCGTCTACCGCACGAATGTCGCGGGGGCACTCGTGCTGCGCGAGGCCGGGATCGCAGGCGATCTGGCGCTGGAAGGCGGCGGATTGAACGGCACGGTCTCGCTCGCTCCGGGGGCAGGCGGAGCACAAGGTTTCGATCTCGACCTCACGGCGCGGCAAGCACATTTTGGCGGAGACACGCCGATCGGGATCGCTAATGCCGATATCGATGCATCCGGTACATTCCGAGAGGGCAGCAGTCAGATTGACGCCGACATTCGCGGCTCGGGCTTCGAATACGGTGCGCTCAGCATCGCCAATTTCGCCGCCGAAGCCTCGATAGTCAACGGGCGCGGCAACGTCACCGCATCGATCGCCGGACGGCGCAGTGACCGTTTCGCGCTCAAGCTCGACGGTGACATCGCGCCGGAACGCATTGCGCTCTATGCGCGCGGGGAATTCGGCGGACGGCAAATCACCATGCCACGCAGGGCGGTGCTGACGGCGTTGGACGATGGCAGCTGGCGCCTCGCCCCGACGCAGATCGGCTTTGCCCGCGGCTTCGCGATACTCGAGGGACAGCTTGGCGGTTCTGCCACGTCGCTCGAGGCAAAGCTGGCGGACATGCCGCTGCGGCTGGCCGATCTGGCCGGGGCCGAGCTGGGGCTTGGCGGGCGACTATCCGGCGTCATCACCTGGGATCATGGCGCGGACGGACCGCCGGTTGCCAATGCCCGCGTGCGTATCGACGACTTTACACGGTCCGGCCTGGTGTTGTCCTCGACGCCGATCGACGTGCTTGCGGTGGCCGATCTTACGCCCAGCCGGCTGACCGTCGGCGCGCGCCTGCGCGAAGACAGCCGCCGGCTCGGCAGGCTCGATGCGCGCATCACGGGCCTGGGCGGCGGGAGCGATCTTGCGGGCCGGATCATGAACGGACGGCTCGACGCCGATTTTGCCTATGATGGCGGGGCGACGGCCTTGTGGCGGCTTGCCGCGATTGAGACATTTGACCTCGCCGGACCGATCAGCATTAGCGCCAAGGCGCGCGGCACCCTGTCCGATCCGCGCATCACCGGCGCGCTGGCGAGTGACGACCTGCGGCTGCAAAGCGCGATTTCGGGAACGGACATCAATGACGTCTCGGCGCGGGGCCGCTTTGCCGGTTCGCGGCTCCAGCTCACGCGGTTTTCCGGCACGACGCGGGGCGGCGGCCGGGTGCAGGGCAGCGGCACCGTCAACTTTGCCTCTATGGGAGCGGGTCGCGGACCGCAGATCGACCTGCGCGCCGCAGCAACCGATGCGCGCCTGCTCGCCGCCAACGGCCTCAACGCGACCATCACCGGCCCCTTGCGCATCGTGTCCGATGGCGCGGGCGGGACAATAGCCGGGCGCGTTTCCATCGACCGCGCAACCTGGAAGCTGGGGATCGCAGCGGAGGACATGTCGCTGCCGCAGATCGCCACGAGTGAGATCAATCGGCCTGACAGCCTGGGGGAAGCGAGGACGGCGGCCTCCGGCTCGTGGCGCTATCTCATCAACGCAACCGCGCCAAACAGGGTGTCCGTCGACGGCCTTGGCCTCGAAAGCGAATGGGGCGTCGACATCGCGCTGCGCGGCACAGTCGACGACCCGCGCATTGGCGGCGAGGCACGCCTTGTGCGCGGCGACTACACTTTTGCGGGCACCCGGTTCGAACTGACCGAGGGGCGCATTGCCTTCGACGCCAACGTTCCCATCGACCCAAGGCTCGCCCTGGCTGCGGAGACCAGCGCTAACGGGACCGATGTCAGCGTATCGATCACCGGCAACGCGCAGTCTCCGCAGGTCGCCTTCTCGTCCGAGCCTCCGCTGCCCGAGGAGGAGATCCTCTCCCAGCTGCTGTTCGGCGGATCGGTCACTT
This sequence comes from Erythrobacter sp. K21-9, assembly GCF_055808355.1. Classification (NCBI taxonomy): domain Bacteria; kingdom Pseudomonadati; phylum Pseudomonadota; class Alphaproteobacteria; order Sphingomonadales; family Erythrobacteraceae; genus Erythrobacter; species Erythrobacter sp. K21-9. The sequence goes on from NZ_CM147866.1 coordinate 912,374, forward strand.
CGCTATCCGCGACCGACGCGGTCCAGCTCGGCGCAGCGCTCGCTTCGCTCAGGGGCGGGGGAGGCGGGCTCGATCCCATCGGCGATCTCAGGCGCTCGATCGGTCTCGACCAGCTGCGCATCGTCAGCGCCGATCCGGCGCTTGGCCGGGGGACCGGCGTGGCGCTTGGCAAGAATGTGGGGCGCCGCGTCTATGTCGAGATCGTGACCGATGGGCGCGGATACAGCGCCACCTCGGTCGAATACCGCGTGACCCGCTGGCTCGCCCTTCTGGGGACCGTTTCCACTATTGGCCGCGACAGCGTGCTGGCAGAGATCAGTCGGGACTATTAGCGCTATTCGGACGAGCCGGCCAGCGCGTCGGGATCGACCAGCACGGTGTCGATCGGGATCACCACACCGTTGCTGCCCACCACGGGATCGCTTTCAAGGCGCGCTCTTTGCCCGCCTGCATTGCTGACCACGACAGCTTCGCCATCGAGCGTCAGCGTCAGGTCGCCCGAGCCGAAGGTCGCAAGGGTGACTTCGCCGCCATTGTCCGCAATCGCCGCGCGGATCGCGTCGGGCGTGAGCGCGCCGGGTACCATGTGTTCGCGCAGGATTGCCGCCACGATCGCTCCGCGTGCCTCATCCTCGAGCATCGCTGCGGCATCATCGCCCAGCGCCTCGAATGCGGTGTCGGTTGGCGCGAAGACGGTGTAGCTGGCCTCACCTTCGAGCACGCCGTCCAGCCCAGTTCGCTCCAACGCGCCTGCCGCGACCGAGATGCTCGCGGTATCGGCCACCACTTCGGACAGGGGATCGCCCGAGCGGTCGGTGACGCCCGGCCCGGTGTCGATATCGGTTTCGCTCTCGCAGGCAGCGAGCGTCAGGGCGATGCCGGCGACAAAACCGGTCTTTAGAGACATGCGGATCATGCGAGGCTTCCTCAGATTGCGAGGTCGATAGCAGCGGCGACGAGCGCCGTTTCGGGATCGATCTCATAGACATACCCGTCGGAATAGCGATAGCGCGCGTCCGGGCGGTCGTAATACCGATCTCGGTAGGCATAGGGCACGTTGTAGACATCGTAGCCGCGCGGCATCGGCTGGCCGACGGTGATCTCGTCACCGGTCAGCAGCGCTGCAACCGATGCAATCGCTGCGGTCTCCGGATCGACGCGGTAGATCACGTTGTCGGCATAGCGATAGCCGCGCGGATCATCGAAGCCGTAATAGCTCTCGTAATAGCGCGGCAGCGGGCGCGCCTCGTACGTGCTCGGCCAGATGTTGCCAATGCCGAGCGCGCCTGCGAGCAGCGGGACAAACCCGGCAAGCCCGTCCGCCTGGTAGCGCAGCAGGTAGCCGTCATTGTAGAGATACCGTCCGCGTTCCGCGCCGAACAGGCCGAAGAAGCCGGGGTCGTAGCTGCGATAGCGCTGGCGCGCCTGGCCCGGAGGCAGACAACCATTGCGTTTCTTGGCGAGGCCCGGCGGGCAGCCATCGATCAGGCGGGTGCGCGTGCCGAAAGTGTCGCGCAGCAAGGCGGGCGCATAGCCGATATCGATGTCGATCCCGCCATCACGGCGCCCGTCATTGCCGCGGCCCTGATTGCCGCGAGCCGCATTTGCGCCGCCTCTCTGGTCGTTACCGCGCACGGCTGCGCCGCTCCCGCGATTTGCGCCGCTATTGCCGCGTTCGGCCTGCGGCGGAGGACCGCCCCGGTTTCCCACGTTGCGATTGCCGCCGCCATTGCCGCGATCTACCTGCGCGGGCGGACCGCCGCGATTGCCGGCATTCCCGTTGCCGCGGCCCTTATTGCTGCTATTGCCGGGCTCCGCCTTGGCCGAGGCGGCCGGCGAGCCGCCATTGCCGTTACCTTTGCCATTGCCATTGCCGTTGCCCTGTCCCTGCGCAAAGGCAGCGGGACTGGCGATCAGAGCGATTGCAGCGGTGCTTGCAAACCATTTCATCATGGCAAATCCTCCATTGGGTGAATCAACTCCATGACTATTGCCCGGTTCCGCAATGCGCACGCCGACCGCCCGTGCTCCGGCCTATGACTGGTACAGCGCTGCTTCTTCCGCACGCCGCCGCACGAGGCCTTTCAGTACGCGGCCACCGGCCTTGTTCCAGCGCGCAAACTCGGCTGCTGCGCCTTCGGTGTCTCCGGCGACGTGCTTCTTGGTCAGGGTAGCGCGGACGATGGCCCCGGTGTTGTAGTGGAAGCTGACCATCGCATCGAACTGGCTCTGCGTGGTGGGTGCATAGCCGATTGCGCGCGCCACTCCGGTGGCATAGCGGGCAAGGTCGCTTTCGAGCCGCGCGTCGCACTGCGCCTGCGTCCACACCGTGCCGGGGGCAATACGCCCGCCTGCGCCGTCAGGTCCGGTCGCACCCCAGCCGATCGTCCACGGATCGCCGCCCGTGCCGGGATCGGGATAGGCCTCGATCATCCCATCGCGTCGCAGCCGCGCGCAGCCCTCGAAGCGCTTGATCAGGGCGATGCCGTCAGGCCCGATGCGGTCCGGATTGCCCGTTTGCGCGGGCGGCGATGAGACACATGAGACAGTGTCCTGGGGCGAAAACCCGGACGGGTCGGGAGCGCCGCCGACTGCCCGGTCGATAGCGTCGACTTCGGACTGGCGAAGCCCGCGCTTCAGGATCTTGCGGACGGTGTCGAAAATGGGTTTGCGTTGGTCTGGGCCGGACATTGCGGGGCCTCCTTTGAGAATGGGGGAGACCGGGCAATTAGACACAATTCAGACGAGTAGGAAAATGGTCTCTAGTGTATCGTAAAGCCTTTTTGCGAACCGGTTGAAATTACGAGGCGAGGTCGCGTTCGATATGGTCAAGCATCACGTCAGTGGTCCATTCAAGATCGGTGACTAGGATATCGGGTTGATACACTTCGCCTGAACCGCGTGGGCGATTGACCCAGATCTTGGTTGGCAGGATCACGACACCGCGATCCGAGGGCAGGTCCTGAAAACGAGTCTCAAGATATTCACTGTCCGCCGAAGTCGGGGCGCCGACCAGCGTTACATCGGGAAAGCGGGTAAACACATCTACCGCATCGAGGCATGCGCTTGCGCATGCACCATCCGTAATGACATACACAGGGGGCAGCGCGCGAGGCTCGGTCGGGGACGCTTTGGCGAGCAGCTTATTGCCGATATGCTCCTTGGCAAACGTCTGGCCCGCATCGCGTGCAGCCGTAAGTTTCGTCTTCATCTCGTCGATCAGATCGGCGATTTCAATCATCCCGAGCTCGCGTCGGTTTTCGGCGGCTTCCGTAAAGTGAGCGATGTTGCCTTCGTCAGCCAGATACCAGACTTGGGTGTCACGGAAGTAATCGGCCATCGCCCAGTCGACGGCCTCTTCACCCCATAGTCTCTTTGCCACGTTATAGGACCAAGTTGAGCTTCCGCCGCCGTTCCGACGCAAGTCGATCACGATGGCGCGCGCTTGCGCAAACTCGTCCTGATGCGCATCAAGATCGCTGAACAGCGTCTCGTATTGCGCTTGGCCGTCGGGGCCAGGCGAAAAGGTAGAGAGCGTAATATACTGAATGCCTTCCCGCAGCTCGGTCAGGCCGACAGGGGCGCGCTTGCCCTTCTCGATCGCCGCCCAGAACCGCTCTTCGGGCTCCTGTGACCATATGAGGTCGTAGGATACGATAACACCATCCAGGCTTTTGAAATCGCATGCGTTAGGCGGAGCTGCAGTCATCAACTGTGGGCGTGAAAAGAACGTGCTGGCAAAAGACCACCATTGCCCAGCCTCCTTCGGTCGACCTTGAAAAGCGAACACTTGCTTAGCGATCAGGCTGTTGGCGTCCTCCCCGTCGCATGCGATCAGGGCAGAGCCAAGCGCAGGGCCGGCATGGCTCGTTTCCGTGATGACGAGTGCTTCGCCGCGCCATTCGGCGGCAAATCCGGGCCAGAGCGTACCCCTGCTAGAATAGCTGACGAATGTGCGAGCGTGGCCATCGGCAAGAACGCCGTTGAAGGCGCTCATCGCCAGAGCGTGACCGGTGTGGTCTTTAGCGCCCTGCGCAAAGGCGAGCGCTTTGTCGCGCGCTCTTTCAAGCAATGCCGGAAAGTCTCGATTGTTCGGATCGTACATGCCCGGATGATGGCGGGCGAAGATCGCGTATGCGCTCTCGATGTCCTCAATTGCAGCGGCGCGGCGATCGATTTCCGGTTCAGCGTTCCCTGCTTCACCCTGCGCGGCCTGCGCAAGCAGAGGCTGCGTGACGAAACTTGCATTCAGCGCTGCCGCAGCCACCATAGATTTCGAACTGGCGCGTCGCATTAAGAACTCTCACCGCCATGATTAAGCGGTTAGCATAGCTTTTGCGCGTCCTGACGACAATGCTTTGATATAAAAACATAAAAGCCCGATCTCTCGACCGGACCTCAATGTAATTCTACCGCTTCACTACTTGAGGCCTGTCTCGGTCGGTCCAATACCAACCGCAAAGGCGGCTGCCGGTCCACAGCGATGCCATCGTTCATCGCAATAGCAAGGAAGCGGAGCCGCGGATGCGGCTCCGCCATTATGAATCATGCGCTGTAATACATGTCGAATTCGACCGGGCTCGGTGTGGTTTCGAGGCGCATGACCTCTTCCCACTTGAGCTCGGAATAGGCGACGATCTGGTCTTGCGAGAAGACATCGCCCTTGAGCAGGAATTCGTGATCGTCTTCCAGTGCCTCGAGCGCTTCGCGCAAGGATCCGCAGACGGTCGGCACGTCGGCAAGCTCGGCTGGCGGCAGGTCGTAGAGGTTCTTGTCCATCGCATCGCCGGGATGGATCTTGTTCTCGATCCCGTCGAGGCCCGCCATCAGCAGCGCGGAGAACGCGAGATACGGGTTCGCCAGCGCATCGGGGAAGCGGAATTCAACGCGCTTCGCCTTCTCGCCTGCGCCGTACGGAATGCGGCACGAAGCCGACCGGTTGCGGGCTGAGTAGGCGAGCAGCACCGGCGCTTCGAAGCCGGGGACCAACCGCTTGTAGCTGTTGGTCGTGGCATTAGTGAAGGCGTTGATCGCCTTGGCATGCTTGATGACGCCGCCGATGTAATGGAGGCAGGTTTCCGACAGGCCGGCATATTCGTTGCCCGCGAAAGTCGGCTTGCCGTCCTTCCAGATCGACATGTGGCTGTGCATGCCGCTGCCGTTATCGTCCTTGATCGGCTTGGGCATGAAGGTCGCGGTCTTGCCGTAAGCGTGCGCGACCTGCTGCACGACGTATTTATACACCTGCACCTGGTCGGCGGCTGTCGTCAGTGAGGAATAGGTGATGCCAAGCTCGTTCTGGGCAGCGGCCACTTCGTGGTGGTGCTTGTCCATGTTGAGGCCCATTTCGAGCATCGTCGCGACCATTTCGCCGCGAATGTCCATCGCGCTGTCGACCGGTGCGACGGGGAAATAGCCGCCCTTGGCGCGCGGACGGTGGGCCATGTTGCCCATCTCGTATTCCTTGCCGGTGTTGGTCGGCAGCTCGATATCGTCGATCGCGTAGCCCGATCCGGCATAGCCGTCCTCGAAGCGGACATCGTCGAACATGAAGAACTCGGGCTCAGGCCCGACATAGATCGTGTCGCCGATGCCGGTCGATGCGAGATAGGCCTCGGCGCGTTTCGCGGTCGAACGCGGATCGCGCGAATACAGCTGGCCGTCCGACGGCTCGACGATGTTGCAGAAGATCGACAGCATCGGGGTTGCGGAGAACGGATCGACATACGTTGCGTCCATGTCCGGCTTTAGGATCATGTCGCTTTCGTTGATGGTCTTCCAGCCTTCGATCGAGGAACCGTCGAACATCAGGCCATCTTCCAGCGCGTCTTCGTCCATGACGCCTGCGGCCATGGTGAGGTGCTGCCATTTGCCCTTCGGATCGGTAAAGCGCAGGTCGACCCATTCGATTTCTTCGTCCTTGATCTGTTTCAGGACGTCCTTGGTGCTAGCCATGTCGGTATTCTCCAGCTGGTAGTTCGAGAGGTGTGCTCATCATGATGACGAGCGAGAGCGGGATTGGTTCAAAGTTGGACGCTAGATCGCGTCATCGTTGGTTTCGCCGGTGCGGATGCGCAGCGCGGTTTCGACCGGGCTGACGAAGATCTTGCCGTCTCCTATGCGCCCTGTCTGTGCAGCGGCGGCGACCGCTTCGACCACGCGTTCGGCCTGGTCGTCTGCGACCACGACTTCGAGTTTAACCTTGGGAAGGAAATCGACGACATATTCCGCGCCGCGATACAGCTCGGTGTGGCCCTTCTGACGGCCAAAGCCGCGCGCTTCGGTAACGGTGATGCCGGACACGCCGATTTCGTGCAGCGCCTCCTTCACCTCGTCGAGCTTGAAGGGCTTGATGATCGCCTCGATCTTCTTCACGTGCGTGGTTTCCCCCGGGTCGGTCTGGTTATTGACATTATTCTAACCAAGAATCGTGCCAAAAGCTGCGCAACACCGGGTTACTTGATCCTGCCGCTGGCGCAAGGGTCTTGCCGGGGTGCTCGCGTCTTGAGCAAGATTGTTCGCGCCCGCGAAATGCTGCACAGTTTGCAGACGCCGCGTGCCTAAAATTTGGGCAACACTCGGCTGGAGCGGGTCAGCGCGACAGCGCAAGTCCAGCCGTCTCAGGCAGGCCGCACATGAGGTTGAGGTTCTGGATCGCCGCGCCCGATGCGCCCTTGCCAAGATTGTCGAGCACCGCGACGAGGCGGGCCTGCGACCCGTCGCTGGAATCGTAAACGTAGAGGTCGATCCCGTCCCATGCGGGCGCGCCCTGACGCAGCAGCAATTCGGCTGGCAGGTTGGCGGACGAATGCACTTTCACAACCTCGCTGCCGGCATAAAACGCGGTCAGCTCGCCTTCGAGGAACGCCGCCGAAGTCGCCCCGGTCATGGCGGCGAGCGGAAGGGGGATATCGACCACCATGCCGCGATGCGCGTTCACGACGCTCGGCGAGAAAACCGGCGGATGGGCGAGCCGGGCCACGCGCTGCATTTCGGGCAGGTGCTTGTGCCCGAGCGCGAGGCCATAGGTGCGAAAGGCGATGTCGCCTGCGTCTTCGAACCGGCCGATCAGCGCGTTGCCCCCGCCCGAATATCCGCTCACTGCATTGACGGTATAGGGCCAGTCCACCGGCAGCAGCCCGGCCTTTACCAGCGGGGCGACAAGCGCGAGGAAACCGGTCGGATAGCAGCCCGGGTTCGACACCCGTCTGGCAGCGGCGACCACATCGCGCCCCGTCAGCTCGGGAAAGCCGTAGGTCCATCCGTCCGCAACACGGTGCGCGGACGAGGCATCGATGATGCGGGTGTCGCTCCCCTCCGCCAGGGCCGCCGCCTCGCGCGCGGCATCATCCGGCAGGCACAGGATGGCGATGTCGGCGGAATGAAGCGCGTCCTTGCGCGCCGCGGTATCCTTGCGCTGCGCATCGCCGAGCACGATCAGGTCGAATTCGCTGCGGCCCGTGAGCCGCTCGCGGATTTCGAGGCCGGTTGTCCCGGCGGCTCCATCGATGAAAAGACGCGTTGTCATGGCCGCATCTGTATACGCTTGGCGGGGTCGTTCAATCCTTTAGGGGCTGCTCAAGGGATTGCTCGAGGCAAGCGGCCTTGCAATAGCCGCTTGGCCCATCGGGGCCGGTGCAGCCCCAGACCCACTCGCCAGCTTTATCCAGAACCTCGAACCGCGCGCCTGCATCCAGCTGGTGCATGATCTCGCTGTCTTCGCGCGGGGCGAGGTGAAGCTCCGCGCCGCCAGCGCCGATCGTGTGGATATGCGGGACAACGTAATGCGCGGCGAGGTGCGTCCCGGCAAGCGCGATATGCGCCAGGTCACCGCGCAGCGGCAGGCTGCCGGGCTTCGGCTTCTTGACCGGACCTTTCAGTCCGAGAATGCCGTCCGGTATGCCGTAATCGCCTGATTGCACGTCTGTGCCGCTCATCCAGGAAAAACCTTCCGCCCCGTTTGTGCGTCCGCGCCCGGCAGGCGAAGACCTCGATCCTGCGCGCTTAGCGCCGCAGCGGTTGACGGGCAAGCGAGCGTTTTGGGAAGCCCGAAAGAGGGACAGGCATCAGCCAGAAAAGCGGTCCTTGAGCATATGCCACGAAGCGCGCAGGCCGTAGGCGGTTCCGCCCTTTGTCCGCCCCGGCTTGGCAAAGGGACGCCATGCGAATGTGTCGAAATGCACCCAGTCCAGTCCGTCTTCGACGAACCGGTCGAGGAACAGCCCGGCGACGCTCGCCCCGGCATAGGGGTTCGTGTGCGCGTTGGAGATGTCGGCAATGTCGGAATTGAGATATTCGCGGTATGCCTCGGGCAGGGGCAGGCGCCAGGGTTCATCGTCATGCGCCTTGCCCGCGGCAATCAGCGCCTCGGCGGTCGCATCCTCGCGCGCCATCATCGCGGCGTAATCCGGGCCGAGCGCGACGCGCGCCGCGCCGGTCAAAGTGGCAAAGTCGATCACCAGTTCGGGCTTGTCCTCGCTCGCGCGGGTCAAGGCATCGCCGAGGATCAGGCGCCCTTCGGCATCGGTGTTGTGGATCTCGACGCTCAGCCCCTTGCGGCTGGCAAGCACATCGCCGGGGCGGAAGGCATTGCCTGCGATTGCATTTTCGACCGCCGGGACGAGCAGGTGGAGCCGCACTTTGAGCCCGCCGCCCATGATCAGGCCCGCCAGCGCAATCGCGTGCGCCGCGCCGCCCATGTCCTTCTTCATCAGCCGCATCCCCGACCCAGGCTTCACGTCGAGGCCGCCGGAATCGAAGCACACGCCCTTGCCGATGATCGCAAGCACGGGATCGTTTTCCGAGCCCCAGGTGAGGTGCATGATGCGCGGGGCATGTTCGCGCGCGGCGGCGCGGCCCACGGCGTGGACCATCGGATATCCCTGCTCCAGCGCGTCGCCCTTGGTCACGGACAGGTTGCCGCCATGCGCCTTGGCGAGCTTTTCGCATTCGGCTTCCAGAGCGGCTGGCCCCATGTCTTCGGCAGGCGTGTTGACGAGGTCGCGCACCAGCATCTCGGCCTTGGCCTCTGCGGTGATGGCATCGATGCGTCCCGGCTGGCTTGTCAGCAGGACCCGCGGACCTTGCGCGTTCTCGTCTTCCTTGTAGCGGGTGAAGCGGTACTGCGCGGTCAACCAGCCGAACATTGCCGGGCCTGCCCCCGTCTCCGCCGCGTCGCCCGCCAGCCGGTATGTGCCTTCGGGCAAATCTTCGGCAAGCTTGGCAAGGCACCAGCTCGATAATCCCTGCGGATCGGCAACCCCGCCGACGGCGAAAAATCCGTCGCTATTGGGCACGATCCCGACCTGGTATCCGCGCCCTTCGAATTTCTGTCCGGCAAGGCTGGCGCGCTGCGCCGAACTCAAGCTCTTGGCGAATTCGTCGAAGCCGTCCTTGTTCACGAGGTGAATGTCTACGGCGTCCTGGCCGCGATCGGGCTGGATGAGGTCTGTGATATCGTTCATGGTCCTTCAATTAGTGATGGCAAACGCCATGTCACGCAAAGTTTCGCAAGCGCGGGGAGGGATGGCGCCATGAACAGGTATCTGATCGGGAGCGCAGCGGTGCTGGCGATGGCGGCGTGCTCCTCGCCCGAAGGCGCGGGCGAAAAGGCCGCCGCATCCCATCTCAGCGCCTCGGCTAAAGCCGGGGCGGTCAGCTTTTCCGATAATTCGGAGCAGGGTGAGGCAAAACGCGAATTCTCGTATAGCTGGCCGGGCGAAGTGTCAGCGATCCCCGCGCTCGCCGCAGAGCTGACGCAGGAGCGGGATGTGAGGCTTGCCGAGCAAACATCGCAGTGGACCGAGATGGCCGCATCCTGCCCGCCTGACGCCGTGAGCTGCCGCATGAACACGTATGAGAGCGAATGGACAGTCGTCGCCGACACGCCCGGGTATTTGAGCCTGTCGAATTCGTTCTACACCTATACCGGCGGCGCGCATGGCAATTACGGGCGCGCAGCGCTGGTTTGGGACCGCGAGGCCGGGCGCTCGCTAGAGCCGCTGCAGATGTTCGGCTCTCCAGATGCGCTGGATTCTGCCATCGGGCGCAGCGCATGCGATCTCCTCAATGCCGAACGCGAAAAACGGCGCGGTCAGCCTGTGCCGCAGGGCGCGGGCGAATGGCCGAACCAGTGCGTCGCTATTGACGAGGCCGCCATTTTCCTCGGCTCTTCGACCGGCACGCGGTTCGACCAGATCGGCGTGTACTACGCGCCGTATGTCGCCGGCGCCTATGCCGAGGGCGATTTCGAGCTGACCCTGCCGGTGACTGAGGCCGTGCTCGATGCGGTTCAGCCGGCCTACCGCGACGCATTCTCGCCAGCAAAGTAGAAATTCGCAGGCAAGCTCGCTACATAGCGCGAATGACCGAATACCAACTCGTAGAGAGCAGCGACACCGTCTACCGCGACGGGACGATCAAACTTCACACCGAAGAAGGCTTTGAAGGGATGCGCAAGGCCGGACATCTGGCCGCGACGATCCTCGATGAAGTTGCCAACCTTGTCGTCCCCGGCGTCACCACGGCGCAGATCGACGACCGCATTCGAGAGATGATGCTGGATGCAGGCGCGGTCCCGGCAACGCTGGGCTACCGGGGCTATACGCATTCGAGCTGCATCTCGATCAACCACGTCATCTGCCACGGCATTCCGGGCGACCGGGCGCTGAAGGATGGCGACATCCTCAACGTCGATGTGACCCCATTGCTCGATGGCTGGCACGGCGACACGAGCCGCATGTTCTTTGCAGGTGAGCCGTCGATCAAGGCGAAGCGGCTGGTCGATGTGACCTATGACTGCCTGATGCTCGGGATCGAGGCGGCGGGCAAACCCGGCGCGCGGCTCGGCGATATCGGCGCTGCGATCGAGGCCCATGCCAAGCAATTCCGCTACGGCGTGGTGCGTGAGTTCTGCGGCCACGGCCTCGGCCGCCTGTTCCACGATGCGCCAGAGGTGGTGCATGCAGCGAAGGCGGGCACAGGGCCGGAGCTGAAACCCGGCATGTTCTTTACCATCGAACCGATGATCAATCTCGGCAAGCCTTGGGCAAAAGTGCTGGGCGACGGCTGGACCGCCGTGACCCGCGACAAGTCGCTCTCCGCGCAATTCGAACACAGCCTCGCGATCACCGAGGATGGTGTCGAGATTTTCACCAAGAGCCCGACGGGGCGCGACAAGCCGCCTTATGCCTGAACCTTCGAGCTGATTGCAGGACGCAGACGGGGGATACATGGGTTCGTTTGCCAATCTCCTGACCTGGTACCGCATCGCCGCTGCGCCTGTTGTGGCAGGGGTGGCGATTGTGGGGCTGCGCGATGCGTTTTTCATCTTGCTGATCGTCAGCCTTGCGACCGATGCGGTGGACGGGCCGATCTCCCGCTGGACGGGGACGGCTTCGCGGTTCGGCGCTCGGCTCGATACGATTGCCGATGGCCTCACCACGATCGCAGCCCTGCTGGGCCTCTACATCTTTGAGCGCAGCACCATCCAGCCCGATCTGGGGTGGCTGTACGCCTTTCTCGCCACCTATGCGGCCGCGGCCACCGTGTGCCTTGCGAAATTCCGGGTTTTTCCGGCCTATCACTTGTATCTGTCGAAGATCGGCGCGGTTCTGGCCGGGCTTTTCATCGTCTGGCTGTACCTGTTCGATTATTCGCGCGCGTTCCTGGTCGCGGTGTTCGCGGTGGGTATCCTGGCCAATCTGGAATCGATCCTGACGACATTGCGGCTGCGCGCGTTTCGGGCGGATATCGGGAGCGTGCTCGCGATACGGGGCCGCGGCGCGGGTACCTAGAGGAAGAACACCGCCAGCACCGCGACCATGATAGCGATGACGCCGACCGAATAGGCCAGCATCACCTTCACCTCTGGCGTCAGGCGCCGCATGGTCAGCCATTCGAAGCTCAACGCCATCAGGATCGTGATCGGCAATTGCACTCCGATTGCAATCGGGTCGGGCAGGCCCAGCACCTGCACCACACGGGCATAGGCCGGGGTCATCAGCGCGAGCGTGCCGATCAGCATCGCTTGTCTGTGCGCGTGCAAATTGCCCTGGCGCGCGAAATGGATGCCCGCGATGTAGAGCGGCACGAAGGTCACGAACGCCGCGACATTGACGATGGTCACTTCGAAGCGCCCAAGCTCCTGCCCGATATTCCACGAGATAATCACGCCCGACACCACCATTGCAATCACGAGGGCCACGGAAACCTTGCCCAGCGACTTGTGCAGGGCGAACCGTTTCCACGCCGCTAGCGAAGCCTGATTGGCGAACAGCGCAAACCACGCCAGCATCACCACTGCATGAAAAATCACGACCGGCGTGAAGCGTGCCAGCGTCTCGGGGTAAAACAGCGATTTCGCGCCGAACGCCACCACGCTGAACAGCAGCAGTCCATTGCCGATCCGCCGCAACCGGATGTTTGCGGCGATCTGGTCTTTCGGTTCCAGCACTTAAACGTCCCTTGCAGCCCTGATCGCGGCCCCGGCGGCGAATGGCGCGATGGCCACCAAGGCGAGGCTTATGGCTGCAACGAAGCCGAGGCTTGCTTGATCCTGACGCGCCAGAGATCCCGCGCCGAAAATCAGGATCGGCAGGGCTAGCGGGATCAGCAGCAGCCCCGAAAGCGCTGCGCCTGCCCGCAGGCTCGCTGTGAGCGCGGCGATCATCAATCCGATTGCGGCAAGCCCCGGAGTGCCCGCGAGCAGGCCGAGCAACAGCAGGTGCAAGGTCGGCCCATCGAGCGCCAGCAGCGCGGCGGCGGGAAACGCGGCGAGGATCAGCGGCGGGCCAAAACTCAGCCAATGCGCGGCGAGGCGCACTGCCATCATCACCTCTTCGGTGAGGCCGCGCAGGCGGAGCTGGTCGAACACGCCCAGCTCGATATCCTGCGCCACAAGCTTTTCGAGCGGCAGGATCGCGGCAAGCAGTGCGGCGATCCAGACGACGCCGCCTCCCGTTCGGCCAAGCAGGCTGGCGTCCGGCCCGACCGCAAACGGGTACAGCATCGCGACCGCGACGAAGAACACGACCGGAAGAGCCGCTCCGCTGCCTGCGAAGGGGAAGAACTTGGCCAGATCGCGTTTGAGCAGCGCGGCGATCATGCGGCGTCCTCGGACACGTTTTCAGAAGTGGGGGCGAAGTCCTCGATAGCGAGCGTTTGCAAGCCTTCGATGGCCAGTGTCTGGTGCGAGGCAATCAGCGCAATCCCGCCGCCGCCGACATGCAGCTGGATCAGCGCGGTGACCTGCTCGATTGCGGCTGCATCCAGCCCGCTCAGCGGTTCGTCGAGCAGCCAGATCGGCAGGCCCCGATTCAGCAGCGCGGCCAGTCCGGCGCGCTTCCTCTGGCCGGTCGACAGGTAACGCACCGGCACATCGAGCAGCGGCTCCAGTCCCAGCACGCTCAGCGCGCCCGAAGGATCGCCGCAGCCATCGACGCGGTTCCAAAACGCCAGCGCCTTTCCCAACGGCTGGTCGGGATCGAGTGCGGTGCGTTCATCCAGCAAACCCGCCCCGCCATGCCGCTCGATGGTCCCGGCAAATGGTGTGAGCAAGCCCGCGAGGGCGCGGATCAGCGTCGTCTTGCCGGTGCCGTTCGCGCCGGTGACATGGCAAGCCTCGCCCGCGCCCAGACCAAGCGTAAGACCGCGAAAAAGCACCCGGTCGCCGCGCCGACAGGCCAGAGCTGTTGCAGAAAGAGTGGGGGCGGCAGAACCTTGCATCGAGATGTGCGTTAGGCAAAAGCTATCCCGCCCACAACACTCTGACACAGGAGCCTCCCCCGATGGCCAATGTTCCCGAACTCGACGAGAAAGAACGTGCAAGCCTGCTGGCCGATCATCCCGATTGGGAATCGGCGCGCGAAGGCAAGGCGATCACGCGCACATTCCAGTTTGGCGATTTCTCCGAAGCATGGGGATTCATGAGCCGCGTCGCGCTGCTTGCGGACAGCCACGATCACCACCCGGAATGGTTCAACGTCTATGCCAACGTGGAGATCACGCTGACCACGCATGATGCCGGGACAAATGGCGGGCTATCGCACCTCGATGCGAAGCTCGCGCGCGCTATCGACAGGATCGCAGGCTGATCATCGGCCCAGCAGCGAGGCGGCTTCGCGGTTTTGCTTGCGGATCTTCCCCGGCATCCAGCGTTTGGCGAAATTGAGCTTTCTGGCGGTCTTGCCGACGAGATAGTGCAGCCCGTCGCCGTGGACCGCGTCCCATATAGTTTCCGCGACCTCTTCGACAGGAGTGATTTCCAGCCCCGCCGCTCTTACCCGGTCGCGCACAGGCTCGTTCGAATGGCGGTTGCCGGTCCCGTCCAGCAACGGGGTTTCGATGAAACTCGGGCAGATCGAGCACACCTTGATGTCCTCCGGCGCCCATTCGGCATCAAGGCTTTCGGCGATGCCGCGCACTGCGAACTTGGTCGCGCTGTAGACGCTCATACCCGTGCCGCCGGTAATCCCGGCTGCGCTTGCGATGTTGACGAGGCAGGAACCCGGCGCGGTCTTTTGCAGGTAGGGATAGACCGCCTGCGCGCCGTAGAGCACGCCTTTCAGGTTGATATCGAGGCAGCGGTCGATCTCTTCGGTTTCAAGCTCCGCGAGCGGCCCGCCGGTGCCGATCCCGGCATTGTTGACCATCACGTCGATCCGCCCGCCCGCAGCCGTCGCGAACGCTTCAAGCGCGGTGTCCCACGCCGCGCGGTCGCGCACATCGAGCTTGTGCATGTATTTGAACCCGCCCTCGATCAGGCCGAGCGTGTCTTCCATTCCGGCCTCGTTGATGTCCGCGATACCGACGAACCAGCCGCGCTCGCCGAAATAGCGCGCGGTCGCGCGGCCGATGCCGGACGCTCCGCCGGTGATGAAAATGCTGCGGCGCTGGCCGTCTGTTTGCGGTGCCTTGCTCATGTGAACCCTTCCCAAGATTTCAATTTGAAACCTGTTTAGGGACAGGCGGCGCTTTTGTCATCCGCCCAGCGCAGTTTCCAGTCCCTGCACGTGTCCCGCGCCTTCGACGATCTCGGCGGTCGAGGGTTCGAGCACATCGCCCAAAGGCTCGGCGCGCCCGCCAATGCATTCGGCAAGAAAATTCTCCGCCACCGCGAAGAATGCAATCGAATTGGCGGGCTTGGCAAAGCCGTGTCCTTCGTCGGGGTAGAGCACGTAAGTGACCGGAATCCCATGATCCTTCATCGCACCGACGATCTGGTCGCTTTCGGATTGCTTGACGCGCGGATCGTTTGCACCCTGCGCGATCAGCAGCGGCTTGGTGATCTCGTCCGCCTTGTAGAGCGGACTGGCTTCTTTCAGCAGGGCAAGCCCTTCTTCGGTTTCGGGATTCCCCATCCGCTCATGGAATGTCTTGACCAGCGGGGCCCAATAGGGCGGGATTGTGGAGAGCAGCGTTTCGAGATTGGACGGCCCGACGATATCGACGCCGCATGCGAACACGTCTGGCGTGAAGGTCAGTCCGGCAAGCGTCGCATAGCCGCCATAGGAGCCGCCCATGATCGCGACCTTGTCCTCCTGCGCAATGCCTTCAGCGACGGCCCAGCGGACCGCGTCGATCAGGTCGTCATGCATCGCGAGGCCCCACTGCTTGTTGCCGGCATTGATGAAGCCTTTGCCAAAGCCGGTCGAGCCGCGGAAGTTTACCGACAGGACCGCATAACCGCGATTGGCGAGCATCTGGTGGATCGAGCTGAACCCGAACGTGTCACGCGCCCACGGTCCGCCGTGGACCAGCAGCACCATCGGAACAGGCTCGCCGGGGCGTCCGTTCGCATCGGCATCGCTGCCCGCCGGTAGCGTCAGATAGGAGGGCAGGGTCAGCCCGTCACGGCTGGCGATCTCGACCGGGTGCATCGGCTGGAGCGGTGCGCCCTCAAGTTCGGGCCGGGAGACGTAGAACGGCGTCAGAGTGCTCGCCTCGCGGTCATAGATATGGGTCGCGATCGGGCCGGTCAGCGGGTCGTTCCACACGATCCACGACGCATCGTCATCAGTGCGGCTCATGATCCCGTATTCGCCATCGAACTGCGCGCGCAGCCAGTCGAGCGAGGCCTTGAGGTCGGCGTCGATCGCGGTCCATTCGGTCTTGAGGTAATTCACCGAATAGGCCTGCACTTCGCCCGTCTGCTGGTGGCGGATCGTGCCGCCGATATCGGCCTTGTCATCCTCGGCGATCAGCTCGCGCTCACCGCTTGCCGTATCCTGCGCGTAGAGCGCCGCCGTATCGCGGCCCCGGCTGTCGAGCCAGTACAGGATCGAGCCATCGACCGTGTACCCGGCGGGCGAGGTCGTCAGCGCATCCTCCATTGCCGTGCTTTCGAACGGTTCATCCTCGACATCATTGCCCGCCACGCGGAAGTAGTCGGTCCCGCCTGCCTCGTTCTGCTGCATGGCCATCTGCAGCGTCAGCGTGTCGTCCGCCATGAACCCGGCATAGGCGTTGTTCTCGTAAACCAGCTCCAGCGAGCCGGTGTTGAGATCGAGCAGGTGCACGTCGTGGAATTGCGGATCGCGGTTGTTGAGGCCGACCAGCACCTTGTCCTTGATCGTCTCCGAGGCGCCGACGATCTGCACCCGCGTGTTCTCGAACGGAGTGAGGCATTCCTCCTCGCCGCTGGCGATGTCGATGCGGTAAAGCAGGAAATTCTCGTCCCCGCCCTTGTCCTGGATATAGCCGACGCTCTTGCCGTCTGGCGCCCAGAAATGCTCGCGGATCGGGCGGTCGGTGGAGGAGGTGATCGCCTGCGCATCGTCAGGCTTGGCGCGCGGGGCGACCCAGATATTGAGCACGCCATCCTTGGGCGCGAGCCAGCTGAGCCATGTGCCATCGGGACTGATCTTGCCCTGAGCGCGGGTCGGGTTGCCGAATAGATGCTCGCGCGGGATCAGCGGGAATTGGTCGATAGCGGTATTGGCGGTCGTCATGGTCTCTCCCTTGGATGAGGGTGACAGCTAGGGAGCGGGGCGGGGATTGCAAATGCCGGGGTGAGTCATTGCCGGCTCTTGACCCCGATTGCGGACACCCGCCCCCAAGTGTGATACCCTCTGACCGATCAGTCGCTGCTCCAGCTCGGTTTCAACTTGTAAGAATGGCTGAGCGGTTTTCTGACTGATGCAGGGAGGCTGCCGTGTCCAAAGATCCTACCGAGATGGCGAACCGCATGTGGAGCAGTGCTGCTGCGGACTATGATGACATCAGCTTCAGCATCTCGGATGCTTTGGTTCATACTACGATGCGCCTGAACCCGTCTCCCGGTGACAGTGTCATCGACATAGCAACTGGCACGGGGATGAGCGCGCGTTTTGCGGCACGGTTTGCTGCCAGCGTTACTGGAATTGATATCGCCGACGGCCTGCTGGCCGCTGCCCGTGAAATTGCGGCGCATTGTGAGCCGCCCATTACGTTTACGAAGGCGGATGCAGCGAACCTCCCATTCCCTGAGGCGCATTTCGACCGAGCTGTTTCGACTTTTGGCATCATGTTTGCACCCGATCAGGAAGGCGCTGCAGCTGAACTCGCAAGAGTCCTGAAGCCCGGTGGCAGGGCGGTAATCACCTCATGGGCTCCTGACCCCGCTGTCGGGCGCATATTCGAATTGGTCAGTGAATATCAGGATTCGAGCTCAGCGAGCGGTCCCTCACCCATGGTCTGGGGGAGGAACGTGGTGTCAGCGACCTGCTGGGCGAAAACTTCGAACTCAGTTTTGAAAACGGGGTAAGCTATGGTTGTTTCGACTCAACGGAGCATCTCTGGCGCTTCTACATTCGCACTTTTGGCCCGATGCGAGAGATTGTCGAAGCCAACGACGATTCCGTCGTCCAGGAATTGGGCCGCCGCTTCAAGGAAGAGCATGAAAAATTCGATGGCGGAATGGGGCTAACGATCCCGCGCCCCTACCTCCTCGCAAAGGCGGTTCGTCGACGCTCGGATTAGGCATTCGGTTTGCCTCCCGCGCAGCGTCCATTTGCCGTCCCAGTCACAAAGCCGGATTGGCGTAGTAATGCCAGGTGAAGATTGCCATTGCGCCCCGGTGCGGTGACCACCGTTCGCCGATTTCGCGCAGTTCCTTTTCCTTTGGCCGCTCGTCCAGCTCCAGCAGGCGTTTCACACCTTCCTGCACCGCCAGATCACCGGCAGGCCACATGTCGCCGCGCCCTTCGGCGAACAGCAGGTATATCTCGGCCGACCAGCGCCCGATGCCCTTGATCTGGGTGAGTTCTTCGACCGCCTCTTGATCATCCTCGGGCAGGTTGTCGAAATCGACCGCGCCCGCTTCGACCAGCTCGCACAGGCTCCGCGCATAGCCCTGCTTCTGCCGCGACAACCCGCAGGCGCGCAGCGTATCGAAATCGCGTTTCAGCAGGCAGGCGGTCGTGAAATCCTCGCCCAGCTCGCCCTCAAGCTTGTTCCACATCGAGCTTGCCGCCGCGATCGAGACCTGTTGACCAACGATCGTGCGAAGCAAGGTCTTGTAGCCGCGATCGCGCAGGCGCGGCTCGGGATAGCCGACGCGCTGCAATTCGGCGGCGAGCCTTGCATCGCCTGCCGCCAGTTGATCCAGACCGCCTCTGATCTGCGCCGCTGTCAGCCCCACTCACATTTTCCTTAGCTTGCGTTGGAATCCGGAACGTCCTAGCAGCGCGGCTGTTTTAGCGATAGCGCGCATCCTTGCGCTCAACCTGTCAAAGAGGAACCGAAGCCCATGCCAAAGCTGGTCGTCACCAATCGTGAAGGCGAAACAAGCGAGATCGAGGTCGAAGACGGCCTGACGGTGATGGAAGCCATCCGCGATAACGGCTTTGACGAGCTGCTGGCGTTGTGCGGCGGGTGCTGTTCGTGCGCGACGTGCCACGTGCACGTGGTTGGCGGCGCGACCGACAAACTGCCGGCGATGAGCGAGGACGAGGACGACCTGCTCGAATCCTCCGAGCACCGCACCGAAAACTCGCGCCTTTCATGCCAGATCCCGTTCACGGCAGAGCTTGACGGGCTGAAGGTAACTATCGCCGAAGAAGATTAATGTTGTTTGCGGGGGCGGGGCGAAGGCTCTAAATCCCGGGCATGAACATTACCCAACCTTACGGCGATACGCTCGCCCTGATCGGGAACACGCCGCTGGTCCGCCTTGCCGGGCCGAGCGAGGCGGCGGGCTGCGACATCTGGGGCAAGTGCGAATTCGCCAATCCCGGCTCATCGGTAAAGGACCGCGCGGCGCTCTACATGATCCGCGATGCCGAAGAGCGCGGGGAATTGCAGCCCGGCGGCACCGTGATTGAGGGCACGGCCGGCAACACCGGCATCGGCATCGCGCTGGTCGCCAATGCGCTCGGCTACAAGACGATCATAGTCATGCCCGACAACCAGTCGAAGGAGAAGATGGACACGCTGCGGGCACTCGGCGCGCAGCTCGTGCTCGTCCCACCGACCAAATATGCCGACCCTGCGCATTTCCAGCACGTCTCGCGCCGCATGGCGGAAGAAACCGAGGGCGCGATCTGGGCCGGGCAGTTCGATAATGTCGCCAATCGCAAGGCTCATATCGAGACCACGGCACAGGAATTGTGGGTGCAGACCGGCGGCAGAATCGACGGCTTCACCTGCGCTGCCGGGACCGGCGGGACGATTGCGGGCGTCGGCATGGGGCTGAAGGAAAAGGACGAGAATATCCGCATCGCGCTGACCGATCCGCACGGCGCGGCGCTCTACAATTACTACGCCCACGGCGAGCTGAAAGGCGAGGGATCGTCCGTCGCCGAAGGGATCGGGCAGGGCCGCATCACTGCCAACCTGGAGGGCGCGCCGATCGAAACGCAGTTTCGCATTTCCGACGAGGAAGGGCTGGTCTGGGTCGAGCACCTGCTGCGCAAGGAAGGGCTGTGCCTTGGCCTGTCATCCGGCATCAACGTTGCCGGCGCGATTGAACTCGGCAAGCAATTGGCCGCCGAGGGAAGCGAAAAGCCGCAGATCGCAACGATCCTGTGCGACACCGGGTTTCGCTACCTCTCGACGCTTTACAACGCCGAATGGTTGGCCTCGAAAGACCTGCCGGTGTTCGACTGGCTGGCGCGCGAACCGGCTGGCTGATAGGCTGGGCCAATGGCTAGCAGAAAGCTCTTCGGACGCATCGGCGATGAACCCGCCTCGGGTGGTGAGCCGCCAGAGGGCGCACCGCTCGGCGGGACGCGCGCCGAGGCGATCCAGCGGCTCCAGGTCGGCCTGTTCGGGATATTCGCGATGGTGCTGCTGGTCGGGCTGGCGAGCATCATCGGCGGTCAGGCCGAACTTGCGGAGCAGACCGCCGTGCCCGAAGCCGCTCCGACTACGGAGCCAACCGAAGCGCCGCCGCAGCGCGATCCGCTGGTCGATGCAGGCGTTGTGCCCGATATTCCGGTGGACCCTTCGCCAAGCCCGGCGCCCAGCGGCAATGCCGACAGCGCCGCTGCGGCGCCGCCCGAACCCGCGGCTCCGCCAGCCGACGTCGAATTTCCGTAATGCGATTTGCCGCCCAAGTCGCGGGCGCAGGATTGGCCGCGGCAGCGCTGGCCGCTTTGCCGGGCTGCGAAGCGAGGACTGCGGAGGCCGAGCCCGCCGAGGCGCCTGCCGCAGAGGTTGCGAGCGCAAAACCGCTGCTCGGTCTGATGACGAGCCTGCCGCTTTATTGGCCGCTGGGCGCTTCGTTTGGAGAGTTCGCGAGCGGCGAAGCGCAGGTGCCGCCCCAGCGCCAGACGCTTGAGGCCGGGTTCGAGCTGATGCCGCTCGATACGCTTTCGCCGATTGCCGGTCTGTCGACTGGCGATCCTGACACCGATCCACTCGCCGGGCTTGACCGGTTGGCGGTGATCCAGCCGCGCGGTCTGTCCCCGGCGGACAATGTAGCGCTGGATGACTGGGTAAAGGCCGGGGGCAAGCTGCTGCTCGTGCTCGACCCGATGCTGACGGGTGAATACGAATTGCCGCTGGGCGATCCGAGGCGGTACCGGTGGATATGGCTCTGATCCCGCCCGTTGTCGTACCGCTGGGGGCTGGGCGTCGGGTATGACGAGAGCCAAAGCGCGGGGCTGCGCAGTGTCGCTATTGGCGAAGGCCAGCTCGTGGTCAATCTGGCCGGAAACGTAATCCTTCAGGATGGCGGGGCGGGAGAGTGCGAAGTGCTCGCCGAGGCCATCGCGGCGCGCTGCCGGATTGACGAGGGCGAGGTGATGCTACTGGTCGATGCGTTCGTTTTCGAGCAGGGGCAGGCGGCTCCGCTCAGCGACTTCATGGACTTCGCCTTCCCATGAGAGCGATTTGGGGAAAATGCGGGATGCAGTTGCGCCTGCCGACTCCGGACAAGGGACTCGAGCGGGAATATCGGGGAAATAGCCTGAATTCAGCGCTTTCCTACGGGAAATTGCGGGATGTTTGGGGTTATCACGGGTGTGGTAGGCATTTAGATTATCCAAGAAAAGTGTTATAAAACAGATACTTTCCGTTTAATCCCTAGATTTCCCGTAAAAAGCCCTTTCATCATACTCGCATCCCCGATATTACCGGGTTCCATCAAACATGTCTGTTTGCCCCGCGTCACCTGAATTCGGTCGGCGCGCCGCCTCCGTTCGCGCGGTGGCGGCTGCGGGGAAGGCATGTCTGGTGCGATGGGCATTTCAATCGGGAATGCCAGTCGGGGATATGAGGGGATTGAGAAGCGTGTCTGCGCTCGGGACATATAGCGGAAAAGCCTATTCGCCTTCGGGCGATAAGGGTCGCTTCGTCCTGCCTCCCGCGTTCCGCAAGGCGGTCAAGGAAAGCTCCGGCGGCAGCAAGACGCTGTGTCTTGCTGCGCATGAGAAATTCGATTGCCTGATCGGGTTCGGCCTTTCGCGGATCGATGAACTGCACAAGCAGCTCGACCGCGAGGAAGAGCGCGCCATCCGCATGAATGTCACCGAGTTCGACCGCGATATCCGCGCCCAGCAGCTCTTCGGGTTTGAGCAGCTCCCTTTCGACGATAGCGGGCGCTTCGTCATGCCGGATCACCTGCGCGATCTCGGCAAGGTCGATGGCGGACTGTACTTCCACGGTGCGGGCGAATTCTTCTTCGTGTGGAATCCCGAGGAACTGGCGCGCATGGATAAAAGCTTTCGCGGTGCGCAGGTTACCTGCGCCAGCATGGTCAAGGAAGCCGCAACAAAAGCCTCCAAGAAGGGGGGCGGCAAGTCATGAACGCGCCTCACATCCCCGTCCTGCTCGACGAAGTGATCGCTGCGATCGGCCCGCGTCAGGGTATGGAAATAGTCGATGCGACCTTCGGCGCGGGCGGCTATTCGGCGGCGCTGCTGGAAAATGGCGCGCGCGTCTATGCCTTCGACCGCGATCCCAATGCGATCCGCGATGGCGCCGCGATGGTGCAGAAATATGACGGCAGGCTCTCGCTGCACGCCGAACGCTTCTCGCACATGCGCGAGGAACTGGAGCGCATCGGAGTGCCGCAGGTCGATGCCGTCGTGATGGATATCGGCGTTTCCTCGATGCAGCTCGATCACGGGGAGCGCGGCTTTGCGTTTTCCAGTGACGGGCCGCTGGATATGCGCATGAGCCAGGACGGCGAAAGCGCAGCCGATTTCCTCAACACGGCCGATGAAGCCGCGATTGCCGACGTGCTTTACGAATACGGCGAGGAACGCCAGTCGCGCCGCGTCGCTCGCGCCATCGTCGCCGCGCGCCCGCTGGAGACGACCGGCGAGCTTGCCCGCGTGGTGCGCAAGGCGCTGGGGCACAAGCCGCACGACAAGAAAGACCCGGCGACCCGCACATTCCAGGCGGTGCGCATCCATGTAAACGATGAACTGGGCGAGCTGCGCGCAGGGCTGTTGGCGGCAGAGGCTCTGCTGAAAGATGGCGGCGTGCTCGCGGTGGTCAGCTTTCACAGTCTCGAAGACCGCATCGTCAAACGCTTCCTCAAAGACGCCTCCGGCGCGGGCCGCGCAGTCTCCCGGCACCTGCCCGGCGAAATCCCAGGACCCGATCCGGTTTTCACGAGAGTCTCCAAGGCGATCCGCCCGTCCGAGGCCGAGATCGACCGCAACCCGCGCGCGCGCTCATCGACCCTGCGCCACGCCATCCGCACCGCAGCCCCAGCAAGAGAGAGGAACGCAGCATGATCGTAACCAGCACTCAGATCCGTTCGCTCGGATGGGCCGCTGTCCTCGCGGTGTGCCTCGGCCTTTTCGCTGCGCTCAGCCTGCGCGTCCATGCCGTCAAAAGCGAGGTGCTGCTGGCAGAACGCCAGATCGTCTCGCTCGAACGGCAGACAAAATTGCTCGAGACCGAGTTCGAGACCCGCGCCAGCCAGCGCCAGCTTGCCAACTGGAACGCGGTCGAGTTCGGCTTCGAAGCGCCGCGCGCCGACCAGTATCTCGAAGGGGAGCGCCAGTTGGCGAGCCTTGGCCAGCCGCTTGGTCCCGATGCGCCGCGCCAAATTCGCGTTGCCCGCGCCGAAATTACGGATGCTTCGGGCGAGGCGGATGAACCGCGCGAAATGGTCTCGCCGATCACCGGCGCGCCGATCACGCTCGCCGCTGCCAATATCGAAGACGATGCTGGCGCGGTGTTCGCCGATGCGTTTGGCGATTTTCTGATCGAGGCATCCCCGATCCGCGCTGCCAATGCGCGGACCGCTGCCAGCGCGGGTCTCGCAGGTGAAGGCGCCGGGGGCCGCGAATGAATTCTTTCAGCCCACAATTGGGGCTGGGCTTCACAGGGGGACCGCTATTCGCGCCGGATGCAGCGCCGCATTCGCCGCTCAAATCCGCGCAGGGTCCGGCAGTCCCGGCGGGCCGCGTCCAGCTGTTCCAGCTTCGATTCCAGTCGCTGCTTACCGCGCGGACGCGGGTGCTGTTCGTCGCGGCGATCTTCACCGCTGTCGCTGCGGCGGCGCTTTTGCGCATTACGTGGCTCGGCTTTGCCGGGTCTGCGCCGACGCATTCGAGCCTTGCTGAACAATTGCTCCCGCCGCGCGGCGAAATCACCGACCGCAACGGAGCGCCGCTCGCACGCGCGTTTCCAGCCTACGCCTTGTGGTATGATCCCAAGGCGATGGGCGATGGCGGCGATCCGCTGGTGGGCGAGCCGGAAGCGGTCGCCGCGCAACTTGCTGCGATTTTCTCCGACATGGACGAGGCAGAAACCGCTCGGAGGCTGGCCAGCGGGCGCGCGGGATATCTGCGCCGCCGCGTGCTTCCCGAGGACGCCAACCGCGTGTTTGAACTGGGCGAGATCGCGCTGCAATTCCCGCAGGAACCCGACCGCCACTATCCGCAGGGCTCGCTTGCAGCGCATGTGCTTGGCTACGTGGTCGAACAGCAAGGCGGCAAGATCGGCATGGAGGAAGTGCTCGAGGAGCGGCTGTCCGATCCCGACCTGCGCGCCAATCCGGTCGCGCTGTCGATCGACGTGCGCGCGCAGGGCGCGCTCGAAGACGAGCTGCGGCGCGGAATGCTCGCCACCGATGCGCTTGGCGCAGCGGGTATCGTGCTCGATGTCGATACGGGCGAGATCATGGCGATGGCCTCGCTGCCCGAATTCGATCCCAACGTGGTTGGCGCCGATGGTGCGCCCAACGTCTTCAACCGCGCGACCAACGGGCTTTACGAGCTTGGCTCGACCTTCAAGCCGCTGACGGTTGCTGCCGCAATCGACGCAGGGGTCATCCGCAATCTCGGGCGGGAATGGGATGCGACCACGGTCGAGGTCGGGAACCGCCGCATCCGCGATCTCAAGCCCAAGGGAGAGACGCTGAACGTGCCGCAGGCGCTGGTCTACTCTTCAAACACCGTTACTGCGCGCGTGGCGGACAAGCTGGGGACGGAACGGCTGCAACAAATGCTGGTTGATCTCAACATGAACCAGAGGCCGTTTATCGAGCTGCCCGCGCGGGGCAAGCCGCTCTGGCCGCAGAACCCCGAGAACCGGCACACCAACATGGTGATCGGCTACGGTCACTCGCTCGCGGTCACGCCGCTGCATCTGGCGAACGCCTATGCGGCGATGGTCAATGGCGGCATCTGGCGTCCCGCGACCCTGCACAAGCTGGATGCCGGCGATATTCCGCGCGGCAAGCGGGTGTTCAAGGCGTCGACTTCTGCCCGGATGCGGCAGATGCTGCGCATGATCTCGATTTACGGCACGGGCCGCAGCGCCGATGCGCCCGGCTTCCGGATCGGGGGCAAGACCGGCTCGGCTGAGAAACCGGGCAAGGGCGGTTATAGCCGCCGCAAGATCATCTCGACGTTTGCCGCCGCTTTCCCGATGGATCGTCCGCGCTATGTCGTGGTCGCAATGATCGACGAGCCGCGCGGCACCGTCGCAAGTTCGTTCCAGCGCACCGCCGCGTTCAACGCCGCGCCGGTGGTCGGGCGGCTGGTTCCGCGCATCGGCCCGATGCTGGGCGCGCGCCCGGATGCCAGGCGCGACGTGGATATCTCCGACCTCCGCTATCTGGTGGAGAAAGATAAATGAAGCTCGCCAGGCTGATTGAAAGCGCGGGCCTGGACGCCAGTAATGCGCCGCCGGACGCAGGCGTCACCGGCTTCGCCATCGATCACCGCAAGATCGCACCCGGCACCGTGTTCGGCGCATTTCAGGGCGCAAACTTCAATGCCGAAGACTTCATCCCCGCCGCCATCGAAGCAGGCGCGGTTGCTGTTGTTGCCCGGCCCGAGGCTTCGGTCCAGGGTGCCGTGCACATCGCCAGCGACGAACCGCGCCGCGCGTTTGCGCAGCTCGCCGCGCAGTTCTTCACGCCCGTCCCGCCGCATATTGTCGCGGTTACGGGCACGAACGGGAAGACCTCGACCGCCGAGATGACGCGGCAGATATGGCGCATGTGCGGCGAGCGCGCGGCCAGCATCGGCGCGCTCGGCGTGACCACGCCCGATGGCAGCGTTTCGACCGGGCTGACCACGCCCGACATCGTCACATTCCTGTCGAACATGAGCGGGCTGGCGCGCGAAGGCGTGACGCATGTCGCCTACGAAGCGTCTAGCCACGGCCTCTCGCAATTCCGCAATGAGGGCCTGCCCGTCACCGCCGCAGCCTTCACCAATTTCAGCCGCGACCACCTCGATTATCACGGCACGATGGAGGATTATTTCGCGGCCAAGATGCGGCTCTTCGGAGAGGTTGTGAATGAAGGCGCGCCCGCCATCATCTGGAACGGCGCGGATGCGAATGAATGGACCGACCAGGCCATCGAGCAAGCCGCCGCGCGCGATCTCGACGTGCGCACGGTTGGCGAGAAGGGTGAGTTTCTGCGCCTCTCCGAGCGCGAGGCGACCCAGCTCGGACAGACCCTGACCATCGAGCATGGTGGCGAGAGCCGAACCGTGAAGCTGCCGCTGATCGGCGCCTACCAGGCCGCCAATGCGTTGGTTTCGGCGGGGCTGGCGCTGGCGACTGGCGCGAACGCTTCGCAGGTTTTCGATGCCGTAGGCCGCTTGCAGCCGGTGCGCGGGCGGCTCGAACGCGCGGTGATCACCGCCAGCGGCGCGCCGGTCTATGTCGATTACGCGCACACGCCCGACGCTCTGGAAGCGGCGATTGTCGCGCTGCTGCCGCATGTGAACGCGGATAAGGGCGGCAAGCTCATTGCGGTGTTCGGCGCAGGCGGGGACCGCGATACGGGCAAGCGCGCTCCGATGGGCAAGGCAGCGTCGCGCAAGGCGGACGTGGTGATTGTCACCGATGATAATCCTCGCGGCGAAGATCCCGCCGCAATCCGCTCAGCCGTGCTGGCCGGCGCTGGCGACAACGCCTCGGAAATGAGCGGACGGCGCGAAGCCATTTCCGCAGCCATTGGGCAGGCAGGAGCGCACGACATCATTCTCATTGCAGGCAAGGGCCACGAAGAGGGCCAGATAATCGGGTCGGGAGACGATATGCGGGTATTACCGTTCAACGATGTTCAGGTCGCGCGCGAATGCGCTGCGGAAAGCGCGTCCAAGGGTTCCGGGGAGAGCGCCGTATGAGCGCAGCCCACGCACTCCTGCGCGCATGGCCCGCCGATCCGCGCGACACGCTGCCGCTTGCCCTGTGGGACGCGGCCAGCATCGAGGCGGCAACCGGCGGAAAGGCCAGCCATGCCTTTCGCGCGTCGGGTGTCGAAATGGATTCGCGCGACGTGCGTCCCGGAGACCTCTTCATCGCGCTCAAGGGTGAGGCGATGGACGGTCACAAGTTCATCGACGGTGCGTTCGCCAAGGGAGCGGTTGCCGCCATCGTCGACCGCCCGGTCGATTATCCGCATGTGCTGGTCGAGGATACGACCAAGGCGCTCCGCGATCTTGCCCATGCCGCGCGCGACCGCTCGTCCGCAGTGCGGATCGCGGTCACGGGATCAGTCGGAAAGACCGGGGTGAAGGAAGCGATTTTCGCCAGTCTCGACCGCGCAAGCAGAGGCGCAGCGCATCGCAGCGTGCGGTCCTACAACAACCATGTCGGCGTCCCGCTCAGCCTCGCGCGGCTGCCTGCTCGCGCTAAATTCGGCGTGTTCGAGATGGGCATGAACCACGCAGGCGAAATCGCACCGCTGGCAGAGCATGTTCGCCCTCAAGTCGCGCTCATCACGACGATCGCACCGGCGCATATCGAAAATCTCGGCAGCATGGAGGCGATTGCGGATGAGAAGTCCCAGATATTCAACGGCCTTGCCGAAGGCGGCACGGCGGTAATCCCAACCGACAGCGAATACACTGCTCGCATGATCGAGCACGCGCGCAAGCTGGGCGTCAAGATCGTGACCTTTGGACGCAGCACCGATGCTGATGTCCGGCTGCTCGATGCGATCCCCAGCGCCAATGGCGGATCGCTCGTAACCGCTGATCTCGGAGAGGCGCGCCTGTGCTATTCGGTCGCGGAACCGGGTGAGCACTGGATCGCCAATTCGCTTGGCGTCATGGCGGCAGTGCGCGCAGCGGGAGGCGATCTCGCCGCAGCAGGGCTGGCGCTGGCGGAGATGGGCGGCCTGAAAGGACGCGGCGCGCGCTTCGATATCGCAGCTGCGGGCGGTAAGGCGCTACTTGTGGATGAAAGTTACAACGCGAACCCCGCTTCGATGCGCGCGACCTTGCGCCAGCTTGGCCAGACACCTGCCCACCGGCGCGTCGCGGTGCTCGGCAGCATGAAGGAACTCGGTGATTTCGCAGCGAAATTCCACCGCCAGCTGGCAGAGCCGTTAGCCGAGGCAAAGATCGATCACGCCATCCTCGTCGGCGAGGAGATGCGCGCGCTCGCCAGCGAGCTTGGACGGCAACTGGGAAACCCCTAGCAATCCGCTTGGCATTCGCCCCGGCTTCGAGCATTGCGAAGGGCCTGACGAAGCGATCGCGGCGCTAGAGCAATTCGGTCTCACGCACGGCGATGCCGTGCTGGTAAAGGGCTCCAACTCGATCGGCCTCGGCAGGCTGGTGACACACTTTACGAGCGCCTCGGGCTAAGCGGGGGCGAAGGACCTGGATGCTCTATCTACTCGCTGAATGGCTGGGCTTCGAAGGAGCACTCAACCTTGTGCGCTATCAGACGTTCCGCTTCGGCGCGACGTTGATGACGGCGCTTATATTCGGGCTCATCATCGGGCCGCGTTTCATCAACATGCTGCGCGTGCGCCAGGGCAAGGGGCAGCCGATCCGCGAGGACGGCCCGCAAACGCACCTCGCCAAGGTCGGCGCGCCGACGATGGGCGGGCTGATGATCCTGGTCGCGCTCGTGTTCGCGCTGCTGCTGTGGATGGACTTGCGCAGCCCGCTGGTCTGGGCCTGCCTTGCGGTCACCGTCGGGTTTGGCGTGATCGGGTTCTTCGACGATTACGACAAGGTGTCCAAGAACTCGCACAAGGGTGTTTCGGGCAAGGTCCGGCTGCTGCTTGAATTCGCGGTCGCAGGCGTGGCGTCCTACCTGATCGTCAGCCAGATCAACACCAATCTCTACATTCCGTTCTTCTCCGAAGTGCAGATCCCGCTCGGGCCGTTCTACTACCTGTTCGCCGCTTTCGTGATCGTGGGCGCAGGCAATGCCGTGAACCTGACCGACGGGCTGGACGGACTTGCGATCATGCCGGTCATCATTGCTGCGGGCACGTTTGCGCTGATCGCCTACCTCGTCGGACGCGTCGATTATTCCGACTATCTCGGGATTCCCTACGTGGAAGGTGCGGGCGAACTTGCGGTGTTCTCCGCCGCGATCATGGGTGCAGGGCTCGCATTCCTGTGGTTCAACGCCCCGCCGGCTGCGGTGTTCATGGGTGATACCGGCAGTCTTGCGCTCGGCGGAGCGCTCGGCGCGATTGCCGTGGCGAGCCATCACGAGGTCGTGCTGGCCATCGTCGGCGGGCTGTTCGTGCTCGAGGCGGTGTCGGTGATTGTGCAGGTGTTCTGGTTCAAGCGCACCGGACGGCGCGTGTTCCGCATGGCGCCGATCCACCACCACTTCGAACAACTCGGCTGGAGCGAGAGCAAGGTCGTGATCCGGTTCTGGATAATCGCAATCATCCTCGCGATGATCGGCCTTTCGACGCTCAAGCTGAGGTGAGACTGCTGCCGTGATCACTTCCCCCGCCTTCGCCGACAAACGCTATGCCGTGCTCGGCCTGGCGCGATCGGGTGCGGCGGCGGTTGAAGCGCTGCTGGCCAGCGGGGCTGAGGTCACTGCATGGGACCGTCAGGATATTGCTCGCGAACCGTTCGAGGGACGCTGCGCGCTGGCCGATCCGCTGGGGATCGACCTGACCGGTTATGACGCTGTAATCGTCTCCCCCGGTGTCCCGCTCAACACCCACCCTGTCAAGGCCCATGCCGAGCGGTTCGGCGTGCCGGTGATCGGCGATATCGAGCTGTTCGCCCTTGCGCGCGGCAACCTGACCGAGCACAAGGTCGTCGGCATCACCGGCACCAACGGCAAGTCGACCACGGTGGCTTTGCTGCACCACATCCTCAAACTGGCGGGCCTTCCGTCGCTGCTCGGCGGCAATATCGGGGAGCCGATCCTGGCGCAGGAGCCGCTTGAGCCTAACGAGCAGGGCACGGGCGTCTATGTGCTCGAATTGTCGAGCTACCAGATCGACCTGACGCGCTCGCTCGCCTGCGAAGTCGCGGCGCTGACCAATATCACGCCTGACCATCTCGACCGCTATGACGGGTTCGAGGATTATGCGTTTGCCAAGGGGCGGCTGTTCGCAATGCAGGGCTCTGGCCAGTTCGCGGTGTTCGGCAGCACTGCCGGGCCTGCCGGCGCGATCATGCGGGCCGAACAGGAGCGCCGTCCGCAGGGCCGCGCGATCGCCGCCGATCTAGAGCGGTTCGCGCCGATGCAGTCCGAGTGGCCGGGGCTGCAAGGGCCGCACAATCTCGAAAACGTCGCCGTCGCGGTCGCACTGGCGGAAGAGCTGGGCGTGACCGAAGGCCAATGGCGCCACGCCCTCCCGCGTTTCCGCAACCTGCCGCACCGCATGGAACTGGTGTGCGAGGAAGACGGCGTGCTGTTCATCAATGACAGCAAGGCGACGAACCCCGCCTCGACCGCTCCGGCGCTTGCAGCGTTCCCGCCCGATCCTGATATCCGCGGCGGAGCGCAGCGCATCCACTGGATCGTGGGCGGGCTGGCCAAGGAAGACGGGCTGGGCGAATGCGCCGATCATCTCGGCAATGTCGCGGCGGCATACACAGTGGGTGAAGCGGGGCCGATGTTCGCCGACCTGCTCACCGATCAGCTACAAGGGGTCGAACGCTGCGAGCTGGTGAGCGAGGCGGTAAGCCGCAGCCGCGCCGCTGCGCAGCCGGGCGATGTCGTGTTGTTCTCCCCGGCCTGCGCGAGCTTCGACCAATTCCGCGATTACGAGAAGCGCGGCGAGCACTTCCGCCAGTTGGTCGGCGTCATGGCCGAATGCGACGATTGCAGCGCCGCAGCCGACATCGGGACATCAGCATGAGCGGCACCGGCACCTTCGCTCCCTCGCGCGGTGAGCGCTCGGGCCGTACAGTGTCCGGTCCGGGCCGCCGATGGAGCGATCACGCGCGCATCTGGTGGCGCGAGATCGACAAGGGGCTGTTCTTCCTCGTCCTGCTGCTGATGGCACTCGGCACGGTCGCGGTCGCAGCGGCGGCGCCAGCAGCGGCGGAGCAACTGGGGCGGCGCGGCGTCACGGTCGGCGAATTTCATTACCTGCGCCAGCACATCATGTGGCAGGCGCTCGGCATTACGGGCATGATCGGCGTATCCTTCCTTGACCGGGATTCAGCCCGCAGGCTCGGTATTCTTGCGTTTGCGGGTTTCCTGTTCCTGCTGTTTCTTGTGCCGGTCTTCGGCGTGGAGAAAAACGGCGCGCGGCGCTGGCTTGAGTTCGGCATGTCCTTGCAGCCGTCAGAATTCCTCAAGCCCGGTTTTGCGATCATGCTGGCGTGGATCCTGTCATGGCGGCTGAGGGACCAGAACCTGCCGGTCCTGACCTTCGCCACAGCGATCATGGCGCTGGTGGCAGGGCTTCTGATGCTCCAGCCCAATCTCGGAGCGACGATCCTGTTCGGCGGGATCTGGTTCGTGCTGGTGTTGCTAGCAGGCGTATCGATCCAGCGGATCGGCGGTCTGATCGGGCTGGGACTGGTGTCGCTGACGGCTGCCTATTTCCTCTACGACAATGCCCGCTACCGGATCGACTCTTTCCTCGGCGGAGGAACCGCGTTTGACCAGGTTGACCTCGCGCAGCGCACTCTGCTTGCAGGCGGCTGGACCGGCAGCGGATTGTGGCTCGGAATTCGCAAGATGAACCTGCCGGAGGCGCACACCGATTACATCTTCTCTGTCATCGGCGAGGAGTTCGGGCTGTTAATGTGCGGGCTCATCGTGCTGGTGTATCTCGCCATCATCGGCAAGGCGCTGATGCGGCTGGTCGATGAAGACAATCTGTTTGCGCTGCTGGCGGGCGCGGGGCTGGTTACCCAGATCGGCGGCCAGGCGTTCATCAACATCCTGGTGAACCTGCAACTGTTCCCGTCGAAGGGGATGACGCTGCCGCTGATCAGTTATGGCGGATCATCTACGCTCGCCGTGTGTTTCACCATCGGGCTGCTATTGGCCATCACCCGGAGAAATCCTTTTCTCGAGCGCGAGAGCACCGGATTGAAAGACTTATTCGAGCGCCCGAAAACCGGGCACAAGGAGGACCGCGCATGAACAGCGAGAGCGGCAAAGCGGCGCAGCATGTGCCATCGGGCGCGAGCCGTCATTTCGTGCTCGCAGCAGGGGGCACGGGCGGGCACCTTATCCCGGCCTTCGCGCTTGCGACAGAATTGCAGGCGCGCGGGCATCATGTCGCGCTGATTACCGATGCGCGCGGGGCGAACATACCAGGCAAGCCGTCCGGGCTGACCGCGCATGTCCTGCCCGCTGGACGCTTCGGCAAGAACCCGCTGCAATGGATCCGCGGCGCGCAGCGCGTGTGGGAAGGGCGCAACATGGCGCTGCGCCTGTTCGAAAGTTTCGAACCGAGCGCGGTGATCGGTTTTGGCGGCTATCCCGCATTGCCGGCTTTGCTCGCTGCGACTTCTGCCAATATCCCTACGGTCGTGCATGAACAGAACGCCGTGCTGGGCCGGGTCAACCGGCTGCTGTCGGGCCGGGTCGATGCCATCGCGACCTCCTATCCCGAGGTCGAACGGCTCAAGCCCAAGCATCTGGAAAAAACTCATCTGGTCGGCAATCCGGTTCGCGCCGAGGTGCTTTCCCTGCGCGATGAGGAATTTCCGGCATTCACCGAAGACGGCCTGCTGCGCGTGCTGGTGACCGGCGGCAGTCAGGGCGCGAGCATCCTGTCCGATGTCGTGCCAGACGGTCTCGCCATGCTCCCGCCGGCACTGCGCCAGCGCCTGCAAGTCACGCAGCAATGCCGCAGCGAGGATGTTGACCGCGTGCGCGAGCGTTATGCCAATCACGATATTCCTGCCGAGCTCGGCACCTATTTCGAGGATATGGATGAGCGGCTCGCCGATACGCACCTGTTTATCGGGCGCGCGGGCGCTTCCACGATTGCGGAGCTGACCGCTGTGGGCCGGCCCGGAATCCTGATCCCGCTACCGATTGCGACCGATGATCACCAGGCCGTCAACACGCGCGAAATCACGAAGGCGGGCGGCGCGCGCATGATCCGGCAGGCGAAATTCACGCCGAAGGAACTCGCCAAGCAAATCCAGGCGATGGCGCAGAACCCCGCAAGCCTCGCCAATGCAGCGCACGGCGCGTGGAATTGCGGACGGCCCAAGGCTGCGCGGGACCTTGCCGACCTCGTCGAAAGCATGAGCGGGATTGACCTGATGGACGTGATCCGCGTGGGCGGAAACAACGCCCGCGCCGCGACGCAGGGCGCTCCGGCTGGCCAGGGCGCAACAAAGGACCGCGCTGCATGAAAGGCGTTCCGACAGACATTGGTGTCGTCCATTTCGTCGGCATAGGCGGGATCGGCATGTCGGGCATCGCCGAGGTGATGAACAACCTCGGCTACACGGTGCAGGGCAGCGACATCAAAGAAGGCCCCACGGTCGACCGGCTGCGAGAGCAAGGCATTTCGGTCAAGATCGGGCACGATGAAAAGAACGTCGAAGGGGCGGGCGTCGTCGTAACCTCCAGCGCCGTTCGCCGGACCAACCCCGAGGTCGCCCATGCGCTCGAAAACCGCGCGCCTGTCGTGCGCCGCGCGGAGATGCTGGCGGAACTGATGCGCCTCAAATCGACCGTCGCGGTCGCGGGGACGCATGGCAAGACCACGACAACCAGCATGATCGCCAGCCTGCTTGACTCCGGGGCAATCGACCCGACCGTCATCAATGGCGGCATCATCGAACAATATGGATCGAATGCGCGCCTCGGCGACAGCGACTGGATGGTCGTCGAGGCCGATGAGAGCGATGGCAGCTTCCTGCGGCTCGACGGCACCATCGCGGTCGTGACCAATATCGATCCCGAGCACCTCGACCATTACGGCGATTTCGACGGAGTGAAGAAAGCCTTTGTCGAGTTTATTCACAACGTGCCGTTCTACGGCGCGGCTATCCTGTGCATCGACCATCCCGAAGTACAGGCGGTGATCAGCCAAGTCCGCGACCGTAAGGTGCTTACCTACGGATTTTCGCTCCAGGCCGATATTTGCGGGGTGAATGTGCGCCCGCATGACGGGGGCAACACATTCGACGTGATCGTGCGCCAACGCGGTGAGGAAGATCGGCGGATCGAAGGCGTCCACCTCCCGATGCCCGGCAAGCACAACGTCCAGAATGCGCTCGCCGCGATCGCGGTCGCGGTCGAGATGGGCTGCCCCGACGACGTGATCTGCAACGGTTTTGCCAGCTTCAGCGGGGTCCGCCGCCGCTTTACCAAGGTCGGTACGGTCCCGTTTGACACTGGCTCTGCCACGATTATCGACGACTACGCCCACCACCCGGTTGAGATCAGCGCAGTGCTTGGTGCGGCGCGCGAGCAGGTCGATGCGGCGGGT
This sequence comes from Erythrobacter sp. K21-9, assembly GCF_055808355.1. Classification (NCBI taxonomy): domain Bacteria; kingdom Pseudomonadati; phylum Pseudomonadota; class Alphaproteobacteria; order Sphingomonadales; family Erythrobacteraceae; genus Erythrobacter; species Erythrobacter sp. K21-9. The sequence continues at coordinate 946,911 of NZ_CM147866.1, forward strand.
GCTGGCGGGCGGGTCATCGCTGTCGCTCAGCCCCATCGCTACACCCGGCTGAACGATCTGATGGACGATTTTCAGACCTGCTTCAACGACGCTGATATGGTCTATATCACGCCTGTCTACGAAGCGGGCGAAGACCCGATCGAGGGCGCCGATGCAGACGGGCTCGTCGCGGGCCTGAAATCGCGCGGGCACCGCTCTGCCGCTACAATCGAGGACGAAACCGACCTTGCGCGCACTCTGGCCGAGGAAATCGGGGCCGGGGACATGATCGTGTGCCTCGGCGCGGGGGATATCACCCGCTGGGCTGCTGGCCTTGCCAGCGCAATAGAATCACAACGGGGGGCATGAGCGACATGGTTCAGCCCGACGACTGGTTCGACCGCGACGATGGCACCGCGCCGACCTGCGCGGTCGAGGGCGGGGCGGATGCGCCCGTGCCGATTGCCGATATTCGCGGCGACCTGACGCGCAACGCGCCGCTGAAGAAGCTCGTCTGGTTCAAGAGCGGCGGCGCGGCCGACTGGTTGTTCGAACCGGCCGATCTTGCGGATCTGAAGTTGTTCATGGACCGCCTTGGCGGGTCGATGCCAGTCATGGCGCTTGGCCTCGGCTCCAACCTCATCATCCGCGATGGCGGCGTTCCCGGCGTAGTGATCCGCCTGGGCAAACCGTTTTCCGAATGCGAAGTGACCGGGGAGACGGCGATCACCTGCGGCGCAGGTACGCCGGGCATCCTCGCCGCATCGAGCGCCCGCGATGCCGGGATTGCGGGCCTCGAATTCCTGCGCGGCATTCCGGGCACGGTCGGCGGCTTTGTGCGCATGAATGGCGGCGCCTATGGACGCGAGGTGGCCGACATCCTGATCGATTGCGACGTCATCTTGCCCGATGGCGAACTTGTCACGCTGCCCAAGGCGGACCTGCAATACACCTATCGCCACTCGGCTCTGCCCGACGGCGCGGTGGTGGTCTCCGCCCGGTTTAAGGGCGCGCCCGGCGACCCCGAGGAAATCGGCGCGGAAATGGACCGCATCGCCGAAGCGCGCGAAAACTCGCAGCCACTGCGAACCAAGACCGGCGGTTCGACCTTCAAGAACCCCGAAGGCAAGAAGGCATGGCAACTTGTCGATGAAGCAGGCTGTCGGGGTTTGAAGATGGGCGGCGCGCAGGTGAGCGAGAAGCACACCAATTTCCTTATCAACACAGGCGACGCCACCAGCGCCGAAATCGAGGGGCTGGGCGAGGAAGTCCGCAAACGCGTCCACGAAAAGTCCGGTGTCGCGCTCGAATGGGAAATCCAGCGGGTGGGGCGGTACCGTGAACGAAGAGGAACTGAGCGATTTTGAAGAGGGCATACTTCAAAACATCGAGGAGCATGGCTGCCAGGTAAATTATGTTTTCGATCCGGAAGACGTGTTTCCGGACAGGAGCTATTCAATAGGCTTTCCTGAGTCGGTCAAGCAACCAGAAGTAATCTGCTTCGGTCTCGGCAACAAGTTGATGATTTCTATTATTAACGACCTTCTCAGGCAATGCCGGCACGGGCTGACCATGCATAACGGTTCGCTCGTCAGTGACTTGCTTGACGGTTTTGACTGCGTGTTGCGGCGCGTGCTTCCCGATCACATAATCGCAGACAACTTCGGGTCGGCTATGTGGTATTCGCGCTATCGCGGTTGGGGGCCGATGGAGGATGCATTTCAAATCGTATGGCCAAGCTCAAAAACAGGATTGTTTCCGTGGGAGGACGGAGTAGCCCAAGAGGTCATCGATGCGCAGCCAGCGCTCTACGAGGTAGCGGCATGAGCGATAAACTCCACGTTGCAGTCCTGATGGGCGGCTGGGCGAATGAGCGCGAGGTTTCGCTGATGAGCGGGCACGGCGTGGCCGATGCACTTGAAAGCCGGGGCCACCGCGTCACCCTGATTGATATGGACCGCGATGTCGCCGCGCGCATTGCCGAGGCCGCGCCTGATGTCGTGTTCAACGCGCTGCACGGCGTGCCGGGCGAGGACGGGACGGTTCAGGGTATGCTCGACCTGATGGGCATTCCCTACACGCATTCTGGTGTTGCGACCTCGGTTATCGCCATCGACAAGCAGCTGACCAAGCAGGCGCTGGTTCCGCACGGCATTCCGATGCCCGGCGGACGGATTGTCAAGTCGGACGAACTCTTCGAGCGCGATCCAATGCCGCGCCCCTTTGTGCTAAAACCCGTCAACGAAGGCTCCTCTGTCGGGGTCGCGATCGTCACCGAAGACAGCAACATCGGTAATCCGATCGCGCGCGATGCAGCAGGGCCATGGCAAGATTTCAGCGAACTGCTCGCCGAACCGTTCATCCGGGGGCGCGAGCTTACGACCGCTGTGATCGACGGCGAAGATGGTCCGCGCGCGCTCGGCGTGACAGAACTCATCATCGAGAACGGGTTCTACGATTTCGAGCACAAATACACCGAAGGGCGCGCGCAGCACGTATGCCCGGCAAAGATCCCCGCCGAGATCGCGCGCCTGTGCGAACAATATGCAATCAAGGCGCATCAGGTGCTTGGCTGCCGTGGCACGAGCCGGACCGATTACCGCTGGGACGACGACGCGGGGGAGGACGGCCTGTTCGTGCTGGAAACCAACACTCAGCCGGGAATGACCCCGCTCAGCCTCGTGCCCGAGCAGGCGAAACATGCAGGGATCGACTATGCTGAACTGGTCGAGATGATCGTGCGCGATGCGCTGCGGGTGCACACCGACAATCGCAAGGAGGACGCACATGGCTAATATCAAGCGTTCGGGCGGCAAGGGCGTCCGCCGCGCGGCCAAGGCGCAGGGACGCGCGGCTGGCGCGCGCCGGGCCAAGGCGAAGACAACCGGCCTTGTCGACAGCGCAATGGGCATCCTGCCTTTCACCGAAGAGCAGTGGAGCCGCATCTGGCTCGCTGTCATTATCGGCGGCGCGGTCGCGCTCGCCTGGGTGATTGCCAATCTGGCAGGCGTCCCGGCAATGGCGCAGGCGCAAGTCGCCCACATGGCTTCGGACGCCGGTTTCGAGGTTCGCCACGTGCGCGTCACCGGTACCGACCGGATGGATGAGCGCGAGGTCTATGCCCGCGCTCTCGCACAGCGGGACCAGCCGATGCCGCAGGTCGATATCGAGAAGCTGCGCGCCGATCTGCTCGAATTGCCGTGGGTCGCCGATGCGCGTGTCTCGGTCCAGCTGCCCGAAACGCTCGCCATCGATATTGTCGAGCGCGAGCCGCATGCGGTGCTTGAGCAGCCGAACAAGCTGATGCTGATCGATGCGGGCGGGCATGAACTTGCACCGATTTCGCGCGACGCCGCCGCCGGGATGCTGCGCATTTCCGGACCCGGATCGGCCAAGCAGGTTGCCAGCCTCGACCGGCTGCTCGCTGCTGCACCCGCGCTTCAGCCGCAAGTCGTGTCGGCCGAATGGATCGGCAATCGCCGCTGGAACGTGACGTTCAAGACCGACCAGGTGCTGGCGCTGCCCGAAGGGGATGACGAAGCCGCCTCCGCGCTGGTGAAGTTTGCGCGCATGGATGGTCAGAACCGCCTGATCGGCGGCAAGGTCGCCAGTTTCGACATGCGCGATCCCCCGCGCATCTACATGCGCATTCCGGGCCGCGCCGACGAAGTGCAATCGCTTGCCGAGAATGCGCCCTGATGCCCGCTTCCAAACCCGCCTCCCGTAGCAAAGCCGCACCGTCCAAGGCCCGCCTCGCCAAGGTCTTTGGCGCGGTCAATATCGGCTCGTTCCGCATCTCCGCCATGATCATGGGCGAAACCGAAACCGGCGATTTGCTGGTCCTTGGGTCGGGTCACCGCGCCAGCGCCGGGGTCAAGCGCGGCTACGTCACCGACATGCGCGCGGCGACCTATGCCATCAGAGACGCGGTCGAGCGGGCGGAAAAGAACGCCGGGCAGAGCGTGCAGGGCGTGTGGATCGCCTGCGCCGGGGCGGGGCTGAAAAGCAACGTCTCCAAAGTTGAAATCGAAATTGGCGGCCGCCGGATCGAAGAGGAAGACGTCGAGCACCTGCTGATCGCGGCGCGCGATACGATCCAGCCCGATGGCCGCACGGTCCTCCACGCGCAACCCGCCCATTACACGCTCGACGGCGCGCACGGCGTCGCCAATCCGCGCGGCCTTCATGCCGAACGGCTGGGCGTCGATGTGCACGTCATGCTTGCCGATGGGGCGCCCGTCCGCAACCTCATGGAAGCGGTACAAAGCGCCCATCTCGAAGTCGAAGGGGTGGTCGCCGCGCCGCTGGCGGCGGGCTATGCGTGCCTCTCCGAAGAAGAGCGCGAACTCGGCGTGGCGCTGGTCGAGATCGGATCGGACGTCACCAATGTCTCCGTTTTCGCAGGCGGGATGCTGCTGGGCCTGCGCGCAGTGCCGATCGGATCGGGCGACATCACCGACGCCGTTGCGAGCGCGTTCGGCATCCGCCGGTTCCAGGCCGAGCGGCTCAAATGCGTGTCCGGGTCGGCCATAGCGAGCCCCAGCGATCACCGCGAAATGATCCCGGTCAACGGCCCCAATGACGACTGGGAAGAAGGCGCGTCGGGACCCGTCGCTCGCGGCGCGGATGACAAGAACCGCATTCCCCGTGCCGAGCTGGTCTCGGTGGTCACGCAGCAGCTGTCCGAACTGACCGGCGAGATTGGCAAGGCATTGAAGGAAATGGGCTTTTCGGGATCGCGCGCAGGGCAGGTCGTGCTCACAGGCGGAGGCGCAGAGCTCGCTGGCCTCGCCGAGTTTACACAGAGCGCACTCGGCATGCCGGTGCGTATCGGGCGCGCCCCTTCGCTCACCGGACTGCCCGAAGCGCGCGCGACCCCGGGCTTCGCGACACTGGCGGGACTGTGCCTTTATGCAGCCGATGATCCGGTCGACATTCGCGCGGTCGGTCGCCGCGACGGCGAAGCGCATGGCTTTGGCCCGTCAGCACCCGGATCCTTCGCGCTAGGCCGAATATTTCGCGCGCTAAGGGAATATTTTTGATGTTCGCCTACGTTCTACTGCGTGGGCAGAGCGTGTATGGGGTGTTATAACCCGCTGTGGATAAGGATTTCTGCGGTATAACGGGCTTGTAGCGTATGTGTCACAAGCGATTTGAATGAATGGCAAGGCCAGGCGGTAGATAAAACAGGGACGCCCCCGCCTGCTTGGAGGAAGAATTAGATGAGCATCAATATCGGACCAGCAGCCAGCGACGATATGCGTCCGCGCATTACCGTGATCGGGATCGGCGGCGCCGGCGGCAACGCGATCGCCAATATGATCGCCTCGGAAATCGAAGGCGTGGATTTCCTCGTTGCGAACACCGATGCGCAGGCGCTCAGCAGCAGCCCTGCGGAAAAGCGCATCCAGCTTGGCCCGGACATCACCGGCGGCCTTGGCGCAGGCGCGCGTCCCGAAGTGGGCAAAGCCGCAGCCGAAGAAACCGTTGCCGAGCTCGAGGAAGCTCTCGAAGGCGTGAACATGGTCTTCATCGCAGCCGGTATGGGCGGCGGCACCGGCACCGGTGCAGCGCCCGTGATTGCCGAGGCGGCCCGGCGCAAGGGCGTGCTCACGGTCGGTGTCGTGACGAAACCCTTCCTGTTCGAAGGCGCGCGCCGGATGCGCGCTGCAGAGGCCGGTATCGAGGAGTTGCAGGATCACGTCGATACGCTGATCGTGATCCCGAACCAGAACCTGTTCCTGATCGCCAGCCCCGAGACGACTTTCAAGGAAGCCTTCGGCCTCGCTGACGAAGTGCTGCAGCAGGGCGTGCGCTCGATCACCGACCTGATGGTGATGCCGGGCCTTATCAACCTCGACTTTGCCGATGTGCGCTCCGTCATGAGCGAAATGGGCAAGGCGATGATGGGTACGGGCGAGGGCGAAGGCGAAAATCGCGCGCTCGACGCTGCCGAACAGGCAATCGCCAACCCGCTGCTCGACGGTGTGTCGATGCAGGGCGCGAAAGGCGTGATCATCTCGATCCTAGGCGGCGAAGACATGAAGCTGCTTGAAGTCGACGAGGCCGCAAATCACATTCGCGAACTGGTCGATGAGGATGCCAACATCATCTGGGGCAGCGCGTTCAACCAGGATCTCGAAGGCAAGATCCGCGTGTCGGTCGTCGCGACCGGCATCGAGCAAAGCGCTGCGGCAAAGGCCGAAAGGTCCCAGCCGGTTTCGCTGTCGAACGCGCGCGCACCCAAGCGCCCGATTCTCGACCTCGGCACACAGAGCGAGGATGAAACCATCGAAGCGCCGCTCGACCTGACCGCACCGGCGCCCGAGCCGGAAGCCGAGCCCAAGGTTGAGATGGAACCGGCTCCCGAACCTGCAAACGAGGCGGAACCTTTCGACCTGACCGGCATGCAGGCGGGCGACGACATGGGTGAGGACGACGGCGACGATGTCGATGGCATCGTCGATCCACTCGCTGGCTTGCGCCAAACTGAAGAGGACGAATACGAGCTCGCCAGCGAAGCCGAGGAAGGCTCGCTCGCCGATCCTGCCGAGGACGCGCATTTCGCAGCACCCGGCGATGATGGGTTCGCGGACAGCGATGGCGGTGATGCAGGCACACCGGAACCGCTCGAGCTGGGCGGCGACTTCGCCGAAGCTGACGGAGCGGGAGGCGGCGATGACCTGCTCGGCGATGCCGACCGCCTTGCCGCCGAGGACAAGCCGGTTGAGGCCCGCCAGGGCGGAAGCGGCGGCAGCACGGGAGCAGGCGGTGACGCCGGCGAAAGCGGCAGCGGCTCGGGCGGAGCAGCACCCGGCAAGGCGGCTGATGCAGCCGCCGGGGGCAGTACTTTGTTCGAACGCATGGCCAATCTGTCGCGGTCAGGCACCGATGACAAGGACGAGGATGATGAGGACGGTGACGACGATGCGCCCGCACTCAGCATTCCGCGGTTTCTTGGACGTCAGAACAACCAGTAAAACGGCCTCGCAAATACCGCGCTTCCAGCTTTGAAGCTGCGTCGTTTCGGCGGGCGCGCGGTGCTGTTCGCCTCGCATTCAGGCGCGGCGGCCTAGCGCGGGATGACAATTCGGCTAGCTGAACATTCGTGATGACATTCTTTACCCGCCAATTTTCGCTCGCTCGCTCCGCCATGATCGCTGCATCGGTGCTCGGTCTGGCTGGTCTGAGTGCGGTGCCCGTTTCGGCCCAACGATCGACCTCGCGCGCGGTGGTTCAACCGCTTCCGACAAAGGATTTGCAGCGTCTCAACCGCGCGCTGATCCGGCTCGCCAATAATCCGAGAAGCGTGGATGCGATGATCGAGGCGGGCGACGCCGCGTTGAGTGTCGACGATCTCGAGGCCGCTATGGGATTTTATGGGCGTGCAGAGGACCTTTCGCCCAACAATCCGCGCATCAAGCTCGGTATGGCAAGCGTGTATTTGCGTTCGGGCCGCCCGGTCGAGGCGCTGCCGTTCTTCGCTGCTGCACAGAGCGCGGGCGCGGAAACGCGGGACTTTCTGAGCGATCGCGGGCTGGCTTTCGACCTCATCGGCGATGCCGAGAGTGCGCAGGCCGTCTACGTCCGGGCCATCGCGATCAATCCCTCCGATAACGAGGCCAAGCGGCGACTGGCGCTGAGTTATGCGATCTCGGGCAATCGTGCAGGCTTTGAGGACACTCTGAGGCCGCTGCTGGACCAGCGCGATTTCGGCTCATTTCGCGCGCGCGCTTTCGGACTGGCGATCCTCGGCGAACAGGACCGGGCAGCGGCCATCGTCGATGCGGTGATGCCGCGCGATCTTGCGAGGCGGATCACGCCCTATCTTGAATTTATGCCGCGCCTGACAAAGGCGCAGCAGGCGGCTGCGGCCAATATCGGTGTGTTCCCGCGCGCCGCCGATATCGGGCGCGAAGACCCGCGCATCGCAGCATATGTTGGCGCTGCAGGCAGTTCGGCGGCAGCCGCCGCGCGCGAAGCCGATAGCAAGCTCGAACCGGCAGGAGAGCCGCTGGGCAACCAGGCGCAGGCCGCAGCCGATGCTGCGACCACGACGGTGCAGCCCGCGCAGGCGCAGATTGCGACGGCCCAGCCCGAGCCCGCTCAGGTTCAGCCCGCACAGTCACAGCCCGTACAGTCACAGCCCCGGCCCGTACGTGCCGAACCGGCAGGCGCGCAGCCAGCCAGCGTGGCCGATGCGTTCGCGGATATTGGAAGCAGCGCTCCGCCAAAGACCGATACCGCCGCGAACGCGGTCGATCTTGGCGCAATCCAGATCCCGCGCGAAGCCGCGCCCGCACCAGCTGAGCCTGCAGAGCCTGTTCATCCGAGCCGGATCTGGGTCCAGGTGGCAACCGGGCAAGATATGGCCGCGCTCAAGTTCGACTGGGCGCGCTTGTCGCGCCGCGTGCCCGAGCTGCTCGGCAGGTTCGAACCGCATGTGACGCCGTGGGGGCAGGCCAACCGCCTGCTCGCCGGACCGGTCGCAAATCTCGCCGAAGCGCGCGATCTCATCAATGCGCTGAAGCAGGAGGGCGTTGACACATTCCGCTTCACCAGCCCCGAAGGCACTGAAATTAAACAATTAAAGTAATAAATTCGGCTCATCCCCGAGTTTCTGTGCACAAGCTTTGAACAAGCGAAGCGCGTTCTCCCCAGCCGCGCCGAGCGCCCGGATTGCCAAGCGATAGGTTGTGCAGGCATCCCTCCAATCGATGACATTCAAAGCCCAATCCCCCGAAGGCTCCTCCTGATGAGAGCGCACGAGTACGATTTCTCCGCGCAGGATGACGCAGCGCCTGTCGATATGCTGGCCGCGCTGTTCGAGGCGCGGAACTGGACCTGCGAGATCGTCTCCGATGACGAGATGACCGGGGAAGTGCAGGGTAGCTGGGCCAAGTACCAGCTGCGCGCGATCTGGCGTGCGCCGGACAATGTGCTGCAATTTCTCTGCCTTCCCGACATCCGCGTGCAGGAGGACAAGAAGCAGCGGGCCTACGAATTGCTGAGCCTCGTCAACGAGCAGATTTGGCTCGGCCATTTCGATATCTGGTCGAATGGCGAGGTCCTGCTTTATCGCCACGGCGCCTTGCTAGGCGATGACGGAATGCTGAGCCTGACGCAGGCGCAGTCACTGGTCGAAAACGCCATCGACGAATGCGACCGGTTCTACCCGGCTTTCCAGTTCGTGCTGTGGGGCGACAAGAGCCCGCGCGATGCGCTGGATGCGGCAATGGTTGACGCGGCGGGCGAAGCTTAGGCAAGGGCAGTTGCCGAAAGGTGGTTTTTCCCATGCCCAACACTGGCCAGCCCGGCAGCGCACAATCCGAGATCAGGCAGCTGCTTATTATTGGCTGCGGCAATATGGGCGGCGCGATGCTGGCCGGCTGGCTGGCTGCGGGGTTTTCGCCCAAACGCTTCGCGGTTCTCGATCCGGCGCTTGAGGCTGCTCCTGACGGTGTCGCGCTATACCGAACGCCGGAAGACGCCGCTGCAGCGGGCGCGCATGACGCGGTTCTGCTTGGCTTCAAACCGCAGCAATTGAGCGCGCTCGCGCCCGGTTTGCAGGGCCTTACGGGCGAGGGCGCAAAGGTCTATTCACTGCTCGCGGGCCTCACGCTGGCGCAGTTGCAAGACGCTTTCCCGAAAGCGGCCTTGCATGTTCGGGTGATGCCCAATCTCGCTTCGCGCATCAACAAATCGCCGATCATCCTGCTTGAGCGCGGGCTCGATCCTGCCGCGCGCCCGGACGTAACCGCATTTTTTGGCGCTCTCGGCACAGCCGTCTGGCTGGAGGATGAGAGCAAGTTCAACCTCGTCACGGCCCTCGCCGGATCGGGTCCGGGATTTGTCTATCGTTTCATCGATGCGCTTGCGGGTGCGGCGACCGATCTGGGCCTGGATCAGCACCAGTCGGAGGCGCTCGCGCTGGCGATGGTGGACGGAGCCTCATCGCTGGCGGCGGGCGAAACCATTCCTCCCGGAGAGCTCGCGGACCGGGTCGCAAGTCCTGGCGGGATGACGCGCGAAGGGATGAATGTGCTCGATAAAGATGGCGCACTTCGCAAGTTGCTCGTCGAAACCCTGCGGGCCACCGCAGAACGCGGATCGGAGCTTTCTGCCGAAAATAATTGATTTGGCAGGACAAGTGGCCGGGCACTTGGGTTAATTTCCGTCAACATCTTGCTACCGGTTTCGCTTGAAATCCGATGACAAAACACCGATATTGCTCTCGAAGAGGCGCGGCATTTCGCGCCGTTATTGGAGTTAAGGATCCAAAATGGCTGATTGGAAAGACACACAGCGCACCGGATTTGGCTCGGTGCCGCGCGCCGGCGGCGACGTCGCTGGCGTGACTTATGACGAGGGCCTGCGCAAGCATATGCTCTCGATCTACAATTACATGGCCTCGGGCGTGCTTTTGACAGGCATCGTCGCGCTGCTGTTCGTCAATTCGCCGTTCTTCGAAATGGCCTTTCAGGTAGTGCAGACGCCGGGTGGGGTGGCTCTTTCGGCTACCGGACTTGGGTGGATCATCCAGTTGTCGCCGCTGGCAGTGATGCTGTTCTGGTGGTTTGGCGCGAACAAGGCATCCGTAGGTACGCTGCAAATCGCCTTCTGGTCGTTTGCGGTGCTGTTCGGACTGTCGCTCTCGACAATCCTGGTGATCTACACCGGCGAATCCGTTGCAGCAGCGTTCTTCTCGACCGCTGCGGCTTTTGCGGGTCTCTCGCTGTGGGGCTACACCACGAAGAAAGACATTTCGGGCTGGGGCAGCTTCCTGATCATGGGCGTAATCGGCCTTTTCGTGGCGATGCTGCTCAACGTGTTCTTGTTCCAGTCGGGCGTGATGTCGATGGTCATCAGCGTGATCGGCGTGCTGATTTTCGCCGGTCTGACGGCGTACGACACGCAGCGTCTGAAGAACCAGTATCAGTATGTTGCCGGGACCGAGATGGCTGGCCGCGCGATCATTTTCGGCGCGCTGAACCTCTATCTCGACTTCATCAACATGTTCATCTTCATCCTCCAGCTGCTCGGCAATCGCGAGTAATTGCGGGGCGTTGATCAGATCGGAGGCACACTTCTTCGATCAAACTGGTGAAATCTCTTATGCCCGGGACCTTTAACGAGGTTCCGGGCATTTGCTTTGCACCACGATGTGACTATCGAAACGCACTTAATACCAGAGCAATGCGGTGTCGGGCATGATCTGCCACCGGTAATGAGAGAGAAAAGCATGAAATTTGCGGACGGTCGCACCGCCAAGAACCAGCCCGCGCGGAGACGCGCACCTGCCGGGCTGCGTATTACCGCCGTGGCGATGGCAGTCACGGTGCTCGGTGCCTGTGCCAGTCCGCCGCCGCCTCCGCCGCCGCCGCCTCCGCCTCCTCCGCCCCCACCTGTCGTTGAAGCGACCCCGTATCGTCCGCTGCCGCCAGCGGGCGCGGCCTATGTGATGCGCATTCCGGGCAGAGATGCGATGGGTCGCCGCCAAACAGTCAACCGCAATATCAGCGCCGATGAAAAGGTATGGCATTTCCGCTCCGCCTGGAACGTCGCCGCACTCAATTGCCTTGCCCCGCAATACGAGCCCATTCTCGAGGCCTACAGCACCTTTATCGACGAGCACGCCAGCGCTCTGATGGAGGTCAACAACCGGATCGACGAGGTCTACAATATCGTGGCCGAAACTCGGCGTGATGCGATCATGGCGCGCGAAAACCAGATGACTAGCGTCTACAATTTCTTCGCCTTGCCTCCTGCAAGGGCGAAGTTCTGCCGGGCCGCGCTCGACATCTCCAATCGGGCGCTGGCCGCGCCGCCGGCCGATCCGCTTGCATTTGCAGAAGCCAATTTTGCGCAGCTCGAAGCGCCGTTCGAAAGCTTCTTCAACGAATACGAAAACTACCAGCGCATGTCGGCGGCTTGGGACGCCAAGTTCGGGGACCTGTTCGGTCCTTCGCAGCCCGGCTGGGTCGCCGTGCAGGCGGCTCGCCGGAGAGCGGCGCTCATCCCGACGGTACGGAGAGAGCGATCCCGCCTCGACCCTTGCAAGCCCCACCCGTGAGGCGGGTGTCGTGATCGACACTCAAACCGGCGCTGCGGTGCCGGTATTGCCGGTCGAGGAGGACTTCGTGTCCCAGCCGGTAGTCGAACCCGTCGCGACTGACACTGCCACTGCCGATCGGCGCGAAGCCGAGCCGGCTCCTGCACCGCGGGGCCTGCGTTAATCCGTCCGCGCGGCTTGCCGAACTCATCGTCACAGCGTAACGCATCGCCATCACTTCGGTAACGGGAACGCGGTTCAATTCCGCGGCTGTCCCTGCAACTGTAAGCGGTGAGCGACTGTTTCGCGCGGCTCTTCATGGGCCGCAGCCACTGGGGAACACCAGCACGGTGCCCCTGGGAAGGTGAGAGCCAGACGCGCATGATCCGTGAGCCAGGAGACCGACCGAAGCGTGTCGCTTGTTGCCTGGTTCAGGGATTGATCCGGCGCGAAAGAACTTTCGTTTCGAGCGACGATGTACTGGCCGGGAGGGTTCGCCCTCGCGGTCAATGTGTTGCTTGAACGGGAGGAATTATCCGTGAAGAAAAATTCGATATTGTGCAGCACCGCGTTCGCGGCGCTTGGATTGTGCGCGCCGGTCGCGGCGCAGAACGCGGATGGGAAATATCTCTATCCCGGCCAGACCGAAAAGCCCGAAGTGCTTGTGACCGCGAGCCGGACCGACAATTCGGTTTCGCTGGATGAATATACCGGCTCCGCCTCGGTCATCACGCCGCAGCAGCTGGAACAGCGGCAGACCCGCGACATTGCCGATGTGCTGCGCGATGTACCTGGTGTGGCGGTCAGCTCGGTCGCGGGGCAGACGCAGATTCGCATGCGGGGTTCGGAGGCCAATCATGTGCTGGTGCTGGTCGACGGGATCGAAGTTTCCGACCCCTTTGCCGGTGAATTCGACATCGGCACCCTTCAGGCCGAAATCGGGAGCCGGGTCGAAGTGCTGCGCGGACCGCAATCCGCGCTCTACGGCAATGACGCGATCGGCGGCGTGGTCGCGTATGAAAGCGCAAGCGGGCGCGATCTCGAAGGGTTCGCCGCGCGGATCGAGGGCGGCACACAGGGCACGATCAACGGCTCGGCCCGGATCGGTGCGCTTGGCACGGCATGGGACGCAGCGCTCTCCGCCACTGTCGTCAGCACGGACGGCCAGCCCAATGCGAGAGGCGGGTCGCGCGACATCGGGCGAGACAGCTATACTGTGTCGGGCAAGGGCGCTGTGGACCTTGCACCGGGTCTTGAACTGCGCGCTGCGGGCCGGTTCATCCGCACCGAGGGCGACTTCAACGATAGCGACTTCGACACCGCCGCGCCGACATTCGGGCTGATCATCGACAGCCCCGGCACGCGGTTCGAGAACGAGGCTCTCTATGGGCTTGTCGGCGCGCGTATTGACGCGCTGGAGGGACGCTGGACGCACGATCTGTCGGCCCAGATCGCCGACATTACCCGCGACAGCTTCGCCGCATTCGGTCGCACCAGCGGCAGCGAAGGCGACCGGCTGAAGGCATCCTATGTCAGTGCGCTTGAAATCGGCGAGGGGCACAACCTGACCTTCGCCGCCGACTGGGAGCGCGAGCGGTTTCGCAACAACGATCCCTTCGGCGTGGCCTCGGATACGCGGCAGCAAATCGAGAATATCGGCCTTGTGGGCGAATATCGTTTCACCTCGGAGCGCTTTGACCTGTCCGCCGCCCTGCGTCACGACATCAACGACCGTTTCGCCGATGAGACCACGTTCCGCATAGGTGCAGGCTTCGCTGTGAGCGGCACCACCCGCATCAGGGCAAGTGCGGGGTCGGGCATCAAAAACCCCGGCTTTTTCGAGCTGTTCGGTTTCTTCGATGGCCGTTTCATAGGCAACGAGAATCTGAGCCCCGAAAAATCGACCGGCTGGGAAGTCGGCATCGACCAGCGGTTGGCGAATGGAGCGGTCACTCTTTCCGCGACGTATTTCGACAGCGAGCTTGAGGATGAGATTTTCACGACTTTCCCTGCGCCCGATTTCATCGCGACGCCTGCAAACCGGGCCACCGAAAGCACCCAGAGCGGCGTGGAGCTGTCGGCCCGCGCGCGTCTGGGCGGCGGCTTCAGCCTCGATGCGTCCTACAGTGTGCTCGACGCCGAAGAAGACGGGGCCGAAGAGGTGCGGAGGCCCGATAACATCGCCAGCGCAGCGTTCAACTGGTCCCACCCCCAAGATGCCGCGTCGGCCACGCTTGTCATCCGTCACAATGGCGCGGCGGAAGACCTCGCCTTTACCGACCCGAGCTTCGTTCCGGTGCGGGTGAGCCTGGACGATTATTCGCTGGTGAATATCAACGCGCGGGTCCGACTGACCGACGGGATCGAAGCGTTCGGAAGGGTCGAGAATGTGCTCGATGAGACCTACGAGCAGGTGTTCAGCTTCGTCTCTCCAGGGCGCTCTGCGGTGTTGGGATTGAAGGCGAGCTTCTGACGGCCCGCAGTGATGCTGCCCGTCAGGTCGTATGAGCGAGGATATCGCAGTCCGGATGGCCTGCGCATACAAGAACGTCTCGCAATTTGATCGGGAAATGCATAGGTGCGTCCCATGCATTTCCTCGATCAGGCCAAAATCTATCTCAAATCGGGCGCAGGCGGGCCGGGAGCGGTCAGCTTTCGGCGCGAGAAATACGTCGAATATGGCGGCCCCGATGGCGGCAATGGCGGCAAGGGCGGCGATATCATCTTTGAAGCGGTGCAGGGTCTCAACACCCTGATCGACTTCCGCTACGCCCAGCATTTCAAGGCCAAGCGCGGTAATCACGGTCAGGGCCGCGATCAGACCGGTGCGGGCGCACCCGACATGATCGTGAAAGTCCCGGTCGGCGCGCAGGTCCTGTCCGAGGACAAGGAAGAGGTTCTCGCCGATTTTACCGAGATCGGCCAGCGCATCACCTTCCTTGAAGGGGGAATGGGCGGACGCGGCAATGCGTCGTACAAAAGCTCGACCAATCGCGCGCCGCGCCAGCACCAGCCGGGCGAGCCGGGCGAGGAAATGTGGGTGTGGCTGCGGCTGAAACTGCTTGCCGATGTGGGCCTGCTGGGCCTGCCCAATGCGGGCAAATCGACCTTTATCAACGCGGTGTCCAATGCCGGGGCCAAGGTGGGGCATTACGCCTTCACCACGCTGATCCCGAAGCTGGGTGTGGTCAATCACAAGGGCCGCGAGTTTGTGCTGGCCGACATTCCCGGCCTTATTGAAGGTGCAGCAGATGGCGCCGGGATCGGTGACCGGTTTCTCGGGCATATCGAGCGCTGCCGCGTGCTCATCCACCTGATCGACATTGCCGGTGACGACCCCGCCGCGGCCATGAAGACCGTTCGCGACGAACTCGCCGCTTACGGAGCCGGGCTGGAGGACAAGCCGCAGCTGGTCGCGCTCAACAAACTGGACCTAGCCGACAAGGAGTTGGGCGAAGCATTCGCCGATGAGCTGATTGCAGCAGGCGCGGACAAGGTATTCCGGGTGTCCGGCGCGACCGGAGAGGGGATCGAGGAACTGCTCGATGCCGTGCTCGGCTACCTGCCGGACAGCACCTCGACAGAAACCAATGCAGCCGAAGTCGAGAACGCGGAAGAGGATGGCGGTGAGTGGTCGCCGATCTGACGTGATGCGCCCGGCCTCGATCAAGGATATCGGCTCGGCGCGCCGGCTGGTGGTCAAGATCGGCAGCGCGCTGCTGGTTGAAGACGGTGAGCCTGCATTGGCGCAGCTGCGCTCGCTGGCTCAGGACCTGGCGGGGCTGCGTACGAACGGCACCCAGATCATTGTCGTCAGCTCTGGCGCAATTGCGCTGGGCGCAGCCCGGCTTGGCCTGCCCAAAGGCGGACGTGCGAGCCTGTCCGACGCGCAGGCGGCAGCCTCTGTCGGGCAGGTTGCGCTGGCGCAGCTTTGGGCCGGGGTTCTGGGCGAGCACAATCTGCTGGCTGCACAGATGCTGGTCACTTTGGGCGATCTCGAAAATCGTCGCCGCTACCTGAATGCGGCTGCCACGCTGGAGCGCCTGCTGGAGGCGGGCGCTGTCCCGGTCGTCAACGAGAATGACAGCGTCGCGACCGAAGAGATTCGCTTTGGCGATAATGATCGGCTGGCGGCGCGCGTGGCGCAGGCGGCGGGCGCGGATGCGGTGCTGCTGCTATCCGACGTGGATGGTCTCTATGATCGCCCCCCTCACGAAGAGGGCGCGCAATTGGTCGAGCGGGTCGAAGGCGTCACGCCGGAGGTCATTGCGATGGCAGGTGACGGCTCATCCTCTGGGCTGGGCTCAGGCGGGATGACGGCAAAGCTGCAGGCGGCACGGATCGCCGAGCGGGCAGGTATCATGCTCGCGATCATCAATGGCACTCGGGAATCGCCGATAGCCAAAGCGGTTGCCGCCGATCGCGGCACCGTGTTCCTCCCGGTGAGAAGCGATAACGCGCGCAAGGCCTGGCTCGGAGGGCGGCTGGCCCCCGAAGGCAAGCTCGCAGTCGATGCGGGGTGTGTCCGCGCGTTGGCCGACGGCGCAAGTCTGCTGGCGGCGGGTCTCACTCACATCGAAGGCGAATTCCAGCGCGGCGACCTCGTCAGCCTGCACGGTCCCGGCGGGGAACTGCTCGGGCAGGGGCTGGTCGAATACAGCGCAGCTGATTGCCGAGCGATCCTGGGGCTGCGCGAAAGCGAACAGGAAGCGCGGCTCGGCTATGCACCGCGCGCGGCAGTGGTCCACCGCGACCACATGGTGCGATCTTGAGGATGCATCCATGACGATAGCAATCACGGGCGGGACCGGCTTTGTCGGCAGCGCGGTCCTCGACGTGGCGCGGCAAAAGGGCTTTCCGGTAAAGGCGCTTGCGCGCGGAGAGCAGCCGGAGCAGCCGGGTGTCACATGGGTCCGCGGCGATCTGGACGATTCAGCCGCCTTGCGAGAATTGGCGGAAGGGACAGAGGCGGTGATCCACATTGCCGGCCTCACCAACACGCCCAATCCAGTGCGCTTCGAAGCTGCCAATGTTGCCGGGACCGCGAATATGATCGCCGCTTCCAAGGCGACCGGGACGGACCGCTTTGTGTTCGTCTCTTCGCTCTCGGCGCGCGAGCCTGAATTGTCGGCCTATGGCGGATCGAAGCACCGGGCGGAGAAGCTGGTCGAAGCGAGCGATCTCGATTGGACCATTGTGCGCCCTCCCGCCGTGTATGGCCCGCGCGACACCGACATGTTCGAGCTGTTCCGCTCGGCCAAATACGGTATCGTCCCGGTGCCCCCCGAAGGCCGCACCTCGATCATTCATGTCGAGGATCTGGCGCGGCTGCTGGTTGCGCTGGTCCCATCGGACCACAAGGTGACAGGCAAGACGTTCGAGCCGTGGGATGATAACGGCTTTGGCTACGAGCATTCCGAGCTTGGCAAGATGATCGCCGAGGCGGTGGGCAACCCCAACGCCATTGCGCCAAAGCTGCCCGCGTCGATCCTGCATCTCGCTGCAAAAGCGGATCAAGCCATTCGCGGTCCCAAGGCCAAGCTTACACCCGACCGTGTCGGCTACATGCTCCACCCCGATTGGGTGTGCGACATGAAGAAAGCGCCGCCGATCTCGCTGTGGCAGGCGGTTTGGCCGGGCGAGGAAGGTCTCAAGATGACCGCCGATTGGTACAAGGCCGAAGGCTGGCTGTAGCGCGCGGCTTTGACTTGCCCGCGCGAAGCCCTAGAACGCGTGCGGGTTCGCATGATTAGGAAATGGCGCGCAATTGTGCGCTTCGACATGCATTGGGGACTAATATCATGAAATATATCGCACTTGCCGCAGCTCTGGCGGCCGTAACTGCTTGCTCGCCTGCAGAAACCGAAGAAGCGGCGGAAGTGGATACCGCTGCGGTCGAGGATACGGAAATTGTCGCTGACCCCATCGCAGCCGATGGCGCGCCTACGCCGGGCACGTACGAAGTCACCAATTCCGAAGGCGGCGTCAGCACCGAGGTCATCAACGCAGATGGCACTTTCACCAGCACCGGCCCCGATGGCGAGGTACCGACCGGGACATGGGAACAGCGTTCTCCGGAAGAGTTCTGCACGCAGGGCGACGGTGAAGACGCCATGACCTGCTACGCCGAGGGAGTCGATGCGGACGGCGTCTGGACTTCGGTCGATCCCGATGATGGCGAGGTTTCTACGGTCGTGCGGGTCGACGCCGACAGCTGATCGCAGGCCGACATGACGAAGGGCGCCGGCGCGGAGTTAATTCGCTCTCGGCGCCCTTTCCATTGCCGCAATCCCGGTGAGGATCAGAGGAACGGCTCCTCGCCCGGTTTGTGGATGCCGCATTCGGTCTTGTCCCAGCCTTTCCACCGGCCCGAGCGCGGGTCTTCGCCGTCGGCTACCTTGTGCGCGCAAGGTTCGCAGCCGATCGAGGGGAAGCCCTGCGCGACCAGCGGATGGCGCGGCAGGTCGTGCTCCTCGAAATACGCCTGGATGTCCTGTGCCGACCAGTCGATCAGCGGGTTGATCTTGAGGCGGCTCGTGCTCATCCGAGGTGTCGACTTCGAAGCGGGGAAGGTTGGCGCGGCTGCTCGACTGGAACGCCTTTCGCCCGGTGAAGCTCGCATCGAAGCCTGCGAGCGCTTTGGCCAGCGGCTTGACCTTGCGAATTTCGCAGCAGCCATCGGGATCGTAGGACCAGCGCAGGCCGCTTTCGTCCTTGGCGATGACTTCGGCTGCTTCGGGCGTCAGGATCTGAAGATTGGTCAGGCCAAGCCGCTCAACCACCTCGTCGCGGTATTGCAGCGTCTCGGCGAAATGCTTGCCGGTTTCGAGGAACAGCACCGGCACATTCGGATCGACCTGCGCGATGAGGTGGAGCAAGACCACGCTTTCGGCGCCGAAACTGGAAACGACGGCAATATCGCCTGCCAGATCGCCCTCGATCACCCCTTCGAGCATTTCGCTGGTCGAGCTGCCACGGAACATGCGGTTGAGGCGCACCGCGTCATGATCGGAAAAACGCGGCGCCGTGTCGATCCGGTCGACCGCGCGGTCGAGCGCCTCCTGCTGGTTCAGCGGAGCGGAGTTCTCGCGCTTACTCATGGCGCAATTCCGGGATGGTCGTGCGGCGGTCGGCAGCGTTCTGATAGACATTTTCCCACGTCGCAAAGGCGCGCCTCGCTTCCTCTTCATCGAGCGGCTTGTCGGGGGCAAAGGCATCGAACCCGCAGCGGCGCATGTGGCTGAGCTGGTCGATCAGCACGTCGCCCACGGCGCGCAGTTCGCCTTCGTAACCGGCTTCGCGCAGGATACGCGCCGCCGAATAGCCCCGCCCGTCGGCGAAGGTCGGAAAGTTGACCTCGACGAGTGCCAGCCGGTCAAGGAAGGGCAGGAGCAGACGCGCATCGTCGCCCGGCTCGATCCGCACGGCGGTTGCATTGGTCTGGTCGCAGCACGCATCGACGGTGACGGTGCCGTGATCGGCGACTTCGTCATCGCGAAAGCGGAACTGGACGTCGTCCGGGCTGGTGCCAAGATCATTCGCCATAGAGCGCCTCCTTGAACGGGGCCATGCCGATGCGGCGGTAGGTATCGAGGAACCGCTCCCCTTGCTCGCGCTGCGCGATGTAGACATCGGTAACGGTCTCGACCGCCTCGATCACTCCGTCCTCGGTAAAGCCGGGGCCGGTGATCTTGGCGAGGGACACGTCTTCCGCCTCGCTCCCGCCGAGCGAGAGTTGGTAGTTTTCAGTGCCCTTCTTGTCGACGCCGAGGATGCCGATATGGCCCGCATGGTGGTGCCCGCAGGCATTGATGCAGCCCGATATCTTGAGCTTCAATTCGCCCAGCTCGCTTGTCTTGCCGGATGTGTCGAAGCGTTCGGATATGCGCTGTGCGAGCGGGATAGAGCGGGCGTTGGCAAGACTGCAATAATCGAGGCCGGGGCAGGCGATGATGTCCTCGATCGTGTCGAGATTGGGCGCGCCAAGGTCCGCCGCATCGAGCTGCGTCCAAAGCGCATGCAGGTCAGCGATCTTCACATGCGGCAGGACAATGTTCTGCGTGTGCATCACGCGCAGCTCGTCGAAACTGTATTGCTTCGCGAGCCGCGCCATCGTGCGGATCTGCTCGCCGGTCGCATCGCCGGGGATGCCGCCGACGGGCTTGAGCGAGATCACCGCGCTGACATAGTTGTCATGCTTGTGACGGTGCGTGTTTCGGTCGACCCACAGGGCAAAGTCGGGATCGGAACGGTCGATGGTTTTCGGCCCGTCCTCGAACGCAGGATCGGCGAAAAACGGCTTCAGCCGCTCCAGTTCCGCGTGCGGGGGTTCGACGCCGACGCCGAGCAGGTGCGCGAATTCCTCCTCGACCTGGCGCTTATATTCCTCCGCGCCCAGTTCATGGACGAGGATCTTGATGCGTGCCTTATACTTGTTGTCGCGCCGGCCATAGCGGTTGTAGACCCGCAGGCACGCCTCGGCATAGGTGACTAGCTGATCGAGCGGTACGAAGTCGCGGATCATCGGAGCGATCATCGGGGTGCGGCCCATGCCGCCGCCAACATAGAAGCGCGCGCCGATTTCGCCATCCTGCTCGACAATCTGAATGCCGATATCGTGGAGCCGCATCGCCGCGCGATCTTTCTCTGCCGCGATCACCGCGATCTTGAACTTGCGCGGCAGGTACGTGAATTCCGGGTGGAAGCTCGACCACTGACGCAGCAGCTCGGCATAGGGGCGCGGATCGACCAGCTCGTCATGCGTCGCGCCAGCAAAGTGATCAGAGGAAATGTTGCGGATGCAGTTCCCGCTCGTCTGGATCGCGTGCATTTCGACCTTGGACAGGTCTTCGAGAATGTCGGCGGCTTCCTCCAGCTTGATCCAGTTGTACTGGATGTTCTGGCGGGTGGTGAAGTGGCCATAGCCGCGGTCGTACTTGTCCGCGATATCGCCAAGCGCAGTCATCTGTTCGCTGTTCAGCGCGCCATAGGGGATGGCGACGCGCAGCATGTAGGCGTGGAGTTGCAGGTAAAGCCCGTTCATCAGCCGCAGCGGCTTGAACTGGTCTTCGGTCAGCTTGCCTTCGAGGCGGCGCCGCGCCTGATCGCGGAATTCCTCGACGCGCGCATCGACCATCTGCTGGTCGTAATTGTCATACTTGTACATGTCAGATTACCCAGTCGAGAGCTTCGGGGTTTTGCGGTTTGAGCGTAAGGTCGGGGCGCACTGTCGGACCGAGTGCGCGCACGCGGTCCTTGATGTGGGCGGGGCGGACCTTGCCGTCATCCTCGCGCGTGGCATCGAGCGAATAGGGCACGTTGACGCGGCGCGCGGCTTCTTCGCGGGCCATGATTTCCTCGGCTTGCTCGCCGACATCGACGGCGTCATCGACATAGATCGACCATGCCTCGCCGTCCCACCATACGACAGCGCCGGATTTGAGGTCGTTTCCCGTGAGTATCTTCATTGCGCGGCCTCGATTGCTGTCCGGACGAGCGTACTATCCTCGCGCGCGGTCACATCGCCGATCACGATCAGCGCCGGACTCTTGATCCGGTGCTCGGTGACGAGGTTCGGCAGGCCAGCGAGCAGCCCGCGCACCACGCGCATGTCCGGGCGCGCACCGTTTTCAATCACCGCCAGCGGCACGTCGGGGGAAAGACCGTCGGCCATCAGCTTTTCGGCGATCTGCGGCGCGGTCTTCACGCCCATGTAGATCACCAGCGTGCGCCCCTTTCCGGCAAGGCCCGACCAGTCCTGATCGGACAGTCCTTTGCACTGGCCCGCAACAAAGCTCACGATGCTGGAGGCGTCGCGGTGGGTAAGAGCGATGTGGGATGCCGCTGCGGCGCCATTGGCGGCGGAGATACCCGGCACGATTTCGACGCGGACACCGGCGGCCTTGGCGTCTTCGGCTTCCTCGCCGCCGCGCCCGAAGATCAGCGGATCGCCGCCTTTCAGGCGCACGACGTCGCGCCCGGCGAGCGCCTCGCGGATCAGCAGCGCATTGATCTCGCCCTGCGGCAGAGTGTGCCTGGAGCGCTGTTTGGCGACCGAGATCAACTGCGCTTTCGGGTTGGCGAGCGCAAGAATTTCGCCGCTTACCAGCCCGTCATGGACGATGAGGTCTGCGTGCTCGATCAGCCGCGCGGCGCGCAGGGTCAGGAGGTCGGGATCGCCCGGTCCTGCGCCCACGAGATAGATGATTCCGATATTATCCATGCTGCCGAAATGGCCGGGTGCACCCGCTCACGCCAGCGAGAATGGGTTTGCGAGCGATAAGGAAAGCTTTTGCGGCGACTTAGCCCGGTTTGGTGTGCCGATCCGCGAGCGCTTCGATCAGGCGGTCCATTTGCTCACTCGCACGCAAATTGAGATCGCGCTGCGGGAACGGGATTTCGATCTCGTGTTCCTTGAACAGCTCCCACATGCGCATGTACACGTCTGACCGGATATTCGCGATGCCCTCCTCGGGGTCCTGGATCCAGAACCGCACATCGAAATTCACCGAGCTATCGCCGAATTCCATGACGTTTACGCGCGGCTTTGGCCGCTTGAGAATGCGGTCGGTTTCCGCCACCGCCTGATAAAGCAATTCGGTCACAAGGTTCAGATCGCTGCCATAAGACACGCCGACCGGGGCCTTCACGCGTACATCGCGCGAGGAATAGGACCAGTTGACCACCTGGTTGATCATCAGGTTCTCGTTCGGGATCAAGTGCTCGGTCTGGTCGCGGGTGATGACCGAAATCGCGCGGATACCGATCTTGCGAATTTGCCCGACACTTTCATTGCCTGCGCCATCGGTGACCGAAATCACGTCGCCCGGCTTGATCGACTTGTCGAGCAGCAACAGGATCCCCGAAATCAGGTTACCAAAGGTCTTCTGGAGGCCGAAACCGATGGCGAGGCCGAATGCGCCGCCGAAAAAGGCAAGCGCGGTGAGGTCGATGCCGAGCAGGTCGATCCCGATCAGGAACGCGAGCGCCCAGATGGCAATCGTGCTGAGCTTTTCCGCAAGCACCTTTTGCGTCTCGTCGAACTTGGATATCCGCCGGATCAGACCGCGGCTGAACCGTGTCGCCATCCATGCCAGCGTGATGACCAGCAAGATGACACCGATGACCAGCAGGACGTCGAGCAGCGAGATACGCAGATTGCCGATCTCGAAAGCGAGGCCCCTCAGCGTTTCGAGAAAAGCGCCAGCGGTTTCGCTGCGCTCGCCGACATCCTCGACGAGATTGCGCGACCCTTCGATGACCTCGACCGGTTCTTCCGGGGTTGGCTCGGGCGTCGGTGTCGCTTCGCCTTCCGGCGTAGTGCCATCTGCGCCGGGCTCGCCCGCCGCTGCATCGTCGGCGCTCGGGTCGACGGTCTCGGTCACATCGGCTGGCAGCGAGGCGGACGTCGTCATTCTTGTTCCATCTTTGCAAGCGCCTGTGCGAGGTCCGCGATCAGGTCCTGTGGGTCTTCCAGCCCTATCGATAGGCGAATGGCGGCGCGCGCGCCAGAGCCGCCCTGTGCAAGCGTCGGCGCGCCCATCACCGCGCGGTGATCCTGCGGGAAAATCGGAAGCGCAAGGCTTTCATACCCGCCCCAGCTGTAGCCGATGCCGAAATGCTCGAGCGCGTCGACCACGCGCCCGCTCGCCTGTGGATCGCCGCTGGCAAGTACGAAGCTGAACAGCCCGCATCCGCCGGTGAAATCGCGGGTCCACAGATCGTGCCCCGCATCGCCGAGCAGCATTGGGCACATGACCGCGCCGACCTGCGGCTGATCGGACAGCCACCTGGCGATAGCGAGCGCGCTCGCGGTGCTCTGGTCCAGCCGGATCGCCATAGTGCGAAGGCCGCGCGCCGCCAGCGCTGCATCATCGGGGGAGACGACCTGCCCAAGTTCCTGCGACGTGCGGCGCAGCGCGCGGTACCAGCGCTCGCCCGCGCTCGCCGACCCCATCATCAGGTCTGAGTGCCCGCCGACATGCTTGGACAGGCTCATCATGGTGATGTCGCAGCCATGCGTAAGCGGCGCAAAGCCGAGCGGGCTGGCCCAGGTGTTGTCGATCATGCTGACCGCGCCGTGTTCGCGCGCGATGCGAGCAAGCGCAGGGACATCGCAGACTTCCATCGTCAGGCTGCCGGGGCTTTCGAGCCAGACGGCCTTCACCGGCTCATCGAACAGGGCCGCATAAGAAGCTAGATCGAGTGGATCGAAGAAGTCGGTCGTCACGCCGAGGCGCTTCAGCAGTCCGGTCGCCATGCTGCGCGAGGGGTCGTAAGCGTTGTCGGTCATCAGCAACCGGTCGCCGGGTCGCAGGATCGCCAGCATACACCCGGCAATCGCCGCGACGCCGCTGGGGTAGAGCACGGTGCCGTGCGCGCCAGGCTCGATTTCGGTGAGCGCATCGGCCAGCGACCACTGCGTCGGTGCGCCGCGCCTTCCGTAAAAGAATCCGCCATCGGCGTTGGACTTGCCGGCTGCCTTGCGGTCGGCCTCGCTGTCGTAAAGGTGGGTCGAGGCTCGCCAGACGGGCGGATTGACGACAGGCCCGGTCCATTCCTTGCGCCTCCCGGCCTGCGTGACGCGGGTGGCGGGGCGCGTGTCCTTGGAACCGTTATCGCTCATGGCGTCCTGTTCTTTTGGGGCCCTTGCGCTTTGGGCGTATCGGGATCGGCGCTCCATTCCTGCCAGCTTCCGTCATACAGCGCGGTGTCGTCATGGCCGATGAGGTGCAACGCGAACAGCAGCACGCTTGCGGTCACACCGCTCCCGCAGGTGGTGATGACCGGCTGGTCGAGATCGACCCCCGCCTCCTCGAACGCGGCACGCAGGGCTTCGGCGGACTTGTAGGTGCCGTCATCATTGAACACCTTGCCGAAAGGCAGGTTGAGCGAGCCGGGAATGCGTCCGTTCTCGCCGCCATGCACCGGGTCGGTGCCGCTGCCGAACACGCGCTCGGCGCTGCGAGCGTCGAGCACCTGTTCGGCCTGGGTATCGAGATTGACGAGCATGTCATGCTTGCTGCGCACACCCATTGGCGAAAAGACACCGCCGGTTTCCACCGGATCAAAGTCCGCCACGCCGCTTTGCAGTTCGCGCCCTTCCGCTTTCCATTTGGCCAGTCCGCCATCGAGGATCGCGACGTCTTCAATCCCGTGCGCGGTCAGGATGAACCACGCCCGGGCCGAGGTTTTGACGTCGCTGTCATCGTAAATGACGACGGCGCTTTCGGGCGCGACACCCAGAGCATCGAGGCGCCCTGAAAGCTGATCGGCGCTGGGCAGGGCAGCGGGTACGTCCGACCCCGCGTCGGTCAGGCTCGCCAGATCAAGCAACCGCGCGCCGGGAATATGCGCGGCCTCATATTCGGCGCGCGGATCGCGGTTTGCAGCGGGGAGGTGGCGCGATACGTCGAGGATGACGAGATCGGGGCTGCCCAGGCGCGCAGCCAGCCAATCGGTCGTGACGAGGCTAGGTATCGGGTCGCTCATGAGCGGAGCGGTAGCGCGGCAGCCACCTCTCGCCAAGGCCCTCCTGTGGGAGAAGACCGTATGTCAGGCGGGCTGGGCGGTGCTTGCCTCTTTCAGCTCGCGGGTTCGCAGTCCGGCGATATTTCCCGGCGGGCTGTCGAGCGAGATCGGATGGAGACGCGCCTGGCTTGCCGCGCTCGGCGCGCCGACGATGAAATTGCGGGTGTGCTCTGAAAGCCCGCGCGCTTTCAAGGTGAGCAGCAGGAGCGGGATAAAGAGCGGGGTCTGGCCCTGGCGGAAGCCCTGCACCTCGTTCCACGGTAGCTGAACCTCGCCGATGACCGTGCGGCTTTGATGCGGGCCAATACGCTCGACTTCATGCGGCTGTGGTTTGCCGGTCGGCATGGCGATCCCGCTTTCCCGCTTGGCCGTGGCGAGGACTGCGCCAATGACCAGGTCGCGGATCGCCCGGTCCGTCCGATTGCTGATCTCGATCCGGTATTCGACCGTGAATTTCATCACGCTGCGCGAGGCGCTGAGGATATTGACCTGCAAATCGATGTCGCCGGGCGAGCGCGGGACTGGTGGCGGCGGCGCGGTGTCCGGTGCAGCGTCCGGCTCGAGAGCCATGTCAGGGGAGAGGACGACCGGCTCCCGATCGGAGGGCCCGGCATTGGCGCGGGCCGCCGGTTTGGCGGGCGCGCCATTCAGCTTTGCAATCGATTGCCTGACCCCGGCTGTCATTGTTCGTGCGCTAATAGCCCGCGCTGGCTGGGCCGCGGCTTTCCTGCGCCATATCCACCATGCAAAGGCGGCGAGCGCGGTCAGAAGCGTGATGAGGGCGGCGATTGCCACGTTCGAAATGCCCGGCCCCGCCGATTGCGGCACGGGGACGACGCCCCCAGCGATATCGCCCGGTTCCGTGCCAGCAGCAGGACTGCGTTCGGACGGCGCATCATTGTACCAGCCGTCCCCCTCGAATGTTGGCTCGGCTATTTCCGGCGCAGCGACGCTTTCTAATGCGTCGACCGCTTCAGCAGGAGGCAGCGCGCTGGTTGCGGAAGGTGGTGGGCCGACGCACGCGCGCTGGATCCGATGAGGCGGGCTCGCTCCGGGCAGGAGCAGGTGCCTGCGTGGGCGCGGCGGAAGGCGTCGATGCAGGCGGCACCGATGCGGGCGGCGCTTCTTCCACCACCGGAGCGGGCGCCGCGGTGGGCGTTGGTGAAGGGCTAGGCGCAGTTTGCGCAGGCTCATCGACGATTGTGCGCGGGCTGATCGCTACACCCGAGCGAACATCGGCAGGCCCTTGCGGTGCCGGTGTCGGAGTGGGCGTGGGCTCAGGCAGGCTGAACGATCCGGGCGAGCTTTGCGCGGCAAGCGGACCGGACAGACCGATCGCGGCTGCGGCGACGCCCACGGCAAAGGCATGGCGCGCTTTCATAAAGGCAAGCGACCTTTTGTGGGGACGGAGATGGAGAGTGTTCGCGCGCATGGTGCGTTATATATCGTTGGCGGGTCTACGTTAGCGGGGGTGCTGTATAACTCACATAAATGTCTGCGCATGCGCGTCCAGTTCCGCGCTTGCACGCTCGGCAATTTCGCGGCAACAGCGCGGCATGGAAAGCACACCAAAAACCGAACCTGATCCGCAATTTCTCGGCAAGGATACCCCGCTACCCGCTTCACCGGAAGAGGCGCAGCTCGATTATGTGCCGAACCCGCGCAAAGACAGCCTGTTTCTGGTGCGCTTCGCCGCACCCGAGTTCACTTCGCTGTGTCCGGTAACCTCGCAGCCGGATTTCGCGCATCTCGTGATCGATTACGCGCCCGGCGAAACCATCGTCGAATCCAAAAGTCTCAAGTTGTTTCTGGGGAGTTTTCGCAACCACAACGGCTTCCATGAGGATGTAACTGTGGGAATTGGGCAACGCCTTGCAGAAGAAATGCGTCCGAAATGGCTTCGAATAGGCGGCTATTGGTATCCGCGAGGCGGCATTCCGATCGACGTATTCTGGCAAACAGGGGCGCCGCCCGCCGAGTTATGGTTACCGGACCAGGGTGTGCAGCCCTATCGCGGCAGAGGCTGATCCTCGGGCGAGAGCACAGAATCAATCGGTTAATTGGTTAAAACCCCACGAAAACCGCGCGATTCCTCTTTTCATTTGTTCGTCATATTGTATGAATAGATCGACTTGGGAACAGGAGGAGGGAGTGCGCGGTCGCGTGAATTTCTTAACCTCTTCCGACATACGAACCTTTTTTTGCTCGAGGGGCACCTGATGACTATTCCTGCCAATACCAAATTCCGCGCTATCGGCGGAGCTTCCGTTCTTGCACTGACGTACCGGGCTCGCTGGTCCTGCTTTTGCGCAATCCGCACCGGCACCTCTTGCTGCTGCGCCAGCCGCTCCGACCACTCCCACGCAGCCTGTCCCGGTGGTCCAGTGCGTTGAGGATACGCCTGACAATTTCGTCTGCGCGCCGGGCACCGATCCCGATGGTGTTGGTGAAGACCCGACCCCCGACGATCCTGCCGATCCGATCACGATCACGATCCAGGACGGTGCCTTTGTCACAGGTTCGACTGGTTTTTCCAGCGGTGCGTCGGTTACCGGCGACAGCGGTACGGTCGTGACGAACGCGGGTTCGATCGTTGGCGGCGCGAACGGCGCGGTCATCCTGAACTCGGACGCGACGCTCGACAACTCGGGCTTCATCAGCTCCGACTTTGCAATCGCTATTCGTCTTGGTGATGACGTCGATGTCACCAACAGCGGAACGATCTACGGCAATTCGAGCGTAGGCCTGATCGCCGGTCGCGATGGGAATGTTCTCGTCAATTCCGGCCTGATGCAGAACGATGCGGGTTCGGTGCTGTTCACCACGGGTGACGGCCTTCCGACCGTGACGAGCGTCGACAACCAGGTGACTGGTTCGATGTTCACGACTGCGAATGATTCCACCGTGATCGATATTCAAGAGCGCGGCGTCGTGAACAATGACGGTCTCATGCAGTCGTTCGGCGACGGTAGCGGCGTCATCAGCATTGCTATCGCAGGCACGGTCACCAACGGCGGCAATATTGCTGCGAATGGCGACAATCTTACCGCAATTACGGTTGGGGATTCCGGGTCCGTTACGAACGACGGACTCATCCAGACGACGGGAGCCGCCGCTGCAGGAATTCTGACGGGTGAGAATGGCACCGTGGTCAACACCGGAGAGATTTCGGTTGCGGATTCTGGTATCGGCGGTGCTGTTCAGGTCGGAGACGGAAGTACTGTCACGAACGACGGTACGATCTCGGTACCGGCGGCGATAACGATTTCGGTGTGCTCACCGGATCGGATACGACCGTTACGAACAATGGCCTTATCGAGGCTACCGGAACAGACATCACTGCTGGCATTCTGGACTCCGACGCATCTAATGATTCCAACGTGGTCGTAAACAATAGTGCGACCGGGATCATCCGGTCTGCCGGTGACGGCTCCAACGCCAGCGGTGTTGCTCTGGGTGTTTTGACTGGCGCAGCGACCGACAATGTCGTCAATAACGATGGCCTTATCGAGTTGACCGGCGACGGAATGGCGGGTGTCTGGCTTGGCAATGGCGGCGTCATCAACAACACTGGAACCATTCAGGCCACCGGTGACGGCGTAAACGCAGTCATGTTCAACGACGTAGGCACGCTCAACAACAGCGGTACAGTGGCCACGACTGGCGCAGGTTCGGTTGCGATCGTTGCCGACAGCGCAGTGTCGATCTTCAACGCCGACACCGGCGTCATCAGCTCCGCACAAACCAACGCGGTCCAGCTGGTCAGCCCCGATGCGGTGCTTGAAAACTTCGGCCTCATATCTTCGGACACCGATGCCGCTGTAACCAGCAATGCCGAATCGCACGAAGTCTTCAACTACGGCACCATCACTGGCGGTGCCGGTACGGCTGTCGACCTCGGTGCTGGCTTTGACACGTTCTATGTCCTCAATGGCGGTGACGTGAACGGCACCGTCGATGGCGGAGCGGACGGCGACACGCTGTTTGTGTTCGTGACAGATGACAGCCAGACCTCATTCAATGTTTCGGAACTCGGCACGACCTACGTCAATTTCGAACGCTACGGTCTCGGCACGCAGAACTTCGATCCGAACGACACCACGGTTTCGACCGCAGGTACCGGACGCCTCATCCTGACGGGTGAGACCGATGCAGCGCTTGCTATCTTTAACAGCGCCTTCCTCACTTCGGACCATGGCAACATCGTGTTCCTCCAGGCTCGCGAAAACCCGAATGATGGGACTACTCCTGAAAGAATCCTCATCATCGCCCAGAACGGTTCGATCGATACCAACCTGAACGATGCGATCCGCGTCATCGACGACGGCTTTACCATCAACAACGTTGGTACGATCCGCTCCAACAGCGACGAAGCGATCGAAGCTGAAGGCATCAACGATCTGTTTGTTGGCAACAGCGGCCTGATCATCGCCGATGCCAGCGGCGACATGGCCATCGAAGCGAACGACAACCTCACCGTGGACAACCGTGGCCGGATCGAATCCGTAACCTCGACCGCGATCGAGGCTACCGGCACCGGACTTGACGTGCTCAACCTCGCAACAGGTGAGATCGTTGCCGCTGCCGATGACGCAATCGTTGGCGTCGATGGCGTCTTGATTGAAAACGCCGGCCTGATTTCGGGCGGTGAGAACGACGCGATCGAATTGAACGACGGTACGATCACCAACTCTGGCACGATCATTTCGACGTCTTCGGCGATGGGTGTTCTCGACGCAGGTATTGCCTTCGCAGGCGGTGCCGAGGCGAGCACCGTCACAAACGAAGCTGGCGGCGTCATCGAAGGCGATGTCGCAATCATTTCGGATGTCGGCAACACCGGCGACCAGACAGTGGCGAACTTCGGTACACTTACCGGTACCGTATCGGCGAAGCCGTGGTGCTCGGTGCTGGTAACGACGAATTCCAGCACTGGACCGGCGCTGTCACCGACGGCAACGTCCGCCTTGGCGGTGACGACGATACCTTCATTCTTGAAGGTTCGATGTCCTCGATCCTCGGTACGGTTTCGGGCGATGGCGGCGACAACACCGCTATCCTCGGCGGCGTGTTCGACGGCGACAATCTAGTGAATTTCCAGAACATCTCCCTCGGCCAGCTGTTCGACCTGCGGGTCTCGGGTGACCGCATGGTAACCGGCGACACATCGGTCGACGGCAACGTTACCTTCGCTCTGGGTGTCGATACACTCATGGTAGATGGCGACCTGGTATTTGCCGATGGTTCGGTCATCACCATCCTGACCCCGCTGGACGAAGCTCTGCTTGGCCAGACGGTGTCGGTGATCGAGGAAACCGGCGCGTTTGCCGACAATGGTACCACGATCAACGTCATCGATGACGATCTGCTGATCGAATACACCCCGATCATCGGCTCGCTCCAGGTCCAGGTCGGAACGGCCAACCCGCTCGCAACTTCGGGCGATGCGAACATCGTGGCAATCAGTGGTGCAGTGACCAATGCGATCAATGGCGGCACTCTGAGCGCCGCCAACTTTGCAGCGTTCAACGCGCTTCCGGATGCTGCCGCCTACCAGGCTGCCCTGATCGATGCGCTGCCTTCGCTTAGCGAAGCTGCGGGCCGTGAGATCTTCGAAACCTCCAGCGCGGCGAGCGATGCACTCGATCGTCACCTGGCAGCCGAAGGAACCTCGGTCTGGGGTCAGGTCATCGTTCGCGGTGCCGAGCAGGACGCTCTTTCGCCAACGGTCAACGGCTACGATTCCGATCAGCTGATCTTCACCGTCGGCGCGGATTTCGCAGCGACCGAAG
Organism: Erythrobacter sp. K21-9; assembly: GCF_055808355.1. Classification (NCBI taxonomy): domain Bacteria; kingdom Pseudomonadati; phylum Pseudomonadota; class Alphaproteobacteria; order Sphingomonadales; family Erythrobacteraceae; genus Erythrobacter; species Erythrobacter sp. K21-9. The sequence goes on from NZ_CM147866.1 coordinate 978,264, forward strand.
GCGTCCGTATCGGTGCACTCGCAAGCTATGCCGACATCGACAGCGATGACGACACTGCCACGAAGAGCGCGGAGATCGAAAGCATCAAGCTTGGCCTCTACGCAGCGATCGACCTGTTCGAGCGCGGTTTCCTCAACACGGAAATCGCTTACCTGACCGGTGAAGTCGAAACCTCGCGTAGTGGTTTCCTCGGATCGATCACTTCGGGCTTCGATTTCGACGGCATCACCGCTCGTTCGACATTCGGCTATGACGTGCTTGAAGACGCAAACGTATCGCTGACGCCGAGCATCGGTGTGAATGCGGCGCGGATCAACTTCGACGACGCCGTCGAAGCTGGCGGGTTCGGCTTCACGGTCGAGCGCGGCGATGCGGAATTCATCGAACTGCGCGGCGGCATCGAACTGGGTGCGCAGATGTCCGAAGGCGTGGATGCCTTCATCAAGGGCACGATCATCCACGATGTCATCGACAGCGATCGCAGCTTCCGCCTCTCCTCGGCTCAGCTTCCGACCTTCAACGCGCGGCTTCCGCTGCGTGAGCAGGACCGGTTCGAACTGGCTGCGGGCGCAAGCATCGACGTGTCGGAGACCTTCGCGATCGATCTCAGCTACCTGGGTGATTTCAACGAGGACTACAGCGGTCACGCTGGACGCGCAGCGCTCCGCTTCTCGTTCTGATCCGAGTAAGCCTACAAAAAAGGAAAGCCGGTCACTGCAAAGTGGCCGGCTTTCTTTTTGTCGATCATCGTGAGCTGCGCGAGGACGAACTGACGCGTTGACCCGGCATAACCTACACGGCAGCGGCAAGAGAGCTAGCCGCGGGCCTTCATGATCGCCTTGTTGCGCGCATCGACGATCCGGAACGCCTTGAGCACGGAATAATCTTCGTCGGTCCGCCCCTCATGGCCCAGCAGCCAGAGTTGCTGATAAAACCAGTATATCCCGGCAAAGCCATTGATCGCCTTCATCATTTGCAGGCGCTTCAGGAAGCCTAGCCAGGCCGGGATCAATTCCAGGTCGTCCTCGAACCGCGGCAGTGCTTCGCGCCCCTCGATCAACTGGCGCGGCGCGTCGGTTACCAGACACATCGGGCGGCCCAGTCCGATCACGTCCGCTGCGCCGATTTGGAGCGCCTGATCCATTGCGGCGCGCGCGCGAAAACCGCCGGTCACCATCAACGGCACGCCGACCTCGTCCTGCATCGCCTTGGCAAAATCCACGAAATAGGCCTCGCGCGCGGCGGTGGAGGGCGCGACGTTCTGCGCCTCCTCTTCCTCCATCCCGGCAACGCCCATCAGCTTGGGTTGTTCGTAGGTTCCGCCCGAAATCTCGATCAGGTCGGCGGAGGCTTCCTCGAGCCATTTGACGACCGCCAAGCTATCCTCGAAGGCAAAGCCGCCCTTCTGGAAGTCCGCGCTGTTGAGCTTGACCGAGATCGGAAAGTCCGGCCCAACCGCCTCGCGCACTGCACGGACGGCTTCGAGCAGGATGCGCGCGCGGTTCTCGAGGGTACCGCCATATTCGTCGGTCCGCAGGTTCACGCGGGGGCTGAGAAATTGCGAGATCAAATATCCGTGGGCACTGTGAATTTGCACGCCGGTGAAGCCTGCATCCTTGCACGCCTTTGCCGCGATTGCCCAGCGCTCGACCAGATCTGCAATCTCCATGGTCGTCAGCGGCGTAGGCTTGCCGAATTGCCCGCCCGGCAGCGCAAGCGCGACATCGGAGGAAGATTTGGGGTGCGGATTGACCAGTTTTTGCGTCTGCCGCCCGCCGTGGCTGAGCTGCGCCCAAAGGTGATTTCCCCCGCGAGTTCCGGCCTTGGCCCAGCCTGCAAGCCGTGCGGCCATGTCGGCATCCGGCTCGCGCTCGATCACGACATTGCCGGGCCGCTCAAGGTGATCCTTGTCGATGATGATATTGCCGGTCAGCAGCATCCCCGCGCCGCCATCGGACCAGATGCCGTAGAGCCGCTCAAGCTCCGGTGTCGGGCGGCCATCGGGCGTCGCCAGCCCCTCTGTCATTGCCCCCTTGGCGATGCGATTGGGAAGCGTGGCCCCGCAGGGCAGGGTAAGCGGATCGCTGAGCATTTTCACCTCGGTTCAAGTCGCTGATGGCAACCCGGCTAGACGGTGGAGGCAATGCATTCAACCGCGCCAGCCCCGCACGGACTGGCGAGGGTGCAGGCAAGGTCAACTCCGAATTTGTCGAACATTTCGATCCGGAGGTGCGCAAGAGGGGAAAATGGTGCCGGCTGCAGGAGTCGAACCCGCGGCCTGATGATTACAAATCAACTGCTCTACCAACTGAGCTAAGCCGGCCCATTCATCGTTACCGATGCTGCTGCGGCGCAGACAATCGGAACGCGCGCCAAATGCGTCAAAGCGCGCCGAATGTCCACCCCTCTGTATAGGCGATTTGCGCGGTGAGGCACTTTGGCTCCCACCGGCGCTTTTCGGGGGCCACCTTGCGCAGCCACGCAGCCGTCAGCAGCGCGTCGGAGGAGTGGTCGTCGATCTCGCCGATGCGGTCGACCGGCGGGCAATTGAGCACCTCCAGTGCAGCGTTGAGGTCGGCATAGGTCAGCAGCTTGGTCCGGCTGCCGCCTCTGTTCTGAAGCTGCGCCGCGGTCTCTTTCGACGCGAGGCCGGTATAGATCTCGACCAGCATTGAACCTCCCTGTTTGAGGCGTTTGTCCGGAACCGGGTCGATTGGCCAGACGGGCAAGTGCCCCTGCAAGCGGTGGAGCATCCGCATTCCGGTGAGCGAGCTTTTGCCGACCTGCGCTGCGCCGACGAGGTTGAAATTGCTCACCGGGCGGCATTTTTGGGCGCGCTGCGCTGTTTCGGCTTCTCGGAATCGGCCCTCTCGGGTCACCGCTCCGGGCAGCAGGAAGCGGTCGCCGAGGTGATCCTTCCCGTGGCGGAAATAGCGCGAGGCCTCTGCATGTTCGACAAAGCTGCTTGCGCCCAGATGCGGGTCGCCCTCGCAAATGTCGTCGATCAGCGCCCACAGCCGCTTGGCGCTTTTCGGGCTGTCCTTCCAGCCGGGAAAGAATGCGCCTGCATCATTGAACGGCAGGCTGATGCCGAGGTCGATCCCGACCAGCGAATTGGCGGGCAGGTCGTCGCGCAGGATTTCGAACACGTCATTGCGCGAAAATCCGCCCTTTGGTGGGTCGACGAGAACCGGCGCGCCGCCGTGTGCCTCGGCGATGGCGAGCGCGATGCCCTTGTGCCGCTCGCCGCGCGCGCCCGACCAGTCGATGGCGACGAAGTGGTCCCATTCCCTCATTGTTTGCGATCGCTGCGAAGCTTGTTCCAATATCCGATCCGCTCGCGCACCTTGCGCTCGAACCCGCGCTCGACCGGATCATAAAAGGTCTGCGGCTCCATCTCTTCGGGCCAGTAATTGTCGCCTGAGAAGCCCTCATCGGTGTTGTGATCGTAAGCGTAGCCTGCACCGTAGCCGATCTCCTTCATCAGCTGGGTCGGTGCGTTGAGGATATTGGCAGGCGGCATCAGGCTGCCGGTTTCCTTTGCTGCCTTGAACGAGGCTTTTTGCGCGGCATAGGCGGCGTTCGATTTGGGCGCGGTGGCGCAGTAAAGGCAGGCTTGCACGATGGCGAGCTCGCCCTCGGGACTGCCAAGAAATTCATAGGCGTCCTTTGCGGCGAGGCACTGGGTGAGCGCCTGCGGGTCGGCGAGGCCAATGTCTTCGGAGGCGAAGCGCACGAGGCGGCGCAGGACGTATAGCGGCTCTTCGCCCGCGGTCAGCATGCGCGCCATGTAATACAGCGCCGCCTGCGGGTCGGACCCGCGCAAGCTTTTGTGCAGCGCGCTGATCAGGTTGTAATGCCCGTCGCGGTCCTTGTCGTAGACGGCAACGCGGCGCTGCAGGAATGCGCCGAGGGCTCCGGGATCGAGCGGCTCGGTGATGGACGCGTTGTAGAGCGTTTCCGCTTGGCCCAGCAGGAACCGCCCGTCGCCATCGGCGTGTCCGATCAGCGCGGCGCGCGCATCGCCGGTGAGGGGGAGGGGCCTTCGAGTTTCTCGGCGCGCGCGAGCAACGCTTCGAGCGCGGCGTGATCCAGCCGTTCGAGGATCAGCACCTGCGCGCGGCTGAGCAATGCGGCGTTGAGCGCGAAACTGGGGTTCTCGGTCGTCGCGCCGACCAGCGTTACCGTGCCGCGCTCGACAAAAGGCAGGAAGCCGTCCTGCTGCGCGCGGTTGAAGCGGTGAATTTCGTCCACGAACAGCAAGGTGCGCTGGCCCGCCTGGGCCATCTTGTCGGCTTCGGCAAAGGCCTTCTTGAGGTCGGCAACGCCGGAGAACACCGCGCTGATCGACACGAACCGCATCCCCACTTCATCGGCAAGAAGGCGCGCAATGCTGGTCTTGCCGGTGCCGGGCGGTCCCCACAGGATCATGCTGGACAGCTTGCCCGCCGCGACCATCCGCCCGATCGCGCCCTCCGGGCCGATCAGGTGGTCCTGCCCGATAATCTCCGCCAGCGCGCGCGGGCGCAGGCGGTCGGCCAGCGGCGCGTCCTCTCGCGGCGCATCGTCTCGCGCGGGTGCTGGCGCGTCGTTTCCAAACAGGTCTGCCATTCGTGGACCGAGATAAGCTGCTCGTCGGAAATTACCATCCAGCACTTGCATAGATAGCTCCAAGATATATCTTCAACCTATCGAAACGTTTCTGGAGACATAGTATGACCTGGCAGAAATATGGACGCGGCGGCTGGAACAATCTCGGCCCGATGATCGCGATGATGGCCGCTTCGGCGGCGAGCGAGTGGGAGGACGGCGAACGGCGACCGCGCCGCGCACGCAACTGGCAGGACGGGCCGAAGCGCCGCAAACGCCGCGGCCGGATGTTCGGCACAGGCGAACTGCGCCTCGCATTGCTCGCTCTGATCAATGAGGAGCCGCGGCACGGATATGAGCTCATCAAGGCGGTCGAGGACATGACCGGCGGTGCGTATGCGCCCAGCCCCGGCGCGGTCTATCCGACGCTGCAATTGCTCGAGGAAGAAGGCCAGATCAAGCAGGCCAAGCCCAAAGGCAAGGATGATGACGGCGAAACCGGCGGCAAGAAGCCGTTCAAGGCGACGAAGTCGGGCAAGGCCGAGCTCGAAGAACGCGCAGACGAAGTCGACCAGCTGATGGGCCGCCTGGGAGAGCACGGCGAACGCGCCGAACGCGTCAAGGAAAAGTCCCCCGACCTGTTCCGCGCGATGGGCAATCTTGCAAACGTGCTCAAGAACCGCGCGAAAGCTGGCAAGCTCGATCAGGCCGCAATCAACGAGATCGTCGACATCATCGACGAGGTGGCAAAGCGGATCGAGCGGCTCTGACAACTCTGCCCCCTTCGTCGGTGCGCCTACACCCCTGATCGTTAACGCATTTGCGGCGCGCCGCCCGCGCGCCTAGTCTCCTGTGCATGGAAGCGGCCAGCCAATAAGGCCGCCTGACGCGAGGAGGGGACATTGAGCAAACTTGGTGGGCCAAAGACACCTTGGCACCTGTGGGTCATAGGCATCGTTTCGTTATTCTGGAATGCTGGCGGCGTTGCCAGCTACATGTTGACGGAACTGGGCATGCTCGAAGGCATGGACTTCCCGCCTGACCAGCTTGCATATTTCTACAGCTTTCCTGCGTGGGCGGTCGCGTTCTGGGCGCTTGGGGTTTGGGGATGCTTTTTTGGCTCGCTCGCATTGCTGTTCCGCAGCAAATGGGCTGTTGCAATGTTCGGTATCTCAGTCGTGGGGCTGATCGGCACGACCGTATATCAACAACTGCTTTCGGAATTTCCTGATTCCATGGACACTACGGGACAGACACTGTTCGCGGCGGCGATCTGGGTTATTACCATCGGGCTGCTCATCTATGCGAGCCGCATGAGGCGAGCTGGCGTGCTGAAATGATGGCTAGCTGATCAGGCGGCCTCGGCAGCCTGACCGGCTTCCGCTGCCTGCAAGGCCTGGCGATCCTCGATCAGGCGGACATAGGTGTCGGCCACGACCTGGTTGATCGCTTCCCAGCTGTATTCGCGGCTGCGCGCTTCGCCTGCTGTTCCGTGCGACATGCGCAGGGCCGGGTCGGTGCAATAGGGAGCAATCGCCTCGGCAAAAGCGGCGCTGTCGCCGGGAGGGACGAGCCGCCCGGTCACATTGTCGTTGACGAGGCTCGATGCGCCGGTCGCCCCGGCGGCGACCACCGGCAATCCGCAGGCCATCGCCTCCAGCGTGACATTGCCGAAAGTCTCGGTGATCGAAGGATTGAAGAAGACATCGCCGCTCGCGAGCGCTTGTCCAAGGTCAACGCCGGTCTTGAACCCGGCAAAGATGCCGCCCGGCAAGGCGTTCTCGAACCATTCGCGCGCCGGTCCGTGGCCGATCACCAGCACCTTGTGCGGCACCTGCCGCTTGCGCAGCTGGACGATGGTTTCGGCAAAGACGTCCAGCCCCTTTTCCATGACCAGTCGGCCGAGAAACACGATCGCGACATCGTCATCGGCAAGGCCCAGCGAGCGCCGCCATTCCAGATCGCGCTTTTCCGAGGAGAAGATGGTCCGGTCCACCCCGCGCGACCAAAGCGAAATGTCGTCATGCATGTCCATGCTCAGCAGCTCGTCGATCATGCTCTGTGACGGCGCGACCAGCGCGTCGCAGCGATTGTAGAAGCGCCGCAGCATTCGCACCACCAGCGGCTCGAGGAAGGCCATCTTGTAATAGCGCGGATAGGTTTCGAAGCGCGTGTGCACCGAGGCAAGCACAGGGATATCGTGATCCTGCGCCCAGCGCAGCGCCGAATGGCTCGCGACATCGGGCGAGGACAGGTGGACGATATTGGGCTTGAACTTCGACAGGTCGCGCCGGACTTTCGAATTGAGCCCGGTGGGAAAGCGATATTCGCCGCGGTCGAAGGGAAAACCGACCGAAGGCAAGCTGACCAGATCACCGGTCGGCTCGAAGTCGGGCTGTGCCACGGTCGGCGAATAGACCCGGACGCCGGCTCCCTTGCCCAGCAAGGAACCCACCAGACGATTGAGCGCCTGATTGGCGCCATCGCGGGTGTAATTGTAATTGCCGCTGAACAGGGCGATGCGGAGATCGGAAGTCTGCATTGCGAGCGACGTTTAGGGCAGTGCGAGCGATATTGCGAGAGGGAAGGGACGCAACAAATCTCCGCCTGCTGCGTTGACTTCGCGAACCACATCACTAGAGCGGCCAGCGGGCCACGCGGTCCCAACGCCGCGCGAGCTCTCTGCAAGGAGAGAATACATGAATGATTACGCACGTGGGCTCAGCCATGAGCCGCCGCTCAAACCTGAGCGTCCTCAATTTTCATCCGGCCCGACGGTCAAGTTCCCCGGATGGTCCCTCGACAAGCTGAAAACCGAATCGCTCGGGCGCTCGCATCGTTCCGCGATCGGCAAGTCGCGCCTGAAATACGCGATCGACCTGTCAAAAGAACTGCTCGGTATCCCCGACGATTACCTCGTCGGCATCATGCCGGCCTCCGACACCGGCGCGCTCGAAGCGGCGATGTGGACGATGCTCGATCCCGCGCGTCCCGCGACAGTCGCGGCGTGGGAAAGCTTTGGCAATGTCTGGATTCAGGATGCGGTAAAGCAGCTGAAGCTGCCGAACCTGCAAACCCTCTCGGCCGATTACGGCGAGATCCCCGACCTTTCGACCATCCCGCAGCGCAACGACGTGGTGTTCACCTGGAACGGCACGACCAGCGGCGCAATGATCCCCGACACAGACTGGCTGGAGCCGGGGCGTGAGGGCATCACAATCAATGATGCCACGAGCGCGATTTTCGCGATGGAGATGGACTGGCCCAAGCTTGATGCCACGACCTTCAGCTGGCAGAAAATCATGGGGTCGGAGGCGCAGCACGGAATGCTGATCCTCTCGCCCAAGGCGGTGGAGCGGATCGAAAGCTACGATCCGGCATGGCCGCTGCCCAAGCTGTTCCGCATGAAAAAGGGCGACAAGCTCAATCGCGGCATCTTCGAAGGCGCAACGATCAACACGCCATCGCTGCTCGCGACCGAAGACTACATCGCCGCGCTTGAGTGGGCGAAGTCGATCGGCGGGCGCAAGGCGCTGTTCGAGCGGGCCAACACCAACGCCGACCTGGTCAAGAACTGGATCGAGGCCAAGCCGTGGCTGCGCAACATGGTCGCCGACCCGGCGCAGCGTACAAATACGGGCGTGTGCATGGTGTTTCAGGGCGATTGGTATGAAAGTCTGTCCGCAGAGGACCAGGCCGCTGTTCCGAAGAAGATCGTCAAGCTGCTCGAAGACCGCAATGTCGGGTACGACTTCAACGGCTACCGCGACGCTCCGCCGTCCCTGCGGATCTGGTGCGGCGGCACGGTCGAGGCGGAGGATATCGAACGCCTCCTGCCGTGGATCGAATGGGCCTACGAGACCGTCAAGAACGGTTGATTTTCGGGCGGTCCGGAAAATCGGACCGCCTCACCTCCTCCCAATGAAAGGCTAGCCGCGCGCCGACCGGTGCAAGGCTGGCGATAGGAATTCATCATGAGCAAACCCAAAGTCCTTATCTCCGACAAGATGGACCCGAACGCCGCGCGTATTTTCGAAGAGCGCGGCTGCGATGTCGATGTCATCACCGGCGAGAGCCCTGAAGAACTCAAAGCGCGCATCGGCGAATATCACGGTCTCGCGATCCGGTCCTCGACCACGGTGACGCCTGAAATCCTCGACGCGGCGACTAATCTCAGGGTCATTGGCCGCGCCGGGATCGGGGTCGACAATGTCGATATCCCATACGCATCGAGCAAGGGCGTGGTGGTGATGAATACCCCGTTCGGCAACTCGATCACCACCGCTGAGCACGCGATCGCGATGATCATGGCGCTGGCGCGGATGATCCCTGCTGCCGACAGCCGCACGCAGAAAGGCGAATGGCCCAAGAAGGATTTCATGGGCATCGAGGTGACCGGCAAGACGCTCGGCCTGATCGGTGCGGGCAATATCGGCGGGATCGTCGCGAGCCGGGCGCAGGGCCTCAAGATGAAGGTCATCGCCTACGACCCCTTCCTGACCGAAGACCGCGCGATTGAAATCGGCGTCGAGAAAGTCGATCTCGATAACCTGCTGGCGCGCGCCGATTTCGTTTCGCTGCACACTCCGCTGACCGATCAGACGCGCAATATCCTCAGCCGCGAACGGCTCGAAAACGCCAAGCCCGGCATCCGTATCGTCAATTGCGCGCGGGGCGGATTGATCGACGAGGTTGCCCTCAAGGATTGCCTCGAAAGCGGTCAGGTCGCAGGCGCCGCGCTCGACGTGTTTGCCGAGGAACCGGCCAAGGAGAACCCGCTGTTCGGCGCGCCGAACTTCATCTGCACCCCGCATCTGGGCGCATCGACCACCGAAGCGCAGGTCAATGTCGCGCTGCAGGTGGCCGAGCAGATGGCCGATTACCTCGTCAATGGCGGCGTTACCAATGCGCTCAACATGCCCTCGCTGACCGCCGAGGAAGCGCCGAAGCTGAAGCCCTATATGGCGCTGGCCGAAAGCCTCGGCAGCCTTGTCGGACAACTGGCGCACGGCAACCTCACCAAGATCAGCATCGAGCGCGAAGGCGCCGCCGCGCAGCTCAATGGCAAGCCGATCACGGGCGCGGTGCTGGCGGGCTTCATGCGCCGCTATTCGGACACTGTGAACATGGTCAACGCGCCCTACCTTGCAAAGGAGCGCGGGCTCGACGTCAGCGAAATCCGGCACGAGCGCGACGGTGCGTTCAACACCCTGATCCGCGTAACGGTCGAAACCGACGCCGGACCGCGCTCGGTTGCTGGCACATTGTTCGGGGCCGACAAGCCGCGCCTCGTCGATATCTTCGGGATCGGGATCGAAGCCGATCTTGACGGCGACATGCTCTACATCGTCAATGACGACAAACCCGGCTTTATCGGGCGGATCGGGTCGCTGCTGGGTGAGCGCGGCATCAATATCGGCACGTTCAACCTCTACCGCCGCGATGCGGGCGGGGAAGCGGTGCTGCTGCTCAGCCTCGATCAGCCACTGAGCGCCGAGATCCTGGCCGAGGCCGAAAAGGTCGAAGGCGTGAAGATGGTCAAATCGCTCGTCTTTTGAAAATGAGGCGTCCCCGGACTTGACCCGGGGACGCTATCGCCGCAGGCGCTTGTCCAGATGACAGACACATCCGACCTCCTCCCAGAAGGCCTCGAAGACCGCCTGCCGCAGTCCGCCGCGCGCATCACCACGGCCATGCGCGCCTGCCTCGATGTGCTGGAGAGCCAAGGATATGACCGCGCGCGTCCGCCGCTGCTCGAATTCGAAGGCTCGCTCGCGCGCGGGATGCAGGGGATCACTACGCGGCAGATGTTCCGCTTCGTCGATCCGGCAAGCCTGCGCACGCTTGCTTTGCGCAGCGACATTACGCCGCAGATCGGGCGGATCGCGGCCACCAGCATGGCAGACGCGCCGCGCCCGCTGCGGCTTGCCTATTGCGGCGATACAGCGTTGATCCGGGCGAGCCAGCTCGATCCCGCGCGGGAGCGCTTGCAACTGGGTGCGGAGCTGGTCGGCGCCGATACGGTCGCCGCGGCTGGCGAGATCGTTGCGCTGGCCGTGCGCGCATTGAGCGCGGCGGGCCTCACCGGCATCTCGGTCGATTTCACGCTCCCCGATCTGGTGGACACGCTCGCTGCCGAGGCGATGCCGCTCGAACCCGATACGGTCGAGCAGGTGCGCCGCGAGCTCGACACCAAGGATGCAGGCGGATTGAAGGCGGCAGGCGGCGAGGCGTACCTCCCGCTGCTCTATGCCACCGGCCCGTTCGAAGAGGCGCTGGCGAGATTGCGCGATCTCGATGCAGGAGGGGCGCTCAAGAGCCGCCTGGACGGATTGGAAGCGGTCGCTGCACGCATCGGAGAGACGGCGCGGCTCACGCTCGACCCCACCGAACGCCACGGTTTCGAATATCAAAGCTGGTTCGGATTCACGCTCTATGCACAGGGCGCGCGCGGGGCTGCGGGGCGGGGCGGCACTTACCAGATCGGCGGGAGCGATGAGGCCGCGACCGGCTTCACGCTTTATGTCGATGCCGTGGCCGAGGCCGCGCCCGATCCGGAAACACAGCGCACCGTCTACCTCCCGCTGGGTTTCAGCGACAGCAAGGCCGAGCGCCTGCGCAGCGAAGGCTGGCGTACTGTCGAGCAGCTTTCGGACGGTGAAGACCCGCGCGCACTCGGATGCTCGCACGTGCTGGTGAATGGCACACCCGCCGAATTGTGAAGCGGCAAAAGGAGATCGTCGATGAGTGAAAAGCCGGTTGCCATATCGATCGATCCCGACCCGCTCGAACCCTATGCACTTGCGCCCGCGTGGCGTGTGGGCGATCTCGTATTTCTCTCAGGGCAGGCGGCGATAGCCGAGGACGGCTCGATTGTCGGCGAGGATGATTTCGACCTGCAACTCGGTCAGACGCTCGCCAATATCGAGCGCGTGCTCGAGGCGGCGGGCAGCGATATGTCGAAAATCGTGAAGGTCACGATATACCTCACCGACATGGCGAACTTTCCTAAGATCGTCGACGCGCGCAAGAAGCACTTCACCCCGCCATACCCGGCGGACACCACGGTCGAGGTGACCGGGCTGGCGCTGCCCGAACTGATGGTCGAGATCGACGTTATAGCAAGCGCCGCCTAGCTGAAAAGCTGCGCCAGGAATTCATCGATCAATATTGTCGCGGGATCGCCCGGCGCGCCCAATTCGCGATTGAGCCGCCCATGATCGGTGCCTTCGATAGGCAGCGCTTCTGCCATCGCCCCGGCATCGCGCAGAGCGAGCGTAAGCGCGGCAGATTGCGTCTCCGATCGCGCGCGCTGTGCGACGTAGAGCAGCAACCAGTTGGGCGCGTCCGGCGCGCCAACATGGGTGACGGGCGAGAGCGCGCTATGGCGGGCGGGGTCGTCTCCGAAGACGTCGCTATACAGGTTCTTCGCGCTTCCCTCGGCATCTACGATGCTCTGGCCAATATCATATCCCGCCCCGTCGAGCAGGATCACGCCCCGGATCGCGCCGAAGGCATCGCCTGCATATTGCGGATCGGTGCTGACCAGCGCCGCAAGATGGGCGCCCGCGCTGTGGCCCATAACCGCGATCCTGTCCGGGTCGAAACCGATGGCGGAGGCCTGACCGCGCAGCGCCCGAAGCGCCGCGCCGATATCCTGCGCCTGGCTCTCCACCGGCGCATCGGGCATCACCCGGTATCCGGTCGAGGCGAAGTAGTAATTGTTCCCGGTGAAATGCGCAGGTTTCGATTGGACGAGCTTGTGATTTCCGAACGACCAGCCGCCGCCGTGGATGTGCAGGACAAGCGGCAATTCATCGACCGCCCCCTCCGGTTCGAAAACGTCGATCTGCTGGCGCTGGTGCTCGCCATAGAAAACGGTGCGGTCGGCGCGCACGGGCGCCTGCGGGACTGCGCCGGTACGCTCACCGCGCTGTCCGCCGCGTTGCTGCATGCGCGCGAAGGGCGCTCGCGCTGCTGTGCGAAAAGCGGCGCAGCGATCAGCGAAATAATGCCAGCGGCAGCAAGGGACTTGGACAGTCGGTTCATGCAGCGTCTCCTCATCGTGCGCCCAGATAACGCCGTTCTTGCCCGAACCCTTCGCCGTGCCAACAGATTTCATGTCGCAAACCGTATCGCTGCGGAAGCGAATTACCGCTTTCCTACTCGCACCCTGATGGTGCAGGCCCGGTGCAATGACACGTTACGCATTTCCCTGCGGCAATCCGCCTAAATCGACCGGTTTCAGGGCCGTTTTGACTGCTCAGACTTTTTTGCCCCTGAACACTGTCTCATGTGTCTCATGAATTGGGTCTGCAAACGGTTGCCCTAACCCTCCCAACCGCCTAGGCCCGCGCGGTTTGTTCACCCGGAAAGAAAGCTGATAAATGGCCAACGTCACCGTGATCGGCACCCAGTGGGGCGATGAGGGCAAGGGCAAGATCGTCGATTGGCTCGCCAGCCGCGCCGATGCCGTCGTCCGCTTCCAGGGCGGGCACAATGCCGGCCATACGCTGGTGATCGATGGGAAGGTCTTCAAACTCAGCCTGCTGCCCTCCGGCATTGTTTCGGGCACGATGAGCATGATCGGCAACGGCGTGGTGCTCGATCCGTGGGCGCTGCGCGACGAGGTCGAAAAGCTCGAAGGGCAGGGCGTGGTCATCAATGACGACAATCTCGCAATCGCCGACAATTGTGCGCTGATCCTGCCGATGCACCGCGACCTCGATGGCCTGCGCGAGACGGCGGCGGGCAAGGGCAAGATCGGCACGACCGGGCGCGGCATTGGCCCCGCTTACGAAGACAAGGTCGGACGCCGCGCGATCCGGGTGTGCGATCTCGCGCATCTCGACGATCTCGACCCCCAGCTCGACCGGCTGTGCGCGCACCACGATGCACTGCGCGCCGGGTTTGATCAGCCGCCGGTGGACCGCGAAGCGCTGCTGAACGAACTGCGCGACATCGCTGACTTCGTGCAGCGGTTTGCGCAACCGGTGTGGAAGCGGCTGAAGAAGGTGCGCAAGGCGGGCGCGAAGATCCTGTTCGAAGGCGCGCAGGGAGTGCTGCTCGACGTCGATCATGGCACCTATCCGTTTGTCACGAGCTCGAACACGGTCAGCGGCGCGGCGGCAGCGGGGAGCGGTCTGGGACCGAACTCGACCGGCTTCGTGCTCGGTATCGTGAAAGCCTATACGACGCGCGTGGGCTCAGGCCCGTTTCCGACCGAGCTCGATGACGACGTCGGCCAGCGGCTCGGCGAGCGCGGGCACGAATTCGGGACTGTCACCGGGCGTCAGCGCCGGGTCGGCTGGTTCGATGCGGTGATCGTGCGCCAGACCTGCGCGATCAGCGGCGTGACCGGCATAGCGTTTACCAAGATCGACGTGCTCGACGGGCTGGACACTGTGAAGATCTGCACCGGATACCGGCTGCGCGGGAACGTCTATGACTACCTGCCGAGCCATGCAGGCGAGCAGGCCGAGGTCGAGCCGATTTACGAGGAAATGGAAGGGTGGAGCGAAAGCACCGCAGGCGCGCGCAGCTTTGCCGACCTTCCCGCGAACGCGATCAAGTACATCCAGCGCGTGCAGGAACTGATCGAATGCCCGGTGGCGCTGGTCTCGACCAGCCCGGAACGCGACGACACGATCCTGATGCGCGATCCGTTTGTGGACTAGCGCGGGATTTGCGAGATCGGACAATGCGCGATATCCTGTGCGATATGAACCGCTTGCTCGCCTCGCTCCTGCTGCTCGTGCTCGCGGCCTGTGCTGCGCCGGGCAAACCGGTTGCCGAGGCCCCGCAGGCCGATCGCGGTGCGCAGCGGGCGATGACTGCTACGGCCCCGGTGAGCGCGCCGCTGGTCGCGGACTACCTCCTCGTCGACAAGTCCGAACGCCTGTTGATCGCCTATCAGGATGGCAAGCCGATCCGCGCCTATCGCGGGCTGAGCTTTGGCGATGCTCCGGCTGGGCACAAGCGCTTTGAAGGGGATGAGCGCACGCCGGAGGGGCTCTACACCATCGACAGGCGCAATCCGCGCAGCAGTTACCACCTGTCGCTCGGCATCTCCTACCCGAATGCAAGCGACCGGGCCTTTGCCGCGCGGTATGGCCGCAGCGCGGGCGGAGACATCTTCATCCACGGCCAGCCAACCGGCTATCGCGGACCGCCGCTGCAAGGCGACTGGACCGATGGTTGCATCGCTCTCACCAACGCCGAGATCGAGGAGCTGTGGCGCATCGTGCCCGACGGGACGCCCATCGAGATCCGCGCCTAGTCCTGCTGATGCTTGCCCTCGCTGAGCAGCGCTACCTGCACCTGCAGCCGCTTCACCTCGCGCAGGACAGTGAGCATGTTCATGCGGGCGAACATCCACTCTTTCAGAAAGCCCTGCATGATCAGTAGGCCAATCGTCGTAAGCCCCCAGCCCAGCATAGCGTCGGTGCCATCGGAAGTGACCGCGCGGTAGAAACAATAGGCCAGGCCGATACCGATCACGATAGCTATGGCAAAGCTGAAGCGCGCCCAGCCGCCCAGCGGTCCGTGCCAGCTATCGCCGATCTGCTGAAACATCCCGCGATCTTCATCGAGGCTGGCGAGAAACGCGTGGTCGTCGCTTCCCAGCGCTTCGGCGATACGGGCGTCGGTTGGGTTGGGGTTGCTCATGGCAAGTCTCCTGAGGTTGGTTCGGAAAGCGCCACCTTGAGTTTGCGGCGCGCGTGAAACAGGCGGCTTTTGGCCGTTCCTGTCGGGATGTCTTGGACTGCTGCAATCTCGGCGAGGGTCAGGCCCTCGACGAAGTGAAGGTGCGCGGCAAAGCGTTGATCAGGAGGCAGTGCGGCAAAGGCCTGGTTCAGCGCCAGTGCCTCGTCCGCCTGCGGATCGAGCGATGGTTCCGGCGAATTGGCCGCTCCGTCTTCGAGCTTCCGGCGGCGGATGGCGCCGCGCAAATGATCGGCGCCGCGACGATGCAGGATCGCAAAGGCAAAGCTGCGGAACCGCGCAGGATCGCGCAGACTAGCAATCCCCTTCCAGATGCCGATCCAGCATTCCTGCGTGAGATCGCGCGCAAGGTCGGCATCTCCGGTGAAACGGTAGGCTGCGCGGGTCAGCCGGGTGTTCCAGCGCATATGGAGTTTGTCCAGCGCGCGCCGGTCGCCCTGCTGCACCATCACGACGAGCAATTCGTCAAACAGAACGCCTGCCTTGGGCGCGGAAAGGTTGGAATTGCCGCTCATTACAAAGGTAGTCGGGCAATAGGCGCAAATGGTTCAATCGCGATGTCGGAAATTACGCAAATTGCACGATATCCTTGACCTGATCCTGCTTTGTTCTACTCTCGTTCTCAATTGAAGGAGGCGATTCGATGAGTAACGCGGGGCAAATGGATGGCGATTTCAGCTACGATGTGGCGCGGGATTCCGCCGGCTTGCCAGCACGTGTCGCGATTTTCGCGGACCGTCCGCGAATGCGCGAAGAGATTGCGCAGGACATGGCAGGCGCGGGCTTTCGCACGGTCGATGGCGGTGAGATCGCCGCCCTGCTCGACGGCCCGATTACCCTGCTCGGCGATGTGGTGATGATCGATTGTCCTGTGCTCGATGGCCGCGGGCTCGCCTCTCTGGCGCGGCTGGACATGCGGGTTTCGCGCGCCGGAGCGCAGCTGGTGGTATCGACTTCGCTCGATGCGCTTGACGACGTGTTCGCCGCGCTCGACCAGTCGCATCCGCAGATACTGGTGCAGCCGAGCCGGGCCGAGCGGATTGTCGCTGTGGGCCGGGTGCTCGCCGACATCGGGGGCAGCCGCGCGCGCGAAATGAGCGACGATGACCGGCTCAGCCTGATGAAGCTTGCCCAGCAGGTCGAAAACATCGCGCACAAGCTGGAAGGACTGTCGGACAGTCCCGGCCACGCAGGGTCTTACACGCCCGCTTCGGAGGGCGACCTGGTCAATCCGGTTTCGCCAACACACCTGTATGATGCCGCGCACCCTCCGCTTCCTGATCCGCGCCTCGTGCGCCAGATGCTTGCCGCGCGGCAGGCCCGCGCGCGCTTTTTCGAAGGCGAACTGTTCGCCGATCCGGCGTGGGACATGCTGCTGGACCTGACAGCGGCGCATTCGGAGCACAAGCGCGTGTCCGTAACGTCGCTTTGTATTGCCGCAGGCGTTCCGGCAACCACGGCGCTGCGCTGGGTCAAACAGATGGTCGATAGCGGGATCTTCGAACGGATCGCTGATAGTTCGGACAAGCGGCGCGCCTTCATTGCGCTTAGCGAACGGTCTGTCGAGGCTATGGCGCGCTATTTTGCCGAGGTCGAGATTCCGCTGGCGCAGGCGGCCTAGTCTGGCGCGCGTTCAGCCTCGCCGGTCCAGCGCAGGATTACTGTGAGGCGGGCGTCTCCCGAGAGTTCACTGGATTGCTGACACTGCGCAGGGCCGCCAGCCGCGCGCGCGGCCCGGCAATCGGCCCGGTCGCACACGAACCGCTGCGCATCGGCGCGGGCGCGGGCGAGGATTGCGGGCGGAACCGCGCCATCGCTGCACACCGCATCGGCCTCTCCCAGCATACGCGACTGCCTGATCGTGAGGTCTTCCGGATCGCCGCTGCCGATGGCAAATTCCGCCGTTTCGCTGGGCGCATCGCCAAATTCGCCGCGCGACCATGGCTCGACCCGGTCGGCAGAGGCAGGGTCGAGCGGATCGAGCGGTCCGCCCTCACGCAGGCCCGCATCGATCGCTCGGCGTCGTTCGCCGCCATCGGGGAGGCGCTCTCTCAGAAGCAGCCGGGCGCTCTTGAGCGCATTGGCTAGGCTCCCGAGGGATTGCGGCAGGAGACGCTCCAATCGTAGCCGGACATGCTTGGCAAGCCCTGCCGAAGCGCCGCCGGTTCCCACCGCGATCAGCAGCGGATCGCGGTCGAGGATGCTTGGAGTGGTAAAATCACACAGGTCGGGCCGGTCGACCACGTTCACCAGCATCCCTGCGCAGCGCAGATTGATCGCCGCCGCCTCGCATGCATTCGCATCCTCATAGGCGACGAAGGCAATCCGCACGCCCTCATCGACCGCGCGTTGAATGTCGCCAACGATCATACCGCCCGCGCGCTCCACCAGGCGGCGCTTTGGCTCCGCTGCGTCCCCTTCGCCCAGCACCAGCACCTTCTGCCCGGCGATCTGGTGGAACAGTGGCAGGCTGGCCAGCTCAGGCGTCCTTGCGCTCATCGCAGCGTCAGGCGAGCCATTCCGGCACGCGCTCCGCATCCATGATCGAGCCTGCATCGATCCGGTCGGCGACGACAGCGAACTTGTCGCCGTCAACCAGCACCTCGGCGACGAAGCCGCGCGAATTGTAGCTCGATGCCATCGTCGCGCCATACGCCCCGGCGGTGCGGAACACTGCCAGGTCTCCGCCTTCGAGATGGTCGCATTCGCGGCCCATCGCGAAGGTGTCGCCGGTCTCGCAAATCGGGCCGACAATGTTCGCGGTCATGTCCGCACCGCTGGGTTCGACCGCTTCGAAATGGTGGTATGCGCCGTAGAGCGCCGGGCGGGCGAGGTCGTTCATCGCTGCATCCACGATCACGAAGGGATGGTTGAGCCCGCGCTTCACCCGCACCACGCGCGTCAGCAGCACGCCGGCATTGCCCGCGATCACGCGGCCCGGCTCGAAAATGAGCGAGACGTCCCAGTTCTTCGTTACCCGCGCGACCATCGCGCCGTATTCGGCGGGCGAGGGCAGTTGCTCGCCGCGCTTGTACGGCACGCCAAGTCCGCCGCCCAGATCGACATGGCTGATCGTGTGCCCCGCACCGCGCAGCGCCTTGACCAGAGCGCCGAGCTTTTCAAAGGCGCTTTCGAGCGGCGCAAGCTCGCCCAACTGGCTGCCGATATGGACCGCAACGCCGCGCAGCTTTACGCTCGGCTGGCCTGCAAGCTTGCCGAAGATCTGGCCCGCCTGGTCGATCGGCACGCCGAACTTGTTGTCCGCCTTGCCGGTCGAAATCTTGTCATGCGCGCCCGCATCGACATCCGGGTTGATCCGCAGCGCGCATTGCGCGGTCTTGCCTATTCTTGCGGCAATCTCGGCGAGTTCGAGCCCCTCTTCCTCACTCTCGATATTGAATTGGCCGATCCCGGCTTCGAGCGCTTGCTCTAGCTCGCGCGCGGTCTTGCCCACACCGGAAAAGACGATTTTCTCCGGAGCCATACCGGCAGCCAGCGCGCGGCGCATCTCGCCCACGGACACGCAATCCGCTCCGTAACCCTGGCGTTGCAACACCTTGAGCACGGCAAGATTGGGGTTCGACTTGACCGCAAACGCGATCAGCTTGTCCGGCAGATCGTCCAAAGCCTCGCGAAAAACGCGGGCATGACGTTCCAGAGTGGCGCGAGAATAGACGTAGACCGGCGCGCCGACCTCGCCCGCGATGCGCGGCAGGGGAACGTCCTCGGCGCGCATCACGCCGTCCTTCAGGGCAAAGTGATCCACGGCTTCTCTCGTCTATTCGGGGGGAAGATCGAACGGATCGTCTTCGCGTTCTTCGCTGCGGCGGCGCAGTTCCACGCTGCGTTCGGGCGCGGCGAGCGCGTCGAGTTCGAGCAATTCCTCGGCCGTACGCTGATCAGCTGCGCCGTAGGGAGCGACCGGCAGGCTCGCGCCTTCGGGCGGGGCGAGCTGCGCGCGCGAACCGCACGCGGCGAGCGCCAGTCCCAATCCAAACAGCAGGGCATTCCGCATCATTCGTCCATTCCAAGCTCTGCGCGCGCGCGCTTAACCTGACTACGTACCTGCTCGGGCGCGGTTCCGCCATAGCTTGCGCGCGAAGCGACCGAGGCATCGACGCTGAGCGCATCGAACACGCGGCTGTCGATCTTGCCGTCGATCCCCTGCAGGTCTTCGAGCGGCAATTCGTCGAGGGCGACGCCGCGCTTTTCCGCCAGCTTCACAGCTGAACCGGTAATGTGATGCGCCTCGCGGAAAGGGATGTCGGCCTCGGTCACCAGCCAGTCGGCAAGGTCGGTCGCGGTGGCATAACCAAGCTGAGCCGCCTCACGCATCCGGGCGGTGTTGAAGGTGCTGTCGGCGATCATCCCGGTGGTTGCCGCGATGCTCAGCGCCATCAGGCCGGCGGCCTCGAAAACAGGCGGTTTATCGTCCTGCATGTCCTTGGAATAGGCGAGCGGCAGGCCCTTCATCGTGATCATCAGCGCGGTGTGGCATCCGATAACCCGTCCCGCATGGCCGCGGACAAGCTCGGCGGCGTCGGGGTTCTTCTTTTGCGGCATGATCGAGCTGCCGGTGGACAGCGTGTCGGGCATCCGCACAAAGCCGTATGGCTGGCTCGCCCAGATGATAAGCTCTTCCGCCAGGCGCGACAGGTGGAGGGCGGTGACGCTCGCTGCATAGAGGTAATCCATTGCGAAATCGCGGTCGGATACGGCGTCGAGCGAGTTTGCGGTGGGCCGCTCGAACCCCAGCGCCTGTGCGGTCATGTCGCGGTCGATGGGAAAGCCCGTCCCCGCCAGCGCCGCCGATCCGAGCGGGCTTTCATTCAGCCGCGCGCGGGCATCCGACAGTCTTGAACGGTCGCGCCGTAACATCTCGTAATAGGCCATCAGGTGGTGGCCGAGCGTCACTGGCTGCGCGGTCTGGAGGTGGGTGAAGCCGGGCATGATGCTGGCCGCATGTTCCTCGGCGCGGAACACCAGTTCGCCTTGCAAGGCTTCGAGGCCGTGATCCATCTGGTCGATTGCCTCGCGCACCCAAAGGCGGAAATCGGTCGCCACCTGGTCGTTGCGGCTGCGCGCTGTATGGAGCCGTCCGGCAGCGGGACCGATCAATTCGGCGAGCCGCGCTTCGGTGGTCATGTGGATGTCCTCGAGGTCCCAGTCCTCGGGAACTCCGCCCATCTCGTATTCGGAGGCGATCTGCGAAAGGCCGTCTTCGATCGTCTTTGCGTCGGTGCCGCTGACGATCCCTTGCCTGGCGAGCATCGACACATGCGCTTTGCTCGCGGCGATGTCCTGCCGCCACAGCGCCTTGTCGAACGGGATCGAGGCATTGATTTCGCGCATGATCGCGCTAGGCCCTTCGGCGAACCTTCCACCCCACATCGTATTGGATTGGGTGCTGGAACTGTCTGGAGAGTCGCTCATGATCCGCTTTTCACTCGTTCTCGCCGTCTCGGCGCTTGCCCTGAGCGGCTGCGATAGTGCGCCAGAGGAAACAGCGCAACGCGGTAACGAGAGCGCCGCTGCGGCAGAAGCGCCAGGCCCGCCGCCGCTGCCCGGCCAGATCGTGCGGTTCAAGGCGGGGACCGAAATGCCCGATCTGACCTTCACCGATCCAGATGGCGCCGAACTCAGGCTCACCGATCTCAAGGGCACGCCGGTCCTGCTCAACCTGTGGGCGACGTGGTGCGCGCCCTGCGTGATCGAGATGCCAACGCTGGATGCGCTCGCGGCGCAATTGGGCGATGACGTCAAGGTGCTCACCGTGAGCCAGGATGTGCGCGGGGCCGAGGTGGTCGCGCCATTCTTCGCCCAGCGCGACTTTGCCAATCTCGAACAATGGCTGGACGAGGACGCAGACCTGTCTGCTGCGCTCAATGAAAGCGGGCTGATGCCGCTCACCATCCTGTTCGATGCCGAGGGCAGGGAATTGCTGCGGGTTGCGGGCGGCTATGAATGGGACAGCGAGGAAGCGGTCGCTCAGATTTCCGAGGCCATCGCTTCGCCTGCCAGCGCCGAGTAATCGGGCGGGGCAAGGCCAAGCGGGGCGAGCGGGAAGCCGAACAGGCCGCTCATCAGCTGCGCTTGTATTTTCGATGCCGGCCATAGCTGCGAAAGCGGTGCGAGCAGCCGGTCGCGCAGCGCCGGGTGCCACGACGTGCTTGACTGGTAAAGCGGAGTGAACAGCGCGGTTATCCATTGATACAGCCACACGTGATCGCGCCTCCAGCCAACCGCGAGGCGAAGTTTCTCATCGAGGGTGCGTCCTTCGGCGAGGCCGCGCGCCAGACTCCACGCATCGAGCAGCGCCATATTCGCGCCTTGCCCAAGCTGCGGGCTGGCCGAGTGCCACGCATCGCCAATCGCGATCAACCGTTCAGCACGAGGGCGCTTGTGCGCGCGGTGGGCGTAGCGAGCAAAGGTCAGCTGATCCCGGCTGGTGATCCGGTCGAGCAGGACGGCGGTTTCCGGCCACAGCGCGCGCACCTCGTCCTTCCAGGCATCGAGCGGCATGTCCTGCCACGCAGCGTAATCCGAACGTTTCAGCGACCAGAAAAACGCGACCTCCGGGCTGGCCGCGTTTTTGCGCGCACCAATGGGCAGGACGCCCACCATCTGTGCCGCGCGGCGGTATCTCTGTTCAAGCAAATTGCCCGCGAACGGATCGTCCGGTCCGGTGGGCAGGCTCGCCCAGAGCGCGCCGAATTCAAGCACGCCCTTGGGTTCCTGGTCGAACACGGTGCGCCAGCCACTCGCATCGACCACGAGGTCGAATTCCGGTGAGCGTGATCCATCCTCGAAGACGACATGGCGGCCTTTCGGTCCCAATCCGGTTGCGTTGACCGTGCGCCCGGTCTCGATGGTGATGGTGCGCGCCTTCGCCGCCTCGAACAGGACGCCGAACAGGCTTGCCCGGTGGATGCCGATGCCGAATGCGTCTCTTAGCCCGAGCTTGTCATATGACGCATCGAGCACGAGCTTCCCATGCTCCTCAAGGCCGCGCAGCGCATCGATCCGCGCCCCGCGCCGGAAGATCTCTGCGCCGAGACCCAACCGTTCGAGCACCGCCATACCGCTGGGCTGGATCATCAGTCCGGAGCCGACTGGGCCGGGCTCGGCGAACCGATCGAAGATGGTAACGCTGTGACCCTGACGCTCAAGCAGCAGTGCAGCGGCGAGACCTGCCGGACCGCAGCCAGCAATAGCAATGGTCAGCGGCGCGTTGGTCAATGGCTCCATGCACCCGGTCTTGCAGGATCGCCCAGACGCGGTCGAGTGCATCCGGCGCGCAAACTGTGGAGCGCACCGCAACCGACCAGAATCAAGGCCATGACGGGAAATACGTGGTGGGCGATGACAGGCTCGAACTGCCGACCCTCTCGGTGTAAACGAGATGCTCTACCAACTGAGCTAATCGCCCCAACCACGCTCGCCCTTGTACGGGCGGGAGAGCGCTATCTAGCGGCTAAAACTTCAAAATCAATCGCTGATATGGTGGAAACGGCATCGCGGCGCTAAAGGCTGGCCGTATGAACGCGCCCCATCTCCTCGTCCTCGCCACGGGCGGAACCATCGCCGGTATCGCCGGCTCTGCCACACGGCACGATTACCGGCCCGGCCAGATCGGAATCGCGGACTGGCTTGATCAGGTGTCCGAATTCGGGCTTCCCGCTAGGCTGACGGGAAAGCAGATCGCCAATATCGGATCGGAGGATGTCGGCCCAGCTATCTGGAGCAAGTTACACGCGGAAATCACCGCCGCGATGGCGGATGAGGCGGTGGACGGCATCGTTATTACTCACGGAACCGATACTGCAGAGGAAACCGCCTTCCTGCTGGACCTGACGCTGCCTGCGACCAAGCCGGTCGTGCTGGTCGGAGCGATGCGACCTGCGGACGTGGTTGGCAGCGACGGAATGCGCAACTTCGTCAACGCGGTGCGCGTCGCGGGCGATCCGGGCGCAAGCGGGCGCGGGGTGCTGGTGGTGATGGGCGACCGGGTGCTGGCGGCGCGCGATGTCCGCAAGGTCCGCACGCGCGGCACCGACGATGCGTTTCGCGGCTTCCCGCGCGGAGGCATCGCGCTGGTCACGCCGAGTGCGCTCGAATGGTTCGGCAATCCGTGGCGTGAAGGCGAGGGCGCGCGGTTCACCTACTGCGAAGACCTGCCCGAAGTGGAAATCCTCTACATCGCCGCCGGGATCGAGCCTGAGCTCGTCGACCGCATTATCGGAGGCACCGCCGAGGGCATCATCGTCGCCGGCGCCGGGGAGGGAAACATGCCCGAAGCCGTGCGGCAACGCTTGGCCGAACACGCGGAGAAAGGCGTCGTGGTCGTGCGCGCCAGCCGCGTCGATGAAGGGTTGGTCGACCGCGAAGAGGGCGAGGATGACGCCAACCGCTTCGTCGCGGCGCGCGCATTGAATCCGCAGAAATCGCGCATCCTGCTGAAGCTGTTGCTGGCCGAGGGGGAAAGCGACCTGGCAGTGATCCAGGCCGCTTTCGATAATCCCTGATTACTTTCCTGATCAGGCCCAGGGCGTGACCAGATACTTCTCGCCGGTTTTCATCTGGCGATAATCTGTGATCGCGTCCTTGGTCAGCATTTCTTCGAGATTGACCTTCGCCTTGTAATGCGAGGCGAATGTCGTGGTCAGGTTCTGCTGCACGCGGGTGCGCATCTTTACGACCGTCTCCATTCCGACCTTCTGAAGGAACGGGGTCAGCAGCCAGCCCGAAACGGTCCATTGCAGGCCGTAGCTCGGCGTCAGGATCGTCGGGCCGAGGTCGAGCCGCCCGTACATGTACATCTTCTTGTCCTGATTGGAGCCGTAGCGCGAATATTCGTCCATCTGCGAGGCTGCGACCTGTTCCATCGCCTTGAGCACATGGTCGGTGTTCTGCCCGCCGCCGATCGGATCGAAGCCTAGGAATGCGCCGGTCTCGGTGATCGCGGTGCGCAGCTGCTTCATGTAATCATCGTCCGACGAGTTCACGACATATTGCGCGCCAAGACCTTTCAGCAGATCGACATGGTCCTGCTTGCGCACGATATTGACGATCTTCATCCCGTCCTCGAGCGCGATCTTGTTGAGCATCTGGCCGAGGTTCGACGCCGCGGCGAGGTGGATGATCGCATCGTGGCCTTCCATCTTCGCGGTCTCGACAAATCCGAGCGCGGTCATCGGATTGACGAAACTGGACGCGCCAACCTCGGATGAATGATCGCCCAGCGGCAGGCACATCATCGCATCGGCGATAGCGTACTGGCTGAAGGCATTGCCGGGAACGCAGGCGACCCGCTGGCCCATCAGCGCCTTGGCCATGTCGCTGTCGCCGGTCGCGACAACTTCGCCAGCACCTTCGTTACCGGCGGGCAGGCGCTGTCCGTGGCGGTTCTTCTGGCCTGAAAGGAACGGCTCAGGCATGTCGGCGACGACCTTGCCGTCCGAATAGTCGGCATTGTCGAAATCGGCGGCGCTGGTGAGGATCGCGAGGTCGGACGGGTTGATCGGCGCGGCCTCCATCTTGACCAGCACCTGGTTTCCAGTAGGCTGCGGGAAGCTCTCCTCGCTAATTTCTAGAATGAGTTTCCCGTCTGCGCTGAGCGTGGTGAAAAGCTGCTTGCCTGTAGTGGTCATGATTGTTCCTCTCCTGAGTCGGGATATGCTGTATCTGGATATTGGGCCTCGACGAAGTAGAGGCCATAGGGCGGGGCGTTAAGCCCTAATTGCTGGCGGTCGCGCGCCTCGAGTGCCTTGGCGACCTGATCGACCTCCCACGTGCCTGCGCCGACGAATTTGAGGCATCCGACCATCGATCTGACCTGGTGGTGAAGGAAGCTGCGCGCTTCGGCGTGAATATGTATCTCGGGCCCGAAAGTGCTCGACGCGCGCACGACTTCGAGCCTGTCGAGCGTTTTCACGGGGTCCTTTGCCTGGCATTTGACCGAGCGGAAGGTCGTGAAATCGTGCTCTCCGACCAGAGATCTTGAGGCGCGCTGCATCGCTTCGATATCGAGTTCGGGTGCAACCTGCCATGCGCGGTTCTTTGCCAGCGCAAGCGGCGCGCGGCGATTGACGATGCGGTAGAGATACTTGCGCCCTTCACACGAAAAACGTGCATGCCAATCCTCGGGCACGACCTCGCAATGATTCACCGCGATGGGCTGGGGGCGCAGATGGGCGTTGATCGCCTCCATTAGGCGGAACGGCGTGATGTCCCGCTCCAGATCGACATGGCTGCGCATGGCAAGCGCATGGACACCGGCATCGGTGCGGTCGGCGCTGTTCAACGTTGGATTTTCACCCGTGATGGCGTGCAGCGCATCTTCGATCGCCTGCTGCACGCTCGGCCCGTGCTTCTGCCGCTGGAGACCCTGGTATGGCGTGCCGTCAAACTCGTATGTGAGTGCAAAGCGGGTCAAGACAGCGTCGTCCCCGCCGAGAGCGCTCGCCCGCGCAGGAAATCGGCGCGGTCCATGACCGGTTTGCCCGCGCGTTGCAGCCGCAGGGGGCGGATCGCGCCGTCTCCGCAGGCAATCGCAAGATCATCGTCCAGCACTGTGCCCGGATCGCCCGAGCCGTCGCAGCCTTCCGCCTTGAGCAGCTTGATGCGCTCCCCTTCGTATTCGAACCATGCGCCCGGAAACGGGGCGAGGCCGTGGATATGGCGCACCAGTTCGCCCGCAGGCCGCGCCCAGTCGATCCGTGCCTCGGCCTTGTCGATCTTGGACGCGTAGGTCGCGTGCGTGTCGTCCTGAGGCTGCGGGGCGTAGCCATCGAGGTCGGCCAGCACCTCGACCATGGCGCTCGCTCCCAATTCTGCGAGCTCTTCGGTCAGTTCGCCGGTCGTCTTGTCGTTCACCGGCGTGTGCACGATGTGCAGCATCGGCCCGGTGTCTAGGCCTGCTTCCATCTGCATGATCGTGACGCCCGTCTCCTCATCCCCCGCCATGACCGCGCGGTGGATCGGCGCGGCTCCGCGCCAACGCGGCAGGATCGAGGCGTGGATGTTGAGGCAGCCGTGTTTCGGCGCGTCGAGGATCGCTTGCGGCAGGATCAATCCATAGGCGGCGACCACTGCAACGTCGGCTTCGAGCGCAGCGAATTCGGCCTGCGCTTCCTCGCCCTTCAGCGATTTGGGAGAGCGAACCGGTATGCCCAAAGCCTCGGCCTGCGCTTGCACAGGGGAGGGACGCAGCTTCTTGCCCCGACCCGCCGGACGCGGCGGCTGGGTGTAGGCGCATGCAATTTCGTGTCCCGCATCTTGCCCCCATTCGTGCAGGGCGACGAGCGCTGGCACGGCAAAATCCGGCGTTCCCATGAATATTATGCGCATGACGGTGCTTGCGGGCCTTTCTCGAAGTGACGCCAGCCCCTATCTCTCCCCTCATGGCATCGCAAGAGATCGAAGCTTTATCGGGAGCGCTTGCCCGGCTCCCCGGCCTTGGCCCGCGCTCTGCGCGGCGGGCTGTGCTGTGGCTGGTGAAGAACCGCGAACAGGCGCTGCCTGCGCTGCTCGAGGCGCTGGACGCGGTGTCGGAGACGCTGGTGGAGTGCCAGACCTGCGGCAATGTCGATACGAAAGATCCGTGCGGCATCTGCGCCGATCCCAAGCGCGATGCGAAGGCGCTGTGCGTCGTCGAGGATGTTGCCGATGTCTGGGCGCTGGACCGCGCGCGGCTGTTTCAGGGGCGCTATCATGTGCTCGGCGGTCGGCTCTCCGCGCTCGACGGGGTTGGGCCGGAAGATCTCAACATCGCGGATTTGCTGAAGCGCGTTGCAGCCAAAGAGGATGGCGTCGCGGTCGATGAGGTCGTTCTCGCCATGAACGCCACGCTGGAGGGGCAGACAACCGCGCACTACCTCGCCGAGCGGCTGGAGGAGCACAATGTCCGCATCACCCAGCTCGCCCACGGCCTGCCGGTAGGCGGTGAGCTGGATTATCTCGACGAGGGCACGCTGGCCCAGGCCCTCAGGGCGCGGCGGCCCATGAGCAGTTAGGTCACGGCAGTCAAAGGGCGACTGGGTCAGGCTAGTCTTGCGGAGGCTATCCCTCAGCAAATTGCCGCGAGCGAAGAAACAACTATCCTTGCGGGCAATGCCTGCACGCACTAAATTGCGATCATGGCTATTCGCGAAATTCTTGAAGTGCCGGATCCCCGGCTCAAAACCGTGTCCGAACCGGTGAAACCAGACGAGTTCAATGACGAACTGCGCGCGCTCGTAGAGGACATGTTCGAAACGATGTATGACGCGCCCGGTATCGGTCTTGCAGCGATCCAGGTCGGCGTGCCCAAGCGGGTGCTGGTGATCGATCTCCAGCCCGAAGACCCTGACGCCGAGCCAGTCGAATGCGACCATGATCACGGGGACGATGGGCACAAGCATACCCATCCTGCGACCAGAAAAGAGCCGCGCACTTTCATCAACCCCGTGATCATCGATCCCGCCGAGGAGCTATCGACCTATCAGGAGGGCTGCCTCTCGGTCCCCGAAATCTTCGCCGATGTAGACCGCCCCGCGACCTGCACGGTGCGGTATCAGGACCTGGACGGCAAGGAGCACGAGGAAAACCTAGAAGGTCTGCTCGCCACCTGCCTCCAGCATGAAATGGACCACCTCGAAGGTATCCTGTTCATCGATCACCTCTCCCGCCTGAAGCGGCAGATGGCGCTCAAGAAATTGAAGAAGCTGCGCCAGGCGGCTTAACCCTCGGTCTTCATCCGTCCGACCGCAGCCTTCACATCGCGGATCACTTCCTTGCACATCTGCGCGCAGCGCTTGCAGTGGCGGTCATCGTGCATCGAGCAATGTTCGAGGCATTGTTCGCGCGCGACGATGGTTGCGAGGCCCATCGCGCGGATGGCGATCACGTTCTGACCCGTGCGGCGTGAACCCATGCGGTAGAAGGCGGTGCAGGCATCCGAGGCGTCGAGGCAGCGGCGGATGCATTCGGCGCGCTCCTTCGCATCATCCTCTGCCAGACAGGCATCGGCGCACGAATTGATGATTGCCGCGCCGTACATAGCGTGCTTGACCGCCTCGCCCAGATCGGAGTTGTAACCGTCACCCACATGCGGGTGGTCCTGTATCATTTCCTTGATCGACATCGGTTTTCTCTCCTTTGTATGTGGAGCGAACGGGGCTGGGGATTGGTTCCAAATTGGCTGCATTGGCGCTTGGCGTGCGGCGGCGTTCCAGCTATGTTCCGCCAATGGATGGAAATATTCTTGTAGCTGCTATTGGCGCTTTGGCGCTGCTCATCGGGCTGGGTGTGGGCTGGTTTCTGGGCGGTAAGCCCGCGGCTGAGCTGCGCGAGCGGCTGGGCGAGCGTGAGGGCGAATTCAAGTCAGCGATAGCTGAACTGGGCGAGGCGAAGGTGGACCTTTCGGCAGCGAATGAACGCGCCGCGCGGGTCAGTGCATTAAGTGAGGAGCTGGAAGCTGCGCGGGCCGAAAACGCCGCGTTCAAGGCGGAGCGCGCCGGCTTTGCCGAGCAGAAACGCCTGCTCGAAGAATCGCGCGGGGCATTGCTCAAGGAATTTGAAAACACCGGCGCGCAGGTGCTGGGCAAGGCGCAGGAGGCGTTCCTCAAGCGCGCCGATGAACGCTTCAAGCAGTCCGAGGAAGCAGGCGAGCAGAAGATCAAGGCACTGCTTTCGCCGGTCGGTGAGCGGCTCGCCAAGTACGAAAAGCAGGTCGAAACGCTGGAAAACCAGCGCAAGGATGCGTTCGGGCAGCTGCACGGTGTGATCCAGTCGATGCGTGAGGGGCAGGAAGAGGTAAGGCGCGAGGCGCAGCGGCTCGGCAATTCGCTGACCAATGCACCCAAGGCGCGCGGGCGCTGGGGCGAGCGCGCACTGCAAAACGTGCTCGAACAATGCGGGCTAGCCGAGCACACCGATTTCCACCTCGAACAATCAGTCGATATCGATGCTGGTCGACAGCGCCCCGATGCCATCGTCAACGTGCCAGGCCAGAAGCAGCTTGTGATCGATGCGAAGGTGTCCTTGAACGCCTATCAGGCCGCGTTCGAGGCGGATGATGATGCCGAGCGGATCACGCATCTCGACCTTCACGCCAAATCCATGCGCAATCACGTGCAGACGCTCGGTAGCAAAAGCTATCAGAGCCAGTTCGACGACGCGCCCGATTACGTGGTGATGTTCGTGCCGGGCGAGCATTTCGTCGCCGCCGCGCTAGAGCATGATCCGGAGCTGTGGGATTTCGCCTTTCGCAACAAGGTGCTGCTCGCCACGCCGACCAATCTAGTCGCCATCGCGCGCACCGTCGCGCAGGTCTGGCGGCAGGACAAGATGGCCGAAGAGGCTGCCGAGATCGGCAAGATGGGCGCGGAGCTCTACGACCGCCTGCGGGTTGCCGCCGAACACATGAAACGCGTCGGCGGAGGGCTGGAGACGGCGGTCAACAATTACAACAAGTTCGTCGGCAGTTTCGAGCGCAACGTGCTGACTTCGGGCCGCCGCATGGCCGAAAAGGGCATCGAAATCTCGAAAGAGATCGACGACGTCCCGCTGGTCGAAGGCGCACCGCGCTACACCGCAAAGGACGTGGATGAGATTGAGACGCTGGAGGACAAGCGGGACGCGGCGGAGTGATGTGGAGGAATTTAGAACTCCATAAGGTCGCGGGATCGCTCGCCTAGATCACTGCACGCAAGCTAGAAAAGTCGGCTCCGTTTGGGAACCAAATTGAACGCCAGCGTTCAATAATGCGAAGGTCGTTTCGGCGGCCCAAACGAAAGCGCGAGCCATGACCCAGTTCCCACTCGATACCGCCACAACTTTGACTAAGCTCGATTCGGACCGGGTGCAGGCCGATGGCGGCGCCGAGTACTGGAATTTTCAATCCGCGTTCGGAGGTTGGGCGTTGGCCGCCGGGTATTCGGCGATCCAGGCTAAACAGCCGCAAAACAGCGCGCTGGCCAGCGCAACGGCCACATTCCTGAAGCCACTACCGCAAAGCGGACTGGTTATCGATGTTCGCACCCTACGCGAAGGCCGGCGGACCAATTTTTTTAGAACCGAATTTTTTGCAGGGTCGGAACCGACCGAGCCAACCTTTGCCGCCGATTTCGTCTTTTCCGAATTGCGTGACAAACCGCTGGATTACAGCGTCGATTTCCCCACTGTAGAACCGCCTGAACAATCGGACCGCATTCCCGATACTCCGGGCCCGCGCTTCCTCAGCAAATACGAACAAAGGATGTGCCTGGGCACCGCATTTACCGAGCAAGAACGCCCGCATTCTGCCGTTTGGGTGCGCGATGCCAGCGATCGGTACCGTGGGATGAAAAGGCTCTTCTGGCGGTATCCGATACCCCGATGCCGCGGACATTCTTCCTCGATTCCACACCCCGCTTCGGGGTCACGGTGCAATATGATCTGCACGTGCACTGCACCGCTGAGGAATTGACTGCGCTGGGCAGCGAATTCATCCTGGTCGAAGCGCACGCTGACAGAGTGCGAAACGGTAGGTTTTCGCAAACTACGCGCATCTGGTCGAAAGCTGGCCAACTTCTCGCCATCTCGAATCAACTGGCCTTCTACTGACGGAGACCTGCGCTGCCGGGCGTGCGATCAAATGTCGCAGCTATGGCTGAGCACCTGTGCTTGCCTGCCTCGGCCATCCGATGTGCCGAAACAGGCGAAACATCCATGCGCTTTTTCTTGGGCCTAGTCCTGCCGCGTTCTGATCGCCGCAACCCGGCTTAATCGCACCGGCAATCGCCGCGCGGCGGACCAATCAGTCTCCTAAGCACTCCAGAACTTCATAGGCCAGCACCGCCCCTGCAACCGCTGCATTCAGACTGTCGGCGCGCCCGCGCATCGGCATCATGACGCGCAGATCGCATTCGGCCTCGTAGGCTTCGGGTAGGCCTTGCGACTCGTTGCCGATAAGGATGAAGCAGGGTGCGTCATAAGCCGCGCCGCGATAAGGCACCGCGTCGCGCAAGCTCGCCGCGACCAGCTGTCCCGCGCCGCCGCGCAGCCACTGCGTGAACTCCTCCCACCGCGCCTGCGCCAGACCTTGCGTAAAGATCGCGCCCATGCTGGCGCGCACCGCCTCTGCACTGAAGGGATCGGCGCAATCGTCGATCAGGATCAGACCGCCTGCGCCCACGGCGTCTCCGGTGCGCAGCATCGTGCCAAGATTACCCGGATCCCTGAGCGCCTGCGCCACCAGCCAGATTGGCGCGGCACCGCGGTCCAGGCCCGCCAGCGCGGTTTCCCATTCGTCGAACACGCCGGCAACGCTCTGCGCGTTCGACTTGCCGGTGATCTTGGTGAGGATGTCCGGCGTGGTCTCGATCACCTCGCCGCCC
Organism: Erythrobacter sp. K21-9; assembly: GCF_055808355.1. Classification (NCBI taxonomy): domain Bacteria; kingdom Pseudomonadati; phylum Pseudomonadota; class Alphaproteobacteria; order Sphingomonadales; family Erythrobacteraceae; genus Erythrobacter; species Erythrobacter sp. K21-9. Next base: position 1,009,937 of record NZ_CM147866.1, read on the forward strand.
GCGCCGCTGACCTCGCCCTCCAGCCGGTCCAGCAGCGGGTGCGGCTCGCGCGCTTCGGCCATGACCAGCTGGCGCGGCAGGCGTCCGCCCTCGCGCGCATCTTCGAGCAGGCGCAGCCCCTCGACTAGGAACTGGCCCGCGCGTTTGCGGTGTTTCTTGTCACGCAGGGAGCGCAGGTATTTGACGGTCGGATTGGAGAACCCGGTGATCTGTTTGCGCATGAGCCGGCGCTATTCTTCGCCGAATCCGTTTTCGATCAGTCCGACGAGTTCGCCAAGCACGCTTTCGGCATCGCTGCCGCCGACGATCACGTCCACATTATCGCCCTTGGCTGCGCCGAGCATCATCAGGCCGAGGATCGATCCACCCGCCGCTTCATTGCCGTCTTTCGCGACCCGAACATCGACGCCTTCGGGCAGTGCGGCAACTGCGCCGACGAATTTGGCGCTGGCCCGCGCATGCAGACCGCGCTTGTTGACGATGGTGACGTTGCGGCGGAGTTCGCTCATCCCATTGGCCTCACGCCTTCGCAGCGGTCTGCCCGGCATCCTCGCCGAGTAGTTCGCTGGCCACGGTGATGTAGTTGCGCCCGGCCTCCTGTGCGGCCTCGACCGCTTCGACCACGCCCATTTTCTTGCGCGCTCCGGCAAGGCGGATCAGCATCGGCAGGTTGATCCCGGCAATGACCTCCACCCGTCCCGTATCGAGCAATGAGATCGCGAGATTGGAGGGCGTGCCGCCGAACAGGTCGGTCAGGATGATAACGCCGCTGCCAGCATCGACGGTTTCGATGGCGGCTGCGATTTCGGCGCGGCGTTGTTCCATGTCGTCGCTCGGACCGATACAGACGGTCGCAATGCCGCTCTGTGTGCCGACAACGTGTTCCATCGCTTCGACAAATTGGTCCGCGAGGCGGCCGTGGGTAACCAGGATCAAGCCAATCATACGGGAAGTTACGTCCGTCAGTTACCTAGCCCGGCACACGTTCGATTTCATCGGCGGCGCGCGAGCCCAAATTTCGATGGCGGACAGTGGGCGAAAATCCCGCGTCGCGCAAGCCTTGGGCCATGCGTTCGGCGGTGAAGACCGAACGGTGTCTCCCCCCGGTACACCCGAAAGCAATGTGCACATACGCCTTGCCCTGCGCCTGGTAGCGGGGAAGCAGGGTGAGAAGCAGGTCGTGGATTTGCTCGAAAGCGGTATGAAACGCGGGGTCTTTTTCGATGTGTTCGCCGACCGGCGCGTCACGCCCGGTTAGTTCACGCAGCCCCTCGACCCAGTGCGGGTTGTCGAGAAACCGCATGTCAAACACGAGGTCGGCGAGCGGCGGCATCCCGCGCGCGAAACCGAAGCTCGAAATGGTCAGCGTGGCATCACTGGCCTCGCTGTTGTCGAACAGGTCGCGGACATGGCCCTGCAATTCGTTCGTGGCGAGCGAGGTTGTGTCGATCACCGTGTCCGCCCAGCGCCGCAGAGGTTCGAGCAGCTCGCGCTCAGCCCCGATGCCTTCGAGCAGCGGGCGCCCCTGCGTCATCGGGTGGCGGCGGCGCGTTTCATTGTAGCGGCGCTCAAGCTCGGTGTCGGCGCAGTCGATGAACATGAAGCTGACGGACAGGTCCTCGCGCTCGGTCAGGTCCTTGAGCAGGGCGATAATGTCGCCCGGCACGAAGCCGCGCGTACGCGAGTCGAAACCGATGGCGAGCGGGCCGCGCTGCTCGACCAGCGGCTCATCACCGGGCGCGACGAGTCGTTCGAGCAGGCGGACCGGGAAGTTGTCGATGGTCTCCCAGCCAAGATCTTCCAGCACATCGAGCGCAGTCGATTTGCCCGCGCCGGACAGCCCGGTGACCAGCAGCAAGCGCTGCCGGCCGGGATCGGCAGGAGGAGTGGCGGCAGGATGCGCAGGTTCCATGTGCCCTGTCTCGCGAGAATACGCGCGAATGGAAAGCGCCTTTTTTGCAAGGGCTGTGGATTGCGGCGGATCAGCCCGGCTTGAGCCCATGGTTCGCTAGAGCCCATTCCGCACGCAGGGCAGGGGCGATATTACCCGGATCGAAGGGGAGGGCTGGGATTCCAGCCCCCAGAATGTCCTTTGCCGGGATGTTCTCCGGCATACGCTCGGGGCTTTGTCCGAGGGAGAGGATGAGGGCGACCGGCACTTCGGTTACAACCGGCAATTCGATCAGGCCCACTCCATGCACCTCGAGCAGGCCCGCGATGTTCGGCGGAGGGGACGCGAGGACCTGCGTCCCGCGCCGCTCCAGCGTGACGCCGTCATCGCCGATCAGCGCTGCGCCGCGGTCGATCAGCGCGAGCGCGAGGCTCGACTTGCCGATGCCTGGCGCGCCTTCGATGAGGAGCGCGCGGCCATCGACCGCGACCGCGCTCGCCTGAAGAATAATGCGGTCCGCGCCGCTCACGCAGCGGGAAGCCGGAAACGCAGGCAGGCACCGGGCTCGCCATCGGGGCGGGCCTCAGCAGAAAGCGAGCCGTCATGCGCTTCGGCAATGGCGCGCGCAATGGCGAGACCGAGGCCGGAATGGTTGCCGAAATCCTCCCGCTCGGGCCGGATCGAATGGAATCGGTGAAAGACCTTTTCGCGCGCATCTTCGGGAATGCCCGGCCCGGAATCGCACACCATCACAGTTACACAATTGCCGTCATTGTCGATCATGACCTCAATCGGAGCTTCGTACCGGAGAGAAGGAGACCGCGTTGTCCAGCAGGTTCTCGACCACCCGCTCCAGCCGCGCGCCCACGCCTTCGACATAGGCGGCAAACCCGCGAGTTTTCAGTTCGATGCGGTGATTGAGGTTTTCTGCCCGGTGTTCGCGGCTGCCGATGATCTCGCGCACGAGGCTGGCCATGTCGATGCGTTCGCGCGTCGCGCGCGACATTTCGGCATCGATCCGGCTCGCGTCGGAAATTTCGGAGACAAGGCGGTCGATCCGGCGCACGTCGTGAGTGGCGATCTGTTCGAGCTCGCGGCGAGTATCCGGGTCTTCGACACGCGGGAGCGATTCGATCGCGCTGCGCAGGCTCGCAAGCGGGTTCTTGATTTCGTGCGCGACATCGGCGGCAAAGCTGTCCACCGCATCGATGCGGTGGCGCAGGGCGCCGGTCATATCGGACACTGCCCGCGCGAGCAGGCCTATATCATCACTGCGTTCAGGAAGGCGCGGAACCTCGACCTCGCGCTCGCGCCCCTGCCGCACCTTGACTGCGGCGCGCGCCAATTCGCGCAGAGGTGTGACGATGGTGCGCGCCAGATAGAGCGAGAGCATCGCGGAGGCGAACAGCACCAGCAGCACCGCCGTCATCAGTGTCGTACGCGCCGCCTGCACGGTTGCGGTGATGTCCACGGCGTTGCGCACCGTCAGCAGGGTCGCACCGTTCAGCCCGACCGGTGCTGCGGCGGTGATGACCGGCGTGCCATCCTCCCAATCATAGAGCGTAACCTGGCTGCGGCCTTCCTCACGCGCGCGAACCAGTTCCGGCCACGCATCGGCCATCTGCGCCTCGGGCTCGAGGTAATCGGTCACCGGCTCGGCGCTGACGATGGTGTCGACTGTCCGGTCGAGCCAGCGGGCGAATTGCTGTTCGCGCGTGTCATCGCTGATGTCGTCGAATTCGAAGGAGGGTTCATCGAGCGCGAAGCTGTCGGCCCACAGCAGGCCTTCGGCATCGAACATGCGCAAGCGCATTCCCTGTTCCTTTCCGATCTGGACCAGCAACGCCTCCTGCCGGTCGCGGGTCGCCCCGGCGAGTGCCTCTGCGGTGATCTGCGCTTCAATCCGGGCCAGCTTGAAGCGTTCGTTGATAAGCTGCGTGCGGTAGCTGTCGATATAGAACAGGCCGCCGCCAAGCAGGGCCAGCGGGAGGATGTTGACGACGAGTATGCGTGCGGTAAGCGAAAACCGAGCCGCCCCCGCTCAAGGTCTCGGTGCTGCCGCCAACTGGCAATGTTTCCCGGCTGACCTTGTGATAGGCATCTTCAGCCATCGTTGAAGCTGTATCCCGCGCCATATAGCGTCTCGATCGCGCCGAATTGCGGGTCGGCGCTGCGGAATTTGCGCCGCATCCGCTTGATATGGCTGTCAACGGTCCGGTCATCGACGAAGATATCGTCGGGATAGGCGGCATCCATCAACTGATTGCGGCTCTTGATGACACCCGGTCGAGCGGCCAGCGCTTCGAGGATGAGAAACTCGGTGACCGTCAGGCTGACCGGCCGGCCATCCCACGTCACGTGATGGCGTGCCGGGTCCATCTGCAGGCGGTCGCGCTCAAGGCTGTCCGGCGCGGGCTGAGCTGTGCTGCCGTCTTCTCCGCCGGTGTCGCGCACCGGATCGGCGCGGCGCAGGATGGCCCGGATGCGCGCGATCAGCAGGCGCTGGCTGAACGGTTTGGCGATGTAATCGTCTGCGCCTAGCTCGAGTCCGGCTTCCTCGTCCTCCTCATCGTCCTTGGAGGTGAGGAAAATGACAGGCAGCGCCACATGCTCGCGCACTTTCTTGAGCAGCTCCATGCCGTCCAGTTTGGGCATCTTGATATCGAACACGCCGAGCGCAGGCGGGTTCTCGATCAACGCCTTCAGCGCGGTCTCCCCATCGGAATAGAGCCGCGTCACGAACCCTTCTGCCTGAAGCGCAATGGAAACCGTGGTCAGAATGTTGCGATCATCATCGACCAGAGCGATTACCGGCGCATCATCGGGCATATCGGCAGCGGCGCTCGATCCGGCCTGGGCGCCCTCTTCACCCGGTGCGCCTTCAATGGTGTCGGTCATGCTATTTCTCCTGCGGCGCGCGTATCCCTGCCGCTTTTCCAGAGGATTAGCGGTTTCGGGGCGCGGAAACAACGCGCGGCACAAATGGTATCGCGCTGCGATCGGCATACCTCTTTGGGCGAATCGCCATGAGGGCGTTTGACGCGCGCGGGGAGGGCATATATCGAAGGAATAATTGGGATCTGACGGATTCTACGGGCTTTTTCCTGCCCTTTTTCCGGGCTATTGCGCTCATCTGTGCATACGTATGCACGAGTCTCTGGAAAATGATCGTGTCCGTCTGCCAATAGCCAGTCCTTTGATGGAGAATTCACGTTGACGCCTCTTGCCCAATCGCTGTCCAGTCAGGGGATTGAAACCCAGGCGGAAATCCACCCCAATCTTGGCACGCCTGCGCTGGTGGAGGCCTCTCTGGCCGCCGGTGAAGGCGTGCTGTCGAAGCACGGGGCCCTTGTCGTGCAGACCGGAGCGAAGACCGGGCGCAGCGCAAACGACAAGTTCATCGTGCGTGATGCCGCCACCGAAGACACGGTGTGGTGGGGCAAGGTGAACAAGGGCATGACGCCCGAGCACTTTGCCAATCTGAAGGCGGATTTCATGGACGCCGTCGCCGGCAAGGAAACGCTTTATGTCGCGGACCTGTTCGGCGGATCGCAGCCCGAGCACCGCGTGAACGTGCGCGTGATTAACGAGCTTGCGTGGCACAACCTGTTCATCCGCACCCTGCTGGTGCGTCCGACCAAGGATCAGCTTAGCGATTTCGCGCCCGAATACACGATCATCGACCTGCCGACTTTCAAAGCTGATCCGGCACGCCACGGCACGAACAGCGAAACCGTGATTGCGGTAAACCTGTCCGAAAAGCTGATCCTGATCGGCGGCACGAAATATGCAGGCGAGATGAAGAAGAGCGTCTTCGGCATTCTCAATTACCTGCTGCCGATGAAGGGCGTCATGCCGATGCATTGTTCGGCGAATATCAGCGAAGACGGCAAGACTGCCGTGTTTTTCGGTCTGTCAGGCACGGGCAAGACGACCCTGTCCGCCGATGCCAGCCGCACACTGATCGGCGATGACGAGCATGGCTGGTCGGACACTGCGGTCTTCAATTTCGAAGGCGGCTGCTACGCCAAAATGATCCGCCTGTCGGAAGAGGCGGAGCCGGAGATTTACGCGACCACGCGGCGGTTCGGCACGGTGCTCGAAAACGTGGTCATGGACGAGGAAACGCGCGAGCTCGATTTCGACGACAACTCGCTCGCGGAAAATACGCGCGGCGCCTACCCGATCGACTACATTCCCAACACCAGCGAGCACAATCTCGGCCCCGTGCCGAGCAATGTCGTAATGCTCACCGCCGATGCGTTTGGCGTGTTGCCTCCGATCTCGCGCCTCACGCCCGATCAGGCAATGTACCACTTCCTGTCGGGCTATACCGCCAAGGTCGCCGGGACTGAAATCGGCGTGACCGAGCCGGAAGCAACGTTCAGCACGTGCTTTGGCGCGCCCTTCATGCCGCGCCACCCGAGCGTTTACGGCAACCTGCTGAAGGAAAGCATTGCCAAGTGGCAGGTGCAGTGCTGGCTGCTCAACACCGGGTGGACCGGCGGCAAATACGGCACCGGCAACCGCATGCCGATCAAGGCAACGCGCGCGCTGCTCAATGCCGCGCTCGACGGCGATCTCGACACTGTTGAGTACCGCAAGGACGGTAATTTCGGTTTCGAAGTGCCGGTGCAGGTGCCCGTGCTCGCCCAACAGGGCATCGACCAGACAATCCTCGATCCGCGCAGCACTTGGGCGGACAAGTCCGAATATGACCGGACCGCGCACAAGCTGGTGCAGCTGTTCATCGACAACTTCGCCGAGTTTGCGCCGCATGTGGACGAAGGCGTCCGGCAGGCAGCGCCCGCTGCGCCCGTCGCGGCCTGATCGCCGCCAACGAGTTGGAGAGGGGAGCCCCGCCTTGCGCAGCGACGCAGGGCGGGGCTTTTTTTCGGCACATAAGCTGTTTTCGGGCGTCTATTCAGTAACAGGGATCAAGCAACGACAGGAGAGCACGCAATGAGCCTTTTCGACCAGATACTGGGCGCGGCCCACAACCACCCCACCGTCAAGAACATGGCCGAAAAGCTCGGCATCGATCAGGAAACTGCGGAAAAGGCTATTGCGGCGCTCACCGAAGGGCACCAGGCCGATGGCGACACGCTCGATGTCGCCGCTCAAAAAAGCGGGCTCGACCAGGGCGTTCTCTCGCAGGTCATGGAACATGTCGGCGGCGAAAGCTCGCTGACCGGGTTCATGCAGCTGCTGGACAAGGATCATGACGGCAATCCGTTGAACGATATCACCGACATGGCGTCGGGACTGTTCGGCAAGAAATAAAAACCCGTACCCCCCGCAAATATTTTCAGGAGAGACGCAATGAGCCTTGCTCAAATGTTGCAACAGACCGGCGCCATCAGCTCGATGGCGAGCGAACTCGGCATTGATGAAGGGACCGCGAAGACTGCGGCTGGCGCGCTGCTTCCGGCGATTGTGGCCGGGATGGGCCGCAGCGCAACGGGCGGGGCGACCACGCCCGATCCGATGGGCGGACTTGGCGGCCTGGCCGGGGCGATCCTCGGCGGTGGCGGTGCATCGGCTGGCGGCTTGCTCGACGCGGTTCTGGGTAACAGCCCCACTCCAACCGCGCCCGGCAATGACATTCTCGGCAATATCTTCGGCAGCAAGGATGTGAGCCGATCGGTCGCGGGCGAGGTCGCATCGATGACCGGCCTCGATGAAGGGCTGCTCAAGAAGATGCTGCCGATCCTCGCAATGGCTGTTGCCGGCTACATGGCCAAACAGGCGACCGGCGGAGGATCGGCCGGCGCTGCCCCGTCGCAAAACCCGCTGGGCGGCATACTGGGCTCAATCGTCGGCGGCATGATGAAGCGCTGATTGCAGCCGGGGCGGCGACGCATTCAGTCGCCGTCGCCTTCACCGTCTCCGTGATCGTCCGTTTCGTCACCAACGCGACTATCCGGGCGGCCCATTGAGAGCCGCATCGGTGCTCCCTCGGGTGCCTGTTCAAGCACGTCGATCATGTTCTTGGCGAGTTCGGCCCTGCTTCCGCCGTGAGGATCTGCGGCGAGCGGTTTCAGGCTGAACTTCGCCAGCTCGATCTTGCCTTCACTCGCTTGCATCATAGCCACCTGCACCCAGAGATGTTGGTCGAACGGCGCGAGCTGTGCCGCTCGTTCGAGCGCGGCGCGCGCATTTTCCGATGGTGCGACACCGCGCTCGGCATAGCTGCGGTAATAATAGATCAGCGGCAGTGGATGATCGTTCTCACGCTGGTTGAGCGCGGTGAACGGAGCCATCGCTTCCTCGTATGCCTGATCGGGCACGGCGGCATCGGCAGCCTTGCGGAACAGCGCATATCCCTTTTGCACGTAGGGATTGGTGCGCGCGGGATCGAGCGCGATGGCACGGTCTGCTGCCGCAATGGCCGCATCGTCATTGCCGGCATCGTATTCCGCCTCGGCGAGGGCGGACAGCACGCCGGGATCGTTTGGATACTCGGCAGCGACTTCGCGCACCTCGACTAGCAGTTCCTCTGCCTGCTCGCGGTTGACGCCGCGCTGCGAAACCATGCGCAGTTCCATCACTTCCGCTTCGCCTTCCGGCAGTTTGCGCAAGCTTACCTCGCCGATCTGGAACCGCTCTGGGCCGAGATTGAAGGTGAACATCCGGCGCTCCCGAAGATATTTCTTCAGCTCTTTTTCGAGCTGGTCGAGATCGCCGAAGACGGCTTCGCCCGCTTCAAGCGAACCCGTGCCGTTCGCAATCGCCATCAGATAATCGTTCAGCTGCCCCGCACGCTCCTTGGAGAATGTGAGGTAGTGGTACAGCAGCCAGCTGCGCCCGTAGAATCCGTCGCCGCTCGATCCGCGCTTCCTTCTCTTGTAATCGGGATCGAGTAGTTCGTGGACAGACACCGGATTGCCGACATTCAGTTCATAGGCGCGGTGCTGCGCGGGTCTGCCGATCATGACGCTGCCATCCTTGTCGAAGGTGGCGGCGGCGAAGAATTCGGCGGCCCCTTCGCTCATCCAGCGCGGCATGGCAAAACGGCTGCTCGAGATCAGGAAATGGTGCGCGTATTCATGCAGGAGCACCACGGTCGAGAAGTGCGGATACCCGTTCTGATTGCGGATATCCTGGACAAAGGCCCGGCTGGCCCCGGCGCGCGGGACATAGAAACCGGCGATGTTGCTGTTCTTCTGCCCGGCGAGGCGCCGCAGGTCGCGTCCCGATCCAACCACGAAAATCGTGACCCGGTTGGACGGGCTCGGCTTTCCGATCGCGCGTCTCGTCAGGTAGGACAGCGCACCATGATAGCGTTCGAGGTTTTCGGCAAAGCGGCGAATGTCCTTCTCGCTGTCATCGGCGTAAATGACGAAGTGGTCGGATGATGCCTCATACCAATCCGCCCTGGCGGGCGATGCAATGGCCCCAAAAGCGAAAACCGAAAGAAAAAGCGAAAAGATTTTGGATTTCATGATCCCGCGCGTCCCCTTAACTCAGTAAAGAGTGCCGCGACACGACTGAATTCGCAATGAATTTCTTCGGATAATTACTCGCTAACCGTAATCGCCGCGCTTGCGATCGTCGAGGTAGCTCCAGATTCGGCTGACCACCACCGATCCCTCGCCGACCGCGCTGGCCACCCGCTTCACCGATCCCGAGCGGACATCGCCCACGGCAAAAATACCGTCAGTGCCCGTTTCGAAGGGTGTGTCGCGGCCAACCTCTGCGCCGGTGCGAACGAAGCCTTTCTCGTCAGTTTCGACGAGGCCGGAGAGCCAATCGGTGTTGGGAGCAGCACCGATCATGATGAACAGCGCCCTGGTTTCGATCTGACGCTCTTCACCATCGGACTTTACAGTCACCGAGCTCAGCCAATCATCGCCGTGCAATGCCGTGACTTCGGTGTGGTAGTGTATCGTGATCTTCTTGTCGGCTTCGAGCCGCTGGCTGAGATAGCTCGACATGGACGCGGCAAGGCTGCCCGAGCGCACCACTAGGTGCACGTGCGCGGCGGTGCGCGAGAGGAACATCGCCGCCTGACCGGCAGAATTGCCGCCGCCGATCACGACTACTTCTGTGCGGGCGCAGAAACGCGCCTCCATCTCCGTAGCGGAGTAGAAGATGCCCGCCCCTTCGAGCCGTTCGAGATTATCCAGCGGGAGCCGGCGATATTGCACGCCGGTGCTGACAAGGATGGCGCTTGCGCAAATCTCGTCCTCATCGTCGAGCCGGGCGCAGAAGGTGCCGTCCTCGCGTTTGGTCAGGCCGATAACGCAGCGCGGCATCACGAAGCGTGTGCCGAATTTGAGCGCCTGGATCTGGCCGCGATAGGTGAGGTCGGTTCCGCTGATCCCGGTGGGAAAGCCCATGTAATTCTCGATCCGGCTGGACGTGCCTGCCTGCCCGCCCACCGCAGTATCCTCGATTACCAGCGCATCGAGCCCTTCGGACCCGGCATAGACCGCTGCGGCCACTCCTGCCGGGCCGCCGCCGACAATCAGCAGATCGAAATCACGCTGCGAGCAGATATCGAGATCGAGCCCGAGATATTGCGCGACCTTGCGCGGGGTCGGGTCCTCAAGTTTTTGGTCGGTGCCAAGGATGACCGACGGGTGATGACCGGTCAGGTCGCAGACTTGCGCGGTTTCCTCGTCGGTCGCATCCATGTCGTAGCTTTCGAACGGAATGCGGTTGCGCGACATGAACCGCTCGACTGCCTGCACTGCCGGATCGCGATCGGCGCCAATGATCTTCACTGCCGAATTGCGCATTTCAAACTGCTTGCGCCGGCGCGCGGCGAAGACCGTGATGATATGGTCGGATAGCTCCGGCACACGGCTCATCAGGTCGAGCATAGCGGTGCGCGGGGCGGCGATGACCCGGGTCTCACGCGCGGCGCGCATTTTCAGGTAATTGGTGCCCCGGTTCAGAAACCCGATCTCGCCCATGAACTGCGTTGGTCCAAGCGAGGATTCGAGCATGCGCTCGCCAGTGTGCGGATCGACCACTTCGATCTCGCCGTCCACCACGTATATAAACGTGTCCATCGGATCGCCCAGATCGGCGACGATTTCGCCTTTCGGATAGGTCTTTTCCTCACCGATCTCGCAGATCGCCGCGACGTGATCGTCGGCCAGCGGGACGCGCCGCATGGTTTCGAGGTCTTCTCCAAGCTGTTCCATACGCGGCTCCCGTTATGTGATGCGAGCTATATGGTGTCAGGCGCGCGCGCCTGCAATGTAGCGCGAAACCGTCTTCTCGACGACATTGAGCGGCGCATTCCCGCCCATGATGACGGCGGTGTTGAAAGCCTTGAAATCGTAGGCGCTGCCAAGCTCGGCCTCGGCCCGCGCGCGCTGGCGCACGATTTCGCTGTGGCCCAGCTTGTACCCGGTCGCCTGGCCCGGCCAGCTGCAATAGCGGTCAACCTCGCTGGCGACTTCTTCGTACTTCGAACCATTGCGTTCCACGAAGAAGCGGCGCGCCTGCTCGCGGCTCCAGCCTTTCGAATGCAGGCCGGTGTCGACCACCATGCGGCAGGCACGGAAGGCGAGCGACTGGAGATAGCCGAGCCGCCCGACCTTGAAATCGTCATACGCGCCAAGCTCGTCGGCAATCTGCTCGCCATACAGCGCCCAGCCTTCGCTAAACGGGTTGAAGGCGAGAATCGAGCGGATGAGCGGCAGGCGATTGGAATATTCGCCCTCCCAGACATGGCCCGGAATGGTCTCGTGATAGGTGAGATCGGCCAGGTCGTATTTGCGGTGCAGGTCGGTGGTGCGCAGATTGATCCAGAACCGGCCCGGGATCGTCCCGTCCTTGCTTCCCGCTCCGCCATAGGCTCCGGGAGCGCCGGCTTCCTCGGCAATCGAGATGCGGGTCACTTCGAGATTGGGATCGACCAGTTCGTCGAAGGCGCGGGGCATCTGCGCCTTGATCCAGTCCACCCGCTCATCGATGAAAGCAAAGATTTCCTCGCGGCCCTTGTCGCCTTCGGAAAACTTGTAGCGCGGGTCGGCGGCGAGCGTCTGCATCCGCTCCCCAACCGTGCCGCTGGTGTAGCCGATCTCTCGCAGGATCGGGTCCATTCGCCCGTGCAGCGCTTCCAGCTCTTCGAGGCCCTGGCGGTGGATTTCATCCGGGGTGAGGCGGGTCGTGGTGCTGGATCTGAGCGCCCAATCATAGAATTGCTCGCCGCTGGGGCGTGCGGAGATCCCCGGATCGGAGGTTGCGGCCGCGCGTTGCAGTTTCAATTCTTCGAGCTGATCCGAAAGCGCACCTGCAATCGCCCCGCTTTCCATTGCGAGCGCAAGCTCGGCGCGCGAGCCGGGCAGGCCGATTTCTTGCAGTGATGCGCGCAGATGATCGGTGAAAAGCTCACCCTTGGCGGCGCTCGCGATGGACAATTCCATCTGGCCGATGGCCTTGTCGATCAGGAAATCGGGCGGGACCACGCCCATGCCGCGCGCCTGACGCATTCGTTCAAGCTCGCCACCAAGCACGGCGGGAAACTGCTCAACCCTCTCGAGGTAGAAATCGGCATCCTGCGCATCGCGGAGCGGGTGGTCAGACTGCATGAAGCGCGGCGCGCCAATATACGCGCCGACATTCTGGATGACGACATAGGGCGCCGTGCGCCAATTGCCGACCGGCGTATCGCCGTACGGCAGCGCGAAGCCATCGAGCGCCAATTCGTAAGCGCTTTCGACCACCTCGATATTGGTCAAGGTCTCGGTGTCGAGGCCGGCGCGGGGGTAGGCGCGCAGTTTGGCGAGGTTGTCCCGCAGCGTCGCAGCGTAGGCATCCTGCCCTTCCGGGGTCTGATCCTCCAGCTTGCCGCGCAGATGGGCATAGCTGCCGGTGTCGACGCCAAGGGTCGTGGCGCGTGTCGGTTCGTGCTCCAGCATCGCATAGGCGATCTGGTCGAGCATCTGATTGGCATCCGTCGCCGCAGTGGCCGGAGCGCCTGCCTGATACGCCGCCCCCGCGCAGCCCGGAACAAGCGCCAATGTGGAAACGCCGCCAAGCCCGTAAAGGGCCTGACGGCGCGTGATGTTCTGGTTTGTCTCTCTCATGGCGCGTGGGTGTACCGCGCGCCTGAAAGGTGTCAAATCAGTTCTTGAGTTCGCCCGGAACGACGCCGCCGGCCTTGGCGATTTCGTCCATTACATCGCGGTGCAGCTTGATGTTGTCCTCAGCGCTGCCCGAATAGCCGGTATTGCCCATTTCCTGCGCAAGTTCCTTGCGGTTCTCATAGCTCGGATCGATCTTCACAAGCTTCATGAGATCGACGATCGAGGTGCGCCAGTTGAGATCTTCGGCGCCCGGGATATTGGCGATACGCTTTTCGACTTCGTCCTGGCTGATCGGCGCGCGCTCTTTTGGGCCCGAGGTCGCGGTGGGCTGCGGGTTGCCCTTGATCTCGTCCTTGTCGTCATCCCCGAAAATCGCGTTTTTGATCGAACTGAAAATACCCATGCATTCCTCCTCTAAATGGTCTTGCAAGTGCGGCAGTCGCGTGTGCAAAGCACATCTGACGGACACTTCTCCCCTACCAACGTATGACGAGGCTATTCGTTCATGGATATCGTACTTTCCATCGTGATGCTTGCAGCATTCGCCCTGCTGGCAGGCGCTTTCGTCTATTGGCGGCGCACCAGAGAGGTGAAGCAGCCCGCGCTGATGGTCGTGCTCGCGATTATCGCGATTGCGAATGTGCTGATCTGGACCGTGCCGACATCGGACGGCAGCTCACCGATTGAAGCAGCGGAGGCGGCTGGCGAATGATGCCTCGCCAGCCGCCGCATAGTCATTCAGGCAGCTTCCAGTTTACGGAATTCCGATACGTGCCGGAGATCGGGTTGCCGTAGCTGTCCTTTGCCGGTTCGAACTTGGCGCGGCGCTGGATCAGCTTGCAGGTCGCCTCGTCCAGCGGACTGTGCCCGGTCGACTTGGTGATCGTGCAGTCGCTCACCTTGCCCTTGCGGTCGATGGTGAGGGCGAAGCTTGCGACACCCGATAGCCCCTCGCGCACCCAGCGTGGGCGGAAATCGTTGTCGGTAACCCACCGCCCCGGATTGCCGCGCGGCGACGCCTTGATCGGATCGGGCAAAGCGGGGGACGGAGTAGCGTTACCGACTGGACCGGGAATGATGAACGGTGTCACGGAGGTTGTGTCCGGACCGGGCAGTGCGATGATCGGATCACTCGTCCCAAGCTCGAAATCGAATTTCGTATCGGGCATTGGAGCAACCGTCGGAGAAGGCTGCTGAGCCTGAGGCGCCGCATCCGGCTGAGGTGCAGGATCGGGAGGGGGCGGCGTGACATCGGGCTCAACCGGCGTGACGTCGAATACGTCGGGGTTCTGGATCACGTCCGGGATGACTCCCTTGACTGCGAGGCCGATGACCAGAACGGCTCCGACTGCTGCTGGCACGCCCAGCGCACCGAGCATCGCGACCGGGTTCGCGCGATTGGCAGTTTGCGCATAGTTCATATTGAGGCTCCTCTCTCACGTTTTCATGTGAGCGGCGCCAGAAACGAAGCGAGGCTGGACTATCGAAACCGGCACCTCTCACCTTGTATGTTACAACATAACATTACGAAGGCAAGGCCTTTCGCGTTGTTTTTAAAGACCTATTTTGGCGAGCGTCCTTAAACGGCGGCCGCGAGGGCGACCGACCGCCCGCTGGCCCACATGGGCCGAGGACATCGCACCCCGGGTGAAGTGCGCACAAGAAACCAATCAAATGATCCGAGAGATCACTTGATCGGACAATCCGGCGACAGGCGGAAGTCGAGGTAATTGTCGACCGACTTCATCATATCGTCCATTTCATTCTCGAAGAAATGGTTCGCGCGCGGGATTTCGTCGTGGTGGATGGTGATGTGCTTTTGCGCGCGCAGCTTGTCGACAAGCTTTTGCACGGCGGTCGGCTGCACCACCGTATCGGCAGCGCCCTGCACGAAAATGCCGCTAGCCGGGCATGGCGCAAGGAAGCTGAAATCGTACATGTTCGCCGGCGGAGCGACGGAGATGAAGCCGCGCACTTCCGGGCGGCGCATCAGCAATTGCATTCCGATCAGCGCGCCGAAGGAATATCCCGCAACCCATGTCGTCTGGGCCTCCGGGTGAATCGACTGAACCCAATCGAGCGCGCTTGCGGCATCGGAAAGCTCGCCAATGCCGTTGTCGAAGCTTCCCTGGCTGCGGCCAACGCCGCGAAAGTTGAAGCGCAGGACCGCAAAGCCGCGATCTGCAAAAGTCTTGTAAAGCCGCTGGACGATCCGGTCGTTCATCGTGCCGCCGCCTTCCGGGTGCGGATGCAGGATCATCGCAACAGGCGCACGCGGGCGCGGGGGAGGGGAGAAACGACCTTCAAGACGGCCTTCGGGGCCGGGGAAGATGACTGATGGCATGAATGGACCTTCGAGAATTGGGTGTGGCACGCGCCGGGTGGCGCGGCTGAACGCGCGCTCTATATAAGGTCAGATGCAGATTTCGCAATTTTTTGTAGGGCAGTCCCATAGCTGAGCGGATCTACCTGGATCATGCCGCCACATCGCCGCTTCGCCCCGAGGCAAGGCAAGCGATGGAGGATGGCTTTGCGCTATGGGCAAACCCGTCCAGCCCCCACGCCGAGGGCCGCAAGGCGCGCGCCGCGCTGGAAGATGCGAGAGACCGCATCAAGACGCCGCTGGGCTGGGACGGCGAGCTGATCTTCACAAGCGGCGCGAGCGAGGCGGCGGATCTTGCGCTCAATTCGGCAAGGGCCGGAGCGCGGCTGGTCAGTGCGGTGGAGCATGACGCGATCCTGAAAGCCGCGCCCGATGCCGAGCGCTTGCCGGTGCAGAGCGATGGCTCGCTCGATCTCGACGTGCTGGCAGAGGCGGTGCAGCGCGAACGCCCGCTTGTCGCGGTCCAGCGGGTCAATTCGGAAACCGGCGCGCAGCAGGATATCGCGCGCATCGCCGCGATCGTTCACGAAGCAGGCGGCCTGCTGCTGACCGATTGCGCCCAATCTACCGGCAAGACACCTGTTCCTTCGCAGGCAGACATGGCCATTGTGTCGGCGCACAAGTTCGGCGGCCCGATCGGCATTGGCGCTCTGCTGGTGAAGGACTACGCCATGCTGGAGGCGAGCGGCGGACACGAACGCGGATACCGGCGAGGGACGGAGAACCTGCCCGGCGCGCTGGGCATGGCCGCGGCGCTGCAGGCTGCGGGGAAACCTTACATCGGCAATGATGTGCTTGCCCCGCTGACGGGGTTGGCTGAGCAAGTCGTGAACGTGGGCGGCACTTGGCTGAATTTTGCTCTGGATGCGCCGTCGCCCTACATCGCCGCCCTGGCCATGCCGAACATGTCGGGCAGCGCGCAGGTGATGCGCTTCGATATGGCGGGGATCGCGGTGTCGCAGGGCAGCGCCTGTTCGAGCGGGACGATGAAGTCCAGCCATGTGCTCGCGGCAATGGGACTGGATGAAGCAGTTGCCGCAAACACGATCCGGATGAGCCTCGGGTGGTCGACAACACGGGCAGAGGTTGAACGCTTCGCCGAAACATGGACAGAACTGGCACGCATATGATCTATCTCGATTACCAGGCCACCACGCCGCTCGCGCCCGAGGCGCGCGATGCGATGCTGCGCTGGCTCGACGGGCCGGAAGGCACAGGCTTCGGCAATCCGCACAGTCCGCATCGCATGGGTCGACAGGCTGCCGCAGCGATTGAGTTGGCGCGGGATCGGGTCGCCGCCTTGCTGCCTGCAGGCGGACGGGTGATCTTCACCGGCAATGCGCGCGAGGCAATCAATCTCGCCATTCGCGGCAGCGGGAGCGGGGGAAGCGTGTCGGTCTCCGCTATCGAACACGCGGCGGTTTACGACACGGCAAAGGCGCTGGGCGAGGCGCATATCCTCAATGTCTCGAAAGAGGGGCAGTGCAACACCGCTCAGGACGTGCCTGCCGACGTGCGCCTGATCGCGGTGATGCAGGTCAATAACGAGATCGGAACGATCCAGCCCACCATCGACTGGCACCGCAAGGCCAAGGAAAACAACGCACTGTTCCTGATCGACGCGGTGCAGGCGTACGGCAAGATGGAAGTGACCGGCGCGGACATGATCGCCATTTCCGCGCACAAGCTGCACGGGCCCAAGGGTATCGGCGCGCTGTGGGTGCGCGACGGTATCGATCTCGATCCGCAGGTCACCGGCGGGCTGCAGGAAGGGGAACGTTCGGGCACGCTATCACCCGCCCTGGTGTCCGGTTTCGGCGCAGCGGCGCATCTGGCGAAGGAGCTGAGAGAGCAGGACGCGGCCCATGTCGAAGAGCTGTGGAAGCGCGCGCGCGAGCTGTTTTCGGACTGGGAGCTCAATGGCAGCGAGGTTGCGCGCTACCACGGCAATCTGAATATGCGGCGCAAGGGGCTCGACGTGAATCGCCTGATGTCGGAGTGCCGCAATGTGATGTTCTCAGCAGGGTCCGCCTGCGCCAGCGGTTCGGGCAAGACCAGCCACGTGCTCAAAGCCATCGGGCTTTCCGACAAACAGGCAAAGTCCTCGATCCGCATCGGTTTCGGGCGCTACACCCAGATGGCAGACCTCGAAAAAGCCGCCGAGACGATCAACGCCGCGGCCAAGGACCAGGAAGTGTGAGCATTTCGGTTACCTTCATCGACCCGCACGGTGAGCAGATTTTGGCCAGCGCCGAACCAGGCGACAACTTGCTGCGCATCGGACAGGCGGCGGGCTTGCCGCTTGAGGGCACGTGCGAGGGGCAGATGGCGCGCTCGACCTGTCATGTGATCGTCGCCGCCGAATGGTTCGACAAGCTTGCCGAGGCGAGCGAGGAAGAGGAAGACATGCTCGATTTCGCCGCCGGAGCGCGCCGGACGAGCAGGCTTTCATGCCAGATCGACCTTACGCCCGAACTCGACGGCCTCACCGTCAGCGTCCCATCCGAAAGCGCCGATGCGCGGCGGATGTGAGCCGCTGCCTAGCGCACCCGTGACGGGGCGATGATAACCGCGTTCGCAAGCAGCAGGTCCAGCCCATCGAGATAGGCGCGCAGCGTGGGATCATGCGCGAAACCGATGGTCATGCCCTCGCCAGAAGGCTGCGCCATCAGATAGGGTTTGAAGGCGAGCTGCCGGCGGTTCTCATCCCAGACATATCCGCTCGCGATCAGGCTGTCCGCCGCCGCAAAACGCAGCACGTTGGTGCCGCTGGATCGATCGAGCGGAGTGAATATCTGCGAACCCTGCGCATCGACGACGGCACCGTCATCATAGCCTGCCGAGAGGAAATGATCGCGGTCCGCTACCGTGTTGAGCAGTGCCCCCGGCAGCGTGTCGGGTAGCGCCTGCTGGTCCTGTATGGCAGAGCGATATTCGTCCGCGCTGGTGAGTTCGTTGCCTTGTGCAAGCGCGGGGCTTTCGCCGTCCTCGCCATCTTCCGCCTCTTCGGGGTTGAGGCCCAGCGCCGCCTCACGCCTCACCGCAAGCAGCGGGTTATCGCCGCTGGAAAACGCGCCAAGACTTCCCCCGATGGCGACAAGCACGCCGCCGCGCTTCACGAATGCATCGAGCGTTGCAAGTCCGCCTTTGCCCAGATCATCGCCCGGTGAACCATCGGGAACGAGCACGACGTCGTAATCGGACAGGTCCGCGCCCGCGAACCGGTCGGTACGGATCGGCACGAGCGGGAGGCCGAGCCGCTGTTCGAGGACATAGCGCGCCGCCCCCGCGCTGAGCTGCGAGATGCCGTCATCCCACGCAATCGCGACCTTGGGCAGGGTAAGGCGGACGAAAGCCTCGCTGCCGAGGTTCGGCCCATCTTCGACCCAGCTGTCCTCCAGCGCTATGGTGTGCGCGCCGACTTCGCGCGCTAGCGCTGCGAGGCGAACCATCGCCGCATCGGTGTTCGCGCCGCTTGCGAAGACCACGGTCCCGCGCGGAAATTCGCGCCCGTCCTTAATAAAGGCTTCGTCGGTAACGCGGCCCTCGATCCCTTCGCGCAAAGCGAGCGTAACCAGCCGCGCCTGACCGCTATCGGTCCACGGAACGGCGACCGCGAAACTCCCCGACCCCTCGGCCTTGGGAGCGATCGGCATGTCGGCGGACAGCATCTCGCCCGAGGCGGCGGCGTTGCACAAGGTTACGTCGACACCCGACATAAAGCCGACCGACCATGCGGTCACATCGTAAAGTTCATGACGCAAATCGCGCGCGCGGCGCTGTTCCTGCTGGCGGACGAACGCCTCGGGCAGGGGCGTGTCGCGGTCGAGCAGGCTGCGCACGAGCCGCCCGGCGGGCTGCGACTGCGGCACGGCGAGATAGCCTTGCGGGAAGGTCCGCCCGCACACATTTGCCGCGCTCGTCCTTCGGTAAACGGTGATGCCTTGTGCGGCGAGCCTGCGTCCCAGCGCCTCGGCATTCCATCGGCGAGATGCGAGGTCGATCAGATAGGTCCCGCGCCCTGCCGCGCCATTGGCATTGGCAGCGCGGTAGGCGGCATAATCGCCTAGCAGGCGGCCGGCATTGTCGGCCACCGCCTCGGCGGTCGAAAAGCTTGCGATGAAGTGATTGCGCACCCCGTCGCCATAGGTCAGCGTGGTTCCGTCGCGCCGCTCGAGAACGAGGCCGCGCGCCGATCCCTGCTCATACGTGCTCCCGATCGCGCCGTGATGCGTGTTCCATGTGTCGCCGTAACCGGGGTAGAACAGGTCATAGACCTCGCGCGTGAAATAGGGCTCCCCTATGCGGTCGAACCATGCCGCGTTGTTGCGTCCGATCAGCTCATAGGCGCGGCGCTGCGCGGCTGTGATATTGGGGTTGAGCGGCTGCGCGGCCGGGCTGAAGAAATAGGTATCGTCGCCGCTCATCTCGTGCACATCGACGACAACGACCGGGTTCCACTCGCGGATAGCGGCGACCTTGCCGCGCGTCTCTGGTTGGCTCAGCGTGAACCAGTCGCGGTTGAGATCGAACATGTAGTGATTGACGCGGCCCGAAGGCCATTCCTCGTCGTGCTCGGCGGACTGGCGGTCGGCGGCAGGCTGGATCCCGACCGCGCCGCGAAAATGGTTCACGAAGCGCGCGCGTCCATCGGGGTTCTGCATCGGGTCGATGATGACGATGCTTTCGCGCAGGATACGTTCGGCCCGCGCATCGCCCTGCGCGGCGAGCAGGTGATACGCCATCATCAGTGACGCATCGGTCGAGGAAATCTCGTTGCCATGCACGCCGTAGGTCAGCCACGTCACAGGCAGCGCGTCGCCATTGCTCGCGCGCCCGGCGGAGATTGCGGCGAGGTCGGCCTGAATAGCGCCGATCCGCGCCATGTTTTCAGGCGCGGTCAGAATCACGTAGTTGAGCGATCGGCCTTCCCAGCTTTTCGCATATTCGATCATCCGCATTCGCTCGGGCGCAGCCTCTGCAAGAGCGCGCAGGTAAGTCAGCGCTTCGTCGGGCGAAGTGATGCGCGCGCCGGGTTCGTGTCCGACCGTTTCGGTCAGCGTAGGAATGGAAGGCTCAAATTCCGCTTCCAGAAAGGACTGCGCAAAAGCCGCTCCCGGAATAAGCGCAAGCGCACCGAATACCGCCAGAAACCGGCCCAACCATTCACCGCGCATTGCATTCCCCTGAAATTCGAGATTCGTTCGTTGTTTCGCTTTTCTTCCGGGAAGCCGCCGCCGGGGTCAAGCGGCGGCTTCCCGAATAACGAGAGCCCGAACGGTCTAGACTTCCGTGGCTGGCGGGGCGGTTTCCTGCGCTGCAGCGCCCGTTTCTGCGCGATCCCTTCGCAGCCGCCGCCACAGCCACAGGCCGGCCAGGAGCAGGATGGCGAGGGGCAGCACCACCGCGAAGGCCATCATCAGGAACGCGATGGTCGAGCCGAAAATCGCGCCCATCGCGCTCCACGCCTTGCGGATAGGGTCGGAAAAGCCGCCCGATGCCCGCGTTCCGGATTCGTAAGTGACCGCCATCTGGCTGAAGGCAACGCGGTCGCGCATTTCGGTTAACCAGCTGCGCGCCTGGTCGATCTCCTGATTGACCTGCGCCACGCTGCGTTCGGCCTGGACCAGCTCTGCCACCGTACCCCGGCGCGTGCGCAGCACGTCCATCAGCCGGTCGCGAAGCAGCGTGCGGGCGCGCAGCCGCGCCTCGGTATCGACGATCTGCTTGGACAGGTCTTCGCCGTCGATCGAGGAAGAGACGAGCTCGCCATCGACAGTGCCGGAACTCTTTTCAAGTTCCTTGGAAAATTCTCTTGCGACACCCGACGCTACTGCAAGCTGAAGGTTGCCATAGGAATAGTCCCCGTCCTGATCGGCCTGCCGCATCGAGATGATCCGGCACACCTGGGGCCCGCGCGCTTCACACATATCGGCGTGCCGCTCCTGAAGTGGCTTGATCGCATCTGCAGGCAACCGGAACCCGAGCGCATAACGATATGCGATCTGCGGCAGGCCAACCGGGATATTTCCCGCCCCGTTCGGTATTGTCTCACCCGAACTTGCCTGCGCTTGATCCGCGCTGGCCTCTGCCATTTCGAAGGTTTGGCTGGCAGGCGCCGGGGGCGACGAAGGCGGTGCTGGCGGCATGCCCGCTTCGGCTTCCTGTATATCGACTGTCGTCACACGTTCCATAACGGAATGCTCGGACCCGTCCGAACATGCGGTCATCAGGACTAATGCCAACAGCAACAAGGGGGTGGCTTTACGCATGGTTTCTCTCCCAATCTGGCCGACCAGTGGCGAGTCGTGCCTTAATTGAGCCTCATTTGTGCCACATTTTCGCCATAATGCAAGTCTGATGTATGTTACAACATATCCTTACCCGCACTAAGGTCCAGAGAAAAAGAAAAACCCCGCCACACGCATCTGCGTGGCGGGGCCTGAGTCAGCCAAATGACGGGAGGCCATGACTGAACTCGATTTAGATACGGATCAGGCGTTCTCGGGGATGCGTGCCATGTCTTCGGCCATTTCCAGCGCGCTCATCAGAGTGCTGGTGAAGGCGGGAATGTCGTCCGGATTGCGGCTGGTAATCAGGTTGCCATCGAGTGCGACGGTCTTGTCCACGACGTTGCCGCCTGCATTTTCGAGGTCGGTGCGGATCGAGGGCCAGCCGGTGACGGTCTTCCCGTCGATAATGTCGGCTTCGGCGAGCAGCCACGGAGCGTGGCAGATCGCGGCGATCGGCTTGTTCGTGCCATCGAACTGCTTGACGAGGTCGATGACGGTTTCGTTCATGCGCAGGACGTCCGGGTTGATCTGTCCGCCCGGCAGCAGCAGCGCATCGTAATCGCCTTCCGACACTTCATCGACGGTCAGGTCGACCTTGACGCTGTCGCCCCAGTTGCCGTCCTTCCAGCCCTTGATTTCGCCATCTTCGAGGCTGGCGACGGTAATATCGGCGCCGGCATCTTCGAGCAGCGATTTGGGTTCCATCAGTTCTGACTGCTCGAACCCGTCGGTGGCGATGATGAGGATGCGTTTCATGAAATGTATCTCCTTGTAATTGCTTTGATTATTATACGCATCACATGCGAGATCGTTCCTGATGGCAGTCAGGGTGTGGCGGTGGTAAGGCGAGTTGCAATCGCCTTGCCTGCCACCAATTTCACTTGGCATTTGATATCGGCATTTGAGGGCCTTCGGAGAATTCACGAATGACCATGCAGCAACGCGCGCAGGCCCTTGTCGAGGCGCGCTGGTTCGAACGTTTCATCATTGCGGTGATCGTCGTCAACGCGATCGGGCTGGGGCTTGAGACTTCCCCTGCCGCGATGGCCATGGCGGGCGATCTGATCCAGCGGCTCGACCAGATTGCCATCGCGATATTCGTGGTCGAACTGGCGCTGAAGCTGTTCGCCTACCGCCTCGCGTTTTTCCGCAACGGCTGGAACGTGTTCGACCTTGCCATCGTCAGTGCCGCGTTGGTCCCGGCAGGCGAGCAATTCTCCGTCCTGCGCGCGCTGCGCATCCTGCGGGCGCTCCGGCTCGTCTCTGTCGTGCCCAGCATGCGCAAGGTCATCGTGGGCCTGTTCAGCGCGATCCCCAGCATCGCGACGGTGATCGTCATGTTGCTGCTACTGTTCTACATCAGCGCGGTAATGGCGACGAAGCTGTTCGGGCAGGCCTTCCCCGAATGGTTCGGATCATTGGGAGCATCGCTTTACTCGTTGTTCCAGATCATGACGCTGGAAAGCTGGTCGATGGGTATCGTGCGCCCGGTGATGGAGGTGTTCCCGTGGGCATGGATGTTCTTCGTGCCATTCATTCTCATCACGAGCTTTATCGTGCTGAACCTGTTCATCGGTGTGATCGTTAACGCCATGGCCGAGGCCACCGACGAAGAAGCGCATGACGAGCGCGAGATGATTATCCGCGAATTGCGCGAGTTGAGAGGCGAGATAAAAGCTCTGCGCAAATAACCTCCGGAAAGAGAAGCGCTCCATTTCAGGCGGCTCAATTTCAGGCCCTTCACCTGGTCTGCGTTCGATTCATCTTTGGTGCGAGCAGCGTCTCAAAATTGGAATGCATCAACACATGTCTGGCTCTTGTTGCCGGGTTGGGTCAGATCAGTTTCTGCGACCCCGAGGGCTCGAATCACAATTCGACCTTCAACTTATGAGCCCTGCATCAGTGCGGGGCTTTTTTTGGGGTGACGTCCGTTCCCCGTCTCACATCTCGCCCATTCCTGTGGAAACGCCTCTCCCCTGTGCAGACGGGCGTTGCTAAGCCAGCGGCATGTCCGAGACTACCACCCCAGACGATTCTGATCCGTTCGACGCGATTGTCGATGCGCCGTTCGATGCGGCCCTGTCCGAGCGCTATCTCGTCTATGCACTCTCGACCATCACCGCGCGTTCGCTGCCGGACCTGCGCGACGGGTTGAAGCCGGTTCACCGGCGGCTGCTGTGGACGATGCGTCAGTTGAAGCTCGACCCGTCCAACACCTTCAAGAAATCCGCCCGCGTCGTGGGTGAGGTGATCGGCAAGTATCACCCGCATGGCGATACCGCCGCGTACGATGCGATGGTGCGGCTCGCACAGGATTTCTCGCTGCGCTATCCGCTGGTCGAAGGGCAGGGGAATTTCGGCAATATCGATGGCGATAACGCCGCCGCCTATCGCTACACCGAGGCGCGCCTGACCAAAACCGCGATGCAGCTGATGGATGGGCTGGATGCGGGCACGGTCGATTTCATCCCGACTTATAATGGCGAGGAGGAAGAGCCCGAGCTGATGCCGGGCCTGTTCCCGAACCTGCTGGCCAATGGCGCGAGCGGGATCGCGGTCGGCATGGCGACCAATATTCCCAGCCACAATGTCGCCGAGATCATCAATGCGACGCTGGAGTTGATCGACAATCCGCACGTCGAACACGCGCGGCTGATGGAACTGTTCCGCGGCCCCGATCTGCCCACGGGCGGGCAGATTATCGACAGCAAGGACGTCATCTCCGAAGCCTATGCCACGGGGCGCGGATCTTTTCGGGTGCGCGGCGTGTTCGAGGCTCCCGAAGCGGACAAGGCGGAGGATCAAGCGGCCGGGATCGAGCGGCTGGGCGGCGGGCAATGGCAGCTTGTCATCTCGGAAATCCCCTACCAGGTCGCCAAGGGCAAGCTGATCGAGCAGATCGCGCAGGCGATTGCGGACAAGAAGCTGCCCATCCTCGAAGACGTGCGCGATGAAAGCGACGAGACGATCCGCATCGTGCTCGTGCCCAAGAGCCGCAATGTCGATCCGGAGCTGCTCAAGGAGAGCATCTTCAAACTGACCGACATGGAAACGCGGTTCGGGCTGAACCTCAACGTCCTCGATGCCAGCCGCACGCCGATGGTCATGGGGCTGAAGGAGCTGCTGGAGAACTGGACGCGCGCGCAGATCGAGATACTCCAGCGCCGCACGCGCCACCGGCTCGAACAGATCGCGCGGCGGCTGGAACTGGTCGAAGGCTATATCATTGCCTTCCTCAATCTCGACCGGGTGATCGAGATCATCCGCACCGAGGATGAGCCAAAGCCGGTGATGATGAAGGAATTCAGCCTCACTGACCGCCAGACCGAAGCGATCCTGAACATGCGGCTGCGTAGCTTGCGCAAGCTGGAGGAGATGCAACTGCGGCAGGAAAAGGACGACCTTGAGGCCGAGCAGGACGATTTGCAGAAACTGCTCGACAGCCCCGCACGCCAGCGCACGCGGCTCAAGAAAGATCTGCGCACCCTGCGCAAGGACTATGCCGAGGACACCGCGCTGGGCGCGCGCCGCACCCGGATCGAAGAGGCCGAGCCTGTCGTCGAATTTTCGATGGACGCCATGATCGAGAAGGAGCCGGTGACGGTGATCCTCAGCCAGAAAGGCTGGATCAGGGCGGCGAAAGGGCATGTGCCGCTCGACCAGGAATTCAAATACAAGGAAGGCGATGCGCTGGCCCATATCCTGCACGCGCAGACGACAGACAAGCTGCTCATCGCGGCGCATAATGGGCGGTTCTATACGCTCGGCTGCGACAAGCTTCCGGGCGCGCGCGGCTTTGGCGAACCCGTGCGCACGATGATCGACCTCGAGGCCGATACCGCGATAGCGAGCATGATCGTGCACAAGGATGGCGGCAAGCTGCTGCTCGCCTCCAGCATAGGCAAAGGCTTTGTTGCCGAGACCAGCGAGCTGCTCGCGGAAACGCGTAAAGGGCGGCAGGTCGTGAACCTGAAAGGCAATGCCGAGCTGCGCGTGATCCGCGAGATCGCGCCGGAACACGATCACGTCGCGTGCGTGGGCGAGAACCGCAAGCTGATCGTATTCAACCTCGAGGAAATGCCGGTCATGGCGCGCGGGCAAGGCGTGATGCTGCAACGTTACCGCGATGGCGGTCTGTCCGATGCGACGACGTTCAAGCTGGAGGACGGCCTTAGCTGGCAGATGGGCGGATCGGGCGAGCGCACCCGGACCGAGACCGACATCTGGCAATGGAAAGTTGCCCGCAGCGCCGCAGGCCGCATGCCGCCGCAGGGCTTCCCGAAAGACAACAAGTTCTAGTGGCTGCTCGGCCCGTTGTGGACCGGACCACTCCGGGCCAAGGGCGGCGCTGCCTGCCCGCAAGCCGATGAGGGCGCAGGCAACCGCAAGCTGGGTGGAGCGCGAAAGCAAAAAAGCCGCGAATGTCGCTGTGACATCCGCGGCTTTTTCGTAAAGCTTGTGTTCGGGGAGGCTTACATGCCTGCGCCGGTCACGTCTTCGGTTCCGGCGTCGGCGGTCTCTGCCTGCTCACCGGCTTCCTTCGCCGCAGCCTGTGCCGGGGTCAGGATCTCGGCGCCTTCCGGCACTTCGACGGTATTGGCCGCGAGCTGTTCGGCCGAATACAGGGCCATGAGCGCGCCGTTCGGATCGACTGCGAAGGAATCGCGCTTCAGCGTGATGATACCGTTTTCATTCTGGAGGATCACGGTGTCTTCGCTGTCCACGGTGTAGATGGTGCCAGCCGGCATGTTGTCCGCGCTGATGACAGCTGCGCCAACGACGAGGGCGGAATCGCGCGCAGCGTTGGCCTTGTCTTCCTGCGTTTTCATCATCCCGTCGATCTGTGCCTTGGTGGCGTTGACGGTCCACTTGCCTTCGCGTTCGGCGAGGAGGTTTGCGGGCAGTGGGGCCTTGTACGCGCCGGTATCAACGGTCACGATGCCTTCTGCATTGCTTTCGACGGTGCCGATCGGGGCATCGTCATTTCCAAATACGGTGGTTCCGGCGTCTTGCGCGGAAGCCGCGATCGGGGTCAGTGCCAGGGCCGGAGCGGTGGCCAGGATAGCCAGCTTTGCGAAATTCATAAGGTGTACTCTCCGTTGTTCAATCTCGTAGAGGGGCCGCCGCACAATGGGAGGGCAGCGCAGGCAAATTTGGCATCGGGCCTGCACTGAGGCCTGTCTGAGGACGCCAAAAGCGATGAAGTGCGCTCACAATATCAATGTGCGATACGCGCAGGTGGTTCCCATAATGGGGGACAGGCCGCATGACAAGCGGGCGGCCTGTGATCCTTTTTATGAAGCCGCGCAGCTGAAGCGAAGCTTAACGTAAACGTCAAGCTCGACTAAGCTCATCGTCGAGGATTTCGCCGACCCGCCGCTCATCGGGGAAGCCTTCTTCGACCCAGCGCCGTTCGACCGCGCGCAGGATCTCGCGCGACCTGCGGGCCGGCATCCACGCCGCGCGCGACTATGGCTCCGCCTTTCAGCGGCAGGTCGGGAATCGGCCAATCCCTGACCGCGTCCGGGCTTCCGCCGAGCAGCAGCAGACGGTGCACGGCGATGCCGGTCCCTTCAGTATAGGCGAGCGCCTTGGGATCCTCGCGGTCGCTCTCCAGCCGCTTGGCCGTGCCGACCAAGACCGCCCGTTGCGCTTTCGACAGGCGCAGGCGAGCCGACACGATCTCGGCAATATCGGGCGAAGGCGGCAGCAGCGCGGCGAGGCGGCGCAGCGGATCGGCAGGCAGCCCGTGCGCGCGCTCGCGCTCGATCACGTCGCGCATCAATTCGACATGCGGCAGCGCGGTTTCGGGCAGGACGACGCGCAGCACGGCGCGGTTGAACATTCGCTCCACGGTCTCGCCCGGATCGGGCAGCGCCAACAGCTTGAGCAATTCATCCGCCACCCGCTCGCGGCTCAGGCCCTTGAGCGTGTCGGCGAGGGACGCGCAGGCTTCCTCCGCTTCGTGGTCGAGCTGGGCGCCAAAGCGCGCCTGGAAGCGGTAATAGCGCAGGATGCGCAGGTGATCTTCGGCAATTCTCTCCCTTGCATCGCCGATAAAGCGCGCGCGGCGCGCGGCAAGGTCGGCGAGCCCGCCGAAATAATCGGATATCTCCAGCGTGTCCGGATGGGCATAGAGCGCGTTGATGGTGAAGTCGCGCCGCGCCGCATCTTCGCGCCAGTCATCGGCAAAGGCCACGGTCGCGCGCCGCCCGTCGGTCGAGACATCCTGGCGCAAGGTGGTGATTTCGACGGGTCCGTCTTCGAGGATGGCGGTTACGGTGCCGTGGTCGATCCCGGTCGGGACCGTACGTATGCCAGCCTCGCGGCACTGGTCGATCACCGCGTCCGGCAGGTGCGTGGTCGCGCAATCGACATCGCTCACCTCGGCGCCCAGCAGAGTGTCTCGCACCGCTCCGCCGACCCAGCGAATACTGTCTGTGCCCAGCGCCGCTATCAGCGCGGACAGCCCTGCGCGCTGCGGCCAGTCAGCGCCCTTAAGCGATCCGGGTAGACCGGCCGCGGTCACTGCGAGCGCTCCAGCGAGATGCGCCGCGACAGGTTGGCTATAATGGCCGCGGTTACGCCCCAGATGCGAAAGCCTTCGTAATCCATTTCGAGATAGCGCCGGTTCGCCCCCCGCCAGTACACTTCGTTCACCGCCCAGTTACTCCGATCCAGCAGCAGCGCAAGCGGCGCCTCGAACCAGGCTTCGACTTCCGAGGGGTTGGGGGTCAGGTCGAGGCCCGGTGGCACCACGCCGAGAACGGGCGTGACGGCAAAGCCGGTGCCGGTCTGGTAAAGGTCGCTGGTGCCGATCACGCGCACCTCGCTGCGGGGGAGGGCAAGCTCCTCTTCGGCCTCACGCAAGGCGGCGGTCACGGCATCCTCTCCGGGATCGATCTTGCCACCGGGAAAGGCGACCTGCCCCGGATGGTCGCGCATCCCGCGCGGGCGCTGTGTCAAGATGACCTGTTCGTTGTCCGGGACGTCCGTCACTGCAATCAGCACCGCCGCCGGGGTCGAGCGTCCATCGGAGAATTGCGCATCGTCCCACAGGTCTGGAAGATCGCGCGCATGTCCGGCTTCGAATGCTGATTTCAGGGAATCGAAAACCGTGCTCATGCAGCGTGCATTGTCCTTCAGGGCAGTAGCGAGAAGATCGCGCCCTGGCTCGTAACCATCAGGCCCTGTTCGATATCGTCGCCGCTCGTCTCCATCGCGATATCGGCCAATTGCGCGTAGGTCGAGCGGTTAAGCCGCGCTTCGCATCCGCGCCGCACATGCAGGTAGATCGCCGGAGTGTCGGGATCGCCTGCTGCGCGGATCGCATTGTCGGGGCCAGCGACGACGAGTTCGTCGGTGTTCAGCCGGAAGGCAATCTCGCCATCGCGCATGACGCAATCGACCGCGATGAAGGCGGCGTCGTCGACCTCGATGCTCAGTTTCTCGAACGGGGTGACCAGCCAGTGCTGCCCACTATCATCGCGGGTAAGCAGCCCCGAAAATGCGCGCACCATTGCCGGGCGGCGGATCGGATCGCCTTGATGATACCAAGTGCCATCGGCGGCGATGCGCATGTCGCTGTCGCCGATCTGCTGCGGCGCCCAGCCTTCGACAGGTGGCAGCTTTCGATCCGCAACCTGCTCGGCAATCTGGGCAAGGGTGAGTTCGGCGAGATAGGGCGGGGGTTCGTAGGGCATGGGGAGATAACGCGACGCCCATGCGCAGCGTTCCCGTGAAGGGTGCGGGCATTCTCGTCAATCGCGCCCGGCAATCCCGCCTTCGGGGTTCCAGGGGCCAAGCACGCCTTGCGCCGGCATGGCGGATAAAGCCGCGCCGCGTGCGAGCAGGCGTTCGGGATCGTAGGGGCCGGGGCAGCGCCAGCCGCCGGTTGCAGCCGCCGAAAATCCCCAGCGCCCGTAATATTCGGCATCACCAATCAGCACTTGCGGGAACGACGCAGAGCCATCTCCCGCCAGCCGCGCTTCGGCATCCAGCATCGCAGCCATCAGGCCCATGCCAAAGCCTTCGCCTTGCCGCTCTGGCAGCACCGCCACCGGGCCGACCATAATCAGCGGCACCGGGCGCGCATCGTCATCGATCAGCGCAATCGGCCAACACTGGACCGTTCCGACCAGCAACTCGTCCTCATCGATCGCAGCGAAACTCAGCGCATCCAGCCAGTCCATCCCGGCGCGTATCCGGTACGCGGTGCGCGCATGGCGATCGGTCCCGAAAGCGCGGTCGAGCAATTCCTCGACCATTGCAGGATCGACGGCGGAGAGCGGGATCAGGGTGGCGGTGTCAGACATTGGGCGGCGCGCTTAAGGGGTTTGCGGCCCTGTGCCCAACAAAAAATCACATGGTGATCTTCAGGACCCTTCCGCCTTCACCGTCTTCTGCGACCCAGATGCTGCCGTCCGGTCCCTCTTCGACCGAGCGGATGCGGGCGTCCATGTCGTAACGCTCGGCCTCCTCGGCGCTGTCGCCGTCGATCGTGACGCGGACCAGTCCTTGCGCCTGCAAACCGGCGATCAGCGCGTCGCCTTTCCATGGGCCGAACATGTCACCGGAATAGAAAATCATGTCGCCGGGCGCGATCACCGGCGTCCAGTGGACGGCGGGCTTGGTAAAGCCATCGTCCTCGGTGTGGTCGGTGATCGGATCGCCGTTGTAGTGGTTGCCATAGGAGCGCGTGGGCCAGCCGTAATTGGCGGCGGCTTTGACGAGGTTCAGTTCATCACCGCCTGCCGGGCCGTGCTCGACTTCCCACAGGCGTCCTTCGCTGTCCCAGTCCATGCCGAGAATGTTGCGGTGGCCGTAGGACCAGATCTCGGCGGTCGCGCCGCCTTCTTCGGCCATCGGATTGCCGTCTGCTGGCGTTCCGTCGAGGTTGAGGCGGACGATCGTGCCGAGCGTGTTCGAGGTGTCCTGCGCCGGGTCAAGCTTCTGACGGTCGCCGCTGGCAATGAACAGGTGCTCGCCATCGGGAGAAACCGAAATGCGGTGCGAATAATGGCCCCGGCCCAGGACCTTGGGCGACTGGCGCCAGATCACCTCGAGGTTTTCGACTGCGCAGGCATCAGCCTCTTCGCAGACCATTTCGCCCCGTCCGACAACCGCGCCGGCAGAGGCGTCTTCACCGGCTTCCGCCCAGCTCAGATACACAGTGCGGCGGTCCATCGTCCCGGAGGCTTCGGCGGGGAGAAACGCGATGTCGCCCAGACCGCCTTGCCCGCCGAACAGGACCTCCGGCACACCACTGACCGGGCCCATCCGGCCCGCGCCGTCATTGGCGGCGGTGTCGATGAACTTGATCGTGCCTTCCTTCTCGGTGACGAACAACATGCCTGTGCCCGGAGCGAACTCGATTGCCCACGGTTTGTTGAATTCGCCCATCGGGGTGATTTCCAGCGCGGGCGCTGCACCTTCGGCGGCAATTTCTTCGCTATCCCCCGTTTGGGCATTGGCGCAGCTTGCGAGCGCGAAGGCGGAGAGGGAAAGTGCGAGCGGAAGCTTGGATGTGTAGGTCATGGTTCAGATAACTCCCGATTGTGAATTCAGTGCCCGCCTCCCGGCAATACCTCTGGTCATCGGTGTCGACGAGGCCGGACGCGGGCCGCTCGCGGGGCCGGTCGTGGCCGCTGCGGTGGTGCTGGGCGAAGGCGTACCGGCAGGGCTCGACGATTCCAAGAAGCTTTCCGCCAAACGGCGCGCGGCGCTCGACGAAGACATCCGCCGGACATGCGGCTGGGCGGTTGCGGTGGTGGACGCAGCAGAGATCGACCGGCTCAACATATTCCAGGCGACGATGGAGGCGATGACGCTGTGTGTGGCCGAGCTTGCCGGGAAGTGCGGGGGTGAGCCGGGCGAGGTTCTGATCGACGGGAACATGACGCCAGCGGGCCGACGCGAAGGCTGGCGCTGGCGCGCGCGCGCAATCGTCGGCGGAGACGGGATCGAGCCTGCGATCAGCGCGGCGTCCATCATCGCGAAAGAATGGCGCGACCGCATGATGATCGAGGCTGCGCGCGACCATCCTCATTACGGCTGGGAGCGGAACAAGGGCTATGGAACGCGCGAGCACATGGAGGCGCTTCGCGCGCATGGTCCCTCACCGCTTCACCGTCGGAGCTTTGCACCGGTTGCACAGGCAAACCTTTTGTGAAGGCGCCGCAACTACCCTAAGCGCCCCTGATGCTTGAAGCGATTCTCCTTAGCCTTGCCGGATTGGTCGGACTTGCCATCGGCGGTGAACTGCTGGTGCGCGGTGCCGTGGGCATCGCCCAGAAACTTGGCGTCTCGACGCTGTTCACCGGGCTGGTGATCGTCGGTTTTGCCACTTCGATGCCCGAAATGGTCGCGAGCGCGCAGGCCGCCATGGCCGGATCGCCGGAGATCGCGTGGGGCAATATCGTCGGATCGAACCTCGCCAACACGCTGCTGATCCTCGGCGTCTCCGCGCTCGTCATGCCGATCGTGCTGACCGGGACCGGCAGGCGCGATGCGGTGGTCGCACTGGGCGTTACGCTGCTGCTGTGGGGCCTCGTCCTGTCGCAGATCGGTGCGCGCTGGGTCGGCGTAGGCCTGCTCCTCGGCATCCTCGCCTATATAGTGTGGCGCTATCGCCATCCGGGCGCGGCGCAGCTTGAGGAAGAGGATGAGGACGGTCCCTCCAACGCGGTGATCGCCGGGCTGTTGTTCGTGGTCGGCCTCGCAATTCTCGTCGGAGCCGGCAATGCGCTGGTGACGGGGGCCATATCGCTCGCCACGATCTTCAACGTTCCGGAGACCGTGATCGGCCTGACCGTGGTCGCAGTCGGAACCTCTCTGCCCGAACTCGCAGCCTCGATTGCGGCGGCGCTGCGCGGCAAGCCGGGCCTCGCGCTCGGCAATGTCGTTGGCTCCAACATCTACAATATCCTGCTGATCGGGGGCGCGACCATGAGCATCGCGCCTTTCGCGCTGCCGATGGATCTGGCCGGATTGCAGATGGCGCTCCTCACCGGAAGCGCGGTCCTGCTGCTCGGGCTGCTGTGGAAGGCCCAGCGCATCGGGCGCGCTCGGCGCGGTCCTTGTTGCAGCATTCGCCGCCAATGTGGTGCTGGTCTTCAATTAAGGTCCACCACCGAGTCCTCCTGACCACACCCCTCCATATCGAGTCCCTGATAAGCCAAGGGACTCAACATCTTGTGCCGGTCACCTTTCGTTCCGTCTGAAGGCAGCCGCGTTTTACCCCGCGTTAACCATGAAGCTCCAGAATCTCTGCTTGACGGGGAGTCATCGAGGACTCACCCTGTGGATAACTCTGGGTCCGGTTTGTGGAGAATAAAGTCGTGGGCGTGATCGAAACAGCGAAAGTGCGCAGCAAACGCGCTGTGAAGACGTCTCCGGAAGACATTCGCGCTCTCCTGCCGACCGGGCAAATCCTCTCCGGCGATTGTATCGAGGCGATGCGGTCCCTGCCTGACAATTCGATCGATTGCGTGTTCGCCGACCCTCCATACAACCTGCAGCTCGGCGGCGACCTCAACCGGCCCGATGGCAGCGAAGTCGATGCCGTGACCGATCACTGGGACCAGTTCGACAGCTTCCGTGTGTATGACGAGTTCACGCGCGGCTGGCTGACCGAAGCGCGCCGCGTCATCAAGCCCGACGGCGCGCTGTGGGTGATCGGCAGCTATCACAACATCTTCCGCGTCGGCGCGATTCTGCAGGACCTGGGCTTCTGGATTCTCAACGATGTCGTGTGGCGCAAGACCAATCCGATGCCCAATTTCAAGGGCACGCGCTTCACCAATGCGCACGAAACGCTGATCTGGGCGAGCCAGGGCGAAAAGGCACGCTATCACTTCAATTACCGCGCGATGAAGACGCTCAATGACGAGCTTCAGATGCGCAGCGACTGGGTGCTGCCGATCTGCTCGGGCGGAGAACGCCTGAAGGAAAACGGCAAGAAAGCGCATCCCACGCAAAAGCCCGAAGCGCTGCTATACCGCGCGCTGCTGGCAACGACCGAGGCGGGCGATGTGGTGCTCGATCCGTTCTTCGGTACGGGCACGACCGGCGCGGTCGCCAAGCGGCTGGGCCGCGAGTGGATCGGCTGCGAGCGGGAGGATTTCTACCGCGACGTCGCGTACAAACGCATTTCCCGGGAACTTCCTCTCGATGAGAGCGCTCTGAAGACCATGCAGTCTAAGAAGACCGCGCCCCGGGTCGCCTTCGGGACGCTGGTTGAAACCGGACTGATCGCGCCCGGCACCAAGGTATTCGACAAAAAACGCCGCTGGGTCGCGATCGTCCGGGCGGATGGCTCGCTCGATTATCGGGGACAGACCGGATCGATCCACGGCCTCGGCAAGGATTTGCAGGGCGCGCCCAGCTGCAATGGCTGGACCTTCTGGCATTACGAAGTCGATGGAGCAGCCGGTAAGGAGGTCAAACTGATCGACGCTGCCCGGCAGACCTACCTGCTGGCGAGCGAGGACTGACGCGGCACGCGCTGCGAATTCCGGCCCAACATGCGGGCGCTCTTACTTGGGATGCGGCTCCTGGCGTTTTTGCCTGATAAGCTCGGCCATTCGGACACTCGCTCCGGCTACTGTCTTGCGGGCATAATCCGCTCCGACATTTTCTGCCGTCGCCGCCGCATCGGCGAACAGCCGCCCACCGACCGATACCACCGTCAGCTGCTCAGGCTCTGCGAACCGGCTGCTCTCGATGGTTTCCCGTAATTTCGCCAGCGTGTGCTTGCGCGGCAATGCGTCGGAAAGGCCGATATCCATCGCGTCGGGGTGCTGCGCTTTCAGCTGATTGGCGAGCGCTTCATCGCTATCGGGAAAAGCCATATCGACATGCCAGCCTGCATCGGTGAACAGATCGGCAAGCAGTGAAGTGCCAAGCCCATGCGGCTCGCCCGGAGCGGTGGCCAGAAGGATGCTGTAGCGACTTCCCCGAAGCGCGCCGGGTGTCGGGCTTTGCCGGATGGCGTGACCGGCAAGCTGCAACATGCTGATCCCGATCGTCAGGTCAAGCTCCGAACAATCATCGGACAGCCAGGCATCGCCGAGCGCGCGGGCGGCCGGTTCGATCAGGTGGGTAAGGATCGAATCCCCCTCCCAACCTTGTTCGGCCAAAGATGCGATCAGCGAGTTGATACCGATATCATCGCCATTCAGGACAAGATTGATCAGGTCCGGCACCTGAGGTGTGAGGCGATGCTCCGCCTTGGCACGGTGAAGATAGCGCGAGGCTTCGTCGTCGCCGTGATAGCTGAGCAGATCCCACGCACCGAATAGCCTCGCGGGGATGATGTGTTCGCTCAGAACCTCGATATCGGAATGGCGCGTATCGCGGTGAATCGAGGTCCAGATTGTCTTCAGGCTTGCTGGCGGGCCTTCCAGTGTCTGGAAAAACCGCCCGTTATCGTAGAGCAGCATGCCCGTTACGCCCAGGCTGCGATTTCGCTCTCGCGCGTTCCAGGACAGCTCGCGCAAATCGACCGCAGTGGGCCGTGCCGTCGCCGTGCTTTGATAGGTTATGCTGCTCGTCCAATCGCCTGGATCGGTATTGCTCGTCTCTAGCTGCGTTGGCACTTCGGCCTCCCAGTCCACCACCGGGATGCACTTACAGGTTTGCCTTGCGCGACACTTGGTGAATCATGGTCAGGGTTCAAGCGAGACCCCTGCATTCTGAACGCGGTACAGACAAATCCGGGTAACCAGCCAAACTGCTGGTCCGGGTGCCGGGTCGCGGTCACCAAATTGTTCCTGTATTCTATCCCAAGTCCAAGCTGTCGTGGATGCCGCGCCGAGTCAAGCGAGATCGAACGCCCGCTGGCTCGATTGCCAGCCCGATTTCTCACGCCGATCTGTGGAGAGCGCCAGCATCGCGGATCATTCGCTCTGTCCTACATCGCGCGGCTGCGCTAGCACCGCTGCATGTCTGCAATCACGCTGAAATCGAGCCCGTCCGCGACTCTTTTGGGCTGCGAATCGGGCGGAGGGCTTTTTGATCCAGGACACTGTCTCATGTGTCTCATCCCAACACGAGAATTGCGGTGACTGCGCGCCTGTACCTCCACCCCATCGGCCTCGCATCCGGTCCGCAGGCCGAGGACGGCGCAGCGATTCGGCTTGCCGGAAGCATGGTGTATGCCAGCAGGTTTGCGCTGGTCGTGCGCGAAGGCGGCGCAGCGGTAAAGCGTGTGCTGTTCGGCGCGCGCGGGTTCGAAAGCGCTCTGGATGGGCTTGATGCCGGGCTGATCGAAGAGGCGCAGCTTCAGTGGGCGAACCTGCAAAAGACACATGCACCGATGCAGGTGGGTGAGCGGACCATCCGGTTCGACCAGCCGCAGGTGATGGGCGTGCTCAACGTGACGCCCGACAGCTTCTCCGATGGCGGCGAGTTCCTTGAGCGCCCCGATGCGGGCCAGGCCCATGCCGCCGCGATGCTGGAGGCAGGCGCCGCGCTGATCGACATTGGCGGGGAGAGCACCCGTCCCGGCGCTCCTGCGACATGGGAAGGGGATGAGAAAGACCGCGTGCTCCCGGCGATTGCTTACTGCGCCGCGATGGGCGCCGCGATCAGCGTGGATACGCGGCGCGCTGGCGTGCTCGAAGCGGCATTGGCGGCGGGGGCGCATGTCGCCAATGACGTGTCGGCGCTGCGCTACGATCCGCGCATGACCGAGCTGGTGGCCAACAACGCATGTCCCGTGATCCTGATGCACGCGCCGGGCAGCGGCGATGACCTGCATGAGGGCGGCGAGTACACTGACGTGGTCAGCGAAGTTTTCGACTTCCTGAAGGCAGCGCGCGAGCAGGCCATTGCAGGCGGCATCGCCGAAGACCGCATCATGCTCGACCCCGGCATCGGCTTCGGCAAGACGCTCGCGGACAACCTCGCACTGCTGAACGCCTTGCCGCTGTTCCATGCACTGGGATCGCCGCTGCTCTTGGGTGTGAGCCGCAAACGGATGATCGGCGCGCTCTCGAACGAAGAGGCAGCGCATGAGCGGCTCGGCGGCTCGATTGCGCTGGCGGCGCGGGGCATGGATGCAGGCGTGCACATGCTGCGCGTGCACGATGTGAAGGAGACGGTGCAGGCGCGCAATGTCTGGCGCGGACTGCGCGATGCGGCGCTCACCGACTTCGCGCAATTGCCGATGGATTAGGCGATATCGTCGCAATAATGTCACGCAAAGCGCGCTAGGGAAGCGCGAAGTTCATCAACAAGGAAACGCCGATGCTCCGCCTTTCACACCTCACCCTGACCGCTGCGGCGGTCGCCTTGACGGCAGCGCCGCTGCACGCCGATGGACACGAAGCAGAGGCGAAGCACGAACAGCATCAGATGCAGCACCACCGCCACGGCGATGGCCATGTCCCGATCTACGCCGAAGACCTGCTGGAGCCGTATTACAAGAAACTGGAGCAGCGCACCGACCTGCCCGTCGCCCCGGTCAATGCCGCGATTGCGTCCGAGACGGTCATCACCCGGCTCGCCTTTGGCAGCTGCAATCACCAGTCGCGCTCGCAGCATATGTGGGCACAGATTGCCGCGACCAATCCGGAGCTGTTCCTGTTCATCGGGGACAACAATTACGGCGATCAGGGATGGGACGGCGATGCTGCGCTGACGACCTTGCGTGAGGCGTACGCGGTGCAGGCAGAGACTCCCGAGCTTGCCGCATTCCGCGCGCAGGTCCCGATGATGATCACCTGGGACGATCACGATTTCGGCTTCAATGATGGCGGCGCAAGCTTCGCCTTTCGCGGCTGGTCGGAGACGATCTTCGAGACGTTCTGGGGCGCGTCGGACGAGGTGCAATCGCGTCCGGGCATCTACGAAAGCCGCATGTTTGGCACCGACGGCAGGCGCACGCAGGTCATCATGCTCGACACGCGCTTCTTCCGCTCTGACCTCGAGACGATGCCCTACACGCCCGAGCGCCCGCCGCTTGGACCGTATGCGCCGAGCGAGGATCCGGCCAAGACCATGCTGGGCGGGGCGCAGTGGGAATGGCTCGAACAGGAGCTGGCGAAACCGGCGGACCTGCGCGTGATCGTCTCATCGATCCAGGTGATCACCGATGCGCACAATTACGAAAGCTGGGAGGCGCTTCCGCGTGAACGCGCCAAGCTGTACGCATTGCTGGCGGGCCGCGCGGAAAGCGGTATGGTGCTGCTGTCAGGGGATCGCCATGCGGGCGGCATCTACTCCGACACTCCCGAGGCCGCCGGAGGTGAGCGCATCTGGGAGCTGACCAGTTCGTCACTCAATTATTCGTTCTCTACGACCGAACGCAACACCGCGCGCGAGCCCGACCCCAAGCGGCTCACCGACTTCATCTCGGAAGAGAACTTCGGCCTTGTCGAGATCGACTGGGATGCGCGCATATTTACCACCAGCCTGCGCGGCAGCGAAGGCGAGGTTCGGGTGACGCGCACCGTCAGTTTCTAGGCCCGCCTAGCCGGGGGACGCAGCGCTCCCGGCGAGCAGTCCGCCGTCAAGGGTGAGCTCCGCGCCGGTCATGTAGGCGCTGTCTTCCGACGCGAGGAACACGCAAGCGGCGGCGACCTCCTCGACCGTGCCGAAACGCTTCAATGGCGTATCGGCGACGAGCGCGGCCATATTGGCCTCGCGGTCTTCCCCGTCGCCCAGCATCGGCTCCCACATCGGTGTGAGGATCGCTGCGGGATGGACCGAATTGCATCGGATCGCCCAGCCTTGCTGCGCGGCGTAAAGCGCGACCGACTTGCTGTGATTGCGGATCGCTGCCTTGCTCGCGGCATAGGCGGCGGCTCCTGGAATGCCGACCAAGCCGGAGCGCGAGGACATGTTGATAATCGAACCTGTGCCCTTCGCCTTCATCGCCCGCAGCGCATATCGGCAGCCGAGGAACGTGCCATCGGTGTTGACCGCGTGGACCGCGCGCCAGTCTTCGAGCGAGGCGCGCTCCGGATCGTGCGGGCGAGGGCCTTCCTCGAACCCGGTAATCCCGGCATTGTTGACAAGTACGTCGATGGCCGGGAATTCGGCCTCGATCCGGTTCCAGTCCGCTTCTCGGCGGACGTCCAGTTCGCGGAACTCGCACCCCAGCGTTGCTGCGGCGGCTGAGCCGGTTTCAGTGTCGATATCGGTCAGAACCACGCGCGCGCCTTCGGCAAGGAAGCTTTCGCAGATCGCCTTGCCGATACCGCGAGCAGCGCCAGTGACGACGCACAGCGTGTTGGTGAGTTTGAACATGGGGTTACCTCGGGAATTCAGATGTCAGAAACGGCGCACAATTCGCCCGGAGCTGGGTTTGATCCGCCCTAGCGGTTGCTCTTGTTCACCTGACATGCTCCCCGATTTGCAGACGCAGGCTAAGCCAAGCCGCGCCGCCGATCAAGCGGCGTTGTCGATCCCGAGATCGGAGAGCTTGCGATACAGCGTAGAGCGTCCAATTCCAAGGCGCCGGGCCACTTCGGTCATCCGGCCCCGGTAATGCCCGATCGCGAGGCGGATCACGTCGGCCTCGATCTCTTCGAGTGGGCGCAAATTGCCATCGTCGGTGTAGAGCATCACGCCCATGCCCTCATGCGAGCTTGCCAGCGGATCGCTTTCGATCTCACCCAGCATCTCGGAGAGCTGCGGGAAGCTTTCTGCGGTCAGCGAATTGCCTTCGCAATAGACCGCCGCGCGGAACAGGACCGATTGCAGCTGGCGCACATTGCCGGGCCAATCATAGGCGGCGAGCAAGGCAAGCGCTGTATCAGATACGGACAGATGCCGAAGGCCCGGCTGCTCACCGATCCGGCCAAGGAAATGGCGGGTCAGGGCCGGTATGTCGCCGGACCTCTCGCGCAGCGGGGGAAGGGCGATGCGGGTTGCGGACAGGCGCTTTGCCAAGGCAGCATCGAAATGGCCCGCATCGACGAGCGCAGCAAGTCCGATATTGCTCGCGGCCAGGACGCGTACATCGACGCGGAAACCATGAGCGGCGCCGATGGGCCGGACGATACCGCTCTCGAACGCTTCGGCGAGGCGGCTTTGCAGGTCCGGCGTCAGGCGGTCGACCTCGTCGAGGACAAGAGTGCCGCCATCGCATTGTTGCAGCGCGCCGATCTGGCGGTCGAAGGCGCCGGGAAAGGCGTTGGGCTCATGCCCGAACAAAACCGATTCCATCGAATTGGGCGGGACGCTGGCGGCATTGATGAAGCGCAGTGTCTCCTTCACACGCGGGCTGGCGGCGCGCATGGCGCGCAACAGCATTTCCTTGCCCGTACCGCTTTCGCCCTCGATCAATGCATGTCCGTGCCCGCGCGCAGCCTTGGCCGCCTGAGCGAGTGCCGTGCGGAATTTGGGTGCAGTGCCGATCATCGCATCGAAATCGAGCGAGGCGGACATCTTCTCGGCCAGCGGGGCGAGCTCGTTCTGCGGAGCCTCGCGCGTGGTGACGCTGCGCAGTGCCTCCATCAGGCGGTCGGGCGAAACCGGTTTGACGAGATAGTCGCTCGCGCCTGCGCGCATCGCCTCGACCGCGAGCAGCGGAGAGGCGCTGGTCGTCAGCATCAGGATCGGCAGGGCAGGGCGGCGGCTCTTGAGTTCTTCGATCAGTGCGCAGGCATCATCGCCGGGCACCCACTGGTCGAGCAGGATCGCGGACAATTGCATGCCTTCGCGTGTCCCGAGCATGGCGATCGCGGTTTCTCCATCCGGGGCCACGATTGTGCGCCAGCCATCGCGCGCCGCAATGGCCGATATAAGCCGGCTTTGCGCAGGCTCATCGTCGATCAGCATCAGCAGACGCGTATCGACAGCCATTTCCGGCGCATTATCAAGGTGCGAATCCATATCGGACATAGTTTGAGCCGCAAATCCTCCACACGCCCCCGAAAACCGTCCCAGGGTGAAACGTCGGGCGACTCTACGGAGATTGGGTAAAGACCGGATTAAGGCTGAACTCGCGCAATGACGGTTTTAGCGCAGTTTCGTCGTGTCTGCGCGTCCACTCCTCTCAATAGAGCGGGCTTGAGTGCAGGGCCGCTCCGCGATACGGGCAGTCACATTCAATCATCGGCAACCATTTGCCGAACCCGACGTTAAGCATCAAAGAGGATTACCAGGGCCATGGCTTCGCACGATATGGACAAGGCAAAGCAGACCTACAGCGGCTTCATGAGCACGCTGAAATGGGCAGTGCCGCTGATCGCGGTCATAACACTTTTCGTAATTATGCTGATCGCAGAATAAAGGCAGACACCGCCACGTGAAAATTGCTGTCCTGAAAGAACGCGCCGCAGGCGAAGAGCGGGTTGCCGCTACGCCTGAAACGGTCAAGAAATTCATTGACCTCGGAAACGAGTTCGCAGTCGAAGCGGGGGCCGGTGAAGGCGCCTCGATTTCGGACGATGCCTATTCCGAGGCAGGCGCGAGCATTGGCGATGCCGCCGCGCGCGTGAAAC
This sequence comes from Erythrobacter sp. K21-9, assembly GCF_055808355.1. Taxonomy (NCBI): domain Bacteria; kingdom Pseudomonadati; phylum Pseudomonadota; class Alphaproteobacteria; order Sphingomonadales; family Erythrobacteraceae; genus Erythrobacter; species Erythrobacter sp. K21-9. The sequence goes on from NZ_CM147866.1 coordinate 1,051,006, forward strand.
ACGCGGATATCGTTCTCGCGATACAGGCACCGGAAGTCGCGCTTCTCGAAGGGGCTAAACCGGGCGCGTGGGTGGCAGCGTTGTTCGATCCGTTCAGCAACGGCGATCTCGTCGAAGCCTATGCCAAGGCGGGTTACGAGGCGCTGTCGATGGAATTCATGCCGCGCATCACTCGGGCGCAGAGCATGGACGTTCTTTCCAGCCAGTCGAATCTTGTAGGCTACAAGGCCGTTCTGACTGCGGCACGACACGTTCGGGCGCGCATTCCCGATGATGATGACGGCGGCAGGCACGGTCAAGGCGGCCAAGGCGTTCATCATGGGCGTCGGGGTTGCCGGGCTCCAGGCGATCGCCACGGCGAAGCGGCTGGGCGCACAGGTTTCCGCCACCGACGTGCGCTCCGCCACGAAAGAGCAGATCGAAAGTCTCGGCGCGAAAGCGATCTTCGTCGAGGATGTCGAGGGTATCGAAGGCGAAGGCTCGGGCGGTTACGCAACCGAGATGAGCGACGAGTACAAGGCCGCGCAAGCGAAACTCGTATCCGAACACATCGCCAAGCAGGACATCGTCATCACCACCGCACTCATCCCCGGACGCGCCGCACCTCGCCTGATCACGGACGAGCAGATTGCCACGATGCAGCCGGGCAGTGTGATCTATGACCTCGCGGTCGCGCAGGGCGGTAATGTCGAAGGTTCCGTGCCCGATGACATGGTCGTGCGTCACGGCGTCACCATTATTGGCTACGCCAACACGCCCGCGCACCTCGCCGCCGACACCTCGGCGCTGTTTGCGCGCAACCATTTCAACTTTCTCTCGGCTTTCTGGGACAAGGAGGCAGGCAAGCCCGAGCTCGACGACGAGATCGGCGACGCGATCCGCCTGACCAAGGGCGGCGAGATTGTGAACGAGCGGCTGAAGGGGGCCTGATCCATGGATTTCATCAGCATTCTCTCGATCTTCGTGCTGGCGTGTTTTGTCGGCTATTATGTGGTCTGGTCGGTGACGCCCGCGCTGCACACGCCTTTGATGGCGGTAACCAATGCGATTTCGTCGGTGATCATCGTCGGCGCGCTGATCGCGGCGGCGGAGGCGGGTAGCCCGACCGCGAGATATCTCGGCCTTGCAGGCGTGGTGCTGGCGAGCATCAATATATTCGGCGGGTTCGCCGTGACCGAGCGAATGCTCGCAATGTACAAAAAGAAGGAGAAGTAAGAGATGATCTTCTCCATTTTCGCGGGCGCATCAGACGCCGCTTCGGCAACACCGGCATGGGTCCCGCTCGCTTACCTCGTTTCGGGCGTATTCTTCATCCTCGCGCTGCGCGGGCTTTCCAGCCCGGCGACAAGCCGTGCGGGCAATCGCAACGGCATTATCGGGATGCTGATCGCGGTGGCGACGACGCTTGTCACGCATGACGTTGCCAACCTGCTCGAGATCGGCATTGCCATCGCCATCGGCGGGCTGATCGGCTTCACGATCGCGCGCCGGATTGCGATGACGCAAATGCCCGAGTTGGTCGCAGGCTTTCACTCGCTGGTCGGCATGGCCGCGGTGCTGGTCGGCTGGGCTGCGTATCTCAATCCGGGCGCATTCGGCCTGCTGGTGGACGGAGCAATTTCTCCGGTCAGCAAGATCGAGATGGGCCTTGGCATCGCCATTGGTGCGATCACCTTCTCCGGCTCGGTCATCGCCTTCGCCAAGCTTTCGGGCAAGATGAGCGGGTCTCCGATCCTGCTGCCGGGACGCCATATCATCAACCTTGGCACGCTGGCCGCGATCATCATCCTGACCGGGCTGTTCGCGGCGGCCACAGGACCCGCGGCGACGCTGCCGTTCATCGTTGCGGTTACCGTGCTCGCCTTTGCGATCGGTTTCCTGCTGATCATCCCGATCGGCGGAGCGGACATGCCGGTCGTGGTGTCGATGCTGAACAGCTATTCCGGCTGGGCGGCGGCAGCGATGGGCTTCACGCTCGGCAACACCGCGATGATCATCACCGGCGCGCTGGTAGGTTCATCGGGCGCAATCCTGAGCTACATCATGTGCCGGGCCATGAACCGCAGCTTCATTTCGGTGATCGCGGGCGGCTTCGGCGCGGATGCGGCCGCTGGCGGCGGGGAAGCGCGCGAGCAGCGCCCATACAAGCAGGGCAGCGCGGAAGACGCCGCCTACATGCTCGAACAGGCCGAGAAGGTCATCATCATTCCGGGCTACGGCATGGCGGTGGCGCAGGCGCAGCACGCGCTGCGCGAAATGTGCGACCTGCTCGAGGAAAACGGCACCGAGGTAAAGTTCGCCATCCACCCGGTTGCAGGCCGGATGCCAGGGCATATGAACGTGCTGCTGGCAGAGGCGAGTGTCGATTATGACAAGGTGTTCGAGCTTGAGGACATCAACTCCGAATTCGCGCAGGCCGATGTCGCTTTCATCATCGGCGCGAACGACGTGGTGAACCCGGCGGCAAAGACCGACAAGACCTCGCCGATCTACGGGATGCCGGTCTTCGATGTCGACAAGGCCAAGCAGGTCTTTTTCATCAAGCGCTCGATGGGCGGTGTCGGATACGCGGGGGTCGATAACGACGTCTTCTACATGGATCAGACGGTCATGCTGCTGTCCGACGCAAAGAAGATGGTCGAGGAAATCGTCAAGGCGATCGACTAGGGTTAAACCGCCATGCGCAACATCGTGATCCTGTTGATTGTCTTCCTGATCGGGCTTGGCGCGTGGTTCTTGCTGCGCGATGACGGCGTGGTCGAGCAGGTCACTGCGCAGCGCATCGAGCAGGCGCTTCTCGACAACCGTGTCCCGCCATCGATGGCCGAATGCATGGCACCGCGACTTGCCGACAGGCTCAGCATCAGCCAGCTGCGCAATCTCGAACGTGCGGCCCCGCAGGAGGGCGAAAGCCGCATCCCGCTCTCGACCGGCGAGGCGATGGCGCGGCTGCGGCGCGTCGAAGATCGAGCTGCGCTTGAAACGGTCGTGACAGTCGCGGGCGGCTGCGGCTTCGACCTGATGCTGCAAGGCCGGTAGAGCACGCGGCGCTGGCAGGCTTGTCAGCACTCCCCATCGTGCGGCATCATGCGCTCGACGAGGAGAAGACCATGTTCAAACCAATGATGACCGCTGCGCTGCTTGGCTGCGCTGTTTCAGCATTCCCGGCGACAGCCCAACCCTCCGAGGCCACCGAGCGCGTTGGAACCGAATTCATGGTTTTCGAGGCCGTTGCCACCGAACAGGCGAAAGCCGAATTCCTGCGCGGTCTCGCTCTGCTTCACAACTTCGAATACAGCCGCGCCGCCGCAGCCTTTCGCGCCGCGCAGGACGCCGATCCCGATTTCGTCATGGCGTATTGGGGCGAGGCGATGACGCATAACCATCCTCTCTGGGATGAGCAGGACCGCGACGCCGCACGAAACATCCTGGCCCGGCTCGCTCCGACGCCTGAAGCGCGGCTCGCAAAGGCTCGAAACCCGCGCGAGGCGGCATGGCTTGGCGCTGTCGAAACGCTCTATGGTGAAGGCGAAAAGAAAGCGCGCGACCTTGCCTATCTCGCCGAGATGCGCGCGATGCTGGACTCTGACCCTTCCGATATCGACGCGCGCGCCTTCACCGGCCTTGCCATCCTCGGCAGTTCGCATGGCGGGCGGCAGATTCCGATCTACATGGAAGCCGCAGGGCTGCTTGAGGAAGGGTTCCTCGAGCATAAGCAGCATCCGGGCATCCTGCATTACCTGATCCATTCCTATGACGACCCGGATCATGCCCCGCTCGGCCTGCGCGCGGCGCGCCGATATGCGGTCATTGCGCCCGATGCGGGACACGCGCAGCACATGGTCAGCCACATCTTCAACGGATTGGGCATGTGGGAGCAATCGGAGATCGCCAATGTCAACGCCGATGCCGTGGTGGATCGCCAACGCATAGCTCAAGACCGCGCGCCAACTTCGTGTGGTCATTACAACGAATGGCTGGTTTATGCGCGCCTGCAGCAGGGCAAGGATGCGCGTACCGATTATCGACGGTTGTCGCGCGCAGGCAGAGGCGGAGCTTGCCCGATTTGTCGAGAGCGGAGAACCGGGATACCCCGCCGCTGCAATCAGCTATGGCGACATGGAACTGCGCTACGGGATCGAAACCGGCGACTGGCGCACACCGATCGGGTCTACCCCGCCTTTCTACTCGAAATTGCGATATGATTTTGCGAATGCCGAAATGCTTGCATCGATGGGAGACGCGGCGCGCGCGGCCAATGCCTTGGCAGTGCTTGAGGACGAGGCGGCGGCGACGATTGCGATCATTAAATCGATGTCGGCGGGCGCTGACCAGATTTCGCCCTGGGTTCAAGCTGCGGTGGATCAGGGCAGGGCCGTCCATGCCCTGTCATCGGGCGAGACCGAGCGCGGGATCGCGATGCTGCGTTCCGCTGCCGAGGCGGAAGCAGCGCTTCCGGCGGTGTTCGGTCCGCCCGCTATTCGCAAGCCGAGCTATGAACTGCTGGGGGAGGTGCTGCTGGAGCAGGGCGACGCGGATGGAGCGGCAGAGGCATTCCGCCGGGCGCTGGCGTTTGCGCCCGGCAGGCGGCTGTCGATCGCAGGACTGGAAGCGGCGCAGGCTGACTAAGCGCTCTTGCAATCCGCCTCTCTTGCGGCACTATGCAAGCGGGAGAGGGAGACACCCATGATCAGACTGACAATAGCTGCGCTCGCGCTAGGCAGCGCCGCGCCCGTTCTTGCCGAAACGCACACGATTGCGCCGGGCGACGGAGCACAGGAGCGCTTGCAAGAGGCGCTTATCCTGGCGCAGCCGGGTGATGAAATCGTGCTGGAGGCAGGCCGCTACGCGCTGACCGACGGGCTTAGCCTCGACGTTGACAGAGTGACCGTGCGCGGGGCTGGCATGAATGCGAGCGCGCTCGATTTCACTGATCAGCAAGGGTCGGGCGAAGGGCTGCTGGTGACCTCCGACGGAGTGACCTTGCGCGATTTTGCCGTCGAGAATGCCAAGGGTGACGGTATCAAGTCCAAGGGCGCGGACCAGATCATCTATCACGGTTTGCGCGTCGAATGGACCAATGGGCCGGATGCAGGCAATGGCGCCTACGGCATATATCCGGTCGAGGCGCGCGATATCCTCGTGCAGGACAGCTATGTGCGCGGAGCATCGGATGCTGGCATCTATGTCGGCCAGTCGGAGAACATCGTCGTGCGCCGCAATCGGGTGGTCGAAAACGTCGCCGGGATTGAGATCGAGAACAGCAATTTCGCCGAGGTGACCGAAAACCTCGCGACGCTCAACACGGGCGGGATACTGGTCTTCGACCTGCCCGGCCTGCCGAAGGTTGGCGGCGGATCGGTGCTGGTTGCGCGCAATGCGGTGATCGACAACAACACCGACAATTTCGCGCCCGAAGGCAATATCGTCGCCAGCGTGCCGGCGGGGACCGGGGTGATGGTCATGGCGAACAAAGGCGTTCAGGTGCTCGACAACGCGCTCGTCAACAATTCAACCTCGCATGTGATGCTGATCGCCTACACTCAGCCCTTCGATGATGAGCGCTACGAGCCGCGCCCGGTCGATGTGGTGGTGCGCGGCAATGTTTACGGATCGGGCGGGAATGCGCCCGATTTCGAAGGCGGAGACCTGCTGGCCGCTGCAGTGGGCGGCGCGCTGCCGCCAGTGCTGACGGACGGGCTGCACGCGAACCTTGCGGTCGAGGACGCGGTGCCGGTCGTGTCGCTCGGACTGACTGAGGTCGGCCAGCCTTTCACGCAGGCCAGCCCTTCGATTATCGAGCCGGTGATCGCCGGCGGCGCGGCAGTGCTTGCCTCGGTCGTCCTGCCTGACGGGATGGAGGCGCGGCTGCAGTGAAGCGCTCGCTTGCCTTGCTGTTGGCCGGTGCGATTGCCTTGGGCGGATCGATCGCGGCGCGCTCCGGCGGGCCGGAGTTGGTAAATCACTCTGCCATCATGGAAGAGGATCTGCCGCGCAATTTGCATGACTTTGCCTTTTTCTCTGATCCGGCTGCCCGGCGACCGAACAGCGGCGTTATTCGGTATGAACTGAACACGCCGCTCTATTCGGACGGGGCGGACAAGCTGCGGTATATCTACCTCCCGCCGCAAACCGAGCTGACCGCCGATGAAGATGGCCTGCTCGAATTCCCGGTCGGTTCGGCGATCATAAAGACATTTGCTTTTGGTACGGGCGAGGCGCAGCGCTATATCGAAACGCGCGTGCTGCTTCACCGCAGCGATGGCTGGACCGCGCTGCCTTACCGCTGGAACGAGGAGCAGACCGAGGCAAGGCTAGCCCTGGCGGGGGCGAGGTTGCCGATCACCACTCCGGCGGGCGAGAAAATCAGCTACCGCATACCGAACAAGAACCAGTGCAAGACCTGCCATAGCAAGGACGGAGCTGTCATTCCCATCGGACCCAAGGCCCGCAACCTTTCGCGCGAATGGCTGGGCGAGATGGTGGATACAGGGCTTCTGGCCGCTGTCCCCGAAGGCTCGGACGTCCTGCCCGATTGGAGCAGCCGCGACGATGCTGCCACGGCCAGTCTCGCGCGGGCTTATCTCGATGTGAACTGCGCGCATTGCCACCAGCCGGGAGGGGGCGCGTCGAATTCCGGGCTCGATCTGCGCTGGGAGCAGGACGATCCGCACAAGCTGGGCATTCGCAAGCCGCCGGTCGCCGCGGGCAGAGGCGCAGGCGGACACGCGGTGTCGATCGCGCCCGGTGATCCGGGCTCTTCGATCCTCGTCTACCGGATGGATTCGGCCGAGCCGGGTATCGCGATGCCCGAACTGGGGCGCTCCACCGTGGACCCTGTCGGCGTAGACGTAGTTAGCCGCTGGATCGAGGAAATGCCTGGGGCGGATGCATTGCGATGAAGTGGCCGCTGCGAATCCTCTTCACGCTGATCGCGCTGCTGGTGATCGCTTTCCTAATTTTCCGAACGCCCGACACCGATCTTGTCGAGATGCGCGCGAAATACGGGACTGCGCCGTCGCAATTCGTTCAGATCGGGGACGGCGTGATTGCCCACGTTCGCGACGAGGGACCACGCGATGCACCCCCGATCGTCCTGCTGCACGGTTCCAATTCGGACCTGCGCACATGGGATGAATGGGCCGAGGGGTTGAAGCAGGAATACCGGGTCGTGCGCTTCGACCAGGTCGGGCACGGTCTGACCGGAGCGGACCCCGATGACGATTACAGCCGTGCCAATTTCACCGAGGATATTCGCGCGCTCACCTCTTCACTCGGCATTGATAGCTTTGTCGTCGGAGGCAATTCGATGGGCGGCAAACACGCGCTCGCCTTTGCCGCGGCATATCCCGAAAAGGTGAGGGGGCTGATCCTGGTCGATGCGAGCGGAGGGCCGATCATCCGCAACGACAATGATGACGAAGACAGCGGCAATATCGGGTTCACGATTGCGCGGACGCCCATCGTCAACAGCATCGCTGAACAGATCACGCCGCGCAGCCTGATCGAACAATCGCTCCAGCAATCGGTTGCGGACCCGTCAGTCGTCACCGAGGAAATGGTCGATCGCTATTGGGAATTGCTGCGCTATCCCGGCAATCGCCGGGCGACGATGAAGCGGTTTTCGACCGATTACGACCCGCTGGCCGAAGGCGAGATTGCCGGCATCGAGGCACCAGCGTTGATCTTGTGGGGCACCGAAGACCGCCTGATCCCGGTCGAAGCGGGCGAATGGCTCGACCGGGTGATGCCAAACAGCCGTGTCGTCACCTATCCCGGTATCGGTCATTTGCCGCAGAAAGAGGCACCGGCAGAGACTCTGGCAGATGTGCGCGAATGGCTTGCTGATGTCGAAACAACACCTGTGCCGCCAAACCCTGGGAATTAACCGGTAGCTATAGACGCCGGATCAAGTTCGCCGCTAGATCGTTTCTATCGCTTCTGACCGGATTCGAGGAACTACCTTTGCGCAAATTGGGACTTATTGGCGGCATGAGCTGGGTGTCGACCGGTATCTATTACGATCGGATCAACCGCATCGTGCAGAAACGCTCGGCGCCGATGGCCAGCGCGCCGTTGCTCATCGAGAGCCTCGATTTCTCCGAGCTATACGGCTTGCAGGAGGGAAAAGACTGGAAACGAGCCGCAGGCGTTCTCGCCCGCAGTGCCAAGCGGCTTGAGGCTGGCGGCGCAGAGGCGCTGATCATCGGGGCCAATTCGATGCACAAGCTGTATGACGAAGTCGCAGAGGAAGTCGGTATTCCGATCCTGCATATCGCCGAGTATGTTGGCCGCGCTCTGAAGGATGCCGGCCATAAACGCGCAGCCCTGATCGGCACGCGCAACGTTATGACAGAGAGTTTCTACCGCAAACGGCTCGTCTCCTACGGTATCGAGCTGCTCCCGCCCAATATGGACAATGTCGAAACGCTCAACCGCATAATCTACGACCAGCTGATGGTTGGAAAGATTACCCGTGATGCCGAGCGGCAGCTGAAAACCATCATCACCAACAAGGCGCAGGAAGGGGCCGACTCGATCGTCCTCGCCTGTACGGAACTGGATCTGGTTGTCGATGTAGATGCAAACGTCTTGCCAGTGTTCGACTCGACGCGAATTCACTGTCAAGCGGCGGCAGACTGGATCCTCGAGCACGAATTGGTGGAATAGCGCGCATCTCACCGCTTTGGCGGCACAACTCGGCTTAAGCAGGCAAATCATAGGATGCATCCGACATTCCTCGCGCCTAGGCGGGAATTGAGTTTGTCATTGCAACGTAATGAACAGATTCTGGGTCCTCGGGTCGCCTGAGGTCCTCGGGACCGCTCTCCACCCCCCCCCCCCCAATGCACCCGGAGAGCGGTCCCACTCCTTTTTCCCGATATCGAACGGGGCGGCGGCGAACCGGTTACTGTCCACGGCAATCATCCAAGGTTGCCCATCTGTTCCCGTTGAGCCGAGCCCCGCGCTGACCTAATCGCTAGAACCGTGATATTCCGCGCGCCCTATGCTGCCGACCCGTCGAAAACGCGCGGGCGTGAATTCGAAGTGCGGCGCTGCGCTGGTGAGGGCATGGCTGGCCCTGCGCCAACGAATGCCGAGACCCGCGGACCGCGCAGCGAATTTCAGCGCGACCGGGACCGCATCATTCACTCGATGAGCTTTCGCAGGCTCAAATCGAAAACGCAGGTCTTCATCGCACCGGATGGCGACCACTACCGAACCCGCCTTACGCACAGCCTCGAAGTCGCGCAGATCGGGCGCGTCCTCGCCCGCGCGCTCGGGCTGGATGAAGACCTGACCGAGGCGCTGTGCCTCGCGCATGACTTAGGCCATCCGCCGTTCGGCCATGCCGGGGAAGACGCGCTGGCGGAAGCGATGAGCCGCCACGGGGGATTTTGCCACAACGCCCAGGCGCTGCGCACGGTTATGCGCATCGAAAGCCCCTATCCCTCGCATGACGGGCTGAACCTGACATGGGACCTGCTCGAGGGGCTGGCAAAGCATAACGGGCCGGTAAACGCTCCGAACTGGGCGTTAGCGCAGCTCGACGAGGCGTTCCCGCTTGATCTCGGGACGTGGCCCTCGCTCGAGGCGCAGATCGCCGCTGTCTCCGATGATATCGCCTATGACAATCACGATATCGACGACGGGCTGAGGGCGGGCTTTCTCGATCTCGACGATTTGATGGAGCTGAACTTTCTCGCCGACCAATGGCGCGCTGTTGAAAAGCGGTTTCCCAATGCACCGCGCGACCGGATGCTGCGCGAGCTTATCCGCGACCAGATCGGCCTTATGGTGAACGACGTCATCGAGCATACGAGCGCGCAGGCAGATGGCCTCGGTTCGGCAGGCGAAGTTCGCGAGGCAGGCCGGCAAATCGGCGGGTTCTCGCCGGAAATGGCGGTCCACGAACGCGCTCTCAAATCGTTCATGTACACAAAGTTATACTACCACCCAGAACAGGTCGAAGCCGCACAGCGCGCGCGTGACGTTATCGCGCGCCTGTTCGCGGCATATTCGCAGGACGACCGGCTCATGCCCGAAGACTGGCGGCAGCGCCTTCCCGAGCATGATCCGGGCCGCTCACGCGTGATCGCTGATTTCATCGCCGGAATGAGCGACAGTTTTGCGATGCAAGCCTGTGCTACGATCTACGGCGAACAACCGCAGGGACTGAGCAATGTCTAACCTTAGGCGCGGCGCGCGTGCAAGCAGGACCATGGGGCGCAAGGCCCCTGAACGCATCGGAATGGTCGGAGCCACCGGGCTGATCGGGCGCCGGGTCATCGAGATATCGAGCGAATCCGAGCAGGCCCGGATCGTCGGCATCGCCCGGCGCGAAATCAAGCTGCCCGAAGGCGCGCGTATGGAGATGTTCGTCGCCGATCCGGCGAAGTGGGGCGAAGTGTTCGAGGCGGTCAAGCCGCGCTCGTTCATATGCGCGCTCGGCACCACCTGGAAAAAGGCGGGCCGCGATGAGGAGGCATTTCGCGCGGTCGATCAGGACCTGATCGTCGAAACCGCCGAAGCGGCCAAAGCGGCAGGCGTGCTCAACATGGTGCTTATCAGCGCTGCGGGCGCCCATCCGGGCTCGAAGAACCTCTACATGAAAGTGAAGGGCGAGACAGAGCAATTGGTGACAAAGGTCGGTTTCAAGCGGCTCGACATTCTGCGCCCCGGCCTGCTGCGCGGCTCACGGCAGAACGATTTCCGCCTTGCCGAGAAAGCCGCAATGACATTCGCTCCGTTGGTCGAGCCGATGCTGCCCGCCAAATACGGGATGTATCACTCGGTGAAAGCTGACTTGGTCGCAGAAGCCGCGCTGGGGCTGGCTATGCGCCGCGCGCAGGGGCGCTTTACCCATGATCTCGACGCGATGAAACGCGCAGCGCGCGAATGGCGCGCCAAGGCCGAGAAAGACCTGGAAGACCTCGAAGAGTGATGGATTGGGGACTGGTCTTCAATGCCGTCAATCTGATTGCGCTGACTGCGTGGGCGTGCCTGATCGCGCTGCCGCGCTGGCCATCCCTGCTATCCGCTGTGCTCTACATGGGCGTCGGGCTGCTCTGCCTGATCTACGCAACCGGCCTGATAGCGGTGCTGTCCGGCGTGCTCCCGGCGGGCGAAGGCGGGGCGGATTTCACCTCCATCGAAGGCGTGCGCGCGATCTTTGCAAGCGATGTCGGGGTGACGATCGGCTGGACGCATTACCTCGCCTTTGACCTGTTCGTCGGCCTGTGGATCGCACGCGATGCCGATGCGAAATCTGTCTCGCGCTGGTTACAGGCACCGGTCCTGCTCGCGACCTTTATGGCCGGGCCGCTAGGCCTGTTCGTCTGGCTGCTGGTTCGAGAGCGCCGCGCGCGGGCATCGGGCCGCTGGCAGTAGCGTAAAGCGCTGGACCGCTGGACGCGCTTTGCCCTAGACTTGCGCGTAATAATGCATCTGGGGAGAGATCACGGTCATGGAGCAGAACGCCCATCACAGCTTTGTCACATTCGATAAAATCCTGAACTTCTGGGCGAAAGAGCGGCCCGACGCGACCGCCTTCGAACAGGAAGGGCGCATCACCACCTATGCCCAGGCAGACGATTTGACCCGGCGCCTGATCACTTTGTTCAGGGACCGAGGCATTGCCAAGGGCGACCGGATCGCGTGGCTCGGCAAGAATTCCGACCTCTATTTCCTGCTCTACCTCGCGGCTGCCCGGATGGGCGCGGTGATGGTGCCAATCGGCTGGCGGCTGGCCCCGCGCGAAATCGCCTACATCCTCGAGGACACAGGCGCAAAGCTGTTGTTTTGCGGAGAGGAATTCTTTGAAACGGCGCAAGACGTGTCGCAGGAAGTACCGGCCAAACCGCAAGTGATCGAGGCTGAATTCGCCAGGCGCGAGGCCGCGCAACTTCCGCCTGCAAGCTACGCCCCGCCCGGCGAGGATGAGCCGATCCTGCAGCTCTACACGTCCGGCACGACCGGCAATCCAAAAGGTGCGGTGCTTTCGAACGGAAACCTGCTCGGCCTGCGCAATCCGGGCAACGAGGCGGGTCTGCCGTGGAATTTCTTCGAAGATGGCGATTGCATGCTGATCGCCATGCCATGCGCGCATATCGGCGGAACCGGCCTGATGAATATCGCCGTCGCCAATGGCATCCGCAGCGAGGTGCAGGCCGAATTCACTCCCGTCGGCGTGCTAGAGGCGATCGAGAACGGCGCGACCCATATGTTCATCGTGCCCGCCGCGCTGCAAATGGTGGTGCAGCACCCGCGCGCAGCCGACACCGATTTCTCGCATCTGCAATACCTGATGTACGGGGCCGCGCCGATGCCGCTCGAGCTGCTGAAAGAAGCGGTCAAGACCATGCCCACCACCAAATTCCTGCAAGCCTATGGCATGACCGAGACGAGCGGCACGATCTCGCTGCTGCCGCCGGAGGATCACAGCCTCGAGGGAAATGAGCGGATGCGCTCGGCGGGCAAGGCTGTGCCGGGGGTCGAGATCGAGGTCAGGGACAGCGACAATAGCGAGCTTCCGCGCGGCGAGATCGGTGAGGTCTGCATCAGATCGCCCTCCAACACCGCCGGATACTGGAAACTGCCCGATGCGACGGCCAGCACGATCGACGATGATGGCTGGCTGCATACAGGCGATGCCGGGATCATGGATGATGACGGCTATGTCTACATTCAGGACCGGATCAAGGACATGATCATCTCGGGCGGCGAAAACGTCTATCCCGCAGAGGTCGAGAATGCCATCTTTGGACACCCTGCCGTCGCAGAGGTCGCAGTGATTGGCGTCCCGTCCGAAAAGTGGGGCGAAGAGGTGAAAGCCTGCGTCGTGTGCAAACCCGGCGAGGAAATCGATGAGGGCGAGGTTATCTCCTACACGCGCGAACGCATCGCTGCGTTCAAGGCACCGAAGAGCGTGGACGTCATTCCAGAAATGCCGCGCAACGCCTCAGGCAAGATCCTGCGCCGCCAACTTCGCGACCCTTACTGGGAGGGGCAGGAGCGGCAGGTCGGCTGACCGGTGAAACGTCATGCGCCCGCGACCGAGCGTAACCGGGAAGCTATTGCGGCGGTTCTGGAAATGGAATTGCCGGACCAGGGTCTCGTGCTGGAGATCGCCAGTGGATCGGGCGAACACGCGGTGTTCTTTGCTGAACGCTTTCCCGCGCTTGGCTGGCAGCCGAGCGATCCCGATCACGATGCGATCGCCTCGATCGCCGCGTACCGAGAGGATTATGGTGGATCGAACCTCCTCGAACCGGTGGTGCTGGATGCGGCCTTGCCGGACTGGGCTCCGCGATCCGCAGAGGCTGTCCTGTGCATCAACATGGTCCATATCAGCCCTTGGTCGGCGACAAACGGACTGTTCAAGGGTGCGGCGCATGTCCTGAGCGGCGACAATGCGCCGCTGATCCTCTACGGGCCATACTTCGAGGATCAGACCGAGCCTGCGCAATCCAATCTCGATTTCGACCTCAGCTTGCGAGCACGCAACCAGGACTGGGGCATTCGGCAGGTCGCAGACATGGACAACGCCGCCCGCAGGCACGGTTTCGTCCGTGCCGCACGTCACCTAATGCCGGCGAACAACCTGATGCTGATCTATCGGCGGATTTAGGTTTCTTCGTCGACAGCGTCGGCGACCGATTTAAGGTCGTCGCCCACACCGCGCACAGTGTTGCACGCCGCCGTCGAGGCGAGAATTGCGGCCACGGCCACGGCATTGAAAATCTTGCGAGTCATTGTTTGTTACCTTCGTATCCCGAGCAGCGAGGATCGCCGCAAAACCGCCCGATGGCAACAAAAAAGGGCCAGCCCTTGAGGCGAGCCCTTGTGCGGCGGTTCGAGCGAACCCGTTTTTATGTTTCTTCATCCACCGCATCAGCTGCAGAATTCAGGTCGTCACCCACGCCGCGCACCGTGTTGCAGGCTGCGGCTGAAAGGGTCATCGCGCCAAGGGCGATTGCGATCAAGGTCTTGCGGATCATTGAATCCTCCTCTCGTTCGAAGACATATATCGCTATAATTCATAGCGCTGCGTTCGGTTCCTTGGCTGCGGCAAGACGCACTTTGGCGCGGGCCAATTGCCGCTCGCGCCAAGCGATCAGCACGCCTGCGCCGATAATGAGCGGTGCACCGATCCACAGGCTCGCGCCGGGAGCCTGGTCGAACACGCTCCAGCCGTACCAGGTCGCCCACAGCAGCGATGTGTAATCCATCAGGAGGATGACCGCCGCCGACCCGAAACGCAGCGATGTGGTCAGCAGGATTTGCGCAAGCGCCCCGCACAGCGCCATCGCGACGATGATCGCCCAAGTCTGCGGATCGTGCGCGCCGATCACGAACGGCATTGCCAGAGCGGTGAGGGGCGTGGTGATCGCGGTGAACCAGAACACGATGCTCCACGGACTCTCGGTCTTGTTGAGGTCCTGAATCTGGAAACTGATCAGCGCGACGAGCAAGGCTGCGAACAGCCCGATTGCCGCGCCCACCGGATCGACGAGGTCGCTCCCGCCGCCGAGGAAGCTGGGTTGGGTTATCAGCAGCACACCTGCAAATCCGAGCACCACCGCGCCCCAGCGATACTTGCCGACGCTTTCGCCAAAGAACAGCACCGAGATCATCACGGCGAAAAACGGCGCGGTGAAGCTGATCGCGGTCGCCTCCGGCAAGGGCAGCAGCATGACCGCTCCATAGACGAAGAACATTCCGGTGATGCCGTAGGCAGCGCGCCGGGCATGTGCGCCAAACCGCTTTGTCCTGACGATCGCAAGCCGGCCCCACGCCGCGAGCAGTCCGACAATGCAAACGAGCGTGATCGCCTGCCGCCAGAAAACCAGCTCCGCCAGGTGCACGCCGCGCGTGCCTGCGAGCTTCACGAGCATCGCCATCGTCGCCAGCACTGCAGCAGTGGCAAGGCGCACGCCTAGGGCGAGCAGCGGGCGAGGGCGGGCGACGGAACCATCCATTGACCGCGCGCTGTAGGCGCGTACGAGCATTGCGCAAGCGCCGTGAACGACTACATCGCCAGCCTGCTATGGATTTTCTCACTCAACTCGCATTTGCCAGCGACGCTGTCCTGCTTGCGCTGGCAGGCGGTGCGTTCTGGATCCTCGCTGCATTTTGCGCGCTGATGGAGCGACGGCGCGGCAAGGCACGCGAGCTCGACCGGCTCGAGCGGGTCGGCTTCATGCCGTGGACGACCTTGTTCGTGCTGTGCGCCATAATCGGCGGCGGGATGCTCGCGATGAGCTTGCCGGTGGTGCTTGGGAATTTGTGACATGCGCACACCATCCGGCGCGCGCGCACAATTTTACAAACACGCCTCAAGATACGCTTGGTCAAACCCGAACTGACGCGCTTTTTCGAGCGTGTAGGGGCGCAGTCCCGAGCTTCTGAATTCGCCAAGGATCTTGCCGTCTTCGCTTTCGTCCAGATATTCGAACTTGAACAGGTTCTGGGTCACGATCACATCGCCTTCCATCCCGATCACTTCGGTGATGTCGGTGGTACGGCGTGAACCGTCGCGAAGGCGCTTTACCTGAACGATCAGGTCGACCGATTCAGCGATCTGGCGCGAAATTGCCTCTTTCGGGATCTTGATGTCCCCCATCAGGATCATGTTTTCCATACGGCCAAGGCATTCGCGCGGACTGTTGGCGTGAAGCGTACACATGGAGCCATCGTGGCCCGTGTTCATGGCGGCGAGAAGGTCGAAACATTCCGCGCCGCGAATCTCACCCAGGATGATCCGGTCAGGACGCATACGCAGGGCGTTCTTGACGAGGTCGCCAATCGTAATCGCGCCTTGCCCTTCAAGGTTAGGCGGACGCGTTTCGAGCGGCAGCCAGTGCGGCTGTTGCAGACGAAGTTCGGCGGCATCCTCGATGGTGAGAACGCGCTCGCCCGGGTCGATCATCTTCGACAGGGCGTTGAGCATGGTCGTCTTACCCGAACCCGTACCGCCCGAGATCACGACGTTCATCCGGCATGCGCCCGCGATCTTGAGCGCGGTACACATCTTCTCGCTCATCGAACCGAATTCCTTGAGCATATCGAGGGTGATCGGCTTCTCGGAGAACTTACGAATTGAGATCGCGGTGCCGCGCAGCGACAGCGGCGGGACGATCACGTTGACACGTGAACCGTCCTTCAAGCGGGCATCGGCCAGCGGCGTGGTCTGGTCGACGCGGCGGTCGACCTGGTTCACGATGCGCTGGGCAATCTGGAACAGGTGCTGTTCGTCACGGAACCGGATCGGCGCCATGACGAGCTTGCCCTTTTTCTCGATATAGGTCTGGTCCGGGCCGTTGACCATGATGTCGGACACGTCCGGATCGTTGAGCAATTCCTCGAGCGGACCGAAGCCCAGCAGCTCGTCGATGAGGACTTTTTCGAGCGCGAATTGCTCGCGGCGGTTCAGCGTGACCTTAAGCTCGGCCAGCACTTCCATGATGATCGGCCGGAATTCTTCCGACAGCTCTTCCTTGGAAAGCGTGGCGGCGGCTTCCGGATCGACACGTTCGAGCAGGCGCGGGAGCACCTGCTCCTTGATCTTGTGGACGCTGGCTTCGAACCCGCCGGTTTCGGATTCAGACGCGTGGGTCGCGTTCATGCGTTCGGCGAGGCGGTCCATCGCTTCGGCAGAGTTCTGCGGTTTGGAATTGGCAGGTGGCGGCGCGGCCGATTTCGCCTTGTCGCCTTCTTCGGGCAGCGGCGGGAATTGTTCGCCGCCTTTCGCATCATCGCCTGACGGTTTCCCGGTCGTCATGGGACGCGCAACGCCGAACGCTGGACGTCCGCCCGCTTTCGAACCGCCTGCACCACCTTTTTTACCGAATGCGCTCATTCCAAGCCCCCGAGGCCAAACATTTCAAACCATTGCACTTGTTCACATCAGGGCGAACAGCGCCTCTCGAAGTTTGGTGAATAATTCGGAAACCTTATTTTTTTCCTAAGCCGTGCATCGCCGCGTGGACTGCTCCGTTTCGCTTGCGTTTCTTCCGAGCCGAGTTCACGGCGGAACGATGGCGCGGCAGATGGGACAGCACGTATGACCGGGGAAGAGCGCACCGGGCTTGCCTATGCTGTTGCCGGATTTGCGACGCTGTCGGTTGGCGATGCGGTGGTGAAGAGCATGGCGGGCGATTGGCCTCCTTACGCGGTGGCAGCCGTGCGTTTCTCGATCGGAGCGCTGGCGCTTTCCGCGCTTTTGCTGCGCAGCGAAGGCGCCCAGGCCTTCAAGCCGAGCAATCCCTGGCTACAGGTGGCACGCGGCACGTGTCTAGCGCTGGCTTCGGTCTGCTTCTTTTCCGCGATCTACATAATGCCGCTCGCCGAAGCGATGGCAATTGCGTTTCTCTCTCCGGTGCTGACGCAGGTGCTGTCGGTTCCACTGCTGGGAGAAAAAGTGAAGCCGGCGGTCTACGGTGTATCGCTGGTTGCACTGGCGGGCGTGGCCATCATCCTGCGGCCAAACCTTGCCGAGCTGGGCTGGGGCGCGCTGTTGCCGCTTGTGTCGGCGGTGTTCTTCGCGCTGATGATGATCGCCAACCGGGCTAGCGCCGGGCAGGGCAGTGCGCTTTCCATGCAGGTGTTCATTGCAGCAATCTGCGCGCCGATCCTGATCGCGCTCAGCGCCGGGCTGAAATTGTCGGGCATTGAACAGCTCGATTTCGGCTGGCCAAGCTGGGATGTGGTGGCGCGCTGCGCCGTCGTTGCCTTCACCGCCAGCACCGCGCACTGGCTCGCCTATATCGGCACCTCGAAAGCGGGGGCCTCGCAAGTTGCTCCTGCGATCTATGTGCAGATGCTGATCGCTATCGCGCTGGGATGGTGGTGGTTCGGAGATCGGCCCGACCTGTTGACGCTGATCGGTGCCGGGCTGATCATCGCCGCAGGGCTGTTCTTGTGGCGCGACGGCTTGCGCACCAGTTCGCAGCATGAGGGCTTGCCGTTAAAGCGATAGCGGCTAGGAACGCACCTTCCTTCAAGGCTTTGTTCATATGCGCGGGCGCAGTCGCGCAGCACCAACAGGGGACACGACCAGACATGTGCGGCATTATCGGGATTGTAGGCAGCGAGCCTGTGGCGGACCGGCTGGTGGATGGCCTGAAGCGGATGGAATATCGCGGCTATGACAGCGCCGGCATCTGCACCCTGCACGAAGGCCGGCTGGTCCGTCGCCGGGCCAAGGGCAAGCTGTCCAATCTCGTCAATGTCCTGCGCGATGAAGATGCGCCCGGCCATGTCGGTATCGCGCATACGCGCTGGGCGACGCACGGCGCGCCAACCGCCGAAAATGCGCACCCGCATGCGACGGGCGAGGTAGCCATCGTCCACAACGGCATCATCGAAAACTTCAAGGAATTGCGCGCGGAACTGCGCGGAGACGGTCGCACTTTCGAAAGCGAAACCGACAGCGAAGTTGTCGCTCACCTGATCTCTCGCCGGATCGAGAATGGCGAGAGTCCGGCAGAGGCGGTGAAGAACGTCCTGCCCCGGCTGCGCGGCGCCTTCGCGCTCGCGATCGCGTTTCGCGACCATCCCGGAATGCTCATCGGCGCACGGCTCGGATCGCCGCTCGTGGTGGGTTACGGTCCCGAAGGCGAGGAGCCGGAGATGTATCTCGGCTCCGACGCACTGGCGCTCGCCCCGCTGACCCAGCGCATATCCTATCTCGAGGAAGGCGACTGGGCGGTCATCACCCACGAAGGCGCGCAGATCTTCGACCTCGATGGCAATGAAGTCACTCGCGAGGTGCGTACCTCGGGCGCATCGGCAGCCGCCACGGAAAAGGGCAATTACCGCCACTTCATGCAGAAAGAGATTTTCGAGCAGCCCACGGTCGTGGCGCAGACGCTCGGATCGTATCTGCGCCGCGACGATTACTCGGTGGCACTGCCGCAGTTCGACTTCGACATTTCCTCCGTCCGCCGCCTGACCATCGTCGCCTGCGGTACGTCCTATTACGCCGGGCTGGTCGCGAAATACTGGTTCGAACAATTCGCCCGCGTGCCGGTCGATATCGATGTTGCCAGCGAGTTCCGCTACCGCGAGCCGGTTCTCGAAAATGGCGGCCTCGCTCTTTTCATTTCCCAAAGCGGTGAGACGGCGGACACGCTCGCCGCGCTGCGCCACTGCAAGGAAGAGGGCCAGACCATCGGCGTGGTCGTCAACGTGCCAACAAGCACGATGGCGCGCGAGGCCGATCTGCTGCTGCCGACCCATGCCGGACCGGAAATCGGGGTCGCATCGACCAAGGCGTTCACATGCCAACTTGCCGTGCTCGCCGCACTGTCCGCGCACATGGCTGTGAAGAAGGGCCTGATGAGCCGCGAGGAAGAAATCGATGTCGTTCAGCACCTGCTTGAGGCGCCCGCGTGCCTGAACGCCGCGCTCGATCATGATGATGACATTGCCGCGATGGCGCACCTGATCGCTCCGGCGAGGGACGTGTTGTATCTGGGACGCGGGCAGGATTACCCGCTCGCCATGGAAGGGGCGCTGAAGCTCAAGGAAATCAGCTACATCCACGCCGAGGGGTATGCTTCTGGCGAAATGAAGCATGGACCGATCGCGCTTATCGACGATGATGTGCCGGTGGTCGTCATTGCGCCGTCTGGACCCCTGTTCGAAAAGACTGTGTCCAATATGGAAGAGGTGCGCGCGCGGGGCGGGCAGGTTGTCCTGATTTCCGATTCCAAGGGCCTTGAGGATGCTGGCGAGGGATGCATGGCGACCATCGAAATGCCGAGCGTGCATCCGCTGATCGCGCCGCTCGTTTACGCCATCCCGGTCCAGCTGCTCGCCTACCATGTCGCAGTGGTCAAAGGCACCGATGTCGACCAGCCGCGTAACCTTGCGAAGTCCGTCACGGTCGAATGAACGAAATTCGCGAAAATTGAACTCGTAAAGACTGCGGGGCGTTTGAGACCCTGATCGCACTCCCGAATCCTGCGGGGATTTGGTTGATGTTATTGAATTATATATGAAATATATCAAACTCGGGGGCGCGAAATTTATTTTAACCTCGCCGCCAATTTTACCCGCCACTAACCTTTGCTCCTTAATTCCTTTTCATTGTGAGCAAACCGGTTCCATCCCCACAACAGGCCGCGTCGCCTGACCTGACCGTTTCAGCCGTTCTTGGCATAAAGAACCGCGAGGATCCGGACTGGGCGCGGCTGCGCGGATTGCAATATGCCGAGTTGGCCAAGCTGACGTTCTACCGGGCCTGCGGACAGGCCG
The DNA here is from genome assembly GCF_055808355.1 of Erythrobacter sp. K21-9. Classification (NCBI taxonomy): domain Bacteria; kingdom Pseudomonadati; phylum Pseudomonadota; class Alphaproteobacteria; order Sphingomonadales; family Erythrobacteraceae; genus Erythrobacter; species Erythrobacter sp. K21-9. The sequence goes on from NZ_CM147866.1 coordinate 1,071,268, forward strand.
TGTTGGCGCTGTTCGTCGCTCAGATATTTCTCGATGCCGTCCCGGCCATATGGATTATTGGATGGGTGATTGCGCTTGGAGCAGTGCATGTTCGCGGCGTGATAATCGACAACCGACTGGCCGATGCGGATCGCCGCCGGCTCACACCGGATGAATTCAGACAAAACCTCACGACCGCGGTCATGTCCGGGATGCTATGGTCGGTTCCGGTACTGGCATTCGCACCCTTTGGCACTGCAAGCGATCTTGCAGCGCTTCTGGTGATCCTTGTCATAGCGATCTGCGGGTCGATATTCTTCTTCACAAACTCCCCGGCCAGCATTGCATGTTCGACCCTGATAATCGGGACCGCGACACTCATATTCTGCGCGCTGAACGGTCTTTGGGTCCTGATGGGGGCAACATTTGTCTTCATGATCGTCGCCTTGCTGGGCACGGTAGAAGTCGGAAGGCTCCATCTGGCCAGAAGCATAGCCGAGACGAGCCTGGTCGAAAAGGAGGAGGTCGTCTCGCTACTGCTGCGGGAGTTTGAAGAGAACGAGGCGGACTGGCTGTGGGAGGTCGATACAACGCGGCGCCTGCGCTCTGTCAGCCCGCGGTTCGCATTCGCTCTCGGCCATGCGCAAGAGGAAGCGGAGGGCAAGCCGCTGCTGGAGCTTATCGCGACGCGTAATTGCGACCCGCGCGACTACGCGCCGAGCCTGCGCGAACTGGCCGAGCGGTTGAAGAACCATGAAAACTTCTCGAACCTCATCGTGCATGTATCGATCAGGGGAGAGGAACGCTGGTGGGAGCTCTCAGGCACACCGATGCGCGATGAGCGCGGCCGGTTTGTCGGGTTTCGCGGGGTCGGCTCCGATGTGACCGAGAAGCGCGCCTCGAGCGAGAAAATCGCCTACCTCGCCCGGTTTGACACGCTCACTTCGCTGCCGAACAGGTTGCAGATCAACGAAGGGCTGGGCGAGGCTCTTCGCTATGCGGCGCAGTGGCGCACCCGATGTGCGTTATTGATGGTCGATCTCGACCGGTTCAAGGCGGTCAACGATTCGCTGGGACACATGATCGGAGACAAGTTGCTCGCGCAGGTCTCCTCCAGATTGCAGGCCATGATCGGTAACGATTTGCTGTGCGGCAGGCTGGGCGGCGACGAATTCGCCATCGTCATTCGCGACGCAAGCGATGGGGAAATCATCGGTGATACCGCGCTGAAGGTGATCGAGGCGCTGTCCGAACCCTATCAGGTCGATCAGCACACGCTCTATGTCGGAGCCAGTGTCGGTTCGGCAGTCGGGCCGCGCGATGGCAATTCGGTCGAGGAACTGATGCGCAATGCCGACCTTGCGCTGTACCGCGCGAAAGATGTCGGCGGCGGCGAGCATTGCCGCTTCGAACCTGAATTGCACGCCACCGCAGAGGAACGCCGTCGGTTGGAGGTTTCGCTGCGCAAGGCGGTGCTCGAAGACGAGTTCGTGCTGCATTACCAGCCGGTGGTCGATGCGCGCAGCGAAGAGATCGTCAGCTTCGAGGCGCTGGTGCGCTGGAACAGCCCGGAACACGGTTTCGTGAGCCCCGGCAAATTCATTCCGCTGGCAGAAGACACGCGGCTCATCGTGCCGATCGGCAAGTGGGTCCTGCTCGAAGCCTGCATGGAAGCGCGCGCCTGGCCCGAACACATCAAGGTCAACGTGAATGTCTCGCCCGAGCAATTGCTCGAGCCGGAATTCCACCAGGACGTGATCGACGCGCTGGCCTCAAGCGGGCTCAGGCCAGAACGCCTTGAGGTCGAGGTGACCGAGAGCATCTTCGTGCGCGACGCGACAACCGCGCGCAATTCGCTCGAACAGATCATGGCGCTCGGCTGTTCCGTCGCACTTGATGATTTCGGGACCGGCTATTCCTCGCTCGGCTACCTGCGCAAGCTGCGGTTCTCTACAATCAAGGTCGATCGCACGTTCGTGCAGGGCGCGGCGCAGGAAAGCAATGAGAGCCTCGCGATCATCAACGCCGTGGTTGCGATGGCGAAAAGCCTCGACATGACGACAACGGCGGAAGGCGTGGAAACGGCCGAGGAAGCGGAGCTGATCCGCAATCTGGGATGCGACAAGATCCAGGGCTTCTACTTTGGCCGCCCGATGTCCCGCGAAGAAGCAGGCCGCCTGTTCCGGAATAATCCTGACAGTCGGCAGGTCGGCTGAAAGCCGCAGCGCGCCGGTCTCAAGCGCTGACCAGCGACCCGATTGCGCTTTCGAACAGCCGCCGACCATCAGCGCCGCCAAGCGAGGGATGCGCCGCATCCTCAATCGCGCGCTCCGGGTGGGGCATCATACCGAGAACCCGGCCATTGGCGCTGACGATCCCTGCAACGTCGCGGCGCGATCCGTTTGTCGCCTCCGCATAACGAAAGGCGACGCGGCCTTCGCCTTCGAGCTCGTCGAGCACGCTGTCCTCGGCGAAATAATTGCCGTCATGATGGGCCACAGGGATCCGGATTGTCTCGCCCTGCTGGAATCCCTGCGTGAAAAGCGATGAGGTGTTCTCGACCGTCAGCGGCACGGTGCGGCACACGAAGGTCTGTCCGGCATTGCGCATCAGGGCGCCCGGTAGCAGGCCGCTTTCGGTGAGCACCTGGAAGCCATTGCACACCCCGAGCACTGGCACGCCGCGTTCGGCTGCCGCCACGACAGCACGCATGATCGGGCTCTTCGCCGCCATCGCGCCCGATCGCAGATAATCGCCGTAGGAAAAGCCGCCCGGCAGCGCGATCAGGTCGAGCCGCTCAGGCAATTCTGCATCGCCGTGCCAGATCCGGATCACAGGCTCTCCGGACACCGCCTCCAGAGCGACAGCCATGTCGCGGTCGCAGTTCGAACCGGGGAAGGTAATTACGCCAGCGCGGAAGCCCATCAGGCAGGCTCCTTCGTGCCGTCCAGCTTCTCGATCGCAAAATCTTCGATCACCATGTTGGCGAGCAGCTTCTCGCACATTGTGGTGAGCGCTGCGTCGCTGGTATCATCCGCGACTTCCATCTCGATCATGCGCCCGATGCGGACATCTTCGACCCCGTCGAAACCGAGCCCTTCGAGAGCGTGATGGACCGCGCGTCCCTGCGGATCGAGGACACCGGGCTTCAGGCGGACAAGGATGCGGACTTTCATGAGACGGTTCCTGGTTATGGAGGCGCGATGCAAGCAGGCCTGACCCTATAGCGTCCGCATGCAGCCGTGCAATTGCTGCTGCAAACCTTCCCCCGGTGGAATGGCGCCATGCCGGCCTGGCGGCGCAATTGTGTAGCAGGGCTGCAACATTCGGCTGAAGAGCGACACAGGTTGAACGGTTTTTCGCAGCATTTTGCAGACTCGAACTCGGCAGCATCGCGCAAATCTGGCATCAATCGGGGCGTATTCTTGCTGCATCCGCCTCTCCCCGCGTCCAAGAAAAGGCCCAATTTCATGACACACCGCGTTCTTACCGCTCGTTCGCTGCTTGCCAGTTCGACGATTTTCACCGCGGCTGCATTTGGCCTTTCCGCGCCTGCCGCCGCTCAGGATGCGGAGGCCGAGGCAAACTCCGGGCAGCTTCCCTCGATCATCGTCACCGCCAACCGGCGTGAGGAAAACCTGCAAGACGTTGCAGTGTCGGCCGATATCCTCGACCAGGGCCGCGTCGACAACATCTTTGCCGCAGCCGCAGATACGACGGCGCTGGCCGGTGCGGTTCCGGGCCTGAATGTCGAAAGCTCGAACGGGCGCGTCGCCCCGCGATTCTACATTCGCGGCCTTGGCAACACCGATTTCGACCTCGCCGCATCGCAGCCGGTCTCCGTCATCATGGACGACATCGTCCTGGAGAACGTGACGCTAAAAAGCTTCCCGATCTTCGATGTCGAACGGATCGAAGTGCTGCGCGGTCCGCAGGGCACTCTGTTCGTACCGCAACACGCCCGCCGGAATCGTCAAGATCGATACGGTGAAGCCGAGCCATGAGACCGATGTCGATGTCGGAGTGTCGTTCGCATCGCTCGACACTATAACGCTGAACGGCGCTGTCGGCGGATCGATTGCCGAGGAAACGCTTGCTTTCCGCGTTTCGACCCAGCTCCAGCGCCGCGGCGACTGGATCGACAACGGGTTTACAGGCGAGGAGAATGTCCTTGGCGGTTATACCGATTTCGCGGTGCGGGGTCAGTTGCTCTTCAGCCCGACCGAGCGGACCGATATCCTTGCGCTGGCGCAATTCCGCGATCTTGCGGGCAGCTCGACCTTCTTCCGCGCCAATATCCTCGGCCCTGGCGACAATGATCTCAACGAGAATTACGACCGCGATACCGTGTTCTACGATGCGGGCGGCGGCAATCCGGCGGAATACCAGCAATGGGGTGCCTCACTGAACATCAGTCACGAATTCGACGGCGCTACGTTGACCTCGATAACCGGCTACAATGAAAGCGAAGGCTTCAGCCGCGGCGATGTCGACGGCGGATTTGGCGCGGCCTTTCTGCCGGAATCGGGTCCGGGTTTTATCCCGTTTCCGTCCGATACGGAGGATTCAATCGACCTCTATCAATTTACGCAGGAAATCCGTCTCGCCTCGAACACCGATGGCCCGCTAACGTGGCAGATCGGCGGTTTCTATTTCGAGAGCGATTTCGATGTGACGACGGTCGGCTTTGACTTCCCGCCGCCGGTCACGGTGAACCATACCAATGAGGCGTGGGCGATCTTCGGTCAGGCGAGTTATCAGCTGACCGAGGCGCTGCGCCTGACCGGCGGCCTGCGCTACACCGACGACCAGAAAGACTTCATCGTCGTGTCCGGTTCAGCGCCGCAGCCCGTAAGCGTGCAAGACGACCAGATCGACTGGGACGTCAGCCTGTTCGTCGATGTGTCGGACAGCGCGAGTGTCTATGCCAAGGTTGCCGATGCGTTCCGCGGGCCAACCATCCAGGGGCGCGACGTCGCGTTCTTCGCGCCGCCTTCGGTCGCGCAATCGGAAAACATCATGTCCTATGAAGTCGGCTTCAAGACGGAGCTGGCCGACCGCGCCGTGCGCCTGAACGGTGCAGTGTTCTACTACACCGTCGAAGACCCGCAGTTTACCGCTGTCGGCGGCGGCGGGAACCTGGTGCAGCTGATCAACGCAAATGAGGGCGAGGCCTACGGCTTCGAACTCGACAGCGCGTTCCAGATCACTCCCAATTTCGAGGTCACTCTGGGCCTCGCCTACAACGACACCCAGATCAACGATCCGAACCTCGCCGTGGGCATTTGCGCGCAGTGCACGGTGACCGATCCGACGGTTGATATCGCCGGATCGACCCGCGCGCTGGTGGATGGCAACCCGTTCCCCAACGCACCCGAATGGAGCGGCGACCTGACCGCCAGCTACACCATCCCTATTGGAGCGAGCGATGAATTCTTCATCTTCACCGACTGGACCTATCTCGGCGAGACCAACTTCCTGCTTTACGAAAGCCTTGAATTCAACGCTGACAGCCGGATCGAGGGCGGCCTGCGCGTCGGCTATCGCGGCAATGACGGTCAGTGGGAAGTCGCCGCCTTCGCTCGCAACATCACCGATGAGGACAATGTGCAGGGCGTTGTCGACTTCAACAACAACACCGCATTTGTGAACGAGCCGCGCGTAATCGGGGTATCGCTCGGCTTCAGTTACTGATCCGCAGCCGCAAGTTCCGGCTCAGCAATAATGATAACCGGAGTAAGTCTATGGGGCTGGCAGTAGGCGAACTGTCAGCCCCATTTCCTTGCTGTGCTCAATCCTCGTCCGTAGCGCGGGCTTTCTCGCCCGGCACCACCTGAATTTCGAGCGCGGCTGCAGGATCGAGATATTTCACCGCAGTCGCTGTCAGCTCGGCTGGTGTGATGGTCTTGAGCAGCTCAGGCCCGTCGAAAAAGCGGTCGAGCCGGTCCGGCTGGCTCTGCGCGTTGTCGGCAAGGCCCATCCAGCCCCCGAGGCTCTTGAGCGCATTGTCATAGCTTTCAAGCAGCGGCTTGCGCGCCCGGTCAACGAGGTCTTCGTCGATAACGTCACCGCTGCGAAGATCGTCCAGCATCTGCGCGATAGCTTCCCTGGTGGGCTCGACCTGGTCGACGTCGATATTAGCGCCAAGCGAAAACGTGCCGTAGTCGCGGTAAATCCGGCTGCTCTGCATCGTCGCATAGGGCGAATATGCCTGCCCCAATTCCTCGCGCAGGCGGTCGAGCATTTCGAGCCGCACGGTCTGCGACAGCAGCCATATGCGCAGAGTTTCCTCAAAATCCTCGTCATCGGTCGTGGGCCAATAGAGCCGCAAGATCGCCTGATCCGCCTCGCCTGCGTGGGTGAGGGTGCGCAGGGACCGGTTATCGGTGAAGGTCCGCGTGCGGGCCTCTTCGCGCGGGAGGAAGTCGGCCTCGCGCGGGGGGAGCGCGCCCAGCGTCGATGCAACCGCTGCAATCGCGGCGTCCTCGTCGAGATCGCCGACCAGCGCAATTTCGATGGCGCCATTGCGCAGCCGATCGCCGATTGCTGCATCGAGACGCGCGTAATCGAGCGCGAGAAATGTGTCTTTCGATTGCAGGGTAAAGCGCGGATCGCCGTCCGACAGGATGCCGCCGATCTGCGCGCCGAGCGCGCTTGCCGGGGTCGCATCGAGATTGGCGAAGTAGTTTTCGATCCCGCGCCGATACCGCTCGACGCCCTCGCGGCGATAGCCCGGATCGGTGAGCGTGGCGGCGGCAACCTGCAATTGCAGCTCGAGGTCGCGCGGCGTTGTGCCCGCGCTCATCACGAAGCTTTCGGAATTGCTGCCAAGGCCGAAGCTGACCGTCTTGCCTGCGAGCACCGTGCCCAGTTCGTCCTGGCTGTGCTGCCCGAGCCCCCCGCCAGCGAGCGCGCTGACCATCGCGGTCTTCAGCGGATCGTCCGGAGTGTTCATCAGGCTTCCGCCATCGACCGACATGCGGAAATTGATGCGGTCTTCGCGGATATCGGTCTGCTTCAGTGTCAGCCGAACGCCGTTGGCAAAGGTGATGTACCTCAGGCCGAGGCGCTCCTCACCGGAGTCCGAGACGATCACACCCGGCTCACCGAAAGCGGTGTAGGCAAACTCCACAGGGCCGCCATATTCGGGCGCAGCGATCGGCAAGGCCATGCCATCGGCAAAGGCGCTGCGCAGGGCCTCCTCGCCGCCCTCTGGCGCGGCGTGGCCTTGAAAGCGGATCAGCGGCTCGATCAGAGGTGCGGCATCGCGGGTCAGCTCCGCCAGCACGTTTTCCGGGGTAATCTGGTCCTGCACCGCTTCAAACACAGCGAGCCGATAGGCCGGCGTGGTCGGAATGCGATCATCCGAGACGAGCCTCAGCGCGCCGCTTACATAAACGCGGTTGGTCCGCGTCGACTCGCCCTGGACCGCATTTTCGAGCCGGGTGCGGATATTGGCGAGCTGCTCGTCGATTTCTGCCTGGGTGAAGCCGAAGGTGAGCGCCTGATTGACCTCGCGCACGGCGGCAAGCACGCCCTCACGCCATTCGCCATCGGCGCTGGATACGGACAGGGTGGTAGAGCGGGCATCCTCGAAGACATCGCTGCTGCCGAACCGGGCACCGCGGAACGGCGCGTCTTCGCCGCGAGCGAGCCGGGCGAGGCGGCGATTGATGATGGCATAGCCGATAGAGCGGATCGAAGCGGTTTTGCGCTCCGCCAAGGTGTCGGGGCGGTCCTGCCACGCGGAAAGCCGTGCGATCTGCACACTTTCGGACAGGGCCGGGTCGATATAGATATCGGTCAGCCCCCCGCGCGTGATGTCTATCGGACCTGTTTCCGGATCGACCGGAGCCGCCGCAGCATCCCAATCACCAAAGCGTGCGCTGATGAGCGCTTCCATCGCCTCGATCTCGAAATCGCCGACTATGACCAGCGTGGTGTTGGCCGGTGTATAGGTGCGTTGGTAGAGGCTGCGGAGCTGCTCTGCGGTTGCGCTCTCAAGGCTTTCCACGGTCCCGATGGGCAGCCGGTCGGGAAGCGCGCATCGGGGGCGATGAATTCGAAGCCATCCTCCTGCGCGCGCTGGCGAAATCCCGCCCGGTCGCGCCGCTCGGCCAGGACCACGCCGCGCTCACGGTCGACCGCATCTGGCGCAATGGTCAGCTCGCTCGCCGTCTCTCGCATCAGCATCAGCGCGGTATCGAGCAGGTCTTCGTCGTTCCTCGGCAGGTTAAGCATGTAGGTGATCGCGGACAGGCCGGTGGTCGCATTGGTATCGGCGCCAAACGCAAGCCCTTCGCGTTCGAGCAGCTTGATCATCTCGCCCTCGGGAATACCCTTGGACCCGTTGAAGGCCATGTGCTCGAGATAGTGCGACAGGCCGCGCTCGGCCTCTGTCTCGTCGAGCGATCCGGAATCGATCCGCATCCGGATAATTGCGGTGCCTTCGGGCGTCGCGTTCTGCCGCAGCACATACCGCATGCCGTTGTCGAGCTGCCCGAAGACATAGCCCGGATCGACCTCGACATCGCTGACTTCGAAGAACCATGTCGGCTCGCTTGCGTCCGAGGTCTCTTGCGCGGCCACCGGGGAGTCCTGCGCGGCAAGGGCCGAGGTCAAAGCGATATTGGGCAGGGCAAGCAAAAGCCCCGTGACAACGACACGTGCAGAAGATTTCATGATTTCAGACAGACCCTTTTCATCCCCGTGGGCCATGCAGCCTAGCGAATGAACTGGCGCTGTCAGGTCATTTTTGGGGGAGGCGTGCCGCGCAGGCGTGAGCGATGGCTCGACAGGTCGAGCACTTCGCCGGGGCCGCTGTCCTCTTCCTGCAGCAGGCCGAGCCTGCGTGCGACTTCGCGGTAGGCTTCTTCCTCGCCGCCCAGATCGCGGCGGAACCGGTCCTTGTCGAGCTTTTCGCCCGATTTCATGTCCCACAAGCGGCAGCCATCCGGGCTGATCTCGTCGGCGAGGATCACGCGGCTGTAATCGCCATCGTAGAGCCGCCCGAATTCGAGCTTGAAATCCACCAGGCGGATATCGATCCCGGCGAACATGCCGGACATGAAATCGTTGATCCGGATCGCCATCGAGGAAATGTCGTGCATCTCTTCGTGGTTGGCCCAGTTGAAGCAGGCGATGTGCTCCTCGGAGATCAGCGGATCGCCGAGCGCATCGTCCTTGTAATAATATTCGATCAGCGTGTGCGGCAGCGGATCGCCTTCTTCAAGGCCGAGCCGCTTGCAGATGGAACCCGCCGCGACATTACGCACGACGACTTCGATCGGGATGATCTCGACCTGCCGCACCAATTGCTCGCGCATGTTGAGGCGGCGGATAAAATGTGTCGGGATGCCGATATGCGAAAGGCGGCTGAAAACGTGCTCGCTGATGCGATTGTTGATCACGCCCTTGCCGTTGATCGTCCCGGTCTTCTCGGCATTGAAGGCGGTCGCATCATCCTTGAAATACTGGATAATCGTGCCCGGCTCCGGACCTTCGTAAAGGATCTTGGCCTTGCCTTCGTAAATCTGGCGGCGACGGGACATTTGAGCAGCCTCCCAGCTCGACTAAATAACCCTCAGCAAGTGGTGCCCGGGGGCGGAATCGAACCACCGACACGCGGATTTTCAATCCGCTGCTCTACCCCTGAGCTACCCGGGCACTTGCTGCGGCGACGGTCTGGCTGGAAACGCTCAAACCGGCGAGCAAATGAGAGCGGGCCTATGGCGAACTGGCACGCGCTTGGCAAGAGGGAAATGGGGTATTTCTGCCGCCATGCGCCTATTCTTGCGTGTCCCAATCGGCGGTCGCGATTTCTTCCGGGCTGGCCGGGCGGCTGGGCACGGCATAGCCATCGCCGAACCACTTTGCGAGATCGCGGTCCTTGCAGCGCGTGGAGCAAAACGGCGAGTGTTCTTCAGAGCGCGGTTTCTTGCAGATTGGGCAGGGTTTTTGCGGCATATTCATTTCGCAGGCTCCGGGCCAACCGCTCCTTCTGCCCTTTCGCCCCGATTGTTTCCGGGTATCTTCAGGGTTGAGGCGTGGAGGAAGCGGGCGGGTTGGTTCAACATCAAGGCTCAATTATCTGGACCTGCGCCGCTTCGAGCGCAAGTGCGGGATTGCTCTCGATCCGCACCTGTTTTCCGGTGCGGCGCGCCAGCTCTTCCAGCCATTCGGATTTCAGCTTGGCTTTGAGCGCCGGGTGAACCGTGACGAGCAGGACTGCGCCCGCGCCCGCGGCCAGCTCCGCGCGGCGAAGTGCCATGCGCGCGCACATTCCGACACGTGACGTTGCAAAGCGGTGCAGGAGCGAAGGCCCTTCCATCCGCGCGGCGATCTGCACAAAGCCAAAGCCGTTCATCGCGGTCCGTTCATGCGGCCAGTCGTTCAAGACCTCGTCCAGAGCCGCATCGATAGCTTTGCGGTCAGCCTTGTCTGAAATGGTGGGAAAATCGATGCCGATATTTCCGCCCAGATCAAACGCTCTGAGCCAGCTCGCGATAACGGGTACGGCCGCCAAAGCCAGTTGCCGAGCGGTGCCTGATCCGTCCACATCGATCAGCGTCATCGCTGGCGTGACGCTGAAATGCAGCGAGCCGCCATCGAAACTGATCTCGCCAGAAGATGCTGCCTCCCAAATATCTTCCCAGCAACCCCTGGCGAATTCGCGCACCTCGCGCGCCTCGGGGAGCCATTTGAGGTCCGCTGGATGCTCGGTTTTGAGGTAGCGGCCTTGCGCCCGTTTGAACCGCCCCTTCTCACCCACTGCCGCGCGAGTGACCGTCAGGGTGACCATTTCGCCTTCGGTCAGATGCGAAGGCAGGTGGTCGACAAGGATTTCCCGGCCCGCATTGGTCATTGCAGTGCCGCGCCGCGCCCCGCCTGGCTTGGCGGCAAGCTTGGCCTCAACCTGCTGACCCGCGAAAAGCTCGCCGGGCCAATGCAACTTTGCAGCGATTATCTGGCCTGCAATCGTCAGCAGCGCGCGGTCTTCGCCAATGCCGCGCTCGACAAACCAATCGCTGGTCCGCTCTTCAACCAATCTGGAACCCCGCGGATTTAAGCAGCGCGCGGGTCTCGTAAAGCGGCAGGCCCATCACACTTGAATGGCTCCCGCGCATCCATTGGATCAGCGCCTCGGCCGATCCCTGTATTGCATAGCCGCCTGCCTTGCCGCGCCATTCGTCCCCGGCAAGGTAGGCCCCGATTTCCTCGCGGCTCAGCGATTTGAATCGAACGATATTTTCGCTGAGGCGCGATTTCACAGTGCCGTCGGGCGCGCGAAGCACCACGCTCGAAAGCACGGTATGCCTGCGCCCTGACAGCAGCTCGAGGCAGCCCCGCGCCTCTGCTTCGCTCTCGGTCTTGGGCAGGATCCGCCGCCCGGCAGCGACTACCGTGTCGCCCGCAAGCACAAAGCCGGGTGCTGCCGCCGCTGCGGCTTTCTCCTCACCCATGCGCAGCGCGTAATCGCGCGGGCGCTCTGCCTTGAGCGGCGTTTCGTCGATGTCGGTCGGTGAAACTGCGTCAGGTACGATTCCGATCCGCGCGAGCAGGTCTCGGCGGCGCGGGCTGGCAGAGGCGAGGGTGAGGTGAAGGGCGCTCATCGGCGCGCCTTGCGGTTAGGCCGGGCCGGGCCCCTGACCGGGGCCGCCGCGACCGGGCATGAACCGGTAAGTGATGCGCGCCTTGGTCAGGTCGTAAGGGGTAAGCTCGCACAGCACTTCGTCGCCGACCAGCGCGCGGATGCGGTTCTTGCGCATCTTGCCCGCAGTGTGGCCCAGAACTTCGTGACCGTTTTCAAGCTCGACCCGGAACATCGCATTGGGCAGCAATTCGACGACACGCCCGCGCATTTCGAGGAGTTCTTCCTTGGCCATGTAGTTCCTTCATCAGTGCAAGGCGCGAATTTTGCGCCGGAAAATCGCGAGCCGCTCGTCGGCTCTGGCGGGCCATTTAGCGATGCCGAGAACAAAAGGGAAGCCTCGTGCGTTACGGGCCTGATCCAATCGCACCTCCATCTGGTGCATCCCGTTCATGTCCACCTCCGTATATCGTGGTGCAAGTTGATACAATTCAGGTGCTTGTCCCCCGTCTTTCATTGCTCAAAAGGGCACGAATGATCTTCACCCCCTCTTCCCGCGCCCTGTTTGGCACCGGCGTCTGTCTTTCGGCGCTGTGGCTGGGCTGCGGAGCCGTGCCAGCGGCTGCGGCTGCGCAAGCTGGCGGAGCGCAGGAACAGACCGACGCGTCTCCGCCGGTGCAGGCGCCAGCTCCGGCAGATGACGAAATCGTGGTTCGGGCGCAGCGCCTGCGCGGGCAACTGGTGGTCGAACAGCCCCCCTGCTCGAGCTTAATGAAGAGGATATCGCGGCTGAGGGCGTCGCCTCGATTGCCGATCTTATCACGCAGATCACAGCGCAGACCGGATCGGCGCGCGGTCGCGGCAGCGGACGTCCGATCACGCTTATCAACGGCATACGGGTCGGCAGTTTCCGCGAGTTTTTCCAATACCCGCCCGAAGCGCTCGCCAAGGTCGAAGTCTTTCCCGAAGAGGTCGCCCAGCGTTTCGGCTTCGCTCCGGATCGCCGCGTCATCAACCTCGTGCTGAAGGAGGATTTCACGAGCCGCGAGGTCGAGCTTGAATTCGAAGGTCCGTCACGCGGCGGATATCTCGTGAACGAGCAGGAACTCGGCTATCTCAAGATCACCGATGGCGGGCGGCTCAACCTGAATTTCGAGGCCAATGACACCAGCCTCCTGACCGAATCCGAGCGGGACATAATCCAGACGCCGGGCTCGGTTTCCGACATTGCGAGCGACCCCGAACAGGCCGATTTTCGCAGCCTTGTGGCCGACAGCCGGTCGATCGAAGGCAATATCAGCTGGGCCAAGGCTTTCATCGAAAGCGGCACTGCCGCCTCGGCCAATGTCAATTATGCGCGCAATGACAGCCGGTCACTTTCCGGCCTCAACATCGTCACGCTGACCGATCCATCCGGTGATAGCGCGCTGCGGACATTTGGCGAGGAAACCCCGCTGGAGCGGCGCGTGTCGAGCGATACGCTGTCCGGGTCCGGCTCGATCAGCAAGTCGGTAAACGCTTTTCGGCTGACCAGCACCTTCGACGGATCATTCAGCGAAACCGAGACCGAGATCGACCAGCGCTTTGACACGGATGCTTTGCAATCCGATGCGATCGCTGGATTGATTGCGATCGACGCGCCGCTGCCAAGCGCCGCCGGTGCCGGGTTCGATATCGCCAATCGGCGCACCATATCGACGGTTTCGCAAACAACTTTGCGCGGACCGATTGCCACCCTTCCAGCGGGCGACGTGATTGCGACCTTCGATGCCGGAGCGGACTGGCAGCGCATCGAGAGCGACGACACCCGCGCGCTGCTCGACACCCAGCTTACACGGCGGCGCTTGTCGACCGGCGCAAACCTGGTGGTTCCGATAACCAGCCGCCGCAACGGGTTCGCCGACGCGCTGGGAAGCGTCTCGTTGACCGCGCAGGCGGGACTGGAAGACCTGTCCGATTTCGGACTGCTCGGGGATTACAATGTCGGATTGAACTGGCAACCGACCGAGCGGCTTGACCTGTCGGTAAATTATATACTGCGTGAGGTTGCGCCGTCGCTTTCGAGATCTGGGTGATCCGCAGGTCACGAATTTCAACGTTCCGGTGTTCGATTTCGTCAATGGCGAAACAGTGCTTGCGACCGTGATCACGGGCGGCAATCCCGACCTGCTGGCGGAAACGCAGCGCGATTGGAAACTCGCAGTGAACTGGCAATTGCCGTTCTGGGATAATTCGCGCCTGTCAGTGGAATATATTCGCAACCGCTCGGACGATGTGACCGCCGGATTCCCATCTATCACTCCGCAGATCGAGGCGGCCTTTCCCAGCCGCATCACACGCGATACGGCAGGGCAGCTTGTCGCGGTCGACAACCGGTTTGTGACCTTTGCGGAAACGCGCTCCGACAGGCTGCAGATCAACCTTTTCACACGCGGCAGCTTCGGTATGCGCGAGCGCGGCGGCGGTGAAGGGCGCGGAAGGCGTGGCGGACCGCCACAGGCCTCTGGCCGGCCACAAGGCAGCGGCGAGCCGCCAAGTGCGGATCGACGCGCGCAATTCAGGCAGTTTCGCACACGCATTTGCGCCGATGACGGGCTGGAGTTCCTTACTCGCCTGATCGAGCGCGTCGAAGCGGGCGAGGATGTTTCCGGCGAAATCCCCGGCTTTGATCCAGCGCGTTTCGAGCGCATCCTCTCGCGCGTGAGAGACGAGAATGGCGACATCACGCCAGAGCGCCTCTCCGCTTTCCGGGAGCGTTTCTGCGACATGGACCCGGCGATGTTCGGCGGGCGCCCCGACCGCGCCGACGGACCGCCTGGCGGCAGCGACAGCGCCAATTCTTCCGAACAGCGCGGTCCCGGCGGCGGGATGCGAGCTGCCTTTGCCTCCCTGCGCGAACGCATATGCGGTGAAGGCGGGGCCGGGCAGCTCGCCAAGATCGTCACAGCCATAGAAAACGGCGAGGCCACCTCCGAATTGTTGCCGGGCATGGACCCTGCATTCCTGAAACGCCTGCTCGACCGGGCGCGGGGTGATGATGGTGCGATCTCGCAAGAGGCCCTGGACCAGTTTCGCGAGCGTATCTGCTCAGGCGAAGGCAGGCCCGGCGGCGGGCAGGCTGGCGGGCAGGCTTCTGGACGCAGCGGCGGCGGGCCATTCGGCGGCGGCAACCCGTTTGCCCGCGGGCGTGCTTCGGGCTGGCGCTATTTTGCGAGCCTCAATCACACGATAGAGCTGGAAAACGACATCCTGATCGCGCCGGGTATCGCCCGCCTCGACCAGCTGGACGGCGATGCCACCAGTGCCTTTGGCTTTCCGCGCAACAACACCCGCCTCGAAGCCGGGCTCTTTGGCAAGGGTTTGGGCGTACGGCTCTCGGCAAGGTATGTCGGCGAAACCCGGCTCGACGGATCGGGCCTGCCAGGCAGCACCGACCTGTTCTTCAGCGATCTGGCGACCTTTGACTTGCGAGTTTTCTCGAACCTGGCGGATCTGTTCGGTTCGGAAAGCCAAGCGCTCAAGAACCTGCGGGTCAGCCTGCGCGCCGACAATATCTTCGACGCGCGGCGGCAGGTCCGCGACGAGAACGGCGACACACCGATCAATTACCAGCCGTTCCTGATCGATCCGACCGGACGGTTTATAGGCATCGATATCCGGAAGCTGTTCTAGTTCAGTCTCACTTTCGGAAACAGGATACGCTGGTGAAGCTTGGGCTCGAACGGAGCCCACTCGCCTTCAGTCTGCGCCAGTCGGTCGGCCATTGCCACCATCACAGACGGGTTGAAACCAAGTCCTAAATGGCTGGCGTAAACTTCGATATTCTCGCTGGGATGTTCGTCGTGGGTTCTCTCGGGATGCTGCACACTTCCGCGCCAGTGCACGATGCCATCGGTCTTGGTGTAAACCGATGACGTGGGCACGGGAGGGGCGGCGTCGAGGCCCTGGAACTGGCCGCCGCGCAGCTCATCCGGTTCGTTTCCGTTGAAGAATTCGAACAGACGCGCTGCATTGGTATGGTTGCGATCGTCTGAAATCGGGCTGCCGAGGCTCATGACCAGCCGCACCTTCTCCGGATGAAGTTTCGCCAGTTCGCGCGCAAGCGCGCCGCCAAGGCTCCATCCGATCAGCGAAACCGTGCGTCCGCTCGTTCTATACAGCCGCGTTAGCTGCGATTCCAGCTTTGACAGGAGCACTTCGTTGACGCGCACATTGCGGCCCGAGATCCCAGCCATGCGCATCATAGCCAAGCCGGTCCAGCAGGCGCCGCATCGGGACGGTCGAATTGTTGGTCGCCATGAAGCCCGGCAGGGTCACGACCGCATGGCCATCACCTTTGGGCAGAGCGGAGAGAAACGGGCGAGCGGCGTAAAATGCCCCAAGCTCGAAGAGAGCGCGCCCCTCTGTGAATGTCCAGAATCGGTTCGGAGGAACCGCTGCTGGCAATTCCCGTCCGTTGGCATGTGCGCTCGGTGCCATGCTTGCCATTACTTGCTCTCCTCGGCGATGCGACTGGTTGTTTTCTTTGGTGTTCTCTTGGCAGGCTTTTTGGCTGCCGTTTTCTTGGTTGGCGGCTTCTTGGCCGCCGTGTTCTTTGCTGGCGCCTTGCCAGGGGCGCGCTTGGCGGCGGGCTTGCTCACGGCCTTGGCCGCTGCAAGCATCTCGTCGAAACTTTCCTGTATGCAATCGGCGTAGAATTCAGGGTCGGGCATGATGTCGCGGCAGGCGGTGAAGCTGATGATCGCTTCATCGACATAGCTCTGGACGATATGTGCAAGGCCGAGGCCGTCGGTCAGGCAGATGAGCGAGAGCGCCATGCTCTCCATCCGCGCGCCCGCAGAATAGATATGCACCGGCGGGCCGGGTACATTGGTCACCACGGTGTTGAACGGCATCGCGACGCGGTGGGCGAGGCTGACGCGGCTGAACAGCTGCGATCCCAGCGCCATGTAAAGCAGCGGGTTCACCTTGCTCACCTCGGTCATGGTGCGCGCGCCCAAGGCGTTGGTCATCGCCTTCGAGTTGCTGGTCTGGCCGAAGACATATTCGAGCCGTTCCTTGTGATCGGCAATATGTGTGCCGAGCGGCGCGATCATGGCGGCAACCTGGTTGCCCATGTCGCCTTTCTCATCGTTCGAGCGCACCGAAATCGGCGCCATCGCGGTCATCGTGCCCTTGGGCAGGTCGCCTTTTTCGGTGAGGTATTTGTGAAGTGCGCCGCCGATAATGGCGAGCGCGACGTCGTTCACTTTCGCCTCTGGCAGGAGCGCGCGGATGGATTTCAGCTCGGTCAGGCTGAAACTGCGCCCTTCGACCACGCGGTGCGAGGAGATCGAGCGGTTGAAGCGCGTGCGTGGCGGCACGTAATCGCTGGAAAGCTTGAACTGGCGTGTCACCAGCCCCTTGATCGCGCTGGCGACGCCGGGGACGGCCTGCGCTGCAACCTGCGCCTGTTTCAGCGGATTGAGCAGCGCGTTGACGTAGGATTTGCCGAGCAATTCGACTGCGTTCGGGATTTTCTCCGGCTTCCAGTCATCGGGCTCGTTCGGCGGCGCGGTGGAGGGCGAGACGGTATGGATCGCCTCCATCAGGTCGATGCCGCTCATGCCGTCAATGGCGGAGTGGTGGACCTTGGTGACGAAGCCGAAGCAGCCCTTGGGAAAGTCGCGCACATTGTCGAGCCCCTCGACCACGGTGAACTCCCACGGCGGGCGGGTAAGGTCCATCGGGCGTGCGTGAATGCGCGCGGTCTGGATACACAATTGCCGCCAGTCGCCGGGCTTTGGCAGTGCGACATGGCGGACGTGGTATTCGAGATCGAAATTCGGATCCTCGATCCAGTACGGGTAATCGAGGTCGAACGGCACGCGCACGAGGCGTTGCCGCATCGTCTTCGACAGCTGCATCCGGTCGTGAAAGAACTGCAGGATGTCCTTGAACCGAACGAAACCGCCCGGCGCCGTTTCCGGGTTATAAATCAGAAGGTTACCGATATGCATCGGCGAATTCGGCGATTCCAGCGCTACGAACGAGGAATCCATGCCTTGCAATTGCCGCAAGGTTCTCTCCCGCAGGACTGCTGATGCTCAGCAGTTTCGGCCCGTGTTCGAGCTCTGAAGAGGGACGTAGGGATGTTTCAGTGCTGTGACAACCTTACGCACGCGGCAGGAATTGCCGTAGGGGAAGGCTTCGCCGCAATGAAATTACCCGGCGATAGCCTCTGCGGCGGCCACTCCGCTCGCCCAGGCCCACTGGAAGTTGTACCCGCCGAGCCACCCGGTCACGTCCACCGCTTCGCCGATTGCATAGAGGCCGGGGACTGCTTTGGTTTCCATCGTCTTTGATGAAAGCTCGCCGGTGGCGATGCCGCCGATGGTGACTTCGGCCTTGGCAAATCCCTCTGTGCCATTGGGCGAAAAGCGCCAGTCGGCCAGTTTTTCCCCAGCCGCGCGCAAATCCTTGTCTGAGACGTTGCCAAGCTCGCGCTCGATCCCGATCCGATCGGCAAGCGCATCGGCCAGCCGGTCGGGCAGGTGTTCGCGCAGGACGGTTTTGAGGCTCGCCTTGGGCCTGTCGCGCTTCAGGCCGATCAGCCACTCCGCGTCTGCCTGCTCGAGGAAGCGGATGCCGATCGGCTCGCCGTGCCGCCAATAGGAGGAGATTTGCAGGATGGCGGGGCCGGAGAGCCCCTTGTGCGTGAACAGCGCGGCCTCTTCGAAGCGCGCCTTGCGCTTGCCGCTGCCTGCCGAGGCGGTGACCGGGGCCGATACGCCCGACAATTCGCGGAACAGCACGTCTTCGCCGCCCAGTGTCAGCGGCACGAGGGCAGGGCGCGGTTCGACCACTTTCAGCCCGAATTGCCGCGCCAGGTCATAGGCAAAGCCGGTTGCACCCATCTTCGGGATCGACGGACCACCGGTCGCGATCACCAGATTCGGCGCAGTGTAGGCCTGCCCGCTCGCCATGACGCCGAACGTTCCATCGAGATGCTCGACCGCCGTGACCTCGGCATCGCAGACCACATCGACCATATCCTCAGGGCATTCATCGAGTAGCATCTGCACGATCTGCTTGGCCGAGCCATCGCAGAATAGCTGGCCGAGGGTCTTTTCATGCCATTCGATCCCGTGCTTGTTGACGAGGTCGATGAAGTCCTGCGCGGTGTACCGGGCGAGGGCGGACTTGGCGAAGTGCGGGTTGTCCGACAGGTAATTGCCCGGGCCGGCGTGGACATTCGTGAAATTGCAGCGCCCGCCGCCCGAAATCAGGATCTTCTTGCCCGGTTTCTCCGCCTTTTCCAGAACAGCGACCCGCGCGCCGCGTTGGCCGGCTTCGGCAGCGCACATCAGCCCTGCCGCACCCGCACCAAGGATGATCGCATCATAGTGTCGCGTAAGGCCTGAAGACATGGCGCGGCGATAGGCGCGCGCCGCTCGATTGCCAATCGGGGACTGGACAAAAAGAGGCGGAGCAGGACCAGCCGGGGGCTAAACCTCGGTCCTGCTCCGCACATCATGACGGCAGCCGGTCAGGGCTGGGCCACCGTCACAAGCTTGCCAAGCGTGTTCCATTCCTCGCGCGGAGCCCAGTTGCGGTTCGCGCCGAGATATGAATGATCGTCGAGTTCGAGCAGGCCGATAATGACTTCCGCGACGATGGTCGCGCCTACCGGGCCGAGCCCTTCGCCCTTCTTCGAATTGCCATTCGGCTGGGCCCTGCCGACAGCTTCTGCCTCTGCAAGGATGTAGAGCCACAGCGGGATGCCTTCCTCGCCAAGGTCGCCATTCACGTTCCCGACCTTGTTGAGCGTCTTGTTGATATCGCTCTGATCCACCCCCATCGCCTGCGCAACCTTCTCCCCGGCTGGCAGCAGGAAAGTGTTGCCTCGCAGCAGGTTGCGGGTTGCGAGCGATTTTTCCGCAGCGCTGCCGGTCACGAACGGCAGGTCGAGCAGGTCGGCGGCGAGCAGCGTGTCGAGCTTTTGCGCGCGTTCGACCTGGCGGTTCTCGGGCGTGAACAGCAATTCGTGCCAATCGACCACGTCATCGGCGTTGGTCAGCGCGTCAAAGCCTTCGCCCAGTTCCGATCCGAACAGTTCGAGCCGCTGGCCGCCCTGCTGCACCTGCAGTTTCATAGGGATCATCGAGTGTCCGAAGCGGTATGCGGCGACGGAGAATTCGACCGGGATGAACGGCACATGCCCGCAATAGAACTGCCTTCCGCATCCAAGTATGCGCTCGACCACCGGCTCTCCGCATACATCGGTCAGGAAATCGTTCACGACCGCCCACTGGTAATGCCAGGTCGTTTGGCGGCGCGCCGCTTCGTAAAGGTCATGGCCTTCCAGCCCGTCTTCGCTGTTGAGGGTGTCGGCCACGTGATTGTGGAAGCGAATGATCGCTAGCTGGATCTGGCTGATGACACGGTTTTCGTCATTGCGCGGGTCGCCGATGATTGCACGGCCATTGGGCGAGCGAAGCAGGTCGCTTTCGGCGATGCCCGCCTGTCCTGCATTGTCCGCTCCGGTCAGCAGCTTGACCCCGCCAAACGCGTCGCCCTGTTCGTACAGATAAGGCTGCGCTTCGGGTCCGAGACCGTAAATGCAGTCGAGGTCGAGCGTCGGGGTGCGCACATTGGCGATCTCGCCCGGATCATCGACAACCGTGTCGAACGTGCTGGAGGTGTCGAGCGTGATGTCGTGATCGACGAACTGGCCGAAGAAGATCATGCCGACGGGGACATCCTGAGTGCGGCCCTTGTCGTCGGGATCCTGCATGTTGCCGCCGACCTTGCCGATCTCGATCAGGATTTCGGGCCGTGTGTAGGCCGGGGCCAGATCGCCGAACATGCGTCCGAACCGGTCGTCGCGCTGCTCGATCCCGTATTCGCTCATGCGACAATACGGTGAAAGCCCTTCTAGCGGCTTCATGCCATGATGATCAGAATTACTCACGAGCTTGCCTCCTGTTAACACAAGTTAGGCAACCCTTATTTATATTTATTGATTCGTAACTTAGAGTGGAATGGCTTTATAAATGTAAAGATTCGCCAATTGGTGTAAAATTGGCGACGAATTGATAAATTCGACTTGATTACTGTTTGTTATTTGGGGGCAAGGGGCGTCAAGCCCGCCCGGACTTCCATCTCCGCGCCGAGCGCCCTATCTGGCCTGTATGTCAAAGACCCCGGCTGGTACCCCGCACGATCCGAGAGGGGCCGAGCGCTTCAATGAGGAGCGCGCGGCCTACACCGTCTCGCGTGCGCAACCGAACCTGGAGGCGGGGGTGACTGCGATCCGTGAAACGGTGAAGACGCTGAAGCCGGTGCCGGGGGTCTACCGGATGTGCGATGCGCGCGGCGACGTGCTGTATGTCGGCAAGGCGCGCAGCCTGAAGGCGCGGGTGGCGAATTACGCGCAAGTGGCGGGCCTGACCGGGCGGCTCCAGCGGATGGTGAGCCAGTGCCGCAGCATGGAGATCGTCACGACCAATTCGGAGGCCGAGGCGCTGCTGCTCGAAGCGCAGCTGATCAAGCGGTTCCGCCCGCCGTTCAATGTCCTGCTGCGCGATGACAAGAGCTTTCCCTTCATCCTGCTGCGCGCCGATCACAAGTTTCCGCGCATCCACAAACATCGCGGTGCACGCAGGGCGAAAGGCAATTATTACGGTCCCTTCGCCAGCGCCGGCAGCGTGAACACCACGCTGAACGCCTTGCAAAAACTGTTTCTGCTGCGATCCTGCACTGACAGTTTCTTCAACAATCGCGACCGGCCTTGCCTGCTCTACCAGATCAAGCGTTGCTCGGCGCCGTGCGTCGACCGCATATCCGAGCAGGATTACGACGCGCTGGTCGATCAGGCGAAAGACTTCCTCGCGGGGAAATCGGGGCAGGTGCAGGCCAATCTCGAAAAGCAGATGGCCAAGGCTGCCGAGGAGCTGGATTTCGAGACTGCCGCGATCCTGCGCGACCGGCTGCGCGCGGCGACCTTTATCCAGGGCTCGCAGGCGATCAATGCCAGCGGGGTGGGCGATGCGGACGTGTTCGCGCTCGCGGCCAAGGGCGGGCATATCGCGGTGCAGGCGTTCTTCATTCGCGGCGGGCAGAACTGGGGGCACCGCGCGTTCTTCCCCAGCCACACGAAGGACGTCGAAGAGGCTCAGGTGCTCGCCAATGTCATGCTGCAATTCTACGAGGAAGTGCCTCCTCCGCCGACGGTGCTGGTCGACCGGGTGCTGCCCGAAACCGAGCTGATCGAAGCGGCCCTGACCGAGCTTGCCGAAAAGAAGGTCGTGCTGTCCGTCCCGCAGCGCGGTGACCGGCGCAAGCTGATGGCTCAGGCGAGCCGCAATGCGGTCGATGCGTTGGAGCGGCGGCTGGCCGAATCCGGGACCAAGGCAAAGGTCAATCGCGACCTGGCCGAATTCCTCGAACTCGACGCGCCGCCCGAGCGGGTGGAGGTGTATGACAACAGCCATATCCAGGGCGCGAAGGCGGTGGGCGCGATGATCGTTGCCAGTCCCGAAGGTTTCGAAAAATCGCAATACCGCAAATTCAATATCCGCGAAGCGCAGACCAATGATGATTTCGGGATGATGCGCGAAGTGATGAAGCGCCGCTTCACGCGTGCAATGAAGGACGATCCCGACCGTGAACGCGCAGGCGTGTGGCCCGATCTCGTGCTGGTCGATGGCGGCAAGGGACAGATGTCGAGCGTCATGGAGGTGCTGGGCGAGCTTGGTATCGATGACTTGCCGGTCATTGCCATTGCCAAGGGTCCGCATCACGGGCGCGAAGGGCGCGAGGTCTTCCACTTTCCGGACGAGCCGCGAGAAGACGCTGCCGACCAATTCGCAATTGCTGTTCCACCTCCAGAACCTGCGCGACGAGGTCCACCGCTTTGCAATTGGCGCGCACCGGGCCAAGCGCTCCAAGGCGATTACCGCGTCACCGCTCGATGAAATCCCCGGCATCGGCCCGGCACGTAAGCGCGCTCTGCTGCTGCATTTCGGGACTGCAAGCAAGGTCCGCGCAGCCGCGCTCGAGGACTTGCAGCGTGCGCCGGGGGTCAGCGACAAGGTCGCGCAGCAGATTTACGATTTCTATCATGCTGGCGGCTAGGATCGTCGGCGAAGAGCTGTCGTGACAATGCAGGAATTAGTGCCTACCTAAGTTCAAAGAACAGAATTCAAGGACGAATGTGACACACTATTCCCCCGTGAGCCCGGCGCAATCCGCGTCGCATGAAGCGCGCGATGCGCTCGACCCGCGCCAGCTCGCGCGCGATCTCTCCAAGTTCCGCACGCCCAATACGGCGAGAAGCTGGTGGGAGTTTGCGATCACGTTCGTGCCCTTTGTCGCGCTGTTCGCCGCTCTGCTCACGGCGGTGTCTGCCGGATACTACCTTGCGCTGCTGGCAACTCCGCTGGCGGGTCTGTTCCTGCTGCGGCTATTCATCATCCAGCACGATTGCGGGCACGGGGCGTATTTCGAGAGCCGCAAGATGAATGACTGGCTGGGCCGCGCCATCGGCGCGCTGACCCTGACGCCCTATGATTGCTGGCGGCGCTCGCACGCGCTGCACCATGCGAGCACCGGCAATCTCGACGCGCGCGGGTTCGGCGATGTCGATACGCTGACGGTGCGCGAATTCCGCGAGCGGTCGTGGCTGGGGCGGTTCGGCTATCGGCTGTACCGGCATCCGATCGTCCTGCTCGGCCTTGGCCCGGCTTACCTTTTCATGCTGCGCCACCGCCTGCCGGTCGGCCTGATGAAAGCCGGATCGATCTACTGGGTGAGCGCGATGGCGACCAATGCGGTGATCGCAGTCATCGCCATCGGACTGATCCTCCAATTCGGCCTGCTTGCAACCGTTCTGGTGTTCGTTCCCGTCCTGCTCACCGCGGCATCGGTCGGCGTGTGGCTGTTCTATATCCAGCACCAGTTCGAAGACGCGCACTGGGACCATGCCAAGCAATGGACGTTCCATGATGCGGCACTGCTCGGCAGTTCGCACCTCCACCTGCCTGCCGTGCTGCGCTGGTTTACCGCCAATATCGGCATTCACCACGTCCACCACCTTGCAAGCCGGATCCCGTTCTACCGGCTTCCCGATGTGCTCAGGGCGCACCCTGAGCTTGCCGAGGTCAATCGCTTCACGACCCGCCAGACGATCAAGCCGCTGCTGCTGACGCTGTGGGACGAAAAGCGCCGCAAGCTGGTGAGCTTCCGCGAGGCTGCCCGGCTGCCCGCTTAGGCGACCCGAAGAAAATTCTGCCCGCAATCAAAAAGCCCGGTCCGCTTTACGCGGCCCGGGCTTCGTTGTTCTTGCTGCCTAATGGCTGAGCTGTCTCATTTAGGGTAGGTCCAGGTGTCCCCGCGCGCGAGGTTGTCGCTGGCGAATTTCCAGTTCAGCTTGGACCCGACAACAGCGTCGAGATAGGCCGGACGCTTGTTCTGGTGGTCGAGGTAGTAGGCGCGCTCCCACAGATCAATCACGAGCAGCGGGTTCACCCCGTCATGGTCGGCGATAGTGTCGCCGTCATGCGTTTCCTCGATAGTCAGGCCGCCATTCTTTTCGGCGAGCCAGACCCAGCCGCTGGCAAAGTGACCTGCGCCGCGCTCTTTCAGTTTGTCCTTGAGGGCATCGACCGAACCGAACGAGCTGTCGATGAGCGTCTTAAGCTCGTCCGAAGGCGCAGTTTCTTCCGCCGCCATCGAATGCCAGTAGAACGCGTGGTTCCAGCTTTGGGCGGCGTTGTTGAAGAGGCCCTGATTGTCATTGCGCGCTGCCGATACGACAGCTTCCAGCGATTTGTCGGCGTGATCGGTGCCTTCGATCGCGGAATTGGTCTTGTCGATATAGGCTTGGTGATGCTTGCCGTAGTGATACGAAAGCGTCTCGGACGAAACTAGCCGGTTCAAGAGCGGTGTCGTTATACGGTAGGTCGATGAGTTTGAAAGCCACGGTGCTGCCTCTTCTTGTTGAATTTGGTGTCGCTGTAACTGCAACGCTCCGCCTTGGTAAAGGTTGCAATTCAGCGGCGAAGATCCCTGCGCGCATCGACCGGATGAGCGCAATCGCGCGCTACTTCCTGTCAGGCAGCCTTTTCGAGCGATGCCCTGCGAAACTTCGCATCGGCTTTCAGCTGACTGTGTTCGACCCATGTGGAATGCACTCCACTGGAAATCTTGTGCGGCAGGGCGAGGCGGCAGATCGGGCCCTTGGCAATATCCGACGCATCGAGGATGGCGCATTCGGACGTGCCGGAGTTTTCATCGATCAGAAAGGTGATCAAATAGCCTTCATCTTCCGATGACGTCGTGGTTTGTCCTACCGCTGCGCTGCTTGAGGATTTTGCCGGCTTTCTGGGCACCATCGGGCTTTCGCTCGCATAGACACCTTCGGGAAGCTCGTAGACCTGTTCCTCGCCCGTTTCGGTGTCGTGGCGAACATAGCCGTTGAACAGGAACCAGCCGGGCCGCGTCGTCGTCGACCAGATGTAGCGCGATTTCTGCATCAGGTAATCGGGATTGATCATGCCGAATTCGACGATGCGGTCGCTGAGCCGCTCTTCATGGCACTCCCCGGTCGCAAGATTGAACCGCCAACGGTGGAGGCGCGACTGGAACGAATGCTCGTCCACATACGCCATCATGTGACTGTATTCGCCGGCTTCCTCGATCGGGTCGGGCATCGGCTTGTCCTGATAATACCCCTCAAGCACGACTTCATCGCCCTCGGGACCGGATATTTCATAGGCATTGGTCCAATGCAGAACATAGGTTGGCGAAGCTTCGAACCAGCGGATGTCTTCGGGCTGGCCGTGGCGGGGGATAAGGGCAAAACGGGTCGGCACCCCGTCATGGATGCGCGCTGCGTGAATGTCGCGCTTCAGCAATTCCTCGTCCCAGAACAGCGGCATGTCGTTGAGGATCGACCAGTTCTTCGTGATCGCCATGTCATGTGGCAGGCGCGGACCGGAAAGCGGGATCGGCACGTAGTGGACCAATTTGCCCGCGCGATCGACCACTCCGTAATGCATGAAGGGCGCATGTTTGGAATAATTGAAGAACATCAGCTCCCCGGTCGTTTCATCCACTTTGGGGTGCGCCGAAACCCCATCGAGCGGCCCCCACGGAGCCTTGCCGAGATTGTCGAGCGTGACCGGATCCATCTGCCATGCCTCGCCGCATTGGTAGAAGGTCGCGAGCGCCACTCCTGCATGGACGACGATGTCGGTGCTGCCGGTATCCTTCAGGCTGCCGTGCGCGCCAAAACCGGGGCGTTTCGATAGGGCAGGCGGGTCCATCAGTCCGCCCCAAAGCGAACCGTCCGCAATCTGTTCTTCAGCGAAGCAATTCGTGCGCACGAAGCGGTTGCGATAGCTTGCTGTGCCGCCCGAAATGCTGACCTGATGGATCATCGCATCGCCATCGAAGGGGTGATGGCGGCCCAGCGGCTGGTGCACGGGGTTTTCGGTGTTGCGCAGGTAAATACCGTCGATATCGGCGGGGATCGCGCCTTCGATAACCTCGAGACGGTCGACATCAAGCTCTTCGTGAACCGGCGTCCACGGCCCGGACAGATAGGGATGGTTTGACGGCTTTAGCGTCGTCTTTACCGGCGGTTGGCGCGTGATCTGCATGATAAGGCTCTCCAGATTGGATCAATGCTAGCGCACCCGCGCGCGCAAGAAAACTGCGATAAAGAACGCCGACAAATTTGATCTGGATCAAAGCCATTTGGCGAAAATCAGGGCAAATTGATATCCAACAACAAAGGAGAGCCCCGATGAAATCTATTCTTGTTCACGCCGCCGATGACAATTGCATGGAAGCGCGGATGCAGGTTGCGCTCGACATTGCCCGCTCCACCGGCGCGCACATCACATTCCTGCAGGCAGTCAGTTTCGAGGTGTTCGCGCCCGGTGACTTCTACGGTTCTGCGATGGCCGCGGCGATGCCGCGCATCAGAGAGGCAGCCGAGGAATTGCGGCAGAAAACGGAGGCCGATCTCGCCAACGAGGATGCCGCATGGGAATGGCAGTTCATGTACGGCATGGCCGAACACCGCCTGCTCGAACAATCCGCGCTGCATGACCTGATCCTGGTCGGACCGCACGATATCGGAGAAGAAGGCGCGCACCGTCCCTCGGCCATGGTTGGTAACCTCGTGCTGAAAGCGCCCGTACCGGTGCTGGTCGTGCCCGAGGAAACCAAGCGGCTCGACCTCAATGCCCCGGTCATGGTCGCGTGGAACGGATCGTCCGAGGCATGCGTTGCGCTGCGCGCCGCCGTGCCGCTGCTGGCGCATGCGAGCGAGGTTCACCTCGTCAGCGTCGCGGAAGAAGACGACAAGCAACGCTTCGATTTCTCTGCGAGCGAAGGCGCGAAATATCTCAGCCGCCACGGGATCGAATCCGAGATTGTCGAGATCTCGCGCGGCGACGCGAAAATCTCCGACGCGCTGTTTTCCGCAGCGCAGCAGCGTGAATGCTCGATGATGATCATGGGCGCTTACGGTCACTCGCGGCTGGCCGAGATGCTGCTCGGCGGCGTAACCCGCCACTCGCTGACCGACCCGCATTTGCCGATGTTCCTGGCGCACTAGTCTTCTTTCCGCCGTCGAGCTTCGGGCGCAGCGCATCCGCGCTGCTTGGCTTCGCGACCAAGGGCGCGGCGCGCGGAAAGCAGGAGACCAGAAACCCGTTTTCCTACTCGCTCATGAGCGGGTATCAGCCAGCGGCTATTTCGTCGTGAGGGGGAGTTTGTGAGCCCGGAACATTTCACCCCCTGGACACTGTCTCATGTGTCTCATGCGCAGCGATGGGCGCCGCTTCAGGGTCAGGCCTTGGACTTGCGCTTTCGCATCATGCCTTCCTGCGCGACGCTCGCCACCAGATCGCCAGCCCGGTTGAAGATGCGCCCGCGATTGAAGCCGCGACCGCTGCCCGACCACGGCGCGTCGGTTGCGTAGAGCAGCCATTCATCGGCGCGCGCTTCACGGTGAAACCAGATGGCGTGGTCGAGGCTGGCACCGACCAGCTCGCCGCGCATCCATGAAAGGCCATGCGGAAGCGCGCTCGTGCCGAGCAGCGTGTAGTCGCTGGCATAGGTGATGATCGCGCGGTGGAGGGCCGGGTCATCCGGCAGCGGGGCTGCGGTCCTGAACCAGGTGTGGGCGCGCGGCTCGCGCGGTTCGGAGTTCATCCAGTGCAGCCGGTCGATCGTGCGCATCTCGATCGGGCGAGGGCGCAGCATGAGGGCGCGCTGCGCATCTGAGAGCTTGTCGCCGATCTTGTCCGCCATGATCCGCCGCATCTCCATGTCGGATTTCAGGTCCTCGGGCGGGGCGACGTCGGGCATCGGCGAATCGACATGCTCCATACCGTCCTCGGCAACCTGGAAGCTGGCGGTGAGGTTGAGGATCGGAGTGCTCGATCCGTCCTCGTTCTCCTGCGCAGCCACGACGCGGCGATTGGAGAAGCTGCGCCCGTCGAAATCGCGCTGGATGCGGTATTCGATCGGAATGCCTTCCTTGCCGCCGCGCAGGAAATAGGCGTGAAGCGAATGCGCGGTCTTTCCGTCTGCTACCGAAGCCTGCGCAGCCTGAAGTGCCTGCGCGAGCACTTGCCCGCCGAACACACGGCCAACGCCGCCCTTTTGCGGATGGCCCGAGTAGATATCGGCGGCGCGCTTTTCGACCGTCAGCAGGCGGACCAGCCCGCCAACGAGTTTTTCGGGTGTCGGTGTGTCGCTCATTCCTGCGCCCATGCGGGGGCATTGGGGCAAGGTCAAGATCGCAGCGCCCCGGCAAAGGAAAACCCCGCCCGGATCGCTCCGAGCGGGGTCATCGTCCGAAAAAGTCGATCGGAATTTAGTGAGTCCCGGCCAGCGCCGCGAGCAGAAGCAGCGCGACAATGTTCGTGATCTTGATCATCGGGTTCACGGCTGGGCCTGCGGTATCCTTGTAGGGATCGCCCACGGTATCGCCGGTCACGGCAGCCTTGTGAGCCTCCGAGCCCTTGCCGCCGTGATTGCCGTCTTCGATGTACTTCTTCGCATTGTCCCACGCGCCGCCGCCAGCGGTCATGGAAAGCGCCACGAACAACCCGCCGACAATCACGCCGAGCAGCAGAGCGCCCAGCGCCGCGAAGGCGTTTTCCTGACCGGCGAGGCCGTAGATCACGAAGTAGACAACGACCGGAGCCAGGACCGGAAGCAGCGAAGGAATGATCATTTCCTTGATCGCCGCCTTGGTCACGAGGTCAACCGTGCGGGCATAATCGGGCTTCTCGGAGTAATCCATGATGCCCGGCTTCTCCTTGAACTGCTCGCGCACGTCCTTGACCACATCGCCGGCCGCGCGGCCAACGGCGGTCATGCCCATCGCACCGAACAGGTACGGGAGCAGTGCACCCAGCAGCAGACCCACGATCACATACGGGTTCTCAAGGCTGAAATCGACGCTCGCGTCCGGGAAATAGGCCCGAAGGTCGGCGGTGTAGGCCGAAAACAGGACGAGCGCTGCGAGACCGGCAGAACCGATGGCATAGCCCTTGGTCACAGCCTTTGTGGTGTTGCCGACCGCATCGAGCAGGTCGGTCTTCTCACGCGCGCTGTCATCCAGCCCCGCCATTTCGGCGATGCCGCCAGCGTTATCAGTCACCGGACCATAGGCATCGAGCGCGACAACCATGCCGGCCAGCGCCAGCATCGCGGTCGCACCGAACGCGAGGCCAAGCAGGCCAGCGAGCTGGTACGCACCGATGATGGCGGCGATGATCACGATGGTGGGCAACGCAGTCGATTCAAGGCTGATCGCAAGACCCTGGATCACGTTGGTGCCGTGGCCCGTTTCCGAAGCCTTGGCGATCGAGCGTACCGGGCGGAAATTGGTGCCGGTGTAATACTCGGTGATCCAGATGATGATGCCGGTCAGCGCAAGGCCGATAAGCGAGCAATAAAACAGATCCCTGCCCGTGAATGGCACCATGTCGGTGCCCGGGTTGAGAACTGTGTTCATGTCGATACCTACCGTGCCGAGCGCATATTGCGTGACAAGGTAGATCAGCGGAATTGCAAGGATCGCAGTGACAAGGAAGCCCTTGTACATCGCGCCCATCACATTGGTTCCTCCGCCGAGGCGCACGAAGTAGGTGCCGATGATCGAGGTGACGATGCACGCGCCGCCAATCAGCAGCGGCAGCGCCATCAATGGCAGCAGCAGGTCGCCCACTTGCGTCAGCAGCAATGCGGTCAGAACCATCGTCGCACCCACGGTGACGACATATGTCTCGAACAGGTCGGCAGCCATCCCTGCACAATCGCCCACGTTGTCGCCAACATTGTCGGCGATCACGGCGGGGTTGCGGGGGTCATCCTCCGGGATGCCGGCCTCGACCTTGCCGACGAGGTCGGCACCGACGTCAGCGGCCTTGGTAAAGATACCGCCGCCCAGACGCGCAAAGATCGAGATCAGCGATGCGCCGAATGCGAGGCCGATGAGGCCATCAATCACGATGCGGTCGCTCGGGCTCAGACCCATCGGGCCGACGAGCACATAGAAGAACACGGCAATCGCGAGCAGGGCGAGGCCAGCCACCAGCATACCGGTGATCGCGCCGGCACGAAACGCCAGTGTCAGACCTTCTTGCAGACCAGTGCTGGCCGCCTGCGCGGTGCGCACGTTCGCCTGTACGGAAATGTTCATGCCGATATAGCCGGCCACACCCGAAAGCAGCGCACCGACGACGAAACCGACCGCCGGGACGAGGCCGAGGAACACCCCGACGATGATTGCAACGACCACACCGACAATGCCGATTGTGGTGTACTGGCGGTTCAGGTAAGCCTGCGCACCTTCCTGGATGGCGCCTGCGATTTCCTGCATTTTTTCATTGCCGGTGCTCGCACTCAGCACTTGGCTGCGAGTGATCACGCCGTAAATCACGGCGAGCAATCCCAGCCCGATTGATATCAGAATTAGGTTCACGAATTATCCCCTCTCGTGACGCGGAAATGTATTGGGAATTGCGCCTGATTAAAGATCCCGCTTTTTGATTATGCGGCGCAAGGGCGCACAGTCATACGGGCTTGTCACAGGCTGACAAGCCTCAAACGCGCGCGTATGCGCCCGTTTCACCAGTTTTGGCAGGGCAGATGCGCGCGCGGAGCGTTCAGCCGTGCTGATAGCCGAGGCCTTCGGGGTCGTCGATCGGATCACCATCGAGCACCAGCGGCGCTCTCCCGCGCGGCTCTGCCGTACCGATCATCGTCGCCGGAACAGGCAGCGCGTTTCCTTCGGGTAGGGTGAACAGCAGCTCGTAATCATCGCCCCATCGCATGCATTCGTCAGCGCGGTCGGGGTCGGCTACCGGCGCGCTGGCGCTTTCGACCGCTATCGAAATGCCGCTGGCATGCGCCATGCGAAAGACGTCGAGCAGCAGGCCGTCGGATACGTCCATCATGGCTCCCACATGCGGGGCAAGCGCCTTGCCTTCCGCCATCCGCGGCGCGGTCGATTGAACGCCTCCAGATGCTCGTCAAAGCCTTCAAATCCGAGCATAGCGCGCCCGACGGTTCCGGTGATGAAAACGCCGTGCCCCGCTTGCGCGCCGCTACGCGAAGGGACTGGGCGGGAAGTCGCCCTGCCGATAGCGGTCAGGCTGAAAGTGCTGGCCCCGGTCGCGGCGATCGTGTCTCCGCCCATCAGCGGCACATTGTAGGCAGTGAGGACCTCGCGCAGGCCCTCGATGAAGCGTTGGTCGTTACCGCCAAGCGCATGGCCAAGCAGCGCGCCGATTGGCTCTGCACCCTTGGCAGCGAGGTCGGAAAGATTGAGAGCGACGAGCTTCCAGGCAACGTCAGCAAGATCGGCGTTGCGCCTGTAATGTGTGTCTTCCGCCATCAGGTCGTGATTGAAGATGAGCGTTTCCTCGCCGATCTCGATCAGCGCGCAATCATCTTTCAGACCGCGCGATCCCTCATGCAGCGGCAGCGTGCGCAATGCCGCGAGAAATTCGCCCTCAGTCATCATACCGCGAGGTGTAGCATGACCGTGCACGCCTAGGGAAATCAGCGGCGCGCTTCCTTGGCGACCGCATCGAGGATGCCGTTCACGAATTTGGCTTCGCGGTCATCGAAGAACGCCTTCGCGACATCGACATATTCGCTGATCGCGGTCGCCGTGGGGACGTCGGCGCGGGCGAGCAGCTCGTATGCGCCGCCGCGCAGCACCTGGAGCATGGTCTTGTCGAGGCGCACAAGCGTCCAGCCCGCTGCCAGCTTTTCGGTAAGCAATGCGTCGATCTCATCGCGGCGCGCATCGACGCCGCGCACGATGTCGTCGAAGAACTGCGTTTCGGCATCGGCGAACACTTCGCCTTCGTATTCGGCGTCATCGACTTCGCGGCCCAGCCGGTGCTGGTGAAATTCGTTGAGCAGCTTGGCGAGCGGGGTCTTCTCCATCTGCTGCTGGTAGAGCGCCTGTACGGCGGCGAGGCGCGCAGCCGAGCGGGCGGCGGATCGGGCGGTCGTGTTCATTTGGATCTAAGCTCCACCGATTTGGCGTGCGCAGGGAGGCCTTCTGCATGGGCGAGGGCAGCGGCGGCCGGGCCGATGGCTGCAAGCGATGCTTCATCGAGCCCAAGGAAGCTGGTGCGCTTCATGAAATCGAGCACTGAAAGCCCGCTCGAAAACCGCGCGCGGCGACCGGTCGGCAGGACGTGGTTGGGCCCGGCGACGTAATCGCCGATCGCCTCTGGCGTCATCCGGCCAAGGAAGACACTGCCCGCATGCTTGATGCTCGACAGCATCGGTTCGGGGTTGTCGACGGCAAGCTCGACATGTTCGGCGGCGAGCCTGTTGGCGAGCGCGGGTGCTTCGGTTTCCAGGTCGCCGACCTCGATGATTGCGCCGTTGGCCTCCCAGCTGGCTGTGGCCGTGTCGCCGGTTGCAAGCTGCATGATCTGCAGACGCAGGCAATCGCGCACGAGCAGGCCGAAAGAAGGATCGTCGGTGATCAGGATCGATTGTGCCGTCGGATCGTGCTCGGCCTGGCTGAGAAGGTCGGCGGCAATCCAGTCGGGATCGTTCTTGCCATCGGCGATCACGAGGATTTCGGATGGCCCGGCAACCATATCGATGCCGACCACGCCGTAAAGCTGGCGCTTGGCCTCGGCGACATAAGCGTTGCCTGGGCCGGTGATGACGTCGACCGGCTTGATCCGCTCGGTGCCGTAGGCAAGCGCGCCGATGGCATGTGCGCCGCCAACGCGCCAGATCTCGTCGATCCCGGCTATGTGAGCGGCGGCGAGGACGAGCGGATTGCTCTCTCCGCGCGGGGTCGGGGTCACGACGACAAGCCGCTCGACGCCCGCAACCTTCGCCGGGATCGCATTCATCAGCAGCGATGATGGATAGGCCGCGCGCCCTCCCGGTACATATAGACCTGCGGCATCGACTGGACGCCAGATCGCGCCGAGGCGCACACCGGCATCATCGATGTAGTCGCGGTTCTCCGGCAGCTGCGCCTCGTGATAGGACCGGATCCGCGTGGCGGCGAGTTCGAGAGCATCGCGCAGCTCGGTATCGAGGCTCGCATACGCTTCCTCGCAGCGCTCCGGCGTGATCAGCCAGTCTTCGTCGGCAGAAAGCGGATAGCTGTCGAAACGCTGGCTGTATTCCACCAGCGCATGATCCCCGCGGCCTTTGACGGATTTCAGGATGTCAGAAACCTGTATCGCGACATCGGCGTCGGTTTCGCGCCGCGCATTGACGAAGCTGTCAAACTGCTTTTCGAAATTGGGATCGAGAGTGGAGAACGACTGCATCAGGCGGCCTGCTCTGTTCGTGCCTGCGCGACGGCGCGAAAGGCTGCGACCAGTTCGGCGACGCGCGGGTCCTGTTTGAGCGCGGCCCGGTTGACGATCAGCCGCGCTGAGATGTCGATGATGCGGCTCGTTTCGACAAGCCCGTTCTGCTTCAGCGTGCGCCCGGTCGAGACCAGGTCGACGATCTGGCGCGCCAGGCCAAGCGAGGGGGCAAGTTCCATTGCGCCGTTTAACTTGACGCATTCGGCCTGGATACCGAGCCGCCTCGAAATGCTTGCGCGTGAGGTTGGGATATTTGGTCGCGACGCGCAGGTGACTGGCGCGTGAGGTTTCATCCGGATCGCTCGCGAGCCGTGCAACCGACAGGCGGCAGTGGCCGATATCGAGGTCGACCGGCGCGTACAGGTCGGCATAATCGAATTCCTCGATGACGTCGGAGCCGACAATCCCGATCTGCGCCGCTCCGTGCGCCACGAAGGTCGCAACGTCGAACGCGCGCACCCGGATAAGGCGCATGTCCTTGCGCTCGCAATCGAAGGAAAGCGCGCGGTTGGACTTGTCGTGAAAGCCGTCTTCGGGCACGACGCCGGCGCGCGCCATTACCGGCAGCGCTTCGTCGAGAATGCGCCCCTTGGGCACCGCGAAGGTCAGCTGCCCGAATGTGTCGTTTGCCTGGTCGGTCGTCATTGCGCATCTTTTGTCATTGCGCGGGCGCACTTAGGCACTGCCACGCAAAAGGGCAATGGAAACGCGCGCGATTGGGGAGGTTTGCTTGGGCACGGAAAGCATCATGGCCATCGAAGAATTCGGGCATGCGCTTGAATGGCAGGCGGTCCATGCCGAAGAAAACGGCGCGTCCTGTACCGCGCGGGTGATCCGCGCGCTTGCAAGAGTGCGTGACGGCGACACAGCCACCGGCAGGCGGATCGCCGGGTGGGAGGGGCTGACGCTCAAAGACGCAATGCCGCTGCGCATGGCGGGCGGGCTGCATCACTTGCTCTTGTCCGGGCAGGATGACCGGCTGGCGCGGGTCTATAGCGGCCAGATCACCGATCAGGGACGGGTCGATGCTTTGGTGTGCGACCTCGTCGAAACCTACGACACGCAGCTGCTCCCGTGGCTAGACGGACCGCCGCAGACCAACGAGGCAGGCCGCGCGGCGAGTATCATGAGCGGATTGCTCTGGCTCGCTCAGCATACCGTGCCCAAATTCGAGCTGTTCGAATTGGGCGCTAGCGCGGGCGTGCTGACCATGCTGGATCGCTACAATCTCCGGCTGGGCGCAACTGAGGTCGGGCCATCGAATTCGCCAATGCAGATCGTGCCCGAATGGCGCGGAGAGGGCGCTCCGCCTGCCGCACCAGAGGACTTCGAAATCCTCTCCGTGAGAGGCTGCGATGTCACTCCGATAGACTTGTCCGATCCGGACAGCGCGCTGCGATTGAAGAGCTATGTCTGGCCCGATGCGCCGGGCCGCATGGCGCGGATCGATGCGGCGATTGAGCTGGCGAGCGCCAACCCGCCAGATCTCGTGAAGCAGGATGCTGGAGATTTCGTCGCCGAAATGCTCGCCCGGTACGCAGTCCGAGCGGACAACACGGGCGATGTTCCATTCGATCATGTGGCAATACATGCCTCCCGAAACGCAGGAAGCGATCGCGAGCGCTTTCGACGCAGCAGGGGCAAAGGCCTCGCCCGCGCGCCCACTCGCATGGATTTCACTTGAAACCGATCCTGCGACGTTCCGCCATGAATTGAAGGTACGGCATTGGAACGGTGACGACGCCAATGGCGAACCTGTTCTGCTCAGCCACGCTCACCCTCACGGCGCGTGGGTGGAGTGGAGCGGTACTGGCTAGCGCAGAAAATCTTCCATCGCCGCGTTGACCTTCTCGGGCGCTTCCCAAGGGACGAAATGGCCGCAATCGGGCACTTGGACGACAGTCAGCGGATCGACGATTTCTTCTAGCCCTTGCAGGTTTTCCGGCGGCAGTGCGAGATCGTCCAGTGCCCAGATCACAAGCGTCGGGATGGTCAGCTTGGGCAATTGCGGCGGGGCATAGCCTTCCGGAACCTTGAACGGGGCGTCCATCGTGGGCACGTCGATCAGGCTGGCCCGGTAGTAATTGAGCATTCCGAACGCCGCATCGCGGTTCTGCCAGTCGCGCAGCAATTGGTCGCGCTCTTCGGGCTCCATCGCGCCGGGCCGGTCCCATTTGACCTCCTTGAGCAGAATACCGGTCAGGCCCTGATCCTTGATCAGCGGATCATTGGCCGGATCGCGAAACCCGCGAATATACTGGCTCGCCTCGCGCTGACCAGGATGGGTGTAGAGCAGCTTCTGGAATATCGCGGGATGCGGCGCATTGGCGATGACGGCGCGCTCAACCCGCATGTGCTGGCCGCCCAGCGCCACGCCCCACGCAATCGCGCCGCCCCAATCGTGACCGACAATCGTGAATCTCGGGATCGACAGCGCATCGGCGAGCAGGAAGATATCCCCGATCAGCTTGTCCGGCGTGTAGGCATCCACCTCTTGCGGTTTGGACGACCCGCGATAGCCGCGCTGGTCGGGCGCGATGCAGCGATAGCGGTCCTTGAAATGCGCGATTTGATGCCGCCACGTGCGGTGGCTTTCAGGGAATCCGTGGAGAAAGATGAGCACCGGCGCATCGACTGGCCCTTCATCGACCACATCGAGATGCATCCCGTTGGCGAGTTCGACGCGTTTCTGTTCCATGGCCGTCAGCCCTCGCTTTCCATCTTTTCCATATAGCCGTTCGCGACCATCCGCTCGATCTGGTCGAATAACTCTTCCGGCGCGCGGCGCAATTCGCCCATGCCAGCCTCGGTCCCTTGGGCGACGATGATTTCGCGCTCGCCTGCGGCCATACCGTCGAGCATCGCCTTTGCCGCGTCGTCGGCGGGAATGCCTTCATCGATCACCTGGTCGCTGCGCCCGCGTTTGCTGCCATCGCCAACCATTGCATTGCGCGCGACATCGGTCGCGACCGAGCCGGGGTAGATGACATGGACGCTTACCCCGGTTTGCGAGAGCTCAGCGCGCAGGGCGTCGCCATATCCGGCAAGCCCGAATTTAACCGCGCTATAGGCGGTGCGCATGGGCACGCCGACCTTGCCCGCGATGGATGAAATAAAGGCGAGAGCGCCTGAGCCGCGCTCCACCATGTGTCCGATAAGCCCTTGCGAGAACGCGATCTGCGCGGTGAGGTCGATATCGATAATGTCGCGGTAGACTTGCATGTCCGTCTTGAGCGCCCGGCTGCGCTGCGACACTCCGGCATTGGCGAATGCAACATCGACGCCGCCTTTCCAGGAGATCGCCTGTTCGGTGGCCTCGGCAAGCGCGGCGTCATCGCGGACGTCGAATGGCAGGATCAGCGTCTGAGTGTCGTT
Source organism: Erythrobacter sp. K21-9 (assembly GCF_055808355.1). Lineage (NCBI taxonomy): Bacteria > Pseudomonadati > Pseudomonadota > Alphaproteobacteria > Sphingomonadales > Erythrobacteraceae > Erythrobacter > Erythrobacter sp. K21-9. The sequence goes on from NZ_CM147866.1 coordinate 1,108,087, forward strand.
TCCGGCACAATCCGCCGCCACTTTGGCAAGCCGCGCCTCATCGCGGCCCGAAAGTACGACATTCGCGCCGCGCGAAGCCGCGTCCCGCGCGAGCGCCGCGCCGATCCCAGAGGAAGCGCCTGTGATCCAGACGACCTTGCCGGTGTAATCCATCTTCGTATTCTCCAATCTCGAATAACGACCCAACCGGCCATGCCTGTGCCCGTACTGCTAATCTTCGAACTTGCTCTCTTCGCGCAGCTTTAGGCCCGCAGTTTGCAGCGGCGTGACAGCTTTCTTGAACTTGCCGGGCGTCATGTGGGCGAAGCGCTTGAACTCATGGTTCAAATGGGATTGGTCGAAGTATCGCAGTTCTGCAAGGATGCTTTCATCGGGGCTGCTCAAACCGCGTATGGCCGCCGCGATATCGAGGAAGCGGCTTCGTCTCAGAACAGCCTTTGGCGTCAGGCCGAAATGCACCTTGCAGCGCCGCTCCATCTGCCGGACCGACAGGCCGATCTGCTCCGCAGCATCTTCGATGCGGATGGTGGAATTGACGCGCGCGATTTTTTCGAACTCGGCCATCTCCGCATCGGTTTCGTACCGCCCGATCGCTTCGATCCGCTTCCAAAGAGCGTGTTCCATTGCCGCGACCTTGCCGGCGTCATCGGTCGCCGCCTCGACATTCCTGAGCATCTCGCGGGAATCTTGCCACAGCATCGTCTCGAGGCCGATCAGCTTGTCGACAAATTCGTGATGCGGACGCCGTGCAACGCATCGCCACGCGCTGGGCCGAACTGCAAACCCAGCCACTGCGAAGCTGCCTTTGACGCGAACCAGAAAAGGGAGCTGGTTCGATCCGAACAGCAGGGTTTTGCTGGGGTTGGACCATTTGCCCGGCGCAACTTCTCCGACCCACTCACCTTTGAGCAGGCACCTGACAAATGCCGTTTCGGAAAGCAGGAAATCCTCGATTACGAAATCGTCGGGTAGCTCGGCCTCGAAAACGTAAAGGCGCCTAATATACGGCCTCAACCGCTCGGACGGACGATAGGTTCGCGACAGCAGCACCTTTTCGTCTTCTCCCCCGACCCAATTCGAGCGCCCGGCAGCGGGCGTCTGCGTTGTTAAGCAGCATTAGGGAACGTGGCTGCTGAAATTGCAAGAGCCCGATCTGTTGTTGGCGGTTTCTTACAAGCCGTCCGGGCTTATCTGCGCGCGCCGTGCGCTTCGATCAGTTTGGCAAGGTTTTCTGGAAACAGCGCCTCGTGCCAGTCGCAAAGCTCATCGCGCGTGAACCAGCGGTGCTGCGTCATCAATTTCTGCTCGAGCTCGGTGTGATGCGAGATGTCGATTTGCGCTTCGGGAGTGCGGACAAGGAAATAGCGCTCATCGCCTTGCACCGGCTCTCCTTCGACGGTGACGAATTCGGGCGTGGTGCGCGCGATCTGGCTGCCGGGATGAGCTGTGATGCCCGTCTCCTCGAACAATTCGCGCCGCGCCGCATCCTCGAAACTTTCGCCCGGTTCGCATGCGCCGCCCGTCGTCACCCAGAAGGGCGGACGTCCCGGCACATCGAAGCGAAACATCAGCGCGCGCTCCTGCGGATCAAGCACGATGATCCGGGCCGAACGGCGCAGGCGCTTTGCCGGGTTGAGGTCAGCCATCAAGCCTGCGTTGCGCTGTCTGGCGCGCTCGCCTTGATCGCGACTGCGTGGACACGTTCACCTACGATGTCGCCGAGCGCCGCGATCACCGCGCGTTGGCGGGCGAGGCGGTTCATCGGTGCAAACGCATCAGCCTCGATCACTATCGTGAAATGCGATTCGCCCGAACCGTCATCGCCCGAATGGCCCGAATGGCTCGCGCTGTCATTGATGATCTCGAGATTGGAAGGCGCGAACGCCTCGACCAGGCGCTGCTGCATTTCGTCTGCGATAGTCCCGCTCATTCCCACTTGTCCTTTTTGCAATCACGTTCCGCTTGGAATTTGGGACGCAAGTTACCATTCTCAACCCTTATGCCTTCCGCAAAGTTCCACGTACCGCCATGAAAGCGACGAGCGTGTATGCGAGCATCCGACCTGCCGCGACGCGGGGAATTTCGCGCGCCCGGCTACCAGCCCAACGGGTTCGACGGACCGGGCGAGTGGCGGTGGTTCTGCCTTGAACATGTGCGCGAATTCAATGCCGGTTATGACTGGTTCGAAGGGATGAGCGCGGAGGAAATCCTGTCAGCGCAATCACCGGCCAGCGGCTGGCGCACCGAAAGCGCGGCGTTCTCGCCCAAGGCTGCGGTCGATGGAATGCCGCGCTGGGCCGATTTCAACGATCCGCTCGATGCCATTTCCGCACGCGCAAGCGGTATCCGCAGCCGGGCCGAGCGCGAGGCGAGAATGGCGATGGACGGGCGCTTTTCAAAAGACGAGGCCGAAGCGCTGGAGACGATGGGCCTTGGCAGCAACACCGACAGACGCCGCCTGCGCCGGCGTTATTCGGAGCTCGTCAGGCGCTATCACCCGGATCGCAATGGCGGAAATCGCCAGTACGAGGCGCGGCTGAACAAAGTGGTTGAGGCATATCAGCTGCTTCGCCAGAGCAAGGCTATCGCCTAACTGCCTGCGGCTTCCTCGATCAGCTTTTGGTCGACCGCCACCGCCTCGATACATTTTGGCCGCTGGGTGCAGCGTTCGACGTAGGCCTTGAAAGCGGGCGTTTCAGGGATCGAGCCAAAGCGCAGGCCCCAGATGAACTGGCTGCCGACATAGGTATCGGCCATCGTGAAGCGGCTACCGGCGGCGAAGTCGTTCTTGGACAGCCAGCCATCCATCGCCGCGAGCGTTTTTTCAAGGCTGCCAAAGCCCGCCATGCCGACGCGCTCTTCGGGCACTTCCCAGTCCATAGCCTTGGCGATGACCGCTTGTTCCAGCGGCCCGGCAGCGAAAAAGAGCCAGCGATAATAGGCTGCCTTTTCGTGGGTGTCGGGGAGCAGGCCGGCATCGGGATGCGTTTCGGCGAGGTAGTGATTGATTGCTGCCGCTTCGGTGATCACGTGATCGTGATTTCCGTGATGGTGGACGAGGGCAGGCACCTTGTTCATCGGATTGATGTCAGTGAAATTGTCTGGCCGCGAGGCGAAATCGAAGACAACCTGTTCGTAGTCCGCGCCCGCTTCGTGCAGCGCCCAGCGCGAAATCTGCCCCCGGCTCATCGCGACGGTGTAGAATGTGAATTCGGCCATAATGTCCCTTCCTCAACGCCCTTTGGTCAGGATCGGTTCGAAGGCACCAAAAATCAAGCGAGAGCCGTCAAACGGCATGTCGTCGCCATTATGATTTTCAAATCCTTCACCTCTCATCAAGGCCTCATTGGCTTTTTCGAAAACCTGCTTGTTCGGCCAGATCACCCAGCCGGTGACGATTTTCTCACCCTCGGGGGCATTGACAGCCTTGCGGTAATCGGTGCTTTCTCCATCCGGTACATCGGCCTCCCAAGCCTCCATGACCTCGAGCGCGCCGTGATCCATCGACCAGTTTGCCATGAATTCAGCAGCTTCGTGATATTTATCGCGGTTCTCTTCCGGCACTGACAACACCGCACAGGCAACATACATCGCTGATCCTCCCTCAAGCTTCTGTCGCAAAGCTAATGCAGGAATGCGGCGATTTGCCGTCAATTCTGCCGGAATGCCCAGCGCAGGGTCCGCCCCATGCCCCATGTCGCTGCGCGCGCAGGGAGGGCGGTGATGGCGGGACGTTTGAGCCGCAGCATACCGCGCGCCCAATCTGGCAGCATGGCAACGGCCTCCGCACCGATCATCGTCTGAAGCGCAGGCGGAGCACCCTTCGGGCGCTGGTTCAGCACCAGCTGGGCAACTTCGCGGGCCTCGGGCGAGGCGCGAAGGTCGCTGCGGAGCTCGCGAAAAATTGCGTCGGCCTCGTTCTGCGTTTCGGGCACCGGATCGGCGCCCAGCGCGCGGGCGATCACGGCGAACTGGCGGTAATATTCATCGCGGTCGGCATAAGACATGTCCGGGCGAACGTGCCGCACGTATCCGGCAAGAAAGCTTTGCGCTTCGACCACGTGGACCCATGCGAGCGTGCGCGGATTGTTGGCGATATAGGGCGTCCCATCGGGCAACGTGCCGCCCACCTTCGCATGAATGCGGTTCACCCGGTCGATCGCCTTCATCGCTTCGTCGCGGTGACCGAATGTCGTGACCGCGATGAATTTCGCCGTGCGGCGCAGGCGGCCATGCATGTCCTCGCGAAAATTCGAGTGGTCGAGCGCGCCCTGAAGCGCATGCGGATGGAGCATCTGCAACATCAATCCGCGTATGCCGCCGGTCATCATCCCGACAAGATCGGCGTGCACCATGCGGATCGGCGTGTTGCGTTCGAACAGAGCTTCGTCCGATGGCGGAACCGGTTTCTGGCCCTGGGAAGTGTCGTTGAAGACGCCGCGCACCTGCTCGACAAGCCTCATTCGCAGGGTTTCGATTGGATCGGGCATTTCGACAATGTAATCACACCAATCGGATTTTTCGAGCCGCAGGCCTCTTTAATCTTACGCAGGCACGGGCCATTTCACGGTGATGCAGATCAATGCCGATTTCGATGAGCCTGTTCTCGTCCACACGAAAGCGCTTGCATGGCAGCCCTCACCGATGGCGGGGGTCGAACGCCGGATGCTCGACCGGATCGGAGGCGAAGTGGCCCGCGCGACCTCGCTTGTCCGCTATACGGAAGGCAGCGCCTTTTCGGAGCACACACATTCCGGCGGCGAGGAATTCATCGTGCTCGAAGGCGTATTTCAAGACGAGCTGGGCGACTATCCAGCGGGAACCTATGTCCGCAACCCGGTCGGCACGCGCCACATGCCGCGCTCGGAAGCCGGCTGCACGATTTTCGTGAAGCTGTGGCAATTCGAACCGGACGATCAGGAACAGATGTCGGTCAACCTCGCAAACCTCAAGACTAGCTCCGACCCGGCTCGTCCCGGCGTTCGCAGAGCTGACCTGGCAGACCGAAGCTACGAGCAGGTCGCACTCGAGGACTGGACCGCCGGCTGCGAGGCCACATTAGAGGAAAGAAACGGATTTGAATTGCTGGTGCTGTCAGGATCACTCGACCATTCGGGCGAGACTTATAGCCAGCATGACTGGATTCGCTGGCCGGCGGGAAAGACGGCGTATTTCTCGGCTGGTGGCAACGGCGCGCGCGTCTGGATCAAGCGCGGACATTTGCGTTTCATCCGCGTACCCGGCGAATAACGCTGCAAAAACGGCCCGACTTGCAAATTTAGCAGGTCCAGCTGTCTTGCAGCGCGGCCTCTTGCACTCTAACCGGGGCGCGCAATGAACTCACATTCCTCAGAAGAATTCGCCGGCACGAGCGCCATCCCTTCGAAACCCGACACGACGGTCGATGTGCGCGACACATTCGGCATCGATATCGACTGGCAGGTTCCGGCGTTCAGCGAAAATGACGAACACGTGCCCGAGCTTGACGAAAGCTACGTTTTCGATGCCGACACCACGCTCGCCATACTTGCAGGCTTTGCCCACAATCGCAGGGTCATGGTGCAGGGCTATCACGGTACGGGTAAATCGACCCATATCGAACAGATCGCCGCGCGCCTCAACTGGCCGAGCATCCGCGTGAACCTCGATGCGCATATCAGCCGTATCGACCTCGTTGGGCGCGATGCCATCGTGCTCAAGGACGGATTGCAGGTCACCGAGTTCAAGGAAGGCATCCTGCCCTGGGCGCTTCAACACCCGGTTGCGCTGACCTTTGACGAATATGATGCGGGCCGACCGGACGTGATGTTCGTGATCCAGCGCATCCTCGAATTCGATGGCCGCCTGACGCTCCTCGATCAGAACCGCGTGATCACGCCGAACCCGTATTTCCGCCTGTTCGCGACCACCAATACGGTCGGTCTTGGCGATACCAGCGGTCTTTATCACGGCGCGCAGGCGATCAACCAGGCGCAAATGGACCGCTGGAACATCGTGGTGGCGCTCAATTACCTGCCCGCCGAAACCGAGCAGCAAATCGTCAAGTCGAAGACGCCGGAGGCCGACGATGCGCTCATCGCGGACATGGTGAAGGTGGCTGAGCTCACCCGGCAAGGTTTCATGAACGGCGATATCTCGACCGTCATGAGTCCGCGCACGGTCATCACCTGGGCGCAAAACGCGGCGATTTTCAATTCGGTCGGCTTCGCATTCCGCCTCTCCTTCCTCAACAAATGCGATGAGGCAGAGCGGACTTTGGTGAGCGAATATTACCAGCGCGTGTTCAACGAGGACCTGCCGGAAAGCGCAGCGCAGGGCAGCTGAACCAAGGCACTTGCCCGCAGGTGTAATAGCCTGCTAATACAGTCGTCATGGGAGTATTCTCGCGATTCCGGAAACGGTCCCGGCAGGACAACTTGCGCGACAGCGAAGCGGGATTCTTCCCGCTTTACGAATCGCAGCGTGCCTATACCGGCGATGACGATTTCGCCGCTTCCCCTGCGCCGCGCTTTGTGCCCGATTACGACAAGTGGGATCGGAAGCTTTCATCGCTCGATACCGATGTAGAGCGTGAGCGGCGCAAGAGGCTCCCGTGGTGGCGCCCCGCCAAGTATCGCGGCCGCCGCAAGCGCTGGTGGGCGGTGCGCGTATTCGTTGCAGCGATCCTCGTCTTTTTCGCGCTCGCCGCGTGGCTGGCGATTACCGCGCCGCTGTCCAAATCGCTTGAGCCCATTGCCGCGCCGCAGGTCACTTTGCTGGCTAGTGACGGAACGCCGATTGCTCGCAGCGGGGCGATGGTGGATGCGCCGGTGGAGGTCGATAAATTGCCACCGCACGTAATCGAGGCGTTTCTCGCTATCGAAGACCGGCGGTTCTATTCGCATTGGGGCGTGGACCCGCGCGGCATCGCGCGGGCGGTCTGGACCGGGCGGGGCGGGGGCAGCACGATCACGCAGCAGCTCGCCAAGTTCACTTTCCTCACGCCCGAACAGACACTCACCCGCAAGGCGCGCGAGGCGCTGATCGCGTTCTGGCTCGAAAGCTGGCTGACGAAAGACGAGATCCTCGAGCGGTACCTGTCCAACGCCTATTTCGGCGACAACCAATACGGCCTGCGCGCGGCCTCGCTGCACTACTTTTACCGCAAGCCGGAAAACCTCCTGCCGCAGCAGGCGGCCATGCTTGCCGGGCTCTTGCAGGCTCCTTCGCGCTACAACCCGACCAGGCATTATGATCGGGCGAAACGGCGGATGGACCTCGTCGTCGGCGCCATGGTCGCCGAAGGTTACCTGACAGAGGCCGAGGCGGCTGCCTTGCCCGCACCAAAGCTCGACGTGCGCACCCGCGACGACCTGCCTACCGGCACGTATTTCGCAGACTGGGCACTGCCTATTGCGCGAGAGGGGGTGGAGGCGAGCTATTCGCGCCAGACCTTCACGACGACGCTGGATGCAGGGCTTCAGGCGCTCGCCAGCCGGGTAACCAATCGCGCGGCGCTTGGCGATGCGCAAGTGGCTCTCGTGGCCATGCGGCCCACTGGCGAGGTGGTGGCGATGGTCGGCGGCAAGGACTATGCCGCGTCGCCATTCAATAGAGCCACGCAGGCAGAGCGGCAGCCGGGTTCGACATTCAAGCTGTTCGTCTATCTCGCCGCGCTGGAGGCAGGGTGGGAACCCGAAGACACGATCCCCAACACGCCAATAGAGACGGGCAGCTATCGCCCGAGGAACTCGCGTGATAATTATTCCTCCACGATCACCCTCGAAGATGCGCTGGCGACCTCGAGCAATGTCGCAGCTGTTCGGCTGTTCAACGAAGTCGGGAGCGAGCAGGTTATCCGCACCGCGCGCTCGCTTGGCGTGAAATCACCCATGCCCGAAGGCGATCCAAGCCTGGCGCTGGGCACCTCGACTATGACGCTGCTTGAGCTGACATCCGCTTACGCGGGGGTCGCGGCCAATTCCTTCCCTGTTCGCGCGCATGCCTTCCCGAAGGCGGAGGAAAGCTGGTGGGACTGGCTTTTGACGCCGGAGGACAATGTTTCGAGTCGCGCTCACGGCGACCTTGAACAGATGCTGCGGGCGGTGATCAATCGCGGCACGGGCCGCGCTGCAACGCTGCCGATTGCCAATTACGGCAAGACCGGGACGACCCAGAACAACCGCGACGCGCTGTTCGTCGGATATGCGGGAGACCTCGTGGTCGGCGTGTGGGTCGGCAATGACGACAATTCACCGCTCGACGGAGTGACGGGCGGCGGATTGCCTGCGCGCATCTGGAAAGACTTCATGCGCAGCGCGCTGTCACTGCCTGCTCCCCAGCCGAGCGCGGCTCCCGATCCTGAAGGCCCGATCCAGCCCTTCGATATCGAGGAAGGTGCGACGATCCTGCTGGATGAGAACGGATCGCGCATCACTTTCGACGAGGATGGCATCACGATCAGCGCCGAGGTCGAGGGTGTGCCGCTCGATTTCAGGCTCGACGATAACGGGCTGGCGGTGGAGCCGGTCGAGCGCGAAAGATAAGGCTTAGCCCGCCCGTTTCAGGCCATCAGGATGTTGAGTATCGCCGTCGCAATCGGGCGGTCCGGGTCATCCTGCCACGCCTCGACCGCGATATTGGCGTTGCGTCTGCCAAGCCGGGTGATCCTCCCCTTGGCAAAGCTCGGCTGCGATTGGCCCGCGGACAGATATTGCACGGTGATATTGACCGGCTTGAGCTGTGCCTCGCGGCCTTCCTCAACCAACCGGGCGCGCAGCGCGGCATAGCCCGCATTTTCCAGCAGCCCGGCCGTCGCTCCGCCATGATAGTGCTGCGGTCGCCCCTCGACCGAAGGTCCGAAATCGACTGTCAGGACGGGCACGCCGTCGTCGTAGCTGCTGATCCGGATGCCGAGAGCGCGCGCATAGGCGGGCAGGCCGAGATCAATCATCGCCGGTCCCCGCTTCGCTTCCTGCTGCGCCAGATGAAGGCACCTTGCCCTCGCGCGGATCTTTGCCGATCGTCATGAAAACGCCCGCGACATGGGCGACCGGATCGCTGTGATCGCCGTCATGGGCGATGCCGCGCACGAATGCGGCTGAGCGCGTGGTGCGGTAGCATTCGACCCGGCCCCAGACCGCGCTGCGCTCGCGCGCCGGGCGCTGGTAATCGACCCTCAGATCGAGCGTCGCGATGGGCGCGAACGAGCCTTTCGTCTGCCAGATGGACATCCCGCTGGCCATATCCATCAGGCTGATGATCGGGCCCGAGGCGAGAACGGCGCGATCAGGATCGCCGAGCAGGTCCTCTCGCCACGGCAATTCAAGCTCGACCCAATTGTCCGCATGGGCGCGGTATTTCATCCCGAGCCAGCCGGTGTGGCCGTGCCGGAAGAAGAATTTCGACGCTTCGCTGGGATCGAACCGGGGAAGGGAAGTAGCCATGCGGGCGATCCTTGGAAGCCAAGATGCCCCATTACAATCATTTAATTTCTCGCGGCGCCTTCGTCTCGGCACCTTTGCCAATGCGCCCACCGGCAATTCCGCCGCTGGGCCTATTCGAGGAAAACTGAAATGAACCTTCCGAAAATCGATCTTGCCTCGCTGCCGGGGCTCGAAACGGCGCAAGGCCTGTTCGGCTCGGCCACGCAGCTGAGCGCGAACTACGAGGACTCCGTGGTCGGCATTATGGTCTATATCTACGATACCGGCGGCACGGCGATGATGGTCTGACCCGGCAAGGTCGCGGTACGATGCACGTGCATCCCGACATTGCGGCGCTGCGAAGCGATCCGGCTGCGCAGCGCCGCGCGCAGGCCCGAATGAGCAGCGCGGCTACGGCCTGGAAATCGATTGCCGAGGTCGGTGCGGTGCGCGGCGATATGACGCGGTATGGCGCAGGCGCGGATGTTGCCGATTGCCCGTCATTGAGGGCGCTGCTTTCGGACCACATTATTGCGAGCGATTTTGCGGATCTCTGGCGAGCCATGTTTCTTGAAGCCCTGCACGATGAGCCGCTTGGCGAGATACCGTTTCGCTATCGCTACACTGCGGGCCTTTCGAGCGTGCAATTGATGCATGTAGGCAGGGCGACGCTCAGCCTGCTGGCCTACGAAGAGCGTGGTAAACCCGGGGGCAATGGGCCGGGGACCGCGATGTTCGCGGACCGGCAGAGCCATGAAATCATCGTTGCAGGCTCTGCGGCCGGAACACTGCATCGCAAGCAGCGAGGGGCAACCAATTTGCTACCGGTTCAAACAGAGCAGCGGCGATGGAGTGCAGGCGATTGCATCACGCTTTCGGGGCCTGATGAAAGCCGGCAGATCACGGACGTCGCCGGTTCGATGGTGCTGCTGCAATTGTCCCGCGTTCCGGAGCGGCCTGGCCCGTCCTGCGAATACCGATTGACCGATGGCGCTCTCTTGCAATCGGCGAGCGGCGACAAGTCCGCCAGCAAGCGCCTGATCGCGCTCGCGGTGCTCGGCGAAATGGGGGATGGCCGCGCGCTTGACGTCATGGCGTCCCGCGCGCTCGACCAGCAGGAGGATCCGGATGTGCGCTGGGAAGCGGTGAGGCAGGCGCTCGCGATGGATGCGCGGCAGGGCCTGGCGCTGCTGACGACGCTCAAAGAACGCGCGGACGATCCGCTCGCACCGCCAGCATTGGATCTCGAAACGCAGCTGCTGGCGGCGAACGCCGAACTGGCGCGAGCCATGCGAAAGGCCGCCTGATGCCGCAAGTATTCGACAATCCGTCCGGCGAGAAATGTTCACTGCCGGAATGCATCGAAGCCCTTGCAGAAATCAGCTTCGACCCGCTCGATCCCGGCAGTACGGCGGAGGCGGCAAGGTGGCTGCGGCGCCTGACCAACAATCGCGGCTTCCTCGCCGACCTGCTTGTCGACCGGCTGTGTGGCAGGTCCGAGCACGAGGTCGACAGCGGCTTTGGCCCGCAGGCCATCGTCCTCAGCCCGCTGCGCGGAAACGTGTTCCTGCGCGCAAATATCTGGCCGGCCGAGCACGACTTGTGCTTTCGCAACAGCGGCGCTGCAGCCTTCGTTTACGGCGTGCCGCACGACCACAATTTCTCATTCCTGACGAGCGGCTATCTGGGGCCGGGTTACCGCAGCGACTACTTCGAATACGATTACGGGGAAATCTGCGGATATGCCGGTGAAGCCGCGACCCTGCGTTTCATCGAGCGCAGCGCGCTAAATGAAGGCAAAATGATGCTCTACCGCGCGCACCGCGATGTACATTCGCAATTGCCTCCAGAGCGCCTCTCGGTTTCGCTCAATGTGATGCATGTCGATCCGACGCAGTGCTGGTACGATCAGTACGGCTTCGATCTGGAAAGCCGCGAGGTGACCCGGGTGCTGAGCCCGAATTCGACCGAGACTTTCCTGCGCGTCGCCATCGGGCTGGGCGGAGACGAAGCGCTGGAATACGCGGACTGGGTTGGCCGCTCGCACCCGAGCGAGCGACTGCGGCTTGCCAGCTTCGAGGCCCGCGCAGCCCGGATGAAAGACAATGCGGGCCGAGATCGGCTCTGGCGCAGGGCCGAGGATTCGGGAAGCCGAATGCTCGCAGCGATTGCGAAAGACCGCCGCGCCTTGATCTGAGGTTAGATCACGCCGCCAGCGAGCCGGTCGATCGCTCCTTGCAGGATCACGGCGGCTGCGTGACTGTCGATGGCTTTGGCCCGCTTGGAGCGGCTGACGTCCTGTCCGATGAGCGCAGCCTCTGCGCTTTGGGTGGACCAGCGCTCATCCCAGAGCAGGACCGGCAGATCGAACGCTTCGGCGAGGTTTCGGGCAAAAGCGCGGCTTGCTTGCGCGCGCGGTCCTTCGCTGCCATCCATATTGCGCGGCAGGCCGAGTACCACGCCCTTTGCACCGCGCTGCGTGATGAGCTGTCCAAGCACAGCCTTGTCACGGCCCCATTTGCCGCGTCCCAGCGTCTTGCCATTCGTCGCAAAGCGCCACCCCGCATCGCAGCTCGCTGTGCCGATCGTCTTGGTGCCCAGGTCAAGGCCGAGCAGCACGCCGCCATCGGGCAGCGCCTCCGCGAAATCCATAGCGGACTCGGTGATGAAGCCGCCCTCTGTCAGTTTGCGGTTTCCATGGCCCGCACGCGCCGCTCGACATCTGCCTGCGTGTTCGCCCAGAACAAGGGGATGTCATAGACGTGGTAATTGTTGCCGGGCAGGACGTAGGATCCGAGATCGGGCGGGTCGCCGATCAGCAGCAATCCGCGATCGTCACAGCGCGCCGGGACCGCACCGGGCACGAGCTCACCGCTCGACATGCTGTCATCAGGAACCAGCGTTCCGAGATTGGCGCTTTCGGGTGCAGCTCCGCCGAACGTGCCAGTCAGCGGGTTGGTGCACAGGATTGTGCTGTCTCCGCGAACCTCCCCGTCGAAACCCACGGAATTGGCGTAATACCTCATCACCGAAGACGGATCGGCAGGCTCTGCAAAGCTAGACCATGAGAGCGCGCATCCTGTTTGCGCCGGGGTGGCGCAGGCTGCGATTCCCATCGCCGGAAGATCGTGATCGACCGATATCGGCCAGCCGATGACATAGGCCGCGACCAAGCGGTTCGCCGCGCCCGAACCTTGCACTTCCTCACGCAGCAAGCGGAGCAGATGCAGCGATCCCTGGCTGTGCCCAGCGAGCACGATAGGCGTGTCTTCGTCCAGCGAGCTTACGAAATAACGATAGGCCTCAAGTACATCGGCGTAGGCCGCATCTATCGCCTGCTGACCTTGTGGTTCATCTGTAAGGAATGCGCCCATGGTCGCCTGGCGGTAGCGCGGCGCCCAGATTTCACTCGCACCGTTGAACGGGCTTGCCATGCCGCGCACGTAAATGCGGGCGATCCGCTCAGCATCTTCATCAGCATCTTCGCCAATCGGCGCGTTCCAGTTGTCGCGGCTCAGATAGCTGGTCGAATGAATGAAGAAGACCGCGAAATTCGGCAGCGGCTCGGCATCATCGCGAGATATATTCGCGTCAGACTCCGCTCCCGCTGCGGCGGCGAAGGCAGGCTGCCAGCGGGCAGGATCATCGACGCCGATGCCCGGCTGTGAATACCACAGGCCGGGGTCCTGATAGGCGTTGACTTCGAGCGGCTCGGTCGGAGTAAATTCGCTGGATGGAACCAGGGCAAACGCCGCCAGCTCTTCCTTGAACATCTCATAGCCGATCCGGCCCACGAGAAAGAGGACGATACAGAACGCAATGAGGTAGAGAAATTTCTTGGCCATGATGTTGTTCAAACGCGCCAGCTACTCTTCCGTTTCATACCCTTCGGCAATTGGCGGGCGCAAAGTCGTCCATGCCCGGTCTCCGCGCAGGCTGCTGAACCAACTTGCAGGGTTCCAGGTGGTCGATCCGTCGAGCGAGAAGGTGATGAACTCCGCCCGGTACGCCGATATTTTCTAATGGAATACCTTGGCCCAGCCCACGCGCTTCGGCCGAAGCACGGCTGTCGGCGCTTTCATCGCGGTTGTCGCCCATTACGAACACGTGGCCTTCGGGAACGGTGTAGGCATCGAAGTTATCGAGGATCTGGCGGCGGTGATCGAAAATCAGATACGTCGCGCCATTCGGCAGCGTCTCGCGGTAGGTCTCGACCTCGAAATAGTCCTGACCGTCCTCGCCGGTTTCGCGGTATGGTTCAAAATTGGTGAGGCACGGCCTGCCTTCGCAGATAAGGTTCGGTTCGAACGGAATGCGCACGTCGGGCACCTGTTCGCGCTTTATCGGTGTGCCGTTCAGGATAATACGTCCCTCGCGCACTTCGATCGTGTCGCCGGGCAAGGCCACGACCCGCTTGATATAGTCCTCGTCTCGCGTTGGATGCACGGGGATGACTATGTCGCCATATTCGGGTGTGGAGGGGAACACCCGCCATTCACCGCGCGGCAGCAGGTGGAAGCTCGCAGATGCCCAGGACCAGCCATAGGGGTATTTGCTGACGACCAGCCGGTCGCCAACCCACAGGCCGGGCATCATCGAGGTGGAGGGGATGTAGAAAGGTTTCGCAACAAGGCTGTGAAACGTCAGAACCGCGAGCAGCATGATCGCAAGTCCGCGCAATTCGGCGAACCAGTTGATCTTCTCTTCGCCATTCTCCTCCGCAGCAGTAGAGGAGGCAAGGTCGGCTTTCGCCTGGTTGGGATTGCTGGTGGTCACGGGCTTTGCTTTATGATCACGCTCACTTGGGAATGGCTTCGATTATCACGAATGCCTGCGCCCATGGATGATCGTCGGTTAGGGTAAGGTGAATGTGAGCCTCATGGCCTGCCGGGATCATTTCTTCAAGCCGCTTTGCAGCCCCGCCGGTCAACGCGAGCGTCGGAGCGCCCGATGGCGCGTTGACCACGCCGATATCCTTCATGAATACGCCGCGCTTGAAACCGGTGCCCACCGCCTTGCTGAACGCCTCCTTCGCGGCGAAACGCTTGGCGTAGGTTCCCGCGATGGTGAAAGGGCGGCGGCGGGCCTTGGCGCGCTCGATATCGGTGAAGACGCGGTTTTCGAACCGTTCTCCGAAGCGGGCAAGCGAATTGCCTATGCGCTCGATATTGCAGAGGTCAGAGCCGAGGCCGATGATCATGATGCGTTCTCTCCAGATGCCGCAGCCTCCTGCGCCCTCGACCATTTCGCCCGGACGATATCCCGGCAGGATCGGGGTGGAGGGATGGGGGCGCTAGGGGGCATCGGATAGCGCACTCAGCCGCCACTCCTGATTATCAGCGCTGCCAGCAACATCAGGACGATCACATGCAGGAAAACCTGCGATTTGAACAAGGGATGCGCAAAATCGCCCTTGGCCAGCCGCAACGAACCGACGAAGCCGAAGACTTGCAGCACGACCCAGCTGGCGGCGAAAACCACCATCGCATTCTCTCCGATGGCATAGCCCAGAAACCCCACCGCTGTCAGGAACAGGGTCGAACCGAAGAAAGCCCAGCGTTTCTGCTCGGAGGTGAGTTCCGGGGCCTTGCTGGTGTCCATGCTAGCGCGCATCGTCCATCAGATCGCGCATCCGTTTGATGGCGTTTTCGAGCCCGACAAACACCGCTTCGCCGACAAGATAATGCCCGATATTGAGCTCGGCGATCTGCGGGATTGCTGCAATTGGCTGGACGTTTTCAAAAGTGAGACCGTGGCCCGCGTGCGGTTCGATCCCGTTTTTCGCTGCAAGCGCCGCCATGTCGGCGATGCGCCGCAATTCGCGCGCGGTCCGCTCGCTGTCCCCGTCCAGAATCGCATGGGCATATTCGCCGGTGTGAAACTCGACGACCGGCGCACCGAGCCGCAGCGCGGTTTCCAGCTGGCGCTCATCCGCCTCGATAAACAGCGAGACGCGGATGTCGGCGCTGCGCAATTCGTCGATTATCGGCACCAACGTGTTGTGCAGGCCTGCTGCGTCGAGCCCGCCTTCGGTGGTGCGCTCCTCGCGCTTTTCAGGGACGATGCACGCCGCGCGCGGTTTGTGCCTGAGCGCGATGTCCAGCATTTCGCGGGTCGCCGCCATCTCCAGATTGAGCGGCAGGTCGGTCGCGTCCTGAATTCGCGCGAGGTCTTCATCGCGGATATGCCGGCGATCCTCCCGCAGGTGCGCCGTAATCCCATCGCCGCCGACGCTCGCCACGATCTGTGCAGCCCGGACCGGATCGGGATGATCCCCGCCGCGCGCGTTACGGATGGTCGCAACGTGATCGATATTCACGCCGAGGCGCAATGGGTTGGGATGGAGCGATGCGTTCATATGGCGTGCGGCCTATTCCTTTCGGCTTCCCGGCTTCGTGATAGCTACGCGGGCGAGTTCTTCAGGGATGCTGTCTTCGTCATAGGTCGGAAAATCGAACGCGGCGAGAGGGTAGAACGGCACCCCGAGTTCAACCGTCACGACAGAGCGATCGATCAGAGCGCATTCCGCGATCACTTCGCCGCCCTCGCGCGCGACTGCCGCGATTGCTTCTCGACTGGAAAGGCCGGTTGTGACGACGTCCTCGACCATGAGCACCTTTGCACCGGGGTCGATTGCAAAGCCGCGTCGCAGATGAAACGTGCCCTCGGGCCGCTCAAGAAAGAGAGCGTCTTTGCCAAGAACGCGGGCGACTTCGTGGCCGATAATGATGCCGCCCATTGCCGGCGACACCACAACATCGACCTGCTCGAGAATTTCGGGGGGAATGCCTGCGACGATGGCCTGCGCGAGTCGCCCGGCTCGTTCGGGATTCATGAGGACGCGCGCGCATTGCAGGTAATGACCGCTATGCTTGCCGGACGACAGCTTGAAATGCCCTTCCAGCAGCGCGCCCGAGCTGCGGAATTCGGCAAGCACTTCTTCTTCGGTTTGCGGCAGGTTTACAGAGGCGTTCATAGGCGAGAGGGACTCTATTTTTGCGGTGTTGAAACAGGCAGTCTTGCGCAACTATCATGGCGCATTGCATAATTTTCTCCCTAGAAGCGCTTGAGGCACTGGGCAAGCGCCGCTAATAGGCGCGCGAAGCTGACAGAAGTGTCAGCAATGGCGTTGTCCGGAACCGCTCGAATGGGAGCGGGTTTCGATTGGACAGCATGGGATTAAAATCGAAAGCGATCTGGACACCTTATGATGGGTCACATCCACACCCGTTTGAAACTGGGGCTAATTGCGCTCCTCGCAGCCGTCATGGCGGTCATGGCTCCGCAAGCAGCCATCGCACAGGAAGTCGTCGGAGCAGATGTCCCGGTAAGCGCCGAGCCCCTCGAAGTGCCTGCGGGTGAAACCGAAGCGCCTGACGCGACTGGCGGTTACGTGCCGATGGACCCGACCGAAGGCAAGGGCATGCCGACCAGCGCGAATGACGATATCTGGGCCAGCATGACGTTTCAGGACCAATACACGGCTGACGGTGCCTATGCGCTGGGCATGCACGATTACATCCTCCTGCCGGTCATCACGCTGATCAGCCTGTTCGTGCTTGGCCTGCTGCTGTGGGTGATCCTGAAGTACAATCGCCGCTCGAACCCGGTCCCTTCGAAGACAACGCACAACACGCTGATCGAGGTCGTCTGGACTGTTGTTCCGGTCATCATCCTCGTAATCATCGCCGTGCCTTCGATCACTCTGCTGGCCCGCCAGTATGAAACCCCGCCCGAAGATGCGATCACGATCAAGGCGACCGGTTATCAGTGGTATTGGGGCTACACCTATCCCGATCACGGCGAGGTCGAGATCATCTCGAACATGCTGTCTGACGCTGATGCGATTGCAAATGGCGAGCCGGCCCAGCTGGCTGTGGACAACCGCATGGTCGTGCCCGCCGGTGTGCCGCTGCGTATCCAGACCACCGCCGCCGACGTGATCCACGCCTTTGCCGTGCCGTCGTTGTGGTTCAAGATGGACGCCGTACCGGGCCGCCTGAACGAAAAGATGCTGACCATCGAAGAGCCGGGCCTTTATTATGGCCAGTGCTCCGAGCTGTGCGGTGCGCGTCACGCCTATATGCCCATCGCTGTCGAAGCGCTGCCGATGGCAGAATTCGAAGCGTGGGTGCTTGAACAGGGCGGCTCGCTGCCCGGCGCAGAGGAAATGACCGACGAGGCGCTGCCGCTCGGCCAGGAAACCGGTGTTGAAGTCGATGCCGATTCCGATGCAGCAGACGCCGACATTCCCGCTCCCTGAGCGCGATTCGATATTGAACGACGAATAAGACTGAACCGAGAGACACTGAACGATGGCAACCACTGCAGAAGGTTTTGACGCTCCGACCGCCGGACATGGCGGCGATCACTCGCATGATCACGCGGACCACAAGCCGGGCTTTTTCGCTCGCTGGTTCATGTCGACCAACCACAAGGATATCGGCACTCTGTACCTGATCTTCGCGATCATCGCAGGGATCGTGGGCGGTGCGATTTCCGGCATCATGCGCATGGAGCTCGCCGAGCCGGGCATCCAGTACCTGCAGTTCTGGGCTCAGTTCATGGGCGGCACGAGCGACATCAATACCGCGCTCCACATGTGGAACGTGTTCATCACAGCGCACGGCCTGATCATGGTCTTCTTCATGGTCATGCCGGCCATGATCGGCGGTTTCGGCAACTGGTTTGTCCCGCTGATGATCGGCGCGCCCGACATGGCGTTCCCGCGGATGAACAACGTTTCGTTCTGGCTGACGGTCGCCGGTTTCTTCAGCCTGCTGTTCTCGCTCTTCGTACCCGGCGGTACGGGTCCGGGCGCTGGTGTCGGCTGGACGGTTTACGCACCGCTTTCGACCACCGGTTCGGTCGGTCCTGCGGTCGATTTCGCAATCTTCTCATTGCACCTTGCGGGCGCTGGCTCGATCCTTGGTGCGACCAACTTCATCACGACCATTTTCAACATGCGCGCGCCGGGCATGACCCTGCACAAGATGCCGCTGTTTGTGTGGTCGGTGCTGGTGACGGCGTTCCTGCTGCTGCTCGCGTTGCCGGTTCTGGCTGCGGCGATCACCATGCTTTTGACCGACCGTAATTTCGGCACGACGTTCTTCGATCCGGCTGGCGGCGGCGACCCCGTTCTTTACCAGCATCTGTTCTGGTTCTTCGGCCACCCGGAGGTCTACATCATGATCCTGCCGGGCTTCGGCATGATCTCGCAGATCGTCGCAACCTTCAGCCGCAAGCCTGTGTTCGGTTATCTCGGCATGGCCTATGCCATGGTCGCGATCGGCGTCGTCGGCTTCATCGTGTGGGCGCACCACATGTATACGGTCGGCCTCGACGTGAACACGAAGATGTACTTCACCGCAGCCACGATGGTTATCGCCGTCCCAACTGGCGTGAAAATCTTCAGTTGGATCGCGACGATGTGGGGCGGCAGCCTCGAATTCAAGTCGCCGATGGTCTGGGCGATGGGCTTCATCTTCCTGTTCACCGTGGGCGGTGTGACCGGCGTTGTGCTCGCCAATGGCGGCATCGATGATAACCTGCACGACACGTATTACGTTGTGGCGCACTTCCACTACGTGCTGTCGATGGGTGCGGTGTTCTCGCTGTTTGCTGGCTTCTACTACTGGTTCCCGAAGATGAGCGGTCGGATGCATTCCGAGCTGCTGTCGCACCTGCACTTCTGGGTGTTCTTCATCGGCGTGAACGTGATCTTCTTCCCGCAGCATTTCCTTGGAATGAATGGAATGCCGCGCCGCTATCCCGACTATCCCGAAGCGTTTGCCTTCTGGAACGAGATCAGCACCTATGGCTACATGATCATGGCAGCTTCGATGCTGATCTTCTTCGCGAACCTGGCCTATGCGTTCACTGCTGGCCGCAAGGCGGGTAACAATCCGTGGGGCGAAGGCGCGACAACGCTTGAGTGGACTCTCTCGAGCCCGCCGCCGTTCCACCAGTTCGAAACGCTGCCGGTGATCGAGGACCACCACGATTACCACGATCATATGCCGCGCGACGAGAAGCCGGCCACGGCCTGATCCGCAGAGCCTTCCTCGGGCGGCACAGATGCTGCTCTGATGATGGACAATAAGAAACGGGGAGGGCGCGCTGGCAATGGCGCGCTCTCTCGTCAACTCGAAACCGAAACAGTACGACTAGATGGATACGCTCTTAACCCCGACAGCAAGGCCGCAGGTAATGCCGTACCGATTGGCGTGATTTCTTCACGCTGACCAAGCCGCGCGTCATGACGCTGGTGATCTTCACTGGCATCTGCGGCTTGCTTGCGGCTCCGGGCAGCATTCATCCGGTGCTCGGGTTCACCGCCATCCTTGCGATTGCGATGGGCGCTGGCGGATCGGCAGCATTGAATCACTGGTGGGAAGTCGACCTTGACAAGGGCATGAAGCGCACCGCCAACCGTCCGCTCCCGGCAGGCCGCCTGCGGCGCGAGGACGCGCGCGATTTCGGTATTTTCCTGTCGGTGACGTCGGTCGGCCTGATGGGCGTCGCAATCGGCTGGCTGGCAGCAGCCTCACTCGCGGTTGCCATCGTCTATTACGCAGTCGTCTACACGATGTGGCTAAAGCCGCGCACGCCGCAGAATATCGTCATCGGCGGCGGCTCGGGCGCGTTTCCGCCGTTCATCGGCTGGGTTGCGGTCACCGGAGAGATCACATTGATGCCGGTGCTGCTGTTCGCGATCATCTTCATGTGGACGCCGCCGCACTTCTGGGCGCTCGCGCTGTTCATGAAGTCCGATTACGCCAAGGTCGGCATCCCGATGATGCCGGTTGTCGCGGGCGAGCGCTCCACGCGCCGCCAGATCCTCATCTACACCGTTCTGCTGGCACCCGTTGCCGTCGCCCCGTGGGCAATTGGAGCGACAAGCTGGGTCTATGGATCGGTCGCCGTTGCCTTGTCGCTGCTGTTCCTCGCCCTGGCGATGCCGGTGGGAACGCGCACGCGCGCCGAAGAAGACTTGATGAGCGAGGAAAAGACGCTGTTCAAGTTCAGCATCTATTATCTCTTCATCCTGTTCGGCGCCTTGGTCGCAGACCGCTTGCTTGAAACGAACGGGCTGATTTCCGGGGGCATGTTCGCATGACGCCCGAAGACGAAGCCGAGACCAAGCGTCGCCAGAAGGCGCGCAACCTTGTGCTTGGCGGAACGCTGATTTTCTTTGTCGTCCTGTTCTACCTGATCACGATTGCGAGGCTGGGTAGTCAATGAGCACCGCCAATCCCGCGATCGACAACAAGAACCTGCGCACCGGCGGTCTCGCGCTGCTGGGCGCGCTGGCGATGCTCGGTCTCGGATACGCTGCGGTGCCGCTCTACGACCTTTTCTGCCGCGTAACCGGCTTTGGCGGGACCACCCAGGTCGCCAGCGAGGCCGATGCGAACAAGGCCGCGCTCGCGGGGATCAACCGCGACATCTCGATCCGCTTCGACGCTTCAACCGCGCGCGATGTTCCGTGGAGCTTCCGCCCGGCACAGGCGACCGATACGGTGCGCATTGGCCAGCGCGACATCGCAAGCTACATCGCCCGCAACGATGACAGCGTCGCGATCACCGGCACGGCGACCTTCAATGTCGAGCCTGCGCAGGCAGGCAAGTATTTCCACAAGATCCAGTGTTTCTGCTTCACCGAGCAGACGCTGCAGCCGGGGCAGGAAGTCAACATGCCCGTGCTGTATTACGTCGATCCAGCCATCCTCGAAGACGAGTTCATGGCCGATGTCGAACAGATTACACTGAGTTACACTTTCCACCGCGCGAAAGAGGCCGTAAGCACGGGCTCCTGACGCGCAAACCGATTGACCACGTATCCTTTAGGGATGGAACGCACACGATGGCTGGCAACGTAAATCACGATTATCACATTCTCGAACCCGATATCTGGCCGCTGGTCGGATCGATTTCGGCGCTCACTTTCACCTCCGGGATGGTGCTGAGCTTCTACCCTGACCTGTTCGGGATGGCGAGCAGCATCGTGATGTGGGCTGGCCTCGCCGGACTGATTGCGACCTTCTTCATGTGGTTCAAGAATATCGTTGTCGAAGCGCAGCGCGGCGATCACACGCCCGTCGTGCAGCTGCACATGCGTTACGGCATGATCCTGTTCATCGCTTCTGAAGTCATGTTCTTCGTAGGCTGGTTCTGGAGCTTTTTCGACTTTGCGCTGTTCCCGACGCCGCTCGAGGTTATCGGGGCGGGGACTGCCGATCAGGAAACAATCAACAATTTCGGTGTCGCAGGGGCGCAGGCCACTCTCGTGCCTGAAGGCATGGAAGTGCTTGATCCTTTCAGCCTTCCGCTGCTCAATACGTTGATCCTGCTGTGCTCGGGCACTACCGTGACCTGGGCGCACCACTCTCTGATCCACGGCGACCGTGACGGCCTGAAGCAAGGCCTTTGGGCGACCATCGCGCTTGGCGCGCTGTTCTCCGCGATCCAGGCATATGAATATGCCGTGGCGCCGTTCAACTTCGGCCAGAACACCTACAGCTCGGCTTTCTACATGGCGACGGGCTTCCACGGGTTCCACGTCATCATCGGCACCATCTTCCTCGCGGTCTGCCTGTTCCGGGCGTACAAAGGCCACTTCACGCCGCGCCAGCACTTCGGTTTCGAAGCGGCGGCGTGGTATTGGCATTTTGTCGACGTGGTATGGCTGTTCCTCTTCATCGCCATCTATATCTGGGGCGGTTGGGGCGCACCGGTACACTGATGAGCGCGGGCGAAAGTCCGGCACACACGAAGTGTCAGCCAGGACTATTCCAGGCTGCCCTTTCTGGTTTGTGCCCGCGTTGCGGCACAGCCACGCTGTTCGAAGCGCCCGCGCGCGTTGCGCTGAAGTGCAATAACTGCCAGCTCGACTTCACGGGTCTTGAGCGCGGCGGCAGGCTTGCTGGGCTGGTAACGGTCCTGATCGCTGCGCTCCTGATCGGCCTTGCAACTGCGATCGACATTGCGATCGAGCCGCCGTTCTGGTTGCAAGTGCTGTTCTGGGGCCCCGCGACAATCGCCGCGGTGATCGGTGTGCTGCGCTTATACAAGACTGCGCTGCTTTACCGGCAGTATGAAGCGCAGACCGAGAAAGAGGCGGCAAGCGAATGACTGCTCGCATTCCCGTTATACCGACGATCATCGTGGTCGCTGCTGCGGTGACTATGGTTTGGCTCGGGTTCTGGCAGTTGGGGCGGGCTGACGAGAAGGCCGAGTTGCTGGCGCGATATGACGCCGCAATCTTCGCAGGCAGTGAAGCGCGCTTTCCGACGAGCGGGGATGGCAAGGGCGTCTGGTTCCGCCGCAGCACCCTCGATTGCGCCGAAGTGCTCGGCGTGGAGACTGTCGCCGGGACAGCCGCGAATGGCCAGAAAGGCTGGGCGCAGCGCTTCACCTGCGCGGTGGATGGCGGGACTGCGCTGGTTGACCTAGGTTTCTCGCGCGCAATTGAGCCGCCATCTTGGAACGGGGGACCG
The DNA here is from genome assembly GCF_055808355.1 of Erythrobacter sp. K21-9. Taxonomy (NCBI): domain Bacteria; kingdom Pseudomonadati; phylum Pseudomonadota; class Alphaproteobacteria; order Sphingomonadales; family Erythrobacteraceae; genus Erythrobacter; species Erythrobacter sp. K21-9. Next base: position 1,130,990 of record NZ_CM147866.1, read on the forward strand.
GTCAAAGGGGTGATCGCGCCTGGCCCGCGCCTGGTCGCGGACCCTCCGCTCGCCGATTTGCGTCCGCTCGTGAAACCCGACCCCAGCGACCTGCCCAACAACCACCTGGCCTATGCGGGCCAGTGGTTCCTGTTCGCGCTGACCGCGCTGCTGATCTACGGTTTTGCCGTAAGGTCACGCCTGCGAAAGAAGGACTAGGAGCGCGCGCAGGCGAGCTTGCTTGCTCTCGCCCTCGCACCCCGCTAACCGCAGCGAACTCATGGAATACATCTCCACCAGAGGAAGCGCGCCCGCGCTCGATTTCGAAGGCGTCACACTGGCGGGCCTCGCCAGCGATGGCGGGCTTTACCTGCCGCGCGAATGGCCGCGTTTCAGCGAAGCCGAAATTCGCGCGCTGCGCGGCAAACCATATCCCGAACTCGCCGCAACCATCATGCGGCCGTTCGTTCAAGGCAGCCTGACCGACGACGAACTCGATGCGATGTGCGCGGCGGTCTACGGCGATTTCGGCCACGCGGCGGTGACACCGCTGGTCCAGCTCAACGAACAGCATTGGCTGCTCGAGCTGTTCCACGGCCCTACGCTGGCATTCAAGGATGTGGCGCTCCAGATGCTCGGCCATCTGTTCGAGACTTTCCTGGCACGGCGCAGCCAAAAGATGATGATTGTCGGCGCGACCAGCGGCGATACCGGCTCCGCTGCAATCAATGCAGTTGCAAACCGCGACAATGTCGAGATCGTGATGCTGCACCCGAAAGGCCGGGTCAGCGATGTGCAGCGGCGTCAGATGACGACCGTGCGCGCGGCGAATGTCTACAACCTCGCCATCGATGGCAGTTTCGATGACGCGCAGGCGCATGTGAAGCGCATGTTCCGCGACGAGGATGTTACCGGCACGCTCAAGCTGGGCGCGGTCAACTCGATCAACTGGGCGCGGCTGATGGCGCAGGTGGTCTATTATTTCTACTCGGCGCTGCAACTCGGCGCGCCTGAGCGCACAGTTGCCTACAGCGTGCCCACCGGGAATTTCGGCGATGTGTTTGCAGGCTATGTCGCAGCGCAGATGGGACTGCCGATCGAGCGGCTGATCGTTGCCACCAATGTGAACGACATCCTCCACCGCGCGCTGTCCGAGGGCGATTATTCGGTACCGGAGGTGTGACGCCGACCATCACCCCTTCGATGGACATTCAGGTCAGCTCCAATTTCGAACGGTTGCTGTTCGATTGCGGTGGGCGCGATGGAGCGGCGTTAGCGGATCAGATGGGCGCATTCGAGGCGTCGAAGGCGATGCGGCTGACGAATGCTCAGGCGCAGGGCGCATCGGCCCTGTTCACGAGCATTCGCACCGATCAGGACGAAACCGCACGGGCGCTCGCATGGGCATACCGCGAGACCGCGCAGGTGATTGATCCGCATACCGGCGTCGGCCTGCATGCGAGCATTGAAGCAGGCGAAAGCGGATTGGTCGGGAAGGATGTGCCGATCGTCACGCTCGCCACCGCTCATCCGGCGAAATTCCCCGACGCGGTCGAGCGTGCAGTGGGCGTGCGTCCGGCCTTGCCGCAGCGCGTGGGCGACCTGTTCGGACGCGAGGAACACTTCACCGAAATCTCCGGCGATTACGAAGCTGTGCGCGATTTCGTGCTTCAGAACGCCGCTTCTGCCTGATGGCGACAATTGCGCCTCAGCCTGTGGTGATGGAGTGCGCCGGGTGGGACGCATATCGGCTGCTCGATAGCGGGGCAGGCCGCAAATACGAGGCTTTCGGCCCGTACGCCTTCATCCGTCCAGAGCCTCAGGCGCTGTGGCAACCGCGCCTGTCCGAATGGCCAGCAGCAGGGGAGTTTATCCCCGGATCGGACGAGGACGGCGGCGGGCGCTGGCATTTCGAAGGCGAGTTACCCGAAGAGGGGTGGGACCTTGCATGGAACGAGGTCCGGTTCACGGCGCAGCCGACCCCTTTTCGGCACCTGCAATTCTTCCCCGACATGGCCCCGGTATGGAATTGGATGCGCGAGCGCCTCGACGGACGCGGTGATACCGAGACGATGAACATGTTCGGCTATACCGGCCTTGGGACGCTGGCGCTGAGCCGTCACGGCAAGGTGACGCATGTCGATGCTTCGAAGAAATCGGTTGCTCAGGCGCGTGAGAATGCGGCCTTGTCCGGCATGGAGGATTGCCCGATCCGCTGGTTGGTGGATGATGCGGCGAAGTTTGCCGCGCGCGAGGTTCGGCGAGAGCGGCGCTACGACGGCATCATTCTCGATCCGCCCAAATTCGGGCGCGGGCCAAAGAACGAAACGTGGCGGATCGAAGAAGGCTTGCCGGACCTGATCGGTGACTGCGCCAAGCTGCTCGATGACGAGAGCGCATTCCTGTTCCTGACGGTTTACGCGGTGCGGATGAGCTCGATTGCGCTTGCAGGACTGCTCGAGGAAATGCTGCGCCTTTTGCCCGGCATCATCGAACACGGCGACCTTGCCGTGCGCGAGGAGCCGGCGGAAGGGGGCGATCCGCAACGCCTGTTGCCCACGGCAATCTTCGCGCGCTGGTCGAATCCCGGCTAAGGGCAGAAAACATATGAACGATTCGCTTATTCTCGAAGTCGCCGACCTCGAAGTCGATGTCCTCACCGGCATCTATTCGGAGGAAACCGGCAAGCCGCAGCCGCTCCGCATCACGGTGCAGGCCAGCTACGATGTCGCCGATCATTACGATGCCGACACTCCGCTCGATGCGAGCAAGAATTACATGGACCTGAAATTTGCAGCCTCCGAGGGCCTGCCAGAAGGAGTGCATTTCAAGCTCATCGAAGCCGTCGCCGATCACATTTGCGAGACCCTGTTCGTGCAGGACAGGCGTGTGCAGGCGGTGACGGTCAAGATCGTGAAGCTCGCCATTGCCGAGGCGAACGAGCAAATCGGCATTACATTGCATCGCGGTCGTCCGGCTGACTGATGCAGGACGCGCTGGTCATCGATGCTCTGCCGACAAGCGGTATCGATGCGAGTGCGGCGTTCTTTGCCAACCATCTCGAGGCGGCGCGCACACTTCTCGGCGCGGCGAGCACGGACGCGCTTGCCATCGTCGTGCCGCCTGCACGGAGCGATCACGATGACTGGCGCCGCGCTCTTGCCCGCGACCTGGCGCGGGAATTTGCGCCCAAGCGGGTGAACGTTGTCGGCGGCGGTCAAGGGGAAACTCTCGACCGGACGCTCGCATATTTGGGGAATGCGCCCGGCGTCACGGGCCAGTATATTGCTCTGCATGGATAGTTCGCTGAAATCCGGGATGACCGAAGAAACGGTTCGCAAGCCAGATCTTATTGCGGTTGGCGGGGGCACTGCGCCGCTGGTCGACCAATTCAACCGATCGATCTCCTATCTCCGGCTGTCGGTGACGGATCGCTGCGACCTGCGCTGCTCCTATTGCATGCCGGAGAAGATGACGTTCCTACCCCGGCGCGAAGTCCTGACACTGGAAGAGCTGTACGAGCTCGCCACCGGCTTCATCGCGCGCGGCGTGACCAAGATCCGGATTACCGGCGGCGAACCGCTGGTGCGGCGCGATATCGTGGACCTCTTTACGGCGCTTGGCAGGCGGCTTGGGCACGGCCTCGAAGAGCTTACCCTGACAACCAACGCGACCCAGCTGGCGCACCATGCCGATGCGCTGGCCAAAGCGGGCGTTCGGCGCGTGAACGTGTCGCTCGATACGCTCGACCGGAACCGTTTCGCTGCGCTGACGCGGCGCGATGCGCTGCCGCAAGTGCTGGAGGGGATCGCAGCTGCGAAGGACGCAGGGCTGAACGTCAAGCTCAACGCCGTCGCTCTGAAAGGCGTGAACGAGGAGGAATTGCCCGATCTGATCGCATGGGGGCGCGCGCAGGGTCACGATGTCACCCTGATCGAGGTCATGCCGCTGGGCGATATCGAGGAGGAGCGGCTCGACCAGTTCCTGCCGCTTAGCCTTGTCCGGGAGCGGTTGGAACAGCGCTGGACGCTGGAGGACATCGACCATTCGACAGGAGGACCGGCGCGCTACGTGCGAGATCGCCGAGACGGGCGGACGGCTTGGCCTGATCACCCCGCTGACCGGCAATTTCTGCGCGGGCTGCAACCGCCTGCGCGTCACCGCGACGGGGCAGCTCTACCCATGCCTCGGCGGATCGGAGCGGGTTGACTTGCGCGCGGCGCTGCGCTCGGACGACCCTGAACGCTACGTGGCCGAGGCGCTGGCGCAGGCGATGATGATCAAGCCGGAGAAGCACCATTTCCGCATGGACGAGCGCGGCGCGCAGCCAGCGCAGCCGCGCCATATGTCGATGACCGGGGGCTAGGCATGTCGGTCAAGATCGTGTTTCTCGGTCCCTTGCGCGATATTGCGGGCGAGGACAGCCGCGAAGTGCCCGCACCGCTCGGATGGACGAACCTGATCGAAACAGTCGGTCCGGATGTCGCGGAGCAGCTAGCCAATGACCGGGTCAATATCGCGTGCGCAGGCACAGTACTCGCCGACAAGACCGCGCTGATGGCTGAGGACGGCGACGAAGTAGCGCTGCTTCCCCCGGTGTCGGGTGGCTAGGCTGAGGCTGGAAACGCCGCTCGACGTGCGCCTGCTGGACAATGGGATGAGCATTGGCGAGGCTCTTGCGGCGTTCAACGCTGCATATCCGCAAGCCGGCGGCACGGTCAGTTTTACTGGAAAGGTGCGCGGGGGCGGCGATGTCAAAGCGCTTGAGCTGTCACATTACGAAAAACTGACATTGCCGGGGATGGTGCAATTGGCCAAGCAGGCCAGCGCGCGGTTCGCCGTCGACGGCTTGCTCATCTGGCACCGCACCGGGGTGATGCATCCCGGCGATGCAATCGTGCTGGTCGCAGCCGCGGCGCGCCACCGGCGCAGCGCCTTTGAAGCGGCGGATTTCTGCATGGACCACCTCAAGAGCGCAGCGTGGTTCTGGAAACGGGAAAGGCGCGCCGATGGCTGGCACTGGATCGAGCCGCGCGAGAACGATCACCGCGATCTCGAACGCTGGAATTCAAAATAAATCGGCAAGTTTGATCTGGATCAAGGTGGCCTGCACGCTTCGCGCATAATTCTCCATTCAACAAAGGAGAAGCCCCATGAGCAAGCAAGTACAGGACGTCATTGCCCGCGGCGACGCCCGCATTGTCGAGGCCCCGGCCCATCTTCCGAACGCGCCGCGCCATCAGGTCGAGACCGACCGCAATTTCGAGCTGCCGACCGCGCTCTACGCTGCGACTGTTGGTTGCTATCTGGCTTTCATCGGGCTGATGTTCGCGGCCTTCAGCACTCCCGGCCTCATCATTCCGGTGGCGATCTTCGCCGTGCTCATCGTCGCCGGGTTCGGTGTTCCTGCCATCTGGATCCGTCTGAAGGGCAATGCGAGCAAGCCGATGAGCTTGGGCAAGTTTGGAACCGCCGGCATCATGACCCACACCGGACGCCTCGCTTCGCGCGATGCGGCGATCCAGGTGCTGATACTGCCGGTTCTCGTCGTTCTTTGGGCCTGCGCTGCCATCACGATCGCTGCGCTGGTGTAATCGAAGGGGCTTTCGATTGCCCAGATGCTTGATCTGAGCCGGATCTAGATAGTCTGGCGGTCGGAGAGGGCCTGAAGGAGCGCGGGATCGACCAGTTCGATCCCGCGTTTTCCTTTGCGCAGGATCGCGCCCGTTTCCTCGAGCTCGCCAAGCTTGCGGCTGACGGTTTCAATCGTGAGGCCCAGCATGTTGGCGATTTCTCCGCGCGTCAGCGGCAGCTCGAATTCGGTTGCCGGGTGACACGAAGACTGGCTGGCTGCGGCAGCAAAGTCATGCAACAGTGCCGCGAGCCGGGTCTCGGCATCGGCCTGCGCGGTCAGTTCGAGCAGACTGCGCGTGGCCAGCAGGTCTTCCTGGCTGCGCCGCAAGAGCGCGCGGGCGAGCGCGGGATAGGCGTCGATGGCATTCTCTATATCCTTGCGCGCGAAGGTGCACAGCCGACTCTCGGTGAGCGCCACCACATCGTGATGCGCGAAGGGCGCGAACAATTCACCGATAAAGCCAGCCGGATGGACCAGCGCCAGAATCTGCTCGTTGCCGTCGCGGTCGATTGCCGAAACCTTCAGCGCGCCCGAAACCAGTGTCGCGCAGGCCGCTTCCGCGTCTCCTGCCGCAAACAGCATTTCGCCGCGCTCCAGCGTGCGCGTCCGGCCCGCAGCCGCCATCGCTTCGCGCTCTTCTTCGGTCAGAACAGAGCGCGCAGCGCTGTCTTTTACGGGGCAGGTTTCACATGCGAGGTTCATGATCGAAGCCGCTCCCACAAATTGTCCAGCGCACTGTCTTGTTCGTTCAAGAGTGCGGACACAAGCGCGCGCGCCGCGTCGATATCGTCGGTCGGCGCGAAGGTTGTCGCGGCCTCGGCCTTCAGCAAGTCGAGATCGCCGACGGCCATCGTCGTGTCGCTTCGCATGGCGGTGAGGTCTGCGAGCGCAACGAGCGCACGCTGGCGCACATTGCTTTCGATCCCCTGTCCGCGAGCGCTTTCCACCAGGCGGCTTACTCCGCCCTGCGCTGCGCGAAATTGCCGGTGCGATTCCTGCGCGCGCTCGGTCAGCGCCGATAGGTCGGAGACCGAAGCGACCGGGCGAATCGGTTCAGCTGTATTGCCGGGCGCGGGCGCAAACGCGCCCACGGCCCGCTCGGCATCGCGGATCGCGAGCGAGGGATAGCGATCCTTGTCACCGGCGCATCCCGTGAGCAGTGCAGCAGCCATCATGGCCGCAAGAAAAGGGGGGAGAGGCGATTCATGCTGGCTTTAGCGAATATCATGATGGTAACGCGCCGGAAACCCGGCTTCTGTCGGGAATCGGAAATGTCGACGCTGGGGCAAATTTGTCACCGAACGAGCGTTGACTTGAAGCAGTGTTTCCCTTAACGGCGACCATCTTTCCGACGCTGCATCCCTTGCAGCGCCGCATTGCCGTTTGATAGGCGCGGGAACGTCCGCGCGATATCAGACACGCCAAGAGATTGAGAGTATAAGCCATGTTCGCGATAGTGCGCACAGGCGGCAAGCAATATCGGGTTGCCGCCGGAGACAAAATTGCCGTTGAGAAACTCGCAGGTGAAGCCGGCGATACGATTACGCTGGGCGACGTCCTGCTGGCAGGTGAAGGCGACAAGGTCGCTGACGCTTCCAAGGTGAATGTCTCGGCAGAGATCATCGCACAGGCCAAGAGCGAGAAGGTCGTCGTTTTCAAGAAGCGTCGCCGTCACAATTACCGCCGCAAGGCCGGTCACCGCCAGCAGATGACCCTGCTGCGCATCACCGACGTTGGTGAAGGTGCCAAGAAGGCTCCGGCGAAGAAGGCGGCTGCTCCGAAGAAGGAAGCGGCTCCCAAGACCGAAGCCAAGGCTGCACCGGCGAAGAAGGCCCCGGCCAAGAAGCCCGCAGCCAAGGGCGCGGCTGCCGAAGCGAAAGCAACGGCAACCGAAGCCAAGAAGGCAGCTCCTGCAAAGAAGCCCGCCGCAAAGAAAGCACCGGCCAAGAAAGCGCCTGCCAAGAAGGCAGCGCCCAAGGCCGAAGACAGCAAGTAAGGATCAGGACCCATGGCACATAAAAAAGCAGGCGGTTCATCGCGTAACGGTCGCGATTCGGCAGGTCGCCGTCTTGGTGTGAAAAAGTTCGGCAGCGAAGGCGTCGTTGCAGGCAACATTATCGTGCGCCAGCGCGGTACGAAGTTCTACCCGGGCAGCAATGTCGGGATGGGCAAGGATCACACCCTATTTGCGCTCGAGCACGGCGTAGTGCGATTCCACAAAGGCAAGCAAGGCCGCAAATACGTGTCGGTAGACGCCATTGCGGAAGCTGCCGAATAACCGGACGATTCGTTAAAGGGATCGTCCTCCAGGACGGTCCCAGCCGATAGATCGGCAGACGAAGAGGGAGATGGGGCTTTCCTGGTAATCAGGGAGCCTGTCTCCCTCTTGTCGTTTCTCCCTCACATTCCGGCGAAATTTTCTTTCGCCGCAATGCATATGTCACGCATCGTCCCTAATTGGACGGAGCGGGGCGAACTCGGTTGGTGAGGAGAGAATTCGTGTTCCATCGTAGCGACAGATTGCTGCTGAGACCGATCTGGCCGGAAGACTGGCAAGGTGTGCTTGCCGGAATTTCCGACGAGGGCGTCGTCCGCAATCTCGCCCGCGCTCCGTGGCCCTATGCTGCTGAAGATGCGCGCAAATTCGTTTCGCTACCGATCGATCCGATGTTTCCGCGATTTCTCATTACACGCGCGCGCGATGCGCAAGTCGTCGGCTGTATCGGAATCGATCCGCTGGAAGATCGCAAGGATGCGATCGAGCTCGGCTACTGGATCGCGCGCCCGTTCTGGGGGCAAGGCTTTGCGTCCGAAGCAGGGGCAGCCGTGCTCGCGATTGCGCAGACGCTCGGCCATGAAACGATTGTCGCGTCGCATTTCCTCGATAATCCCGCATCGGGCGTAGTCTTGCGCAAGCTCGGCTTCGAACCGACCGGACGGGTGATTGAACGCCATTCGTGCGGGCGCGGTGAAAAGGCGCCCACCTCAGAATATGAGCTGTCGCTATCGGAGCGTGACATGATGCAGCCAGCTGATCCGGCGTCGCAGGCCGCGTGATCCTGCTTCACCCGAGCAAAAGAAAACCCCGGCCGCCCATACCGAGCGCCGGGGTTTTTCTGTTTCAGCCCAAGATGCTTACTCGGCAGGCATGACCGCGTCGCTATAGGGGCTTTCCCATTTCTGGATCAGCTCACGGTCGTCATGCTGCCACGGATGGAAACTCGGTTTGAGAATGCTGGCCCATTCGAAGAACATGCGGCGCATCATCCCCGGCTTCCACCACAGGAAGGCGTAGAGTTTGCGCTTGGCCTGCCGGCGCGTGAAGCCGTCCTGTTCCAGCAGTCCGATGGCATCCCTGATGCGGTTGCCGAAATACTTCTTCGTAATCAGGGCCGCGATCATCGCGCGTGTCTTGTAACGCTTCCAGGCGCTCCAATCGCGTGTCGCATGCAGCCAGACATCGTAGACGAGGCCCTTGTGCTCGATCTCCTCGGTTGCGTGCCAGCGCCAGACCTCTGCAGCAACCGGATCGGCTCCCTGGAGATATTCAGGATATTGCAGCAGGTGGCGGCTTATGATCGCCGCGAAATGTTCGAGTGCGATGGTGATGGCGAGGTTGAATTCCTTGGGCCGACCTTCGGTCAAGGCGAGCATCGCCTGGATGCCCTGGTCGATGCTTTCGACATTGAAACCATGGTCTGAAACCAGCCGGTTGAACGCTACATGTTCGCGGGTGTGGTTAATCTCCTGCGTCGTGAAAGCCTTCACTTCACGCGCCAGATCCTTGGGCAAATCATCGCGGAACAGCCGCAGCGTGTCGATAAAAAACGCCTCCCCGCGCGGCAGGCTGGCGGACACCGAATTGTACCATGCCGTCGCAACGGGATCGCCCGAATGCCAGTGGCGCGGGACCATTGCCTCTCGCGGAAAGCGCTCGTTTCGCACGATCAGCTCATGCTCGGCGGGCGTCGCGGTGCTGCGAGCGAGGCCGAGCGAAGAATCGCCTTTTGAGGCACTATCGACGGGCGCAGAGCGGTCGATTTCGAACGAGGTTTGCTTGTTCATGGCTTCACTTTTTATTAGGGATGCAAATTAATGACAAGTCGCAAGAGGTTAACGCCGGAAGAGTCGCGCAGTTCCGCCCTTGAGGCAGCGCGCGCACTCCTGATCGAAACAGGTCCGCAATCGGTCACGCTGAAAGCCGTGGCTGCGCGGATCGGGCGCACGCGCGCCAATTTGCTCCACCACTTCGGATCCGCATCGGGCCTGCAAAAGGCGCTCGCCGAACATCTCGCCAAGACTGTGTGCGAGACGATCATCGATGCGGTGCGGGCCAGCCGCGCTGGGCTGGGCTCGGCACGTGAAGTCGTGGACCTCGCCTTCGATGCGTTCGACCGGGAAGGGGCGGGCGCACTCACCAGCTGGATGCTGCTCACCGGCAATGAGGATGCGCTCAATCCGATCATCTCGACCATCCATGATCTCGTCGACGAAATCGCACCCGAAGAGGCCGAAACGCACCGCGACAAGATGCATGTCCACAAGGACACGCTTAGCCTCGTGCTGCTGGCGCTGGGCGATGCGCTGATCGGTGCGGCGCTGGCCAAATCTCTGGGCCTGCCGCGCGATACTGCGCGGGACCGGGCGGCGGCAAACCTTGAGGCCTCACTCGCGGAGCATCACACAGGGTAAGTCAGCCTGCGAGCGCGGCGGCCTGCCATTCAGGCAGCGTATCGGGGTCGAGATCGGCCACACGCAAATGATCCACCGCCAGCGCAAGGTCGGGATACGCCGCCTTGCGCCGTTTCTCCTCGGACTGGCCGAGCGGGACAACGACCAGCCGCCGATTGACCTTCTGGCGCCAATTCATGCGGGCAGTGTTTTCCTGCCCGATATAACAGCCCTTTTCAAAGCTGACGCCATTTAGCTCGACCGCATTGGTTTCCAGCCAGAGGATGTCACCAAGCTCGGCGCTGCCTTCAGGGACGCCCAGGGACAGCCGGTGGGCGCGGTAAGCCGCATCGCCGCTTTCACCGTGCCCGGCAGGCGCAACCGCGCGGTAGCCCAGTCCTGCCAATCTCGGGTCGGGCGATGCGCCGCCAAACGGCTCGCGGCTCCAGCAGGCTGCCAAAGCATTGTCGCGCGCCATGTCGATGGGTCGGCGCAGGCGGTAAAGCGAAAGGCGCCTGACCAGATCGTCGGCTGCTTCGGCTTCGCAGTCGATAAGCAGCGCTCCATCGTTACCCGGCCAGACCAGAAAATCGAACATTGCCTTGCCTTGCGCCGATAGCAGCCCGGCGTAAGCGGGTAGAACGCCGGTCACGTCATTGGTCACAAGCCCCTGCAGGAAATTCGCAACATCTTCTCCCGCCTCTCGCGGCGAGACGCGAACAATTGCGCGGTTTTTGAGCACCTTGGCAGTCATGGTCATGCAACCCTCTTCGAAATCGCGTTGGCCAGCCGCTCGCCGAGCTCTGGTCCCTGTTCGGGATACAGATAGGGTTCGATCAGCTCGGCTTCCATGACCATAAGCGCTCCGTCTTCGGCGCGCAGCATGTCGACCCGCGCGTAAAGCGGGGCTGCGAACGGCAGCGCGGTGATGATCGCCGCCGCTTCAGATAGTTCTTTGGGTGAAGGCTGGTAGATGCTCTCGGTCCCGCCATAGAGCGACTGGATACGGTAATCGCCATCCGCCGGGATCTTGCGCAGGGCGTGGCTCAAGTCGCCATCGATGAAGATGAAGCTGAGCTCGCCTTCGGTGGCAATCGCGGGCAGGAATGGCTGAAGCATGGCTCGGTGGCCGTAGCGCCAGTCTTCGCCGGGCAGGGCATCGCGGTTCAAAAGCACCTGGTCGAGCGCGCCCGCACCGACCTGCCGTTTGACCACCAGTCTATCGCAGCCGAAGCGGTCCATTGCAGCGCTCGCGTCGGCAGCGGTGACATCGCTTGCCCACTGCGTCGGGATCGTGCGCGCCCCGTTTTCACCAAGTGCCTTGAGATAGGTTTTCGACGCATTCCAGCGGACGGTTTCGGGCGAATTGCAAACCGTTATGCCGCGCGCGCAGAGCGCTTCCAGCTTCGCGAGAAATTGCTCAGCCTTGTCCTGATAATTCCAGGCCGTGCCAAGGATAACGAGATCGAGCCCGTCAAACGCCTCGGTTGGCGCTTCCCAATCGACGACGCGAAGATCGAGGGCGCGGCTTTGAAAGGCTGGACCAAGTGCCGCAATCATAAGGTCGTGTTCGTAGGCATCGCCCCGCCGCCGGTCGCCGTTTCCGGGCAGCGTCGTTTCGCACGCAAGAAATCCGATTTTCCTCATCACGCGCGCTCTATTCGGGCGCGGCGGGGCTGGAAAGAAATATCGCGCACGCTTAAGGCGGCAGGCATGACCGAAAGCCTCACGATCCGCCGCCCCGATGACTGGCACCTGCATTTCCGCGACGGCGATATCATGCGCGGCGTCGTCCCCTATACTGCTCGCCAGTTTGCCCGCGCGATCGTGATGCCGAACCTGACACCGCCGGTGACGACTGCGCAACTGGCGGTTGAATACCGCGAGCGCATCCGTGCGGTACGTGCCGGAGGGCGCGCGCTTCGAACCGCTGATGACCTGCTACCTCACCGATACCACCGATGCGGACGACTTGGCGCGCGGGGCGGCGGAGGGGATTTTCACGGCGGCGAAGCTTTACCCCGCCAATGCCACAACGAATTCAGCGCACGGGGTTAGCGACGTCCGGAAAATCTACCCTGTGCTCCAGCGGATGGAGGCCGAGGGCATCGTGCTGTGCATCCACGGCGAAGTCACCGATAACGATATCGACGTGTTCGACCGAGAGGCAGAATTCATCGAGCGCCATTTGCGCGCAATCGTGCGCGATTTTCCTAAGCTGAAAGTGGTGTTCGAACACATCACGACAGCGGATGCGGCGGCCTTCGTCGAAGAGTGCGGCCCCAATGTCGCGGCGACGATCACGCCGCAGCATCTTCACATCAATCGCAATGCGATGCTGGTGGGCGGCATCCATCCGCATAATTATTGCCTGCCCGTGGCCAAGCGCGAAACGCACCGGCTGGCGCTGCGCAAGGCCGCAACATCAGGTTCGCCCAAATTCTTCCTTGGTACCGACAGCGCTCCGCATCTGCGCTCGGCCAAGGAAAACTCGTGCGGCTGTGCTGGAATTTTCAACGCGCCATACGCACTTGAAAGCTATCTTGCGGTGTTTGAGGCTGAGGGCGCGCTGGACCGATTTGAAGGCTTTGCCTCGCTCCACGGTCCGGCGTTCTACGATCTGCCGGTGAATGAGGATGAAATCACGCTCGAACGTGCACAGGTCAATGTTCCCGAAAGCCTGCCGCTGGTGGACGAGGAAATCGTGCCGTTCCATGCGGGGCAGGTGCTTGGCTGGCGGCTGGTTGATTAAGCCGCGGCTTTGACCCGGCGGCTTTTCGCCCACAGGTCGGCGACGAAGATCGCAACCGCAGTCCAAATCAACAGGAAGCTGCCAAGCTGCACTGGTTTCAACTCTTCGCCAAAGACCGTCAGGCCCAAGATGAAGACGATGGTCGGCGCAAGATACTGGATGAAGCCGAGCGTCGAATAGTTCATCCGCTTCGCCGCGAGCGCGAACAGCAGCAGCGGGACGGCTGTGACGACGCCGGAAAAGGCGATCGCAACACTCAAGCCAAGGTCAGGTCCGAAGGACGGGCCGAGCCGGGCTCTGCGCATACCACCATGCAATCCCTGCTGCCGGGAGCAACAGGATCGCGCTCTCGATCGTAAGGCCGGGCAGCGAGCCTACCGGAATCTGTTTTCTCACGATCCCGTATAATCCGAAACTGAATGCAAGTGTCAGGCTGATCCACAAGGTCGTGATCGCGCCTGCCGCCAGCAGGGCAACCGCGCTCGCGGCGACCGCGACAGCGAGCCACTGCCATTTGCTGAGCCGCTCCCCGAGCAGCAATGTACCGAGCAGCACGTTGAGCAGCGGGTTCAGGTAATACCCAAGGCTGGCCGCATAGACCTGATTCTGCATGATCGCCCAGATATAGACGAGCCAGTTGATCGCTATCAGCAGCGCGCTCGCAAACAGGGCGATCAGCGTTCGCCGATTGCCAAGCGCCTCTCGCACGGTACGGAAATTGCCGGCGCAGCGCTACGATCAACAGGCAGAAAGGCAGCGTCCAGATGATCCGCCATCCGACGAACTCAAAGGGCGGCACGCTGGTCACCAGCAGCAGGTATACCGGCAGAAAGCCCCAGATGAGATAGGCGCCCAGCGCTGCGGGCAGGCCGGAAGGCTCTGTGCCGGGTGCAGCCGGTGATGTGGTTGGGGAGAGTGCCATTCCGCTCCGCCCCTAGGCCGCGCGTGGGTCCGGCGCAAGCACGGGGGTTGCGCTGGAATCACGTTCACAAAACCCCACATAAAGCTGAACAAATGCTTTCAGACTGGATTGCAGCGCGTTCAGGCTCGCCTGCGTATAGATGAACAACCAGATCGAGGGGCGTGGGCATTCCACCAAATCTGCCGGCGTCCTTCCTCCCTCTTGGGCCATCCCCACCAACGGCCTGAGCGCGGCAACCACCAGCCGTGGAAAGCGCCTCCAATTCCGCAAGGGATTGGGGGCGTTTTCGTGCCTGGTTTGTGCGTGACAGGGTCGCAGAAAGCCGAATGTTAACCTTGCTGCGTCACTACCGGCGCATGTCGAAAGTGCTGCCTGCCTCTACGCTGACGATGACCTGTGCTGTTGCATTGGGTCTCACGCTCGGCGGGTGCGCGCAGGAACCGGCGCCCGCGCCCAAACCAGACGTTGCCGCCCAGGATCCGCTGCTGGCGCGCGCGCTCAACGATCCGCTGATGGTCGATCCGGACCTTGCCTATCGAAACGAGGCAAACGCCGCCGTTACGGTGAGCCGCGATCACATCCTGCCGCCATTTGCGGCGACTGACGAGCTTGCCAATCGCGCCCGTGAAGAGGCGCTAGCCGAGCTGCTTGAAGAGGGTCCGCTGACCGAATTTCCGGCCGCAGCCGATGGCACCGCTCCCGCAGACCTGACCGGGATTGCCTATGCCGACGATATGCTGGTGTCGGTACCGGCGGATCGGCTCGATGCGCGAAAACTTTAAGAGAGAGCCTCGACTGGGCCGCCCTCATGCCGGAGCCCGCTGCGATCATGCCGCATGGCATGGTTCAGCAAGCCGCCGGAGCGGAACGCGGCAATTGTTCGGTTCGCGTCGTGCGATACCTGACACCAGCCCGGATCGAGGACGCGGTGCAGTATCATCTCACGAAGATGACGCGCGGCGATCTCGACGTCAGCTATTACAGCGGGAAGCAACCTGCGCTCATCGGGCAAAGCGCTACCCGGCAGGTCGCCGTGTTCGCGCGGCGCGGTCCCGGCGGCATGAGCGCAATCGACCTGATTACCTGGCGCATGTGAGCGCGCGGTTCACTCCTTGAGGCCCACTCCAATGGTCGCGCGCGGCTGTTCCATTTCGGTGCTCGCAACGGGATAGGCGCAGTAATCGGCGGCATAGAAGGCGGCGGGGCGGTGATTGCCCGACAGCCCGATCCCGCCAAACGGTGCCGCGGATGATGCGCCGTTGGTTGGGCGATTCCAGTTGATGATCCCGGCGCGGATATTGGCCCAGAACCGGCCATAATCCTCGGGCGATCCGCCGATCAGCGAGGCGGACAGGCCAAAGCGGGTGTTGTTCGCCTCGGTAATGGCAGCGTCGAGATCGGGCACCCGGATGACCTGCAGGATCGGCCCGAACAGCTCGATATCGGGCCGGTCTTCGATGTCCGTGGTGTCGATAATGCCGGGCGTGAGAAACGGTTTTTCGGGGTCGGGACGGCGCAAATGCGTGAGCGGCTTGCCTCCGGCGGTCACCAACGCCAGGAAGCTTTCGCCCAGCCGGTCTGCGGTGTCGTTGTCGATCACCGGACCCATGAATGGCTGCGGATCGCCAAGTGGGTCGCCGACCAGCAGTTTCTTGGTCAGCGTAACCAGCTCTTTCATCAGCGGATCGTACATGTCGTCGAGCACGATCAGGCGACGCGCGGCGGTGCAGCGCTGGCCTGCCGTGGTGAAGGCGCTCTGCACGATCAGCACCGCTGCATCCTTAAGCTTCGGGGTCTTCGTGACCACCAGCGGGTTATTGCCGCCCATTTCAAGCGCGACGATTTTCCCCGGATTGGCGGCCAGCTTGCGGTTGATCGCGATGCCTGCATTGGCCGAGCCGGTGAACAGCACCCCGTCGATTCCCGGATGGGCGACCAGCTGCTTGCCTGCCTCAGGCCCGCCGATGATCAGCTGGATAACGCCTTCGGGAAATTCGGCCTTGCGGAAACATTCGACCAGCGCTGCGCCCACGGCGGGCGTTTTCTCGGATGGCTTGAACAGGATGACATTGCCCGCGATCAAAGCGGGAATGATGTGCCCATTGGGAAGATGCGCAGGGAAATTATAGGGTCCGAGCACCGCCATCGGACCATGCGGCTTGTGTCTGACCGAAGCGCTGCCATTCAGGCCGCTATCGAGCTTCTTCTTGCCGGTGCGCTCGGCATAGGCATTGATCGAAATCTCGACCTTGTTGATGACCGCCTCGACCTCGGTCCTGGCTTCCCACAGCGGCTTGCCGGCTTCGCGTGCGATCAGTTCTGCGAAGCCGTCTGCTTCGGCGCGGACTTCATTGGCGAAGCGGCGGACCATCTCGATCCGGTTGGCGAGCGGGCGCGCAGCCCATGATGGCCATGCACGCCGAGCAGCGCTGACTGCGGCATCGACATCGCCGTGCTCGCCCTGCCACAGTTCCTCACCTGTCGCAGGATCGTAAGATATCAGCATGTTCTCGGTCATGCGTTAGCTCTTTCCCCCGGAGTGCCACCCTCGCTTGTCATGGTCATAAAATTGCAGCGCAGCAAGCCCTGGCCAATCCGGTAGTGTGAGCGGTGACGAAAAGATAGGGTTAACGCGCAGGTCAGGGGGATGCATCGGATCAATTCTAGCCGGTTTAGCTGCAGCGCTTCATTCGCGGAGAGAATGGCCCGAAGCCTCGGGCATCTCACCATGCGCCTCACCCATGCGGCGTAGCTGGGCGACTTTGTCATCGAGCATCTGCCAGTCATCGCGCTCGTCGATGGCGGACCAGATTTGTTCGACCTCTTCGATGAGCATGGATTGCGGACCATCCTCATTCCAATATGCGCGCTCTTTGTCGATGGCTTCCGTTGGCTCATAAGCCTTCAGCACTGCTTCCAACTCGTCGTTCGGATCGCCTTGCCAATACTCCGGTCCGCCACGAAGCCAGTAAAAAAATCCATCAGGCGACCATTGGCGCTCGCGCATTGCTTTTTCGCAGCCGGAAATCATCGCTGAGTCAGCCTCAACTCCGCGCGATTTGACGCCCAGCCGCCAGCACCAACGGCGCCCGACCGCCTCCATGTAAAGCGGCCCAAAGCGGTTCATCGCCGCCACAAGCGGCTCGGTATCGGCGAGCATCCGCAGCGCCACCGCCAGCTGTCCGCAATTCCAGTGCAGCGCCTCCGGTTGGCGGCCAAAGGCATAAAGGCCGCCGTGGTCGAAATAGGCAGCGGTAAAGCTCGGATCCCATGTCGGCAGCCAGCGCCACGGCCCGTAATCGAAGCTCTCGCCGGTGACGTTCATGTTGTCGGTGTTGAGCACGCCGTGGACGAAGCCTGCGACCATGTAGCTGGCGGCGAGATCGGCGAGACGTTCGACCACCTGGTGCATCAGGATCACCGCAGGCTCATCGCGGCCCGGTGCATCCTCGGGCGGGAGCGGGCCGGGGAAATGCTTGAGGCAGTAATCGACCAGCGCCTCCATGCGCTCGCTCTCTTCAAGCGCGAGCAGCCGCTGGAAAGTGCCGATGCGAATGTGCGAATGATTGAGCCGCACCATCACCGCCGAACGCGTGGGCGAGGGTTCATCACTGCGCATCAGTTGCTCCCCGGTTTCGATCACCGAGAAAGTCTTGGAGGTGTTCACCCCTAGCGCTTCGAGCATTTCGGTGGCGAGGATTTCGCGCACAGCGCCTTTCAGAGTGAGCCGACCGTCGCCCGCGCGGCTGTACGGCGTCTGGCCCGAACCCTTGGTGCCGAGGTCTAGTAGCCGCCCGTCCGCGCCGCGCATCTGGGCGAACAGGAACCCGCGACCGTCACCGATATCGGGATTGTACACTCGGAACTGGTGGCCGTGATATTTGAGCGCCAGCGGCTGCGGCAGGTTGCCGGGCAGCGGTTTGAACCGCCCGAAATGTTCTGTCCACGCTTTGTCATCCAACTGGCCCAGACCCACCGACTGCGCCCAGCGATCATTGCGAAAGCGCACGGTCGTCTGCGGGAAATCGGCGGCCTCGACCGGAGCGCCGAGCCAGTCGGCCAGCTCCAGAATGGCGGGGTCTGCGGTGTAGCTGGAAGGTTGCGGTTCTGCTCGCATGGCGCGATAGTGGGGACAAGCGAAGACCGGCGCAAGCGCGTCTGCCTGCAAAACCTGTGAAGGAAATCCGCCGAACATGGCATCAAGCTACGAAGACCGGTCCTGGACCAGCGAGGACGGGCTCGACCTGCATTACCGCGATTATCCGGGCCCGGATGAGGAAGGCAGACTGCCGGTCCTGTGCATGCACGGTCTCACTCGCAATGCCCGCGATTTCGCCGCCTTGGCCGATCATCTGAGCAATACGCGCCGCGTTATCGTGCCCGAAATGCGCGGGCGCGGGATGAGCGATTATGCGCCGACATCGGAGACGTATAACCCGGTGCAATATGTCGCCGACGTCGAAAAACTGCTCGCGGAAGAAGGCATCGACCGGTTCGTCGCAATCGGCACATCGATGGGCGGGCTGATGACGATGATGCTCGCCCATGCAAAGCCGGGGCGGATCGCGGCGGTAGTGATGAATGATATCGGGCCGGAGATCGATTCCTCGGGCGTGGACCGTATCGCAGGCTATGTCGGGCAGGGGGGCAGCTATCCCACGTGGATCCACGCCGCCCGATCGCTGAGCGAAGTTCACGGCGCGGCCTTTCCCGATTTCGACCTCGACCAATGGCTCGAAATGGCGAAGCGCACACTTGTGGTCAGCCAGAACGACCGCATCAGCTACGATTATGACATGGCGATTGCAGAACCCTTCAGCGAGCCGGGCAATGCCGCGCCCGCCAATCTATGGCTTGCCTTCGAGGCGCTGCGCGATGTGCCGATGGTGCTGATCCGCGGCGAGTTATCGGACTTGCTCACGCCCGAAACGGTCAGACAGATGCAGGCGCGCAATCCCAAGATGAGCGTGGTAACCGTACCGCGCGTGGGCCATGCCCCGACGCTAGACGAACCCGAAGCGCGCGCCGCGATAGACGAATTGCTGGCCAGCGCAGAATGACAGGCACGCCCCGGATATTGCACTGCCACTCGACTTTCGCGGCAGGCGGAAAAGAGGTGCGCTGCGCCAAGCTGATCAACGCCTTTGGCAAGGGGCTGTCGCACCATATCGTCTCGGCCATGCCCGAGCAGATGGATGCGCGCGCGCTGATCGATCGCCGCAATACGCAGGTTGGCTATCCGAGCGATTTTCCGTCGCTGACCGGCAGGCCAACACCGGGGCGGCTGGTGGGCATTGCGCAGGCGCTCAGGCCCTATGACCTGATCCTGACCTACAATTGGGGCGCGATGGATGCGGTGATGGCGCATACCGTGTTCGCGCAGCAATTCGGCCTGCCTCCGCTTATCCATCACGAGGATGGCTTCAACGCGGACGAGGCAAGCGAGCTGAAACGTTCGCGCAACTGGTATCGCCGCATCGCGCTGGGCCGGGCGCATTCGGTGGTCGTGCCGAGTGAAACTCTTGAGCAGATTGCGGTCGATGTCTGGAAACAGCCGCGCGCCCGCGTGGTGCGGATTCCTAACGGCATCGACACCCGCGCATTCGCGCAAAAGCCCGATCCCGGAGCACTGCGCCTCGTCAAGCGCGAGGGCGAGAAGTGGATCGGGACACTTGCCGGGCTGCGCGCGGTCAAGCAATTGCCGCTGCTGGTCGAGGCAGTCTCGCATCTGGGCGAGGACTGGCACCTCGTCATCCTGGGCGAGGGACCGGAGAAGGACGCCATCCAGGCCGCTGCGGTCGAGCACGAAATCAGCCACCGGGTCCACTTACCCGGCGCCGTTGCCGAGCCGGAAAAAGTGATAGGCATGTTCGATATCTTCGCGCTCTCATCGAAATCCGAACAATTCCCGCTCTCGCTGGTCGAGGCCATGGCCGCCGGACTGCCCGTGGCTGCGCCCGATGTCGGCGATATCAAATCGATCGTGTCGGAGAAAAACCGCCCCTTCATCGCGGTGCCTGGCGATGCGGGCGCACTTGCTGCGATGTTGGGGGAAATTGCGCAAAACTCTGACCTTGCGAAGGAAATCGGCGCGGCAAACCGCGAGAAGGCGGCAGCGCAGTTCGATGCATCGCGCATGATAAAGCGCTATGGCGACCTGTATTCCGGCGCTCTGGAGGGTAAGTGGGAAGGCCCGAAATAGGCCCGCCTGCGGGCTGCGCTTCATACGGGGTTAAACTGCCAAACGGCATCTCAGGCGGGGAGAGAGGTGCTGAGCGCGCACACACGGCATTGCGGAAGGGTGCGCGCCCGCCTAAAGGTCTCGCAAAATTCGTTAATGGCATGAGGAAAAGAGCCCCGTGGCGCTAGGCCCAATTGGTTCCAGGAAACCCGCAAAAGGCAAAAACCCCGACGGCAGCGAGACCAGCGCCGAGGACGAGATCCTCATGCGCGAAATCGATGATGCGGTGCGGCAGGACGATGCACAGCAATTCTTCCAGAAATACGGCGTCGCTCTGGGCATTGCGCTGGTCCTCGGCCTGGCCGCGTTTGGCGGGTATCTGGCGTGGGATCGCTATCAGGAAGGGCAGCTCGAAGAGCAGTCCGAGGCGCTGGTCACAGCTCTCGATTACACCGAAGCAGGCGATTTTGAGCAGGCGGAGCAGGCCGCCGCACCGCTGATCGAATCCGGCGCAGCAGGACCGCGCACGGCAGCGCGCTTCCTTCAGGCAGGTGCGGCACTTGAGCAAGGCGAAACCGCCGAAGCGGTGGAGCTCTATGCCGCGATAGCCGCCGACGACAGCGCCCCATCGGTGCTGCGCGATCTTGCGCGGATCCGCGAGGTGTCTTCCAATTTTGACGAGCGCGATCCGGTCGACGTGATCGCCAGGCTCGCAGACCTCGCTGTGCCCGGCAACGCGTTCTTCGGGAGCGCGGCGGAGCTGACCGCAATCGCACACCTTGAAGCGGGCAACCGGGCCGAGGCAGGCGCGCTGTTCGCCGAGATCGCCAAGGATGAAGATCAGACCGACACGCTGCGCACACGCGCACGGCAGATGGCAGGGTTGCTCGGCGTGGATGCAATCGAAGATGTCGAGCAATTGCTCGAGGATGAGGGCGTTGACCCCGAACAGGGGCTCGTGCCTCTTTCGCAATAGGGCTTTTTGCTGAGCGCAAGATCGCACCGGAAAGAATTTTGGACGGACGAATGATGACCAACTTTAATCGAGCCCGAACCGCTTTGATCGCGGGCGCCATGGCCGCGGCACTTACAGGCTGCGCCGGAGACGGCCTGTTTGGCGGCGGCAAGAAAACCACGCCGACCGTGGGTGAGCGCATGCCGATCCTTTCGCGGATCGAGAGCGGCGCAGAAGTCGATCCGGCGCTGGCGAGCGTCAGCGTGGTCCTGCCGCCGGCACAAACCAACGCTGAATGGGCGCAGGTGGGCGGCTCTGCCAGCAAGTCCTACGGGCACCTTGCCCTCGCTCAAAACCCTTCAAAGGTCTGGACCGCAAAGATTGCCGGGGCCAGCAACCGAGAGCGTCTTGCGGCCACTCCCGTGGTGGGCAACGACAAGCTGTTCGCGGTCGGCTCCAACGGCACGATCCACGCCTTCGACAAGGCGACCGGCGCATCCATCTGGCGCTCCGATGCTGTGATGGAAGACGACATGCGTCCCTCTGCGTTCGGCGGCGGGGTCAGCTATGACAGTGGCCGCCTCTACGCCACGAACGGCGCGGGCGAAGTCAAGGCGCTCGAAGCGGCGACCGGCGAGCAGATCTGGAAAGTGAAGCCCGCAGGCCCGCTGCGCGGATCGCCGACCATCGCTTTCGGCCAGATCTTCGTGATGACGCAGGACAACCAGATCATCTCGTTGCAATCCTCCGACGGATCGCTGGTGTGGGACGAATCGGGTTCGACCACTCAATCGGGCGTGTTCGGCGTTGCCGCTCCGGCAGCGGGTCAGGGCACCGTCATCGCGGGCTATTCGAGCGGCGAGCTGAACGCATACCGCTACGAAAACGGGCGCGTGCTGTGGGCCGATGCGCTGGCGCGGACCAATATTTCGACGCAGGTCAGCTCAATCACCGATATTGACGCCGATCCGATTATCGATTCGGGCCGCGTCTATGCGCTGGGCCAAGGCGGTCGCATGGCCGCCTATGAATTGGTCACCGGACAGCGCATCTGGGAGCTTAATCTTGCAGGGATTTCCACTCCTTCGATTGCCGGCGAATGGATTTTCACGCTGACCGACGATGCGCGCCTGCTCGCAATCGCGCGCTCCACGGGCCGCGCGCGCTGGATTACTCAGCTGCAGCAGTTCCGCGACGAAAAGGACCGCGAAGGCCCGATTTTCTGGACCGGACCGGTGCTGGCGGGCGGACAATTGTGGGTGGCGAGTTCACGCGGCGAGATCTGGCGCGCCAGCGCCGGTGAAGGATCGGCGCAGCTTTTCGCCGATATTGACGAGCCTGTCAGCCTGCCTCCGATTGTCGCGGGCGAACACCTTTACGTGCTCGACGATAGCGGCACGATCCACGCCTACCGTTAACCTGTTCAGCGCGCCTGTTCCTCCTGCGGACAGCGCTGAATCCGGCATCAAGGCATTAACCCTTTTGCGCTAACGCCGCAGGCGTCATGAGCGCGGAAGCACACACCACACCGCAAGCGGGCGCGGCAGCATTGAAAAGCGCGCCGCCCAAAAGCGATGTTTCGGCAGGCGTCGGCCTGGCTGGATTGCTCGGCCTGGTCGCATGGCTGTTGCTGTGCCGCAATTATCCGTTTTTCGCCGAGGCGCTGGGACTGTCCGGAGAGCTCGCGCCGTCGCGCGGTGTGCTGTCCGGTCCTTATGCAGCAGTGGCTGCGATGCTGTTCACAGCAGGGCCGATGGCGGTCTGGTCGGTGCTTGTCGAAAGGGTGCATCTGCGCCCCTCGACCGGGATCGACTGGAATCTGAAGCGCCCGATGGCAGATATCCTGCCGACCTCTGCGGTCAAGATCGCGGGTTTGTGGGCGACCTATGCGATCATCGCCGGGCTGTATTGCCTCGGCCGGTGGTATTGGGAAGGCTCATACCTGTTTGCCATGCAGGTTCTGACGGTGGCCGCGGTGCCGATGATCTTGCTGAGCGCGCCTTATGTCCTCTGGCTCGACCGGGTGATGATCGATCCGCGCGACAGCTCGTGGCATTTCGGAGCGCTGCTTACCGGACGCGGCGGCTGGGACCTCGAGCAGGTCAAGAAGCACTGGCGCGCATGGATCATCAAGGGGTTCTTCGGCGCATTCATGATCTCGATCCTGCCGCCCGGATTTGCCTTCGTGGTGGAGGCCGAACTGAGCGAAATCGCGAGCAATCCGGTGGCGCTGGGGATGCTGTGCATCACGTTGCTGTTCGTGGTCGATGTGCAGATCGGCACGGTCGGCTACCTGTTCACGCTCCGCCCGCTCGATGCGCATATCCGCTCGGGCAATCCGCTGCTCGGCGGCTGGATCGCGGCGCTGCTGTGTTACCCGCCATTCGTATGGGGCCTGATCGGCAGCAACAGCCAGGTGCTGAGTTACGAGAGCAATGTCGCGGGCTGGGGGCACTGGCTGGCGGGCAATGAGGCTGTGCTGTGGGCGTGGGCGGCGTGGCTCGTATTCCTTACTGCGGTCTATGCGTGGGCGACGGTTGCGTTCGGTATCCGGTTCTCCAACCTGACCTATCGCGGCGCGCTGACGAACGGCCCGTATCGCTACACGCGCCACCCGGCCTACCTGTCGAAGAACCTCTATTGGTGGTGTTCGGTCATGCCATTCCTGGTGACCAGCGGGTCGGCTGTGGACGTCATCCGCAACACGTTCTTCCTGCTGGTGGTGAACGCGATCTATTACTGGCGCGCCCGGACCGAAGAAGCACACCTCCTTGCCGAGGATGCGAAATACCGCGAATATTACGACTGGATGGAGCAAAATGGCGCAATCACCGCGCCGCTTGCCCGCCTCAAGCGCCGCATCCTGCGCGGCGTAGACCGGCGTGGGCACGGCGCAAGCGGGGCGGTCGCCGAACCCGCCGAATAGCGCTTACATCAATGGCGCGCCGTCATCGGCCTCGTATTTGAGCGCCTGAATAACTTTCACGTCCAGATCGCCCAGCGCCTTTTGAAAGGCGGCCATGTGCGGCTCCTGAAAATGCGAAACGAGGGCTGCATCATCGACCCACTTTTCGGTGATGTGCAGCATGGAGGGATCGAGCACGTCCTGCGCATAGGCGTAGCTGATGCAGCCTTCCTCCTTGCGCGAGGCCTCGACCATGGCCGTGAACGCGGCCCGACCGGCTTCCAGCGCGCCTTCGCCCAGTTTTGCTTCTGCCAATACGATCAGCATTCCCCGTCTCCCCCTAGAATGAAAATTTGTAGACCCGCGACACGTCGCCGTTCCACTCGCCATGATAGGCGTCGAGCAGGCGCTGGGCCGGAACCTTGCCGCTGCTCACAATCTCGTCGAGCGTTTCCAGATAGCCTGTCTCATTGTCGCCGCTCGCATTGAGCCGGTCGCGCGCCGCCAGCCCTGCATGGGCGATCTTGAGCACGTCGCGTCCGAGGTCCTGCATGGTCCCGCCGCCGGGCAGTTTTGTATCGAGGCCGAGGCGCGGGACTTCGTTGCGCAGCCGCTCGCGCTCTTCCATCGACCAGCCCTTGACCAGGTTCCAAGCCGCGTCGAGCGCGCCCTGGTCATACAGCAGGCCGACCCACAGCGCCGGGAGCGCGCAAATGCGGCTCCACGGACCGCCATCGGCACCGCGCATTTCCAGGAAGCTCTTGAGGCGCACTTCGGGAAATGCGGTCGAGAGGTGATCCCACCAATCGCTTGCCGTGGGCCGTTCACCGGGAAGGACCGACAGCTTGCCGTCCATGAAGTCGCGGAAGCTCAGCCCTGCCGCGTCGATATACTTACCGTCGCGGAACACGAAATACATCGGGACATCGAGCATGTATTCGGCCCAGCGTTCGTATCCGAAGCTGTCCTCGAACACGAAAGGCAGCATACCGGTGCGGTGCGGATCGGTATCCGACCAGATGTGGCTGCGATAGGAAAGGTAGCCGTTCGGCTTGCCTTCGGTGAAGGGCGAGTTTGCGAACAGCGCGGTTGCCAATGGTTGCAGCGCGAGGCCGACGCGGAATTTCTTTACCATGTCGGCTTCAGACGAATAGTCGAGATTGACCTGGATCGTGCAGGTACGCAGCATCATGTCGAGGCCGAGATCGCCGACCTTGGGCATGTGCCGCATCATGATCTCGTAACGGCCCTTGGGCATTACGGGCAGGTCTGCGCGGGTCTTGTCGGGCCACATGCCCAGGCCGATGAACCCGACCCCGAGACGCTCGCCAATCTCCTTGACCTGAGAGAGGTGCCGGCCTGTTTCGGCGCAGGTCTGGTGCAGATTTTCCAGCGGTGCGCCCGACAATTCGAGCTGACCGGCGGGTTCAAGGCTGACCGTCCCATCCGCGCCGCTCATGGCGATGACCTTGCCGTTTTCCTCGACTGGCTCCCAGCCGAACTCCCGCAAACTCAGCAGGATGTCGCGGATACCTCCGTCCTCGTCATAGGACGGGGCGCGTCTGTCCGATTGGTGATAGACGAATTTTTCGTGCTCCGTCCCGATCCGCCAATCGCTCTCCGGCTTTTCGCCCCCGATCATGGGCGCGAATAGCTGCTCACGGTTTTCGATGACCGGTTCGTTGGCGTCGGACGCTTCTCTGGTGCTCATGGGCGCGTGCTCATGGATTTGGCACTCCTCTCTTGTCAGTTGCCCTAGAAAACCGATTCGCGTGTGAAAAGCGCAAATTGTGTTTTGTGCGAGGAAGTCATTCTTCGGTCGCTGCGCATTCGGGCCAATCGCCTGCCTGCGCCATCCACACGGAAAGCGCCGCGATTGCAGCGGTTTCGCCGCGCAGGATACGCGGTCCCAAGGTGATCGGGATGCTTGAGGGAAGGGCGCGGATCGCTTCTCGCTCGGCATCGTCGAAGCCGCCTTCCGGGCCAATCAGGATTGCAGCAGGACCGGTATGGGAAGCGAAAGCCGCAGATGCCGGCGCGCCGCCGAGCTCGTCGGCAAAGAACAGCGCGCGCTCCGGTGGCCAGCCGCGGAGCAGCGCATCGAGCTTGGCCGGCTCGGCCAATTCAGGCAAGGCGGTGCGGGCGCATTGTTCGGCGGCCTCTGTCGCAATCGTGCGCGCGCGGTCCATGTTGAGCTTGTCGGCGACGCACCGCCGGGTGATCACCGGCTGGATCTGCGCGGCGCCAAGCTCCGTCGCTTTTTCCAGCACGAGGTCGAAGCGGTCTTTCTTGAGCAGCGCCGGGCATAGCCACAGGTCGGGCACTTCTTCGCGTTCGCGCAGGCGCTCTGCCACTTCGACAGTGATCGCCCGCTTGCCCGCATCGGTCACGCGCGCAGCCCATTCGCCTGTTGCATCGTCGCACAGAATCACCGCGTCGCCGCTCGACACGCGCATGACCCGGCCAAGGTAATGCGCGGCGTTGCCGGAGATGGTAACGGTCGCGCCTTCGCCAAGCTCGCGCTCGACGAACAGGCGCGGTGCACTTTTGGGCGGCCATGCGGGTGTCCGGGGCGTGGGAGTAGCGGGCATGGCTTTGCACTAGGCGCGCGCGGCGCTAAGGAGCAAGTCATGAGCGCACGATTGGCACAGTTCGGGATCGCGGGCGTCTTCCTGATACTCGGAGGATGGGCGCTGTTTGCGCCGGGCAGCGTGATCGACCTCGCCTTTACCGAGGACTACCGCGAGAACACCTTCGTCACGCGCTTCGTCATGGCGGCCTTTGGTTCGCAGGCAGTGCTGTTCGGCATCATGGCGCTGTTTCTGCGCTGGACCGCTACAGCTTTCGCGGTGTTCGCCGCGGCGCTGCTGCCGTTCTTCGTGTTCAACTGGTATTTCCATTACGAGATGCCGGTCCTCAGCTCGATCGGGATGCTCGATTTCGCCGGCAATGTGACCATGCTCGCGCTTGCATTGATTGGCTGGCGCGCGGCGAGGCGGGATGAAGCCTTGGCGTGAGCGATACGGTCGTTCCCGATAGCGAGCATCGCGGCCTGATCGAGCGCCTGCCGCAGGGCCCGCGCGATCTGGCACAGCTGGCGCGGTTCGACCGTCCAATTGGCTGGTGGCTGCTGTTCTGGCCATGCGTGTTCGGCGTGTGGCTTGCCGGGGCAGGGTGGCAATTGCCATTGCTCGGCTGGCTGCTGCTCGGCGCGATTGCGATGCGCGGGGCGGGATGCGTCTACAACGATATCGTCGATGCCGATCTCGACAAAAAGGTCGCGCGCACCGCCGCGCGTCCGGTGGCGAGCGGGCGCATATCGAAGACAGCTGCGTGGACGTGGCTTGTCGTGCTGTGCCTCATCGGCCTTGCCGTTTTGCTGCAACTCAGGCTCGAGGCGCAGATTGTCGCGCTTGCCAGCCTCGCGCTGGTTGCCGCCTATCCCTTTATGAAGCGGATCACCTGGTGGCCGCAGGCGTGGCTGGGCATGGTCTTCAACTGGGGCGTTCTGGTCGGATGGACGCAGTTGCGGCTCGACAATTGGGACGTGCTCGCCTGCATCTATGCGGGTTGCATCTGCTGGGTGATCGGATTCGACACGATCTATGCATTGCAGGACCGCGAGGACGATGCGCTCGTCGGGATCAAGTCCAGCGCGCTGCGCATGGGAGATAGGGTCCATCGTGGGGTCGGCGCATTCTACGCCGCAACAATAGCGCTGTGGGGCCTCGGCATCTGGCTATACCGGCCCGATTGGCTGGCGCTGCTCGCGCTAGCTCCAGTGGCCCTGCATTTGGTCTGGCAAGTCGCAACGCTTGACCCGGAGGATGCTGCCAATCCGCTCGAACGCTTTCGGTCGAATCGCTGGGCCGGCGCGCTGATGGCGGCGGCGCGCTTTGTCGTAGGCAATGCCTGATGTGCAATCTCTACCGCATGACCAGGAACAAGGACGAGGTCGCCAGATGGTTCGACGCGGTTGACGCGCTGGGCGGCGCGAATTTTGGCGAAGAGGTCTATCCCGGCTATCCCGGTGTGGTCGCAGCAGGGGGTGAAATCAGGCAGATGACCTGGGGGTTCCCGCTCGTGATGAAGGGCAAATCGGGCCAGCCTCTAAAGCCTAAGCCGGTCAACAATGCCCGCACCGACAAGCTCGGCAGCTTTTTCTGGCGCTATTCGTTCGAGGAGCGCCGCTGCCTGATCCCGCTCACCGCATGGGCTGAGGCGCAGGGACCAAAGGGCAGCAAGACCCGCACATGGCTTTCGCTGCCGGATGCAGACCTGTTTGCCTGCGCCGGCGTCTGGCGGGAGAGCGATGAGTTCGGGCTGTGCTATTCGATGGTGATGATAGACAGCGCCGGATCGGCTGCCGAGGACGTGCATAGCCGGATGCCGGTGCTACTGGCTCGGGACAATTACGAGGGCTGGGTTTCTGGATCCTCCGAAGATGCGCGTGCGCTGTGCACGCCGTGGGATGGTGACCTGAAGATCGAGCGCACCGACCAGCCGTGGGTGAAGAGCGCGGCGAGCCAGAAAAACCTGCTTTGACCGCGCGGCTTGCGGGGTGGGCCAAACATCGGCTCGCGAGGCATCGGTTCGTTCATGTCGCCTCTCCCGCATAGCTGACAATTTCGTATTCGATGCCGTCCCAGTCGAAGAAATAGAACCGCTTTCCCGGCTCGTAATCGCCGTGCGAAAACGGCTCCAGCCCCGCTGCAATCACGACCTCTTCCGCCGCGTCGAGATCATCGACCAGCAGGCCGACATGGTTGAGCGGCTGTCCTTTCGAGAAGTTCCCATTCACTCCGCGATCGGTATAGAGCGCCAGATAGGTCGCGCCTTCGCCGGGTTCGCCAATATGGATGGTGTCCCCGCCCAGCGCCGATTTGCCGCGCCAGCGCTCCTCCCAGCCAAGCAGCTGCCTGAACAGTTCCGCGCTGCGCTCGGGCTGCGTCACCGATAGATTGGCGTGTTCGATCCGTCCGATTGGCATGGCATTGCCTCCTTGTCATTGCGTCACCCGAATCGCCGGGCTTGAGCATGATGCAATCTCAACCTAACTTGAGATCAAGCTAATTTTCGAAGGAGCTTGATCTTGCCTGCACGTCTCAGCAAATCGGACCTCATCCCCATCGGTGAAATGGCGCGGCGTACCGGGCTATCGGTGTCGGCGATCCGTTTCTACGAGGACAAGGGGCTGATCGAGCCGGTCCGGTCATCCGGCAATCAGCGGCGCTTCCTGCGCTCCGACATTCGCCGGGTCAGCTTCATTCGCATCGCGCAGCAGCTTGGCCTGACGCTCGGCGAGATCGAGGCGGAATTTGCAAAGCTGCCCTACGGCCGCACGCCGACCGCGCGCGACTGGAAGGCGATCAGCACCTCGATCCGGCGTGTGCTCGATGAACGCATTGCCGAGCTTGAGCGCACGCGCGACCGGCTGGATGGATGTATCGGCTGCGGCTGTTTGAGCCTGAAGAAATGCGCGATCTACAACGCGAATGACCACTTGGCCGCCACAGGTCAGGGGCCGCGCAAATTGCTCGCGGACTAGCTTTCCGGGCCGAGTTCCGGATCGAGGTCGCGCGGGCGGGCGAAATGGATCAGCTTCGCGCAATGATTTTTCAAGTCCGCCCAGCTGTCGATCTGGCATTCCAGCACGGCAAAGGTCGCGGTTGGAAACTTGACCGACGCCTCCTCGAACAGGTCATTTTCATGCGAGGGCGAAACGAGGTCGAGCAGCACTTCCTGCAAGCCTGGATTGTGCCCGGCAATCAGGATAGCCGATGGCTCATCGCCATCCGATTGCGCGTGGTCCTGCACGGTGTCGAAAATCGTGTCTGAGCTCGCGAGATAGAGCCGCTTGTCAAATTCGGGCTGCATTGCCGGAAGCGCAGCTTCGAGCGTCGCGGTGACGCGCGCGGCCGGGCTTGCGACCAGCTGGTCCCACTTGATTCCGTGCCCGCGAATATGGTCACCGATCAGCTTTGCCCCGCGCCGTCCGCGATCGTTGAGGCCGCGGTCGAAATCGCGCTGAGAGACATCGTCCCAGTCGGACTTGGCGTGCCGCAGCAATCCGAGGATTTTCGTCACTCGCTCCAACTCCTCATTACGGGTCCCTGATCGGCGCGGCGCGCCTTCGCCTGTTTCCTCAACACGTAAGCTGCGCTCATGTAAAGGAAATGCGGCAGCCGCATGACTTTACGCCAGAGCGTAAAGCATGGGCTGCCGCGTGTGACCGGCGCGAGGAGTGCGCTGGCCGCTGGGGACTGATGGATTTTCTAGGCGCGCTCGGCGGCAGGCGCGCGCTGCCCGCCGAGCATGATGACCGGCTTGGCGTTCTTGCGAAATTCTTCCTTGTAGCGTGGGTGCTCGGTTCCCATCCACCGGTCCCACCAGGTGAAATAGAAGCCGTAATTGTGCCGGTCGCTATGGTGCAGGTCATGGTGCGTGGTGGTGCTGATCCAGTCGGTCAGCGGATTGTCGACCCAGCCCGCCGGAAACAGTTCGGACCCGGCATGGGCCATCACGTTGCGGATGATCATGTGCCACAGGAAGAACAGCAGCGCGAGGCCGGCATAGGCGACACCGAACAGGCTGGTGATGAGCAGGAATAGCGGCATGAAAGCTGCTTCCAGTGCGGCCTCCCAGCTGGAAAAGCTGTAGGCGGTCCACGGCGTCGGCGTGCGCGATTTGTGGTGATGGAGGTGGGTTGCGCGAAACAGCCGCTTGGAATGCATCGCGCGGTGGATCCAGTAGAAATACGCGTCGTGCACAACCACGATCAGCGCAATCTGCCAGATCAGCGTAAAGAGCGAGAAGCTTTCCAGCTTGAGATTGATTATTCCCAGTTCGCGCCCGACCAGCGTGGCCAGCGTCGTAACCGCAAACACGAAGACGGTGCGCATCGATGACAGGACCTCGCGGCGGTAATCGGTGAGCTTGGCAGCCTTGCCGCGCTGGATACGGCGATTGCCTGCCCAGGTCCGCGCGATAAGCAGGAACGCCGTGAGCACTCCCGCTGCGATGAGATAGCGGCTGAAGTCGAAATACATCGCATCCATGAAATGCGCAGCGACCCGCTCCATGACGTAATCGAAAGTAAATTGGGATTTGGGCGCTGGGGAAGTCACGGCGTTCTCCTGAGAGTTGATGCACAATGTCTGCCCGACGCGGCACCGAAAAGCTTCTCATTGGCGAAAAATGCGCGTCGAATTCGAAATCGACCGGCGATTTTCAGTTTTGACCGATCGCCCCGGCGCTATCACCGGCCTCGCCATTGAAGGACAAGCGCCTGAATTCGCTGGGTGTCGTCCCGGTTTCGGACCGAAATGCCCGGTTGAAGGTCGGGAGCGAATTGTATCCCAGGTCCATCGCAATGGTGAGCACGGGCAAGTCCACATCCTCACGCCGCGACAGTTTTTCGCGCGCTTCGGCGATGCGGTAGCGATTGAGGAAGGCGGAAAAATTGCGGTGGCCAAGGCGCTGGTTGATGAGCGCGCGCAGCCGGTGCTCGGGTGTGTCGAGCTCGGCCGCCAATCCGGCGATGGTCAGGCCGGGTTCGCGGTAGAAGCCCTCCGCCATCGCGTTGGAGAGCTTTTCGTGCAGCACTGTTTCGGAGGGCGTCAGATCCAGCGGTGCAGGATCGTCCTCCAAATGCGCATCCTCTTCGGTTGCGACCAGCAGATCCGGGTCGGTTCGCATCAATGCCAATCCTGCAAACAGGGTTATGAGCAGGATGAAAAATGCGTTGATGAACTGGACCATGGGGAGCTGCCGCTCGATCCCCGCGAAAAGCTCAAACAGCTCGAATATGAGTATTCCGCCCGCTTGCGCCGCTACCATCACAGGCAACCAGAGACGCACGACCCGGCGCTGCTCGACAAGGTCATCCTCGCGCTCGAGCAAGCCGACGCGCAGCAGGTCAGCAATGAGGCCAAGCGCAACAAAATGCAGGATCAGAAATCCAGCCGGATCGGTGAGCGGTACGAAATTGCCGAACACCCATCCGGTCACGAGGACCGCCACGACAATCGCGGTTATGCGCTGTGACGGATCGCGTTCGAACAAACGTCTTGAAAACAGCCATATCCAGAACGGCGTGAGGATCGCCACGAGATCGACAATCGGATCGAGCGGGCCGTCCGCCATCATCGCGGGACTTGAATTGATCAGGTAGGCGGTCGCGCCCACCACCATCCCGAGGACGGGTAGTTTTATTGTGCCGCGCACCTCGCCAGCGGCAATCTGCGCAAGCAGCATCAACCCTGCGCCGATGCCGATTAGCCGTACCAGATAGTCGATCTGTTCGATCATGTGGGACTATCTGGCAATTTCCCGGCCACCTTTCCAGCCGCTTCGCCGGTTCCGCTCACCTCTTCG
This sequence comes from Erythrobacter sp. K21-9, assembly GCF_055808355.1. Classification (NCBI taxonomy): domain Bacteria; kingdom Pseudomonadati; phylum Pseudomonadota; class Alphaproteobacteria; order Sphingomonadales; family Erythrobacteraceae; genus Erythrobacter; species Erythrobacter sp. K21-9. Next base: position 1,163,366 of record NZ_CM147866.1, read on the forward strand.
CCGATCAGCCCGCCGCGAATACGCTCGAGCGCCTCGTCCAGCGTCACGCGGCGCACGGCGGTGCCTTCGGGAAATGCGGTGAGGAGCCTGCTGGGGAATGCGGCGGAGAGCACTACGAAATGGCCGTGGTCATCCTTGTTGCGGATCAGCCGCCCAAAGGCCTGTGCCAGCCGGGCGCGGATGATGCGGTCGTCATATTGGCTCCCGCTGCCTTGCTCTTGGGCGGACGCGGCACGGCGCGCCTTGTGAAGGATATCGGGGCGCGGCCACGGGACCGCTTCCAGCGCGACGCAGCGCAGCGAGCGTCCCGGCACGTCCACCCCGTCGCGCAAGGCATCGGTGCCGAGCAGGCTGGCGCGCGGATCGTCGCGGAAGATATCGACCAGCGCGCCGGTGTCGATCGGATCGACATGCTGCGCGAAAATCGGCAGGCCTTCGCGCGCGAGCCGGTCGGCGATCCGCCCATGCACCGCGCGCATCCGGCGGATCGCGGTGAACAGGCCCAGCACGCCGCCTTCGCTTGCCTCGATGATCCGCGCATAGGCTCCGGCCAGGCCGGGCAGGTCGCCCTTCTTCACATCGGTCACGATCAGCACCTCGGCGCGGCTGGCATAGTCGAACGGGCTTTGCGCAGCGGATAGCAGCGGCTGGCTCTCGACATGCGCTGCGCCGGAGCGGTGAATGGCCGATTCCCATTGTTCGCCCTGAGGGTCGCCGTCTTGCGAGCCGATCCGGTCCGTCAGGGTCGCGCTGGTCAGCATCACGCCGTGCGCAGGTTCGAGCACGACCTTGGCGAACGGCTTCATCGGATCGAGCCAGCGGCGATGGATTGCGACGTCGAATTCGCGCGCGTCGCTGCGGTCGACCGCGAGCCAATCGACGAATTCCGGATCGGCCGGGCCGCCAAGCCGGGCGAGCAGCGATTCCCACGCAGCGATCAGGTCGACCCGCCATTGCAGCGAAAAGCGCGCGCCTTCGATCCGGGCGCGGCCCTGTGCGTCGAGCCAGTCGGGCGGATCGGCCATGATTGCCTCCAGCCTTCCGCCCAGTTTGATGAGGGGAGAACGGATTGCGGCGAGCGCTTCGGCAGCGGCTCCAGCGGCCTCGATCACCTCGCCGGGAAGGCCGCTAGCCTCGGTTTCGATGCCGTAGCCCGCCTCCTGGCCCCCGCTTTCGTCGCGGGCATAGGTCGCCGCGCGAATAGCAAACAGCAGCGTCTCAATCGGACCGGACGGTTCGCCCTCGACCAGCCGTTGCAGCCAACCGTCGCCGGGGAGCGCCGCACCCGCCTCGCACGCATCCTCGATCGCCTCGCCGCCTGCATCGTCATAGCTGGCGACATCGGCGAGCCGCGCGGCAAGGCCGCGGCGGCGGCCCCGGTTCTTGCGCTCCGGACCCATGATCCAGCGCCTGAGTTCGATAGCTTCCTGCCCGGACAGCGTCGCGGCAAAGGTTGAATCCGCTGCCTCGAAAACGTGGTGGCCCTCATCGAAGATCAGGCGGGTGGGGCGCCCTGTGTGCTGGGGGGCGTGGTCGCGACCCCTCGCGGCGTTCACCATCACCAGCGCATGATTGGCGATGACGAGATCGGCCTGAGCGCTGTCGCGCACCGCGCGCTCGATGAAGCACTTTCGGTAATGCGGACACCCGGCATAGATGCATTCGCCGCGCTGGTCGGTCAGCGCTGCAATACCGCGTTTGCGAAACAGCGTGCCGAGCCAGCCGGGCAGGTCGCCGCCGATCATGTCTCCATCGCGGGTGAAGGCCGCCCAGCGCGCGACAAGCTGCGCAAGGATTGCGGGGCGTCCGGCAAAGCCCCCCTGCAATGCGTCTTCCAGATTGAGCAGGCAGAGATAATTCTCCCGCCCCTTGCGCACCACCACCGGAGGCGTGCCATCGGGGCGCTTTACGGGCCATGCGCGGCGGCTTTCGCTGCGCAGTTGCCGCTGAAGGTTCTTGGTGAAGGTCGACACCCAGACGGTCCCGCCCGAGGCGCTCGCCCACAGCGATGAGGGCGCGAGATAGCCCAGCGTCTTGCCGATCCCCGTGCCCGCCTGCGCCAGCGCGAGATGCGGCAGGTCGCGCTTGTCCCTCGGGGCGAAAATGCGCGCGGCGTCGCTGGCATAATCGCGCTGGCCTTCGCGTTTCTCGGACCCCTCTCCGGTCAGGTGATCGAGCTGCTGGAGCACATCCTCCACCGGCAGATCGACCTGCCGGGGCGAACCACGCTCTGCTGCCTCCTCCCATTCGGGAAGAGTTGAAAAGAGCCATTTTTCGGCCTTTTCGGGCCTCACGATGTGCGGTTTGAGGACCTGCGCCCACGGCCAGCGCAGCCGTTCAAGCGATTGCAGCGCGCTCCATGCTCCCTGCCGCTCGAACCATTCGGGGTCTTCGCATGCCGCGACCAATGCGCCCGCTGCGTTCTGGAGGAAAGCGGGCACGTCCTCATCGCCTGCCGGCTCGTCGATTTCGAGCGCCTGCGCCAGCCCTCGCGGCGTCGGCACGCAGAACCGCGCCGGGTGCACGAAGGCGAACAGTTCCAGCAGGTCGAGGCCGGACAGGTCGGGATAGCCCAGCCGGTTCGCCACCAGCGGAGCGTTGATGATCAGGACCGGCGTGTCGGATGCCGCCATGATCGCATCCCCCTTTGACACGGCGCCGGTTTCTCCGGTGGGAGAGCGCAGCCAATTGCCGCCGTGGCTCGCATGAAGCGCGGGCAAGGGGAGCGGCTGGGGAGTGGGCGGAGCAGGGGGATTCACGCCCACAGGAATGGGCAAACCGGCTCCAAAAGTAAACGTCCCAGCTTCACGGAAAGAAAGGCGGCGCAGCGCATGACCACACCGCCTCTCTCTTTCGCCCCTAAAGCGATTGCCCCAGGGCTAACCGTTAGAAGCTTTTCTGCACGCCGATGATAAAGGAATAGTCGGTCGGCATTTGCGGGCCATTCAGGTCCTGCACAACCGGCAGACCGCCCTCTATTCCCAGCCTCCATCCCCGCAGCGCGCCGCCTGTTGCCGCGAGGTTTACTCCGGCAAAAGCGGTGACTGTTTCTCCGCCTTGGAAGTCTGGGTTGGCTGTCTGCACCGGCCCAGCGATTGCCGGATCGGTACCGTCGACTTGCCCTATCGTTTCAGCCTGAACGCGGCCAGAAAGGGCAATCGCGGGCGAAAGCGCCGCCTGGGCCCAGACTGTCGCCATCGCCCGGTTGCCGAACGAATAGCCTTCACCGTTATCGCCCAGCCGGATCGTCCCCTTTATCTGCGCACCCCAGCCGAACGCTTCGCTTCGGTCGATATAGGTGACGCCGGGTTCAAGGTCCCACGTGCCCGATCCGATCTGCATCGGGTAAGGCGTGCGCACGGTCGGCGTACCGCCCATCGGTGTGAGGATATCGTCCTCTTCGGTGATGGTGCCGGTGGGGATCGAGATGCCTGCATTGAGGTGGATCGTATCCGTCAGGCCGATCAGCGCGGAAACCTTGGTATCTCCCAAGTCGGCCGTGCGCGTGCGGAAGTCGCCTAGCCGGTCTGTTCCCATGCCGCCCTCAAAGGTGACGTGGTCCATTTCCTTGGTGATGTAATTGCCCATCACCATCAGCGTGACCTGATCGGAAAGTCCGTACATCAGCCCCGCCATGTGCATGTCCATCCGCATCGAGACTGGTACGATCCGCAAGGTCGGCGGCTGGCCCGGCGCTCCGAAGAAGCGGTTCGGAACATTGGTTACGACCTGCTCGGGCGTCACATTGTCGGTCCCGATCTGAATGCCCGCCATGTCCATGTGCATGAACCTGTAGCTGACCATCCATTCGCCTTTACCGTGGCGGTGGTCTCCCATGACGCCAATCGGTGCGTGGTCGAGGGCATTTACGCCGCCGGGGGTGCCGTTCTCGTGGCCTTCATCGGCGAAGGAAGGGGCTGCACCGAAAACGGCGCAAGCAATGGCGAGCGCGCTGCCCGCCTTGAAAAGCGATATCATTTGAAAGTCTCCTGAGTGTCTGAAATCGGGGTTCAGACGAGGAGCGGGGGTCCCGTCGCTTCGTAGGCCGGAAAGGGCGGCCGGGTTGCAAGCGTGCGGATCGGCGCTGGCTCGTGAACGAAGCGCGCAAAAGCTGCGTTCTTGAGTGTCGGAGACTCCGGCGCAAGAGTGGGGCCGCAGGCTGAGCAGCACGGGTTTGCCGAGGGATCCTCGCCGTGTGATGAATGCGGATCGGCCTGACCGGCCTCGGAATGAGAATGCTCGAAAGCCTGCGCGCCAGCTTCGATAGGTGCTGCCTGCGCCTGATCCATGCAGCAAGGAGCCCCAAGCGCGCTGCGAAGGCAGACCGCGAGTAGCAGCAGGGCCAGATAGATGGGGCGCCTTGTGCTGAACATGCACGCTCGCTTTAGCAAGCAGGACAAAACCGGCAAGTGCCTGTTTGCGCTCGCTCGATGCGCGCGCTGTGCTAACGCTTGGCCTTCTCGAAAAGCTCGACCAGTTCTTCAAATTTCTCGCGCTGTTCGGCTTCATCGCCGCTCGCGATGGCCTCGGCGACGCAGCAGGCGGCGTGGTCCTTCAGCACCTGGCTTTCAACCTTGGCCAACGCGGATTTGATCGCGGAGATCTGGTGCAGGATGTCCATGCAATAGCGATCGTCCTCAATCATTTGAGCGACACCGCGAACCTGCCCGGCAATCCGGTTGAGCCGATTGGATTTTGCGGTCTTTGCATCCGGCATTGAAATAAGTCCTGTTGAAATACCCTCGGGGGGTATATATGTGCGGAAACCGAAAACAGCAACCAGACGTATATCACTGTATGCCCACTTCACTGAATAGACGCAATTTCATCACAAGCACTGCCGGTCTCGCCGCCGCGACATCGCTCGCCGTGCCGGGCTGGGCAAAGGGCCGCTCGCTGACGCACGCCAGCAACGGGTTTGGAGAGTTGTCGGGTCAGGATATCGAGCTGTCGATCGACAATCACCACTTTACCACCGGCGGCAGGTCCGGCCACGCGATTGCCGTCAATGGCAGCGTGCCGGGGCCGCTGATCCGTCTGAGGGAAGGGCAGGACGTGCGCCTGCACGTCACCAACAACCTCGATGAGGATTCCTCGATCCACTGGCATGGGCTGCTGTTGCCGTTCCAGTTCGACGGTGTGCCGGGCGTCAGCTTTCCGGGGATCAAGCCGGGACAGCGTTTCACCTACGAATTCCCGATCCGTCAGAATGGCACCTATTGGTGGCACTCGCATTCCGGGCTTCAGGAACAGGCGGGGCATTACGGCCCGCTGATCGTGGAGAGCGCCGATCCCGATCCGCGCTATGACCGCGATTACGTCGTGCTGCTGAGTGAATTCACGCCGATGCACCCGCATGAAATCATGCGCAAGCTGAAGGTTGGCGAGCACTATTTTCAGCGCCAGATGAACACCGCGACCGAGGGTGAGCTTACGGGTGAGCAGCGGCGCATGTGGGGCGAGATGCGGATGAACCCGCGCGATATCTCCGATGTCACCGGCACGACCTATACTTATCTCATCAACGGCCACGGTTCCGCTGACGATCTGCAACTGGATTTCAAACCTGGTGAGCGCGTGCGGCTGCGCGTCATCAATGGCAGCGCGATGACGTTCTTCAACGTGCGCATTCCGGGCGTGCCGATGACGGTCATTCAGGCCGACGGCAAGGACGTGCAGGAAGTCGAAGTCGACGAATTTCAGATCGGCACGGCGGAAACCTACGATGTGATCGTCGCGCCGCCAGAGGGCAGCCATGCGCTTACAGCCGAGGCGATGGACCGCAGCGGAATGGGCGTCGCCAGCCTCACCAGCCACAAGGGTCATAAAGCCACCCCGCCGCCGCTGCGCGAAATCCCGACGCTCAGCATGACCGACATGGGCATGATATGAGCGCGATGGAGGACATGGACCACTCCATGCGCGACAAGTCCAAAGCGCCTGCAGACATGAAGGTCGGCGCAGGCGTGGACATGATCGCGCCTGCTCCGATGGACCGGATGGATTTCCCCGGCCTCGGCCTCGACAAGGTCGATCACCGCGCGCTGCGCTACACCGATCTCAAAGCGAAGACCATGAATCCGCACCGTGAGATTGAGCGCGAGATGGAGATTCACCTGACCGGCAATATGGAACGGTATATGTGGAGCTTCGACGGGAAGAAGTTCACCGCAGTCACCGACGATCCGATCCGCTTCGGCTTCGATGAGCGGGTGCGGGTCAAGCTGGTCAACGATACGATGATGGCGCACCCGATCCACCTGCACGGCCATTTCTTCGAATTGGTCAACGGCGCGGACCACATGCACCAGCCCTTGAAGCACACCGTAGTGGTGCAGCCCGGCAGCACGGCGACATTCGATGTAACGGCGAATGAACCGGGCGACTGGGCGTTTCACTGCCACCTGCTCTACCACATGCATTCCGGCATGATGCAGGTCGTGACCGTCAGGCCGTTCCCCGTTCCGGGAGAGGCCTGATGCGCGCCCTGTTGCTGGCCAGCGCGGCGCTTCTCGCCGCCCCGCTTCATGCGCAGGATCACTCTGCGCATGGAAAACCCGCCGCTCAAGCCGAGCCTGAAATGGACCACTGCGCAATGGGCCACCTGCCGCCAGAGCAGTGCCCGCCGGGAGATGCAGACGCGATGGACCGTCCGCAGCATCAGGAAATGGACCAGCTTGAGCAAAAGGAAATGGATCATTCCCAGCACGAGGGTATGGACCAGCCTGAGCCTGCCGAAATGGATCACTCGCAGCACGGGGCTGCGGCTGCGGAGCAGGACGATACGGATCACAGCGCCCACGGGGATGCACCCGATAAATCCGCACCCGGTGCTGCGCCCGAAAGCGCTGTGCCAGCTCGCGCGCTTGAAGGCCCGCGTCACGCTGCCGATGCCGTCTGGGGCGCAGACGCGATGGCCGAGGCCCGCGATCATCTCGCCGAAGAAACTGGCGGTATGAAAACCGGCATGGTCCTGATCGAGCGGTTTGAGGCACGCCTTCCCACAGAGGGCGGCGACACCGGCTTCGTATGGGATGCGCAGGGCTGGTATGGCGGCGACCTCAACCGCTTCGTGCTGAAGACCGAGGGCGAGGGGGAATTCGAGGAAGGCGTCGAAGAGGCCGAGATACAGGCGCTTTTCAGCTGCGCGATCGGTCCTTTCTGGGATCTGCAGGCGGGCGTCCGCTTCGATCCGGAACCCGACTCACGCGGCCATCTTGTGCTGGGCGCGCAGGGCCTTGCGCCCTACATGTTCCACGTCGATGCAGCTGCTTTCTTGTCCGACAAGGGCGATCTGACTGCGCGGATTGAGGCTGAGTACGACCAGAAAATCACCCAGCGCCTGATCCTGCAACCGCGTATCGAAATCGAAGCGAGTGCGCAGGGCATTCCCGAGCGCGGCCTCGCCGCCGGTATTACCAAGGTGGAGCCGGGCCTGCGCCTGCGCTACGAATTCGTGCCCGAGTTCGCGCCGTATATCGGCGTGGAATACGAAGCCAAGACCTTCGGCACAGCCGACCTCGCTCGCGATCAGGGCGACGACCCGGACGGGGTCAAGCTGCTGGTAGGACTGCGCGCCTGGTTCTGAGCGTCCGCGCTGTCCTACACGCAGGGCGCGCGCTACACCGGCAGACATGCTGCGATTTGCGATTCACCCCGGCGGAAAACGGAAAGTCACACTCAGAGGCCGTCCGTTTGCCTCTAACCTCTTGATTCAGAATATATTTGTTCGCGAGCCCGTTTTCCCGAAGCATGGGTTTGTGTGTAACACGCCTGCGCTGTTCGCGCTTGCAACAACGCGCCCGATCCGCAAATGAACATCGCCATGACCAACACCGCACTCATCGACGCCGCCCGCTCGTCCAAGGCCTGGCCTTTCCAGGAGGCGCAGCGCCTGCTCAAGCGCTATCCCGACGGGACAAAGCCCGATGGCTCGCCGGTCATCTTCGAAACAGGCTACGGCCCATCAGGTCTGCCGCATATCGGCACGTTTCAGGAAGTGCTGCGCACCACGCTGGTGCGCCGCGCGTTCGAGGCTTTGATCGGTGCGAAGCCCGAGGACGGCAAGACGCGGCTCGTGGCCTTTAGCGATGACATGGACGGTCTGCGCAAGGTGCCCGACAACGTGCCCAATCCGGACATGCTGACCGAGCATCTGCACAAGCCTCTTTCGCGGATCCCCGATCCGTTCGAGGCCGGACACGAGAGCTTTGCCGCGCACAACAACGCGAAACTGCGCGAATTCCTCGACCGCTTCGGCTTCGATTACGAATTCGTCGCAAGCAACGACATGTACAATTCCGGGCGCTTCGACGACGCGCTGCGGCAGGTCCTGCGCAAAAACCAGGACATTCTCGACATCATGCTGCCGACGCTGCGCGAAGAGCGGCGGCAAAGCTATTCGCCGGTCCTGCCGATCTCTCCGGTCAGCGGACGGGTTTTGCAGGTGCCGGTCGAAGTGGTCGATGCCGAGGCGGGCACGATCCGCTTCACCGATGAAGACGGTAGCGTGGTCGAACAGAGCGCGCTGGGCGGTATGTCCAAGCTGCAATGGAAGGTCGATTGGGCGATGCGCTGGGTCGCGCTCGGCGTTGATTACGAGATGTACGGCAAGGATCTGACCGACAGCGGAGTGCAATCGGGCAAGATTGCGCGCGCGCTTGGCGGGCGCAAGCCCGATGGTCTGATCTACGAGATGTTCCTCGATGAGAATGGCGAAAAGATTTCGAAGTCGAAGGGCAATGGCCTCTCGATCGAGGAATGGCTTGAATATGGCAGCGAGGAGAGCCTCGGCTTTTACATATTCCCCAATCCCAAGAGCGCCAAGCAGCTGCACGCAGGCGTGATCCCGCGAGCGGTGGACGATTACTGGAGCTTCCGCGAGCGCCTGGCCGAGCAACCGCTCGACAAGCAGCTGGGCAACCCGGTCTGGCACCTGTCGCGCGCCAATGGCGGGTTCGCCAATGACGAAGTAGGGGACGCAGAGGCTCCGGGTGCTGGCGACAGCCTGCCGGTGCCATTCAGCCTGCTGCTGAACCTCGTCGGCGCGCTTGGCGCGGAGGCGAGCAAGGATGCGGTGTGGTCCTATCTCGACAATTACATCGAGAACGCCGATCCCGCCGCGCATCCCGAGCTGGACCAGCTGGTGGGCAAGGCGATCAACTATAACCGCGTCTTTATCGCGCCGACTCTCACGAAGCGGGCGCCGGTGGATGGCGAGGTTGCAGCGCTCAAGGCTCTCGATGCGGAGCTGGCGGGGGTCGATCGCGGGATTTCGGCAGAGGATCTGCAAACGATCGTCTACGAGATCGGCAAGCGTGAGGCGTTCGGTTTCGAGAGCCTGCGCGACTGGTTTCGGGCGCTCTACGAGACACTGCTCGGCAGCGAGCAGGGTCCGCGCATGGGCAGCTTCATCACGCTCTACGGGATCGAGCCGAGCCGCAAGCTGATCGCGGAGGCGTTGGCGCGAGAGTCGTTTTAGGGGCGTAGGGTTCGGGCGGCATGGCCCTTGCTCATCGAGAAATGCGCTTTCCTACTTCCATTCGCGGGTGCGATACCACTTGGTAATGACGTACTTGCTGCCCTTGATGACCGGCGCGCCGGCATGCATCGTCCCCTCATTCGGGGAGCCATCGGGCAGGGCATTGTTCCACACGAGCAGGACGCCAGGCTTAGGCTCGATATTGATGCCGATTTCGGTGAAATGCGCGCCGCCGCCTTCCTCGACTTCGTTGAGGTAGGCCATCGCAGTCCAGCTACGCTGACCGCCGCGCTTGCGCTCGTGCTCCCAGTATTTCTCGGAGGTGTAGAACCAGTCATTGTGCGGCTTGAATTGTTGCCCCGGCAGATAGCGCTGCCCCTGTATCGCCTCGCCGACGATGGGGTTCAGGCCGAGCAGATCGTCGATCCGGCGCGAGATGCCTTTCACGAAGCTGTCGGAAGGGTCGAGATCGCCAGAGTATGAAGTGCGAAAGCCGCTTTCATAGCCAAGTTCGTGCAGCGAGGAAGGGCGGGCGATCAGGTCGATCATGACGCACAGCCGCTCGCATTCGTACCGCGCTCAGGAAATCACCGATGGCGAACATGTCGGCCTTGTCGGTCTCGATCTGATAGGCGCCCGGATCGGCTTCGAGACGTTCGCGCACGCTCTTGCCCAGGCGCTTCAGCGCGGCTTGATCGGGAATCACTTGGGTCTTGGTCATGCCTTTGATTAGCAATTGACCCACGCCGCGCAAGCAAGCCGCGAGCGCCACTCGAAAACCCCCGCCGGATCGCTCCGACGGGGGCATGTGCCTCATCTTCAAGACGATGAGAACTGAGAGTGACTTACCAGAAGAAGTCGTAGATCACGTCGACCACTTCACCGGTGTAGATATCGACGAGCATCACGTCGTCGTAATACCGGACCCAGCGATACGGACCGTAGACCTGCGGCAGGCGGTAAGCCCAAGGGTCGTGGATGTAATACCTCGAGCTGAAGAACAGGCTGTCGAGGAAGAACCCGATCCGGATGCGGCTGTAACGGTGACCGCGATAGGGCGAGTAATACCGGCCCAAGCGGAAGACGTTACGGTTCGCGCGGCGATAATTGTTCCAGTTGTACCGGCGGTGACTGCGCCATCCACGATCCCACCGGCGGAAATTGCCATAGCGGTGGTTACGGTATCCTCGGTCGCCGCGATAATGGCGGCGCTGATCGCGGCGATAGTCGCGGCGACGTTCTGCGCGGCGCTCGGCTCTCCTGCCATCGCGGTAGCCATCGCGGCGGATGCGGCGATCCTCGAAACGGTCCCGGCGGCGTTCCTGGCGGACACCATTGCGGTATCCGCGATCGCGCGCCCGGTCTACCCGGCGTTCTACCCGGCGATCGAACCCGCGGCCATCGCGGCGATCTGCACGCCGCTCGGCCCTGCGGTCTGCGCGGCGGTCCACGCGTCGGTCTGCACGGCGATCAACACGCCGGTCCACGCGACGCTCGGCTCTGCGGTCCGCACGGCGATCAACACGGCGCTCGGCCCGGCGATCCACACTGCGGTCTACCCTGCGATCGGCGCGCTGCTCGGCCCGGCGTTGCTGGCGATTGACAGCCTGTCGCTGGCCAGCGCGATCATTGCGGCGAGTTTCCTGCCGCCTTTGCCGATTTTCGCGGGCCTGCTGACGCTGACCACGGTTCTGGCGAGCCTCGCGGCGCTCACCGCGATTGTCGCGGCGCGCTTGCCCGCGATTGGCCCGGCGTTCACCGCGGCGCTCTGCGCGGCGGTCGCGGCGGCCTTCAGGCTGCTCCGCTTCAGCTGCGCCTTCTGCTTCGACGGCGCTGGTGGCGGCGAAAGCTTCTTCGGGTGGTGCAACAAGCGCCAGCGCGAATGCGAGGGCGGAAAGTGCACTACCCTTTAGTAACAAGGATATGTTCAAGGGTGCCTCCTGTGTCGCCGTTCCACCACTCACGGCAAGGTTGATACGTTTCGATACAATGGGTTCTAGAGACGAGTCGCTGTCCCGATCCTTAACCGGTCGTTTAGGGTTACGTTAATGTTGAGCGCGATTTTTCTTAACGACTTGACCGGGTGCTGCAAACCGCCAATTGCGCGGGGCGATGCTGGATAATTACGAAGACGTTCACCGCGATTTGGCCGACCGGCTTGTCCGCGCAGCCAAGGATCGCAAGTCGCCGATGCACACCCCGGCGGTCGTCTCTGCCGACGTCGATGCGCGCACCATGGTGCTGCGCGAATTCGATGCGGATGCCTGGACGCTGCGTTTCCACACCGACACCCGTGCTCCCAAGGTTGCCGCGATCGAAGCCGATCCGCGCATGGCTGTTCTGTTCTACGACAAACCGGAGAAGATCCAGATCAGGGTGCGCGGTGCAGGGACGATATTGCGGGAAGGTCCGGTGGTCGACCGCGCCTGGGAGCGCGGCGATAACTTTGCCCGGCGGTGTTACCTGGGCGAGGGGCCGGGGACGGTTTCGGATACGCCGATCTCTGGCCTGCCGTCCGAGTTTGAAGGGGTCGAGCCGGATGACGAGGCGCTCCTTCCTGCGCGTGAGAATTTCGCGGTGCTGCTGGTGGAATTGCACGAGCTCGACTGGTTTTACCTTGCGCACACAGGCCATGTGCGGGCGCAGTTCCAGCGCGGAGCGGGCGAAGAATGGCAAGGGCGCTGGGTCTCGCCGTAAGCAGCGTCATACATGGACGCCATGAATTGTGCCGTTCGAGCATCACACCTCGTTTGAAACATCGCTGATCGCTGACAATCAGCTGGATCAAGGTGACAAGTCGCTGCTGACTATGTTAACGTTCACAAAATCGAAATTATGTCTGGGTCGGCATGGCAAATAGCAGCAGAATACTACTCGCGTTCGATAATGTCGGCGCGGAATATGTTTCCCGTATCAAGGAAGGGGCGATGCGGGCGGTGAATGCTTCGGGCTATTCGCTCGATTGCGAAAACCTCTATGGAACTGCCAAACAGTTCTCCGATATCCTGTCGGCACAGGAATATGCCGGTATCATTCTTACACCCCCGTTGTCCGATGACCGGCACGAACTGCTCCAGGCAGAGGCGTTGGGTGTTCCGGTGGTTCGCATCGCTCCGATGCTCGATCTTGAGCGGGGCAGCACGGTCATCATGGATGAATACAACGCGGCCCGTGCCGTAACCCAGATATTGCTGGATAACGGTCATCGCCGCATCGGGTTCATCAAGGGTCCGCGCGAGCACCTCGTCAGCATCCGCCGTTTCAACGGTTTTGCCAACGCTTTGGGGGGCAGTGCCCAGCGGGTCGACCAGAACCTCATCGTGCAGGGCGATTTCTCGCGAGAATCCGGATTCGAGCAGGCCGAGCATCTGTTCAGCAAGGATGTTACGGCGATCTTCGCCAGCAATGATGAAATGGCGCTGGGCGCGCTTGATGCAGCCAGCAAACGCGGATTGAGCGCGCCCGATGACCTTTCGCTGGTCGGCTTCGACGGCAATTCAGCCGCAACCCGCTGCAACCCGCCATTGACCACGGTTCGCCAACCCCTTGAGGCAATGGGCGACGCCGCAGTGCGAATTCTCTCAGCCCAGCTCGGCGGCGGCGGACCCGGTAAGGTCAATGAAGACGTTCCGTTTTCGATCATGGAAGGCAAATCGGTGGCGGACTATTCGGCCCCATTAACCGGCTGAGCGGTGTCTGTATTCCGAAAGTGAGCGGCTTAGGGCTGCAAGGATATTGAAGAGTCGCGGAGCACGGCTTTGTTTAGTAGCGGCGGACTTGATCCGGCATCTCGCTTACTTATTGCGTCGTTCGCAGATGAAATAAGCGGGAACCGAGATTATGTCCCGGGCGATGGTCAGATTTGCGTTGTTGCTGCATACTTATCAGCAAACGGAACGAATTTCGGAAGTTTACGAAAGAATTGTTCTGTATCTGCCAAAGCGTAGAAACGGTCATCGAAGTCTCCGAAGTCGAAGTCTTCATCTAAAGTATCAAGGCGATCCCTTCGTGCATCTGTGGTTTCGCAGGGATAGGGCGCGCCAAGCACCGCCATCGCTTCCTCAATGAGGTCGGCCACTTCAGGCATCCCTATTGCTCTATACCCCCTGACTGCTTCGGGGGCAGACGTTCCAGTCGAGTTGAAAAAGTACTGATCGAAGCCACCGTTGTAGACCTCGGCGTGAAGCCAATCGACAGCAAACAGGTTTACTGCTTTCTCTGGAATCTTCTCGATCGACTTCAACCATGTCTCGCGGCCATCATAAAAGTTGAAGGTATCCCAGTATGGCTCGAATACCTTAGGGTATTCACGTGGCGCGTTGAAGATACCCATAATCAGCTCCCTCGACTTATGGGAACGATAGAGCAGAATTATGAATAATTCGCGCTGACTGCAAGATTACCTAGTCAGCTTTTTATAAGCCAACCGCGTAGGCCGATCCGCCGCATCACCCAAGCGCCGCCGCTTGTCTTCTTCATACGCCTCGAAGTTGCCCTCGAACCACTCGACGTGTGAGTTGCCCTCGAACGCCAGAATGTGCGTTGCCAACCGGTCCAGAAAGAAGCGGTCGTGCGAGATTACCACGGCGCAGCCGGCGAAGTTCTCGATGGCTTCTTCGAGCGCGCCCAAGGTTTCCACGTCGAGGTCGTTGGTCGGTTCGTCCAGCAGCAGCACGTTGCCGCCCTCTTTCAGCATCTTGGCCATGTGCACGCGGTTGCGTTCACCGCCGGACAGCTTGCCGACATTTTTTTGCTGGTCGGCGCCTTTGAAGTTGAACGCGCCGACATAGGCGCGGGTCGAGGTGTCGTGGCCATTGACTTGCATGTAATCGAGCCCGTCGGAGATTTCCTCCCAGACATTGTTTGTCGGTGTCAGATCATCGCGTGACTGGTCGACATAGCCGAGATGCACGGTGTCGCCGATTTCGATCGTGCCGCTATCGGGGGTTTCCTGCCCGGTGATCATCTTGAACAGAGTGGATTTACCCGCGCCGTTCGGACCGATCACGCCGACAATCCCGCCGGGTGGCAGTTTGAATGAGAGGTCTTCGAACAGCAGCTTGTCGCCATAAGCTTTCGAGATATTGTTCGCCTCGATCACCTTGCTGCCAAGGCGCTCGGGCACCTGGATGACGATCTGCGCCTTGCCGGGCTTGCGCCCGTCCTGCGCGTCCTGGAGCTGTTCGAACTTGCGGATACGCGCTTTCGACTTGGTCTGGCGCGCGGCAGGGGTTTGCTTGATCCATTCAAGCTCGCGCGAAAGCTGTTTCTGGCGGTCGGATTCCTCGCGGCTTTCCTGTTCGAGGCGCTTGGCCTTTTTCTCAAGATAGGTCGAGTAATTGCCCTCATACGGGTAGTACGAACCGCGATCCAGCTCGAGAATCCACTCCACCACATTGTCGAGGAAGTAGCGATCGTGCGTGATCATAAGGACGGCGCCAGCATATTCCTTGAGGTGGTTTTCGAGCCACTCGACGGATTCCGCATCGAGATGGTTGGTTGGCTCGTCCAGCAGCAAGATACCCGGCTTCTGGATGAGCAGGCGGGTGAGGGCGACGCGGCGCTTCTCTCCGCCCGATAGGTTGGTGACCGGCGCATCGGAGGGCGGGCAGCGCAGCGCCTCCATCGCGATCTCGAGCTGGTTGTCGAGCGTCCAGCCATCGACCGCGTCGATCTTTTCCTGAAGCGCGCCCATCTCTTCCATCAGCGCGTCGAAATCGGTGTCGTCGCCCGGATCGCCCATCTCGGCTGAGATCGCGTTGAAACGCTCGACCATCTCGGCGGTCTCGCCGGCCCCTTCGCGCACGTTTTCGAGCACGGTCTTGCTTTCGTCGAGATGCGGTTCCTGCGGCAGGTAGCCAACGGTGATGTTCTCGCCTGGCCACGCCTCGCCGGTGATGTCGGTGTCGATCCCGGCCATGATCTTCATGAGCGTTGACTTGCCCGCGCCGTTCGGCCCGACAATGCCGATTTTCGCGCCCTGGTAGAATTGCAGGTTGATGTTGCTCAGCACCGGCTTTTGAGCGCCGGGGAAGGTCTTGGTCATGTTCTTCATGACATAGGCGTATTGCGCGGCCATCGGGGTCGTCCTTTTAGGTCGGGAATCTGTGAGAAATCGTTGGGTGCGCAGATAGTGCGCAATGGTGCGCGGGGCAAGGTCGCTCGCTTTCTGCCAACCACGGATACGGCTCTGCAAACTGCGGCGCATACTACGGAAAGCTTTAACTTTAATCGGTTAGAGAGTTTTGCAAGGAGCTCTCGAAGTAATGCAAGCACAGATCATGGGGCTGATCACGCCGCTGATGGCGGCGGTATTTGCCATCACTTTTGCAGTGATGTGGCGCGCGGGAGGGATGCGGCGTCATGTGCTGGGCTTTGCCGTGGCATATGCGATGTTCGCCTGCGGTTTTCTGACGACACACCTCGTGTCGCCGGACGCGATCTATCTGTTCCACCTGACGCAGCTGTTCTACAGCGCGGGCGCGGCGGTCTTGCTCGCTTCTGTATGCGAGCGGGTCGGTCAGCGGTTGCATATCAAGAGCATGATTGCCGTCTATGTCATGGCTGCGGCGGCTCTGACCTTGTCGGTTGCGTTGTCGAACGACGCTGCGCCGCGGCTTTTGATTGTGAACATCGGCTACGGTGTGATGTTCGTGATCGGAGTGACAACGCTGCTGAATGCGCGTCGGCGTGATCTGGTCGATCTTGCCCTGATCGCGATGATGGCGTTCCAGGCTGCCGATTTCCTCATCCGCCCAACTCTGACCTTGATGTTCGAGCGATCGATCGACGTCGTGGTTTACCGGGAATCGGTCTATTATTCGATCATCAATCTCGTGCTCGCGGTCAAATCGGTATCCACTGCAATGGTGCTGATCGGGGCGACGCTGTCCGAGTGGGTCAATTCCCTGCGCGAGCGCGGCGACCGGGACGGCCTGACAGGGCTGCGCAATCGCAGCGCTTTCGAACATGCGATCAAGTCCATGTTGCCGAAAGCACAGGCCGAACGCGCGCCTTTGAGCCTTGTTGTTGCCGACATCGATCATTTCAAACAGGTCAACGACATCTGGGGCCATCAGGCGGGCGATGAGGCGATCAAGTCATTCGCGCACCTTATCGCAAGCCGCGTCCGCGGATGCGACCTCTCGGCACGGGTCGGGGGCGAGGAGTTCTGCATTGCCGTTTGGGATTGCGACAATGCAGCCGTTCAGCAGCTGGCAGAACGGATCCGGGTTGCTTTCGGCAAGCTTGAACACAAGGCGCTGGGTGATGACATGCGGCTCACCGCATCCTTTGGCGTAGCCACCGCGGCGAGCGGCGAACCTTATGCGCGGCTCTTCGCACGCGCGGACGCCGCGCTGTACCGGGCGAAAGAATCAGGGCGGAACAGGGTCGAAAACGCCGACCTCAAGATTACTCTCGGCGCTTCGCCAGAGCTTTCAGGTGACGCTTCGTTGAGGCGTGTCGCTGTTCGGTAAAGCCAGCTTGAAAGCGCGCACGGACCGTACCCGCTGGACAGGGGCAGCGCGCGCAGATAGCAGCCGAGCCATGAAAAACACCGCACTCGCGCTCGCCGCCCTTTCGCTATCGACCGCTGCCTATGCCGACGATCACAGCGATCCCCACATCTCAATCGAAGCGATGGCCGAGGCCACTCTTACGCAGGACACCATAGCGTGGGATTTCGTCGAGGGTATCACCACCGAGGTTGGCCCGCGACAAGCCGGAACCGAGGCGGAGAAGCGGGCGCGTGAATGGGCGATGGCGTGGCTTGCCAAGAACGGGTTCCAGAACATTGCCGACGAACCGTTTCAGATGGACACATGGGTCCCCGGCGACATCCACAAGGCGCGCGTGACCGGACCGTTCGCGCAAGACCTCGTCATCCAGCCGCTCGGCAATAGCGCGGCGACACCCGAGGGCGGGATCGAGGCAGAGCTGGTCGAATTCGACACATTCGACGAATTGCTAGCCGTCCCTGATGGCAGCCTGAGCGGAAAAATCGTCTATCTCAGCCATGACATGCGCGTCTCCATGGATGGCTCGCATTACGGATATTTCGGACTGGCGCGCTTTGCCGGACCGACGGTGGCGGCCAACAAAGGTGCAGCCGCGATCGTGATCAAGTCGGTAGGCACCGATTACCACCGCAACCCGCATACGGGGACCACGCGTTGGGGAGATTCGGCTATTCCGATCCCGGCGGGCGCGATCAGCCTGCCCGATGCGGCCAACCTTGAACGTATGTTCGACAGGGCGGGGGACAGGCCGATCACACTCCGGCTGGAACTCAATCCTCGCCGTTTGGGCATGACGACCAGCGGCAATGTCGTGGGAGAGATCGTTGGCAGCAATCCCGATCTTCCCCCGGTGCTGCTTGCCTGTCACATCGACAGCTGGTGGAACGCGCCCGGCGCATTCGATGATGGCGCAGGCTGCGGGATCATCGCCGCCGCTGCCCTGCATGTCTCGCACACTGGGCAACCGCTGCGTACGATCCGCGTTCTTTTCGCAGGTGCCGAGGAAGTCGGCCTGATTGGCTCTACCGCCTACAGCGAGGCGCATGGTGACGAGCCTATTGCAGTTGGCCTGGAAAGCGATTTCGGCGCGGACCGCATCTGGCGGTTCGAAAGCAATTTTCGCGAGAGCAATCCTGATCTCCATGCAAAGCTCGCCAAATCGGTCGCGCGCTTTGGCGTTGCCAATTCTACCATTACCGCTAGCGGCGGGGCGGACCTCAACATCGTTCGCGACCAGAAAGGCGCGATCATCGATCTGCAACAGGACGGCGCGCGCTATTTCGATTTTCACCACACGCCCGACGATACGCTTGACAAGATCGACCCGGTGCAGCTGCGCCAGAATGTCGCGGTGTGGACGCAGGTGGTGGGCATTCTCGCAAATGAAGAGCGCTCGATCCAGACGGGCGGGATGATCCCGACCGCGCCCGAGATCATGGACAAATAAGCGGACCCGTTTGCGCGGTGGTTCGTTCTCCAAAGCAACAGGAGAACGACCATCTTTACTTCGCAGACCGAAATCGACCTCATCATTCGCGGCCTGATCCTGGGAGCGATCGCGCTGATCTGGATGACCGTGCTCATCAGGATCAACGGGCTGCGCTCTCTGTCCAAGATGACGAACTTCGATTTCGTCATGACCATCGCACTGGGCAGCCTGGTCGCGGGCGCCGCGCAGGCGAGCGACTGGTCCGGCTTTGGTCAGGCGATGCTGGCGATGGCGGGCCTGATCCTCGCGCAGGCGCTCTCGGCGCGCTTGCGCAAATCGTCCGACACCTTCGAGCAAATCGCTCATAACGAACCGCTGATGCTGATGCGTGACGGAGAGATTCTGCGCGAAGCCATGGCGCGGTCGCGCGTGGCCGAAAGCGACCTCATCGCCAAATTGCGCGAGGCCAATGTGCTCGATTTCAGCGAAGTGCGCGCGGTGGTGCTGGAGACGACCGGGGACGTATCGGTGCTTCACGGCGAAAAGCTGGACGAGCGGCTGATTGCAAACGTACGCAGCAGCCCCGATTGATCAGGCGCGGACGATCCCGCTGAGCGGCGCTCCCGCCCGGCCCGGAAACAGCGTTGCGAAAGCAGCAGCAGGATCGAGGCCGAAATGCTCGGACGCCGCGCCCGCAAGCACCGCCTCCAGCGCGGTTGTCGGCTTCAGGTCGCGTGACTGGTAAAGCTGGCTGTCTTTCAAGCCCGGCCAATCTGCGACAACTCGGCCGCCGCGCACACCGCCGCCCATGACAAACGCCGCACTCGCCGTTCCATGATCGGTGCCGCCTGTGCCGTTATAACGCGCGGTCCGCCCGAACTCGGTCGCGACCAGCACTATCGTATCGGCCCACGCGCTGCCCATCGACGCGCGATATGCGCCCAGGAGCGTGTCGAGCTGGCTAGCCTGCCTGTGGAATACGCCGCGCTGGTTGGCATGGCTGTCCCAGCCGCCGAGCTCGATCATGGCGATCCGCGCTCCGCCTGCACCGCGCATCAGGGACGCTGCCAACTCGCCAGCAGCCTTCGCATCGCGCAGATTCCTCAAGCCGTCATCCGCCGCCATCGCCTGCGTCCCGAGCGCTTGCGCCCACAAACCGCCCAACTGCTCATCATTGGCATAAAGCATGCCGACACGTGCGAGGAAGTCGTCGCTTGCCTGCGGAAGGGCCGAGGGAGCGTAATTCGAGCTTGGAGCCGCACCGCGCAGCGCCAGCGGCACACTCGGTGCAATCGCAAGCGCACGGGGCGGTTCGCCCTGCTGCTGGCCGATCAGCGCGGCGAGCTTGTTCAGCCAGCCATCCGATTTTGCGAAGGGTTTTTGCGCGCCGGTCTCCAGCAGGTTCTGCCCATCGAAATGCGAGCGCTCGCGGTACACGGTCGAGGTGGCGTGGACGAACAGCGCTTCGCCTTGATCGAATGCGCTGCCGACCTGCTCAAGCGCGGGGTGGAGCGCGAACATGCCGCCTGCTTTGCGCGCGCCGTCATATTCCGGCAGCACGCTTTCACGCAGGGATGCGAAGTGGGGATCGCCTACTGGCGCAAGCATTGCCATGCCGTCGGCCGCGCCGCGGAGCAGGACGAACATCAAGTTCCTGGTCCCCGCCGCCCTGGCGAAGGCCATGCGCGGCGCGGCCAGCGTGCCCGCGCCGAATGCGAGCGATCCTGCAAGGAGAGTGCGGCGGTCGAGATTGTGAAGCATGGCCGAGTTATCTCCGCATCATTTCAGGCGCTACAAGCAGCAGGCCGAGCGCCTGCGATCCGCTTTCCGCGCGGCTGAGCCACAGCTCGGTGTTCTCGCTCAGGGCGCCCGGGAATGCCTTGCGTGCGCGATCGAGCACATTGTCCGATGGCGCCCCGCGCGCAATCCTTTCCGCCAGTTCGACCCGGCGGAAAAGCGCGTCGGGCCCGGCCCAGCTCGCATCCGTATCATCATAGCCAGCCGGCGATGCTGCGCGCCACGGCACCTGTCCCAGCTCTCTCAATGCGCCGGAGATGCGGTTTTCCTGCAAATCGTCCACCCCCGTGAGGCGCAGGACCGTCACCAGCCAGTCGAAGGGCTGGCGGTATTTGACGGGCTGGTCCGTCCAGCATTCGGACGCTTCGACCAGCGTGCGGGTCAGGCTGGCTAGGTCGCCGCCCGTGCGCAGAAAATCGGCCTCGAGCCGCGCGACGAGCGAAGGCGGAGGCGTGTCGCCGGTAAAATGGCGCGCCAGTTTTGTGGCGATGAAGGATGCGGTCTTCGGGTGCAGCGCAAGATCGCCGAGCACGGTGAGTGCCTGCGCGGCTCCGCGCACTGAATAAGTCCGTCCCAGGATGGTGCGCGAGCCCGGCTCATGTGCGAACTCGACGAAGGCCGCCCCGGTATCCTGCGGCTCCGCAAAACGCTCCACGCGCCCAATGCCCTGTATGGTCCATCCCGTCAGGGCGCGGGCGAACTCGGTGACGTCAGCCTGCGAATAGCCGCCGCCGACGCCCATCGTGTGCAATTCGAGGATTTCGCGCGCAAGGTTCTCATTGATACCGCCGCCTCGCGCATCGGCATCACGGCGTCTGCTCCGGCGTTCCTGGAATGGAGAATTGGGACCGACCGAGCGAAACTGGTCGAGATAGAGCAGCATTGCGGGGTGCAGCACGACTGCTTTGAGCATATCGGAAAACTTGCCGAGGACATGCGGGCGGATCGCTCGAAACTCGTGATTTCCGACCTGGTGCTGCGTTCCGGGCTTGCCCGCCGAGACGCTGAAATGGTTGGACCAGAAATGCACGAGGCGCTCGATCAGCGGTGCATCGCTGTTCACGGCGACATTGGTGCGGATGCCGATGTCGCGGCGCAGGATGGCGTTGCCATTGAGGTATGAGCGCCGGATTTCGGGCGGGATGTTGTCTGGCATGGCCCGGCGGCTTTCTTGCGTGCCGGTCGCCGTCATCGAGGGGGCGGGCACATTGTCAGCCATCACGCCCTGCCGCTGGCGGCGAAGCGTGCGTAGCTGCTCCAGGATCTCGCCCGCCTTGTCCGATGTGTCTTCGCGCTCGGCAATGGCGGGCGGCGCGGCGTCATAGCGATCCATCTGCTGCAAGAGGTATCGCGCCGGGTCCCCCGGCACATCCGCTCCGCGCTGGAGGCCATATCCAAACCGGGAAAGGGCAATGTGGGCCTTGCTCATGCTCGCCTGCTGGCTCCTTGCCTTGCTGCTGTTCAGCCGCGCAATCCTGGCGCGCAGTAATGCGCAAGTCACGCCTTACCGCGTCGCAATTTGTCGCAGCGTCTACACCTTTAACAGGCGAGCCGCTCAAACCCTTCGCGCCGCTTCAGGTTGAGGCGCAATGGCTCGCGATGAATTGTTCGTGTGTGGGCAGTGAGTGAACCGAGCGTTCGATGACCTTGCGGACATTGACCAGGAATTCGTCGAGTTGACTGTCCGTCAGGGCATCCGCCATTGGATCGTGGCTGTGCGGCATGATCCCTTGTCCCAGCATCACCTGCACCCAGCTTGCCTCGCGGAACAGGTCATCGGCATCGCGCCCGACGCGCCCGGATGCAGCGAACAATTCCTGCTTTTGCGCGACGCTTTCGGGCACTTCCATGCTGCGGCAATACTTCCAGAACTCCGAATCTTCGCGCTCGGTCTGTTTGTAATGCAAGATCAGGAAGTCGCGGATCTGCTCGAATTCCGCAGCGCAGCGGCGATTGTATTCGCTGCGCTCGGCAGCGCAGTCCGGGCTGCGCGGGAACAGCTGGATCAGCCGGCTGACATGCGACTGGATGAGGTGGATGCTGGTGGATTCGAGTGGTTCGAGAAATCCGCTCGACAATCCTATACTCACGCAATTGTGCGACCAGAATTGCTCGCGCCTACCGGTGGTAAAGCGGATCGGGCGAGGATCGGCGAGTGGCTTTGTATCGAGCCCGGCGAGCAGCACGTCGCCCGCGTCATCGTCGGACATGAAGTCGCTGCAATAGACGTGCCCGTTGCCGGTCCGGTGCTGGAGCGGGATGCGCCATTGCCAGCCTGAGCTTTTTGCGGTCGCCCGTGTGTAAGGCACCAGCGTTTCACGGCGTTCGCTAGGCACGGCCTGCGCGCTGTTACAAGGCAGCCACTTCGACCAGTCCTGATACCCAACGCCAAGCTCCTGACCCATGAGGATTGCGCGAAAGCCCGTGCAGTCGATGAAGAAGTCGCCCGCTACATCGCGGTCATCGCCGAGGCGGATCGAGGTGATGTCGCCGCTCTCGGGATCGCGCGCAACCGATTGCACGATCCCCTCCGTGCGCTTCACACCGCGCTGCTCGGCATATTCGCGCAGGAAAGCGGCATAGAGGCTCGCATCGAAGTGATAGGCGTAGGCGAGGCCCGTCATGGCGGTGTTTCCGACCCGGTCGAGCTTGGCGAACTTCGCATTGTCGGCTGCAAGCTTGTGCAGCGAATAGTGCCACAGATCGCGCTCATGCCCCCCGGCAGAAGCGCGTTTCCAATGTTGGTGGAAAGGGACGCTGGCGAGGTTGAGGCCCGCATCGCCGAATGTGTGGAGGTAGCTCGAGCCAATCCGGCCCCAGTCGACAAATTCGATGCCCAGTTTGAACGTGCCATGCGCGCGCTTCAGGAATTCGTATTCGTCGAGGCCCAGTATGGTGTTCAGCCGGATGATCTGGGGAATGGTCGCCTCGCCGACGCCAACCGTGCCTATCGCGTCGGATTCCACCAGCTCGATCTCGAGCGTCTTTCCCAACAGGCGCGCAAAGGCCGCTGCCGCGATCCAGCCGGCGGTTCCGCCGCCTACGATTACGAGTTTCTGGTGCGGGGCCTTGGTCATCGCATCACATTGGGCGGAAGAAGGCGTTGATCGTCAAGCGTCCCGCGCGCGGATCGGTGGGCAATTCGGCGGAATTGTCGATGATCCCGGAGTGGAGAAGATTGCCGCGATAGAAGATCGCCTCGTTGAATGTGCCGGGTGCTGCATGGGTGCGCTCGAAATGCGGTGCTCCGTCGGTGACATAACGGCGTTGGGGAAGGCCGCTCTTCGACACATCGTCCTGCAAGGCCGCGGCATAGCGTGAATAGTTCTCGTCGCTTAACTGCTCGAGGCCGGTGGATTTGTGGCGGAAGAAAGCGGTCCCGCCGTGATCGGTCGTGTGGAGATAGAGCATCATCGCCAATTGCTGCGAATCGGTCCCGTCGACATGCGGGAAGCACTGAATCGGTATCAGGTCCTGCGGAGGCGTCGTCACGATCGAATGCCATGCCTGCATCGACCACCCTTCTGCTCCGCCGCCGAAGTTTTCGGATAGCATTGGAGAGAGCACTTCGAGCCATGCCGCGCAAATGGCGGGATCGATCGGTGCACGAATTCCGGGATATTGCGGAGTTATCTTTGCAAAATTTTGCAAAACAGCATGATCTATTGCGGCCTGAGGGTCATTCAGAATGTTGCCAACCGTGACAATTTGCTGATTTCCCGAGGAAAATTGCCGATTCGTCAAATTTGCCAGCGAGATTGCCAAGTTTTGCATTGGATTGCTGGCCGCTCCGTCCCGCCGATACATTGCGATAAGGCTATCAAGAGGGCGGGTGCTTGCCAACTCAGTTGATTTATAGCCTTGATATATAATGATAAAACATGCGATAGCGATTGCTAAAAAATCGGTCCCTTACCGGTCCTGGTCTGTAGGTGACCCTTTCCATGACAAATGTGTGACTCGCGCGCCACAGCTTGTTGATAGTTGTACGTCCAAAAGTAATTTTCTAGTGACGGAGTCAATCAAGTATCTGATATTAAGCAAAAAGATACCAAACTTACAAGGCGCCAACGATATCGCGATTGGCGATTTACCTTCCGCACAATCTCCGCTATGAAAAAAACTGCAAACACGTAGAGAGAACGTGATGCTTGGGGAGGTTTAGAATGGGACTGAAGCGTTATTCCGCTCACGCTCGCCTGCTTTGTGGAGCAGCAACGGGCCTGGCAATGGTTGCAACAGCGATGCCAGCTGTTGCGCAGGATACTCAAACTGAAGACGTTGCCGATGGTGAAGAGAACGTCATCATCGTTCGCGGCATTCGCTCGTCGATCGAAACATCGCTCGATGCCAAGCGTGAGGCCAACTCGATTGTGGAGGTCATTTCGGCCGAGGATATCGGCCAGTTGCCCGACCTCTCCATTGCGGACTCGCTCGCCCGCCTGCCTGGCGTCACCGCGCAGCGTGTGCGCGGCCGTTCGCAGCAGATCTCCATTCGCGGCCTTGGTCCGGACTTCTCGCTCGCGCTGCTCAACGACCGCGAAGTCGTATCGGCGGGTAACAATCGCGGTATCGAATTCGACCAGTTTCCATCCGAGCTGATCGGCCAGGGCATCGTCTACAAGACCGCCGATGCGCGCCTTGCCGCTATCGGCATCGCCGGGGCTGTGGATCTCCGCACGATCCGCCCGCTCGACTTCAAGGACGACACGATCAGCCTGTCGGCGCGCTACGTCCTTAACGATAGCGGTTCGCTCAATCCCGATTTCGCTGACGACGGCTACCGGTTCTTCGGCTCCTATATCGGCCAGAACGATGTCGGAACGGTTGGCTGGTCCATCGGTGCGACCGTGCAATCGAATCCGACGCATTTTATCTCGCGTGAGCTGAAAAGCAGCGACGAGCAGACGAGCCGCGATGCAAGCGGTCTGATCTATCCGGCGGACAACCCGCGCCAGGGCGTTGTCAGCCGCGAATTTGAGCGCACCTCGGTTGCAGGCACGCTGCAATTCGAACCGAGCGATCGGTTCGAGGCTACCTTCGACGCGTTCTACACCGACACCCGGGATTCGGGTATCTTCCGCGGCACTGAAACTCCGATCGCTTCATGGAGCGGCGCAAGTTTCGATGGCGCCACCGGCAGCGGACCGTTCGCGGACACTGCAACCTATTCGGCTGTGGTTCCGATCCTGAGGACCGACACGGAAGGCAACGAATCCGAAATCTTTGCAGCAGGCGCAAACCTGCAGTGGGGCGCGACAGAACGCCTGACTTTCGTGCTCGATTTCGGCTATTCGACACTGGACCGCAACGACATCGATTACGAAAGCTATGCCGGCACCGGCGCTGCGCGTTCAGGTGCCCAGGATACGCTTACTTTCAATATGCCTGCCAGTGGTCGCTACAGCATCGATGGTGCGCTCGATTACACCGATCCTGCCAATGTCCTGCTTACCGACCCGGGCGGCTGGGGCCAGGTCGGCTTCATCAAAGAGCCGATCATCGAAGATGAACTCAGCCAGCTACGTGCCGAGGCGGATTACGAATTTGATGGCGGTTTCCTCGATAGCATCACGATCGGCTGGCTCTATACCGACCGCGAAAAGAACTTCGATTCCAACGAAGCCTTCATTCGCCAATCGAGCGCCTTCACCGATGGCGCTCTGGCAGTCCCTTCGGGCGCAATCGTTGGCACGACCGATACCGGCGGATTGAACAACGATATCCTTGCCTATGATCCGTCCAGTTTCCTCACCGACGGCACCTATCTGCTTGAAAAGGGCAATTTCGACACCGAATGGGTCGTAGAAGAGCAGGTCCACAACTTCTACATCCAGGCCAATATCGATACGGTGCTGGGCACGGTCCCGGTTCGCGGCAATATCGGCCTTCGCTATGCGGACACAGAGCAATCTTCGACCGGCACCATCGGAGGCGGCATCAACACGGTTGAGTTCGCCTATGATGACTGGCTGCCCAGCGCGAACTTCAGTTTCGAGGTCGCAGACGATTTGTTTGTTCGGCTGGCTTACGCCAAGACGATCACTCGGGCCCGGCTCGACCAGCTTGCGGCAAACCAGAATATCGGGACCAACCCGCTGGCTTGCGCCGATACGAACGGCGACCAGATTCCGGATACCGTGCTCGGCTTCAATCCGCCGCAGCTAGTCTGCTTCAACCTGAGCGGCGGCAACCCGACATTGCAGCCGTATGAATCTCAGTCGTTCGATATCTCGGTCGAGAAGTATTTCACGCGTGGCACCGCCGTTATCGTGGCTGCCTTTCACAAGGACCTGTCGGACTGGGTTATCGATTTTGCGGACACGATCGACCTCGAACAGCAGATCGTGAACGCCGGGTTCGGTTCGATCCTGACATCCGCGCCTGAGCTTGCGACAGGATCGTTCTCCGGTCCGGTAAACTTCGCTGACGGCACGATTACCGGCATCGAGGCGACTGTCCGTGTGGACTTTGTCGATATTACACCCGCACTCGATGGGTTCGGCGGCAGCTTCAGCTTCACCTACGCCGAAGCAGAAGTTGAAGACGAGACGATGACTGCGCTCGACATTCCGGGCTATTCGGAAACGGTCTGGTCGGGCGACATCTTCTACGAGAAGGATGGCTGGCAGGCGAAAGTTGCCGCACGTCACCGTGGCGGCTTCCTGTCCGAAGTGCAGAATTTCGACGGGACTCTAAGCGGCGCGGATGCGCGCAGCGAAACCATCGTGGATGCGCAGATTGGCTACACATTCGAAGAAGCATCAGGTTTCCTCGAAGGCTTCGGCGTCCAGTTTGAAGTGTTCAACCTGACCAATGAGCCGTTCGTCACGCAGAACGACCTGTTCGATGCAGGCGGACGCTCTGGCGGCAACGTGATCGGGAATTTCCCGAGCCGTCACGAGCTCTATGGCCGCACATACAACTTCACGATCCGCAAGAATTTCTAACGGGTTTTGGGTTGAGGGGGCGTCGGGTCGCATGACTCTCCAAGGGGGCTCGCTGGAAACAGCGGGCCCTTTTTCTTGTAGCAATCCTCAGGCGGCGAGGGGGGATTTGCAGTGCCGCGCGAGGAATTCGGCGTGCTCCGGCATTTCGGCGACCGCACTGCGCATCGCTTCGGAGATCGCTTTCATCCGGTCGGCTACCGGCACGTGATTGCGCATCTCGGCCATCGCCGGCGCCTGTCTCGGGACGATATCCTGCC
The DNA here is from genome assembly GCF_055808355.1 of Erythrobacter sp. K21-9. NCBI lineage: Bacteria > Pseudomonadati > Pseudomonadota > Alphaproteobacteria > Sphingomonadales > Erythrobacteraceae > Erythrobacter > Erythrobacter sp. K21-9. The sequence continues at coordinate 1,190,800 of NZ_CM147866.1, forward strand.
CGAGATAGACCGCGATCCAGCTGGGATTGGCAAACAGTTCGCGCTCGTCCGAAACGATCATGCCGTGGCTGCGGAAATGATCGATCTTGTATTGCAGGCTGGCGGGTATCTCCATCGCCGAACAATAGCGCCACAGCTCCGCATCGTCGCGAGACGTGGCCTTGTAATGCAGGATCAGGAAATCGCGGATGCGCTCATATTCGGCGGTTGTCTGCGCGTTGTACTCGCTCGCCAGAAGCGGTGACATTTCGCGGTCCGGCATCAGCGCGAGCAGCCGCAGGATACCGTACTGGATGAGGTGGAGGCTGGTCGATTCCAGAGGCTCCATAAAGCCTGCCGACAGGCCGATAGCGACGCAGTTGCGTTCCCAAAACTTCGCGCGTCGCCCGGTCACGAAGCGCAGGGTGCGCGGATCGCCCAAGGGCTCGCCGTCGAGTGAGGACATGAGGGTATCGGTTGCTTCATCTTCGCCGACATATTCGCTGCAATGGACATAGCCGTTGCCAGTGCGATGTTGCAGCGGGATGCGCCATTGCCACCCGGCCGATTTGGCGGTGGAGCGTGTGTAAGGCGTGATGGTGTCCTGGCTTGCGCAGGGCACTGCGATGGCACGGTCGCATGGGAGCCAGTGTTGCCAGTTCTCGTATCCCGCCCCGAGTGCACCTTCGATCAGCAGACCGCGAAAGCCGCTACAGTCGACGAAGAACTCGCCCGCGAGAGTAGCGCCATTGTCCAGGGTGACGCTCTCGATAAAGCCGTCCTCGCCGTGCAGAGCCACCTCCACAACGCGGCCTTCGACCCGCCTGACCCCGCGCGCCTCGGCAAATTTGCGCAGAAACGCGGCGTAGAGCCCGGCATCGAAATGGTATGCGTAATCGAATGTCGACTGGATCTTGCGCCGGTCGGCTTGCGGGCGTGCGAACTTGCCCGCTTTCGCCATCGCCCAGCACATCGAGAAATCGTCTATCGGCCCCTCGACACGTCCGGCGAGGGCTTCCCGCATCCAGAAATGATAAAACGGGACCTTGTCGAATTCCGCGCCGTATTGCCCGAACGGATGGAAATAGCTGTGACCAATGCGCGACCAGTCCACGAACTGTATACCGAGCTTGAAGGAGCCCGACGTTTCGCGCACGAAAGTCGCTTCGTCGATGCCGAGGCGCTGGTTGAAATTGCGGATTGGCGGAATGGTCGCCTCGCCCACACCGACCGTGCCGATCATTTCGGATTCGACCAGGGTAATCTCGCAGTTGCCGCCTACAGCGTCGGCAAGCGCCGCCGCAGTCATCCACCCCGCGCTGCCGCCGCCGACGATGACGATCTTTTTCAGCGGGCCGGGCGGATTTGGCATCTCAGCCCCCGCAGCTGTCGCGGATCAGCAGGCTGGTTTCAAGCCGCTCGGAGCTCGCCTGCCCGCCTTTGGTATCGATCAGTTTCGACACCAGCATCCGCCCTGCAAGATTGGTGTCCTGGTCGATCGTGGTGAGGCGAGGGGTCACCAGCCGTGCGGCGGGAATATTGTCGTATCCTACCACCGATACGTCTTCCGGGACCGATCGCCCGCTCAGGCTGAGCGCACGCATCGCGCCGATTGCGATCAGGTCGCTTGCTGCGAAAATCGCGTCGAAGTCCAAACCCCGGCTGATGGCCGAGCGGGTTGCAGCTTCGCCCGAATGCACATCGAAATGCGCCGGCACGGTGAGGCTGTCGTCCAGCGCGATAGCGGCTGCCTCGAGCGCCTGCCGATAGCCGCGAAACCGTTGCTCGGCCTCGGGCGCTTCGGTATCGCCAAGGAACAGCACGCGCTTTCGGCCAAGCCGCAGCAGGTGCGAGGTTGCCCGGCGTCCGCCCGCGACATTGTCCGAACCGATGGTGCAATATTGTGCGTCGCCAAACTCAGCTCCCCACACGACGAACCGGTCGTCGCGCGATGCGAGCGAGTTGAATGCCTGGTGCAGCGAGCTTTGTCCGATGAAGATCATGCCGGTTGCGCGGCTCGTGGTCATTGCGAATTCGAGGTCTTCGGCAGAGCGCGGGAAGACATGGCTGATGACGAGGTCGACATTGCGCTCGCGCGCAGCCTCCGCGATGCCTGCCAGCAATTCGAGGAAGAAGGGGTCGGCAACGCGGGTTTCGCGGGCCTGGGGCGCGGGCACGATCACCGCGATGGTCGCCTCTGCTCCGACCGGTCCGCTCGGCATGTTGCGGCGAAATTCGTAATCGTGCGCCCGCGCGATTTTCCAGATTTCCTGCTTTGTGCGCCGCTTGACCGCCGGGCTGTCGTTGAGCGCCCGCGACACGGTCGAAATCGATACGCCGGCTTCGCGAGCGATGTCTTCCAATCGCGCGTTCTTTTTAGCCTTTACCTCGGCGTCATCCATTCCGTTTGTGGCTCCTGTTACCTGGCCCAGTACCCTGTCCTGGGTTCGAGCCGGGACGGGATCGCTCCATCTGCATTGGCTGAGTTCTCATCGGCAATCACCTTGGCAGCGCCGAAGCGCGCGGGCGGTGACCACTCGGTCATCTGATCCCCCAGATTGAACACGCACAAAACGTCGCTTTCATCCGATGTTCGCACGAATGCGACGATGCCTGCCGGAGTGTCAAGCAAAGTGCTGCCGCCTGCAATCATTGCGGGCAGCGACCCGCGCAGCGACAGGAGGCCGCGCGTGTAGCTCATGGTCGAGCGCGCATCGGTCAATTGGCGGTCGATCGCGCGCTCTGCATGGGCCTGATCGAGCTTGAGCCATGTCCGGTTGGCACAGGAAAACCCGGCCTGCGGTGCGCGCGCGGCCCAGGGCATCGGAGTGCGCGCGCCGTCGCGGCCCAAAGTGTGCGGCCAGTTGGCGATCGCTTCGGGGTCCTGCAGGTCTTCGAACGCGACGTGTCCCTGCGGCAGGCCCAGTTCCTCCCCCTGATAGATGATCGGATTTCCGCGCAGCGAAAGCAACAGGAGCATACTAAGCCGGGCCACCTGCTCGAAATCCTCATCACCCGCCCAGCGCGTGACCGATCGCGGTGCATCGTGGTTCGAGAAGGCCCAGGACGGCCAGCCTTCGTCCGGCGTTCCGTCCCAGTGCGACAGGGTTTCGCGGACGAGGGCCGCGGTTAGCTCGGGCGCATAGAGAAAGTCGAAGTTGTAGGCTGAATCGAGCCGTTTTCCGCCTTCGGTGAATGCCTTCATTTCGGCGAGCGGATCGGGGCCGCCAACCTCTGCCACGGTAAAGCGTCCGGGGTATTCGTTGATGACCGAACGGATGCGTTCGAGAAAGGCAGGAATATCGTCATGCGACTGGTTGAATTGCTTGATCTGCATGTCGAAGGGCCGCGTAACCTGCTCAATCGGCACACCTGAGGGCGGGTTGTCTCGCAGCTGCGGGTCATGCATCGAGAAATTGAGCGCATCGAGACGGAACCCATCGACGCCCCGGTCCAGCCAGAACCGGGCCACATCGAGCAGCGCGTCCTGCACGTCGCGGTTGTGGACGTTGAGGTCGGGCTGGCAGGTCAGGAAATTGTGAAGGTAATATTGCCGCCGCGGTCCGTCCCATTGCCATGCCGAGCCGCCAAAGACCGACTGCCAGTTCGATGGCGGCGAGCCGTCGGGCTTGGGATCGGCCCAGACATACCAATCGGCTTTCGCGTTGGTGCGATCCTTTCGGCTTTCCTCGAACCAAGCATGTTCATCCGAGGTGTGCGAATAGACCTGGTCGATAATGACCTTCAGGCCGAGCCGGTGTGCCTTCGCGATGACGGCATCGAAATCCGCGAAGTCGCCAAAGCTGGGGTCGATCCCGCAGTAATCGGACACGTCGTAACCGAAATCCTGCATCGGAGAGGTGAAGAACGGCGATATCCATATCCCGTCCACGCCGAGCGACGCGATATATTCGAGCCCCTCGGCGATACCGCGAAGGTCGCCGATACCGTCGCCATTGATGTCGCGGAAACTGCGCGGGTAGATCTGGTAGATCACAGCCCCGCGCCACCATTCATCCGCACTCGCCAGCGTCATGCGGTTCGTTGTCGCAAATGGCTCGTTCAATTGCCCACCTCTGAAACGCGGGCCACGCACCAGCCGAACGGTGCGAGCTCCAGTTTGACGCTGCCGGGAGCTGCAACCGATGCAGGGCAGGTGCCGTGCAGCGTTTCCAGCGCCCGAGCTGAATAGCCGATCGTGGAGGTTGCGCTCAAGCTTTCCGCATACGTATTGAATGCAAGCAGATATTCATCCCCGGTTTCCGGATCGAAGCGCGAGAAGCTGACGAGGCCGGGGCCGATATCGTCGAAAGTCCGCGTGACTTGTCGGCCACGCCTGAGCCCTGCGCGCTGCGCCCGGATCACCGCGAATTCCCTGATCAGCGTGTAGAGCGGATGCGCGGTGTCGAAATTGGCCTGCGCGGTCGTCGCATCGGTGCCGATCAGGTCGTTGTCATTGTAGCTCTCGGTCAGGCTCGCAAACATGTCCTCGCGCGCGGCCTGGTCGTTGCCATCGCCGACAAAGCCTTGCTCATCGCCTGAATAGATGACCGGCGACCCGCGCAGCGTCATCAGCATCGCATGACCCAGCTTCACGCGGGCGAGCAGCTCGTCCTGAGAGACATTGGGATTTTCCGCTTTGATGAGTGTCGAGAAACGGCCCATGTCGTGATTGCCAAGGAAGGTAGGCATTGTCCGCGCCGCATCTTCGCCGCCCTCGTAGTTTACGTCGCCCGAGAACATTTCCACCATGACGCCTGCTGGCTCATTGCGCGCCAGAGCGTCCCGCACCGCTGCCTGGAATGCGAAGTCGAGCACCGCGGGAAAGCCATCGCGGCGCGTGAAGCGGGCGAGAAATCCGCTGTCGCGGCTGTCCGAATACACCTCGCCGAAGATGTGGAAATTGGGAATGCCTTCCGCCTCGGCAGTTTCGAGCATGGCAGGAACAAATGCCTGCCAGAACTCCGGATTCACATGCTTGGCGGTGTCGATCCGAAAGCCGTCGATTCCGAAGCGGGTGATCCAGCTTCGGTAGATGTCGATCATCCCGTCGACGACGCGCGGATGCTCGGTGTAGAGATCGTCGAGTCCGGCAAAATCGCCGTAGCGGCTGCTTTCGCCCGAGAAAGTCGTGCTGCCGCGATTGTGGTAGTAGAGCGGATCGTTGAGCCAGGCTGGAGCTTTCACGTTCTTTTCCGCCTCGGGCACGACCGGGGTGTAGGCAAAGTCGGGCGAGGTCAGTTTGGCAAAGTTTTCTGCTGTCTGGACCTCGTCGCCGAGGAACCCTTCGTTGATCGGCTCGCCATCGGGTCCGCCGCGCCGGGAATAGGGGTAATCCGATAGACTGCGATATGCATAGTCGAATGCGTCGCCCTCGGTGTAACCGATCACATCGGCAGTGTGGTTGGTGATGATGTCCATATAGACCTTCATCCCGCGCGCATGGGCGGCGTCCACGAAAGCCTTGAACTCATCATTGGTGCCGAAATGCGGATCGATCGAGGTGAAGTCGGTCACCCAATATCCGTGATATCCGGCGCTTTCATCGCCTTCAGGGCCCTGAACAGGCTTGTTCTCGAAGATCGGCGCGAACCAGATCGCGGTGATGCCCATGCCTTCGAGATAGTCTAACTTTTCCGTCAGTCCCCTGAGGTCGCCGCCGTGATAGAAGCCCTTGTGCGCGGGGTCGAAGCCGTGGGTCAGCCGATCCCCGGCAATGCCGCCGCGATCATTGGAAGGATCGCCGTTCTCAAAGCGGTCCGGCAGCACGAAATAAACCACTTCGTCCTCTGGCGGACGCTCCCGGAAAGCGGGAACCTCTTCCGGTGTTTCCGACATGGCAAACGCCGTTCCGGACATGCCGAAAAGCGCCGCAAGCGAGACCAGCAGGATTCGTTTCATCTCTAACCCCTCCGACCATCTAAATGCCATCATGCTTCGAAGTTTGCAATTCTTTGTATCGCAAATTTTCGCAGGTCATGAAACTCGAATTATGCTTTTTTTTTATGACTATGAGACAATTCAAAGGCTTCGATGCACAAACCTATCCGCAGCATCATGCAAAGATTCTTGCAAATTTTTGCAAGAACGTCAGACTGTGGGCTTGCCAACGCACCGGAGAGTGCGCGGCAACGCTCGAACTGGTAGAGCGCAATGGGGCCTCTTGTCACGCATGGCGGCGACAACGGGCACGAGAGGGTGAGAGGGATCGACATGAACAACGCGGCTGGCAAGCTGGCGGAAAACGGCGCGGCGGAATTAGGTCCGGGCCGCAAACCGGCGATGAATCCCGCGCAAATCTGGAACATGAGTTTCGGGTTTCTCGGGATCCAGATCGGGTTCGAGCTTCAGAACGGCAATGTAAGCCGCATTTTCCAGACACTCGGCGCGGAAGTGAACGAGCTTGCGATTCTATGGATCGCGGCACCGATGACCGGACTGATCATCCAGCCGATCATCGGTCACATGTCGGACAACACCTGGGGCCGGTTTGGCCGACGCCGTCCGTACTTCCTCATCGGCGCGATCCTCGCCAGCCTTGCGCTGTTCATCATGCCGAATTCGCCGACCTTGTGGGTCGCAGCGGGGATGCTGTGGATCATGGACGCCTCGCTCAACATCACGATGGAGCCGTTCCGCGCATTCGTCGGCGACAATCTGCCCGACCGGCAGCGGACGCGCGGCTATGCGATGCAGAGCTTTTTCATCGGGGTGGGCGCGGTCATCGCGGGGTCATTGCCGTGGGTCATGACCAACTGGATGGGCCTGTCTAATACCGCACCTGCAGGCGAAATTCCCGAGACGGTCCAGTGGGCGTTCTATATTGGCGGCGCAGCGCTGCTGCTGGCGGTACTCTGGACGGTGTTCAGCACGAAGGAATACAGCCCCGATGAAATCGCCGGGTTCGAAAAGGCGCGGCACAAAGCGCTGGGCATCGAGCAAGGTTCGCATGAAACCGTTCGGCGTCTCACCAGCCAATTCTTCAACGGCGGGGCCATCTGGATTGTCATCGGCGCGGCATTCGCCGCGTTCGTCCTGTATTCCCGCACCGAGCCGCGCCCTGACTGGCTCGGCTCGGTCGAGATGGGCAAGGAGCTCTATATCCTGGCGGGCCTGATCGCAGCATTCGGGGTGATCCAGATCGTCGCAGGATTGCTGCGCCGGTCAGGCAAGGACCAGGGCGGCTTCATGGAGGTCGTCAACGACCTGTTCGCCATGCCCACGACCATGCGCCAGCTGGCGGTGGTCCAGTTCTTCAGCTGGTTCGCAATGTTCGCGCTGTGGATCTACGGCACGCCTGCGGTCGCCGATTACCACTTCGCCTCGCCCGATCCGGCGACGCGCGGCTATCAGGATGCGGCTCGATTACTGGGGATTGATGAGCGCGGTACGTAATGGCTTGGCCGCTGCCGCAGCCCTCGGTTTTGTGCTGATCGCATCGAAGGTCGAGCGGCGGCATCTGCACAGCTTCAACCTGGCGGTGGGAGCAGCCGGATTTGCGGCGATGATCCTCATCCGCGACCCCTCGCTCTTGTGGGTCTCCCAAGTGGGGCTGGGGATTGCATGGGCTTCGATCGTCTCGCTGCCTTATGCCATTCTCGCAGGTTCCGTCCCGGCGCGGAAAATGGGCATTTATATGGGCATTTTCAACATCTTCATCGTCGTGCCGCAGCTGATCGCTGCGACCTTGCTCGGGTTCCTGCTGACGGTGTTTTTCGACGGAGCGCCCGTTTATGCGATGGCAATAGGGGCGACGTCATTCGTGCTCGCTGCCATAGCGACCTTGTTCGTGACCGATGGGGCGAGCGCCCTGAAGGAAGCGGGCGGCGATCTGGCGGAGGCGGGATGATGATCATGCGCACTTTCGCATTCGCATTTGGCGCGTCGCTATTTCTGACAGGTTGCGATGCCGGCAGTCAGGTTTCGGGCCAGACCGCGAGCCCGTACGAGCCGCAGCCATATGTCCAGTTCGAAAACGCCGAGTGGACCCGCGATGCGGTAATCTACCAGATGAACACCCGCCAATTCACGCAGGAGGGCACGTTTGCCGCCGCGCAAGAGCACCTCCCGCGCCTTGCCGAAATGGGCGTCGATATCGTCTGGCTGATGCCGATCCATCCGATTGGAGCGGAGAAACGCAAGGGAACGATGGGGAGTCCCTATGCGGTGCTCGATTACCGCGCGGTCAATCCCGACCTCGGCACGGACGAGGAATTCCGCGCCTTTGTCGAGCGCGCGCACGAGCTGGGACTCAAGGTCATTCTCGATTGGGTAGCGAACCATTCGGCGTGGGACAGCGCGCTGGTGACCGAAAATCCCAATTGGTATACCCGCACTCCCGAGGGCGAGATGATGCCGCCGGAGGGCACGGACTGGTCCGATGTTGTCGACTTCGACTACTCGCAGCCGGACCTGCGCGAATACATGACCGGCAGTCTGACCTATTGGGTGCGCGAATTCGATATCGATGGCTACCGCGCGGACGTGGCGGGATATGTCCCGCTCGATTTCTGGGAGACCGCGCGCGCGGAACTCGACACAATCAAGCCGGTCTTCATGCTCGCGGAATGGGAGACTCGCGACCTGCACGCCAAGGCGTTCGATGCGACCTATGCGTGGGGGTGGAAGGAAGCGATGCAGAAACTTGTCGCCGATGGCAGCGGCGCGAACGAGATGCGCGGCTATTATTCGGGCCAAAGTGTGACATGGCCGCGCGCGGCCTACCGCATGGTCTACACAGACAATCACGACCAGAATTCATGGGACGGCGTTGCCTCGGAAATCTATGGGCCGGCCTATGAGGCGGCTATTGCGCTCAGCTTTGCCGGGCCGGGCATCCCGCTGATCTATAATGGCCAGGAAGCCGATCTCGACCGGCAGCTCGAATTTTTCGAGAAGGACGAGATCGATTGGAAGACGGGCCAATACGATGCGCTGCTTCGCCAGCTGATCGCGCTCAAGACCGAAGAACGCGCGCTGTGGAATGGGCGCTACGGTTCGCCTATGGTCGAGGTTCCGAGCAGCGCCAGTGAGGATGTGCTGAGCTTCGTGCGGGGCGAGGAGGGTGAGCGCGTATTCGCCGTGTTCAACCTGTCACCGCGCGCGCATGAAGTGACGTTCGAGCTTGGCCGCCATCACGGGGACTACGCTGACGCGCTAACGGGAGATGCAATGCGGTTCGCAGAGGGTAGCGCGCTTGCGCTTGAGGCGTGGGGCTACCGCATCTTCCGCGAATCCGATTGAGTATCAGGGCTGGTCGATAACCAGCGTTTGACCGGCGGACACATCCGCGCGGATCGTCTCGGTTCCGTCGGGCCACACGATGCGCAATCCGGCTCGTTGTATGCGAGCCCATCCCGAAGATCTGGTCGACCGAATTGTGCGAGGTGAAATTGCTGTTCACCGCCACCATCCGGGTCTGCGCGGTGTCGGCGATGGTCAGCGTGAGCACCGCGCCGATTGCGCGCGTATTCGGCGCCTTGCCGCGAAGGCGCACTTTCAGCGTGTTCGCGCCCGACAGGTCGTTGCGCCAGACATAGGCAGCGTTGCTCGCCTCGGCGGTGAGCAACAGCACATCGACATCGCCGTCATTGTCGAAATCGTCGCACACGACCCCGCGCCCCTGGTCGGTGTCCTGAATGGAAGATGTGGCTGCTTGATCGGTGAACGTCCTGTCGCCCGCGTTCATCCACAGCCGGGTCGTGTCGTTGACGTAATTGGATGCCGACGGGTCCTTGCCCGCTTCCCAGCCATTTGTCTGATAGATATCGAGCCAGCCATCAGCGTTGAAATCCGCGAAGCACGAACCCCAGCCCCAGCCGCCCGGCTCCACTCCCGATGCAGAATTGCGGACAAAGCCACCGCCTCCTGTGTTGTCGAACAGGCGGTTGCCATTGATCGACGATACGAACCAGTCGAAATCGCCATCATTGTCGAAATCGCCGATCGCTGCACCCATGCCATTCTCGTCATCCGGCGTGAACCCTGACGCGCTGAAAGTGCCGTTGCCGTTGTTGAGCAGGACCTTCGATCCGCGGAAGTCCGACACCATCAGTATGTCGAGATCGCGGTCCCCGTCGATATCGGCAAAACCGGGCGCGAAGGTGTAATCGTAATTGCGACCCAAAACGCCAAGCGGAAGGTCGAATGCGAGCAGGGTGGCAATCCCGCTCGTCTGGCTTGCAGGGGTAAAGCGCATTACGCCCCCGCTGCTGTCGTTGCGCCATAAGGTCTCGGTTTCGCCGGGCACGGCCGGATTGCGGGGCGTGCCCCAATGTGCCAGCAAGACATCGAGATCACCGTCAGCGTCATAATCGCCGAGCGCCATGGAAATCGTATGGTCGGAATTCGCGGTATCGAAGCCTGTCCCTGCCGTCACATCGGTAAACGTGCCGGCCCCGTCATTGGCGAAGAGCTTTGTCGGGCCCCCTTCGAGCCCGCCAAGCAACAGATCGAGATCGCCATCACCATCAAGGTCGCCAAAGGTCGGACCGCTGTGCCGTCCATTGCTCGATCCGCCAAGTGTGTAGGCGAGGCCCGCGGAAGCTGCGCGTTCCTCGAAGCGGGTGCCGCCCTGATTGACGTAGAGCAGGTTCGGGCCGCTATCGCCGCGCGCAACGAACACGTCGAGATCGCCGTCATTGTCGATATCGCCGGAAGCAGCCCCGCCTGCAAATTGCGCAACCATCACATTCAGCCCGCTAGAGAACCCGAAGGAATGTCCGATACCCATTGCCGCGGTCCGGTCCGAGAATGCTGTGATCGGACCTGCTGGAAGAGTGTCGGTCGCGACTGGCGTAGGGGTCGGGATCGGCGTTGGTGTGCCAGCAATTGGACCGACGCCCGGCACAGCCGAGTTACCACCATCGTCGCCGCATCCGGCGAGCGCCGCGAGGCAAAGCCCTGTACTGGCCAATGCGGCAAAGCGCACGTTCGTCATCGAATTCCTCTCCCCGAAGCGCGGGATCTGTCAGCGCTCAATGCAAAAGTTTGCATAAAAATGCGTTGGAGAGAAGCAGTATTTCCATGCTATATGGGGAACTGAGAGAAAGATTTGCAGAAATTTGCATAATGCATGAATGGCTGCACGCTGCAAAATCGATGGGAGAGAAATCGATGCTGAACATTCAATCTGGTGTCATGGGCGCCTGCGCGCTTTTCGCCCTGGCCAGCGGACCGCTTCATGCCGAAACGCTCGAAGTGACATCGCCCGATGGCGCTATCACGGTCACCGTCTCGGACGAAGGCGGTCATGCGACCTATAGTGTTTCGCATGGCGGCGAGTTGGCGATGGAGCCTGCGCGGCTGGGCCTGCTGTTTGCCGATCATCACGGCTTCGAGGACGACCTCGCGATTACCGCTTCGGCCCGCAATGCCCATGACGACAGCTGGGGGCAGCCGTGGGGTGAGCGCCGCATCGTGCGCGATCATCACAATGAACTCGCCGTGACGTTCTCTGCCGAAGAGGGGCCGGACCGGGCAATGACGGTGCGGTTCCGCGTCTTCGATAGCGGCATCGGATTTCGCTATGAGCTGGCCGAGCAGGAAGCGCTTGAAGGTGACCTGCGCATCACGGGCGAGCTGACGCAGTTCAATATCGGCCCGGAAGCCGAAGCGTGGTGGACGCCCAGCCGGCAGTACAACCGCTACGAATACATCTACCGTGACGGCAAGGCGGGCGTGGTCGATGACGCGCACACGCCGGTTACCTTCCGCCAGCCTTCGGGCCTGCACATCTCCATTCACGAAGCCGCGCTGGTCGATTATTCGGGCATGTCGCTGCTCGCGCTTCGCCCCGGCAATTTCGAGGCCGCGCTGCGGGCCGGATCGGACGGGATCAAGGTCCACACGCAGGCTCCGTTCAAATCGCCCTGGCGCACGATCCAGGTCGCTCCCAAGGCGGTTGGGCTCATCAACTCCGACATCATCCTCAACCTCAACGAACCGAACACACTCGGCGATGTGTCATGGGTGGAGCCCGGCAAATATGTCGGCATCTGGTGGGCGATGCATATCCGCGACCGCACGTGGGGCAATGACGGCATCCACGGCGCGAACAATGAGGATACGCGGGCGTATATCGACTTCGCCGCCGAGCATGGCTTTAAAGGCGCGCTGGTCGAAGGCTGGAACACTGGCTGGGACGGCGACTGGTTCAATAATGGCGAGCTGTTCAGCTTTACCGAAGCCTATCCCGATTTCGACCTCGAGGAGCTCGGCGCCTATGCCCTGTCCAAGGGCGTTCGTATCATCGGCCACCACGAAACCAGTGGCAATGTTGCGAATTACGAAGCGCAAATGGAGGACGCTTTCGACCTCTACCGGCGTGTCGGCGTGTCGCAGGTCAAGACCGGCTATGTCGCCGATGCGGGCGACATTGTGCGGTACGACGAAAACGGTGTGAAGCAATATGAGTGGCACGATAGCCAGTTCATGGTGGGTCATCACCTGCGCGCCGTGAAAGCCGCCGCCGAGCGGCAGATCTCGATAAACGCGCATGAGCCGGTGAAGGACACCGGCCTGCGCCGCACCTATCCCAACTGGATGACCCGCGAAGGCGCACGCGGCATGGAGTTCAACGCGTGGGGAACGCCGCCCAATCCCACTTCGCACGTTTCCACGCTGGCCTTCACCCGGATGCTGAGCGGGCCCATGGACTTTACGCCCGGCATCTTCGACCTGAAGCCGAATGAGAAACCGCCCCTGCGTGAAGACATGCAACGCGGCGATCCCTCCAACCGCCCGCAGACCACGCTTGCCAAGCAGCTGGCGTTATACGTGGTGCTCTATTCGCCGCTCCAGATGGCAGCCGACCTCCCGGAGAATTACGAAGCGCGCCCGGACGCCTTCCAATTCATCAAGGATGTTGCCGCCGATTGGGAAGAAAGCATCGCGCTGCAGGGCGAGGTCGGACAGTTCGTCGCCATCGCACGGCAGGCGCGGGGATCTGACGAATGGTTCCTGGGTGCGGTTACCGATTCTGAGCCCGCGTGATCTGAGCGTCCCACTCGATTTTCTCGACGACGGCGTGACCTACAAAGCCCAGATCTACCGTGACGGCGCCAATGCGCATTGGGACACCAACCCGTACGATTACGTGATCGAAGAGCGCGAAGTCACGACCGCAAGCGCGCTGGAGGCGGGACTTGCATCGTCAGGGGGCATAGCGGTGCGGTTTGTGCCAAAAACCTAAGAGATGATGGTCGGGGAGAGAGGATTCGAACCTCCGACCCCCTGTACCCAAAACAGGTGCGCTACCTGGCTGCGCCACTCCCCGACATTCATCTCGTTCGTTCGCGACACCGGCTGAGCCCCATTCGAGACCTTGGTGGGCCCGGCAGGATTCGAACCCGCGACCTAGCCGTTATGAGCGGCCAGCTCTAACCGCTGAGCTACAGGCCCACAAAGTCCCAAAGCGTCGCTTCGCGGCGCGAACGAGGAAGGCCCCTACAGCGGCCTATCGCGAGACACAAGCACGAAGCGCGCTCGATATCACCGAATTATCGCTGCACGTACCGATATGATGTCTTTCAGGCTCGCCGATGTCACTTCGCGCTGGTGGAGATAGGCGTAGGTCTCTCGCAGCCAGTCATACAGGCATTCCACGTCGTGGCGGGTCTTTGCATAGGGCGTATTACCAGGCGCGAGCGAGGGGCTGTGCAGCGACATGACCAGCAGCGGCAGCCCGTCATCGAGTGCAATGTCGATACCCCGCAGCGCCTCCTCGCGGGTAACACCTTCGGGCGTGAGGGCAATGCGTTCGAGCAGATGAAGCCTTGAAAATGCTGCGAACATGGTCGGCACATGGCGCTGGGCGCGGTGCAACCGCTTGCCGAGCTGACGCAGCACGCCCCAATAGACGCTCGTTATCGGCAGCTCCAGCACGCTGCGGTCCGGGTCGGCCCAGTAAGGCCGCACCGGATGGTGGGTGTAATCGGGTCCGCCTTCGTCGCTGTAATCGAACAGCGGGCGCACCGACATGTCGATCGCGACGCCCGCTTGTTTGAGCATTGCAATGCTGCTTTCTCCGAGGCCGTAGCGTCCTCCGCGATAGGCGAGCGGCTGCACGCCAAACGCCCTCTCTATCGCCTCGAAAAGCGCAGTGAATTTCGCCGTTTCGAGATCAGGAGGCAAATTGCCCGCAAAGGAATTGCGCCGGCTGAGCTCCTCGTCGAACGGCGGATTGACCCAGCTGTGGAGCTGCGCCCCGATATCGGCTTTGCCGCGCAAGACCGCATCGGCGATGATCTCTGTCGCAGCTTCGTGCTGCGTAATCGGCCAGTCGACCAGGTAGACCGGGTGCGCGCCAATCTCTTCGCAGAAGCCCTGGAACCGCGCGATCTCGTCGACATGATCGAGGCTATAGCCGCCGCGCTGGAACGGCGCGTTCCAATCGAACTCTTCCTCGGTATCGACAGTCAGGACGACCCGCTTGCCGAAGCCATCGGCAAATGTCGCAGCGCCGCCCGGTGGGGCTGGCTCCAGAATAGAGCCTTGTGCCATCCTTGATCGCCCTCCCGGGCGTGAGGGCCGCCGGCTTTATCCGAGCGGCCGGTGAAAATGCTCTCCAGAGACGTTATCAGGCCTGCGCGCCTGCGTCTCCTTTCCCGTCTTGGCTAGGCAGGGCCTGCAGGGCGGTCAAGAGCGGCAGGGTGAGCGTCACCGCTTCATCATTCACGGTAAGCTTTCCGCCAGCGCCGCGCGCTTCGGCGCGGGCGAGCCGCAATGTGAAGCCGGCGCCAAAAAGTCCGGCATTGATCGCGGTGTCGACGGGCTTGGCCTCGGCGGCAAACACGTCTTCTTCGGCAATCAACTGTGCGGGCAAATCGCAGGTCAGCACTGCTTCGCCGCCTTTCGTAGTGATCTCGGCAACCAGCATTTCGCCCGATGCACACAAGCCGCCAAGGGTTGCGAGCAGCCGCCAAAGGAGCGCTTCTGCGTCGTCGCTGTCCAGCGCGACGATGACTTTGCCCGCGGCCTCGGGTTCGAAATCGATCCCAGCCATGCGGGCGCGCAGGACTTGTCCAATCTGCCTCGTGACGCGCGCGACGAGGTCGGTGAGGTCGGTCTCGCCCTCCTCCGCTTCAATTGCGCCGGTTTCCAGCTTTGCCAGTCGGTCGAGTTCCTCGAAGCCTGCAAGAATGCGCGCCGCGTCGGCGGCGATGGCGGCGGCGAGAGCGCGGTATTCGTGCGGTGCTGGGCCGAACAATTGCTGCTGGATGACCTCGGCATAACCTTGCACAGCGGTGACGGGGGTGCGCAATTCGTGGAGCAATTGACGGATCCGGTCGGCTTCGCGGGCAGCGGGAGACATGCGGTCGCCGTCCCCGCCTCCGAGACGCCTGAACCGGCCGAGATAGCCCGCAAAGTTGCCTTCTTCGGTAAAGGAGGGCTGCGCATCGACGATCCATTCGCCCGCGATCGCTTCCGAACCTTTGAGCGTCATCGCACCGGTTGCGATTGGCTGGCGGCGGCCAAAGGCACGCTCGAGCGGCGTCTCGCTGTCATTGCCGCCAAGAACCGGCGGCCTCACCAGCCGAGTGCCGACCACCATCGGTGCAATTTCGCTCTCCGCCCAATCGATCCGTCCGCTGGCATCGGCGGAAAAACCAAAGGCGCGAATGATCCGCTCACTGGGCTGAGCGACTTCGCCCAGCGGAAGGCGAGGGGAGCGATCGGTGTCGGTCGGTGCAAGGTCCCGGGTGCGGCGGAATTGAGCGATACGCTCGACCAGCGCGGAGATTTCGCTCCGCCCTGAATCGGCGGGATCCATCGTGCGAACCGGTTGCCGCGGTGTCGGCTCGGCCTTCCGGGCATCGCTCGGCCAAGGCTCGCGCGCCGGTGCGGGCTCCGGTGTCGGTCCGGGTTCCGCTTCCGGCTCGGGGGCAGACACAGCAGGGTCATCCTGCCGCTCGCCTGCCGGGCGCGGCAGGCCGCGATCATACACGCCAAGCCGTTCGAGCAATTGCTCGGCATCCACCGGTAAATCGCGCCGCAGCCGCAGGAAACCGCGCGCACGCACTGGCAGACGCGGGATTAGCGCGGACCAGTCTTCGGCGGTCAATTGCGCACGGCCCAGAGCTGCCGAAGCCACTTCGGGTTCGTGCTCGGCAAGATGGGCGGCAAGGTCGGCGCTGCGAAACCGCCAGCCGGCCTCCCGAATCATTTTGGCGCGGTTCCCTGCCGGAATGTCTTCGGCAAGCTTGTCCATCCGCAGCCATGCGGCGGCGACCAGGCTCTGGCTGCGTTCATCCAGGCTTGCAAACTTGCGGTTGCCCAGGATGTCCAGCAATTGCCGGAATTGCGCGCGTGCGCCCGCCTCGCTCGTGGCGCGCTGGCGCAACACAGTAGCAAGGCGGTCGTCAAAGAACATCGGGGCTCCAGCTATCCAATGGGCTCGCTCCATAATGCGGGCGCATCGATTCCATCATAGCCATTACACCATGCGGCATCTGTTATAGGTGAACAGTGACAGTGCGTTGCAAAGCGGGACAATTGCTGGCAAACCTAATAATATTAGCGATGCGCGCATCCTTGCGGGCATGTTCTTTCGCTTTCGGGTTAATTGCAAAGCGGCGATCAATTGAGCGGCGCCGCGTTCGCTACGGGGAGTTGCCCACCAATGGCCAATCTAGACGAGATCGACAAGCGCCTGCTGGCAGAATTGCAGGCTGAAGGCCGAGTTACCAACGTCGAACTTGCCCAGCGCGTCGGATTGACCGCACCGCCATGCCTGCGCCGGGTGCGTGGACTTGAGGAAGACGGCGTTATTCGCGGCTATCACGCCGATCTCGATCCATCCAAGCTCGGCTTTGCGATTACCGTTTTCGCGATGGTAAGCCTGAAAAGCCAGGCCGAGAGCGCGCTGCGCGAGTTCGAGGACCACATGGCCGGCCTGCCCGAAGTGCGCGAATGCCACATGCTCAATGGCGAGATCGACTTCATTCTCAAGATTGTGAGCCAAGACCTTCAAAGCTTTCAGGAATTCCTGACAGGAAAGCTGACCCCCGCGCCCAATGTGGAAAGCGTCAAAACCTCGCTGACAATCCGCACTTCGAAACAGGTGCCTGGCGCGCCTCTATGAGATGGCGTCTATGACCGGAGAGGATACCGCGCGCATGGACGACGACCTGACCGGCCACTGCCTGTGCGGTGCGGTGTCGATCACTCTCGAGCGCACTCATAAACAGATCGATGTGTGCCACTGCACAATGTGCGCGAGATGGGGCGGGGCCATGTATGCCGGGCTCGAATCGGACGGCGCCACCGTCACCGGTGACGACAGTATCTCGGTGTTCCAGTCGAGTGAGTGGGCAGAACGGGCCTTTTGCGCCAGGTGCGGCAGCAACCTCTGGTACCGGTTCAAGCCGACCGGCAATCGCACATTCCTTGCAGGCCTGTTCGATCTTCCCGAAGGCTGGGACATCAAACAGCAGATATTCGTCGATGAAAAGCCGGACTGGTACGATCTGGTTCAGCAAAGCCCGATGAAGACCGGCAAGCAAATCATCGCTGAGGCGAAGGCGGCGGGTTTCAGCTTCGATTAGCGGTCAGTGCAGTTTCAGCTTGGGCCGAATGATGCGGTTCACGCGCCCGACGATCATCAGTCCCATTCCTTTCCACCAGCCGTGGATACCCAGCAGGTGGAGGCGATAGAGCGAGGTGTAGATGAAGCGCGCCATGCGCCCTTCCACGGCGAGGCTGCCGCCGACGAGGTTTCCCATCAGGCTCCCGACGGTTGAAAAGCGGCTGAGCGAGATCAGCGAACCCTTGTCCTGATAGACGAAGGTCTTGAGCTTCCTGCCTTTGAGCGATCGCACGATGTTGTCGTAAACGGTGTTCGCCATCTGATGCGCGGCCTGAGCGCGAGGCGGGATGGGCGCATCTTCCCCTTCGGGCACGTAGGAGGCGCAATCGCCAAGTGCGAATATGCGATCATCGGTCAGCGTTTGCATGGTCCCGTGCACTTTGATCTGGTTGCGCGGGTTCGTCTCGAGGCCGAGGGTGCCGAGGAACTCCGCGCCCTTCACCCCTGCCGCCCAGACGATAAGGTCGGCCTCGATATGTTCGCCCGAACTCGTCAGCAAGGTGCGCGGACGCGCCTCGATCACCTGCGTGTCGACCTTCACCGCCACGCCCAGCTCGGTCAGCTCGTGCCGGGCGGCATCGGACAGCCGTTCGGGCAGAGCAGGGAGGATACGCCCGCCCGCCTCGAGCAGGGTTACGTTCAGCCGGCTTTCGTCGAACACTTCGAGCCCGTAATGCCGCAGCGCCCCAGCCGCATTGTATAGCTCGGCTGCTAGCTCGACACCGGTTGCGCCCGCGCCGACGATGGCGATTTTCACCTGCTCATTAGCGTCGGGATTGGCCATCATCGCGCGGCTTACCCGCAGGCAATGGTTGAGCAAGCGCGCGCGAAACCGGTCGGCCTGCTCGCGGGAATCGAGATAGATGCAATGCTCCTTGACGCCGGGCACGCCGAAATCATTTGAAATCGATCCGACCGCAAGGACAAGGTAGTCAAAGCGGATCGTGTGACCGGCAATCACTTCGGTGCCGTCCTTGTCGTACATCGGGGCGAGGCTGATCGTTTGCGCCGCGCGATCGATCCCGTCGAGGCTGCCCTGAAAGAACCGGTAACCCCAGCGGTAGCAATGTCCGCGGTAGCCAACTTCATCCAGATTGGCGTCAAGCGATCCTGCGGCGACCTCGTGCAGCAACGGCTTCCAGATGTGGCTCAGATTCTGATCGACAAGGATGATGTCGTGATGCTTGCGCCCGAACTTCGCGCCCAGCTTGCGGACGAGCTCCAGCCCGCCAGCTCCGCCGCCCACCACCACGATCTGCGTCTTGCGATCCACGCCGTCATCCCCGCCGGTCACTCCTTTGGAATGAGCGATAGCAGAGGAATCGGCAGGATTGCCAATATGAGCCTCGCCAGCGCGCGGCTTGATAACGGATTCATGTTTCACGATGCGCCAACGGTTTCGGGCGGCATTGGTGCCCGGCGCTGCGTTCCGAATGTTCCAATAAGCCCGCGCACCTACTCGCTCAAGCACAACCAGATTGGAGGCAACCTACGCATTCAACCGGAGGGAAAATTACGGAGAGGATCGCTAGGCAAGCCAGCTAAGGGTTTGCAAAAAGGGGGGCTAAGCCATTGAACGCGCTATTCGAATATGAGCAATACATGCCGCATGGCATGTGCCTGTTGTGGGAGCCGTGGCTCGTCCTGCTTTGGGCGGGATCGGACCTGCTGATCTTTTTTGCGTATATGCTCATCCCCCTTGCGCTTTTCATGGTTTTGCGCAGGCGACCCGATATTCGCCACCGCGGCCTGGTCACACTGTTTGCTTCGTTCATTCTGCTGTGCGGTGTGACCCATGCAATGTCGATCGTGACTCTATGGACCGCAATCTATCCGCTAATGGGCGCCCTTAAGTTGCTGACCGGATTGGTTTCACTCGCGACCGCAATCGCGCTGTTTCGCCTTATCCCGGCATTGGTCCGCATTCCGACACCGGACCGGCACGAGGCCTTGCTCGATCAATTGTATGCGACGCTGGATGAACTGACCGAAGCGCGTGACGAGCTTGAGCACCGGGTCGAACAACGCACCGAAGAGCTCGAAGAGGCAAACTTGCGGCTCGCCTATGTTGCGCGCGACGCTGTGCAGCGCAGCCGCAAGCTCATCCAGGTCGTGTCTTCCCTGACGCGGCCCGGCGTAGATGCCAGCCAGCACCCGGCAAGCTTTCTGCGCGAACTTCGCGGACGGATCAACGCTCTGACCATCGCAACTTCGACGGTGATGGAGCAATCCGATCAATCGACCGCACGGCTTAAGCGCGTGATCGAGCGCCAGATCGAGCCATTGTTTTCGAACCCGCGAAAGCAGTTGCATGTCGATGGCCCCGACATTGAGGTGGGAGCGCAAGGTGCACAGCAAATCAGCCTTGCCGTATGGGAACTCGCCTCGAGACTTGTGCAGACCCCGATCCCAAGCCGGAAACTGCCGCTGATCTCCGTGACCTGGAGTATTGATGCTGACGGACAGGGTGACCCTTGCCTGTCGCTTGAATGGCGCGAACAGGCAGCCCCAGCCGATCCGGATCAGGACGGTCTGGCAGGCGAGAAAAAGCCGTTTCATGCGGAGGAATTGTCGGAATTCGGGCAGGCATTGCTCACAAGGATCGTCCCGACAATGCTCGGCGGCGAAGGCGAGATTAACGTCGAAGACGACGCCTTCGTCTACCGTCTGAGCTGCCTGCAAAGCGCGATTGACGATCTCGGTGACGACGGAGTAACCAAAGCACTCGGCAGCGGAGAAATGCAGCAGCAGCTTCTTGCGGGAGTATGAGGCGATTGCGCATGTGCGCCGTCAAGCGGTGATGGCGAACCCCCGAAGATGCTCGGCGCCGCATGTATGGAGGGTGAGTGTGCCTATGCTTCGCGCTCGTCCAGCCATTCCTCAAGCCATTTGATCGAGTAGTCCCCGTGCAGGACATCGTTCTGGCGCAGCAATTCCTGATGCAACGGGATATTCGTCTTCACGCCTTCGACGACCATTTCCTCCAACGCGCGGCGCAGGCGCATGATGCAGCCCTCGCGGGTGCGGCCATAGACGATCAGCTTGGCGATCATGGAATCGTAATAGGGCGGGATGCGATATCCGGCGTAAAGGCCCGAATCCACCCGCACATGAAGTCCGCCCGCCGCGTGGTAATAGGTTACTTCGCCGGGGGAGGGGGCAAAGGTGAACGGGTCTTCGGCGTTGATCCGGCATTCGATCGCGTGGCCGCGAAATTCCAGCTCGTCCTGGCTGACAGATAGCGGTTTGCCATCGGCGATGCGGATTTGCTCTCGCACCAGATCAACACCCGTGATTGCTTCGGTTACCGGGTGTTCGACCTGAAGCCGGGTGTTCATTTCGATGAAATAGAACTCGCCGTTTTCCCACAGGAATTCGATCGTGCCTGCGCCGCGATAGGCCATGTCGCGCATCGCTTTGGAACAGACCTCGCCCATGCGCTCGCGCTCCTCGTCCGAAATGACGGGCGAGGGCGCTTCTTCGAGCACTTTCTGGTGGCGCCGCTGGAGCGAGCAATCGCGCTCTCCCAGATGGATCGCGTTGCCATTTCCGTCGCCGAGCACCTGGAATTCGATGTGGCGCGGATTGCCGAGATATTTCTCGATATAGACTGTGGCATCGCCGAATGCGGATTTCGCTTCATTACCGGCGGCCTGCATCAGGCTGGCGAGTTTGTCTTCGCTCTCGCACACTTTCATGCCGCGCCCGCCGCCGCCAGAAGCAGCCTTGATGATCACCGGATAGCCGATCTCGGCCGCGATTTTCTTGCCTTCTTCCGGATCGGAGACCGCGCCATCGGAGCCGGGGACCAGCGGCAGGCCAAGCTCGCCCGCGGTCTTCTTTGCCTGCACCTTGTCGCCCATCGTGCGAATATGCTCGGGCTTGGGGCCGATCCAGGCTATGTCATGCGCCTCGACTATTTCAGCGAACTTCGCGTTTTCCGAGAGGAAGCCGTAGCCAGGATGGATCGCATCGCACTGCGCAACCTCTGCTGCCGAGATAATGTTGGCAACGTTGAGATAGCTGTCGGTGGCAGAAGGCGGGCCGATGCAAACGGCATGATCGGCGAGCCGCACATGCATGGCATCGGCGTCGGCGGTGGAGTGGACCGCGACTGTCTCGATGCCCATTTCGTGCGCCGCCCGGTGGATGCGCAGCGCGATTTCGCCGCGATTGGCGATGAGGATACGGGAAATGCTCATGCTTGCGGTACCGGTTATGCGATGACGGCTAGCGGCTGGTCGAATTCGACCGGCTGCGCGTTGTCGACCAACATCGCCTTGATCGTGCCCGACCTGTCGGCGGTGATCGGGTTCATTACCTTCATCGCTTCAACGATCAGGATCGTGTCGCCTTCGCTGACCTTGTCGCCAACCTTGACGAAGTTCGCCGCGCCGGGCTCGGGGGCGAGATAGACCGTGCCGACCATCGGCGATTTCATGGCGTCGGCGTGATCATCTGCTCCCGGTGCCTCGGCCGGAGCCGGAGCAGCCGGTGAAGGTGCAGCGGCCGGAGCAGGCGCAGGGGCTGTAGCCATCACGGGCGCTGCGGCCACGCCGCCGCGCGATACGCGGATCTTGCGATCGTCGTCCTCGACTTCGATTTCGGTTAGACCGGTCTCATTCAGAAGCTCGGCGAGCTCGCGGACCAGTGCTGCATCGATATTCATGCCGGACTTCTTGCCAGCCGCCGGCTTACTCGTAGCCATGCATACCCCTTGTGTAGTTTGGGGTGTGACTATTCACGCGAATTGCGGCTGGCAAGTGGCAATCGATGCAAACCCTGCAATCTGTTAGGCTGGTCAGACCTCGCCCGACGCCACGGCGTCGAGTGCGATGCGATAGGAATCGGGGCCGTAGCCCTCCACCGTCTTCGCCGCTGCCATCCCCACATAGCTGGTGTGGCGAAAGCTTTCGCGGACCTTGGGATCCGACAAGTGAACCTCGATAACAGGAGTTGTGATGGCCCTGATCGCGTCGAGCAGCGCGATGGAGGTGTGGGTGTAGGCAGCCGCATTGAGCAGAACCGCGCGCGCTCCCTCTGCCTGCGCCTCGTGCAGCCAATCGACCAGCATCCCTTCGTGATTGCTTTGCCGCAAGTCGATGACAAGGCCGAGTTCGCGCGACTGGTCCTCCAGCATCCCTGCAATCTCATCCAGCGTAGTGGAGCCGTAGATCTCAGGCTCACGCAGGCCAAGAAGATTGAGGTTGGGGCCGTTGAGGACATAGACGGTGTTGGTCATCCGCTGGGCTTAGCGCGGCACATGCAAAGTGCAAAATTTCTCGCTCGGGTAGAACAGGCGCTGGATGAGAAGCGCTTCGACCGAACGCAAGTCTCGCGGGTCAGCAATCAAGACAAGCCGATATTGCTGACCCATTTTTTTCGAAACCTGGCTCGTCAGGAAACTAACGAATTGTATAAAAAGGGCTAAAATTCCTTCGCATCGCGCAGAATGGGTTAAGAGGCGTGTTAATTAAAGTCACCCGACTGTAATCGCTCACCGGGATACAAAGCTAATACTTAATTGCGTATTAGTTAGCGTAGGCCGCTGTGTTATTGGTCGGGACTGGAACATCGAAAGAGGAGGAGACGATGCCTGTTCAAAGCACGAGCACCTGGACAATAGCACGCGGTATTCTGAAGAAAGACGGTAATCCGGTCGAACAGATCAAGTCTCCCAACACCAGCGGAAACTTTGCGAAACCGCCCAAGATCGTGGTGATGCATTACACGGCGGGCAGTTCGGCGCGGTCATCGGCCAACTGGTTCAAGAACCGCAATGCGTCAGCGTCGGCGCATGTCGTTATCGCCCGAGATGGCACGGTGCTTCAGTGCGTTTCCTTCGACAAGGTGGCGTGGCATGCGGGCCGGTCTCGCTGGGGGAGTATCAAGGGTTTGAACCGGCATTCAATCGGCATCGAGCTCGCCAATTGGGGGCCATTGCAATCTTCAGGCGATGGCTGGGCGTCCTACACCGGATCGCGGATTGCGGATCCTGTCATCGCCGCGCATCGCAACGGCAATCCGGACGGATCGCGCACGCCGATTGGCTGGGAGCGCTATTCCGAAGAACAGATGGAAAGCGCGCGGGCAGTTGTCGCTGCGCTTGTCGAAAAATACGCTATCAACGAGATCGTTGGACATGACGATATCGCCCCGGTGCGCAAGCACGATCCGGGTCCTGCGTTCGACATGACGCGGTTTCGCAACGCCATGCTCGGATCGCGCGGCGATGATGGCGATGCCCATGCCACTGTCAATGCAGCGAGCGGGCTGAACCTGCGCGCCGGACCGAGCACCAGCAACGATGTGATCGCGAAACTCGCGGACGGTACGAAGCTGGAATTGCTCGGCCAGGCCGGGGCGTGGCTTCAGGTCTCGGCGCTTGATGGCAGCGGTGTCCCGGTTGAAACCGGCTGGGTCCACTCGCACTACGTGAGGATGTAGTGGAGTTGGCGCTGCTTGTTGGCTGCGGCGCTTATCTGTCGACGCCCTTCACTTTGCCCCATTGGCGCGCGGCGGTGTAGCCGAGATAGCCGGTCCCGAAGAGCGCGTAGAGCGGTTCTGGCAGGCCGCCGAGATAGGCGTTCATGCCCGCTGCAATATCGCGCGCAGCGCCGGGGTTGAAAGCGGCGAGCAGACCCATTGGCAACGCCCACAGGATGAGCGAATACATCACATAGAGAAATGAGGGCCGGGCGCGGCTGGTCCACGGGTCTTTCGAATTGGCCTCGGCGACGATGGCCTGCAGGCGCGCCTCGATCAGGCGCATTTCCTGTGTGCCTTCCAGCTTCATGAGCTCGAGCTTGGCTTTGGCTCGGGCCTCCTTGTCGGGGATGATCTTGTCGATGATCGAGGTGATCGGTCCGATCAGGGTTTCGAGAATAGCCATGTGTCGCGCTCCAATTGGGGGTGAATCGCGAGTTTGCTAACCTAAATGGTTATAGTAGGAAAATCAATAAACCTGTTATACCTCACCGGCCTCGGCCAACACGCGTTCAGCCAGGGCAAGATGCGGTCTGTCCAGCATGTTGCCATCCATTGAAACGGTGCCCGCACCCGGATTGTCGGCAAAGGCCTGGATCACGGCGCGCGCTTCGGCGATTTCCTCCGCGCTGGGCGTGAAAGCCTCGTTTATCGGAGCGACCTGTGCCGGGTGGATCGCGAGCATCCCTCGAAACCCTTGCGCGCGGACGCTCCTCGCGCGGGCGGACAGTGCATCGAGGTCGCGGAATTCGGGCTGTACCGTTTCGATCGGCGCGACGCCTGCCTTGACCGCGCCGAGCAGGCACAGGCTCCGCGCCATTTCGTAGACGTGGGCGTATTCGCCATCGGGCCTGCGCTGCTCGCGCGCGCCCAGTTCGCTCGAGAGGTCTTCCGCGCCCCAGCTCATCGCTACAAGGCGCGGCGCGCCGCCATAGGTGCCGGTCGTGAACATCGCCGCGGCGGTTTCGGTCACGAGTGCCGCCACCCGGATTGCGCCGACTTCCAGCCCCGCTTCGACCTCGCGAGCTGTGAGCATCGCGTCTATTCGCTCGACATCATGACCGCCCTCGGCCTTGGGCAGGAAGATACCTCCGGGAGCAGCTGGGACCACCGCGTCGAGATCGGCCTCGGTCCAGTCTCCCGAGAGCGGATTGACCCGGACCCAGACGCGCGAACGGTCCACCGCGCCGGTAACAGCCTCGACCACGGCACCGCGCGCATCCGCCTTGTTCTCGGGCGTCACCGAATCTTCCAGATCGAGCAGCGCTACATCGGCATCGCTCGCTATCGCCTTTTCCATCTTCCTCGCGCTATCGCCCGGCGCGAACAGCCATGAGCGCATTCGGGGAAGGGGGTGCTGGCATCGGTCATCGGATCATCCTCTCGTGCCGACCGGTTAGGCGGGCAGGGTGAGCCGCGCAACCGCTAGAACGAACCTTCGATGTCGAAGGAATAAATCGTGCCGAAGCGGCGCCGCCGCTCCTCGCGAAAATCGACAATGCCTGCGCGACGGTCAATGAAGATCGTACGGTCGAATTCGTCTTTTTGGTCGAGCAGGTTTCCGACCCTCAACCGCGCAGTCATGCCGAACACGTCCTTGTGCTCGACGAATACTCTCGCAAAGCCGAGCGTTTCGATACGCTGCGACACTTCGCCGAGACGAAGGCTGGGGCGGTTCTCGTCGAAGCGATAGAAGGCGCCGATTGCCCAGGGCGTGCCGATGAAGTCTTTTCGCACGTCCAGCTCGAATTCGATGAAGCGGAAATCCGAGAGCTGGCGCGGTGTGCCGAGCAGGGGATCGAGCAATTCGCTGTCCGACCATTCCAATTCCGCATCCAGCCGCAAACCGGGGATGCCGACCGGATCGAACAACAGTGTGAGCTCTGCATCGATACCGCTACGGGTAGCGGAATCGATGTTGCCGGGAGATTCTCCGCCACCTGCAATCGGGATCTGGTCGACAATATCGCTGATCTCTTCGTGGAAAGCGCGCAGGTTAAGCGATCCCAGTGCACCGAGCCCGAGCGCGCTCAGGTCCTGCGTCGCCTCGACTTCAAACAGCCAGCTTTGCGGCGGGACGAGGTTTGCATTGGTGACATCGACGCGGTCCTGGTCGAGATCCGTCGTGGCGATAAAATCGAAGAAGTCGAGCTGGCCGACAACGCGCTCGACCCGGCCAGACAGATTGAGCGTGCGGCCCGCTTTCCAATCAAACGCAGCAAACCCCTTGGGACGATAAAATGTGCGCGTCTGCCCGGCTTCGCCGGACTGGCTGATCTTGGAATATTCTCCGCCGAGCGAGATCTGCATCTGCAGGCTCTCTGCCAGTGCGCGGTTGAAGGTGACGCTGCCCTCGGCTCGGTCTTCTTCTACCCGTGCGCTCGCTCCCTCGAACTGGACGGGCTGCAAATCGCCAAAGGCATCGCGTTCCTGAAGTGAGGATTCAATGTCGAGGAAATTCTTCACTCCCTCCAGCGCAATCTGCAGATCGCCGCCGAGCCCGCCGAACGAATATTCGCCGCGCGCAATCGTTTCGCCTTCATCGGCGTCGCGTGCGAATACGGACCCTTCGAGCGCGCGGTACCGTCGGCGAAGGAGGTCACCACGGCAGAGACGGTCGGGCTGTCCTCGTACCGATTGTATCCAATCAGCTTTAGTCGGCCGCCGCCGAGAGCAAAGCTGTAGTCCGCGCCGACCTCGTAATTGAACTCGTCTTCCGTCGTCGTGAAGCGCCGCAGCCGGTCGACGGTGTCGATGATGCCGCTGCGCTCGGACACCTCGCGGTTGCGCCTGATATTGCCACCCAGGCTGCCGGTCAGGTTGAGGATATTGCCGTTGATGGCCGAATGCGCATAAGAGCCCGACAGGGTCATGCGATCCGAATTGAAATTGGACTGCTCATCGCGAGTGTCGATCAGGTTGCCTGCGGCATCGAAGACCCGTTCGATCCCCTCATTGCCGCGCCGCCCGGCATCGTTTTCCAGGCTCAGCGTCCATTCGGTATTTTCGCCCCCGCCCGCGAGAGAAACTTGCCCATCGCCCCAGCGGAACGGAACGCCAAACGATCGCCATTCTGCAGAATAGCGGAACTGTCCGGTCACTCCTCCGGTCGAGCGGGTGATGACATTCAGGACCTGACCGGTGAGGCCGCCGATATCGAGGCTCGCCCCGTCTACGATCTCCAGCCGCACGACCTCGTCTGCGGGGATGCGTTGAAGCGCCTCGACCGGGCCGTTGGACTTGCCCGATATACGCTGGCCGTTGATGATGACATTGGTGCTGGCTTGGCCGAGACCGCGATTGCCCTCGTCCGACTGGATCGAAAAGCCGGGAATCTGCCGCGCCATGTCGAGCGCACTGCGAGGGGCGAAGCGTTCGAAATCCTCAGGCGTGAAGACCCGGCGAGTTCGCGCTGAGCCGGTCTCCGACGATCCTTCCTGCGCGGCAGCACCGTCCGATGCCACGGACACGTCTCCGCTTACCGCATCCGCCGCAGCGGGAGCCAGCGTAAAAGCGCCGAAACTGGCGGTCAGGAGTAAGGGATAGAGGCTCATACGCTCTCGTTCTGGGAAGTGATAGCGCTCGGCGCACGCTTGAAACAACGCCATGAACGAAAACAATCGCTTGGCAAACGCTTGGTGAGAAACACAGCGGCACTATTCGACGAACGTTCCACAGGCTGGGACAATCGGGATTGACCAAGAATTTTGCAGTGGCCCGCCAACTCACCAATACGGGCGCGCAGATCATATTCGTGACTGGATATATCGCAAATGAGCCGCCCAGAGACGTCCGAAGATGTGGCGGTGATCGAGAGATCGCTCGACGTAAACAATCTCCAAACAGCCATTGCGCAGGTCTATCCGGTCAGGCAGCGCCGCGCCTCCTGATGCATTACTCCATGCGGATCGAGCGATAGGGCGCACGGCAATTCATCCGCCCATGCGGTTGCTCGACCACGCCACGAAAGCGAGGATGAACCCGTCCATTCGCAAGCCCAAGAAAACGTGATCAGCTTTGTATGAAGGCTTCGACGAACCGCTCATGCGGCGGCATGGCTTTCGTCAATTCGCTGTTCTGTGCACTGATTTTCGCGAGGAGATCGCTGAGCTCGCTGTCCGTCATTTCATCGGCAAGCGGGTGCCAGCTTTGCGGAATCACGCCTTGGCCGAGAAATACCTGCGACCAGCCAACTTCGGTGAACAATTCTTCTTCTTCGCGAATGAAATGTCCGGCTGCTCGAAACTGTTCGATCTTTGCCGCCAGCGTATCCGGTAGCTCCATGCTGCGGCACGCATCCCAGTACGCTTCGCCTTCGCGCCCGTTGGCCCAGTAATGCAGGATCAGGAAATCCCTGATCCGGGTCCATTGCCGCGAGATCTCGTGGTTGAATGCCGCGGTGATGGCGGGATCCGGCTTGCGGCGCGGAAGCATCGCCATCAGGCGCGCCACCGAATACTGGATCAGGTGGATACTGGTGGATTCGAGCGGTTCGAGAAACCCTGCTGACAGGCCCACGGCCATGCAGTTTCCGATCCAGTGCTTTGCGCGCGTGCCGGTCTGAAAGCGGATCTGGCGGGGTTCTGCGCTTGGGCTGCCCTCGATATTGGCCAGCAGGTGGTCCCGCGCCTCGCCATCCTCCATGAAATCGCTGCAATACACCACACCGTTGCCGGTCCTGTGCTGGAGCGGGATGCGCCATTGCCAGCCAGCCTTGTGGGCCGTCGACGTTGTGAACGGAGGCGGGGCTTTGTCGCTCTGGCACGGCACGGCCTGCGCGCTGTTGCAGGGCAGCCAATGGCTCCAGTCGCGGTAGTCCGAACCTTCGAGCTTCGATATCAGCAGGGCGCGAAATCCGGAGCAATCGACGAAGAAATCACCCTCGATGCTTCGGCCATCCTCGAGTGATACGCTTCGGATCGATTTGCGATCGGAGCCGATAGCAACCTCCGCGATCTTCCCCTCGATCCGCTCGACGCTCTTGTCTTCCGCAAACCGGCGAAGAAAGGCTGCGTAAAGCGAAGCATCGAAATGATAGGCCCAAGGCATGTTCACGCCCTGGGCAGGCAAACCGCCGCCCGGCATCGCCATCTTGCCTGCACGCGCTGCGACATCATTGATCGCGTAATCGCCGAACGGTCCGGCCAATCCCATTTCTTGACCGCGCAGCCAGAGATGGTGGAAGGGAATGACGCCTGTGTTCTGACCTACTTGGCCAAACGCGTGAAGGTAGTCGCTGCCTTCACCGTTCCAGCCGACGAAGCGGATGCCGAGCTTGAAAGTCGCCTTGGTCTCGCGGACGAACTCGCGTTCATCTATGCCCAAGGCGCGGTTGAATGTGCGTATCTGTGGGATGGTCGCTTCGCCTACGCCGACCGTTCCAATCGCGTCGGATTCGATCAGCACGATCGGCGTCGTCGTCACACGGGAGAGCGCCGCGGCCGCCATCCACCCGGCAGTGCCGCCGCCAACGATGACGATACGCCGCAGCCGGTCGTCAGGGCCCGCGGAGTTCAGTTTGTCGCTAACTTTCATGACGCGTCACCTAGCTCGCTTCATCACGGTCTACCAAGAGCGAGATGAAAAAAGGGCGCCGCGAAGGGCGCCCTTTCTGTATTTCAGGTTGCTCGTGTCTTAGAACCCGAGCTGTTCCGTGGTGAAGCGGAAGCCTGCGTAGAAGTAGCGGCCAAGCCAGCCGGTCGGGGTGTTGTCCAAACCGCGTGACGGCAGTTCATTGGTGAAGTTGTTCACCCCAAGGAAGAAGCTCGCACGTTCATCATCGGTCCGGAATTCGGCCCGCAGATCGTGGATGAACCGCGAGTCGATTTCGAGGAACTCAGGTGCCGCAATATCGGGATCACCTGCGATTTCGTCGATTTCGAACCGCAGCTGTTCACCGATGTACTGGACACCGTAATTGAGCAGGAAGTTGTCCTTCTCCCAAGTGATGTCGGCATTGCCAACCCATTCTGGCGAGCCGATTTCACCGCGATCGTCATCGACGATGCCGCCATTGGCTGGCAGGAATTCGAGCTTGTCGAGGTAGCCCAAGGTTCCTCGCAGATTGATCCGGCCAATATCGCCTGGCTCAAAGCTGTAATTGAGCGTGATATCGGCACCGGCAGTTTCGAGAAACGCCACGTTCTGCGGGCCAAGGATGAAGTTAGATACGAATGCGGTACCTGTATCGCGCGTGATCGCATCACAAAACACGTTGTTAAGGTCCGGCGAGTCCACACAGAACTCCGCCGTTTCGGTCAGTGTAGGGGTTCGAACCGCATTCGTTAGACGGATATCATACCAGTCGAACGTGAGAGTAAAGCCCGGAACGAAGCGCGGCTGCAGGATTACACCCGCAGTCCAGGTCTCGGCATCCTCTTCAGTAAGGTTGCGGTTACCCGAAACCACACCTTCAAGGCTCGCACTCGAAGCGATGTCGCTGTCAAAATCGAACGTGTTGAAGTCTGCCCCAAGCCCATTGATCAGCGTTTCGCAATTGGAGACGCGGAACGAGGTGCCCTGGTTGATGTTGGCCGGGCTGCAAGGATCGGCCAGAAACGCAAAAGTACCGGTGCGCGGAGCGAACAGCTCGGTGATGTTCGGTGCGCGAACCGATTCCGAATATCCGCCGCGGAAGCGGATGTCCTCGATCGGTGCCCACTGGCCGTTGACCGACCACGCTTCAGTGCTGCCAATCGTCGAGTAGTCGGAATACCGGGCCGCCACCGTGACTTCGAGCAATTCGAAGAATGGCACGTCGGAAAGGATCGGCAGGTTGATCTCGCCGAAGACTTCCCAGACATCGAACCCACCGAGTTCGTTGCCAAGCAACGCGAGATCCTGCAACACGCCCGACCCAACGTCGTCCGGACCGGTAGGCGGATCGAAAGTCGCTACTTGCGTCGAGATGGTATCTGGTTCGAAATCGCTCCCTTCGTCACGGTACTCGGCGCCGAAGGCATAACTGATCGCGCCGCCGGGCAGTTCGAAAATCGCGCCGAAGTCCCCCGAAACGAAGCCGTTGATCACGTGCTGGTCTAGGGAGAAGACGTTGGAGGTATCGGCGAGGATGAATGCGAGCGCATCAGCGCTCGGTGCACCTTCACCGAAGATGTTCAGAGGCACACATTGGCCGGGCGAGAACGTCTGCGGCGCTTCGCCGTAATTGAGGTTGCCAGCATCGACGATCGCGCCGCCATCGAGGTTGACGCGGCAATCGACGACGCCGTTCGGCGTACCGGTCAGGAACGCGCCTGCATCGACGGCATCCAGCGCCGCGAAGTACCGGTCTTCAATGCGCTGGTTGGTCGAGGTGTATTTCGTGTCGTTCTTGCCATAGACATAGCTGATCTCGAACCGGGTGTTTTCGTTGATGTCGCCTTCGAAGCCAACGACCGTACGATAAAGGTCACGCTCGAAGATTTCATCGCGCGTTCCGAAATCGAAGTTGTCTCGGTTGAAGAGGACGCCGCCAAACGTACCAAGACCCGCTGCACGGATGTTGGCAGGGATCAGCGGGCTGTCTTCGGAGATGAACGTGAAGAAGTCGAACGATGGCTGAGCAACCGTGAAGTTGTCAGTCTTTACGTACTTGCCTTCGGCGAAGAACCTAATGTCCGGCGTCAACTCGTAATTAAAGAACGCGTTGAACGAGTGGTGCTCGGTCCCTGCCTGAAGGTCGCCCTGATAGCTGTTGATCGGGGTGTTGTCACCGCCCTGTGCAAGGAAGCCCGACTGCGGCAGGAAGAGACCCGGATCGTATGGCGTTCCGTCGCCGTTGAAGGCTGGAGTGAACGAACCGTCGATGACGATACCGCCGCCCGGCGAGCTGTCAGACCAACCGATACGGTCGAGGAAAACATTGTCGGGAATGTTGGGATCATCGGGAATGTCGTTCGGGTTGCGGACCAGCGTATCGGCTGTGAACCGGCCGTTGGGACGCGCCAGCGCATCGACACGGGCATCCTTGCGGAATTCATAGGACAGCGCGATGTTGGCGCGGTCATCGGCGAAGTTCTTGCCGACAGTTGCGGAAACAAAGGTGCTCTCGGCATCGCCGAAATCAGACACGCCTTGCTGCGCGCGGAAATCGACGCCTTCGAAATCGCGGCGCATGATGAAGTTCACCACGCCCGAAACACCGTCGGCACCATAGACCGACGAGACACCGCCGGTCAGCACGTCGATACGTTCGATCAGGCCGACAGGGATCGTGTTGATGTCGACCGCAGCTTCACCGGATACACCGGCGATATGACGGCGGCCATCGACCAGCACCAGAGTGCGGTTCGGGCCGAGATTGCGAAGGTCGAGGAGGTTGACGCCAGCGGCACCGGTACGGGCCTGTGAACCGGCGGCATCGAAATTGTCTTCCGAATTGAACAGGGCCGGCGTCTGGGTCAGCAACTCGGTCACGTTCGTCAGACCCGACTGCTCGATATTCTCGGCAGTGACGGCAACGATCGGAGTAGCGGTTGCTGCTTCAGGGCGCTGGATGCGGGTACCGGTGACGACGATGACGTCGCCCGGTTCGGCCTGGTTGCCTTGGGTCGTGACGTCGGCGTCAGGTGCGGACTGCGCCGAAGCGGCTGCAGGTGCGAAGAGGGAAAGGGCAGCAAGTCCTGCCCCGGTCAGCAAAGCGCTTTTGCGGCCTTGCAAACGTGTGAAAGATTTCATGTTACGACTCCATTAGATGCGGGGACGAGGAAATTTGAGCCCGCATAGAACAATTGCGACAAGCAATAATCATGGCTGCGGACTCGCTTGCAGACAATGCAACTCCGCCCGTCAGATCGTTCTTTTGAGTGCTTGTTGCAAAATCGCAACAAGCTTGGCTTGTGCGAGTGGCATTTCGGCCCGCAATGCTGCGCGCCGCCATTTCGGTTTGGCAGCAGCAGTTCTCGATTCAATGAGTGTTTCCACTGGTCGGGACGACTGGATTCGAACCAGCGACCCCCACACCCCCAGTGTGATGCGCTACCAGGCTGCGCTACGTCCCGTTCCAGTGGAGGCGCGGCCTATACGGCGATGGATGTCGCCATGCAAGCGCGATCGAAAAGGTTCGTCGGGCAAAATCGCGGGAAAAGCTTGGCGCGCGCTCTTGAGGTTCGATTGCGAGGCGCTTGCAATGCTGCTAGGCGCGCCCACTTGAAGCTAAGGGGAGGGGCCGCGTAGGCAGAAATGCCGCGATCCCGCGCCATACGTAGATCATTACCAACTTGTACTGGGTTCGATGACACATGTTTGAAATTCTCGCCGCAGCAGGCGCAGCCGCCGGTGAAGCGCCGCCCGCCTGGATCAACTGGCTGCCGATCATCGGCATGATCCTGATCTTCTGGTTCCTGATCATCCGTCCGCAGATGAAGCGCACGAAGGAACACCAGGAAAAGGTCGCCGGGCTGAAGAAAGGCGACCAGGTCGTTACCCAGGGCGGACTTGTCGGCAAAGTCGTGAAGGTCGACGACACCTATGTCGAGATCGATCTGGCAAAGGATGTCCGCGTCAAGGCGGTCAAGCACACGATCGGCGATATCATCCCGCCGGGCGGCAGTGCAGCCAACGACTGATAGCGACACCACAAGCACACTCCCTTCACGACTGAGATACAGCTCCGATGCTCGATTTCCCCCTTTGGAAGAAAATTTGGCTGTGGGTCCTGACCCTACTCGCCGTGGCGGCAGCGATACCCTCGCTGTACAATGCGACCGGCGGGGACTGGCCCGATGCCCTGCCGGAGCCGACCGTCAATCTCGGCCTCGACCTTGCGGGCGGATCGCACCTGCTGCTTGAGGCGGAAGGCGAAGAGGTTGCAGCGCAACGGCTCGAAAACATGGAAGAGGCCGTGCGCGCCGCGATGCGCAATGCCGAACCGCGCATTCGCATCGGCGATGTCTCGACGGCAGGCGGCGAATTGTCGTTCATGCTCGACAGCGTGAGCGATATCGACCGGGCGCGCGGCATCCTCGAACCGATGATGCAGGGTCCGGACCTCGTCCGCGAATGGGATCTTACGGTCGTCGATACCCAGCGCATGGTGCTGACCCCGACACAGGGCGGGACTGAGAATGCGGTGAACGATGCGATGGAAAGCGCGACCGAAGTGGTGCGCCGCCGTATCGATGAACTGGGCACGCGCGAGCCGACGATTATTCGCCAAGGCGACACGCGGATCGTGGTGCAGGTGCCGGGTCTCGAAGATCCCGAGGCGCTTAAGGAATTGCTGGGCCAGACCGCACAGCTCGAGTTCAAGCTGGTCGATGAGAACGCGCTGATCACCAACATCCAGGCCGGCATTGCACCTCCGGGAAGCCAGATTTTCCCCTATAGCGAAGGAAGTAATCTTGAAGGCCAGTCGGTCGCGGTCAAGCGGCTGGGCGGTATTCGCGGCGACAGCCTGACGGGCGCGCAATCCGGCATCAGCCCCGACACCAATGAAGACGTCGTCAACATCCAGTTCGACCAGCAGGGCGGCCAGAAATTCGCGCAGCTTTCGACCCAGAATGTCGGCAAGCAATTCGCGATCATCCTCGACGGCGAGGTGCTCTCGACCCCTGTATTCCGCGAACCGATCCTCGGAGGCTCGGCGCAGATCTCAGGCAGTTTCACTGCCGAAAGCGCGAACAACCTTGCGATTTCGTTGCGTTCGGGCGCTCTGCCGGTTCCGCTGACGGTGATCGAGGAGCGCACGGTCAGCGCTGAGCTGGGCGCGGATTCGATCCAGAGGGGGCTCATTGCGATGCTGATCGGCAGCTTTGCTGTGATCGCGTTGATGATCGCGACCTATGGCCGCTTCGGCATCTATGCAACGATTGCGCTGTTCTTCAACGTGTTGATCCTGCTCGGCATCATGGCGGGCCTCAACACGACGCTCACCCTGCCGGGAATCGCCGGTTTCGTGCTCACGATCGGCGCGGCGGTCGATGCGAACGTGCTCATCAACGAGCGTATTCGCGAAGAGCGCAAGCGCGGGCGGCGCGTGATCGCGGCGGTCGAGAATGGCTACAAGGAAGCGAGCCGCGCGATTTACGACGCCAATATCACGAACTTCATCGCGGGCGTGCTGCTGTTCCTGTTCGGCTCTGGCCCAGTGCGCGGCTTTGCCGTCGTGCTGATCATCGGGCTGTTCACGTCCGTCTTCACCGCATTGACGCTGACCCGCATGTGGGTCGCCGGATACCTTCGGGCCAAGCGCCCCAGCGACATCAACGTTTGAGGAGGGACCACGCATGAAACTGCTTAAACTCGTCCCCGCCGACACCAATATCCGCTTCCTGAAGCTGCGTGTCCCGTTCTTTATCTTCAGCATCCTGCTGATCATCGGCAGCTGGGCCGCCGTGCTCACCCAAGGCCTCAATTACGGGGTCGATTTCGCCGGCGGTCAGGAAGTCCAACTGACCTTCGAACAACGCGATCAAGCCCCCGTGGGCGAACTGCGCGAGCTGGTCGGCGGATTGGGCTACGGAACGCCCGTGGTCCAGGAATTCGGTGCGCCGAACGTGGTCTCGATCCGTGTTCCCCTGCCCGAAGAGGTCGAAGATACCCCCGGCGCTGCAACCGAGATCGGCAATGAAGTCATCGCCATGATCCAGGGCCAGTATGACGAGGTTCGGACCGACGGCAACAACACCGTCTCAGGCAAGGTTGCAGGCGAATTCCGGCAGGACGCCGTCCTCGCGCTTGCGCTCGCGATGCTGGGCGTGGCGATGTATATCTGGATCCGGTTCGAGTGGCAGTTCGGCGCAGGCGCGCTGTTCGCGCTGTTCCATGACGTGTCGGTGACGCTGGGCATATTCGCGGTCTTCCAGCTCGAATTCTCGCTCCAGATCATCGCCGCGATCCTTGCGATCATCGGTTACTCGCTGAACGACACGATCGTCGTCTATGACCGTATTCGCGAGAACCTGAAGAAGTATCGCAAGATGCCGCTGCCAGAGCTGCTCGACCTGTCCGTCAACGAGACGCTGGCGCGCACCGTGATGACCTCGCTGACGTTGCTTGTCGCGCTGCTGCCGCTGCTGCTGTTCGGCCCGGCGAGCCTGTTCGGCCTCGTCCTCGCGATAACCGCGGGCCTCTTCATCGGTACCTATTCGAGCGTCTATCTCGCGGCGCCGATCCTGATCTGGCTGGGCGTGACCTCGGACAGCTTCGTGCCGAAGGAAACCGAGGCGGACTTGCAGGAGAAGAAAGCGCGCGGGCAGGTGTAAAAGCGGCGCTTCAGGCGCTCGCTATCAACCGCTCGTAATGCGCAGCCAGTTCGGCGGCGTTGTTTTCCCAGCTGAAGCGCTCGGCCAGCGCCGCCACGTTCATTGCCTTGGGCGGGAAGTTCAGGACTGCGTTGACCGCTTCGGCAACCGCCTGCGGCGTGCGCTCTGACAGCAAGCGGTACCGGCATTATCGTTCACGATCAATTCGCGCGCACCCCCGACATCGCTGGTCACCACTGGCGTGCCGCAGGCGAGCGCTTCAACCCATGCATTGGCCAGCCCCTCACTGACGGTCGGCAGGACCATCACGTCGGCGGCGGAGAGGATAAGCGGCAGCATGTCGTGATCGAGCGAACCGGCAAACAGGATGCGCTCCGATGTGCCGGTGGATATGGCAAGGTCGCGCAGTTTGTCCTCGTCCTCGCCCTGGCCGACCAGCACCAGGCGCGCACCGGGAATATCGGGGAGAGCGGCTATGACGCAGGCTTGGCCCTTGCGTTCGATCAATGCGCCGACGCTGACCAGCAACGGGGCGTTGTCGGGCATCGCAAAGCCCAGTTCCTGCGCCAGCTGGCTGCGCAGCTGCGTATGATCCAGCGGGCGAAACCGGTCGCGGTCGAGGCCGGTATAATGGACCGTGATCTTGTCCTGCGGCATTCCGAGCGCGGCCATGTCGCGTGCCAGTGCCTTGCTCACCGATAGCAGTCCGGTCGCGGCATTCGCGGCTTCGAGCATTTGCTCAAGGGCAAAATCCTGTTTCCCCCAATAGGAGATGTCGCTGCCACGCGCCTTGATCGACAGCGGCGTGCCAAGCGCCTTGGCGACATGCGCGGCTGCCGGGCCATCGGGGAAGAAAAACTGCGCATCGACGATATCGACCGGATGCTCTGCATTGATCCGCTCGGCCAGCGGGAGCACGGCCTTGGCAATCGCCGCCACGTTGCGCCGTGCCCCGACCTTCGGGATCAGGCTGAAGCGCGGGCGGTGGACCTCGATCCCGTCCTCGCTCGATATCTCATCGAGCTGCGACAGCGCCCGGTAGCGGCCTGCCGCGACGGGCGGGATGCCGATCGGATTGATTACGGTAACCTGCCAATCGCGGCGTTTGGCCAGCGCCTCCAGAGAACGCGCCACGAACGTACCGAAACGCGGGTTCACCGCGTTCGGGTAGAGCGTGCTGATGGCCAGAACGTGCTTCACGATGGCTCCTTGATCCAAGGTCCCGCATTGTCTTGTGCGGCGGGTAAGATGCTTTCAACAAACACAGTTAAAGCGCCGGTTTCCCTGTTTAATCTCAAAGCGGCCGCACCAGCATCACGGCCACGGCGACCCATGGCGGATTGTCCACGACCTGCTGCTTTTGCCCAGCGCCGGGAGGAAGCAATCCGACCAATGTGCCACGCCGGTCGATCAGCCGCCCGAATGCGAAGCGTCCGCCGGGGCGCGGGACCAGGCAATCGCGGTTGATCGCCTCGGCAGCGTCTTCCGGTGCAACCTGCCGCAACCATAGCAAATCTCCGGGCCGGTATTCGCCAATGCTCTCGGTCACACTCAGCACGGTTAGCGGGCGCTCCGAGGATTGTGCGGCCAGATCAGATGGCAGCACCGCCTCTGCCGGAGTGTCCAGCGCCTCGGCCCCTTGCGCGCCAAGCCGCGCTATGACCTGCGGCTGGGCATTGTCATCGGAGCGCACGAGCGTTTCGGGATCGACGCCCAGCGCCGCACCGATCCGGTCCATCCACTTTATCGAGAGATTGCGCATTCCCGTTTCCAGCCGCCCGATGGTCTGGGCGGTGGTGGGCGGATCGCAGGCTTCGGCCAGCTCGGCGAGCGTCAGTCCCTTGGCCTTGCGAATATCGCGAATACGGTTGATCATTGGCTCTCACTTATCGCTTAATGAACCCATTTGGTAATAATTGCTGTTTCCTACATCTGCCCGATTGATGCAAGCCCCTTTTCACCATTTCGGTAAAAGAGGATGTGTTATGCCACGCAAACTGGTGGAAAAGGAACTGACAAGCGAAGGCCCGAAGCGGTCCGGAGCAGCCACGGGCAAGCGCCGCACCGTCACGATGAATGTCGGCGAAAGCCCGATCGAGTGGCTGCATTCACGCGGACATCTCGAACGGCGGCTGTTCGAGGCGGGCGAGGCGCTGCGGCGCGATTACGAGCGCGCGCAGCTTTCGCCGAATGTCACGATGCGCTGGGACCCGGTGCGGATCAAGGCCACCGGCGATCAAGGGCTTTCACCGGGTGAAAAGCAGATTGCGGCAAAGGACCGCTTCGACGGCGCACTGGCGCTGGCGGGCAAGGGCCTCGACGATGTGCTGTGGCGCGTGGTGTGCGCTGGCGAAGGCCTGCCGGACGCGGAAAAGGGCCTTGGCTGGCCCGCGCGCAGCGGCAAGCTTGTGCTCAAGCTTGCGCTGGAGCGGGTCGCGGATTTCTATCGCATCGGGTGAGGCAGGTCGCCGATCTTTCACCGGAGCGGATCAGCTACCGTAAAAGAAGCGCTCTTCCGCAATCTTGCCGTCCCGGACGGTATAGACCCCGACCTCCTTCATCTGCGAGCGTTCGCCATCCATCGTGACGTCCATCTCATAATTCACCGCGAACTGATCGCCGAAGACGTAAGGTCCGTCGGCGCTCGAGCTGTGGACCTGCGCATTCTCGTTCCACCAAGCGTGTTTTTGCAGCAGTGCCTCGCGCCCTTCGACGCGCGCCATCGGGCTGTCGGGCATGGGTTCGAGGCTGACGATATCGTCGGCCCAGTAGGTCTGGTATCCTGCTTCGTCGTCGTCAGAGACGGCCTTGGTGAAATCCTTGGCAAGTTGTTCGATCGACATGGCTGTTCTCCCCAAAATGATCGTCGCACCATGAACCTTGAATGTGGCGCTATCAGGACAAACGGAGCCGGAGGATTTTGGTCCCTGGACACTGTCTCATGTGTCTCATGCGCAGGCCGCCTCGGCCACTACTTGGCGCAATTGCGGTATCACGTCGCTCTCGAACCACGGGTTCCGCGCGCTCCACATCCGCACCCTCCACGAGGGATGAGGGAGGGGGAGGAAGGGGGCGTATTCGGCGTAACGGCGGACCCGCTCGGTCATAGTCAGTTTGCGGGTGTGCGGGAGGTAGTGCGCCTGAGCGTACGAGCCGACGAGCAGCGTCAGTCGGAGTGCAGGGAGCAGGTCGAGGACGGGCTGGTGCCACCGGGGCGCGCACTCTGGTCGCGGAGGAGCATCGCCGCCCTTCGCTTTGCCCGGATAGCAGAAGCCCATCGGTACAAGCGCGACGATGTCGGGGTCATAGAATGCGGGTTTGTCCAAGCCGAGCCACCCGCGCAGCCGGTCCCCGCTGTCATCGTCCCACGGAACGCCGCTGGCATGGACCTTCGTGCCGGGAGCCTGACCGATGATGACGATGCGCGAGCGCGGCGAGAACTGGATGACTGGTCGCGGCCCGAGCGGCAGGTGCTCGGCGCATAGGGTGCAGGCGGCGATCTCGCGGTGGAGGTCGGCGGCCCGCTGCGCGCTCATCCCTCGACCTGTTCGGCAAGGGTCAGCCAGCGCTCCTCGGCAGCGTCCTTCTCGGCCCGCGCGTTTTCGAGGCCCTTGGAGATGGTGGTAAAACGCTGCTGGTCCGATGCGTAGAGATCGGGGTCGGCAAGAATGGCCTGCGCCTTGGCAATCGCGGCTTCCAGCTCCTCAATCCGCGCAGGCAGGATCTCGTAATCGCGCTGGTCCTTGTAGGAGAGCTTGTCGGGCTTCGACGGGGAAGGTGCGGGCGAAGGCGCGGGGGCGGGTTTGGAGGCCTGCCTGGACTTGCCCACGACGCGCTTCTGCCGCTTGGCCTCCCAGTCCTCGTACCCGCCTGCAACGACGTCGACCGTGCCCGACCCGTCGAGGCCGAGCGTGAGGGTGACGGTGCGATCCAGGAAGTCGCGGTCGTGGCTGACGATCAGGACCGTGCCGTCGAAATCGGCGATCACCTCCTGCAGAAGGTCGAGCGTTTCGAGATCGAGATCATTGGTCGGTTCGTCGAGTACGAGGAGGTTGGCGGTGCGGGCGAACTCGCGGGCGAGCAGCAGCCGGGAGCGTTCGCCACCGGAGAGGATGCCGACCTTGGTGTCGACGATCTTGGGATCGAACAGGAAGTCCTTGAGATATGCCTGCACATGCTTGCGCTGCCCCCGAACGTCGATCCAATCGCCGCCTTCTGCAAGGATATCGCGCACGCTGGCGCCGGGTTCGAGCAAACGGCGCTGCTGGTCGATCATCACGCCCGAAAGCGTAGCGGCGCGCGTGATCGTGCCGCTATCAGGTTCAAGCTCTCCGGTGAGCATGCGCAGCAGCGTCGTCTTGCCCGCGCCGTTCGCACCGACGATGCCGATGCGATCGCCGTTCTGGATGCGGAGGGAGAACGGCTTGATGATGGTGCGATCATCGAAGCTCTTGGTGATCTTGTCGGCAACGATCACCGACTTCGATTTGAAGTCGTCGTCGCTCGCAAGCTTGAGCTTGGCAGTGCCGCTGTCAGAAATCATGGCCGCGCGGGTAGCGCGCATCTGGTAAAGCTTTTCGAGCCGCCCCTGGTTGCGTTTGCGCCGCGCGGTCACCCCGCGCTCAAGCCAGTGCGCCTCCAGCTTGAGCTTGGCATCGAGCCGTTCGGCGGCGCGGGCTTCCTCGGCATACACCTGCTCTTCCCACGCTTCGTATCCGCCAAAGCCGACCTCCTTGCGGCGCATTGTCCCGCGGTCCAGCCACAGCGTCGCGCGGGTCAGGCGCTTGAGAAAGGTCCGGTCGTGGCTGATCGTGATGAATGCACCCTTGTACCGGGTCAGCCAGTCCTCCAGCCAGTCGATCGCGCTGAGGTCGAGGTGGTTGGTCGGCTCATCGAGCAGCAACAGGTCGGGATCCTGCGCCAGCGCTCGTGCGATGGCGGCGCGTCTCCGCTCGCCTCCGCTGGCGCTTTCCGCATCGGTGGCCATGTCGATGCCGAGCTGTCCTGTAATGGCTTCGACTTCGTATTCGGCAGGGGGATGCTCGCCAGCGAGCGCGAAATCCATCAGCGTGTCGAAGCCGCTGAAATCAGGCTCCTGCTCGAGGAACACGATGCGCGTGCCCGGTTTTACCCGGCGCGTGCCGCGGTCCATCTCGATCCGGTCGTCGATCAGCTTGAGCAGCGTTGTCTTGCCCGCGCCGTTGCGCCCGATCAGCGCGAGCCGGTCGCCCGGCAGCACATGCAGGTCAATGGGCTCTGCGCCCTGTCCCGGCTGGGGACCGCCGAACAGCCAGCGGCCGCCCTGCTGCAGGCCGAGCCCTTCGAGGCTGAGGATGGGAGGTTGCGCCATAGGCCGCGCGAGTTAGGCGCTGCGCACCGCCACCGCAAGGGCGCTTTGCTATGGCTGCGATGCCTTCTGCGCTTCGACCATCTCCGCCACATCTGCAAGCAGTGCAGGCGCATCGAAGACGATCCCGTCCTTGATGGTCCAGCGCACCCCGCCAACGGTCTCAAGCTGGTTGGTCTCGCGGTTGAGCCGGGTATGGCCGGTCCCGTAAAGCACCTTGAGGTTCGCCAGCGGGTTCTCGGACACGATCAAGAGATCGGCAAGCTTGCCAACCTTGATCGAGCCCATTGGCGGCTCCTCGCCCTTGGGATCGTAGAGTTCACGCGCGCCATCGATGGTGGCTGCCTGGATCACCTCGAGTGGAGTCAGCCCTGCCTCGCGCAGCATCTCGAGCTCGCCGATATAGGCGAACCCCCAAGTCTGGTAGATGTAGCCCGGATCAGACCCGGCGGTAACGCGACCGCCGCGATCCTTGAACTCGCGGGTCAGATCAAACCATTTGCGATAAAAACCGCTCCATGCTGTCTCGTCCTCGCTGGTCCAGTCGTGGTAATAGCTGCCGTGATTGGTCAGGCTCGGAGCATAGAACTGCATCAGCGAGGGCAGCGTGTATTGCTCATGCCATTCAAGGTTGCGCGCCCGCATGACATCGCGGCTGGCCGAATAGATATTGAATGTCGGGCTGAGCGTCACGTCATTGGCGATGAGGAAGTCAATATACTCGTCCCATTCCTCGCTTCCCGGTTCGCCAACCTGCTGCGCGAGGCGCGCGACCCATGCGAACCGCGATTGCTCATCGAGGTAGTTGTAGTCCACCGGATATTGCGGAAGGCGGCTGCCATCCAGCAGGCTTTCGAAATGTCCATAGAAATGGGTGACGCCGTCGAGGCCAAGCTCCACAGCCTTGCGGGCATTGACCTCGGCTACGCCGCGCTGGCCGAGATGGGCTACCGTGCCAAGGCCCTCCGTCTCGGCTTGATCGAGGATCGCCCCGAGAATGTGCGGGGGTTCATTGTTGAAGAACTTGATCCCGTCATAGCCCTCGGCCTTGATCCAGCGCACCCAGTCGCGGCCCTCGTCCGCGCTGTCGATTATGCCGTATGGCCCGACCGCGCCCGGCACGGTGTAGGCGAACAGGCGCGGTGCGGTGATGGTGTTGGCAGCGCTGCGCTGTTTCTGGTCGATCGAGGGGTCGTTCGGTCCGAACCCGAACCCGACGCCGCGCACGCTGGTGACGCCGTGCGCCAGCCACAGCTTGAACCCGTAGGATGGCTGGGGCGCCTTGAACGGATCGCCATTATGGCCGTGCGTGTCGATGAAGCCGGGCAAGACATACATGCCGCCAACCTCGATCACGCGGTCGGCGGCGACATCAGCTCCGCCGCCGCGCACAATCTGCGCGATCAGGTTGCCTTTGACCACGATGTCGACCGGACCTTCGGGAGGAGCGCCGGTGCCGTCGATCATGGTCGCGCCGCGGATCAGGAGCGTGCCGAACGGTCCTTCGCCCTCTCCGGTAGGGCGTTCGGGCACACGCTCCATGACAGGCTGCGCCATCGCGGGCTGGACGAACAGGGGCGCGGCGAGAGCCAGTGCCGAGAACGAAAAGGCTGCAGAACACAGTCTGGAAAGCATGGAAATCCCCCTCTTGCCGCCATGCATAGCGCCGACCATCCGCTTTGCACACAATTCCATTCAGAGGATCGAAAGGGCGAGCAGATCATTGAATGATCTATGGAGGATAGACCTATGAAAAGCTGGCTCATTCCCGGCGCGCTCGCGCTTGCTGCGCTCACCGCCGCACCTGCCCACGCTACCACCGTCGAAATCGAGGCCGAGGGACCGGTGATCGAATTATCCGTGTTCGAAAGCGTGACGACCGCGCCCGATATTGTGACGATCGGCGCAGGTGTGAACACCGAGGCGCCGACTGCTGTCGAGGCGCTTCGTCAAAATTCGGAAAAGATGCAA
The DNA here is from genome assembly GCF_055808355.1 of Erythrobacter sp. K21-9. Lineage (NCBI taxonomy): Bacteria > Pseudomonadati > Pseudomonadota > Alphaproteobacteria > Sphingomonadales > Erythrobacteraceae > Erythrobacter > Erythrobacter sp. K21-9. The sequence continues at coordinate 1,234,373 of NZ_CM147866.1, forward strand.
AACGTTATCGACCGGATCAAGGCGCTGGGTGTCGATGAAAAGGATATTCAGACTACCGGCATCAACCTCAACGCACGCTTCGACTATGACCGGACGAACCAGCGGCAGGTGTTTCGCGGCTACCAGGTCTCGAATCGTGTGAGCGTGAAGCTGCGCGAAATAGACGAGACGGGCGAAGTGCTGGATGCGCTCGTGGTCGCCGGGGCCAACGACCTGAGCGGGCCGAGCTTCTCGATCGAAGACGACGAAGCGGCCAAGGATGAAGCGCGCAGCCGAGCGGTAGAACGCGCGCAGAAGCGCGCCCAATCCTATGCCGAGATGGTCGGCTATGGCGGCGCGCGGGTGCTCGCGATCAGCGAGGCGATCCGGGCGAGCGGGCCAATGCCGCCAATGGTCTCGCGAGATGCGATCATGGTCACAGGCGCGCGCGCAAATGCACCGGTCCAGCCCGGCCAGGTCAGCACGGGAGTGAGCATCACGATCAAGTACGAGATGGTGGACGGCGGCTGAACCGGCGGCAACGCGGCCATTCACAGCTTGTTCAACGCGCAATCTCTAGGCATGACAGCACCATGAAGGCCATTCCCGCATTTTTCGCCGCCGCTTCGCTGGTGCTTGCCGCTCACTCTCCAGTGGTGGCGGTCGAGCGCGCAGTGCAGGACCAGCAGCGCACTGACCAGGGCGAAGCGCGCAAGGAAATGCGGGCCGGCAATCAGCTTTCGCTTCGCGAGATTGAAAAGCGCGTTCTCCCCCGGATGAGAGGCTCCGAATATCTTGGTCCCGCCTACGATGCGACCGCACGCGCCTACCGGCTCAAGTTCATCAAGGATGGCCGCGTGACCTATGTCGATGTCGACGCGCGCAGCGGCCGGATCATCAACCGTTCACGCTGATACGGAACTCGCGGTGTTGTCCAATCATTGGGGGACAGTGATCGCCGCTGCACGCGCCCCTCGCTTGACGCGCCCCGTGCAAAAGCGCACGAACCCGGCGACTTACACACAGATATCTGGTGGACTATGCGCATCCTGATTGTCGAAGACGAACCCACTCTCGGCCAGCAACTCAAATCGACCCTCGAACAAAATGGCTACGCCGTTGATCTGTCGACCGATGGCGAGGACGGGCACTTTCTTGGCAGTACCGAAGATTACGACGCCTGCGTGCTCGACCTTGGCCTGCCTGAAATTGACGGGCTGTCGGTGCTCGGCATGTGGCGCAAGGAGGGGCGGGATTTCCCAGTTCTGGTCCTGACCGCGCGTGACAGCTGGTCGGACAAGGTCGCAGGCCTCGATGCTGGCGCGGACGATTATCTCGCCAAGCCATTCCAGACCGAAGAACTGATCGCCCGCCTGCGCGCGCTCATCCGCCGCGCTTCGGGCAACACATCGTCCGAGCTGACGGCTGGCAATGTCCGGCTGGACACACGCTCGGGCCGGGTCACTCTCGATGGCGAGCCGGTCAAGCTGACGGCGCAGGAATACAAGCTGCTGAGCTATCTGATGCACCACAAGGGCAAGGTGGTCAGCCGCACCGAACTGATCGAGCATATTTACGATCAGGACTTCGACCGCGATTCCAACACGATCGAAGTTTTCGTCACCCGTATCCGCAAGAAACTTGGCGCAGAGGTAATCACTACGATCCGTGGCCTCGGTTACAGCCTCGACGACCCCGCAGACGCACCCCGAGCGTAAGGGCGGCGATGCCGAACCTGTTTCGCCGGCTGGCGAGACGGGCGAGGGCGCGCAGGCCGCCGCGCCGAGCGATGTGCCCTTACCTCAAGCGCGCAGGGGCAGCCTCGCCCGGCGCATGGGCTTTATCGCGGCGGTGTGGATTACGGTGCTGCTGCTGGGCGGGGGCCTCGCGCTCGACCGCACGCTGACCAATCAGGTCAGGCAGAACTTCGACGAGCAGCTTGAATACCAACTCACAGCGATGATCGCGTCCGCCGAAATCGATTCTTTCGGTGAGGTCTGGTTTTACCGAACTCTGGGTGACCAGCGCTTCCTGGAGCCCGGAAGCGGACTCTACTGGCAGATCAGCGGGGGCGAGTATGAGCCGTGGCCCTCGCGCAGTCTGTGGGACAGAACACTCGAGGTCAAAGGTGATCACTTCGACAACGAGGCGCATTTCTACGATTCAGACCAGTTTGAAGGCGAGCCGCTTCGTGTTGCCGAGCGGACGATAATCCTCCCAGGAAGCGAAACGCGCTGGACCTTTGCTGTCGCCAGCGCGACCGAGGAGATGGATTACCAGATCCAGCAAGTTCGTCTGATCCTCATCTGGAGTTTTGCGGTGCTGGGCCTCGGCCTGATGGTCATGGCGCTGCTGCAAATCCGCTATGGCCTGCAACCTCTCCGCCGGGTCCGCGCGGCCATATCCAAGCTGCGGACGACCGGTGAAAACCGCATTACCGAACCGCTGCCGAGCGAAGTTCAGCCGCTGGTCGAGGAACTTAACGGGCTGCTCGAGCACTCGGAAAAGCAGGCTGAAGAGGCTCGCACCCATGCGGGCAATCTCGCCCACGCGCTCAAGACCCCGCTCACCGTGCTCACCAATGCCGCAACCGCGCGCTCGCCCGACCTCAATGAGGCGGTGTTCCGCGAGACACGCACCATGCAGCGCCATGTCGATCACCATCTCGCCCGTGCCCGAGCAGTGGGTCGCCGCGCCGTGGGTCATGCCCGGACCGATGTTCGCGCCAGTGCAGAGGCTGTGCGGCGCGCTGTCGAACGGCTTTACCCCGAGGGGCGCCTGGACATTGCTGGCAGCAAGGACACGATGGTCGCGATCGAGCGGCAGGACCTCGACGAGATCCTGGGCAACCTAATCGAGAACGCGGCGAAATATGGCGGTGGTAGCGTATTCGTGACGGTCGATGCCGACCCGGACAGCGAGGACTGCGTGATCTGGATCGAAGACGACGGGGTCGGTATCCCAGAAGGCGAACGCAGCCGCATATTCGATCGCGGTGCGCGGCTCGATACCGGAAAGCCCGGCACCGGCCTCGGCCTCGCCATCGTGCGGGATGTCGCCGAGATTTATGGAGGCGGTGTGACCCTTGGCGAAAGCGAAGACCTTGGCGGACTGCTGGTCGAGCTGCGGTTGCCCCGGGCATAGGTTTTGCGCGCCGGATTTTTGCGCAGCCGTGCGAAGGGTTTCGAAAGCTCGCCCGTTTCCCAAGCGAGCTACAACACGCAAACGGGGCCTTTTGCGCGAGATCATATGACCATTGGCAACACGCCAATTGCCGAAACGGACAGCGCAGACGCGGCCCTCGTGGCGCGGATTGCTTCGCGCGAGGAAAGCGCCTTTCGCGAGACCATCGCCGCGCATGCGACCATTCTGCACCGGATTGCCTACCGCATGACGGGAGATGCGCATGAAGCGGAGGATATCGCGCAGGAGACAATGCTGAGACTGTGGGATCACGCACCGCAACTGGAGACGCGCGGAAACGCGTTGAAGCTGGCGCCGTGGCTGAAGCGTGTCGCGATGAACCTCGCGCTCGACCGGCTGAGACTTAGAAAGCGCAGCTCCGACGCAGAAGTGCCTGAGCGGGCGGATGAAGCGCCGCTGGCCGATCAGGTGATCGAAGGCGCAGAGGAAGCGCAAACGGCGCGCGAACTGGTGCACGAGCTGCCAGAACGACAGCGAGCCGCGATCGTCCTGACCCATTATGAAGAATTACCCAATGCCGAAGCTGCCGCCGTGCTCGATATGAAACTCAAAGCCTTTGAATCCCTGCTTTTCCGCGCCAGGGCCGCGCTGCGCACATCGTATGAAGCGCTCGCTGCGCAAGGGGATGAGGCATGAGCGATATGGACAAGGATATCGGACCGATTGCACCCGGCAGCCCTCTCGGCAAGGTGCTGGACGGGTTCACCGCTCCCGAAATGCCGGCTGGATTTGCCGACCGCGTGGTCGCTGCGACAGAAGGCCGCGCGGCCACTTTGCCGACCCCGCGCGCCAATGGCGCTCGCTGGCGGAGCGCCCGGCGGCTAGCGATCGGGGCGCTGGCTGCGGGTGCGCTCGGCACGGCAGCGGCGGCAACCGGAGTGCTCGAGGAGCTTGGCGTGGAGCTCCCTTCGCCGCAGCAGGTTTGGTCGACGATCACCGGATCGCCTCCTGCACCTCCTCCGGCGTCGCCTGCCGAAGAGCAGCGCCCGGCAATAATCCCCGAGACCAATGCCCCCGTCACGATCGAAGGGCCTATCGACACGCCCGAGGAGCTTGAGGAAGCGTTTCGCCGGGTCGATGAAGTGCTCGATGCAAGGCGGGAAAATCGCCGCGGGCGAGTGGATCAGCGGATCGACAACGTTATCGAGCGCCGCCGCGAGCAGGGCCTTCCTGCTCCCACTCCCGAGCAGGAAGAGCGGCTTATGAATCGTGTCGACCGGTTCCGCGAACGCCGCGACGGACAGCTTGATGAACGGATCGAAGGACGCCGCGAGGAATTTCGTGAACGGATCGAAAATGGCGAGGAACTGACCCGCGAGGACTTTCTGCGCGAATTGCGCGAGGACGGGCAGGATGGGGCAGCCAGCTCGCGCCTGCAACGCCTCCGGGACATGACGCCAGAGCAGCGCCGTGAGGCATTGCGGCGCTTTCGTGAGCGACGCCAGGACCGCCTGAACGAACTCCAGCAGGAGGCGTCGCCACTCGATGCGCCCGACGAAGCGGTAAGCGAAGAGCCTCCGGACCCGGAACTGGAAACCACTGAACCTCAGATGGATGACAGCCCCGAATAGATTTTTTGCGCGCGCCGCGAAGGGTGCAGCGCGTTTCCTCGTTCATTGAGTGTCACTGGCTGCCGAAAGGTGGATCGGCAGCCGGAAAGACCCCGCATGGATGACACGACATTGGATGAGGAATTTAGACATGAGAACGACCCTGACCCTGACTGCGCTTGCCGCGCTCGCCAGCGCTTCTGCCGTTTCCGCGCAGGAGCAGACACGGACCAAGACTTTCGAAGGACCGAATGCGTCCGCGACGCAAACGACTACGGTCGACCGCGAAGCCGGAACCTTGAACCGCGACCGGACCGTGACGAACACGAACACCGGGAACACCGCATCGAGCACTCTCAATCGCCAGCGCACCGATACGGGCGCCACCGTCAGCCGGTCCCAGACGGGCCCTGCCGGAAACACCCGCTCGCTTCAGGGTGAGAGGGTACGCAGCGAAAACGGCACCACTTTCACTGGCACCGCAACCGGTACCGGCGCGGTAACGAATATGGCCTTGCGGGCTCTCGCAGCCGCGACGGGCAAGGCAATTCGTCTGCAAGCCAAAGGGTGACGAACCCGGCTGGCGAGACCGTCTTCAGCCGCGACCGGACCACGACCCGCAGCAATGGTCAGGTCAACCGCACCGTTGATCGCTCGCGCAAGCAAGGCTTCAAGCCGCGCCGTCCGCGCTAGAAGCTCCTCCCGGCAGGCCAAGGCCCCCTGGGTCTGCCGGACACCACCGGGTAGGTTTCGATATTGCCCGGCACCGATGGGCGCGGAGTACCGATCCACTCCGCGCCCATTTTGCATATCATGAGGATGACAACCATGTGCGATTGCCGCGATGAAAGAATAGCGCTCGAAACCGGCAGACCCGTAGTCGGAAGGCCCGGGTCCGAATCGCTGCCGGGAGCGGAGTCATCACGAAACGACCGGTAACGCCTGTCTAGCTGCCGCGCGCCTTTTCATGGTGCCGGATCACTTCTTCGATGATGAATCGCAGGAATTTTTCACTGAATTCCGGGTCGAGATCGGCTTCTTCGGAGAGTTTTCGCAGCCGCGCGATCTGGCGCTGCTCGCGCGCAGGATCGGCGGGGGGAGGGTCACTTTCGCCTTGTACTCCCCGACGGCCTGCGTGATGCGAAAGCGCTCGGCCAGCATATGGATTATCGCCGCATCGATATTGTCGATGCTTTTGCGATAGGCTGCGAGCTGGGAATCGTCCACTGGGCCAGGTGGCGGGGACGCGTGCGTTTCATTGGACATCACGTGCAAAGCTAGCAGCAATTCAGCGCTTGCCAAGCGCTTGAGGCTCGACCAAAGCCGCACCCTATGACTGCAGAAGTCGTCTCCATGCCGCGCAAACGGCCTACGCTCGATCCGATGCTGTCGCTGACCGCAAGCGGCATGAATTCGGTCAATACTGTGATCCTTGAACGGATGCAGAGTGAGATTCCTCTCATTCCGAGCCTCGCCGGCCACCTGATTTCGGGCGGCGGAAAGCGGCTGCGCCCCATGCTCACGCTCGCCGGAGCGGAACTGGTCGGATATCAGGGCACGCGCCATCACAAGCTCGCAGCGGCTCGTGGAATTCATCCACACCGCGACGCTCCTGCATGACGATGTGGTTGATGGAAGCGAACTGCGCCGGGGAAAGGCTGCGGCGAATATCATCTTTGGCAATCCGGCCACGGTGCTGGTTGGCGATTTCCTGTTCAGCCGTGCTTTCGAGCTGATGACCGAAGACGGTTCGCTCAAAGTGCTCAAGATTTTGAGCAATGCGAGCGCCGTGATCGCCGAGGGCGAAGTGTCGCAGCTTACAGCGCAGCGCCAGATCGAAACGAGCGAGGAACGCTACCTCCACATCATCGGCGCGAAGACCGCCGCCCTGTTCGCGTGCCGCGAGCCAGATAAGCGCCGTGGTCGCCGAATGCGGTGAGGAGCAAGAGCGCGCGCTGGAGGATTACGGGCGCAACCTGGGCGTGGCTTTCCAGCTTGTCGACGACGCGATCGATTACGATTCCGATGCCTCCGAAATGGGCAAGGACCAGGGCGACGATTTCCGCGAGGGCAAGATGACGCTCCCGGTGATCCTCGCCCATGCGCGCGGATCGGAAAACGAGCGAAAGTTCTGGAAGGCCGCGATCGCCGGACACCGCACATCGGATGACGATCTGGCTCACGCGATCGAATTGATCGACCGGCACAACGCGGTTGACGATACGCGCGAGAAAGCGCGCCACTTCGCGCAGCGCGCAGTCGATGCAATCTCGATATTCCCCGAAAGCTCGGCGCGGTCCGCGATGGCCGAGGCCGCGCAGTTTGCCGTGGCGCGCGGCTACTGAACGAGAAAGACCCCGACCTCGCTGAGCGAAGCCGGGGCCATTTCAGATAGGTCCAGGGTGACTTACTGGCGCGTCGCGTTCCAGCGGACGACGCTATCGTCACGCGGGTCGGTGCTGACACCCGAAAGCGTGTCGCCATCAACGGTCAATTCGAGAACATTCACCGTCTCGCCATCACGTGAATAGGTCTCGCGGTAGACGTTGTCGCTGATCCTCTCGACCGCAATCATCCCGCCGCTATCGTCGCCTTCTGGAGTGACCGCTTCACCGCCGAGAACCGCGGTATATCCCCCGCCATTGCCCGTGCTGGTAATGGTGTCACCGTCGATCGCATAGGTGAACAGCAGCCCCGCATCGGTCATTTCGCCGAGATCGCTGACGGCCCATTCGCCCGAAGCTGCGTGGGAGCCATCAGGCCCTGCTTCGACGCGGGAATACATGGTCGACCCTTCGACGACTTCATCGCCATCCAAATTGGTCCAGGCGATGGTCATGGAATCGCCGTCCTCGCCGACGGTCCAGGTCGACTTGCCCTTTTCCTCATCGCCGAGGCGCGAAGCGGACTCGATTGTCATATCGTCGACAATGTTGACCTTGATGCCATCAATGCCGGGCCGGTCCACTGTCTGCCACTCACCGTCAGCGGTAACCGAGAACGGGGGCAGGCAGCTGTTGCAGGTGTATTCGCCGTCGGCGATCGTGTAATTGTTGTTGGAATTTTCAAACTCGGCAGAATCGAGATTGGCTTTCCAGGTGCCAGCGATGCTGCCTGTTTCGGCTGCCACGACCGCCTCTGTGTCGGCAGCGCCTCCGCAAGCCGTCACGCCCATTGCAAGCGTCGCCACGGCAAGCGCCGTCATCATCTTTTTCATGAATTTCCCCTATATCAGTTTTCATCTGCCCCGACCGCTCGAAGCGGATCTGTCGGGCTGTGCTTTCAACTGCGTCCCAACGCCCGAATACCAGCATTTGCGGCAATTAACCAAATCTCCTCCGCCCCATTTCGGATAAGCGAGTGAAATGAGAGAGATGCGCGCCAGGGGCTGTCTCGCTTCCCTGATTGTGCCAAGGATGTTCTCGTGTCCGATCAGCTCCCGATCCTCGATGTGTTGCCCGAAATTCGCGCCGTTCTCTCCGACTCGGGAGCCGGGGTGCTGGTTGCGCCGCCTGGCGCCGGCAAGACAACAGCCGTGGCGCCAGCGCTTCTGGACGAGGCATGGTGCAGCGGACAGATCATCATTACGTCGCCGCGCCGGGTTGCCGCGCGTGCCGCAGCCGAGCGCATGGCGCAGAACATGGGAGAGAAGCCCGGTGAGACGGTCGGGTATCTGACCCGCCTCGACAGCAAGGTTTCGGATAGAACCCGCATCCTTGTCGTAACCGAGGCGATCCTTGTGAACCGCCTTGTCGATGATCCGGAACTGCCCGGCGTTTCCGCCGTCTTGTTCGATGAAGCGCATGAGCGGCATCTGGACAGCGATCTCGGACTCGCTCTCGCGCTGGAGACACGCGAGGTGCTGCGCGAAGACTTGCGGGTGCTTGTCATGTCCGCGACTATCGATGGGACGCGCTTTGCCCGGTTGCTGGGCGAAACTGCTACGGTGATTGAAAGCGAAGGTCGCAGCTTCCCGCTTGAAATCCGCTGGCTCGGCAGCGATGCCAATGCTTCGGTCGAGGATCAGGTTGCAGCGGGCGTGGTAACGGCGCTGCGCGAGAATGACGGGGACATCCTCGCTTTCCTGCCCGGCGTTCGGGAGATCGAACGGGTACGAGAGCGGCTGGAGCCACGACTCGCGGACATTTCTATCCTGCCGCTTCACGGGCAGGTCGAACCAGCGGAGCAGCGTGCCGCGATCCGGCGCGACCGTGAAGGCAGGCGCCGCATCGTGCTGGCAACGGCAATTGCCGAGACCTCGCTGACTCTCGAAGGGGTTTCAATCGTTATCGACAGCGGCCTCGCGCGCTACGCCGAGTTCGACCGGGCAGCGGGGACAACGCATCTGGTCACACGCCGCGCAAGCAGGGCGGCGGCGACTCAGCGCGCAGGCCGTGCCGCTCGGCAAGGGCCGGGCGTCTCCTACCGCTTGTGGGAAGAGGGCGGCCACGGCGGCCGGCCCGAGTTCGCGCCTCCCGAGATCGAGATTGCCGACCTTGCTCCAATGTTGCTCAAACTAGCGAAATGGGGCTCCAGCGATCCGGCGGAAATGGCATGGCTCGACGCACCTCCCGAAGCTTCGATTGCGGCGGCGAAGAGCAACCTCAAAGCTCTGGGTGCACTCGATGGAGAGGGCCGTATCACGCAGTGGGGCGAGGCTATTGCTGCGATGCCGATGGCGCCCGATCAAGCCGCGGCAGTGCTCCACGGTGCGAAAGCGGGCTGCACGGAGGAAACGGCCCGATTGGTGATGCTGATCCAGGAACGCGGACTGGGCGGGCGGAGCGAGGATCTTGCGCAGCGACTCTCGCGGTGGGCAGGGGATCGATCAGGAAGGGCGCAGAGCGCAGCGCGGATCGCGCAAGGGTGGGCGCGCGCCGCTTCAGAAACGCACCGCACGAGCGAGACCCCCGCACAATCGGCAGCCGAATGTCTGGCCCTGTCCCGCCCCGCATTTGTCGCCATGCGCCGCGATGCGAAAGGAGAGCAATGGCTCAGCGTCGGCGGACGCGGTTTCCTGCTCGACCCGGCGTCACCGCTTGCGAGCGCCCGGTGGATCGTGATTGCCGATGCGCAAGGCCAGGCGAAAGGCGCGCGCATCACTTCGGGCGTTGAAATCGCCGCCGATCGCATCGAGGTGCTGTTCTCGAATGAAATCGCGGAACGATCGATAGTCCGCTGGAATGACTCGGAAAACCGCACCGAATCTCGCCGCGAAAAAAGGCTCGGGGCGGTCGTGATCTCGCGCGGTCCCGATCCTGCGCCAGATGGCGAGCAGGTAGTGCATATCCTTGTGGAAAAGGCTCTGGAAAAGCTGGGGGACGTTTTGCCGGCTCGGCTTTCTGGCCCGCGCCGAATTCGCCGGGGTCGAAGGACTTTCGAGAGCTGCCCTGCGCGAGAGTGCAGACATCTGGCTTGCGCCATTGCTGTCGGGTCGGCGTGATCTGAACCTCTCGCCGCAACGTTTTGCCGACACCGCGCTGGCGATGCTCGACTGGGGGACGCGGCAGCGGCTGGACGAGTTGGCGCCGATCCACTTCACATCGCCTGCCAACACGCGCCATCCTGTCGACTACACGGGCGACGACGCGCCGAGCACCGAAGTTCGTGTCCAGGCGCTGTTCGGCCTCGATAGCCATCCGCTGATCGAGCCGGACGCCGCTCCTGCTCAAGCTGACCAGCCCCGCAGGTCGTCCTATCCAGTCCACGCGCGACCTGCCGGGTTTCTGGCGCGGCAGCTGGTCCGATGTCGCGAAGGATATGAAGGGCCGGTATCCGAAACATCGCTGGCCCGAAAAGCCTTGGGTGGAAAAGCCGAGCCTCAAGACCAAAAACGCCTTCAATCGAACGTGAGTTTGGATTAATGGGCATTCCATGACCGCAAGAATTTACCAGCAACCCAAAAGCGCAATGCAATCGGGCAAGGCCAAGACCGACACCTGGGTGCTCGAATTCGAACAGAGTGAAGCGCGTAAGCCTGATCCGCTCATGGGCTGGACCGGGAGCGGCGACACGCAAGCGCAGGTTAAGCTGAATTTCCCGACCAAGGAAGCGGCCAAGGCCTATGCCGAGAAATACGGCATTCACGCGCGCGTTCACGCGACACCGCCAAAGTCGCTCAAGATCCAGGCCTACGCCGACAATTTTCGGTAGCCTGAAGGCAGAAGGCCGCACAGGCTTCACCGCAAATCCACTGTTGAAATGTTCACCTCTCCCCGCCATATGGCGGATCGGGAGTCGGGTGGACGTTTGCGTTCGCTCACCGGGTCAGGTCCGGAAGGAAGCAGCCCAGGTGAATTGCGGCGGGTCGCTCGGCTCCTTTTTCCAACACATCGTGCGATCATCGCCATGACAAACGCTGCGCAAGCGCCTAGCTTGTCGGCGTGACTGATTCCGATCCAGACCTGACCGAAAACGAACAAGAAAACGCGCCGACAGCTGCCGAGTTGGAGGCTGCCGGGCAAGATTCGATGTTTGGCGGGGAAGAGGCCGAACCGGCCAAGGCCGCGTCGGTGCCTGCTGAGGCCGGGCCAGCCGCTGCGCCGCCCGCGGCGGTCATTGCCTCTGGCCAACCGGATCAACCCTACCGCGTACTGGCCCGCAAGTACCGCCCGCAGACATTCTCCGAGCTGATCGGTCAGGAGCCGATGGTGCGAACGCTGGCAAACGCGATCGAGCGTGACCGGCTGGCGCATGCATTCTTGATGACCGGGGTGCGCGGGGTCGGGAAGACCTCGACCGCGAGACTGATCGCCAAGGCGCTCAATTGCGTCGGTCCGGACGGGGAAGGCGGCCCGACAATCGATCCTTGCGGTGTGTGCGAGCCGTGCACCGCGATCGCCGAAGGCCGCCATATCGATGTCATTGAGATGGACGCCGCATCGCATACCGGTGTCGACGACGTGCGCGATATCATCGAGCAGGTGCGCTACGCGGCGGTGTCAGCGCGTTACAAAATCTACATCATCGACGAAGTTCACATGCTTTCGCGCAATGCCTTCAACGCGCTTCTCAAGACGCTCGAAGAACCGCCAGCCCATGTAAAATTCCTGTTCGCCACGACCGAAGTCGAGAAGTTGCCCGTTACGGTCTTGAGCCGCACGCAGCGTTTTGACCTGCGCCGCATTCCCTCGGACTTGCTGGCCACCCATTTCGGCAATGTATGTCAGAAGGAAGGCGTAGAGGCCGAGGGCGAAGCACTGCGGATTATTGCTGCCGCTGCCGAAGGGTCGGTGCGAGATGGTCTTTCGATCCTCGATCAGGCGATTGCCCATGCCGACCTCGACGCGGACAGCAAGGTTACCGCCGGGCGTGTCCGCGACATGCTCGGCCTTGCCGACAAGAGTGCGCAGCGCAGCCTGCTTACGCACCTGCTCGAAGGCGATGCCAAGGCGCTGCTGGCAGCGATTGAGGAGCAATACGCGCTCGGCGTCGAACCCTTGGCCCTGATGCGCTCGCTCATGGACCTCGTTCACAAGATCACCGTGGCGCAGGTTTCGGGCAGCGAACCCGATGCCCCCAGCGAAGAGGAACGCGCTGCGCTTGCCGGGTTTGCCGCCCGGCTTGGCGCGGGAGAATTGCACCGTTTATGGCAATTGCTGCTCAAGGGACATGACGAGGTCAGACAGGCACCCGACCCGCTTGTTTCGCTCCAGATGGCGTTGCTGCGCGCGCTTCATGCATCCGGGCTTCCCGATCCTGGCAAGCTTGCCAAGCGTATCGAAGAGCTAGCCAATCGCGCCCCTGCTTCTCCTGCGGCGCCCGGAGCAGACAGCGCTGGCGGAGCGGCAGCGGAACATGCCAGCGCCGCGGCTGGCCCCGCGCCCGACTGGGCGGAACTGGTCGACCGGATCGATCACGCGGGACAGTTGCGTGTCGCGCAGATCATGCGCGACCGCGTGCGGGTGATCGAACTGGGTTCGGAAAAGCTCGTTTATGAGCAGGCCGACAATTTCCCGGATGACCCCTCTCCAGATATGCGCGACGCGCTATTCAAACTGACGGGAAAGCGTTGGTTGGTCGAGAAAGGATCAGGAAATGCCGCGCCAAGTTTGCGTGAAACTGCCGATGCGCAGGCCGATGCCGCGCGCGAGAGGGTCTTGTCCGATCCAATGGTGAAGGCCACATTCGAAGCATTCCCCGACGCCGAGCTGATCGAGCCCGATACGAATGTGGCCCGCGCTTCCGGCAGCAAATGGAACTGATGGAGTAATTTCGATGAAATCGATGGAAGAAATGATGCAGGCGGCACAGAAGGCCGCTGAGAATATCCAGACGCAGATAAACGACATGCAGGTCAAGCTCGACAACATCGAGGTCGAGGGTGCAGCGGGCGGCGGTCTTGTGAAAGTGCGCGCGACCGCCAAGGGCCGCATTCTCGGCGTTGCGATCGACGACAGCCTCATGAAGCTCGAAGAAAAGCAGATGGTTGAGGATCTGGTTACCGCCGCGTTCAACGATGCGCGCGACAAGGCTGACCGCGTTTCCGCCGAGCAGATGAAAGAGATGCAAGGCGGCATGGGCCTGCCTCCGGGATTCAACCTGCCGGGAATGGGCGGGTAGTCTCCTTCCGCTTGCCAGTTTGATCCGTCCATGCGACCTCCACAGCTTAGTCGGCTTGGGAGTTGCGGCGCGGCGCGCGGCTTCCCATATCCTTCTGCAAAGGCGCGCCCCAATGGCCGCTCGGACGCTATTTCATGACACAGACATTCCCTCTTCTCCCCCTGCGCGACATCGTCGTGTTTCCCGGCATGGTTGTGCCGCTCTTTGTTGGCCGCGATAAGTCGGTCGCCGCGCTCGAAGCGGTGATGGAAGCGAGCAAGGATATTTTCCTTCTGGCGCAGCTTGATCCCGGTTGTGACGATCCGGAAGGCGAAGACCTCTATGATGTCGGCGTCGTTGCGCAGGTCCTGCAAATGCTCAAACTGCCCGACGGGACCGTGCGCGTCATGGTCGAAGGGACTCACCGTGCAAAGCTGAACGATCTGCGCGCAGAGGAAAATTATGTCATCGCCTCGGTCGACATGCTCGAGCCTGAAACCGTGGCTGGCAACGAGGTCACCGCCTTGATGCGCCAGGTGACGGAGCAATTCGGTGAGTATGCCAAACTGAACAAGAAGCTCGGCGATGAAACCAATGTCGAGCTTGGTGATGTGGACGATGCCGGGCAGCTTGGCGACATGATCGCCGCTGCAATCAATGCCAAGGTTTCGGACAAGCAATCACTGTTGACAGAGGCCAATCCGCTGAAGCGGCTCGAACTGGTCATGGCCTTCATGGAAGGCGAGCTTTCCGTGCTTCAGGTCGAGCGCAAGATTCGTGGCCGCGTGAAGCGGCAGATGGAAAAGACCCAGCGCGAATATTATCTCAACGAGCAGCTCAAGGCGATCCAGAGCGAGCTTGGCGGGGGTGACGGCGAAGAAGGCGACGAGATCGCCGAGCTCACCGCGCAGATCGAAAAGACCAAGCTTTCGAAAGAAGCGAGGGCGAAGGCCATTGCCGAGCTGAAAAAGCTGAAAGGCATGCAGCCGATGAGCGCGGAAGCGACCGTTGTGCGCAATTATCTCGACGTGCTTCTGGGCCTGCCTTGGGGCAAGAAATCGAAGCTCAAGAAAGAGATCGCCAAAGCGCAGGAAGTGCTCGACGCAGATCATTACGGTCTCGAAAAGGTCAAGGACCGGATCATCGAATATCTCGCGGTGCAGGCGCGGACCAACAAGCTCAAGGGCCCGATCCTGTGCCTGGTCGGCCCTCCGGGCGTCGGCAAGACCTCGCTCGGCAAGTCCATCGCGAAGGCGACCGGGCGCGAATTTGTGCGCCAGTCCTTGGGCGGTGTGCGCGATGAGGCAGAAATCCGTGGTCACCGGCGCACGTATATCGGCTCGATGCCCGGCAAGATCGTCAACAACCTCAAGAAAGCCGGGACCAGCAATCCGCTGTTCCTGCTCGATGAAATCGACAAGCTCGGCCAGGACTTCCGCGGCGATCCCGCCTCGGCCTTGCTCGAGGTTCTCGATCCTGAGCAGAACGACAAGTTCCAGGATCACTACCTCGAGCTAGATATCAGTCTTTCGGACATCATGTTCGTGACGACGGCCAACAGCCTGGACCTCCCTCAACCTCTGCTTGATCGGATGGAGATCATCCGTCTCGAAGGGTACACCGAAGACGAGAAGGTCGAAATCGCCAAGCGGCACCTGATCGAAAAGCAGGTCGAACAGCATGGCTTGAAGGAAGGCGAATTCGAGCTGACCGATGAGGCGCTGCGTGATCTGATCCGGTATTACACCCGCGAATCCGGGGTCCGAACTTTGGAGCGCGAAATTGCCCGGCTGGCGCGCAAGAGCCTGCGCAAGATCCTCGAGAAAGAAACCGAAGCCGTGCGGATCACTCCGGACAATCTCGGCGACTTTGCTGGCGTGCGCAAATTCAAGCACGGCATGAGCGAGGATGAGGCGCAGGTAGGAGCCGTCACGGGTCTGGCATGGACATCGGTCGGAGGCGAATTGCTCACGATTGAAAGTGTCACGACGCCGGGCAAGGGAGAGATCAAGACGACCGGCAAGCTGGGCGACGTGATGAACGAGAGTATCTCCGCCGCATTCAGCTTCGTAAAGGCGCGTGCTCCCGCCTACGGCATCAAGCCGTCATTGTTCCAGCGCAAGAACATCCATATCCACCTGCCTGAAGGGGCGGTGCCGAAAGACGGTCCGAGCGCAGGTATCGGGATGGTAACCTCGATCGTTTCAACGCTTTCAGGCGTTCCTGTCCGTACCGGATGTTGCGATGACAGGCGAAGTCACTTTGCGGGGCCGCGTCCTCGCCATTGGCGGTCTCAAGGAAAAGCTCCTCGCAGCTCTACGCGGCGGGATCAAGACGGTGCTCATCCCGGAAGAGAACGAGAAGGATCTCGCCGAAATTCCGCAGAACGTGAAAGACGGTCTGGAGATCATACCGGTCGATCATGTGGATGTCGTCCTGGAGCACGCGCTGACCGACATGCCCGCATCGATCGAGTGGACCGAAGCGGACGATCTTGCCTCGCAGCCTAGCGCTGCTGCTGGCAATGGTCCGTCTTCGGGCGGTTCGAATACGCCCACAGCGCATTGATTCTCGGCAGCAGAGCCCGTCGGTTCGGATTATTCTGATCCGGCAGGTTCGTTTGCATTGGGCGTATCGACCAACCTCGGTTCGTCGCAAATGCTTACCAATCCGCTAAAAAGCCCGCATTTCTGCGTTATTTGCCTTTGACAGCCCCTGTAAAAAGGGCTCAACCTACGCGCTTTCGGAGAAGCGATTCACCGAGGCCGATTGTCGAAGAACGCAGAAGAAATAATGAGGGGGTTCTCAAGATGAACAAGAATGATCTGATCAGTGCTGTTGCCGATGCCAGTGGGCTTTCGAAGAATGATGCAGCCGGCGCCGTGGAAGGCGTTTTTGATGCGATCACGAAGTCTTTGTCGAAGGGTGAAGAAGTGCGACTGGTTGGATTTGGAACGTTTTCCGTCGCGCGCCGTAAGGCCTCGACAGGCCGCAACCCCCGGACCGGTGAGCCGATGACGATCAAGGCGTCGAACCAGCCGAAGTTCAAGGCCGGCAAGGGCCTCAAGGACGCAGTCAACTAAGATTGACGATAATGGAATTTTCGGCGCAGGTGGGGCGCTGAATAAAAGAACCCCGCTGAGCATACCGCTCGGCGGGGTTCTTTTGTTTCCGGTCGGCTAGTGCGCCGTCTCAGTCGCCGCCAATCGAGATCAGCGCAGTTGGGGCCGCAGCAGTGCGCTGCGAAATGTCCCATGTCAGCTTTTCGCCTCCGGCTACCGCACTCGGGCCTTCGTCGGTGTTGTTTGCCCGGATATTCAAGTCGCCCCTGGTCACAATGGTGAAGGTGCCTTCAAGCTGCGGGATATCGGCCAGAGCCTCTTCGCTTTTGCTGCCTTCGCCCATTGCAGCCATACCGGCCATCCCGGCGAAGCCACCCATTCCGCCCATCATCGCGCCCATTGGATTATTGCCATCCTGAGCCGCGAAACCGGGCGCATTCACCCGGACAACCTTGCCATCGCGGATGATCATCTGGACGAATGGATTGGTCATCGGCACATCTTCGATCACCGGGAAGAGGAAATCGTGAGTGATCTTGCCGCTCACTTGATAGGTGACATCGAATACACCGTTGCCTTTCGATTCGACGCGGTTCCACCCTTCATGGCGCAGCAGCAGCGCGGTCAGCTCTTCCACCGCTTCAGGATCGCTGGGGTCTATACCTCCGGTGATCGCTGCCATCTGCTCGGCCTGTTCTTTGGCCTTGGCGGCGCGGGCTTCGGCGCCGGCTTCCCATTCCGCGCGTTGCTCGGCCACTTCGGCATCGGTGCAAGCACGCGTTTCGAAATCATCGTCATAGCATTCCGAAGGTTCGAACTCTTCGGCAGCCGCGCCCATCTGCGCCAGGCTCGACAGGCCGAGGAAAAATATCTCGCCTTCATAAGAGAAGGTGAAGCTTTCATCTTCGCTCAGGACTAGCTCCGACGTGAACTTGCCGGGCGTAATGAAACAGCCGGTTAGCAGCAGAGAAAGGGCGGCGAGCAGGCTGGCGGCGCCCATGCGGATCGATGTGGTTTTTGTCATGATACTATCCTCCCCCGTGGATGTTACTATCTGGTTGCCACCGCATATAAAGCGATGGCCGCGGCGTTCGATACATTGAGACTCTCGATCGCCGAAGAGATTGGCAGCCGGGCCAGCGCATCGCAATGCTGCGTGATATTGTGACGCATCCCTTCGCCTTCCGCGCCCAGGACGATCGCGACCGGACCGGCAGGAAGCGCTTCTTCCAGAACCGCGTCTGCCTCTCCTGCCATGCCGATCCGCCAGTATCCCGCATCTGCCAGTTCATCGAGCGCGCGCGCAAGGTTGACCACACGGATCCACGGCACCGTCTCGAGCGCTCCGGATGCGGACTTTGCCAGCACTCCGCCCTCGGGAGGAGCATGGCGGTCCTGCGTCACGATACACGCCGCATTGAATGCCGCCGCCGAGCGCAGGATTGCGCCGACATTGTGCGGATCGGTTACCTGGTCGAGGACAACGACCGGGCGCGCAGGATCGCCATGCGCGACATCATCGAGGAATGACCCGTCGAGCGGTTCGCATTCGAGTACGAGCCCTTGATGCGGCGCATCCTTGGCCACTAGCCGCGCAAGGTCCGCGACCTCGGCATATTCGACCGGAAAATCGGGCGGAAGCTCACCGTCGAGCGTCTCGATCGCGTCGCGCGTCGCCCACAATTTGCGGTGCTGGCGGTCGGGGTTCTTGAGCGCTGCCTCTACCGGGTGCCGGCCCCACAGCCGGACATGACCGGACGTACCCTTACCCGATCCGCGTCCGCCTTTCATTCGCCCCGCGCGGCCGCGTAATGCGCGTTTTCGATCACCTTTGGCCATGCTCGCTCCAGTATATAGGTTCTTTCGCCAGCCCCCCTGCCAGCAGCCCCATTGACAGGCAAGCGCCGCTTCGCCAAAGGGGCGCCTCTCGGCAGCGCACTGCCCGTCATCGGACAGCGCGCAACTTCCAGCAGAGCAGCGATTTGTTCCTGCAAGGCATGGTGTGGACAGGTGGCCGAGTGGTTAAAGGCAGCAGACTGTAAATCTGCCCGCGCAAGCGTACGCTGGTTCGAATCCAGCCCTGTCCACCATTTGCCTCCACGAGAATCCGATTGGAAATTTCGTACCGTAATTTCGCCGGGCTGTATGCACAGCGCGCTCCTGCTTGCCCTTGCCGGGGGTGAGGGAGGGTATTATTGCCCGCATCCCCCAATGAAAGAAGGCCATGCAGACCGTGCAACCCACCCATCGCCCTGTAATCTCCGCGACCGGCCTCTACACGCCCGAGGCATCGATCTCGAACGAGGAGCTGGTCGAGAGCTTCAATGAATTCGTCAATCGCCACAATGATCGCCATGCGGAGGAAATCGCAGCGGGAGATGTCGAGGCGCTCCAGCATTCCTCGGTCGAATTCATCGAGAAGGCGAGCGGGATCAAGTCGCGGCACGTGATGGCGAAAGAGCCGGTGCTCGATCCAGATGTGATGAGCCCTCGCTGGGATGAGCGTTCAAATGACGAAATTTCGATCATGGCCGAAATCGGTGTGATCGCTGCGCGGCAGGCGCTCGAGCGGGCGGGGCGGAAGGCCGAGGATGTCGATGCCGTGCTGTGCGCAGCATCGAACATGCAGCGCGCCTATCCGGCTATGGCGATTGAAATTCAGCAGGAACTGGGGATCGACGGCTTTGGCTTCGATATGAATGTTGCGTGTTCTTCGGCCACTTTCGGAATTCAGACCGCCGCTGATTACGTGCGCGCAGGAAATGCCAAGAGCGTGCTGGTCGTTAGCCCGGAGATCACGTCCGGTCACCTCAATTGGCGGGACCGCGACAGCCACTTCATTTTTGGCGATGTCGCAACGGTACCGTGCTGGTGGAGGACGCAGCGATGGCGCCCGAGCAGCACTGGGATATCCTAAGCACCAAGCTCAAGACGGTCTTCTCGAACAACATCCGCAACAATTTCGGTTTTCTCAATCGCGCACATCCACAGACGGCTGAGAACGCAGACAAGCTTTTCGTCCAGGAAGGCCGGAAGGTCTTCAAGGAAGTTGTCCCGATGGTCGCGCAGATGATTATCGACGAAGCGGAAAAGCTCCAGATGGACCCGGCCACCTTGCGCCGCCTCTGGCTCCACCAGGCCAATGCCGGGATGAATCGCCTGATTGCGCAGCGCGTGCTCGGCCACGAAGCCGATGATGACGAGAGCCCGACGGTCCTCGATACCTATGGCAACACGTCGAGCGCGGGATCGATCATCGCGTTTCACTTGAACAGCGATGACCTGAAAGGAGGAGATACCGGGCTGATCTGCAGCTTCGGTGCCGGTTACTCCGCCGGGACGGTATTCGTGCGCAAGGTCGCCTGACGCGCCAGCACGGCATCCCATGCGGTGATGATCCGCTGCGATACCCACCAGATCGCCGCAACAGCGATCAGCGAAACCAGACCGTCCACCGCATAATGGTAGGCGAGGTGGACGCTACTGATCCACGTAATGAAGAAGAACACGCCAAAGAACGCGCCCCAACCGGCATGGATGCGGCGGACCGCTATCCAGTAAAGAAACGCTATTGCGCAATGCATGCTGGGCATGGCAGTAATCCCGCTTCCAAGCCCGTTCTCTGCTGTTCCATACCATTCGAGAAGCAGGCCCTGCACACGCAAGGTCATGACCGGAACCTGCTCATTCGCTGCATTTAAATACGCCATCTGGGCATCGAAATGCGGATCACCGAATAGTGGGCCGACAAAGCACGGGCCGACAGACGCAAGCCAGGTCGCCATGGCTCCCCCGATCAACGTCCAGCTCAGCACATATGACAGGAAGAACTGCCGGCGAAGTTGGCTGTCGACCTTCGCGAAGGCGAAATACATCACGCCGGGATAGAGCAGCAGAAACCAGAGCTGGTACAGGAGCGCCAGAAACGCCGTGACGATCGGGAATCCCAGGACCGGCTGCAAAACCTCCCAGGCGTCGTATCCGAAGAAGATTGCGCGGTCCCATTGAATGAAAGCCTCGTCCCAGGTGTAATCGTTGAAGAGCGGGATCGCTGACTTCATTTTCGAGAAGAACGGAAGCAGGATCACCGCAACGCCCAGCATTGGCAGCCCGGCATAAACCACCTGCTTGAACCGGGGCGTGGAATAGCGCGCTTTCAAATGCGCAATCGGGCTGTCGGGCCGATGGCGATAGAGTTCGCGGCTTGCATCGAAGCATGCGAGCAGGACCACGAACAAGCCGAAAATCTGCACATTGACCACGGCACCGCCGAGGCTCGGATTGATTCCGCGCGACGCGAGTAGTCCGATGCACAGCGACATCAGCGCGATACCGACGACGTAGATCGGAACTTCGCGCAGCCAGCGCTGCTGCGAACTCTCGTTCACGGCTTCCAGCGATGTTTCTGCGGAGGGATTCATTGCGGTTGCTCGTCGCATGTGTGGGTTTCGAGGGCCTGATTACGGTAAACGTCTCACTAAAACGTGAATAATGACCGAAAGGGCGTTGGTCTGCCGATGGCCCGGGCGAATGGCTCAATTGCTTGAAGATTGAAGAGTTTGCTGCGCATGAAAGGCTCTGTTCGCTTGCGAGCAGGCGCTATGCTGCCTATCTGCGAGCGTATGGCAGGTGAAATTCTCGATAATCAGGGGCGCGGCGATGCTGGCTGGAGCTGGCCGCCGATCCACCCCGAAGGACGCAAATATGGCGTGATCGCGGTCGCTATCAGCCTAGTACCGCTGTTGATCTTCGACTGGGAGATCATCGGCTGGCCGCTGCTGATGCTTTCCGTAGGCGTGTTCGCCTTTTTCCGTGACCCGGAGCGAGTCGTGCCGCAGGCGGATAATGCGATTGTTGCTCCGGCGGACGGGGTGGTGTCGCTCATCACCACCGTCGAGCCGCCGCCTGAATTGCAGGTCGATGACGGATCGGGGCATCCCGGCCTTCCCGACGGCCCCGTCACACGCATTTCGATATTCATGAGCGTGTTCGATGTTCACATCAACCGGGCGCCGATTGCCGGGACAATTCGGCGTCTCGTCTACATTCCAGGCAAGTTCGTGAACGCCGACCTCGACAAGGCAAGCGAAGAAAACGAGCGCCAGCATATCCTGGTCGAGCGCAATGACGGCAAGGCAATCGGCTTCACCCAGATTGCCGGACTGGTCGCGCGGAGGATCGTTCCATTTGTGAAGCCCGGCGATACCGTCGCCAAGGGACAGCGGGTTGGCCTGATCAGGTTCGGCAGCCGGGTCGATGTGTATCTGCCTGCAGGTACTGATGCGAAAGTCTTGCTCGGACAGCGCTGTATCGCCGGTGAGACGATCCTGGCAGAGCTCGGCACACAGAGCTTGCTGGAAGGCATCTCGCAATGATGCCTCCAGCCAAGACCGCGCTTTGAAGAAACCGTCAGTCAGAAATCCCGCCAATCCGTCCGGCGCCAGGCTCGGTCCCAAAGCGGCTGAGGACGATGACGCGGAACGCGTAGGCGAAGCGCGTCCACTCAGCCTACGCGCGATGTTGCCCAATGCGATTACGTACCGCAGCTTTATGCGCGGGGCTGACCGGAATTCGGTTCGCGGTCGAGGGGCAGTGGGCTTTTGCCATTCTTGCAGTGATCCTGGCCGGGGTTCTCGATGGGCTTGATGGACGAATAGCTCGGTTGCTGAACGCGCAATCCCGGTTTGGTGCCGAGTTGGACAGTCTTGCGGACTCGCTTTCTTTCGGGATGGCCCCCGCGCTCATCCTGTACATGTGGTCATTGCAGGAGCTCGACCGTTTCGGCTGGTTCGCGGCGCTTGCCTTCGCCATTTGCTGCGCGCTGCGACTTGCCCGTTTCAATGCGCAGATAGACGTCGATGAGCAGCCGCACAAATCGGCAGGCTTCCTGACTGGTGTCCCGGCTCCTGTGGGCGCTGGACTGGCTTTTGCACCGTTCTATCTTTGGCAGGAAACGGGGGTGGAACTGTTCCGCGATCCGATCTTTCTTTCGATCTGGATCAGCCTGATCGCTGTGCTCCTGATTTCCAACATGGCAACGTTGAGCTGGGCGGCGATACGTCCGCGCCGGGGTATTAGGCTGTGGTTGATCGCGCTGATGACGCTAGCATTTGCAGCGTTGTTGCTGGAGCCGTGGTGGTCGCTGACCGCCCTCAGCGCAGTCTATCTCGCTCTCATGCCCTATGCGCTGATCAAGTATGGCAGGATCAAGCGGCGCCGAGCAGGCGGGCAGGCGCTCTCCCACGGCGCGGCAAGCGAGTCGCAAACGGACGAGTAGCTCCCGTCGAAACCCGCGGCGCGGCCGGTCGAACCCTGACAATCTGAGCCTCAACCTGCGGGACGAAACCCGCCTTCATCAAAGCGGTCTGCCGTTTGAGCGACGCGTAGGCACTGCTGGCGCGCAGCCCGCAATCGATCAGTGTCAAAGCGGTGGCGATGCCAATTACGGTTACCAGAATGGTGAGCGTCGCTGTGATCATGGCCGTTTCCCCTTCGCTATCGACGCAGCCAGATCAAAACGCTGGACTGCATCAGTAGATGTCCGTACTATCTTTGTTCTTCAACCTATGTTCCTTATATGTTCCAGCAGGTCAAGCGGAAAATTGAGCAGGCAGGCCATTTTCTTCGAAAAGACTGGATTTCTGCGCAAGCCGTCGCTAATTGCGCGGCCTCGCTGAAAACGCGGGGCACTCCGCCCGGCTGATTCAGCGAAATTCACATGGAAGGCGCTTCACACCGGTGCTGCCAGCGGGATCTCCGCCAGCGGTTCCAAGCCTTCCAGAGGACTAACCGGAAAGGAATTACCTATGGCGGCCACTACCGTCACAATGCAGCAATTGATTGAGGCCGGCGCACATTTCGGCCACCAGACCCACCGCTGGAACCCGCGGATGAAGCCGTACATTTTCGGCAACCGCAATGGTGTTCACATCATTGACCTGTCGCAGACCGTGCCGCTGTTCGCGCGCGCTCTCGATTTCGTCGAGCAGACTGTCCGTTCGGGCGGCAAGGTTCTGTTTGTCGGCACCAAGCGTCAGGCGCAGGAGCCGATTGCTGAAGCAGCTCGCGCCTCGGGCCAGCACTTCGTCAATCACCGCTGGCTCGGCGGCATGCTGACCAACTGGAAGACCATCAGCGGTTCGATCAAGCGTCTCAAGACCCTTGAAGAGCAGCTTTCGGGCGAAACCGGCGGTTTCACCAAGAAAGAAGTCCTGCAGCTGACGCGTGAGCGTGAGAAGCTGGAACTGTCGCTTGGCGGCATCCGCGACATGGGCGGCATTCCGGACGTGATGTTCGTGATCGACGCCAACAAGGAAGACCTCGCCATCAAGGAAGCAGCCGTGCTCGGCATTCCGGTGATCGCGGTGCTCGATACCAATGTCGATCCGACCGGTATCGCTTTCCCTGTTCCTGGCAATGACGATGCAAGCCGCGCGGTTCGCCTCTATTGCCAGGCAATCGGCGATGCAGCGAATGCCGGCAAGGGCGGCGCACAAGCCGATTCGGGCGAAGACGTTGGCGCCATGGCAGAGCCACCGGCGGAAGTCGCAGCCGAAGCCTGAACTTGATTTTGTTGGATGCGCGTCAATCGCGCGTCACAATCGCAAACTAGCGCGCCGGGCATCCCTAGAAGGCCCGGCGCCTCAAATCTTTGAAGGAATTCAAAAATGGCCGATTTCACCGTCGCCGATGTGAAGACCCTGCGCGAGAAAACTGGCGCGGGCATGATGGACGCCAAGAAGGCGCTGACCGAAGCAGGCGGCGACATCGAAGCCGCTGTCGACGCGCTGCGCGCCAAGGGCCTCGCTACTGCACAGAAGAAGTCCAGTCGTACCGCGGCAGAGGGCCTCGTCGGTGTCGCTGTCGAGGGCACCAAGGGCGTTGCTGTCGAAGTGAACTCCGAAACCGATTTCGTTGCGAAGAACGATCAGTTCCAGGATTTCGTCCGCAAGACCACCGATGTCGCCCTTACGCTCGGCAATGACGATGTCGAAGCGCTGAAGGCTGCGAGCTATCCCGATGGCGGCACCGTGTCCGACAAGCTGACCGACAATGTTGCGACCATTGGCGAGAACCAGCAGATCCGCCGCATGAAGACCGTTTCGGTCGGCAACGGCGCTGTTGTCTCCTATGTCCACAACGCCGCTGCAGAAGGTCTCGGCAAGATCGGCGTCCTGGTCGCTCTCGAAGGCGATGCTAGCGACGACGTCCTTGCGACGCTTGGCAAGGACATTGCGCAGCACGCCGCTGCGATGTTCCCGCAGGCGCTCGACGCCGACGGCCTCGACGCCGACGTGATCGCGCGCGAGCGCGCCATTGCACAGGAAAAGGCTGCCGAAAGCGGCAAGCCTGAGAATGTGCAGGAAAAGATGGTCGAAGGCGCGGTCAAGAAATACGCCAAGGAAAACGCGCTGCTCAGCCAGATCTTTGTCAAGGATGGCAAGGCAACCGTGGAAGAGTACGTCGCGCGCACTGCGAACGAAGCTGGCGCCACGATCAAGCTCGTTGACTATGTTCGCTTCCAGCTCGGCGAAGGCATCGAGAAAGAAGAGAGCGACTTCGCAGCAGAAGTCGCAGCTGCTGTTGGCGGCTAAGCTTCCCTCAGCTTCGAATGATCAAGGGCCGTCGCAGCAACAAACGCTGCGGCGGCCTTTCTTTTTGCACGATCTACTTGATCTGACCGTAGCCTTCGAACTTCGCTGGATCGGTACCGCAACCGGTAATTGCGGCGACTGTCTGCGGTGTCTGTTCGGCTGCGATCAGGTCCTTCCAGGGCACATTATCGACGAGGCAGCCTGCCTGTTCCTCGCTCAGTTCGAATTGCCTTCCCCATGTCGCGATCATGGTCTCGCGGCGCTTTGCGGCTTCCCCGCGATCGGCGACGGCGCTGGTTTCGGATGAGGCTTCACTCGCCGAGCTTGCCCCACCGGCTTCGTCCAGAGATGCGGTGTCGCTTCCGCAAGATGCGAGCAAGATGGGTGCGGCGATGATTGCTACTTGTCTCATGTTACCCCCGAGAAGCACGATGTGCATCGTGTTGTAGCACAATCGGGCGTTCAGATCATTTCATGGGGCGGGCCGGATCTCGATCAGCCAAATTTCCGGCTGCGTGAAGAGCCGGATCGGCAGGAGACTTGTCCCGAGACCCGCCGTGGTCACCAGCGTCTTGCCGTGCTGCTCCATGATCCCGCAGGCATACAGGTTGCCATAATTCGACATCGTCGCTGGGGCTCCGCCCCAGGGATAGGCGATCTGTCCGCAATGGGTGTGCCCCGCGAGTATAAGATCGACATCAACCGGTACCTGCGGAAACACATCGGGACTATGGGTCAGGACCACGCGCGGTCCAGTAAGCGGCTCCATCGCGGCCGAGGTCGCGTCCAAATCAGCCCGTTTGGTGAAATCATCATCGACCCCGCCAACTGCGATCGGGCCAAATTGCGCCGCCTGGTTTCTGAGCACAGTGATTTGATCGTGCCGACCAAGCTGGCCAGAAAGCGCAGGCCAATCATACCAGTATTCGTGGTTTCCCGGCACGAAGACCACACCATAGGTTGCCTCGAGCGCGGCAAGCGGATCCACGATCTCCTTCGCACTGTAGATCTTCGTGGCGGTGCGCTTTTCACTGACGAGATCACCTGCAATGGCGACCAGGTCCGGTTGCAGCGCGTTTATTTGCCCTACGATCCGCGCGAGCCTTTCCGGCGGCATATCCGGACCGGCGACATGGATATCGGCAACAAAGGCAATTGTCACCGAGGACGAACCGGACGGAAGGGCTGAGCTTGAAATCGCGAAGTGCTGGACCACGGGATCGCGCAGCGTGTCACTCCACGCCTTCCCGGCAAAGACTACGCCTGCCGCAAACGCCGCAAGCAATAGTATCGCCAATGCTCTGCCAAGCCTCCGACCGGGCCTGACCGGCATCGCCGCGCGATCAGCCCCAGACATCATAATTCAGTGCACAAAAACCGAGGCCGAGATGCAGCGAACTGCCGCCGACCGTGTCGCATTCATGCGGCATGCCGGCTGGCACGAAAAGAAACTCGCCTGCTTGCAAAGTATGCTCGAAAACCGGGTTGGCTTCCTTGCCAGCCTGACCATCCTTGCCTTCGGCATCGATTTCCGGGGCGAAGATACGCCAGCGTTTGGCGCCTTCGATCTGCACGAGAAAAAGATCGATCGGATCGGCGTGACGGATGAGCGCGCCCGACTTGCCGGTCGATCCGATTGCGCCGACCCTCACCGGTTTGTCGGACCGGTTCAGGTAATCGCGCACAATCGCCGCCAAATGATCGTCGAATCGGTGTGCGGATTCCATAATGACGCTTGCACCGCGGTCTATCACGCGGCCCAGCTTTTCTCGGTCGAGGTCGCCGTCCGTCTGCAGGAATTCCAGCGGGATGAAGTTGCGGTTCGATGATATCCTAACCTCGCCCAAGTCGTTGGCATCAGCCGCCATCGCGCAAAGCCTGTCCCACGAAAACAGATCGCCATCCCAGCGGGTGCACTTACCGGCCTGAAGCGGCAATTTGCGGCGATCGCGGTGTGTGAGGATGGCTTCCGGCGTGATCGGCGCAAGAAAATCAGCCAGAGGCGTGGACACGTTCGCTTGCCTTTCCCTTTGCGTGTATTCGCTTTGCGGCTAAGGGAACCGCCGTCTGGAAACACCAATTGGAATTTGGATAAGTATGCCCATTCCCGAAATCAAGCGCGTCCTCCTCAAACTCTCGGGAGAAGTTTTGATGGGCGAACAGGAATACGGGATTGATCCAGCCTATGTCGCGCGCCTTGCCGAAGAGGTGAAGGCGGCGAAGGAAACCGGTCTTGAGGTGTGTCTCGTGATTGGAGGCGGCAATATCTTTCGCGGCGTTGCAGGCGCGGCGCGCGGCCTCGACCGCACGACGGGCGATTACATGGGGATGCTCGCAACCGTGATGAACGCGCTAGCGATGCAGAATGCACTCGAACAGCTCGGCGCGCAGACGCGCGTGCAATCGGCGATCCCGATGAGCACCGTGTGCGAGCCTTACATTCGCCGGCGGGCGGAGCGGCATCTTGAAAAAGGCCGCATCGTGATCTTCGCAGCAGGCACCGGCAATCCGTTCTTCACCACAGATACGGGCGCCGCTTTGCGCGCCGCTGAATTGGGGTGCGATGCGCTGCTCAAGGGAACCAGCGTGGACGGGGTCTATGATAGCGACCCCAAGATTTACCCCGAGGCGACCCGTTTCGAAACCATCACTTACGACCGTGTCCTGTCGGACAATCTCAAGGTCATGGACGCAACAGCGGTTGCGCTTTGCCGCGAGAACGACATTCCGATAGTGGTGTTTTCAATTCGAGAAAAAGGCAACGTTGCCACCGTCCTCGCGGGCGAAGGCACGCAGACGATTGTACAGAAGGAAGCGTAATCCATGCCGCAATACGACAAGGCAGATATCGAGCGCCGGATGAACGGCGCGGTCGAGGCGCTGAAGAGTGACCTTTCGGGCCTGCGAACGGGCCGGGCCAATGTCAGCTTGCTGGATCCGGTGCAAGTCGAGGTTTACGGGTCCATGATGCCGCTCAACCAGGTGGCCACCGTGAACGCGCCAGAGCCGCGCATGCTGGCGGTGCAGGTGTGGGACAAGACGAATGTCTCCGCGGTTGAGAAAGGCATTACCAAGGCCAATCTGGGTCTGAACCCGATGACCGACGGCCAGACGGTTCGCCTGCCCATGCCCGATCTTACCGAAGAGCGCCGCAAGGAACTGGCGAAGCTTGCCGGCCAATACGCGGAAAAGGCCAAGATCGCGATCCGCAACGTCCGCCGCGACGGGATGGAAGACCTGAAGACCGACGAGAAGAAGAAAGACATCTCGGAGGACGATCGCAAGCGTATGGAAGACGAGGTCCAGAAGCTTACCGACAAATACGTCGCCGAAGCCGATGACGCAGCGGCCAAGAAAGAACAGGAAATCCTGACGCAGTGATGCGTGCGGGGGCAGGGAGAGCCAATGGGCGACATGCCCGCTCAGTCTGACGGACACGCTGGCGCCCATTCGAATGGGGCGGGTGCGCGTCACGTAGCCATCATAATGGATGGTAATGGTCGCTGGGCGAAGAAGCGCGGCCTGCCGCGCTCGATCGGTCATCAGCGCGGTGTCGAGGCGGTGCGGCGGCTGGTGCGCGGGCTGGAGCCAACGGGGCTCGACTGTCTGACGCTCTACGCGTTTTCTTCGGAAAACTGGAAGCGCTCCGAAGACGAAGTCGATGATCTGATGAATCTAATGCGCAAGTTCATTAAATCCGACCTGCCCGAATTCATCGCCAATGACGTGAAGCTCAAGATCATCGGCGACTGGCAATCGCTCGCTCCCGATATTGTCGCCATGCTCGAAGACGCGCTTGCGCAGACCGCGAACGGATCGAGGATGCTTGCGGTGGCACTTAATTATGGTGCGCAGCACGAGATTGCGCGCGCTGCGGCGAAGGCTGCAGAGCATGGCGAGATTACCGCTGAGGGGATCGAGGCACAGCTCGATACGAACGATCTGCCGCCGCTCGACCTGCTGATCCGCACCAGCGGCGAGATTCGCCTCTCGAATTTCCTGCTGTGGCAGGCGGCATATGCAGAAATGCTTTTCGTCGACACGCTATGGCCCGATTTCAAGCCCGAGCATCTCGCTCAGGCACTCGATGATTTTGCCCGGCGGGAGCGTCGCTATGGCGGAAGATAAGGCGCTTTCGAAACGGCAGCGGGCGAAGGAAACGGTTAAGGGGCTCGCAGACCTGCCGATCCGGTTTGTCTCCGGCATTGTGATGGTCGCCATAGTCTCGGTCGCCGTCTGGCTCGGCGGCTGGTGGTGGTCCGGCCTAGTTATCCTTTTGGCTGGCCTGACCCTGTGGGAGTGGAACCGGCTTGTGCGCGGTTTCGAGGTATCGGGCCTGGCCGAGGTGACGTGGCTTTTCTTTGGCGCCGCCTATGTCAGCGCGGCAGCATTCGCAATGGTCGAGGCACGCAACAGTTATGTTCCGCTATTCTTCGCGCTTGGCTTTCTTGCGCCGGTGATCGCGGTCGATGTGGGCGCCTACTTCGCCGGCCGCGCCATCGGCGGGCCGAAGATCGCCCCTTCGATCAGCCCATCCAAGACGTGGGCAGGGCTGGGCGGCGGGGCAGTCGCGGCAAGCCTTGTTGCGCTCGGCGTTCTGTATACTTTTCCGGATGCGGGCCATTTCGGCAATCCGGCGCCGGACGGCGTGCAAATCGCGAACGTGCTCGCAGCTATCGTCGCCGGAATTGTCGTCGCGGTCGTAGCGCAAACAGGCGATTTCTTCGAAAGCTGGATGAAGCGCCGGGCAGGGCGGAAAGATTCTGAGCAACCTGATCCCCGGACATGGCGGCATCTTCGACCGGCTCGACGGGTTTCTTGCCGTTTTCTTGGTGCTGTTCGTCACGCGAATTCTGATAGGATGATGCCGGAATGACTCGTTCGATCACCATCCTCGGTGCCACCGGCTCGATTGGCGCCTCGACCCTCGACCTGATCTCGCCGCGATTCCGACCGTTGGCGGGTAGAGGCGGTGACCGCGAATTGCTCGGCTAAGGAGCTGGCAAAGCTCGCCCGCGAATTCGGAGCAAGGCTTGCCGTCGTTGGAGATGAGGGCTGCCTGGGCGATCTGCGCGAGGCTCTGGCAGGCAGCAATATCGAGGCGGCTGGCGGCGCGCAGGCGCTGTGTGAAGCGGCTGCTCGTCCGGTCGACATCACCGTGGCTGCAATTGTCGGGTGCGCGGGGCTCGGTCCAGTAATGGCGGCGGTAGAGCGCGGCGGTACTATCGCACTTGCGAACAAGGAAGCGCTCGTATCCGCAGGCGAGGTGCTTACCGCAGCGGTCGCGCACCACGGCGCGACGCTGCTTCCGACGGACAGCGAGCACAATGCGATATTCCAATGCCTCGCCGGTAACGATCTCAAGGATGTCGCGCGGATTACGCTTACTGCGAGCGGAGGCCCGTTTCGGACATGGACGCCCGAGCAATTGCAGGCTGCGACTCCCAAACAGGCGGTCGCGCACCCCAACTGGTCGATGGGAGCAAAGATCAGCGTCGATTCGGCAACGATGATGAACAAGGGCCTCGAATTCATCGAGGCACATCATCTCTTCCCGGTCGGGCTCGAAAAGCTGCGGATCGTCGTTCACCCGCAAAGCGTCATTCACTCGATGGTCGAATACCGCGACCGCTCGACGCTCGCGCAGCTTGGCCCCTCGGACATGCGCGTGCCCATTGCGTCGTGCCTCGCTTGGCCCCGGCGAATGGACACACCTTTAGAGCCGCTCGATCTTGCGGGCATTGGCGAGCTGACATTTTTTCCCACGGACGAGGCCCGTTTTCCGGCCACCCGGCTTGCCCGCGAGGCTATCAAGGCAGGAGGCGCCACCCCGGCAATCCTCAATGCTGCGAACGAAATTGCAGTTGCTGCGTTTCTGGACAGTCAGATAGGGTTCATGGGTATTACGGCAGTGGTGGAGAGCACTTTGAGTAAATTTAGCGCTGCTGCGCCCGGCACTCTGGAAGATGTGCTGGAAATCGATGCGGAAGCACGAGCGCGCGCAAGACAATCCCTGGAAAGCACCGCCCTTGTTTGAATCGCCGCCCTTCTGGATGTATCTTGTCGGCTTTCTGCTGTTGCTCGGGCCGCTGATCACCTTGCATGAACTCGGCCATTACCTCGTAGGCCGCTGGTTCGGTGTTGAGGCCGATGCATTCTCGATCGGCTTCGGCAAGGAAATGGCGGGATACACCGATAGGCGCGGCACTCGCTGGAAACTGTCGGCATTGCCGCTTGGCGGATATGTTCAATTCAGGGGCGACATGAACCCCGCATCGGTCCCGGACCCCCATGCGCCGGTCGAGCGGGGCAGTTTTCAGGACGCGGCCCTGTGGAAGCGAGCGTTGATTGTCGCAGCCGGTCCGGTTGCCAATCTACTGATAACCGTCGCGATTTTCGCCTCCCTGTTCGCCCTTTACGGTAAGCCGACCATCGTCGGAGCCGAGGATTCGCGGACCATCGGCGAATTCACGGAAACATCCGTGGCAGCCGAAGCTGGAATGCAGGTCGGCGACACGATCGTCGCAATCGACGGCGTTCCGGTTGACGATTTCGAGGCCGTAAGGTCCGAGATTGCCCTCTATCCGTCCAAGAACCTTGTGGTCACAGCCGAGCGCGACGGAGACAGGCTAGATTTTCCAATGACGACCGAACGGGTCGAGATGACCGATAATTTCGGTAACACGAGTATCGTCGGGCAGATTGGTATCGCTCCATCGGGCGGCGAATACATCATCGAGGATGTCGGCGCGCTGGAATCGGTCCCTATGGCTGTGGCGCACAGCTGGGACGTGCTCGGAATGATGCTTACCGGGCTGAAACAGGTCGTATTGGGCGAACGCTCGATCAAGGAGCTTGGCGGGCCTGTAAAGATTGCCAAATATTCCGGTGAGCAGATGAGCCTCGGGCTGGTCGCGTTTATCAATTTCGCTGCGCTGATCTCGCTTAACTTGGCATTCATCAACTTCTTGCCAATCCCCGCACTCGATGGTGGCCACTTGGCGTTCTACGCCGCGGAAGCGGTTCGTCGGAAGCCGGTTGGACCTGTAGCAACCGAATGGGCGTATCGCACCGGCATTTTCCTTGTGCTTGCGTTCATGGTCGTTGTGACAGTCAACGATGTCACCTCGCTGGCGTTCTTCGGATCGTTATTCGGCAGTTAGCCGGGGAAAGGAAACGGGCGAACCGGGATTGTCCGGGGACACCGCTTGATTGCGAAGGCTGCATGGGGCAGAGGCAAAGACGGACCGATATGGACCGCGAACTACACGCCGCGGGAATGGCGTGCCCAGAATTTTCGGGCGTGGCAAAGACGGGTTAGACGGGAACTTTTACTCCATGAATCGACGCAGCGAGACAGGCAGCATCCCTGCCACTCCCAAAGCTTTTACCCGCGCGGGCAGGCTGGCGATTGCCTTGTCCGGCGCGACAATGCTGGCTGGCGTGCCATTCGCTGCCCAGGCTCAGGACGAAGGTCAGGATGCAGAGCCGGCGACCACTGCCCAACCTGCGCCAGCGCCAGCGCCTGCGCCCACACCGGCTCCGGCACCTGCCCCCAGTGCGGATGTTATTCGCACAATCAGCGTTTCCGGTGCCGAGCGGCTCGAGCCGACCACGATCCTCAGCTACATCCGCCTGCGCGTGGGCCAGGAATACACCTCCGCCGCCGCTGATGAGGCGCTGAAGGATCTGGGCGCGACCGAGCTGTTCTCGAATTTCTCGATCCGCAACGATGCCGGCAACGTGGTGATCACGGTCACCGAAAACCCGGTCATCAACCGTATTGTTCTCGAAGGAAACAAGCGGCTCGATGCGGACAAGATCCTGCCCGAGATCAAGTTGTCGCCGCGTCAGATCTTCACCCGCTCGAAAGTCCGCGCCGATGTGGCTCGCATAGTCGAGCTGTATAAGCGGCAGGGCCGGTTTGCTGCCACTGTGGAGCCACAGATGGTCCAGCTTCCGCAGAACCGCGTCGATGTCGTGTTCGAGATCACCGAGGGACCGAAGTCCAAGGTTCGCCAGATCAATATCATCGGGAACGAAGTGTTCTCCGATGGCGAGCTGCGCGGTGAAATGGTCACGAAGCAGTCGCGCTTTTACCGGTTCTTCAGCTCTAACACGAGCTATGATCCGGACCGTCTGGCATTCGACCAGCAGAAGCTGCGCCAGTTCTATCTGACCGAGGGCTATGCCGATTTCCGTGTGGTTTCAGCCGTTGCCGAGCTGACGCCGGACCAGGAAGACTTCATCATCACCTACGTCGTCGAGGAAGGCGAGCGTTACAAATTCGGCGATGTCGACGTTGAAAGCCAGCTTCGCGATTTCGACAGCGATGTGATGAGCACCCAGTTGCCGATGCAGACCGGCGATTTCTACGACGCGAAAGCTGTCGAGGACACGGTCGAACAGCTCACCGAGCTAGCTGGTCGCTTCGGTTACGCGTTCGCTGACGTGCAGCCGCGTTTCAGCCGCAACAAGGACGACCTGACGATGGACATCACGTTCATCCTCAGACAGGCGCCGCGCGTCTATGTCGAACGGGTCGATGTGAACGGCAACACGCTGACGCAGGACAAGGTGATCCGCCGCGAATTCCGCATCAGCGAGGGCGATGCGTTCAACTCGCTTGGCGTGCAGCGCACCACGGCCCGGATCAACTCGCTGGGATATTTCCAGGAGAATTTCGAGGTCAACCAGGTCGAAGGCAGCGCGCCCGACAGGATTGTTCTTGAAGCAAATGTTGAAGAGCAGCCGACCGGCGAATTGCAGTTTTCAGCCGGCTTCTCTTCGATCGAGCAGTTCATTCTGGCAGGCAGTATCCGCCAGCGGAACTTCCGCGACCGCGGCCAGACCATCGGCCTGAGCCTGAATTATTCGCAATTCTCGCGCTCGGCACAGATCAGCTTTACCGAACCCTATGTGTTCGATCGCAACATCTCGGCGGGCGTCGACGTCTATCGCCGCGATTTCAACAGCTTCAACTTCCAGAACCGCGAACGCAATACGACATTCGAGCAGGCGACCACTGGCTTTGCAGTTCGTGTGGGTGTCCCGCTTACGGAATTCATGTCGCTCGTCGGCAGTTATACGCTCAATTACGAAGAGGTCAGCCTCGACGAAAACCTGTTCTTCTCCGACCTGAACGGCGACGGGATCACCGAATGCGATCCGCTGCTCGCTGGCCGCTTCTTGTGCGACGCGATTGGCGACAGGTTGAGCTCTATCGTCGGTCTCAGCCTCAGCTACAATTCGCTGAATTCGCGCCTGCGCCCGACACGAGGCCGGACCATGTCGCTCAGTTCGGAGTTTGCCGGACTTGGCGGTGACCAGCGGTATCTGCGGTTCCGCGGACGCGCCCAGCAATTCTGGAACGTTGCGAACAGCGGCTTCATTTTCTCGCTTTCGGCAGAAGGCGGAACGATCATTCCGCTGCGCGATCGCGGCGGGCCGGGCGTTGACGATATTCTACTCACAGATCGCTTTCAGCTTGGCGAACCGCAGTTCCGCGGCTTCGATATTCGCGGCGTAGGCCCCCGTATCCTGACGCAGCCATATGTGACCGATGGCGACGGAAACCGTGTGCCCATCACGGACCGCCAGTCGGTGCGCGATGACGCGATCGGCGGGCGCAATTACTACCTTGCCCGTGCCGAACTGGAAGTTCCGCTTGGTACTGGCGCGCGCGAGCTTGGCCTGCGACCATCTGTCTGGGTGGATGTTGGCGCTCTGTGGGGTGTCGAAACTCCGATCCTCCAGGATAATCCGAACGGCATTCAGAATCTCGATACCGACGGGAATCCGATCTTTATCGAAACCGTGACGACCACCAATACCGATGGCACGACGACCACAACGCAGGTGGCGACAATAAATCCGATCGCGGCCGATGGCGTGACAGCGAACATCCCCAGCATCCGCGCCAACAGTGCAATTCGCGAGGTCTTCCTCGGGAATTCGCCGAGCCCGCGCATCACCGCAGGCATTGGGGTAAACTGGAACTCGCCATTCGGGCCGTTCCGTATCGATTTCGCCCAGACGATCCGCAAGGTCGCGGGCGATGATGACAAGACTTTCACGTTCAACGTAGGAACTCAGTTCTAATGAAATTTATGACGAAAATTCTCGCCCCGGCTGGCATGACGCTTGCCGCTATTGCCATGACCGCGCCGGCTACCGCGCAGGTCCAGGGAGGCATCGGAACCGCAGATGTTTCGCGTGCAATACTCGGCACGACCGCCCTGCAGACCGCCTATCAGCAGGTCAACACCACTTACGCAGCGCAGCTCGAAACCCGCCGGACCAAGCAGCAGGAACTCAGCACGCTGCTCCAGCCCTTCGACCAGAATGGCAACGGCCAGCTCGACGATGCCGAGCTTCCGGCAGTCCAGAGCTCGCCAAACTTCGCGCAAATTCAAACGCTTGAAGGCGAGATCGCGACGATCAATACCCAGGTGAACAACGCCCGGATTTTCGCTGTCGAGCAGATCCTCGCCCAATATCCGGCAGCGATTCAGGAAGTGGCTGCGGCTCAGCAGGTTGCGGTCGTGTTCCAGCCGGAAGCGATCCAGTATGCCGGTGAAGGCGCCGACATCACTCCGCAAATCACCACCTCGCTCAACACCAAGGTGCCTTCGGTCGGGATCGTCCCGCCAAACGGTTACCGTCCGAGCCGCAATGGTGCGCAGGTCTTCCAGCAGATCCAGCAGACTCTGGTCACTGCACAGCTGATCCAGCAGCAGCAGGCGCAGCAGCAACAGCAGGGCAATACGCAGGCTCCAGAGGGCCGCTAAGGCTCTTTGATCTGATTTGGCACGATACGGGGGCAGGGCATGAGCGACGAACCGAAATCTTCGGAACCGATTGTGGATTACGACATCCACAAGGTGCTCAATGCCCTGCCGCACCGTTATCCCCTTTTGCTGGTTGACCGGGTCAAGGCGATCCATCTGGGCGAGAAAATTCATGCGGTGAAAGCCGTCAGCATGAATGAGGAGTTCTTCCAGGGACATTTTCCCGGCGCTCCGATCATGCCCGGCGTTCTCCAGATCGAGGCGCTCGCGCAGGCAGCAGCGATCCTGGGCATCGAGACGCTTGAGCTCGCCGGGACCGGCAAGCTCGTGATCTTCATGGGGATCGACAACGCCAAGTTCCGCAGCCAGGTGACCCCCGGTTGCCTGCTCGACCTGGAGGTGGAATTCTTGCAGCAACGCCGCCGCGTCTACAAATTCAAAGGCAAGGCTAGCGTCGAGGGCAAAACTTCGTGCGAGGTCGAGTTCACTGCGATGATCGCAGATCCGCCCGAGAATTGATGTAAGATCACTTGCAATTTGCTGGAACGGCGCTATTTGCGCCGCTTCCAGTTTTTATAGCGCCGCCGGTCGGAACCGGCGAAAGCTTCAAAGGAATAAGTCATGAAAGCCGAAGGGCATCCCGAATACCACACCATCAAGGTCAAGATGACAGATGGCAGCGAGTTTGAAACCCGCTCGACCTGGGGCAGTGAAGGCGACACCTTGTCGCTCGACATCGACCCCACCAGCCACCCGGCATGGACCGGCGGCAAGCAGCAGCTTCAGGAAGGTGGCCGCGTTGCCGCGTTCAACAAGCGCTTTGGCGGGTTGTCGCTCAAGAAATAAGTATGAAACACCAGTTTGCAGCCTTCGGGCTGTAAGGGAAGGGCGGTCCGACGGGGCCGCCTTTTTCATTTGTCAGAAATCGTATTCGACGTTGCAGCCTCTTTGCACGGTGGCATCGACGCTCAACAATCCTGTAACATAGGTCCCGAGCGGCTTTGTGCCGTCCTTGCACTCTATCTGGAGTGAGCCATCGCCGCCGACTTGGCCGACCCATGTTGCCCACGGCAGCCGGGTCAGGTTGTCGCGTGCACCGTTGCCGTACTCAAAGTAAGCGATCGCCACCTGATCGTGCGGATCCGAAACGGTGCTCGTGCCAATCCAGAGCAGCAGCACCACGAGCGGCACGGCAAAAGCCATAGCCGTCCCAGCGCAACCGGCCAACGCGGCCTTGCCGCTTGATGCCCGGTAAGCCCATGGCCCGCCTTACTCGGTCTCAGAAGCACACTTGATGCAGCGCGTCGCTATCGGGCGTGCTTCCAGCCTCTCCTTCCGGATCTCTTCTCCGCATTTGGCGCAGGTGCCATAGGTGCCGTTCTCAATACGAAGTAGCGCGAACCGGATCTGTTGAATTTCCGCGCGCAGGACGTCGTCCACGCCTTCCAGCGCCTCGTCATCCGCGAGATCGATAGCCTGTTCGCTCGAATCGGCCTCGAGCGGGTGGCGCAGGTCGTCCTCGATCACTTCTGCGCGTTCGAGCAAGTCATCCAGCCTTGTGCGCAGTTTTGCAGCCATATCCTGATAGTCGTTCATCAGCCCCTCCACGGTTTTTCGCGATACCACTTGGTTATCACATACTTGGTACCCTTGCGCACCTTCATGGCATGGTGGAGGGTCGAGACATTGCCGCTGCCGTCCGGGTTGCGATTATTCCACCCGACGATCTTACCCAATTCGGGCTGGATTTTCTTATCGATCACCTTGAAGCGCGTTGCGCCTCCGGCAGCGACATCGTTGAGGTAGACCATGAAAGTCCAGGTGCGCTGACCGGATTTGGAGCAAAACTTCTCCCAGTCCTGCCCGCCCGGATTGAACCAGTCGGTGTGCTGCTTGAATTCCTGCCCTACCTCGTAGCGCTGGCCTTGCAGAGGCTCGCCGTGATCCGGGTCGATCTGGGTGAAATCGTACAGCAGTGTTTCCAGCTTCTGCACGGCCTCCTGGTCGGGTTTCAGATCGCAGGTCTCGCTGGTGCGGAACGCCGCATCTCCGTTGTAATCCGCGACCGTCGACGGCCGCCGGTCGAGGTCGATCAGGCGGATCAGTTCCTCGCAATGCTGCGGCGTGAGGAATTTCGGCTTCACCACCATCTCGATCTTGGGTGAAGGCACACGCTTCACGCCGGGGTGAGAGCGCAGGATTTCGATCGAGGATTCGCCAGGGCCGACCATGAATCGGAGATAGCTCTGCGAGCCGCCGCCGCCAAGGCGTCAATCTGCGCGAGAAATAATCTTGCGCACAGCGCTATTCAGGGCAGTTTTCGCTTCCCTTGAATGGCGCTTTGTGCAACAGGCTCGCCGCGCGTTCGCGTGGCCTTGACCGGCGGCGCAACACGCGTAAACCGCCCCTCCTGCGCGGACTTGGCAATGACCGGAAGGTTGCGTTGAGTAGGGGCATGTGGCGATCGTAGTTCAGTTGGTTAGAACGCCGGCTTGTGATGCCGGAGGTCGCGGGTTCGAGTCCCGTCGATCGCCCCACTTCGCCCGTTTCTCAATGCGTGTCAGGTAATCGCTTGCACCGCGCAACATGCGCAGAAGGTAGGGGCTTTTCGCATATGACCGCATTCTGGACCGAACCCGATTACGACGACCACGAGATGGTGCATGTCGTGCGCGATCGTGACAGCGGGCTCATGGCAATTATTGCGGTGCATTCCACGCATCTCGGACCCGGCGCTGGCGGCACGCGGTTCTG
Organism: Erythrobacter sp. K21-9; assembly: GCF_055808355.1. NCBI lineage: Bacteria > Pseudomonadati > Pseudomonadota > Alphaproteobacteria > Sphingomonadales > Erythrobacteraceae > Erythrobacter > Erythrobacter sp. K21-9. The sequence goes on from NZ_CM147866.1 coordinate 1,272,847, forward strand.
GCACTATCCCGATCCGAAAGACGGCCTGCGCGATGCGCTGCGCCTCTCTCGCGGGATGAGTTACAAGAACGCGATGGCAGGTCTGCCGATGGGCGGAGGCAAGGCCGTGATCCTGGCCGACGCGGCTCGCACCAAGACACCCGAATTGCTCGCTGCTTTCGGCGACGCCGTCGAAGGGCTGGGCGGTCGCTACGTCACGGCGGAAGATGTCGGCATCAGCGAAGCGGATATGGTGGCCGTTTCAAAGCGGACTGCGCACGTTTCGGGTTTGCCGGCGAATGGCGAGAATGCTGCAGGCGGCGATCCCGGACCGTTCACGGCCATCGGCATTTATGAAGGCATCAAGGCCGCCGTCCGCCACAAGCTGGGCAAAGACAGTGTCAAGGGGGTGCATGTCGCGGTCCAGGGAGTTGGCAGCGTTGGCGGAGGCGTCGCCCGGCTCCTTGCGAAGGACGGCGCCAAGCTGACCGTTGCCGATATCCACGCCGATCGCGCTGCTGCTTTGGCGCAGGAACTCGGCGCAAATTCGGTTGATGCCGATGCGATCCTTTCGACGCCGTGCGATGTTCTGAGCCCCAATGCGCTTGGCGCGATCCTCGACGAGGAAAGCATCGCGAGGCTCGACACGGCAATTGTCGCAGGCGGCGCTAACAACCAGCTCGCCCGCGCCCATCACGGCAAGACACTGTTTGATCGCGGTATCCTGTTCGCGCCAGATTATGTCATCAATGCAGGCGGCATCATGTCGGTGGCGACCGAGTATCTCGCTCGCCGCGATGGCGAGCAGGCCGGGGTCGAGAGAGTCCATGAACGCATCGCGACCATTCCGGAGCGGCTCGAGACAATCTGGAATTCGAGCGATTCGTCGAACACTCCGCCCGATGTCGTGGCCGACCGCATGGCACAGGAATTGATCGGAAGGGGCTGACCCGGTCCCGCTTTCCCCGGCCAATTGCAGCAAACAGGCATAGCATTGCACTATTTGCGGCCTTGCGAGGCGCGGCTGGGGGACTATTACAGTCTCAGGGATCACCTGCATGCATATCTACGCCAATCCCAAACGCTTCCTGTCGCTGGCAAAGTGGCTGATGCCGCTCCTGTTCTGGGGCGGTCTGGTGCTGTCGATCGGTGCGATTGCGTGGGGGCTGGTGATGGTGCCGCCCGACCGGCTGATGGGCGAAAGCGTGCGCATCCTTTTCATCCATGTGCCCGCTGCCTGGCTTGGCATGGGCGGATGGACCGGGATTGCTATTTCGAGCGCCATGCTGCTGATCTGGAAGCACCCGCTCGCCAGCATCGCCGCGCGCGCGATTGCATTGCCGGGCATGACATTCACCGCCATCTGCCTTGCGACTGGATCGATCTGGGGCAGGCCAACCTGGGGAACCTGGTGGGTGTGGGACGGACGACTGACTTCGATGCTGGTGCTTCTGTTCCTTTACGCCGGATATATCGCACTCGCACAGGCGACGGCCCGCGAGGGCGGATCGGCAAAGATCGCTGCGATCTTCGGACTGGTCGGAGCGATCAATATCCCGATTATCAACCGCTCGGTCGTGTGGTGGAATTCGCTCCACCAACCACCCAGCATTACAGCGGGCAACAGCGCAATCGACCCGACGTTTCTCTGGCCGCTGCTTGCTGCAGTCATCGGCTTTTCGCTGCTTTTCGGCGGTATCGTGCTGATGCGGATGCGCGCTCTCATTGCCGAACAGCAGGTTGAGGCACGCCTGCGCCGCCGCGCGCTCGACGATGACGTGCCTGTTGCCGCCGCTCCCGCTATGAAGGGGGCATGATGCGCGAGTCACTGGAGCATTGGGATTTCGTGATCGCAGCCTATGCTGTGGGCCTTGGCGCGCTTGCCCTTTTGATCGTGTGGAGCTGGCGGGCGATGCGCCGTGCTGAACAACGCCGGGATGAAATGAAGCGCCGATGAAAGCCAAGCACCAGAGACTGACCCTGGTGGGTTTTGCGTTGATCGCGATTGTCGCGGCAGGATTGCTAGCGGCATGGACACTGCGCAACCAAGCAAATTATTTCTACCTGCCCGAACAGATGGCTGCCGAGCCGCCGGCTGTCGGCCAGGCAGTGCGCCTCGGCGGTATGGTGCAGCCCGGTTCGATCCTGACGCAGCCTGACGGGATCACTGTGAAATTCACCGTCACCGGCAACACGCAAAGCACGGTGCCGGTTCGCTATAGCGGCATTCTGCCCGATCTCTTCGTTGAAGGATCGGGCGTCGTGGCAGAAGGCAGCCTTGGCCCGGACGGCGTGTTCCAGGCGACCAATCTGCTCGCCAAGCATGACGAGAATTACGTGCCCCGCGAACTTGAAGGGCTGGAGGGCCACAAGGCTGCCGATTACGCCTCCGAAACTACGGTCGGGATAGAGTAGGGGCTTGGACAGGCAATGATCGCTGAACTTGGCCTGGCCGCATTATGGCTCGCAGCGGCGCTATCCGTGTTGCAGATGGTGGCGGGCGCGCTCGGCCTGAAAACAGGCGATGCGCGGATGGCGGCGTTTGCAATCTATGCGCGCCCGGCAGCAGTCGTTCAGGCTTTCCTCGCGGTGCTGTCTTTCGGCCTGTTGCTCTATGCGTTCGCAATAACCGACCTTTCGATCAAGCTCGTCGCGACCAATTCGCATTCCATGAAGCCGTTCATCTACAAGCTGACTGGAACGTGGGGCAATCACGAAGGATCAATGCTGCTTTGGGTCGCGGTGCTCGCGCTTTCGGGCGGTCTGCTGGCAGGGCTTGAGCGCCGCCTGCAAGAGAGCACGATGAACGCGACGCTCGCGGTGCAGGGCTTCGTGGCGCTGGGGTTCTACGCGTTCCTGCTCTTGTCATCGAACCCGTTCGAGCGGCTGCCGATCCTGCCGCAGAAGGCGTGGGTCTCAACCCGCTGCTTCAGGATATCGGCCTCGCGATCCATCCGCCTACGCTCTACATCGGCTATGTCGGCCTGTCGGTCGCATTCAGCCTCGCAATGGGCGCGCTGATGACCAAGCAGGTCAAGCCCGACTTTGCGAAGGTCATGCGGCCCTGGGTGCTGTTTGCCTGGGTGTTCCTGACGCTTGGGATAACGGCGGGCTCCTACTGGGCTTATTACGAGCTTGGCTGGGGCGGTTGGTGGTTCTGGGATCCGGTCGAGAATGCCTCCCTGATGCCGTGGTTGGCGGCAACGGCGCTGCTGCATTCAGTAAGCGTTCTTGCGGCACGCGATGCGCTTCGTACGTGGACGATCATGCTTGGCGCGCTCGCGTTTTCCATGTCGATGCTCGGCACATTCCTCGTTCGCTCTGGCGCGCTGACGAGCGTCCATGCCTTCGCGGTCGATCCCGAGCGAGGGACGTTCATTCTGGTCCTGCTGGGCCTTTACATCGGTGGTAGCCTGGCGATCTTCGCTGTGCGCGCGGGGTCGATATCCGAGGGCAAGCGGTTTGCCGTCACCAGCCGGGAGGGCGCGCTGGTGTTCAACAACGTGATGCTGTCCGCGATCCTCGCAATCGTGCTGCTGGGCACGCTCTATCCGCTTTTGACCGAAGCCTTCGATGTGCGCGTCTCGGTCGGCCCGCCCTATTTCAATCCGGCTGGCGCAATCTTCGCAATCCCGATGTTCATCATCATGGCAATCGGTCCGCTGCTGCGCTGGAAGGCTGACAAGCCAACTCGCCTCCGCTTCGAATTGCTGTTGCTCGGATTTATCCTGTTCGCGGCAACCGTCTTGATCGCGGTTCTCGGTGACTATCCGCTGCTGCCGACCATAGGCCTCGCGCTCTCGCTGGCTATGGCGATCGCGGCCTTTCTGCCGCTGCGAGGCCGCATGCTGGGGCGCACACCGCTTGCGACATGGGGCATGGTCACGGCCCATTTCGGAGTGGCAGTTGCGCTGTTCGGCATGGCGAGCGAAAGCGCGTTTACGCAGGAGCGGCTCGCGGCGATGTCTCCCGGAGGGACCGAGGAACTGGCCGGGTGGACTGTCACGCTCGACGGGGTCGATCCTGTTGCCGGTCCCAACTGGACCGCCATCGAGGCGCGGCTGTCCGCGCAGCGCGGCGATGAAGAGCCGACGATCCTGACCCCGCAGGCCCGCAACTTCTGGGCTCCCTCGCAAGCGACGAGCGAAAGCGCGCTTATTACCCGCTGGGACGGCCAGCTTTACGCCGTCATCGGAGATGCAGCAGGCGTCGATGAAAATGGCGAGGGGCGCTGGCAATTGCGTGTCTGGTGGAAGCCCTTCGTCACTTTCATCTGGTATGGCGGGCTGCTGATTTCGCTCGGCGGGATATTGTCGATCATCGGGCGGGTGCGCGTGGACCTGCGCCGGCGAAAGGCCATGCAACTTGGCGAGCAACGCCGTGCTGACAAGGCAGCGCTCGATGCTTCCGAAACCCCGCCAGCTGCCCAGCCGGAGCCTGTCTGATGCGCACGATCTTCTTCATCCCATTGGCGCTGTTCCTGTTCTTCGCGGGACTTGCCGGGTACATGCTGACACAGGACAAGGATCAGGCGGTTCCGTCAGCCATGATCGACAAACCGCTGCCCGATTTCGATCTGCAGCCCGCGACAGACGGTATTCCGGGCACAAGCCGCGCGGATTTCGTCGGCGGTGAGCCGAAGCTCCTGAACATCTGGGCCAGCTGGTGCCTGCCGTGCATCGCCGAGGCTCCGCAGCTCGAGGCTCTCAAGGAAGAGGGTGTCGAGATCATCGGCATCGCGATCCGTGACAAGCCTGAGGACGTGGCGAACTTCCTCCAGCGGCACGGCAATCCTTACAGCCGGATCGGCGCGGACGACATTTCCGCGCTCCAGATCGAAATCGGCGCGGCGGGCGTCCCCGAGACGTTCGTCATCGATGCCTCGGGCAATATCCGCTACCAGCACATTGGCGACATCCGGGAAAGCGATGTGTCTAAGCTGCTCGAGATCCTAGAGGAAGTGCGCTGATGCGGTGGCTGCTCGGTCTTTTGCTTGCGGCGCTGGCGATCCCGGCCTTCGCGCAGGACGCCCTGCCGCCTGCGCCGTATGCCTACAAACAGCTCGACGATCCCGCTCTCGAGGCCGAAGCGACCGCGCTCATGGAGACCTTGCGGTGCCTCAGGTGCCAGTCGCAGAGCATCAATGACAGCGACGCGCCGATGGCGGGCGATATGCGCCACCAGGTTCGTACACGTATCCTGGCTGGCGAGGAGCCGGAAGCAATCCGCGCGTGGCTCGTCGAGCGCTACGGCGATTATGTAAGTTACCAACCCGAGGTCAGCGCGGCGACCTGGCCGCTCTTCGCAATACCCGCGCTTCTCATCCTCATCGCATTGCTCGTGTTGCTGCGCCGGCTTGGCAAGCGGCGCAGCGAGGGCGCATCGTAATGGCCGGTTGGCTCGCGATCCTCGCGCTGGCGCTCGGCGCCTTTGCACTCGCGGCGTTCGCGCTGCGCCTTCCGCGTGAAGGCTATGCGCTGTTCGGATCGGTCCTGCTGTTCGGCCTTGCCGGCTATGCGTGGCAAGGCTCGCCGGAGCAGCCTGGCAGTCCGAAGGCGGCGCAGTTGCAGGAACCGCGCTCGGGCGAGGGCATGGTCGAGGCGCGCCGCTCGCTGTTCGGTGAGAATGCGCCTGTGCCGAATTACCTGCTGACCTCCGATGCCTTTGCGCGGCGGGGGCAGTTCGATGACGCGGCCGGGATGCTGCGGCGCGGGCTGACCGAAAACCCGAACCATCTCGAAGGATGGCTGGCGCTCGGCATGGCGCTGACCGGTCACGCCGACGGAGCCGTCACTCCCGCTGCGGCTCATGCCTATGACCGTGCGCGGGTGGTTGATCCGGCGAACCCGGCGGGCGATTTTTTCCTCGGCTTTTCCTACCTTCAAAGCGGCGAGATCTCGTCAGGCGCGAAATGTCTGGGCCAGTCTGCTTGAACGAACGCCGGATGACGCACCATGGCGAGCCGAGCTGGAAGGCCGCATTGCACAGCTCGACCGGATGATCGCCAATGCGCCGATGCTGCAATAGTGCCACACTTGGCGGAGGTCGTAATGTTGCGGGCGCGAAAACGCAGTGCTAGGGGCCGCGACCTTGCGGAGAGCCGCATTTCGACTGGCGCAGGTCATGGTCATGGCCGCGTACAAGGGCAGTACCGTGCTCGGGAAATCCAGATAGAATGAGCGACACAGCGACGGCATCTTCGGCGGCTCCGGCCCACCAGCCCCCTACCGGGGGGCATGGGCACAATGCGTCGAAAAAGGCGCTGGCCGTGGGCGCGATCGGGATCGTCTTTGGCGATATCGGCACGAGCCCGCTTTATGCGTTTCGCGAAACCTTTGTCGGCCCGCACCCGCTCGCGCTCGACACGCCGCATGTCCTCGGGGTTATCAGCCTGATTTTCTGGTCGATGACACTGGTCGTCTCGATCCAATATGTCTCGATCCTCATGCGCGCCGATAACAAGGGGCAGGGCGGGTCGCTCGCTTTGGTCGCGCTGATTTCCCGCAGTATTTCCAAGTCGAAATATGGCTGGGTCGCGATCCTGCTCGGCGTGTTTGCGACCTCGCTGTTTTACGGCGACAGCATGATCACGCCCGCGATTTCGGTGCTTTCGGCGGTCGAAGGATTGACCGTGGTCGATCCGGGATTTCAGCGGTACGTCATTCCTATCGCGCTCGGCCTGCTGGTGTTCCTGTTCATGCTGCAACGACGCGGCACGGCCAAGGTCGGAGCGCTGTTTGCGCCAGTCATGATCGTATATTTCACGGTGATCGCAGGGATGGGCCTGTGGCAGATCGTGAACACACCGGAAATCCTGTGGGCGCTCAACCCCTATTACGCAGTCAATTTCTTCTTCCTCGACGGCTGGCTGGCCTTCCTCGCGCTGGGTTCGGTGGTTCTCGCCGTGACCGGTTCGGAGGCGCTGTATTCCGACATGGGTCACTTCGGGCGCGGACCCATGCGGCTTTCGTGGTTCGGCTTCGTCATGCCATGCCTGCTGCTCAACTATTTCGGGCAGGGCGCGATGATCATCGGCTTGCCGCCTGAACAAGCTGCCGAGGCCATCCAGAGCCCGTTCTTCTTCCTTGCCAGCGAGGAATACCGCCTGCCGCTCGTGTTCCTGGCGACGGTCGCGACATTCATTGCGAGCCAGGCGGTGATTTCGGGCGCGTTCTCGATCACGCACCAGGCGATCCAGATGGGCTACATCCCGCGCCTCAATGTCATGCACACGAGCGAGACAGAGGGCGGCCAGATCTACATTCCGTTCATCAACTGGGCGCTGATGGTGGCGGTCATCATCCTTGTTCTGACATTCCAGAATTCGTCCAACCTTGCGAGCGCTTATGGCATCGCGGTGACGGGCGCGGTCACCATCGACACGCTGCTGATGGCGGTGCTGTTTGTCGGCGTTTGGAAGTGGAAGTGGTGGTACGCGTTGCCGATCGTGCTGGTCTTCCTGATCGTCGACGGCGCGTATTTCGCAGCCAACCTGACCAAGGTGCCGGAGGGCGGCTGGTTCCCGCTGATGGTCGGCTTCATCGCCTTCCTGCTGCTGACGACATGGGCGCGGGGCCGCAAGCTGATGCGCGAACGGATGAGCGAGGTCGCGCTGCCGATGGAAATCTTCGCCAAATCGGCCAAGAATTCCGCGCTACGCGTCCCCGGCACCGCGATCTTCATGGCGTCTAGCACGGCTGGCGTGCCCTCTGCACTGCTCCACAACATCAAGCACAACAAGGTGCTGCACGAGCGGGTCGTGATCCTGACAGTCGATATTCAGGACGTGCCCTATGTCGATCCCGATGCGCGCTGCGAGTTCACCGACATGGGCGACGGGTTTTACCGTGCGGTGCTGCATTATGGCTTCATGGAAGAGACCAACGTGCCCAAGGGCCTCCAGAAGATGGAGCGCTGCGGCGGCGAGTTCGACATGATGCACACAAGCTTCTTTCTGTCGCGCCAGACGCTGCTTGCGAGCGACAAGCCGGGGATGCCGATCTGGCGCGAGAAGATCTTCGCATGGCTGCTGAGAAACTCGGCCAGCGCGATGACTTTCTTCAAGCTCCCCACCAACCGTGTGGTCGAGTTGGGGAGCCAGGTCGAAATCTAGCATTGTAGGATACGGGTGACACATTCTCCAACATGTCATGCGTATCATACAGGTGAATTTCTATACAGTTCAGGCGTTTGGCGATGTTGGATACGGGTGACAACTGTCCAACATTTCGCGGGCTAGAGGATGCAATTTTCAAAGAACCGCGCGCAGTATGACGCGCTCGCGGCATGTAGGAAAATGGTCATCTGCGTTGAGGATCGAGGTCAGCCGACGGGACGTGCGCTGATGATCCGTTTGCGGACAGTGGCGCTGCCCCGCACACAAAGCTCCATGCTGCGATTGTAATCCTAGCTTGCCATAGCCATCTAAAGTCCAGCTACCAGTCGCAATCGACGGTCACCGCTTCCACAGTTGGAAGCCCTTTCCTTCAGTTCCGCCTCATAGTCGCAGCCGGGTCAATTCTGGCGCGCTGCACACTCGTTCGACGGAATGACAGATGACACATTTTGGCAAGATCAAGAGCTACGACAGCAGCATGGGCACTGGCTCAATCACCCCTGAAAAGGGTGGCGAAGCGCTCCGATTCAAGAAGGCGGACCTTCAACAGGAAGGTCAGGTCCCGAAGGTCGATCAACGTTTCAGTTACGAAACCAGCGAGGTCGACGGCGGAAAGAAGAGTGCCGTAAGCTTGCAGCATCAGCAGGGCGACGGCCAGAGCCAGAAGGCTCAGGCCAGCAAACAGCAGGGCTGACGCCGAATAAGCAGGGCCGGGAGCTTAACCACTCCCGGCTCAGCCAATGGCAGAGTGCATCAGCTACGACGCGGCCCGACGGCGATGCTGAGGCAAGTCTTAGCCGCCGCTAGTCGTCGGGGACTCTTTTTCGAGCTGGCCACGCTGATTGCGAGCATGAGCCAAGGCATCCGCTAGATTTGTGTAGCGATAATCGCCCACCTGATAGCTTCCAACCAGCGTGAGAATGATGCCCAACCCGCGAAGCTCAGCCATGTCTTGCGCCAATGCCTCACATTGAGAAACGTCTACACCGCCGCCTTCACCCAACATGTGTGGGTGGCAGCGCGGAAGAAATTTGTCTGGGGTCATTATCTATCTGTCCTTTCGAGGCGCCAGCAAGACGTCTTCCAACCGCAAGAAGCGTGTCGGTATGTCAGCCTGAAGCAGAGTGAAATTGCGCTAATAGCGGCCTTGGAACTCACGCGGAGCTTTCGCCCACAAACCGGGCACCCACATGTTCTTGCCGGGCGATTGCGGTGTTCTCTACGTCAATTTCGATGAGGTAGGGCGCGACGAACCCGGCGTAGTCATCCTTGCGCTGTTGAGGCAGGTCTTGCCAGCCGGTGATCGACCCGCGACAATTCACTTGCCCGCATACACATGGGCCGGCGAAATGTTCGATCCGGTAGTTGCGCATTGCGTAGTCATATGTGGCTTCGTCCTCGGCAGCGATGTCGCACATCGCGACAATGTTATGGCCGCCCGATTCGTTTAGAACGATGCCGCAATTCGGATCGCACGAATGGTTGAACTTGGAGCTCAATCCCTTGTGGAATCTAAATCTGGTCTTGCTGATTTGCGAGGCATGCGAGTGATTGGTTATCGGCCTATCGTCCAGCACCCCTAAATAGAGAATGTCGCCTTTTCTGAATGATCCCAACGCAAAAACGCCTTGGCCGCGTCCGTTTGCAGATCGCTCCTCGATAACAATTGTCATGCAGGATCTCTCAGTCGGCTATGGCGTGTTGAAACCACGAGCCATTCGCCCTGGTCTTTGCGACAGGGTACTGCGCGACGCCGAGCTTCTGCCGGGCTTCGTGGATCAAGTTCTCATGATGATTGACACAGCCGTGTTGCGCAATCCGGGCTTCTGCCGCTGCGACATTCATCAAGGCGACTTGGTGGTCGTAAAGAAGTCTGTTGAGGCTCAATTCGCGTTCTCCCTAATGCGGGAGCGCAATTGTCTCTCAGTCGAGAGGGCGCACAAAAACGTGCTCTCGATTGTCACTAGATGGTGATGATCGTCTCAATCTACAAGCTACAGACCGTCAGAATTTGTCCACCATGCCTACAAACTCGAACGTCCGCTCCCCAAGCCCAACCGGCCTCTGCCTTCACTCCGCCGCTATCACCGTTATCTCTGTCTGCCGCCCGTCGATGTAGCGCACGGTTTCGCCGTCGAAGAAGGCATCTTCCTCGGTACGGAAATCCACTTTTTGACCGCCCCATTCGGGAACCTGCGAATAGCTTGTCAGCTCGATCGACCATGCGGTGTTCGCCCGGATGCGATAGGTGCCGCGCGGGTCGGCGTTCTGGTTGTCCCAGAACCCGATGGCCGTGCCCGCGCCGTGGCCGTGCGTGCCGATGGGGTGGGTGTAGATCGAAGGGTCGAGACCCTCGGCGATGGCCTGCGCGCGCGCCCGTGCCAGCACCTCGTTGCCGCTCAGCCCGGTTTTCATGTTCGCCGTGAGGATGTCCTGCACCCTGTTGGAAGCTGCCAGCCCTGCGGCAAGTCCTGCGGGCACTTCGGTTTCGCCGGGTCTCAGGACATAGGCGAGGTGCTGCGTATCTGTGTTGAGGCGCAGATAGGTGATGCCGAAGTCGGTCCACAGCAGGTCGCCGGGCTGGATCACCGTATCGCCGCGCAGCATCCCGTCCGCGCCTTCGCGCTGAATGCCGATGCTGGGATGAAACCACGGCGTCAGGCCAAGGCCGGCGAGACGTTCACGGTACCACCATTGCACGTCGGCGGCGGTGGTCGTGCCGGGCGTGATGACCTGCGGTGAGAACGCCTCGGCAATGATCGCATGGGCGGTGCGCACGATGGAAGGATACAGCTCCATTTCCGAAGGAATGCGCGTCTCCAGCCAGCGGGTGCTCAACGTCTCGCCGGACACGATCCGGTCGCGGTACATCGGGGCGAGCGCAGCGTTCATTGCGAGGAACTGGCTGTGCGTCATCCCGTCGCCGAACACGGTCATGTCCGAGAAGTTGACGGCGATGGACTGCGGATCGCGCGCAGCGATGATATCGGCGACTGCCTGCCACTGGTCCGGCTGGCTTTCGGGCTGCCATGATGGCTCGAACAGCCCGGCAAGGCCGTAGCGGCTCACCGTCAGGCGCTCGATGGGCTGGCCATTGCCGGGATCGTGGAAGATGAGGATCGTGCGCCTCCGCGCCGCCATGCTGCGCGCATCGAGCATGGAAGCGACGACCGGCTCCTCGAAATATTCGCGGCTCATCATCAGCCACAGATCGACGCCTCCCTCGCGCATGATCTGGGGGATCACAGTGTCGAGCCGCTCCGCGAGGATACGGTCGATCACATCGGCGCGCTCGCGCATGGTCAGGATCGGCGGCAGCTGCGGGGCGGCCTGCTCGGTCTCGCTCATGGGGATCGCCGGGGCGGCACTTGCAGGGCTCAGGGCGAGGGCGGAGGCCACCGCCAGCATTGCCGTGTTGAACATGCGCATCGATCAAAGCCTCTTCGTGACGTGAAACGCTGCCATAACAGCACTTTCGCCAATGTGCAGCCAGTGCGCCGGGGACGACGTCAGGAGGTCGGCGGCTCGTTCTTCACCACTTCTTCTTCCTGTCCGACATCGAGGCCATGCTTCATCAGCATCGGGATGTTGGCGAAGGTGAAGAGGAAGGTGAGCGGCAGGAACACCCACAGCTTGGCCCAGAGCCAGCCCTCGAACGTCATGTAGGCGACCAGCGCCTCGTTCAGTCCGGCAAGGATCAGGAAGAACACGCCCCAATTGCGCGACAGTTTGAGCCAGCCTTCGTCACGCAGCCCCTCGAATGCCGCCTCCAGCAGGATCTTGAGCAGGGGTTTGCCCATGAAATATCCCGCCAGCAGCGCAGCGCCGAATATGCCGTAGATGATCGTCGGCTTCAGCTGCACGAAGCGCGGGTCGCCGAAGAGTATCGTCAGCGCGCCAAAGCCGACGATGAGCGCGGTGGAGAACCACAGCATCGGCGAAATCTTGCCCAGCCGCCATTTGGAGATGATCAGCGCGCTCACGGCGGCGACCATGAAGGCGCCGGTCCCGTACATGATGGCAAGCAGCTCGCCCGCCGGGTTCGGATCGTCCGGCGCGTTGAAGCGGTACACGGCGAGAAAGACCAGCAGCGGCCCGTAATCGACCGCGACATTGAGCCAGCTTGAACCGGCTTTCTTGGTTTCGGCATCAGCCATCAGGCCACTCCTGCAATTACGCGCGCCACCAGGTCCGGATCGAAGGGGCGCAAGTCTTCCATTTTCTCGCCGACGCCGATTGCGTGGATCGGCAGGCCGTATTGCTCGGCAGCAGCCACCAGCACGCCGCCGCGCGCTGTTCCGTCAAGCTTGGTCATGATGAGGCCGGTGACGCCCGCGACCTCCTTGAACACGTCGATCTGCGAGAGCGCATTCTGGCCGTTGGTCGCATCCAGCACCAGCACGACGTCATGCGGAGCCTCCGGATTGAGCCGCCCGAGCACGCGGCGAATTTTCTCAAGTTCGTCCATCAGCTCGCGCTTGTTCTGGAGGCGTCCGGCGGTGTCCACGATCAGCGCGTCGATCCCGGTGTCGGTGGCCTGCTTGACCGCATCGAAGACGATGCTCGCTGGATCGCCGCCCTCTGGCCCGCGCACGAGATCTACCCCGGCGCGCTCGGCCCATGTCGCGAGCTGGCCGATGGCAGCGGCGCGGAAGGTGTCTCCGGCGGCGAGCAGGACGCCGTAATCATCCTCGGTAAAGAGGTGCGCCAGCTTTGCGATGGTCGTCGTCTTGCCTGATCCGTTGACCCCGATCACGAGGATAACCTGCGGGCGCGGGAAGGCGGTGACTTCAAGTGGCTTGGCGACAGGGCGCAATATCTCGGCAATTTCCTCGGCGACGGCCTCTTTCAGCTCGGTCTGCGTGATCTGTGCGCCAAAGCGCTTTTCCGCGAGCCGCACGCGGATACGGGAGGCAGCGGCAGGGCCGAGGTCGGAGACGATCAGCGCATCCTCGATATCGTCCAGCGTCGCATCGTCGAGCTTCCCGCCGCCTGCGATGCCGGTCAGGTTTTCGGACAGGCGGTCCGACGTCTTGCGAAATCCGCCGAGGAGCCTTTCGCTCCAGCCAGTTTCGCTCATACCAGTTGCCCTTCCTCGATGCCGCGCACTGTCAGGTTGAAGATCTCGCCTGCTGGCGTGCCTTCGGGAAGCACCGCGCGGGCGTAGCCGGGCGCATAGCCGGTCCCGTCGCGCTCGGCGAGGACCGGCAGGGTTTCGCCCACAAGGCTGGCAAGCCACGCGCCGCGCACACCGGCAACAGCTGCGCGCAATTCCGCGGCGCGGGCCTTGATCAGCGTCCGGTCATGCTGCGGCATCCGTGCGGCTGGCGCGCCCGGGCGGGGCGAGAATGGGAAGATGTGGCCGTGCACGATATCGAGCTCGCGGATGATCGAGAGGTTCTCGGCATGGTGCTCGGCGGTTTCGGTCGGGAAACCGGCCATCAGGTCCGCTCCCACAGCAATATCGCGGCGCCGGGCCTTGAGGCCGTGCACGAGGTCCAGGGCGTCGCCGCGCAAATGGCGGCGCTTCATGCGCTTGAGGATGAGGTCCGCGCCGTGCTGCAGCGAGAGGTGGAGGTGCGGCATCACGCGCTCTTCATCCGCGAACAGGTCGAACAGCGCCTCGTCGATCTCGATCCCGTCGAGCGAGGACAGGCGCAGGCGGGCAAGCTCGGGAAAAGTGTCGAGCATCGCGCGGACCAGCACGCCCAGTTTCGGATCGCCGGGCAGATCGTGGCCCCATGATGTAAGGTCTACGCCGGTGAGCACCACTTCCTTCGCGCCGAGGTCGAGGTGCTGCTCAACCTCGCGCAGCGCGTCGGCAATCGGAAGCGAGCGGCTGGCCCCGCGTCCCTGCGGGATCACGCAGAACGTGCAATCGTGGTCGCAGCCGTTCTGGACCGATATGAAAGCGCGGGTCTTGGTCGGGGCCAGGGGGGCGGCGTCCACCGGCACATTCCAAGCGCGCGGATCGAGCTTTGCGGTGTTGGCGATCAGGCCGTCGACCTCGGGCATGTCGGCGATTTGCTCGCGCTCGATATCGGCGGCGCATCCGGTCACGATCAGGCGCGCATCGGGGCGCGCGCGCCGGGCCTTGCGGATTGCCTGCCGGGTCTGGCGCACGGCTTCTGAGGTGACCGCGCAGGAGTTCACCACGACGACATCGCCCGCATCCGCCAGCATGGCCCGCATCCGCTCGCTTTCGGCGATATTGAGACGGCAGCCCAGGGATATGACCTCTGGCGCGCTCACGAATAATCGTCCCATTCGAACGTGCCGCGAAAGGCTTCGGTGGCGGGGCCGCTCATGCGGATTGTCCCGCCTTGCTCCCAGGCGATGGTAAGGTCGCCGCCGGGCAGCGTTACGGTCACGGGGCTTTTTGCAATACCCTTGCGGATCGCTGAGACAGCGGCCGCGCAGGCACCTGTGCCGCAGGCGCGGGTCAGACCGGCGCCGCGTTCCCAGACATGCAGTGTGAGGTGGTTCTCGCCCGCAAGGCTTGCGACGTTCACGTTGATGCGCTCGGGGAAGAGCGGATCGGTTTCGATCACCGGACCGAGCGCAGCCAGATCGACCGCGCTGGCATCATCGACGAAGAACACCGCGTGCGGGTTGCCGACATTGACTGCCATCGGCGTCTCGAGCGGCTCCCAGCCGACCGGCATGGCGGCGGTGTCCATCGCGTAGGCAAGCGGGATCGCGTCCCAATCGAAGCGAGGCTCGCCCATGTCGACGCTCGCGCCGCCATGCGCCGGTTCAAGCGCAATCGTCCTGCCTGCCGTTTCGACCGTGGCCGCTTCGCCGTGCAGCAAGGCCACGGCGCGGCTGGCATTGCCGCAGGCCTCCACCTCGCCGCCGTCGGAATTGTAGATGCGCATCCGGAATGCTGCGCGGTCGCTTGGTTCAAGCACGATGAGCTGGTCGCAGCCTATACCTTCGCGCCGGTCTGCAAGCGCGCGTGCGGCGGCCTCGGTCATGGGCGGCACAACATTCTCGCGCGCGTCGAGCACGACGAAATCGTTTCCGAGACCATGCATCTTGATAAAGGGGACGCGCATTATGTCGCGCATCTATGCACGGGAGGGCCCCGCGTCCAGTCCGCAGCGCGATCGCGCCCGGCGCAAGCGTTCAGCGGCGCGCGCTTTGCCGTGGCCGGTCGTGCTGAGCGGCGAACCGGGTTTCGCCGTCATCGCCGTCTTCCACGGCGTCGCTGGGCCGCACCGGCTCATTGGCGCTTGCAAGCAGGTTCATTCGGCTCAGACGCGCCTCGACCTGCTCGGCGGTTTCGGGCTGCCCATACAGGAACCCTTGCCCCTTCAGCTCGCCCATCTCCTTGAGCACCGCGAGAATCTCTTCGCTTTCGATCCCTTCGGCTGTGATCGGCAGATCGAGCCCCCGGCCAAGCGAGATGATCGCATCGACGATTTTCGTGCTGCCTTCATTGTTGCGCAATTCGCGCACGAACGAGCGGTCGATCTTGAGCCGATCGAAAGGGAGCGAACGCAGTTGTTCGAGGCTCGAATAGCCCGTTCCGAAATCGTCGAGGCTGACCTTCACACCCTGATTGCGCAGGCTGGTGATGGTCGAGCGGACCATGCCGATATTGTCGTGCAGGCAGCTTTCGGTGATCTCGATCTCCAGCCGGTGGGGCGGGAAATTGTGGGCGATCAATTGCTTGAGCAGCTTCTGCGCAAACCACGGATCGCGCAATTGCACCGGAGAGATGTTGACCGACAATGTCAGCGATTCGTCCCAGTGACGCGCATCCTCGAAAGCCTGTTCCATCAGCGCTTCGGACAGGTCGGCGATCAGGCCGATTTCCTCGGTAATCGGAATGAAGATCTCAGGATTGACGAGGCCAAGCTGCGGCGACTGCCAGCGCGCCAGCATTTCAAAGCCAGCCAGTTGACCGGTCCCGAGATCGATCTGCTGCTCGTAATAGGGAACGAATTCGCTTTCGATCAGGCCGCGCCGGATTCCGGCTTCGATCTCGTTGCGGAACCGAAGCTCGTTTTCCATGGTCGGCTCGAACCAGAAATAGCGGTTCTTGCCCTGTTTCTTCGCATGGTACATCGCAATGTCGGCGCGGTGCATCAGCTGGCTGGCATCGCTGACCATCGGGTTGAGGCCGTGCTCGTCATGATCGGTCGCGATCCCGATCGACATGGTGGCATCGACCACCAGGCTGCCGAGCCGGAACGGCAGGACGATATTGTCGAACAGGCGGATAACCAGATCGTCGATCCGACCGCGATGCTGGGAATCGTAGGCGACCACGAAAGCGAATTCGTCTCCTCCGAGCCGTGCGAGAATTGCGTTGTCGGGAAGCTGCTCGAGCAACCGCTTCGCCAGTGAAACCAGAACCTGGTCACCGATCGAATGGCCGTGCATGTCGTTGATCTGCTTGAAATTGTCGAGGTCGATCATGGCGTAGGCAACGGCCTGACCGCGGCTGTTCGCCGTGGCGCGAAGGCGCTCGGTCGCGGCAGCCATGCTCCGGCGATTGAGGCAGGCTGTCAGGGGATCGATTTCGGCCAGCTCCCGCGCCTGAGCCTCGGCCCGCTTGCGCTCGGAGATTTCGTGCGTGAGCTGGCGATACCGGCGCCAGCCAAAGATGATGAGGGCGATGTTGAGCAGCAGCGCATTGGCGAGCAGGTGATCGGGCCCGGCACCATCTGCGAAAACCGCGTCGATGACGCTTGGCAGGACAGACCCGCCAGTGCCGACGAACAGGATGATTGCAGCAATGGCGATGCCCAGCGCTACGATATCTTTCTCGGCGCTGCCGATCTGCGTCTTCTCGTCGTCTTCTTTCACTGCACTCTTTTCCTGACAGTGTGCGGCACGTCCCCCAAATCGAGATGCCCCCCACAAGAAAAGCCAATTCAGGTCACGTATGGCGTGGGGCAATAAAAATCGGGTTAATTGTGGAGGATAGGGTATTCGTAGGGGTGGCTCGGCCAGCTGCGGAAGAGTAACCGATGGCGGACCGACATTCACAAGGAGGCGTTTTCGTGGCGAAGTCCGACCGCAATTACTGGCTGATGAAATCCGAACCCTTCAAATATGGCTGGGATGACCTCGTTGCCGAAGGGGAAGGCACCTGGGATGGCGTGCGCAATCACCTTGCCAAGAACAACCTGGCGGCGATGGAAGTCGGCGACGAGGCGTTCTTCTACCACTCGCGCGAGGGGCTGGAGATCGTCGGGATTTGCGAGGTCAGCGTCGCCGGGATCACCGATCCGACCGACGAAACGGGCAAGTGGGCCGCCGTGAAAGTGAAGCCCAAGCGCAAATTCGATAACACGGTGACGCTCAAGCAGATCAAGGCTGAACCGAAGCTCGCCGATTGCGAGCTCGTGCGGCTCTCGCGGTTGTCGGTGGCAAAGATCAAACCCGAAGAATGGGACTTGATCTGCAAGATGGCCGAGGGTTGACGCCGTAGATTTTGGCTGCACCGGATCGTGGGAATTGCCCGCTGCAAGATGGCGTGCTCCGAATGATGATGCGGTGACCGGTGCATCTGGCGCGGCAAGCGCGGAACGATCGCGTTTCTGGCCCGTTATCTGTTTGTAACCATTATACAATTCAGACAACGGAGAACAGCAATGGGTGAACTTACAGACAAGGTCAAAGGCAATGTCAAAGAAGCCGTCGGCGAAGTGAAGCAGCAGTCGAGCGACCCCGAAACCCGCGCCGAAGGACGCGCGCAGGAGGTGGAAGGCAAGGTCGACCAGACCAAGGGCGAGATCAAGGGCGCGCTTGGCGACGACATCTAAACGCCTGACAAATTCGAAAAGGGGGCCGCTTCCAGCCGGGAGCGGCCTCTTTTTTGTGCGCGATCAGCGTGCGCGCAGCCCGCTGACGGTCGCGCCGCTCGCTGCAAGCTGCTCGACGTCGATTTTCATGTGGATGAGCCTCAAGCCGATACGATCGCGCGCTTCGGTCAGGGCTTCGCGGAACTCATCGGTCGTCGATACCGCTTTGCTCCACGCGCCAAACGCCGCGCCCAGCATGGCGAAATCGGGATTGGAAAGCTGTGTGCCCGATACCCGGCCCGGATACTCGCGCTCCTGATGCATCCGGATCGTGCCGTAGGCGCCGTTATCGACCACCAGCACCAGCATGTTCGCGCCGTGCTGCGCTGCGGTTGCAAGCTCTTGCCCGTTCATCAGAAAATCGCCGTCACCTGCGACAGCGACCACGGTGCGTTCCGGTTCGCGCAAGGACGCCGCTACGGCAGCGGGCAGCCCGTATCCCATCGCGCCGGTACGTGGGAGCGAGCTGGGTCGGAAACCCGTCATAGCGCCAATAGCGGTGCCACCATCCGGCGAAATTGCCCGCACCGTTGCAGATGATGCTGTCCGCAGGCAGCGCCTCCCGCATGAATACCACGCACGCGGCCATGTCGAGCGCGGGCGGATTGTCGGACGCCTTGGCCGTTGACCATTCCTCCCATTCGCGGTGCGCCTCTGCCCCGGCATCGAAGGGGATGATCGAATGGTCTTCCCACAAGGCGGCGGTTTCAGCGAATTCATCGACCGCGCAGCATAGCGCAAGCTCGGTGCGGTAGACGCGTCCCAGCTCTTCGGGGTCGGGATGGATGTGCACGAGCAGCTGGTCCGGATGCTCCAGCGCCGGGACGTCGTATCCGTCGGTCGTCGCCTCGCCCAAGCGCGCGCCGATGGCGATCACGAGGTCGGAGGACTTCACTCGCTCGACCAGTTTCGGATTGGGGCCATAGCCGAGATTGCCGGCATAGACCGGGGATGAGGGCGCAATCGCGTCCTGACGCCTGAACGCGGTTGCAACCGGCAGGCCGATGCTCTGGGCGAATTGCTGAAAGTGATCGCGCGCCTTCGCATTCCAGCCCGCACCGCCGATGATCGCGACGGGGCTGGCGGCATCGGCGATCAGGCCGAACAGCGCCTGCATGGCGTCAGGGCAGGCTGCCTGCGCCGGGCGGGTGACGAGCGGGCGAGGCGAAACCGCAGGATCGACGGGATCGCACAGCATATCCTCGGGCAGGGCGAGGACGACCGGGCCGGGCCGCCCGCTGATCGCAACCGAGTGTGCGCGGGCGATATATTCCGGGATGCGGGCAGGATCGTCGATCCGCGCCGCCCATTTGCAGATCGGTCCGAAAAACGCCTCGAAATTGATTTCCTGGAAGCCTTCGCGGTCGCGCATTCCGCGCGCGACATCGCCAACGAACAGGATCATCGGCTGCGAATCCTGGTGTGCGACATGCACGCCGATACTGGCATTGGTCGCACCGGGCCCGCGCGTGACAAACGCGATGCCGGGGCGTCCTGAACCGCCGGCATTCATCGCTCCATCGGCGCAGGCCATGAACGCGGCGCCGCCCTCCTGACGGCAGGTTATCGTCTCGATCCCCGAGCGTTCGTGCAGCGCATCGAGGACGGCAAGAAAGCTTTCTCCCGGCACGGTGAAGATCCGGTCGGTCCCTTGCTCGGCCAGACATTCCACCAGCAGTTCTGCGGCGCTTTTGGCGGGGGTGTTCACGGACCTGTTCTCCTGTCGTCCCGGTGCCCCTCGCGCTTAGCCCCGGCGGCGCTTGCAGGCAATGAAGCGCGCCATCCCTATCGACATGGTTAGCGCCCGCACGGTTTTGTCCCACCCTGCAACACCGGTTCTGCAAGCCCTGTCAGGAAGTTAAGAAAGTGTTAACACGCCTCTCAGGTTCACGATTGCCCCGCCACTGAAGCGGCGCAGCAAACACACGAGGTCGAATATGCGCAGAAGTCTGGTCCTTACCGATGAATCGAACCGTCACCCGTTTCGGGCGACCCTTCCGCCGCGTGTAAAGAACGACCTGCTCGATATTCCGGCCGAGAGCCTGTGGCGGCTCACCGCGCAAGACGTGCGCGGCTTTGCGAGCGTCTATGTTGCCGCGACGGCCGCCGTGCTGGCCTTCATTTTCTGACGACCTCGACCTTGGCGTGGATGAGCCCGTTCGTGGCTCCAGCCGCTTTCTCTGCGTTGTAAAGCAGGCGCCCAAGCCACGCCGACACCCCGGTCATCGCGGCGGCGAGCAGCAATTGCTCGGCCACGGGAATGCCGAGCGAGGTCATTCCGATTGCCACGGCCGAGCCGATCATCATCGCCAACGAATTTACGATGTTGTTCGCCGCAATCGTGCGGCTGGCTGCATCGTGCGCGCAGCGTGTGGTCAGAAACGCGTAGAGCGGCACCACGAACATGCCCCCGGCGGTCGAGATACCCAGCAGCATCAGCAAAAGCGGGATCGCCAGCGGTTCCATGATCCAGATTTCGATGGGCAGCAGCTCCCCGGCTTCGTTGGGAATCCATGCGCGCGAGACGATGTAGAAGCCGACAACGAACGCGCCCATGATCATCACGCAGACCGGCGCGAAACGGGCCGATACATCGCCTTTGAGCAAGGCGTTAATGCCGACCGATCCGATCGCAATCCCGATCGAGAAGATCACGAGGAACAGGCTGGCGACTTCCTTGCTGGCGAGCAGCTGGTTCTTTGCCAGCGGCGGAAACTGGATGAAAAGCACCGCACCGATAGTCCAGAAAAAGCTGATCGCGACAATCGCAAACCAGATTTCGCGATTGTGCATGGTCTCTTTGACAAGCTTGAAGCTCATCACCACCTGGTCGGCCAGCGCGACCGGTGCATAGCCGAGCCAGCGCAGCACCGGGTTGCGGACTTTCTCGGCATAGGGCTCCAGCAGCGGGAAATGCAGTTCATAGTCGCTCTGCGGCGGCGCATCGGGCACCCAGCGGCTGACGAAATACCCGGCAATTGCCGTCAGCACGATCAGGATCATCGCCACTTCGACATAGACGAACCCGGCCAGGATCGTGCCGGTCAGGATTGCGATATATGTGCCGGCCTCGACCAGGCCCGTACCGGGCAGCACTTCATCCTTATGCAGATGCTGGGGGAGGATTGCGTATTTGATCGGGCCGAGAAACGCCGATTGAGCGGCGGCAAGGAAGACGACGAACAGCAGCAGCGGAATGGCGACGGTATGCACCGCAATGCCCTGCCACGCCATGAACAGCCCGACCGCACCAAGGCTGGCCCAGCCGATCTCGCACAGTTTCACCTTGCGGATGATCGCGGCCTTGTCATGCGTATCGGCAAGTTGTCCCGCCAGCGCGCTGAGCAGCACAAAGGGCAAAATGAAGATCAGCGATGCAAGACCGCTGAAGATCGCCTCCTGCTTTTCATCATTGTAAACCGAATAGACCACGAACAGGACCAGAGCGGTCTTGTAGAGATTATCGTTGAACGCATTGAAAAACTGCGTGACCATGAGCGGCATGAACCGCTTGCGGGTCAGGAGACGCGTCGATGTGGTCATGTCAGAATATCGAACTCGCTCCTCAGACTTCCCACATAACGTACGCGCTCGCATGCACAAGGGTGTTCACAAGAGCGTTCACAAGCGGTGCAACGAGCCTTTTACGCGGTCAAAAGGCGCGTTAGAGCGGTTGCCACCATGTTGACGCTGCCCAACATCCTGACGCTGTCGCGCATATTCGCCCTGCCGCTTCTGGCGTTCTTCCTGTGGTGGCCGGAATGGCGGCTGGGCTATGCAATTGGCTTCGCGCTGTATTGCCTGATCGGGATCACGGACTTTTTCGACGGCTATCTCGCCCGCGCGCAGGGGACCGTGTCGAAGCTCGGCATCTTCCTCGATCCGATTGCGGACAAGATCATGGTGGCGACCGTCATCCTGATCCTGACAGCACAAGGGTATCTGCGGGGTCCGTATGTCGGCGACTTCCATGTCATCGCCGGGCTCGTCATCCTGATGCGGGAGATTGCAGTGTCGGGCCTGCGCGAATTCCTGGGCGGATTGCAGGTTTCTGTCCCGGTATCGCGGCTCGCCAAGTGGAAGACGACGTTCCAGCTGATCGCGCTTGGCGCATTGATCGGCGGCGGCGCGGTTCACGGCCAGCCATGCCAGGCACCCGGCGGCGAATGCCTGACGATTGCTGAAAGCTGGGTCCATGTGATCGGCCTCGGCAGCCTGTGGGCGGCGGCGATCCTGACGGTCATCACCGGTTGGGACTACCTGCGGGTCGGCCTCAAACACATGGATTGATCGGTGTCTGCTGGCGGCGGCTAAGGATCGGCATGCCGCGATAAAGTCTCACTTGACCGCGCAATACAAAGTCCAGTCACGGAAGCGTGAAACCTTTCCGGGGCTCCAGCACTAATTGGTTAACGATGGCCAATGCCGGACCACTCGGAATGGAACATGAAACCACGCGCAACCTCGCAGAAAAGCCTCGGAGCCCCGTCAACTCCTTCTCAACCCTTCCATTCTAGGAAGGGCCAATGAGCTTGACCCTGACTTCCTTTCTGAGCGCCTTTCTCAAGGTTGGCGCTGTTGCGCTGGTCCTCAACGAAGTGCGCGGCATTATCCTGGCTGTTCCGGTGCTTTACGCGATGGTTCAGGCCGGCGGATCTGCGGTTGCGCTGTGGGTCGGGTTCAGCACGCTTGCGGGCATCGCGCTTTCGGTGATCGTCCCGCTTTTTGCCGCGAAGAAAATCGATGGTTTCGTGAAACGCAAGCAAGCTGAAGTGACGGCTTAGCAGGCTCACCCACGCGTCCTATCCGGCGCGCAATTCCTCTGCCAGCAATTTGAAATCCGCCTCGCGCGGCGAATTCTTGCGCCATACCAGCACGATCTCGCGCTTGGCGCTATCGCTCTCGACCGGGCGCGCGACGACCTCGGTGCCGGTCAGGATGCCTGCATCGATCGCCATTTCCGGCAGCATCGTAAGGCCGAGGTCATTATCGACCATCTGCACCAGCGTATGCAGGCTCGTGCCGATCATCGAAGCGCTCGCGCGAAGTTCGCTGCGATTGCAGGCGGCCAGCGCGTGGTCGCGCAGGCAGTGACCATCCTCAAGCAGCAACAACCGCCCCTGGTCGATCATTTCCGGCGGGATTTTCGCAGGCGGATCGCGCGGATCGTCTTTCGGGAATGCGACGAACAGCCGGTCATCGGAGATATGTTCCACCTCAACCTCGCCCGTGTCGAAGGGCAGGGCGAGCAGCACGCAATCGACGCGGCCATGCTGGAGCGATTCGATCGCATCCTGACTGGTTTCCTCGCGCAGCATCAACTGAAGATCGGGACGCTCTTTCCTGAGGCGCGGCAGGATGCGCGGGATCATGAAGGGCGCGATCGTCGGGATCACGCTCATGCGCAGCTGGCCCGAAAGCGGCTTGCCCGAGGCCTGCACCAGATCGGACAGCTCCTCCGCCTCGCGCAGCAGGCGGTTGGCCTTGGCCACGACCTGCTCGCCCAGAGCGGTGAAGCGCACCACGCGGCGGCTGCGCTCGACCAGTGTTACGCCGAGCAGCGATTCAAGTTCGCGAATCCCGGCGGACAAGGTCGATTGCGAGACAAAGCTTGCATCGGCAGCGCGGCCGAAATGGCCGTGCTCGTGCAGCGCGACAAGATATTGCAGCTGCTTGATGGTGGGCAGGTAGGTGCTCAAATTACTCAGCCGCCCCAATCATTCTGCTGCCAACGCTTCTTCCATACTGGCCTGCATGTCGTCGATATGAGTCATTTTCAGCCTGCCGCCCTCGACGGCAAAGGCCAGCTTGCCTTCGACCAGCTCGAGCGCATCCTTGCCGAATACATCGTAGCGCCACCCTTCGAGCACTTTCAGGTCGCGCACCCCGGCGGCAAGCGCTTCCATTTCATCGGCGCGCGTAAGCAGGCGGGCAGCGACGTCAATTTCGCGCGCGCGGATCTTGAGCAGCAGCTTGAGCAGGTCAGCGACCAGCGCCCCTTCCTTGCCCAGCGGAGCGCCGCGCTTGATCTTGGCAGGCATTTCATCCTTGGGGAGCGGTTCTGCATCGCCGATCACCCGCATCAGGCGCTTGCCGATATCATTGTCGCGCCAGGCGGCGGACAGTCCGCGCACCTTGGCCAGGTCGGCCTGTTTCTTGGGAGGATGGCTGGCGATGTCGGCCAGCGTCTCGTCGCGCATGATGCGGCTCGCGCGGGATATTCTTGTGCTGCGCTTCGCCTTCGCGCCATCCGGCCAGCGCTTTCAGGCGGCCAAGCACCTGCGGATTGCGGCCCTGCGAACGGATGCGCTTCCACGATGTGTCCGGATTGACGATATAATTGCTCGCATCCGCCAGCTTTTCCATCTCCGCGTTCAGCCAGTTACCGCGGTCGGTCTTGATCAGCTTGTTAAGGATCTTGGGAAAGATCTTGGACAGGTGGGTGACATCGCCGATGGCGTATTCGATCTGGCGGTCGGTCAGCGGACGGCGGCTCCAGTCGGTAAAGCGCGCGCCCTTGTCGATGGTGATGCCCAGCCATGTATCGACAAGGTTGGCATAGCCGATCTGCTCAGACTGGCTGATCGCCATCATCGCGATCTGCGTATCGAAGATGGGGAAGGGGGTCTTGCCCGTCAGGTTGACGATGATCTCGACATCCTGCCCGCCGGCATGGAAGACCTTGAGCACGTCCTCGTTCTCGCACATCAGGTCGAGCAGCGGGGTGAGGTCAATCCCGTCCGCCAGCGGATCGATGGCGGCGGCTTCCTGCGTATTGGCGATCTGCACGAGGCAGAGTTCCGGCCAATAGGTGTTCTCGCGCATGAATTCCGTATCTACGGCGACGAATTCTGATTGGGAAAGGCGCTCGCACAGATCGGTGAGAGCTTCGGTGGTGGTGATCAGATCATGTATTTTCATTTGTCTTCTTGTCGTTTTGAGCGGAGTACCGCTCCCGGGATTGTCCCACTGGCCGAAATGACCGGCGCGCCTCACTTGACAAAGCGCCATGCTTGCCCTGTTAGCGCGCGCACAATATCGCGCGGGAAAATCCCTCACGCGATGCTGGCGCGCCAATAGCGCCATACACCCAAACAGGACAAGAAATTAGATGCACGCCTATCGTTCCCACACTTGCGCACAGCTTTCGGCCGAAAATGTCGGAGAAACCGTCCGTTTGTCGGGCTGGGTGCACCGCAAACGCGATCATGGCGGCGTTTTGTTCGTCGATTTGCGCGATCACTACGGAATCACCCAGATCGTGGCGGATGAGGATCTGCCCGCGCTCCCGGTGCTTGAAAAGCTGCGCAATGAATCGGTCGTGACCATCGACGGCGACGTGAAGGCGCGCACGCCCGAGACTGTTAACAAGGATCTGCCAACCGGCGAGATTGAAGTGTTCGCGCGTGAGATCACGGTGCAAAGCGCAGCCGAGGAGCTGCCGATGCCGGTGGCAGGCGAGCAGGAATATCCCGAGGAAATCCGCCTCAAATACCGCTTCCTCGATCTGCGGCGCGAAACCATGCACCGCAACATCATGCTGCGTTCGAAGGTTATCACTTCGCTGCGCCAGCGGATGATCGACCAGGGCTTTACCGAGTTCCAGACCCCGATCCTGACCGCATCCTCGCCAGAAGGCGCACGCGACTTCCTCGTGCCGAGCCGGATGCATCCGGGCAAATTCTACGCTCTCCCGCAGGCACCGCAAATGTTCAAGCAGATGCTGATGGTGTCGGGCTTCGACAAGTATTTCCAGATCGCGCCATGCTTCCGCGACGAAGACCTGCGCGCCGATCGCAGCCTCGAATTTTACCAGCTCGATTTCGAAATGAGCTTTGTGACACAGGAAGACGTGTTCCAGGCGCTTGAGCCGGTGCTGGCCGGCACGTTCGAGGAGTTCTCGGGCGGTTACAGCGTCACGCCATCGGGCAGCTTCCCGCGCATTCCCTATGCCGAGGCGATGCTGAAATACGGCACGGACAAGCCGGACCTGCGCAACCCGTTGATCATCAGCGACGTTACCAGCCACTTCGAGAAGTCGGGCTTTGGCCTGTTCGAAAAGATCGTGGGCGGCGGCGGCGTCGTCCGCGTCGTTCCCGCGCCGAAGACCAACGAGAAGAGCCGCAAGTTCTTCGACGACATGAACAACTGGGCGCGCTCCGAAGGCTTTGCCGGGCTCGGCTACGTCACTCGCAAGGGCGGCGAGTTCGGCGGCCCGATTGCCAAGAACCACGGCCCCGACCTTATGGCGCAGCTATATGACGAGCTCGGC
The DNA here is from genome assembly GCF_055808355.1 of Erythrobacter sp. K21-9. Lineage (NCBI taxonomy): Bacteria > Pseudomonadati > Pseudomonadota > Alphaproteobacteria > Sphingomonadales > Erythrobacteraceae > Erythrobacter > Erythrobacter sp. K21-9. The sequence continues at coordinate 1,299,032 of NZ_CM147866.1, forward strand.
CTTGGCCCCGATGACGGACTGTTCTTCGCCGCTGGCAAGGAAAAGGACGCGGCGAAGCTGGCAGGCGCTGCACGCGCGCAGGTCGGCGAACAGCTCGAATTGATCGAGCAGGATTGCTTCAAGTTTTGCTGGATCGTCGATTTCCCGATGTTCGAGTGGGACGAAGACGCCAAGAAGGTCGATTTCTCGCACAACCCGTTCTCGATGCCGCAGGGCGAGATGGATGCGCTCGAAAACATGGACCCGCTCGAGATCAAGGCGTGGCAATACGACATCGTCTGCAACGGCTACGAATTGTCATCGGGCGCAATCCGGAACCACCGCCCGGACATCATGTACAAGGCGTTCGAAATCGCCGGCTACGACAAGGCAACCGTCGACCGCGAGTTCTCCGGCATGATCGAGGCATTCAAGCTGGGCGCACCGCCGCATGGCGGGTCGGCTCCGGGGATCGATCGCATCGTCATGCTGCTGGCGGGCGAAGAAGCGATCCGCGAGGTCATTGCCTTCCCGATGAACCAGAAGGGCGAAGACCTGATGATGAGCGCGCCTTCGAAAGCGGAACCGGCGCAGCTGCGAGAACTGTACCTGCGCACGATCGAACCGCCCAAGAAAGACACTCCCGAAAAGGGCGGGCAGGATCAGGCCGGGAAGGACGCCTAACGATCACGATGGGGGAGCGCCCGTCTTGCGCGCGCTACCCCAAATGATCGGCACCTTACTGCGCTTCAGGCGCGTACCGCGGCTGCGTCTTCGGGTAGGCCGCCAAGATCGTAGACCAGCTTTGTATAGGCATCGAGATAGGCGAGCACGATGACCTGGCCGATCTCCGTATTCTGATAACCGCTCGCGCCCACAGCGCCGAAACCGGTCCACCAGCCGCCGCCCCCGCCGCCGCGGAACCGCAGGTCGCGCTTGCGTGCGTAGCCTTCGACCAAAGCCTCTTCGACCGTCGTGCGCGCATTAACGACCGAAAGCGTGACGTTCGCTTCTTTCTTCTTGACGTTGATGCCGCCGACAATCCCGCCAAGCGCGCGGCGGCCCAGCAAGCCGCCCAGCACGGCGCCGACGCCGCCTCCGCCGCTATCGCTGTTCGTGGTCACGATATCGGGCTGGAGGAAATAGTCCGCCGCCTTGACCTGTCCGCGGCCCAGGTTCGAACCTTCCTGTAGCTCACCTTGATCGGCGAGCGCGCGCTCCATTGCGCGGCTGCGCATCGAGCGACCGCGATTGACCAGCGTAAAGCAGCCCGAGCGTTGCACGAATATTCGCATGATGGCCTCGGGACTGCCGAGGCTGAGTTGCCGCCACCACTGATTGTCAGGCTCCACAATCGCGATGGTCCCCAGATTGCGCGTGCATTGCGGAATTTCGGCGGTTCCGCGCTCCTGATCCTGGCGTCCGGAGGAACGATCCTGCGCAGCGGATGGAACCGCGCCCAGCGCGAATACGGTTGCGGCCACTGCCGCGTAAAGCGAAGTCTTGAACATGCATCTTGCTCCCGTTCAAAAGAGAATGACGCGGGCTTCAACAATTTTGAATACCCAGCAAGAATGCGTACCCAAGGCTGGCCTAGCATAGCTGGCGAGAAAATCCATCGCCGGGCTATCTGGCATTACGATTGGCCGCTGATGCCAGCGGGATAAAGCTCAATTGGTCGCGGCACGCAAAAATGCGCCCGACCGCAAGGCCGGACGCATTTCTGTTCTGGATGAAATAGGTTTGGCGGAGCAGCGTATTTCGCTGAAATCAGCGCTCCCCAAAACAAACACGCGCTCTACGCCAATCCGTGTGTTGGTTCGGGCGGAGCGCAGCGCAGCACGCAGGCTGCGGCGCTCGACACCCTAAGGACGCTCATCCACGCGCCCTATCCCTGGACGTTATGCGAATTGTTCTTCCAGCATGTCACTGAAACGTTCGCCTTCGCGGACTTCGCGGTAGGCCGACTGGATCAGCATGCGGGTCGAGCTGTCGAAGTCGCAATCGTCGTCTTCGAGGACATCGCGGAACTGTTCCGCAAGATAGTCTTCGCCTTCTTCGACGCGTTCTGCGGCGGCTTCGTTACCGTTGGAAAACGTGTCGGTGATGGACAGCCATGTCTGGTGCATCTGGCTGGTCGTACTCGGCGAATTAATGGGGCTTTCACCGCGCGACGAGAGTGCCCCGTTCAGCGTGTTCAGCGTCTTCGAACGTTCGCTGGCGCGGCGTTCCAGTGCCTGGGTCAGCGCCGGGCTCTCGGCCTTTTCTGCGGCCTTGCGGTAGCCTTCGACCGAATCGTAAGTGGTTTGGGTAAGGTTCTTGAGAATGTCGACTGTATTAGTCATGGATCTCCTTGAGTATTCGTTTTCAAATTTCCACGCGCCGTTTGCGCCGTGGTTTCAATGACTTAACGGGCGGAGGGCGGTATTCGTTCCGATCCTTCGCCAGTCCGGACGTCAGCTGCGACGAACCGTGTCAGCCAGCTCTAAATCTCTGGTTTAGTGGCCAAAAAGCAGAAAAACCTGTCGCATCCAATGACGGCATGGTCCGAGCGGAGGCCGAATGAACGTCGCCCCATGCGCGCGCAGGCGGCGTCCTCGTGCAGCGCGCGCGCAGGCCTGACCGGATAGATTTAAGCCGGATCTGGGGCCGGGAGGGTGGACGCGCATCAACCGGGCGCACACCGACCTCATCGAGGGCGCGCTAGATTCGATCAGTGGACAGGACCTCAAAGCCCTTGTGATCTTCGGCGCATGCCATAAATACATGACCGAGCGCGCCTTGATGCTGCGCAGCGATATCGAGCTGACACCGGCCTATTCGCTGTTCGGGTGAGAGGTGCGGGAACGGGGGCTTTCGTGATCTTCACTTGCGCTCTATCGAACCGGCCTTTAGGGCACTTTTTGAAATTCTAACCCCAATTCAAGAGGGACACACATGAGCGATACTGCCGACCGCGCGCAGAAAATTGTCGTCGAGCACCTTGGTGTTGAAGGCGACAAGGTTACTCAGGAAGCAAGCTTCATCGATGATCTGGGCGCTGACAGCCTCGATATCGTCGAGCTGGTCATGGCTTTCGAAGAAGAATTCGGCGTAGAAATCCCCGACGATGCGGCTGAGAAGATCAGCACGGTCGGCGATGCCACCAAGTTCATCGAAGAACATAAGGGCTAATCGCCCTCAGCATGCCCGCATGTGCGGGTGTCTGACCGACAGGCCCGAGCCCTCTTTCCCGAGGGCCCCGGGCCTGTAGTGTTTCAGGGTCGGCGCAAGCCTGGCCCTACCAACGCCCAGAGAGGCTGCTGGCCAGGCGGGTCGCCGGCCAAAGACGCAATTGGAGAGTTGAATGCGCCGTGTCGTCGTAACCGGATTAGGTCTTGTCACCCCGCTGGGCGGCGATGTCGAGACGAGCTGGCGAAACCTGATTGCAGGCGAAAGCGGTGCCGGGCAGATCACCCGTTTCGATACCGAAGGGCACAAGGCCACCATCGCCTGCGAGGTGAAGGACAAGGATCACCCATGGGGCTTCGATGCGGACAAGCGCGTCGATCACAAGGTGCAGCGGCAGGTCGACCCATTCATCGTCTACGGCATCGATGCGGCTCGGACAGGCGCTCGAAGACGCAGGCCTGACCGACATGACCCAAGAGGAGAAGGAGCGCACCGGCTGCTCCATCGGCGCCGGTATTGGCGGGCTTCCGGGGATCGAGAGCGAAAGCATCGTCCTGCATGAGCGCGGCCCCGGGCGCGTCAGCCCGCACTTCGTGCATGGCCGCCTCATCAACCTTGTCACGGGTCAGGTGCAAATCAAATACGGCTTCATGGGGCCGAACCACGCAGTCGTGACCGCGTGTTCGACCGGGGCACACTCGATTGGCGATGCCGCGCGGATGATCGCGATGGACGATGCCGACGTGATGCTCGCAGGCGGCGCGGAAAGCACCGTGAACCCGCTCGGGATCGCAGGCTTCGCGCAGGCCCGCGCGCTCAACACCAGCTTCAACGACCGCCCGACCGAGGCGAGCCGCCCCTATGACAAGGACCGCGAAGGCTTCGTCATGGGCGAGGGCGCAGGCGTGGTTGTGCTTGAGGAATATGAGCGGGCCAAGGCGCGCGGCGCGACGATTTATGCCGAAGTGACCGGTTACGGCCTCTCGGGCGATGCCTACCACGTCACAGCACCTCATCCGGAAGGCAAGGGCGCGGAGCTGGCGATGCGCATGGCGCTGAAGAAAGCGGGCCTCAAGCCGGGCGACATCGACTATGTCAACGCCCACGGCACCAGCACGATGGCCGACACCATCGAGCTTGCCGCGGTCAAGCGCGCGCTGGGCGACGATCTGAGCGGCGCATCGATGAGTTCGACGAAATCCGCCATCGGTCACCTCCTGGGCGGTGCTGGCGCGGTCGAGGCGGTGTTCTGCATCCTCGCCATGCGCGACGGGATCGTCCCGCCGACGCTCAACCTGCACAACCCCGACGACGGCACCGAAGGCATCGACCTCGTCCCGCTTGAGGCGAAGAAGCGTGAAGTGCGGGCCGTGCTCAACAACAGCTTCGGCTTTGGCGGCACGAATGCGTCGCTGATCATGCAGAAGGTCGATTGATCAGATGGACTGGACAATCAAGCTTGGCGTGATTGTAGGCATGCTGACCGTGTCGGTTCTTTTTCTGACGCTTTTCGGAGTGCTGCCGTCAAACTGCTACGATCTCGCAGATAGTTGTCCGAATGAAAGCGTGATGATGGCGGGGGTGATCCTCGCTTCATTGTTCGGAGGCGTCTCGTCTGGGTGGCTTGCCAACCGGTTGGCGCAATGGACTCGAACGTGAAACGTATCGGCTGCATCGCCGGCCTCGCTCTGGTGCTGCTCGGCATTGCGGGCCTCGTATTCGGCTCGCAAGCGTTCGGTGAAACCTCGATCGAGGAGGAGACGCCGTTCGTAATCCCCGCCGGGTCTTCGCTGAGCGCAGTGGCGAACAAGCTAGAGGAGGAGGGGCTTATCTCTTCTGCCGACGGCTTTCTGCTGCGCGCTCGCCTGTTCGGCTCCAGCGAGCCGATTCAGGCTGGCGAGTTTGCGCTCACCCCGGACATGAACCAGGGCGAGATCCTTGCCGCGTTCCAGAACGGCGACGTGATCCGCCGCTTTATCACCATCCCTGAGGGGATGCCGTCCATCCTCGTCTGGGAAAAGCTCATGGAAGAAGAGCTGCTTACAGGCGATATCGATGTCCCACTCGAAGGCTCGGTGCTGCCGGATACCTATGCGTTCGAGCGCGGACAGGACCGCGGCGAAATCATCGAGCAGATGCAGACGGCGATGGACCGCTACCTCGCCGAAGCGTGGGCCAAGCGCGGTCCCGACATCGCGGTCGAGACCATGCGCGAGGCGCTGATACTCGCTGCGATTGTAGAAAAGGAAACCGGCACGGCATCCGAGCGGCGCACCGTGGCAGGCCTGTATTCGAACCGCGTGAAACAGGGGATGTTGCTGCAGGCCGATCCGACGATCATCTATCCGATCACCAAGGGCAAGCCGCTAGGCCGCCGCATCCGCCAATCGGAAATCGCAGCTGTAAACGGGTACAATACGTACACCCGTGTCGGCCTGCCCGAAGGTCCGATCACAAATCCGGGCCGCGAAAGCATCGCAGCGGTGCTCAACCCTGAACCGCACGAATACCTGTACATGGTTGCTGACGGCACCGGCGGGCATGAATTCAACGAGACGCTCGAAGGTCACAACGCCGCTGTAGCGAAATGGTATGTACTCCGCCGCGAGAGGGGTGAAATGTAGCGGGATGGATCGTGTAGGACAGCTTGCGATGAGCATCCACGCGCGGCGGTCCTCGGCGGATCGCAACCAAGAACGCCGCGAGAGGGGTGAAATGTAGCGACACGATGCCTCAGCCCTTTATCGTCACCGCAAAACTGCCCCCTGACATCCATCGCTGGGCCGATGCCTTGCGCCGCGAGCACTTTCCCCCGGAACGCAATCACCTCCACGCGCACGTCACCCTTTTTCACGCTTTCGCACCGTCGCTTTTGGATGAGCTGAAGGATTTCCTGCCGCGCATCGCGCGTGAGTTTGCTCCGCCCGGGGCGCGCATCACTGGCCTGATGGACCTCGGCAAGGGCACGGCTATCCGCCTGGAATCGCCCGATCTTCTCGCCCTGCGCGCGCTCATTGCAGATCATTTTCACGGCAGCCTGACCGATCAGGACCTGCACGAGCCGCGTCCGCATATCACCATCCAGAACAAGGTCGCGAAAGACGATGCGCGCGCGCTTCAGGCGCAGCTTGGCCCCGAGATCGAAGAGCGTGATTTTGCCTTTCCTGCGCTCGAACTGCACCGTTATCTGGGCGGGCCGTGGGAAGCGGTGAAGACAATCCCTTTCCGCGGGCGCTCCCGTCCCTGACCCCGCCAGCGCGCAGACGCGTAACAATGGTTGACCATCGCGCGGGCGCGCCCTAAATGCGCCGCTCGCTCGAGGCAAAGCCCGCGCGAATCCGGGCCGGAATTACCGACCCGGAAGCCCGATGGGGCGGAGTAGCTCAGGTGGTTAGAGCAGCGGAATCATAATCCGCGTGTCGGGGGTTCAAGTCCCTCCTCCGCTACCAATCTCGAATCCGCATGGGTTCGCATTCTTCCGTATAAATCCGAAAAAAATAATGAAATCAAAGCGGTGTAGCTGATTCGCGTCCGCTTGCGTTCGCTTGCATGCGCTTGAAGCCGGATTTGGAGTGGGGGTATTTTGGGGGTACTTTCGGGGGTACCGAAAAGGAGCGATACCCCCAATGGCTTTGAGTGAGATTCAGATCAAGAATGCGAAGGCGGCAGAACGACCCTACAAGCTTGCCGACGGCGAAGGGCTATTCCTCCTCGTAAAAGGGAACGGTTCGAAGCTTTGGCGCTTGAAATACCGCTATCGCGGGAAGGAGAAGCTGCTTTCCTTTGGTGCTTATCCTGGCGTCGGAATCGCGGCTGCGCGTGAGTTGAAGACGCTTGCAAAGGCTGCCTTGGCCGAAGGCAAAGATCCGATGGTCCACAAGCCTGGTCGAGATTTCGAGCCAGAGAGAACCTTCAAAGCTGTTGCTGAGATGTGGCACAAGAATCGAAAGAGCAGCCTCGATCCAGCTCATGCGAAGCGTGTCTGGTCTAGGATGGAAAGGGACGTGTTTCCGGTATTGGGCGAAAGGATGATGCACGAGATCACCCCGCCTGAAGTTTTAGGCGTGATCCGCAAAATTGAAGAACGGGGCGCTCTGGATATCAGTCGGCGTGCGAAGCAGAGCATTGGCCAAGTTTTTCAGTTCGCCATCGCGAGTGGGCTTTGCGATGCGGACCCCACGGCTCATCTTCGCGGTGCTCTGAAGCCGCGCCCTCGAGTAAAGCATATGGCCAAACTGCCGCTCGCTCAGTTGCCAGAGCTCATAAACAAGCTGGATCAATACAATGAAGAAGGGGAGCGACGCTCCGAGATTACTCGCGCAGCGCTCACCTTCGCGCTTCTGACATGGGTCAGAACGAAGGAACTTCGTTTCGCCAAGAAGCACGAGTTTGAGGATCTAGACGGAAACTCTCCGCTTTGGCGCATCGGGCCTGATCGAATGAAGATGCACCGTGAGCATATCGTACCATTGTCAATGCAAGCCGCTTCGCTCGCCAAGGACATGATTGCATGTTCTCAAAGTGACTATGTGTTTCCAGGCCAGAAGCGTGGAGTGCCGCTATCCGAAAACACCATGATCTATGGTTTGTATCGTCTCGGCTATCACGGTCGGCAGACTGTTCATGGCTTCAGAGGTCTTGCGAGCACATGGGCCAATGAACAGCTTGTCGAAGTCGGTCAGCCGCCAATGTGGATCCGAAAGTACCATGAAGACTGGGTCGAGCTTCAACTGGCACATAGCGAGGAGAACGAAGTTCGCGGGGCCTACAATGCCGCAGAGTATTTGGCGCCGCGTCGCGCCATGCTTCAAGATTGGGCGAACTTCCTCGATGCGATGCGCGGAAAAACAGACAATGTCGCGATCTTGAGAGCTGCGTGATTTAACGCGCTACGCCGGCACTTGGCCCAGCCACTCAACTCGAAGGCGGTCAAAGCCCACAACGATACCCTCGGCGGTGACCTCGAAACCGAAGTCATCGTTCAATGGTTCGTAGCCTTCCAGAACCCAGTGGTCGCCTGCATCTGTCACGATCGCTGCCCCACGCGGGAGATGCTCGAGCCGTCCGCTGATCCTTTTCCGATTCGTGTTCATAGCTCTCCATATGCCATCCATCTTTGGATAACGCTCCTCACATATCCCGGCGTTTCCCGATTTCTTGGAATTCCGCCTGCACGCGATACCGCGCCGGGCCCCGCATTGTAGGCTGCCAGTGCGAGATGGATCGCACCAAATCGGTCGAGCATCTGCCTTAGATACCGTGCGCCACCGTCGATATTTTGAGCTGGATCGTGCCGATTGGTGACACCTAGTTCTCGTGCTGTTGCAGGCATAAGTTGCGCAAGACCGGCTGCACCAGCCGGACTGATCGCCATCGGATTGAAACGGGATTCCTGCCAGACCAATGCCTGGAGCAAGCGAGGCGGCAATCGATACCTTGCTTCAGCTTGGCGGATGAGGGGTTCGTAAAGCGTCTCTTTGAAACTCCGGTTAGCGGGGGATGGGGTCTCTCTTTCGGTCCCAATAACCGCCAATGAAGGGTCATACGTGACTTCTTTGTCCGCCCGCTTTTCGACTTTGCTCAGTCGATGATCAAAGACCTGGAACTCCTGCGCCCGAGCGATGGCGGGGATCGCGATTGCAAGCCCACAACACACGCCAGTTACCCATTTTCGTCTCATCGCGCTCTCTCCTAGCTTGCCTTGATGGACGACAGAACATAAATAGAACACTGGGGTGTAGGAAAGCGCCATACGCGTCCGGCAAGAGGAAAGGGGGCAGTCTGCAGGGGCAATTGTGCGGCGATGGAGCCAGTATGTCCGTTTCGAACTCAACCCTATCCCGTCCTTCACTTGAGGAAACCGCTCGCAAGCTCTGCGAGAGTCGCGGCGGGAAGTGGTATGGCACCAAGGGCATGGCCTGTTGTCCTGCGCATGACGACCGTACGCCTTCGCTTGGTGTTATGCTTGGCCGGAAGGCCATTTTGCTCCACTGCTTTGCTGGTTGCGACCAAGCGAGCGTGCTCGCTGCCCTCGCTCGAGACGGGATCGAGACCTCAGCGCTATTCTCAGGCTCCTCTGACGAATTTCCGAGCCAGCCGAGCTATTTTAGCAAGCCATCGAGCGCAGCACTCCGCATCTGGCGCGATGCTCGGTCGTTGCATCAAAGTCCTGCCAAGGCCTACCTCGAAGAGCGCGGCATCCTTGCAACTTCCCATGCGCTGAGGTTTCACCCACGGACACCGCTTGGTCCGAAGGGGCGCGCCCGCTTCCTGCCGGCGATGATCGCTGCAGTCAGCCTCGACGAGGGGCCAATTGCCGTTCACCGAACCTTCCTGTCGCATTCCGGCGATATGCAGGCATCGTTTGCCAAGCCGAAACGTGCGCTGGGTTCCCTCGGCGAGGCGGCGGTACGTCTGTTCGCACCCGCTGAGCGAAGGCTCGGTCTCGCCGAAGGCATTGAAAGCGCGATGTCGGCCTATGCGCTCACCGGTATCCCAACATGGGCGACGCTGGGCAACGAACGCTTCGGCCTGGTTGCGATCCCGGAGTGCGTGAGCGAACTCCATCTCTTCGTCGATCACGATGCGGGCGGCGACCTCGCAGCCGACCGAGGGCACGATGCCTATCTGCGTGAAGGGCGACACATCCAAGTCCGGAGGCCCAAATCGCGCGGGACCGACTGGAACGACGAACTCCAGTCATGGCTGAGCCGAAAGGCGGGTCGATAAGAGGAGAGAGGGCTTCTCGAATTCCTGACCCGGCAGAGGGCGCATGTCCCGATGCCTCAATCAGGAGGACGACAAGCCATGTTCCAGTCAGACTTTTTCCCCGACCGTCAAACATCAAGCACGGTTCCGCTCGCCTTCGCAATCGGAGAGCAAATTGCCCGGCGACTTGCGAATGGATGCCATCTCACCCGAGCGGATATCGCCGAATTCTTCGCCGCTCAAACCGGCGTGCAGGACTGGGGCAGTGCCTGGACCATCGACGATTACAACAACGCGGTCGAGGTTGGAGCCTTGCTCTGGCTTCGCGAATTCTCACGGATCGGACTTGATGCCGGTTTCCATGAGGCTACAGCGGGGTTTGATTGGCTCGATGCAGCCTTGCCGCCTCGCCACGTGCGCAGCGAGGCCCAGGTCGAACTTCAGCAGTTCTCGACGCCGCCGATCCTTGCATGGCTGATGGCCAAGGCCGCGTCGCTTAGGTCCCCCGATCACATTCTCGAACCGTCAGCGGGGAATGGCGCACTTGCGCTCTGGGGCGACGTTCGAGATTGCTCGATGACGCTCAACGAAATCGATCGCGCGCGCCGCGACGCGCTCGCGCATATCTTCCCTCGTGCTCGTCTATCAGCACATGATGGCGAGTTGATCGCCGAACTCACCAATGGTCCAAGCCCCAGCGTCATCCTGATGAACCCTCCCTTCGCCCGAAGCCACGAACGGGGCGTCGATGGCCGCACGGCAATGCGCCACTTGCGCAGTGCGCTGCGGATTTGCGCTTCAAGAGGTCGCCTCGTCGCCATTCTCCCGGACGGCTTTGATGCCGTGGCTTTTGTCGAAGACCAGGAACAGGCTTCGCTGCTGCTCAACGTCCGGCTGTCGGGCGCATTCTCACGAAGCGGAACCGGGATCGCGGTCAGAATGGTGGTCATCGAGAAGGCGGCTCTTCAGGACGTTTCCACGATCACGGGGGAGTTCGCCGATCTCGCCGAACTGAACTCCTGCCTGGCGCACCTGCCCGATCGCGCGCCGAGGCAACCGAACATCCATCGCCTACCTGTGCGCTCGATCGCAACCTCGGTAAGCGGCGCTGCCGTGCGCAAGCCGGTCGCACCTTTCGCGACTGGAGCTGCCCAGAAACGCGCGTCGCTCGCGCTCGACTATCAAGCCCTGGAAGATCCTGCACCCGTTCCCGAGCAAGCCGGTATCTACCTGCCTTACCGACCGAGCCGTGTCATCATGCAGGATGCACCCGTTCACCCGACCCCTCTTGTCGAGTCAGTGGCTATGGGCTCGGTCGCCGCACCGGTGCCGGAAGCGCGCCCCTTGCTTCCCGCGAAATGGCAGGAGGGCAAACTGCTCTCTACCGCACAGTGCGAAACACTGGTCTACGCTTGCGAGGCATTCGCCCGCGACCTTCCCGGGCAGTTTCGACCGAGCCAACTGGGGACGACGGTTGAACTCGCGGAGGACGGTCACTCCTACAGGCGGGGCTTTTTCCTCGGTGATGGTACGGGCGCGGGCAAGGGCCGCCAAATCGCGGGCGTCATTATGGATCGCTGGCTCTCGGGGGAACGCCGTCACATCTGGATCACCAAGAACGAGGCACTGCTCGAAGACGCGCGCCGCGACTGGGAAGCGCTTGGCGGGCTTCCGCTCGATATCCAGCCGCTCTCCCGTTGGAAGCTCGGAGGTCCAGTAACGATGCCCGAGGGCATTCTCTTCGTCACCTATCCGACGCTTCGTTCTGGACGCGCCGAGGATACGAGGCTCGATCAGATCCTCGCCTGGGCCGCCGAAGATTTCGAGGGCGTGATTGCCTTCGACGAAGCCCATTCCATGGCGAATGCGCTCGGCTCTTCCTCCACCCGCGGCAAAGTCAAAGGCTCAGAGCAAGGGATGGCAGGGCTCAGGCTGCAAAACCACCTGCCGCGAGCACGTGTTTTGTATGCCTCCGCTACCGGCGCATCGGACATTGCCAATTTGGGCTACACGGCACGGCTTGGATTGTGGGGTCCGGAAACCGCGTTTCCGACGCATGAGGCATTCATGACCGAAATTCGCGCCGGCGGCGTCGCGGCGATGGAACTTGTTGCCCGCGATCTCAAGGCACAAGGGCTCTACCTTGCACGCGCATTGTCCTTTGCCGGGGTCGAATACGAGATCCTCGAACATCAGCTTACTGAAGCGCAGGTGAGGATCTACGATGCCTATGCCGATGCCTGGGCGATCATCCACCGCAACCTCGACGAGGCGCTCGAAGCCACAAGGGTGGTCGACGAGGACAGCGGCGATACGCTCAATCGCAACGCCAAGGCTGCGGCGCTCTCGATATTCGAAGGCACCAAGCAACGTTTCTTCGCGCAGCTCCTGCTTTCGATGAAACTGCCGAGCCTGATCCCGGCGATGGAAGAGGCACTCAGCGATGACCATTCGGTGGTCGTGCAGCTAGTCTCGACCGCCGAGGCCATGCTCGACCGGCGCCTGGCCGATCTTTCGGACGAGGAGCGAGAAGCGCTCGATATCGATCTCTCGCCGCGCGAATATGTCATCGATTATCTGGCGAAGAGCTTTCCGGTGCGCCTGATGCAGGTCTTCACTGACGAGGAGGGCAACCTGCGTTCCGAAGCGATGATCGACGAGCACGGCAATCCCGTTCTCTGCTCGCGTGCCATCGCCGCACGCGACGCACTGATCGAGCAGCTTTGCGCATTGCCCCCTATCGCGACTGCACTCGATGCCATCATCGAGCATTTCGGGACCGAGGCCGTGGCGGAAGTTACAGGCCGCACGCGCAGGTTGGTCTTGGGACGCGACGGTCAGCAGCGGCTTGAACGTCGCAGCGCAAGCGCCAACGTCGCTGAAGCACAGAGCTTCATGGACGGGACGAAGCGTATTCTGGTCTTCTCGGACGCAGGGGGTACGGGACGATCCTATCACGCCGATCTCGATGCGCAGAACCAGCAGCGCCGCGTCCATTTTCTCCTCGAACCGGGCTGGCGCGCGGACAATGCGATCCAGGGTCTTGGCCGGACAAACCGTACTAACCAAGCTTCTCCGCCGCTGTTTCGCCCGGTCACTACCGATGTGAAGGGCGAACGCCGCTTCATCTCGACCATCGCGCGAAGGCTCGACGCATTGGGCGCTCTCACACGCGGCCAGCGTCAGACAGGGGGACAGAACCTGTTCGACCCTGCCGACAATCTCGAAAGCGATTACGCGAAAGACGCGCTCACGCGCTGGTTCCACCTGCTTTACGATGGCAAACTCGAGGCGGTTGATTTCGGGGACTTCGTTGAGAGGACGGGACTTAAGCTCGAGAACCCCGATGGCGGCCTGAGCGATAATCTTCCCACGATCCAACGCTGGCTCAACCGCATCCTTGCGCTCCCGATCGCACTGCAGAACGGCATCTTCGAGGAATATCTCGGACTTGTCGAAGCGCGGATCGAGGCCGCACGTGACGCTGGCACGCTCGATCTGGGGCTGGAAACGGTTCGTGTCGACAGCTTTCAAGTGCTCTCTGATGAAGTTCTCCGCACCGATCCTGTCTCTGGCGCCGAAACCCGCCTCGTTTCGCTCGAAGTGAAACGCCAACTGCGTCCGCTGCGCTTAAAGCGCCTCGTGAGGATGCACGAGGTCGGATCGCGCCAGGCAATTCCCCTGCGCAATGCGCGTTCGGGCAAGGTGGCCCTGTCGGTTCCGGCTCGACGCCTCATTGCCGATGATGGCGCGATGATCGAACGCCGTCGCCTCCTCCGACCGCTTCAATCGGCCAACTGGACGCTTGAGGCGCTCGGAGAAAGCTTGTGGGAAGAGGTCGGCGTTACCGAGTTCTCCCAGCTCTGGGCACAGGAAGAGGACGCTGCAGCTGCTTCGCCGGTGACCGAACGAGTGTATCTGGCGACGGGGCTGCTGCTTCCGGTCTGGAAGCGGCTACCTGGCGACCATGTCCGGGTGACGCGACTTGCCGCCGAGGACGGGAGCTCGATTATCGGACGCGAAGTCCTTGATATCGACCTTGCCAAGATCGCCGAAACGTTCTGCTTGAAGGGTGTGTCCGGCCCTGCTCCGGCCGAGCTCGGAAGACTGGTCCTGACAAGCGGAACGCCCCAGCCGTTCGCCAGTCATGACACTCTGACCGTCAAGTGGTCATTGGTCGGCGGCGAGCAGCGCCTCGAACTCACCGGTTACGCGCCTGAGCGCCTCGACTGGTACAAGACCAAGGGCTGTTTCACCGAGATCATTCGCTACCGTACGCGTCTCTTTGTCCCTGTATCGAAGGCATCGACCGTGCTTCCGGCCATTGCGGCCTGAAGGGCAAATCCACGACTGCGCGTGAGAGAGGGGAGGGAGCCGGTGGCTTGTTGGGCCATGCACCTTCGCGTGGCTCTTCAATCCATCAGGAGACACCCCATGATCCAGTCAATTCCCTTGAAGAAGCTCGTCCCAAGCCCTCGCAATGTGCGTAAGTCGAGCGACGTCCTTGCCGATCTGCAGTTGCGTGCGGACATTGCCGCCCGAGGCCTGTTGCAGAACCTCGTCGTGCGAAAGGCCAAGCGCGGCAAGTTCGAAGTCGAGGCCGGTGGTCGCCGTCTGGCTCAGCTCCAAGCGCTGGCCGAAGAGGGCACGCTTCCCAAGAACCACGAGGTCACCTGCCTTGTGATCGAAGGCGAGGAAAGCGAGGTTCGCGAAGCGAGCCTTGCGGAGAACTTCCAGCGCCTCGCAATGAACCCGGCCGACGAGGCGCAGGCTTTCGCTGCGATCATCGAGGCGGGAGCCAGCACTGAAGACGTGGCCCGCCGGTTCGGTCTCACTGTCCGCTTTGTCGAAGGCCGTCTGCGCCTGGCGGGTCTCGCACCTTGTGTCTTCGAAGCGCTCGCCGAAGGCGCAATCACGCTCGAAATGGCCAAGGCCTATGGGGCAATCTCGGACATCGATCGTCAGGCGCACGTCTATGCCGAACTGCAGGATGCCTGGTATCAGATCACGCCTGACACGATCCGCCGCATGGTGCTCGATGCCACGGTGCATGGCTCCGATCCGCGCGCGGTTCTGGTCGGGCGCGATGCCTACCTTGCTGCAGGTGGCCGCATCGAACGCGAACTCTTCGACGACGAAGCCAGCGAAAGCTGGATCGATGTCGCGTTGCTCGAAGACCTTGCCCAGAAAGCGATGGATGATGCTGCGAAAAGGATCGCGGAAGAACACGGGCTTGCCTGGGTACGACCGACGCTTGGGAACTATGTCAGCCACGATCTCGTCGAAGGCCTCAATCGGCTCCCATGCGAACCGGCTCCGCTCACAGAAGACGAGGCTCGCCAGCTCAGCGACTTCGAAGCCGACTACGACCGGACGGCGGCCATCCTCGAAGATGAGGACAGCGATGAAAGCGAGGTCGAGAAGGCGGAAGAAGAACTTGTCTCGATCGACCGCGCGATGCGCGATCTCAACGATCGTCCGCCGGTCCTTGCCGACGAGCTCAAGTCGGAGGCTGGAGCCTTCCTTGTGCTTTCACGGAATGGCGAACCGGCAATGGTGCCGCAGTACTACACGGAGGCAGAGGTCATCGACGAGGATGACGGAGCTGTCGAACCGGTTGATGCAGGTGCTGATTCCAAGCGCAAGAGCGGTGCGCTGTCGCAGCGTCTGCTCGACGAGCTCGCGATGCAGCGTCGCGATATACTAGCGATCCATCTCGCCAACGATCCCGCACTCGCGCTCGACTTCATGGTCTTCACGCTCGCAGATGCCGATGGGCATGACTGGCGCGCGAAGAAGGCATCGACGCTGGTCGGCTCGGTAGCATCCGGACCGGTGACCGGTTTCGAGGCCAAGGATGCGCCCGCAAGCGCAGCGCTTGCTGAATTCGCCGCTACGCTCGACGAGAGCTGGCGCGCCGGTGAGACCGATGTCGAGCGGTTCGAACGCTTCCGCGCATTGAGCGATGAAGCACGTTCCGCCTGGCTCGGCCATGTCGTATCCCGCACCCTGGTCGCGAGCCTTGCCTGTGTAGGCGATCGCTCGGCACCGCTGCACGAGATCCTCGGGTCGCTGCTTGAGATCGAAACCGCGCATTGGTGGCGGCCAACGGCGGCGAACTTCTTCGATCGTGTGGCCAAGGCGCGCGCACTCGAAGCGCTCGATGCAGCAGGCGGCGCTGAACTCATCAGCCGCTATGCAGGTTCGAAGAAAGCAGAACTGGCGAGCGCAGCTGAACGCATCTTCTCCGGCAATTTCATCGGAGAGGCGGATGTGAAGACGCGAGCGGGAGCGTGGGTGCCGGAGATCATGCGCTTCGGTTCACCTGAGGAACCGGTCGAGGATGAAACTGCGGACCCGGCTGAGGACGAGACCGCGAACGAAATTGCCGAGCAGGCTGCCTGACCCCTCCTGACAGGTTCAGGTCACTCGGCGGGCGGTCCGTCCCTCTCGGGACGGGCCGCCTTTTCGCGTGTCCTTCCGAAGGTCGCCTGCGATGGTGAGGCTCAGAGGGGAGGGCGCCTTGTTCATCCTGAACCCGGACACGTCCGTTCCGGTGATCAGGAGACGATCGATGACCAAGTCCCGCCGCACTGCTTCGACATCGCCAGCACAGCGCATCACTGCCGCCATTATTGAAAAGCTCGAAGAGGGGGCCAAGCCCTGGGTCAAGCCGTGGCGTGGTTTGCCGCTTTCTCGCCCGCTGCGCTCCTGCGGGACGCCGTATCGCGGTATGAATACCTTCTGGCTCTGGATGGTGGCCGATGCCTGCGGATACGCCTCGCCATACTGGATGACATATCGCCAGTGCCAGAAACTCGGCGGCCAAGTCCGCAAGGGCGAAAAGTCGACCATCGCGATCTTCTACAAAAGCTACACCAAGGAAGTCGAAACCGCTGAAGGCGGTCAGGATACGGAGAGCCGGCGCGCGCTGAAGGCCTATTCGGTCTTCAATGCCGACCAATGTGATTGCCTTCCCGAGTTCTACCATCCCAAGCCGCTGGTTGCCGCGCTGGAGCCCGAAGGCCGCGAAGAGCGGCTCGATGCGTTCTTCGGCCAAGTAGGCGCCAACCTGCGCCATCATGGCGCGCAGGCCTATTACGAGCCGTTGCGCGACCGCGTCACTATGCCGCCTGTGGAACTCTTCGAAGCCTACGACCACTATTACGCAACGCTCGCGCATGAGCTGTCGCACTGGACCGGCCATTCCTCGCGGCTCGATCGCGATCTCAAGAACCGTTTCGGCAGCGACGCCTATGCTGTCGAAGAACTGATCGCCGAACTGTCCTCAGCCATTCTCGGGGCAGAGTTGGTTCTTCCAGTCACTCACCTCGATCATCATGCGAGCTACATCGCGTCTTGGCTCAAGATCCTCAAATCGGACGAGCGCGCGATCCTGACCGCGGCTGCAAAGGCCGAGGAGGCAGCCACGTTGTTGCTCGAACTGGGTGGACTTCAAACATGCGAAGGCGAGACCGACGTCGATCTTGCTAGTGCAGCCTGAGGAGCGGTGAGATGGGACGTTCCGTCAGCTATCCGACCGGCTCGTTGGTAGCCTTTCGCCTCCTCGACGACGACGAAGACGACGATGCGGATTGGGTCTATGAGTGCCTCGTCGACGAAATCATCGATACCACAAAGGCAGCCTTTCCTTCCTTCGAGACCTTCGATGGATGGCGCGGTCGCGAGGACCGTATCCTCCTGCGCAACGCTTTCGCCGATTGCGGGATATCGACCTATTGCGGGCTTGCCGCGATCTGGCTCGCCCCTCGCGATGATGCTCGCTTTTGGGAAGCTGACTTCTTTCACCCGCGCGCGGCCTGTGCTCGCCACTGGATCGCCCAGGTGGCGCCGCGTTTCGAGCGAACGTTCGGCGAACTCAAAATGGTCGGGCGTTTCTCGAACGGAGAGAGGCGGTCTTCGAACGTCAGACATCTTGCATTTGAGGGATAATTGTGTATATCTTGCACATGAAAGGACAGGCTATGGCGACGAAGCCACTCGAATTGCAGCCCGATGATGGTAAGGTACTCACATCTGCTATCGCGCGCATTGCCGAGTTCTGGGGCCTCACCAATCCCAAACTTGGTGCGATCCTGGGGGTGTCGGAATCGACCGCCTCACGCCTGCGCTCGGGCAAGGCGCAGCTCGACCCTGCATCGAAGTCTTTCGAAGCTGCTCAGTTCCTCTTGCGACTATTCCGTTCGCTCGACGCGCTGCTCGGAAGCGATGACATGTCTGCGCGCGCATGGCTGACGACCGCCAATCTTGATCTCGATGCGCGCCCGATCGATCTCGTCGACAGCTTCAAAGGTCTTATCACCGTTTGCGACTATGTGGACGCCCACCGCGCTCGCGTCTGAGTTCCGCCGCTACCGCCGAACGGTATGGCGAGTGGTCGAAGCACAGCATCGTATCTCGACAAACCGACTGACCTCCGATCTTGGCGAGCAACAGCGGCTTGAAGAACTGGCAGATAGCGTAAAGCCTGACTTGCCGAAGTCCGCGCACGGTTTGCATTACCTCCTCGCTTCACCCTTTCGCTATGGCCACACGGTTGCAAGCCGCTTTCGCCGGCCAAACGAGCGGCCCGGGATATTCTATGCCAGTGAAGCCGAAGGCACGGCGATCACCGAGACCGCCTACTGGCGGCTCAAGTTCTATAGCCGCTCGCCGGGGTTCGTTCCGGGCAATCGGACAAGCGAGCATCTGAGCTTTTCCGTACCCGTATCGGTCACGCGGTTGACCGATACGACCAGACCGCCGCTTGAGGCCGATGCCCAGCGATGGCTTGACCCGGACGACTATTCGCATTGCCAGAATCTTGCTGCGTCGGTGCGCGAGGCGGGCGGGCAGGCCATCCGCGCGCGTTCCGCGCGTGACCTTGACGGTATTAACCTCGCACTGCTCGATCCGGTCGGCTTTGCGAAATCGGAACCGGACCATGGTCGCGGGTGGCATCTGCGCCACGAAGGTGATCGACTAACCGCGATCGCAGCGTTCCCCCATGCAGAAGTGCTTGCCTTCACGCCAGGACAGTTCGGTCTCCCGGAGCGCTCCTGAACCGATCCGGGACTCCTCCCAGACAACTCCAGCACTACTCCGACATTATCCCGCGCGAGCCTGTTCGCTTGTCTTCGTGCCCTGGACCGGTCAGGTCTCACAGCAACCCGCGCAAGGCTGCGGCCCGTGTGGCCCGCGCCAGCCTTGCCTTGCGGGGTTTCCCGCTGACGCGGTGCGGTGGTCCCTTGTCCCGGTCCTTCTCGGACACGGCGAACAGGCCCGCGCGGAAATTCCTCCGTCGGCATTCGCCGGTCTCAGGAGGACTACCGATATGTACGACAGTTTCGCCACGCAGCTTGCCGGCCTCGATCTATCCGGCTTCACGATCACGCCTGCCCCTTTCAACGAATCCGACTTTCCTTGCGAGGACGCCATGGCTCACACGCTCGGAGCAGTCTGGTCCGATCTCTTCGCGCTGTTTGCCGACACAGCGCTCGAAGCCGACGCCGAGGATCTCGCCTGGGGCTTCGTAAATCTCTTCCACCGCGCCGCCAGCCGCAAGTCGGCCCAGGTGGACCGGGCCTCGGATGAAATCCGCGCCCTATTGGCATCCGCCGACGGGTCCGAAGTGCATTCGTCAAACCTCGAGGAACAAACCCTGCGCGCCCAGTCTGCTGAAGCCAGCATGCAGGTGTTCGAGCAGATGCGTGAGGTTGCAGCAGGTCTCTATCGCGACGAAACCGGTTCCTCGTGGAAGCCCGTATCGGGATCGCGTGCGCGCCACTCGAAGAACATGACATCGTACCGTGATTGATGCCGGCGACTATTTGCGCGTACGCAAGGAACGTCGTCAGGCTGCACATTCTCCCGAGGGTACTCCGGTGGTCTTTGCCGGTGGTCGCAACCGCTTCGAATGCGAGGCCGACGCCAAGACTTACGCGGCAAACATCTGGGCTACACTCGACAGGGTGCGCGAGGTCGTTCCTGACATGTTTCTCGTACACGGCGGCGACGGCAAAGGAGCCGATAGACTGGCTGCATCCTGGGCTGAGCGTCACGAAGTCCAGCAACTGACGTTCGGCCTTGAGCGTCGTCGGGGTGCTCGTGCAGGGTTCAAGCGCAACGAGCAAATGCTTGGTCTCAGCCCTCGCTACGTGGTGGCATTTCCCGGCAATGGCGTGACCGAACGCCTGGTGATTGAGGCCAAGAGGCAGCGCATCACGGTTGTTGATCGTCGCGGGCCGTTGGGTACTAGTCCCGCCTGACGGGGAAAGAGCAACTAGATCTCTCGGATGATCAATTCCCAATCGTCGAAAAATGGGCGTCCCCATCCAAGGCCGCCCATGAGGCAAAGGACTCATTGCTGCTCCGAGGCTTACGGGTCGCAATGGCTAGGGAGTACCGAACGCAATCAATTCGATTGTAGGGTTATGACATGCCCGAATAGATACTCTTCTGAACAGCTTCGTTGCTCATCGCGCGTAACCAGCGCGCCTGTGCAGCAAGCACTTCTGGGACGAACACGTTTGTTGCTGGCTGCGGCGCGGTGCTTGTCGTTCCCGCATCTGACTTTCCAAGCTACAAGACCGGCAATGCAACTCGATGATCTTCTCCTGCGCTACTTTGCCTCGACCAATCTGGCTGAGATAGTACCCGACACTTTCGCAGCTGGGATCGAGCATTGCCGGGTCGACCTTGGCCTCGAGCAGGACCGGGGCAAGCGCTTTGCACTGTGGTCGTTCCTTCACATGTTCGGGTCCGCCCCCGACCTCGACGTGGCGTTCGAAAGCGAGGAAGATCGGGAAGCAGCTCGCAACTTCATGGATCTCCTGGCGGCATCGGGAGGCGATGGTGTAGGTTGATTGAAGCGGGATCACGCGAGCCTTCAGACCCGCACCCGATACCCATCCGGCTTTCTTCGCGAACAGTCCTGAACCAGGTCAGCTGAGGAGCCGCAACCCGTTCCTTTCCGGCCGTGTTGGCAGCTGCGCTGCCTGCCCGCACCACCCGTCATGAACAGGTTTCCCTTGGAGCTTCGCTCCTGCGGTGCAGTCCTCCCATGCCCTGCTTCTTTCAGATGTTCGCAAGCCGGAGATGGTCTCCGGTTTGAGGAACTGAAGGAACTTACATCATGACCAATATCGCAATCCTCACTGGCCGCATCGCACGCGATCCGGACACCCGCGAGACCAAGGGCGGCACCAACGTTACCGGGATCACCGTCGTCACCGATCGCCCTGCGCGGGACAAGGATGGCAAGACCTACAAGGACGAGAACGGCTACACCGCCAAGGAAAGCGAATTCCACCGTGTGACCTGCTTCAATGGCCTCGCCAAGACCGTCGGACAGTTCTGCTCTAAGGGCCAGCTGGTTTCCGTCCAAGGCCGCATCCACTACACCCAATGGGAAGACAAGGACGGGGTCACACGCTACGGCACCGAGATCCTCGCCGACAAGGTCGACTTCCTCTCTAGGGGCAATGGCTCCGGCGAGAACGACGAGAACACGGAAGCTCCCGAAATCGACTGATCTCAGCCATCCAGCCTCCCAAGAAAGGGCTCTGTCCAAACCGGATAGGGCCCTTTCTCGTATTCACTATCAGTGGCTTTGAGCTGTGCGTGATGCGGAGGCTTGCTTTTGAACAAGCCGCTTTATGGCTTCCTCTTCGCCGAGTTTTCCGAGCTCATTTGCAACTTCGGATAGGCCCCTCTTTGAGAAGGTTTCTAACCCCGTTCCAAGAATAACCTGGCCCAGTTCAATGGCAGCCTGTTTCTCGAGTTCTTTCTGACGTTTGTCGAGTGCCAGCCTGTCGGCCTCCAGTTTCTGGAGTGCGGCTACAGCGCTTCGTTTCGATGGCATTGAGGATACTTCTTTCTTCCCCTCCGATGACCCTCTCCTCGGCTGACGTGCACTATCACCCGTCCTGTAGGAAAGCGATTTCCCCTTGGTTTTCGCGAACACCTGAGATCGAACGGGAGGGGAGTTTGGCTCACGGACTTTCAAGGATGATGGGCGTGCAGCTGGCGCGTCAAGGACGGCGGGGCCCCACCATTTTGCCGTCCCTTCGCTTCGCTGCAGTCCGACAAAATCGTTGCCCCCACCGCCGCTTGGCGGTCGCCCAGCCGGGCGATCCCTGACCCGCCAGCCACACTCCCATCTGCCTTCCTCTCGTCGTCTTAGCGACAGATATCAGGAGGATTTCATGACTGCACTTGCATCGTTTCAATCAAACTCGAACAGCTACTTCGAAGCACTGGCCACTGCCGAACGGCGGGCCTTGCACAGCTTCTTCGACCAGCACGTCGTGGAAGACAATGACCTAGGATACTTCGCCCTGGACGAGGGTGACTACAACGCCTTGCCGGCGCATCTGGCCAGCCGGGTGGTGCACACGGTGCACGGCGCGATGCTCGACGAGTTCTGAACGTCCGATGGGGCGGGAGCCGGTGACGGTTCCTGCCCCTTTTTTGTGTTCGCCGGTGGAACAAGAGAGAGTGGTAAGGAGCGGTGCTGGTGACGCGCTCGGTCCCGCACCACCTGCGGCGGCGCTCCTGCGGGCGCGGCGTATTTGGTCCGGGCCCCGCATGCACTCCTGAGCGCCAACGGGTCGAAGCGGCGCGAGGCTGACGGGAGCGACAAACCCCGCTCCCTTATCTCGCACGCGCTTCTTTTGCCGTCAGCTTATCAGGGGTGCGTCTTGGTTGGGATGCTTGCTTCCGAACTAGCGCTTGCGGTTCGCTTCAGCGTCCCGGGCTGTTGCTTTCGCTTGATCGGCACGGATGCTAATGCCCGTTCAAAATCCATCCCCTGTCGTTTCTGGACTTAGACCTCGCAGTGGGAAAACGGTAGCACACCGTACGCAGTAGCACTGCTGTGTTTTGGGAAAAAGTGCAATAAAATCAGTGCGCGAAACGCTCAATGTGCTCGGCAGAGAGGGCGCTGTTGAATGCCGCCCGGTCCCCGCAAATGACGGTGTTTCCAAGGGTTCTGGGGGCAGTTTGGACAAGGGTGAATGCCATATGGTCCCCAAACGTCGAAGGTCTGCCCGTAGAGCACTTCTCGATGGTAATTTTGCCCGTCGTAAACTGCCGTTGCGCGAGCGCGAATACTGCATCTGGGACACCGAGCTTGCGGGCTTCGGCCTGCGCATAAGGCCGAGCGGGAACTACTTCTGGTTCGTTCGCTTGCGGCATCGCGGGAAGCATCGCCGCATCACCCTTGGCCAGACCGACGAGCTTGAGGCGGGACCGGCAAGGGCGCAGGCCCGCCGCATTCTCGCGGAAGCCGCGCTCGATGGTTTGCCCAAGCGCGCGGTGGTCAAGGCCACACCGACCATGAACGATTTCGTCGAAGCCTATTGGGACGATCTCTCGCGCGTCTGGAAACCCTCGACCAACAAACGGAACTGGGATGCTTGGCGGCTCACCATCAAACCAGTCTTTGGCGATACGCGCGTAGCAGACATTCTCCCACCAGACATTCACCGCTGGCGCGATGGTTGCGCGGGAGAGAGCGAGGTGAAGTTCAACCGCGCCGTGCCAGTGCTGTCCGCGCTGTTCAAATATGCCGAAGCGCTCAAGATGCGTCGGCCAGGTTCGAACCCATGCCGAGGGATGCCACGCTACAAGCGGCAAAGCGTCGAACGCTATTTGACGCCAGCCGAGTATCGCCGGATCGGAGCGGCCTTGCTCAAGGCCGAGGCGGACCGACCAGCAGAGGTCGCAATCGCTCGGCTGCTACTTTTCACCGGCGCGCGTGTTGGCGAGATCAAAAACCTGCGCTGGGAGTGGGTGAAGCCGCCCCGTCTGCTGCTGCCAGATAGTAAAACTGGCCCCAAGGTGATTTGGCTCAATTCACAGGCGCAGGTCATCCTTGCGGGGATCGAGCGGCGCGAGGATAGCGAGCTTGTATTCCCGAACAAGACCGGCAAGCGTCCGGTGAACTTCGACCAATGGTGGTTTGTCTTCCGGCGGTGCTGCGCTTTGCCCGACGTTCGCATCCATGATCTGCGCCACAGCTTTGCTTCAACCGCGATCATGGACAACGTGCCGCTATCGACCATTGGCAAACTGCTTGGCCACAAGCTGGTCGAGACGACCGCAAAATATGTCCACCTGTCCGATGATGTGATCGGCGAAGCCGCCGAGCGAGTTTCCGGCTCGCTGGCGCAAGCGATTGGCCTCAGGCCATGACCGCCGCCAGCCTCAAGAAGATCGTAGAAGAGGCGCTTGCCGAGGTCGGCGCGACGGTCAACTTCAAGCTCATTCCCAAAGGCAAGGCGCGTACGACGACCTGGCTGGGCGTCGAGCACGGCTTTGGCATCCGGCACTATCCGAGCGGTCGCAATGTCTACATCGTGCAGACTCGCATGGCAGGCCGCATGCGCACGGTCACAATCGGGCCTGCATCGGTCCTCACTCGCTACCAGGCACAGATGGTCGCGCGTCGCGTCATCGCTTACGCGCAGGTGGGTCGCGATCCCGCGACCGAGCGACAGCGCATCCGGTCTGCGCCTAGCTTCGCCGACTTCGTGACCGAGTATTGGGATCGCTGGGCACCACGCTGGAAAGCATCGACATTGGAAACGCACACCGGCTACCGCCGCCGCTATCTCGATGACGCCTTTGCTGGCGTCTACATCGACGAACTGAACGAGGGCCACGTGACGGGCTGGTTTGCGGACCTCAACAATCGGACAGGGCCGGGAGCATCGAACCGGACTTTCGAAATCCTCAAGCACATGCTGAACAAGGCAGAGGACTGGGGCTACCGGCTCGAAAACACCAATCCGTGCCGTTCCGTCCGGCCCAACCGCAAGCGCCAGTGCGAGCGCTTCCTTTCGAATGAAGAACTCGCTTGTCTGGGTGCCGAGTTGGCGAAGTTGCGCTCATCTGAGGATCGCACCAAGCAATGCGCGGGGGCGGCCATCACGCTCCTGCTGCTGACAGGTTGCCGCAAGAGTGAAATCCTCACGCTCGAATGGAGTGACATCAAAGGCAACCGGCTGCACTTACGCGACAGCAAGACCGGGCCGCGAACGGTATGGCTCGGATCGGCAGCGCGCGAGGTGATCGCCGCGCTTCCGCGTTTCGAAAGGATTCCATATCCGTTCTGGAACTACAGCTACCGCAAGCCGCTTCGCTGTGTGAACGGATTCTGGCGCAGGCTTCGAGACGAAGCAGGACTACCCGGCGTTCGCATCCATGACCTGCGTCATACCTTCGCCAGCCACGCGGCGATGAACAAGGAAACTTTACCGATGATCGGGCGTCTGCTCGGCCATGCCAATGTGCAGACTACGGCGAGGTATGCGCACTTTGATGACGGTCATCTGCTGGAGGCTATTCAGCAAGTGGGTGATTCAATCGAGAGCTTGCTGAATTGAGCCAGCGGCAACGAGCTTAGAAAAAACCAACGATGACCGAGTGAATGCCTCATAGATGGCATGCGTTTTCGCCCGTTGGCTTTCAGCTTTGAGAGAGATTCCTGACGTTTCGATGGAGATTGCCAGCTAGCGAAGTGCGTTAACCGAAGTGTCCGCTTTGCGCCCTCATTTCTTGCCGTTCCGGCTCCCAAAGACTCCTCTCAAAAGCAGTCGTCCAACGGGTCCCGCTACTAAGTCCGTCTCTCTCGGTCGACGAAAATCTTCGCGAAGAGCTTCTCGGGCCTGGTGTCGGAGGCGATGCCGGGCTTTGAGTAGAGCACCTTGTCGTATTCGTTTGCGACAAGATCGGGATCGTAAATCCACGCCGCATCGAGGAAGCCCCACAAGGTTTCCATCGGACGCTGCTCGCGGATCCCGTGGACGATGATGACGGCGGTCTTGGGCTATTGTGTTTCCTCTTCGGACATCACGCTCCCCTTGAGGCTGGGCTGGGCAGGATAACCGCTAGCGTACTGAGACGGCTATCGGAAAGCCTGCGGTTTGACCGGGTGAAGCCGCAATCCTTGCCCCGCATCCGTCCTGCAAATTCGGAAGAAACAGGACGGCGCGAGGCAAGCCCCCCCAAGGCCGATGGCCTGACTGTGGAGCGGTTTTGGTGAAAGGTCGGGCGAGGTCACTTGCCGTCGTCGTCGCCCGAACCGGTGATGATTGCGAGAAGCGCCTTCGCTAGATCACCCTTGTTATCGTCGTAAGCTCCGGTGAGGGCGCGAAGCGCGATAGACTCATCCTCGGTCTCGAATACGACGGTACCGTGATCACGGGACGAAGATTTTCGGGAAAAGGGATCACGACGCTGGTCTTCACATCCTTCAGCATCTTTTCGTTGTAGACGAACCCTTCTTCGACATCGCCCAGATCGATCCGAAGGGGCGCATCGAGACTGATGTCTTTGGCAGGCTCTGCTGCGCCTAGCACCGACTTATCGCTGAATTGAACCAGCAGCACCACGCGTTTGCGGCTCCCACCACGACGAGGGGCAGCTTGGCCATAGGTAAGCTTGGTGGCCTGGTAGCTGATCTGAAGCAGCTCCTCTTTCCCGTCACGCGACTTGGTATGTGTCAGCGTGAGTTCGCCTTCGAGGCTGAAAGCAGGGTGCGGTTTTCGCTCACCGTTCGTGCCACGCGCAGTACGCAGAATCGTGAGGGTCGCTTCCTTACCTTCGGCTTCTTCTTCGTCCGCCTTCTTTGCGTGCGGGAGGCAACCCTCAGCGAAGATGCCGGTCGCAGCGTAAACCGCGCTGCGATTTTTCTGGAGATCGTCGAGCAACTCTTTGCCAAGCTTAAGAACGAAGTCGACGCCAAGCGCCGCGACTGCGCCGCCGACGCCGACCGCATCCACCCCATCTTGACCGGCAACAATGGGCTCCTCGTCAGCATTCTTGCAAACGAAGTCCACTGTGTTGACCCCAATATAGTCAGGTTCTGTGTTCGCTGCCTCACTCACATATGGCGTCGTCAGCCGTCCTCCCCCGCACCCGGCCAGCAGCGCGCACACGGCTGCGGTAGCGGTCAGGCGGACGGTAGTGCTCGTCTTGATCTTACGCATGTTCATCTCGTGTCTCCCCTTCAAAGCACGCCTGCAAAGCGCAGGAACTTGTCGAAACTGTCGATCGGATCGGCGGCGATGGTGGACTCGTTGGGATGCCACTTGTGGTCCTTGCCGCTGCCGACATGCCAGATGGAATTGCCGTCCTCGACAAGCAGCCCGACCAACGTCTCAGCGACGATCAGGCTTCCAAGATTGCCCAGATGCTTGCTGTCAGCGCGCAGCTCGGCTTCGAGCAGGAGGTAGAGCCACAGCGGGGTGTCATTGAGATAGCCGAGCTGATCGAGCAGGCCATCGGCGAACCCATTGAGTTCGTCCTTGCTCAGCGGGGTAATTCCCGACTTCGAGCCGAGATCGTCCAGCACCTGCTGCGCGGTCGGGATGCAGAGCACGTAGGAGCGGCGCAGATTGCGGGCGGCGAGATTCTGTAGGCCCGGATCGCCGATCAGCTTGTCGAGTCCTTCGGCTAGCGAAGCGTCGGTCGGCCTCGCATTGCGCTCGGCATCCGGCGATCCGATCAGGAAATTGTTCCAGTCGATGATCCAGCTATCGGGCAAAACACTGCCAGCAGGAATATCGTCGCCGCCGGTGAAGAAGAACAATTGCGCGAGCGTCGCGTTGGGGAACGTCGCATTGTACCGATAGGTCGGACGGATCATCGAATGCCCGAAGCGGAACCCCGCGACGCTAAATTCGAGCGGCATCTTGCCCTCGCCCTTGGAAAACTTGGTGTACCGCTTCGCCTGCGTTGCGATCACCTGCCCCAATTGGCGATTGTCGCAGATGCGCGGCAGATAGGCGTTGAGGACGAGCCATTGATAATGCCGGATCGTCTGCTTGCGCGCCTCGGCAAATTTCTCCACCTCATCGAAGGTGTCAGGCAGCACATCGACGACGGCATTGTGAAACCGGATGAATGCCAGATGCAGCTGAGCAACGATTAAATTTTCATCATTGCGACCATCGGCGATCACCGCCGGGCTCAAGCTTCGCTTATTCTCGTCCTGCAAAAGCGAGGCTTTGGGTTGGGTCCTGGGCAGATCGTTCTCTCGCCCGCCGGTACCGTGCGCCCGACCTTGAGCTTGGCCGTGTCGCCATCGCGCACCTGACTTTGCACCGCCTCAGTCAAACCATAGACGCTGTCGAGCCGCAGGGTCGGATCGCGTCCGTTCTTGAGCACCCTCTTCACGTCCTTGCGCGGATTGCGGGTCAGTTTGCCGCTTTTGGGAACGATCGAGAATTCTTCGAGAAGCGCCGGATCGGTATCGGTGTTGAGCGTGATATCGTGGTCGATGAACTGACCAAGATAGGTCAGGATTGCTTCCTGACCCGTGGGGCCGAGCAGACCCGTGTCGGAGATCATCGCTTCGCCAAGCTTGGTCAGGTTTTCGAACGCCTTCCGGTCTTCGGGCAGGCCGTCGCCGTCGAAAATATAGTCGAACGGATTCTTTTGAAGTTCCTCTTCCATCAGCTCGGCCTGCTCGCCGGGCGCTACGAAGCAGAACTCGCTGCTTGCCTCGTCGCGCCTATCGTGCCCCTTCGGGCAAACTAGGTCTCCATGTCCAACATTCGCCAGCATTTCGTGTTCTCCTTCGCGTCAGGAATAATGACGAAGGAGGACATCGCCTGGCGGGTGGCGCAATCGCGTGAGCGCAGCGTTCAAGCTGCGTGAAAAGCGCGCGAAACTTGTCGCTATTGCGCCTGGCGTGCCCGAATCAGCTGCGGCAGCGCGCGCATCGCAGAGGCGAGAATATCGGGCCCAAGCGAGACCGCCTCCGCATCGGCTTCTCCGGATGCCACCAGCGGCTCGACAAAACCCACCAGCGGGAAATCGGGCGCTTTGGCAAGCGCCGCATCGAGGCTCGCGCGAGCCTCAGGCCAAGCGCCCCTGGCGACGTGGCAAAACGCCATCCCGCAATTGATCTCGCCGCCCGCATTGCTGGTCGGATTGACCCGTAAGGCCAGCTCGAACCGCATCAACGCACGCTCGACATTGCCGCGCGCAAGATCGACCCAGCCACCCCAAAACAGCGCCGGCTGGTGCTCCGGCATGATTGCCAGCGCGCGGGCGATGATTAGATCGGCACGGTCGATATCCTCACCCAGCAACATCAGCGTTCCGGCACAATAGCCGAGCGATTCGAGATTGTCCGAACCGACCCGCATCGCGGTCTCGAAGTGAGCAAGCGCAGTGCGCCGTGCGTCCTCTGGTTCGTCGAGACCGCCGAGCAGGAATGCCCCCGCATGGCAGAACGCCGCGAGCGATGTTGCCCATGCGCAGTTAGGCTCGTCCGCCACCAGCTCTGACACCACCCGCGCCGCCTCTCGCAGGTCCGCCGGTCGCCAGCTGCGATAGAGCGCATTGGCCTGCCAGTAGCGATCATAGCTCGACGTCGCAGGGACTCGCATTTGCAGCGCGCGGCGGCGTTCATTGAGGTCAATTCCGGTCCAGATTTGCGGCGCGATGGCCTCGGCGATGGTGCGCTCGAAGGTTAGCGCATCGCCTTGGCGCCCTTCAAATTGACCGCTCCACACTTGCTCGCCGCTGTTTCCGTAAACGATCTTCGAGAAGACCCGGCACTGGCCGCCATCCTCGGCAAGAAAGGCAGTTCCTTCGATCAGATATTGCACATCGAGCCGTGCGGCGACCGCCTGGCGTGAACTTTCGCGTGCGAGCGCTTCGGCGGCAGCGTTGCCGGAGACGACCAGCAATTGCGGAAACTCGCTGAGGCACAGCGCGAGCATCTCGGAAAAGACCATCCCGCGCGGATCGTCCTCGGTTGCGGGCAAGGTCGCAAAGGGCAGCACCGCAAGCGCTGGTTTGGGCGTCGGACGCGCGGCTACAAAAGCAGGCGCTGCGGTCTCTGCCACAGCGTCGGGCGAGTTGGGCTCGCGTGTCTTCAGCTCTTCGTAGAGATCGCGGGCACGGTCGCGCTGGTCTCGCAACCAGTCCTCAAACTCATCGGCATCGGCTAGGTCAATGCCCTCCATAAAGTCACCCGCGAGCCGTCCGTCGGAAGGCAGACGTCGCCGCTCAAGATCGAGCATATCAACGTCGACATGTTCGAGCGCCAGCGTGACGCGCCGCAGTTCCGATTTGAGAATGCGGTCGGCATCCGCGGCGCGCAGCCGTTTGCGCAGGTTGGACAGTTCGCGCCGAAGGCTGTCCTGCGCCTGCTTCTGCCCGCGCGAGCCCCACAGCATTCCCTCAATCCGACGCCTTGCGCGCACGCCATCGGGGCCGAGCGCAAGGAAAGCCAGCATGGCCGCGCCGCGCTCGCTGGTAATTTCGATCCTCTGCCCGTCCGGCGCGAACAGGCCAAACGGTCCGATCAGCTGTAGCCGGAATTTGATGCTGCGCCCCCTGAATTCCCGGTCCTTAGGATGCCAGCGTAAGTGATTAACCCCGGGGGCGAAAGTGCAAATCACGCATTTTGGACGCAGGGTCTGACAAATCGATTCGCACGTACCGCGCAACACTTGGCACGTGTGGCAATTGCATTGGGGAGCAAAATGATCCGAACCGTCTTTTCTTTAGCCGCATTGCTGCTGGTACTGGGCGCGTGCAGCGGCCCACAACAATTGCTTGGCTCGCGTCCGATGCAGTTTACGTGTCTCAATCTTGAGCCGCATATTGCGCGCTATGACCACCGGCTTTTCTCCGATCTTCAGCGCGATGCGGTTGACCCCAATATCATGGACGCGATTGAGCCTGCCAATATCGACGTGCAAATGGCGTTCTACCACGCTCTTGCGCCGCGAGAGGGCTATCAGGGGAAGCTCCTGTTGCTTTCCGGCGGCGGGCAATGGGGCGCGTTCGGAGCAGGATTTTTAAGCTCTGGCATTCCCAATCCCGACGACGATGACAATCCTTTCCCCCGTGAGCAGCAATGGAACGCCATCACGGGGATCAGCACCGGCGCGATCCAGGTTCTTTTTGCCGGCGCGGACGATTTGGATGAGATGGCGCGGCAATACCGTCTGCCAAACGAAAACCCGGCCAGTTCCAATGGTTTGTTTGGATTGCTGTCGAAGGGGTCTGAGCATGACCTCACCAACCTTCGGCGGTTACTCCAGAACGAGCTATACGGCTCGAAAGGCAGCGATCTATTGACGGGCATAGTCAAGAACACCAAGCGTCCCGAATTGTTTATCGCAATGGTAGAGGGACGCTCGACCGATCTCATCATCGTTCATCTCAGCGGCTATATACGTGAAAACCTTAGCTCAGACGGCACGGATGGCGAGCTTACCAGGACGGAAGTAGGAGACTGCGTCACTGGTCTCACTCTTGCGTCGAGCGCTATTCCATTGCGCCTCACTCCGATCCAGATTGACATCGCTCAAGGGAAACACCCGACCGGCGATTACCGCACCTTTATGGATGGCGGGGTGCGCTCGTCGGTGATCGACCAGCAAGTGATCGACTTCATGGAAGCGAGCTACACAGCCGCAATGTGTCGCTCGGTCGGCTTCGACGGATCGACGCGCGAGCTGACGTGCACCCGCGAAAAGCTTGGAGCGATCAACGACCAGACCCGCCTTGAGACCTATCGCGCGCCCCTCCTCTACGTCGTGCGCAATGGACCGACTATCGTCCCAGCCGGCTCGCTCGACACCGAAATTGACGATGATCCCGATGCCTATGTCACCGCGCTGAGGGGCTACTCGATCCTCGTGAATCAGAACGAGCTCGCCTCGGTTGCCGAAATGCAAGCGCGCTATCCGTTTGCGGAGCTCCGGTTCATCAGCGCCGACGGCTATAACTGGCTAACTGACGGTACGCCCAAAGATCGCCCTGGCGTGTGCCCGGAGCGGAACGAGAAGGTTTACTTTGATGCGGTGTTCATGCGCTGTCTGGTCGATTTCGGCATCTGGCGGCGCAACAACCGCAACAGCCAAGGCAATGCCAACCCCCAAGACGACGGCTGGCATGTGCTTTCGCCGCTAATCCCTGACCGGATCGACGGTGGAAATATGCCGCTGCCGAGCGAACGAGCCTTCGATCTTGCCGACGATCTCAACCAGGGGCTCAACGCGCGCTGAGCGGCGTCGGCCAGCCCAATCCACTGATCCGAGAACACAAGAGGGAGCACAGCAATGCCCAGCAAGAGTCTGCAAATGTTCGCCGCATGGTCGAACTACAACCTCACCGTCGGCGATCCGCGCCCTCCCTTTGGATCGCTAGCGATGACGGTCGAGAACCTTTTCAGCCTGCACTGTTCAGACGTCGACCCGGACGAGCCGATGGAGGCATTGTCTGCGACGGGATCGGTGCTGTTGTCCTATGTCAACGAGCTCGAGAAGCTGCTCGAAGGGAAAGGTCCGGTCGGCATTCCTGCGCGCAATTTCACCGCCGCCACGGTCGGGCGCGGTTGGAGCTTTGCACCGCTCACCGGCACGCCGGTAGCGCAATTGCTGGGGGCGGGCCTGAGCTGGACCGGCAAGCTCGACAAGTGCGACATTGATGACGATTTCAAAGGCGACAGCTCGAAACTCATGATCGCAGGTGGCGGCACGCGGCTGCGCGAGCTGGTGGGCGTCGCGGAGCCCATGGGCCTTTCGCTCCCGACCGGGGGAAGCCATCTTGGCCAAAGCCTTGCGGGCGGTTTCGGGACCGGCACGCACGGCTCGCGGCTGGGCACAGGCGGCCTCCAGAACATGGTCCGTGCGATGCACATTGTCACCGGTCCGGGCGAGCATGTGTGGCTCCAGCCGAAAAGCTCACCCGTGCTGTCGAGCAAGGACATAGGCAAGATCGCGCTGCCGACCGGCTGCACCGAGGTGACAAGCGACGAAGATTTCGCCAACGCGCTGATCCATCTGGGCGGGATGGGGATTGTAAACGCGGTGGTGGTCGAACTTGTCGAGCGCGAGCGCTTCAATGTTCTCGCCATCGATCAGAAGATCGACGAGAAATGGCTCGACTTGATTTCAGCCGGCGACTGGGATGGGATTGCAAGAGGGCTCGGCTTTCACAATGACGAGCTGCAATTCTACGAACTCACAATCGACCCGCAGGACCCTTGCGGCGATCATGCAGCGCACCTGGCCTACACGCTGTCGAGCTCAAACGATCTTGTCGAGCCGCCAGATCGTACCCGCCCCGTCCCCGCAGACTCGATCGCCAATCTCGCCGCGTTCGTGAAGCGCAGCCAGGAAGCGACCCCCGCCCCCTTCGATCCCGGAGCCGGTTCTTCGACGCTGGCGATTGACGGCCCTCTCGATCCGGTGGTGGTCGGCGTGTTGCGACAGATGCTGCGCGATTCAGGCTCGTCGGCGGTGTTCGAGCATTATCTCAAGGAAGGCGGCTTCACGAATTTCACCCGTCCGATCGACCCGGAGAAAGACGCGCTGATCAAAGGCAGCTGGGGGCAGATCCATGGCGACGAGATCACCGGCGGCGTCCCCGGATCGCTCTACAACGCCTCCTTCGCGATCGAGATCAATCACGCAAAGGATGCGGTCGACGTAATCACAAAAGCCGTTGCAGGACTGGCGGGGAGCTTTGTGTTCACCTTGCGGTTCGTGAAGGACAGCGCCGGGACGCTCGCCTTCACTCGCACCGGAGAGCGCGCAGTGATCGAGATCGATGGCTTCTCGCCGCTCGCCATCTCGCTGGCGCAGCAGCAATACATCGCGACCGAGGCGGCGAAGGGCAACAAGCCGGACGTACACATCCTCGCCGCCTTTGCGCAGCTTTCAACCACGCTTGAGCGCGGCGCGATTGCAGTGCGGCGGGCACTTGAGGCGGCAAAGATCGGTTACACGATGCACTGGGCAAAGCTCGGCAATCTCGACGCCGCAAAGGTCGCCAGCGACTATTCCAACGGCGAGATTGCCTCGTGGCAGAATACCCGCAAGAAATTGCTCAATCAGCAAGGCCAGGTGCTGTTCTCGAACCCGGCGTTGGAGGAATACGGGCTGGTCTAGGACCGCACCCGCGCCACGACCCCGGCTGTGCGCGGCGGGCCGATGACGCGCAGGACATTGCCGAAGAACAGCGAAAGGTCGAAACTGTATTCCACTGGCTGCGCATCGGTGATGTTGCGCACTAACGCGCCGATCTCGATCTCGCTTCCGCCCGCGTCGAATTCGAGCGCAGCGCGGGCGCCCAGCAGCGCGTAGCCGTCGCCGCGCACGAGGTCGGAATTGATCGTGTTGTAGAACACCGCGCTGCGATAGCTGCCGTCCGCGCTCAAGGTCAGCGCGGTTCCTGCGCCCAGTGTCCCCTGTCAGCGTCCGCTTTCTTGATTCTTTCGACCAAAAGCAGACAGTCCGCAATCGGCCCAGACCTTGCTGCAATCGGACTGCGATCGACCGAAAGTGGGCCATAAGCGGACCGTCGGGTTGTAGGTGCCATACTCGCATAGCAGCCATTGAGTTAAATTTGGCTCGCTTCTTGCTAGTTATTCGCTCCCGGTAACGCAAACGCACGGAAACATGGTGACTGGTCGGCTCGGACCGAAGCAGCCGATCAATTTCTTGAGGTGTCAGCCCAAAAATCTCGACAGTCTTCACGAACCGAGGCTCTGTGACCCGCTCGGAAAAGTGCCACCTGCGCTTCTGCGAAGAAATGCGGGCTAACAAATAACTTCCCACTGCTTGACGACGTAGTGTTTCAGATGCTCAGTCAATGTATCCGCAGTATTTCGCGAAATCTGTTCTCATTGGGGGGAAACTTGCCTTATCTTCGTATCGTAAAAAAAAGCGTTCCTCACCTTTTCTTAGCATTAGCAATAGCGGTGATATCCGTGTTGGCGCTGCATTTCATCGACGCGGAGGTCGAAGACGGGAACAAAGAGTTTGTTCTAGGTCTCACGTACAAAGACATTGCTCTAGTCGTACCTAATGCGGAGTTTGTAGCCTACATCACCGCGGGAATATACGTCTTCCTACTGCTTTTAGCGAGCCTCGGAAAATGGCTGATCAGGAGGTTCATTAGGCCGGCGATTGGAAACAACGTCATGCCTAAGGAAGAGCGCGAGACGCTAATTCAGTCGCTAAATGCACAACTTAAAGAATTTTCTATTCGGTCGTGTTGGCCACCACATAGTCCTTCGGCCAAAGCTGCAAGCTTTACTGTTAGATTAGACTTTGGCGATGCTAGCCTGTCTACTCAGAAGTCCCAACTAAGAAAGCTTCAGCGATTCCTAGTGCATCCAGTTCGCGCAGATAGAGCTGAGGAAGCCAAGGAGTCGATTTGCGTCATCAAGGGCGAGCCCGGCGCCGGAAAGTCTATTCTCACACAAGAGGTGCAAGCCTCGCTGGTCCGTGGCCTTGAGGCAGATGCTCACGCGTTACTTCCAATCATCGTTTATGCCGCCGATTTATGCTTGGAGGATTTTGACCAAGAGCCTAGCGCTGATTCCGCACTCAAGACTTTTCTGATCTCGAAGCTGCTAGCCTCCCCGCTAGAAACGGATGATGACCTAGCAGAGTTCCTAAAGGGACATTGGCAAAGCCAGGATTTTTTGATCGTCGTTGACGGGCTTGATGAGATTGCGCAGCGCGGCGCATATGAGCAAATTCAACAAAGACTGAAGGCGCTTATTCAAGAAGAGATCGCTCAGTCTGGAAAATTTGCCAGGCGCTTTCTTCTTTCATGCAGGATCCACGACGACCTCGACATCTATCGAGGCAGCCCAACAATTGAACTGAAGGGTTTGAGTTCTCAGGCAGAGCGCGATGAATTTTGCAAGAAGCTTATTGGGCAAAAAGCCAAAGGCCCTGAGGAACAAGAAAGGCTGAAGAACGCCCTACAATCTCAAACTGCGCGTCTAACATCACAGGACCTGTTTCGGCGGAATCCTTATTTCCTTTCTCTCCTCGTCGATCATTACAATAATCTCTATCCAGATGAGGAGTTAGCGGATCTAGATTTCAGTATAATCATGGACCGCTACATCGAGCGCGAAGCGGCTCGTGCAGTCCGGAAGGACATAGACGCAGGATTTGTAGGCTATCGGCGAGGACAGGTGCTGGAAGAGACGTCGCTTATCTCGTCCACATTCCTAAAGTTTCTCTCATTTTACCTGCTCTGCTCCGGATCTGACCAAGCGCTCTACAATAAGTCAGCTGTATCTCGAAGCATGCTTGAGGCACTCGAGGAAGCAATTCGGTCGGCCAATACAGCGGACGGCGGGCCATGGGCTCGGCTAAATGATTACATTCACAAGACTGAGCAATCAGAGGAAGTCTCCGAGCTTGAGGTGAGCTTGCTGGCTCAGAGTGGTGCGCTCAGCGAGCCGGACGCACAAAAGCTAAGGGATGCCACGCTGCATCTCCATCGCCCATTGGTTGACCGGATCAAGAGTGCGTTCGGAACAATTCCGACGCATACAAGAGTTGCGGAAGATGACTTCTATGATCGTCTCTCAGAGCATCTTGTCCAAACAATCGACGATTCTGGAATCTCTGACTACAGGAAATTCTGTTCTCTCCTGTTCGCACGCGGCATTGCCGCGGCGCATAGCGTAAGGCTGATATATGTCACTTGGGAGGGAGATGTCCCGCACGTGCAGTTCAGACATCGGCGGCTAGCTGAGTACTTCGCGGCTGGCTATTTCAGGGACAGGTGGTCGGAAGCGCCATGGGGGACCTACTCGCCTTGGCACACTCCAATCTTTAACCTCGTCGCGGCAATTGAGGGAAAGAACTGCGAGGCCTTTGATCTAGTAGCAAGTCGGGTCAAAGAGACTGTCCCGAGTTCAGCATTTCACTGGCGTAGTAGCGTGACTGACGCCGCCGAGATTGCCGCCTTCGCCGATAGAGGGGAGCGGTTTACCGAGGTCGCTGGAGCCTTAGTGATGAGGCTAGCAAGTGCAATGCGCGAGCTCGGCTCAAAGACCGTCAAAGACAGAGATTTCGCGTCTCAGTTCTCAATAATCAATGCGATTGGCTTTATCGGCGATATTGGGGTCAGATCCATTGGGGCCGCCAAGGCACTCAAGGGCCTACTAGAGAAGGAGATCGCCAAACTTCCGTCCGTGTTCCTTGCTGAGAAACTGCGCGCGGCAAATGCTATTACACAGTTCACCGGCGTTGAGCGGTCAGTCGAGTTCAGATTTGGAACCATAAAGGACCTCATCCATCACCCGGAGAACCTTCAACCCAACGCGTTACGATCTTCCAGGTCACACGCGATCCCGGAATTGGCTTTTGGATGGATCCTAGTGGTCACAAGCGAGTTGCTGTTCTTAGCCGCTTCATTGGCGATCATCGGCTTCGCGATCGCCTCGACACTAGAATCTGAGTTATCGCCACAAGTCTATTGGTCAGTTGGCATGACCCTGCTTCCGGCATTGGGCCTGCTGATATTGCTGCGAACCCTTCAATGGAGGTCATTCCCTAGAGGCGCTCGCAACCTCTTAATTCCATTCATGCTCATCATACTTGCGCCTTTTGCGATTGCCATTTTTGGCCTCGCGCTTGCGCTCCTGCCCATTGCTCTCCTCGTCGCGGCACTGCTGAATTTTCGAGACATCTGGCGAGCAATTCGTAGAGGTCTGGTAGAGCTCTGGGAGACCATCAAGGAACTCCCACACATCATCATGAGGATCGGAGCCTTTCTTATCCAGCATTGGAAGGAGGGGCTAGCTAGCGTCGTTGTCTTAGGCATCGTTGGATTTGTACTGTATTTGGTTACGGCTCTGGTTTGGACTGCGCCCTTGGAGCCGGCAGAGGCAGCCGATGACTCTGCTACATTGGCGGCGAATGGCAAAGCTGCGGGGGTCTCAGCTTTAGATGAGAGTTCGTACCGGTGATGAGAGTTCGAATGAAGGCCCATCAAGCGTCACGGATCCTTGCGTTGCCGCAAGGCGTCTTGGGCGAGAGCTTGCCTCCAATGCGGAGAAGGAGATTGGTTCAGCTGAGGAGCTAGAGGAGTATCGACGCAGTATTGACTCAGGCATCGCTCAACTGGCTGCCATCGAGAACGCTCGATCTTGTGTGGGGTGGCTTGAAGAGAATGAACCAGTCTCTGATCGGGCTTACGCTTGGCTCAGAGAGAAGAATGCGGGCGCTATCCCGATACCTCGGGATTGGAAACCAACCTTTCGCAAGCCAGACTTCGAAGTTCTTAAATTTGGTATTGAAGCACCAATCCCCGAACTGCCTGAAGACAAGATTACCGCTGGCTGGTTTGACTCTTCAGGCTTCGAAGCCAGGAAGACTGAAGCAAATCTAAGGAGTGACGCTGCAGCGCTCGTGGCGCTTCGAGAACGGATGCGAGAGTCTTTGAATGCCGGCCAGATCACCAATTCGCCAACAGCAGATTTGCCAAATAGCCTAGAGTTCTTCGAACTTTATCAGAGGGTCGCGAACTTGGAGTCTCAAGCCGAGGCAAGAGTTCAAATGATGCGGAGCAGAGCTGAGAAGTTCGACGACAGAGCCTCAAACATGATCAAGAGACTACTCTTATTCGTAGTTTTCGCATCTGGCGCCATTCTCGCTGGAGCCATGCTCATTAGAGATCGCCGCGAACGGAGATTCTTGGACGAGGTTACAACGATGGACAGCGCCAAGATCCTTTCCCTTCTAGAAGACAAGAAAGTCAGCATCCGCATGAGGAGGAAAGTGATTGATATCTTGCTCGACCATCCAGCGAGCCAAGAGATAGCCGAGCAGCTAGAAAACGTCTCAAGAATGATCGGTGGAACTAGTACCGAAGAGGTCACATTCAGGCTGGAGCTTCAGAAAGCTGCGTCAGTTATGAGCGGCAGAAGTCGCTTTTGAAGTAGTAGGCAAGAAAGATATGCAAGCAGCCCCTCCACGGGCTTCAAATGAAGTTGCGTAAGTATTGAGGAAGAACGCACGGTCTTTTCCGGACTGGTAGGAATTGTTTGGGCCGTGAGCGGACTGTCTGGTCTTGGCATTCGAATGCAAAAAAACGGACTTTGGCGGAGGCTGACCACAAAGCAGTGTTTGGACAGCTTTCTTTGGTTCATCGGCCCCGGGCATGAGAGTGGTTTCGGGAATCTGCGCGCCGACGGTGTAAACTGGTCAATCGGAAAGTTCCGAGGGACATCGCAACTCGTCTAGCTGGCTCACCTTTCCATTCTCCGACGTATGAGTGCCTCCTGATCTTCACGCTTAGCCTGATATTCATAGTCGCTGGCAACTCCGTGAAGGACGCGCGCAAGATAAGGCCATTTGGTTGCCAACGCTGCGCTCCAATCGTCGTACTTCTTAGCCAAATCTCGTTCTTGGTTGCCACCTTCTCCCCTCCAGTGGACGCCCCTGGAGTTGTGCAGTCCGACATTCAGACCACGGCCAATTTCCTGTGACCCGATTTCTTCCAAGACGTTCCTGACAGGCTCACACGGCCATACGCCATCTTCACCGACCGGTGCTTTTGCAAAATACTGACCTATCTGAGAGTCCGCGACTTCTTCGCGATCCAGTTCTTTGGCCGCAGCGCGAACCTGAACCACCCAGTCACGCAGCTTGCCTTCGTCAATCTCGCCATCTTCATTTGTTGCTGGAATCCTCTTGAGCCTGCGCAACAGTTCATACGCCATTCGTGCTCGGCGGCCACGGAGTTCCTCGTCGTCTAGTCTGTATTTCTCTGGGTCCTCGCCGCCGTTTTTACGAATAAATGCTCCAACCAATGAGTCGACGTACATGATCGGGTTCTGCCCGACATGTTTTTGAAGCTCCGGTACGTCATAATCGGTGTGGTCTAGGGCTTGTAGATACCGAAACTCCATCATGACGATCTGATCGTTGTCGGCATCTTCGCGCTTGGACAGTTCTTTGAACGCATCCGCTATTGCGTGAGATTGCAACTGGTAAGATCCGGCAGGCTCCTCGTCCGAAATAGCCACTTGGTCGAGAAGATTGACGATACGATCGGTGTCGATCGATTTCCAATCGAACCGGGCGAGCGAGAATGCGACACGCGGTCGCTTTGCGCCAATGAGCTTGTCGATAGCTACTGCCAACGCTTCGGGATTGTCGTGCAGTATCCCGGGATGCACCGTGGACCAGTATCTATCCGATACGTCCTTCCCTGCTTTTTCGAGCCAATCCCAGGTCTCCTGCTCGAACGGAAGGCCAAGCATGATGTTGACTTTGCGAGTGGTAGACGCCTCTGCAAGCAAGTCGGCGACAATTCTCTCCCTTTGAGGATCATGGGTCTCTGAGCGCAAGAAGCCTGCGAAAACTTCCAGCGCATTTGCCAAGCCTTCTTCATATTGATCGAGGCAATCGTTCAAAACGGTGACCGCTTGGCTTTGGTCGTCAACTTGCGACGCGAGTGCTCGACCAATGGAGAACGCGGCTTCGCTGCCTGTTGCGAGCTCCAAGATTCCCGCGCTTCCCGAACCAGTCCAAATCTCACGGATTGCCTGTTCGCGTTTTTTGGCGATCAGTGCGTCCCGCTTGCGCCAATCGAATTCGTCATCCTCGATCTCGTCTGCGGATGGATCGATCCAGGTTTGTTTGAAGAGCCAACGGTGTTTTTCAATAAGGTCTTTGGGCGTGAGCAGGTCGAGCGCATTCTTGTAACGCCCCTCAAGTTTCTTGGTCACTTCGCGCTTCTGGGCCCGCCGCGTCGTGTAGGTCTGGCGGATAGTTTCCTTGAGTTCTGCCTTATCCGCGGGGCTAGCATCGCTTTTTGCCCATTCATCGACCAAATCCCAAATCCGGAATTGGTACTCTTCGGGCAAACCAGTAGCTGCCCGTACTAGATCGCCAAGCGATTTACCGGATTGTTCAGGCCATTTGAGGCACATCTCCAACGCAAAAGTGGCAAAGTCGCTCGATTCACCGTTCGTAACGGGATGGCCCGCTCCAAGAGAATCCGGGCGCCAGTCGGGCCGGTAGTTGTAGTGACCGATACGCGACCCAGCATCAAATTGTTCTATCGCGATTTCCCAGGCAATGGCCGGGAAACGATGCGCTATCGTTTCAAAGATATCCTTGCGCATCTCTGCTGGCGCAGCGGTTTGGGGCTTCCAGCAGCGGAAAATTCCCCCCAGTGTGTTGCTGGGCTTGTTCACCCAGTTATCTTCAATCAGTTGCTCGGACAGCCTTGCCAGGATCAGCGACACTCTTGGAAGATAGACAGGGTTCCAAGCCAACGCTTCCAGCGCCCACATAAGGCCGGTCCGTGGGCATCCCGACATTGGTCCGGTGCCGGCAGGGCGCAACAGCGACAAGACGACGGGTTCCGGCTGCTGGAGATCGGTCTCGATAATCTCCAGGAACGTATCGGGCGCGGCTTCCGCATAACTTGGAAGATCGCCGCTCTGAGAATCGAGCAGTCGAGGGGAAAGCGGCGTCATGAGTTTCTTGATGAGCTGCCTGACGCGCGAGGCAGCATCTATCGCCAACCGATCGCCAAACAGATTTTCCGCGTGAACAGCGAGAATGACCAGCGTTTCACAAATCGCCCGCCTACTCGCGCGCGAATGTTTTCTGGTTTTGCCGTAGATATTCGCGGCCCAGCGATCGTCTTCCGGGAGGTCCAGCGCTGGATCATCCTCCGACAAGACCAATTCGGCTGCACGGAAAAACCGTTCGAGGTCGTCTTTCGTGAGATGTCTAGCGATACCGTAGAGGGCATCGATTTTAGAGGTGACGCCGCGAAATTCTCCCAGCGACCAAAGCGGGGTGTGCGGTATCTGCTGCAATCGTGCGATATTGGCTTCGAGCTCGCCATACTCGTCGGCACCGGCAATAAGCGTCAGCACGGTCTGATCTGCTTCAAACTCGCTATTCCAAACCCCGACAAGCGCGAATGGCGCGAGCGCTCGCGCTAAATTGTTATCTGCCGCCCAGGCGGGGTGCCGAATAGCCTCGATTGGCGACATGCGCCGTCGCAGCACAGTGAGCGAACCACCGGACTCTCGGCTCCATGCCTCAATCTGCTCACTCGGCAGGTCGATTTTCTCCAATGCCTCGCGAAATGGTTGACCCGGCAGGATTTCCAGGGAGATATCCGCACGTTCGACACGGGCGTGCCGCGAGCCGGAAAATGATCGTGTGAAAGCGACGATAGGCATCGCCCACAACTTTCTCG
Organism: Erythrobacter sp. K21-9; assembly: GCF_055808355.1. NCBI lineage: Bacteria > Pseudomonadati > Pseudomonadota > Alphaproteobacteria > Sphingomonadales > Erythrobacteraceae > Erythrobacter > Erythrobacter sp. K21-9. The sequence continues at coordinate 1,340,909 of NZ_CM147866.1, forward strand.
ACTTCATCATCGACGATCACCGGGATGACGTCCGGGTTCGTTTTCGAGAAGCTCCGAAAGGTCTCCGCGTCGCGAACAATGACGACGCGATCGGCGTTCCTTTGCAGAAGTTCAGAACCAGAGCCGAACAAACACGCCAAGTAGGCTTGCGCTTCGATGCGAGAGTCCGCGGATATCGTGAGCGGTTCTGTTGGATCGGAGCCAAGCCAGTCGCTGGCGCGCTTGTTATATTGCTCGACAAAAATGTCGAACAATTGAGGAGGTATCTGCGGCTCGGTTACACCTGCCCATTCATTCCAGGATTGGTTGAGCGTAGAGACACTTCGTGTCGGCTTGCCGAGCCGTTCGGCAAGCCATGCCTGGGCCGGGATTGACTGATCGAGCCATTGCTCAAGATCGCTGGCATCGAGAGCGGTTACGCTTTTCCATTTTTCTTCTGCGGTCTTCTTTTCCGACCAAGCCTTCTTGCCGGGCCAGTTTCGCGGGGTGATGAAAACGAAGTGGATCTGCTTGCGCTCTTCATCCGAGAGATCGCGCGTCCGGGCATCGTAGTCACCATTGGCTTTGCTGATCGGATTCTTGTTGCATCCGAACTCCCATCCGGAACTGCCGTTCGGCACCCACGGACCGGCTTCTTCGGTTTCGAGCAGGCCGTCCCAACCGTGGCGCTGCGAATTGTCAAAGCCGGGAAAGTCGATCCGTGTGATGCCGCGTGTCGTTGTCAGTGCAAGCTTACGGATAAGGACAGCCAATTGCTCGCGCGCTTCGAGACGATCCGCCCATTGCTCGATATCTGCCGCCTTTATGGTCAAGAATGCCGGAACCAATCGCCTTACGGCCAAATCGCCCGCGCTCTTTCTTGCCTTTGCTTGGTCGTAAGCAGTCTGAAGCTCGATCAATTCTTCTGCACTGGCACCAAAGGCTTTCTCGAGGCGTGTGGCCATTTTCGTTGACAGGTTAGCATTCCCATTGAGCAAGTTGGAAAGGGCAGGTCTGCCAACACCCATCATCTGTGCCGCCTTAGTGACGGACATTTTTTCCGGAATGACCTCCCTCTTGATATATTTACCCGGATGCTCTGCCTTAGTCATATCGCCCTCGATCACTATTTCTTATAATGTGTAGCGTTACACAATACAGAATGGCGATATAGAAGTCAATCTGGGATGGCGGCGGTGCCTTGAAGAGCGTTCATGCTTGCCCGATGAGACGGGCGCCGCTTAGGTGCTTCGGGATACAAAACCTACCAACAACCTTCCTAAGCACCAAAGCCGCATCCAAGGCGGTAGAGGTGGATTTATCCTCGCATTCCTTTCATCAGGTCGATCATAGCTGAACGGCAGCTTTCGCGTTCTGGCGAGGGCACCCCGAACGTCTTGGACTGGGGCGCAAAGTCGACGCTAGCCGAGCCAGAATTTGACCGGGGCAAGCGCTTTGCGCTGTGGTCGTTGCTGCACATGTTCGGGTCCGCCCCCGACCTCGACGTAGCGTTCGAGAACGAGGAAGACCGGGAAGCAGCGCTTGGGCTTCATGGATCTCCTGGCGGCATCGGAGGGCGATGGGGCAGGCTGATTGCAGCAGGGTCTCGGCACCTTCAGACCCGCACCCGATACCCATCCGGCTTTCTTCGCGAACAGTCCTGAATCAGGTCAGCTGAGGAACCGCAACCCGTTCCTTTCCGGCCGTGTTGGCAGCTGCGCTGCCTGCCCGCACCACCCGTCATGAACAGGTTCCCCTTAGAGCTTCGCTCCTGCGGTGCAGTACTCCCATGCCCTGCTTCTTTCAGATGTTCGCAAGCCGGAGATGGTCTCCGGTTTGAGGAACTGAAGGACTTACACCATGACCAATATCGCAATCCTCACCGTACCGCATCGCCCGCGATCCGGACACCCGCGAGACCAAGGGTGGCACCAACGTTACCGGGATCACCGTCGTCACCGATCGCCCAGCGCGCGACAAGGACGGCAAGACCTACAAGGACGAGAACGGCTACACCGCCAAGGAAAGCGAGTTCCACCGGGTGACCTGCTTCAACGGCCTCGCCAAGACCGTCGGGCAGTACTGCACCAAGGGCCAGCTTGTCAGCGTCCAAGGCCGCATCCACTACACCCAGTGGGAAGACAAGGACGGGGTCACCCGATACGGCACCGAGATCCTCGCTGACAAGGTCGAATTCCTCTCGCGCGGCAACGGCTCGGGCGACGAGAACGACGACAACAAGGATGCTCCCGAGATCGACTGAACTCTCTCGTCGATCTCCCTCCAGAAGGGGCCCTGTCCGAGCCGGACAGGGCCCCTTCTTGCGTTGTTCAACCTCTCTGGTGGGGAGGGGCCTGGCTCACGGTTGTCCCATTCTGATGGCCGTGCAACCGGCGCGTCAAGGACGGCAGGGTCCCACCATTTTGCCTCCCCTTCGCTGCGCTGCGGTCCGACGAAATCGTTACCCCTACCACCGCTCCACGGTCGCCTTTTGGGCGATCCCTGACCGGCGGGTCGCACGCCCATCCCTCCTGCTCCTGCCGTCAAAGGCAAACATCAGGAGGATACTATGGCTACGCAATTTCAACATACTTCGAACTCGGAACGCTACTTTGCCGCGCTGGCCGTGGCAGAACGTAGGGCGCTGCACAGCTTCTTCGATCAGCATATCGTTGAGGACAAGCGCTTGGGATATCTTGCCTTGGACGAGGGCGACTACAACGCACTTCCGGCCCACTTGGGAACGCGCGTAGTGCACACGATTCACGGGGCGATGTCGGACGAATTCTGACCGCACCGACGGGGCAGGAGCCGATAACGGTTCCTGCCCTTTTTGTGTTCGCATGGATGAAGGTTGGCGAAGACGCGGTGCGAAGGTTGGACGCAAAGTCGGCCTCCATTGGACCCGATCAAGACGAGGCCATTTGGCGTGACGGTTCAGGGCCCGGGCCAATACCTTTTGCTCCTCTTCCTTCATAACCACGGAGACCAGAACGTTGGTCGCTGATGTTGGCTATCTGGTCCCCATTCCGGAACATTTGAGGAAAATCCCGGTCGAGGCATCTCGTTTCTGAACGAGAAATTCCGCCGCTAATGTCAACGCTGCGCTACGCTTCCGTTCTGAAAAGAAAGCATTTTTTCCGATAATTTGACTGGGTAAGCAACTGGTCACTGACACGCAATCTAGAATGGGCTTGACCCAGCACACCGTACGCAGCGGGGCTGGCGAGTAAGATCATGAGGTTTATCGTGAATTTGGTCTTGTCCACTTTTGTGCCAGTCGCGTGCCAGTGGCCTTCTTGACTGTGCCAGAGTGTGCCGAATTCGTTTAACATGCTGAAGTTCTATGTTAATTTTCCGGTTTCCTACACCCTATTGCCCGTGCCAGAGTGGCACTTGCTTTTCCGAAGAGTGAACCAGGTTCTTTTTAGCAAAAGGAACTTGGATTCATGCAAAGACATCATCGTTTTGTGACCTATGTCACGCCTCTCATTGCCGAGTGGACTAAAGCTCAGGCCGATGAGCGGCGGGTAAGTTCAAGCATCGTGATTGGCGATTGTATTTTTGATGCCTGGCAGCGTGACACGGAAGCCGATTTGAGGACGCCAGCGACCGATCCGGTTCGCCAGAACATCTTCATCACCGTAGCTTTGGATGCGCTGCTCACGCACCATTCTGTTCCCAATCTGCGCGAGCAGACGGTCGCGGCCTATCAGCGCCGGCTGGAGCGTTTGGGGCTCGTTGCGCCGCGCCCGCAAGGGGGCAGCGATGAAGCATAAACTCGTCAACTTCACTCGCGGAAGCCAGCTCCTTGGGCACTTTGGTTTCATGTTTGCAGCCGGGCTCAAAGGCCCGCTGATCATCACACTGCTGGTCATTTTAGGACTGATCTATTTGGAGGTGACAAGCAGCCTCACTGACCACCAAACCTACCTTGTCTGGATGCACATCTACTCATCCATTTATGCGTTTATGGAGTTCGATCCTGACAAGCTAGTGAACCTCACCTTGGCTGATGGAAGCATGATCGCGTTTCCAATCAGCGTAGTGATAGACTACCCGCCCATGAAGGAGGCAATCACCGCCTTTGAGGGGGCAGTTGAGGCTGCGCTTGTCACGTCGGCGTGGGGCCTTGTTCCTGCCTTTATTGCCTTTTGGTGGGTTGCTGAACACTTCGGTTGGCGCTCCAAGCAAAGGAAGCATGTGCGCGGCGCATCGCTTGCAAGCCTTGCTGAACTGGAAGGCGAAATCGACGATCACAATCGCCATGAACGCGCTCGCGAATATGGCAGCAATTTGGGATGGAGGTGGCGGCTTGCAGGCAGCAGCGCGCTAGCTTCAGCCGGTCTCTATAGCCCCGCGCACCTTGCAGGCGTGAGCTGGCCCTGGCGTAAAGAGCAAAGCCACACCATGCTGGTCGGCACGACAGGCACGGGCAAAACGGTCGCCCTTTTCGAGCTCCTTTCCGAAATCAGACAAAGAGGCGAACGTGCGGTCATTTTCGACCTGACCGGCGCCTTTATCGAAACCTTCTTCGATCCCGAACGCGATATCATTTTGAACCCACTGGATACGCGCTGCCCGAGCTGGAGCGTCTTCGATGATTGCACATCGCGCGCGGAGTTCCATGCAGCAGCGGAGTCGCTTGTGGCCCATGATGGAGGCGGCTCGGAACAGTTTTGGGTGCTCGCTGCGCGAACCCTATTTGTTGAAACATGTATCAAGCTGAAGGAAGCAGGGCGCGGAACCAATGCCGCGCTTGCCGATGAATTGATGAATGCAGATCTCTCGGATCTGCACCGCCTGGTAGAGGACACAATGGCTGGACCGATCAGCACGCCGTACCGCTGCTCGCATGGCGGAATCGGTCCGCGCCGTCTTCAATGTGAACGCAAAAGCGATGCAAATGCTCCCTCAATCAGGGGACGCTTTTTCGGTGCGGCAGTGGGTGACTGGCGAAGGAAAACCGGGCTCCTTTCTGTTCCTATCCGCGCGCTATGTAGACATGAGCGTGCTCTCACAATTGCTGACGCTGTGGCTTGATACAGCGATCAACACGCTGATGACGGGTCGCCGGACGCGTGACCTGCAACTGTGGTTTCTGATTGATGAGCTCGGCGCTCTTCACCGCCTGCCGTCGCTCGAAAAAGGTCTGCAGACTGCGCGCAACTTTGGCGGTGCTATCGTCACGGGTGTCCATACCTTCGCCAAGCTCAAAGAGGTCTATGGCGAGAACATGGCAATGACCTTGTCTTCACTTGCCAGGACCAAACTGATCCTCGCCACTGCAGATCGTGAGACCGCCACATGGTGCTCCGACATTATCGGCCACCGCGAGGTTCGCGAGATGGAAGAAGGGTACAGCTATGGCTACAACAATGCGCGCGATGCAGTCAGTCTGACGCCGCGTCGGCAGGTGGTTCCGCTGCTTTTGCCTGATGAGTTTATGGGCCTTCCAAGCCTTGAGGGCTTCATCAAGTTCCCTGATGGTTTTCCGGCGGCGCCTGTCTCTTTGCAACCCCGAGATTGGCCGCGCCGGGTCGAAGGTTTTATCCCGTACGAGGATGCCAAAGGACCAACGTCAAAGGCAAAGGCTGAAACTCTCAAGGAAGGCGAGGAGACTTCCGAGGCTACGGCGAATAAGGGCGGAGAGGAAGGAGAAGACGGCGGCGATCCGCGCAAGATGAAGGAAGCCACGGATCGCAAGCGTGAGCCAGCGAAGCGTCCCAAAGCGCAGTCTCAAGCGCGTGACAAGAAGGTAAAGACTGACAAGCGAGAACGTTCGGAGTCTCGCTCTAAGACAACCCTCAAACAAGCTGTTGAAGCCTCGCTCAAAAGCGAAAGAGCAGCCTCTTTGGGCAAAGTACAAGGCGAGCTTCCGCTTAGGGAGCAGCAAGTCGATGAGCGTGAATCAGACGCTCTGAAGAAGCCTTCGCCTCGCACTGATCGGCCCGATCCTGACGCCGCGCAGCGTGAAGGTGAGCAACGAGCAAAGACGGATAAGACGCTTCAAGAAGAGCAGCAGCGCTCGCTCTTGGGCGGCGCGGCACGCGAAGAATATGATCACGATCTCGGCGACTTCGACGCTGAGATGTGATTGCGATGATCGGGGAGGACAGAGGGAGTTGAATTGTGTGAGGCCTGCCCATGCTTTCCGTTGCCAATGTCCGCTCGTCCTCCGCAGCGGCCAACTACTTCGCATCCGACAATTATTACGCCAAAGCTGATGCTGATCGCTCGGGTGAATGGCTCGGTGAAGGCGCAACGCGGCTTGGTCTAGAGGGGAAGGTAGACGCCAAAGCCTTCGACGCTTTGTTGCGCGGTGAGCTCCCCGATGGAACGCAAGTTGGCAACCTTGGGCAGGCCCATAGGCCAGGAACCGACCTTACATTCTCTGTTCCCAAGAGCTGGTCGCTTCTTGCCCTTGTGGGCAAAGATGAGCGCATCATCAGCGCTTATCGTGAGGCGGTTGTCGAAGCGCTTCAATGGGCGGAAAAGAACGCTTCCGAAACCCGCATCATGGCGCAGGGCAAGGTTCAGACCCAAAAGACAGGCAATCTGGCGATTGGGCTTTTCCAGCACGACACCAATCGCAATCAGGAACCCAATCTCCATTTCCACGCCGTGATCGCCAATGTGACACAAGGAAAGGATGGTAAGTGGCGGACGCTCAAGAATGATCGTCTATGGCAGCTCAACACCACGCTCAACTCCATCGCGATGGCGCGCTTCCGAATGGAAGTCGAGAAGCTTGGCTATGAAACCGGGCCAACGCTAAAGCACGGAAACTTTGAAGCGCGCGGGATCTCGCGCAGAGATGTCATGGCCTTCTCTTCGCGGCGCAAGGAAGTGCTCGCAGCGAGGCAAGGTCCAGGCCTTGAAGCCGGGCGGATCGCTGCGCTTGATACCCGCTCTGCCAAAGCGCCGATCGAGGATCGCGATACTCTTGGCGGCATGTGGCAAGAGACAGCGCAGTCCATTGGGCTCGATCTAACTCCCATAGTCGAGCGCGCGCGCGTGCGATCCGTGATGCCCGAGAAGCCTCATTCGGGTTTCGCGACACTGGTGGAACGGGGACGAGCTCTGCTTGGCAAGTTTGCCAGCCATGTTCGAGGGGTCCCTGAAGATCCATTGGTGCCCGCCTCGGTGCTTAAACAGGACAAGCAGATGATCGCAGCCGCGCAAGCGGTTGCCTCGGCCGTGCGGCATTTGTCGCAGCGCGAGGCCGCTTTCGAACGTGCAGCGCTCTACAAGGCGGCATTGGATTTTGGGTTGCCAACGACAATTGACGACGTCGAAACGCGAACCCGCGCACTAGTCAATTCTGGTCATCTTGTAGCGGGACGCGGCGAGCACAAGGGCTGGCTCGCATCGCGAGAAGCGATCGAAACCGAGCAGCGCATCATCGCCGCAGTTCAAGCGGGAAAAGGAGAATTCGCGTCTGATCTCAACGCTGAAGAGGCAGAAACCCGCGTGCAGGCCTCGGCAGAAATTGGGCACGGCTTTAGACTGAATGACGGCCAACTCTACGGCGCGCGCCTTATCTTGACTTCATCGGATCGAACCGTCGCGGTGCAGGGCGTGGCAGGTGCTGGCAAAAGCAGCGTGCTTGGGCCGGTCGCCAAAGTGCTGGGCGAAGAGGGACGGCCTGTCATCGGCCTCGCAATCCAGAACACGCTCGTCCAAATGCTGGAACGCGATACGGGGATTGAATCGCAAACGCTTGCCCGCTTTCTGGGGGTTGGAAGCCTTTGCTGGATGATCCCTCCAATCGAATTCTCAAAACCGAAGCAAAGCAGGCGCTCGGTAGCAGCGTACTCATTCTGGATGAAGCTTCGATGGTCGCCAACAGCGACAAGGAGAAGCTCGTGGCGCTCGCGAACCTAGCTGGTGTCCATCGCTTGGTGCTTATGGGCGACCGCAAGCAGCTCGGCGCTGTTGATGCCGGCAAACCCTTTGCGCTTCTGCAAAAGGCCGGCATCGCGCAGGCTCACATGAACACCAACCTGCGCGCGCGTAATCCTGTTGTTCGCGAAGCCCAAGCCGCTGCGCAGAAAGGTGATGTTCGAACTGCGCTTGCCAAACTTGAGCCCCATACGATCGAAGCCAAAGGCGATGGCGCGATTGTTGCAGCCGAGCAGTGGCTTTCGCTGAAGCCAGAAGATCGAGAGCACACATCAATCTATGCCTCGGGGCGAAAGATCCGCTCAGCTGTCAATGAGGCTGTGCAAACAGGTCTTCTTGCTAGCGGGCAGATCGGGCCGGAGAAAGCTCAATTGGCTGTACTAGAGCGCGTGAACACCACTTATGAAGAGCTGCGCCATGTTGCAGCCTATCGGACCGTACCGCATTCTTGAGGTTTCAAAGAGACAAAAGACGCTTGGCCTTATGCCGGGACAATACAGGATCTTAGGCAGGGATCCGAAACGCGAAAGGGTCGCTTTGGAGAGCGCCCGCGGAAAAAAGTTCAGCTTCGATCCTTCGCGGATTAGGGCCGACAAGGCCAATGACACTCTGGCTCTATTCAACGACCGACAGCTCGAAATCCATCGTGGCGACAAAATTCGCTGGACGCTAAATGATCACAAGCGCGGGCTGTTCAACGCTGACCAGGCAAAGGTCATTGCCATCGATAAGGGCAGGGTCACAGTTGAGACCTCCAAGGGTGAGGAAGTGATGCTTGATAAAGACGATCCTATGCTGAAACGCATTGATCTCGCCTACGCGCTAAACGCTCACATGGCGCAGGGCCTCACCTCAGATCGCGGGATTGCTGTCATGGATAGTAGAGAACGCAATCTCTCGAACCAGAAGACGTTTTTGGTGACGGTGACCCGACTGCGCGATCATCTGACTTTGGTCTTGGATAGCACTCAAAGGCTGACTGCCGCTGTTGCTCACAACAAGGGAGAGAAGGCCTCCGCCCTTGAGGTTTCATCCCGCTTGCAAGCTGCTGCAGCGAAAGGTGGCGAGATAGAACGGAGTGAAACGAGCGAGAGAAGCCCCGACAAAGAACTCGAGCACATCAAGAGTAAAACGCTTGATCGAGGGATCTAGTGACCGCTTTGCGCTCCAATTTAAGCCGATTAAGCCACCACTAACTCTCCTCAATAGCCGACACTGTTATGTCCGGAACTCTGCCTCCACATTTCATCGAACTCGTCTTTGGGTCGGCCAGGCAAAATTCGAGCGATTGAATCAGCGCGGTAACATGAGATTTAAGCGTAGGGCGGACCATCGGTCACTGTTCCGAGCACTTCGTATGCTTGTTCGCGTGAATTTTGTTGACTTCCTTCGAAACTTCCACGAACTTCCAAAAAGGTAGGAGAAGTGGTTTGGCAAATACCTTCAGCTTTGAGGCGATACGCGGCATCCAAGCGCGCACCGCTTACTATACTATTATGGTCCCTTTAAAGATGGTGCCTCGGCTTTTCCTCTTTGATGAAGGAGAGCTTCCAGCAGACTTGCGTGCCCAACGTGTTCTATCAAAAGCTCGTGTCCCGCAAATTGCGTCCTATCTTAGCGGCAATTCAGGCGAATACATTCTCAGTTCGCTGTGCGCTTCAATCGATGGGGATCTGGTATTCGAACCCGCGACGCCGAACGGCCCTCTACGGAACGTCGGGCTTTTGAGCTTTCCGATGGACGCGAAGATATTGCTGAACGATGGTCAGCATCGGCGCGCAGCGATCGAGGAAGCTCTGCGCGAGTGTCCGGAACTCGAAGGCGAGACCATTTCGGTTGTGGTATTTGCCGACCGTGGTCTTTCGCGAAGCCAGCAGATGTTTGCGGACCTCAATAAGAATGCTGTGCGGCCTTCAGGGTCCCTCAGCGCGCTCTACAACCACCGTGACCCGCTCGCCCGTCTGACCTCTGACGCGCTCTCCCAGGTGCTGTTTTTCGACCGCTTTATTGAGCGCGAGAAGACCTCGATTTCGAACCGGACGAATAAACTCTACACGCTTTCGAGTCTCAACCAGGCGCATGAGTGGTTGGCAGGGCCGGCTCGCTGATCGCTTCGGCTCTGAGACCGCCGAGCTGACAATTTTGTTCTGGAATACGGTCTACGCGGCCATGCCCGACTGGCAGAGGTTGGATGCTGGGGCCATTTCGGCTTGCGAGCTTCGACACGAAACGGTCCACGCGCACGGCGTGATGCTGCAAGCTCTTGGCGTTGTCGGCGCTACGGTGATCGAAAAGGATGCGGGTGACCTGGCTACAGTACTTGAGCCCTTGAAGGAGGTTGATTGGTCGAGGCGCAACCTCGAGCTTTGGGAGGGGCGGGTCCTAAATGGCGCCCGAATTGCAGGACAACGCAGATCTGTTCTCCTTGGAGCGGCAGCGCTTTTCCGGACTTTAGGCTTGCCGCTCGATCAGCGCGTCGTTTCAGCCGAAGAATCGATGGACGACAAAGCCATGCAACGGGATGCTGCATAATGGCCAGCACGAGTAATCCGCAGCAGGCCACCTTCAAGGATTTGGAAGCTTCGATCAGGACCGCCTATGTGCGGGACGATCGTCCGTGGGTGATCGGCTACAGTGGCGGCAAAGATCTCGACATGCGCTTTGCAGCTAATCTGGCGCGCTCTTGCAAGCCTTCCGCCGGCTGATCGCGTCAAGCCGGTTTACGTCCTAAGCTCGGACACGTTGGTCGAGACTCCGGTAATAGTCGATTACATCGATAGCACGCTCGCGGATATTAACGCAGCGGCCCAGGCTCAGCAAATGCCGATCTCGGCGCACAAGGTTTCACCAGATATCTCGGATAGCTTCTGGGTCAATCTCATTGGGCGAGGCTATCCAGCACCCTCCCGGCGTTTTCGTTGGTGTACTGAGCGACTGAAGATCGACCCAGCCAACGCCTTCATCAAGAGTAAAGTGGCTGAGTTCGGCGAGGTAGTGATGATACTCGGCGTCCGTCGAGCGGAATCGGCAACCCGCGCTCAGGTTATGGCGCTGCACAAGCACAATGACTCGGAATTTTCGCGCCATACGCGCCTGCCGGGCGCGCTCGTCTACACGCCGATTGAGGATCTTAGCCTCGACGATGTGTGGAGCTATCTCTTGCAAGGCGACCGACCATGGGGCGGTGATAACAAAGAGCTTGTTACCCTCTACCGCAATGCGCAAGCGGGCGAATGTCCACTTGTCGTCGATACCAAGACCGAGAGTTGCGGGAAGTCCCGGTTCGGCTGCTGGGTTTGCACCGTTGTCACCAAAGACAAGGCAATGGAGGCGATGGTCGACAATGGTGAAGAATGGCTCGAACCTCTCCTTGAGTTGCGGGATTTTCTAGCGGCTACCCAAGACCCTGAGCGTAAGAAGGAAGTTCGGGATTTCCGGCGCCGTAATGGCAGCGTGACCTTTGTCGAGGCGCGCGAGGCTCCTATTCCGGGACCTTATCTCTTCGATTTTCGCAAAGAGATCCTTTCCCGACTGCTCACGGCCCAGAACGAAGTCGCCCAAGATGCCCCCCCAGGAGAGAAGGTGGTGCTCATCCAGGACGCCGAATTGCAAGAGATTCAGCGCATCTGGCGTGAGGAACTGGGCGACTGGCAGGACACGGTCCACTGCCTTGTGGTCGACATATTGGGACGCGAACTCGAGCGTAAACAGGCGTCTGACTTTCGGTTTGATGCGGGTGACGTGGCCGCCCTGCGCACTGTCTGCGACGACCATGACTTGCCACCTCAACTGCTGGCGGAACTCCTTAACGCGGTGCGCGACGTGGCCGGGCAGAAGCGCCGAAGTTCCATCCACAAGAGGATTGAGACTATTCTTTGCAAGGAATGGCGAGACCTCGATGCCGTGATGGATGAGCGAGAAGAGCGAGTGCAGGCCGCGGGGCATCTCTTATGATCATTGAGCAGCTCCGACTTCGCGACTTCGGGATTTATGGCGGCGAACATAAATTCGACCTCGACCCAGACGGAGACGGCGGCAAGCCGATCGTGCTGATAGAAGGGCACAATGGAGCGGGCAAGACAACTTTTCTCGAGGCCATCCGTTTGGCCCTTTATGGCAAAGCAGCTCTTGGCAATCGCGTTTCCCAGAAGGCGTATGAGGCCCATTTGAATGATCGCGTGCATCGTGGTGGTTCGAAAGACATGATGGAGGTTGGTCTCGATCTACGGCGTCACGAGAAGGGAGAGGATGTTGCCTACTCCATACGGCGTGAATGGACGGTCAAGGACAGCGGCATCGATGAAAAGTTGACAGTGTTAGTGGATGGTGCCTGCCGAGACGGTACCAGTGTCGAAGAGTGGCAGGACATCCTTAACGACATGATACCGCCCGGGGTGTCGCAGTTGTTCTTTTTCGACGGCGAAAAGATTCAGGAGATTGCCCAAGGGGATGCGTCTGCTGGACTCCAGCAGGCCATTCGTCCGTTGCTTGGTCTAGACATAATCGAGCAGCTGCGGAGCGACCTTGCCCTATTTGTTGCACGGCAGAGGTCAGGCGAGGGCGTGGAGGACCTCCAAGCCGCAAAATGCGATTTGAAAAGGGCTGAAGAAGATCTTACGCATGCGGAGGAAAAAAGGGCGCAACTCGCGTCTGAGCGTGATCAGGCCAATTCCCGTCTCCATCGCGCCGAGGCGGCTTTTCGAAAGGAAGGCGGCATGTCCGCTACTGATGAGGGCGGCGCAAAGCAGGACCGGAAGCGCGTAGAGGAAGAGCGGCAGGCGCTCCTTAGCGACCTTCGAGAGATTGCAGCAGGTTTTGGTCCCCTCATGTTGGCCCCCGTGACGCTGCGCCGACTACAGGATGCAGCAGGCGAGGCGGAACTCCATCAAGGCAAAGTGGCTGCAAAGAGTCTTATCGACGCGTTCGAAGCGCAAGAGTCCAAGCTGACGGGGCGACGTCCAGCGGTATGGGAGCAGTTTCGCCAATTCATTGCTGCAGAGACCAAGACATTGCCGCGCTGGGCGCAAAATGGAGCGGGCATCTTGCGACGCCGGTTGGCTGAAGTGGAGGCTTTTGACCGGTATCGCTGCCACGAATTGGCCGAACACCTCGACAAAAATCTGCTTGCTGCGCAGGCCGCCGACGAACAACTTGAAGCCTTTGCCAAAGGCGTTGGAGACGTCTCGCTCGACGCAATTCGTAAGGCCGAATTTGAGCGAGGGCGCATCAGCGCCGCGCTGGAAGAGCAGGATGGCTTGATAACGCGTCTTCGCAGCCGAAGAGATCGCGAAAGGGCGCGACTTGAGCGCTTGCAAGACCAGATCTTCGCTGCCGCCAAGCTTGACCGGGGCGCGGAGCTTGCAGGACAGGCAAGGGCCGCCCTGCTTGATTACGAGAAGCTTGTCCTCGAACAGCGCATCGCCGCTCTGGAAGAGTATGTCCTTGCTTGCCTGCACAGGCTTTTGAGACGGCCAACATTGGTGGGGCGGGTCAAGTTCGATCCCGAAAGCTTCGACATTTCGCTGGTCGGCAGCGAAGGGGACTTAATTGCGCTCGATAGTATGTCAGCGGGTGAACGCCAGCTCTTTGCTGTCGCACTCCTGTGGGCACTTGCTAAGACAAGCGAACGCGCTCTCCCGCTCGTGATTGACACACCGCTAGGCCGGCTTGATCGTCTGCACAGAGAGAGGATCATTGGGCAGTATCTCGCCGGAGCCAGTGAGCAGGTAGTTCTGTTGTGCACCGATACCGAATTGACCGCTGAAGTGGCTGCGCAACTGGAGCCTTTCGTAAGTCGACATCTCAAGCTCGGGGTCAGCGAAAGAGACGTCACCACAGGGGTAACGGTTCTGAATGGGCCTGTTGTAGAGGATCGGGCTTATGCTTCCCTCTAAGATTTCCATTTCGAAAGACGCGGGAGGCGTCCTGCGCTCCTTGGCGCAGCGGGCGCGGCTGACACCCAATCTTCTTGCCCGGATGGCGCTTACGTCAAGTCTGGAAGCTGGCGCGCTCGGGCAGGTCGCGAGGCCTGTGGAGGGGAGCGGACTCGAGTTCAATACATATACCCTTCTGGGCGCTGATCAGAATGTTTACTTTGCGCTTGTCGAATTGGTCGAAGGCGATACCATAGATGAAGCGGACCTTGATCGTCTGATCGACTGCACGGTGGCGCATATAGAGCGCGGAATTTCGCAGATCGCTCTGAGAATAAAAACACCGGGCGATGTTGCGCGTTTGATAGCTGGTGAACGGGCGTGACCCAACCGATTTACCTCGATCACAACGCATCGACACCGACTGATCCGGTGGTGATTGAGCGGATGGCCGCGTCCATGCGTACTCATGTCGCCAATGCTTCCTCTGTCGACCATGCGTGGGGAAATGCTGCTTTTCAGGCAGTCGAAGCCGCCCGATGCAACATTGCCGAACGCCTGGGCGCACGGCCTAGCGATCTGGTTTTCACGAGCGGCGCTACCGAGGCGAATAACATCGCGATAAGGGGGCTTTTCGCGCCTTGCGTTCAGACAATCGTCGCCAGATCGTCACCGCGGCAACCGAGCATCCCTCGGTGCTGCAGACGGTTCTGTCGCTCGAAACGGAGGGCGCAGATGTGGTGGTGTTGGCGGTCAACGAACACGGTCAGATCGACCTCAGCGAACTCCGCGCCGCGCTTGACCGCGAGACGGCGCTCGTAACGATTATGGGCGCTAACAATGAAACAGGCGTTATTCATCCTGTCACCAAAATTGGAGCGATCTGCTCCGAAGCGGGTGTCGCGTACCATTGTGACCTTACGCAGCTTGTAGCGCATTTGCCGGTAGATTTTTCCAAGCTCGGGGTAACCCTCGCGAGCCTTTCTGGGCACAAGATGTACGGGCCTAAAGGCATCGGAATGCTGTTCGCACGATCCAGGCGGCCACGCGCTCGACTTGTCCCACCTTCAACGGGGGGAGGACAGGAGCGGGGGCTGAAGCCCGGAACACTCAACACCGATGCCATACTAGGGTTGGAAGCAGCATTTGAGCGACGGGAGGACTGGTTGCAGCGCATAGGTGAACTCGAGGCGAAGCGGGACGCTCTCCAGCACGAGCTCCTCTGTATTCCCGGTCTCGAGGTCAACGGCGGCGTCAGCCAACGTATTCCTAATACATTGAGTGTGAGCATTGCGGGGGTCGATCCACATGCCCTCCAGCATAGATTGCGCGATCAACTCATTTTCTCGACAGGAAGCGCCTGCGCGACCGACAAAGTGCATTTATCGACGGTTTTGTCGGCTATGTTCGGTCCTTCGGAGCGAACCGAGACAGGATTCCGCTTAGGTCTTGGGGTGACGACGAGAGATGCTGATATCGTCCGTGCCGCAGAGCTCATCCGGATGGCTGTTTCGATGTTGCGAAGCGGGCAGATGGGCGAAGTCGACAAGATGGTTTCGATCTAAGCCGGGCCTTGCTGCTGATGATTGAGAGAGAAGACTCTCATCGCCTGTCCAATAATGGCCTCTTGGCGCGTGGTGGCCGTTGCAGCGGTCCACTCATTATGCCCGACTAGCTCCTGATTCAGGCGGAGATTGGACGCCGCAAAGATGGCCTTCTTCTCAGTGAACTCCTTGTTCGCGGCGTCATCATTGGCTTTGCCCGCCAAGAGCGTAAGGTTGCCAAGTTGGTGAACAAGCGGTCTCAGTAGAGGATCGGCGCTAACTGGGTTCCGAGGACCTACATGTTCGATAGTTATTTTGCTTAGATCGATAGCCTGATCGGGTGTGACATATTGCGGGCGACCTTGGGCACCTGCTTCGAACCATCCCTTGGTAAACTCGGTGATCGCGAGTAAAAAACGAATGGCCTTCTTATCTCGGTTGTAGTCGAGGTCCTGAATACCGTTCGCGAAGGCTTCATCGTTTGCATGCTGCACCAGCAAATCGCGCAATCTGGCCTCCAAATCGCCGGTACTGAAGTTATCGGGTTCCTCGAGCAGGCTTATCTGAGGTATACGCATCGCCTTCTCGAATGGGCCGATGGGAGCGCGGACCACTACGCCATAGCGGAATCCAAACAAGATCAGATCGAGCAGGATCCGGGTGCGTATTTGCTGGTTGGCGAAACGCGCATTGTAGAGCAAAGGCAAAATCCAGCCCTGCTCTTGTTCGCCCAGCAGCGATTGGGCAAGGCATCGTTCAACAGCTGAGAATTCTCCGTTGAGGCCCGTGCTGACGTCGCCTTTTGAGAGGGCCTCGATGGCCCGGATGTCATCCCGCCGTTCGCGTACGGATTGTAGCAATTCGCGTGCATCGTCGGGCGTGAGTTGCTCCATCCCCTCAAGCTGCGGGAAAAAGCCGACCTCGAATTTTGCCGATGTTCGCGCGATCGGATCAGACCCTGGAAAGCGCGCTTTCTGCGCTAGCTGCAAGGCATCATCAGGAGAAGGCTTCTCGATCGAAGCGATAGCGAGCCATGCGCCTCGCAGATCCGCAAACTCCGCATCCTGCAATTTCCCTTCGCAAAGCTCCATCGTCGATGCGCGGAGCAAATCGCACATGCTGACAGGGATTCCGCGATTGTTAAGGACCCGGAAGATTTGGCTCGCATGGCGCGGATCGCCAGCCTCGATATGCACGATCTCGAGGTCGGTGACGAGCAGCCGGTAAAAGCCATTCAGCACATCTGGTTTGTCGGCTGCGGCCTCTCGTTTCCTAGCGATGAAACTGGAAATCCGCTTTTGGGTATCCCGCAGTCGTTCCTCGGACTCCGATCGGGCATCAGGCATTTCGCCGCGAAGTAAGGATTTAAAGTACGCATCATCGGCTTGGTTGAGGCTAATCGAGAAGGTTTCCTTGATTTCCATCAGCTGTACATCTTCAGCCATGATGTATTGCGCCCAAAGGAAATCGGCTCGGCTTTCCAACGCCTCACGGGTCGCCTCATCGGCAGGCAAACACTCTGTAGCGAGCGAGCGGTATTCGTGGACGAGCGTGGACATGAAGAGCGCAAAGGTCGCCAATCGCTGCTGGCCGTCGAGAACTTGCCTGTGCGGTTGTATTGAATTGCCGGGATCGGCCGGTCCAGTGACAATCGATCCGAAGAAATGCCTCTCTGGTGCATCGTCGCGACGCTTGAGAAAGCAGCGTTCGATGTCGGCCAGGAACGCGTCGACAGCTTCTGCGTCCCAAGAGTAGACGCGCTGAAAGGCCGGGACCTTGAACACCGTGATGCCGCCGAAAAGGGCTGCCAAAGTATGTGCGCTTGCGCGCTGGCAAAGCATGTCCCCGCGCGAAATGGTCGGTACGAGCACCATCGCTATACTTCCGAGAGCTCGGCCAAAAGCGCTTCGTAGCGCTGCATAAAGCTAGAGGCGTCAGATGGCCTGGGTCGCATGCGGTCCGCGAGTATCTTGAAGCCTCCAGCTGCATACAGGTTGAGGAGCTTTAAGCCGTCCGGGGATAGGCGCGTTGGAGCCGATACTTTAAGTAGACGCGAGATCGCGCGTTCGAGCTGTCGCTCTGTGTATTCCTCGGTATGCAGATTAGCGAGTTCGGCTTCAACAAGGAGCCCGGCAATGTATTCTGCGAACGGTTCGTAATCTTCGGGGTAGGTTGTGAGAAAACGGTCGCCCTTCAGGCTTTCAGCGCCTCCTTGCTTTCTTGCAAGCAAGCCGACCACTAGGCTAGCCCAGTAGGCGTCAAACATGATCATATCTCGTTGTTCGCCAGCAGATCGCGAGAACTTGGCGAACAACTTCTGTGACCGGTAGTCAAAAAATTCGCGCGCGCGTTCAGGGAGAACGAAACCCGTCGCAGCCGCCCCGCTCGCCGCCTCGTTCAACGCGTTTCTCCACTCTGAAAAGAAAAGAACGTTTGCAAGTCGTCATGAACGACGACCTCGCCGGTGTCGCGTTCTAGCGAGATCGTTTGAAACGCCGCTTTTGGATCATCCCTGAATGCCTCCGCAAAACCTTCGCGTTCGCTTGAGATCACGAAGACGATAAGCTGCTCGAACAAGGGGGGAATGAGTGACCCCACCGTGGCGCGTAGTTTGAGGTCAAGCGATACTGCTGGGGAATCAACAATGAAAGGCATGCCGAAAGGGGCCTCGTAGAGCAAAGCCGTAAGGAAAGCATAGCAGACAGCCAGTTTCTGGCCTTCACTCGCACCGTCTTTGGGCATGTCGCCTTCGCCGCGCAGATGTAGTCGACCTTCAATCCGATCGACGCGCAAGGGTTCGTTGGTGAGAATGGCATCGAGATTCTCGTTTGTCCTACTCTTGATCCTTTCGCGAAGTCGTCTCTTTGCCGCCTGCCTTGCGCTGCTCGCGGCTTTGATGAGGAGATCGGCCGATTCCATGTAGTCGCGTGTTCCGGCTGCGGTTTCGTAGCGTTCGCGCAATTCTTTGTAGCGGCGTCGGCAAGCATGGACGTTTGTACGCCAATCGACGTCTTGCCCTTCGCTTTGTGTCAGAAATCTGAGGGCGTTCTCTTCGAGGACAAGTTTTTCGCCGATCGCATCGCGCTCTTTGGTAAGCGCTTCGATTTCTTGCCGTCCAACCTTCCGTGCTTCTTCATTAATGCGGTCCTGCTCCTGGTCAGCTCGACGTAACCGCGCGTCTGCGTCGCTCAAGTCGTCAACGATCGCAGAGTAGGACCTAACCGACGGCATAACCGTGGGAAGGAGGTAGCGGATTTCGTTGATCACGGTGACCTCTTCCTCGCCGAGATAGTCTTCGGCGTGTTCAAGGATGTGAGCACGATCCTTTTCCTCGAGGTCACGGCCGCAAATGCATTGCTCGCGGCCCGCGATGATCGTGAAAAAAGTGCTGGATGATCGGGGAAGGTTGCGGCTTTCCAGTGTTTCGCTAAGGCGCGCAAGGCGTTCGGGGAAAACAGGGCTGATCGACAGTGGCGATCGAAAGCTTGTCAGGGCCAGATCACTTGCGGTCGCCTTGTCTGCTTTGGCCTTGGTACGCTCGTCGATTACCTTTTGCTGGCGCGCATTAAATTCTTCATCGTCAAGGCCGAGCTGCTCGATTCGAGCGGCGATTGCTTCCAGTCTCTTGCGTTTTTCAGCAAGGCTTTTTTCGAGCTTGGTCTGTTCGGCTTCGAGCTTCTCTAGTGCTGCTTTCGCGTCGTCGGCTTCCTTTTCGGCCTTTTTGACGCTGTGCGTTGCACTTGCAGTGGTAATATCCTTTACTCTTTGGCGCCGCTTATCCTTGAGCCGCTCGACGGTACTCGCGACATCACCGAGCGCGTCGAGGCCATAGAGAACCTCGAGCGAATTGTCGGCATCGCCGGCACCATCCTCAATCATTTTTGCGGCCAGCTCGCCGTCGAAGACGAAGAGTTCGGTAACTCCCCTGCGAAGAGTGTCCGTAACGAGCGCGGGTAGATTATGCCCATGCTCGCGCCCTTCTAGTCCATCGGTGTAAAAGAACGCTTCGCGCGTATTAAATTCGAAGCGGATACCAACGGTGTAGAGGTCCTTATCCAGTTGGAGCCGGAGCTCGAAAAAACCGTCACTTACACTATCGCTTCCGCGGAAGGAGGCGATGTCGACCGGACGACGACCACTCAGAACTGTGCGGATAAGCGACATGGTCGTCGTCTTGCCGGTACCATTTGGCATCTGAAGCAGTGTTATCGGCTTAGAGTCCGGGTCAAGACGGACGTCGGCAGATCGCAGGTAACCCCGTAGATTGCGCGCCTTCCATCCGAGAATCCGAAGCTGTAGCGCCATCAGGTACGCTCAGCCTTCTGGTGCTCGAGTAGTTCGTCAATCATCCAGCTCGTTTTGTCCTGGGTGGGAAGTGCGGTGCGCGCGTTGATGAGAAACTGAGCCAGTGAACGCGCGAGCTCCTCGTCCTTGACAAGAGCACCGACGGCCGCGCGGACCGCCTCGTCGATTTCCTCATCGGCGCCAACCATTGCTATGTCACTTCCTCCAACTTGACTTGGCTTAGCCGGGTAAACCAGTCGTGACGATCCCGGTCTGACCTACCACCTGAGTTGTTATCTTCCCCGAGGTCGACGAAATCGAGTACATGCGCACGCTTGGTGGGATCATTAGGATCGATCCTGAGACATCGACCAAGTCGCTGTATTGTTTCAAGTCTCGCTCGCGCAGAAGCGAAAAGGACAATATTGCGCACCGATGGAATATCGATGCCCTCTGATAGTCTGTGACAACTTACTAGGCATTGTACTCGTCCTTGAATGAATTCTTCTAACCGATCAGAATCGGCCCCCTCGTAGTAAGTAGCAAAGATGATCCCACTGTCCATCAACTGGCGCTGCACAAGTCTACCAAATTCGCGCGTTTCAACAAATATTAGTGCTCTCTCGTAGAGGTCGGGCCTTTCAAGAAGATGCTTTGTGAAGGGTGGGATTTTCGAGAGCGATGTCTTGCGAACTGCGGCGATATCGCGGTAAAGCGCCTCGTCGCTCGTCGCCTCGCCCGCCGCGCGACGAGCGTGATGGCGCCTGATCGCTTGCCGAATGGCTTCCTTGTCTTCATTGGATAATTCATATGGCAGCGCTTTATAGTCGAACTCGCACAGGATGCCCCTTCGGATTGCGTCCTCGAGCGTGAATTCGAAAATCGTCGGTCCGACCTCGTCCTCAATGAAAGCTTGTCCCTCGGCGTCGTAAATGCGCTCCGGCGTTGCGCTGAGCCCGAGACGGTACCCGAAAGGACTTACCTTGCTATTCAAATCCCGGACCATCGACGGAGAACCAAAGCCATGGATCTCGTCGCCAACTAACATTGCCTTCGCAGCCACTTCCGGCGGGAAGCCACCCAGGACTTCCTGTAGATAGGATTGAGCGACGAACAGAATCTTTGGTTCGGCGGTAGCCTGAAAGCGCGAGGCTTCCCGATGCGGCCCAAAGTGCCGGAACAGGGCCCAACGGCGTTCGTTGAGAAACTCCACGTACCATTGCTCGAGCAAGTCGAGACTTCGTGTTGTGACGAGGACGGTATCGAGCCCAACGTCGTGAGCGAGGCGAGCGATGATCTTTTGGGCTGTGCGGGTTTTGCCAGTCCCGGTAGCCATTTCGAGGACGCCAGCGCGTTTTTCTAGGAAGCGCTCGACCGCGTGATCTTGATGGACCCACTTTCCCTCGGCTTTTGCATCTTCTTGTGGCTCATATGGGCGAGGACGTGTTCGAGAAATGCGAACAAGGCGACTGCGGATTGCTTCGGGTAAACTGAAACTTGCGACATGGGGGTCGCGGCCTGCCCAGATACGTTCGAATCTTGCTTGATGCCGGGCAATTCGTTCAGCATCGCGCTCGCCTTGCCAACTGCAAAAAATGTCGAGCGTTTCGAAGTTGCGAAAACCTCGCTCTGTTTCATTCTGTGAACCATGGAAGACAACAGCACTTCCGCTGCTGTCCGAAAAGAGCCCCATCTTGGGATGATAATCCCCATCCAGTTTTCCCATTGGCACTGCCAAACGCACTTCGAGCAATTCGTCGGCAATCATCCATGTCAGGACCTGGACGGGATCGTCACGCGAATGGGCTTCGAGATTCTCGACTTCTAAACGGAGTGAATCTGCCAGCTCGCGATCAAGCCGAGCGCGGTCTCCGTTCTTCAACGCTGCCCAGTCTTTGGCAGAGAGAATTGGGCTCGTCAGGAGGCGCATGTGACCACCATGGGCTGCAAAGGCCGAGAGGCCCTTGGCTACCCGCCGGAGCCACGACGACGAGAAATAGCCGACGCCGCGATCATAGGTCGCACTCAGCTTAAGGCACGGATTGTATAGAACCGCGTCGATGTCATTTACGGAGGTATCTAAGTCCGCCGGTAGTTCTAGGTCACTTAAGCCTCGCAATATCGCCCCACTCATTAACATATTGGAAGGAAAGCATGTCTCCGAAAGTAGTCATAGATGCTAGACAACGGATACGCTAGAGCGCGATGCTGTTTCTGGCGCAGCCCATTCGGTTCCAAGCTACATGATGGGTCATTTCCGTTGTCAATGAAAAGGGACGATCCCGAGCGGGAACTTACGCCTCCCGATTGCCGATAACGGACAGTCCGCTTTCGGCCCCTTAGTTGGCTCTTTGTGAACTGCGTGTCGCCCTTTGCTTTGAGCAATTATGGGATTGTGAGGTGCATCAAATCCTGTCCGAAATTTGCATACATTTTTCGGACACACCGTATCGACAATGTCCGAAAATGTGCTACATATTTCGGACATGAATGCTGATGTGTCATCTTTGAAAGCGCAGATTCTCGAGCGCATCGCAACTCAGCCGGGGAACGCAGTCTGGACGCCATCTGACTTCCTCGAACTTGCTAACCGTGATGCAATCGACAAAAGCCTTCAGCGGCTGGTGAAGTCTGAAGAGCTGCGTAGGATCGACCGGGGATTATACGATAAACCGCGTCTCAACAGTCTTACCAAAGAAATGAATGCGCCCGATCCTCGACAAGTTGTCGAGGCAGTGGCGCGTCGAGACCAAATACGCGTGCTCGTGGATGGAATGACAGCAGCCAACGATATTGGTCTAACCAATGCTGTGCCGGCGAAAATTGTCGTACACAGCGAGGCTAGACCCAAGACGATCAAGCTTGGTAACCTCACCATCGTCTTCAAGCAGACCGCCGCCAGCAAACTCTATTGGGCTGGCCGCCCAGCGATGCGGATTGTCCAAGCCTTGCACTGGCTTCGCGACACGATGTCGAGTGATGATGTAAATGACTGGCGCGAGCGAGTGACCGATCTTCTTGCTGATCCCGTTCATGGGGAGAAGTTGCGAGCCGACCTAGCAGATGGCTTCACTACACTACCCGCCTGGATGCAGGACTTTTTACGTCCATTACTGCACGATCAGGCACCACTATCGTGAACTCTATTTTCGATGAAGTTCTGCGCGCCGATGCAGTAACGCGCAGCGGGCTATACGCAGCAACTGCGCAGAGGCTCGGTACAACGCCGCAAAACGTAGAAAAAGATCTCTGGGTTTGCTGGACGCTAGACGCACTATTCAACGGACTTGGTGAAGGGCCTCGGTTGTTGTTCAAGGGCGGCACTTCTCTGTCCAAGGCATTCGGTCTGATCGAGCGCTTTTCTGAAGACATCGATGTGACTGTCTTCCGCGATGATCTGGGCCATCCAGCGTCAGTTGAAGAACTCGAAGCGTTGAGTGGTAACAAACGCAGAGCCGCGCTCGACCAAATGCGTGAGGCCTGTGAAGCCTATATCAACGGGCCGTTGTTGGAGCGCCTTGAGGCACTCTGCGCTGAAACCGTTACTAGAACAGGCATCGAGAAAGCTGCGCTACGGGTGGAGCCTGACCCTCACGATCGACAGACCCTCTTGTTGGTCTATCCCAGTGCTACGCCCACTGATGACTACATCGCGAAGTCGGTGAAGATCGAATCAGGCGCAAAGTCAGCCCTCGATCCCAATTCGCTACAAACCCTCACACCTTATGTCGATGCCGATGTTCCGGACATCGATCTCTCCGTACCGAACGTGACCGTAGTCGATGCCGGGCGTACGTTCTGGGACAAGGTGGTCATCCTTCACGGTCTGCGGCGCTGGTATGAGAACCGGGGGCAATTGCGGGGTAATGGGCAACGTGTCTCACGCCACTATTACGATGTGTTTCGTTTGCTCCAGTCCGACGCAGGCCTAGCAGCGCTGAAAGACCCGGCTCTCGGTGAAGACTGTGTCGCTCACGCCCGCATGTTCTTCAATCGACCGCCATTCGATCTAGCCTCGGCCCGCCCGCCAACCTTCGCCTTGTGTCCCGAGGAAGGAATGATTGATGATCTGCGGCAGGATTATCAGGCAATGAGTGTCATGATTTTCGGTGATGCGCCTGCATTCGACGAAGTTATTGAAGCAGTCGCCGACTTGCAAAACCGTTTGAACGGGCGAACATGACAGGCTTCCTCGACCGCCTGTTCGGAAAACGCACGCCTGAGCGCAAAGGGGGAAGCAAGCGCTCGGGTGCAAGGCTCGATATCGACGAATATAGCCGCGGTCTCGTAATGATCGCGCAACTCGACTTCATAGGTCATCACGCCAAGTCGACTAACTGCACCTACCGCTTGATATGGACCGACAGAACACCTGACGGCTCGCGAGGCGGGAACCGAGAAAGCGGGCACGGTTCGTGGTCACTGCTTCTTCACGATCAGATCGTCACATCTGGCAAACTTGAGCGACCACAAGAGGGAAAAGTCGCCGATAATGGCGTTTTCATTCTCCATGATTGGATGTTTGGAAACGGATTACAGAGCCGTTTCACCGCCTATGACCGCGATGGGCAGCAGCTCATTAATCAGCACTTCGCAGCCAACCTTATGAGCAATAGCCTCTCTCCTGATGGGCGCTATGCGATCTGCCAAACAGCTAATGCACCTGGGAGTGATGACAGCTGTCGGTACATGCTGTTTGACCTTGAAGCCCGACACGAGATGGCAAGATGGGAAGTCGAGACTGGTTGGGCTGAGGGCTATGATTGGGATACTGGCGCGGAAAAAGTAATCATTTGCCTGAAAGATGGAGAGCGGGTCGCTTACGATTTTGCTGGTTCTATGATCGACCGTGACGGTTGGCAGAGAGCTCGGATCGCAGCTGGCGATCTGGGCGTGATCAAAGACCTGCTGGCATCGCAAGAACCCCTTTCAGAAGGAGCGCGAACGGAAATCAAGGCTGGTCTCGAACGTGCAGCGCGCGAAGGTGAGCTATGGGGTCAGGCTCGTGCGTACCGCCTTTTGGGTGAAATGTATGAAGCTGAGGGTAAGCGTGAGAAGGCGATCACGGCCTATGATGAGGCGCTAACACTAGACCCTAAGGTCGGTGTCGCAAGACGCGCTGACAAGCTTCGAAAACAAATGGGTCAGGGCGAGGCGAAACCTGCGCGCAGAAAACAAAGCCGTTTCGAAAAACAAGCGCAGAGGCTTGGTATCGAGCATGATGTAATCGTGCTTGAGAAGGGTGACGGAAAGGACTGGAGGCTACAGGCAGCCCATCAATGGTCCTCGGTCGAGTTTGCTTCACTGGAACACTATCGCAATTTGGGCTGGAGCGGAGCTGCTTCCGAAGGCGGTTTAATCTTGACTTTGCTCAAGGCGGCATCGTTTCCAAGGCTCGATCCACGCAACGCCGACACCTTTGTCGAAGCATTGTATGCGCAAAACGTTGCGTTTGATGAGGACCGTTTCGACAAGGGAGATCTGATCGCGGCGGTTTCACAAGCGACGCGTTCTCAGATCGAAACCAACTGGAAGATCATCTCTGCGAGCGCTGGGAGAACCCCAGCACTCTACCCCACCGTCCATGCAGAGCACGTGCTCGGCCTGTTCGAAACCCTCGGGACTGAACGTCTAGCGAGGATTGCTGAGGTCTTCGCAAATGCCCCATACGATTTCAGATCCGGCTGGCCTGATTTGACTTTGTGGAAGGATAATCTGGCCCGTTTTGTCGAAGTGAAAGCGCCATCCGATAGCTTTCACGCTAGTCAGGCCCGACTTATCTCCAAGCTGCTGCTGCCACTTGGATTTGACGTTGCATTGGCCGAAGTTCGGCCAAGCCCATAAGTACGGTCAATCGCCGAGAAGATGTACCGCTTCCATCTGTTTGCGGATAGGCAAGATTAAAGAGCTCTCCCAAACCATATGACCCGTACCGATCACTTCAACTCCTTCACGATCCACATCATTCCATGAAGGATAGGCGGGATTGTCACTGGAAATTGTTATCTGTTTCGCGCCTGGCTTGAGCGCGATACGCTTTACGACCAGCGTATCGTCGGAGCGCAGCACATAGATCCCATCCCTCAGCCTTGATCCATGGTCGGACGCATCGACGAGAACTTCGTCGCCATCGCTAAGTGTGGGCTCCATGGAATCGCCCAGGACACTGACGATTGAGAGACTGGCGCCCTTAGCGCCAGTCAATCTCCTGAGCCATTTCTCGTCAAAGCCAAAGCGCGTGTAACTCGATTCATCGGATGCAATAGCACCAAAGCCGGCCGAGGCATCAACGTCCAAAACGGGAACTTCGATCATTCCGTCCATTGGTGTTTGAGCAGGGCCACCGAGCCTTTGTTCATCGACGCCAAAGAAGCTTGCAAGTGTCTTGCGATCCTCGGGGTCAAGGATACGAGGCGATCCGCGTTTTATGAATTGCTGGATATAGCTTGGATTACGTCCAAGCAGCCTTGAAACCGCCGCGTAGCCGTATCCGCCTTGGGTGATCAGCCGCTCAAGTTCCTCTCTAACATGTTCCATTTGTGTGGTCCTTCAGGATCGATCGTAGGATTTCTTCCTAGACTCGCGGAAATCATCCTAGTAAGAACATAACAAGAACACAAGGGATTTGCGAGTCGGAGTGAGAAAGGTATGACGCTGCTGGAACGGATCGAAAGGCATCTGAAAGACAACCATATTTCTGCAACGCGTTTTGGTAGGCGAGCCGTGGGCGATCCCCGATTTGTGCTCGATTTAAGAATGGGGCGCAGACCACGCCGAAGAACCGTTGAACGACTCAACGCCTATTTGAACACGCCTGAGAGCAGGCGTCCCTCGATCCCACAGCAGCATTGCGCCAAAGGCGCGAATGAATCGGTCAGTCGACGCTAGTTACGGCTAGTTATCAGCCAGATTTTGAGCTTCGCGCAACTTGGCTTACACTTGCTGCTCGAAAGCAGAGGGGGCTTTGGCTTCTGGCGAAAGGACGCTGACTTATGAGCAATTCCGACAAAACTCCGCCAGAAAGCAAAGGCGATTGGGAAGGCTTTCGTGAGATCGACCGCGCCATCGCTGAAGATCGCCTTACATCCTACACCTGGAAGAAAACTTGGGCTGATCCATGGGGAAAGGCGGGATTGGTCCTTTTCGGTCTCCTATTCACTGCGTTTGTCGTTTTCGTCATCATCTACGACGGCTTGATCTAACTACCATTCCTTCACACCATCAGCTGCTTCAGGAGACGCGCCTCTTGCGTCCCGCGTGGTGCGATCAAGCCTGCCTCTCCTTTGCTCAATCCTACGAGAGCCCTCGCTTTGCCACCGGCTGACGTCACCAGCGACCTCGTCTCTGGAATCTGAAGTGTGTGACAGCGAGCTCGACACTCCGCCAAGGCGAACTGAACCGCGAACGCCGCTAGCGCTTCCGACATTGGGCCGGGCCACCGGGGCTCCATCAGGTAGGACAAGTTCGCTCGCGATCTCGTCATTGAGGCCATCAGCGTAGCTTTCAACAAAGCGAGATTGCAGTTGTTGCCCTTGCGGGCTCATTTGGAAGTCGATGTCATCAAAGCGAGCTTGGCCGTAATAATCACGGTTGGCATCGATCTCTGCCATACCCCATTCGCGGTAAGCTTGGCTCAGATTCAAGCTTCCAGCAGCATTGGCGCTTTCATACCAGCTGGCCTGGCTTTCGAGCCGATTGGCTATCTCTTCTGCGCGCCGTGCTTCGACTGTGTAACTTTGCGCTTCAGTTAGCGAAGTGGTGACGCCGGCTGCACTGCTCGAGACAAGCGCTTCCGAGCTTGAGCTCGTTTCCCGTAAGAATCCCTCTCTCGAGCTGGACCAGTTCTGGCTTTCTGAAATTTGGCTCAACGCGCTTTCGATGCGCGAACGATCTTCCGAGGCGATTCCGATGTCGCTATCGGTCCAAGTTTGATTACGGCCGCCTTTGAGGCCCAAACTCCCTGCGACTGAGCCTCGCTCTCCCTTGACGCCTAAACCGCCATCGCCATTCAGGAACCATGAGACCGTGATGTCGTCCGAGGCCCGGCGCGATAGGCCAAATTGCTGCTGGAGTGTGTTCGACGCATTGTCGAGCTCGCTGAAGGTTCTGCCAATGCTGTCATTGGTTGACGTTCCGCTGACCGTCTCATTGGAGCGCGACCGGGTGTAAGCATCGCGCAGCTCGCTGAAGCGTGTGACCGCTGAGCTGGTTGATTGCTGAGCGAGATTGGAGAAGGTCTCGCTCTGGCTGCGGCTCTCGCTCGCCATGGTCGAAAGTCGGCTGGAGAAATCCTGTCCAAGTGTCGGGGTAAAAGGATAGCTCGAGTTAGGCACGTTGGCGAACTCAGCTTGTGGGAAGCTGGTTGTCTGGGTGCCGTTCTCGCCAAACCCACGCGTCTGGGCGGCCCCATAAGCGATGTTTGGCGCGAGGCTGCCTTGCGCAAATTGGCGGGAGAACACGCTTGAATTGTCGAGATTGGTGTTGCCGAGCGAGAGATTGCCTGTGCTCGCTTCGCGCGCTGCCTCTTCCGCTGCGTTCTGGCTGGGATTGAGATAGCTTGTGGCTTGGCCCGAAATTGCCATCGCCCCGCGAGCAACCCCGCCTGCGAGGAAGGGTATTGAGGCGACAAGATATCCAGCGAGAATACCAATATCGTTGTTGACGTCGGTCATGCCGGAAAAGGTTGCAAGGCTAAGGCCGCTAGTGCCGCTTGCGGCTGCAACATCGCCTGCGCCTTTCATCATCAAGATCATGTGGAGGATGACGAAGAGCGGTCCCCAGGCAGCGAGGTAGAAAAAGCCGGTCACATAGCCTCTCAGCGCAATCGGCCCGGTCCTTGGCATTAGGAAAAGCGGGAAGAGAACTGGAAACAGCGCGTAGAATACCACCGTCAGCACGACATTGAGGATCGGCACCCATTTCATCGCATTATGGGCGATTGAGGAATAGGTGCGTTCGGTCTGGATATCGGCTCGGGTCTGGGCAAACACATCGACACTTGAAGCGCCGCTTGATCCGGCAAAGCCATGCATGGCCTGATTCATCGCGTTGATCGTCAGCACTTGGCGAAAGATGCTGCTCGCATCCTTCGAAATGCCTGTCAGATATTGGTAAGCGACGGGCAAGTCTGCGATGAGCTTGGCCTTGGCTAGCGCTTCGGTTTGCCTCGGATAGAGCTGGCGGTACGGCAACAAGCGTCATCTCATCGATCATGCCCGCCCATTGGCCAGATAGGCTTGTGTAGGCCTCACGGCAGGTGACGATATTGGCTGTGACGCTGTCATCACCTTGGCGAGTCAGGAACTTCTGCGCGCGCGCTGGGCTACCCGGCGCTATCGTTGCCCATATGTCATCGCTTTCTGAGAGCTCTTTCATCGAATAGCGGCCAAGCAGCAGATCGTAGAACACGCATTGGCGCACATGCTCATCGAAGTTCGCGGCAAATTCGGGATCAGCGATGCGCAGGCTCCGCGTCGCCTCGAGGAGGCGTGCGCCATAGATCATACCATTCTTCGAATAATTGAGATCATCGGGCAGCCCGAACACCGTCTCAGCCGAACGTGTCAGGTAATCACCAATTTGACTGGTGAAGCTCGCCATAAGTGCAAGGCCTAGTGGGACATTAGCGACTGTTGCAGGAGCCAGGCTGGGATTGACGCGGTCTGTCACTTGCACATCCATGCGCGGCACCATCAGGCACATATAGATGAGTGTCGCTCCCAAGAACCAGTTGAGCCAAGCGCGCCAATTCTGATTGAATGCAACGACTATAACCGCCAGCGTCATAGCCATAACGAGCGCCACCTGAATCAGGCTCTTATAGCCTCCGGCACCCGTCCAAGCGGCTACGGCGTTCAGGACATTGACGATGTATTCGCCGCCGCCCGTGGTGAAGATCTCAACCATTGTCTTTGCCTCAGGGCACTATCGAGCGCGATTGCAGGCCGCGCGACCAGTCGAGCGCAGCCGACATGGACGGTGACATCGACGCGGCGAGCGCGTTTTCGATCATCGCTGTCTTCTCGATGATCTGCATGATCGCAGAGACTTTGGCTTGGCCTGTCGCTTGCCGCTGGATGAGACTGCTACGCACTTCGGTCACTTGTCCGCGCCAGATCGCCAACTTGGCTTCGTCCGCAGCAATAAAGCTCGCCATCGAACGGCCAGCTTCCGACACGATCCGGTCAAGGATTGCATAGAGTAGATCGACGCTTGCAATTTCAGCCAGCGTATCGCGGTCATCGGTCGGCATGCCGCGCCCATACGCGGCTTGGACAGTTAGTATCTTGTAGAGCGGGATCGAAGCGACCTGAAGCAGCTCCTTCTCGGCATTCCCGATGGCCGTGTCCGTCCGGATCGCATCGACCATATTGCCAATGAGCTGCGCCACCCGTGGTCGGATCGCCTTGGCGTTTGACAGGCTCATCTGCTGGAAGGTGGGATTGAGGCAGAGATCGGTTTCATCGCAGCGGAACACGCGCACGCTTTGGCCCAGGGTTCCATCAAGCAGCGCGCTCACCAGCGTCGAAGACGCATCGCCCGCGAAGGGCACAAACTTGCCCGGCTCGTCATCCTTGGGCGGGACGTAGATAACCGTGCCGATCAGCGTCATGGCGTATTCGGCGAGCTCGCGGTCGAAAGTGCCGCTGGGGTTGAAGAAAGCGCTCTCTTTAAGGACGTGCCAGGTGTAGTTGCGCGCTACGCCGGGATTGACGTCTACATAGTCAGTACCGGCGCTTTCATTGGTTGAAGCGCGCTGGCCTCGCGCGCCGCAGCCATGCTTGGCAGCGGCATAGTCGGTGAAGATGCCTTCAGAATTCCCGATTGCTTCGCAGATCGCTTTGTCGGCCAAATCGCCTTTGGGCCACAGGCCTCCCACCAGCCCCTGCGCCATCTCACAGGAGTTGATTGAGAGATTGTTCATGAGCTGAGCCTTTTTGCTAAACTCCTGCATGATCTTATTGCATTCAGGGCAGACGGTATCGATCGCCAAGCTGAAGGCGAAGCCGACTGCATTGTTGGCCACTGCCTTCATTAGCGCGACCATCTCGCTTGCATTGATAAAGGAAAAGGAGCCCGCAAAGATATCGATCCCGCCGCACCCCGCACGCGCTCTTGGCAATTGCAGATTGGCGATATTGGTCGTCTTTTGCGGAAATCGTGTCCACACATTGCCCAGACTATAGTAGCCTGCGGACTGGCCTTCGAAGGCGGTCGGACCAGTGACGTTCGCCGCCGCGCCCATGTCATCCATGAAGCGGTCCATGCTGTCGCCGACATTTGCCGCAAGAGGCGAGGCTATCATGCTGGCAGCAGCAAGGCCGAGCGCAGCGTTTCTGATGCTAGTAATCATGTCCGGCTTCCTTTGAGGTGAGGAGATAGATGCGGTCTTGCAGCTCATCAGCGGACAGCACACCGTATCCGATCGGGATCGGCTCGTTTGGCCTCGCTGTCCCACAGGACCAAAGCGGGCGTTGCTTTGGTCTCAAGGCCCATCCGCTCTCTTTGATTGGTCTCGACCCTGTAGTCGGGGAAATGCCTTGACGGCCCGCCATCGGTTGAGATCGCGCGTACGGTGATCCCCCAGCGGCTGGCTACGCCTTTAACGATCGGGCTCATCACTTCGCAGGGGCCACAAGTGGCGCTAAAGAAATAGAATAAGCCATAACGCTCCGAGAGCCTGCCCATCACGGTGTCGCGTTCTGCTGCCCGCACATCCTGCCACTGTTTTTTGGCGACCGCACCGACAGGACGCTGCAGCGTGTAATCGAGTTCGGGATCCTGCCAGATGGCCCGCTGCCAGACGTCGGAGAAGAGCGAAGCACGATCGAGCTGCGCGCGCTGGAAGCGGATGTACGCTGCGACATTGTCTCTGGTGGGATAGAGGATCGCACGCGCTTTCAATTCGCGCAGCTCGCTGGTGATTGCTTCCAATTCTTGGGTGGCTGGGATCGATACTGGCTCCGGCTCTTCCTCTTGTTGGGGCGCGTCTTTGCGGACAGGCTTGGCGCAATAGAACCAATAGCCGAGCTTACGCTCCTGGCAGTAGAGCGTGTCCGCTGCTGCGCTTCTTTCGGTGCTCTCAACTCGCTGTGCGCTTGCCGGCGCTGTGCTCAGGACTACTGAAATCAGGATTAGCGCCAGCCGTGATGCAATGCTCATCATTGACCGCCCCTTGCGTAATAGTCGTCGATCTTTTGCTGGATGAGGATGGAGGTCTCGAGTTCATCGGGAAGCCGGGCAGCCTCGGTGAATTCGGCATAGACTTCGCTGAAATCCATGAGGCTTAAATCAAGCAGCGCGAACTCGTTGAGGGTAAAACCTTCGCACTGCTCGTGCCTGGGCTCGTCCCATGGTTTTGGAAGCTGTTTGCGACCCTGTTCCTGCAAAATGCGCGAGAGCTTACTCTCAAAGCAGCAATAGGCTTTCTTCTTTGTCAAGCAGACACCGAGGAACTTCTTCGAACAATAGGTCCCGACATAGGCACATAGCCCTTGCGCATCGCGTTCATGGAGCAGCACTTCCTCGCGGTCGCAGCCAAGTGCGACCAGCAGGCTGATGCCGGGGATCAGCGGAAAGCCTTTGCCCTTGCAGCAATTGAGCACGCCAAAGACTTTGGACGAGCAGGTGTTTCGGGTCCCGCGGAATAGCGTCAGCGTATTGGGATCGAACTGCCCACGCGCCTCATCCATTGCATTAAGCGCGGTGACCGCATCTTTGAACTCATCATTGGGCGTCCGCTCAATGGTCTCGCAGCTTCCATCGATGCAATAGACATCGCCATCGCAGACGAACTGGGGTGAGTTCTCGGTTTCTGGAAGCGGGCATTCGTAGATGCGCTCCCAGGTCTCACAGGGAACCTCCTCTGTGATGCATTCTTCGCGCATAAAGCGGCAGGTGCCGAGCGCTTCGATATCCGAGCAATCGCTTGCCGCTTCGCGCGATGTGCAAGTGTAGCTTCGCTCCCATTCCCAGCAGCTCTGGGTGACAGCCACTCCATCAACAATCCGGGTTTGCGGGGTCTCATCGGTACAGATTTCCGCATCGAGTGTGCAATCTCCATCCTCCGCAAAAGGCTGGCACTGGGTTTCATCTGGAGCGGCGTCGACCGTGCTTTGCGTGGTGATCGCAAAGGGCGAGTAGCGCGAGTCAGGCGCATCGCAAGAGATTTCGGCGATAGGGTCACCCGGTTCAGAGCAGTAACGGTTAAAGCCGTTATCCCACCACTGGAGACATGGGCCGGGCCGATAGCCGGTAATGCGGCACGAGCCGCTGTTGAATGTAGAGCACCATGGGAGTCCTTGTTGGATGCCAGTATCGTTGCAGAGATAATGCCATTGCTGGCGCTGGGTCACGCTGGCGACAAGCGGAACTGCGCATTGCCCCTCGGCTTGCTCGATCCGTGTGCCTGTGTTGCATGTGGCTGTGTAAGTGCCAGCGGACCCAGCACCAGGCGGCAAGGGTACGCATTCGCCTTGGCTGCCTGAGATCGACATACCGCTGGTGTAATCGAGCGGTGTTGTATTGATCGCCAAACTGCGGGCAATCACCGCTTCAATATCATCGCTTTCGAAGCGCGCGCGATTGGCCATGCTGTCGCGCACCAGGCGATGGCCTTGATGATTGCGCGATGCAGCTGTGGCCGCTCCCTCGATCTGATCGGGATTATCGGCGAGCCGCTCGAGATTTCGTACGGCCTCGCGGTCATAGTTGGGGAGCTCGGACGCGCTTGGTTGCGCTTTGCTTACCACTTGCGCTTCACCGCGCAGGCTCTCGCCGAAGGCTTTGCCGTCGCTTCTGGCTTCCTGCTGCTGAGCCGAGGCAGGCGTGGCGAGCAAAGACAGAGCGAAGAGTAGAGTTTTGATGGATGATCGGCGGATCACATGTGCTCTCTTTGCATGCGGTGAAGATGAAGGCGAGCAAGGCGGGCACCGGGGCCGCCGCCGCTGGCAAAGGTTTCGAGCACTTCGTCCACGCTGATATTGCCAGCGACGCGGTCATGGGGTGGCACGGCATCGGTGCAGTCGAATCCATCGCAGGGTGCAAAGTCGCTTGCGACCATGACGAAGCTCGGTGCAGCTTCGATCTGAAAAGCGCGGAAAAGACGCGGATCGATCCCGAGTGCGCCGGCTTCATCACCATCACTCCAAATTGCTGCGAGACGCTGCTTAAAGGCTTTGCTGTCGCCTTGAGGGAAACCTCGAAGGACAGTGATACCGCCCGCTTTGGTCACGTCTCGCACCAGCGCTTTCAGCGAAGCTTCCGGCATGCCTAGCGAAGCAAAGGCGATGAATTTGGGTGTCTCAGTGAGGCTCGCCGCTTCTGCATCGGCTTGCGCGCGGATCATACCATCCAGATCAAGCGGGCCTCCATCCACTGCCGCCTGGGCTGTCGCGGCGTAGCCAGCGCGATTGTCATTTGCCTCTTGCTGGGTTTGTTTGGCTTCTTGTGCCAAAATATCGGCTTTGGTGCGCACTGCGGTGGCGAGCGCTTCGGCGTCTTTCGTATGTTCGTTCGCACGAGCCCGGATTTCGGCAAGATCGAGCTCGGGTGAAGCATCCTGTGCTGATGCAACAGCTACAGTTGCAGCGATCGCAATGCTGGTGATGGCGAAGAGCGAAAAGGCGTGTCTCATAGCGCGCAGCAGTTCCTTTTGCGCCAGACGAGATACCCCATGTCTTCGCCAATGGCGGGGATCATCTGTCCGGGAGATTGAAAGGTGGTCGATGCCCCGATGGGCGGGCAGGCGTAGCGGCCTTTGGTCGCCGGATTGGGGTTGGTGGCTTGAAAGCGATATTGCTGTTTTCTCATCACCGGCATGAGGTATTTGCCGCAGAGCCCTTTCGAGCCCATTGTGCCCCATGAAACGAGCTGGCGGTGCAGCTTGTAAGCAAAGCGTGAGAGCACGAGCCGCGAGGCTTGCACATGGCCGATCGAGGCAGAGACATTGCCATTCATCGGATACATTGAGCCCTGGCAGCCCGCGCACCAGAACATTTCATCAAGCGGAAGATTGGCGGTCGAAGCCGCGCAGTCGGCAGCGCAGGCGGCTAGTGCGAGCGGATTGGCGAAGAGCACCGCTTCGGGGTTGATGATCGCGGTGAGCTCGCTGTCCTGCCACAGCGGATCAATCTCGGAGATGTAGAGAATGTCGATTGAGCCGGGTTCGAGGCACAGGAAATCAGCAACGATTTCCATCCAGTAGATGAGCGGATAAGCATACCAGTGGACATGCCAGCTCGAATAATACTGGCTTGCTCCGCCAATCGCAGACGGTCCGGAGATCGAGCGAAAGCCAATATCGAAGCCGGGATCGAGCTTCATCCCGCCCAGATTAACGAAGCACCATGGCTTCATGCTGACATCGGCAAGCCGTACCGGCTCCCAGAACCCCATCGCGATGCCGGGCCGGATACCGCAAAGGCAAAGCGGAAAATCAGGATTATCGGGATCAGGACGGCTTGAAGGCCAGATTTCAAGCCCGCCGACGGAAATCGGGAAAAGGCACGACCAACAAATATCGGTGATCGGATTGACGAACTGCCCGGTGCATTTGCCCGGCCCGGCATCAGCGGAAGCGGGCGAAGCGAAGGCCAACGACAACGAGGCAATCACGAGAGCCAGGAAAGCGCGGAAACTGCTCATGGCCGCACCTTCCGCGTTGGCAAAGCGATCTCGCTTACCTCAAGTATGCGCCCTTGCTGACGCACTCGTGCTGGCACAGCTTTGATGTTGAACTTGGCCGTGAGTTTGCCGGCTTGATCGAAATAGAAGCGGCGTTGACGAGTTTTCATGAGTTCGAGCGGTGCGCCTTTGACCAAGATCAGCTTGGCCTTTGGGTCTTGCTCAAGCGCCCATCGGATCTGCGCTGGATCATCGCCATCGAGGAACAGAAGGTCAGCGCGCAGCTTCACACTGTCGAGCGGATTGACCCGCGTTCTGGCAGCATGGATGAGCTCGCCTTTTGCCCCGCGAATATCGGCAGCCAGCGTGATGGTTGGATCGAAGATCCAATTGCGGCTTTCATGCGCGCGGATGAGGCCGGGAACAGGATCGGGCCGATTAACCCGCGCAATGGTCCGCCGCTTCAATTCCTGATTAAGCCGCGTGGTCTCGCCTGACTTCTCCATCTGGACAAGCCGCGAGTGGATCTGTTCGAGCAGGTCGCGCTCGACAATCGGAAAGAGCGCGCCGCGCTGACCGAAGTCGCGCGCTTGCGCCTGTATGGGCAGGATTGCGAGGGAAAGCGCGATGAAAGACAGAGTGGCGCGCATCACAGGATGGCCCTCCCGCTGCCCATGATCTGCTTGGAGCAGACAAAGCCTATCTCCGCATAGCGGCTATCAAGCCCGCGCGGATGATCGGTTCCGGCATAGAAGCAGCCCTCCGGTATCATGCCTTCCGGCCCTTGTGTGAGCGGTACGCCGAGGCTGGTTCTGTCGAGCCGCGTCGCAATGGGTTTGGCATTGATGAAGACTTGGTCGCCTTCATGGCTGACCATATCGCCGGGCATGCCCAGCGCGCGCTTGCCGAACATTTGTGGCTCTTTGCCAAAATGACTTGTAACGAGGCGGCTCTTGGGAGGCTCAAAGAATATCAGGCTGCCACGCGTTATCTGCGCGTCATTATCGAGCCAGAAGGCCCAATTGGGCAGGCTTGGGCTCGCATTGATGAGGAAGGCGTGGTTTTTGCTAAAGGCATCGAGTGGTGCCCAGGCGAGCGGCAAGAGGACGACCCCTATGAGGAGCAGCGGGCGCTTGAAGCGAAGAGGCAGATTCATGGCCGTTCTCCCGCATTGAGCTTTTCAGCGATGCGCGCTTCGAGCTCGGGTGTTGCGTCCTCGGCCGCGCCTGCGAGCACAGCTTCGGCAACCAGAATGACGCGCCCGTCGCGTCCCATATCCTCAACCGCGCTTTCGGCTGCTTTGAGGTAGGCAAGGCTTGCCGCCTGGACCGCCGCAGGATCCGCGTCAGCGCGCGCGGCTTCTTTGACAAATGTCCCGATCGTCTCGGCAAGCCGAACCGTAACAATGCGTTGTATGGCCGGTTCGCTTGTGATCTCGCGTGTGATCCAAACGCCCCAGAGCAATGCGGCGATGCAGGCTGACATGACAAGCGCTTTGAGAAGGAGCGGGCGGGTGAGGTTTGCATCAGCCATGAGACACCTCG
Organism: Erythrobacter sp. K21-9; assembly: GCF_055808355.1. Classification (NCBI taxonomy): domain Bacteria; kingdom Pseudomonadati; phylum Pseudomonadota; class Alphaproteobacteria; order Sphingomonadales; family Erythrobacteraceae; genus Erythrobacter; species Erythrobacter sp. K21-9. The sequence continues at coordinate 1,377,662 of NZ_CM147866.1, forward strand.
CCTTCATGGAGACGGCGCTCAAGCCGACGCAGAAAACCTGGCATTCTAAAGAGGGCAAGCGTCCCCGCGATTATAAGGAAGGCGATCTGCAAATCCGATGCAAAGAGCCGCCGCGCTAAGGGTTCAGCGGTCCGATAATGGTCGGCAAGATTGCCGAGCTGCGCAAACAGCGTGGTGAGATCCCAGCCTGTTAGCAGCAGAAAAACGAACAGCGGCAGGCCAAGCACCAGTAACAGAGTGCTGGCTGCGAAGATGACGCATTCGATCAGCACAAAGCAGCTGCCTTGGAAGAGCGCGAGCCAATTGAAGGATCGCCGCGTGCGCTGTGCCCAATTCGTCAGGGGCAACGGTGTGCGATCGACAAGCGTGTTGGTCTCGAGCGTCATTGGCTTTTCACTTGGATGCCCGCGACCAGGGCGACTGCGCGTTCCAGAGGCATGCCGCTTCCGACATGGCTCTGGATGGCAGCATAGGTGTCAGGATCAGAGGAGAAGATCGTCGCTGAGAGCGGGTCGAGCACTAGCCTTCCGACCGCTTCTGTCTCCGGGCCCTTCACATAGATCTCGCTATATTCGGTGCCCGATCGCTTGAGGCTGCGGATCAGCGTCTCGGTGCGGTCATCCATGTCGAGCCGGGCCTCCTTGCGGAAGTCGGCGATGGTCTCGGGCTTTTGCTGGAGCACCAGCATCCAGTCGCTGTTTTCAAGCGCGGCGCGCGCGCCATCCGATTTGTAGTAGTCATTGAGAGATTGGGTGGCGGTTGCGAGAGCGCCGCCATACTTGCGCGCCGTTCGAGCGTAAGTCTCGACAAACTCGCCCATCGACCCGCCTTTGAGCATGGCCCAGGCCTCGTCGATAAGGAGCAGCTTCTTGGTCGCTCTTGAACTACGCGTCATCGCCTGACCGGTCATGAACATGATGGCTGAGAGAACGACGCTCCTCAGCTCCTCCCGGCTCGCCAAATCGCTCATCTCAAAGACGGTGAAATCATCTTCGAGTGCAAAGCTGGCTTTGCCTGAGAAAAACCCGGCATAGCTTCCGCCCTGGCAAAAGGGTGCAATCGCTGTCGCAAGCTCTTTACCAGCTTGGTTCTCGCTTGAATGAAGCGCGTGGGCGACATCGTCCACCGCGCCGCCGCTGCCGAGCGCATCCCATACATGGGTCACTGCTTGGTCGATCAATCCGCGCTCGGTGTCCGATGGTGCCGTGCTTGGCCGCGCCATCTGGCCGATAATGGCTTTGATCATGGCAAAGCAATCGAGCCGATAGTCCTCGTTGATCTCGGCGCGCGCATCATCGACCATCGAAAAGGGGTTGAGTGAGAAGCCCGAGGCGAGTGTGAACTCGACAAAGCGACCACCTTGCAGCTTCACTGAATGCTCAAAGCTGCGACCGTCATCGATCACGACGACCTTCGCGCCCGCGCCGCGCAAGGCGGTGCAGAGCTCCTGCAGCAGGACCGATTTTCCTGAACCTGATTTCCCGCAGATCGCGATGTTGTGATTGCCCGCATTGTTCTCGAAGGGCGACCAGAAAAAGGGCTGGCCGCGCCGCCCAAGCAGCAAGAGATGCGGGATTTCTCCGCCGAGATACTCGCCTTGCATCGGCGCGATATTGGCAGCTGTCGTCGAGAGCATCGTCCGAAAGCGCTTGAGACGCGCCATGTCTTGGACAAGGCCGTCCGCAAGGCTCAGCGGGAAGGCAGCGACCAGTCCTTGCAATTGAAGGAAGCGTTCGTCCGCCAAATCCCATCCTGCCGCTTTGTAGATTGCCTTGATTGTGCGCTCGTGCGCATCGCCTTCGCCAAGCGGGGAGATGGTGGTGACACCATAGAAGAGTTTGACCAGTTTCTTGCCCGCTTGAAGCTCGGCCTGAACGTGTTTCCATTCAGTAGGTTGCTGGGAGAGATTGGGAAGAAAGCGCGCGCTTTTCGTTTCAGAAAGGCTGGTAGTACGCATGAATTTATAGCCTGCGCGAGCGCTAGCTGCTTCCTGATCGGGATAATGCAGGCACAGCATGGTGGCTGCAGGGCAGGGAAAGCGCAGTTTGTCGGTGAACATATCACCGATGAGGCGCGCACATTCCCACGGCGCCCAGCGTTCAGGTGTCGAACGCGCGCCATAATGGCGAACGTCAAAGCGGTCGGGATAGCATTCGCCCATTTGCGGCACGCCATCGCGGCTTCGCCCGGTTTCGCGAAAGCGCTCGGTGCGAAGGATCAACCGATCATCTTCCACTTCCAGTTCGATATCGCGTCGGATCGCTTGGGCATCGAGCGTGTCTTCGCGGTTCCAATGTGTAGTCTCAGGCTCGCGCGCCGTGGTGGGCGATGTGAGTTCATCGATCAGCGCCAAGAGCCCAGCGGGCTCAAGCGGGGTTGACGAAAGGCCCAGCGAATTGAGCATGCCCATCAGGCCCTTGCGGCATTCGCTAAGCTCTGCGTCGCTCACATTGCTTGGAACTGGCGCGCCAAGCGAAATGATCAATCGTGTATGGCGGGCATGGAAAGGCGCGTGCTCGGAGCCCGATTGCCAGACAAGATCGTAAAGCCGGTCGGTGCGCGCTTTGGCTATCGCTTCATAGATGCCGCCTTGCTCGTAACGCGGAGCAAACCAGGGCGCGACAATCGAGCCGATGCGCGGGCTCGCGAAATTGAGCACTTGCAGACATGCGCCCCGCGGCAGACTTTCAGAAAAGAACTGGCCCAGAATCTCGCCCGTGCGTTCGTCGGCACCGATCAGCGGGGTTACTTCAAGCGCAAAACCTTTCGAAAGGGCGTTGCGATAGAGCCCAGCGCCTTGATCGAAGACGCGGTAGGGTAGCCAGTCCGACAGCATTTCAAGCGAAAAATGCGCCGCCGTTTGGTCGGCCTTTTTGGCATCGCCGAACAGGCCTGAAAGAAGCGCATCGCGCGCAGAGCTTAGTGAGAGGGTCATAGCGTCTCTCCATCATCTGTTGGCGATTGGGGCACCCGGCCTGGGGAGGGGAAAGGCCGGGTGCCCCTGCAACCGGCGCTTTCGCGCCGGGCAGCTCCGGAAAAGTCTGGGAGGGGATAACCAGAACTTCCGGGAGCTGCTGCGGGGTAAAACTGGAAGGTGGAGCAATGGGTTGCTTTTGCTGTGTGCCTTGGCTGGCACGGTACCGAGCGCGCGAAGAACCTGGCCCGTTGAGAGTGGCGCCCGCCACTCCGAATGCGGCGGCTCGGGCAAAGGCACATGGACAACGCGCGCTTCGTGCTCACGTCCGCTGGCATCGCGCCGCGCAGCGACTACAATACGCAGCTTGCGGTCGCTGCTTGGCGCTGTGACCTGAGTGACAGGTTCTTGAGGCAGGCTCGCCTTGGTCGCGGCTTCATCAATCGCCGATGTGGGCGCGCAGCTGCCACCCGGCGCGCGGCAAGCGAAATCACCGCTCACATTGCTGCCCAAAGTTGCGCAGCCACTGATTGTGACAGCGAGCCCAGCAAGGATCGCAAGCTTGTAGGTGCGCGGGCTCATTGGTCTGCTCCGCCTTTGGCAAAACGGATCAGCGTTTGCGTATCGCGGTAGCCGTGAAGCACTGCACCATCTTTCGCGCGAACGATGACGGGCGTTCCGGAAAAGCCATTGGCTTTGGCAAAGGCCTCATTGGCATCTAGCGCCTCGCTTACATCGCAGCTCGAGGGTATTGGGTGTGTCTGCCCGGCATAAGCCTGATGCATCGCTTTGGCGGGATCACGGGCGCAGAGCGCGCCTTCAGCCATCCGGCGGCTTGATGCGCCAAAGATCGAGATCGGGCGTTCTTCGATGAAAAGGCCTGTGTCTTTGAGGGCGCCGGTGAGCTGGCGGCAATAGCCGCATTGAAAGTCTGAAAAGACGATCAGCTTCTCACCCCTGGGATTGCCCCAGTGCACTGCGCCGTCTTTCGGAAGGCCAGCTGTATCGACTTCGGATTTCGCAGCTTTCGCTTTGTGGCTTTGATCCGCGCTATCAGCGCCTCGAGCGGCGCGCGCGGCTCCTGCGGCCAGAAGATCGGGGTTGAGCTCGATCAGCCGAGTGGCTGTCACATCACGGCGTTTTTCAAGATCATAGAGCCGTCCGACGAAGAGATAGCGCGCCGCCTCGTCGATATAGAAAAGCGTGTCGCCTGAGACCACTTCGCACCAGGGCGCAAAACTCTTGCAATCTAGCGCATCAATCGGCGTTTTTGGCAGCCGGAGCTTGAGCGCTTGGCTGACATCGCGCGCAATCGCGGCATGGGCCGGGATGGCGGTCACCATGGCGACACCGCTGGTGAGCACGGCAGCGGCGCTCGCTGCTGCGATCGAGAAATGAATAGCCCGTGTCATCAGACCGGGACGAAAATCGTGAAAGTTCATTGAGAGGGGCTCCTGACATGGACGCCGTCGAGAAAGACGATTTCGACTTCGATGCCGGTCGGCATCTCGACGACGGGTTGGTATTGTTCGGCGCGTTCGATGAGGTATTGGCTGACGGTGTCGGCGGCTTCGCCAGCGCCTTGGCCAAAACCGCCTGCAAGAATGTCGGTGGGTGAGAGCGCGTCGCGCTGGCCATCCTCGCCGACACGGTACGGCAAAAATGCCATTGGCGTTGGCGGAAAAGCCCCGGCCAAACCCGCCGACAATCCCAGCGAGCAGCGCTTGGCTTACAAGACTGCCTTCGCGGCTCACGACGCGGCCGCGAACGCCGGACTTGCCAGCAAAGGCGATGAAACCCTTGACCTCGCTGACCGCATAACGACCGCCTGGCTGCGCGCAGGTCATACGCACCAATTTGACGTAGACTTTCTCAGCCGAGAGATCGCCGCGCGCTGCGCCATTGACGAGGCAGCCGGTCAAATCCGTGGTGAGGAGGCGTTTGTCTTTGAGGACAGAGCGCGCCGGGCCAGTGATGCGCAGCACCACAGGGAGCGGATCGCTTTGACTGGTCACGCCCGTAGACGCATCAACCCCGACGATGACCGTCGCAGGAGCATAGCTGTTGGGCGGAAGATAATCTCTGCTCGCTTCCAAGAGCAGCGGTGGTGATCCATCGTTTACACTGGTGGGCGCAGCCTTGGAGTTCTCGCTTTTAAAGCTGAGCAGGCTTGCTTTTGGCTCGGTGAGCGGTGCTGGCTCCAATGCTGTTGGCTTGGAGCCAGGCTGAGGCGGAGCAATCGGCGCGACAGGCGCCACAGGAGGATTGGCTCTTGCACTTTCGAGCTCCGAACGAAGGGCCGCATTTTCAGCTGAGATCGCATCGATTGCGGCCTGGCCATCGCTCAACATCCGCGCGTTTTCGCCGCGCAGTGTATCGAGTTCCTGTTCGATCGAGCTTTTGGGAAGCTGGCTTTCTTGTAGGTCTTTGATCGCCCGGCCCTGCGCATCGAGCCGATTGCCATAGGTCGCCACAAATTCCCGCTGAGAGAGATTGCGGTTGACCAACCCGCCCGTATCGATGGTGGTCGCACCGCCATCCGTGCCATTTTCCGCTTCATCGCCGCTGAAAATGAACATCGATCCGCCGATGAGGGCTACTGAGCCGATCCCGGCGAGGAGCAGCTTTTGCCGTTTGGCGATCGCGCTGTTGAGACCCGCTCTTTTGCTGTCGGGCGCTTTGGCTTTGCTCTCGGCCATCACTTGAGTCCTCCCTTGGCAAAGACGAGGAAGGCCCGCGTCGTCTCGCCGGGTGCGAGCGTTTCGCTGGCATAGGCAAAGGCGAGCGCGCCTGCGGGCCCATCGCGCTCATTTGCAAGATCGATTGCCTCAGATCCGAGATTGCGCAGGGTGAAGGCTTGGCCGGTGAGTTCCCCGCCCTCGTATTCTGCGACCTGTTGGACTTCGAGGCTGCCAGTGCGGCGCGGGCGTGACAGCGCAGCCCGCGCACGGAAACCTGGCAAGACGGCATCGCTCGCCATCGCTTCGATCAGACGGATCGCGGCTTCGTCTTCGGATGGTGCGGAGTTCAAGCCGTCGCCATCATCAGGTTCGGCTAGCGCTGGATTGGTGACGAAGAGCTGGCTCGCTTCTTCGCCTTCGATTGCGCAGGCGAATTTGTAGACATGGCCCTTACTGCTGGTGGCAAAGAAGCTGACCCGTGCGCTCGCATATCGCTGCGGGACGGAGACATAGATGTCGCCGCGCACTGGCTCATGCGTCACTTCAAAATCATTATAGGGATAGCCGCTTGCCATCTTTGAGACATTGGCAAAGCCGTCTTTGATCAGCGCAATCCGGGTGAGCGCACCGCGCGCGAGGACGCAATCAATCGTTGCCCCATCAGCGGCTTCGACAAACTGATCTGCATGCGCAGGCGAAGCCTGGATGAGCGAGGCTGAAGCGAGCAGCACACTTGTAAGGGCTGTCGGCAGGGATCGGGTGGAGAAGCTCATTGGCTTTCCTCCTCTTGGGCAGGAAGTTGGCGGAAACCGGTCAGGCCAAGGCTGAGGCCGCGGCGCCGCCAGATGAACTCAAAGCTGCGGGTCTGGCTGGCGATCACTTGCGCGCCGACAAAGGTCTTGAGCGTTCCGCTTACAGTTGAAGTGAGTGCGTCCGGATCGACATGGATTTGCGCAATCACGAAGGCTTGGCTGATGTCCGAGCCGCGCTGCTCATCAACGATCTTGACCAGTTCAGCCTTAAGACTTCCGCGCGCTGCTGGATCAGCAAGCTTGAGGATGCTCTCCATCCAATAATCGAGGCTTTCGGGCGCGCGATTGAGCAACATCAGAGCGGTGTCACGGGTAACAAGCTCGAGATATGTCGCGTCGATCCCGCTACTCGAGAGCTCGACCCGTTCCGATGTGATCGGCATCAGGATGAGCGCTTCATCGCGAGTTGCTGCGGTACCGACAGCGAGAACCGTGGAAAGGCCGAGCGCGCCTGCCAGCGCCGCAAAGCGGTTGCGCTGCTTCAAATGGCGTTGCGCCTCTTCATAAGCGAATTCAGATTTCATCTGCTTCCTCCCTCAGCCGGCAAGCAGGCGGCAATGGGAGGGCGGCGTGGCTTTCAAGCCGAGGAAGCTCCCCGGCAAATACCAATAGGCAGCGTGCACCAGTTTCGAGCTTGCACCAGATCTTTTCGCTTTCCGAAGAGCGAACCAGGTCACGGCCGCGAGGCCAGTCCCGATGAGAATGTGCTGCGCTAGAATGCCCCAAGCGAACGGGATCAGCAGTCCCGCAAACTCATCGATTGTCCAAAAGCCAATTAGCTCCGGATCATCGAGTCTTTGAGGCACCAGGTATGTGTCGACCATGCCGCCCTCCTTTCAGCGTAACCAGCGATCAGATGGTCGCGGTCACGACAGAGGTGACGATCGGCACACCGGTGCCAACGCCGATGCCAACGCCCACGGGCACAGCGACCTGGCCAAGCGCGAAACGGCCTGAGGCCAGCGCGATGAGGCCACCGGCGAGGCTAAGGACGGTAATGATCTTACCGCCGGAGCCTTCGAGGAAGTCTGTGAACTTCTGCAGCGCGGGATCGAAGGTCGTATCAGCGCCGGCATAGGCCGCGCCGGCGCAGGCCAGGGCAACGGCTGCCGGGACGATATAGTCGCGTGTCCGAATGTTGCTTTTGGCCTTTGGGGGAGAGTAAGGGTCTTGGTCATCGAGGAACTCCATTTGGAACACAAAACAGCGATGCGTTCGCTGTATGTTCTTCCTCGATTGAGTGGTGGGGTGTAGGAAAACAGAAGGCGGAAGTTGTCGGTCGCCGAACAAGCAAAAATCGACAATCTGCTGCCAATCGCCGCGAAATGCGCACCCGGTCTGCTGTCGTGCGCTTCGTTGGCCGCTTTTTGCGCGGCGGCGGACAACAATTGCGCGCCGGTGACCGGTTTTTGCGCGAATCACGGCTCGGCGGCGTATCACGCGATCCTATACGTTCCTTATATGTTCTTCTTTCTTTCCTACAGCCTCCTTGCTCGGGTAGCGCGACTCCTTGCCGAGAAACCCTTAGGAAAGCCCATTGGTCACTCCCGATAAATCCGCAGACGAGGTGCAGCATGACGGTCTCGCGAAACTGCTGGCGGCCACTGTTTTGAACAGCGGCAAGACACGCATCGAGATATCCCGGCAGTCAACCATCCATAAGGATGCACTGCGCCGTATTCTGACAGGCGAACGGACAGCGACGCTATTCGAAGCATCGCGCATATTGATCGCTTGCGGAGTTGATCCGAACCTCGCTCTCGTGCTTTTCATTCTGACCGATGCGGACCAGGCGGTTCAGTGGATCGATACCGAGATCGGCGCCTTCCTTGGCGCATTCCTCACCACGCTACCGGTCGCATTGACCTGCGAACTCGGATCGAGGTTGCAGGAAGTGCGGCCACGCTGGGCAAAGGGGACGGCCCAAAGGCTCGCGCGCCTCCTCGCCGAACACATTGATGATCTTGAACGAAGAGACGCGCTCTTTATTCATAACGAGTACGAAAGCGCCGATGGCTGAAACGGAGACTCCAGCGTCGGGCGGTCCGACAAGCACCGTTGCCAATATCGCGGTGCCATCAGAGCGGCTGCTGCGCCTTCCTGAAGTCATGGAGCGCGTAGGCCTCCGACGTACGGCCATATACCAAAGGATGAGGGAAGGGCGGTTTCCGCAATCGAGGTCGCTTGGACCAAGGTGTACAGTATGGGTTGAATCGGAGATCGATGATTGGATTGCTGAGGTGACGAAAGCGTGACCTGGACGTAGTCATTGCGGCCGCGACCTCCGCTTTCTTTGATCAGCGCGCCACCCACCCTCGTCAGCGGCAAGGCCATCGCAGGATACAGCTTTCAGGTGATTTCGTTCGCCTGGTATATGGGCGCGCGGCGGTACCGCCCGAGCCTTCAGGACTTGATGGCAGAAACCTTCGATAACGGCCTGCGCAAACATCGCGAGCGCCCGGCGGGTAGGTAACGCGAGCCTTCTTTCAGATCAGGCCTTTTCGCCGCTTCGCCACCTCAAGCATCTCGAACGATGCCCCAGGTCAGCTTAAGCAACCGCAAACCACGTAGATTTCCGCATGTTAGCAAATCGTAATCCTGACTAGCCCCTTTCCAGGAGCGCGGCGATGGAACTGCTCGAATTTGCCTGGTCTGATATACTGCCTTTCATTGCCATTGGATTTTTGGCGCAACTGATCGATGGCGCGCTCGGCATGGCATTCGGCGCCATTGCGACGACATTCTTGGTCGGGTTCGCGGGCGTTTCGCCTGCTCAGGCATCATACAAGGTCCATGTCATCAAGATTTTGACCAGCGGCGTATCCGGTATCAGTCACGCGATCGCGGGAAACATCCATAAACGTCTGTTCCTGATGATCCTGTTTCCCGGCATACTTGGCGGATTGATCGGCGCCTTTGGTCTGGCGCGATTGGACGGGGAGGCGGTAAAGCCTTTTGTCTTCGCTTACTTATGCCTTCTGGGCCTGCTTCTGCTTTTCAAGGGGATGAAGGGGCGGCCCAGGCACAGGGCACCAAGGGCTGTTGTCCCTCTTGGATTTGTTGGCGGCTTGTTCGATGCGATCGGCGGAGGGGGATGGGGTCCGGTCGTTAGTTCCGGGCTGATGCTACAGGGTACAGAACCGCGCAAGGTTGTGGGATCGGTGAACAGCGCCGAGGTTTTTGTCGCGATCGCGATCTCCGGGGCATTCCTAGGACAATTCGGCTTCGAAGGAATGGCATCAGCCACTCTTGGCCTCTTGATAGGAGGCGTCATTGCCGCACCCTTTGGAGCTATCGCAGCGAAGTACATACCAGCCCGCGCTATGTTTGTGCTGGTCGGCAGCGTCCTGACGATCACGACTGGCTACTGGTTGGCGGGAAATCTCATCTGAAGGCAAGATCCAGATTGCACGCTAAAGCAGTCGGCCCGCAGCTATCCGTCATATTACTCCCTGCATTTAAAGGTTTCATAGTCTGGCTGCTACGGGCCTATCTGATTGGGTCATCGTTTCCTTGCGGTTACTCGCCAGCCAGCGACCCTTTTATGACACGATTCGTGACGGGACACTTGACGGATATCAAGTGCGGGATGCGAAAGCTCAGAAATTGATCCACCAGAAGGCGATGCTCGCTGCCAAGGTGAGCATGCTCAGCGCCAGCGCGCGTCCTGCCGACTGGGCTTTTCGGCCCCCGTTGATTAGGGTAATCGCGAGCTTGACAGACATGTTCGCAAGTATGGTGCCTGCAAGGGCGATCGCAGCCAGCCACGGCGCGACAGCATTGACCGGCAGGCCCCCTGCCGTCACGATTGCAACATCGACATCCATGGATCCCATCAGGAAGAGCATCACGGCGATCCCTTGCTCGCCAAAGCGTTCCAGGCCCCAGCGGGCTGCCACAGCGCCGACCGCGACGAAGGCCAGGAAGCCGAGCGCGGGCAGAAGCGCGATTGGATTTTTGGGCAACTGCGTCCGCTGACCGCCACTTTGACCGCGCCAAAGCCACGCTCCGGCGATCCACGTCACCAGCAACGCAGGCAGCACGATGGATGAGAAAGCGATGATTAGACGCGGCGCGAGTATCGCGACGAGGATGACCACGCGGACATACATCACCGCGCTCGCCAGAACGATACCAGTGCACTCGATCCCGCTCGCAGTGTCATCGCGCAATCGCTGGGCCAGCGACTGGGTGACCGCAGTCGAAGAATATGCCCCGCCAATGATAGCCGTGAGCACCGTTCCGTATCGCGCGCCCAGCGCTCGGTCGGCGACGTAGCCTAGGAAGGAGAAGCCGGTGACAAGGATGACCACGAGCCAGAGATTCTGCGGGTTCCATGCATCCATCGGCCCCATGTTGCGATCGGGAAGGAAGGGCCTGACGGCAAGGGCGATAACCGCGAAACGGACAGCGGCTTTGAGGTCTGCCTCGTCGAGGTTGGCGATCCAACGATGGGTTTCGGTCCTCAGCGCCAGGACCATCGTCACCAGGGCAGCAAAGGCCACCGCAACTTCCGGCGAACCGAAGCCGGCGACAAAACTCAAAGCGAGTGTAGCGCCCGCTGCCGCCGCGCTTGTGGCGTCGGCCTCGTTGGTAAGCTTAGCTTCACGCAGATAGGCCAACGCAACGATAAGCCCGAGAGTGATGATAATCGCAAAGCCGATCAGTTCGGCCTGATACCGCGCTAGAATGCCGGCAATCCCGCTCGCAATGGCGAGGACGAGGAATGTTCGCACGCCCGCGGCACGTTCGCCATCCTTGCGGGTGCGCATCGTCCAGCCTCGCTCGATACCGATCAATAGTCCTACTGCCGCGGCAGCGAGCATTGGCAGCCAGACTTCGTCCAGCTCGATCACAGACGATGGCGCGCACGACTGAGCGCGATTAGATCTCGCACGTCGGCAATCAACGGGCCAGCAACATCGATCCGGTTGCTGGGGTGGGGCACGCTATTGCAGCTCACGAGTTCGGCGAATTTTGCGTTGGTCGTGATCCGCTGCGGCAGGTGCTTGGCCAGCGCATGAACAGCGACGTAGATTGTCGGCTGCTTGGCGTCTTGCGCCGTTCGCTCGACGATGGCAGCCATCGTTCCTCCGCTCGAGACGATATCGTCGATCACAACCGGTGTCATTTCAGGGTGCAAACCGTCCAGAGTGCCGCTGATGCGTACGTTGCGGTCGCCCAAGCGCTGCTTCTTGAATACCGAAAAGGGCGCATCGATGTGCGCGGCAATACGCTGGATCCACGGTGCACTTTCGCTGTCGGGTCCGATCAGGAACGGATGCTCGATCTCTTTTGCGATCCAATCGCCAATGGGTGATGTTGCTTTGGTTGCACGGGTTGGGATCGAAAATACTTCTCCCAGATGCTCGATCCGGTGAAGGTGCGGTTCGAGCGTGACCAACCAGTCGAAATGCCTGGAAAGGATCGCCGCAAAGATCTGTGCAGAGACGGCTTCGCCATCGCTAAAAGCCTGATCCTGTCGCATATAGCCGAGGTAGGGCGCGACCAGCCCGACCTGATGCGCGCCTTGCGTGCGCGCCGCATCGGCGGCGAGCAAAAGGGGCATGATCCATTTATCGGGGTCATCAAGACCGCAAAGAAATACCACCGCACGATCGACGACCTTGGTGTCGAGACGGATGTAGCTTTCACTGTCCGGAAACCGTCGGTGCTCGAATGAACCTGCCTCCATGTCGCCCCCAGCAAGTATGCTGTCTTTCAGACTTTCAGCCGCGTGGAGTGTAAACAGCAGGGGCCTCAACTAGCGCGTTCCTCGATCAGATCGCAATTCGCCCGGTAGTAGTCGAGCGCATATTCCAATTCGCCGATGCTTTCGCCATGGAGCGTGATCAGCGGCTGCCCGCGGTCCACCGGATCGCCGATATTGACGTGAAGCTCGAGTCCTGCCGAGGGCGATCGCGGCGCTCCGGCGAGCTTGGCGAGGCGCGCGAGCCGTCTATTGTCGACCGCGGTGATATGCCCCGCACGCTCGCATTCGATTACGTGCCGGAACGCAGCCCTCTCTGGCCTCCGAAAGCCGCCTTGCGCTTCGCAAATGGCCACGAATTTTGCCATCGCGCGACCATCGTCGAGAATGGCTCTCGCCGCGTCCTTGCCCTTGCCTGGCGGGTATGCGCCGCCCATTTCGAGGATCGCAGCAGCGAGAGCCAATCCTCGTTGCCGCAATTCATGCGGGGCGGTGCGTCTGCATTCGAGCACCGCGAGGACATCACGTGCCTCCAGCGCCGGACCTATGCCGTCACCGACGGGTTGCAATCCATCCGAGATGACGGTCTCGACATGCAGGCCGAAGGCATCTCCAACGCTTTTCATATAGGTGATGAGTTCCTCGGCATCGGCGGCTGACCGAACTTTGGCGGTCGGCCCGACCGGTATGTCGATCAGCACATAGGTCGATCCGGCGGCAATCTTCTTCGACATTACCGATGCGACCATTTGAGAAGTGCAGTCGAGCTCCAGCTCCCGCTCGACCCGGATAAGCAGATCGTCGGCAGGCGAAAGTTCGACCCCGCCGCCCCAGACGATGCAGCCGCCTTCCTTTTCGACGACCTTGCGCATCTCATCGCCGCTTAGATCGACGCGGGTCATAGTTGCCATGGTATCGGCGGTCCCGGCTGGCGATGTGATCGCCCGCGAAGAGGTTTTCGGGATCGTCAGACCTGCGGCTGCTACAATTGATACCACTATAGGTGTCGTCCGGTTGCCGGGCAGGCCGCCCACGCAATGCTTGTCGACCACGACATCGCCCGGCCAGGCAAGCCTGTCACCTATCGCGACCATCGCTTCGGTCAGCGCAACCATCTCGCCTGCTGCTGGAGGCTGACTGGCCAGCGCTGCGATAAACGCCGCGGTTTGCACATCGGAAAGCCGACCTTCGACGATATCGCGGAAAATCGCACTGGCGTATCTCGCATCGAGCCTGTGACCGTGCACCTTGCTGCGTAGCGCACCCATCGAAGTCAGGCTTCTGGGGTGGTGCAGGGTGACATTGTCGCCCCTCTCGAGGCCGAGCTTACTCCAAGCGATCTCCGAAAGACCGATTTCATCAGGCGCAATGAGGGCATCTTCCACCTGATACAGCCGGGCGATCACCTGGCGATCCCCGTGGCGCAGCTCGACCCGGGCTCGCTCTGTAAGCCCCTCCGATCGGGCGACGGTGCAATCGCGGTTCACGATCGCTATCGCCTCGCGCTGAGTGTGCAAATTGAGCCGTCTTGCCTTGAGCGGCACGAGCTCGCGAGGGCGATCAAGATCGACGGGTACGAGAGACGAAGCCTTCACAGTTTCACCCGCTCACCATGTTCGGGGACGCGGGCTTTCCAACCGAGCTGCTCAGCGATCTCAAGGCGGAAGCGGTCGGCAGGTTGCGCTTCGCCATGCACGACGAAGCATTGCTCTGGCGGCGTTTCGAAGCCGCCAAGCCAGCGCAGCAACTCATGTTGGTCCGCATGCGCGGACAGCATGTCTAGCGAGACCACCTCTGCCTCTACCGGAACATGTTGGCCGTGAATCTTTATCGTGTCTGCACCGTTCAAGAGCGCTGCACCCCTGGTGCCGCCTGCCTGATACCCTGCCATCACAATCGTGCTGCGATGGTCGGGAGCATAGCGCTTCAGCCGATGCAGAATGCGTCCGCCGGTCACCATTCCGCTTGCGGAGATTATGATTTTGGGACCGGGCTCCGTATCGAGCCTCTTGGAGGCTTCTACGTCTCGCGTGTAGATCACATCGTCCCAGGCAGCGCGGCATTGCGCGGCGCTGAGACGATGGTCGGCGGCATGGTGGCAAAAGAGGTCGGTTGCGCTGCAGGCCATCGGGCTGTCGAGATAGACGGGCACATCGGGCAAGTTCCCACGCCGGCGGATGGCGTAAATGTGATAGAGCAGGGCCTGCGCGCGACCCACTGCAAAGGAAGGGATAATGACGCTGCCACCACGCGTGATTGTCCGTTTGATGATGCTCTCCAGTTCCTGCTGGGGTGCGAAGTCCGGATGACACCGGTCACCATAGGTGGATTCAACCAGCAGGTAATCCGCTTGCGGCACAGGCTCGGGATCGAACATCAGGGGATCACCGTAACGCCCGACGTCCCCCGAAAAGACGATGCGCGTCCCATCCGCGATCATATCCACGCTCGCCGCGCCCAGAATATGCCCTGCATAGCGGAACCGGATTGAGCAATCGCTCACGACGTCGATCCGCTCTCCCAATGGCTGCGGTGCGAAGGATTTCAGCGAGCGCAGCGCATCGGCCCTGGTGTAGAGCGGCAGGGCGGGATCATGCTTGCTGAAACCGCGGCGATTGGCATAGCGCGCGTCCGCTTCCAGAAGGTAACCGCTATCGGGTAGTAGCAGGTTGCAAAGGGCGTAGGTGCCCTTCGTGCAGATCACTTTCCCGGCAAACCCGTTCTTCACCAGCAACGGCAGGTATCCCGAGTGATCGAGATGCGCGTGGGTAAGGACGACCGCATCGATACTCGCAGGATCGACCGGCAGGGGATTCCAGTTGCGCGACCTCAAGACCTTGTAGCCCTGAAACAGGCCGCAATCGACGAGCACCTTGTGACGCGGTGTTTCGACGAGAAATTTCGATCCCGTCACCGTGTCTGCTGCGCCGAGAAAAGTCAGATGAACGATACGTACCTCCTGCCAGTGATTGCCACTGGCCCGTAGAGACTCGGTAAGAGCATCCCATCATCGCAGCCTGTATCCGTAAATCTCCCGAGTAGCGGTTGGCTATCTCCCTGGAAGCGGCAGCGAAGAGCTAAGTACATTCACCGATGCCGTGACATGGTCGTCAGCCTCTAGTCTCGCTCCCATTCAAGCAGCGAACTGGGAATCAGCATGTACCAATCATCGGGTTTCGAGCTTCTGGATCGAGCGGTGTCGATGCCTGCTCGCGATGGCGAGATTCTTTTCGAAAAAGGTGATTCATGCCGGACCACTCTTGAAGTCTGCCGAGGGGTCGCGCGAGCGGTCGCCTATTCGCGCGAAGGGGATCGCCAGATCATGGCGTTCTTTTTCGCAGGCGACTTTATAGGTTTGCCGCTGTTGCAAACGCATCGATACTCAGCGGAGGCTGTGGGTGGCCTGTGCTTCACTCGACATTCTACGCAACTTTTTCGGACGGGTTCCGCCCTGCAAGAT
The DNA here is from genome assembly GCF_055808355.1 of Erythrobacter sp. K21-9. Lineage (NCBI taxonomy): Bacteria > Pseudomonadati > Pseudomonadota > Alphaproteobacteria > Sphingomonadales > Erythrobacteraceae > Erythrobacter > Erythrobacter sp. K21-9. The sequence goes on from NZ_CM147866.1 coordinate 1,393,239, forward strand.
CCGGTTCAACCTGATTTTTTCGTCGATGCCGTTTGGCGTGAAGAGAAGGCCTTCATTGCGCGGAGCCTGATTCTCGGGCGAGTGGGAATGAGGGCGCGCGCTGCCGCGTTTCTCGACTATCTTGCCCAGCGACTGGAGGTTGTGGATGGCATGCTCAACCTTTCGATTCCGCAAGGCGACATGGCATCGTATCTCGCCACCTCTCCCGAGACCATGTGCCGCACTCTGCGCAGCCTTCGTGACGAACGAATTATCTCAATGCCTTCCCGCAACCGACTGGAAATACTCGACGAATACAAGCTCAAAATGATTGCTGAAGGTGATTAGAGGATATGCCTCTCCGGCTCGTCCTTTACCCGAAGATGGCCTTTTAAGATTGTCCCGGAGGCAGCCGAATAAACAGGATTTAGGATGGTTAACACAAGGATAACCCTCAACACTTACGATTGTAGGCATGGTCAACGCTGAACACGCCTATTCATTAAAGCCCCGGATCGGGATTAGGGGGAGAAGGCGATGCGTTGGAGGCTCGTAAGACTGGAGCATGGGCCCACACGTGAATTTCCAGCGGGTTCTGCCGTGCGCGCCTATCTGTTGCGCATTCCCTTGCAGTCCAATGGACACATCGAGACCGACACGCATGCGCGCGATCCAGAGCGCTCGACTGTGCGCAGATTCTGGCCCGACGAAAAGGATCGATCCGGTTATGTCGTAAGATGCGAAGGCACCTGGGAGCTGGTTTCTGTCGGCGACAAAGAAGAAGCCGAGGTGATCGGCTGGTTCGAGGATTGCCGATTCTCGGCAAGCGCAATCATCTCCATCACCGAACCGGCGAATGGGGCGATACCCTTCGAGGTGGCGGATATTCGCGTCGACTGACGTTCCCTATTCCGTGCTAGGAGCTTGCGCTGCTGCTCGCCCTTCGCTCTTGTGTTGCTCTGTTTCGCCAACGCCCGCAGCAAAGGCGATACGCAGCAGATCGGAGAGATTGAATACGGCGAGCTTTTTCATGAGGTTGGCGCGGTGTATCTCGACCGTGCGGGGGCTGATATCCAGATCGTAGCCGATGGTCTTGTTTGGATACCCCTTGGTCAAACCGACCAGCACTTCGTGTTCGCGCCGGGTCAGGCCGTTGACCAGCAATTCCGCCTCTGTCCGCCTTTTGCTTTTTTCGCCTGATCTTGCGAGCCGGTCGAACGCCTCGCCGATGGCTTGCAGTGCCGTGTCCTTTGCAAAGGGCTTCTCAATGAAGTCCACCGCCCCTGCTTTCATCGCCCGGACCGCCACTTCGACATCGCCGTGGCCGGTCATTACCACGACAGGGAGAGGCGCGCCGCGTTCGCGCAGTTCCGCCTGGACTTCCAGGCCATCCACCTCCGGCATCTGTATGTCGAGCAGCGCGCAGCCCGGTTCTAAGGAACGCACCTCCTTCAGAAACTCCACCCCGCTTGTGTAGATTTCGACCTTATGACCCGAGGTCTTGAGCATGAAACCGACCGAGCGACGAACTGAATCGTCGTCATCGACAAGATAGACGGGATACTCACTGCTGGTCATCGGTACTCTCCGCGAGTGGGACGGTGAAATGAAAGGCACAGCCACCAAGGTCGGATGGCTCGACCCAGATCTTGCCATCATGCGCCTGGATGATGGTATGGCAAATCGACAGACCGACGCCCATTCCGCCCGATTTGGTGCTGTTGAAGGGATGGAACAACCGCTCCACGACTGCCTCGTCCAATCCGGGGCCACTATCGATGACGGAAACTCGCGCGAAGCCGTTGGCGGTCTTCTGCGTGTGGACGCGCAATTGCCTATGCCGGGACTCGAGCATCGCTTCGAGCGCGTTACGGATCAGGTTGAGCACGACCTGTTGGATCTGCACCGGATCGACGAGCACCTTGTCGGCGCTTGCATCTATCCGAGTTTCGAAATCGACGCCTTTCCCATCCCCGTTCATCAGGGACAAGGCTGAGGCTTCCTGAATGATGCGGCTGAGGCTGACGATCTGGCGTTCGGTCTCGCCGCGTTTGATGAAATCGCGCAGCCGGTGGACGATCCGACCCGCGCGTAAGGCCTCGGACGCGCATTCCTCAAGGGCTTCACGCACCATTTCGATGTTGTCCGGACTCGGCTCGCTCAAAAGGTCGCGCGCCGAATGGGCGTAATTTGTCACCGCTGTCAGAGGCTGGTTCAGTTCATGCGCCAGTGACGTGGCGAGCGAACCCATCGCGGAAATTCGCGATACATGCGCCAGTTCGCTCTGCAGCGTATGCAACTCGCGTTCAGCCTTCCGGCTTTCGCTGAGGTCACGGATATAGGCGACAAAGGAGTGCTCTCCATTCGTCTTTAGTTCGCCAAGCGCGATGCTTATCGGAAAAGAACTGCCGTCGCGATGGCGGGCTGTCGTCACCCGCCCAGTCCCGATAATACGCGCCTCTCCCGTAGTAAGATAGCGCTGCATATACGTATTATGGCTTTCGCGGTCGGGAGAGGGCATGAGGATGCTGACATTCTGGCCCATCACTTCGCTCTCGGTATAGCCGAACACGGCCTCCGCGCCTGTGCTGAACGAGGCGATATGTCCGTGTTCGTCCGCGATGATCATCGCATCGGGGACCGTATCGATGAGGGCATGCAATTCATCGGCGCTGCGCAAAGTCATCGATGACTTTGATTGCTCATTGGCAGGATAAGAATTGGACATGTCCACCGCTTTCACTGAACGGAGGAATATCCACACAGCATTCAAAACCTAAGGCATTTACGGAACTATAGCGAGTCACAACCTCATTTGTCGCTCTTGTCGGAGATTGGTTATTCGTGCTGCGATCCATCGATAATTGAGCCGGCTTCGTCGCCCGCTTTAAGGACATTTACGGATCGCAACGCCAGCCCGCATCGATCAGGCTCAGCCTCATCGAAGGAGACCCGCCATGTCCGATCTGAAACACCCCGCATCCCCGAAGCAGCAAGCCAAAAGGTTCTCCAATCGGGACGCGGAGAAGGATTGGAGCGGCTTGGTGACCACGCAGGCCGGAGAGGAGATACTAATCACTCCCGCCCGCCCTTCTGACAAGGAAGCGCTGGCCCGCTTCTTCAACGGCGTGAGCCGACGCGACCTCTACTTCCGTTTCCTTTCCGGCATGCGCAAGGTCGATGAGGGGCGGCTCGCGCAGATGACCGACGACAGCAATGATCGCACCATCGATTTCCTTGCGGTCGATCCTGAAAGCGGTGAAGTGCTCGCCAGTTCGATGCTGGGAGCCGACGAGGACTTCGAGACCGCAGAATTCGCGGTTTGCGCGCGAGAGGACATGAAACAGCGCGGGATAAGCTGGGCGATGCTCGATCACGCGGCGCGCTATGCCGAGGCAATGGGCATCGCCAAGATCACCTCGCTTGAAAGCGCGCAGCAGAAGGACGGGCTCGATCTCGAACGGCAAATGGGTTTCAAGATCCTACCATGTCCCGACGACCCGACCCTGATTATCGCCGAAAAAACGTTCTAAGCGGCACCCCTGCGAATGACCGGGAGCGAGCGTGCTTGGCACACATTGACCGCCGAGCAGGCGCTTTCAGTTCTGGACGCTAAACGACATGGTCTATCCGAGGCAGAGGCGGATGCCCGCCTTGCCCGGTTCGGCCCCAATCGATTGCCCGAAGCACGGATGCTTGGGCCAGCTCAGGTCTTCCTGCGTCAGTTTCGCAGCCCGCTGATCTATCTTCTCCTTGTCGCCGGCATCCTCTCGCTTGTCTTGGGCGACCGCTGGGATGCGGCATTCATTTTCGGCGCGCTGGTGCTCAATGCGACGATCGGGGCCTTTCAGGAACTCAAGGCCGATGCGAGCGCACGGGCGCTGCGATCGCTCGTGCCGCAAACCGCCCGCGTACGGCGCGGCGGAGTTACGCGCGACGTCGCCTCCGAAGATGTCGTGCCTGGGGACGTGACCGAGCTTGAAAGCGGCGTTTCCATCATCGCCGACATGCGCCTCATCGAGGCCATCGGGATCGAGGTCGATGAATCGACCTTTACCGGCGAATCCATGCCGGTTGCAAAACGTGCAGAAGCTCAGCTGGCGGAAAAGGCAGTCGTCGCAGACCGTAACAATATGCTTCACGCGGGCACATCTGTGGTTGAGGGCAGGGCGCTTGCCGTGGTCACTCAGACAGGCGCTACCTCGCAACTGGGGCATATCGACCGCACACTCGCGCAGGCGGCAAGCCATGCTGGCGCGATACCGCTTGTGCGACGCATGGCGTTGCTCGCTCGCCAGATTGCCCTGATTGCGGTGGCGCTGATCCTGGTTCTCGGAGCGCTATTGGCGCTGGAGGGACAGCCGCTTCGCGATATCGTGCTCCTTGCGATTGCGCTTGCTGTGGCGGCCATTCCCGAAGGCCTGCCCATCGCTGTTACCGTTGCGCTCTCTTCCGCCGCTCGCAGAATGGCACGGCGCAATGTCATCGTGCGAGCATTGCCAGCGGTCGAAGGGCTGGGGGCCTGCACCCTGATCGCCAGCGACAAAACCGGCACGCTGACCGTCAATCGATTGACTGTCGAGAAGGTCACGCGGCCCGGCGGCGCGAGGGTGGAGCGAGAGACATGGAAGACGGGCCATGCTGACCAAGCGCTTGTCCGCCTCGCTGAAGCAGCTGGGCTCTGTAACGAAGCCAAGCTCAAGGCTCATGGCAGTCCGGTAGGCGATGCGGTCGACTTGGCCCTGCTTGATTTCGCGCGCGAGAACGGGTGCGACATAGAGCACCTCGTCGCGGCGGATCGCCTGTCGATCGTACCTTACGAACCCGCGCTCCGATACGCAGCGGTGGAGGCGGACTTCGGCGCCGAAGTGCGATCGGTTGTGAAGGGCGCGCCCGAAACCGTGCTCGCCATGTGCCGGGATCAGGATGGCGAGGCACTGGACCTCGCCGAGCGACTGGCAGCGGAGGGATATCGCGTTCTCGCTCTGGCAGAGGGGAGAGAACACTCAGGCGACGGTCATATTCACGATCACTTGTACGATCTCGAGCTTCTCGGGTTTGTCGGACTGACCGATCCGCTGCGGCACGGCGTGATCGAAGCAGTGGCCAAATGCCGCGAAGCCGGGGTTTCCGTGTCGATGATTACCGGGGATCATCCCGCGACCGCGCTGGCAATCGCGCGCAAGCTCGGGATGGAGGCCGATGAAAAGGGCGTGGTTACCGGGGCGGAACTGCAAATGCTGGCGGACGACCCAGAGGCGTTCGCGCGCCGTGTTACTTCGAGCCAGGTCTTTGCGCGCACCGAACCGGCACAGAAGCTCGCCATCGTAAGGGCGCTAGAAGAGGCGGGCCATACGGTAGCCGTCACCGGCGATGGCGTGAACGATGGACCGGCGCTCCGTATGGCGGATATCGGTATTGCGATGGGGCGCAGCGGCACCGATGTGGCGCGCGGTGCATCCGATCTTGTGCTCGCGGACGACAACTTCGCAACAATCGTTGCTGGGATCGAAGAGGGTCGCGTGACCTTCGCCAACATCCGCAAGATCGTGCTGTTCATGCTCGCGACCGGCGCTGCGGAAATCCTCATGTTCCTGCTCGCAATATCGCTTGGCTTACCCATGCCACTGACGCCTGTGCAGCTGCTTTGGCTCAACCTTGTGACCAATGGCGTTCTCGATGTAACACTTGGTTTCGGGCGCGGCGATGGCGATGAATTGAAGCATCCACCGGAGCGCAAGCTTGCCTCCCTGATCGATCGCAATGCTCTTTTCCTGATGCTTCCTGGGGCCGTGTTGATGACCGTTATTGCAATCTGGGTGCTGGAGGATCGATTGGCGCTCGGCATGCCGATCGAGGATGCGCGCAATCATGTGCTTTTGATGGTCGTGACGTTTCAGGTCTCTTTTCTCTTGAGTATCAGGAATCTGAAGGTCCCGTTTTGGCGCTGGCATTCACCCGAAAACGGCTGGATGTTCGTCGGAATGGGCGTTGCCATCGTATTGCAAATCGGGGCAATGACGTTTCCGCTGCTTCAGAAATTCCTCGAAACCGGCCCTGTTGAACCCGATTTCCTGCTTGTGTGCGCAGGCGCTGCACTGGCGGTGCTGCTGGCTACGGAAGGGGTGAAGCTGTGGCTAGCGCGCAAATCCCGTTCCGACGCAGATGGCCTTGCTGGTCGCTCGATGGTGGAGGACTCCATACGTCATGGGCAGGAATAGGTCTCTCCAGACTTTGAGGGGTAATCGCTAGGCCTAAGGATCAATCCGTATCGCGCCAGTCTTTCGATAGGGCGAAAACTGCTGCGTGACACCGGCAAAGTTGGGATTGTGCAAGTCGATATCGGACTGTCGACATTGAGCGGGGACATCGGCGGCGACACGCTCGCGAAGTCCTTCATTGCTTCATTGTGAGGGGCGATGCGTGCGCAGGCAGGTTGCCAGAGTCCGAGATCCATGGCTCGTGCCACTCGAGACGAGCAATCATAGTTGTCAATGGGAGAACCAAAACATGACCTCACCAGCTCCACTTGACCCCTTCGTTGCGCTGGGCGGAGGATTGTTGATAGGCATTGCCGCCGCCTTTTTGTTGCTCTTTTCCGGACGCATTGCTGGGATTAGCGGCATGGTCGCGCGCGCGACCGGCATCGCCGATACCGGTATTGCGCGGAATCAGGCGATCGCATTCGTGCTGGGACTTCCGATCGGCGCCCTTGTCACCGGGTTGTGGGTCCGCTCGGCGGACGTTGCGGTGACCTCTTCCGTTCCTCTCCTGATTGGTGCCGGATTGCTGGTCGGGTATGGCACGCGCATGGGCAATGGCTGCACCAGCGGACATGGCGTTTGCGGCGTTTCCCGGCTTTCTCCCCGATCACTGGCGGCTACCGTTTCTTTCATGCTCACTGCCTTCTTGGTAGTCGCCGTGGTTCGCTTCATGCTTATGGGAGCATAGCGAATGCGACAGATCCTCACAGCGCTTGTCATCGGCATTCTTTTTGGTGCTGGTCTGACAGTTTCAGACATGATTAATCCGGCGCGCGTGCTCGCTTTTCTCGATATCTTCGGCAATTGGGACCCCGCGCTTGCCTTTGTGATGGGCGGGGCGATCATACCCTCGGCGCTCGCCTATCTTGTGTCGAACAGGATGCAAAAACCACTGCTCGATAGTCGGTTCTTCATCCCAGAAAACCGAATAATCGACAGGCAATTGCTCTACGGGGCCGCTCTTTTTGGAGCGGGTTGGGGCCTTGTTGGATATTGCCCAGGCCCCGCCATTGCCGGCTTGGCGTTCGGTGATTGGCAACCAATTGTCTTTGTTATCGCCATGCTCGCCGGAATGTGGCTGCACCGGTTTTCGACTGACCTCATCAAGACCCGGAAGTCGGTCGCCTGACGGCTCGCAATGGCAGTGCCCTCCACACTGACGCGCTATTTGCCAATCTTGGACTGGGGAAGGCGATACGACCGAGGCGCTTTGGGCAGCGACATGATGGCGGCGGTGATCGTTACCATCATGCTGATCCCGCAAAGCCTCGCCTATGCGTTGCTTGCTGGGCTGCCGCCGGTCGTGGGCCTCTACGCGTCGATCCTGCCGCTTGTCGCTTACGCGCTGCTTGGAACAAGCCGCACGCTTGCGGTTGGTCCGGTTGCCGTCATTTCGCTAATGACCGCCTCGGCTGCGGGCAGTGTCGCGGCCCCGGGAACGCCTGAATATCTTGAAGCGGTCATTGCGCTCGCCATGCTCTCGGGGATCATGCTCGCGATCCTCGGCTTCGTTCGCGCCGGATTTCTTGCCAACCTCCTTTCGCACCCGGTCATCTCTGGCTTCATCACTGCCAGCGGCATCCTCATTGCGACGAGCCAGCTCCGCCACATTCTGGGCATTGCCGGGGGCGGGGATACCATGCCCGAGCTTCTGGAGAGGCTCGCGGCGAATATCGGTGCCTACAGCATTCCCACCCTTGCAATCGGCATACCTAGTCTTGCATTTCTGTTCTGGGTTCGCAGCGGCCTCAAGCCCTCTCTCGTAAAGGTTGGTCTCAAACCGGCGCTGGCTGACATCTGCGCCAAGGCCGGACCGATCGTCGCGGTGGCCGCGGCCATTCTCGCAGTAATTGTGGGCGGGCTTGAAGAACAGGGTGTTCAGATCGTCGGCTCCATTCCCTCCGGCCTTCCTCCCTTTAGGGTACCGCAAGTCGATCTCGGGCTGTGGAGCCAGCTTTGGCTCCCAGCGTTGCTCATTTCGATCATCGGCTTCGTCGAAAGCGTCTCGGTCGCGCACACGCTCGCCGCCAAGCGCCGCCAGCGAATTTCGCCCGATCAGGAGCTGGTTGGCCTTGGTGCAAGCAATATCGCATCAGCATTCTCGGGCGGATATCCTGTTACGGGAGGCTTTGCCCGTTCGGTTGTGAATTTCGATGCTGGTGCGCGTACTCCGGCGGCGGGGGCCTATACCGCCATTGGTATAGCGTTGGCCTCGGTCTTCCTCACCCCACTGCTGTTGTCCTTGCCGGTCGCCACGCTTGCCGCAACCATTATCGTTGCAGTGCTCGGTCTCATCGATTTCAGGACTCCGTTGCGTTTGTGGCGCTATTCCAAAAGCGACTTCTCCGCCCATGTCGCCACCATTGCCATGACCTTGGCAATGGGAGTTGAGATCGGGGTTGTCGTTGGCGTCTCGACTGGTCTGATGCTCTATCTTTGGAAAGCGTCGCGGCCCCATGCGGCCATTGTGGGCCGGGTTCCGGGAACAGAGCATTTCCGCAATGTGGACCGGCATGAGGTCATCACCTGGTCGCACATTCTCTCTATCCGGATTGATGAGAGCCTGACATTCCTGAATGCCCGCTGGCTTGAGGAATATGTGCTTGAACGCGTTGCAGAAAGGCCGGAACTGAAGCATGTCGTTTTCCTGTGCTCTGCAGTCAATTCGATCGATGCGTCGGGTCTTGAAAGCCTTGAGGCGATCAATCACCGTTTGTCCGACGCGGGGATCAGTTGCCACCTTTCCGAAGTTAAAGGGCCAGTGATGGACAAGCTCCAGCAGACCGATATCCTCGAAGAGCTGCATGGCAGGGTATTCCTCTCCCACGACCGCGCGATAGCGCATCTAATACAGTTGACTGACGCGGATCCTGAAGGTGAGGATCGCTGGCGCGCCCGCGGCCTGATCTGATCTCGAAGTCGCTGCACATCGGACATCTACCTATAGTTCCCGATCGCTGACCGCCGCATTTTCCTCCTCGATTTGTGGGACCAGAGGAGTTGCAACCATGCTTTCGATCACGCGCAAGATAGCTCTTGCAGCCACCAGTGCGATCATTCTCGCAACGACCGGTTGCGCAATGAGCAGCACGCCTTACCAGCCGCTGGGCGCAGGTACGCGGGTGTCTGGCGGATACTCGGATATCCGAATCGATGAAACGCATTACCGGGTCAGTTTCGCGGGCAATCGCCTGACATCGCGCGAGCGGGTCGAGAGCTACCTGTTGTTCCGTGCGGCAGAGCTGACGCTGCTCAAGGGCTATGACTATTTCATAATCCAGGACCGCGAGGTCGAGCATCAGATCGAGCGGCAGGTTCGCCGCGATCCGCTCTACGACCCGTGGCATTCGCCGTATCACACCTACTGGCGACCTTACTGGCGGTACTACCGCACCGGGCTCGGCTGGTATCACTGGTATCCGTATTACGGCGATCCATTCTGGGCGACCCGGTACAATACCCGCACGATCGAACGGTTTGAGGCAAATGCCGATATTGAACTGGGCCAAGGGACAAGGCCAAACGGTAACCTTCGCAGCTTCGACGCCCGCGAAGTCCGGGATCGCCTCGCTGCGCAGATCGAATACCCGACCGAATAGCCCCTAGTCGCGTGGGGTCACGCGCATCCCGTCCTCGATCATGCTGCCAGGATTGATAATGACGCTCGCGCCTTCTTGGAGCCCGCCTAGCAATTGCGCGTGTTCATCGTTGATTTGCCCCAGTTCTACCGTCGTTATGCGGGCTCGACCGCCCTCGACACTGAATACTTGCCACTCGCCATCGGGACCGCGGAACAGCGAACCGACCGGCAATCTCAACGTGTCGTCGGCGCGCCAGAGTTCGATGGTCGCATCGACTTGATAGCCATGGCCGAGCCTCGCGGCGTTTGCGATCGAACCCGTGTCGAATTTGACGATGACGTTCACCCGCTGCTCTTCGATCCCGAGCGCCGAGATCCTAAGCTGACCGAAAGGCTCGATCCGTTTGACTTTGCCGATGAGCGGATCGGGACCGCCCCACTGGGTGATCTGAACGCGATCGCCGGGCTTCACCCGCACCGCCTCGCGGGAGAGCAGGTCGACGACCAGCTCGATCGTGTCGGGATTGCCTATCGTCACCAACTGAGTTCCCTCGGGCATGACCCCCTCGCTTTCGTTGATTACGGACAAGACTTCACCCGACGCAGGAGCACGAACGCTGACAGGGCCGCCGCTTCCGGTGCCGCTGGGATTAGCGAGCATCGCGCGCAGGCGCGCAACTTCGGCACGGGCCTGTTGCTGTGTGGACCGGTCGGTTGCAACACGGGTGCGGGCCGCTTCAAGCTGCGCCTTGGGCAGAAATCCGCGCTCGAAGATGGCTTCAGCGCGCTCCAAATCGCGCTGCGATTGCGCATAAGATGCGCTCGCGCCGCTTTCCGCAGCGCGGGCTGCGGCAAGCGCACCGCGCATCTCGTCGCGCGTGCGTTGATCGAGCGGGCTGGAAGGACGCCCGGTCATCCGAGTGATCAGCGCGCCACGATCGACCGCATCACCAGGCTCGAGCTCAATGCGCGACAAATATCCCGTGACGGGAGTGGCGACGACATAGACCTCTTCGGCACGTGTGACGCCGTCGTCCGTGATACCCACACTCATTTCACCGCGCGAGACCTCATCGGTATCGACCGCAACAGCTTCCGGCCACAGCGAATAGATCAACCCTGCGATCAGCAATGCCATTATCAGAATGGCCCAGCGCCAGCGTTTTACCCGTTCCATCATCACTCGCGTGCTTTCAATACTCGGACCATGTCGAGCCGCATCACTCTTCGCGCCACAACGACAGCGGTCAGCATGGCTGCGATGAGGACGACGATTGCCGATTCGGCATAAGTCGCGTTGGAGGGGGCGAAGGGAAGGCGGAAGAGGTCGGATCCGAACATGCGCAGCATCAGCTGTGCGAGCCAGTAACCGATGAACAGGCCAACGGGCACCGACATGACCACCAACAGGGCGATCTGACCGATCAGGACGACAGCCACTTCCAGCCGGTGGTATCCCAGCACCCGGAGTGTCGCCAGCTCATGCGCGCGCTCGGAAAACAGAATGCGCGCGCTGTTGTAGACCACGCCGACCGCGATCGCCGAAGCGAAGGCGATGTAGAAGAAGATCATGGTGTTGATGTTGTCGTCGATCATCTCTTCGAACCGCGCCATTTCGAGATCACGGTCACCGATGCTGAGCACCGCGGGCATGGCCTTCAGGTCGGTCAGGATTTCGCCGCGCTTCGCTTCGTCGATCAACAGCATTGCCGCCCCCACCGGGGCACCGTCGCGGGCGAGCGCGCCGATCGTGCTTTGCGTGGCGTAAGCGCGGTTACCAATGAATTCGTCGACCATCGCGCCGACCGGCAACAGAGCCTCGGTCCGCCTGCCTCCCAGCATTTTCACGTATACGTTGTCGCCTGCTTCAACCCCCAACTGATCGGCAAGTTGTCGGCTCAGCATCAGGCCGCCCGGAGGCATATCGATCAAATTGCCTCGCTGATCGATCCGTGCACTCAGCTTCGCACCCTGGGGGATCGCTTCGAGTGCCGTCCGCTCGACCTTGTTGCCATGGCTCATCTCTACGCTAAGCCCGCGAACCGGTTCGACCCGCAACACCCCCGGCATCTGTGCCAATTCGTAGAGCACATCGTCGTTGCGCGCTTCCGTGAACGTAACCGAGATGTCCTGCTGCTGCGACCGGAAGAAGTAGGATTCCAGCATAAACTCGCTGGAATCGATGAACTGCAGGGTCGAAAACAGCAGCCCCATCGACAGCGCGACGCCGCCGACCGTCATCGCCGATCGCGCGGGCCAGCGTGCGATATGCCGCACGATCATGTGACCGATTGCGGTAAACCCTGCTTTCTGGCCCAGACGTTCAATAGCACCGGCACGGTATATGGGGGAGGGGGCGGCGACATGGCAACAGCCGGTGTCAGCCGCGCTGCCGACCACACTCCGCTGATCGCGCCTATGCTGGCAGAGGCGATGGCGAGCGCACTCGCTCCAAGAAATACGCTCGGCGCGAAACTAAAACGCAGGATCGGGAAGTGATAGTAGCGCGCGTAAAGTTCGGTCAGCGAGCGAGCCATCCAAACTCCGCACAACGCCCCCAGGATGGTCGCCAGAATTGCGATGGCAATAGCGAATTTGAGGTAGTGTCCGGCTATTGCGATGTCCGAATAGCCAAAAGCCTTGAAGAGGCCGATGAGCGAACGCTGAGTTCGGATCATCCTGCCAAGCACGACGTAGACAAGGAATGTCGCGACCAACAGGAACACCGGAGGAAATATCGTGACCATCGCCTCAAGCTGATCGAGTTCGCTGTCGAGGAAGACGTGGCTTGGATGATCGTCGCGGCCATAGGCACCGGTGCCTCCATATGGCCCCAGAATTCGGTCGACCCCGCGAATGACATCTTGCAAGGACGCGTTCCGTTGCAATTTCACAGAGAGCGCGTTGATTGCTTCGGTTCTGTCCGTTGCTGCCTCGAGCGCTTCCTCGCCCATCCAGAACACGCCGAAGCGCGTGTCGTCGGGCACGATGTCGCCAGGCGCAAGCGCATTGACGTAGTTCGGGGCGAAGCCGACGCCGACGATCCGCAATCTTTGCTTGCGGCCATAGATGATCGCGTCGAATTCGTCGCCCGGACCGACATCGTTTGCAACCGCGAAGGCGTTGTCGACCACGACTTCACCCGGAGCATCGAGTGCCGGCATCCGCCCCGTTTTCAATGTGACGAGGTTGATCCGGTCGCGCCCGCGTTCGTCGACCGATTGCAGCAGGGCGCGGACCGCTTCGACCCGGTCGGGGAAATCCAGGATCGCATATTGCAGTATCGACCCCTGCGCTTGCTGCGCGCCTTCAAGCGCAGCGACCCGGTCGACGATGCTGCGCGGCGCGCGAGTCATGTTGGCGAAGACGTCGCCGAAATTGTTCTCCGAATAATAGGCCTCGCGGGTCTCGTATAACGAGCGGTGGACCCCCATCGACAGAATGAAGGTGGCAGAGGCCGCAGCAAGCACGATGGCAATCGCAAATGCCTGACCGCGCATGCGCCACAGATCGCGCACCAGCTTGAGGTCGAGCGCCTTCACCAGCTGATCTCCGAGGGATGGATGCGGTGCGTGTTGGTCTCGATCCGCGCGATCCTGCCGTCGAGGAAATGAAACACTCGGTCTGCCATTGCAGCAATGCCGGCATTGTGTGTGATGATGAGGAGCGTGGTGTTGAGATCGCGATTGGCAGCCTCAAGCGTCTCCAGCACGCGCACGCCCGTCTGACTGTCGAGAGCGCCGGTGGGCTCGTCGCAAAGGAGCACGCCGGGCTGCTTGGCGATCGCACGGGCGACGGCGACGCGTTGTTGCTCCCCGCCTGATAGCTGAGCGGGATAGTGGTGTTTTCGTTCAGCCAATCCTACCAGCGCAAGCGCGTCGGCTGGGTCCATCGGATCGTCCGCAATGTCGGTGACAAGGCGGACGTTTTCCTCTGCGGTCAGGCTGGGGATCAGATTGTAGAACTGAAAGATGAAGCCCATGTGCGCGCGGCGAAAGCGGGTGAGATCGTGATCGTCGAGCGCCGTCAACTCGGTGTCTCGATAGTGAAGCGTTCCGGATGTCGGTCGATCCAGCCCGCCAACGATGTTGAGCAGGGTCGACTTGCCGCTTCCCGATGGCCCGAGGAGCACCAGTACTTCACCCTCGCATATGTCGAAATCGACCCCGCGCAAGGCGTGCACTTCCGTTTCGCCGGTGACATAGATCTTGCGAAGATCGCGTCCGGAGAAGGCGTTCCGCTCCAGCAGTGTTGCATCTTTCTGGGCATCGACATGCATCGCTTCAGAATAGCGGAGGCGGATCGAGGCGCTTTACGTAAATGCCGCAGGTGTGATCGCTAACGCGCGAGAGACAAAAGTAGAGCGACACCGCCTAGGTAAACACATATCGCTGCAATCGAATCCTGACCCATGCGAAAGACCACGCGATCGCGTCGTTCGATCAGGCCGATCACGAAAATCCCTGTCAGCACCAGCGCGAGCATTGCGGCGGCGATCTCGAAACCGCCCGCCCGCTCGATCACACCCTGACCGGGCGCGACCAAGTCGATCGCGAGGATGATCGCGAGGTTGAACATGTTCGAGCCGAAGATCTCGCCGATCGCCAGTTCGTAGCGTTTGTGACGCATCGCCCCGACAATCGCGCTTGCCTCGGGGAGAGAGGTCGCTGCGGCAATGATAAGCAGGCCGACGACGCTTGTGCCGAGCCCCGTTTCCCGCGCGATGGTATCACCGGCATTGGCGAGCGCCACACCGCCCACCAGAATGACCGATGCCAATCCCGCGAGGACCAATGCAAGTTTTCTAGTCGAGATCGATTTTTGACGTGTCTCTTCGGCGACTTCCAGATCGGGCGGATTGACCACTTGCCACATCGGTCGTTTTTCCGCGCGACCGGAAACCACCAGCGCGATCAGGACGCAGCCGAAAATTGCAACCGACCAGAGGCTTACAGGGCCACCGAAGTCTCCTTCGCCGATACCGATTGCAGCGCCGACCAAGGCGAACAGGGTCATACCCAGAACGCCCTGAATGAGAGTGACGGGCCGCGCCACGACCGAGGTCAGCGGGCGGGCGCCAAGGGTCATATCTGCGAGCGCCAGCAACAGCAAATTGATGCTCGCGCTGCCCAATATGTCGTTGAGCGAGAGCAGCGGCGCGCCGATGGCTGCCGCCGTGGTTCCGGTGGCGAGCTCTGGGAGCGAAGTAATCCCGCCGAGCACGAGCATCCCAGCCAGCCCCTGTCCAACGCCTGTTTTGTCGCTGAGCGCGACGACATAGGCCGGGAGTCGCGTTCCCGCCCACCACACCGCCGCAGCGGCAAGGACAAAGACGAAGGCCGTTTGCCAGAGAATGCTCATGGGTCCGACCATCATCCTTCTCTTCGGTCATCTGTATCCGTAGATGCCCGTGGCTACAGTCTCACCGAGCGACCCTCGGAGGATTGCGTAGTTACGCGCCCCCCGCCCGACCATAATTTCCGACATTTCCTCCCTTTCGCGGGGCAAACTCGGAGATCGTCATGAGCACAACAATACTTCCCCTGTTCGACAAATCCCTCCAATCGACTGCGATCTGGCTTGGAGAAATTCAGTCAGAGATCGGACCGGATCGGGCGTTTGCATGGAGGGTCCTCTCAGTGGTTCTGCAGAATTTGCGGGATCATCTGCCTCTCGAATTGTCGGCCCATTTCGGGGCGCAATTGCCCATGATCGTGCGCGGTACCTTCTATGATAGATTCGATCCCACCGGACTTCCCAAACAGGCCAACAGCGCAGAGGAGTTTCTCGTATCGGTTTCCGATGGCCTGAGTGGGAGCCGGGGCATCGATCCGCGCGATGCCGTGCACGCCGTATTCGGCGTGCTCGACCGCCACTTGTCCCGCGGTCAGATCGACAAGGTCATCGGTGCATTACCGCATGGGATACGCGCGATGTGGCCTGAGAAAGAGACGGCAGATTGAGGGCAGGGATGGGGCGGGCAAGGCTTACCGGCATAAGATGGTGCGCATCATGAATGCCGGTCAGACCATTCGCTGGTTTGAAACGCTATCGCGCCAAGACGTGCCGCTTGTGGGCGGCAAGAACGCATCCTTGGGCGAGATGATCGGCGCGCTTGCGAAGAAAGATATTCGCGTGCCACCGGGCTTTGCGACGACTGCGAGCGCCTTTCGGGAATACCTCACCTTCAATGACCTCGAACCGGTGCTGGCTGACGAATTGGCCAAGTATCACGAGGGGAAGTCGGCTATTTCGCAGGCTGGAGCAGCGATCCGCGCGGCGATGCTGGGCGGCAATTGGCCGGAGGACATGGCCTCCGCGATCCTAGCCGCCTATCGCGAGCTCGGCACTCGAGTTGGTGAGAGCGAGCCCAGCGTGGCTGTCCGCTCCAGTGCAACAGCCGAAGACCTTCCAGACGCCAGCTTTGCCGGACAACAGGAAACGTTTCTCAATATTCGTGGAGAAACGGCCCTGCTGGAAGCCTGCAAACGCTGCTTTGCTTCCCTCTATACGGACCGCGCGATCGTCTACCGCGAGATCAAGGGATTTGCACATGAGGAGGTGGC
Source organism: Erythrobacter sp. K21-9 (assembly GCF_055808355.1). Classification (NCBI taxonomy): domain Bacteria; kingdom Pseudomonadati; phylum Pseudomonadota; class Alphaproteobacteria; order Sphingomonadales; family Erythrobacteraceae; genus Erythrobacter; species Erythrobacter sp. K21-9. The sequence goes on from NZ_CM147866.1 coordinate 1,409,627, forward strand.
GCTCTCGATCGGCGTTCAGCAGATGATCCGCTCCGACGAAGCTGGAGCGGGTGTGATGTTTTCGATCGACACCGAGTCGGGGTTTGACCGTGTCGTGCTCATCAATGCCGCCTGGGGATTGGGTGAGAGCGTGGTGCAAGGAATGGTCGAGCCTGACGAATACCACGTCTTTAAACCGCTTCTGGATGACGAGAGGTTCGTTCCGGTCATCGAGAAAAAATGCGGGCTCAAGCAGCGCAGGTTGATTTATGCACCGGACGGCAGCGGCACACGCTGGGTCGATACCGATAGCGCAGATCGTCAGGCCCAGGTGCTGAGCGATGAGGAAATCCTTGTTCTTGCGCGCTGGGCGAGGACTATTGAACAGCACTACGGCTGCGCCATGGATATGGAGTGGGCCAAAGATGGCCACGACGGTGATCTCTATATCGTGCAGGCGCGCCCCGAGACCGTCCAGGCCCAGAGCCTGTCCGATGTCTTGCATACGTCAAAGGTACTTGAACCGGGGACCGTTCGTGTGACCGGGCAAGCCATCGGTTCTGGAGCGGCCAGTGGCCCGGTCTGTGTGATTTCCAGCGCCGACGAGATTGAGCGTTTCGTCGACGGGTCTGTCCTCGTCACAGGCGTAACCGATCCAGATTGGGTGCCGGTCATGAAGCGCGCTGCAGCCATCGTCACCGACCATGGCGGCCGCACGTCTCACGCCGCTATCGTCAGCCGCGAACTGGGCGTTCCTGCGATTGTGGGTTGCAGCACCGCGACAGCGAGCCTTGCGGACGGCCAGCAGGTGACCGTCAATTGCACCGAGGGGGATCTCGGTTTCGTACACGAGGGTCTGTCGGACATTCGGGAAGAGAGCATCGATCTGTCGGCGCTCCCCGACACGCGCACGAAGGTGATGCTGAACCTCGCGGATCCCGGCGCTGCTTACCGCTGGTGGAAGCTTCCGACCGATGGTGTGGGACTGACGCGGGTGGAGTTCGTGATTTCCAATCACATAAAGGTCCACCCAATGGCTCTGCTGGAGCCTGAGCGCGTAGCCGATCCTCACGAGCGCGTGGCGATTCGCCAATTGACGCGCGGATTTGAATGCCCTTCGGAATTCTTCGTCGATCGTCTCGCGCGCGGATTGGCGCGGATTGCTGCGCTCACGTTTCCGAAGAAGGCCATAGTCCGCTTCAGCGATTTCAAGTCGAACGAATACGCCGATCTTATCGGAGGCCGGGCCTTCGAGCCGCCCGAGGAGAATCCGATGCTCGGATTTCGCGGCGCATCGCGATATGTCTCCCCCTGTTCCGGGAAGCGTTTGCGCTCGAATGCCGTGCCGTACGCAGATTGCGTAAGGATATGGGCTTTACCAACATCGCCGTGATGGTGCCGTTCTGCCGTACAGTCGGTGAGGCGGATGGGGTGCTTAGCGAAATGGCGGCCAACGGGCTCGAGCGCGGCAAGGATGGTCTTGAAGTGCTGGTCATGTGCGAAGTGCCGAGCAATGTCGTGCTCGCCGCCCAGTTTGCAGAGCGTTTCGATGGCTTCTCGATCGGAAGTAACGACCTCACCCAGCTGACGCTTGGGATCGACCGCGATTCCGAGCTGCTGGCGGACCAATTCGACGCGCGCGACCCGGCGGTGAAATGGATGATCCGCCATGTCATCGCCGAAGCGCACGAGCATGGGAGGTCGGTTGGCCTGTGCGGACAGGCGCCAAGCGATCATCCGGATTACGCGGAATTCCTGGTCGAATGCGGGATCGACTCCATTTCGGTGACGCCCGACAGCTTTTTCGCGGTCAAAACCCATGTCGCTGCTGCGGAACGGTCCAACAAACCTGCGGAGGGGCTGGAAGGAGCATCATCCCGATCATGAACATCGCGACATTGACACTCAATCCGACCATCGACGTCGCCTACGCAGTCGAGAAACTTTCGCATACCGACAAGCTGCGAGCACCGCCCCAGCTTGTCGACCCCGGTGGCGGCGGTTTGAACGTGGCGCGGGTGTTTGTGCGAATGGGCGGAAATGCACGCTGCGTCTATCTTTCAGGCGGATCGACCGGCATCGCGCTCGACGCCTTGCTCGACCTTCATCAACTGCTGCGTGAGAAGGTCGCCATTGCGGGCGAAACCCGTATCAGCACGGTGATTTGCGAGGCATCGAGCGGGCAGGAGTACCGTATCGTTCCCGCTGGCCCGGAAGTCAGCGAGGCGGAATGTGACGCTTGTCTGCGACGTATCGCGGAAATCAAATGCGATTGCCTCGTTATGAGCGGTTCGCTCCCGCGCGGCATGCCCTCCAACTTCTATGCAAAGGCCGCCGCTGTCGCCGACCGGCGAGGCATCCGGACCGTTCTCGATACATCGGGCGATGCTCTCGCCGAGGCCGTAGCAGCTGGCGGGCTGGAGCTTATCAAGCCCAATCTAAGGGAATTTCAGGATCTTATCGGAGAAGAGCTGACAGATGTCGGCGTAATCGGCGAAGCGGCGAAGCAAATCGTCGCTCAAGGCGGCGTCAGGCTCGTTGCGATCAGCATGGGAGAGCGCGGGGGTGTATTGGCGAGTAGGGATGGCGTAATTGTGATGAACGCACCTGACGTGGATGCGAAAAGCGCGGTCGGGGCCGGGGACAGCTGCGTTGCCGCCATGGTGCATGGCCTTGCATCCGGGAAAAGCGACGAAGACGCATTCCGGCTCGGCATTGCTGCCGGGGCCGCGGCCTTGATTTCCCCAGGTACGGGTCTCGCTGCCGTCGACGATATCGACGCGATTTACACCGGGCAGCTACGGCGATCTGCGTAGTTACCCGCGCGCCATGAGAGAGCATCTTCGCTGCGTGAATAGAGCGATGGAGCGAAACTATGGCCGAACTCATGAAAGCTGCGATCTTTGTCGAACCCGGAAGGATCGTGCTCGGCGAAAAGCCGATCCCCGATGTCGGTCCTCTCGATGCGTTGATCCGTATCACTACGACAACGATCTGCGGCACCGATGTCCATATTCTGAAAGGAGAGTACCCTGTCGAGAAGGGGCTGACCATCGGTCACGAGCCGGTGGGCGTTATCGAAAAGCTTGGATCGGCTGTTACAGGATATGAAGAAGGCCAACGCGTCATCGCGGGAGCGATCACGCCATCCGGAACATCTTACGCCTCTCTATGCGGCTGTCACGCGCAATGCGGAGGGCAGGGCAAGCATGGCTTCAAGGCCATCGGCGGTTGGCGTTTTGGCAATACGATCGACGGTTGTCAGGCGGAATATCTCCTCGTCCCAGACGCGATGGCCAACCTCGCGCCTGTACCCGACGGGCTGACCGACGAACAGGTGCTGATGTGCCCGGATATCATGTCGACCGGTTTTAGCGGCGCGGAATCGGGCAGGATCAGGATTGGCGACACGGTTGCCGTTTTCGCTCAGGGTCCGATCGGCCTTTGTGCGACGGCAGGCGCGCATATGATGGGCGCGACCACGATCATAGGTGTTGAGACTGTTCCTGAACGACAGGAAATGGCCCGAAAAATGGGTGCGACCCATATCGTCGATTTCGCGAAAGTCGATCCGGTCGATGAAATCTTGAAAATCACCGACGGACGCGGTGTCGATGTCGCAATCGAAGCGCTCGGCCTGCAGGAGACATTCGAAGGCGCAATGCGTGTCCTTCGACCGGGCGGAACCCTGTCTTCGCTCGGCGTTTATTCCGGCGATCTGACCATCCCGCTGGAACCACTCGCTGCTGGCCTTGGTGATCACACAATCCGCACAACACTATGTCCAGGAGGCAAGGAACGGATGCGGCGATTGATGGATGTGGTCGCATCGGGCCGTGTCGATGCGGGGCAGCTGGTGACGCACCATTATCCGCTGGACTCGATCGAAGATGCATATGAACTGTTTTCGCACCAGCGCGATGGCGTGTTGAAGGTAGCGATCAGGGCTTAGTGGTTGCAGTGACAAATCCGCGAGCGCTTGTGCTGGCTGTTGGATCAAAACGCTGCAATCCGGGGCCATGTCATGGTCCAACCAATGGATCCCAGGTTGAGGGAGCGGATCAGCTAACCGTGAGCGATCACGCATGAATATGCTCCTCCAGCAACACACACGCAGCCGAATCGCTGATGCAGAGACGAACCTTGATGTCCTCGAAGTTGTCGAGATCCACAAGTCCTTCGGCAAACGCGAGGTTTTAAGAGGGGTTTCATTGCAAGTGGGCAGGGGGAGGTTGTGGGCATGTTCGTACCGCGACGGTGCCGGCAAGACTGTCACGTTCTACTGCATTCTTGGCCTGATAATGTGTGATATGGGGCGGATCATGCTGGGTGATCGCGATATCTCGCGGCTTCCTTTTTATCGACGTGCGCTTCTCGGGCTCGGCTATTTACCGGAGCAGCCTTCGATCTTTCGTGGTCTCACCGTTGCGGGGAATATCAGAGCGATGCTCGAAATCGTCGAACCCGATGAAAGCGCGCGCAGTCAGCGATTGGAAGCATTGCTTTGCGATCTGCGGATCGAGCATCTGCGTGACGCTGCAGCAACTGCGCTTTCCGGTGGCGAGCGGCGGCGTTGCGAAGTGGCGCGTGCCCTGGCTTTGAATCCATCCTTCATACTGCTTGATGAACCTTTCGCAGGGATCGATCCGCTTACGATCGCAAGCATCAAGGAGATGATTCTGGACTTCAAGGCGCGCGGCATAGGTGTCTTGCTAACCGACCAGAACGTGCCCGAGATGATCGAAGTGATCGACCGGGCTTACCTGCTCGACGATGGTGTCATGGTCTTCTCAGGATCACCGGATCAATTGCTCAAGGACGACAATGTAATCGCTCGTTATCTGGGCAAGCGCGAATAGTGGGCTGAGCGAGCGTGTCTTACGCTGCGTGCCGATTGGACGGAAGACAGAGGCAAAAGCGGGTAGAGTGCGGTTTTGCGGATGATGATTTGGGGGCCCGATCTGCGCCGCTATCCGTCGACATGGTCTGCCAGCCAACGCGCCGCAGTACCGATCCTCACGAACCTTGCGGCATCGGCGTCTGGAATATTGACACCGAGCCGCTGATGCAGCGCGGCGATGAGGTTGAAGATGTCCATTGAGTCGAGGTCGAGCGCCTCGCGGACATCCTCCTCATCACCGATAGATATCGGTGCAACATCCGGTGCAAGTGTCTCGATCTCCTCGATCACGATCGCGCGGGCCTCGGACAGGTTCATAAGGTCTCCGGGTCGTTTAACTGCGCCTCGACCCGACGCAACAACAAGGCCCCGCGATGCCCGTCATTTGCTCGGTGATCTCCCGCCAGCGTCGTGGTGAGAACCGGGCGCACAACCAGTTCATCATCGTGTGGCCAAGGCCGTTGCACCACGCTGCCGAAGCCGATTATCGTGACTTGTGGCGGATAAATGATCGGTAACAGGCTCTCCACCCCGCGTTCGCCAAGGCTTGAAACGGTTGCGGTGCCATCGCTGATCTCGGAAGAGCGGAATTGGCCACGCCGGGTACGGGCAACGAGGTCGCGCAGTTTCGTCATCAATTCAGGCAGCGCGAGCGTATCTGTATTGCGAATGCACGGCGCGGCCAATCCGCCGCCGCGAATTGCGATAGCGCTGCCTAGGTGCACGGCCTCGCTGGCCTTGTATCCTTCCTTGTCCAAATGTCCGTTGAATTCCGAAAATTCGACCAGCGCAAGCGCAACTGCCTTGAGCAGCAACGCGCCAAGAATCAGGCGCTCTGGTGGAGCGCGGCCGGCATTGTAGCGATCCAGCCATTCCAGCGCTTGGGAGATTTCGAAGGAATGGGTTAGATAATAGTGAGGAATTTCGCGTTTCGAACGCGCCATAGCTGCAGCGATCGCGCGGCGCATTGCGGACAGGTCCGGCCCGGGCGCGGCGCCTGGCCCGGGTACCTTCGAAACGGCTTCGACATCGGCAAGCTGGATCGCCCCTTCAGGTCCGGAACCGTTTATCGAGGTGAGATCGATGTTGCGTTCTCTGGCCAGCTTGCGGGCTGCGGGCGAAGCACGGGCTTTTGACTGAAACCCGATTTTCGCGGTAGCAGCCACGGGTTTTTCCGGAGCAGGTTGGGGCGAGACTGCTTCGGTCGGCGCAGGCGATGGTCCGGCTTCGGCAATCGCTTCACCGGCTCTCTTGATCCTTGCCAAAGGCGCACCCACTGGAACGCTTGCGCCCGCTTCGACCAGCAATTCCTCGATCGTTCCGTCTTCGAAAACTTCGACTTCGATCGCGCCCTTGTCGGTCTCGACCACAGCTACGATATCGCCCTGTTCGACCGCATCGCCCGTTTGCTTGAGCCATTCGACGAGCGTTCCAGCAGCCATATCGGCACCGAGCGAAGGCATGGTGAAAACCCCCATCGCTCAGCGCCCCATTGCCGCCAGCCCTGCGGCAACAATTTTGGCGATGCTCGGCAAGGCGGCCTCTTCGAGATGTCTCGCATAGGGAACCGGCACCTCCTCGCTGCAAACCCGCAACAAGGGTGCATCAAGGTTCCAGAAGCCCTGCTCGACGATCCGCGCCATGATTTCCGCCGAGAGGCTGCCCGAGCGCCAACCTTCATCGACGATGACGCAGCGCCGCGTCTTGGCAAGACTGGCAAGGATGGTAGCATCGTCGAGCGGGCGCAGGACGCGCAGGTCGATCACTTCGGCGGCGACCCCATCAGATCGGAGTTCTTCGGCTGCGGCCAGCGTCTTTCCCAACGATCCGCCATAGGTAACGAGCGTGAGGTCGCTTCCCTCGCGTCGGATCTTCGCGCGATCGATATCTACCACAACCGGTTCGGCGACATCGGCGCTTTCATTATACAGGAGTGCGTTTTCGAAGATCAGCACCGGGTCAGGGTCTTCAAGCGCGGGGCCGAGCATTCCGGCCGCATCCTCCACTGTCGCCGGGGCAAGCGCGCGGATGCCGGGAATATGCGCATACCACCCCTCGAGACTGTGCGAGTGCTGAGCGGCAAGTTGTCGTCCGCCACCGGTCGCCATGCGGATTACCACGGGCACATTGAATTGCCCTCCCGACATGTGCCGGATTGTCGCGGCATTGTTCATGATCTGGTCGAGCGAGAGCAGCGAGAAATTGCAGGTCATCACCTCGACGATCGGGCGCATTCCGCCCATCGCCGCACCGATACCCGCTCCGGTAAAGCCGCTTTCTGACAGCGGTGTGTCGCGGATGCGCTCGGGGCCGAATTCGTCAAGAAGGCCTTTCGATACGGCATAACACCCGCCGTAATGACCGACGTCCTCGCCCATCAGAAAGACGCGGTCATCTTCCTGCATCGCCTTGCGGATGGCACCGCGCATCGCCTCGCGATAGGTGAGCGTGGTCATATGCGCTTCTCCGCGCCGGCATCGCGCATGAGGTCCTCGACCGGCTCCCAGGTGCCAGCCTCGGCGAATGCCACCGCTTCGGCCACTTCCCGCTCGACCTCCGATTCAACTTCCTCGACATCCTCGTCGCGCAGTCCCCCCGCGCTCAATGCCCACTTACGGAAACGCAGGATCGGACCTTTGCCCTTCCACTCCTCGACTTCTTCCTTGGCGCGGTAGAGCTGCGGATCGTACATGGAGTGCGCGCGAAAACGGTAGGTGCGGCATTCGAGGAAATGCGGTGCCCCGGTTTTGCGGATTGCCGCGACGGCTCGCCGCGAAGCCACTTCCACAGCGACAACGTCCATCCCGTCGACCGGTTCGGAGGTCATGTTGTAACTGGCAGCCTTGGCGCTGATGTCCGTTTCGGATTCGGACAGTTCCAGAGCTGTCCCCATGGCGTAAAGATTGTTTTCGCACACGAAAAGCACAGGCAATCGCCACAAGGCGGCGAGGTTGAGACTTTCGTGGAATTCGCCCTCTGCGGCGGCGCCTTCACCGAAGAAGCAGGCTGTCACCCGGTCGCGACCAGCGAGCTTGTCCGCAAGCGCGAGCCCGACCGCGATGGGGAGGCCACCGGCGACGATAGCATTTCCGCCGTAGAAACGCGTGGCCGCGTCGAACAGATGCATCGAACCGCCGCGACCCCGGCTGCACCCCTCCTGCTTGCCGTACATCTCCGCCATGATGGCATTGGCGCTAACGCCTTTGAGCAGCGCATGGCCGTGCTCGCGGTAGGTGGCGACCACCGCATCGTCGGGGTCGAGTGCTTCCATTACGCCCGTCGCAACCGCCTCTTCGCCGATATAAAGGTGCAGGAAGCCCCGGATTTTCTCCTGCGTGTAAAGTTCGGCGCATTTCTCCTCGAAGCGGCGAATGCGCAGCATCTGGTGCAGGAGCTTGCGGCAATGCTCGCGATTGAGATGAATCTTGGTTGTCCTCTCGCTCATGCGACTTTTTCCAAGGTCGATGTATCGCCTTCGGGAAGGCCCAGCTCGCGTGCCTTCAAGAGCCGCCGCATGATCTTGCCGGAGCGGGTGCGCGGCAAGTCATCGGCGATCTCGATCTGGCGCGGCGCGATCGCTGCACCCAGTTTCTTGCGCGCGTGGCCGAGCAGCTCGCGCCGCAAATCTTCACTCTCCTCGAACCCAGAGTGTAGCGTGACGAAAGCCTTGACGATCTCGCCAGCCCGCTCGTCGGGTACGCCGATCACCGCCGCTTCGGCCACCGCCGGATGTTCGACCAAGGCGCTTTCGACCTCGAACGGACCGATCAGGTGACCAGCGGACTTGATCACATCGTCGGCGCGTCCGACGAACCAGAAATATCCGTCGTCGTCGCGCATCGCCAGATCGCCGCTGAGATACCAGCCGTCGCGGAAGGACTTCTCGTAACGCTCCTGTTGGCCGAGATAGGTGCGGAACATCGACGGCCAACCTGGACGCAGCGCGAGATGTCCCGGCAGCATCGGCTCGTCGATCACGCGCACCATGTCCCCATCAGTGTCGAGGATCGCAGCTTCGATGCCTGGAAGGGGCTTACCCATCGATCCGGGCTTCACGTCCATCGATGCGTAATTGGCGATCATGATGCCGCCGGTCTCACTCTGCCACCAATTGTCGTGGAAGGGCATGCCGAACACCTCGTTGCTCCACACGACCGCTTCGGGATTGAGCGGTTCGCCCACGCTCGCCAGAAAGTGCAAGTGCGAAAGGTCGTATCGCCGCGCGATCTCCGCGCCGGCGCGCATCAGCAGGCGGATGGCGGTAGGCGCGGTGTACCAGACGGTGACCTCCTCGCGTTCGAGCAGCGCATACCAGCGCTCGGCATCGAATTCGGCTTCGTCGATCACCATTGTGACCCCCGCACACAGTGGGGCGATGATGCCATAGGATGTTCCCGTGACCCACCCAGGATCGGCGGTGCACCAGAAGACGTCGTCCTCCCTGAGGTCGAGCGCGATGCGCCCGGTTGCGTTGTGCATCACTACCGCTTCGTGAACATGGACCACGCCCTTGGGCTTGCCAGTCGTTCCGCTGGTGAAATGGAGTAGCGCCACGTCTTCCGGATCGGTCTGAACGCATTCAAAGCGAGGCTCCGTTTCAGTCAATGCCCTTGTGAGGTCAATCGTGCCTGCGGGTGGCTGTTCGGCGCTCGGGGTCAGGAAAACATGCGTCAAATGGGGCAGATCAGCGCGCGCCGCGGCCACCTTCTTTTCGTAATCGCGCGGTGAGGCGAGAAGCACATTGGCCTCGCCGATCTCCAGGCGCGAGCGTACCGGTTCGGGCCCGAATGCCGAATAGAGGGGGCAAAAGACACCGCCCGCTTTCAGCGTCCCGAGAGCGGCGATGTACAGTTCAGGCGCGCGGCCTAGCAGGGAATAGACCTTCGTACCTTTGCCAAGCCCATGATTCGCCAGAATCCGCGCAAACCGGTCGGTTTCGCGCTCCAGATCGGCATAGGTGAAGCTCTTGCGCTCACCATTCTTGCCTATCCAGCGGATCGCTTCCTTCGTGCCGCGGCCTTCGACCACATGACGATCGACCGCTTCGTAGCCGATATTGAGCCAACTGCCTGCTTCGCTATCCAGCCAGTCCCTGAAGGTATCCCAGCCTATCGTGCTGCTGGCGCTATCGTAGTCACGCATGACCGCCGCGCGTTTTGTTTGTTCGGATTTACGGATGGGCTCGTAGGGCAAAGCGCTTTTTCCCTGATCGCGGCGTCGTTGTCTCGCACGGTGATGAGCCCTCGTTCCTCGCGGGTAACTACGGAATGTCCCGAGGTCGCGCTTGCCAACACCGAAAAGGCCCGCGCTTATCTCATCTGCTGCTCGGCTCGTCGCTCCTTTACGGGAGGTTGCGTATAGAGCCGGTGGCTCCTCGCGCCGCATTGTCGGTTGTGCAGGAAGGGCGCGTCTGCCTTTTCGAAGGAGGAACAGATGTACGCCAGCCGCGAACCCGCACCACAAAAGACTGAGAACCTGCCCCCGGTTGGCAGGACGGCTGCCGTTCAATTTGAAAGAAACGAGCGGATTGCGAAGGTTCGTGCCGCGCTTGTTGGCGTGTCTCGATGAGACCCCTCATGCCAGAACCGTGGGGGCCCACGCTGTCGCAATTGCCGGAAGCCTCGCTCTAGAGGTCGTGGCTGCGCGAGTGCTTCCCGAAAGTCGGTCATCGGGCATACCGGCCGATCCCATTGCCTGGCAGCTCCGCCAGCATTCGCATCGCAAAGCCCTTCAGGAGTTGGCCAATGAGGTCGGGGTTTCGCGCGATACTGCCGAGGTCCTTCTGACCGGGGAGCCCGCCGACGAACTCATCGATTGGGCCGATACGAATGGTGCTGCACTCATGGCGCTTGCAACGCATCGCAATTTCAATCGAACCGGCCTTGGCTCGACGGCCCTGCACATTCTCGAACATGGCACGGTTTCGTTGCTTCTCGTGCCACCAAGGCATGAGCAATCCGCGGCTCGGTATAAACGCATTGTGGTTCCGATCGACGGTTCGGCGCGTGCCGAAAGCGTTCTGCCGGTGGCTCTGAGGATTGCGCGCACCCACAATTCCCAACTCGTCCTTTGCCATGTGGTGCCGCGTTTGAGCGGTCTCAACACATTTTCCTCGGGATCATCGAGCGAACTGAGCGCAGAGATCGAGCGGCAGAACGAACGCCATGCTCGCGAATCGCTCGAGCAGCTTCGCTTGCGCGCGATGGAGGACGGGATCGATGTGCAGGTTCGCATGCTTGGTCCCGACGATCCTCGCCATGCCTTGTGCCGAATGTCCCATGAATTGGAGGCCGACCTCGTCATCATTTCGTCGCACGGAGCAACGGCATTGAGCGATATCCCATGCGGCAGTGTCGCGGAATATCTCGCGAGCCATTGCGCGATGCCCGTGCTGATGGTGCGACCAAATCTGGTCACCGGATTGGGTCAAGACTCCTTTGACAGCGAGGGCCAGTCGGTCTTCCGCTTCGTTTAGTGGCTGACGCTCCTGAAAACCTGTCACCGCTGGAACATGTCGCGAATGAGCTCGGCCAGAGCCACAACATCACGAGGCAACCGGCCTCGCTAATCGGACTGTTGCGTGAACCCCGCGCGGTGGAACGCTGGTTCACCGCTGCGCGCATGGCATCCCGGAAACCGGCCCCCGAAGTCGCCAAAGCTGCTGAATGGCTGCTCGATAACGACTATCAGGTAAATCGGACCCTGCGGCAAATCCGAAAGGATCTGCCGCGCGAATTCTATGCAAAGCTGCCCGCTCTGGCGGATGGCGAAATTGAGGGGCCGCGCGTGTTCGTGCTCGCGCACGAATTGCTTCGTGCGACGCATTTGCAGCTTTCACTTGCCAATGCGGTCAGCTTCGTCCGCGCCTACCAGCGTCACCAGCCGTTGACGATTGCGGAGCTCTGGGCCTTCCCCACAATGCTCAGGATCGCCTGCGTCGAGATATTGGTCGCCGCGCTTACCCCAATGCTATCTGGAGAAGTGGAGGCTGATTTTCCGCTGTCGAGTTGTGCCAGTGAGTCGCAGTCGCTGGGCGCGACCGATCGGGTGGCAAGGTCGATCGCCAATCTTGCCGAATTGGCAGCGATACCATGGGAAGAATTCTTCGAACGGGTCAGCCTGGTGGATTCTATCCTTGGCGGCGATCCAGCTCAGGCATACCGCCAGATGGATTTCGAGACTCGCGACCGGTATCGCAGCGCCATCGAAGAAATCGCGGAGTGGAGCGGGGCCGGGGAAATCGAAGTGGCGGAGTCCGCGATCGCGCTGGCCCGCGCAAGGGGCGCCGAAACGGTTGCGCATCACGTCGGCTATTGGCTGATAGACGATGGGCGCCGCCAGCTTGAACGCCAGTTTTCAGCGAGACCCGGCTGGAAAGAGCGCGCAAGGCGGGCCATGCTCGATCATCCCGGGCGGTTGTTCAGTCTCGCCATGCTCTTCTCAGGCCTTCTATGCGCTCTGCTACCGGTTGCTTATCTGGCGCGGATCGAGGCTGCATGGCCCCAATGGGTCGCGGCCCTGCTGCTGAGCCAGGTGCCTGCATCGATCCTCGCCATCACTCTGGTCCACTGGTTCGTCACTCAGATCACCGAGCCGCGACTGCTTCCCAAGCTGGATGAGAGAGACGGTGTTCCCGGCGCTTTCCCGGTCACGATTACAGTGCCAGTCGTCATTGCGGATGCAAGTGAAGTCGCCGACCTTACTGAACAGATCGAAAAGCACTGGCTCGCCAACGCCGATCCCAGTGTTCAGATCGCACTGCTCGTCGATCTGGCGGATGCTCCCCACGAGGTCATGCCGTTCGATCACGCGATCATCGATGCGCTCAGAAAGGCGATCGAGAGCTTGAATGAAAAGTATCGGGAGGGCACGAGAACGCCGTTTAACCTGCTGATGCGGCCACGGCTCTTCAATGTCGGCGAAGGCTGCTGGATGGCTTGGGAGCGCAAGCGCGGCAAGCTCGAACAGTTCAATCGGATGCTGGTCGAAGGTGACCGCGCGCCGTTTTCCCTGATTCTCGGTGATCCGCTTGCGCTCGACACGACACAGTTCGTTGTAACAGTCGACGCCGATACGATGCTGCCGCCGCGTTCGGTTGCCAAGCTGGCAGGCGTGCTCGCCCATCCGCTCAATCGACCGCAGATCGATCGCGTCAGCGGTAGAATTCTTCGCGGATACTCGCTTATCCAGCCGAGGGTCGAGATATCTCCGGAAAGCGGGCGACGCACGCGCTTTGCAAGGCTCTTCACTGGCGAGACTGCGATAGACATATACAGCCGCGCCGTTTCAGATGTCTATCAGGACCTTTTCGGCTGCGGGATATTCGTAGGCAAGGGCATTTATGACTTGGGCGCTTTTCATGCGAGCACTCAGGGACGGGTCCCGGAAAATGCGATCCTCAGCCATGATCTTTTTGAGGGGGCACTGGGCCGCGCCGCGCTTGCAACGGACATCGTTCTCTATGAGGGGTTTCCGGCGACCTATAGCCAGTATTCGAAACGGCTCCATCGCTGGGTTAGGGGTGATTGGCAATTGCTGCCGTGGCTGATGGGCCGGGTTCCAGATGCTACAGGCAGGCTGGTGCGAAACCCGATACGCGGGATCGATCGCTGGAAAATACTCGACAATCTCCGGCGAAGCCTGGTCGCGCCGGGACTGGTTGCGCTTGCGCTCGCCGGATGGCTATTTCTGCCCGGCAGTCCTTGGTTCTGGACGGGTTTGGTGCTGCTGGCTCCGGCCGGCCAGCTGTTCATCGACCTGGCAAGCGGATTGGCGCGCGGACGGCGCAAGGGCTTGAGCTATGGCTTCTGGTCGAGGCTGGGAGATCAGTGCGGGCGCTGGCTGCTGTTCATAGTCTTCATGCTGCACGAAGCGCTCATGTCGCTGCATGCGATTGCAGTGACGCTCTGGCGGCGTTCGGTTTCGCACAAGCGCTTGCTCGAATGGGTTTCCGCTGCGCACATCGAAAGGAATGCCGACGGCGCCACTAATTCTGCCTATTATTGGCGCTCCATGGCACCATCGGTTGCGCTCGCGCTGGCGATGACGGCGGCGATCATCACGACTAGGCCCGAAGCGATATTGCCTGCCTCGCTGCTGCTGCTGTCTTGGATTCTCGCGCCGGAAATCACGCGGTTCATCGAGCAGGCACGGCGTAGCGAGGAGCCCGACGCCTCGCGCCTGGACACGGCATTCCTGCGACAATTAGCCCGCAAGACTTGGCTTTACTTCGAGACATTTGCAGGGCCGAGCGACAACTGGCTGCCGCCAGATAACTTCCAGGGCGAGCCGCATGAGGAGATCGCGCACCGGACCTCGCCGACCAATATCGGAATGATGCTCATGTCTATCGCAAGTGCGTGGGATCTGGGTTTCATCGGCAGGGCCGAAATGGCTGCTCGCGCGCGGAATGTATTCGACAGTCTCGCCCGGATGGAGCGGCATCGCGGACACTTTCTCAATTGGTATGAAACGCATCATTTGCGTCCGCTGGAGCCACGCTACGTCTCGACCGTCGACAGCGGCAATCTCGCCGCAGCCTTTCTGGTCCTCGCGCAAACGCTGCGCGATGCGAGCGACGATTACGCTCTTGAACCCCAACGCTGGGCAGGGCTGGACGATGTCATTCGCCTGGTCGAAACGCACGCCCATGCTCTTGCCGAAACGCAACGCCTGATCGAACGCCTTGATGCTCTTCAGCGAAATGCGCGAGAGATGAAACGTACCGGCGCAGATTTGCGCGCCGACCTGCGCAATCTGGTCAACCACGATCTGCCCGCGCTCGAACGTGAGGCGGACCAGGTCATGAACAGCCTGGCTGAGACCCAACCTGAAGAGGTTCGCGATCTTAATATCTGGACCGAGCGCCTGCATCATCACCTGCACGACATGCTGCGCGACGCATCCGGCGAGGTTCCGTTTGAAGCCGACCTTGATGGGCTCGCCGAGGAAGCGGAGCGGTTCGCCTGGGCCATGGACTTCGCCTGGCTCTACGACCGGGAGCAACGGCTGTTCTTTATCGGGCACAACGTTAGCACCGGGAAGACCGACACCCACCACTACGACTTGCTGGCTTCCGAAGCGCGGATCGCAAGCTTCTTCGCTATCGCCAAGGGCGATGCGCCTATCGAGCACTGGTTCCACTTGGGCCGCCCCGTGACGCGAGCAGGCAGCGGCCTTGCGCTGGTATCGTGGAACGGGTCGATGTTCGAATACCTGATGCCGCGGCTGCTGATGCCCGCAAGATTGGAAACCCTGCTTGGAGAAAGCGACAGGGTAGCTGTTGAAATCCAACGTCTTCATGGGGAACGGAGCAATACGCCTTGGGGTATCTCCGAATCAGCCTATGCCGCGCGCGACCCCGAACACCGCTTCCGCTACCGCGCATTCGGAGTGCCAGGCCTCGGGCTGCGCCGGGGACTGGCGCAGGACAGTGTGGTCGCGCCTTACGCCTCTGCGCTCGCATTGGCCGTCGATCCTGTATCCGCTCAGGAAAATCTCAAGTGGCTTGACGAGATAGGGGCGACCGGACGCTACGGAATGTGGGAGGCGATTGATTTCACCCCCGACCGCGCGCGTCCCGAACAGGCATTCGCCCCGGTCAACGCATTCATGGCGCATCATCAGGGAATGATCCTGTGTGCGATCGGAAATCTCCTAACAGGCGATGTTCTGGTCGATCGATTCATGCGCGATCCACGCATCGATCTAGTAACCTTGCTGCTGTCGGAACAAATCCCCCATGAACTTCCGGTCGAGATCGAGCGCCTTGAGACTTCCGAAAGCGGGGACGAGGCGCTCGGTGTCGAGCGTATCCGCCACGAGTGGACGCCTCCGGTCAGCAGAGATCCGCAGGTGCTGCTAATGGGTAATGGCCGCATGGCAAGCAGCATATCCACAGCCGGCGGGGGAGGGCTGCGCTGGCAGGGCCAGGCGCTGACCCGCTTTGTGGCCGATCCCACACTCGATGCGGAAGGGAACTGGCTGTATATCCGCGATGAGCATTCCGAACAGGTATGGTCCGCCACGTTTCAGCCTACCGGCGTTGAGCCGCAGGAAGAACACGTCTTGTTCCGCACACACTGCGCCGAGTTTCAGCGGCGCGAACGCGGAATATTCACTCGGCTCGAAGTGACCGTAGGCGCAAATGAAGACATCGAATTGCGCCGTCTGACAATCATGAACGAAACCGATCGGAGGCGTGTTCTGCGGCTTACGAGCTATGCGGAAATCGTCCTCGCGCCGCCGCTGGAAGACGAGCGACATCCGGCTTTCAGCAAGCTGTTCGTGAAAAGCGAAAGGATCGAAGAACCGGCCGCGCTGGTGTTCTCGCGCAGGCCAAGAAGACCCGAGGACACGCCGCCAGTGCTTCTTCAGGCGCTGATTGGGCCCGATGGCATTGTCGGCGATACGCTGTTCGAAACAGATCGCAGGGGATTCATCGGGCGAAATCGCTCGGTCCGCGATCCGCTGGGCGCATCGAGTCCACTGAGCGTACCGCTCTGGCTGGACGCTTGACCCGGTTGCGGCATTGCAGACGAAGGTGGAACTCGAGCCAGGGCAAAGCACTGAGCTTTGTTTGGTCACGATCGCCGCGGCCTCTCGGGCTGCGGCGCTCGACAGGCTGGACCGTCACGCCACTCTCGCGGCGATCCGGTGGTTGTTCGACGATGCTGAGATGGAAACGTCGCGCGCATTGCTTCGCGCCCGGCTCAATCCCGCCTCATTGTCGCTGGTCCACGCGCTGGGTTCGACCCTGACCTATCCAGGCGGCACGATGCGTTCGTCTTCGCAAACTATCCGCAGCAACCGACTTGGACAGTCGAGCCTTTGGGGAATGGCCATATCGGGCGACCGTCCGATCCTTCTGCTCAAGGGCGAGTTCGAGGAGGATTTATCGATCGAGTTCGTCGTCGGCGCGCATCAGATCTGGCGGAGGGCAGGGCTCGAGGTTGACGTCGTCATCCTGAAGACGATGGGATCGGCCTATCTCGAACCGGTGCGCGACGAGCTGACACAGTTGCTGCTCGAGATCGGAGCGGCTGAGATGCTTGGGCGTCAGGGTGGCTTCCATTTGGTCTTTTCCGACCAAGTCGGCGCGCAGCAAGTCCGTTTGCTCGAAGCCATGGCATGGGCCATTATCGATGGCGATGCAGGGACTATCGCCGAGCAACTCAGCCAAGCGACCGAACATCTGGAGGCACCCTCAATCCTGCCTTCACTCGACTACGAGCCGGAGCGCGAGCGTCCCCCAAACCGCCCCGATGACCTCATCTTCGACAATGAGTATGGGGATTCGCGCGCAATGGACGCGAATATGTCATTCACCTCGAACCAGGTATGTCTACGCCTGCGCCATGGGTGAACGTCCTTGCCAATGAGCATTTTGGCTCCTTGGTCACGGAATCGGGCGGCGGGTTTTCATGGTCGATCAACAGCGGCGAGTATCGCCTCACACCCTGGACGAACGATCCGGTTAGTGATCGTCCAGGAGAAACGTTATACCTGCGCGACGAGGAAACCAGCGATATATGGAGTGTGACGCCGAACCCGGCAGGAGACGATGCGACCTGCCAGATACGTCACGGGGCGGGTTATACCGAGTGGTTGCGCGCCTGTCGCGGGATCGAGCAGCGGATGCGGGTCTCGGTGGCAACCGAGGATCCGGTGAAATTGGTGCGCCTCACCTTGAGCAATCGGGGCGCGCGCGATCGGCGTATCACCGCCACATACTACGCCGAATGGCTGCTCGGCGCTCTGCCCAGCACCTCGCGCAGGCATGTCTCATGCCGTTTCGATGCCACGTCACAAGCCATTCTCGCAACCAACCCATGGAGTAGTGATTTTGCGGGCAGGGTAGCCTTCCTGACGTCCAATTACGATGTCCACAGCTTCACCACCGATAGGCAGGAATTCCTCGGTCGGTACCGGGCAATGTCGCCCAACCTGCGGGATTGAAAAGATGGGGCCTGAGCGGTGCGCAAACTGCAGGCGGCGATGCTTGCGCTGCCTTGCAGGTGCATCTGGACATAGTCCGCGGCGAGACGGTGGAAATCGTGTTTGTGCTTGGCGAATCGAAATCGGAAATCGCTGCGCTCGACATGGCGCGCAAGTGGCGAGCAAAGAATATGGCTAGACAATCCGAAAACGAGGTCGCCGGTCAATGGGATGACTTGCTGAGCTCGGTCGAGGTCTCCACTCCCGATCCCGCTTTCGATATCGCGGTTAATCGCTGGCTCCTCTATCAAAGCCTCTCATCGCGGATCATGGGCCGCACAGGCTTCTATCAGGCGAGCGGCGCGATCGGATATCGCGATCAGTTGCAGGATGTGCTCGCTTTCCTGATTGCCGATCCGCACCGAGCGCGAACCCATATTCTTGAATGTGCGGCGCACCAGTTCGAAGAGGGTGACGTGCTCCACTGGTGGCATCCCCCCACCGGACGCGGCGTGCGCACGCGCTGCTCCGACGATTTGTTGTGGCTACCCTATGCCGCCGCGCATTATGTCCATTCGACCGGCGACGTGTCGATACTGAAAGAAGACGTGGCCTTCCTTTCCGCGCCGCCGCTCACCGATCACGAGCACGACCGCTACGCCCAGTTCGAAGCGGCGGGCGATCCGCGCCCGCTGATCGAACATTGCGAAAGGGCGCTCGAAAAAGTGGTCTTGGGTAGCCACCGCCTGCCGCTGATCGGGGCAGGGGATTGGAACGACGGCATGGACCGGGTCGGTGACAAGGGACGCGGCGAAAGCGTTTGGCTCGCGTGGTTCGCTGCGGTTTGTGCTGCCTCGCTCGCGCAGTGCGAGCGCTTGCTTGGGCGCGAAGCCCAGGCGCGCCATTGGGCACACCGGGCCGCGACATGGCGCAGAAATGCGGAGGAAAACGGATGGGATGGGGAGTGGTATCGCCGTGCCTATGACGATGAAGGCGCGCCACTCGGTTCGCACGAGAATGATGAGTGCATGATCGATTCCATCTCACAGTCATGGTCGGTCTTCGCTGGACGCGCCTCTCAGCGCAGCCGGACGGCATTGCAGGCGGCGCTTCGCGAATTGGTGGACGATGACGCGCAAATCGCCCGCCTGCTTTGGCCCCCGTTCGATCAGGCGATGCATGATCCTGGCTACATCAAGGCCTATCCTCCGGGAATTCGCGAGAATGGTGGGCAGTATTCGCACGCCGCAGCATGGCTTGGTCTTGCGCTTGCCCGAACCGGCCAGGGCTCCCACGCCTATCGCATCTTCAACATGCTGAACCCGATCCAGCACGCTATGACCAGAGACGATGCGGACACGTATCGGACCGAACCATATGCGCTGGTTGCGGATATCGGTTCGACCGGAAGCTATCGCGGACGCGGCGGGTGGAGTTGGTACACCGGGGCGAGCCGCGTGGACATGGCGGTTGGCGACCGAAGGCATTCTCGGCCTCACACTGCGCAACGGCAAGCTCCATGTCGCGCCCTCGCTTCCAGATGGCTGGGACGGCTATAGCGCGCGGCTGAATTATCGCGGGGGAACGATCGAGTTGAAAGTCACCCAGATCGGACAGGCGGCCGGACGGGTGCGTGCCCGGCTGAAGGTCGATGGACAGGTGCAAGATCGAGAGGATGTGACCTTTCCGCCGCCTGGTAAGGTCATCAGGGTCGAGGCGGTTATTGAGGGCTCTAGCGAAGAAAATCAGAGTCTTGAGGCCATGTCTCTGTAAACCGCCGCTCTGTTGTCCGCCGCGACAGTTAGCTGCGGAACCATACGTATTCCGTTCTGGCAGCGAGCGGGCAACCTTCTCGTCGCACGCTCGATGGAGGGCTGTATGACTAGACACCCCGTGACTTTCGCAAATCGGAAGGCTGCCGGACGCGCGCTTGCACGCGAGCTTTCGTCGCGCGAATGGCCCGATCCGGTCATACTCGCTCTACCGCGCGGAGGAGTCCCGGTTGCATACGAAATCGCGCACGAGTTGAGCGCGCCGCTCGATCTGGTGATGGTGCGAAAACTCGGGGCGCCCGGCCACGAGGAATATGCCATTGGGGCGGTTGTCGATGGTGACAATCCCGAAGTGGTGCTCGACGAGAAGGCGAGCCGCGGCTTCCGGCGCGAGCGAGGCTTACATCGCGCATCAGATCGCCGCGTCGCTCAAGGAAATAGGCCGCCGCCGGGCAGCTTATGGGCTCGACGCGCCGCCTCATCTGAGAGGGTGCACGGCGATCATGGTGGATGATGGGATCGCCACGGGCAGCACGGCCAAGGCAGCGCTCAAGGCGATCCGCAAATCAGGGCCTTCTCGTATCGTCCTTGCGGTCCCGGTGGCGCCGCCGGACGCGATTTCGGAATTAACCCCGCTATGCGATGAGATCGTGTGCCTTTCGCAGCCGCGAGATTTCTACGCGGTGGGGGCGCATTACGAGAACTTCGGGCAAACGAGCGATATCGAAGTCGTACGATATCTCGAGCTTGCCCGCCGAGATGCAAAACAGGAAAGCCGATGATCGGCCACAATTGTGTTGACCGGGCAAGAGCCTCGTCCCGCAGCCGTCCAGGCGCTGATTTGCCCTTCACAAGTGTGAGGCGGAAACGAAAGCTGGGCTTGCGGGGGTTTACCTAATGAACAGGCAGAGCGGGACGCATACCAGTATGGTATGACTGCTCGCCACGCTCGCCTTCTAAACTATCTCCAATTCGAGCGGCTCCCATGCGAAACGGCACTCCTTGTCGATGCGATAGATGCTGCGATCGGGCACCTCTCGCCAGTGCTCATGGCTGATCGGTTCGGATGCGACCACAAGTGCACGGTATCCTGTGCGTGGATCGTGATGGACATGCGGAAATCCGCAGATTTCGCAATCGTGCACACCCACGCGCTCGACGTAATGGAGCGGCCGTCCAATGCGCGTGCCGATCATCTCTTCCCCATCCATCAGGATCAGGTTGAGACCAAGACGCGCCTGAGGATCGATCGCTCGTACATGAGCAGCGAGCCAGGCGGCGACGTCCCGCACGATGTCGAAAATCGGTCGGTGCGGAGAGACGATCTGCCGCGCTCGGATAAGATGCAGTACGTGTTCGCTATCGGTCTGGCCGACGATCGACACTCGGCGGTTGTCTGGGACCTCTTCGAGAAGCACGGGGCGGATCAGGTCGAAATGCGGCACCGTCCCGTTGTGCGCGAGCACCCAGCCTCCATCGACAAAAGGATGCGTGTTCGCAAGGCTGGGGGCACCCACTGTGGCGCGCCGGACATGCGCCAGGACCTGCTTCGAATAGACCCGCGCTGCGGCTCTTCGAAAGTGTTCGCCATGATATGCCGCCCAGGCCTGTCTTTCGATGTGCGGCCCGCTCTCTTCAAAGGTCGCGACACCCCACCCGTTCGCATGGCTCTTGCCCGATCTGTCCGCTTCGCTCTGCACCATGAGCGCGTTTTGCGCATGCACGAGCGTGCATTCGACCTTTGTGGGCTCGGTCGCCCGAAATCCATAGAGACGGCACATGGCGCGCTTTCTCGTTCCTCGATCGCTAAGCCGATATCCGCAATTGTCCGGATATCCGGTTCATGAGCGACGTTGTGCGAGAGCTGTTCGACGAGTTCCAGCGCGATCACGAGACGCTGGGACGAGGGTTGCATGCCATTGCTTCGGCGCTGCGTGCCGGCGATGATGGTCAGGCGACGGCGGCTGCGCGCGAGCTGGATCAATTAGCCGGAGCGCATATCGCTTTCGAGGAATGGCACTTCTATCCCGAGCTGCGCAGGTTGCTTGGCGATGCGGAAGTCGATGCGTTCGAAACCGAGCATGTCCGCGGGGTGCAGGCGATCGCGCGGTTGGCGACGTTGAAGCCAAGCGAAAGTCTAACCGCAGCGCAGCGCGATGGAATGCTCCAAGATGTCGCCGCGATGCAGGCCCATACCGATGAGTGCGGCGAACATTTCGGCGCGCTCGGGCGCGTTCCACTGCCACGTCAGGAAGAGCTGCTGGCCTCGCTTAGGCAATTGCGTGTGCAGTCACCGACATGGACGTCGGTAGCCAAGGAGGGGCCGTCGCAATGAGCGTTGCCCCCGTTTCACCACAGTCGAAACTATCAAGCAGAAACTGGGTTTTTCACGAAGGTTACACGTCGTTTTTGAGCGCTGAAGAGAACGCGCATGTAAGCACGGTTGCGCGCCAGATGCTGCGCGAGGATCCTCGCCTCGGCCGAATTCCTCCCTTCGGGCCGCTTTGTCGGATTGGCCTCGTCGATGCCCCTTCGTTGCTGATCGAGGACCACAGCGGCATTCAATTGGCCCACGAGCGCGGTGTCGATCAAAGTTTGAGCTACCGCGCTGCGATGCTGGCGGGGGACGGCGATCTTCTGGTTGTTTACGGAGAGCGCGATGAGGATTTCGAGGCCTACTGCCGCGAGGTTCTGGGTCTGGGCCACGTTACTGTCGTTGCACCCCCAATCGCCGGTCCCGCACAGACACTGTCGCAGATTTGCCTCGAGGATGAGGACCTCATCGCTATGGCCTCGGACATCGCCCGGGAAGCTGGCGCGCTCAATTTCGTACCCTATATGGTGACCGGCGGCGTTTGGCGCCTTGCCAAAAGGATTGCCGACGACGCCCGGGTTCCGGTGCATGTGGCCGGACCCGGACCGACCCTGTCGCGAGCAGTCAACGACAAACTCTGGTTCTCGCATCGCGCCTCAATGCTTCTGGGCCGCAATGCCGTGCCGCACAATCGGACCGTTTATGGGATGAGCGCGCTTGTCGGTCACTTGCAGCGATTCGTAAAGGAACATCATGTCGTCGGGCTCAAACTGCCGAGCAGCGCTGCCTCGCTCGGCAACATGGTGCTCGAAAGCCAGCAATTCAGTGGAAAGCCCGCGACGATGATCGCAGCGCAGCTTGCCGAAGCGATCAACCAGCGCGGATGGGACAGCCCGTTTCCGCTTCAGCTGACGGCCTGGGAGGGGCCTCTGCTTGGAAGCCCTTCCGTACAGCTCTGGATCCCTATTCCTGCGGATGGCCCACCTATCATAGAAGCCATCTTCGACCAGCAGACAAGCGGGGAATCCGCGCGCTTCGTGGGCGGCGCTCCCAGCCTGCTGGGCGAGCGATTGCAACGCGAGCTCGCGCGTGAGGCTGCGTCGCTTGGAACGTTGTTCCAGAGTCTCGGCTATTTCGGGCGGTGCAGCTTTGATGCCGTGGTCGTGGGTAAGGGCGAAGCGCGTGCCGACCTTCACTGGGTCGAATGCAACGGGCGATGGGGCGGAATGTCGCTGCCCATGACGCTTGCCAACAGGCTGGTTGGCGATTGGCGCGAGCACGGATTTCTCGTCTTCAGCCACTTCGATCCCGATGGCGTTCCGCCTACGGTTTCGCAATTGCTCGACCGCTGCGAAGACCTGCTCTTTCGGCGAGATCGGCAAAGCGGCCTGGTCCTGTTGACGCCCGGACGGCTTCCCTATGGCGGGGTCGATTTCCTCGCTATCGCCGCCGACCAGAGTGCTGCGCAGCGATTGAGCGAACAGGCAATCGCGCGCCTCTCATCGCCCGCCTGACCATTGAACCTAATGCGCGCGTCATTGGAGCACGCGCGCCAACGCGTCGAGCCTAAGGGACATTACATATCTTACCACCAGGCTCGTTTGAGTAGCTGTGCTGTTGCGACCCGGGGGCTGGCTATTTGACGTTAGCCCCAAAACTCAAGGCCCTGCTCAAGCGCAGGGCCTTCTTGTAACTACCGAAGGGCGCGGAATATCCGAAGCATTTTTCCGCTATCCCATCTTCTATCCGCATTTGGCAGAAAGGCAGCGCTTGGCCGAACCTCGCTATGCGAGACCGTCGCTTTGAAGCGCCTCACGGATATCTACGTATGGCTGCGCGGACGTTCTCAGACCAATCAATGAGGGTCCCTTCAATGCTGCCGAGAATACGCAGGAGATTTTCAGGATGGAAGCCCGGATGGATGAAAATGATGCGGCGCTTGGCGCTGCAATTGCGCAAGTCGAACGCGCGATCGCAGGCGATGGCCTGCGTCCAGAAGTAAAGGCCTTCTTCGACGAGGCTACGTTTACGGTGACCTATGTCGTGTCCGACCCTTTAACGGGCGAAGCAGCTGTGATTGATCCCGTGCTCGACTTCGATCAAAGCTCGGGCCGGACATCGAAGACCTCGGCTGATAAAGTCATTGATTTCGTCAATGCGAACGATCTCAAGGTAAAGTACCTGCTTGAGACGCATGCTCACGCCGACCACCTTTCCGCCGCGCCGTACCTTCAGACACGCGTTGGCGGAAAGATTGCGATCGGTGAGAACATCACCATGGTCCAGCAGACGTTCGGAAAGCTCTTCAATGCCGGGGCCGCGTTCGTGCATGACGGGTCTCAATTCGACACGCTTTTCGGCGATGGGGACACATTCGAGATCGGTAACCTGCCCGTTTCAATCCTTCATGTCCCAGGTCATACGCCGGCTTGCATCGCCTACGTGATCGGCGACGCGGTGTTCGTCGGAGATACGATGTTCATGCCGGACTATGGCACTGCGCGCGCCGATTTTCCCGGCGGCGACGCCCGGCAATTGTTCCGCTCGCTGCGCCGTATCCTTTCCTTACCTCCGCAAACCCGGCTGTTCATGTGCCACGATTATCTGCCGCAGGGGCGTCAGCATCACGAATGGGAAACGACTGTCGGAGCGCAGCGCGAGCACAACATCCATGCCCATGACGGGATCAGCGAAGACGATTTCGTGAAGATGCGAGAAGCGCGCGATGCGACACTCGACATGCCGCGCCTCATCCTGCCTTCGGTGCAGGTCAATATGCGCGCTGGCCATTTTCCGGCGAGCTAGAGGAGAACGGGGTAACCTATCTTAAACTGCCGGTGGATGCGCTGTGATGGTTTCGCGCAAATCCACGGTGAGATCTGTGCAGTTTCGTACCTGCCGAGGTTCCGACCGCAAATTGGGATCGGAGCTGTGAAATGGAGGTTCGTGAGATTGATGGAGATTTTGCGGTTTCTGGCCAGTTTTCGCCGGAGAGTATGGCGCGTTTGGCCGAGCGGGGGTTCGTAGCTGTTATCTGCAATCGGCCCGATGCTGAGGAGCCGGGGCAGCCGGGGATCGACGTGATGCGCGCGGCAGCGCAGGATGCTGGCCTTGCCTTCCACCACATTCCGGTGAGTGGCGGCACCTTTCCCGAACCGGCGATCGCGGCTTTCCGCGCGGTTCGGCTCGGCACAGACGGGCCGATGCTCGCCTATTGCCGTACCGGGACACGCTCAATCACGCTTGAGACACTGGCAAACCCGCACAATCGCCCTTTATCGCGGCGTCTTCAAGATGCGCAGGTCGCCGGATACGATCTTTCCGCGATGGCCGATCGGTTTGGCGACTGAAGTGAATCATTGAGGAGCCCAGGCCATGGCCAAAGCAACAAATCATGAGGTGGTCATCGTCGGTGGCGGCGCAGCGGGTGTCGCTGCGGCTGCGTCTCTATTGAGACGCCGCCCCAGCCTCGATGTCGCGATTATCGAGCCTTCCGAAACGCATGCTTACCAGCCCGGCTGGACTATGGTCGGTGCAGGAGTGTTCAATCGCGAGGCCACGGTAAGGCCCATGGCCAGCGTGATGCCCAAGTGTGTGGATTGGCTCAAGGCAAAGGCCGCGAGCTTCCGTCCCGAAAACAATACGGTCACGCTCGCCGACGGGTCGACCATCCAATACGAAATATTGATCGTAGCACCCGGCATTCGGCTCGCCTGGGAGAAAATTGCTGGCCTCGAAGACACGCTTGGCGAGAATGGTGTGACCTCCAACTATCGCTATGATCTTGCACCCTACACATGGGAGCTGGTCCAGGGCCTGAAATCAGGCCGCGCGATCTTCACGCAGCCAGTCATGCCGATCAAGTGCGCCGGAGCACCGCAAAAGTCGATGTATCTGTCCTGCGACCACTGGCTACGAAACGGCGTTCTGGGCGATATCGAAGTCGAATTCCGCAACGCGGGCGGGGTTCTGTTTGGCGTTCAGGACTACGTCCCGGCGCTGATGGAATATGTTGAGAAGTACCACATCGGTCTCCAACTCGGCTGCGATCTGATCGCGGTCGATGGGCCTGCGGGATTTGCGACTTTCGAAAGCGAAGACGGCCAAGTGAACCACGAGTTCGACATGCTGCATGTAGTACCGCCGCAGGTCGCGCCGCAGTTTCTCGCTGATAGCCCGCTTGCGGCGGAAAGTGGTTTTGTCGATGTCGATCAGCATACGCTTCAGCATGTTCGTTACCCCAATGTCTTCGGGCTCGGCGATGCGGGATCAATGCCGAATGCAAAAACCGCGGCAGCTGCGCGAAAACAGGCCCCGGTGGTCGCGGTAAACGCCCTGCGTCAATTGGATGGCAAGGGACCTACTGCGGGCTACGACGGCTATGGGTCGTGTCCGCTCACAGTCGAGCGCGGCAAGATCGTGCTCGCCGAGTTCGCCTATGGCGGGAAACTGGCACCCAGCTTCCCGAAATGGCTTATCGACGGGACCAAAGCGCAACGTCTGTCCTGGGTTTTGAAAGCCGATTTTCTGCCATGGCTTTACTGGAACGGCATGCTCAAGGGTCGGGAATGGCTTGCCGGGCCGGGTAACATGATCGCGCAGTAATCGTGCCTTTCTCGGATACATCAGATCGATCCAACTTAGGAGGTTCCCTTAGTGAGGGCGCTCTCAATGGCAGCTAGCGCTTTCGGATCAAGGATCGACTTTCGAGGAGTTCTCGTATGAAAATCGCGACTGGTACGCTGGTGATGGCGCTCGATGGCAGCAAGCTGCAGCTGTTCAGGAACCAGGGGGACACTCGCAAACCTGTGCTTGCACCGATCGTTTCTGAGCAGAACGAAAATCCGCGATCAAGCGGTCAAGGTTCGGATCGTCCCGGCAGATCCTTCTCTAGCGCCTCACCCAGGCGTAGTGCGATGAGTGACATCGATCTGCACGACAAGAACGAGCAGGATTTCGCGCGCAGCGCTGTACAAACGCTTGACCAATATCAGTCGGAGGACGGCAGTCAGGTAATAGTTCTCGCATCTCCGTCTGCGCTTGGCGAGTTTCGCAAATGCTGCCCCGAGCGGCTCAAGCCCTCGATCATCGCGGAGATCGACAAGGATGTCGTCAACCACACACCCGAACAGATCGCCTCGATCATTTCTTCGACAGAGAATTGAGAGCGCATCCATTACGCTCGTTCTCGCTTCAACGGAGCCTAGGATGGCAACACAACCACCAGAGCCTGACCGGATCGAACCCAAGGCACCACCGGAACGCCCGGCGCGTGAGCCTGCTCCTGAGCCTGTTCGGCCACCGGAAACCGAACCATTGCAGCCTGACATTGATGAACCCGATATCTCTCCTGACGAGTTTCCGACGCCAGAGTAATCGCCACCCGCGACCGCTTCCAAAAATGGCGGACGGGATCAGTCGCACCTCCGATCGATGAAATTATAGCGAACGTCGTTTGCTTAGTCCTTGGCTTCGCTGAGCCAAGGCACGGTCGATATCCATAGCGTCGAGCAGATTGCGCTTGTTGACAATGCCTGCAAATCCGCCCCTCCGGTCCACGACGCCCACGATGGGTGCGCCATCCGAAATCATGTCAGCGGCTTTTTCGGCGCGGCAATGCATGGAGACTAAAGGTATGTCGGTGCGCATGACCTCTCCTGCCGTCTTCTGTTTCCCGGCATCGCTTGCATGCCGGATGACGTCGGAGCGCAGCAGAAAGCCACTGAGCTCGCCTTCGGAGGTGATGACTGGGAACTCGTCGCTATCAGAATGCAAGATCTCGTCGACCAAGCGGCTGATCGGATCGGTCTGGCAAAAAAGCGCGTGGCCGGTCACCATCACCTGCGCAACGGGAAGGCCGCCGATTGCATCGCGAATGCGCCCAACCTGCGCCTCTGAGGTCGCTGAGACGAAAACAAAGACGCTTATCGCAACGAGCAGGATGTTGCCCATGAAAAGGGCCACAAAGCCCAGGCCCACGGCGAGCATCTGGCCAATTCGTGTTGCGATGCTGGTCGCTTTGGTGTGCGGCAGGGCAAATGCAAGCAAAGCGCGCAGAATGCGGCCACCATCCATGGGAAAAGCCGGCAAGAGATTGAACAAGCCGATAATCAGATTGAAGATTGCAAGCTGCTCGATCAGATCGATTTGACCAAGCGAGAGATTCTGAACGGCTTCGATGGTCGGCCATCTCCCGAGCAGTAGAACCAGCAAACCAAAAAGCAGGAAATTCACCGCTGGTCCCCCAATGGCGATTGCAAGTTCTTTCTCCGGCTCGCTGGGAATTCGTTTCAACTTAGCGAGCCCGCCAATGGGCAGCAGAATGACCTCAGGCGTTTCGATCCCGAATTGCCGCGCAGCGCTTATGTGTCCGAATTCATGCAAGACGATACACACGAACATAAGGACAATGAGCAGCACAATATCTGCTGCCGCGCTCAAGCCCATCGAAACAAAGGCACCAACTGCAATGAACGTGAGCAAGAGCAGAAACGTCCAGTGCAGCCGAACCGATGTCCCTTTAATCGTGGCTATGGGCATGGAGCGCAGCATCGGCTGGTTATTGATCTTCACTCTGCGGTGCATCCTCGGGTGTTGTCTCCTCTTCGGGTACAACGCGCATCGGGGTGTCAGGCAAGTCGACTTCAACTCCGCCCTCTGGCGCAGTAGTCCACTCAGTGGAAGGCGGTTCGAGTTCAGGCTCCGGTGCTTGGTCTTGCCGCATGACGTCGGTGAAGAAGAATATGCCCCCGGCTATGATCAGTAATATGATCACGACTGCCCAGAACGGTGAGATTGTTGATTTATTGCCGGTTGCCATTGGAATGTCCTCTTGGTTGTGTCGGCACCTTTATCGTTGGTGAGCACCGAGCGGCTCATCCGGAAACCTCCGTAGTCTGATCAGTTAGCACGGGGCAGTGAGCGAAGACCCTGCTTCCGAGTCCCTTCTGGCTCGGTCGTTCGTGGGTTTCTGCTGAGTGCGCCATTGCTCGCCAATGGCCGCATCGGTGCTGAAGTGAATGCCATCCATCCGAAGTGGCCCGCCGCTCGGAGGTTCTGGCCGAGAGGGCCCTGCCGATCAGGCTATGTCACACGCAATTCCTCGAAAAGATCGTTGCGCAGTGGATCAGCATGAGGACATTTACGGATATATGACGAGTCAAGCCTCGGGCATCCCGGCCCCATGACACGCATCCTCATCATCAACGGCCATCCAAGCGGAGAGCCGGATCACTACGTTCCGGCCCTGGCATCCGCCTACGAGAAAGGGGCGCAGGAGCGACACGAGGTAAGGAGACTGGATATCGCGCTACTTGAATTCGCGATGCTTCGTGAGCCGCGTGTTTGGAATGAGCTTGAGCCGGAAGAGGACGTTCTCAAGGCACAGGAGGACATCGAATGGGCTGAGCATATCGTCATCCTTTACCCGCTTTGGATGGGCGATGTGCCCGCGCTACTCAAAGCCTTCCTCGAGCAGGTGCTGCGTCCGGGTTTCGCGATTGAGATTACGGCGCAGGCGAGATGGCGAGGTTTGCTGACGGGTAAATCGGCGCGTGTCATCGTTACGATGGGAACGCCAGCGCCGGTCTATCGCCTGTTCTTTCGCTCCCACAGTGTGAAGAGCCTCAAACGCCACATCCTTCATTTTGTCGGGATCAAGCCCGTCTTCACGACCATCATCGGACGCGTGGATAGCTGGCCGGGCTATCGCAGGAAATGGCTGAGGCGAGTCGAGGAACTCGGGCGGCGTGGGCGATGAACATGGTCGCAGCCGATGTTTCCGCGGTCACCATGGAGGCCATGGAGTTTTCGTCCGTGGGTTCGCCGCTTCAATTGGTTGAACGGTACGATGCCGTTGCCTGAAGCAAATGAAATCTTGCTCGAGGTGCTTGCCTGCGGGGTCTGTCGCACGGACCTCCATATCGTTGATGGCGATATCGAAGATGGACTGCCTATCGTCCCTGGTCATGAAGTGGTCGGACGCGTCATAGCGAAAGGCAATCAAGTAAACCGCTTCGCAATTGGCGATCGGGTGGGTGTGCCTTGGCTTGGTTCGTCATGTGGACGATGCGACTATTGTCGCCACCGTCACGAGAATTTGTGTGATGAACCGGTCTTCACCGGGTTTTCCGTCGATGGCGGTTACGCATCGCATTGCATTGCCGATACGGAGTACTGTTTCGCAATACCGCCGACCATTGACGACGTTCATGCCGCTCCCCTGCTTTGCGCTGGCCTGATCG
The DNA here is from genome assembly GCF_055808355.1 of Erythrobacter sp. K21-9. Taxonomy (NCBI): domain Bacteria; kingdom Pseudomonadati; phylum Pseudomonadota; class Alphaproteobacteria; order Sphingomonadales; family Erythrobacteraceae; genus Erythrobacter; species Erythrobacter sp. K21-9. The sequence goes on from NZ_CM147866.1 coordinate 1,439,771, forward strand.
GATATCGCGCCTTCTCGATGTGCGGCGATGCGATGCGGATTGGCTTTTATGGCTTCGGCGCTTCGGCGCATATCATCGCCCAGATCGCCACCGGGCTCGGATGCAAGATCGTCGCTTTCACCCGGCCAGGCGACGGGGCTGCGCAAGAGTTTGCGCGCGAGATGGGCTGCGTGTGGGCCGGCGGTTCAGATATGTTGCCGCCATTCGAACTCGACGCGGCAATCATCTTCGCCCCGGCGGGTGAACTCGTGCCGCAGGCCTTGGCCGCGGTCCGCAAAGGAGGCACCGTTGTATGCGCGGGCATTCATATGAGCGATATCCCGTCCTTTCCCTACGAACTCTTATGGGGCGAACGCCAGATACGCTCGGTCGCCAATCTGACGCGCGCGGACGGCGAAAGTTTCTTCACAGCGATCGCTGCCGTTCCGGTGAAAACGCGCGTCGAAGTCTTCCCGCTGGATCAGGCGAACGAGGCGCTCGAAAGGCTTCGCTCTGGATCAATCACTGGCGCAGCGGTGCTCGTTCCATGATGCGTATTGGTATCCTGTTTCTGGCAGCGCTCGTCGCGCTCTCGCAGTCTGCAATTGCGCAAAGCTCCTGGTCCACTGCGGAGGCCGAGAACCTGCATCGGTGGATGCAGCGCGCGGCAGAGGAAGGGATCGAATTGCCCGAAAAGGAGGCTATGGACCTTCGCACCTCGATAGATGCCGACGATCTCGAGAGCCTCGATCCCGTTGCGGACAAAGCTGCGCTCATATTGATGCGAGCATGGCGGGGCCGGTGTTGTGGCTTGGCGAAGCCTTCATGGTGGCACATCGATGGCCATCTGACTGACGCAGATTTGGAAGCTGGCTTGAAAGCGGCTTTACAAGAGAGCTATCTCGACACCTATCTGCGCTCGGTCCGCCCGTCGCACCCTTACTATTCAGCGCTGGTCGGGGCACTTTCCGAGGAAACCGATCGAGACCGCCGCCAAGTCATCATCGCCAATCTGGAGCGCTGGCGCTGGCTGCCTGCACAGCTCGGCAAACGATATCTCCTCGTGAACATTGCCGCGCAAGAATTGACCTTGTGGGAGGACGGCGTCGTGATGGATAAACGGCGCGTGATTGTAGGAAAGCCCGTTACCCGCACTCCCGTTTTTACGACGCAGGTTAGCGGTGTGGTCCTTAACCCCTGGTGGGAAATCCCGTCGAGCATTGCCCGCGAAGGCATCGCCAGCTTCGTCAGGCGAAGCCCTGCTGCAGCGCGTGCTCGTGGCTACGTTTACCAGAATGGGCGATACAGGCAGATGCCAGGGGACAATAACGCTCTGGGCCGCATGAAACTGGTAATGCCCAATCCGTACAGCGTGTTCCTGCACGATACGTCAAACCGGGAACTGTTTGCCGAAGACCGTCGGTTCTTCAGCCACGGCTGTATCAGGGTGGACCGGGCGCTGAACTTCGTCGAAGTGTTGTTTGGGAACGATGGTTGGGACATGGCGCGCGTCGAACAAGAGGTGGCGACAGGCAGGACCCAGACATTCGAGCTCTCGGAAAGCCTCCCGCTTTACGTCACCTATTTCACTGCCGAGCCAAAGGCCGTTGGCAGCATACGGTTCTGGGAAGACATCTACGATCGCGACCCAGTGAAGATCTCCAGTTCCTCGCTCAGCGTGGCTACGGAGGTTTACGGATCATCTCTTTTCCTCGCTTCGTCCACATCGGACGAAATCCACGGAGAGCAGACATGCCAGAGTTGAGCGTCACACAACCGATGCCACAAGTTGCCAAGCGCTTTTCCAACCGCAAAGCCGAACGCGATTGGAGCGCCGAGGTCACTACCGAAAGCGGCGTGGAGATCCTGATTACCCCGGCGAGACCTGAGGACAAGGAAGCGCTCAGGCGCTTTTTCGACGGTGTCGCGCGCCGCGACATCTATTTCCGCTTCCTGTCTGGAATTCGCAAAGTCGATGAAGACCGCTTGATGGAGATGGTCGACGACTCAAACGATTGGACCATCGACTTCCTCGCCTTCGATCCGTGGACGGGCGAGATCATGGCTAGCGCGATGCTTGGTGCCGATGAAGCTTTCGACTGCGCTGAATTTGCCGTTTGTACCCGCGAAGACGCAAAAGGGCAGGGGATCAGCTGGGCCTTGCTCGATCACGCCGTTCGTTATGCGAAGGCTACGGGAGTGAAGAAGCTCACGTCGCTTGAAAGCGCAGATCAACATGATGCTGTGAAGCTCGAAAGAGAGATGGGCTTTAAGATCAAATCCAGTCCCGATCATCCAGGCATGATCATTGCAGAAAAGGTGTTCTGAGTACCATTCTAAGGAGGTTTCCGTATCCGGAGTGGCCCCTGTCCGCAGTAAAATGGATTCCCCCATAAAAAGGAAATTTGGGAGACCTGAAATGACTGACGAAACTATGCTTGCTGAAAGACCCCGCGAAAACGCCGGTCTGTCGGATTACCTGCGCGAACCGTTCAATCGGCTGCGCGGCGAAGTGGATCGGATTTTTGACGAATTCCCGCCGCGCTTCCCCACGACTAATCTCGGTCTTCGCTATCTTGCATCGCTGCCCATGCCGGCGCTCGAAATGCGCGAGACTGACAAGGAATACCACCTTGCGGTCGAATTGCCCGGAGTGCCTGGCGATGAAGTCGATATCAGCGTCGATGGCGACCTGCTAATTCTCAAGGGCGAGAAAAAGGAAGAGCGCGAGGAGAAAGAGCGGGACTACACCGTTTCCGAGCGCAGCTATGGCATGTTCGAGCGACGCGTCACTCTTCCTGGCGATTGCGACGCCGACGCAATCGAAGCCAGCTCTGACAACGGCGTGATTTCTATAACCATCCCTCGCATTAAGAGCGCACCTGAGAAGGCTCGCAAAATCGAGATTTCCACCAACACCAACAGCTGAGCGGGCATTGGGGGGAAGCCCCACCGCCAGCTCAAGGGCCATTCCGCGCCGATTCAGTCGGGGCGGGATGGCCCTTCTTCATGGCCAAGAGAAGCGGACCGAGATTGAGTTAGTTTTCGCTGGTGTGCCCGATGCCGGCCCTTTTGCCTGACGACACCACTCCGCACGCAGGGAGCCGTGTTCCAGCTTACCACACGGCCAACACCGCGAGAATCACGATGATGACTGATCTTTTACGACGGCGTTTCGGCGAAAGCCTCCTGGCGCATATTGCGGCCCATCATGCCATTGCCGGTGCATCGGAAGCAGTCTGCGGCGGTGCGGAAAGCAGTCCGAGGATCTGCTTTCCGAAGGCCCCCAGCCCGAACAGCATTGCCAGGAACAAGACGAGCAAGCCTGCGACCGGTATCAGCGCGAGCGCCAACAGGATAACGACGCCTCCCAAAGGCCACATGATCCCTTCAAAGGTGCTTTCTGCATTGCCGCTTTTCTTTGTGACGATCCTGCGCGCAGTCATCCCGATGAAATGCGCGGTGACCGCAACGGCGATCGGTGTGAGCGCTAGCGATACGATGAACAGGAATACTGCCAACGGAATCCCAATTCCTGTCCAGAGCAGGGCGATCCCGAGGACCGGAACTACCGCTGCGAACAGCGCCCCTATGCCCAGCGCCTGAAGAGGTGCGCCCGACAACATGTGCGACGTGGCCTGCATTACCCGCGGGACGATCAAAACCAGTAGCGCGACAATCACGAAATAGCTCACGATCATCGAGAGACTGAAAAACAGGAAGAACTGCCCCAAGCCCCTGGCGGCATCTTCGACCGCATAGGAATCGGTCGCTTCCAGCTCGGTGCGCTCACCCTCGATAATCGCTGCTGGATCTACCGTCAGGCTTGCGCTGCGATAGATGAGATCGCCCCCAATCCGAGCATTCGGGCCAAGGGTAATCGTGTCGCCTGAGAGCCGAGCCGTCCCCGGGACGACGGAGTTCACGAAAATCTCATTCGCACCGATCCGCAGGTCCTGGCCAACGGGCCCTTCAAACCTCACTTCGCCGCCAGCAATGACAGCGGTTCCACCGATCTCGAATGTCTCTTTCGCCGCGATTTCACCGCCCGCGATGATGACATCATCGGCGATGGTGGCGGCCTCCAGCTGGATATCGCCACCCGCCGCGACAACATCCTTGACCTGAGCGTTCGAGACTGTGAGATCGCCGCCAGCAAGGAAGAGGTGGTCAGCTTGTGCGCCGACGACATCTATGCTGCTGCCAGCGGCGAAGAGATCGTCCGTGGTCTCTTGCGATACGCGCAGCTCTTCGGCGGCGAGGAAGATCATATCGCTCGCTTGAGCCGTGTCGGCTGGGGCAGGCGCAGCTGCGTTTTGACCGACAGAGCTCGCGGGCAGGGCAAGGGCGCTGCATGCGGCAATTAGTCCGAGTGTCATGCGTTTGACTGGCGCTTGGTTAAAGACGGTCATGGCAATTCCTTCCCGCCGGGCGATTTACCCGACTGCATGCCAATTGTGCCGTTGGTGCATGGCAGCCAGTATCCGTAAATATCCGGATGCGGGCTCAGCCGCATCATCTCAGCGCAGTCACGAAGCACAATCGATGCAGCGAGTTGCAATTGGGCGGGCTTTAAGCCGTGCCTCGCCGATCTCCTTGCCGCATTGCGCGCAGGTGCCATAAGTGCCGTTCTCGATCCGCGCCAAGGCGTAGCCAATCTGTGTCATCTCAGCTCTTAGCGCCTCGTCGACACCTTCCAGCGACTGGTCATCGGCCAGATCGATGGCTTGCTCGCTGAAATCGGCATCGAGTGGGTGCCGCAGGTCATCCTCTATGATCTCCGCACGGTCCAAGAGATCCTTGAAACGGGCTTTGAGCGCGGTCGCGAATTCGGCATTGTTGGTCATAAGCGCAATCCTGAAACAAGGCCGTGACAAACACGGCGATCACTCTTGCTAGGGCGTATCTGCGCCCCGAGGCTCTACGGCAATTTACGTAGTTCGCGAAAATGCGGTCGCGCTCATTGATCTCACTCCAGATTCTGAATGGAGGCGACTGCGATGCGATCAATTCTACTACATGTTCACGACGACAAATGCTTCGAAGCACGCCTTCAAGTGGCATTAGACATGGCACGGCAATGCAAGGGCCGCATAACTTTCGCGCAGGCTGCGCCCTATGATTTTGGCATGCCGACGGACTTCTATGGGGCCATGTCAGCCGAGATGATGGTCGACTACGGCAAGACTTCGAAGCAGTTTCGCGCCGACGTCGAGAAAGAGCTTTCGAACGAAGACGTGCTTTGGAGTTGGGTTTCATCAAGCGGTTCGGCTATGAACCTCATTGCGGGCCATGCTCCTATTCATGACGTCGTTATTGTAGGCGCGCACGATCCGCTTCAGCTAAATGGCTCGCCTTCCCGGTTTGTTGCGGAGTTGCTGGAGCGTGTCCGTGCACCGATCTTGGTAATTCCGGAACATGTGAATACCATCGATATTGAGGGGCCGGTTGCTCTGGCCTGGAATGGGGCACCTGAGAGTGCGCACGCTCTGCGGGCCGCGTTGCCCCTAGTCAGCCGAAGCAGTTCGGTTCACATCTTGACCGTCGAGGAGAAAAAGAAGGGCAGCCGGGAAGACAAGTTCGACCTGCCTTCGATGCAAGCTTCTGAATATCTGGCTCAACACGATGTAACGAGCGAATTAACCGAGCTGACCAGAAATAAGGGCGACTCAATTGCCGAAACTCTCGTGGAAGCCGCTCGGAGCCGCGAGGCGGGATACCTCGTTATGGGCGCCTACGGCCACTCCCGCTTCCGCGAACGGATACTTGGTGGGGTCACGCGCGATATGCTGCGTGAGCCGCAATTGCCTCTGTTCCTTGCCCATTAGGGTGCGCTCTGGACTTTAGGGGAGAACACCAATCATGTGGATAGCCAGAGCTCTTGGCACGCTTGTTCTTGGAGGTGCAGTCTACGCATGGTCCACCAACTTGTCGCGTGAGTTCAAGCGCCGACGCCGGGAGGCATCCTGCAAGTTGATGCTGGAAGGGAAGAAGCTTGAACGAGAGGATATCGCGCATCTTCCGGGGCCAGCGCAGCGCTACATCGAGCTAACCAGTTCGCTCGGTAAACCTGTCGTGAGCGAAATCACGATGGAGTTTGAAGCGACCATGTACGATGCGCCGGGAACCAAAGGGATGACTGGCCTCGCATCGCAGTATGATCGTTTCGACGAGATGCACCGCCTTTTCTTCATGCGTACTATGATGAAGGGCTTACCCATCAGTGTTTTGCATGACTTCGAAGTCGACGAGGCGACCATGAAGGTTCGTGCAGCAGGACTGTTCAATGTCGTGGATGCGAGCGGCCCTGAATTGACGCGCACCGAGACGGTGACAATCCTGAACGACATTGCGTTCTTTGCTCCATCGAGGCTCATCGACGATCGTCTCGAATGGACAGAAATCGACGACAAGAGCGCGAAGGTCGCATTGACCGTTGGGACAAACACGGTTTCGGCTGAGCTGATTTTCAATGAGGCGGGTGAGCTGGTCGACTTCATCTCCGAAGACCGGGGCATGATGGGAAGGGACGGCAGCTTACGAATTGCCCGCTGGTCCACGCCGCTGGGCAATTATCGCAGGTTTGATGGCTGGCGTATCGCAAGCGAAGGCGATGCGATCTGGCACCTTCCAGAAGGTCCATTTACCTACGGTCACCTACGCTTGGTCAAGTACGAAGCGCGCTAGCTATGAAGCGGCGCTGGCACATCGGATTGGTGATGATCGGCGGTCTGGTGGTGCTGGGCGCGACCGTCTCAATCTTCGGCAATCGCGCAGCCGACACGCGCAGGTCTGAACTTGCAGCGGAGCGCTCGCTTGCTGAAACCCGCCACGGGCAAATCGAGTACGCTAGTTGGGGCGAGGGGCCTCCGGTGCTGGTCATCCATGGCGCTGGCGGCGGATTTGATCAGGGTCGGCTGCTGGCCGAGGCCATGGCCGGCGATACCCATCGCTTCATCGCTGTATCGCGCTTCGGTTACCTCGGCAGCGTCATGCCCTCCGATCCGTCCACCGCTGCGCAGGCAGAGGCCATGTTGGACCTGCTCGATCGGCTCGGAATCAACCGGGCGAGCATTCTTGCCATGTCCGGCGGGGTGCCTCCCGCGCTCAAATTCGCGGAGTTGTTTCCTGATCGCACGGACCGGCTCGTGCTGTTGTCCTCCGCCCCCTTCACGCCTTTCAGCCCGGAGATTGAGGAACGGCCGATCCCGACCTGGGCATACTCCACTTTGCTGGGCAATGACGCGGTCTACTGGGCGCTGACGAAGGCTGCAGCTCGCCAATTGCGAAGCGCCTTCGATGCGCGCCCGGAATTGCTTAAAGGTCTCTCAGTTGAAGAGGTGCAGTTCGTTGATCGCTTAGTGGACGGCTTTTTGCCAGCCTCGGATCGGCTTGTCGGTGTTGGCAACGAAGGCGCTGCGGTCGATCCGGATGCAACCTACAAACTCGAAGCGATCCGCGCTCCAACACTGGTAGTTCATGCGAAAGACGACCAGTTGAACCCATTCCCAATCGCGGAGAGCATCGCAGATGAGGCTACCCAACGCCAAACTGCTTGAGTTTGAGAATGGAGGGCATTTGCTCCTAGGATATCACGCACGATTACGTGTGATCGTGGGGCAGCATTTACAGGGCACGGGCGAACGTCAGCATTCGTCGGTACTGGAGGAGACATAATGACCAAGTTAATCCGAATGCTCTGCGCGCTGATTGTCGCCGTCTCCTCGCTTACTGTCCATGATAAGGCTCGTGCCGATATTGTTGTCGAAAACGTCAGTATCGTTGACGTTGAAACGGGCGCGATCAATGAGCGACAGACTGTATTGATCGAAGGAAATCGGATAACCCGTATCGCCGACCAGTTCGAGCCTCCTGCCACAGCGGAGCGGGTTGATGGCGAAGGCAGGTTTCTGATTCCCGGCCTTTGGGACAGCCACGTCCACCTATTTTCGTCTGCGACCGAGCCTGACACGGCTTTGCCGCTCTATATCATTAATGGCGTGACAGGCGTGCGCGATATGGGCGCGCTGTGGCCGATTGCCGAGCAGCAAGCGCTTCAGGCGCAGATCGAGGCAGGCGAGGTTCTTGGACCGAGGCTCGTGCTGTCGGGAGCTTGGGTCGATGCCAGCCCCGGTTCGTGGCCCGGCATGTTTCTGGCAGATACACCCGAGCAAGCGCGCTCGGTCGTTGCGCGCATTGCCAGTCAAGGTTGGGCGGCGGTCAAATCTTATTCGATGCTGGACGAGGCAAGCTATCTCGCGCTGGGAGAGCCATCCGAAGAGGCGGACCTGCCGCTTGTTGGCCACATCCCCGAACGCGTTTCGCTGAAGACTGCGGTCGCCGCCGGGCAGGACGGTATGGAGCATTTCGGTCGTATTCCGATGGCATGTTCGACCGAGGAGCAAGCGATGCTCGATACTCTGCGGACCGCGATGGCGGCAGGCGCGCCGCTTGATCAGGTCTTTGGTATTATGGCTTCGCGCAACCGGATCATCCTCGAGAGCTGGGACGAAGAGCGGTGCCGAGGGCTACTTGCGGAGCTGGCTGCAGCGAAGCTTCATGTGAGTCCGACATTGGTTGTAGCTGATTTCTATCTCGGCAATTGGCCCAGCGCAGACACGCCGCGCATGCGAATGCTCCCAGCCGATGTTCGCGAAGCATGGGGGAAGCCGGATTTCCGACTGGAAGCGATGACCGACGAGGTGCGCGCGCTGGCGCAAGACAGCATCGCGCTTGACCGCAGGACATTCCTGATGGCGCACCGTGCGGGGGTCCCGATCCTTGCATCGAGCGATGCCTCCTTTGCTAATCCGTATCTGTTCCACGGGTTCTCGCTGCTCGACGAGCTTGAACTTTATGTCGAAATCGGCCTGTCGCCGCGAGAAGCGCTGTTTACCGCTACCATCGCGCCGCCGCGTTTCTTTGGGCTTGATGATCAGGATGGCTCTATCGTCGAAGGGCGACGGGCGGACCTGGTTCTCCTTGACGCGAACCCTTTGGAGGGGCTTGCAACCCTGCGCGAACCGCGAGCCGTTATTGTCAATGGACGCTTGCTCGGCAGTGAAGCGCTCGCCGCGATGGCGGCGGATTTGCGTGATAAGGCACAGTTGGGCGAGTAATCAGGCGCGACTAAAAAAGGCCGAAAACCAGCAAAGATCCGCACGCAATCGCACCGGCAATTGGGACAAAGGCCGGGACAACAAAACACTCTTTTGGCACCCGATCCTCGCGTCGTTTCACCCGCAGCAGCGATATATTCACGAGGACAAAGGTCACCAGCACGATTTGCGAAGTGCGCTCTGCGAGCAGCCCGATGGGAAACAGCTGCGAAAGCGCAATAATGACCGATACGACCGCTGCGGTTGCTACAAGCGGGGTCTGCGTGCGCTTTGAAACCGAGGCGAATTGCCGCGGCAGATAGCCTCGGTCCGCCATGCCATAGACCATCCGAGATGCCATGATGATCTGGATCAGGATCCCGTTCACAGTCGCGATCACCGCAATAACTCCAAAGGCATCGCGCACGATACCCGGTGCGTCGCCGAACGCGAGCAACAGAGGCGATGAGCTTTCCGCAAGCGCCTCTATCGGGATGGTCGTGATGACGGCGATGGTTGTCAGTATGTAGAGCGCGCTCGAGACGAACAATGTAACCAGCACTGCTCTTGGATACGCGCGGCGCGGGTCGCTTTACCTCCTCAGCGACGCTCGCCATGTCCTCGAAACCGATAAAGGCGAAGAAGGCCAGCGTCGAAGCGGCGAAGATGCCGAACCAGTGAGCCATTTCGAATGTGGGGATCAGAGCTGCCGCTGGCAGGATCGCAGGAGCAGGGCCGGCGAAACTCCATCCGATGACTAGAAGCAATCCAGCCACTTCGATCAAAGTGATTACTGCAGCAGCGGTGACGGATTCTTTGATGCCCCATGCAGCGAGCAACCCCATAACTACGACCGTCACGATCGCCAGAAGTGGGATCGGCAATCCAGTCAGACCGCTGAGATAACCTCCGGCTCCAATCGCCACGGCTGAAGCCGAGACGATGCCCGATAGTGCGATAAGGAGACCTATTGACGTGGTAAGCCAGCGCGTTTGAAAGCCGGCTTCGACATAGGCGGCGGCCCCGGAGCTTACAGGATAGCGCGTGGCCAGCTCGATGTAGGATAGCGCCGTAATACCGACAATCGCAGCCGCGATCAAAAAGGAAATCGGCGCGTAGATGCCTGCCTGCGCAGCCGTCGCCCCGACAAGGACATAGATCCCCGCGCCAAGAGTGACGCCCAGACCATAAAGGCTTAGCAATGGCCATGACAGGGCGCGTTTGAGCTTCGGGCCACCCTCTGGCTCCTGCGTAATCGCCGGGCCGGCAAAAGGATCTGACCCGGTCATACGGCGGTTTCTCTGCCCATGTCAGACCCTCAACCTCGCCCATACCGGGAGATGATCGGACGCTTGTGTGGCAAGGGAGCTTTGATGGACGCCCCATTCCAGCGCTTCGACCCGGTCGCAATGCATAATGCGGTCAAGACGGGCGAGAGGGCGCTGGCTGTGAAAGCTGCGCCCACAATCCAGCACTGAAAAATGCTTGCGAAACACCTTGAGGCATCCGGCGTTTCGGCGCCATTCGTTGAGGTCACCCGTCAGGATTGTCGGGCCGTGCTCTTGTTCTTCCCTCGCAAGATCGGCGATCACGTTGGCCTGCTTTGTCCGCCAGAGGCCCGAAAGATCGAGGTGCATCCCGAATACCGAAAGAGCTTTGCCTTTCACACTAAGTCTCGCGGTGATTACGCCTCGCGGTTCGAGGTAGGGAATATGGATGATATCGTGATGCTCAATCTCGATGCCCTCGCGAACAAGGATGGCATTGCCATGCCATCCCATGGAGTCGTGCTGGACATCGAGAGGCACGGGTTTGTAGTCGGAGTGTGCCTCGATCAGGAAGGCGGGCAAAGCGCTCTGGCGCTTGCCAAATCGACGATCGGCTTCTTGCAGAACGACGATATCGGCATCCACCTCCTCAAGCACATTCAGAATGCGGATCGGCCTGCGGGTCTGGTCGGTGCCGATTGCCTTGCGAATGTTATAGCTCGCAATCTTGATCTCGGCCATCGCCATCAGATCAGATCTGCCATAAGACGTGCTGTGTTTTGAGCCACTTTGGAGAGCAGAGAGCGCTCCTCCCACGTCTCCAGATCCAGCCTTTTGCAGCTATCAAGAAGCTGTTGCTCGATCTGCCGCAAATCTTCTGCGAAACCGGGATCGAAGGAGATGAGATCGACCTCGGCGTTCAGCTCAAAGGATCGCACATCCATGTTGCTTGTCCCGACGATAGATACCTCGTGATCAACGCGGAAGTGTTTGCCGTGGAGGAAGTCGGGGCCATGAAGGTAGATTTCCAGACCGGCTGCCATCAGCTCAGAGTAATAGCTTTGCTGCGCCAATCCGACGAGGCGGTGATCGCTGCGCTCAGGCGTGATCAAGCACACTCGCACTCCGCCAAGTGTCGCAGCCTTGATGGCCGAAATCATCGCGTCGTTGGGAATGAAATAGGGGGTTGTGATGACAATTTCTTCGGCAGCGTTGTACATCGCCTGAGCGAAGATCAGGTCCACTCCGACTTCGGGGCTCTCCGGTCCTGTCGCCACGATTTGCGCGCTGCAGCCTTCCGAGTTCGCCGGGCGAGGAAAGAACTCCGCGCTCGCCAGCTCCTCAAGGGTTTCGAGATACCAATCCAGGGCAAATACTGCCTGAAGTTGTGAGACTGCCGGCCCCTCAATCCGTAGCAGCAAATCCTTGTTGACCCAGCGCGAATGCTGAATCGGGTCCCAGATGTTTTGCGAGCCTGTGTAGCCCACTGTGCCGTCGACGACTGCTATCTTGCGGTGATTACGCAGATCGACTCTCGAGCTTCGAAGACGACGGCGCAGCGGAAGAATATCGTAGACTTCAACCTCAACACTTTTCAGGCGTCGTTTTAGCTTTCGCAGCGAACCATATGAGCCGAGCGCATCTACAAGGACACGACAGACAACACCTCGCTCTGCTGCCCTTCCCAGCGCTTCGATGACCTTGCTGCCTATGCGATCATCCCTGAAAATGTAGAACTCAAGATGGACATGATGCCTTGCCGCATCGATATCCCTGATGATCGTGTCCAAAGCCTGCTCATAGACATCCAGCATCTCGATCCTGTTCCCCGCGGTTGCGGGAAAACCGCCGATGCCTCTGGCCAGGCTCTCGACTGCCTTGTTGTCGGAAGACAATTCTGGTGGTGACTCCGTGTCTTCGATCTGCGACTGGATGCGATCCAAAAGCCTAGGAAGCCGGTCGATCCGAGTCTTTCGGTCGGCGGCGAAATACGGTCGACCGATCAGCGCATATGCCACGAGCGCGACCCAAGGGAGGCCTAGGAAGACAAGCAGCCAGCTGCGCGCTTCGGCAGGTGGCCTGCGAAATGGAACGAGCACGAACGCGACGGCGGCAATGATCCATCCGGCGACCACGAACTTGTTCGCCCACAGCCATGCTGGCCAGCTCGGCAGCAGGTCTGCAATGGTCGTAGGATCGAACGGCGTCAGAGGAGCGCTCCCGTCAGCGACATTCGCTGTGATTGTATAGCATCGAACGCCAGCATCAGTTTCTTCTCGATATGAAATCGAGTACGACTTCCCAAGACCCGAAGCCCAGGAAGATCCGGCCAGCCATCATGGACAGAAGCATAACCAGTAAGACAGCCCAAACGAACAGGATCCCGCCGGTGATGCGCCAGCTCTTTGGCGGCAGCCCCTGAAACAGGAACGTGGCGATCCCCGCTACGTTCACGCACACCAGATTGACGGCAAAGAGAAACGCCGCGTTCGCGCTAGCGACCGGAAAACCGGCGCCCAAATAGATGCCGACAGCAGCGAGCGGAGGAACCAATGCAACCGCTATCATCACTCCCACAAGTGCAAGTGATGCACCGCGGCTGAAGGCAAGAACACCTGCGGCACCGCATGCAAGAGCCAAGGCCACGTCCGCAGGCTGGACAAGGGTGCGGTTTCTGAGCTCAGGGGTTAGAGGGTCGATTTCGACAATCAATCCAAGGATTATTCCCGACACCACGGCGAAAAGACACCCGATGGCAAGGGTTATGGATGCTCTTTTTCCGAGTTTGCTATCGCCCACCGTCGCGGCCAGCGCCACTCCCATGGTTGGTCCAAGCAAGGGCGCGATAATCATTGCACCGATGACCACTGCCGTCTGGCCACTGCGCATTCCGAGCCCCGCGATGATGGCAGAAAGTGTGACCGTGATGAGGTAAGATGGCCTGACATGCAGGCTTTCTTCGATATCATCGTAGAGTTTATCGGTGCTCAGCCTGTCACGGCTGAAGAACCGCTCCAGCGCCGTCGGGGGAGGAAGGTCTGTATCGAGCGGCAGTTCTGTATCTGGAGTTTCCTCGATTGGCGGTATGACAGCTTCAAGCGCTTCGACATAAGCGGCGAATTGCGGTTCTTCGTGAAAGACTTCGTACAGCTCATTCAGCAGTCGCTCCGTGTAGCGTTGCTGAACGATGCAGCTGAACTTTTCTTGCCCGCCGGGAACGGTTTCCCTCCAGAAGCGACGCGCATGCTTTCGCATAATCTCTTCCAGCTCTTCGATGCGCTTTTCCGGCAGATAAATCTTCACAATCCTTGCGGACATCCAACCTCTTTCCGAGCCGCCCGATGAGCCCATCTACGCCGTAGCGGGGTCGCCAAGGCTGTATCTATGGAAACATCCTTAGTCACTGTTCATGTTCAGTGCGCCCGCGCGGATCAGACATTCACATCGAACAATGAGCCGATGAGGGCGGTTGCAGCCATGGCGAGAGCGCCCCAGCCTAGGACCCGAACGATTGCTCTTCCAAACGGTGCGCCTCCGGCTTTCGCTCCTGCGGCGCCCAGCATGGCCAGAGAGACGAGGGCGGTCGCTACGATGGTTGTGACATTCGCGGAGGAGGGAGCGGCAACCGACGCCAGGACTGGCAAGGACGCGGCCACGCTGAAAGTAATGCCAGATGCAATTGCGGCCTGAAGAGGCCGGGCTCTTTGCGCTTCGATGATCCCGATTTCATCGCGAAGGTGAGCGCCTAAAGCATCGTGTGCCATCAGTTCTTTTGCTACTGTCGCTGCGGTTTCGTCGCTCAATCCGCGCTCTTTGTAGCTCATCTCCAATTCGTCGAGTTCTTCGTCGGGCACTTCAAAAAGGGCTTGCCGCTCACGTTTGATATCGGCCCGCTCGGCATCCCGCTGGGAAGAGACTGAAATGTACTCTCCAGCGGCCATCGACATGGCACCTGCGGTAAGGCCCGCAATACCGGATAAGACGATTATGTGCTGCTCAGCCCCAGCGGATGCGATGCCAACTATCAACGAGGAGTTGGAGATAATCCCGTCATTTCCGCCCAGCACGGCTGCTCGCAGCCATCCGCCCCGATGGACATAGTGCGGGTCATCGGGATGGGCGTTTGTGGGGGCCATTTGAATCCAGTCTTATCTGTGGCGGCTCCGTAGTGTGCTTCTTGAGCGAAGCCCGGCTGCTCGACAATCGAGGTGGCTCATCGATCGTACAGAGCTACTTCGACAACCAGCTCTCGGCAGCTTCGTTTTCGCCTAGTTCGAAGCTTTTGATTTTGATGCCCGGAAACACGGCACCTTCGATTTCCGCGGTTGTCCTGATCCACGCGGAATCGCTGAGAACTGCGCATTTGTCGAATTTGCCGAGCAGGCCAAAGAGTTTGGGCAAGCGGCTGAATTCCACCGCGATCGCTCCCACGGTCGGCAGCTCGAAGTCGGTAATTCGATAGAGCATTAGACCATTCCTAATGCCGTCTGACACCTCGATTAGCTTATCAAGAGCAGTTCCCATCTGGTCTGAATTGAGCTCGCCGTCGAGTTCGATGTCGACCCGATTTGGTGATGATTTCGTAACCTTGAGCATTGGCGGACCTCTCATGTCAAAGGTGCCTCGTCGGTGCAGAAACTATGGATCACCAACACATAGGATTTGCGGCGGTCAGCATTGCGCTGAGGCAGTCGGCGCATTCTAGATTAGAAGAGATAAACCGCTCTCAGTAATTACCCTTAGTCGACCGTCCGGCTGCCCTTGGGTCGGAAAGGGTACGCCTATCCGAAAGCGTCAGTAGGCTGTGGCAGGAGGAGGGGCAGCTCCTGCCGTTCGGAGCAGGGCTAAACAGCAGATCATCACGCTCTGGATGCGTTGATCGCGCCAATGCAACGACTTGGCGCAAAGTCCGGATTTTGTGGGTATCAGTGGGGGTACTTCTTGGGCTTGCGCTGAAATTAACTAGTGGAAACAAGTAGATAGATGTTCTCCATATGTCCCTCCTCCGCTACCAACATTGTCACTTCAGCGACGTTGGCTTACGCATCCGTTCATGGGAAGCTGGAGATCCCGTGCACTTGCCTTTTCTGCGGCGCTGCTGGCGCTTGCGGGACTAGTTTTCTGGCTATTCTGGACGCCGCTCCCATCTGCAACCGCCCGTGACGCAGTGGGTAAAGAGCGGATTGTTGAACGGGGTGGCCGACAAATAGCCTATTACGTCAGCGGGCAAGGGGCGCCAGTGCTCTTGCTCGCGAGCCTGGGGCGCGAAGCGAGCGACTTCAACGAACTGGTGAAGGACCTGAACGCAGCTGGCTATCGCACGATCGCTTTTGAAGCGCATGGAATCGGCAATTCCGACATCCCCGCACGAGACTTCAACCTGCTGGACATCGCGAACGATGTTGCCATCGTCGTGGAGGGCGAAATCACCGCCCAGGAAGACGTGGTGGTCGTCGGGCACGCATTTGGAAACCGGGTGGCAAGAGCGTTCGCCACGCTCTCTGATGACCGGGTTGGCGGCGTGGTCCTGATTGCATCAGGCGGCAGAGAAGGCGTGCCTCCGAAAGCGAACGAGGCCTTGAGGGCGATCTTCAACCCACTTCGTTCATTTGCCCAGCGCAAATCAGACGTGCAGTTCGCATTCTTTGCAGAAGGCAACGTGATCCCCGGTTACTGGGCCAGAGGCTGGCACACCGGGACAGCGATCTGGCAAGGCAAGGCAGCAAGACAGCCTTATGAGCAATGGGGCGCAGGCGGGACGAAACCCATGTTAATCCTGCAAGCCGAAAAGGATAGGATCGCGCCGCCGGAGGATGCCGGTTTGCTGTTGGCTCGCGACATGCCTGACCGGGTAAAGCTGGTCTTGGTGCCAAGAGCGGGACACGCCTTTCTGCCTGAGCGTCCGGATAAGGTCGCAGCCGAGATCATTGCTTTCATCGATGAATTGCGCTCGCAAGACGCAACAGGCGACTAACCCCGCTCCGCGTGTCGGGCTGTAAGTCGCGCGTATGGTAATCGCATTCGCGGTGACACAAGCGAGTATTGGATCGCTTCGCTGCTCGGGAATTTGCCTGCAAGGACGGCACTCGGCGAATCGCCTCATCGGGCCTCCGTCAAATCGCGCGAATTCTCGAAGTTGCATATCCGGTAAGCAATTCCACGCTGCTTCGAGCCGGATGGCCTTTACCAGATCTTAGCGATTGCAGCACGCAGGTCTCTGCGATTTCTGGCGCATTCGACGCTCAAGGGGAGGCTTCACACTTCTTTCAAATTTCTTACCATTTTAACCTTCTTGATAAAGGAGAACCCAGAACCTCCTCGGCTATTCCCGGTGTGTGATCGGTGCATCAAAGCACCCGCAACATTTAAATGAAGCGCTGAAGTCATTGTCGATCAGCACCGCGACAGCCGCAGTTGCCATTTCGCTAGCCAGTTCGGCCAGCGCGAATGACACACGGCCCTATGTGATGCCGCAACTGGACACGATGCTGTTCGCAGAAGGCCCCTCGGCTGCCGCATCAGCAGACGTTTCAGTGAGCGCGAGTGAGACCATCGCGCCTGTGACTATGGAGCAGGTCGCTTCGGTCTATCTGCCCGAGACCAATGCGCAGCCGACCGTCGAAGCGAACGCTCTCGAGGCTCTTATCATCGAAGACGGCCCTACAAACGCGCCGGAAGGTTTGCTGACCCTCCCTTCATCCAGTTTCAATACGACGAATGACCGCGTCTTGACCACGCGCAGTCTGACACCGAACGCAATTGACCCGTATTATGGCGACATCGATGCATTCTACGGTGATATTGTCGCATTCTATGGCGATATCGACGCGTTCTGGGATGACATCAATCCGTTCTACGGCGACATCGACGCGTTCTATGGCGATATTGATGCGTTCTGGGGTGATAGAAGCCCCTTTTACGGAGATATTGGCGCATTTTGGGGCGATATCGACGCATTCTGGGGCGACATCGTCGCATTCGATCAAACGCATTTGGCATCGGTTGGCGATTTCTGGAACGTGAACGGTGCGCTGATTTCACAGACGGACAGCCTGTGGACCAACTTGCAAGCGAACTCCGCCACTTTCGGCGAATACAGAGCCGTCTCCGACAATTTGCAGACCTTGCTCGATGATGCCGTGGCAAAATTCGGCTCGGCTGGCTTCACCGAAGCCAAGGGCGCGGACATTCTTGCGCGGCATGGGTTGGAAATCGGTCAGCTCGGCACCATCCAGAGCCTTACGGCGGGACAGCGCGCAGCGTTCTATCTCGACTGGCACGACAGCGTAATGACCTACGCCGGGATCGACCACGTCGATCACTGGATGGGCACTGTAAACTGGACGCCATCGGTAACCCAGATCCAGGGTTCTGGTAGTCAGACCCTTGTCGGGGTGATCGATTCCAACTTTGGTTCGAACGGCGACCTTGCTGACAATCTGGTTTGGAGCTCGGGAACCGACAATGATCTGAATGGTCACGGTGCGGGCGTTGCGAGCCTTATTGTTGGCGCACATGATGGCCACGGGGTGATGGGTATCGCGCCGAACGCCAAGGTTGCAGCCTATAATCCGTTTGATGCCGATGGCCAGGCTACGTGGGACAGCGTTGCTCTCGGCATCTGGGCGATCAAGGGCCAGGCAGTCTGGAATTCGCTCATCGGCGAAAACCAGCGCGCCAGCGTTATCAACCTTTCGCTTGGCGAAGCCGGCTGGGTGGCACCTCAGGGTCTTGCTGACATGTTCGTACCGTTGGGATATCAGCACCCTGAGCGACAGCACCGTATATGTGATTGCCGCAGGCAACGATGGTATCGCGCAATCAACCGACATCGAGTGGGATTTCACGACCACGCAATACTCGCAAGTTGATCCGATGATGGCGCTCATGATGGGCTATTCCGTCTCTACGGATTCGGACAGCGATACCGCTGCGATCTTCGTGGGTTCGGTTCGCCCTGACGGCTCGATCTCGGAATTCTCGAACCGCCCCGGCGATGCGTGTCTGCTGGACAATGGTGTGTGCCACAGTGGCAATGAGCTCATGAACCGTTTCATTGTTGCCCCGGGTGAATTGCTGCTGGTGAACGATGGCAGCGGCGGCCTTGCGCGCCGCTCCGGCACGTCATTCGCCGCGCCGCTCGTTTCGGGTGCGATCGCACTTCTGCATGACCGCTGGCCTTGGCTGTCGGATCACTCGCATGAGACAGCGGACATCATCTTCCGTTCAGCCAAAGACCTTGGTGCCCCCGGTGTCGACCCCGTCTATGGCCACGGCCTGCTCGATGTGACCGCGTCACAGGCGCCGCTCGATTTTGGTGCGCTGACCTATACCTTCTACCAGAGGAAGGGCAAAAACTACCGCTCCACGACGCAGACAGCCAGCAATCTGCTCGGGTCCGGCGTGCCGTCATGGTGGGAAAGCAGCGACGTCTTCCTGACCACATTCGAAGACATTGGCGACACCTACAGCGACTTCGCAATTCCGATGTCCAGCTTTACCTATGGCAAGCAGACCAACACGCTTGGCAATGGGTACCAGCGAATGCAGGATTTTGTGTCCGATCGTTTCGCCAACTGGTTGCTCAGCAATGGCGCAGACAAAGACGGCGACGGTAATCTGGGTGTGAGCCAGGTACGCTCCAACGCGATGGAAACCCAAGGCCAGTGGTCGATGCGTTTCGATGCCATTGCCCCGCGTTTCAGCGATGATGGCGCGATGCGGCCGGTCCACAATGCGGCCACTTTGTCGAACCCGAAGGGCAACACGTCCTTCACGCTGGGTCATGGTCAGGGTGCGCTGGCACTGGCTGGCAACAATTTCGGCATCATCAGCGATCATGACCACGAAACAGGCGGCGTTAACCCCGTCCTCGGTCTTGCATCGGGTGAAACTTTCGCCGGAGCAACATACAAGCCGGCCTCCGCGACTATCGTAAGTGTCGGCTACAGCCAAAACCGCGAAGACTGGCGCGATCTGGACGGCGTCTCGGAAATCGAGCGCAACGTGCAACGCGCTTTGGGAGCGCGTGAAGCAGAAGCCCTTACATTCGGAGTTGAGCAGAAAGTCACCAAGACCCTCTCGGTGAATGCGCAATATACCTATCTGCGTGAAAAGGACGCTGTGCTCGGGGCGCAGACAACCGTCGAGAGTTTCCTCGGCGAAGGCTCGCGCACCAACGCCGTGACAGTGTCCGCATCGATGGATCTGGGTGACGGCCTTTCGTTCGATCTGTCGGCAACCGGCGGTGCAACGAAGACTGCCGATGGCCAGCTTCTGGCAACCTCACGCGATGTAATGAGCACCGCGGGTCAGTTCACCGTGAACAAGCGCGGTGTCATGGGCGACCGTGATATCCTTCGGGTGTCGGTTGGTCAGCCGCTCACAGTCGAAAACGGCGAGCTTGAACTGCGCAGCGAGCAGGTTGTCGATCGCCTGACAGGCGAACGCGGTGTCGTGACGCAGACCATCGGGATCGAGACCAAGCGCCGCTATACCGGAGAGATCATTTACGCGGCGCCCGTCAGCAAGACTTCCGAATTGGGCGTGGTCGGACGCTACATCAGCGCCGGAGAAATCGGGCAGGACGAAAGCTTCATGGTCGGTGCGAATTTTGGACTGCGGTTCTAAGACCGCAGCATGGACTATCGGCGGGCTGTTTGGCGGCCTGCCTGCCAGAGAAGATAAGTAAGGGATTGTGATATGATCTACGGAGCAATCAAGGCAATCGCACCCGCCGCTGCCGCGTCGCTTTTGGCGCTCGCTGCACCTGCAACGGCGCATGTCGAAATGCCGGTCGACGTCTATCAGTCGAGTGTTGATAAGGCCCGCTCGCTGATGGTCAAGAACCCGACCGCCGCTCTCGACCTTGCCCGCGGCGCGAAGCATCTGGTCGACACTGAGGCAGCGAATGCGCTCATGAACGGCCTGATCGCCAACTGGCTCGAAGGCGAGGCTTTGCTCCGGCTCAATCGCAGCGAAGAGGCGGTCGGAGTTATCCGACCGGCTCTCGCCGAGGCTCAGAAATCGTTCGCAGAAGAGAAGATCTACGCTGACCTGCTGCGCTCGGCAGCATCGCTCGAAGGTCGGACAGGCAATTCGCGCCAGGCGCTCGCTCACTTTCTCCTCGCGCAGGAGCAGTACGAGAAGCTCGGTGAAACGCGCAGTCAGGCCATCGTTCTGCAGAACATCGGGTCGCTCTACTCGCGGGCGCGTGAATACGAACGCGTCCTGACATACTACCGCAAAGCCGCCGAAGTATTTTCCGACGACGCCATCCTGTCGCTGTCGGCGCACAACAATATCGGCAACGCGTTGAAGGGAATGGCGCGTTACGGTGAAGCCGGAAACGAATTTGCCAAGGCCCTGAATATCGCGAAGAAGATGCATAGCCCGCTGCTCGAGGCACGCATCCTCACCAATCTCGCTGCGGTGCAGCGACTTGGCGGCGATGGGGCGCAGGCTGAAGAGACCGCAAGGATCGCTCTGGCGCTTGCCGAGGACCATGCCCCCGACTGGACCCCCTTCATTTACGGTGTCCTTGCACAAGTCGAAATTGATCGCGGCGAACTTGTGCAGGCCGAGGTCTATATCAACCGCACCTTCGCCAATGTGTCCGTGGATAATACCAATGCCCTGTTCCGCGATTTCCACCAGGCCGCAGCGGAGATCTTCGAGCGCAGCGGCAAGGCCGACCTTGCGGAGCGTCACGCGGCAGCATTCGCTCGCCTTGATCGTGAGGCAGAAAAGGTGACGCTTGCTGGGTGATCCTGCGCTCTTTGTTTGCCATCGATCCCAATGACTTCTGAAATTGACCGGCACCTTTTTTCGAAATGGACCGGCAAGAAAGCACGGAACGCTCTGCGGCTGCGGGCGTTAGGTTTGCTAAATTCCCACGCGCCGACTGCAGCTTTCAACATCTTGAATTGCCTCGCATTCGGCCAGGTCATTCTGAAAGCGAACCATGTCACAAATCCAGACCATCAACCCGGCCACTGGCGAACCGCTCGAAACATACGAGACGATGAGCGAGGGCGAAGCGTTCGCCAAGATCGAGGCCGCGCACCGCGCCTTTCTCGACTGGCGCCGCAAGACCCATGAAGAGCGCGCGCCCTATCTGCGCAAGATCGCCGAAGTCCTGCGCGGCAACGCAGACCGCTTTGCCGAACTGATGACGCGCGAAATGGGCAAGCTGCTCAAGGACGGAAAGACCGAAATCGAGATTTGCTCCCGGATTTTCGAATACACTGCCGATAATGGTCCCTCGGAACTGGCCGATCAGGAACGCAAGCATAGCGGCGGGACAAAGCGCGGGATCGTGACCTTTGCGCCGATCGGAGTAATCTACAGCGTCCAGCCCTGGAATTTCCCGGTTTACCAGCCAGCCCGCGTGCTCGCAGCAAACCTGATGGCCGGCAATTCGGTGATCCTGAAACATGCCTCGATCTGCACGGGCAGCGGCCTGCTGCTGCGCGACCTGTGCCTCGAGGCGGGATTGCCCAAGGGGCTGTTCGACGTCATCCTGGTCGGGCACGATCTGTCCGACAAGATCATCGAGCACAAGCTGGTGCGCGCGGTCACCATGACCGGCAGCGACGGCGCTGGCAGCCATATCGGCGAGCTGGCGGCGAAGAACCTGAAGAAAACCGTTCTCGAACTCGGTTCGAACGATGCGTATCTCGTACTTGAGGATGCCGACATCGACCTTGCCGTGAAGACGTGCGTTCAGGGCAGGCTCTACAACAACGGCGAGACCTGCGTCTCGGCCAAGCGCTTCGTTGTGACGGACGCTGTATATGACCAGTTCGTTTCCGCCTTTGTCGAGCAGATGAAGGCGGTCACGATGGGCGATCCGAGGGACGATGACACCCAGCTCGGTCCGGTCTCCAGCGAAGAGCAATTCGATACGCTCGTCGAGCAGGTCCGCAAAAGCGTCGAGGGCGGGGCCACGATCCTGTGCGGCGGCGATCCGGATGACCGCGATGGCTATTACTATCCCGCAACCGTGCTGGCCGATTGCAAGCCGGGCGCGCCCGCCTATGACGATGAGCTGTTCGGACCGATTGCGTCTGTGATCCGTGCTCAGGACGATGACGACGCGATGCGCATCGCCAATGACAGCCGCTACGGCCTTGGCGGCGGCATTTTCACAAAGGATCAGGACAAGGCGATCCGGCTCGCGCGCGATCATTTCGACACCGGAATGGTCCGCATCAATTCGTTCGGAGCGAGTCGATCCGGCGATGCCGTTCGGCGGGGTCAAGGATTCAGGCTACGGCCGCGAACATGGCGGGTTCGGCATGAAGGAATTCGTCAATACCAAAGCGGTCTATCTGCCGGAGTAGCGGGCGCCTGCGCGCCCGACACCGCAATTCGCCCGGTGGATCGTGGCACTCGGCATGGACGATGCGTGGCGCGAAAGCGGTGATTGGGGCGATTTCTGCGCGCCGGTGAGTGATACCGAGATCACCTGCAAATAGCGTTTCTATTGTCATCGGCGTGCAGCGCCCTAGACAGAATGTATGGCAAAGGGGACTCACGATTTTGCGCCTGATCCGCGCAATGATACCGTACTGATCGACATCAATGGGACGCTGGTCCCGCGCGCCGAAGCGATGGTTTCGGTGTTCGATAGCGGCTTCATGCTTGGCGACGGTGTGTGGGAGGGGCTGCGCCTGCATCGCGGGCGGATTGCTTTTCTGGAAGCGCATCTCGACCGCCTTTATGAGGGCGCGAAGGCCATTGCGATGGATCTCGGGCTGACCCGCGAGGAACTGACGCGGCGGCTCGATGCCACGATCGATGGCAATGGAATGCGCGGCGGCGAAGGCGTGCATATCCGGCTGATGGTCACGCGCGGTATCCGCTCGACCCCTTATCAGGACCCCCGCGTGGTGATTTCTCCCGCGACCGTCGTTATCGTGCCCGAATACAAGGCTGCGCTGTCTCAAACGATCGAGAAGGGCATTCGGCTGTTCACGGTGCATGTGCGGCGCGGCGATCCTGCGGTGCAGGACCAGAAGCTCAACTCGCACAGCAAGCTGAATTGCATCACCGCCTGTATTCAGGCAACACAGGCAGGTGCGGACGAGGCGCTGATGCTCGATCCGCACGGCTTCGTCGCGACTTGCAATTCGACGCATTTCTTTATCGTGCGCAAGGGAGAGGTTTGGACCTCCAGCGGCGATTACTGCCTCGGCGGGATCACGCGCAGCAATGTGATCCGCGTGTGCCGCGAAGAGGGCATACCGGTGTTCGAGAAGAATTTTTCGCTCACCGATGTCTACGGCGCGGATGAGGCGTTTGTGACCGGAACGTTTGCCGGAGTGGTGCCGGTGACCGAGGTTGACGGGCGCCACCTGACCGATGCGCGCGGTCCGATGGTCGAGCGACTGCAAGGGCTCTACAAGGCGCTGATGGATCGGGACGCCGAATGACTGTGCGCATTGCGATGTGGTCCGGCCCGCGCAATATCTCGACCGCGATGATGCGCAGTTTCGGCGCGCGCGGCGATTGCGCGGTGTCCGATGAGCCGTTTTATGGCGCCTTCCTCAAAGACAGTGGTCAGCCGCATCCGATGGCGGCGGAGACCATCGAGAATATGGAGTGCGACTGGCACAGTATTGTCGCTGCGCAGTCGGGGCGCGCACCCGGCGGGAAGGCGGTCTGGTATCAGAAGCACATGCCGCATCACATGATTGGCCCTGTCTCGATTGCCGACTTTCCGGATCACCGCCACGCATTCCTGATCCGTGCTCCCGAGCGTGTGGTGGCAAGCTATCGCAGCAAGAACGAGCTGCGAAGCGCAGAAATGCTCGGCTTTGCCAAATTGCGCGAATACTTTGATGCGGAAGCCGGTACCGCACGGGCAGTGCGCCTCCCGTGGTCGATTCCGATGACATATTGCGCGACCCCGCCGGCACTCTGTCGCGGCTTTGCAAGGCACTCGGTATCGCGTGGGATCCGGCCATGCTGTCATGGAAGAAGGGCCCTCATCCGGAGGACGGCGTATGGGGCGCGCATTGGTATGATCGTGTCAACGGCTCGACCGGCTTCGGCGCTGCGCCGGGGGCGCTGCCCGAACTGGACGGCGACTATGCCAGGGTCGCCGAGGCCTGCCGCGCCGATTACGAGGCGCTGAGGCATCATGCGATCTGAGCGTGTTTTCCCCGCCTCGCAATTTGAAGCGGTCCCGCTTGCACAGAAGCTCTGCTAGCACGCGCGCCTATGAACGAATGGATTACCTTGGCGCGAGATGCGGCGCAGGCGGCGCAGACCTATTCCAACGCGGTGCGCGAAGCGGTGCGATCGCGCGTAGGCTCCGACCCGGCATTGCTTACAAGCGAGCAGCGCGCAGTGCATGGCTTTGCGTGGATTGCGGCCAGCGTCGCGGCGCTTGAGGCGACCGCCGACTGGGCTGCGCGCGCAGAGGGTGCAGGCCGTTTCGGGCGAGATCGAGGAACTGGCTCTGCGCATCGGCTTTGGCGAATATTGCGGGCAATTGGCGCACGGCGTCCCGATGAGCGCGAGCGAGGTCGTGCGTGCAGACGCGCTCGGTGCGGGTGAAGCGGCGCGCGCATTCGCCGGCAATCCTGCCGCAGCGCGCTTTCTGGCCGAGGGCAGCACGGCCCAAACCCGCGCCGAATTTGCACGGCTGCTGAGCGAGGGGGCCCGGCCCGACGAAAGCCTCGGCGATGAAACGCTCGACCTGATCCGCGAACAATTTCGCGCCTTTACCGCCGACAGGATCACGCCCCGCGCGCATGAATGGCATCTCGCAGACGACCTCATCCCGGACAGCGTCATCGGCGAGATGGCTCAGCTTGGCGTGTTTGGCGTGTGCATTGACGAGGCGCATGGCGGCCTTGGCCTGGGCAAGCTGGCGATGTCGATCGTGTCGGAGGAGCTTTCGCGCGGCTGGATCTGCGCAGGTTCGCTCGGCACGCGCTCGGAGATAGCAGGCGAACTGATTGGCGAAAACGGGACCGAAGCGCAAAAGGCGAAATTCCTGCCCGGCATTGCGGACGGGTCGATCCTGCCGACCGCCGTATTTACCGAGCCGGATACCGGCTCCGACCTCGCCAGCGCGCGCGCGCGCGGGCGCAAGACCGAGAGCGGCGACTGGCGCGTGGACGGGGCCAAAACGTGGATCACCCACGCGGCGCGCGCCGACCTGATGACGCTGCTTGTGCGCACCGACATGGACGAACCGGGCTACCGGGGACTTTCAATGTTCCTCGCCGAAAAGACCCGTGGGAGCGACTGCGATCCGTTCCCCGATGCCGGGCTGGATGGCAGCGAGATCGAAGTGCTCGGTTACCGGGGCATGAAGGAATATGCGCTTGGCTTCGATGGATTTGCGGTCGCTGACGAGGCGCTGCTGGGCGGTGCTGAGGGGCAGGGTTTCAAGCATCTGATGCGCACCTTTGAGGGCGCCCGCATTCAGACTGCCGCGCGCGCCATTGGTGTGGCGTGGAATGCCTTCGACCTCGCGCTCGATTATGCCGAGGGGCGCAAACAGTTCGGCGAGCCGCTGACGCGGTTTCCGCGCGTGTCCGACAAGCTCGCATTGATGGCCGCCGAAATCGTGATGAGCCGCGAGCTGACCTATTTTGCCGCGCGGCAAAAGGATCGCGGCAATCGCTGCGATATCGAGGCGGGGATGGCGAAGCTGCTGGCAGCGCGCACCGCTTGGAGCGCGGCAGACAATGCGGTGCAGGTCCACGGCGGCAACGGCTACGCGCTTGAATATCCGATCAGCCGGGTGCTGTGCGATGCGCGCATTCTCAACATCTTCGAAGGGGCCGCCGAAATACAGGCGCAGGTGATCGGACGCGGTCTGCTCGCAGGCCAGCGGTGATAGTTTGTGTTGCAGTGCAGCGCATTTGTTGACGCACCGGTCTGACGCTTTATGCCGGTAGTCATGCATTCTGGCATCGCTCCCGGTCCTCCGCCTTCGCTCGCTTCGCTGATCGCGGAAGGTCCGACCGCGTTGTTCCTCGATTTCGACGGGACGCTGGTGGAGCTTGCACCGGGACCGGATGCGATCGAGCCGCGCGCCGGACTGTCCGAAAGCCTCGCCGCGCTGGCCGACCGGCTGGAAGGGCGCTGCGCTGTGGTGAGCGGGCGCGGCCTGTCCGACATCGAGAAGCACCTCGGGCCGATCACGATTGCCGGAGCAGGCTCGCATGGTTCGGATATGCGCCGCCGGGACGGCAGTTTGCTTGGGCAGGGCGCGGAGCGCCTTCCCGGTGAAATCGAGAGCGATCTACGTGCCTTTGCCGCCGATAACGCGATCGATTACGAGGAAAAGCCGCATGGCGGCGCTCTGCATTACCGCTCCAACCCGGATGCCGGCAAAGCGGCACGGGAATTTGCACAGAACCTGGCTGAAGAGCACGGCTGGGCGGCGCAGCACGGCAAATCCGTGGTCGAAATCGTCGCCAGGTCCGCCAACAAGGGCGCGGCGGTCTCCGCTTTCATGAATGAGCGCCCGTTCGCCGGATCGCTGCCCTTTTTCATCGGCGATGACCTCACCGACGAGGCGGGCTTTGCCGCGTGCGCGGAACACGGCGGGGCAGGGATTCTCGTCGGCTCGCGCAAGGACACGCGCGCCCGCTATCACCTCCCCGATGTTCAATCCGTGCACGAATGGCTGGAATTATGACCGAGCAGCGCCTTCCCAATCTTGAACTGTGGCCAATCGGCAATTGCCAGGTTTCCGGCCTTGTCGACCAGACCGGCGCGCTGGTGTGGGGCTGTGTGCCGCGTGTCGATGGCGATCCGGTATTTTCCGCGCTCCTCAATGGCGATCAGCGCGATGCCGGCATCTGGCGCTTCGAGCTGGAAGGGCAGGTGAGCGCGAGGCAGGAATACATTCGCAACACACCGAATCTAGTCACGACGCTTGAGGCGAAAGACGGAAGCGCGGTCGAAATCCTCGATTTCTGCCCTCGTTACGAGCGTTCCGGCCGGATGTACCGCCCGGTTGCCTATGTCCGTATCGTCCGCCCGATTGCCGGTAATCCGCGCGTCAGGGTGGTGCTCAACCCGGTCAAGAATTACGGCGCGCAGGTTGCCGACACAACGCATGGCACCAACCATATCCGCTATCTCGTCGGCCCGCAGGCGCTGCGCCTCTCCACTGATGCGCCGGTCGGTTACATCATGGAAGGCCGCACCTTCCGGATCGAGGAAGACACGCATTTCTTTCTCGGCCCGGATGAGCCTTTCGTCGGGAACGTGCGCGAGGAAGTCCGCTCGATGGAGCAGGCGACCCGCAAATACTGGCAGCGCTGGGTGCGGATGCTGGCCATCCCGCTCGAGTGGCAGGAAGAGGTCATCCGCTGCGCCATCACGCTCAAGCTGTGCCAGCACGAGGAAACCGGCGCCATCGTCGCTGCGCTCACCACCTCGATACCCGAAGCGGCAGATTCGGAGCGCAACTGGGATTACCGCTACTGCTGGATCCGCGATTCCTATTACACGATCCAGGCGCTCAACCGCTTGGGCGCGCTCGATGTGATGGAGAAATACCTCTCTTACCTGCGCAACATTGTCGACGGCGCGCGCGGCGGGCAGATTCAGCCGCTGTATTCAGTGATGGGTGAGAGCGAGCTGGATGAAACCACCGCCAGCTATCTTGCCGGGTATCGCGGGATGGGGCCGGTGCGGCGCGGCAATGCCGCCTACAAGCAGATCCAGCACGATTGCTATGGCCAGATCGTCCTGCCGAGCGTGCAGGGATTTTTCGATACCCGGCTGTTGCGGATGGCGGATGAACGCGATTTCGAGAACCTCGAACAGGTCGGCAAAATGGCGTGGGCGATGCACGACCAGCCGGATGCAGGGCTTTGGGAGTTTCGCACCCGGCAGGAGGTCCATACCTATTCGGCGGTGATGAGCTGGGCTGCGTGCGACCGGCTCGCCAATGTCGCCGAGCATATCGGCAAGACCGACCGCGCAAAGCTGTGGCGCGAGCGCGCGGACGCGATCCGCGAAAAGATCGAAACAGAGGCGTGGAAGGAAAACGGGAAGGGCGGCCATTACGGCGCCAGTTTCGAGAGCGACTATCTCGACGCCAGCCTGCTCCAGATGGTCGAGCTGCGCTTCCTCTCGCCCGATAACGAGCGTTTTCAGCAGACTTTCGCCGCAGTCGAAGAGCATCTGCGTCGCGGCAACCATATGCTGCGCTATGCCGCCGAGGATGATTTTGGTGCGCCCGAGACAGCTTTCAACGTATGCACCTTCTGGCTGATCGAGGCACTGCACCTCGCCGGACGCGATGACGAAGCGTGCAAGCTGTTCACCACCATGCTCAGTCACACCACCCGGTCGGGCCTGCTTTCCGAAGACCTCGACTATGAAACGGGCGAGCTTTGGGGGAACTTCCCGCAGACCTACTCGCTGGTAGGAGTAATCAACTGCGCCGGATTGCTGTCCAAATCTTGGAGTGAAGTGCGATAACCCGTTCATGAGCCGCCTTGTCGTCATATCGAACCGCGTCGCCGTGCCCAAGGCGCGGGGCGCGGCCGGTGCGCAGGGCGGGCTTGCCGGAGCGCTCAATGCTGCGCTCAAGGATTATGGCGGGCTGTGGTTCGGGTGGTCCGGGCAGGAAAGCGAAGACCGCACCGGAAACATGAACCTCCAGCGTAATGCCGGTGTGACCACCGCGACCATCGACCTCTCGACCCGCGACGTTGACGAATATTACAATGGCTATGCCAACTCGACCCTGTGGCCGCTGTTCCATTACCGCATCGACCTCGCCGAATTCGAGAACGAGACCGGGCGCGGCTATGAGCGTGTGAACGAACGCTTCGCCGAAAGCGTGATGCCGCTGATCGAGGAAGACGATCTCGTCTGGGTACACGACTACCACCTCATCCCGATCGGCAATCGCCTGCGCGAACGCGGCGCGAAGAACCGCATCGGGTTTTTCCTCCATACACCGTGGCCGCCGACCCGCCTGCTGACATCTCTGCCGTTTCATGAGCGGCTTGTGCTGACCATGCTCAGCTATGACCTGATCGGATTTCAGACCGAGGAATGGCTGTCCAGCTTCGTGCATTATTGCGAGACGGAACTTGGCGCGACAGTCGATAAGAACACCGGTCAGATTACGCATGAGGGGCGCACCACCATCGCTCGTGCGTATCCTATCGGCATCGACTGGGACCATTTCCAGCAGCAGGGCGAATCCGATGAAGCGGTGAAAGCGGCTGAGCGCCTGGCAGCCTCGACGCGGGATCGGACCGGCATGATCGGAGTGGACCGCCTCGATTATTCGAAAGGCCTGCCCGAAAGGATCGACGGGATTGGCCGCTTTTTCGACCAGAATCCCGAGCGGGTGCGCGATCTCGTCTTCATCCAGATCGCCCCGCCGAGCCGGGAAGATGTCGAAAGCTACCAGACAATTCGCGGGACGCTCGAGCAGAAAACGGGGCAGATCAACGGCGCGCGCAGCGAAGTGGACCTCGTCCCGATCCGCTACGTTAACCAGGGATACAGCCATGCCGAGCTGTTCGGGTTCTTCCGCGCAGCGAAGATCGGCATGGTCACGCCGCTACGCGACGGAATGAATCTCGTGGCAAAGGAATATGTCGCCGCGCAGGACCCCGATGATCCGGGCGTGCTGATCCTGTCGGACTTTGCCGGGGCCGCGCATCAGCTCGATTGCGATGGCAAGGGCGCGCTGATCGTCAATCCGCACAGTCCCGATGCTCTCGCCCGCGCCATAGAAACCGCGCTCGACATGCCTCTGGACGAACGCAAGAGCCGCTACGAGGCGATGATCACGACTGTCCGGGATGACAATGTGCAAGCGTGGACCAAGACTTTTTGCGATGATCTGGCGGGCGGTGATCTGGCTAAAGCCTGATCGCGCTGCAAGCGGGCCGCTCGTCTAGACCCAGCGCCGCTCCAATGGACGTGCCTCGTCCAGAATGCCGGCATCGCGAGCCAGCCGCGTCTTGAGATCGAGATGACGACCGCCGCCCTGCTTGGCGAGAACCCTGTCGATGCGATCGACCAGAACGCTGGGCGTGAAAGGTTTGCGGATGTAATCCTGCGCACCGGCATAGATCGCGCGGTCCTCGTCAGCCTCTCCGCGCATTGCGGTGAACATAATGACGGGCAAGTCGTAGAATATCGCCGAGCCGCGCAGTTTTCGCAGCAGGCTGACGCCGGAGATGCCCGGCATATCCTGATCGAGCAGCAACAGGTCGGGCCGGCGACCTTCCATCAGGGCCCATGCTTCCTCGCCGCTGGTCACCCAGCCGCAGGCGTTGCCCGCATCGATCAGGACATCGCATGCCATCTCTGCAACGAGCTCGTCGTCGTCTGCGATGAGTACATATACCATAGCGAAGCCCCTGTTTTGTAGCGTGATCTGAAGCGCTGCGGCGTTGGTTACTCGCATGGTTACCACTTCATCCTTTGCGCAGGGGTACGCATCGACACGTAATGCGCTGCGCCATTATTGTGTGAGCGCGGTTGTGCGTGCGCACTGCCACTGCCACTCTCGCCCGTGATGATTCGAGATACTCAGACCAGCCCGTTCCTCCCCACCGAGGCGATTCACAACCTGCGCGACTATGGCGGCTATCCGGTCGCGGGCGGCGGGCGCGTGAAGACCGGTTTGCTGTTCCGTTCGGGCCATCACGCCGAAGCCACCGAAAGCGATCTCGGCACGGTTGCGGGGCTCGATCTCAAGCATGTGATCGACCTTCGCGGGGATAGCGAGCGTGCGCGCCATACGTGCCGCAGGCCGGACGGCTTTGATGCGCAGGTGCTTTTCTTCGAAGGCGAAACGGCGGGGCTGGCCCCTCATCTCGAGGCGGCGGAAGGCAGCGTGGACGCCGCCAGCGCCCACACCGCGATGGTCGAACTGTATGGCGCGCTGCCTGACCGCACCGGACTCAATGCGATCTTGAGCGAATATTTCGCGGCACTCGCAGCAGGAGAAGGGGCCAGCCTGGTCCACTGTGCTGCGGGCAAGGACCGCACCGGTATTGCGGTCGATCTGCTCCACCAGATGCTGGGGGTGCATCCCGACGACGCGATGCACGATTACCTGCTCACCAACAGTTCGCCCCGCAATGAAGAGCGTATTGCGCACGGAATGGCGCTGATGGGCGACAAATACGGTGCCACTGACGAGGCGACGATGCGCGCGCTGATGGGCGTCGATACCGAATTTCTCGAAGCGGCGCGCAAATCCATAATGGACCGGTTTGGTTCGGTCGATGCGTATCTCGAGCAGGTGCTTGGCGTGGACGAGACCCGGCGCGCGGCCATCATAGATCAGCTTGTGGATGCCTAAGACAAACCTCGCCCGCACGAATTGAAGGACGGCGTACGAGCGCCTAAGTCGGGAGGCGCAAATCAACAGGAATACGAAACATGGCTACCCATCGCACGAAGATGCTCATTATCGGCTCCGGCCCGGCAGGTTACTCAGCCGCCATCTATGCTGCGCGCGCAATGCTCGAACCGATCGTGGTGCAGGGCCTCCAGCCCGGCGGGCAGCTGACCATCACCACCGATGTCGAGAATTACCCCGGCTTTCGCGATGTCGTGCAGGGCCCCTGGCTCATGGAAGAGATGAAGGCGCAGGCCGAGCATGTCGGCACGCGCATGATGTGGGACACGATCGTCTCGGTCGATCTCGATCACGGCCCGCCATACACGGCGATTGGCGACAGCGGCGATGAGTATGTCGGCGATACTCTGGTGATCTGCACCGGCGCTCAGGCCAAGTGGCTGGGCGCACCGGGCGAACAGGAACTCGGCGGTAAGGGCGTATCGGCCTGCGCGACCTGTGACGGGTTCTTCTACCGCGGCAAGAAGGTCGCGGTGATCGGCGGCGGCAATACCGCTGTCGAAGAGGCTTTGTATCTCACCAACCATTCAGACGATGTGACGCTGATCCACCGCCGCGATGAGTTGCGCGCGGAGAAGATCCTGCAGGACCGTTTGCTCAAGCACCCCAAGATTTCGACGCTGTGGAACAAGACCGTGACCAGTTTCGAAGCCGGGGACGACGGCGCGCTGCATCACCTCGTGCTCGAGGACACGGTGACCGGCGAAAGCTCGACCCTTGAAGTTGACGGCGCGTTTGTCGCCATTGGCCACGCTCCGGCGACCGAGCTGTTCAAGGGCAAGCTGCCGATGGATGACAGTGGTTATCTCGATGTCGAGCCCGGCACGCCCAAGACCGCTCTTCCCGGAGTGTTCGCGGCGGGCGACGTTACCGACCACGTGTACCGCCAGGCGGTCACGGCGGCGGGGATGGGCTGCATGGCCGCGCTGGATGGAGAGCGCTTCCTCGCGGCGACGGCCGATGCGCCGGCAGTGCCTGAGACCGAAGCGGCGGAGTAACCCTCAGCCCGCGCTTCGCCGCTTGCCGATCAGGTCGTCACGAAGGGGCTGGCATCCGTTCCAGCCCCGAAGACGATGCTTGCAGCGCTGACGATCAGCGCAATCAGGATCACGCTGGAAAGCGCGAATAGCACGAAGCGCACCAGCACCTTGTTCGCGGTGACCTGCACGACGCTATGGATCACGCGCAGGCCGACATAGAGCCATGCGAGGAAGGCGTTCATCCCGTCGCCCGCGCCGAGCAGCGCGAGCACGATTGCAACCGCATAGAACACCGTAGGTTGTTCATGCAGGTGGTTGTAATTGTGCGCTTTCCACTGAACTTTCTGGGGCAGCTTCTGGTCGAGCAACCCCACGACCTGCGCATCGTCGGGCTGAATTTGCGCCTTGTTCATCGCAGGAATGCGGCTGGCATACATCCACGCCCACATGACCATCGTCCAGATCATTAGCGCGACTGCGGGTTGAAGGATATCCATTCCGATCATGTGCGAAATTCCAGTTCAGATTGTTGTCAAAGCGCGCTCGGATCGGCGAACAGCGTCGCCATCACGGCACGTATTGCAAGCGCGATCAGCGCGATGGAAGCGAAGAGGAAGAGCACGAACCGCACCGGGACCGCGTTCACGAGGATCTGCCATAGCGAATGGATGATGCGCAGCCCGACATAGATCCAGGCCAACAGCACATCTAACGCGCCCGGACCCACCAGTGCAATGATCAGGACGACTGCGTAGAAGATCGTCGGCTGTTCGTGCAGGTGGTTGTAATTGTGGGCTGGCCAATTCGCCTTGTCGGGTATCACGCCTTCGAGATCGCCGCCGCGCGCACCCGGTTTACGCGGCAGGGTCGACTTGTCCTTGACCTTAGCGACCGCACCGAAGCGCGCCGGTATGATCCACAGCATGACGACGAGCGTCCACAAGATCAGCACCGCTGCCGGTGCGAGAAGCTGCGCTTGCATGGAATTGATCCCCTATTCCTCTCTCTTGCCGCGCTTCCTGCGAAAGCATGCGGGCAATGTCAATTCACGTCGCCGCGATGGTCTTGGCAAAGCGCGCCGGATCGGCATTGCCGCCGGTGAGCATGATGACCGTACCCTCGTCGACCGGCACCGTCCCCGCCAGCGCCGCAGCCAGCGCCGCCGCGCCGCCGGGTTCGAGCACCATGCGCAGGTTGGCAAAGGCCCAGCGCTGCGCGCCGAGCACTTCGTCGTCGGTGACAGTGACCCCCGGCTCTGCGCGTCCGGCGAGCATGTCGAGGTTGAGCTGCTTGGTCGCAGTGGGTTGCAGCGCATCGCAGATGGTGCGCGTAGAATTGTCTCCCACATTCACGATTTTCCCCGCTTCGAGCGCCTGACCGACCATGTCCCAGCCCTCTGGCTCGACCACATGGATGGCGCTTTCCGGGCAGGCAAGGCTGAGGCCCACGGCCAGCCCTCCGCCGCCGCAGCAGGTCACGATCCGGCTGGGTTCACGCCCCAATTGAGCCGCCGTTTCGAGGCCCGCTGTGCCCTGACCCTCCATCACCCACGGATCGCCGAAAGCGTGGACTAAGGTTCCGCCCTGTTCCTCGACGATCCGCGCTGCCACTGCGTCGCGGTCTTCGCCGGGGCGCTCGTACAGAACCACCTCGGCGCCGAGTGCGCGGGTGTTGGCCAGCTTCACCTCAGGCGCATCGCGCGGCATCACGATGGTCGCCTTGATCCCCAGCCGCCGGGCCGCCCATGCGACGCCCTGCGCATGGTTGCCGCTCGACACTGCGACCGCGTGATCGTCTTCGAGATTGCTGAGCCGCCACCATGCGCCCCTGATCTTGAAGGCGCCGATCGGCTGGAGGTTCTCGCACTTCACATGCGCCCGGACGCCGCCAATCTCGACCGGCAGAAGCGGGGTGGGGGCAAGCGGGATCGCCTGAAGGCTGGCAAGCGCCTGCGCTACGCCCTCGGCAGTTGGCTTGCGCTCAGTCATGGCTATCGGCACCTCGGCCATGAGACACATGAGACAGTGTCCTGGGCATAAATCTCTTCCCCCTCACACGCGGGCACCAGAACCGGCCCGAACAAACGCCAGAATGGTCCCGATCATGCATCCGGCCCCTATGGCGCATTGCCGCGCAGTAGGAAATCCCGGATCGATTGTCGCCCCTGCCGCATTGCATTAGGGAGCGCGCAAGAATCGAGTTTTGAAAGGTGTCACCAATGTCGAAAGTCCTGGTAATCGGTGCGGGCGGGGTCAGCTCGGTCTGCGTCCACAAGATGGCGATGAATCCGGATATTTTCCCCGAAATCCACCTCGCCAGCCGGACCAAATCGAAATGCGACGCCATTGCGAAAAGCGTGAAGGAGCGCACCGGCGTTTCAATCGAGACCTACGAGATCGACGCCGAGGAAGTCCCGGCAATGGTCAATCTCATCAAGAAAATCGGTGCGGAACTGGTTGTGAACCTCGCGCTTCCCTATCAGGACCTGCCAATCATGGACGCCTGCCTTGAGGCGGGCGCGCACTATCTCGACACCGCCAATTACGAGCCCAAGGACGAGGCGAAATTCGAATACAAGTGGCAGTGGGCGTATCACGACAAATTCAAATCCGCCGGGCTGATGGCGCTGCTCGGCAGCGGGTTCGATCCGGGCGTGACCAGCGTGTTCACGATGTGGCTTAAGAAGCACAAGCTGAAAACCATCCGCCAGCTCGACATCCTCGATTGCAATGGCGGCGATCACGGCCAGGCCTTTGCGACCAACTTCAACCCTGAAATCAACATCCGCGAAGTGACCGCGCCCGCGCGGCACTGGGAGAACGGCGAGTGGGTGGAAACGCCCGCCATGCAGGTGAAGACCGAGTTCGATTTCGAGCAAGTCGGCACGAAGAACGCCTACATGATGTATCACGAGGAACTGGAGAGCCTCACCAAATTCAACCCCGAGATCGAGCGCGCGCGGTTCTGGATGACGTTCGGCGATGAATACATCAAGCACCTCACCGTGCTCCAGAATGTCGGCATGACCCGGATCGATCCTGTCCGCTATCAGGGGCGGGAAATCGTTCCCCTGCAATTCCTCGCCGCGGTGCTTCCCAAGCCGGAAACGCTCGGCGAGACGACCAAGGGCAAGACCAATATCGGCGTGATAGCGACTGGCGAGGCGCTGGATGGGTCAGGCGAGAAAACGTTCTACATCAACAATATCTGCTCGCACGAGGCCGCGTACGAGGAAACCGGCAATCAAGCGGTCAGCTACACCACCGGCGTGCCCGCAATGATCGGGACCGCGATGATGGTCACCGGCAAATGGAGCGGCGAGGGCGTGTTCAACATGGAAGAAATGGACCCCGATCCGTTCATGGAAATGCTGAACGAACATGGCCTGCCGTGGCAGGTTGAGGAGCTGGACGGGCCGGTGGAGTTTTGATGCGGACTACCGTCGGCAATACCGTAGTTGAAACTGTCAAAGGCAACATCGTAACGATGGAGTTCGACGCAATTGTCAACGCCGCGAATTCTTCGCTTTTGGGCGGCGGCGGCGTCGACGGGGCAATCCATCGGGCGGCGGGCAGGGAGTTGGTTCATGAATGCCGCCTTCTGGGAGGGTGCAAGACCGGGCAGGCCAAGGCTACCGGCGGCTATGATCTTCCTTCGAAGCACATAATTCACAC
Source organism: Erythrobacter sp. K21-9 (assembly GCF_055808355.1). Classification (NCBI taxonomy): domain Bacteria; kingdom Pseudomonadati; phylum Pseudomonadota; class Alphaproteobacteria; order Sphingomonadales; family Erythrobacteraceae; genus Erythrobacter; species Erythrobacter sp. K21-9. The sequence continues at coordinate 1,476,152 of NZ_CM147866.1, forward strand.
GGTAGGGCCCGTTTGGCGCGGCGGCCTGAATGGCGAGCAGAGACAGCTGGCGAGCTGTTACCGCGAGTCTCTCTTGCGCGCGATCGACGTCGAAGCGCGGACGATCGGTATTCCGGCAATCTCGACCGGTATTTTTGGCTATCCATTAGACCTTGCATCGCGGACTGCGATTGAGACGATTTCAGGCTTTATTGAGGAAAACCCAGGAGCCTTGGCTTTGGTCGCTCTGGTTTGCTTCGATGACAAGGCCAAGGCCGCATTCGATGCGACACTCACAGGCCGCTGACTGCAGCCAGTCCAGCGATCCGGGCGCGTTTGCCGGGTCCAATCTCTAGGGCCCCTAAGCCTTCCAGGCCGTTTGGAACGCCGCTTTCAGCATCGCAGCTTGCTCCGGGTCGGGATAGCTGTGCGCAATCCGCGCTAGCTGCAATTCCAGCGCGTCTTCCCCTTCGATCCCTTTCAGCTTCGACGCTGCATCGCGCATCAATCCCGGGTCCTGCTTGAGCGCGCCGAGCACCATCAGCGAAATCCACGAATACGGATAGCGCGGGTTGAGCGTCGCCGCTTCGCGCATGAGCGCCTCGGCTGCATCAAGATCGCCCTGCATGAACCGCGCGAGGCCGCGCTGGAGCATCGGGAAATACTTCCACGGAAACAGCGGAGCGACGCGGGCGTGGTCGTGCAGTGCGCGTTCGGCGTCCTGCGGCCTTGCGTGATGCAGGTAATGCCGCGCGAGATAGAGGTTCGCGATCCAGTGCGCGGGCGCCTGTTCCACCGCCTTTTCGGCCAGCGACAGCCCTTCCGCGGGGCGCGTTATCATAAGCAAAGCGTGGGCCGTCCATGCGAGCACGGTTGGATCCTCGGGCGCGAGCGCGAGCGCCATGTCGCAGTGGCTGCGCGCCTCGTCGGCTTCATCACTTGCAAGCGCTCCGCCCAGTTCGAAGTGCGCTGCGAGCGCATTGGCAAGCGCTGCGTGGGCAGCGCCGTAGCTGGCGTCCATCGTGACCGCCGCGCGGGCTTCTTCTATCGCGATTTCGAGGTTGGGGACGTCGATCCGCTGATAGGCCGCATTGGCGCGCATCACCGCCTGCCATGCGGACTGCGCGCGTGGCTGGGCAAGCGATGACCGCGTGATCTCGCCAATAATGATCGCGCCGATCCGGCCTGCAATATCGAACACCAGCGCATCGGGCGGGATGCCGCTTTCGAGGGCCGCCATATCGGGGAGTCGACCTGCGCTGACCACGCCAGACGGCCCGTTGCCTGCTCGATCACGGAGCAATGGACGCGGGCGCTGCTTTCCCCCTGACGCACTTCGAGTTTTGCACGGTAATCGGTGTCTGCTCCGGCATCTGACGCCAGCACAACCATGTCGCGATTGATGCTGAGCGCCGCTGCGGTGTCGCCTGAAAGAAGCTCGGCAAATTCATGGCCTAGCTCTGCGTGGCCGCGAAACACCGGCGGTTCGAACCGCAGGCGCGGGGGCGAGGGGAGAGCGCTGCCATCTTCTGCGTTCCGAGGGCGTTCCTGCGCGCCGTCATGCAGCAGGCGGTAACCGATCTTGGGGATGGTCTGAATCGTGAAGCCGCCCATTTCCGCAGCCAGCCTTCGCAGGCGGCCAATGCAGCGCTGGATCGCGTCATCGCCGACGATCACGCCGTCCCAGCACTCCTCGACCATCGTGTCGCGGTCCACCGGCGTCCCGGCACGATCCGCGAGCAGGACGAGCACCTGCATCACCCTCGGCTCGATCGAGACAGTCTGCTCGCCTGCCGTGACAGAGCGCAGCGCGGGTTCGACCGTCAGGTCGCCCAGCTCGAAACTGCGGCTCTTGGCGAGGTCGACCGTCATCGGTTTCTCATCGGCAAATCATCGGGCCCGCAGCCTATCTGTGCAGCGCATTGCAAGCAACAAGCGCCGCCATTCCGCAACCAATCAAGGAAAAGTTCGATGTTGGAATTCTTGGCGGCCCTTGCGGCCATGTTCATACTGTTCGCGGTGTTCGACGCCGTGGCACCTGCTCGAAAGCAGCCTGACAAGAGGCTGTGGCGCACGCGCGGCATTATCGGCTTTGCGCTCTATTACCTGATCGCGTTCACCGCCCCGTTTCTGTGGGACGGGCTGCTGGCGCGGTACACGCTGCTGGACGGGTCCCTGCTGCCATTATGGGCGCAGGTGGGCGGCGGATACGTGCTGTTCAACCTGTTCATGTATTCGTGGCACCGCACGATGCACGGGAGCGATTTCCTGTGGCGGCACCTCCACCAGATGCACCATTCCGCAGAGCGTGTGGATATCTGGAGCGCCTACTGGTTCCATCCGCTCGACATGGCTGGATGGGCCTTGCTGGGGAGCCTCGTATTCGTGGGCGTTTTCGGAGTGTCCCCTGAAGCGGCGGTGATCATCAATCTGATGGGCAGCTTCATGGCGATGTTCACTCACTCGAACATCAGGACACCGCACTGGCTGGGTTTTTTCATCGCCCGGCCTGAAATGCATGCAGTCCATCACGAGCGCGGCGTCCACCGGTACAACTATGCCGATCTGCCGTGGTTCGACATGCTGTTCGGCACCTATCGCAATCCGCGAAAGGCTCCGGAAAAGGCAGGCATCGTGGATGGCGGCTCAGACCGGATCGGCGACCTGCTGATCGGGCGAAGCATCGGCTGAGCCCGCTTCAGTTCGGGAAGCCTGACCTTAGCCCCCTGCGGTGTGCTTCCCGTTGCGGAGGGTCCGGCCCGCGCGCTAACCACGCGGGTCGGGCCTTTCGCTTTGCACAAGGGGACACTAAGTGCAGCGGCATGGAAACCAAAGCCGGCGATCCGGGCGCGTTTGCCCAATTCGATCTCTCCCGTGTCGATAGCCCCGCCTTCGTCGTTGATGCGGCGAAGCTGCGCGCCAACTGCCAGATCCTCACAGATATTCGCGATGCGGCGGCCAGCGATGGCGGCAGTATCAAGGTGTTTGCCGCATTGAAGGCGTTTTCGATGTGGTCGACCGCGCATATTCTCGGCGAATATCTCGACGGTGTTTCCACGAGCGGCCTGTGGGAAGCGCGGCTCGCGTCGGAATTCTACGACGGAGAAATCGCCACCTATTCCGCCGCGTTCAAGCCGGAAGAGCTGGAGGAAATTTGCCGCCTTTCCGAACATATAATCTTCAACTCGCCCGGCCAGATGAAGCGCGCCGCGCTGATCCTTGACCATGCGGCGACCACCGGCGGCGACGTCAGCGTCGGCCTGCGGATCAATCCCATGATCGCGACCGGCGAGGTGCCCAAATACGATCCGTCCGCGCCCGGATCGCGGCTCGGCTTTCCGCTCGACCAGCTTACCGAGGAGGCAATGGAGGGCGTGGAAGGCATCCACTTCCACAATCTGTGCGAGCAGACCTTCGAGCCGCTCCAGCGCACATGGGACCGCGTGTTCGACGCCATCGAGCCGTGGTTCGGACAGCTCAAATGGATCAACATGGGCGGCGGCCACCATATCACCCGCGCCGATTACGAGCGCGGCGAGCTGGTCGAACTGCTCAAGGATGCCGCCGCCGATACAGGCGCGCAGATCATCATAGAGCCGGGCGAGGCGATTGCGCTGGATGCTGGCATCCTCGTCGGCGCGCTGCTCGATACGGGCTTTAACGAGGTCCCGCTGGGCATCACCGACATTTCGGCCACGTGCCACATGCCCGATGTGCTGGAGGCGCCGTATCGCCCCGCAATGCTGGGCGAGCTTGCCGATGAGAGCATTCCGATCAGGCTGGGCGGACCGTCCTGCCTCGCGGGCGATGTGATCGGCGATTACCGCCTGCCGGTCCCGGCAGAGGCAGGCGCCCGCTTCGCTTTCCTCGACCAGGCGCATTATTCGATGGTGAAGACGAATACCTTCAACGGCGTGCAATTGCCGAGCATCTGGCTGTGGGATAGCGAAACCGACGCGCTCGAATGCGTCAAACGTTTCGATTACGAGGATTTCCGCGGTCGGCTCAGCTGATCGCGGATCGTATCAGGACCGCCGCCGCACCCTGCGCCGATCGCCGCCACTGACGTCCGACACGGCATCGCGCAGCACCTGCCCGCGTTCGTTCTGGTTGATTGCGACCGCGAGGCTGGCGAGAGCGGAGAATTGTTCGGCGGCCTCGGCCACGCGCTGTTCGTCGCCGCTCGCATCGATCGCCCCGCTTTCGAACAGGTCGCCGCTTTCCACTGCAACAATCACCGATCCACCCGCAAACAGCGCGCGCACGGCGTCGCCATGAAACGCTTTTTCCAGTGCGACGAGATGTTCGACATAGGACGGGTGCACGAGCGTGCGCGCCTCGACCTGGTCATCGCTCCACACCTCGAACACGTTTTCGAAGGCCGGGTGGACCTGGTCGACGTAATCGAGCCGATGGCCCTTGAAACTGGCGTGATCCTTGCGCCCGCCAAGGCCCAGCCATTTCTTGTGCTTGCCCGCGCGCTGCAACAATGTGGTGGAGTGAAATTGGCGGCCGAACTCCATCGTGATGACCGCACCGCGAAACACCGTGACCCAGCGGCGATGCTTGCCCGATCCGCGCCGCTCTTCGAGGTGGGCTTCGTAAAGCTGAAAGCCGTGGCCCTCGAGCCTGCCGGACCAGCTGTCCTCGAACGCGTCGCGGTCATGCTTCGGGACGAGGCCGTATTTCTTGCGCGCATCGAACTCGCTTCCGGGTTCGACATCATGCTCGTATTCGACCCCGAAATTGCGGGCGATGGCGGAATTGATGCCGATCTTGATTTCGCGTTTCGCCGCGGTGATCGGTGCATATCCGAACGCGCCGATCCCGGCGATTGCTGCAAGGCTGATCCAGAACTTGATATTGCCAAGTCCTAGCGGGGCAAACCAGAGAAAGGCGAGCGCCGGCAGCAGCGCAATGCCGCCGTAGAACCAGCGATCGTGCGCCTTTTGCTTGGCGGCTGCGCGCATGGAAGATTGATCGGAAAGCCAGTCTCCCAGCTCTCCGCGCATCAATCCCTGGATGTCAGCGTGCATCATTTTCGCCAATTTCCGTCAATTCCCGCCCTGTGATGCGATCTTTTAACCAATCGGGGTTAGGATTTGGTTGCCCGGTAAAGGAGGGGCGCGAAATGGTTGAGATTTTTGGCTGGTTCTGGACTTCGGCAATCGTCGTGATCTCGGTCGGCACGGTGCTGCTGATTATCGGGATTTACAACAGTCTCGTGGCGAAGCGGCAGAACGTGAAGCAGGGCATCGGCGATATCGATGCGCAGCTGCGCCAGCGGCACGACCTCATCCCCAACCTCGTCGAAACCGTCAAAGGCTATGCCGGGCACGAAGCCTCCACCCTCGAAGCGGTGATCCAGGCCCGCAATCAGGCGGCCAAGGGCTCGCCGTCCTCGGCGGAAGAAAAGGGTTTGAAGATCGCGCTGGAAAACCTGCTGGCGCTGGGCGAGGCTTATCCGGACCTGAAAGCCTCCGCAAACTTCCAGGAATTGCAGCGCGAGCTGGCCGATATCGAGGACAAGCTGGCCGCCGCACGCCGCGCGCTCAACGCTGCGGTTGCGCAATTCAACACTGCACGTGAGGCGTTCCCGGCGGTGTTGTTCGCTGGCCTGCTCGGTTTCCGCGAGGCCGATTTCCACCGGCTCGACGACAGCGAAAAGGGCGTTGTCGACCAGACCCCGGCAGTTGCATTCTAATTCAGACGGAACTTTACTGCTGGGTGTGATTTGAGGTTGCGAGAGCGCGCATAACGCTTATATGCGCGCTTCCGCTGCCCCAAGGGACACGTTTTCACCGCAAGGCAGCCTCAAAACCGTAAAAGTTTCTGGGGGTCCCTTGAATTGCACACCTACCCTGACGCCCAATTTTCTGACGCACGCTCTGTAGCCGCGGCTCTTCAGCCGGACGAGCCGGTCATCCTCAATCGCCCGCATGCTGCGAAGCGTGGCGCAGAATTCTTTGTCGGGAAGTTTCCCGGCAAGGTGCTCTATGCGGTGAAAGCCAATCCTGCACCCGACCTGATCGAGGTGCTCTGGGATGCAGGCGTGACCCATTACGACGTCGCATCGATCGCCGAAGTGCGTCTCGTGCGCGCTGTCCTGCCTGATGCGACGCTGTGCTTCATGCATCCGATCAAGACGCGCGGTGCGATCCGTGAGGCGTATTTTCAGCACGGCGTGAAAACCTTCAGCCTCGACACGCAGGAAGAGCTGGAGAAAATCGTCGAGGCATGCCGCGATCCCGAGACCGGCGAACCGGCAAGCGATCTGCGCCTGTGCGTGCGCCTGCGCGTCTCGTCCGAATATTCAGAGCTTTCGCTCGCCAGCAAGTTCGGCTGCGACCTGCTTGAAGCGCCCGGGCTGCTTCAGCAGGCGCGCCAGCATTGCGATTGGCTGGGCGTGTGTTTCCACGTCGGCAGCCAGGCGATGACCCCGTTTGCTTTCGTGCAGGCGATCGACCGCACCCGCGCCGCCATTGCCGAGGCCAGCGTCGTGATCGACATGATCGACGTGGGCGGAGGCTTTCCGAGCATTTATCCGGAGATGGAGCCGCCGCCGCTCGAAGATTACTTCGCGATCATCCACCAGCATTTCTACGCGCTCCCGATCGCCTACAATGCAGAGCTGTGGTGTGAGCCCGGCAGGGCGCTGTGCGCGGAATATTCCAGCATGATCGTCAAGGTCGAAAGGCGTCGCGGGAACGAGCTTTACATCAATGACGGCGCGTACGGTGCGCTCTACGATGCGGCGCATGTCGGCTGGCGTTTCCCGGTAAACGCGCTCGAAGACGACCTGCGCGACGGGCTGGAGGATTTCTCGTTCTACGGTCCCACTTGCGACGATGCCGACTACATGGCCGGACCATTCCCGCTGCCCGGAGACATCCAGGCGGGCGATTATATCGAGATCGGGATGCTGGGCGCATACGGCGCGGCGATGAAGACCGGCTTCAACGGCTTTGGCGATGCGGAGTGCGTCGTGGTCACCGACGAGCCGATGATGAGCCTGTTCAACGGCACGCGGGTGCGCGAGCCGAGCGATAACGTGGTGAGCTTGCGGTAGGCACTTGCCCTCTCTTTGGCTTGCTGTATTATTACAGTAACTCACAAGAGAGGAAGATGATGAAACCGCTGAAATTCCTGCTCGCCATCGCGGGCCTGATCGCAGTTCCGGCAGCGGCGCAAGGCGGCGATGCCGCGCCCGAGCCGATCGAAGTCATGGTCCTCGGCATGTATCATTTCGCCAATCCCGGCCTCGATGCGGTCAACATGGAAGTGGATGATGTGCTCGCGCCGCGCCGCCAGCGCGAGATCGTGGTCCTTGCCGAGACGCTTGCCAAGTGGCAGCCGACCCGCATCGCGGTCGAAAATGAAGCAGACGCGCCATCTTTCGAATTGGCGAGTTTCGGCGATTATGAAGAGCTGATCACATCGAGGCGTTCTGAAAGCGTGCAGGTCGGCTACCGCATGGCGTACATGCTCGGACATGAAGCTGTCTATGGCTATGACGAGCGCGGCGGGGAGGGAGAGCCCGATTACTTCCCCATGGGCAAGGTCATGGAATTCGCTGAGGCAAACGGTCAGGCGGAGCTGATCGGCCAACTGCTCGCAGAAGTGCAGGCCATTATTGCTGACGAGCAGGCCAAGCTGCCTGAGCAATCCATTGCGGAATCGCTGATCCTGCATAACCGCGAGGACATTGTCGGGGCGCAGCACGACCGCCTCTATTATTCGCTTCTGTCGATCGGCGACGGCGAGAACCAGCCCGGCGCTGAGCTCAACGCCTTCTGGTACATGCGCAATGCCAAGATGTTTTCCAAGATTGACATGATTGCAAAGCCCGGAGACCGCATCCTGGTTCTCGCGGGCAGCGGTCACGCCACCTGGCTCAAGCATTTCGTGCGCAGGATGCCCGGATACGAGCTCGCCGATCCGCTGCCCTATCTGAAGCAGGCGGCCGAGCGTTCTGACGCGCAGGAATAGGCGAGACCTTCTCAAGCAGCGACGGCGGCTGACCCCGACCATTCGCCGTCCGGCTCACGCATGTCGCGCCGCGCGATCATGCGATTGCGTCCCTGCTGCTTGGCCTCATACAGCAGCGCATCGGCTTCGCGCAGGACTTCGCGCAGGTCGCGCGGGCCGGTCAGGGTCACGAGCCCGGCGCTAGCCGTGACGATCAGGCCGGGCTGCACTCCGGTCGCTTCCTCGTGAATCGCGTTTCTCAGGCGCTCCGCCTCATCGTGCGCGTCTCCGCCGAAGAAGATCACCGCAAATTCCTCGCCTCCCATCCGGGCTGCGAGCCCATCCGCACTTTCGAGTGCAAAGGCTGTATGCACCAGCACCCGGTCGCCGATATCGTGGCCGAACGTGTCATTGATCCGTTTGAAATTATCGAGATCGAACAGGACCAGCGCGCTCACCGAAGCGCCAAAGGCGTTTTCCAGCCCGCGTCTGTTGGCAAGGCCCGTAAGCGGATCGGTCTGAGCGAGGGCGAGCAACATCTCTTCGCGGTCTTCGGCGCGGTCGCGTTCTCGTCGCAGGGTCATGAAACGATCGGTAATGCCAAGTGCGGTTACGATGAATTCGATCCCGAGCATGATGAACAGCCAATTCAAATAATATGGCATTGGGTTGCCGGTGGCGATGTGCCACGGGACGTTTATGAGATTCAGAGCGAGGATCGGCGCCCACCCGGCCAATTGGAACCGCGCTGTTCGGCTGCGATTCTTCAGCGCGACTGCCACGCTCACAGCGACGAGAAGCACAATGGCGAGATACAAGGCCAGTCGCGCGAAATAGTACGCGGGCGGCGGCTGCGTCATCCAGTAAACCGGGATGAAAAACAGTGCGATGGGGAACGACCAGAACAGCAGCTTTCGCAGCCTGTCGGGGATCGCGTCGGGTTCGAGGTAGGAAGCCACGAATGGTCCGATCAGCGCGACCATCAGGTCGAAACCGAGGAACCCGAGCATATAGCGCGGCACTTCGTCGTGCCCGAAAAAGGGTCCGAGATAAACAGGTGACAGGGTCAGTGCGAGCACACCGATGGCGATGCAGCGTGCGGCGTACCAGAGCAGGTATTTCTGTCGCAGCACGCCGAACGATGCAGCGCTGAAAATGCAGGAAAGCAGCGCCACGCCGAGGAACAGTCCCGCAGCTAGCCCCGTCCAATTGACGCTGATAAATTCCGAGGAGAACATTGTCTCCGCAAAGCTATCCCACGCGTCGAACTTATACTTCCCGTCCATGAATTACTGCGACCCTTTTCCCTTGCGGGGAGGAGTATTGGTCCGACATTAAGATCGGGTAAGCAAACTGGGGAATTCTGGCTCTGATTGAAGCCGATGAATCACGCCGCGGTTGAACCGTGTACTTGCATCAGAAGAATGCTGTAACGAACAGGCCAAGGCTAACAAATGCTCCGGCGACCGGGACAAAGGCCGGGACTTCGAAAAAGTCCGCGATCGCCGACTGTTTGCGCATCTTCAACCGGATCAGCGCGCAATTGACCAGCACGAACACCAGCAGGACGATCTGCGAAGTCCGCTCGGCCAGCGTTTCGATTGCAAAGGACTGCGAGAGCAGCACGATGATCGCCACCACCAGCACCGTGGCCGCAACTGGAGTGCGAGTGGCGGCGGAGATGTGGGCAAGCGGGCGGGGCAGGAAGCCGCGATCGGCAAGGCCAAAGACCACCCGTGATGCCATGATGATCTGGATCAGGATGCCATTGACGGTGGCGATCACCGCGATTGCGGCGAAGCTCTCTCTGAAGCCGCCGGGCGCATTGCCGAACACAAGGGCAAGCGGTGCCGCGCTGCCTGCCAGCTCGCTCATCGGGACGGTCATCACGACCGCCATCGTGACCATCAGGTAGAGCAGCGTGGTGACGACAAGGGTGATGATGACGGCGCGAGGGAAGGTGCGTGTGGGCTCTTTCACTTCCTCGGCGACATTGGCCATGTCCTCGAACCCGATGAAGGCGAAAAAGGCGAGGACGGTCGCCGCGCCGATGCCCAGCCACGCCGTGCTGCCTGCCGGAGACAGGATCGCGCTTGCGGGAACGACGATTTCCGCTCCGCCGAACAGGCTCCAGCCGATCACCATCAGCAGCCCGCCGATCTCGATGAACGTGACTACCGCCGCGGCAGTAACGGATTCGGTGATGCCCCAGGTCGCGAGCAGACCCATCGCGAGGACGGTGATGATCGTGAGCGTAGGCACGCCGAGGCCGACCAACTCTGCGAGGTAGGACGCCGCGCCGATCGCGACCGCCGATGCCGAAACGATCCCCGACAGCGCGACCAGCAGCCCGACTGTCAGCGTCAGCGGCTTTACCCCGAAGCCCGCATCGACATACGCCGCCTCTCCCGCGCTGACGGGAAAGCGGGTGGCCAGCTCGGAATAGCTGAGCGCGGTGATCGAGACGACGATCGCCGCACATACAAACGCAATCGGCGCATGGATGCCCGCCTCCTGCGCGGTCGCGCCGACAAGAACATAAATCCCCGCACCAAGCGTCACGCCGAGGCCGTAGAGCGTGAGCAAAGGCAGCGTCAGCGCGCGTTTGAGGGTACGCTGTTCGCCGCTCGGCGAGGTCTCCGCCTCGGCATTGGGACCGCTTTGTTGCATCACTTGGCTCGCCTCCGCTCCCCGGCACGATGCCAGTGTGCGATTGCTTTCAGCACGCGAGTGTAGGCGCATATCGGGTCATGATGAAGGGCCACCAGGGCATACCGGCTTTCTCGCCTTCCCGCGCTATTGCAAATCATTTGCGGCGCGCGAAGAGATTAAGTATCAAGCACTTCACCAAGGAGGTCTTCATGTCGATCCGCACCGTAGCCGTTGCTACCGATTTCAGCTCGCGCGCCGACCGCGCCATCGATAGGGCTGTGCAATTGCACCGCGACAGAGGGGCAAAGCTTCTCGTGATCCACGCGACCGATCGGGCGGAGGACGATCCGGCAGACCTGGCCGCGCTATCGGGGAAAATGCGAGCGGTCACCGGCCTCGATGACAAGGCCGACAATGTCGAATTCGTATTTCCGGCAGGCTCGCCGACTGCAGCCATCGCCAATGCCAGCGCGCGCGATGATGTTTCGGTGCTGGTGATCGGACCGGCGCGTTACAACACGCTAGGCGACTTCTTCCTCGGGACCGCAGTGGATTACGTCTTGCGCAACACGGTCAAGCCGGTGCTGGTCGCCAAGATGCGGGCGCATGGCGCCTATCGCCAGATCGTCGCCGGCACCGATTTCTCGCCCGGCTCAGCCCATGCGATCATCACTGCCGCGCGGATGTTTCCCGATGCCGCATTGCACGTCGTGCATGCGTGGCAAGTGCCGTTTCAGGCTTGGCAAAAGGACAGCTATGTCGCCGAAGAAGTCGAGGACGCCGAGCGCGCGCAGTTGGCCGAGTTCATGACCGGCTTGGCCGCGCGCGAAGCCCGCCTGTCGGATGCGACGAGCGAGCTTGTTAAGGGCAACGCGAACGAGGCGATCCGCAAGGGGCTGGCGCTAGACCCGGCAGCTCTCGTCGTGCTCGGAAGCCACGGCACCAGCGGCTTCAGGCAAGCAGCCATCGGCAGCGTGACCAGCGATCTGCTCCGCGCAATCGAAGCGGACACGCTGGTGGTGAATACGAGGGATGCGGAAGACTAGTTCCAACTGGCCTCGGAGATCAATCAAAGCCCACGAACCGCGCTGCGTCATCAACGCTCTTGCGCTCGCTGACGACGGCATTGGCGGGAAAGTCCGGATCGGGCCAGCCTAGCGCGACAGCCTTCATGATCACCTGATCGTCCGGGATGCCGGCATGTTCGCGCACGACGGGGCTTTGCATGATGCCTTGCGAATTGATTACGCAGCCAAGCCCGCGCGACCATGCCGCATTGACCAGCGCGGTGGTCACCGCTCCGCAATCGAAGGCCGTGTCGTCGCTGCTGGACAGCTCCTTGTCATAGGTCACGATAACGCAGACCGGCGCGTCGAACTGGCGGAAGCCGCGCAGGACCCAATCCTGCCGCCGTTCCTTGTCATCACGCTCTATCCCCATCGCACCGAACAGCTGCTTGGCGACGCCGATCTGGCGCTCGCGGTGGACGCCAGCGAACGGTTCCCCGCGCCGAAACTCGCGGCTGTCGGGTTCGCCTGCGAGGATACGCTCGGTATTGCCCTTGCGAATGCGGTCGAGCGGTTCTCCGGTAATGATATGGAAATACCACGGCTGCGTGTTCATGCTTGTCGGCGAACGCATCGCCAGCGTGAGCACTTCCTCGATAAGCGCGCGCGGCACTGGCTTGTCGAGATAACCCCGGATCGAGCGACGTCCGAGGACGACTTCGTCAAAGCGTTGATCTGGTGAACCGAAAGCTTTGCTCATGATAATCCCTGTTGAAGCGGCCTCACGCTGGCTTTGCCAATTCAGGCTATCGCACGCAACTTCAGGATGCGAGCGGCAAGCGGATGAAATTTTTCGGGGTCCACCTTGGCAAGGCGCCGCTTCCCGATTCGAGCGTCTGCAAGAGCAAGCATGTTTACGAGTGGGTCGTCGTCTTCCAGCGCTTCAGCGATCGACAGGTCATGAATAAATGACCAGCAGGCCTGATAGGCGTCTTGCCGGCTGAATTCACCAAACTCGGTTGATTGGCTTTTCCAGGCTGCATTTTGCGTGTCCGAAGCTGGCTCCCAGCCGTTCGCGATATAATTGGCGCGAGTGCAGAAATTCGCAATGACCTCGCCGTCCCAAGTGAGCCAAGCATGCCCGCATGTGCAGGCTCCATAAGCCGCGCTGTTTATGTCCAGACGTCCACTCAATTCGGGCGCGAACCGCTCCTTTACCAATTGCCTGAGCTTGCTCCAGCGCATTGCTCTCAAGCCGCCTCGGCCAGCTGCATCTCCAGACGGTCCCAGATTTCCACCAAGGCCTCGGTCAGTTCGTCCATCATCGCTTCGGTATGGTTCGGTCCGGGGGTGAAGCGCAGGCGCTCGGTTCCGCGGGGGACGGTGGGGAAGTTGATCGGCTGTACATAGACGCCGTATTCGGCGAGCAGGATGTCGCTGATCTTCTTGGCGCGGACCGGGTCGCCGACCATCAGCGGCACGATATGCGTGGTCGAATCCATCACCGGCAACCCGGCTTCAGCGAATTTGAGCTTGAGCATCGCGGCAGCCCTTTGCTGGGCGTTGCGCTCGATATTCGAGGATTTAAGGTGCTTCACCGATGCGAGCACGCCAGCGACCAGCACGGGCGAAAGCGAGGTCGTGAAGATGAAACCCGGCGCATAGGAGCGGATGCAGTCGATGATGCGGGTGTCGGCGGCGATATAGCCTCCCATCACGCCGAATGCCTTGCCCAGCGTGCCTTCGATAATGTCGATCCGGTGTGCCGCGTTGTCGCGCTGCGAAATGCCGCCGCCGTTCTCGCCATACATGCCGACCGCGTGCACTTCGTCGATATAGGTGAGCGCGTTGTATTTCTCGGCCAGATCGCAGATCGCGTGGATCGGGGCGACATCGCCATCCATCGAATAGACGCTTTCGAACGCGATGACCTTGGGTGTCTCGGCGTCTTCGGCGGCGAGCATTTCTTCGAGATGCGCCATGTCGTTGTGGCGGAACACGCGCTTTTCGCAGCCGGAATTGCGGATCCCGGCAATCATGCTGGCATGGTTCAATTCATCGGAGAAAATGACGCAGCCCGGCAGCAATTTGCCCAGCGTGGAAAGCGTCGCATCGTTGGAGACATAGCCGCTGGTAAAGGTCAGCGCGCCTTCCTTGCCATGCAGCTGCGCAAGCTCGCGCTCCAGCTCGACATGCAGGTGCGTGTTGCCGCCGATATTGCGCGTGCCGCCAGAGCCTGCGCCGACATCGTGCAGAGCTTCTTCCATCGCGCCGACTACCTTTTCGTGCTGGCCCATGCAGAGGTAATCGTTCGAGCACCACACGGTGATCGGCTTGGGGCCGTTGTGACCGTGAAAGCAGCGCGCATTGGGATAGGCGCCCTTGTTCCGCATGATGTCGATGAAGACGCGGTAGCGCCCTTCCTCGTGGAGGCGGTCAATCGCCTGATCGAAGATATGCTCGTAATTCACGTGAGGCTCTCGTAGCGCTTGCGGCGATTTTGACCGCCTTGGACAGCGGTGGAAATAGGCAATCGGTTCCCGGTTTGCCACCGCGATCTTTGCGAATTACTCGCAGCTAGAATGGCTCGAATTGATGCAGACCATAGCTTTGCAGGAGCGTTCGCCTTGGCTGGTTGTCTGCCTCGCCGGTTCGCACGGTGACCACCGCGCGGTCCTCGCCCGATCGCGCAAACGGCTGGCCCTTGGTCAAAGCGGCGATGCGGCGAGCAATCCCTTTGGCGCCGTGGACAAACGCCACGCCGGGGCCGAAGACCTCGGAAAGTTCGGGTTCGAGCAGCGGGAAGTGCGTGCAGGCAAGCACGACCGTGTCGATTTCTCCGCCGCGCGGCGCATCGAGCAGGCCGGAGACCTCGCGCCTCACCGCATCGATTCCAATCGCCTCGCCGCGAATTTTCGCCTCTGCAAGGTCGACCAGGCCGGGCGCGGCGCTGCGGATGAGCAATCGGTCGGCGGCGAAATCGGCCTCAAGCCGGTCGACATAGGGCTGGCGCACCGTGGCAGCGGTGCCCAGCAGGCCGATGACACCGGTTTTCGTAAGCGCTGCTGCAGGCTTGATAGCAGGGACGGTGCCGACAATCGGGATCTCAAGCACGTCGCGAACCATACCGAGCGCGATAGTGCTCGCGGTGTTGCAGGCGATGCAGATCAGGCGCGGGCGGTACCGCTCCGCCATCCGGCCCAGCAGTCCGCAGACGCGCGCGGCGACCTCGGCCTCCGTCTTGGTTCCATAGGGCAGTCCGGCAAGATCGGCGGCGTAGATCACCGGCGCGTTCGGCAGAGCTTCGCGCAATTCGGCCAGCACGGTGAGGCCGCCCATTCCGGAATCGAACAGCAAAATCGGGGAGGATGGATCGGTAATGGTCGTTATTGTCCGCTGTGAACTTGTCGCGAGGCGGTCTATTACTTAGGCAGCGACAAAAGAAAAGCGCGCGCTGGATAAGGCACGCGCATCTGCTGGGGTCACAATGGAACCGTTACTCGCCGCCTTGCTGGGATATCTTGCCGGATCGATACCGTTCGGCCTGCTGCTGACGAGGGCCGCCGGGCACGGCGATGTGCGCAGCATCGGCAGCGGCAATATCGGCGCGACCAATGTGCTCCGTACCGGGAACAAGGGGCTGGCTGCGGGCACGCTGCTGCTTGATCTGCTCAAGGGATTTGCCCCGGTTTTCGCCGCCGGGATCATCTGGGCCGGGGATACGGGCGATGTCGCAAAGGCATTTGCCGCTGGTGGCGCGGTGCTGGGGCACTGCTTTCCGGTGTGGCTGAAATTCAAGGGCGGGAAGGGCGTGGCGACCAATGCAGGCGTCGCTTTCGGGCTCGCATGGCCCATCGGCCTTGCTTACGCGCTGATATGGGTTTCGATGCTGGCGATCTTTCGCGTATCCTCGCTCGCCGGGATGAGTGCGGTGGTGGCCGCTGCCGCTGCTGCGCCGCTGTTCGGTTATCCGCAATTCTTTCCCGTGCTCGCAGCGATTGCCGGCCTGATCATTTATCTGCACCGTGAGAACATCGCGCGCCTGGCCAAGGGCGAAGAACCGAAGGTCGGCGGCAAAAAGTGACGCTATCGCAAGACGAAGCATTCGCGCGCATTCGGCTGCTGCGCTCGCCCAATATCGGGCCTGTAAGCTATGCCAAGCTGCTGGCGCGTTTCGGCACGGCGGCGAAGGCGATTGAGGCACTGCCCGATCTCGCGGCGCGCGGCAAATCACGCTACCGGCCAGCGCCCACGGACCGGATCGAGGCGGAGGTGACCGCCGTTCGCAAGGCCGGCGCGCGCTATCTCTTCCACGACCAGCCCGATTATCCCGCACTGCTCGCCGAGATCGAGAGCGCCCCTCCGATCGTCACCTGCCGGGGCAACCTTCCGCTGGCCAGCAAGCCGTGCGTTGCGATGGTCGGCGCGCGCAATGCCAGCGCGGCGGCGGTAAAGCTGGCGCGCGAGTTTGCGACCGCGCTTGCAGGGGCCGGGTTCACAGTCGTCTCCGGCCTCGCCCGCGGGATCGATGGTGCAAGCCACGAAGGCGCATTCCCGCAGACGATTGGCGTGATCGCAAGCGGGATCGACATCGCCTACCCTCCGCAGCACGCCGACCTGCAGGAGCGGATTGCAAGCGAAGGCCTGCTGATCGCGGAACAACCGCCCGGCACGGAGCCGCGCGGTCGCCACTTTCCCAGCCGCAACCGGATCATTGCGGGGCTGGCGAGCGGCACGCTGGTGGTAGAAGCCGCGCCAAAATCGGGCACACTCATCACCGCGCGGCTGGCAGGCGAGGCGGGGCGCGAAGTGATGGCGATCCCCGGCTCGCCGCTCGATACGCGCTCGCTTGGCTGCAACCAGCTGATCCGGGACGGGGCGGTGCTCGTGCAGAGTCCAGAGGAAGTGATCGAGCTGCTCCACAGCTTCACCGGTGCGCCGCGTTCGACCTTCCGCGTCGAAGAAAGCGTGACCGAATTCGATTACAGCGACCTCGCCGAGGCCGATCCCGCTGAAGGGGCCGAGGCGATCAATGGATTGCTCTCGGTCGCGCCAATTGCCGTCGATGAACTGATCCGCCAATCGGGCGCCAGCGCGCCGGCGGTCCATATGGCGCTGCTTGAACTTGAAATCGCTGGGGAATTGGAGCGGCATGCGGGTGGACTGATCAGCCTGACCGGGGCAGGCAGCTGAAGACCATGACAAGGGGCGCAAGACACCGATGAAACGCGAAGCAACTTTATCGAACCTGCTCAGCCAAACCTTTGCCGAGCTCGGTGACAATCCGCGTTTGTTGGCCATTTTCGTTGCTGTTTTGACGCCGTTTACTGCCGCGTCCGAGTTTTTCCAGGGGGGCGGATCGGGTTACGACTACGGGTTTGGGTTCGGGTTTCAGATCACCCCCGACCTGATCGCGCAGGGAGCAATTGCAGTCATCATGGTAATCGCCGCTACCGTCGTAAGCGTGATCTTGACCTATTGGCTGTATGCCGGACTCATAAGACAAACCGCGACACCGGGATTTGCCCGTTTCTGGCCGTGGCTCGGCATCTACATTCTCTCGACGCTCGGCATCCTGTTCGGGATGATCCTGCTCATTGTGCCAGGCATCATCCTGGCGGTGCGATGGACAATCGTGCTCCCGCTGATCGTGGGCACCGATACGCCTGCAATGGATACGTTCGGGGAGAGCTGGACCAGAACGCGCGGGTGCGGCTGGTCGATCTTTGGCGCGTTCGTGATCCTGTTCATTGGTCTTGTGATCATCGGTTCGATCATCGGCGGAGCGACGTTCCTGATCGGCGGAGAAACATCCATTCCGGGCCTGATTCTGTCAGCGCTGTCCGAGACGGTTTTTACCGCTGTCTTCGTCGCGCTCGCCGTGGCCGCATATCGCCTGCTCTACAACAACACCGATGA
Source organism: Erythrobacter sp. K21-9 (assembly GCF_055808355.1). Classification (NCBI taxonomy): domain Bacteria; kingdom Pseudomonadati; phylum Pseudomonadota; class Alphaproteobacteria; order Sphingomonadales; family Erythrobacteraceae; genus Erythrobacter; species Erythrobacter sp. K21-9. Next base: position 1,493,677 of record NZ_CM147866.1, read on the forward strand.
TCTGACCGAGATGTTCGCCTAACGGCACTCGCGCATCCAGCCGCGCGGTAATTGCCCGCGCGTTTCCTATTGCGCTTGGCTTGGCGGGAGTTTTCGTGCAATCGCTCCCGCCACTTGACGGCGCGCGAACCACGACCCCACTCTCGCGCGTACGTACACGTGTAGGGACACAGACCAGACCATCATGCAGCTTGTCATCGTTGAATCGCCGGCCAAGGCGAAGACTATCGAGAAATATCTGGGCAAGGACTTCAAGGTTCTCGCCAGCTACGGCCACGTGCGCGATCTGCCTCCCAAGGATGGCAGCGTGCGGCCCGATGAAGATTTCGCGATGGACTGGGAATTGTACCGCGACAAGCAGAAGCGGTTCAAGGAAATCAGCGACGCGGCCAAGAATGCCGACCGGCTGGTCCTCGCGACCGACCCCGACCGCGAAGGTGAGGCGATCAGCTGGCATGTCCAGGAGCTGCTGAAAAAGCGCAAGAACCTGCCGGCAAAGGTCGACCGGGTCACTTTCAACGCCATCACCAAGTCGGCAGTGACCGAAGCAATGAAGTCACCGCGCGAACTCGATCAGCCGCTGATCGACGCCTATCTCGCCCGCCGCGCGCTGGATTACCTGTTCGGCTTTACCCTGTCGCCTGTCCTGTGGCGCAAGCTGCCCGGTGCAAAATCGGCAGGCCGCGCGCAATCGGTCGCGCTGCGTCTGATCGTTGACCGCGAGCGCGAGATCGAAGCGTTCAAGGCGGACGAATACTGGTCGGTGCTCGCCAAATTGCAGCATGACGGAACCGCCTTCGATGCGCGGCTGGTGCGCTATAATGGCAAGAAGCTGGAAAAGCTGAGCCTTGGCAATGAAGGCGCCGCGATGGAGGCCAAGGCCGCTGTCGAAGGCGGGCGCTTCACCGTCGAGGGCGTCGAGACCAAGCCGCTCAAGCGCAACCCGGCGCCGCCGTTCACGACGTCGACCATGCAGCAGGAAGCCTCGCGCAAGCTCGGATTTTCTGCCAGCCACACGATGCGGCTGGCGCAGTCGCTTTATGAAGCGGGCGCGATCACCTACATGCGTACCGATGGCGTGCAGATGGACATGAGCGCCATCCTGGCCGCGCGCGATGCGATCTCCGAGCGCTTCAGCGATGATTACCGCCCGGAAAAACCACGCTTTTATGCCACCAAGGCCAAGAATGCGCAGGAAGCGCACGAAGCGATTCGTCCGACCAATTTCAGCCGTGACAAGGTCGGGGCAGGGGATGAGGCGAAGCTCTATTCGCTGATCTTCAAGCGCGCGATGGCGAGCCAGATGGCGGCTGCACAGCTCGAACGCACCACCGTCACCTTGCGCGATGCAACCGGTCAGCACGAACTGCGTGCCAACGGTCAGGTCGTGAAATTCCCCGGTTTCTTCGCCGTTTATCAGGAAGGCTTCGACGACAAGGAAGACGACGAAGACGGCCTGCTGCCCGCGATGAAGGATGGCGACGTGCCCGCCAAGACCGATGTCGAAGCCAACCAGCACTTCACCCAGCCGCCGCCGCGTTTTTCCGAAGCGAGCCTTGTCAAACGGCTCGAAGAACTCGGCATCGGGCGTCCATCGACCTACGCCTCGACCATCCAGACATTGCGCGACCGCGACTATGTGCGGATGGAGAAAAGCCGTTTCCACGCAGAGGAAAGCGGGCGTTTGCTCACGGCGTTCCTCGAACGCTTCTTCCCCACATATGTAGCCTACGATTTCACGGCTGGCATGGAAGAGGAGCTGGACGTCGTTTCCGACGGGCGCGAAGAATACAAGGAGCTGCTCGCCAAGTTCTGGAAGGACTTCAAGCCCAAGACCGAAGAGGTCATGGAAAAACTGCCGAGCGAAGTCACCGAAGTGCTCGACGAATACCTGTCCGACTACCTATTCCCGCCGCGCGAGGATGGCAAGGACGCACGGTTCTGCCCGCTATGCGAGCAGGAAGGGCGCGAAGGCGGCAAACTCAATCTGCGCGGGGGCCGCTTTGGCGCGTTCATCGCGCGCCAGAACTATCCCGAATGCAAATACACCCGCCGCTTTGCCCAGCCGGGCGCGGATGGCGAAGATCCGGCGGAAGACGGCCTGATGGGCACGCACCCGGAAACCGGCGCGGAAATCCACCGCAAATCCGGGCGGTTCGGACCTTATGTCGAAATGGAGGTCGAGGAGAAGAAGCAGCGCGCCTCGATCCCCAAAGACCTTGACGATTTCGATCTCGAATGGGCGATCAAGTTGCTCGACCTGCCGCGGATTGTCGGCGCGCACCCTGAAACGGGCAAGGAAATCGAAGCCGCCATCGGGCGCTATGGGCCTTACCTGCGTCACGATGGCAAATACGCCAAGCTGCAAAGCGCGCGCGATGTCTTCGACACCGGCATGAACGCGGCGGTCACGATGCTGGCCGAGGCCGCCAACCGTAAAGGCGGCGGACGCGGAAAGGCAGAACCGATCAAGACGCTGGGCGAACACCCGACCAGCGGCGGCGAGATCAAGGTCATGCCGGGCCGCTATGGCCCGTACGTGACCGACGGCAACGTCAATGCGACGATCCCCAAGGACGTGAAGCCCGAAGATATCGAGGCAGCACAGGCGATCGAGCTGATCGATGCCCGCGCGGCCAAGGGACCGGCCAAGAAGAAGCGCAAGAAAGCGCCTGCCAAGAAAAAGGCTGCTCCAAAGAAGGCGGCGGCCAAGAAAAAGGCTCCGGCGAAGAAGACGGCAACCTCGGATTAACTATGGTCATAGGTCAAATTTTGACCCTGCGGCGTTGGGATTTCGTCAAGTATTAGCCCGTATCACCGGTATCTCAGACCAGGGACACCGCACCGTGATTGAAATCGAAGTCCAGAACGAGACCCACCAGAGCCAGGAGCGTGTCCGCTTTGCTGCTGTGCCGCGCATCGGCGAAGGGATTCGCTTGCGCGCGCCCGACGGGATGTGGGCCAGCTACGACGTGATTGACGTGTGGTACCAGAAAGCCGAATTCGGCGATGTCTGGATGCCATATCTGCATGTGCGAATTACGCCCGGAGAAGGCGAAACAGCCGACCTCACCGAAGAAGACATTCACGAAGATGAGGCGCATGACCTGAGCGGCGAGAACGACTTCGCTTCGCTCGGAGGGGAGCACGAGCCATTCAAAATCTGATCAAGCGAAACACCGGGCCTAACCGCAACCGCCGCGACAACGATGGCAAGAGCCTCGCCGAAAGGTTGACCGAAGCACGCGACGGCGCCAAGCCGGTCGAGGCCCCGGACGACGTCGAGGACGCCATCGGCAGCGCACCGCCGCCTGCGGGCGATGCTGGCGAAACCGAGTCGATCGTCGAAGCCGCAAAGGCGATGCGCGACCGCTTCGGCGACGCCGTGCCCGACCAGGCCGCAGCAAAGGTCTGCCTGATCGTCGATGACAGCCGCGTGATCCGCAAGGTCGCCTCGAAGATCGCCAAAAGCCTCGGCTATGTGCCGGTAGAGGCGGAAAACGGCGAAGAGGCGCTGGCGCGCTGCACGAACTCCATGCCCGCCATCGTGCTGACCGACTGGAATATGCCCGAGATGGACGGCATCGAATTCGTGTCGAAACTGCGCGCGATCCCGACGCCGAAAGAACCTATCGTGATCTTCTGCACCTCCAACGGAGAGGCCAAGGACATCCACGAAGGCATCGGCGCAGGCGCGGACGATTACATCGTTAAACCCTTCGACGAGAGTGCGTTGAAAGCGAAGCTGGAGAAACTTGGAGGGGCTGAGCGCGTTTGCACTCGCCAATCCTGAACCAAGCGCCTACGCGGGAGCGATGGGCAAGGAACACTTCGAACGACACAAGCAGCCGTGGAACGCGGAAGAGGCGGGCAAGCTCAAGCTTCTGGCGTCAAAGGGTCAGGGGCTGAAGCAGATCGCGAAAGCGCTCAACCGCAGCGAAGACTCAACCAAGAGCTTCGCCAAGCAGCACAAGATCAAGATTGCGAAGAAGCGCTAGGGGCCCGAGCATTGAGCTCTAGCGTGCAAATTACTGCGAAGCGTGGCTGTCGAACATCTTTCCGAAGACAAGGATGTAGCGGCCCGGAGATCCCTCCACGCGATTGATCGCTATTGTCAGATTACCTCGCCGTCGTCCTGTGCCGATTGAGTGAAGGCTGACTTGGCCCTTGTCTTCGCTGCGCTCAATTACTTCGTAACCGAGCCGTTCGAATTCGGAGCGGTAAAACGCTTCAAGCTCATCGGAAGTGGCATTGACCTCAACCAGCATGGAAATGCCGTCGAGCATCGCAGAAATGACTTTGGTATCTGGATAAAGATTGAGGCCGTAAGGCGGAGTCACTTCGCTGGCTTCAGGCCCACTCTGGAACATGCCTTCTGGTAGATTGTCTGGTGCAAGGCTGGCATCTGGTGAGCAGGCACCAATCGCCAATGTAGCCAAAACGGGCAAGGTTGTGATTGCGCGCCTCACTTCACCCAGTCCAGCCCAATTTCCTCGAACACTTCCTTGTCGTCGGACCAGCCTTCGCTGACCTTTACGTGCAGGAACAGGTGGACCTTCACACCAAGGATTTCCGCCAGCTCCTTGCGCGCGGCCTCGCCGATGGCCTTGATCCGCTGACCGCCCTTGCCGAGCACAATGGGGCGCTGGCTTTCGCGGGCGACCACGATCTGCTGGTGCACTTCGAGGGAGCCATCGGGCCGGGTCTTATATTGCTCGGGGCGCACGGCGGTGTCGTAGGGAAGCTCTTCATGAAGCTGCTGGTAAATCTGCTCGCGTGTGATTTCCGCGGCGAGCAAACGTTCGGATGCGTCGGAAACCTGGTCCTCGGGATACATCCACGGCCCCTCGGGCATGGCCTTGGCGAGCGCTTCCTTCATGTCCTCGACACCGTCACCGGTGAGAGCGGAGACGAAAAAGATCTCGTCGAATTTCACCTTGGCGGCCAATTCCTCGGCCAGTGCGAGCAGCGGCTCCTTCTTCGCCCGGTCGACCTTGTTGAGGACGAGGATTTTCTTCTCGGGCCGGTTCTCGAGCGATTCCAGCAGTGGGAGCAATTCGTGCCGCCGCTGCTTCACTGGATCGACCAGCAGCAGGATCGCGTCCGCGCTGTTCGCGCCTTCCCATGCGGCATTGACCATCGCGCGGTCGAGGCGGCGCCTCGGCTCGAAAATGCCGGGGGTATCGACGAGGATCATCTGCACCGGCCCGAACAGCGCGATGCCAAGCATGCGGGCGCGGGTGGTCTGCGCCTTGGAGCTGGTGATCGCGACTTTCTGGCCCACGAGCTGATTCACCAAGGTCGATTTGCCCGCATTGGGCGCGCCGATTACGGCCACGACGCCGCAATAGGTTGGCGCTTCTTCTACATTCACCCGTATTCCTCCAGAAATGCTTTTGCGGCGCGCTTTTCTGCTTCGCCCTTGCTTGTCGCGATGCCTTGCGCCTCGCCGACATTGTTGATGCTGACCTGCACGGTAAAGCGCGCGGCGTGGTCCGGCCCGGTGCGCTCGATGACCTCGTAGCGCGGCATTGCCCGGCGATTGCCGGCGGCCCATTCCTGCAGCGCGCTCTTGGGATGTTTCGCCTTGCCCGCATCGCCATCCAGCTCTTCTTCCCAGAGCTGGTAGATCGTCTCGCGCGCGGCATCATACCCGTTTTCGATGAAGTTTGCCCCGATCAGCGCTTCCATCACATCGCCAAGGATATTTGCGCTGTCGGCGCCGCCGTCCTCGCGGGCCTGCTTGCCGAGGCGCAGATGTTCGGGAAGGGCGATGGTCCGCGCGATCCGGGCGCAGGTCTGTCCGCTGACAAGCGCGTTGAGCCGCTGTGACAGCCGCCCCTCGGGCGCGTCACCGGCGCTGTAGAGCCAACTCGCCACAGACAGGCCGAGCACACGGTCACCGAGGAATTCAAGCCGCTGGTAATCGCGTTCATTCGCGCTCGCCAGACCGCCGTTGAAGCTGCCGTGAGTCAGCGCCTCGAGCCAGGGCCCTTCAGTCCGGACCTTGAAGCCATTGGCCTCAAGCCATTCGCGGGTTTCGGGCGCGAGGGTGCTCAAAGCGTGCGTCCTATCCTGCTCCAGCGCGCAGCGGAGAACCACGTCCACGGCTTGAGCCATTCGGCGCTGCCATCGGTCGACCACATGATGATCGCTGCCCGACCGACCAGCATATCCTGCGGGACGATCCCGACCGCATCGCCCGAAGCGGCGGGAAAGCGGCTGTCGCGCGAATTGTCGCGGTTGTCGCCCATCACGAACATGTGCCCCTCCGGGATGATCGCCTGCGGCATGGTGTCACCCTGAGTAAGGCCGAAATCGAGCACTTCGTAACTGCGGTACGCTGGGCAGCGTTTCCCTGAAACGGCGGTAGCGGCAGACGGAGTTCTGAACGTCTGTCAGCACTTCATCCGCGCCCCATGCACATGGAGTATTTGGCGAAACCGGGATGTCGAAATCGGGAATCGGTGCCTTGGGGATGAGATCTCCGTTCAGGACGACCTGACCGCCGATAATCGCAATGCTGTCTCCCGGAAGTGCGATCACCCGCTTGATATAGTCGGTATTATCGATCGGGTGCTTGAAGATCACAAGGTCCCCGCGATCGGGCTCGCTTGCAAACAGGCGGGTGTCCGGCAAGCCGACATCGAAGGGCAGCGAATTGCCCGAATACCCATAGGACCACTTGGCTGCGAGCAGGTAATCCCCGTTCCACAGCCGCGGCAACATGCTTTCGGAGGGAATCGAAAACGGCGAGAACACCAGGATGCGCAGCAGCAGCACGGCGACGACCAGCTTGACGACGAACATCGCGAAGCTGGCGAAGCTTTCTCCGCCGGTTTCCTCCTCGGGAATGTCGGCTGGTGCAGTTTGGGTCTTAACATCCATCGCTCGCCCCCTTACTCGCACGGGATGAACGCGCAAAGGGGTTTGCTGCATGACATCCGAGACGAATTCCGCAATCTGGTCCAGGCTCGAAGGTATCGAGCGCCGCACTTTGGCCGATCTGTTCGCAGCCGATGCCGAGCGCGTGAGCAAGCTCAGCCGGCGGATCGAGTTCGATATTCCCGAACACGGCACCAATGGCGTGCTGCTCGATTGGTCGAAGACGCACCTCGACGATGCGCTGCTCGCGGCGTTCGAGGAGCTTGCCGAGGCATCGGGCTTTGCCGCCGCGCGGGAGGCGCTGTTCGATGGCGGGATTGTCAATCCGACCGAGGGACGTCCGGCCACCCACGGTGCGATGCGCGGCAGCGGGACCGAGGCACAGGTGGAAGAGGGCGAGCAATTGCTCGCACGTATGGGAATGCTGGTCGAGGCGATCCATCAGGGCGCGCTGGGCGAGGTCAAGCACCTCATCCATATCGGCATCGGCGGATCTGCACTCGGACCGGACCTCGCGGTCGATGCCCTGACCCGCGATCTCGAATTGGTCGATGTCCATGTCGTCTCCAATATCGACGGGCTGGCGCTGGAGCAGGCCTTTGCGGCCTGCGATCCACAAACGACGCTGATTGCTGTAGCCTCCAAGACCTTTACCACGACCGAAACGATGACCAACGCGTCGAGCGCGCTGAAATGGCTCGCCGATAGCGGCGTGAACGATCCGAGCGGGAGAGTGATCGCGCTTACGGCAAATCCCGAGCGCGCGGTCGAGTGGGGCGTGGATGAAACGCGCATCCTGCCATTCCCGGAAAGCGTCGGCGGGCGCTATTCGCTGTGGTCGAGCATCGGGTTTCCGGTTGCGCTGGCAACGGGCATGGAGGATTTCCGCGCGATGCTGGCAGGCGCGCGCGCGATCGACACGCATTTCCGGGAGAATGAAGGGCGCGCCAATGCGCCGCTGCTCGCCGCCTTTGCCGACCAGTACTACACCCGCATCCGCGGCTGCCAGACGCGCGCGGTCTTTGCCTATGACGAGCGGCTCGCGCTGTTTCCCGACTATCTCCAGCAGCTCGAAATGGAATCGAACGGCAAAAGCGTGACGGCGGATGGCGAGCCGGTCAGCCGCCCGACCGCGCCGGTCACGTGGGGCGGGGTGGGGACCGATGCGCAGCATGCTGTGTTCCAGCTGCTGCACCAGGGCACGCACCTGATCCCCGTTGACTTCATCGCCAGCATCGCGCCTGGCGACGAGCTGGACCCGGCGCATCACAAGGCGCTGCTGATGAATTGCCTCGCGCAGGGCGCGGCGTTGATGGCGGGGCAGGGGTCGGACGATCCGGCGCGCTCTTATGAGGGAGATCGCCCCTCGGCGATGTTCCTGGTAGATGACCTCGACCCGGCGATGCTCGGCGCGCTCATCGCGTTTCATGAGCATCGGACATTCGCCAATGCGGTGCTGATGGAGATCAATCCGTTCGATCAGTTCGGGGTGGAACTGGGCAAGCAGATCGCGAAACAGCTGAGTTCAGGCGACGGTCAGTTTGATCCATCTACAAGTGCATTAATGGAAGCAGCGGGCCTGTGACGACCGGAGCGATTCTCTAATCGTCTGTTAAGCATGTTCCAAGTATTTGGATCAATCTTAGGCCCTCTGGTAATTTTATTCCAATAGTTCGCGAGGCTCAATCGCGATGATGCGTTGCAGCATTGTTTGCGGGATATAATTGCGCTCGGCAGCGTTTTGAGTACATTGCCGGTCTTCATTCTCCAGTAACTCACCCCCTTCGAGGACACTTTATGCTCCGCTTTTTCTCGCTGTCCGCAGCAACGGCTGCACTTGCGCTTTCTCCGGCAGCGATGGCAAATGACGACATGGGCGATGCCTCGATCCCGGTACCGGCAGCACCCCGGTAAAGCTGGTCGAATTCGACGGTGAATGGGAGGTCCTGAAAACTTCGTCGCGCCTGCGGATCTGGCGCACGCATCTTGCCTACACGCTCACCGTCGACGAGAATGGAAATGCGACCGAATGCGAGCTCGATGAAGGTTTCCGCCGGACTTATGTGAAAAACAAACTGTGCGCGGTGCTGCTAAAACATCACACGTTTGAACCTGCCCGGGATTCCTCCGATGAGCCGATCGAGAGCAGCTACACTGCCCGCTTGTCCTACATGGACATGCGCGCCAAGAATTAACCTCTTGCGATCATTCGATTGACTTTCCGGCTGCGCGGCCCCATCTGCGCAGCGAATGAGACATGCATGCCTCGCGTGAAGCGGCGGCTCTTACAAATCCGCCCCGGCGCATGTCTCCCCTGAATTTCTTACAGACTTCCCTTTTCACGCGGGCGGTTTCAACCCCCGCGATGCGCGACGATTCCATCCGGAATCCGCCGGCGCACCGCATATTTTGCGAGTTTTATCATACATGACATTTGAAACACTCGGGCTGTCCCAGCCCGTTCTCCAGGCGCTCGACCTTAAAGGGTACGACACGCCGACCCCCATCCAGGAACAGGCGATCCCGCCGGTCCTCGAAGGGCGCGACCTGCTGGGCATCGCCCAGACCGGCACCGGCAAAACCGCCGCTTTCATGCTTCCGAGCATCGACCGGCTGCGCGACAGCGACAACCGCATTCCGTTCAAGAGCTGCCGTATGCTGGTGCTCGCCCCGACACGCGAACTGGCCACCCAGATCGCCGCGAGCGCCAAGGATTACGGCGCGCTTGCCGGACTGAAGGTGCAAGTCATCGTCGGCGGAACTTCGGTGAACAAGGACCGCAACAAGCTGCATCGCGGCACCGATATCCTGATCGCGACACCGGGTCGTCTGCTCGACCTGATCGACCAGAAGGCCTTCAACCTGACCGGTGTCGAAGTGCTCGTGCTGGATGAGGCGGACCAGATGCTCGACCTCGGCTTTGTTCATGCGCTCAAGCGGATCAACCAGCTTGTCCCCAAAGAGCGCCAGACGCTGTTCTTCAGCGCGACCATGCCGAAATCGATCAAGGAACTGGTGAGCAATTATTGCAACAATCCGGTGCAGGTCAGCGTGACCCCTGCGGCCACGACGGCTGAGCGGATCGAGCAATTTCTCTTCATGGTCCAGCAGGACGAGAAGCAGTCGCTGCTCGAGATGATCCTGTCGGGCAGGCACAAGGTGCCCGGCGACATCGAACGGGTCCTGATATTCACCCGGACCAAGCACGGCGCGGACCGCGTTGTGAAGAAACTGGACCGGGCAGGCATCGCCGCCAATGCGATCCACGGCAACAAGTCGCAGCCGCAGCGCCAGCGCGCGCTCGATGAGTTTCGGCGTGGCAAGGTCGGCATTCTGGTGGCCACCGATGTGGCCGCGCGCGGGATCGACATTCCGGGTGTGAGCCACGTGCTCAACTATGAGCTGCCCAACGTGCCTGAACAATACGTTCACCGGATTGGCCGGACCGCGCGCGCGGGCCGGGACGGTATCGCGATTGCGTTCTGCGCCGAGGACGAGCGCACCTATCTCAAGGACATCCAGCGCAACACCGATGCAGAGCTTGATCGGCTCGACCTGCCGGAAAACTTCCGCGCAGTCGTCGAAGGTGTCGGCCCCACCAAGCCGCCACCCAAGGGGCAGACTCGGGTTTCGCGCAACAAGATCAGGCCGAAGCCAGCTGGCGGCGGCAAACCGCGCGGCGATGGACCTCCGCGCGGCGACAATGCCTCGGGCGGAAAGCCCAAGCGCAAGCATCCCAATCGCCAGGGCCGTCCGAAGAATTCCGGCGGCGGCAGCGGTCGTCCCGGTGGCGGACAGCGCCGCGGTGGCGGTGGCCGGCGCCGTGGTGGCGGCGGAGGCGCTCCGCGCGCAGCCGAGGGCTGAAACCTTTCGTAACCTCCAGCGTCTGACCTTCGAATACCCTTGGATACCTGGCGCGGTTGGCAATTCCTGCCAGCCGCGCCATAGGGCGCAGGGACTTATCAGGAGCATCAGGCGTGGCAGAACCCGAATACGATTTCGACCTTTTCACAATCGGCATCGGTTCGGGCGGCACCCGCGCAAGCCGCGTAGCAGCAGCGCACGGTGCGCGGGTTGCGGCGGCTGAGGAATACCGCGTCGGCGGCACCTGCGTCATCCGCGGCTGCGTGCCGAAGAAGATGCTCGTTTATGGCGCACAATTCGCAGAAGACCTCGAAGATTGTCAGGAGTTCGGCTGGACGATCGAGGGCAAGAGCTTCGACTGGGTGAAGCTACGCGATCACGTGATGAAAGACGTGGCGCGCATCGAAGGCGTCTACACGGACACCCTCGAAAAGCACGACGTCACCCTGTTCCATGAGCGCGCCGAGATCACGGGCGATCATGAAATCACGCTGGAAAGCGGCAAAGTCGTCACTGCGGCGCATATCCTGATCGCGACCGGCGCGACCCCGCATATTCCCGATTTTCCGGGCAACGAGCATGTCATCACCTCGAACGAGGCGTTCCATCTCGATGAAGTGCCCGGTTGCATCCTGATCCTTGGCGGCGGTTATATCGCCAATGAATTTGCAGGCATCTTCAACGAGTTCGGGGCCAAGGTCGTCGTTGCCAACCGCTCTGACGTGATCCTGCGCAGCTACGATTTCTCGATGCGCGACCGCTTGATGCAGATCTCGATGACGAAGGGGATCGAATTCCTCTTCCACGCCGAGGTCGAAAAGATCGAGAAGCGCGACGATGGCACCTTCGCGGTCAAGATGACCGGCGTGGAGGAGCGCACTTTCGACCTCGTCATGGCCGCCACCGGGCGAGTGCCGAATGTCGAGGGACTTGGCCTGGAGAATGCTGGCGTGGACCTTGGCAAGAGAGGTGAGATCAAGGTCGATGAGTTTTCGCGGACCAATGTCGATTACATCTATGCTGTCGGTGACGTGACCGACCGGGTGCAGCTGACACCTGTCGCCATCCGCGAGGGCCAGGCCTTTGCCGACAGTGTCTTCGGCAGTGTCGAGCCGTATTGCGTCGACCATTCCTGTATCCCCAGCGCAGTCTTCAGCCACCCGCCGATTGCTTCGGTGGGTCTGAACGAGCGCGAGGCGAAGGAACAATATGGGCAGGTGAAGACCTACACCTCCGATTTCCGCCCGATGAAGAACGTCGTGGCTGGGCGCAATGAGCGCAGCCTGATCAAGATGATCTGTGATGGCGCAAATGGCCAGATTCTGGGCGTGCACATGATCGGCCCCTACGCACCGGAGATCATGCAGACGGCAGCGGTCGCGGTGAAAGCGGGTATGAACAAGGCCGATTTCGATGCGACCACTGCGATCCATCCGACCGTCGCGGAAGAACTGGTTCTGCTAAGGTAAGGTCTGCGTCCTCGACAAGTGGGTCAGGATACGCTGCAAAACAGGGAGAGCGACATGGCAAGCACAATCCTCGTCACCGGCGGAACCGGCTATATTGGCGGTGAGATCATCGACCAGGCTCTCGCCGCCGGGAAAACGGTGCACACCACCGTTCGAAACTCCGAGAAAAGCGAACCGCGCCTGCGCGAGCGCTGGAGCGATGCGGGTGAGCGTCTGAAGGTTTTCCAGGCCGACCTCGAAAACGACGAGGGCTGGGCCGATGCCTGTGCCGGATGCGACGCAGTGGCACATGTCGCCTCGCCCTTTCCGATCGCTGTGCCCAAGAGCGCCGATGAGCTGGTCGAACCGGCCCGTGCAGGCGCAATGCGGGCGCTGACCTTCGCGCAAGGTGCTGGCGTTAAGCGCTTTGTCCTCACAAGTTCGGCAGCGGCGATTGCCTATGGTCATCCGCCGGGCCGGAACCATTTCACCGAAGACGACTGGACAGTCCTCGATAACCCGGCAGTCCCGCCCTATCACCGCTCCAAGACCGTGGCAGAGGGCGATGCGCGGGCGTGGGTCACTGCACATGCGCCGGAAATGTCATTCTGCTCGATCAACCCGGTCGCGGTGCTTGGGCCGGTGCAGAATGACGACCTGTCGACTTCTATCGCGCTGGTCGAGCGCCTGCTCACCGGCGAAATCCCCGCAATCCCCGATGTCGGCTTTGGCATCGTCGATGTGCGCGACGTGGCGAAAGCGCATCTGCTCGCGCTCGATGCGGACGAGGACACGGTTAGAAACGAACGTTTCCCGGTTTCCGACCGGTTCCTCTGGATGAAGGATATCGCCGAGATCATCCGTGAACGCACTCCGGCGTATGCGGGCAAGGTCCCGCGCCGCAGGCTGCCCAATATCGCGATCAAGCTGCTCGCTCCGTTTGTCGCCGACCTCAAGCAGGTGAAGACCGAGTTAGGCCGCACGCGCGATGTCTCCGGCAAACATGCAAGCGACGTGCTCGGCCTTGAATACATCTCCGCTGCCGACAGTATCGAGGCGACCACCCGCAGCCTTGTCGATCATGGCATCGTGAGGTTCTGATGGATCTTGCGGGCAAGACCATACTGCTGACCGGCGGGACTGCCGGTATCGGTCGCGAAATGGCGCGGCAGCTCAAGGCGAAAGGCGCCGAGGTGGTTCTGACGGGCCGCAACCCGGACCGCCTCGCGGCGATGACGAAGGAGGGGTTCGAGACAATCCCCGCCGACCTGTCGAGCGCCGCCGGGGTCGATGCGCTGATCGCCGCATGGGGAGAGCGCAAGCTCGATGTCTTGATCAACAATGCCGGACAGCTGGTGGATCACGATTTCAGGAAGGGCACGCCCGATCCCGATGCGGCGGATGAGGGTATCTACGCCAATCTCAGCGCGCCGATCCGGCTCATCACCGGGCTCATGGAGCTGCTCAAGGAGCGCCCGCAAGCCGCCATCGTCAACATCACCTCCGGCCTCGCCATTGCACCCGCCGCGCGCCAGCCGGTCTATTGCGCGACCAAGGCGGGTCTGCGATTTTATTCGCTGGCGCTGCGCGAACAGCTGAAAGACACCGCGATCCGTGTGATCGAAGCGCTGCCTCCGGTCGTCGATACGCAGATGAATGACGGCAATCCGTTGAAGAAGATGGCGCCCGAACAATGCGCCGCTGCCATTGTCGAGGCGATCGAAAAGGACCGCGACGAGGCCAATATCGGCATGACGAAAGCGCTGCGCATTGCAGAGAGCCTCTCGCCAGCGCTTGCACGCAGCGTCACGCTCAAGTTTTAGAAATCCTTGATTTTGATACGTTGACGCTGCGGCGCGGCTCCGGCATCGACTGCACGCAACAAAGCAAGCAGGGGTCTTCAATGTCTGCCAATATTGCCGAAATGGAACGCCGCCGTGCAGCCGCCGAAATGGGCGGGGGCCAGAAGCGGATCGACGCTCAGCATGCGAAGGGGAAACTCACGGCGCGCGAACGGCTCGACGTGCTGCTCGACGAAGGCAGTTTCGAGGAGCTGGACCGCTTCGTTGAACACGATTGCGTCGATTTCGGTATGGCCGAGCAGCGCATTCCGGGGGACGGCGTCGTCACCGGCTCGGGCACGATCAACGGGCGGCTGGTCTATGTCTTCAGCCAGGATTTCACCGTCTTCGGCGGCTCGCTGTCGAAACGCCATGCGGAGAAAATCTGCAAGGTGATGGACACCGCGATGAAAGTCGGCGCTCCCGTTATCGGCCTCAATGACAGCGGCGGTGCGCGCATTCAGGAAGGCGTGGCGTCACTGGGCGGCTATGCCGAGGTGTTCCAACGCAACACGCTCGCCAGCGGTGTCATCCCGCAGATCAGCCTAATCATGGGGCCGTGCGCGGGCGGGGCGGTGTATAGTCCAGCGATGACCGACTTCATCTTCATGGTGAAGGACAGCAGCTACATGTTCGTCACCGGGCCGGACGTCGTGAAGACCGTCACCAATGAAGTCGTGACGCAGGAAGATCTGGGCGGGGCGATCACGCACACGACCAAGACCAGCGTGGCCGATGTCGCGTTCGAGAACGACGTTGAGACGCTGCTCGCAACCCGGCGCTTCTTCCAGTACCTGCCGCTGTCCAATCGCGAAGACGTGCCGGAATTGCCGGTGAACGATCCGTGGGACCGGGTGGAGGACAGCCTCGATACCCTGATCCCCGACAACGCCAACCAGCCCTACGACATGCACGAAGTCATCGCGAAGGTGCTGGACGAGGGGGACTTCTTCGAAATCCAGCCCGCGCACGCGGCGAACATCATCTGCGGCTTTGGCCGGGTCGAGGGGCGCACGGTGGGTGTGGTCGCAAACCAGCCGATGGTGCTGGCAGGCGCGCTCGATATCAACTCGTCGAAGAAAGCCGCGCGGTTCGTGCGGTTCTGCGATGCGTTCGAAATTCCGATCCTCACCTTCGTCGATGTACCCGGCTTCCTGCCCGGCACGTCGCAGGAGCTTGGCGGCATCATCAAGCACGGCGCGAAGCTGTTGTTCGCCTATGCCGAGGCGACCGTGCCCAAGATCACCGTGATCACGCGCAAGGCCTATGGCGGCGCCTATGACGTGATGGCGTCAAAGCACCTGCGCGGCGACCTCAATTACGCATGGCCGACCGCCGAGATCGCGGTGATGGGCGCGAAGGGCGCGGTGGAGATCATCTTCCGCCAGGACCGCGACGATCCGGACAAGATCGCCGAGAAAACGAAGGAATACGAAGACCGCTTCGCGAACCCCTTCGTGGCCGCACAGCGCGGCTATATCGACGAGGTGATCAACCCGAGGAATACGCGGCGGCGGATCGCGCTTGGGCTAAGGAAGCTGCGGACCAAGCAGCTTGAGAACCCTTGGAAGAAGCATGATAATATTCCGTTGTGATGCGCCGACACCGATCTGATGCGACCTACATCGCGTTTTTTCTCGTTGTGTTGGTGATAGCACTGCTGGCCGTCGTTGATCCTTTCGAAATCTCTTCGCCGTCGCGCCGGGCTTTGGGCGGATTGGTCCTCGGCCCATTGTTGATTTGGTATACTATTCGAAGTTGGTGCAGGGGTGTCTTTCCGGAACTCTCCAAGAGTAGCCGTGACGAAAACTCTTTTCAGTTTTGGTTCTGCTTCGTCGTATTCGCTTTAACGGGCATCACTCTCACGATAATCGGTCTCAGAGCATCGTTAGGATATTGAAATGAAACTAGGCCGTCTCAACCACATCGGCGTCGCCACGCCCTCGATCGAAGCCTCGATCACGCATTACCGCGACGTGATGGGCGCGATCGATATCCATACGCCATTCGACTTGCCCGAGCAGGGGGTGAAGGTCTGCTTTATTGACACGCCGGGTGAAAACTACACCGACGGCACCCAAATCGAGCTGATCGAACCGCTTGGTCCCACCAGCGCAATCAACAACTTCCTCGAAAAGAACCCTCTCGGCGGGCAGCACCACGTCTGCTTCGAAGTCCCTGATATCGAAGAGGCGCGCGCCGAATTCGAGGCCATGGGCAAGCGCATTCTCGGCCCCACTCGCATCGGTGCGCACGGCACGCCTATCTTTTTCGTCCATCCAAAGGACATGCAGGGCGTGCTTACAGAGATCATGGAAACGCCGAAGGAAGGTGCGCACTGGTCGAACTGACCGGTCGCCTTGTGAGAGAAACAACATGTCCGATTACGAAACCATCCGCGTCGAAACCGACGGCCCGCTCACCACGATCACGCTTAACCGGCCCGACCGGCTGAACGCGATGCCGCCGCAAATGGCGGACGAGATCGGTCAGGTCTTTTACGATCTGGGTGACAGCCGAGCTGTGCTCATTACGGGCGAGGGCAAGGGTTTCTGTTCGGGAGCCGATCTGTCCGCGCGCAGCGATGACAATCCGCTGATGGGCAAGGGCGGCTCTCACGAAGCGCTCAACAATCACTACAACCCCGCTGTCAGCCACCTGATCCGCGCCGACGTGCCGGTGATCTGTGCGGTGAACGGTCCGGCGGCGGGTGTCGGGTGCAGTCTGGCGCTGGCGGCGGATTTCACGCTCGCGGGGCGTTCAGCCTATTTCCTGCAGGCCTTCGTCAATATCGGCCTTGTGCCCGATGGCGGCTCCACATGGCTGCTCGCCCGCGCAATCGGCCGCGCCCGGGCCACGCGGATGATGATGCTGGGTGAGAAGATTGGCGCCGAACAGGCCGAGGAATGGGGCCTGATCTACAAATGCGTCGATGACGAGTTGCTGATGGACGAAGCGCGCGCGCTCGCGGCCAAGCTCGCCAACGGTCCGACGCTCGCCTATGCCGCGATGAAGCGCAACATCGCGACCGCGCTGGACGGATCGCTGCAACAGGTGCTGCTGGCCGAATCCGAAGCGCAGCATCTCGCGGGCCGAAGCGCCGATGCGCGAGAAGGCGGCAAGGCCTTCCTCGAAAAGCGCAAGGCTGAATTCAAGGGAGTTTGACGCCCTGCCTCTTTTGCGCCGCTCCAATGTGTGATTAGAGGCATTCCATGACTGACAAACCGACCCCCGCCGACTGGAAAGCCCTCGCCGAAAAGGAATCGAAAGGGCGCGATCTCACTTGGGAAACGCCCGAGGGTTTCGATATCAAGCCGCTCTACACCGAAGCGGATCACGCCGATTTCGATCCGGGCCTGCCGGGCTTCCCTCCGTTCACGCGCGGGGTCAAGGCGAGCATGTATGCCGGGCGTCCGTGGACCATCCGGCAATATGCGGGCTTTTCAACCGCCGAGGAATCGAATGCATTCTACAGGCGCAATCTGGCGGCGGGGCAGAAGGGCCTCAGCGTCGCTTTCGATCTCGCCACCCATCGCGGCTATGACAGCGATCACCCTCGTGTCGTCGGCGATGTCGGCAAAGCGGGTGTGGCGATCGACACGGTCGCGGACATGGAAATCCTGTTCGACCAGATCCCGCTCGACACGATGAGCGTCAGCATGACGATGAACGGCGCAGTGATCCCGGTCATGGCGTTCTACATCGTCGCAGCCGAGCGCTCGGGCGTGAGCCAGGACAAGCTTTCAGGCACCATCCAGAACGACATCCTGAAGGAGTTCATGGTCCGCAATACCTACATCTATCCGCCCGAACCATCGATGCGGATAGTCTCGGACATCATTGCATATACCTCGGCCAACATGCCGAAATTCAACTCTATTTCGATCTCGGGCTACCACATGCACGAAGCCGGAGCGACGGCGGTGCAGGAGCTTGCCTTCACTATCGCGGACGGGAAGGAATACGCCGAAAAGGCTATGGCGACGGGCCTCGATATCGATGCGTTTGCCGGACGGCTGTCGTTCTTCTTCGGCATCGGCATGAACTTCTTCATGGAGATCGCCAAGCTGCGCGCCGCGCGCACGCTCTGGTACCGCGTGATGGACGGGCTGGGAGCGAAGAAAGATCGCTCCAAGATGCTGCGCACACATTGCCAGACGAGCGGTGTGAGCCTGCAGGAGCAGGACCCCTACAACAACGTCATGCGCACCACGATCGAGGCGATGGCCGCGACCTTGGGCGGGACGCAGAGCTTGCACACCAACGCTCTTGACGAGGCGATCGCGCTTCCGACCGATTTCTCAGCCAGGATCGCGCGCAACACGCAGCTGGTGCTGCAAGAGGAAAGCGGCATCACCAACGTCGTAGATCCACTGGGCGGCTCGCACTACATCGAGGCGCTGACCGCAACGCTCGTGGAGGAGGCTGAAAAGCTGATCGCTGAAGTCGATGAAGCCGGCGGGATGACTGCCTATGTCGCTACTGGCGCTCCCAAGGCCGCCATCGAGCGCGCGGCGGCGGAAAAGCAAACGAGCGTCGACAAGGGCGAAACGGTGATCGTCGGGGTCAACAAGTACCGCAAGGACAAGGAAGACCCGATCGAAACGCTCGACATTGACAACGCCAGGGTGCGCAAGGGCCAGATCGCGCGGCTCGAAAAAGTGCGCGCCGACCGGGACGAGGATGCGCGCCAGGCGGCGCTTGCTGCGCTTACCGAGGCAGCGGGCACCGATCCCGCAGCCGCGCGCGCGGCGCTGGGCGATGGCCGCGACGAACGCGGCGTCCCGCTGCCGCCTTCGAAGATTGCCGAAATGGAGGCAAAGGGCGATGTAAACCTGCTCGCCAAGGCGGTCGATGCAGCGCGCGCCGATGCGACATTGGGCGAGATTTCGATGGCGATGGAAAAGGCCTTTGGCCGCCATGACGCAACGCCCAAGCCGGTCTCAGGTGTTTACAAAAGCGCCTATGAATTCGACCGCCGCTGGGCGCAGGTCACAGACGGCGTCGATGCGGTGGAGCGCCGACTTGGACACAAACCCCGGATCATGGTCGCCAAGATGGGTCAGGATGGGCACGACCGCGGCGCAAACGTGATCGCCAGCGCCTTTAGCGACATGGGTTTCGAGGTCATCTCAGGCCCGCTGTTCCAGACCCCCGAAGAGGCGCGCGACATGGCGCTGGAGCACGACGTGGATGTCGTTGGCGCATCCAGCCTTGCCGCCGGTCACAAGACCCTCATCCCCGAGCTGATCCGCCTGCTGAAAGACGCAGGCCGCGCAGATATCAAGGTTACAGCAGGCGGCGTGATCCCGGCCAGCGACTACGACTTCCTGCGCGAAGCGGGCGTACAGGGCATTTACGGCCCCGGCTCGAACGTGGTCGAATGCGCGGCGGATATCCTGACGCTACTCGGCCACAATATGCCGCCGCCGGGAGATCTCGGGGGCGAAGGGCTGGACGAGGCGGCGGAGTGAGCAAACGCCTTGCGATCCAGGTCATTTTCGTCGTCCTAGGCCTCAGTTGGATGGTTTTCGCTGCTGTCGATTTCCTTGGAAGCACCATGGGCGACTGCGCCGATGACAGGAGTTGCGAGATAGCGAAAGACTTGGCTATGTCGCGTTGGTTCTGGCGCAGCCTTTGCGTCACAATTATCTTGTTTGTTGCCTACCGCTTTTTCCAAGTTGAGCCGGAAGATTGACCCTCGGCTTCTCCGTCGACCCACTGCTTCCCAAGGCGCGCGGGGGAGGGCAGCTCAGAATGGGCCTCGTGCGGCTCACCGAGGACGAGTGGCGTCAGCCTGGTCCCGATCTTGAGGCGCGCGCAAAAGCCTTTGCCGAGTGGCCCGAGGGCGTTCAGCTCACACCGCAAGTCGAGACTCCGGGGCGTGAGCTTGCCGCCATGCTCGGCGTCCCCGGTGCACTTCCTGAAGCGGCGCTCGCCTCTCACGAAGACATGTGCCTGCTTACCAAGGCCGATGGCGACAACCAGTATCGGCTCATCGGTGCAGCGGTAGCTTGGCCCTCCGACTGGCATCCCAAGGACAAGATCGGCCTGCCCCTGCGCTCGCTACACGCCCCCATCGCCGGCTATGAAGAGCAACTTGCGACCGGGGTCGACCGCTTCATGGAAACGCTCAAACCCGGTCCGATCTATGGCCGCTGCAACTGGTTCATCGCGCCCGCAGGTGATCGCCGCTGGCTCGCGAAGGGCCCGCCCGAAGACGCATTTGCCCATGTCACGCCGGACAATGCTGGTGAAACGCTGTTCGTGCGCTCGGAACGCCAGACGCTGCGCCGCTTGCCCGAAACAGGCGCAATCCTGTTCACAATCGGCATTTATGTCGAACCGCTGGGCAATCTCCGTCCGAGCAACATCGAGATGCTTGCCAACGCGGTGAAATCGCTGGTCAGCGGCGAGGGCGACCGTCGCGGGGTACCTCACTATGCAGATGCGCTTTTGGGTTTCGTGATTGGCAAATAATTACCGCCCGCAATTGAGAAGCTTAGGCTGACCTTGTCGAATTCATACAAGTCGGGCCATTTTGCGGCTCGGCCTCCTGCGCTAGTATGTCCACATAGATCGCAAGTTCGCAATCTGTGGGTCGCCTAATCTCGGGAGGGAAGACTATGCGTAAAACACTGATGTTTGCCGCGGCGTTAGCGATGCCGCTCACTGCGACGCCTGTGCTGGCTGACAATCATGCCGAAGCGCCTGAAATGGCCAAGAAGGACTGGTATCAGGTCGTCTTCATCAAGTTCCATGAGGGCAAGGAAGAAGAGGCGATGAAGCTCATCGAATCGTTCGTGGCGGTCGATGAGGCGCTGGGCCGTGAAGGACCGGTCGCGATGCACATGAATACCGGCGAATGGGACATGATGGTTGCCTTCAAGATGGAAGAAGGTATCGCCGAAATGGGCTGGGCCTCGAACCCGCGCAACGATGAATGGAATGCTGAGCTCGCAAGGCAACTTGGAGGCGAGGATAAAGCTGCAGAACACTGGCAGAAATATATGGCGACTGTTGCCAATTCTCGAGCAGAAGTCGCTCACGTCGACCTGTAACGCGCGCTGCAAGGACATGGCCTGAAATTAGTCAGGTTGATCGGGGCCTCCGAGGGCGGCATAGGCGTAGCGACGTCTTTCCATCCTTTCGGAGGCCCGCTTGTTTTCCAAGATATTGATTGCCAATCGCGGCGAGATTGCCTGCCGGGTCATCACCACCGCGCGGAAAATGGGAATCGCGACCGTCGCGGTCTATTCGGATGCCGATGCGCGCGCGCCGTTCGTCAAAATGGCGGACGAGGCGGTGCATATCGGTCCCGCGCCCGCCGCAGAAAGCTATCTGATCCCAGAAAAGATCATCGCCGCCTGCAAGGAAACGGGCGCCGAGGCCGTGCATCCCGGATACGGTTTCCTGTCGGAGCGCGCGAGCTTCGTCGAAGCGCTCGAGGCTGAGGATATCGTGTTCATCGGTCCGCCCCCGGGCGCGATCGCGGCGATGGGCGACAAGATCGAATCGAAGAAACTTGCGCGTGAGGCCGGGGTGAATGTCGTCCCCGGCTTTGTCGGCGAGATCCGCGATACCGAACACGCGGTCGAGATTTCGGAGGACATCGGCTACCCGGTGATGATGAAGGCCAGCGCGGGGGCGGGGGCAAGGGAATGCGCCTCGCCTGGTCGGAAAAAGACGTGCGCGAAGGGTTCGAAGCGACCAAGCGCGAGGGGCTGAACTCCTTTGGCGATGACCGCGTTTTCATCGAGAAATTCATCGAAAACCCTCGCCATATCGAAATCCAGATCCTCGGCGATAAGCACGGCAATGTGCTCTATCTGAACGAGCGCGAATGCTCGATCCAGCGTCGCCACCAGAAGGTGGTCGAGGAAGCGCCGTCGCCTTTCGTGACTCCCAAGATGCGTGAAAGCATGGGCGAGCAATGCGTCGCGTTGTCCAAGGCGGTAGATTACCATTCGGCGGGGACGGTCGAGCTGATCGTCAGCGGTGCCGATCCGAGCGGTGAGAGCTTCTATTTCCTTGAAATGAACACCCGGTTGCAGGTCGAACACCCGGTGACCGAGGCGATCACCGGCATTGACCTTGTCGAGCAGATGATCCGCGTCGCAGCGGGCGAAAAACTCGCCATGACGCAGGGCGATATCGGCATTGACGGCTGGTCGATCGAAAACCGCGTTTACGCCGAAGATCCCTATCGCGGGTTCCTCCCATCCACCGGACGTCTTACCCGCTACTCGCCGCCGGTGCCGGGCTGGACCGATGACGGTGAGGTGCAGGGCAAGGCCCGGCGCGGGGTCGCCCACGGCGTGGGCGCTGTGCGCGTGGATGACGGCGTTTACGAAGGCGGCGAGGTGTCGATGTTCTACGACCCGATGATCGCCAAGCTGATCACCTGGGCTCCGACCCGCGAAGAGGCAGCGGACCTCCAGATCGAGGCGCTCGATGCGTTTCGGATCAAGGGGCTTGGGCATAATGTCGATTTTCTCAGCGCGATCATGCAGCACCCGCGCTTTCGCTCCGGCGAGCTTACGACCGGCTTCATCGCCGAGGAATATCCCGAAGGCTTCGAAGGCGCTCCTGTAACCGAGGAGTTCCGCCGGATGCTGGCGGCGATCTGCGCCGGGAACGAGTTTACCTGGCAGGCCCGCGCGCGCCAGATTTCCGGCCAGCTCAACGGCACTGACGAGGTCACCAGCGAATGGCTCGTGAAGCTTGGCGACACCCGCCACGAAGTCATTTTGGGAGAGGGTCATGCGGTGGTCGACGGAACGCTAGTCGAGGGTAATTCCAATTGGCTGCCGGGCATGGTCCAGGCGGTCGCCACCAGAGAAGCAGACGGCGAGATTGAAGAACAATACGGGCTGATCGTGGAGCGCGACGGCAATCACTGGGTCGTCACCACACGCGGCGCATCCCACCGCGCGCTGGTCCTGCCGCTAAGGCTGGCGCAGCACGAAAGCCTGATGATCGAAAAAGAGCCGCCCGACCTCTCCAAGATGCTGATCTGCCCGATGCCGGGTATGCTGGTGAAGCTGCACGTCGCCGAAGGCGAGGAAGTCCAGCCCGGCCAGCCACTCGCCACGGTCGAAGCGATGAAGATGGAAAATATCCTGCGCGCCGAGAAAGAGGGCACGATTGCGGCCATCAACGCCGAAGAGGGCGAAAGCCTCGCCGTGGATGCGGTGATTCTCGAACTGGAATAGCGCCGGCGGATTGGGCCTGAAATGGATCTCGCAAAGGCTGGTGAAAGAAATTACGCGCAGGAGTGGTGAAATCTTGCCAGCCCATTGTATGCAAGCGACAAATTCAGCGGCTCGTCGCATTTTCACACATCAAGACTCGCCTATTCACTCCTCTTTAGGGAACTATCCCTGTCCGCTTCGTGCGGATCTTGGTGGATAAACGTTTGGGGATTTGGCTGTGGCGAAGAGGGGTGCTGGATATTTCGACCGTCGGGGGAATTTCTTCAAATCCCCGCGCGACGCCACTGCAAGCGACATTGCTGCCCTCCTTGGACAGATCGGCGACGGAGAGAGCCTCGCACCCGGAATAGCGCACCTGCTGCTGGACCGCCGCTCCGATATCGAACAACTCTTTGCCGAGCATGACGAGATGATGGCCGAGCATGGGGCCGCCGGCTCACCGAAGCTGACGGACATCAGCGCGAAAATCTCGAAATTGCCAAGCCGACCCGCGAGCTGACGCCTAGTTTTCCAATTGCGTGAGGATTGCCGCGGCACATTCGGCTGGAGCCTGACTTTCGGTGTTGACCTCAAAATCGTAGTCGATGCCCTTGTGCAGATGCAAAGATTGTTCGCGCGCTAGTCCAATGAGCCTGTCGCCGCGCTTTTCTTCTCGCCGTGTGACTGCCTTGAGCGGTGCATCGACCTTCACCACAAGCAGCTGAGCATCAGCGAGCCTCGCCCTGTAATCGTTGATGTCTGCCAGATGGGCAACATCGTCCACCACCACATTCAGGCGCGCCCGCGCAAGCGCGGCAACAAATGCGCGCATTTCTCGAATAAGCAGGTTGCCATGAAGGCCGGTGCCAATCCGGGGTAGAATGCTCCTCTCGTGCTCGACCTGCTCGACAGGAAACCAGTTCTCGTCCGTTTCGCGTCCATCCGGCAGCATCGCCATGAAACCGTCCAGCGCCACGTGAAGAAAATCATCCTCAGCTGCGGACTGGATTGCCTTGGCCAGAGTGGTCTTGCCCGCGCTGCTGATGCCGTTGAGGATGAGGACGGTGGCCATCAGCCATCCAGGATCGCCACCGCGCGGATCCATCCTGCGCTTGCGCGTTCGATCTTTACCGGGAAGCAGCTGAACGTGAAGCCGTGCGCCGGCAGGCTTTCCAGATTGGTGAGTTTTTCGATCTGGTAATAGGGCCGAATGCGTCCGGCCTTGTGGCCCTCCCAGATGATCGACGGATCGCGGCTTTCGGCCCAGCGCCGCGCGGTATGGCTGAACGGCGCGTCCCAGCTCCACGCATCGGTCCCGACCACCTCGACCCCTCGCTCGGTCAACCACAAGGTTGCCGCCGCGCCGAGGCCGACGCCCTGATCGGTGAAGCCCTCCGTGCCGTAAACTGCGCCCGACTGGATCAGAACAATGTCGAGCGGCTGGGGCGAGTATTCGATCGTCACAAACGCCTTCTCGAGCTCATCGGCAGTCACGACATGGCCGTGCGGAAGATGTGAGAAATCGAGCTTCACACCGGGGCGAAAGAACCGGTCGAGGGGCGCTTCGTCGATGCTGGGTGCGGGTTTTTCGCCTTCATTTGTGGTCGAGTGATAATGCCACGGCGCGTCCATGTGGGTGCCGTTATGGGTCGAAAGTTCGAGCATCTCGACCGCCCAGCCTTCGCCGTCCGGCAAATCGTCTTTTTCAAGGCCGGGGAAGAACATCGCGATCTGCTCCCACGTATCCTCGTGCGCCATGTACTGGATTTTGGGGCGCATCACCTCCGGGTCGGAAATCACGTCGTTGGTGATGGGGATCGAGAGGTCGATGAAGCGGGTCATCGCAGCAGGTTAATGCGCCTGGAGCTGCTCGTCGAGGAAGGCCGCAACATCCGCCAATTCGACATCGCGGGCAAGATAGGCTTGACCGATATCGTTGAGCAGCAGGAAGGGCAGCGTGTCCCCCTCCATCTTCTTATCGTGGCGCATATGCTCCGCGAGCGCCGTGCCGGAGCATTCGAGACCGAGTGCGCTGACCTCCGATGGCAGTCCGGCTGCGTCGATCGCGCTGGCGGCCCTTTGCGCGTCCTCCAAGGACAAATCGCCGCGCCGCGCCGAATACCGCGCGGCGAGCACCATCCCGGTCGCTACCGCTTCGCCGTGAAGCAGGCGCTCGGAAAATCCCGTTTCCGCTTCAAGCGCGCGCCCGAATGTATGGCCGAGATTGAGCAGCGCCCTCACGCCAGTCGTCTCGCGCTCGTCCTCGGCAACAATGCGGGCCTTGGCGCGGATACTTGTCGCGATAGCATGGGCGAGAGCATCGGGTTCGCGGGCGAGCACCGCCGCGCCATTATCCTCGAGCCAGCCGAAAAATTCCGCATCGCCAAGCAGGCCGTATTTGATGACTTCTGCATAGCCCGCGCGCATTTCGCGGTCGGGTAAGGTGTCCAGCACCGCAGGATCGATCAAGACGGCCGAGGGCTGGTGGAAGGCCCCGATCAGGTTCTTGCCCGCGCGCGTGTTGATCGCGGTCTTGCCGCCGACCGAGCTATCGACCTGTGCCAGCAGGGTGGTCGGAATCTGCACGAAGCCGCATCCGCGCTTCGTCACCGCGCAGGCAAACCCGGTGAGGTCGCCGACGACACCTCCGCCGAGTGCGAAAACGTGGTCTGTGCGGGTAATACCGAGCTGGAGCAGCCAATCGGTGAGCCGTTCCAGCTCGCTCCAGCTTTTCGCGCCTTCGCCCGCTTCGACGACGAACCAGTCAGCCTCGTATCCCCCAGCTGAAAGGCTTGCATCGATTGCGGACTGATACAGGCCATGCGTGTTCGTGTCGGCCACGAAGGGTGTTTTGCGTCCGCTCTTGCCGCGGCTTGTCAGAAACCCGCTCGCTCTGTCCGCAATATCGCCGAGAAGGCCGCGCTCGATCATCACATCGTAACTGCGCCCGCCGAGGGCGACGGGAATTACAGCCATTGGTCGATCGCCTCGATAATGCTCTTCGCCGTGTCAGAATGCGGGCCGTTCTCGCTAAGCACGCGGATTTGCGCCTGCCCGTAGAATTGGCTGCGTTCATCCAACAGCCTTGTCAGGATTTCCTTCGGATCGCCGGTCTTGAGCAGCGGGCGGTGATCGCGCCGCGAGGTGCGCTCGACGAGTGTGTCGATGTCGCAATCGATCCACACGGCGATAGCCCGCTCAAGGATCAGCGCGCGCGTTTCGGGATCGATGAATGCGCCGCCCCCGGTCGCGATGACGCCGCTGT
The DNA here is from genome assembly GCF_055808355.1 of Erythrobacter sp. K21-9. Taxonomy (NCBI): domain Bacteria; kingdom Pseudomonadati; phylum Pseudomonadota; class Alphaproteobacteria; order Sphingomonadales; family Erythrobacteraceae; genus Erythrobacter; species Erythrobacter sp. K21-9. The sequence goes on from NZ_CM147866.1 coordinate 1,520,174, forward strand.
TTTCGTCGATCAGCCGGGCGATGACACGTCGCTCTCCGTCGCGGAAATAGGCCTCGCCGAACTCTTCGAAAATCTCCGCGACCTTGCGCTGCGCGGCGTCTTCTATGGCGTCATCGGCGTCGATGAAATCGCGATCGAGCATCGCGGCGAGCCTGCGTCCGACCGTCGATTTGCCCGCGCCCATCAGGCCGACAAGCACCACCGGCCGGTCGATCCGCGCGGAAATGCGGGCGATATCCCGATCGTTCAAAGAGGCTGCGGCAGTCATTGCCGCATGGCCTATAGATGGGGTAGAGCGCGCGCAATATGTCAAATTTATCGCGTCGTCGTCATGCACAAGGTAGGGTCCTCGGCCAGGGATCGGCCCGGGGATCAAGCCGGGGATCGAGGAAGCGCAGGCCGCCGCTGGCCCGGTGGCCGGTTTACGCAGGAGTTGGGGTACTCGCCGTGTTGATTTTTGCCTACATCGATGGCGGCGAAGAGCCGATCCGTCCCATTATCGAGCATGTTGACTTGCCCGGCGCACCAACGGTGAACGATTGATGCGGCGCGGTCTCCTGCTCGGGAGCGCAGCAGCGCTCGGCCTGGTTGGCGCTATCGGCGGCACGTTCGCAGCGTCTTTGGCAGAGGCGCAGGACGCGCCCGAATCGCTCCTCCCGCCGGGCTTCGACGATCCGGCGCCCGCGCCCACGCCGACGCCGGTTCCAACCGCTTTGCCGACCGCAGCTCCGCGTCCTGCGCCGACAATCGCGCCGCCGCTCGATCCCGATCAGCCAAGCCCAAGCGCACCGTCGGTGCCCGGCGATCTGCCCCCGGTTCCGACGCTGTCGGGCGAAGAACTCGCCGATATTCCGACGCTTGAGGAACTGGAGAACCTCTCTCCGGACGAGCTCGACGAGCGGCTCGGGCTGAAACCGAAATTCGACATACCTCCAGCGGCCCGGAGGTCGCTGTCGCAGGTCGGCTTGCTGTCGCCAGAGGAGGGCGGATTGCCAACGGCATCGCTCGCAAATCAACCTGCCGAGCTGGTCCGCGCGATCCTTGCCGGGACGCAGCGCGACATGGTTTCGCGCTGGGGCCACATATTGGTGCGCCGCGCGCTGGCGAGCCGCCTGACCGCGCCGGACGGAATGGACCCGGTGGAATTTGCAGCGCTGCGCACGGCAGTGCTCAACCGGATGGGAGAATTCGCCCTGGCCCGCGCGCTTGTGCAGGACGTCGATACGGGCAACTGGAATACGGCGCTGACCAGCCAGGCGCTTACCGCCTATATCGCGGCGTCGGATATTGTCGGCGTGTGTCCAGCGATCCGGCTCCAGGGCTCGTCGCGCGAAGATCCGCAATGGGTCATGATGCAGGCAATCTGCAACGCCTACGCAGGCGAAGGCGCGCTCGCCGGATCGCAGCTCGACCGTGCGCTTGGGCAGGATATTGCCCCTGCCATCGATGTGCTGCTGGCTCAGCGTTATGCCGGGGCGGCAGGGCGCGGGCGCAGGGCGGTCGATATCGAATGGGACGACGTCGAAGAAATCACGCCGTGGCGCTTTTCGCTGGCCAACGCGGTTGGCGAAACCATTCCCGCCGACCTGGTAGAGGCCGCCATCGAGAGCGACGAAAGCGGATACTACGCCCGCGCCGCTGCGACGGCCCCGATGCTTCCGCTCGCCGCGCGCGAAGGCTACGCACGACGCGCCGCGACCGAAGGCATCCTGTCCTCAAGCGCCATGGTCGATCTTTACAGTCAGATTTACGCCGACAACTCCATCGGCGATGAAGTGGGAGAGAGGGCAGCGTCCCTGCGTGAAGCCTATGTCGCCAGCGATCCCGAGGCGCGCATCACGGCTATGCAGCAATTGTGGGGAGACAAGGACGATTACTCGGGCCGCGTCACGACCGCTTATGCCGCAGCCCGCATCACTCCCTCGAAGGATTATGCCGGATATTCAGGCGGATTGATCTCTTCCATGCTGGCTGCTGGGCTAGACCGCGATGCGGCGGCGTGGCGGGGTGTCATAGCGGAGGGAAGCCTTGGCTGGGCGCTGTTGACGTTGGCCGAGAGCGGGGCGGGCAATGCCGCGCAGCAAGGCATCGACACCTTCGCCGATAACGATGACAGCAGCGAGATGCGGGCGACCGCTTTTCTTGTCGCCGGGCTTGCAGGGCTCGACCGGATCGCAGCGGACGACCTGGCCGAGTTCACCAACCGAGTCGGCATGAGCCTTGACCGGCAATCGCGCTGGACGCGGACGATCCAACGGGCCGCTGCGACTCGCAATGCTGCGCTAGTTGCGCTGCTGGTGGGCCTCGGGATGCAAGGCGATGACTGGTCGCAAATGACCCCGCTGCACCTGTTCCACATCACATCCGCGCTGCGGCAGGTCGGGCTTGAAGCGGAAGCGCGGATGATCGCTGCAGAAGCGGTCTCGCGGGCCTGATTGCTGCGCGCGTGCCATTCGCAATGTCCGCTGCAACCCAGTCCTTCCTCGATATGCTGGCCGCAGAGCGCGGCGCAGCAGCCAATACTCTGGCCGCATACAGACGCGATCTGGACGGGGCGGAAAAGCTTATCGGCGATCTTGCCAAGGCACCGCGCACGAGCGTTGCAAAATTGGCTGGCGCATGGGCAGCGCTCGCCCCTTCGACAGTGGCGCGAAAGGCGTCCGCGCTGCGCCAGTTCTTCGGTTTCGCGGTGGATGAGGGATGGCGCAGCGACGATCCCTCGGGCGCGCTTCCGTCTCCGCGAACGCAGCGTCCGCTGCCCAAGGTTCTCTCGCACCATCAGGTCGAGGCGCTGCTGGAGCGCGCAGAGATCGAGGCGCAAAGCGGGAAACCTGCCAGTATCCGGCAGCTTGCCCTGCTCGAAATGCTTTACGGATCGGGCCTGCGGGCCACCGAACTTGTCTCGCTACCCGTCAGTGCTGTCCCCCGTGATGCGCCGCTGATCACGGTAATGGGCAAGGGCGGACAGGCGCGGATGGTTCCTGTAGGCGAGCGGGCGAAAGAGGCGCTCCAGAACTGGATCAAAGTGCGCCCTGCCGAGCAGCAATCGCGGTTCCTGTTCCCTTCGCGGTCGAGGAAGGGCGGGGACAAACATCTCTCGCGCGTCAGGCTTTTCCAACTGCTCAAGGAGCTTGCCGCGCGCGCCGGGCTGGATCCGGCAGGCATCAGCCCGCATGTCCTGCGCCACGCCTTTGCGACCCACCTGCTGGAGGGCGGGGCCGATCTGCGCGTGCTCCAGACGCTGCTCGGTCATGCCGATATCGCTACGACACAGATCTACACCCACGTCGACGCCGCCCGGCTCGTAACACTGGTGAATTCGCGTCACCCTCTTGCTACCCGGCGCGCATAGGCTTAGCGCGTCTGCCATGATTGCTTATCTCGATTTCGAGAAACCCGTCTCTCAGCTTGAAGAGCGCATCGCAGAACTGCGCAGCGCAAGCGAGAATGATGAGGTTGATATTTCCAGCGAAATCGCGCGGTTAGAGACCAAGAGCGCGGAATTGCTTGCCAGCACCTATGCCTCGCTGACGCCGTGGCAAAAAACGCAGGTGGCGCGCCATCCCTCGCGCCCGCATTTTCGCGACTATGTCGAGCACGCGTTCGAGGACTTCATGCCACTGGGCGGGGATCGCTACTTTGGCGATGACCTCGCGATCATGGGCGGCTTTGCCACGCTGAATGGCCGCCGCATCATGTTGATCGGACATGAGAAGGGCAACGACACGCAGAGCCGGCTCAAGCACAATTTCGGCATGGGCAAGCCGGAGGGGTATCGCAAGGCGATCCGCCTGATGGAGCTTGCCGGGCGGTTTGGCCTGCCGGTCGTCACTTTGGTCGATACGTCGGGCGCGTTTCCGGGGATCGAGGCGGAGGAGCGCGGCCAGGCCGAAGCCATCGCCCGCTCGACCGAGGCCTGCCTGGCCCTGCCGGTCCCGATGGTCGCTGCCATCGTGGGTGAGGGCGGCTCTGGCGGAGCCGTGGCGCTGGCCAGCGCCGAACGTGTCCTGATGCTCGAACATTCGGTCTATTCGGTGATCTCGCCGGAAGGCTGCGCATCGATCTTGTGGCGCACGTCGGAAAAAGCGTCCGAGGCGGCGCAGGCCATGAAGGTCACCGCGCAGCATCTCAAGCGCTTGAAGGTCATAGACCGCATCGTGAAAGAGCCGGCCGGCGGTGCGCACCGCGATCCGGTGACGACTGCAATGAACCTTGGCAGCGCGCTTAGTGAAGAGCTCGATGCGCTCGCCGAGCTCCCGAGCGACACCCTCATCCGCACCCGAGAAGAAAGGTTCTTGCAGCTCGGGGGCTAAGCAGCCGCGCGTTTCCGGAACATCTGAGCCGCGATTGTATTGGTTGAATATACAATCGCTGCGATCAGAGTTGTTAAGAGGAGCGCGCAGAACATGATAAAAATCAAACGTATGGCTAAACTGGGGTGCGCCTCGGCGCTGGCTCTCACGCTTTCCGGCTGCATGGGTGGCGGCGGTTCGATCCCCTCGGCGTCCGCACCCATCACCCAGCAAGAAGCGCAGCAGGGCGCGCAGTACCATCCGCAATTCCTCGCCCAGTTCGGCGGCGCGATGACCGGCCCGCAGGCAGCCTATGTCGAGCAGGTCGGCAAGAATATCGCGGTGCAATCGGGCCTCGGCAATGCGCGTGAAAGCTTCACGGTCAGCCTGCTCAACAGTCCCGTGAATAACGCATTCGCCGTTCCGGGCGGATATATCTATTCTACCCGCCAGCTGGTCTCGTTGATGAACAACGAAGCCGAACTGGCTGGCGTGCTTGGGCACGAGGTCGGCCACGTCGCCGCACGCCATTCGCAGCGGCGCCAGCAGGCCGCACAGCGCAATTCCATTCTTGGTGTGCTCGGGGCGATCGGTAGCTCGATCCTGCTGGGCGACAGCTCGATCGGAGACACTCTGTCGCGCGGCTTCCTGCAAGGGTCGCAGCTTTTGACGCTAAGCTTCTCGCGCAAGCAGGAGCTTGAAGCCGACGATCTCGGCATCCAGTATCTCACCCGCGCAGGGTATGATCCGCGTGCAATGGGCACCGTTCTGGCCAGCCTCGCCGCGCAAAACTCGCTCGATGCGCGGCTTCAGGGGCGCGATAATGCGACGATCCCCGAATGGGCTTCGACCCACCCCGACCCGGCAAGCCGGGTGCAGTCCGCGCTCAGCAAGGCGCAGGGTCTTGGCGGAAGCGTGACCAATCGCGACACCTTCCTCTCGCGGATCGATGGCATGATCTACGGTGACGATCCCGAGCAGGGCGTTGTCGAAGGCCGCCGCTTCATCCATCCGGACCTGCGTCTGTCCTTCACGGCGCCGCAGGGTTTCTACATGGTCAACGGCACAACTGCGGTGAGCGTTCAGGGCCAGAGCGGCCAGGCACAGCTCACGCTTGCCCCCTATGCCGGCGATCTGGACAGCTACATTCGCCAGCAATTCCAGAAGCTTGGCGGAGAGAATAACAATCTTGCTCCGTCCCAGATCGAGCGTACGACCGTGAACGGCATTCCGGCGGCATATGGCATCGCCCGCGTCAATAACGGCAACAACCAGGTCGACGTGGTGGTGTTCGCTTATGAATTCTCGAATGACCGAGCGTATCACTTCCAGGCGATCACTCCGGCCGGTCGCACGGGGACGTTCACGTCGATGTTCCAGTCGATGCGGCGCATCACTCAGGCGGAAGCCGATGCGGTCATCCCGCGGCGTATCGATGTGGTGACGGTGCAGCGCGGCGATTCCGTGAGTTCGCTTGCACGCCGGATGGCTTACACCGATGGGCAGGAGGCGCGGTTCCGCGTTTTGAATGCGCTCGGTTCGAACGACACGCTTCAGGCCGGACAGAAAGTGAAGATCGTCGTCAGGTCGCGCTGATTACGCGCGGCCTTTTCGGCTGATCGGCGCGTTCGCAAATCTGCAGCGCGCATAAAAAAAGCGGCGGGGAAATCCCCGCCGCTTTCTTTTTAGCTTAGTCTTGCGACTTAGGCCATTTCGGTCTGAACTTCCGAGAAAGTATCCGAAAGGGTGTTACCCAGTGCGCCCATTGCAGTCACGGCAGCAACAGCGATAAGAGCTGCGATAAGGCCGTATTCGATTGCGGTTGCACCCTGCTCGTCGCGAGCCAGCTTGTTGAAGAAAGTCATTGATAGTCTCCTGGTTTGAGTCTTCGGTACCCGTGTCCGCTCAAATTAAACGAACAGACAAATATGGATTTAGCGAGCGGTTCTTGAAATTTTCCTAATCCGGAGCCTTTCAGAAACCTTAATTTGGTCAGTTCGCTGCATCCGCTTGCGCATCCCTGACATAGCTCCACATTTCGATGGTCTCATTGGCAACGCCTGTGAGAGCACCGACCATGGCGAGCACGATCAGACTTACGATCAGACCGTATTCAACGGCAGTGGCACCTGTGTCGTTCGTCCCAATGTGCTTTAGGAATTTCGTCAAACTCATGTGTTCACCTGTCAATACGTTCCTGACAGCTTCAGATATCTCCCCAAGGGCTTAAGAAATGGTTGATGCCTGTGCTCGAAATGGAAAAAATCCCGACATGAACAGTGGTTGGCTAACGGTTGTCGCAGCAGCGCTGCAAGCAGGCGATGACCACTGGGTGATGCACCGCAGACCTTTTGAAAAGCATCATGGCGGCCTATGGGAATTTCCTGGCGGAAAGGTCGAAGATGCTGAAATTCCAGTGAATTCTCTGATCAGGGAATTGCACGAGGAATTGGGAATTATCGTCGCTGCCGAGGATTGCGAGCCGATCGCCTTTGCCGAAGAACGCGATGCAAGGGGCCGCACGCCGATTGTCATCCTGCTTTACAGAATCGCTGTTTGGGAGGGGGAGGCCCGGGCACTTGAGGGCGGTGAGGTAGGTCTCTTCACCCGGTCCGGGATCGCAAAGCTCGACAAGCCGCCACTGGACCAGGAATTGGCGGTGCGCCTATTCGCCAAAACATGAGTTGTTGCGCGAAGATGCATAAACAAAGGTTGCCAAGGCGCGCCGACACTCTTATTTGGCCCCTCTAACGCGCGCCAGTAGCTCAGCTGGATAGAGTACCTGACTACGAATCAGGTGGCCGGAGGTTCGAATCCTTCCTGGCGCGCCAAGAAAGCCCATCCCTGCAGGGGGTGGGTTTTTTTGTTGGAGGGTTGATTGTCGGCGATGCCACAGCCGCCCGCGCGCTCCACCCTGCCACCCGGAGCCGACCGGGATAATGTCCGGGTGGGAGGGTGGCAGGGCGCAGGCGGCCCGGTCCAATCAGACACCCTCAATCCCGCACACTCTCCTCGAGAGCGTGCATGTCCTCGTCCGAAAACCCGAAATGGTGACCCGCTTCGTGAACCACGACGTGACGCACCAATTCCTCGAAACCGACGCCGGTCTGCCGCATCTCCATCAACAGCGGTTGGCGGAACAGGCTGATGACGGGCGGCATGTCACCGCTCGACCACGATGATTGCTCGGTAAGGGGAATGCCCTCGTAAAGGCCTGACAGGTTCCAGCGGCTTTCTATCTCTACCGATGCAAGCTGGTCTGGCGATGCGAATTCCTCGATCCGCAGCACGACATGGCTCAGTTGCTCGCGAAATTCTTCCGGCATCCGCGCCAATGCGCGCCGTGCGGCCTCTTCGAATGCGGCTGTGCTGGGCTCTGCTGTTTTCATCGCACCCATTTGGTGATCGGTCGCATCCCGCGCAAGATTTCGGAACGCGAGGCGGTTTCACCCATTGATCAGGCAAGACATCAAGGAGTTTACCATGACCGAACAGACCACTGTTCTTAACCGCCTGAAGACCGATCACGATCGCCAGCGCGAACTGCTCGACCAGATTGCCGAAACCAGCGGAGACACGGACCGCCGCCGTGAATTGTTCACCGAGCTGACCAAGGAGCTGAAGAGTCATGCTGCCGCCGAAGAGCAGGCGGTGTATTCGGAAATGCTCGCCGACCCGGACGTGAGCGACGAAACGCGCCATTCGGTAGCAGAGCATCACGAGATCGACGAAATGCTCAACGATCTGGCCGCAACCGACATGAGCTCGCCTGCATGGCTGCAGAAATTCAAGCAGCTGGACGAGCGCTACCGCCATCACATCAACGAAGAAGAAGACGATCACTTCCCCGACTTTGCCGAGCAGATCGACGAAGCAATGGACAAGGAAATGACCGAAACTTTCGACGAGCGGAAGCAGGCCGAAAAGGAATCTGCCGAGGTTACTCCAGAAAAAGCGGAAGACGCCAAGGAATAACCCAACTGACATACACCGAACAAGCGCGCCCTTCGCACTGCGGAGGGCGCGCTTGTCGTGTTACCGCGGGAATTGCCATCATCTGCAATCTACGCGATGAAAACCGAGAGAGGCCATCCGGTCCGAAACCCAAAGGGGAACTGCGAGTGAGTGAAGGAAACGGATACGTTGACGATCCGGGCGTGAAGAAAAAGCCCGATGTTCCCGAGAATGTGCAGGATGCGATCCGCACCATTCTGAAATGGGCGGGCGAGGATCCGACGCGCGAGGGGCTGCTCGACACGCCCAAACGGGTTGGCCGCGCGTGGCTGGAATATTGCGAGGGCTATCAGGAAGATCCCGCAATCCACCTCAGCCGGGTGTTCGAGGAAGTCGGCGGATATGACGAAATCGTCTTGCTGAAAGACATCCCGTTCCAGTCGCACTGCGAACACCACATGGCCCCGATCACCGGCATAGCGCACATTGCCTATTTGCCGAAGGACAAGGTCGTCGGCATCTCGAAGCTTGCCCGCGTGCTGCATGGATATGCTCGGCGGCTGCAAATTCAGGAGCGCCTGACAGCGCAGGTGGCGCAGTGTATCTGGGACAATCTCGATCCGGCAGGCGTGGCGGTGGTAATTGAGGCGCAGCACGGCTGCATGACAGGGCGCGGCGTGAAAACTCCCGGCGTCGGCATGACAACCAGCCGCATCCTCGGGTGTTTCCTTGAAGATCATCGCAGCCGCAAGGAAGTGATGAGCCTGATGGGGTATTAGCGACCGGGGCCGCTCTTCCATGCTGCGCGCATGCAACGCACAATTTTCCTACATAGAGCGTGCCATGTAACAAAAGCGAGCCCCCGATCCTTCAGGGACCGGGGGCTCGTTCTTTGATATCGTCGGCCTTTTCCTGTGACACACAACTTGCACCTTGAAACGGTTCGAAGTTGGAAAAGTGTCAACCGTATCCAACACTCACAAAATCGCACAATTCAGCGGGTTTGAGCGTGTTGGATATGCATGACACATGGGCAGATGTGTCATGCATTCGTGCACCCATCGGCGTCAAAGCTGCCCGAGCATGTGCTCCGCGCTGGAAACACGGAAATCGCCCGGCTCCTCGACATTGAGCTGTTCGACGACGCCGTCATTGACGACCATCGAGAAACGCTGGCCGCGCTTGCCCATGCCGAAACCCGATCCGTCCATCGTCAGGTCGAGCGCTTCGACGAAATCGGCGTTACCATCGGCGAGCATGGTGATGTCGTCGCTGCCCGCAGCACTGTTCCAGGCGCCCATGACGAACGCATCGTTCACGGCTGTACCGACAATCTCGTCTACGCCCTTGGCCTTGAGCTCTTCTGCTTTTTCGACGAAGCCGGGGAGGTGCTTGGCCGAGCAGGTCGGGGTGAACGCGCCCGGGACCGAAAAGAGCGCTACCTTCTTGCCTGCGAAATAGTCGCTCGCCTGAACCTGCTGCGGTCCTTCTGCGGTTGCTTTGACCAGGGTCGCGTCGGGCAGTTTGTCGCCTACCGAAATCGTCATGTTGGCATTTCCTTTCGTGTGCGGGGGATGTTGCGACACGATATAGGACCTCTTGCCTCTGCGGCAACAATTACAGATATAAAGATAAGTTTATATTTGCGTGTCGAGCCCCCGAGCGCTACGCCAGGGATCAAGATTTCAAGACTATCCGATTTTCAATTCAGGAGACACTTATGGCGACCCTCGCTGCAACCCACGAACACATCATCAAGGACATCTCGCTGGCGCAATACGGACGCGACGAAATTTCCATCGCCGAAACCGAGATGCCGGGCCTGATGGCGCTGCGCGAGGAATATGGTGCATCGCAGCCGCTCAAGGGCGCGCGCATCACCGGCTCGCTCCACATGACGATCCAGACTGCTGTGCTGATCGAGACGCTGACCGCGCTGGGTGCAGATGTGCGCTGGGCGACCTGCAACATCTTCTCGACACAGGACCACGCCGCCGCAGCTATTGCCGCGCAGGGCATCCCGGTATTCGCGATCAAGGGCGAAACGCTGGCGGATTACTGGGACTATGTGGGCCGCATCTTCGACTGGTCGACCGATGAGAACCCTGACCTCACCGCCAACATCATCCTCGACGATGGCGGTGATGCGACCATGTTCGCGCTGTGGGGTGCACGTATCGAAGCCGGTGAGGAATTGCCCGCACCGCAAAACGCCGAGGAAATCGAATTCCAGCGCGCGCTCAAGGCCTATGTCGCTGAGAAGCCCGGCTACCTCACCAAGAGCGTCCAGAATATCAAGGGCGTGTCCGAGGAAACGACCACCGGCGTGATGCGGCTTTACCAGATTGCCAAGCAGGGCAAGCTGCCTTTCCCGGCGATCAACGTGAACGATTCCGTGACCAAGTCGAAGTTCGACAACCTTTATGGCTGCAAGGAATCGCTGGTCGACGCGATCCGCCGCGCCACCGATGTTATGCTGGCCGGCAAGGTTGCCTGCGTTGCCGGATACGGCGATGTCGGCAAGGGCTCGGCAGCGTCGCTGCGCGATGGCGGCGCCCGCGTCATGGTCACCGAAATCGACCCGATCTGCGCTCTGCAGGCGGCGATGGACGGCTATGAAGTCGTCTCGATGGAAGAAGCGACCAAGCGCGCCGACATCTTCGTGACCGCAACCGGCAACGAAGATGTGATCACCGGCGAGCATATGAAGAACATGAAAAACATGGCGATCGTGTGCAATATCGGCCACTTCGACAGCGAGATCCAGATTTCCGCGCTCGACAATTACGAGTGGAAGGAAATCAAGGAAGGCACCGACATGGTGACGCTGCCCGACGGCAAGTCGCTGCTGATCCTCGCCAAGGGCCGCCTTGTGAATCTCGGCTGCGCTACCGGCCACCCGAGCTTCGTAATGAGCGCAAGCTTTACCAACCAGACGCTCGCCCAGATCGAGCTCTTCACCAAGTCGGACGAGTACGAGAACGACGTCTACGTCCTTCCTAAGCACCTCGACGAGAAGGTCGCTGCGCTGCACCTCGAAAAGCTTGGCGTTGAGCTCACAAAGCTCAGCGAGAAGCAGGCCGACTATATCGGCGTGCCATCCGAAGGCCCGTTCAAGCCGGATCATTACCGCTACTAAAACGCGCACAATCGGCGGGTTTTGCGCCGCCAGACAGAAGGCCCTCGCAAATCATCGCATTTGCGGGGGTTTTTCGTGTCAGCGGCAGTTGCATCGGCTGGCCTGCGGGCATAGCTGACTGTGACAATGGAATTTTCACCGCTCGCCCTTGCTGTAATCGGATTGATCCTCGCCGCATGGACGGTGGCGGCGGCGATTCTGATGCTGCGCGCGAGTGCCAAAACGCGGCGAACCAAGGCGCTCCAGACGTCGCTCAAGCGGATGCAGCACATGCTCGATGGCGCTCCGGCAATCCCGATGCTGGTGCGGGTCGATGGCCGGATCGAAGCGCCCGAGCGGCTCGCCCGCTGGCTTGGCCTCGACACGATGCCAACCTATTTGAGCGAGCTGTCGGGCGATGACAGCGACGGCGAAGACAGGGGCCTTTCGCGAAAGCAGGTGGAGGACCTGTCCGACAAGATCCGGCTGACGCAGAGAAGCGCGGCTACTTTCCAGCTCGCGATGACGCCTCCGGGGTCGAACCGCAGCCTGGCAATGCAGGGCGCGCTTGCGGACCCGCAAATCTCGCCCGGAGGCGCGGCGCTCGTCTGGGTGTTCGACTTCACTGAAAGCGAGGATGAACTGTCACGCCTGCGCACAGCAACCGCACGGGCAGAAAGCGATTTCGCGGCCCTGGTTGGCCTGATCGAGGCAGCGCCCGTGCCGATGTGGTTTCGCGGCAAGACAATGCGGCTGCAACTCGTCAACCAGGCCTATGTCGATGCGGTCGGCGCGGAGAGCGCAGAGACGGTCGTTCGCGACCAGGTCGAATTGCTCGAATCGGAACAGGGCAAGGCCCCGGCCGAAATCGCCCGCCGTGTGTTTGTCGAACAGGAAGCTCAGGACGGAACCACCACCGCCACCATTCACGGCGAGCGGCGCACATTGCGGGTCAGCAACCAGCCGCTCGGCAAGGAGGGCGTCACCGGTTACGCGATCGATATCGAGGAGCAGCAGCAGGTCCGCCGCGAATTTCGCGCCTTTCGCGATGCCCAGCGCGCGATGCTGGACCAGCTTTCGGTCGGAGTGGCGCAGTTCGATGAGAACGAAGAGCTGACATTCGCCAACCGCCCCTTTCGCCGCCAGTTTGAGCTGGACGAAGGCGCGGTGCGGCAGCGCACGCCGTTCGACAGGTTCCTGTCCGATGCCCGCGAGAAGGGCCGCACTCCCGAAGTGCGCGATTTCCCCGAATGGCGCAGCGAACATGCCGCGTGGTTCGATACGACCGAGATGCAGGAGGAGGCGTGGCCGCTTCCGGGTGGGACGCATCTGCGCATTGTTGCGCAGCCCATGCCCGATGGTGGGCTGGTCCTGATCGCGGAAGATCGCACCGAGAGCCTCGCGCTCTCAGCCACCCGCGACACATTGCTGCGCACACGCACCGCGACGCTCGACAGCCTGTTCGAGGCGCTGGCGATTTTCCTGCCGGATGGATCGGTTCAGCTTTGGAATCGCAGCTTTGCCGGGACATGGGGGCTGACGAGCGAGTTTCTCGACACGCATCCCAGCGCCGATGCGCTGCTGGCGGCAATCGGAGACAATCTCGATCGGAAGAGCGATGCGGCCAAAATCAGCGCGGTTGTGCGCGCGGCAACCCTCGACCGGCGCGAGAAAGAGGGACTGGTGCGGCTGGCCGATGGGCGGACGCTGCGCTTCGCCGGTGTCCCGCTGCCCGATGGCAACGGCCTGCTGACCGTGCTCGACATCACCGATTCGCAAAAGGCGGAGGAAGCGCTGCGCGAGCGCGCGGTTGCGCTGGAAGAGGCGGATGCGGTCAAGGCGCGCTTCCTCGCCAACATGTCCTATGAATTCCGTACGCCGCTGACGACTATAGGCGGGTATGCAGAGCTCCTGAAAAGCGGTGCAGCGGGTGAGCTTGACCCCGGGTCGGAAGAGTACGTCGATTCGATCCTCGCGGCAGTCGGCCGGCTACGCGAACAGGTCGAAAACGTGCTCGACCTGTCGCAAAGCGAAGCGGGCTTGTTGCCTATCGACAAGGAGGAGATCGACCTGCTCAGCTTTCTTACCAGGCTGGTGCGGGACCGTGAAACAGCGATTATCAAGGCGGGCCTCGGCCTCGACCTGAAAGGCAAGCGAGGGCGGAAAGTCGATGCCGATCCGCGGCAGCTGGGCCGAGCGGTCGGAAATTTGCTCGACAACGCCATCGCCGGGACGCCGAAGGACGGACATATCCTGATCGAGATCCTCAGGGACGAGCCGGAAAGCGAGTGGAGCGCAAGCTTCCTCATCCGCGACAATGGCGCAGGGATGAGCGAAGAAGAGCTCGCCCTCGCGATCGACGGCGGCAATCCGGGCGAAGACGGCGAGCATGAGAAACGCGCCGGGCTGGGCATTCCGCTCGCACGCCAGCTTGTCGCAGCGCATGGCGGATTGCTCGAGATTTCGAGCGAAGAGGGCGTGGGCACAGCCGCGGTCATCCACTTGCCGTGAGCAACGAGCAGCGATACGACCTGCCCGATCTCGCCGCGATGGAGCGGCTGGGCGCAAGGCTAGCCACGACATTGCGTGCGTGCGACGTGATCGCGCTTGAAGGCGGGCTGGGTGCGGGCAAGACGACGCTCGCCCGGGCGATCATTCGCACGCTTGGCTATACGGGCGAGGTGCCTTCACCCACATTCACGATCATCGAAACCTACGATGCGCCGTCTTTGCGAGTGCCGGTGGTTCACGCCGATTTCTACCGGCTCAAGGATCCCGCAGAAGTCGAAGAGATCGGGCTGGACGATTACCGCGACGGTGCTGCGCTGATTGCCGAATGGCCGGACCATGCGGGCGGTTTCGCGCATGAGCCAGCCTGTCTCTCAATAAGACTCGAAAATCCGACCGAAACTGAGGATGCGGGACGAATTGCGATTGCCCGCGCGGGCGCGGATTGGCTAGGGCGTTTGCCATGAGCGGTCTGCCCGAAGGTATCGAGGAATTCCTCAGAGAAGCGAACTGGGACGGGGCGGAGATCGACCCGATCCCGGGCGACGCGTCCTTCCGCCGCTACTTCCGCCTGCGTTCGGCGGAAGGTGAGGGCGCAATGCTGATGCATGCACCTCCTCCGCACGAGGATCCGAAGCCTTTCCTGCACGTGGCGCAGTGGCTCAACGCGCACGAGATGCGGGCACCGCAGATACTGGCTGCCGATCCACCGCAGGGCTGGGTCCTGCTCGAGGATTTCGGCGATGACCGGATGCGCGACTGGCTCGACGATCATCCCGAGGGCGAGCAGCCCGCCTATGAAGGCGCAATCGACGCTCTGGTAGAGCTTCACCAACGCCCGCCCGGACCATTCCCTGCATACGACATGCCGACCTATCTGCGCGAAACGGGTTTGCTGACCGAATGGTATGCGCCCGCGCAGGGCGTGGACGTCGATGTCGCTGCCTACCTTGCCGCTTGGGAAGAAGCGCTCGCGCCCATGCTCGCGCGCCAGCGGCCCGGCGTTACGGTGCTGCGCGATTACCATGCAGAAAACATCATGCTGCTCGGCGATCCGGCCAAGCGTGCGCCGCAGGGCATCATCGACTTTCAGGACGCGCTCGTCGGCCACCCGGCTTACGACCTTGTGTCGCTGTTGCAGGATGCGCGGCGCGACGTGTCCCGGGATCTTGAGGCGGCGATGCTGGAGCGATACCGGCAGCATGCCTCGCCCGATGAGCATTTCGAGGCCGATTACGCCCGCCTCGGCGCGCAGCGCAATGCCAAAATCGTCGGCATCTTCACCCGCCTCTACAAACGCGATGGCAAGCCCCGTTATCTCGAAATGATCCCGCGAGTGTGGAACGCGATGGAGCGCGACCTTCAGCACCCGGCGCTGGATCCGGTCGCGCGCTGGTTCGATACGAACATCCCGGCAGACTTGCGCCGCAGCGGAGGGGCACGATCACATGAGCAAGCAGGAACTGGCCAGCGATACGGCGATGGTGATGGCAGCCGGTTTCGGCAAGCGAATGCGTCCGCTGACTGCCTCCCAGCCCAAGCCGCTCGTCAGGGTCGCGGGCAAGGCGCTGATCGATCATGCGCTCGACCGGCTGGATGAAAACGGGATCGAGCGGGCGGTGGTGAACGTGCATTACCTCGCCGATGCTCTCGAAGCGCATGTTCTGGACCGCAGCTCTCCAAGAATAATCGTCTCCGATGAGCGCGAGGAATTGCTCGAAACAGGCGGCGGCATGGTGAAGGCGCAGCTGCATCTGCCCGACCCGTTCTTCTGCCTCAATGCCGACAACATCTGGCTTGATGGGCCGCGCGATGCATTCCGCGACCTCTCCGCGCGCTGGAACCCGGACGAGATGGACGCGCTGCTCCTCGTGGTCGGCCATGCGGGGGCCGCGAATTTCTCCGGCCAAGGCGATTTTCATATGACTGCCGAAGGCCAGCTTTCGCGCCGCCAGACCGGGCGGATCGCGCCGTTTATCTACACCGGCATCCAACTGGTGTCGCACCGCCTGCTGCGCGAGGCACCCGAGGGCAAGTTCTCAACCAACATCCTGTGGAACCGCGCGATCGAAGAGGGGCGGCTCTTCGGCGTCTCCTTCACCGGCACGTGGTTCGAAGTGGGCACTCCGCAAGCTATCGGCCCGACCGAAGACGCTTTGAAGCGTGGGTGAAAAGGCCGACCCATCGGTCTATTCGATCGCTGCGCATCGCGGCTTTGCCGATGCGCTTGTTGCCGGGATCGTGCCGCGATATTCGCAAGACGATGTCGGTCTCGCCCGGCTGACGCTGCTGGTGCCAAGCTCGCGCGCGGCGCGGACCATATCGGAGGCGTTCGTGCGGCATTCCGGGGCGACCGGCCTGCTGATGCCGCGCATGGTAACCGTAGGCGATCTGGACCTCGATGAAGCGCTGGGAAGCTTGCTCGATCCCTTGGGCGCAAGCGATATTCCGCCCGCGGTCGAACCCACGCAGCGCTGGCTTGAGCTGGCAAGACTGATCGAGGCCGAGAACGCGGAGGCTGGCAAGGTGCCGCTTACCGGAGCAGCCCGACTAAGGCAGGCGCGCGACGTCGCACGAGCGATGGACCGGCTGCTGGTCGAGGACGTGCCGCCCGAAGACCTGACGAGCGAAACCGTGCTCGACCTGCTGGGGGACCTTTCGGAGCATTGGAAAAAGTCGCTGCGGCTGTTCGCCCGCGTACAGGTGCGCTGGCTCGAGCGGTTGCGCGAACTCGGCCGAGTTGACGCCGCGACCCGGCGCAACATGCTGTTCGAGCGTGCTGCGCGCCGGTGGCGCGACCATCCGCCCGAAAGCCCGATCGTGGCAGCGGGCGTTACCAGCGCCTCGCCGGCATTGGCGCGGATGTTGAGGGCAATTGCGAACCTTTCGAATGGCGCGGTGATTCTCCCCGATCTCGACCTGTCGATTAGCGGGGATGCGTGGGATGAGCTGGGCCGCGCGGGCGCTTCCCCGGAACCGGGCGAGACTGTGTTCGGCAAGTCGGATGCGCTCACCCACCCGCAATATCATCTCAAGCTGCTGCTCGAACGGATGGGCATCGCGCGCGGCGAAGTGCGGCAATGGCACCGCAAGGGCGCTGCCGCCGCTCCGCCCGAGCGCACTCACGCGATTAGCTCGCTGTTCCTGCCGCCGAAAGCCAGCCAGTCTTGGATCACGCTCGATAGCGACAAGCGGCGACTGTCGGGCATCAGGCTGATGACGAGCGCCACCGCCGAAGAAGAAGCGCAGGCGATCGCGCTGCTCGTGCGCGAGGCATTGGAGGAACCGGAGAAACGCATTGCCGTCGTGACCGCCGACCGCGCTTTGGCGCGGCGGGTGGTGCAGCATCTTGCGCGCTGGAATATCACCGCCGATGACACGGCGGGCCAAGAGCTGTCACTGACACCGGCGGGGCGGCTGTTCGGGCTGCTTGCAAGGCTGATGTCGGATGGATTCGATCCTGCGCCGCTCATCGGGACGCTCGCCCATCCGCTGGTGCATTCGAGTGACACCGATGCACGCCGCGCATGGCTCAGCGCGATGCGCCGGTTCGAGCGCGAATTGCGCGGCCCGTCGCCCGCACCCGGCCTCGGTCCGCTGCGCGAAATCGCCCATAAGGCCAAGGTTGGCGAGTGGTGGGATGAGGCCGCGCAGGTCCTCACGCCGCTGCAGATATCAAGTGACGAAATGACGTTCGCAGGGGCGCTCGATTTGCTGGTGATCGCCGCGGAAGCGCTTGCCGGAGAAAAGGTATGGGCGCGCGAGGACGACCGCGCGCTATCCGGGATGGTCGATGATCTGAGGCTGCATGCGCGCGCGCTCGGCACGCGTGTCGCCCCTTCCGATATCGCCGGCGCGCTGCGAGATTGTATGGACGAGATTGCGGTGCGCCCGCCCTATGGCGGCCATCCGCGCGTGAGTATTTACGGGCTACTCGAAGCGCGCATGGCGCGTGCGGACTTGGTCATTTGCGGCGGCCTCAACGAAGGCAGTTGGCCGCAGCCGCCGGGCGCGGATGCCTTGCTCGCACCGCGAATATTGCGCGCCCTCGGCGTACCGGGAGCCGAGTTTCGCATCGGGCTTTCCGCGCACGATCTTGCAGGCGCGATGGGCGCGCCCGAAGTCGTGCTGAGCCGGGCAGGCCGTGACAGCGAGGGGCCAACACTCGCATCGCGGTTCTGGCTGCGAGTCGATGCGCTGCTCGGCGAAAAGCTCGCGAAGGAGCACCGCGAGCAGGCGATCCCCGCATTGCTGCCGCAGATCGACCGCGACCCGCCGCGCGCAGACGATTACGAGCAGCCAAGGCCCATGCCCTCGCCGCAGCAGAGGCAGGTCAAGATCAGCGCAACCGCGCTCGACCGCCTGCTGGGCGATCCGTATCAATTTTACGCGCGCGAAATCCTCGGGCTGAAACGGCTCGACCCGCTCGCCGCCGATCCGTTCGGCGATCCGGCGCTGCGCGGCACTCTGGTGCACGATATTCTCGACAAGTGGCACAGGGCGCGTGTCGACCAACCCAATCTTGCGATCGTGCCCTTTGCCGAGAAGGTTCTGCGCGCAAAGCAGGTCCACCCGCTGTTCTGGGGCCTGTGGAGGCCGCGTATTTGCGCTGCGCTTGAGCATTTCGAGGAATGGCTGGACGAAGACGCTCGCGACGGGCGGGAAGTGCTCGCGACCGAGATCTGGGGCGAGATGTTCTTTGAAGGCGTGAAAGTCATGGGGATCGCCGACCGGATTGACCGCATGCCTGACGGGACGCTCGCCATTGTCGACTACAAGACCGGCAGACCTCCCAAGACCTCGCAGGTCGAGGCGGGCTATGCGCTGCAACTTGGCGTTCTGGGCCTGATTGCGCGCGAAGGCAGCTTCGATAGCAAGGATGGCAGCATCAAAGGCAATGCAAGCCTGTTCGAATACTGGTCGCTCGCGAAGGATAAAGGTGAGTTTGGCTTTGTCGATGTGCCGATGAAAGTCGGCGGCAAGCGCTCAGGCCTGCTCCCTGAGGAATTCCTGCCTGAGCATGAACGCCACCTGCGCGAGGCCATTTCGAAATATATCAGGGGCAGTCAGCCCTTCACCGCGAAAGAGAACCCCGACTATCCCGGCTACACCGATTACGATCAGCTGATGCGGCTTGAGGAATGGATCATTCGCCTCGCAAATCCGAACGGGAAGGGCGCGGCATGAGCGGGGAGGGCAGGGTCTATCCTCTTGCCGGAGAGCAGCGCGATGCCGTCGATCCGGAACACAATGTGTGGCTGTCCGCCTCTGCCGGGACCGGGAAAACACAGGTGCTTTCCGCGCGGGTGCTCCGCCTGTTGCTGCGCCCCGATGTCGATCCCTCCGAGATATTGTGCCTGACTTTCACCAAGGCGGGCGCGGCCGAGATGGCGAACCGGATCAACGCGGTACTGGCGCGGTGGGTGCGGATGGAGCCGACCAAGCTCGCGGGCGAACTCGGCGATCTTGGAGCGGATATCACTCCGGAGACGCAGGACCGCGCGCGGACCCTGTTTGCGCAGGTGCTCGACTGCCCCGGCGGCGGGCTGAGGATCGATACGATCCACGCATTCTCGCAGTGGCTGCTCGCCAATTTCCCTGAAGAAGCCGACCTGCCCCCCGGCGCGCAGCCGATGGAAGACCGCACCCGCGAACTGCTTGCGCGCGAAGTCCTGTCCGACCTGCTGGTCGAGGCGGAGAGGTCAAATGACACGCGGCTGCTCGAGGCGACCGAGTTGTTCACGACTGCCAAGGAACCCGGAGCACTCCGTAGCTGGCTGATGCGCTGCGCAAAGTACGAGGAAATGTGGGAAGGACCGGGCGCTTGGCAATCACCGATGGATGCGCGCGTACGGCAATTGCTCGATATGCCTGCGGATGCGGATGAGGAGTGGACCTTCGAAGGACTTGGACCGGATCGGTTCCCGGATGATCATCTGCTCACGATGATCCCTCCGCTTGAAGAATGGGGCACGAAGACCGCTGACAAATGCCTGCTTTTCATGCGTGAATGGCTGACGCTGGCCCAGGCTTCGCGCAAAGATGCAGTAAGCGGCTTCAAGGGCACGCTCCTGAAGGCGGACGGTACCCCGAGCCTGCAACTTAAGAAACCGCGCGAAAACCATTCAGGCTTTGCCGATGGCCAAGAGATGGTTTCGCAAGCGGTGCTACAAGTAGAAGAACGCCAAGCGCTCCTGAAGCTCGCCACCTTGCTCACCGCGTCGCTCGAAATCGACCGCGCGTTCGCGCTCCGCTGGCAGGAGGCCAAGCGGCGCGAGGGGCTGCTCGATTTCGACGATTTGATCCGTAAAGCTGCGGTTTTGCTCAAGGATAGCGCGACCGCCGACTGGATCCGCTACAAGCTCGACCGGCAATTTGACCATATCCTGATCGACGAGGCGCAGGATACCAATGAAGCGCAGTGGGACATCTTCTTCGCGCTGATCGACGACTTTTTCAGCGGCGAGGGCGCGAGCGGTGACCGGCTGCGCACGATCTTCACTGTCGGCGACTACAAACAGGCAATTTTCGGCTTCCAGGGGACGAGTCCGGAGAATTTCTCCCGCGCGAAGCACAAGGTTTATCGCGCGATCATGGCGGCGCGCGAGAACGTGGCCGACATGCGCGATGGCAGACGGGTTCCAGGGTGGCGCGACCTCGATCTTGGCCGGTCCTTCCGGACGTCTCGCCCGGTGTTGGAATTCGTCAACAAGGCGATCGCAACGCTTGGCCACGAGGAATTCGGGCTCAAAACCGAACCAGAAGATCATATTGGCGATGATCGCGCCGGTCTGGTTACGCTGTGGAAGCCTGTCACCCCTGCCAGCGCCCTCGATGGCGACGACGATGAAGAGCGCGATTGGCTGCCCGCGCATGAAACAGTGTTGGCCGAGAAAATCGCCGAGCAGGTTCGCAGGTGGGTGAGCCTTGACGAGCCGTTCGTGCTCGCCAAGTCCGAGCCGCACCGCCATGCCGAGGCGGGCGATGTCATGGTGCTCGTGCGGAAACGCGGGGCGCTCGCGGCGCAGATCGTGGCCAAGCTGCATGCGAAAGGCGTCTCAGTTGCAGGGGTCGACCGGCTGCGTCTGGGCGCTCCGCTGGCGGTGAAGGACCTGATGGCGGCGCTGCGCTTTGCTGCGCAGCCGCTGGACGATCTCTCGCTCGCAAACCTGCTGTCATCGCCGCTGATGGGGTGGTCGCAGGACGACCTGCTTGCCTATCTTCCGCGCGAAAAGGATGTGCGACTGTGGCGTCATTTGCGCGACAGTCAGGACCCGTTTGTGGCGGCAAGCTGCGACACGCTGAAATCCCTGCTGGCGCGCGCCGATTTCGAAACTCCGCAGGCCCTGCTAGCCTGGCTGCTAACGGGTCCGTGGAAAGGCCGCGAGCGCCTTATCGCGCGGTTGGGACGCGAGGCAAACGATCCGATCGACGAACTCGTCAACGCCGCCTTTGCATTCGAAAGCGCGCATGTGCCCAGCCTGACCGGCTTTATCGAATGGTTCGACGCCTCGAATGAGGACCTGAAACGCGACGCCGACAGTGCGGGCGGCCAGGTGCGGGTCATGACGGTCCACGGTTCGAAAGGGCTTCAGGCGCCTATCGTGATCCTTGCCGATGCGACCGGCGCGCCGGGGCTGGGCGGCGATCTCGAATTGCCCGATGCTTCGTTGGGCGAGGAGACAGGCCGCACGGTCCCGCTCCCCTCGCTATCGAAGGAAGAGAGGCGCGGGCCGCTGCAGCAAGCCGAAGAGGCGGTCGATACCGCCAGCATGGAGGAGCATTGGCGGCTGCTCTATGTCGCCATGACCCGCGCGGAAGAAGCGCTCTTTATCGGAGGTTCGCTCGGCAAGAAGGAGGCCAAGAAGGGGTTGCCCCACGAAGACAGCTGGTACGCGCGGCTTGAACCGGTCTTTGAAACCGATGAATTTGAGGACGGACTTTGGGGCGCTCGCCGCGAGTGGGGTGAGCGGGCTGATCCGCTGGTGATTTCTGACAACGCTGAGCCGGAAGTTGGCAGGCCGGCTCTGCCCGCGTGGGCGACTACGCCCATCGGACCGGAACCGAGCCCGCCGCGCCCCCTATCGCCAAGCGCGGCTGGCGAAGAGCAGGGTGCCGATCCACCGCTTCCGGCAGATGCGGTGGCCATTGCTGCGCGGCGCGGCGTGCACATCCACCGCCTGCTTGAGCGACTTCCCGACGTGCCGATGGGAGAACGCGAAGAGGCGGGAGCGGCATGGCTGGAGCGGCAGGCCGCCGACCTGGAGCCCGGTGATCGCACCGAAATGCTGGGAAGCGCGCTTGCAGTCCTGGATGCAGAGGATTTCGCAGACATCTTTTCCCCGGAAGCTCTGGCGGAGGTTCCCTTGACTGCAACCGTGGGCAACACTGTCATCGCGGGCACTGCCGACCGGCTGCTGGTCAGGGACGACACCGTTACGGTGGTAGATTTCAAGACCACGCGCAGGCCGCCGATGGCGGCCGAGGACGTTCCCGCAGCGACGCTAAGGCAAATGGCCGCCTATGCCGCCGCGCTCGGAGTGATCTTTCCGGGCCGCGCCGTGCGAGCCGCGATCCTCTACACTCATACCCCGCACCTCATCGAAATCGCGTCAGACGTCATCGCCTCGCACAAGGATCAATTGGGCACAGCGCAGGAAAGCTATATCCCGCTCGATGTTGAGTGAGCGGCGAAACGCACTAAATAGGTCGCAACCAAGTTACAGGAGAATGCAGATGTCCACCGTCAACGTGACCGATGAAAGCTTTAAGGCCGACGTCCTCGAAAGCGACAAGCCCGTGCTGGTCGATTTCTGGGCGGAATGGTGCGGTCCGTGCAAGATGATTGCCCCGGCGCTCGAGGAAATCAGCAACGAACTGGGCGAGCAGGTTACCATCGCCAAGATGGACATCATGGAAAACACCGGCATCCCCGCCGAAATGGGCGTGCAGTCGATCCCGCTGATGGTGCTGTTCAAGAACGGTGAAGCGGTCGCGCGTAAGGTCGGCGCGGCCCCGAAGAGCCAGCTCAAGGACTGGATCGAAAGCGAGATTTGATCGCTATTCAGTGATTATTGGGGCGGGGCCAATACCCGCCCCACAAATTCGTCCCAGATCGAGGGACTCGAAGCCCCCACCAGACCCGGCTTGCCATGTTCGTCGACGCGGTATTCGCTGCCGTCGAGCCGTGCAGCCTTGCCGCCCGCTTCATTGAGCCAGAGCACGCCCGCTGCATGGTCCCATGCATAGGTCCGCTTGAAACTGGAGACATCGTTCTCGCCCAGCGCGAGGCGCGGATATTGCTCGGCGGCGCAGCGCGGGATATCGACCAGTGAGTAGTGCGGAGCGAGCTTCGCATCGACCTGTGCACGCTGTTCTTCGGTCAGGAAAATGCGGCTGATCGCGGCCACTGGCGGAGCATCGCCGGTGGTCTGCGCGCGGACTTTCTCGCCATTGACGAACGCGCCTTCGCCGGCCTTGGTGTGGCACAGCCGATCCTTCGTGGGATCATAGATCCACCCGGCTACCGCTTTGCCGGCATCGGCCAGCGCGATGATGATTCCAAACGGCTCCTTGCCCTCGGTAAAGTTGGCTGTGCCATCTAGCGGATCGATGATCCAGCACTGGCCGGAAAGGTGCTCGAGCACGCTTTCATCTGCATGCACCGCCTCTTCTCCAACGACAGCGACGCCGGGAGCAAGCTTGGTCAGGGCCTCGGTCAGGAAGCTTTCGACCTCGCGGTCGACCACCGTGACAGGATCATCCTCGCCCTTCATCTCGATTTCGTTTTCGGCCAGCGCGCGGAAGCGGGGCAGCATGGATCGCTGTGCCGCAAAGCGCATCAGGTCGCGGATTTCATCATCGAGCGCGCTCATTTCAGCTCCTGTAATCCGCGTTGATTGAAATGTATCCGTGGGTGAGGTCGCAGGTCCATACGGTTGCGCGGCCATCTCCCTTGCCCAGGTCAACAGCGAGGTCGATATCTGAACCCTTGAGGTGCTCGGCAACCGGGGCTTCATCGTAATCCTCGACCGGCATTCCGTTGCGTGCGGCCCACACGCCTCCAAACGCAATCGAGAGCCGGTCCCGGTCTGCCGGTTCGCCCGCCTTGCCCACTGCCATGACGACGCGCCCCCAATTGGCATCCTCGCCCGCGATGGCGGTCTTGACGAGCGGTGAGTTGGCGATGGCAAGACCGACGCGCCGCGCGCTGTCGTCGCTCACCGCACCGGAAACGCGCACGGTGATAAATTTGCTCGCCCCTTCGCCATCGCGCACGACGAGCTGGGCAAGCTCGCGGCAAGCCTGGGTCAGCGCAGCGGCAAAAGCGTCGGCTCCGGCGCTTTCCCATCCCTCGATCCTGTCATTGCCCGCCTTTCCCGTGGCAAAGGCAAGGACCGTGTCGCTGGTCGAGGTGTCCCCGTCCACCGTGATGCAGCTGAAGGTCTCACCGTTGGCGCGGTTCAAGACCTCTTGCAGAAAATCAGGCGCGACATCGGCGTCGGTGAAAACGTAGCCAAGCATTGTCGCCATGTCGGGTGCGATCATGCCCGATCCCTTGATTATCCCGCACAGCTCCACCCGGGTATCGCCGATCATCGCAGAGGCGTGCGCCCCCTTTGCGAAAGTATCGGTGGTCGCGATGGCTTCGGCAGCCTCCTTCCATCCGCACGGTTCGGCTGCGAGCGCTGCTGCAACGCCTTCGCGGGCCCTATCCTTGGGCAGTGGCACGCCGATCACTCCGGTCGATGATACGAGCACATCTTGCGGTGTGCAGCCTAAGCCCTCGGCAATTTGTGCCATGATCTCTTCGACCGCTTCACGGCCCCGGTAGCCTGTGAATGCGTTCGAGTTGCCCGCATTGACGATTAGCGCACGCGCGCTGCCTTTTTTGACCTGTTCGCGCCCCAGTTCGACTTCGCTTGAGGCGCAGGCGCTTTGTGTAAAAACGCCGGCAACCGACGTTCCTTCGCAAAATTCGGCAAATGTAAGATCGGCGCGGTCCCAATCCTTGTAATGTGCCCGCGCGACGCGCAGGGTTGCGCCCTCGATAGGCGGCATTTCCGGAAAGGGCAGGGCGAGCGGCGAGACAGTCAAATCCATAGCGCCACCGCTTAGGCGACCGCCTGCTTGCAGTAAATCCGCCAAAGCGAGTGGACGCGGGACGCAAAAAGGATTATCTTGCGCAGCAATGACGCGTAAGCTTTTCGCCTTTCTGGCCCTGCTTTCAGGCCTCGCCGCACTCAGCGTGCCGGCTGCTGCGTCCTATTCCCCGTCATCTTCGTCCTGCGACGCAAGTGTTTCGTACCGCAGCCGACCAGTCTGCCTCTGACAAGCAAACGCAAGGCAAAAGACAACCGGGGAAGACTACAGCCAATATCAAAGGCTCGAAGTCCGATCCCCGCACACCCAGGCCGCGTTCGCTGCGCCTGCCCGTGCTGATGGGGATCGAGCGCGCTTACGAATAGCGCGCGCTCAAGAAATCCTATTGTAACGCGCCTCTACGTCTGGCGCGAACCCCCCATATTAGATTCATAAGCTCTTCGGCGTCCGTTTGCGGGCCGTTCGCAATTCAAGGCAACCCTCTCCCATGTTCGATTCACTCATGAAGTCGGTGTTCGGTTCTTCGAACGACCGCTACATCAAATCCCTCGGCAAGATCGTCAATGAAATCAACGGGCTTGAACCTGCAATGCAGGCGCTTTCCGATGACGAATTGCGCGCTCAGACCGACAAATTCCGCGCTTTGCTCGATGACGGCAGCACGCTTGACGAGATTCTTCCCGAAGCGTTCGCGACCGTCAGGGAGGCATCGGTCCGGGTGTTCGGTATGCGTCACTTCGATGTGCAGCTGATCGGCGGCATCGTGCTCCACCGCGGCGAGATCGCGGAAATGCGCACGGGTGAGGGCAAGACGCTGATGGCGACGCTCGCCGTTTACCTTAACGCGATTGAGGGCAAGGGCGTGCACGTCGTTACCGTCAACGACTACCTCGCCACGCGCGACGCGGAATGGATGGGTCAGCTCTACAAGTGGATGGGGCTCACCGTCGGGGTGATCATCCCGAACATGGACGAATATTCCAAGCGTGACGCATACAACGCCGACATCACCTACGGCACGAATAACGAATACGGCTTCGACTACCTGCGCGACAACATGAAGCACGAGCGCAGTCAGATGGCGCAGCGCCCGTTCAATTTCGCGATTGTCGATGAGGTGGATTCGATCCTGATCGACGAGGCTCGCACCCCGCTCATCATCTCCGGCCCGACCGAGGACAAATCCGATCTCTATGTGAAGCTCGACGAGGTCGCGAAGGAAATCCCGGAAGATTGGTACGATAAGGACGAAAAGAGCAAGAGCATCCAGCTCAACGAAGACGGTCTCGACAAGGTCGAGGCGCTGCTGATCGAAAAGGGTCTGCTTGAAACCGACAACCTTTACGATGTCGAGAACACGCAGGTGGTGCATCACCTCGACCAGGCATTGAAGGCGGTCCACATGTTTCGCCGCGACGATCACTACATCGTCAAGGACGAGAAAGTCGTGATCATCGATGAATTCACCGGCCGCATGATGGACGGGCGGCGCTGGTCGAACGGCTTGCATCAGGCGGTCGAGGCCAAGGAAGGCGTCAAGATCGAGCCTGAAAACCAGACCATGGCCTCGATCACGTTCCAGAATTACTTTCGGATGTATCCCAAGCTTTCGGGCATGACCGGTACGGCGGCGACCGAAGCGGCGGAGTTCTGGGACATCTACAGCGTGAATTGCGTCGAAATCCCGACCAACCTGCCGATTGCGCGGATCGACGAGGAAGACGAGTTCTACAAGAACACGCTGGACAAGTTTGCCGCCATCGCAAAGGCGATCAAGGAGAAGAACGAGATTGGACAGCCGGTCCTGGTCGGCACGGTCTCGATCGAGAAATCCGAGCTGCTCAGCCAGTTCCTCGACAAGGAGGGCGTAAAGCACGAAGTGCTCAATGCCCGCCAGCATGAGCGCGAAGCGCATATCGTCGCCCAGGCCGGACGGCTCGGCGCGGTGACCATCGCCACCAACATGGCCGGACGCGGGACCGACATCCAGCTCGGCGGCAATGTCGATTTCCGGATCGAGGATGAAACCGGCGAAATGGAAGACGGGCCTGAAAAGGACGCAGCCATCGCCAAAATCAGAGAAGCGGTCGCCGAGGAACGCCAGAAGGTGCTCGATGCGGGCGGCCTGTTCGTGCTCGGCACAGAACGCCACGAATCGCGCCGGATCGACAACCAGCTGCGCGGCCGCTCTGGCCGTCAGGGTGACCCGGGTCTTTCGCGTTTCTATCTCTGTCTCGAAGACGATTTGCTGCGTATCTTCGGCCCGGACACGCTGTTCGCCAAGATGATGAATTCGAACCTCGAAGACGGTGAGGCGATCGGCTCCAAATGGCTTTCCAAGGCCATCGAAACCGCGCAGAAAAAGGTCGAGGCACGCAATTACGACACGCGCAAGCAGGTCGTGCAGTACGATGACGTGATGAATGACCAGCGCAAGGTCATCTACGAACAGCGCGAAGAGATCATGGATTCCGAAACGGTCGACGATGTGGTTGTCGATATGCGCCACGACACGATCAATTCGATTGTCGGCACCGCTTGCCCTCCCGGGTCCTATCCCGAGCAGTGGGATATCGAAGGCCTCAAGGAGAAGGTCGAGGAAATCTTCAATCTCACCCCGCCATTCGATGCCTGGCTGGAAGAAGACCAGGTCGAGCCGGAGATCATCGAAGAGCGCTTGCGCACCGAAACCGACGCACTCATGGAAGAGAAGATCGCCAAGAACGATCCGGGAATCTGGCGCATGGTCGAAAAGGACGTGCTGCTGCGGCAGCTCGATTTCCACTGGAAAGAGCACCTCGCAACGCTCGATGCACTGCGCCAGGTGATCTGGATGCGCGGCATCGCCCAGAAACAGCCGATCAATGAATATAAGCAGGAAGCGTTCGGCCTGTTCGAAAACATGCTCGACACCCTGCGTGAGGAGGTAACCAAGCTGCTGTTCAAATCCGAGCTGCGGATTGCGCAGCCGGAGCCCGATGCACTTCCCGATCTGCCCGATTTCCTGACCGGGCATATCGATCCGCTGACCGGCCTCGACAATTCGGGGGACGATGACGGATCGTCGGAACGGCCAGAATTGTTCGGTTCGCTGGCCGGTTCGGCGAAGGCCGCGGCAGGTCCGGGCGGGGCCAACACCGATGACCCCTATGCGAACCTCAATGTCAGTCGCAATGCGCCGTGCCCATGCGGCAGCGGGAACAAGTACAAGCATTGCCACGGCGCGGCGGGCGCAAGACAGACTGCTTGAGCCGAGCCGGAAGGACTAGGGCAGGGCAGCGATGATCGGAGCTGTTCCGGTGCTGCTCGCGCTCGCTTTCCTGGTGACGGCGCTGCTTTATGCGAGCGTTGGTTTCGGCGGCGGCTCAACCTATGCCGCGCTGCTTGCGATATCCGGTTTGGATTACCGGTTGCTTCCGATGGTGGTGCTGGCCTGCAACATAATCGTCGTGGCGGGCGGCACGGTGCGTTTCGCGCGAGCGGACGTGCTGCCTTGGCGCGGAGCGCTGGCGATGACGGCAATAGCGGCGCCGGCCGCTTTCCTGGGCGGTCTGACACCCATTGCCGAGGCGTCCTTCATGGTGCTGCTCGGCATGAGTCTGGTCCTGACGGCTTTGAGCATGCTGATCCCGATCAATGACGCGAACGGGGCCAATCCGTCGAAGGTGGCGCGCTTCTTGCCGGTCATTGCCGCACCGCTGGGCTATCTGGCTGGACTGGTGGGTATTGGCGGCGGGATATTTCTGGCGCCTCTGCTGCATCTCGCCCGTTGGCGCGATGCGCGCGCAATTGCGGCGACGGCGAGCTTTTTCATACTCGTCAATTCGCTCTTCGGACTTGCCGGGCAATTGCTCAAGCCAACCGGAGGTTCGTTCGGAGCCGCGGTCGGCGCTGCGTTACCGTTGCTAGTCGCTGTCGCCATCGGGGGGCAGATCGGCAGCCTGTTGGCGGTTTTAATCCTGCCAAAGCGCTGGATCAGATGGCTGACCGCTGCACTTGTCCTGGCCGTGGGTGTCAGGCTGCTCTGGACTGCCTGACGTCGGGCTTGATTAGCGCTCCGGCTGCTGATTATGTTGGCTAACAGCTGATTCGCTCAGCGAAAAAAACAAAAAATCTTGAGGAAAAATGGACAAAGACAAGGCTGGAACCGCGTCCGGGAGCGCGGGTAAAGGGCGATACGCTTCACCAAAACTCGTCGAATACGGTTCGGTAAGAAACCTGACAGGTGGGAGCGGTGGAATCATGGGCGATGGCGGTGGCCAGATGACCCGCGGGCGAGGAATGATGATGTTTTGATGCGCGAACCACCGCTCGCAGCCGTATCTTCTGGTGTTTGCTGATCAGCTTGCGCGAAGCAAACGGGAGAAAAAGCCGCGCGGCTCTTCCATCGGCTGAATCTTGCCATAGTGATAACGGCGCAGCGTCGGGTCGCGGAATGGACGCGGCTGAGTCCACGGATCGGGGGCGCTGCTGCGATAGCTGTACTTGGACATGATGGGGCTCCTTTTCAAACAGGAGACCGGCCTAGACAGCGCACTCGCGTTAACGAAAGCGTAACTCATGCCCAGTCCCAAAACGGGATTGGACGGAGCCAAAAAGTTAACAAAGGGTTGAGAAAAATGGCTCCCCGAGTTGGATTCGAACCAACGACCAAGTGATTAACAGTCACCTACTCTACCGCTGAGCTATCGGGGAGCAGCACCCGGTTTGTCTGCCGAGTGCGAAGCGCGCGTATATGGGCGGCGAACCAGCATTGCAAGAGGGTTTTGCGGGATTCTTACTCGACCACGAATTGCTCGGCGACGATCCGCTCTTCGAGCGATTGTCCGGGGTCGAACAGCAATTCAAGCTCGGTATCATGGGCGATTTCAAGTACGACTTCGGAAATGTCGCGCAGTTCTTTCTGGTCGGCAACCGCTGCGACCGGACGCTTGTCCGGATCGAGCACCCGCAATTTGATCCGCATCCGGTCGGGCAAGATCGCCCCGCGCCAGCGGCGAGGGCGAAACGGGCTGATTGGGGTCAGCGCGAGTACTTGGCTGTCGAGCGGCAGGATCGGTCCGTTCGCGGACAGGTTGTATGCGGTCGATCCCGCAGGAGTGGAGACCAGCACACCGTCACAGATCAGCTTCTTGATCCGCGCGCGGTCGCCCACAGTCACCTCGATCCATGCCGTCTGGCGGGTTTCACGAAGCAGCGAAACCTCATTGATGGCGCAGAGCGAATGCTCCCTGCCGTCCTGCGTGACCGCCTGCATTCGCAGCGGTGCGATCGATTTGCGATTCGCCTTGGCAAGACGATTGGCAATGACCGCGCGCTTGTCATAGCGGTTCATGAGGAACCCGACCGTGCCAAGGTTCATGCCGTAGGCTGGGATCACGCGGCCTCTATCGAGCATGGCATGCAACGCTTGCAGCATGAAACCGTCCCCGCCGAGCACGACTGCCACGTCCGCTTTGTCTAAAGGAACCCAGTCCTGCTGGTGCGCGATCGCCTCATAGGCTTCCTGCGCGCGCGGTGTGTCGGACGCGAGCAAGGCCATGCGCTGAAAGGGATTGGTCCCGCCATTGGCCGCTTTGCTCATAAACCCGGTCAGGCCCCCTCCAGCCTCAATCGTACTGCCTACAAAGCGTCTGTTCGCCGATATGATCCGGGAAGCAGACTGGCCACTCTAATGAATTGTCCTGATGTTCCAATTTTGGGCGGATTGCAAATGGTGTAAGCTTTGCTGGATTTCCTCGCGTAAGCGCCGTGGAGGTCAAGGAAAAGCATGGAAAGCAAACGCCCTCCTCTCAGCCCATCGCTTCGGGAACCGCTTCACGGATCCTTTCCGGGCGTAAAAGCCGCTGCGCTCGACAAGGACTTGCTGCGCGCGCTGGACCGGGCGGAAATCGAGGTCTTGTTCCAGCCGCAGTTTTCGGGGACCACCGGCGCGTTGGTCGGAGCGGAGGCGCTAGCGCGCTGGCAGCATCCGACGCTTGGCGAGATTGGCGCGCGCGACCTCTTTGCGATTGCCGAGCGTGCGGCGCTCGTGGCGCCCCTGTCGCGCCATGTCGTTGCCTGTGCGCTCGAAGATGCGGGTGCGTGGCCCGAATATCTCGGCCTGTCACTCAACATCACACCGGAGGAGCTCGGTGATCCGCGCTTCGCATCGGATTTCGCCGAGCTGATCGGCCGATGCCAGATTGCGCCTGAGCGGTTGATGCTCGAGATCACCGAAGACCTCCTTCTGCGTAACCTCCAACAAGCGAGCGAGGCGCTCAAAGCCTTGCGAAGCCTCGGTTTTCGCACGGCGCTCGACGATTTCGGGGCAGGCTTCTGCAATTTTCGATATCTGCGCGAATTGCCGCTCGACGCGATCAAGCTCGACAAGATCAT
The DNA here is from genome assembly GCF_055808355.1 of Erythrobacter sp. K21-9. Taxonomy (NCBI): domain Bacteria; kingdom Pseudomonadati; phylum Pseudomonadota; class Alphaproteobacteria; order Sphingomonadales; family Erythrobacteraceae; genus Erythrobacter; species Erythrobacter sp. K21-9. The sequence continues at coordinate 1,551,527 of NZ_CM147866.1, forward strand.
GGTCGAAGGGGTTCCCGGCGATACCAAGGCACTCGCTGTCCTGCGCGCAATCATCGCACTTGCCCGTGCGCTTGATCTCGATGTCTACGCAGAAGGGATTGAGAGCGAGATCCAATTGGCAGCGATCAAGTCGGAAGGCTGCCAGTATTGGCAGGGTTTCCTGCGCGCCCAGCCGATGAAAAGCGACGATATGCTTGCGCTCGCCGCGACTGCAAGAGGGCGCGGGCACGGGTGATCAGGCGGGTTCTCGGGCCTTTTTGCGTTCCGCCTTGCGCACGATCCCGCTCAGACCCTTGGTCAGCTGGAACAGTCCGTTCAGACGGCTTTGCGGATCGCCCCATGCGCGATTGATCACGAGCTTCATGTCGGGGCGCAGCTTGGCGGTTCCTTGCAGCCTGTCGACATAGGCGATCAGGCCCGGCCCGTCGGGGAAATCGTCATTGTGAAAGGTGACAAGCGTGCCGCGCGCGCCGACATCGATCTTCGCGATGTTGGCCTCGATAGCCTGATGCTTGATCTCGATCAGGCGGATCAGGTTCTTGGTCGGCTGCGGCAGGTCGCCGAAGCGATCGATCATCTCGGCCGCCATGCTTTCGATCTCGGCCTTGTCTTGAGCCTGGTTGAGACGGCGGTAAAGCGCCATGCGCACCGCGAGGTCGGGCACGTAATCCTCGGGGATCATGATCGGAGCATCCACTGTGATCTGCGGCGACACCTTATCCTTCGCTGCCTCCAGACCCATTTCGCCCGCCTTGGCGGCAAGGATCGCGTCCTCCAGCATCGACTGATAAAGCTCGAAGCCGACCTCGCGGATATGGCCCGATTGTTCATCACCCAGCAGATTGCCCGCGCCGCGAATGTCGAGATCATGGCTGGCAAGCTGAAAACCTGCACCAAGGCTGTCGAGATCGCTCAGCACCTTAAGGCGCTTTTCCGCGACTTCGGATAGCTGCACGTCCTTCTCATAGGTGAGATAGGCATAGGCGCGCAGTTTCGCTCGCCCGACGCGCCCGCGCAGCTGGTAAAGCTGGGCAAGACCGAAGCGGTCGGCGCGGTGAATGATGATCGTGTTCGCGCTCGGCAGGTCGAGGCCGCTCTCGACGATGGTAGTCGACAGCAGCACTTCGTATTTGCCTTCGTAGAACGCGCTCATGCGCTCCTCGATCTCGCCTGCACCCATCTGGCCGTGGGCGGAGATCGCTTTCACTTCGGGCACGTTTTCGTGCAGCCATTCCTCGACCGAGGCCATGTCGGATATGCGCGGCACGACGATAAAGCTCTGCCCGCCGCGGTGGTGTTCGCGGAGCAATGCCTCGCGCATCACCATGTCGTCCCACTCCATTACATAAGTCCGAACAGCGAGGCGGTCGACTGGCGGGGTTTGGATCGTGGAAAGCTCGCGCAGCCCGGTCATCGCCATTTGCAGAGTGCGCGGGATCGGGGTGGCGGTGAGAGTGAGCATATGCACATCGGAGCGCAGCTGCTTGAGCTTCTCCTTGTGCGTCACGCCAAAGCGCTGCTCCTCATCGACAATCACGAGCCCGAGATTGCCAAATTCGGTAGATTTGGAAAGGATCGCGTGCGTGCCGACGACAATGTCGATATCGCCGCTCGCCAAGCCTTCGCGCGTCTCGGCCATTTCCTTGGATGAGACGAGCCGCGACAGGCGGCCGACCTTGAGCGGGAAACCTGCAAAGCGTTCCGCGAAGTTCTGGTAATGCTGGCGCGCGAGCAGGGTGGTGGGGGCCACAATGGCGACCTGCTGACCATTCATTGCCGCCACGAATGCCGCGCGCAGGGCCACTTCGGTCTTGCCGAAGCCAACATCGCCGCAGACGAGGCGGTCCATCGGCTTACCGCTTTCAAGGTCGCGCAGCACGTCTGCAATGGCTGCGTCCTGATCGTCGGTTTCTTCCCAGGGGAAGCGGTCGACAAACTGGTTGTAGCTCGCTTCTTCGGCTTCGAAGACCGGTGCTTTCTTCAGCGCGCGTTCGGCGGCGACTTTCATCAGCTCGCCTGCAATCGCAGTGATGCGCTCCTTCAGACGGGCGCGGCGTTTCTGCCACGCTTCGCCGCCCAGCCGGTCGAGCGGGACGGATTCTTCACTGGAGCCGTAGCGCGAGAGGACGTCGATATTTTCGACCGGGATAAACAGCTTGTCGCCGCCTGCATATTCCAGGGCGACGCAATCGTGCTGGCTTTTGCCCACGGCGATGGGGTCGAGGCCGAGATATTTGCCGATTCCGTGCTCGACATGGACCACGAGATCGCCCCTCGCGAGTGCCTGAAGTTCGGCGAGGAAGGCATCGGAATCCTTGCGTTTTTTCTTGCGCCGGACGAGCCTGTCACCGAGCACGTCTTGCTCGGTGAGGATTTCCAGCTCGTCGTTTGCAAAGCCCGCCTCGAGCGGGAGGACCATCGCCGCGGTCTTGCCCTTGGCGGAGAGTCCAAGCGCTTCCTGCCAGCTTTCGGCCTGCACGCTTTCACAGCCAGCTTCGGAAAGGATGGAGGCAATGCGGGAGCGAGAACCCGTCGAATATGCAGCAAGCAGCGGCTTGCGGCCCGATTTCGCGACCGCTTTCAGATGCGCGGCGGCGGCTTCGTAGATATTGTCGCCGCGGCCGCGTTCAGGCGTGAAGTCGCGCGCAGCCTTGAAGCCGAAATCGATGCTCGCTCCGCTTTCGGGCGCTGCGAAGACACTGGCACGGTGGGCTGGCGCGGATTTGAGCGCGGCGGCGAATTCGTCCTTGGCGAGATAAAGCGCATGCGGATCGAGCGGACGGTAGCTGCCGGCCTTGTCCGCCGCGATGCGTTCACGCTGGTCGTGATAATCCTGAATGTCAGTGAGGCGTTCTTCGGCTGCCCCGAGAGCGGCCTGGTCGATCACCACCAGATCATCATCGCCGAGATGGTCGAACAGGGTGGCGAGCTTTTCCTCGAACAGCGGCAGCCAATGCTCCATGCCCGCGAGCCGCCGCCCATCGCTCACCGCCTCGTAGAGTGGGTCCTGCGTGGCCGCCGCGCCGAACATCTCGCGGTAGCGGGAGCGGAAGCGCTTGATGCTTTCCTCGTCGATCAATGCCTCGGATGCGGGCAACAGCAGGTGCGATTTGAGCGTGCCGGTCGACCGCTGCGTGCCGGGATCGAACAGGCGCAGGCTTTCCAGCTCGTCGCCGAAGAAATCGAGTCGCAATCCCTCGTCGAGCGAGGAGGGAAAGATATCGACAATCGACCCGCGCACCGCGAATTCGCCGTGATCGACCACCGTGTCGGTGCGCGTGTATCCTTGCCGGGTGAGCAGCGCCGCGAGGCTTTCATGCCCAATCGTCGTGCCCGGTTTGAATTCGCGCACACTCTCGCGAATGCGGAAAGGAGTAAGCGCGCGTTGCAGCACGGCGTTGACCGTTGTGACCAGCAGCTGCGATCCGCCCGCGGGGCGTTGCAGCCGGAACAGCGCCGAGAGCCGCGCCGCGCTGACTGAGAGGGCAGGGCTCGCGCGGTCATAAGGCAGGCAATCCCACGCGGGAAACTCGATCACCTCGACCTCGGGCGCGAAGAACCTCGCGGCTTCGGCAGCCGCGCTCATCGCGGCATCATCGGGCGCGATGAACACCGCGCGCTGTTTTGCCGCACGCGCAAGGTCGCTCATGACAAGCGGGACCGCACCGCGAGGCAGCGACGAAAGCGTGAGCGGGGTCTCCGCCGCGAGGATGCGGTTCAGGTCGGGCATGCCAGGTAAGTCAGGTATATCCTGTCAAAGGCCGGGGCAGGCGAGTGTTCCCCGGACGCATAATTTGGTCGCCGATTAGCGCGGGATATCGACGTAGTCGAGCGCCTGCATCTTGGTGATCTGGGTGCCTTCGAAGCGCTCGGGCACGGGCGCGGTTTTCATCGCCCAGGCCATCACGTCTACGTCGTCTTCGGCCAGGAGGTCCTCGAACCATTCGAGCTCGCTCTCATCCCATCCGGACGAGTACCGATCGAAATATCCGCCGATCATGTAATCGGCCTCACGCGTGCCGCGATGCCATGCGCGGAATTTCGCTCTTGCGAGGCGTTCATCGAATGTGGGCATATCCGTCATGCAGGGGCAGGTAAGGCACTCGGCAATCGCGTTCAAGGCGGTATAGAGTGCAGCCATGCGCCCCGAGGCCCTCAACCCGCTGTTTGCCGAAGCCCGCGACCTGGAAGGAGTCGGGCCGAAGCTGATGAAGCCGCTGGAAAAGCTGGGTCTGACGCGGATAAAGGACCTCGCCTATCACCTGCCAGAGCGGTTCGTGACGCGGCGCGCCATTGCGAATCTGGATGAGGGCAGCGAGGGCGAGCAGGTCATCGTCGCGCTCACCCCGACCGAGCACCGCGCGGCTCGCAATCCCGGACGCGGGCCGTACCGGGTGCTGGCGCAGGACGAGGCGGGCAATATCTGCGCGCTGACCTATTTTGGACGCGCCTCCTACACCGCGAAGAAACAGCTTCCGGTTGGCGAGAAGCGTTGGGTTGCCGGGCGGATCGACCGCTATGGCGACATGCTCCAGATCGTCCATCCCGACCATATAGAGGAGGACAGCTCCGCGCATATGGGCCGCATGGTCGAGCCCGTTTATGCACTGTCCGAAGGGCTGACCCAGCCGAAGGTCGCCTCTCTCGCCGCCCAAGCGCTCGAGCGACTGCCCGAGTTGCCCGAATGGATCGAGCCGGGGCAATTCGAGCGCGAAGGCTGGCCAAGCTGGCGCGATGCGCTCCACCTTGCGCACAAGGACATGCACGAAAAGGCGCGCGACCGCCTCGCCTATGATGAGCTGCTTGCCAACAGCCTCGCGCTTCTGCTGGTGAAAGCCGATAGCCGCCGCCGCAAGGGGCAGGCGATGGCCGGCGATGGGCGTATGCGCGAAAGGCTGGATCTGCCGTTCGAGATGACCGGCGCGCAGAAACGCTCGATTGCCGAGATCGAAGGCGACCTCCAGCAAGAGGCTCCCATGCTGCGCCTACTGCAAGGCGATGTGGGCGCGGGCAAGACCGTGGTGGCGCTGGCTGCGATGCTGATCGCGGTCGAGGCTGGCAAACAGGCCGCACTGCTCGCCCCCACGGAAATCCTTGCCCGCCAGCATTTCGAGACGCTTCGCAAAATGGCCGCACCCACCGGCGCCGAGGTTGCCCTGCTGACCGGTCGCGCAAAAGGTAAGGAGCGCGAGGGCATCCTGATGGGGCTGCTCGACGGCTCGATCGACATTCTCGTGGGCACACACGCGATTTTCCAGGATACGGTGAATTACAAGGATCTCGGCCTTGTGGTGATTGATGAGCAGCACCGTTTCGGGGTGCAGCAACGTCTCGCACTGGCGGCCAAGGGCAAGAGGGCGCCGCATACGCTCGCGATGACCGCGACGCCTATCCCGCGCAGCCTAACGCTCGCCCAATATGGTGAAATGGATGTGAGCCGCCTCGACGAACTGCCTCCTGGACGTCAGGCCATTGAGACGCTGGTCGTATCGCAGGACCGCGCCGAAGATGTGATCGCCGGTGTGCAGCGCCACCTTGCCACCGGCCAGCAAGCCTATTGGGTCTGCCCGATGGTGCGCGAGGCAAGCGGCGCATTTCAGGCCACCGACATTGCCGCCGCCGAAGCGCGCTATGCCGAACTGCGCGAGCGATTTGGCGCAGATGTCGTGATGGTCCACGGCCAGCTCAAGCCTGAGGAGAAGGACGCCAATATGGAGCGCTTCGCCAGCGGCGAGGCGAAATTGCTGGTGGCGACGACGGTGATCGAGGTCGGCGTAGACGTGCCCTCCTCGACTTTGATGGTGATCGAACAAGCCGAACGTTTCGGCCTCGCTCAGCTGCACCAATTGCGCGGGCGCGTGGGGCGCGGAAGCGAGAAAAGCCGGTGCCTGCTGCTGCGCGGCTCGGAACTCAGCGAGACGGCTCAAAAGCGTCTCGCTCTGATGCGCGAGACACAGGACGGGTTCCGCATTGCCGAGGAAGACCTGGAGCTGCGCGGCGGCGGGGAATTGCTGGGCACGCGGCAATCGGGCGAGGCGGCGTTTCGGATTGCCGATCTGGAACAGGTGCAGCGCCTGCTGCCCGTGGCGCACGGAGATGCGCGGCTGCTGATGGACCGCGATGGCGGGCTCACCAGCGACAGGGGCGACGCCGCGCGGCAATTGCTGTATCTGTTCGAACGCGACTGGGGCGTGCAATTGCTGAGGGGCGGATAGCACGATGTTTGGACCGGACCCGATCGATTTAAGCGATCCCTCGCCGTATCTGGCGTTGTCCTATTACGGCCACCTTCTGTTTGGAACGGTCGCAGTTCTCGCCGCTTTGACCGCATTTTCCGTCACCAAGGGCGGGCAGGTCCACCGAACCGCCGGCTTCGTCTTCGTTGCAGTGGTGGCGGCAGTGTGCGTCAGCTCTTTCGAGATGCTGGCCAATGTTTTCATCCCCCCGCTATTCATGGCGGTCTTTACCGCTATCTATGCAGTCGGCGGTGCGTGGCTCGCCCTGCAAAAGGGAACAAGAACGGTGCGGTCGGCGGAAGCCGGACTGATGCTGTTCGAAATAGCAGGCTTTGCGATTTTCCTGAGCGTGGCGATCCCGGCGGTGCAGGCCGGGTTGGTCCCGCCATTCGGGCCGATTGTAATCGCGGTTATTCCCCTGATCCTGGTCGCGGGCGACCTGAACTGGCTGACACATCCCGAGCAAAGGGCGAAACTGCGCATCGCACGGCATATCAACCGAATGGTCTGGGGTTTTGTCGTTATCGTGCGTGCACCGCTCGTAGAATTAGCCGCAGCCGGGCTTCCGATTTCGCAACCGGTTACGATTTTCGGGCCGATAGCCTTGGGTATTGTGATGATCGTCTATTTTCGCCGCCGCTACGTAAGACGAGCCGCGCCTGCGGCCAACTCACGACCTGTCTAGACCTTGAGGCTCGAAACCAATGCACCGAGCCGCCCTTGTTACCTCGTCCCACACCGCGTCAAAATCGCTTTCATCACCGTAATAGGGGTCTTTCACCGGGGTTCCCTCGCGGCCATCGACGAGATCCATCAACAGCGAAACCTTGGCCGTGCTATCGCGCGGAGCCTGCGCTTTGATCCCGGCGAGATTGGCTGTATCGAGCGCAAATAAATGGCTGAAGCGATAGAAATCATTCCGTTCAAGCTGGCGTCCGCGCAGGCCGGAAATATCGACACCGTTGCGCGCTGCGACAGCAATTGCGCGGCGATCGGGCGGCTGGCCTAGATGATACGAGGCCGTGCCAACCGAATCTACGTTGCAATCAAGTCCTGCCTTTTCTGCCGCGGCACGAAATGCGCCTTCCGCCATCGGAGAGCGGCAGATATTGCCCAAGCAGACGAAAAGCACGCCGAGCGGGGGATTAGCGTGTTCCAACATGTCCTCACGTTAAGCTTGCAAATGCAACCGTCACAATACTTACAGTGCTGAATAGGGAGTTAACTTTATGCGCCTGTTAACCATGGGGGCCGTTTTGGCACTCGCGCCGCTCGCGCCGCTCGCGCCGGTTCTGGCCGGACCGGTCGAGGATTACGAGCAATTGCGCGAAGAAGTGTGGGAGGCGACGCTCAATGCCTCGCCGCAATTGGCGACCAGCGTGGGCGACCGGCGCGGGGACGGCGAACTGGGCGATCTTTCGCTCGAAGAATACGATCGCCAGATCGCCGAAACCCGTGCTTTTCTCGCGCGCCTTGATGCTATCGACTCGGAGCAGCTCCCTGCTGACTTGCAGGTCGACTATGCGATCCTGAAAAGCAGCGCCGAAGACCGGATTGCGGGGGCGGATTTCGATCACAATCGCTATATCCTCTTCACCAATCGCGGCGGTTGGTTCTCCGGCTTTGCTTCGCTGCCGTACCGCTCGCCATTCTTCACGCTGGCCGATTACCGGAGCTATGTCGGGCGGCTCGCCAAGTTCGCCGATTTCAATGCACAGGGTATCGAGCGCAGCCGTGAAGCCGTCGCGCGGAGGCTGACGCAACCCTGCGAGCCGATGCAAGGCTTCGAAAACCGGATCACGCAGCAAATTGCCGAGGACTATACGGCGTCGCCGTTCTGGCAGCCATTTGCCGGAGACAGGCCGGCCTCGATCACCGAAGCGGATTGGGAGGGGCTGAAGGCACAAACGCGCGCGGTGCTCGAAGGGTCAGTGTTCCCGGCCTATGAGAGGTTTCTGAGCTTTTACAGGGCCGAGTATGAGCCCAATTGCCGAACCGGCACTCCGGGCATTCTCGCAACTCCGAATGGCGAGGCCTATTACGCCTACCGCGTGCAAAGCTTCACGACGACCGACATGACGCCGGATGAGGTCCACGACCTCGGCTTGTCCGAAGTCGCGCGCATTCGCGCTGAAATGGTCGAAACCGCGACCGAGGCCGGCTTTGATACGCGCGAGGCCTTCATCGAGCACCTGCGCACCGACCCGCAATATTACATGACGGACGAGCAGGAATATCTCGAATACACGCAGGCGCTGGCGAAGAAGATCGACGGCTTCATGCCCAAGCTGTTCGGCAAGCTGCCGCGCCAGCCTTACACTGTGCTCCCGATCCCGGCGGCGAACGCGCCCGGCAACACCACCGCCTATTACGAGCGGGGATCGCTGGAAACTGGGCAGGCGGGCATTTACCGTCTCAACCTGACCGAGCTGGACCAACGCCCGCTGTGGGAGTTGCCAGCCCTCGGCGTGCATGAGGCTGTGCCGGGGCACCATCACCAGATCTCGCTGCAACAGGAACTCGATATCCACCCGCTGCGCGCGAATGGAACCTTCTTCACCGCCTTTGTCGAAGGGTGGGGGCTGTATTCAGAGCGGCTCGGGATCGAGATGGGGTTGTACGACACGCCCGCCAAGGAGATGGGCCGCTTGTCCTACGAGATGTGGCGTGCGGCTCGGCTGGTTGTCGATACCGGCCTGCATTCGAAGGGGTGGAGCAAGCAACAGGCGGTCGACTTCATGCTCGACAACACCGCGCTTTCGCCCGGCAACATCGACGCCGAAGTCAATCGCTACATGACGTGGCCGGGTCAGGCGCTCGCCTACAAGATCGGCGAGCTGAAAATCCGCGAATTGCGCAGCCGCGCCGAGGAGGCGCTCGGCGCCGATTTCGACCTGCGCGCCTTTCATGACACGGTGCTCGAAAACGGAGCAGTCCCGCTTTCGGTGCTGGAAGATTACGTCGACAAATGGATCGCCGAGCAACAGGCCGCCGATTAAGCCGCTTTCGCCGGGAGGGGCTCGGTGTTGCCGAGCACCTCTTCGGTTATGCGGCGCACGTTCGCTTTGGCTTTCAGCCGCGCGCCCAGCAGGGCTGTGCCTGAAACCTTGCGCTGAACGAACAGCGTCTCGACCGGCGGGAAGGCCCAGGTGTCCTTGTCTTGGGCGATCTCCCAGCCTTCCTCGCGCAGCAGAGGGACGAAGGCGCGGTCGCCGAAGTCGAACGGCTTGTCCTCGCGCATTTCGTTGACGACGATCTCGATCATCCGGTCGACGCGGTCACCGTGCTTTTCGACGACGATAGGCAGCATGAAGCCAGCCTTGATCGTTTCGTCTCGCGCGCGGTCCTTGTCGCCCGCCATGCCGGCCTCCAGCATGGCGCGGTAGGCGTTCGAGACATCGGGATCGACGTCGCGGCAGGCGCCGAAATCAAGCAGCACGATGTCGCCGGTGTCGCGGCGGAAGCGGTAATTGGCGAAGTTCGGATCGGTCTGCATGACGCCAAATTCGAACAGTTCGCGCGCGACCAGCCTGAGCAGCCGCGAATATACCTCGTCGCGGCGCTCATCGGTTTCGTTGGAAAGCTCCTCGATGCTGACCCCGTCTTCGAAGCTCATGGCCAGAATGCGGTCGCGCGTCAGCCCTTCGTGCAGCGTGGGCACGACAAAGCCGGGTGTGCCCGAAAGCCGCTCGCGGTACATTGCCATCTGCGCGCCCTCGCGGCGGTAATCGGCTTCCTCGTGCAACTGCTTTTTCGCCTCGGCGAGCAGCATGTCGATTTCAAGCTCTGGCGGGGCAAAGCCTGCGACCCGCAGCAGCGTCATGACGTTATCGACATCGCTGTCGATGCTTTCCGCGATGCCGGGATATTGCACCTTGATCGCAAGCTCCTGACCGTCACGGGTCAGGGCCTTGTGAACCTGTCCAATCGAGGCAACGGCAATCGGGCGGGGATTGAACCAGCGAAATTGCTTGCGCCAGTCCGCCCCCCACTCGGCGCGCAGCGCGCCGTCAAGCTGGCGGGCGGGCATGAAATTGGCTTGATCGCGCAAGGTCGCAAGGATGTCTGAAAGCTCGGCGGGCAGGAAATCGCCCGCATCCATGCTGATCATCTGGCCCATCTTCATCGCCGCGCCGCGCAGGTGCGAGAGACGGTCCGCCATGCGTTTGGCATTGCCAGGAGTAAGGATCAGGTCGCGCGGAGACAGGCTGTCCCCGGTGCGCAGCCGCCGCGCCCCTTCTGCGACCATGCCGCCGGCGACACCGCTGGCAAGCCGGTCGAAGCTGGCGAAACGCGATACGCGTCCGGATGGTACGGATCGCTCGCGCGAGCGGTCTGATTTATCGGCCATGGTTCCTCGATGAAGCTTCTCTTGATCCCATACACAGAACGGCCCCGGGCCGCGAAGTATCCCGCCGCCCCTTCAAAACGCTGCTGCAAACGACGCGGGCCCGGAGAAAACTCCGGGCCCGGGCCGCTCGATAATCGTCGAGTGAATGTGTTGGGTCAGATTACGCGATGGCGCGCGTTCCGCCTGCAATATAGTTCACATACACGGCGTGGATGAGGCCGGGGATGAAGAACAGGAGCGTCAGGATCAGGTTGATGATGAAGTCTGTTCCGAGACCCTTCTTCAGGGCAACGCCAAGCGGCGGAAGAAGGATAGTGGCGACAAGTGCAATAAGTTCGAGCATTGAGCTGTGGCTCCTTAATGGGGTTTAACATGTGACGCTGTTTCGCGTCGTCATTTGCCCAATCAACGGGTCTACGCCGGCTATCGTTCCGAAATATCGTTAGGAACCAAATGCTTGGTTGTGCGTTTCGTCGGGGTGTCTCAGCTAATGCACAGGCCGCCATCGACCGGCAGGCATTGTCCGGTGATATAATCGCTGTGGGGTGAGGCCCAGAACACCGCGAGGCCCTCCAGCCCTTCATGATCGCCCGGCCTGCGCAGCGGGATGCGCTTTTCCATCCACGCTGCAAACTTTGGATCGGCGGCTGAGGTGATCTCGGTTTCGTAATAGCCGAACAACAGCGCGTTGGCAGTGATCTGGTGGCGCGCGAGCTCGAACGCCGCCCCGCGCGTCAAGCCGTTAAGCGCAGCCTTGGATGCCGCATAATCGGAGCTGCGATTGACGCCCATGATTGACTGGCCGGAACTGGTCGCGACCAGTTTTCCGCCTGCATCGCCTGCCCCCGCTCGCTCGATCATGTGACGCGCCACGTGTTTGTAGGTAAGTGCGGGGCCGCGTGCGTTCACTGCCATCACTGCGTCCCAGCCCTCTGCCGTCATATCCGGCACTCCCGCGCCTGAACCGGCGCGCCCGGCATTGGCAAAACACACATCGACACGCCCAAAGGCATTGAGGGTCGCGCCCATTGCATCCTCGATCTGCGTTTCTTCGGCGACATCGCAGACCAATGTCTTGACTTCGGCCCGGTACGATGGATCGCAATTCGAGCAAGGCTTTTGCGTTTTTCTCTTCATTGCGCGCCCAGATCGCGACATTCGCACCCGCTTTTACAAGGCCGCGCGCCATGCCGAGGCCAAGGCCGCCATTACCGCCTGTGATGACCGCAACGCGGCCAGAAAGATCGAACAGGTCCATTGCGAAAGTGGTGGCGCAATTGGCGCAGCACCGCAAGCGCACGGGAACCACGCCCACGCCCGTGCGCTTCTGGCGCTATGGACGCCAACACATCGCTCACCCCCGCATCGCGCTGGCTCGGTTATGCCGGATTGCTGCCGCAGATCATTTGCGTTGCATTGGCCATCAGTGGGCATGAGTACCGCTTTTCGGCGCTCGCTGGCGGGTTTGCCTATGCCGCAGCGATATTCAGCTTCCTCGGAGGAGTGTGGTGGGGACAGGCCATTGCCAGCGGCAAGGGTGGGGCGGGGACTTATCTGGTGGCAGTCATCCCCAGCTTGCTTGCGGTAGCGCTGTTCTTGCCTTGGAGTTTCGGGTGGGAATGGCCCGGTCCGGCGCTGATCTATCTCGGCGCGCTGATCCTCGCGTCCCCGCTGGTCGACCGCGCGCTTGGGCTTGCCGCGAAGGATTTCATGCGGCTGCGGGTGCATTTGTCTGTGGGGCTGGGCGTGCTCACTATCCTGCTGGGATTTGTGGCGGAGGCGATTGTCTAGCGCCCAAGGTTTGCGGATGGGCGCGCGCAGTCTCTCCGCGCGCGCCCACCGATCGCATCAGAATTTGCCGAGCAGCGTGATCACGCCTTGATGGCGCGACAGAGATACGTCGTCCGCGAGGCCAAGCGCGGCAGTGTCCACATCGCCGTAATCGGAATAGCGGTATTCGATCCTGATCCCGAAATTGCTGCCGAGATCGATCTCGCCGCCGGCGCCGACACGGATGCCGCCGCGGCTCTCGCTTTCGGAAAGCTCCAGCACTCCATCATCATACTCGCCCTCGACCGAGGCGTCGGTGTAGCCTGCCTTGAGGTAGAGAATGCCATTGGGCCCGGTTCGCATTCCAGCGCGAACGCCTGCGTACAGATCCCGCCCTGCGTTGACGGAGACGCGGTCACCGACCACCAGCACATCGTTGAAATCGAATCCGATGCTGGAATCGGTGTATTCCGCTTCCAGGCCGAGCACCATGCCGCCATCGAATTCGACGTCGTAGCCGATGGTGACGCCGACAAGCAGGTCTTCTTCGCTGCCGGAAACACCTCCGCTTTCAGCTTCGATGCTGTCCACACCGACGATTGCTCCAGCTGCGAATTTGCCGCCAGATGTGTCGCCCTGCGCGAAGGCTGGCGCGCTGAACAATGCGGCAGCGCCGCCGATTGCGAGTGTCAGATTTTTCATGGAATTCCCTGTGGTTATGGTCTGGGTGCGGGTCGTATCGCAGCCATAGATCGCAATCATGCGATGACGGTATTGAGGGAAAACCCTTAGCTCGCGAAAAATTGGCGCTGGCCAAAGCCGCGGCGATTTGCCGGATTGGAAGGAAATTGGTCGGGAAGAGAGGATTCGAACCTCCGGCCCCCGCCTCCCGAAGACGGTGCTCTACCAGGCTGAGCTACTTCCCGACTCAGGTCCGCTAAATCGTGCGATTATGCGGGGTAGGGGCGCGCCTATAAGTGTGGATGGGCGGGGTGGCAAGCGGGCAATTGGCGCGTATAGTTTTACTCATGGCGACACTTGAAACCGCGAAGACGATTCCTTCGAAGCTTACCGGCCCCGGCCATCCGGAGTGGCAATATCTCGATCTGATGCGTCAGATATGGGAGAGCGGCAGCGAACGGGTCGATCGCACGGGCATAGGCGCGCGCTCGATTGCGGGCGCAATGCTGCGCTATGATCTGGCAGGCGGCGCGATGCCGCTGCTCACGACCAAGCGGGTGTACTGGAAAACCGCGACGCGCGAGATGTTGTGGTTTCTGACCGGCGAAACCAACATTCGCCCGCTGGTGCTGCAGGGCGTCAAGATCTGGAACGAGTGGCCGCGCGCGCGCTACGTCAAGGAAACGGGCGAGGAGATTAGTCTTGAGGATTTCGTCCAGCGGATTTCCGATGATGAGGATTTCGCAAAGCGCTGGGGCGATCTCGGCCCGGTCTACGGCAAGCAATGGGTCGACTGGCCAACCTACCGCTATCGCAAGGACGGTCTGTTTGAGCGCGGAGAGGGGATCAACCAGATCGCGCAAGTCGTCGAGAGCCTGAAAACCAATCCCGGCAGCCGTCGCCACATCATCGAAGGGTGGAATGTGGCCGAACTCGACCGGATGGCGCTGCCGCCGTGTCACAAGACCTACCAATTCCATGTCGCGGGAGACCGAACTCAATTGCATGCTCTACCAGCGCAGCTGCGACGTTGCGCTGGGGTTGCCGTTCAACCTGTGGTCGGCGGCGCTGCTCCAGCGCATGATCGCTCAGCAAACCGGGCTCGAACCAGGTGAGCTGGTCTGGATGGGCGGGGACGTGCACCTCTATCTCAACCACGACCACCTGATCACCGAGCAGCTGTCCCGCGAGCCGGAGGGACATCCGACTCTGGAAATCACCAGAAAGCCCGAAACAATTTTCGACTACAAAATCGAGGATTTCGTGGTGCATGATTACGCGCCGCTGCCTCCGATCAAGGCTCCTGTTGCGGTTTGATTGCGCCTGCTTGACCGAGGTAAGAGCCTGACATAACCGCTTATGCTCAAGCGCTAAAAAGCGCCGCAGTCGCACGTGGCGCCGCTGCATTTCGCATTTGTCTGCGTACCCTTGATGGGAGAGCACCCTTATGGCCGAACCGGTACGATACGAACCCCAAAACCGGCGACAACCGGCCTGCGCTCGCATTGCACGTGCCGGAGCCGCGCTCGCGTCCCGGCGACCCGGTCAATTTCAAAGACGTTGCAATCAGCGAAGCCGGCGCGCAGCCGCGCCCCGATGAAAGCGCGCATCCCGATGAAATGCACGAGCTCGCCTATGACCTCGTCCGGGTTCTGGGCGACGATGACAAGGCGCATGGACCGTGGGATCCGAAGCTGGACCCGGAAACGCTGCGCACCATGCTCGGCCACATGGCGATGGTCCGCGCTTTCGACGAACGGATGTTCCGCGGTCAGCGGCAGGGCAAGACTTCGTTCTACATGAAGTGCACCGGCGAGGAGGCGACCAGCGTCGCCGCCTCAATGGCGCTGGCAAGTGACGACATGGTGTTCCCAAGCTACCGCCAGCAGGGCATCCTGATCGCGCGCGGATACCCGCTGATCGAGATGATCAACCAGATATACTCGAACAAGGGCGACAAGCTGAAAGGCCGCCAGCTACCGATAATGTATTCGAGCCGCGAGCACAGCTTTTTCAGCATCTCCGGCAACTTGGCTACGCAGACGCCTCAGGCAGTCGGGTGGGCGATGGCGAGCGCGATCAAGGGCGACAGCCGCATCGCCGCGACATGGGTAGGCGAGGGTTCGACCGCAGAGGGGGATTTCCACAGCGCCTGCACCTTTGCGACCGTTTATAATGCACCGGTTATCCTCAATGTTATCAACAACCAGTGGGCGATCAGCAGCTTCTCCGGGTTTGCCGGGTCGGAGCGCACGACCTTCGCCGCGCGCGCTCTCGGCTATGGCCTTGCGGGCCTGCGCGTTGACGGCAATGATGCGCTGGCCTGCTACGCCGCGCAGCAATGGGCCGCGAACCGCGCGCGCGCCAATCAGGGGCCGACCCTGATCGAATATTTCACCTATCGCGCAGAAGGGCACTCCACTTCGGACGACCCATCGGGCTATCGCTCCGCGCAGGAGCGCGAGGAATGGCCGCTGGGCGATCCGGTAATGCGCCTCAAGAAGCACTTGATCGCGATTGGCGAATGGGACGAGGATCGTCAGGCCGCGATGGACAAGAAATGCGCCGAAGAGGTCAAGGCGACCACCAAGGAGGCCGAAAAGAACGGTATTCTCGGCCACGGCCTCCACCACCCGTTCCACACCATGTTCGAAGACGTGTTCGAAGAGCTGCCCTGGCACCTCGAGGAACAGGCCGCGCAGGCCACGCATGAGCGGATTGCCAAATTTGGCAAGGAAAGGCCGTACGAATGAGCGCTGAGGCCAAGACAGACGCTCCGGCAGCGGCCGGTACAGGGGAGCGCCGGATCAACATGATCGAGGCGATCAACGAAGCGCTCGACATCATGCTGGAGCGCGATGACGACGTCATCGTCATGGGCGAGGATGTCGGCTATTTCGGCGGCGTTTTCCGCTGCACCGCCGGGCTTCAGGAAAAACACGGCAAGACCCGCGTGTTCGACACGCCGATTTCGGAATGCGGCATCATCGGTGTCGCGGTCGGCATGGGCGCCTACGGGCTGCGCCCCGTTCCGGAGATCCAGTTTGCCGATTATATCTATCCGGGCCTCGACCAGCTCATCAGTGAGGCCGCGCGCCTGCGTTACCGTTCGGCGACCGAATACATCGCGCCGATGACCGTGCGCTCACCCTTTGGCGGGGGCATTTTCGGCGGGCAGACGCATTCGCAATCGCCTGAGAGCATCTTTACCCATGTCTCCGGCCTGAAGACGGTAATTCCGGCGACGCCTTACGACGCGAAAGGCTTGCTGATCTCCTGCATCGAAGACAACGATCCGGTGATCTTCTTCGAGCCGAAGCGCATCTATAACGGGCCGTTCACCGGCTTTTATGACAAGCCGGTCGAGCCGTGGAAGAAGCACAAGGATGCCGTCGTTCCCGAGGGCTATTACAAAATCCCGCTGGGCAAGGCGCGCCACGTGACCGAGGGCGAAGCTCTGACCGTGCTGACCTATGGCACGATGGTTCACGTCGCAGAGGCGGTGTGCCGTGAGAAAGGCGTCGATGCGGAAATCCTCGACCTGCGCACGCTAGTCCCGCTCGACATCGAGGCGATTGAGGCGTCGGTCAAGAAGACCGGGCGCTGCCTGATCGTCCACGAAGCGACCCGCACATCCGGCTTTGGCGCGGAGCTTTCCGCACTCGTCACCGAACGCTGCTTCTACCATCTCGAAGCGCCGGTCGAACGCGTCACCGGTTTCGACACACCCTATCCGCACAGCCTTGAATGGGCGTATTTCCCCGGCCCCGTCCGTATTGGCGAGGCCATCGACAAGATCTTGAGCGAGTAACCGCACATGGCGAAATTCACTTTCAACATGCCCGATGTGGGCGAGGGCGTTGCCGAGGCGGAGATCGTCGAATGGCAGGTCAAGGTTGGCGACATGGTTGCGGAAGACCAGCACCTCGTCGATGTCATGACCGATAAGGCGACGATCGACATTGAAAGTCCGGTCGATGGCAAAGTGATCGAAGTTGCGGGCGAAGTCGGCGACGTGATCTCTGTGGGCGCGATGCTGCTGGTGGTCGAGGTCGAAGGCGAAGTGCCGGACGAGCCAGAGGACAAGAAACCGTCCGAGCCTGAGCCTGCCCCGGTTTCCGAGCAAACCGAAACCCGCATCGAAGTCGAAAACCCGGATGCCTCCGATGCCGACGATGCCATGGCCGCCGACCCGGAGCCTGCTCCTGAACAGAAGGTCGGTTTCAGCGGGCCATCCGGCACCGGCAAGACCATGGCGTCAAAGGTCCTCGCCAGCCCTGCGGTTCGCAAGCGTGCCCGCGATCTCGGGATCGATCTTGCGCAGGTGAAGCCCGCCGAAGGTGGCCGCGTGCGCCACGGCGATCTCGACCAGTTCCTGTCCTACAATTCGGGCGGCGGGTTCGCCGCTGCCGGAAGGACACGCGAAGACGAAGCGATCAAGGTCATCGGCCTGCGCAAGCGCATCGCCCAGAACATGGCTGCGGCCAAGCGCAGCATTCCGCACTTCACCTATGTCGAGGAATGCGATGTCACTGACCTTGAGCGGATGCGCGCCGACCTCAACAGCGCTCGCGGAGAAAAGCCGAAGCTGACCATGCTTCCGCTGCTCATCACTGCGATCTGCAAGCTGGTCCCGGATTACCCGATGATCAATGCGCGCTACGATGACGAGGCTAATGTCGTCACCCGTCACGGCGCAGTGCATCTCGGCATGGCGGCGCAGACGGATAACGGACTGATGGTTCCGGTGATCAAGGACGCGCAAAGCCGTAATATCTGGCAGCTCGCGCGTGAAATCGGTACGCCTGGCAGAGGCTGCGCGGGATGGTTCGGCGAAATCGGACGAGCTTTCCGGTTCGACCCTGACCGTCACTTCGCTCGGCCCGCTCGGAGGCGTGGCGACCACTCCGGTCATCAATCGTCCCGAAGTCGCGATTATCGGCCCGAACCGCATCATCGAGCGCCCAATGTTCGTCACCGGTCCCGATGGCAGCGAGCGAGATCGAGAAGCGCAAACTGATGAATATCTCGATCAGCTGCGACCACCGCGTGGTCGATGGATACGACGCGGCGAGCTTCATTCAGGACATGAAAAAGCTTATCGAGACGCCGGTTTTGCTTCTCGGCGAATAAAGATCGAAATATCGCTGTCAGAGCCGTTGACAGCAAAGTTCGTGGGGCCTAATGGCCTCGCTCCCAAGCGGTGCAAACCCTGGTTTAAACGGGTCAAGTTTAAGCGGGTGTAGCTCAGTTGGTTAGAGCGCCGGCCTGTCACGCCGGAGGTCGCGAGTTCAAGTCTCGTCACTCGCGCCACTTGGGAAATCCTCAAAAAATCGAAGCTCTCGCTCCGGATGACGTCGCAGCGGCCCGATGATAAACCAATCGGTTGACTTTCTGCTGCCACAGTGAAATACTAAACCATATGGTTGAGAGTAACACACGCATCGACACGATCTTCCGCGCTCTTGGCGAGCCCACGCGGCTGCGGATGGTTCAGGAACTCAGCCGCGGAGAGCGGACCATTGGCGATCTCGCGGCACCGCTAGACATGACACTCGCTGGAGCATCGAAGCACGTGGGCGTGCTCGAGCAGGCAGGGCTGCTCACTCGCGAAAAGCGCGGGCGCGAACGGGTGTGCAGGTTGCGACCCGAAGCGCTCCACGCGGCGCGCGACTGGACCTCGAAATACAGCGCATTCTGGAACGAGCGGCTCGATGCGCTCGATGCAGCGATCAGGGAGGATGAAGATGACTGATTACGGCAAGCAAACCGGACCCACGCAGCTCGAATTTACCCGCACGTTCGATGCCAGTCGTGCGAAGGTCTGGGAATTTCTGGTGGACGGCGAAAAGCGCAAACTGTGGTTCTGCGGCGGAACCACCGATGCCGAGGTCGGAGGCAGGATCGTCTTCGAATTCGACCACCGGCGACTGTCAGATGGATCGCCGCCTGAAAAATACGCCTCCGAGGAGGTTGTCACGCATTATGGCAAGATTCTCGCGTACGATCCGCCCCGACATCTGGCCTTCACCTGGTTCGAGGTCGAAGGCGAGGGCGAAAGCAATGTGGACATGAAATTGCGTGAGACCGAGGACGGCAAGACCGAGCTCCACCTCTTTCACACTGGCATTGCCGGGCGCGATATGCTCGTCGGAGTGCTCGCTGGATGGCATGGTCACTTCGACCTATTGGCAGAAGTCCTGACCGGAGCGCGCACAACCGATTTCTGGGCGCGTGACAGCCAGCTTGAGGCGGAATATTCCGAGCGGGTCTAGCTGGCGTCGGCTGGTGGGCTCCAGCTGCCGGTTTCCATCCAGATCAGAAACCGGCGCAGCGGCAGCAGCCAGATCAGGCCGAGCACAAGGTAGATCACCGTTTGCGCCCATCCGGGCCAGACGCCGATGATGCCCGGCGCATAGCGCGCGATCACCACGCCGTAGACGATCAGGAACACGAACAGTCCGATGATCCCGACCGGAATGCGCCAGGTTGGTGTCTCTCGCATCAAGTGATCCCGTATATTCGGCTGGGGGTGATGACCGCATCGAGCGCGATGTCATGCGGCTGGGTCGGCAGGATTTCACAGAGCTGTGCATCCCATGCGAGACCAATCGCCAGGCGTCCGGGATGTTCCGCCAGCCAGCGATCGTAATGACCGCCGCCCTGTCCCAGACGGTCGCCGTCTGCGGTGAAACCCACCAGCGGGATGAACAGCACATCCGGTGTAATCTCGGCTGCATCCGCGCTCGGCTGCGCGATGCCGAACGGACCCGCTTCGAGATCGGTTTCGCCAAAGGGATCGGAGTGCTCACGAAAAATCATGGGCGCATCGGGCGCTGTGAAAGCGGGCAAGGCGACGCCGTGTCCCAGCTCATGGAAAAACTTCGCATATCCGCCCGCTGGCGCCTCGGTCTCATTCGCGCGATAAAGCCCGATGACCGCGTCACTGGAAATCTTGGCCAGCAGCGGCGCGGGCGGCCGGTGAAACAGCAGCGCCCTGATCGCATCTGGCTGAGCCGCGACATGTTCTCGGCGCGCCTTGCGCAGTGACGCGCGAAGTTCGGATTTCGAATTCGACATTACCCGGACAGGTAGTCCTCGGGCCGCGAGGCCGCAAGGGCGACCGGGGGCCTGCGGAGCGAAGCCAATCCGCGCTCAAGCAGCGCAGCGTCAGCGCGAAAGAAGGTGACGGAACCACCATGGGTCGTTGCCAGAGAAATCCTCTGACGCGAAAACGTCAGGTGGGCGCCGTATGCCCTGGCTCCCAGGTTCCATTCCGAAGAACGCAGTGGCCCATAAACCAAGACAGGGACAGCTCCCGATGGATAGCTTATAGCCTCAGGGATGTTCGAACGGCTCGTGCCGGGCAGTCCCGCCATGACAGGACTTAGGACGCCGCGCTCGCCTCTTCAAGCGCTGTCGCTGTCTCTTCGGCCCGCGTGGCGAGTGCCTCGATCCGCTCGATCACTTCGTCGCTGACCGCAGGTTCGCCGAACAGGTCGTGCTGGTGGCTCGCTGCCTCGCGCATATCGGCAAGCTGCGATTTGAGATCCGCCACTTCTTCGCGCGCGCGTGCCTCGGCCTTGGTCAGCGTTTCGATTTCGGCGCGAAGCTCGGCTTTCTTGCCGCCAGAGCGCGCTTTTTCGTGCTCGACGGTCTGGGTCGATTTCTTCGCGGTTTTGCGCGCTTCGGCCAGCTCATCGGCGAGGAACAGCGCGGCGAACAGCATGTTCTGCGCCTCTTGCGGGGTGCGCGATGTGCCCAGCTGCGCATATTTCTCGTCGATCATCGCCGCCAGTTTGGTGATGTGAGCCTCTTCGCCGTCGGCGCAATTTACCGTGTAGGAGCGGGGGCCGATTTTGAAGGAAACCTGGCTCATGGCGCTATTCTCACCCTTCCAGCTCGGCGATCACCGCGTCGAGTTCGCCCAGCGTTTCAGCGACTTCCTCGCGCAATTTTTCGTGCGCGTTGACGAGCGCGAGCACCTTGACCGGTTCGCCATTGGCGCTGGCATCGTCAGCGGATTGGCCCGAGGGTTTGGCGGATATGGCGGTGCAAGCGGAAGCGATCCGCTCCAGTGCGGCGTCGATACGCGTCATGGCGGATACGATCCGGCTCTCGCCCATACACCGCTGAATACCAAGATTGCCGTTCGCGCGCAAAGCGTTGGAACCGCCTGTTGATAAGTGCTCTTGGCAGGAAACCCGATCGGTCTGTTGGGGAGCAAGTGCCCACCGCAGGCGGGGACCGCTTGACCTCACTATAGTGCTCGGCAATGGCATCCATACGGATCGAATCGACCGGACCCGCGGTCGGCGACCCGAGCGGCGCAGAACAATTCACGACCGCACGCCAGCAGGAGGCACTCGAGCCGCATGACGATTGATACCGCCCGCTTGCAGGACATGGCCAACGCCATCCGCGCGCTTTCGATGGACGCGGTGCAAGCTGCCAATTCGGGCCATCCGGGAATGCCGATGGGTATGGCCGATGTTGCATCGGTGCTGTTCCAGAGCCATCTGAAATTCAATCCCTCGCGCCCCGACTGGGCCGATCGCGACCGGTTCGTCCTGTCCGCCGGCCACGGTTCGATGCTGATCTACAGCCTGCTGCACCTGTCGGGCTATGCCCGTCCGACGATGGAGGACATTCGCAATTTCCGGCAGCTGGGTTCGCCGTGCGCAGGCCACCCGGAAAACTTCCTGCTAGAAGGCGTCGAATGCACCACCGGGCCGCTGGGTCAAGGGGTTGCGATGGCCGTGGGCATGGCCATGGCAGAGCGGCACCTCAATTCCGAATTCGGCGACGATATCGTCGATCACCGTACATGGGTTGTTGCGGGCGACGGGTGCCTGATGGAGGGCATCAATCACGAGGCTATCGGGCTCGCCGGACACCTGCATCTCGGGCGGCTCATTATACTTTGGGATGACAACAACATCACCATCGATGGGCCTGCGGACCTCTCGACCAGCGAAGACGTCAAGGCGCGCTATGAGGCTACCGGCTGGCACGTCGTCGAATGCGACGGGCACGATTTCGGCGATATCGACCGCGCGCTCGAAGAAGCGAAAGCGGATGAGCGCCCTTCGCTCGTCGCGTGCAGGACCGTGATCGGGAAGGGCGCTCCGACAAAGCAGGGCACCAGCGCAACCCACGGCGCGCCGCTCGGCCCCGAAGAGGTGGCGCGGGCGCGCGAAATGCTGGGCTGGGACGCCGAGCCTTTCACCGTTCCGGGCGAGATTCTTGCCGACTGGCGCGCTACCGGCGACGCGGGCCGCGAGGCGCATGGTGCGTGGGAATCGCGGCTTGCGGATTCGGAGATGCGTGCCGATTTTGAAAACCGCATGATGGGCGTTGCCGATCTCGCTGCGCCCGCTCTCGAACAGCACATCGCCGCGCTGGCGGGCGGCCCGCAAAAGGTCGCCACGCGTAAGGCTTCGGAAATGGCGCTGGGACCGCTCACCGAAAACATTCCGCACATGATCGGCGGCAGCGCCGACCTGACCGGATCGAACAACACCAAGACGCCAAGCACCGAGGCGATGACAGCGGACGATTATTCCGGCCGCTACGTCTATTACGGCATCCGCGAGTTCGGCATGGCTGCCGCGATGAACGGTATGGCGCTGCATGGCGGCGTCGTTCCCTATGGCGGGACTTTCCTGATCTTCTCCGATTATTGCCGCAACGCGATCCGCCTGTCGGCGCTGCAGAAAACGCAGGTCATCTACGTGATGACGCATGACAGCATCGGGCTCGGCGAAGATGGACCCACGCACCAACCTGTCGAGCAGGTCATGAGCCTGCGCCTCGTGCCCAATCTCAACGTCTATCGCCCGTGCGACACGATCGAGACGGCAGAGTGCTGGGCGCTGGCGCTGCAAACGCCCGAGACGCCTTCGATCCTCGCGCTCTCCCGCCAGGGCTTGCCGCAGCTGCGCGGTGAAGGCGATGCCGATTGGTCGGCCACCACCAATCGCTGCGCGCAAGGCGGCTACCGGATGCGCGAGGCATCGGCAGCGCGCAAGGTCGTGATCGTCGCATCGGGCAGCGAAGTCTCGCTCGCGATGGAATGCGCCGATCGGCTTGAGCAGGACGGGACCGGCGTCGATGTCGTCTCGATGGTTTGCGCCGAGCTCTTCGATCAGCAGGATGACGATTACCGCGCCGAGATGCTTCCGGCAGACGCATTGATCGTATCCATCGAGGCAGGAAGCACGTTGGGCTGGGAACGCTATACTGGCCGCAGCGGCCTCAACATTGGGATCGACAGCTTTGGTGCTTCGGCCCCGGCGAAGGATCTCTTCGCACATTTCGGTTTCACGGCGGAGGCTATCGTCCCGCAAATCCAGAACAAATTGAACAGCTAAGCAGGAGTTTCTTTTATGGCTACCAAAGTCGCCATCAACGGTTTCGGCCGCATCGGACGTCTTGTCGCACGCGCAATCCTTGAACGCAGCGATCACGATCTCGAGCTTGTTTCGATCAATGACCTTGCCGACACCAAGTCGAACGCGCTGCTGTTCAAATACGACTCCACTCATGGCCGCTTCCCCGGCTCGGTCGAGGTCGAGGACGGCGCTATTGTGGTCGGCGGCAAGTCCATAGCCGTCACGAGCGAGCGTGATCCCGGCAACCTCCCGCACGCCGATCAGGGCGTCGATATCGTGCTCGAATGCACCGGGTTCTTCCAGAGCCACGAAGCTGCCGAGCCGCACCTGAAGGCGGGTGCAAAGCGGGTGCTGATCTCTGCTCCGGCGAAGAACGTGTCCGCCACCATCGTCTACGGCGTGAACCACAATGTGCTGACCGCCGACGACGTGATCGTCTCCAATGCGAGCTGCACCACCAACTGCCTTTCGCCTATCGCCAAGGTGCTGCACGACACCGTGGGGATCGAGCGCGGCTTCATGACCACGATCCATTCCTACACCAACGATCAGCGGATGCTCGACCAGATGCATGGCGACATGCGCCGGGCGCGCGGTGGTGCGCAGAACATGATCCCGACCACCACCGGCGCAGCGCGCGCGGTCGGCCTCGTCCTGCCGGAACTGGCTGGCAAGCTCGATGGCTCGTCAGTGCGTGTGCCGACGCCGAATGTGAGCCTCGTCGACCTCGTCTTCCAACCGGGCCGCGACACTTCCACGGAGGAGCTCAACGCCGCGCTCAAGGCTGCTGCGGATGGCCCGATGAACGGGGTGCTCGATTACACCGATGAGCCACTGGTTTCCTCGGACTTCAATCACCACCCGGCCAGCTCCACGGTCGACAGCCTCGAAACCAGCGTGATGGAAGGGAAGCTCGCTCGCGTCGTCAGCTGGTATGACAACGAATGGGGCTTCTCGAACCGCATGATCGACACCGCCGGTGTGATGGCGAAGTTCCAGTAAACCCTGCGCTGCACCGGAGACTCCTCGCCATGCCCGCTTTCAAGACCCTCGACGATCTCGGAGATGTGACCGGCAAGGTTGCGCTAGTCCGGGTCGATCTCAACCTTCCGATGAAGGACGGATCGGCCACCGATGTGACGCGGGTCGAGGCGGTCAAGCCGACGATCCTCGAACTCGCGGACAAGGGCGCGAAAGTGCTGCTGCTGGCGCATTTCGGGCGTCCAGGCGGAAAGCGGTCCTCGGTGCTTTCGACCAGCATGGTCGTGGGGGATGTCGAGGAGGTGCTCGGCAAGGAGCTGATGTTCATTCCAGAAGTCGCCGGGCCTGTGGTCGAGCAATCGATCGGCATCCTGCGCGATGGCGATATCGGTCTGCTCGACAACACGCGCTTCTGGCCGGGTGAAGAGGGCAACGATCCAAATTTTGCGCAGGCCATTGCGGCGCACGGCGATTTCTACGTCAACGACGCATTCAGCGCCGCGCACCGTGCGCACGCGACGACCGAGGGCATTGCGCACTATCTACCCGCCTACGCGGGCCGGGCGATGGAGAAGGACCTTAAAGCGCTCGATGCCGCTCTTGGTAATCCCGAAGCACCCGTCGCCGCAGTGGTCGGCGGAGCGAAAGTCTCGACCAAGCTCGCCGTGCTCGAAAACCTCGTTGGAAAGGTCCAGCACCTGATAATCGGCGGCGGCATGGCCAACACGTTCCTCGCCGCGCGCGGTGTGGATGTCGGCAAATCGCTCGCCGAGCATGACCTCACCGATACCGTAGCGAAGATCCTGGATGAGGCCGATCATGCCGGTTGCACGGTGCACCTGCCATACGACGTCGTCGTGGCGAAGGAATTCGCCGCCAATCCGGACAGCCTGCGCACCTGCAACGTCCACGAGGTCGCCTCCGACGAGATGATCCTCGATATCGGCCCGCAGGCGACCGAAGCGCTGGCTGACGTGCTCAAGACCTGCCGCACGCTCGTGTGGAACGGCCCGCTCGGCGCGTTCGAGACCGAACCGTTCGACGCCGCGACCATGGCGCTGGCTCGTCACGCTGCCGCGCTGACGCAGGAAGGCTCGCTCATCAGCGTTGCCGGGGGAGGGGACACTGTCGCAGCGCTGGCGCAGGCGGGTGTGACCGATGACGTTACCTACATCTCGACCGCTGGCGGCGCTTTCCTTGAATGGATGGAAGGCAAGGAATTGCCCGGCGTGGCGGCGCTGAAAGCCTGAAGGCGGAGACACCTAATGGCCGATATTGCTGCAATCCTAGAAGCGAACGAGCTTCATTTCATGCAATCCTGGATGCACCGCGATGCCGGTGCGATCCGCAAACTCGCCGCGCGCGATTTCATGATGATGATCGGGACGAGGCCTCCTGAAATCCTCGACCGCCCCAGCTTCGTCGCTGCCATCGAGCAGGGCTTTCGCTGCACCGGCTTTCGTCTCGGGGAATCGTTCGTGCGAAAGTATGGGCGCAGCGCATGGTACGTGGCGGGCGCGCAGCTCGAACTTAAACTCGGCGCGATGGACTGGTCGGGTGAATTCATGATTACCGACCTGTGGCGCAAATCGCGCTTTAGCGGATGGAAACTGGCCGAACGCAGCCTTTCCCAGACCGGCAAGAATGAAGAGCTGGCCGATAGAATCAGAAAGCTGCAATTGTGGAAATGATGGTTTGATGGGCGAGCCAGTGACCGAATATGGCTACGGCAATGCCGTGCGCTGCGAAGACGGCGAGTTTGCCGGGTGGCATCACTGGAACCACGACCCGTACGAAACGCACTCCGGCCCGTTCTTCATGCGGCGCGAGGACGACGGCACCTATCTGAGCGCGTTTCGCGCCGAGGATCGCCACATGAACGGCGCGGGCTTCATGCATGGCGGCTGCCTGCTGACCTTTGCCGACTTCGCACTGTTCGCGATTGCCACCGACGCGCTGGACGGAGCCAATGCGGTGACGATGAACCTGTCCGGCGACTTTCTGGGCGCAGTGTCAAAGGGCGCACTGGTCGAGGCGCGCGGCGAAGTTACGCGCGGCGGCGGCAAGACGATATTTGTTCGCGGCCTGATCACCGGTGACGGTGAGCCCGCGCTCAGCTTTACCGGCATCATCCGGCGTTTCAGCAAGAGCTGAACGCTCAGCGGTATTCCGGGTTGGGCGCGTCGAAGCGGTAGCCTTCGTCCCACAATTCCTTCGAATTGCCATAGGCGGGAAAGCCCCCTGTATCCTTGAGCATCCGCGCGAGGTGCATGAGGTTCCATGTCATGAAGGTCGTGTTTCGGCGCGTAAAACCATTGTCGAACCCTGCGCGCGAACCATCGTCCAGCTTGTCGCCGAAAGAGGGTCCAGGGCCAGCCTCCCCGATCCATCCGGCATCGGCCTGCGGCGGTATCGTGAAGCCGACGTGCTGCATCGAATAGAGCACGCCCATGCCGACATGCTTGATCCCGTCCTCATTACCGGTGACGAGGCAACCGCCAACCTTGCCATAGAATACGTACTGGCCGCGGTCGTTCTGCTGGCCCGAATGTGCGTAGAGCTTTTCTATGATCATCTGGCAGACCGAGCTTTTCTCGCCCAGCCAGATCGGCGTGCCGAGGACCAGTATGTCGGCGGCATCGACCGTTTCCCACAGCTGGGGCCAGTCATCCGTGCTTGCACCGTGCTCGGTCATGTCGGGATAGACACCATAGGCGATGTCGTAATCGGTCGCGCGGACCTCTTCCACTGTGACCCCGGTCTCGCGCATGATACTGGCCGACATGTCGATAAGGGTTTGCGTATGGCTTTCTTCGGGCGCGTATTTGAGGGTGCAGTTTATGAAGACCGCGCGCAGGTCGCTAAAGTCGGTCTTGTTCTCCTTGCACAGGCGTTCCTGCGTTTCGTCCAGCATCGCCGTTCCTCCCATTTTTCAAAAGACTTACGCCTCAAGAGAGGATTGTTTCCGCCGGCGGTATTGCAGTACGCCAGTGCCCTCGGTAAGGCGCGCGCGACCGCTTGTTGCATAGGTATGCAAAGACAAAGGATTTCCGATGAACACCGAAGAGATGACCGCCAAGATCAGGGACGGGCAGGGCTTTATCGCTGCGCTCGATCAGTCGGGCGGCTCCACGCCCAAGGCGCTGCGCGGTTACGGTGTCGATGACAGCGAGTGGTCGGGCGATGATGAGATGTTCGCAAAGATCCACGAGATGCGCTGCCGGATTGTGGAAAGCCCCAGCTTTACCGGCGAAAAGATCCTCGGCGCGATCCTGTTCGAAAAGACAATGAACGGCTGCAACACGGATGGCATCGCCATCCCGGAGCTGCTGCGAAGCAAGGGCATCGTTCCGTTTCTGAAGGTCGACAAGGGGATGCACGACCCCGAGAACGGTGCGCAACTGATGAAACCGATGCCCGAGCTTGCCGCTCAATGCGCGCGGGCAAAGGAACTTGGCGTGTTCGGGACGAAAATGCGCTCGGTCATCCACGAGGCTAACGAGGAAGGCGTCGCCGCCAATATCGCGCAGCAGATGGATTTCGGTCTGGAAATCCTCGGCCACGGCCTGGTGCCGATCCTCGAACCCGAAGTGAACCTGAAAAGCGAAACGCGATCCGCTGCCGAGGCGATGCTGCTCGCAAGCGCCATCGACCAGCTGAACCGCGTGCCTGAAGGCAAGCAGGTCATGTGGAAGCTTTCGCTGCCCGTCGAACCCAACACCTACAAGGCGCTGGTCGATCATCCCAAGGTGCTGCGCGTGGTGGCGCTATCGGGCGGGTTCAGCCGCGACGAAGCGTGCGCCGAGCTGGAAAAGAACAGCGGCATGGTCGCCAGCTTCAGCCGCGCGCTGCTCGAGGAACTGCGCGCGAATATGGACGATCACCGATTCAACGAAGCGCTGGAGCAGGCAATCGACCAGATCTACTGCGCGAGCGTTGCCGGCTGAACCGGCAGGCATCAGAATTCCGGAATAAATTCGATATCGAGGCTGTATTTGCCCAGCGGGATAGCGCCATTGCGCACCGGCGGAGTACCCGCGCTCGTCAGCAACAGCGCGCCGCCCGGTACGGGGGTCAACTCACCAAGCCGCAGCGGAATTTCGCGCATTCCGGCGCCTCTGCCGTCGTAGGGATGCAGGATGGCCGAGACGGTCAGCCGGTCGCCGCGAAAACAGAGCACCGGATCAGGGCAGCGCGATTCCTCGAGGATGCCGATGGGTGTGATCTCGACATCGCCGACCGCAACCCGCTCGAAAAAGGCCACATCGTACACGGCATCATAGCTGTCCTGCGCAGCGGCGGCTGCTGCAAGCGCGAGGATCCCGGCGACGGGCAGGGCGGTGCGGATAAAAGCGGTCATCAGGCGTGCTCCTTTTGATTTGAACATACATCAGGAGCGCGGCGAAATCCCGTATGGTTTACGCCTGGTTCACCATGGGACAGTCAGCCTTTGTTGCCAGCAAAGTCAGCTGCGATTGGCGTGATCAGTCAGGCGCGCTATGGGGCGCTCATGAGTGATACCGCGACCCAGCTTTACCTGATCTCTCCGCCCGTTGTCGGAGGGGATTTTCCCGACCGCCTCGAACGTGCGCTTGGCGCGGGCAAGGGCATCGTTACTGCATTCCAGTTCCGGGTAAAGGGCGCGTCTGACCAGCACGAACTGGCCGCGTTGGCCGAGCCGCTGCAGGCCATCTGCGCCGAGCACGACGTTGCCTTCATCGTGAATGACAGCGTGCCGCTCGCCAAGAGGTTGAAGGCGGACGGCGTGCATCTCGGGCAGGAGGACGGCGACCCGAGGGAAGCGCGCGAAGAACTGGGGCGCGAGGCACAGATCGGCGTGACCTGCCACGCTTCGAAGCATCTCGCGATGGAGGCAGGTGAGGCCAGCGCAGATTACGTCGCTTTCGGCGCGTTTTTCGACAGCACGACCAAGGACAAGGGCGATGCCGAGCGCGCGACCACCGAAATACTCGAATGGTGGTCGACCCTGTTCGAGATTCCCTGCGTCGCGATCGGCGGCATCACTCCTGAAAACTGCAAGCCGCTGATCGAAGCGGGCGCGGATTTCCTCGCGGTGTCGGGCGCGGTCTGGAACGCCGATGACGCGGCGCAAGTGATCGCCAGCTTTGCGGAGCAAATCGCGGCGTCGTGAGTTAGTCCTTGTATCCGGGGTGTTTTTGCGCCTCGCCGATAGGAGGATCGCCAATGTTTCGCCCAATGCCAATCGCCGCTGCGCTTTGCGCGCTTACTCTCGCAGGTTGCAATATCAGCACCTCTGACGGCGAAGAGACAGACCAGACCGCGCAGACCCCTGCCGAAAGCGATTACGGTTACGAAACCTTCGGCAGCGACAATCTCGCCGACACAATGGCATCGAACGACGACCGATATTTGAACGAGAGCGGCGAGGACGCCGAGAGCGATCCTGCACAATCAACCGAGCCCGAAGACAGCGAGAAGCGCCCGATCATGCAGGCGCAGGTCGTGCTCGACCGGATCGGCTTTGGTCCCGGCGTGATCGACGGCAAGATGGGCATGAGCACCGAGAACGCCCTGATGGGTTTTCAGGAAGCGAACGACCTCGATCGGACCGGCAAACTGGACGAAGCGACAAGGGAAGCGCTGTCAGAGTGGGACCGCATTCCCGCCACGCGCGTCGTGACGATCCCGGCAAGCTGGGCCGATGCAACCTACACGGATATACCCGAGGACACCGCCGATAAAGCCAAGCTTGAACGCATGGGCTACACATCGCTCGACGAGAAAGTGGCAGAGCGGTTCCACACCACGGTGGAAGTGCTCAAACAGCTCAATCCCGGCGGTAAGCCTGCGGGGACGGACAGTCCGGACGCCGGGTCGCCGACCGAGGACCGCGCCACGGACAGCACGTCGGATCGGACTTTCCTCACCGCAGGTCAGCAGGTCCGCATTCCGAATATCGGTGCCGACAAGATTGCGCCCGGATCGGTCGAGGACCGCGACTGGCAGCAGACGCTCGCATCGCTTGGCGTCGGGACCGAGCAGACCGAGGTCGACCGCATCGTCGTGAGCAAGGCCGGCAACACGCTGAAGGCATATCAGGGAGAGAAGCTGGTCGCGCTGTTCACCGTCAGCTCCGGTTCGAGTGAATTCCCGCTGCCTCTGGGCGAGTGGGACATCCTCGGCGAAGCCTACAACCCGCCTTATCGTTATGATCCGGAAGTGCTGGGCAATGACGATGCGGACGGCGAGACTTTCATGCTGCCTCCGGGGCCTAACTCTCCCGTCGGCGTGGTCTGGATTGACCTGAGCAAGGAGCATTACGGAATCCACGGCGCGCCCGATCCCGAAACGATTGGCCGGGCGCAGAGCAGCGGGTGCGTGCGGCTGACCAACTGGGATGCGGCGCGGCTCAGCCAGATGGTCTCGCAATCGACCGAGGTGATATTCGAAGCGTAGGAGCTGGACGATTGCTGGAGAGGGGTAAGGCGCCATGAAATTTGCTGACAGGCTTTTGACGATCATCATCACCGCCACGCTGACATCGGCGATCTGGATCGTGTTTGGCGGCACGTTCCGCGACATGGCGACCGAGCGCCAGACGGGCGGAGACTTGGCGAGCGCGCAAGCCGACACGGCGCAGGAAGACCCCGGCGGCTTCGAAGCGCCCGAATCCATCATTCCGGCGGGGACCGATAGCGGCGAAGCGCCGCCGCCGGCCAGCGACAGGACCGGCGAGGCCCAAGGCGCGGGTTCGAATGCGCTGATGATACCGGTGCGCGGCACCGAGCCCGGCGAACTGAGCGATACTTTCTACGACAATCGCGGCGGCGGATCACGGCTGCACGAGGCCATCGACATCATGGCTGATGAAGGCACCGACGTCATCGCCGCAGCACCGGGCATGATCGCCAAGCTCCACAAGTCGGGGCCGGGCGGCAATTCGATCTATGTCCGCAGCGGCGACCGCAAGACGATCTATTACTACGCCCATCTTGCCGAATACGCCTCGGGTCTGCGCGAAGGCCAGTCAATCCGTGCAGGCCAGCGGCTTGGTACGGTCGGAAGCACCGGCAACGCCGACCCTGCCGCGCCTCACCTTCATTTCTCGATCATGGAAACCACGGCGGATGCAGATTGGTGGGAGCCATCCAATCCGGTGAACCCCTATCCGCTGCTCACGCAGGCCGCGCAATAGCTGCCCGCAGCGCAGTCAGCCGGTCCCGCCAAGCCGCGTGCAAAGCAGCTTGCCGCGCTTCAGCTGGTTCGTGCCGACGCGCTCGAATTGCTCACCTTTCTTGGGGCCGCGCGTGAAGCTCAGCTTGTCGCCGCGCAGGATATACGTGCCGCGTCCATCGGCGTTGGTGTAGCTGGATGCAGGGCCGATGGTGAAGCCTTCGTCGTTGACCACGGTGTAAGCAGCGCCAGCGGCATCGCCGGGCAGAGCGCACTGGTATTCGCCGTGCGGCATGGTGCGCAGCATTCCTCCGGGAGGAGGCGCCTGCGCAGCGTCTGCCAGCGTGGGCGCAGCGGCAGCGATCAAGGCTGCAAAAGCCGTCAGCAGGAAGACATGACTTGATTTCATTACGGAATCCCTTGTTGCGCCTGCACATAGCGGTTTGCGCGTCTTCACACCACGCGGTTAACCACGCTTGCCTGAATTGAGGCTGAAACAGGCGCCGGTGCGCGCGATCGGCGAGCGATGCTTGCCGTGGGCAGCGGCCTTCGCTATTGGCGCGCATCCATAAATTCCGCGCGCGCCCCAATGCGGAGCGCCGTCTCTTCCGATACAAAGGCACACGGCCCCATGAAAATCAGCGGCGTCGATATTCGTCCCGGCAACATCCTGGAATATGAAAAAGGCATCTGGAAAGTTGCCAAGATTCAGCACACCCAGCCCGGCAAAGGCGGGGCCTATATGCAGGTCGAAATGAAGAACCTGCAGGATGGCCGCAAGACCAATGTCCGTTTCCGCAGCGCCGACTCGGTAGAAAAGGTGCGCCTCGATACGCAGGAGTATCAATTCCTCTATGAAGACGGCGATATGCTCGTCTTCATGGATCAGAACACTTACGAGCAGATCATGCTGCCCTCCGACCTGCTCGGCGATGCGCGCCCGTTCCTGCAGGACGGGATGCAGGTCAAGCTGGAGCTGTGGGAGGAAAAGCCGATCAGCGTCGAGCTGCCGCAGCAGATCGAGGCCGAGATTGTCGAGGCCGACGCGGTTGTGAAGGGGCAGACCGCCTCCTCCAGCTACAAGCCGGCCGTGCTCGACAACGGCGTTCGCATCATGGTGCCGCCGCACATCGAAAGCGGCACGCGGATTATCGTGGATGTCTACGAGCAGACCTATGTCGGAAAAGCGAGCTAAGCCGGCATGAGCATGTTTTCAGGCCTGATCCGCGTCATGGAACGCGCCGCGCGCAAGGCGGGCAACCGTTTGCGGCGCGATTTCGGCGAGGTCGAACACCTTCAGGTAAGCCGCAAGGGCCCGGCGGACTTCGTGTCCAAGGCCGATATGCGCGCCGAGCGCATCCTTTACGATGAACTCCTCAATGCCCGTCCGGGCTGGGGCTTTGTGCTCGAAGAAGCGGGCGTGATCGAGGGCGATGAGGGAATGCCGCGCTGGATCGTCGATCCGCTCGACGGCACCTCCAATTTCCTTCACGGCATCCCGCATTTCGCGATCAGCATCGCGGTCCAGGAGCCGCGGCTCGACGGAAAAGGCTGGGGCGATGTCACCGCTGCGGTCATCTACCACCCGATCAATGACGAGACCTATTGGGCGGAGAAGACGCGCGGTGCATGGCTGCAGGATGCGCGCCTGCGCGTTTCGGGTCGCCGCCAGTTGTCGGAAGCCCTTATCGCAACCGGCATCCCGTTTCAGGGTCACGGTGACTTCGCAGAATGGAGCCGCATTTTCGGTGCCATCGGTCCGGAAGTTGCCGGTATCCGCCGGTTCGGCGCCGCATCGCTCGACATGGCCTATCTGGCGCAGGGGCGCTTTGACGGGTTCTGGGAGAGCGGCCTCAACGATTGGGACACCGCTGCGGGCTGCTTGCTGGTGCGCGAGGCAGGCGGCTTCGTCTCCGATTTCCGCGGACGTTCCAATCCGATCCATTCCGCGCAGGTGCTGGCGGCGAACGACGCGCTACACTCGCGCCTGCACAAGATTCTGGCGGGAAGTCTGCGGTAGGGTTTCTGCGCTCAAGCAGCGGAGCGATAGCGCAGAAATAGTGGTGCCCCTGGCCCGACTCGAACGGGCACTCCCGAAGGAAAGCGATTTTGAGTCGCTCGCGTCTACCAATTCCACCACAGGGGCACACCTGAGCAGAGCGCGGCTGTTAGCGAGCCGGACGCGCTCTATCAACCCACATCGATCCTCAATTTGATCACGCCTTCGTCGCGGCTGTCGAAAAGCTTGTAGGCCTGGGCTCCTTCGCTCAGATCGAAGGTGTGGCTGAACAGTCCATCGGACTTGATCCGGCCCGATTGAACCAGCGGGACAAGATGCGGCCACATGTTCTGCACTTCGCAAATGCCGCCGCGCACCGTCACGTTCTTGAACATGATGAGCGGTAGCGGCAGCGCATCGTCGGGCTCCGGGATGCCGATGAAACTGGCTGTTCCCTGACGCGCGACGAGCGGCAGCACCGAATTGATCGCACCTTTCGCGCCGGAGGCCTCGAACACCGATTGCACGCCCACTCCGCCGGTTGCCTCCGTGATCTGCGCCGAAAGATCAGGGCCGGGCGCGAACACCTCCGCCCCGAGCGCGGCGGCCATGTCCCGGCGCGATGCGACCGGGTCGATGGCGAACACCCGCGATGCGCCAAGCAGGAAAGCGAGCTCCACCGCGATGATCCCGATCGGGCCGAGGCCCACGACAGCCACGGTCCCGCCCGGCTGAGGATCGGCGCGGGTAAGGCCGAAATACGCCGTCGCCATGCCATCTGTCAGCAGCAGCGCCTGTTCGTCCGTCAGCCCGTCGGTCGAATAAAGCGTCGCATCGGCATTCGGTACGTTGACGAATTCCGCCTGACCGCCCTGAAGTTTCGGCCCGATGCCGAATGCGGTCGCTTCGCGGCAGGCGAGAACTTTTCCAGCTAGGCATTGCGGGCACGTGCCGCAGCCGGTTCCGCCGACCGCCAGCACCTTGTCGCCGACCTTGAAGGCGTGAACGTCCCTGCCGGTTTCAACCACTTCGCCGATAAATTCGTGCCCGCAGCAAAACTTCGGTGCATCGGCGCTGTATTCGGTCTTACCGATATGCGCGCCGTGATACATGTGCAGGTCGCTGCCGCAGATCGAACAGCTCTCGACCTTCAGGATCGCGCTGTTGGCGCTGCGAAGCTCCGGATCGGCATAGCTTTCATAGCGGATGTCGCGCGGTCCGTTGAACACCAAGGCTTTCATCGAGATCTCCCTTTTGCCGATCCGTTGGGACGGCACTATCGCGGCGCAGGCACACAAGCGCAAGCGTGGCATTCGGCTAAAATCGCTTGATCTTCTGTCGCTAAGTTGAGAAGTCGCGGGAACCCGAGATGATCGACTTCCCATCCTATCATGCACTGGCCGCGATGGTGGTCACTGTCCTCATGTTCGTGGGCTTTGTTCGCGGGCGCATGTCGATTGAGATCGTCTCGCTGCTGACCATCGCGGTAATCGCGGTCGGACTCTACTTCTTCCCGCTCGAAGGGACGCGCCCGATAGATGGGCTGGCGCTCGCATTTGGCGGTTTCGGACATTACGCGCTGATCACGATCTGCGCCCTGATGGTCATGGGCCGGGGGCTGGTCGTGACCGGCGCGCTGGAGCCTGCCGCGCGCATCCTTGAACGCGTATTCAAGATGAACCTTCAGCTGGGCTTGCTCGTCTCGCTGCTGATTGCGTTTTTCCTGTCGATGTTCGTCAACAACACTCCGGTCCTGGTGCTGATGATCCCGATCTTCGCAGCACTTGCGCAGCGCGGAGCGCTGCCGACATCGAAGACGCTCATGCCGCTCAATTCAGCCTCGCTGATCGGCGGTCTCGCAACGACAATCGGCACCTCGACCAATATTCTCGTCGTATCCATCGCGGTCGATCTGGGCATGCGCGAGATCGGGGTGTTCGATTTCACTCCGCTGGTGCTGCTCGCCGGGCTGGTTGCGCTGCCCTATATGTGGCTGGTTATGCCGCGCCTGCTCGATGACAACCGGGTCGAGGCGGACGATAATTTCAGGCGGTTCCACACGCGCCTGAGGATCGGCAATGACAGCGCGCTGGTCGGCAAGAACGCCGCCGAACTCGTGACGAGCCTGCCCGACGGAATCCGCTATCATGGTGAGCCAACCGGCCCGATGCAGGTGCAACAGCGCCTGCATATATCCGGATCGCACGAAGCGCTTGAAGATGCGGTGCGCGAACTCAAGGGTGAGCTTGCTCCGAACTGGGTGCTCGACCGGATCAAGCGTAACGCATCGGCATCCGGTGAGGACATCATGGTGGTCGAAATGACCGTTACCGCCGATTCCCGCCTGCTCACGCGGACCTTGCCATCCTCGGGCATTGCCGACCTCTACGGTGTCGCGGTGCTCGGCATCCACCGCCCGGAGCGGTTGCTGGGTGAGAAAGACCAGTATTCGGGCGGCGGCGATCTGCGCATGATGGAAGGCGACGTGCTGCTCGTCATGGGCCTTCAAGCCGACCTCCAGTCTTTCGCCCGCGCAGACAGCCTGTTGATGCTCGAAGGCGCGCGCGAGCTGCCGCGCCGGTCCAAGGCGCTGCTATCGGCGGTCATCATGGGCTTTGCGGTGCTGACGGCCTCTTTCGGTATCTTCCCGATCGCGATCTCCGCGCTGGCAGGCGCGATCCTGATGTTCGTGACCGGCTGCGTGAAGTTCGACCGTGTGGGCAGGGCGCTGTCCGGGCAAGTGATCGTGCTGGTCGCGGCCAGTATTGCAATCGGGCGCGTCATTGATGAAAGCGGGGCGGCTGCCTGGCTGGGAGAAGCGCTATCGATCGGGCTTGGCGTGTTGCCGCCCGCATTGGTGCTCGCCGCGATCATGGCGTTCGTGACCGTGCTGACGAACTTCGCCTCGAACGCGACCGCCGCGACTGTCGGCACTCCGATTGCATTCAGCATTGCCGCACAGCTTGGCCTGCCTGCCGAGCCGCTGGTGCTGGCCGTGCTGTTTGGCTGCAACCTCTGCTACGCGACGCCGATTGCCTATCAGACCAACATGCTGATCATGGCCGAGGGTAATTACGATTTCTCCGATTACATCCGAACCGGCGTGCCGCTGGTCGCGTTGATGGTGACGACGCTCTCGGTGTTGCTGGCGCTGTGGTACGGCCTGTAATCGCCGCGCTTTCCTACTGCGTTTGCCAGTGGCAATAGCGGTGCATGGCGATGGATAAACGAAGCTTGGGTCGGGGCGATGGAGAGCGCCGATCCGGGAAAGCGGTTTTTGCGCCCAGGACACTGTCTCATGTGTCTCATGGCCAGAGGATGGAAGGGGACTGGGAATGAGGATTGCAGCGATATTGACGGGTGTTTGCGCCTTGGCACTGGCGGCACCGGCGCAGGCCGACGAACTGCGCGATGCGGTGTTGGAAGACATGCCGGGCCTGATGGAGGTTTATAAGGACCTGCGCGCCAATCCGGAGCTCAGTTTCCAAGAATTCAAGACCGCCGAGAAGCTCGCCGCCCGTGCCCGCGAACTGGGCTTCGAGGTGACCGAAGGCGTCGGACAGACCGGCGTCGTTGCGGTGATGCGCAATGGCGAAGGCCCTACGGTGATGCTGCGCGCCGACATGGACGGGCTACCCGTGACCGAGCAGACGGGACTGCCTTACGCCTCCAAGGTGCGCGGTGTCCCGGCAAGCGGGGTCGAAAGCGGCATCATGCGCGCCTGCGGGCACGATACGCACATGGCCGCGTGGGTCGGTGCAGCGCAGCTGCTGGCCGAGAGCCGCGATGCGTGGTCGGGGACGCTGGTGATGATCCTCCAGCCTGCCGAGGAGCTGGGTCTGGGCGCGCTCGCCATGCTTGACGACGGCCTGTTCGAACGCTTTCCCAAGCCCGATTACGTGCTTGGCTTCCACGACGCGGCAGGCGCGCCTGCGGGCTTCATCGGCTATGCCAAGGGATATGCGCTCGCCAATGTCGACAGCGTGGACATCTCGGTCAAGGGCGTGGGCGGGCACGGTGCCTATCCGCATACGACCAAGGATCCGATCGTGATTGCATCCTCGATCGTGATGCGGCTGCAAACGCTGGTGAGCCGCGAGACGAATCCGCTGGATTCCGCTGTGGTGACGGTCGGCAGCTTCCTCGCCGGGGCGAAGCACAACATCATCCCAGATGAAGCGAAGCTGCAATTGACGGTGCGGTCCTACGGTGCGGAATCGCGCGCGGCGCTGCTTGAAGGGATCAGGCGGATCGCGCGGGCCGAGGCGATGGCGGCAGGGCTGCCCGATGACATGCTGCCGACCGTGACGGTGCAGGAGCCTTACCTGCCATCGACCTACAATACGCCCGAATTCACCGAGCAGGTCATGACGGGGCTCGCAGGCCGCTTTGGCGACCGGATCAGGGAAGTGCCGCCGGTGATGGGCGGCGAGGATTTCGGGCAGTTCTACCTGGCCGATCCGGAGAACATCGAATCGCTGATCTTCTGGGTCGGAGGTGTGCCGATGGAACGCTATGAGGCGGCGCAGCGCGGCGAGGTTGAGCTGGTCAGCCTGCACTCACCCTTCTGGGCACCCGATGCAGAGGTGGTTATCGCGACCGCTACCGAGGCAATGACAGCGGCGACCCTGGACCTGATGCCGAAAAGCGGGGGGTGATCACCGCCCTCAAGTAGCGAAGCGGTAGGATAGACAAGAGGCCCTCAAGCAGCGGAGCGGTAGGGCAGACAAAAACGCCCTCAAGCAGCGAAGCGGTAGGGCAGCCAAAACGCCCTAAAGTAGCGAAGCGGTAGGGCATCAAAAAAGTAACGACCGCCGAAGCGCTGCAGATCGCAGCGTTCCGGCGGCCGTATTCTCCTCCCCAGGAGAACTGATGCGGGTTCCGCGCTTTCCTATTCGGAGGAAGGCACGTAGGTGCCGAGCCGGTGGTGCAGCGCGTTGATCTTGGCAAGCTCGTCGCGGTCTTCGGTGCCCCGGGCGTGGCTCTCCAGCGCGCGGCGAAGCAGCTTCATGTCCGCGGTCGAAAGCAGCGCGCGGGCGCGCGACGGTTCAGTCTTGGGTGTATCGGTGTCGCTCATCGTGTCTCTCTCCCTGGTCCTGTCGCGGACGTGGTGACGATGGTTAAGCTAATGGAGGGACTGGAAGGTTCCCGCAAGGCCGTAAGGGGCGCGGCCCTGCGGAAACGTCCAGCCAGTTCGGATGGCTTGGACAGCTGTTCAAGCAGCCTCGAACTGGTTCATCGTGTTGTCCTTGCCGCCCGCTTTCAGCGCAGCTTCGCCGGCGAAGTACTCCTTGTGATCATCGCCGATGTCGGAACCGGCCATGTTCTGGTGTTTCACGCAGGCGATACCTTGGCGGATCTCCTCGCGCTGGACGTTCTTGACGTAGCCAAGCATCGCCTGCTCGCCGAAGTACTCGCGCGCGAGGTTGTCGGTGCTGAGCGCTGCCGTGTGGTAGGTCGGCAGGGTGATGAGGTGGTGGAAGATGCCCGCGCGCTTGGCAGCGTCGGCCTGGAAGGTGCGGATCTTCTCATCGGCCTCGGCAGCGAGATCGGTGCTGTCATATTCGACACTCATCAGCGCTTCGCGGTCATAGCCGGACACGTCCTTGCCCGCTTCGGCCCATGCGTCATAGACCTGCTGGCGGAAGTTGAGCGTCCAGTTGAACGAAGGCGAGTTGTTGTAAACCAGCTTGGCGTTGGGGACGACTTCGCGGATCCGGTCGACCATCCCTGCGATCTGTTCAACGTGCGGTTTCTCGGTCTCGATCCACAGCAGGTCTGCACCGGCCTGCAGCGAAGTGATGCCGTCGAGTACGCAGCGGTCTTCGCCGGTGCCGGCGCGGAACTGGTACAGGTTGGACGGGAGG
Organism: Erythrobacter sp. K21-9; assembly: GCF_055808355.1. Classification (NCBI taxonomy): domain Bacteria; kingdom Pseudomonadati; phylum Pseudomonadota; class Alphaproteobacteria; order Sphingomonadales; family Erythrobacteraceae; genus Erythrobacter; species Erythrobacter sp. K21-9. The sequence continues at coordinate 1,590,961 of NZ_CM147866.1, forward strand.
CGCTTGGGACGCAGCAACTTGCCGCCGCGGCTCAGGAAGACGTCGCCGTTCTTGATGTTCGCCGGATCGACCTCCTCACAGTCGAGGAAGCTGTTGTACTGGTCGCCGAGATCGCCTTCTTCCTTAGTGTAGGCGATCTGCTTGGTCAGGCCGGCGCCGAGGCTGTCGGTCCGGGCCACGATGACGCCGTCTTCTACGCCCATTTCGAGGAAGGCGTGGCGGCAGGCGCGGATCTTCTGGTGGAAGTCCTCATGCGGGACCGTGACCTTGCCGTCCTGGTGGCCGCACTGTTTTTCGTCCGAGACCTGGTTTTCGATCTGAAGTGCGCACGCACCCGCTTCGATCATCTTCTTGGCAAGCAGATAGGTTGCCTCGGCATTGCCGAACCCTGCGTCGATATCGGCAATGATCGGCACGACATGCGTTTCGTAATTGTCGATCTGGTTCTGGATATCCTTCACCTTGACCTCGTCACCTGCTTCACGGGCGGCGTCGAGATCGCGGAACAGGCCGCCAAGCTCGCGGGCATCGGCCTGTTTGAGGAAGGTGTAGAGCTCCTCGATCAGCGCTGGGACACTGGTCTTTTCGTGCATCGACTGGTCGGGAAGCGGACCGAACTCGCTGCGCAGCGCTGCAACCATCCAGCCGGACAGGTAGAGGTAGCGCTGCTTGGTCGAGCCAAAATGCTTCTTGATCGCGATCATCTTCTGCTGCGCGATGAAGCCGTGCCAGCAACCGAGCGACTGCGTGTAGTCGGCGGGGTTGGCGTCATAGGCTTCCATATCGGCGCGCATGATCTTGGCGGTGTATTTGGCGATGTCCAGACCCGTGGGGAAACGGTTCTGGATCGCCATGCGCGCAGTGGCTTCGGCGTCGATTGCGCCCCAGCTTGGGCCGTTGGCCTCGATAACGCTTTGCATCTGGGAAACTGTGTTCTGATAGGTCATGGTCGATCTCCTTCGTATCTTGGGGAGGGTTACGAGATCGCTGTGGCCTGCCGCAGCGCAGCATAACAGGAAAACTTACAAACTTTCTTGTCTGTATACCGCGAAATGCGGCAAATCTTGTGTAAGTGTGTAAAGTTATTTACAAGTGGCTACATGACTGACACTGCTCTCCTCGCAGGCCCGGCCCTGCGCCGCTTGCGCAAACGCGAAGGGCTGACACAGGCTGCAATGGCGGCCTCACTCGGCATTTCTCCAAGCTATCTCAACCTCATAGAGCGCAACCAGCGTCCGCTCTCCGCGCGGGTACTTGTGCAGGTGATAGAGCGATATGACTTCGATCCGCGTTCGCTGCGAGAGGACGAAGCGATCGGCGGCGTGGACGGACTCGTTCGCCGCATGTCGGACAAGCGGTTTGCCGATCTCGGGATCGACCGTGAGGAGGTGCAGGAATTCCTGGCGGCGGCCCCGCAGGCGGCGGCCGCCTTCGCTCGTCTCTACGACACGGCTGGCGAAGCGAGCGGGCGTGCAGAAGATCCGGCAGGCGATGCCCGTCAGGCGGTTGAACGCTGGCAGAACCACTTTGCCGATCTGGACCACGCGGCAGAGCAGACAGCCGACGAATTGCGCCTCTCACGCGGCGATACCGGAGCGGCCTTGATGGAAAGGCTGCGGGAAAAGCATCAGCTTTCGGTCCGCATCCTGCCAGTGGAGGTCATGCCTGGTATCGTACATCGGCTCGACCTGCATGCGCGGCAATTGCAACTGTCCGAAATGCTTCCCGGAGCCGCGCGCCGGTTCCAGATTGCGCGGCAGGTTGGCGCGCTTGAACAGCGTGAGGTTATCGACACGCTTGTGGCGGGCGCCAATCTTGCGTCTGACGAGGCGCGCGGACATTTTCGTGAGCATGTGACCGATTACGTCGCAGGGGCGCTGCTGATGCCGTATCGCCGGTTTCTAAGGGCCTGTGAGCAGACGGGATACGATGTCAATATTCTCCAGCGCCGATTTGCCTCCAGTTTCGACCAGATCGCGCAGCGGCTTACCACCTTGCAGAGAGTGGGCGAGCGCGGTCTGCCATTTTTCAGCGCCCGCTTTGGGCGAACGGGACGAATGGTGCATTTCACTGCCGGGGCGAGCGGGGCGATGCATCCGATCGAAGGCGCGCGCTGGCCCGCCTGGGTGCCTTATGCCGCATTCGAAAGCCGCGGGTCGCTGCTGACACAGGCCGTCACGTTTGGCGAGGGCGAAGCGGTCCCAAAACACTGGTTCACGATTGCGCGCACGGTTGAAGTGGACGGTGTGGCCTGTTCTTCGCGCAAGTCAGTAGTCCTGGGCCTGGAGGCACGGTTTGCGGGCGAACTCGCCCATGCGCGGGGCGTATCGCTTGCGCCAGAGGATGCCGTCCCGCTGGGTGTGGGATGCCCCCGCTGCGGACGCGCGGATTGCCTTACGCCTGCGCCGAAGCGGCTGCTCAGCGAGTAATTTGTCTACATTGAGAAATTTGCAACTCTTTGGAACGCAAGCTAATTCAGGATGTTGGTGGCTCAGGAGGACGCAAATATGACTGAAGAACGCATTTCAACGACCGAGGATGCTGCAGGCAACACACACACGACGCATATCGTTCGCGATGACAATTCGGGCGGCGGCGGTAGCGCCAAGTGGGTTTTTCTCGCCATTCTTGTGATTGGCATTGCCGTTGCGGCTTATCTGATGTCGCAGGCAAATACCGCTGAAATCGCGAAGGATGAGGCGATCACCGATGCCGCCAACCAGGTCGGAGAAGCCGCCGGTCAGATCGGCGACGCTGCCGAGGATGCAGCGGATTCTGTAACTGGCGGGGAATGAACATCCGTTAAGGATCAAAAAGCGCGCAGGCTGCGGTGTTCGAAGCGGCCTGTAAAATTTACCGACACTTAAACTCTCGTCGTTAGGACGGCACTCGCACACAAACCGCGAGCGCCGTCCAAACCGATGATCCGCCTGTTCAAGCATTATATCCCGCACGCCGTGATACTTCTCGGCCTGCTCGATTTTGCGCTGCTTTTCCTGGCAGGCGAACTCGCGTGGCAATTGCGCGCGGCCCAGATCGGGGTTGATGCGGGGTCGCTCGGCGATCGCTGGCTGCCGCTTGCAGGTTCGGCTGCGATTGTCTGGACCGCGATGATCTCGGTCGGCGTCTACGGACCGTATGCGCTGCGCAGTCTGCGGTTTGCCGGCGCGCGCCTGCTGGTTGCGATCAGCCTGGGGATCATCGCTCTCGCGTTCATCGATTTTCTACTGCCCGGCAGCACCTTCTGGCGCTCGACCCTGCTCTATGCGATGGGCTTTGCGGTCCTTGTGCTCGTTGCCGACAGGTTGCTGCTGAACACATTCCTTGGCTCTTCGGCATTTCGGCGCCGGGTCATGGTGCTCGGGGCTGGCGACCGCGCCCAGCGCCTGCGTGAGCTGGCGGACAAGCAGGAAAGCGGCTTTGTAATCGTTTCCTATATCGCGATGAGCGAGCCCGAGCGCGTGGTCGAGGAAGCCATCTCGCGCGAGGCGATCCACGACCTTGGCCGGTTCGTCGAAAATCTCGGCGTAAGCGAAGTGGTGCTCTCGTTGCAAGAGCGCCGCAACGCCCTGCCGCTGGGGGACCTGCTGCGGATGAAAACCAAGGGCGTGCACGTCAACGACTTCTCCAGCTTCCTGGAGCGCGAGACGGGCCGGGTTGATCTCGACACCGTCAATCCGAGCTGGCTGATCTTCTCCGACGGATTTTCGAGCGGGCGAATGCTGTCGAGCGCGATCAAGCGTGTGTTCGACATTACCGCCAGCCTGATCCTGCTGATCCTCACCGTGCCTATCATCGCAATCTTCGCAGTGCTGGTGAAGCTCGACAGCGACGGGCCCGCCTTCTTTCGGCAAAAGCGCGTCGGCCTGTTCGGTCAGACGTTTAACCTTATCAAGCTGCGCTCGATGCGGACCGATGCCGAAAAGGACGGCTCGCAATGGGCCAGCGAGAACGATCCCCGGATAACCCGGATCGGACGCTTCATCCGCAAGGTGCGGATCGATGAACTGCCGCAGACATGGAGCGTGCTCAAAGGCGAGATGAGCTTTGTCGGCCCGCGTCCCGAAGTGCCGCAATTCGTCGATACGTTGCAGGAAGACATACCGTTCTACGGCGAACGCCATATGGTCAAACCGGGTATCACCGGTTGGGCGCAGATCAATTATCCGTACGCCGCATCGAACGAGGACAGCCGCAAGAAGCTCGAATACGACCTGTATTACGCCAAGAATTACACGCCCTTTCTCGATCTGGTGATCCTGCTTCAGACCGTGCGCGTGATCCTATGGCCGGAGGGCGCGCGCTGATGTTCGATTTCTCTGTCATCGACCTCTACGCACGCATGGCGTGCTACATTGCAGGGGCAGTTCTAAGCGCGGGTGCCGCAGTTTGGATCGCCCGTTTTGGAGACGCGGCGCGGCCCGACCGCCGGTACCGATGGTTGCAGCGTGCCTCGCAACGGCGGTGTGGTGCGGCCTTGCTGCCGCATTCGGACCGCAGCAACCCATCACTATCCTGGCAGAGACGGGACGCAACCTCGCCTTGATTGCGGTGATTTTCAGGCTGTTTTCCGCCGACGGGCGCGATGAAAGCCTCAAGCCGATACGCCCTGTAATCATCGCGCTGGCGTTGGTGCAGATGTTCCAGCCGGTCCTGCTGCTCGTGGCCGCGCGCGCACGATCCGTGCCCGAGCTTACCGCTCTGACCTTCGAGGTGTCGGCGGTGCTCAATATGCTTGTCGCGATCGGAGCGCTGGTCCTGCTGCACAACCTCTATGCCGGCGCCGGGGCTGCATCGCGCCAGATCCTGCGCTGGAGCGGGATCGCGCTTGCGGGCATCTTTGCTTACGACCTCAACCTTTACACCATTGCTTATCTGGTGGGCGAGCACCCTGGTTTCCTTGTTTCGATGCGCGGGCTTGTCGCCGGTGCGATGGCTGGAATGCTGGTGCTGGGCGGCAATGTCGCGGGGTCCGGCCTGCATTTCCGCCCGTCTCGCACCGTGACATTCCAGACGCTGTCTCTGCTGGTGATCAGCAGCTACCTGCTCGTCATGGTCCTTGTGACCCGTTCGCTGACGCTGCTCGGCGGAGACCTAGCGCGGGCAGGGCAGATCATGTTCCTCGTGCTTGGCATCGGCCTTGCCGCGATATGGATCCCGTCCAAGCGCGTGCGCGGCTGGCTTCGCGTGACGGCGACGAAGCACCTGTTCCAGCACCGCTACGACTACCGCGAGGAATGGCTTCGCTTCACCGCTACTATCGGGCAAGGAACGAGCAGCGGCGCGAGCTTCTATGAACGCGCGGTAAAGGCTGTTGCCGACATCACCGATAGTCCGGCTGGCCTTCTGCTGGTCGCCAATGAGGATGCGCGGCTTGAGCTGACCGCCCGTTGGAACTGGCCGACAATCGAAGTCCCTGCGGTCGCCGGTGACTACGGGCTGTGCGAGTTGCTCGAAAAGCATGGGCACATCGTCGATTTCGGCGAGGTGCGAAGCGGAACCGAACATCACGACGAACTCGATCACCTGCCCGAATGGATGCGCGGCGAAGAGGACATCTGGGCCCTAGTACCACTCATCCATTTCGACCGATTGGTCGGCGCAATTGTGCTCGCTCGTCCCCGTATCGAACGCAGGCTGGATTGGGAGGACTTCGACCTGCTGCGCGTAGTCGGTCAGCAGCTCGCGAGTTACCTGGCCGAGCAGGCCGGTCAGCAAGCCCTGATGGATGCAAGCCGGTTCGATGAATTCAATCGCCGAATGGCATTCGTGATGCACGACATCAAGAACCTGGCGAGCCAGATGTCGCTGCTATCGGCAAACGCCCAGAAGCATGCCGACAACCCGGCCTTTCGAGCGGATATGCTCGTGACCCTGCGCAATTCATCCGAGAAATTGTCTGCGCTGCTTGCGCGGCTCGGACGCTATGGAGCCGGCCCGGTCGAGCAGCTTGCCGAAATCGAGCTGGGTGAATTTGGCCGGGCCTTGGCTGAACGGTTCAAATCGGTCCATCCAGTCGTATTCAACGAAACGCAAATGGTCCGTGTGATGGCCGACCGGGAGTCGCTTGAACAGGCGCTGATCCATCTTGTCCAGAATGCGGTCGAAGCCAGCGATCCGGATTCGCCCATATATATCAGTACGTCGCATGAAGGACTGAACGGTCAGATCGACATTATCGATGCAGGCCACGGGATGAGCCCCGAATTCGTACGGAGCGGCCTGTTCAAGCCTTTCGTTTCGTCAAAGGACGGTGGGTTCGGTATCGGTGCCTTCGAAGCGCGCGAGATGATCAAGGCCATGGGCGGACGCCTGATGGTCGAGATCGCGCGAAGGTGTCGGCACGAGGTTCAGCACGATCCTTCCTGTGGCCGAAACGCGCCGTCTCGCATCCCATTCCGCCCACGATAACGCATTGCCCCATGAGGTCGCCAATGGCTGACAAGAAACCGACACTGCTCGTCGTCGAGGACGATGAGGGTCTGCAGGCCCAGCTAAAATGGGCTTATGAAGACTTCGAAGTCGTGATCGCGGGTGACCGCGACAGCGCTATCGCGGCGCTTCGCAGCGAGGCGCCCGCTGTCGTAACGCTGGATCTCGGCCTGCCGCCGGATCCCGATGGCACGACCGAGGGCTTTGCCGTGCTCGATGCGATCATGGAGCTGAAACCGGATACCAAAGTCATAGTCGCCAGCGGTCACGGCGCGCGCGAGAGTGCGTTGCAGGCAATCGAGCGCGGTGCGTATGATTTCTATCAGAAGCCGGTCGACATCGATGCACTCGGCCTCATCGTCCGGCGTGCCTACAATCTCCACGAAATCGAGGCTGAGAACCGCAGGCTGCTGGCGCATTCGAGCGAGGACAAGACGGTGCTTGGACGGCTGATCACCGGAGCGCCGGAGATGGTCAAGGTTGCGCGCACGATCGAGCGCGTGGCGAGCACCAGCGTCTCGGTCATGCTGCTGGGTGCGAGCGGAACAGGCAAGGAATTGCTTGCTCAGGGGCTGCACGACGCCAGCAACCGCAATAATGGACCATTCGTGGCGATAAACTGCGCAGCAATTCCCGAGAATCTTCTCGAAAGTGAGTTGTTCGGGCATGAAAAAGGCGCCTTCACAGGCGCGGTCAAAACCACCGAAGGGAAAATCGAGAGCGCCAATGGCGGCGCGCTGTTTCTCGACGAGGTCGGCGACATTCCCCTGCCTCTTCAGGTAAAATTGCTCCGCTTCTTGCAGGAACGAACGATCGAGCGGATTGGCGGGCGCAAGACGATTGCAGTCGACACCCGGATTGTCTGCGCCACTCACCAAGACCTCGAAGCGATGATCGGCGCGGGCACTTTCCGCGAAGACCTGTTCTACAGGCTCGCCGAGATCGTGGTTCGGATCCCGGGCCTTGCAGAGAGGCACGGCGACGCCATTCTGCTCGCCAAGGCATTCCTCAAACGGTTCGCCAAGGAAATGAACCCCGCAGTTACAGGTTTCGCGCCCGACGCCCTGACCGCCATTGATGCGCATGACTGGCCCGGCAATGTCCGCGAACTGGAGAATCGCGTGAAGCGCGCCGTCATCATGGCGGATGGCAAGCTGGTGAATGCGGGCGACCTCGATTTCGATGACGAGGAAGAAGATAGCGCCGGAGTGCTCAATCTGAAATCTGCCCGCGAGCAGGCCGACCGCCGCGTTATTCGCCATGCGCTGGCGCGTAGCGAAGGCAACATTTCGAGCACTGCCAAACTGCTCGGTATCAGCCGTCCGACACTCTACGACCTGCTCAAACAGTACGACCTGCATGCCTAATCAGCGCGCGGCCTTGGTTGCCGTGTGCGTAAGCGTGCTGCTCACCGCATGCACCGCTGCCAATGAGCGCGCGGCGGGGCCAGAATCTGGCGATAGCGAAATTGCTAGTCTGATCGAGCAGGCTCAAAGTGAGACCGCTAAAGGCGAATTGCCTGCGGCGGGCCGCCTGCTGGACCAGGCGTTGGCGATCGAGCGCAGCGATCCGGCTCTGTGGGTCGCGATTGCGCGGCTCCGCTATCGCGGGGGCGAACACATCGGAGCGCTAGAGGCGGCGGATCTTGCGTTGACCCTCGAACCGCAATTCGCACCGGCGCTTTTGATGCGCGCGCAGCTTGTGCGGGATGCTTACGGAATGGAGGCGGCGCTGGCATGGTTCGAGCGGGCGCTAGAAGCAAATCCCGACGACGCCGATCTCCTCGCCGAATACGCTGCCACTTTGGGCGATCTGAACCGTAACCGCGATATGCTGAAGGCCGCGCGCAGCTTTGCCGATGCCCATCCGGATGATCCGCGAATTCATTTCCTGCATGCTGTGCTGGCGGCTCGGGCCGGCGATCCGGTGCTCGCCAGCAGCTTGCTCAAACGCAGCAAGGCGGACAGCGCGGCCGCCATTCAGATGAGTGCGCTCATCGATATGCAGCAGGGCAATTTCGACAGCGCGGCGTCATCGCTGGAGAATATGGCCGCGAGCCAGCCGGGGAACGCGCGGGTGCAAGACCTGCTTGCGAGGGCGCTGTGGCTTGGCGGGCGCGACCGCGAATTGACCAATCGCTTTGCCGAGCGGGCCGGGAGCGATGCTGCCTCGCCCTACCTCAACATGCTGGTGGGCCGGGCGTATGAACGGCTCGGCCAGCGCGCCGATGCTGCCGGTTACATAGAGCGCGCCTTTGCCGGGAGAGGGGACGGAGTGGCAGTCTTGCTGGCCGATGCGGATATTCTGCCTGATGCTACGGCGAGGATGCGGGAATTGGTCGAGGCCGAGCCGCCGCGGAGAAGCGCAGGCCCATGCAGAGGATATTCTCGAAAATTTTGCAGGATCATCTGACGTTCGCGTCCTTGCGGGCGATGCGGCCCTGGAACGCGGCAATCTTGCTCGCGCCCTGGAGCAATATGGGCAGGCGGCGCAGATCAGCCGCCCGTGGCCGCTTACACGCAAAATCATCCATGCTTACCGCGAGGCCGGTGATGACGACGCAGCCGAGGCGCTCCTGATCCGGCATCTGAGAGGCGAGCCGCTCAACACCGAAGCGCTCGTGATGCTGGCGCAAAGCAGCGCGGCTGACGGAGACTGGCAGCGAGTTTCGCTGATGATCAACAATGCGGTTGGCCAGGGAGCGACGAACGACCCTGCGCTGCTGGAGCTGCGCTTGCAGGCGGCTCGGGCATTGGGAGACGATGCGATGGCTGAGCAAACCGCTTCTGCATTGGCGAAGCTGCGACCGGGGCCATTCCTCAACCGGTAGCGGCAAGCCACTCGACAAGTGGCCGCGCCGAAGGCAGGGCGCCCAGCAATGGCGAAGTGGAAATCGACTCTGGCCGACCCGATGATCGCCGTGCTGGTGATCGCGACCGGTCTCGCGCTTGTGATTCCAGCGACCGGTGAGACACGCGAGACCGCGCAAACCGTGTCCAGCGTTTCGATCTTCTGCTTGTTTCTCGTCAACGGAATGCGGATCGCGCGCGGCGAAATCGTCCGCGCCGCAGCAAACTGGCGCTTCTTCACGCCGCTCGTGCTGTTCGTGTTCGGGGGAATGGCAGTCCTCGGAACCGGCTCGGCCCGCATTGCAAGCCTGTTCGTCACGCCCGAAATCGCGCTCGGGTTCATTTTTCTGGGCGTGCTGCCGTCGACGATACAATCGGCCACGAGCTATACTACTCTCGCAGGAGGCAATGCCGCGCTGTCGGTGGTCGGCGCGGCGCTGATCAACATTCTCGGCGTGTTCGTAAGCGCACCGCTTTTCGCTTTGCTCGCTGGAAGCGAGGCGGTCGATCTGGGCACGGAGACGATTGTGCGGATCGGAGTGATCTTGCTCCTGCCGTTTGCAATCGGGCAAGCGGTCCAAGGCTTTACGCGAGAATGGCTGATCGCGCGCAAGGCAAAGATCGTGTGGCTTGACCGGATTGTGATTGGCATCGCCGTCTATGTGGCGATGTCGGGCGCAGTTGGGCAGGGCCTCATCGCCAGTATTTCACCCATCGCAGGCGCGTGGCTGCTTACTGTGACGATCGCGTTCATGGGGCTTGCCTACTTCCTTGCCTGGAAGGTGGCGGAGATCGGTGGATACAGCCGCGAGGACCGGATCGCGTTCTTGTTCGCCGGACCGCAAAAGAGCGTCGCCATAGGCGCTCCGCTCGCCGCGATCCTCTTCGCGCCATCCGTCGCCGGTTTCGTGATCGCGCCGTTGCTGCTGTATCACCTGCTGCAACTTGTCGTCGCAGCGCCGCTCGCTACTCGGCTGGCGCACCGGCCTGCGGATTAGCGGCTTGCTGCTTTCGGTTGTGCCGGATCGACCACCACAGCGAAATACCGATCAGCACCGCGCCGATCAGGCCCGTGATGGTTTCGGGGATGTGATACTTGGCCGAAAACAGCATGATGAAGCCGAGCACAATGATCGCCCAGAATGCGCCATGCTCAAGATAGCGAAACTGCGACAGCGTTCCTGCGCGCACAAGGTGGATCGTCATCGAACGCACGAACATCGCGCCAACCGACAGACCGATCGCGATAACGATCATGTTGTTCGACAATGCGAATGCGCCGATAACTCCGTCAAAGCTGAAGCTCGCATCGAGCACTTCGAGGTAGAGAAACCCGCCAAGGCCGGAACGCACGACTTCGCCCGCTGCCTTTTTCTTGGCTTCGCCTTCCTCGATGATCGCGCCGAGCGCGTGGACGCCGATAAACGTGACCAGTCCCATGATTCCCGCCGTAAGGAAGGTGAGCGCTTCTTCGGGCGTAAGGAGGGTGGAAACGCCGTAAATGACCGACAGGACAAGTCCTAGCTCAGCCGCAGGAACGCTTGAGAACCTGTTCACGTTGCGCTCGATCACGGCGATCCAGTGGATCTCCTTCTCTTCATCGAAAAAGAAGGTAAGGCCCACCATCGCGAGGAATGCGCCCCCGAAGCCGGCAATGCCGATATGGGCAGCCGAGACGATCCGCTCGTATTCCTCGGGATTACCAAGTGAAAGCTCGATCGCCTGCCAAGGTCCGATTTGCGCCGCGATGGAAACGATGGCGATGGGAAACACGATCCGCATCCCGAACACTGCGATGAGGATACCGATGGTGAGGAAGCGCTGCTGCCACACCGGGTCCATCTCACGTAGCACGGTTGCGTTGACCACCGCGTTGTCGAAGCTCAGCGACACTTCGAGGATCGACAGGACGAACACGATCCACAGGATGGATAGCATCCCGCCAAGGGTGCCTGTGCTGGCCCAGCCATACCAGCCGGCCAGCCCGAAGCAGGCTGCGGTGAAAAGTAGGGAAAATGTGTAATAACGCAGGAGCGTTTGCATCAGGATATCGTGCCTTGATCGAGATTGTGGTCAGCTCTTGGGCTGGTAGGTCTGTTCTTCGCCGGGAAAGCTGCGGGTCCGAACTTCTTCAGCGTATGTGGCCACCGTCTTGTCGATCATGCTTGCAATATTATCGTAGCGCTTAACGAAGCGGGGCACACGTTCGAACATGCCGAGCATGTCTTCGGTCACCAGCACCTGCCCGTCACACTGTGCCGAAGCGCCAATGCCGATTGTGGGGCAGGACACTGATTTGGTAGCCTCGATGGCGATGGGTTCGACAACGCCTTCGATCACGATGGAGAACGCACCCGCCTTGTCGAGAGCGACTGCATCGCTGACGATCTTGTCGGCCTCTGCGTCGGAGCGTCCGCGCGCAGCGTACCCGCCAAGCACGTTGACCGCCTGCGGGGTCAGGCCGACATGGCCCATGACCGGGATGCCGCGTGAATTGAGGAATTCGACCGTCGGTGCCATTGCCTCACCGCCCTCGAGCTTCACTGCGGCCGCGCCCGTCTGCTTAAGCAGGAAAGCAGCGCTTTCAAAGGCTTGCTCAGGCGAACTCTCATACGATCCGAACGGCATGTCGATCACCACAACCGAATGATACGAGCCGCGAACGACTGCCGCGCCGTGATTGGCCATCATCTCCAGCGTTACGGGAATGGTCGAAGGAAGGCCGTAAATGACCTGGCCAAGCAGATCTCCCACGAGCAGCAGGTCGCAATGCGCATCCAGCAGCTGCGCCTGCCGCGCGGTGTAGGCAGTCAGCATCACGAGCGGCTTTTCCGTTACGCCGTCTTTCTTGCGGGCACGGATGCGCGGCACAGTCAGGCGCTTCATCGGCGCGGGGGTAGGATTGGCGCGGCTGGTGCTCGTATCGAGCTCGAAGGTCGTGGACATGGCGCGCATTTAGCGCCCGGCTGCGCAGAACGCAAAGCTTCACCCTTGGCGCGGGCGCAGAAACATTGCAGAGAGGAAGGACATGGGATGGCGCGTCAGGGACGTGCGGCAAGAGGGTACATTTTCAATCATGGTAGCATCCACCGGTTCGGGCCACGAAAACTGGTCGTCGCGCAGTGCATTTATCCTGGCTGCGGTCGGTTCAGCGGTCGGCCTCGGCAATATGTGGCGCTTTCCAGCAGAAGCGGGTGAGAACGGCGGCGGCGCGTTCGTGCTGTTCTACATGTTCTGCGTGCTGCTGATCGGCCTTCCCGTTTTGCTTTCCGAGGTTTTGATCGGGCGGCACGGTCAAGCCAATGCGCCTGAGAGTGTGCGCCGCCTTGCGCGCGATTCCAAGGCGTCCGAAGGTTGGAGCGTACTTGCCGTAATGGGCGTGTTTGCCGCTTTCCTCATCCTCAGCTTTTACTGCGTCGTAGGTGGCTGGGTCGTATACTACATCGGGGTTTTCGTGAGCGACCTGTTCCAGACCGGTCTGGCCGGCGGCGCATTTGAAGGGCGCGCAGCAGAAGATGTCGAAGGTCTGTTGCCCGGCCTGTTTGGCAATGGCGGCCTGATGGTCGGCCTCAATCTCGGCTTCCTTGCGGTGACGATGTTTTTTGTCGCGCGCGGCGTTTCCAGCGGGATCGAATGGGTTGCGGTCTACCTGATGCCTTTGTTCTTCGTCCTGTTCCTCGGCATCACGATCTACGGAGCTTTCACCGGAAATTTCGGTGATGCGGTGAGCTACCTGTTCACATTCGATGCGTCGAAATTAACCGGGGAAGTGATGCTGGCCGCTGTGGGCCAGGCGTTCTTCTCGCTCTCGCTGGGTGTGGCGGGAATGATGACCTATGGCGCCTATGCCAATCGCGACACCAATCTGGGCGAGACTTCGGGCATTATCGCCACTGCCGACACAGGCGTTGCGCTGCTGGCCGGTCTGGCGATTTTCCCAATCGTTTTTGCTGCGGGTCTTTCGGCGAGCGCAGGTCCGGGGCTGATGTTCCAATCGCTTCCGATTGCGTTTCAGGCGATGCCGTTCGGTTCGCTGATCGGTCTTGCGTTCTTCATCATGGTGTTCTTCGCTGCATTGACCAGCTCGGTTTCGCTGCTTGAAGCGCCAACGGCTTGGATGTTCGAGAAATTCAACATGGCGCGCCCTGTCGCGACAATGATTGTGGGGACGGGCGCTGCCATCCTCGGCGTGCTGTCGGCGCTGTCGTTCAACGAAATCGCTGAATTCTATCCGCTAGGGTTCATCCCGATCTTTGCCGAGGCGAATTTCTTCGATGCGCTGGACGGTGTAACGGCCAAACTGTTCATGCCTATCGGCGCGATCCTCACTTGCATTTTCGTCGGTTGGATTGCCGATGCGAAGCTGATCGATGACGAGAATGGACTGGATGGGCTGCTGCACCAGACCTGGCGCGCGCTGATCCGCTATGTATGCCCGGTGATCCTGACGGTGATCTTGCTCTACGGCATATTCGGCTAGAAAAAAGGGCCGCTCCTTTGGGGGAGCGGCCCTTTTGCGGCCCGGTGTTATGGTCTTGTTTCCGGGGGTCAGGTCTTAAAGCGTCGTTTCGGCGTGCTTGTCCTGGACATCATCGTGCACGGTCATGCCCATCGCCATCTTGGCGGTGGTGAGCAGGCTCAAATCTCCGCTCCAGATCTCTGCATCGCGCAGGTCCATGCGCAGGAACAGGATGTTGGGGTCGTTCTTTCCGCTGTCGTACCAGGCTTCGACGAAATTGTTCCAGAACTGGTCGAAGCGGTCCTGGTTGTCCTCGATGAAGAGGCTGCCGTGGAAGCGGGCATAGACGTCATGCCCCTTGCCCTCATAGGTGGCTGTGACCGGACCAAGCTTTGCAAAATCGCTGTCCTTGGTTGTGAAAAACCAGATCGCGCTGTCGGCATTCTTGTCGGTCTGTGCTGTCATCGGCACGGCGGTCTGTGGTTCTCCATCACGCTGGAGGAACACGAAGGGCGAGATCGTCCAGCGCCTTCCAGAATTTGGTTTTCAGTTCGTCGGCATTACCTTGTTCGTAGCGCATTTTAATCTCTTGTATTTGCTCGATTAACGGCTTGGCGTGTGTGATGTTCCCCGATGGAGGCAGGGCGAGGCCGTGATCGGGCGGGCTGTCAGAGGCATTGCATGTGCGGCGCAAATATGGAACATAATGGGAACAAATGAGACTCGGGCGAGTCTCCCCAATGTTCTCAAGGTTTCAGATGACGGCTTCCGTTTCCTCCAGCGGCGCAAAGGCGCTTCACGATTTCCCCCTGCCGGACCGCCCCGTGGTTTGCGGCAAGGAGCCGAGTGCCTCCAGCCTCGATTCCATGCCGCGTCTCTCCGCTCAGGATATCGCTGCACTGTCAAAGGCGCGCGAGGGGCGTTGGCGGCCGGGACTTGCCGACCAACCCTTGCACAGCGAGGTTTTTGCCAGTGCTTCAGATGCGGGAGGAGCAGGGCTGGCGCTGGCACTCGCGCGTGATGCGCTTCAGGTCGCAGGGCAGCAGGCAGAGGGTCAGGACTCAGATCCCCTGAAACAGGTCGAGGATCGCAGACAGGTGCTGTGGGTGCAGGACAAGGGGGCAGTGCAGCGCAGCGGGCGCCCCTACCGCCACGGTCTGCCACCAGAATTGCGCGACCGCTTGATCCATGTCGAAGCAGGCAGCCCTGAAGATGCGCTGTTCGCGCTGGAGGAGGGGCTGCGCTGCCGCGACCTTGCCTGCGTTATCGGAGAGATTACCGGCAATCCGCGCGCGCTCGATTTCACCGCTTCGCGCAGGCTCAGCCTGGCAGCGGAAAAGCATGGCGTGGCGCTGTGGCTCGTGCGTCTCGATGCGGCACCCGAGCTGTCCTCGGCGCGGATGCGTTGGCGGGTAGATCCCGCACCTTCTTCGCCTGCGCGCTGGAACGCCGCCGCGCCGGGCGCACCCGCATGGAAGGCAGAACTGTTCCGCGCGCGCAGTCACGCCCCCGGAGAATGGATATTGAACAATGACAAAGGACGTTTGCGAGCACAGCGCGCCGGGACTCCAGTCGCAGCCAACACGCAGGGTGCTGGCGATCTGGTTCGCGCGACTGTCGGTCGATCGCTGGCGGCTTGCGCAAGGGTGTGAGCCGGGGGAAGGCGCAGACGCTTTCCCAACCGCACTGATTACCGAAACCGCACATGGGCCGCGGATCGATGCGGTCAACGATGCAGGCTGCGCTGCCGGCGCGCAGGCAGGCATGATGCTGGCCGATGCGCGCACTTTGTGCCCCGCCATCCAGACCGCTCCCGCAGACCCCGCAGGCGATCTCGATGATCTGGAGAAACTGGCGCTGTGGTCGCAGCGTTGGGGGCCGTGGAGCGCGCTCGATCCGCCCGACGGTGTGCTGGTTGATATCACCGCCGCCGCGCACTTGTTCGGCGGAGAGACCAAGCTGCTCAGCAATGTCGAGGCGGCTTTTGCCAGGCGCGGCCTGCAAACCCGCGCCGCGATTGCTCCCACCGCCGGGGCTGCGTGGGCGCTTGCTCATTTTGGCGCTCATTTCGGGTCTGCGCGCGCGATCCTTGGTCCTGCGGAAGATGGCGCGCAGCGTCTCGCCGATCTTCCCGTCGCAGCGCTGCGGCTCGATCAGGACGTGCTGACCGTATTGCGGCGGCTGGGGCTCAAGCGGTTGGGCGATCTTGCAGGCATTGCCGCCGGACCGATAGACAACAGGGATTTTGGGCAGGAAGCTGCTGCCCGCGATGCGCTTCACCGCCGGTTTCGCAATCGCAAATCGCCTTCCGCCAATCCACTGGTCCGGCTCGATCAATTGCTGGGCAAGGTGCCCGAGCCGCTGCTGCCGGTGGTTCCCCACCATGCCCCGCTGGTCCAGCGCCGGTTGATGGAGCCGATCCGGCATCGCAGCTTGCTTGAGCAGGTGCTTGCCGATCTTGTCGATGACATGGTGCGCGAGCTCGAAGCGCGCGGGGAGGGCGCGCGGCGGCTAGAGCTAGGCCTCTGGCGGGTCGATGGCGAAGTGATCGTGCGACGGCTGGAACTGGCGGCTGCCACGCGGGAGGCGGCGCATATCATACGCCTGTTTGCAGGCAAGCTGGACGATATCGAAGCAGGCTTCGGCATCGAGACAGTGCGGCTACGCGCCAGCTGGGCCGAACCGCTCGGCCTTTCGCAGGGGGATGTCGAGGAAGCAGCCGAGCGGCATGGAACGTCGCTGGGTGCCTGCATCGACCGGCTGACGGTCCGCCTTGGCCCGCAGGCAGTGCGCCGTCCGGTGCCGCGCGCCAGCCACCTGCCCGAACGCGCACAAAGCTGGCAGCCGCCGCTGGAACCCGAACCGAGTTCACAGGCCATGCTCGAATTTCATGAAAGGCCGCTGAAATTACTGGACAAGCCTGAAGTAATCGCTGTGCTTTACGCTTCGCCGGATGGCTTGCCGCAGCGTTTCCGCTGGCGCGGCAATGTGTGCGAAGTGGCGCGGGTCGACGGTCCGGAGCGGATCGCGCCTGAATGGTGGCGCGAGAAATCGACCGTCCGCTTGCGGGATTACTACCGGATCGAGGACAGGGAAGGGCGGCGATACTGGATTTACCGGCACGGTATAGTCGGCGATGGCAGGGGCGGAATGCCGCAATGGTATCTGCAAGGGCTGCATGCCTGATTTTTCAGAATTTTTCGAATAATCAGCCCCCTATATCCGCGATCAACATTTTTTTACCATTGCCACCTAGAACGTTCACCATGAACATGCACAGCATCTCGCGCGCTGCAGAGCGCCGTTCGCTTAGCCTGATGGTCAAGGGCCGGGTCAAGTCACGCCCGGTCTATGTCGATTTGATCGATATTTCCGAAGGGGGATGCAAGATCAGGGGCTCGGCAGGCTTCGCCAATGTCGGTGATCGGGTCACGATGAAAGTCGACGGCGTCAACGCCCCGCTCGGTACGATTGCATGGATCGAAGGCAAGGTCGCGGGAGTCTCATTCGAAGGCCAGATGCGCGCGGCCGTGGTCGATCATCTGGTCCACGCGCAAGGCACAAAACTCGGCGATGACAGCGAAGATCACAGACGCAAGCTGTAACAACGTGCAGTTTTGACAAAAAAGGGGGCGATGCTGCGAAGCACCGCCCCTTTTGTTTTCTTGCACCGATCAGTCAGACGGAGCGACGAGCAGACGGTTGTTTACCGGCTGCAGCGAACGCGCACTCATGCCAAGCGCGCCTTCCATTGCGGCGATCTGTTCAGCGCTGGCTTCCAGCGAATCCTCGACGACATGCCAGTTGACGTTCTCGCTGCAAGGCGGCGTGGTCAGCGAACCCATGTAGCGATAGACTTCGAGTTCGTCCGGCACCATCGCGCCCATGTCGATCGAGACACTCGCGCCGTCACCGGCGGGCAGCGCATCGATGATGGTCTGGAGACCTTCGTTTGCGTCACCTTCCTCGAACATCACGCCGAGTACGCCAAGAGTTCCGTCGCGTGTTGCATGGACGAAGTGTGCGGTGAGCGGAAAGCGCTCGCCGCTGATCGCGTGCTCGGAGGGGGTGTGGAAGTGAACCTGGATGAGGTTGAACAGGCGATCGCCTGATACCATGCCCTGGCCGGCTGCTGCGTCGATCTGCACCTTGTGCTTGCCGACACGCAGGGTGCCGTCCGTCATCCCGTAATCAGCCGCGAGAGTGATTTCACCGAGCGCGCTGGATGTGCCGAGATCGATCGGCGATTGCATCATGCCTGCATCGCAAGCGGCAAAGTCAGGGCTGGCCTGAGACCAGTTTTCAGCCGCTTCGCCATCGGTGTATTCCCAATCCTGCGCAGTTGCAGAGACGGTCGCCATCGCGATGGCCGCGGTGGCAAGAAGGGGTGTTGCGTACTTCATCTAAAGCTCCCTTGGGGAGCGACGATGTGCCCCCCGTGTTCCTATGCGGCTACTGCCGCAGGTTACGTCCGACATCACGAGCAGGATTGCTCGCCAGAGGGGCCCGGTCCGTAGTGGAATAATGTCTCATTTCGCCTTGGGTTCCAAGTGAATTGCAACATTTGCATTTGCTGAATTTGATAGGAGAACATATAAAGAACGAATAGGTGATAGATGACTCAGCAAACACTCCGGCAAAAACTCGAAATCCTCGCCGATGCGGCGAAATACGATGCCTCGTGCGCATCGTCCGGAACGGCAAAGAAGAACTCGCTGGGCGGGAAGGGCGTTGGCTCGACAGAGGGGATGGGTATCTGCCATGCCTACGCGCCCGATGGCCGGTGTATCTCGCTGCTGAAGGTATTGCTGACCAATCACTGCATTTTCGATTGCCACTACTGCATCAACCGCAAAAGCTCGAATGTGCGCCGCGCACGCTTTACCCCGCAGGAAGTCGCCGACCTCACGCTGAATTTCTACAAGCGCAATTATATCGAGGGGCTGTTCCTTTCGTCGGGCATCATCAAAAGTTCTAACCACACGATGGAACAAATGGTCGAGTGCGCGCGGATATTGCGCGAGGAATACGATTTTCGCGGCTACATCCACCTCAAGACCATCCCGGAAGCGGATCCCGAATTGATCCACCAGGCAGGGCTCTATGCCGACCGCGTGTCGATCAATGTCGAATTGCCGACCAGGAGCGGCCTGACACGGCTTGCACCTGACAAGGATGAGCGCCAGATCGAAGGAGCGCTCGCCAGAACCAAATCGCGCATCATTGAGGCAAAGGATGAGCGCAAGCGGTTCAAACACGCCCCGCGCTTTGCGCCGGCGGGCCAGTCGACCCAGATGATTGTGGGTGCGGACAATGCGAGCGATGCAGATATCGTTGGCAAAGCGAGCATGCTTTACGGCAGTTTCGGACTGCGCCGGGTCTATTACAGCGCATTCTCGCCGATCCCCGATGCGAGCGCGGTTCTGCCGCTGAAACGCCCTCCGCTGATGCGCGAGCACCGGCTGTACCAGTCGGACTGGCTGATGCGGTTCTACGGCTATGCTCCCGGAGAAGTCGCGCAGGCGACCGACGCGCATGGTAATTTGCCGCTCGATATCGATCCCAAGCTTGCATGGGCGCTGAAATTCCGGGGTAGTTTCCCGGTCGATGTGAACCGCGCCTCGAAAGAGCAATTGCTGCGAGTTCCAGGCCTCGGAACGACGGCGGTGGCGCGCATTCTGGCGGCGCGGCGGCACCGGACGCTGCGGTTGGACGATGTGGCGCGGCTCACCCAGTCGATTGCCAAGGTGCGCCCGTTCCTGGTGGCGCTCGACTGGCGTCCGACGACCCTCACCGACCGGGCGGATTTGCGCGCGTTGCTCGCGCCCAAGCAAGAGCAGTTGGAGCTGTTTTGATGGTGTCACAATGACCGCCATGCAGAACGTCTCCTTGGGCGAGCATTACGTTGTTCACCTGCCTGCGCCAGACGAATTCGCCTTCTGGAGGGAGCGGGCGAGGGGGTTGATCCAGTGCGATGTACCGCCGGACCGCGTGAGCTGGGCCGAACCGGGCGGGACGGGCGATCTCTTCGCTCAGGAAGGCCCCTCGCGCGGCGAAAAGCGCCTGCCAGTGCCGGACAGGGACGCGAGGCCCGTGCGTGCCTCCAAGCGTTTCATGAAGCTCGCGCGCAACGCGGCGCTCCATTCCGACCCCGAACGCTTTGGCCTGCTCTATCGAATGCTCTGGCGGCTCCAGTCGAACCCGCGCGCGATGGAGGACAAGGCCGACCCTGACGTGCGCCGGATCGAGGAACTCGACAAATCGGTGCGCCGCGACAGTCACAAGATGCACGCCTTCGTCCGCTTCCGCGAGGTCACCAGCGAGGATGGAAGCGAGCACTACGCTGCGTGGTTCGAGCCGGATCACCATATCGTGCGCGCCAATGCGGGCTTTTTCATGCGGCGCTTCGCCAACATGAACTGGTCGATCCTCACCCCGCGCGGCTGCATCCATTGGGATGGCGAAACCATGCGCGAGAGCGGTCCGGCCCAGCGCAGCGATGCACCGCAAGGCGATCCGGTCGAGGATTTATGGAAGTCCTATTATGCATCCATCTTCAATCCCGCGCGGCTGAAGGTCGGGGCGATGCTCTCCGAAATGCCCAAGAAATACTGGAAGAACATGCCCGAGGCGGAGCTGATCCCGGACCTCATCGCAGGCGCACAGGCGCGTGAGGCAGGCATGGTCGCGGCGGGTGAGCGGGAAGAACGCAAGCTGCCGGCGAGCCTCGATGCGATTGGCCACGCGATTGCGGATTGCCATGACTGCCCCATTGCCGAATGCGGGACGCGCGCGGTCATGGGTGAGGGAGCCGTCGGCGCTCCCCTGATGATCGTGGGCGAACAACCGGGCGATCAGGAGGATGTGGCTGGTAAACCGTTTGTGGGACCAGCGGGCCAACTGCTCGATGAATATCTCGAGCGGACCGGGATCGACCGTTCCAGCGCCTACGTCACCAATGCGGTGAAGCATTTCAAATACGTCCAACGTGGGAAGCGGCGCATTCACCAAAGCCCGCAGGCCAAGGAGATCGACACCTGCCGCTGGTGGCTGGAGGCCGAGCGCGAGGTCGTCAAACCGCGTGTCATCCTCGCGCTCGGGACCAGCGCAGCGCGCAGCCTCCTTGGCAAGACGGTGAGCATCTCGAAAGCGCGCGGCGAACCGATCGCGCTTGAGGGCGGGGCTGAACTGTGGGTGACCGCGCATCCCTCCTACCTGCTGCGGCTTGATGGCGAGGCTCGGGACAAACAGGCCGCGCTGTTTGCAGCGGATCTTGCGGCGGTGAAGGCGCGGCTCACGCAGCTGGCGGCGTGAAATGCCCGAGGCTCCGCTTACCCCTGACAAACGCGCGCTGGAGATCGATCCCGATCTGATCGAGACGTTGCCGCGCGCGCCTTTCGTCGAGCTTGGACTTGTCAGCTGTTTCAGCTTCCTGCGCGGGGCGTCGGACGCGGTGGATCTGGTGATGACCGCCCGTGCGTTCGGCTACGATGCGATCGGGATAGCCGATGCCAATTCGATGGCTGGCGTTGTGCGCATCCATACCGAGGCCGCGACGCTGAAACTGCGCCCGGTGATCGGCGCGCGTATCGAAACGGTCGAGGGATTGTCCTTCCTCGCCTATCCAAGAAACCGCGATGCCTATGGCCGCCTGTGCCGCCTGATCAGCGCAGGCAGAATGCAGACACTCAGCGGAGAATGGCAGGAAAAGGGTGTGTGCGAGATCGACTTGGCCATGCTCGCCGAACACACCAGGGACGTGCAGCTTATACTGTTTCCGCCTGAGGATTTGGACAGACAATTCACAATTCGCGTGCTGAGCAATGTGGTGGCGTTTCCGGTTTCGCGCAGAGACGCAGAGGCACGCAGAGACCGCAGAGAGATAGCACCGACGGCAAAGCCGCACTCTTCCTCCAGCGATTCGGTAAGCGACGAGGCCGGAGGACATGAAGGGCCCTGCGGCGCGGGCGACATCTCTGCCTCTCCCGTTTCCTCTGCGTCTCTGCGCGAAACAACCCTGCTGACGGTACCGCATTCGGGGACCTGCTTGGCCATTTGAAAGAACGCCTGCCCACGCTCCGCCATCTCGCGGCGAGTTATCTCTACCGGGGCGACGATATCGCCCGGATCGACCGGCTTGATGCGTTGGCGCGCGCCAATGGCGTCACCCTGCTCGCGACCAACGATGTGCACTATCACGCGCCCGAACGCCGCCCGCTTCAGGACGTGATGACGGCGATTGCGCACAAGACCACGGTGGCAGAGGCCGGACACTTGCTCCACGCCAACGCCGAGCGGCACCTCAAGCCTTCGCACGAAATGGTTCGCCTGTTCGCACGCTGGCCGCGCGCCATCGCCGCCGCGCGCGAGGTCGCCGATGGGTGTGATTTTTCGCTCGATGAACTGCGCTACGAATATCCGGAGGAAATCTATCCCGACGGCATGTCCCCGCAGGAATATCTCGAGATCGAGACGTGGAACGGCGCGCAGCGGCGTTACCCCAATGGCGTGCCAGACAGTGTGCGAGACACGCTGGAGCGCGAACTCGCGCTGATCGCGAAGCTCGAGCTTGCGCGGTATTTTCTTACGATCAAGGATATCGTCGATTTCGCCCGCCGCGTGGAGCCGCCAATCCTGTGCCAGGGGCGCGGCAGCGCAGCCAATTCCGCCGTGTGCTATTGCCTTGAAATCACCAGCGTCGATCCGGCCAAGCACCAGTTGCTGTTCGACCGCTTCATCTCCGAGGAACGCCGCGAGCCGCCCGATATCGATGTCGATTTCGAGCATGAGCGGCGCGAGGAGGTGATCCAGTATATCTACAAGAAATATGGCCGCGCGCGTGCCGGGCTCACCGCGACCGTGATCCATTATCGCCCCCGAATGGCGATCCGCGAAGTGGGCAAGGCGATGGGTCTGAGCGAGGACGTCACCGCGAGCCTCGCAAAGACCGTCTGGGGCGGGTGGGGCCGTGAGATCAGCGAGAAACACGCCGCCGAAACCGGCATGGACGTGACCGATCCGCACCTCAAACGCGTGCTCAAACTGACCGAACAGATGATCGGAATGCCGCGCCACCTCTCGCAGCATGTCGGCGGGTTCATCCTTACCAAAGGCGCGCTGACGGAGACGGTGCCGATCGGCAATGGCGCGATGCCCGACCGCAGTTTTATCGAATGGGACAAGGACGATATCGAGGCGCTCGGTATCCTCAAGGTCGATGTGCTGGCGCTGGGAATGCTGACCTGCATCAAGAAGTGCCTCGACCTGCTGGAGGCGCATCATGGCCGCAGCCTGAGCCTCGCCACCGTCCCGCGCGAAGATCCTGAGACCTATGCGATGCTGCGCAAGGGGGATTCGCTCGGCGTGTTTCAGGTCGAAAGCCGCGCGCAGATGAACATGCTTCCGCGCCTGCGCCCGCGCGAGTTTTACGACCTTGTGATCCAGGTTGCGATTGTGCGTCCGGGGCCGATCCAGGGCGACATGGTGCACCCTTACCTGAAGCGCCGCCGGGGCGCGGAGCAGGTGGTCATCCCCAAACCGTCTCCCCAACACGGCCCACCCGATGAGCTATCAAGCATCCTGGAGCGCACGCTGGGCGTGCCGATCTTCCAGGAGCAGGCGATGAAAATCGCCCTCGACGCGGCAAAATTCTCGTCGGCCGAGGCCAACCGCCTGCGCAAGGCGATGGCGACCTTCCGCTCGCGCGGCATGGTCGATGAATTGCAGGACATGATGGTCGAGCGGATGGTAACGCGCGGATATGCGCGCGAATTTGCCGAGCGTTGCTTCAACCAGATCAGGGGCTTCGGCGAATACGGCTTTCCCGAGAGCCACGCGGCCAGCTTTGCGCACCTTGTTTACGTATCGAGTTGGCTCAAATGCCATTTCCCGGCGGCCTTTGCCTGCGGCCTGCTCAATTCCCAGCCAATGGGTTTCTACGCCCCTGCGCAGATCGTGCGCGATGCGCGTGAGCACGGGGTGGAGGTCCTGCCCGCAGATGTGAACCACAGCGCATGGGACTGCGCGCTTGAAAATCTGGTTTCTCACAGAGGCGCAGAGGAAGCAGAGGCGCAGACAGGGGAAGTCCTTGCGACGAAGCCGCTCTCCTCTGTCAACAGTTCGGTAAAGGGAGAAGTGGCAGAATGTGAATATGCCTTCTGCAGTGAAAACATCTCTGCGTCTCCCTTCCCCTCTGCGTCTCTGCGAGAAACAGGAAGCGGGGACAAAGGCATTCTCGACCGCCATATCGCGCTGCGGCTTGGCCTGAGGCAGATTGACGGCCTGCCCGAACACGTCGCCGCAAACCTGATTGCGGCGCGCGACAAGCACGGGGTCTACCGCGACGTTGCCGAACTGCGCGAGCGAGCGGGGCTTTCGCCTGCCCATATAGAGCGGCTCGCCAGCGCGGATTGCTTTGCTTCCATGAACCTGTCGCGCAGGCAGGCATTGTGGGATGCGCGCAGCCTGGTTGCCGGGCCGGATCTGCCGCTGTTTCGCGCGGCGGAGGAGCGTGACGAAGGGGCGGAGCGCGTGGCCGTACAATTGCCGCGGATGCCGATGTCGGAAGAAGTCGTGGCCGATTACCAGACCACGCGGCTCAGCCTCAAGGCGCATCCCATGGCCTTCCTGCGGCCTTCTTTGGGAGAGCGGGGCTTTGTGCGCGCGTGCGACCTTCGTGATCGCAAGTTCCGGTCGATGGTGCAGGTCGCAGGAGTGGTACTGATTCGCCAGCGTCCCGGTAGTGCGAAGGGCGTGTGCTTCATCACGCTCGAAGACGAAACCGGGGTAATCAACCTGGTCGTGTGGCCGGACCTGAAAGAGAAGCAGCGCCGCGTCGTGATGGGTGCACGGCTGATGGAGGTGCGCGGCAGGGTCGAATATGATGACGAGGTGATCCATGTGATCGCGCACCACATGACCGATGCGACCGACCAGCTTTACCGGCTGTCCGACGATATGCTCAACGCACCGGTTGCGCGCGCGGATCACGTCAATTCGCCGCTGCCATCGCAGGTCGGCGGAAAGCGAGTGATAAATCCGAGGGACGGCCTCACCGATCAAGATGGCGCTGCGATCCGCCCGCGTGACCTGATCGACCAATTGCCCGATGCCGGCGGAGTGCCGCAACGTGGCCGCCGGAACGCTCCCAATACCCGCGTCCATCCGCGCAATGTGAGAATACTTCCTAAGTCGCGCGATTTTCACTAGGGCTCGGCGCATGGCTCGTAGCACAGGAAAACGGCGCATCAGCGGACGCATAGGGCGCTTCACTGTCGACCGGCGAGATCCTGCTTTTGCTGGTTTTGTTTGCGGCGGTGATTGCCGGTTGGAGCTGGCTGGAACGGCATCCCGAGCATAACCCTTGGGCACCGCTCGACCTACGCGATCCAATTGGCATGGCGACAGCGAACAAACTGCTCGCGCTCAAGGACGATGTGGAGCTGTGCCGCGTCACGCTTGACCGCAGCGATGTGGCGTTTCGTGCACTTGAAGGAACTGGCAACGGCGCGTGCGAGCGGCCCGATCGCGCGCAGCTAGAAGCCTATCCGCTTTCGCCCGACACACCGGCTGTCACCTGCCCGGTCGCCGCCGCGCTCGAACTATGGCGCGACAAGACGGTTGAGCCCGCCGCGCGAGAGATCCTCGGCAGCGATCTTGCCCGGATCGAGCATCTCGGTGCCTATTCCTGCCGGCGGCTGTATGGGCGCGAAAAAGGCGCGTGGAGTGAACATGCGACAGCAAATGCAATCGACATCTCCGCGTTCGTCCTGGCAGACGGAACGCGGATAAGCGTGCTTTCCGATTGGGATGGGAGCGCCGAAAAAGCCCGCTTCCTCAGAGAGGTGCGCACCGGCGCATGCGGCGTCTTTGCGACCGTGCTTTCGCCCGATTACAACGCAGCCCATGCCGATCATTTCCATTTCGATCAGCAAAGCCGCTGGTCGGGCGTCTGCCGTTAGGACCGGCGCCTCAACTGGTTTCGAGCGCATAGCCCGCCGAACGCACTGTGCGGATGGGGTCTTTTGCACCTTCGATCATGATCGCCTTGCGCAGGCGGCGGATATGCACGTCGACCGTGCGGAGCTCGATATCGCTGCCGGTGCCCCAGACCCCATCGAGCAACTGCCCGCGGCTGAAGACCCGGCCGGGGCTTTCCATGAAGAATTTGAGCAACCGGTATTCGGTCGGGCCAAGCTGTAAGGAGCGCCCGCGCCGCTGAACCTTGTGCGCCACAGGGTCCAGCTTGATATCGCCCACCTCGATTGTTTCCCCTGCCAGCGCAGGGCGAATGCGGCGCATCACTGCTGCCACACGGGCCAGCAATTCGCGCGGGCTGAAAGGTTTGGTCAGGTAATCATCCGCGCCTGTTTCAAGGCCGCGCACACGGTCATCCTCGGCTTCGCGCGCGGTCAGCATGATGATCGGGACGTGCGCGGTTTCCTTGTCGCGCCGGAGTCGCCGACACACTTCGATGCCGCTCGTCCCCTCGATCATCCAGTCGAGGATGATGAGGTCGGGGACGTCTTCGCTCGCCAGAACGAGCGCTTCATCCCCGTCACTGGTGGAGCGAACGTCGTACCCTTCGTTCTGGAAGCGGTATTCAAGCAATTCGGACAGCGCCGGATCATCTTCGACCAGAAGCAATTTGGCGGCTGACATGATTGCGGACTCCCTAACCCCACGCTCCGAGCGTGCCGGAGCTACGGCAGTGTCTATGTTTCAATTCGGCTACCGTTTCATGACAGGCAGGCCAGAGAGTTTTCCACAAGGGTCAGCCTAGGGCCGGTCTTCCTCGGGCGGATACGAGCCGGTCGCAGCAAAATGGACCATCTCCGCGACATTGGTCGCATGGTCACCGATACGCTCAAGGTTGCGCGCGACGAACAGCAGTTGGGCCGCACTCGAAATGGTTGCAGGATTTTCGACCATGTGGCTGACAAGGTTACGGAAAATGCTGTTGTAGAAGGCATCGACCTTGGCGTCAGTGGCAATCACTTCGCGGGCGAGGCCCGGATCGCGTGCGGCATAGGCGGTGAGGACATCGTGTACCATTTCGCCTGCAAGGTCGCCCATCGCTGGCAGCAATGTGAGCGGCTCGAACCGGTCGCGGCCCTCGATCATGTGCACCCGTTTGGCAATGTTCTTCGAATAGTCGCCGATCCGCTCGACCACGCCGGCGATCTTGAGTGCAGCGATGACTTCGCGAAGATCGTCCGCCATCGGAGCGCGCAGGGCGATGATCCGCACTGCGAGCTTGTCGACCTCGGTTTCGAGTGCGTCGATCTTCTTGTCGCGCGCCACGACGCTGTCGCCAAGTTCCTCGTCGCCGCGCACCATCGCGTCCAGCGCTTCCTGAATCGCGACTTCGGCAAGGCCGCCCATCTCCGCGATCAGGCCGCGAAGCCGGGTGATATCCTCATCAAAAGCTTTGACTGTATGGTCGGGCATTAACCGTAACGTCCTGTGATATAGTCTTTGGTGCGATCTTCGATTGGATTGGTGAAGATATCAGAAGTCCTGCCATATTCCACGATTTGGCCGAGATGGAAAAATGCGGTGCGCTGGCTGACGCGGGCGGCCTGCTGCATCGAGTGGGTAACGATGACGATGGCGTAGCGCCCGGAAAGCTCGTCGATCAACTCCTCGATCTTGGCCGTGGCGATGGGATCGAGTGCGGATGCAGGTTCGTCCATCAGGATGACCTCGGGATCGACCGCGATGGCGCGGGCAATGCACAGACGCTGCTGCTGGCCGCCGGAAAGCGCGGTGCCTGAATCCTCGAGACGGTCCTTCACCTCATCCCACAAACCGGCGCGGGTAAGCGATTTTTCGACGACCGCATCTAGATCGACTTTCTTCTCGGCAAGCCCGTGGATTTTCGGCCCGTAAGCTATGTTGTCATAGATCGATTTTGGGAACGGATTCGGCTTCTGGAACACCATGCCGACGCGCGCGCGCAACTGCACGACATCCATCGCGTTCGAATGAATGTCGTCCCCGTCAAGCTCGATCAGGCCCGTCACCTTCGCCGAAGGGATTGTGTCGTTCATGCGGTTGAAACAGCGCAGGAAAGTCGATTTACCGCACCCGGACGGCCCGATGAAGGCGGTTACATAGTCGGGCGAAATGTCGATCGACACATCGTCGATGGCTTTCTTGTCGCCATAATAGACCGAGACATCGCGCGCCTTCATCTTGGCGCCGGTGTCTTCCATATTTTCGTGAATGACAGTCACCAGGTCTTCTCGAATTTGTTGCGGAGGTAGATTGCGAGGCCGTTCATCAGCAGGAGGAACAGCAAGAGGACTATGATCGCGGCGCTCGTGCGCTCGACGAAGCCGCGATCGATCTCGTCGGACCACAGGAAGATCTGCATCGGCAGTACCGTGGATGGCGAGGTAAAGCCATCGGGGGGCGTCGCCACGAAGGCTCGCATTCCGATCAGCAGCAGCGGTGCGGTTTCACCCAGAGCACGTGCCATACCGATGATCGTTCCGGTGAGGACACCTGGCATGGCGAGCGGCAGGACATGGTGGAACACGACTTGAACGGGCGACGCGCCCACTGCAAGCGCACCATCGCGGATTGATGGCGGAACAGCCTTGATCGCGTTGCGTCCCGAAATAACGATCACCGGCATCGTCATGAGCGCGAGTGTCATGCCGCCAATCAGCGGAGCCGAACGATAATTCGGGAACAGCCACAGGAATACGGCCAGTCCGAGCAGGCCGAAAATGATCGAAGGGACAGCAGCGAGGTTGTTGATCGAGACCTCGATAATGTCGGTCCAGCGGTTCTTCGGTGCGTATTCTTCAAGGTAGAGCGCGGCCAGTACGCCGATCGGAAAGGCGAGCAGGAAAGTCACGATCATGGTCAGGATCGACCCTTTGAGCGCGCCCCAGATGCCAGCCGCCTGCGGACTGGTCGCATCCGAGCGGGTCAGGAAGCCGATGTCCCAGTTTTCTGCGAGCTTATCCTCGGCCTGCAATTGCTGCGCTAGCGCCTGCATCTCCGCCGATCCCTCGCCAGCAAGGCCGGAAGCGAGATCGGATGAGGCGGGAAGGTAGAAAGTCTCGGAACGTTTGATCAGCGATGGGTCCGATGTCAGTGCGGCGGCGACGTCGCGCCATGCCTCGCGGCTGAGTTCGCTCGCCCCCTCTTCGCCAAGCGCCTCCTCCGCGTAGAACTGGACGACTTCGGGCATGCCCTGCAACTCGAGAACTTGCAGCGCCGATGGCGCGCTGAGCGATGCTTCGTCGCCGGTGATCCCGCTTTCCGGGAAATCAATCGGCACTTCGAGCTCGGCGCGCTGAAACCCGCCAACGCCGTTGAGCAGCATGTTGCCGAGCAGAAAAATCAGCACCGCCACCGAGAACACGATCGCGCCCTGGCCCATGAGCTTGAAATTTCGCTCCGAGCGGTAACGCTTTGCCAGACGCTTTTCGAACTCCGGCGTGCGCGTCGGGCCGACATCGTCTGGCCCATGCGTCATGGCTGGGCTCTCGATGGCACCTGCGGGAGGGTTAGCTGAACTATTCATAAGCTTCACGGAACCGTTTGACGACGCGCAGTGCGATCACGTTGAGCACAAGGGTGACGAGGAACAACGCGAAACCGAGGGCAAACGCGCTGAGATAGGTCGGATGATCGGTGCTCTGCTCGCCCGTCAGCAACTTCACGATTTGCACCGTGACAGTCGTCATGCGGTCGAGCGGATTCGCGCTGAGATTGGCGGCGGTCGATGCTGCCATGACCACGATCATCGTCTCGCCGATCGCGCGGCTCACAGCCAGCATCACGCCTGCAACAATCCCTGGAAGGGCGGCGGGAAAGAGCACCTTCTTGATCGTTTCGGACTTGGTCGCTCCCATCGCGTAGCTGCCATCGCGCATTGCGCCCGGCACGGCGGCGATGGAATCGTCGGCCATGGAGGAAACGAACGGGATGATCATCACGCCCATCACGACACCTGCGGCGAGCGCGCTTTCCGTTGAAGCTCCCGAGATGCCAATCGCCACTGCGGCGTCGCGGATTGCGGGCGCGACGGTGAGTGCGGCGAAATAACCATATACCACGGTTGGAACACCGGCGAGGATTTCGAGCGCGGGTTTCACCCACTGCCGCAGCTTGGGATCGGCGTATTGTGTAAGGTAGATCGCGCTCATCAGGCCGAGCGGTATTGCGACGATCATTGCGATAATCGCACCGATGAAGAGCGTGCCCCAGAACAGCGGGATAGCGCCGTAACGGGACCCGTCGGGATTGTCCGCGCTGCTCATCGGGTCGGGACCCCAGAACGTCCCAAAAAAG
The DNA here is from genome assembly GCF_055808355.1 of Erythrobacter sp. K21-9. Lineage (NCBI taxonomy): Bacteria > Pseudomonadati > Pseudomonadota > Alphaproteobacteria > Sphingomonadales > Erythrobacteraceae > Erythrobacter > Erythrobacter sp. K21-9. The sequence continues at coordinate 1,621,012 of NZ_CM147866.1, forward strand.
AAATCGACCGGCGAGACAAGGCTGAAGAACCGGTAGGTCTCGAATACGAGGCTCGCAAATATGCCGAAGGTCGTAAGGATCGCCACCAGCGATGCGAGGAGGAGCACGATCATAACCGTCCGCTCGACCCGTGTGCGCGCCTTGAAATCCGGACGAACCCTGAGAAACGCGAATGTTCCGCCGGCAAATGCGATCAAGATCGTCACGATCACGCCGATCAGATTGTAGCGACCGATCGCCTCGCGGAAGGGCTCGATCAGCGGTTCGGCACCTGCGTTGAACACGCCGGGTGCGTTGCCTCTTGCAACTGCGCGCGCCTCGGCAAGCCACGAATCGCGCTCGAAGCCGAATGCGGGGAGGTTTTGCGCGCCGGGTGAGGCAAGCGCGCTCTGGTTCACGAGCTGCGGTGCGATGAATGACCAGAGTGCCACGAATGCGAGGACAGGGATGACGATCCAGATCGCCACGTACCATGCGTGATAGGTAGGGCGCGCGACGGGGCGCACGTCGGGGCTGGCCTTCTGGAAGCTCCACGCCTTGGCGCGGCCCGCGAGCCAGCCTGCCAGTCCCAGCCCGATGGCAATCAGAATGAGCGTGATCGGCGACATGAATTAAACCTGTTTCCCCTAAACGCGTATCGCGCGGTGTCAGTTGCCCAAAGTCGATTGTCTGGTTGAATGGCGCGCCCGCAGCGTAATGTGCCGCAAATGCTCCACGTCGATCTCAGCCCGCACATTTCTGTACGAGAGACCGCCCTTTGCCGGTCCGATGTTCAGAAAATAAGACACTGCTAAGACAATTCCCGACTAATTGTCTCAGCGCTCTCGGAAATCGTCGCTATTTCGCCGTTATCCTGTTGTTCTGCCTGCGGAAGCCGCACAACGACGCGCGTGCCTTTGCCGATGTCGCTATCGATATCGAGCCTGCCGCGATGGCGCTCCACGATATGTTTGACGATGGCGAGGCCCAATCCGGTCCCTCCAGAGGCCCGGCTACGCCCCGGATCGGTGCGGTAGAATCGCCGGGTGAGATGCGGCAATTGCTCAGGAGCGATTCCGTCGCCCTGATCGACCACCGAAATCCGAGCCTGCTTGTCCCGCGACACGTCGAGCGTCACTTCAACCGGTGATCCGGGGGTGCCGTATTTAAGAGCATTGTCGACGAGATTGCGCACCAATTGCTCAAGCTGTTGGCGATCACCATGGACGCTCGGCTGCTCGCGTAATTCCAGCTTGAGGCGTTTGGTCCGGTCCGGCCCTGCCGCATCGCGCGCGGCGCGTTCGACCAGCGGGGCAAGCTCTATCAGCTCGCTGGGAAGGTCGTGCTTTTCGGCTTCGACCCGCGACAGGCTCATCAGGTCGCCGATCAGGCTCTGGAGGCGTTTGCCCTCGCGCTCGATCGTGCCGAGAAACTTTTGCGAAGTGGGGGAATCGAGGCTGTCCGCACTTTCACTCAGCGTTTCAACGTAGCCAAGAATGGCGGCCAGAGGCGTGCGCAGCTCATGGCTGGCATTGGCTACGAAGTCGGTATGCGCGCGGCTGATATCGGCCTCAGCCGTCTGATTGATGAGTTCGATGACCGCGATGTCGCCTTGCACGTTCTGGCGATTGATCTCCCAAATGTCCTGCCGCCTCACGAGACCGCGGACGATAGCCCGGCCATTGCGATCTTTGCCGAAGAGCGAAATCGCCTCGGGCTGGCGAAAGGCGACGCGCGCATCCTGGCCGACCATGTGCTGGCCAAGGATTCGGCGTGCGGCTGCATTGGCAATCGCGATCTTGTTCCTCTCCGTCACCATGATCGGCGTCGAGGAGTTCTCGATGAGTTTGCGCAGCGATTCGACGCTGAAAGATTGCTCGACGATGACCTTTGGCGGCTCTGGAGGCCGACCTGTCGCCAGCATCAGCGATCCGAGCCAAACGCCCAGCACCGCGAGCGAAACGATCGGATCGAGGCCAAGCATCAGCATCGCGAAGAACGTCACGGTGGCCAGCAGGATGCCAGCAAGCGGGATGGTCTGCCTGATGCCCATGTCGCATAGCGCCTTAACGCCAAGCGATCCCGGTTGGAAGCGCAGAGCGGGCGATGCGCACAGTAAGGCGCGTCACCGAAATCCAAACCTGTGAAGGGAGGTGGTGACCCCTACGGGAATCGAACCCGTGTTTCAGCCGTGAAAGGGCCGCGTCCTAACCGCTAGACGAAGGGGCCACGCTCATTTGCGAGAGCGCGCATCTAGGGGGTGTGGGGAATGGGTCAAGCCCCGTCAGTGCCCGTTTTGCGAAAAATTGCGCAGCCGGGCAATTAATCTGCGAAAGCGGCGTCTTCGAGATGCAATTCGGCCGCCGGGCGGGGCCCCCAATCGTCGATCTTCACTCTGCCTGCGAGATGGAATCGCCGCCCCTTGCTGCGGTGAAGCAGCGTCTGCGCCATTTCCGTTTCCGCTGCGCGAAACGCGATCCCCTTGAACGAGCGACCGTCTTCGCCTGATGCAATTATGCGCAGGTGATCCGTCCCGACAATGTCCGCCTTCACAATGCGAACCGGTCCGACGGCGATCCGCGGTGCGGGCCAGCCCACCCCGTATGGCCCCGCCGCATCGAGCGTAGTGACCAGATCAGGGGTAAGCCCGCCGGGCGCGAGCGACAGATCGAGCTGCATGGACTGTCCTGCACGGGCGCGTTCGACATCGCGGGCGAGGCGGGTGTCGAGAAATTCGGTGAAGGCGGCGAGTTTGTCCTGTGCGATCGTCAGGCCGGCGGCCATCGCATGTCCTCCGCCTGCAACCAGCAAGCCTTCTTCGCGCGCGGCGATGATCGCAGCGCCAAGGTCGACGCCGCTGATGGAACGTCCGGAGCCCTTGCCAGTGCCGTCCGAGGCATCGTTAGCAATGACGATCGAAGGCTTGCCCGTCTTTTCCTTGATCCGACCAGCGACAATGCCGATCACGCCGGGATGCCAGCCGTCCCCGGATAAGACCTGCACAGCCATGTTGTGCTGGCTCGCCACCTGAGCCTCCGCCTGCTCCTGCACTTCGGCCTCGATTGCGCGGCGTTCTTCATTCAGTGCAGAGAGCTGCTCTGCGATGCCCCGCGCTTCTTCCGGATCATTGGTGGTCAGCAGCCGAACACCCAGAGTGGATTCGCCGATCCTGCCGCCCGCATTGATACGCGGGCCGAGCGCGAAGCCGAGGTCGCTGGCCTGCGGCGCGCGTTTCAACCGGCTCGCATCCATCAGCGCCGCCATGCCGATCCGCTCACGCCGGCCGAGTATCTTCAGTCCCTGTGCCACAAAGGCCCGGTTGAGCCCATGCAGAGCCGCCACGTCGGCCACGGTTCCCAGCGCAACGAGATCGAGCAGGCTCATCAGGTCCGGCTCATCGCGCTGCTTGAAATACCCCTCAGCGCGCAAGGTTCGCACCAATGCGATACCGAGCAGGAAAGCAACCCCGACCGCAGCGAGGTGGCCGTGACTTGCCGCGAGGTCGTTCTCGTCGAGACGATTGGGGTTCACGAGCGCTGCTGTCGGAGGGAGATCGGCCGAGCACTTGTGGTGATCGACCACAATCACGTCCACACCGACGTCGCGCGCCATGCCCAGCGCCTCATGCGCCATCGCGCCGCAATCGACGGTGACGATCAGGCTCGAACCAGCGTCTGCCAGTTTGACCAGCGCTTCTCCGGTCGGGCCGTATCCTTCGAGCAACCGGTCGGGGATGTAGTATTCCGCCTCGAGGCCCAGATCACGCAGCAACTCGACCATGAGTGCCGCGCTGGTGGCTCCGTCGACATCATAGTCACCGTAGATCGTCACCTTTTCCTGCGCCAGAACAGCCTGTGCGATGCGCTGCGCTGCCTGGTCCATGTCGCGGAATTCGGAAGGATCGGGCAGGAATTCGCGCATGGTCGGTTTCGCGTGGCGCGCCACGTCATCCGGTGCGACGCCGCGGGTCATCAGCAATTGCGACAGGATGTCATGGTCGAGGCTGTGAATTCCCTCTGCCGAGCTGCCGCTCAGGTCCATGTTTCCTCCGCGCCAGAGCCAGGAACGGCCCGTAAGCGATTCTGATACGCCGAGCACGTGAGAGAGCGATTGGGTGGCCATGAACGCACGTTAACCCAAGCAGGGTGTTCGTGACAGCCACCGGCATTGACAATCGACAGTGCAGTCGTCTTGCTTCGAGAAATGTCCAGCGACGCGGCCACTTTGAATTTGCTAGTGATCTGGCACAGCCGAACCGGGGCCAGCGAACAGATGGCGCAGGCTGCGGCCAATGGCGATGGGATCGCGCTCGAGCGGGCTCGGGACGTCACCGCTGCGCAGCTTGTATCGTCGCGCGGATATCTGTTTGTCTGCCCCGAGAATCTCGCATCGCTGAGCGGCGAGATGAAAGAGATGTTCGATCGGACCTATTATGAGGTGCTCGGCCAGCTCGAGGGGCGTCCCTACGCGACGATTATCGCCGCTGGATCGGACGGCGAGGGTGCGCAGCGCCAGCTGGATCGAATCGCCACGGGCTGGCGGCTGAAACGAGTCGCTGACCCCATGATCGTCAACTTCGAGGCGCAAACGCCTGAGGAAATTCTCGCTCAAAAACAGGTTTCTGCGTCAATTCTCACCGATTGTAGGGAATTGGGAGAGGGACTTGCCGAGGGATTGCGACTGGGTGTCTTTTGACCTTTCAAAAAGAACAAGATTCTGTGGGTAATCGCGACTCGACGCTGGCCAAGAATATCGTCAGGGTTTCAGGCTCACGTCTGCGCGTAGGTCCGCAAGACTAAGGGGGTCTTGAGCGATTTCTGAAAGCCAGCGCGCGAATGCCACAGGAATGCACCTGCTGTTTGCTCCCGGCAAACGGCCCACTCGTGCTGCCATAAGGGAATTCGCAGAACGCCACAGGTCAGTAACGGTCACGCACGATCCCATGGGCGAGCCGCCGCTTCACCTTGTCGCTGCCAACGGCCAGGAAGAAAACTCGTCCAGGCCGCCGCAGGGCGGGGTCGAAGAAACTGTTTGGGTCGAATTGCTCCATGACGGGCTGACCTTCGACTTGCAGGGGCTCGCGCCGGGCAAGGCGTGCGCCACGCCAAGCGTCGAATACAAGTTCGACCTCGATCAATCGCCGGCATCCATGAGGCTGGAGGGATTGCAGTTGCTTCCAGGCCAGCATCTGGGCAGCAGCGCGAACACCATGCCGGTCGCGAGGGCCCTGATCGGTCTGGCGCGCGATATCATCCACCACTTCGATCATTTGCAGGCGGTTGTATGGGGGCCTGCATTCAGCGCGATCGGCAGGCGCTTTTTCGAGATCCATAGCAACTGCATGGCTTGAAGGCGGTGCATTTCCGGCGCTGGGGCTGACAGCCTTTCGCGAGACGAGCGACGGCGCGCTGCAGAGCGTTGGTCTCGATTACTGGATCGGGCAGGAACTTCGCATCGAAGAGCCCTTGTCGAATGACAAGGTAGGCGCGACCCGGCTTGGTGTCCGAATCATCAATCAGTTGGTGATCGTGGGCGGGCTTGAGCAGAGTGAGCGTATCGTGTCGCCTGATGGCAACAATCTCGTGATGCGCCCCTCTCGCAATGGCAAATTCGTGCGAGTCTGGCGCGAATAGCACTTGGTACGGGGCGCAAATCTACCACTGCGAGCTGAGTATGGTCGCGCCAAGAGGCGTGTCCAGGAGCGGTCGGTCGTGCCCTTTTACAGTGTGAACCGGCGGCAATCTGCCGCATACGAACCCGGCTTTCAGCGCCATCATTTGCTGCCGCGCCAATTGCTCTCACGTCATTGCTTTGGAGAAATGTTCTGCCAGATCGGGCGCGTGCAAGTGGGGTTCGACGACTTCAGGGTGAATGGCCTACTTCTGCCCTCCACCGACGCGGCGACGGTTCGAACGGGCCTGCCGCTGCACCGCGGGCCGCATCGGCGCTATAACGAGCTTGTCCTCGACCGCGTCGGCCGGATCGAGGCGAGCTGGTCGCAGGATCGCGAGCAGGACCCCGAATACGCGCTTGCCGAAGCGCTGCTCCGGCTGACCTTGCTCCAGTCCGCCCTGCGCCGCCGTTTGCTCGATGAGCGCCGCCGGTTCCTGCTGAGCCGCAAGGACCCGCTTGGCAGCGGCTTCGACTTTACCGAGCTTGATGCGATGGCGGAGACCCTCTGGCAAGCAACCTGAGCGCTTACTCGGCGGCCTCCGCCATTGCGGTCCACGCTGTGTAGTCCGAGTTCGCGAGCAACCGCGCCTTGGCCTCGTGATATTCGCGCTCCATCCGCGCCACGAGATCTTCGACCGTGCCGACCGACTTGACCGCCCCGACGCCCTGGCCCGAACCCCAGATGTCCTTCCACGCCTTGGCCTTGGTGTTGCCGCCGCTGCCGAAGTTCATCTTCGACGGATCGCTTGTCGGGAGATCGTCCGGATCGAGCCCGGCATTTTCGATCGAGGAGCGCAGGTAATTGCCGTGCGCGCCGGTAAACAGGTTGGTGTAGACAATCCCGCTCGCATCGCCGTCAACAATGCCCTGTTTGTAAGCGGCATCCGCGTTGGCTTCCTCGGTCGCGATGAAGGCGCTGCCCGAATAGCCGAAATCGGCCCGCATCCCTTGGGCCGCAAGGATCGAGGAGCCGTGCGCGATCGAGCCGGACAATGCGACCAGCCCGTCGAACCATTCGCGGATCTCCTGCATCAGCGCGAACGGTGAGAGCGCACCGGCATGTCCGCCTGCTCCGGCAGCGACCGGGATCAGGCCATCGGCACCTTTCTCGATCGCCTTCTTCGCAAAGCGGTTGTTGATGACATCGTGCATCGTGATCCCGCCCCAGTTCCGGACCGCCTGGAAGATCTCTTCCCGTGCGCCGAGCGAGGTGATCACCATCGGCACCTGCCATTTCTCGCAGGTTGCCATGTCGGCCATCACGCGGTCGTTCGACTTGTGGACGATCTGGTTGACCGCGTAGGGAGCCGCCGGGCGGTCCGGGTATTCGCGATTATGCTTCGCGAGTTCCTCTGTAATCTGGTGCAGCCATTCATCGAGCAGCGTTTGCGGGCGTGCATTGAGTGCGGGAAAGCTGCCCACGATGCCCGCCTTGCACTGCGCGATAACCAGCTCCGGGCCGGAGACGATGAACAGCGGCGATCCAATCAGCGGCAGGCGCAGGCGGTCGAAGGGGGCGGGAAGCGGCATCAATGTCTCCAAATGCGAGTTTGCTGCGCGGTAGGTTGCAGAATGCAATCAGGCAAGCACCTCTTCAATGCGATAGAACCGCGCTGCGTTCCCGGCATAAAGCGCCGCTTTCTCATCCGCGCTCGCGCCAATGGTCAGCCGCTTGAACGCATTCCAGAGCACCGGATAGGTCGCGCCCCAGCGGTCCACCGGGTAATTGCTTTCGAACATGGCGCGCTTCGGCCCGAACGCCTCGATGCAGGTTTCGATGTAGGGTCGCCATAGTCCGGCAAGGTGCTCGGAGGTCGATCCGGCCGCCGGGCCTTCCTCCGGCATCGCGCAATTGTGCATCGCCAGCCCGCCCAGCTTCACGACCACGTTTTCGCGCGCGGCCAGCTCCTTGATGTTGTGCCGCCAGGTGTCGAACCGCTCGTGCAGCTTGCCGGTATAGCTCGCCATGCCGAGCGGCGTGCCGCAATGGTCGAGGCAGATCGACGTATCAGGGAAGGCGCGCGCGAGGTCGATCACGTCGGGTATCTGCGGCTCGAGTATCCACGCATCGAAGCTCATTCCGCGCTTGCCGATCTCGGCAAAGCCTTCACGGAAGGTGCTGTCGCGGTAGAGCTCGGGCGGGGCATGGAAGGGCGGGCCGAGCACTTCGGGATCAGTGTCCCACGCGCCCTGATGGCGGATCCCCTTGAACCGGCCAGGCGAGGCGGCGTGCAGCGCGTCCAGCACCTCTCCCGCTGCGTGTCCTTGCGTCAGGTCGGCGTGACCCACGATTCCTGCACAAGCGCGCAAATCGCCGTAGAGCCCGCTTGCCGACTGCGCGGCGAAGCCGTTCACATACTCGACCTCGCCCACCGGCTTCTTTGCCTCTCCATAATCCGCGTTGTAGAACGCACCGCATTCCATGAAGACCGTCGCTATGACGTTATGCCCTGTCGTCAGGTCGGCGTGGAACTGGTCGAAGGTGTAGTGCGCGACGGGGACCAGCGTTTCGAGGAAACGGTGCCGCGGCTCTGGAAACGCCGGCAGCATCGCGCGCAGATCCCACAGATGGTGGTGGGGATCGATGATCGGGAGGTCTGGTTCGAGTATCTCTTCGGTCATGCTGTCACGCTCTCCCTTGCGGCCTGTTTTCGGCCATGTGCGGGCCACTCTATGAGACACATGAGACAGTGTCCAAGGGGAGAAAACGAGACCGCTCCCACTTCTCAACAATATCGCGAGGGAGAAGGGGAAAATTGCGCCATGAGACCCGCCATAACGCCGCGCTCTCGAGTAGGAAAACTCAGCGGACCGCCCGGCGATAAAGATGCCATGTCGCATGGCCCAGTAGGGGTAGGGCGATGACCAGTCCGAAGAATGCCGGTATCATCGCGGTAAACAGCACGGCCGCGATGATCATCGCCCAGACAAGCATGACGAATTTGTTGGATTGCACAGTCTTGAAGCTGGCGATGATGGCGGTGGCAAAGCTGACCGGTTTGTCCACCAGCATCGGGAGGCTGATGACGGTCATCGAGTAGAACGCGAAAGCCATCACCGCGCCCACCGCGCTTCCCACGGCGAGCATCGCGATGCCCATATCGGTGGTGAGGAAATCCAGGCTTTCCGAACCCGGCCCTGCCTCGGCCATGAAAATCGCGGAAACGGCGTGGGCCACGATCATCCAGAAGGCGAACGCCACGAACACGATCACTCCCATCGAGAGGATCTGTTCATCGCCTTTGCCCTTCAGCGCGCCAAGGACGTTGCCCCAAGTCAGCTGTTCGCCTGCCTCGCGCCGGCGACTTGCCTCGTACAATCCGACCGCGACGAACGGTGCGATTAGCGGAAATCCGGCCATTGCCGGGATCAGCAGGCTGGTTTGACCCATGACAAGCGCGAGATAGCCCAGAGCGAGACCCGTCAGCACATAGACCCCGCCAATCGCGATCCCGTATTGCGGCATCGCTGAGAAGTCTTTCCATCCGGCGGCAAGCGCGGACCAGAGATCGCTAACGGCAAGGTCATCTGCGACCTTGGCGGGCGGCTGCGGTGCTTCGAATGCATCCTCTAGCGCGGTCATGGGTATCGCCTCCTCTCTCTAAAGGCTGCTCGACAATGCGGATCAGTATGCCCCACGTCATTGCGCTGGATCAAATTGCAGGAGACCTTGCGCAAGGTCTCTTCGCTGTTGCAGCATTTTTCACAAGCCAAAGCCGCAAAGATCGCGTATAGGCACGGCAACTCCCTGCGGGATCGCCCGGCTACCCGCTGTGCGTCCCGCCCGCCAGCACCTTGAATACTGTCGGTTATTTGCCTGCGCTCACCCGCATTCTTGCGCGTGTGCGCTCCTGACCATCTTTCCCCGAGTATACCCTATGTCCTTTCCCGAACTTCCATCCACACTGCAAGAGGCCCTGGCCGAGCGTGAATATGTCGCCGCCACCGATGTGCAGGCTGCAGTTCTCAAGCCCGAGGCGCGCGGGCGCGATCTCGTCGTCTCGGCTCAAACGGGGTCGGGCAAGACGGTCGCCTTCGGTCTCGCGATTGCGGACGAATTGCTGGGCGAAGACGGTACGCGTGCCGTTTGCGGTCCCGCCCAAGGCATTGGTGATTGCGCCCACGCGCGAGCTTGCTCTGCAGGTAAGCCGCGAGCTTGCATGGCTTTATGGCAAGGCCGGCGGGCGGGTTACGACCTGTGTGGGCGGCATGAACCCCTCGCAGGAGCGCAAGGCGCTGCGCAGCGGTGCGACCATCGTGGTCGGCGCGCCGGGACGTTTGCGCGATCACCTCGAGCGCGGTGCGCTCGACCTGTCGGAACTGGCGGTCGCGGTGCTCGATGAAGCGGACGAAATGCTCGACATGGGCTTTCGCGAAGAGCTCGAAGCGATCCTCGATGCGACGCCCGAGGGCCGCCGCACATTGCTGTTCTCGGCCACGATGCCGCGCCCGATCGAGGCACTCGCTCGCCGTTACCAGCTCAATTCGCTGCGCATTGCCACCATCGGCAAGGAGCGCGGCCACGGCGACATCGCGTATCAGGCGGTGACGGTATCTCCGCCCGAGATCGAGAACGCGGTGGTGAACCTGCTGCGCTATCACGAGGCAGAAACCGCGATCCTGTTCTGCGGGACGCGTGACAAGGTGCGACACCTTCACGCGACGCTGCAGGAACGCGGCTTTGGTGTCGTGGCCCTATCGGGCGAGCATTCCCAGCAGGAACGGAATCAGGCTTTGCAGGCGCTGCGCGACAAGCGTGCGCGGGTCTGCGTGGCGACCGATGTGGCCGCGCGCGGGATCGACCTGCCGTCCGTCAGCCTGGTCGTGCATGTCGAAATTCCCCGCGATGCCGAGACCCTGCAGCACCGCTCCGGTACCGAACCGGGCGAGCGGGCAAGAAAGGCACGGCTGTGCTGATCGTCCCGTTCTCGCGCCGCCGCCGGGTCGAGAGCATGTTGCGCAATGCCAAGATTACCGCCGAGTGGACCGATGCGCCTGACCGCGATGCAATCAAGGCCAAGGACCACGAACGGCTGCTTTCGGTGTTGCTCGAACCCGCTGAATTCGACGACGCCGACCGCGCGCTGGCGAAGAAGATCCTCGCTGAACGCAGCGCGGAGGACATCGCTGCGATGCTGGTGAAGGCGCACCGCGCCAAGATGCCCGAGCCTGAGGAATTGACTGCGAACACGCCCGAGGCCCGCCGCGATGCGCAGAAAGAGCGCCAGCGTCCCGGCTTCGAGGACACGGTATGGTTCAAGATGGATATCGAGCCGCCGCCAGAACGCCGACGTGCGCTGGATACTGCCGCTGATCTGCCGCCGCGGTCACGTCACCCGCAACGAAATCGGCGCAATCCGTATCTCACAGGGCGAGACGTTCTTTCAGATCCCGCGCGCCCATGCCGACAAGTTCGCCGACGCGGTGCAGCGCACCGCCGAAGCCGATCAGGACGACAAGCCGGTTCATATCGAACTCTCCGACGAAGCCCCGCGCGATGCCGGACGCCGCAACCGCAAGGAGGGACCGGGCGGTCCCGGCGGACACGTTAAGGCCAAGCCGTTCCGCAAGGGTAAGCCGCACGGCAAGTCTGGCGGCAAGTTCGATGGCAAGCCCGGCAATTTCGCCAAGTCCAAGGGTAAGGGCGGCGGCAAAGGCAAGCCCTTCAAGGGCAAGCCGCACAAGGGCAAGGCCGCTAAGGGCTGACGCCGACCTCGGAGTTCGCCGCGCTCAGCACGGCGCGGACACTCGCGGTCGCGACATCTTCGTCGATCCCGCAGCCCCAAATCGTGCGGCCTTCGGCGTCGACGCATTCCAGGTAGGTCGCAGCATTCGCGTCTGTGCCTGATCCGAGCGCCTGCTGGGTGTAATCGACCACTTCGAGTTCGAGCCCGAATACCTCCCGCAAAGTGTCCATCACGCTCGAGATGAGGCCGTTGCCCCGGCCCGAGACTGTTTGCTCCTGCCCTTCGACCGCGATCTTGCCGCTGAAGATTCGCGTGCCGTCAGTGGCGCGCGATTCTTCGTAGTCGATCAACTGGAAATGCTTGTCCGGCGTCTGCACGTGATAAGCAGCCTTGAACGCTTCCCAGATGTCGTCCGCATTCAGTTCGCGCGCATTTCCATCGGCGAGCCGCTGCACATGCTTGGAGAAATCGGCCTGCATCTTCTTGGGCATTTTCAGCCCGTGGTTCTTTTCCAGTACCCACGCAAAGCCGCCTTTGCCGCTTTGCGAATTGACGCGGATCACTGCCTCGTAATCGCGGCCAAGGTCTGCCGGGTCGATAGGGAGATAGGGGACGCGCCAGTATTCGTCGTTTTGAGCGTCGTTCGCCTCGAACCCTTTCTTGATCGCGTCCTGATGGCTGCCGGAAAACGCGGTGTAGACAAGTTCGCCGCCATAAGGGTGGCGCTGGTGCACGGGCAGGTCATTGCAATATTCCACCGTCTCGATCACGCGGTCGATGTCGGAGAAGTCGAGGCCCGGTTCGACGCCTTGCGTGTAGAGATTGAGCGCCATCGTCACGAGGCAGCAATTGCCGGTGCGCTCGCCATTTCCGAACAGGCATCCCTCTACCCGGTCCGCGCCAGCCATCAGGCCAAGCTCCGCGGCTGCAACGCCGGTTCCCCGGTCGTTATGGGTGTGGAGCGAGATTACTGCGCTTTCGCGGTTCGGCAGGTTGCGGCAGAAATACTCGATCTGGTCGGCGTAGATGTTGGGCGTCGCTGCTTCGACCGTGGCGGGCAGATTAAGGATGATCGGGTGTTCGGGCGTGGGCGCAAGCACTTCCATCACCGCCTCGCACACCGAAATGCTGAAATCGAGTTCGGCGGTGGAGAATGTCTCGGGCGAATACTGGAAGTGCCAATCGGTGTCGGGGCGCTTGGCCGCTTCGTCGCGCATCACTTTGGCGCCCTTCACGGCGATCTCGCGCACCTCGTCCTTCGACATGCGGAACACGATGTCGCGCCACGCCGGGCTGACCGCGTTGTAAAGGTGAACGATGGCCGAATGCGCGCCTTCGAGGCTTTCGAAGCTGGTGCGGATCAGGTCTTCGCGGCTTTGGGTGAGAACCTGCACGATCACGTCGTCGGGGATCGTGCCGGATTCGACCAGATGCTTGATGAAGGTGAACTCGGTTGCGCCTGCGCTGGGGAAGCCGACCTCGATTTCCTTCACCCCGATTTCCACCAGCAGGTCGAAGAAGCGCGCTTTCTTCACCCCGTCCATCGGATCGATGATCGACTGGTTGCCATCGCGCAGATCGGTCGAGAGCCAGCGCGGTGCTTTTTCGATGAGGCGTCCCGGCCATTGGCGGTTGGGCAGGTCGATCTGGCCGAACGGACGGTACTTGGCAGAAGGGTTCTTGAGCATGTTCATGGTGTACGACTTTTCGCGGTATCAATGAGGAGATGGCTGCTGCGGTTCCCTTGGATGCCGGGCCGCGCCAATGTCACACGCAGCCGCTCACGCCCAAGGGCGAGTAAGTCGTAGAAGCAGGCCAATCGTTGGTTTCATCGCGCTCCGTTGTTGCCGATTACTCCGCGCGGCGCAAGCGCCAACCGGACTGACGCGGTGCACCGCGACTTTTTTCGCCAAATCTTTGCGTCGCTGTAACCTTCCGCCGGAAGGGCGCGAACCCCGATGTGTCGCCGGGCAACAGGCTATCCGGATCACGATGACGAGTTTGAATGAATACCAACCCTTAGGAGGAATATCCCATGAAGAAGTCCATTTTTGCAATCGCATTGCTCGCCACCGCCGCTGCATGCAGCGCTCCGGCCAGCGAGACCGCCGATACCGCCGACACCACCACCGTCGAAGCTCCGGCAGAAGCAGCCCTGTTCGCCGATCTCGGCGGTGAGGCAAGCGGCCCGGTCCACACCGCTGCAAAGGGCGACACGCTCGCCGTTTCCGGTTTCGACGTAGTCAGCTATTTTACAGGTGACGGCGTTCCCGTCGAAGGCGCGGAAGAATACACCGTGCGCTACAACGGCTACGACTACCAGTTTGCCAGCGAAGACAACGCCAACACATTCATCGAAGACCCGGCCAAATACGCACCGGCCTATGGCGGATATTGCGCATGGGCGATTGGTGCCAACGATGCGCTCGCACCGGGTGACCCCAACGTCTACGAAATCGTTGACGGCGCGCTCTACCTGAATTTCAGCGAAGACGTTCAGGACCGCTGGGAAAAGGACATTTCGGGCTTCATCGCGAAGGCGGATACAAACTACCCGACGCACTCGCCTGACGAGCACTTTCAGGACTGATCAGTCCGCCAGATACAGGGCCGTAAAACAAGACCCCCGCCAGCGAGAGGAACGCTGGTGGGGGTTTTTGTGTGGGGATTGCAATTCTGCCGTTATCAACCGCAGCGCGCGTCGCGGATCACATCCTGATTGTCGAGCATGATGTTGAGCCGCGGATTGGTCACATCCGGCCTCACGAATTCGCCGCCGGGGCGAAGGAAGCGTATATCTCCAGCCTTGCCGGTCAGCGCTTCGATATCGATGCGGGTCTGGAAATCGGCCACCCTGCCGATAAACGGACCCATCATGTTGGCCCCGCAAATGGCCGACTCCGGGTCGGTCATCGTTCCCGCAGCAAACGCGCCTGGAGCCGCTCCGGGCAGCGCCTGCGCGACGGTTGGCGGGGCACCGGCTGGCTGCGCGGACCCTCCTGCGCCATTGATACGGGCTGCAAAATCGTCCGCCGCACTCGACGCGTCGGAGGAATCCGCATTGCCGCCGCAAGCTGTCAGCACAAGCAGTGCGGATGAAAACAGTGATGCAGAAATGAGTTTCATGGTCGATTCCGTCATGTGAATGCCTGCCCAATGTACAGCGACATTGGCGTTTCACCTTAATGACATTTTTTTTGTGCTATCGCTACGCTGCATGAGCACAGGGCTTTTTTGTGCTGTTGCCACGCTGCATGAGCACAGGTTTTTTTGTGCTGTCGCCACGCTGCATGAGCACAGGGTTTTTTGTGCTGTCGCCACGCTGCATCAGCACGGGACTTCATTGTGCAGTCGCCAAACGACATGAGCACGGGATTTTCTGGTGCTATCGCTACACTGAATTTGCGCGGGATTTGCTCGCTATCGTTTGTGTGCCGTAGCGAGTGGCCGAAAGCTAATAGCAGTCGATCCGTTCGATCACCCCGTTCTGATCCAACTCTACATTGAAACGGTGGGAGCGCAGATCCTCGATCACGGGAGTATTGTGAGGAATCCAGCGGAAATTCCCTCCGGCCTTGTCCTTCGCCATATCGGACAGCGCCTTGCGGATTTCAGGTGTCCCTTGCTTCCCGACATAGTCCTGCGCACGGTCGGCGCCGCACTGATCCTGCGTGAGGCCGAGGCAATTGCTGCCTGCCGGACGGCGAATGTCAGGATTGATGCCGGGGCAAGGCGGCAGATCACTCGGCAAGCGCGTTTGCGGCGGCACTTCAGGAGGCGCAGGCAATCCCGCAGAGGTTTGCGCAGGAGATGCGGGTGCGGCCCGCACCGGGTCTTCGGGCAGAGGGCCAGGGGCGGCTGCGGCGCACCCGGCAAGGCGCGCAGACGCGATCATCGCGGAAAAGAGCAGGTTCATGAAGGCGTTATGCCGCTCGCGGGCTGACCCGCCGCTTAACGCGGACGAATACGGTCCCCGGTCAGTTGATCGACACTGGTCACGCCCATCAGGCGCATTCCGCGCTCGATTTCGTCCTTGAGGATGCCGAGCGCACGTTCCACGCCGTCCTGTCCCGCCGCCGCCAGCGCATAGAGATAGAGACGCCCGCCTGACGCCGCTGTCGCGCCGCTGCATAGCGCTTTCAGCACGTGTGTCCCGCGCCTGATGCCGCCATCGCAAATGATCTCGATCTCGCCGCCGACCGCATCGACGATTTCTGGCAGTTGGTCGAAAGGCGCGCGGCTGCCGTCGAGTTGCCGCCCGCCGTGGTTTGAGATCATGATCGCATCCGCGCCGATCTGGACTGCGCGGCGCGCATCGTTTGCGCTCATCACGCCTTTCAGCACGAATGTCCCGCCCCATTGCTCGCGGATTGCGGTTGCCGTGTCCCAGTCCATCGAGGTATCGAGCATCGTGTTGAAATAATCCGCGATGCTCACCGCCTTGCTCGATCCCTCGGTCACATGCGTATCGAGATTGGGCAGGCGGAATTTCTCGCGCAGCAGGTAATCGAGTGTCCAGCGCGGGCGGGTGGCGTAGCTCCACACGCTCGCCGGGGTGAAGCGGGGCGGGGTGGTAAAGCCGCTGCGCAGGCATCGTTCGCGCTTGCCCGACACAATCGTGTCCACCGTCAGCGCCAGCGCATCGAAGCCTGAATTCTGGCAGCGCTCGATCATGTTCGTGTTAAGGCCGGTGTCCTTGTGGACATAGAGCTGGAACAGCTTCGGGCCATTCGTCAGCGCGGCAATCTCCTCGATGCTGCGTGTCGCCAGGCTGGATATACCGAACCATAGCCCGAATTTCTCCGCCGCCTGCGCCACCGCCGTCTCTCCCTGCCAGTGAAAGGCGCGCTGGACCGCCGTGGGAGAGAGCATGAGTGGCAGCGCGCTTTTGCGGCCAAGAATGGTGCAGGACGTATCGATTGCCTCGACCCCCGCCAGCACGTCCGGCACCAGATCGCAGGCCTCATAGCTGCTGGTATTGCGCGCCTTGGTCAGCTCGTCATCGGCCGCGCCGTCGATGTAATCGAACACCGGGAAGGGCAGCCGCGCCTTCGCCAGACGGCGGAAATCGTCGATATTGTGGCAATCGGAAAGGCGCATCGGTGTCCTGAAATCTGGTCGCGAAACTCTTGGCCGATTGGGTCAAATGTGTCGAGTGCGATGCGATTGCCGCCGATAAGTCGCGGCCCTTCCCAAAAAAATTTGCAGCATGTGTCACCAATAGCGCGAAGCTTGCGAACTCCATGATGTGAGCGGCCACTTGGCGGCCTTCAGGAACCCCAAGCCAGTTCCCCTGCTGGCAAATCCCCTGACGACCCCGCCCGAAGGCTTACCCCTCCAGGTGGCCGCTTCACCAATTTTTTAGGAGAACCCCGATGAAGTTTCGTACCTTACTTATTGCAGCGGCCGCAATTGCCGCGCCGCTCGCGCTGACCAGCGCACCCGCTCAAGCCGATGGCGGTATCTTTGTTGGCGTCAACCAGGGCAACATTGCCGTGGGCGGCTTCGACACCGTCAGCTACTTCCAGGGCGACGGCGTCCCGGTCAAAGGCGACGCTCGCTACACAGTCCAGTATATGGACGCAGAGTTCCGCTTTTCCAGCCAGGCCAACGCCGACGCGTTCAAGGAAAATCCCGCAGCTTATGCCCCGCAATTCGGTGGCCATTGCGCTTGGGCGATGAGCCGCGGCTCGCTCGCACCGGGTGATCCGCAGGTCTACAAAATCGTCGATGGCAAGCTTTACCTCAATGTGAACAAGCAGGTTCAGAGCATGTGGCTGAAGGATATCCCCGGCTTCATCGCCAAAGCGAATGCCGCCTGGACAACCATTCCCGATGGCAAGCGCTTCGGCGACTGATCGCAACACCGAATTGGGCACTCCGGCATCACCCTGACCCCCTTCGAGCCGGGGTGCCCGATACCAACGAAATACGAGAATTCCAGAACACGAAACGGATGCTTGAAAGGAAATACTAATGTCGAATTCGAAGAGCCTCGCCAAAATGCTGATGGTCGCAGGCGGCCTCGCGGTCGCCAGTGTCGGAGCGCCAGCGCTTGCAGATGCACCGTGCGGCCCGAGCGCCTCGAGCAGTTCATCGAGCAGCTATGCCGACAAGCGGGCCCAGGCCCGGGCAGAGCGCAAGGCCGCCAAGGAAGCAAAGGCCAATGCCTGTGCAGCCGCTGCTTGTGCAGCAAGTGCCTGCGGAGCGGCCTGTGATGCAGCCGACTGCGGTGCATCGGCCTGCGATGCCGCAGCTTGCGGCGCGGCAGCGTGTGAAGCGGCGGGCGACGCCTGTGCAGCCAGCGCCTGTGAAGCTGCCGGCTGTGAAGCCGCCGCCTGTGAAGCTGGAGCTTGCGCACCGAAAGCCTGACGGTGCGCCACCAGGGTGTGGCCGGGATTTACTTCCTCCTAGGTGTTCCGGTCACACCTTTTTTGAAACGATCTGCGGACCGCGTTACGGTCCACGAAATTAGGAGGAAGCAGCGGCCCGCAGAGCGAAAGCTCTCGCGGGTCGTTCGCTGTGCCAAGACAGCCCTAACAGCGTGCAGGAGTGCTGCGATACCGCGCCTGGAGCCGCTTGATGTCGTATTGCCGCGCCGGAGTGTAGGCCGGGCAGGGTTCGTAATTCGGATCCATTTGGAGGCAGCCTTCGCCGCAGATCAGGTTGGCGGTTTGCGATTGCCAGTCGATCCGCCAGAACCGCCCGCCCGGCGTTGCGAGATAGCCGTCCATGCGGCTCGCGATGTCGCTTTGCAGGTCTTGCAGCGAGGGCGCCTCGTCATCGTAAACGATGCTGGCGCCGCCATGCGTATGAAAACTGGCGATAGGGGTGATGCCGACTTGCCCTTTGTAATCGTACTCGCAGCTCGCAATGTCGCCTTCACTGATGGTCATGGTCGAGAGCTGGCCCAGCTCGTTCTCGACGATGACACCGCAAAATTCGCGCCTCTCGCTGAAGGAGCGCCGCTGAAGGTCGTTCAATTGCTGGCGGGCGTAGGTCTGCACGTCCGAGCGCGCGGCGATGGTCTCGCGCTGTTCGTAAACCGGTTCGCGATTGGCGATCCGGATTACGATCAGCAGCCAGACCACCGCACACCCGGCAAGGATCAGGGCATTGTTGCGGGAGATCGACATATCACCCGGCTAAGTGGCGCTAATTCTTTGATTTGTCGACCAGCTTGTTCGCGCTGATCCACGGCATCATGGCGCGCAGCTCGGCTCCGGTCTTTTCGATCGGATGCGCCTCGGCGGTCTTGCGGCTCGCCTTGAGTTCGGGCTGGCCCGCGCGGTTATCGAGCACGAAGTCCTTCACAAACCGGCCCGACTGGATATCGGCGAGCGCGCGCTTCATTTCGGCTTTGGTCTCATCGGTGATGATCCGCGGACCGGTCTTGATGTCGCCGTATTCCGCCGTGTTCGAGATCGAATAGCGCATGTTGGCAATGCCGCCTTCGTACAGCAGGTCGACGATCAGCTTGGTTTCGTGGAGACACTCGAAATAGGCCATTTCGGGCGCGTATCCGGCTTCGGTCAGGGTTTCGAACCCAGCCTGGATCAGGTGGGTGATCCCGCCGCACAGCACGGCCTGCTCCCCGAACAGGTCGGTTTCGCATTCCTCGCGGAAATTGGTCTCGATGATGCCGGAGCGCCCGCCGCCGACACCACTGGCATAGGCAAGCGCGACGTCATGCGCGCTTCCGCTGGCATCCTGGTGGATGGCGATGAGGCACGGCACACCGCCGCCGCGCTGGTATTCGCTGCGCACGGTGTGGCCCGGGCCCTTGGGCGCGATCATGATGACGTCGATATCGTCCTGCGGCTCGATCAGGCCGAAATGCACGTTGAGCCCGTGCGCAAAGGCGAGCGCGCTGCCCGGCTTCATGTGTCCGGCGAGGTCGTTTTCCCAGATGCCTGCCTGATGCTCGTCCGGGGCAAGGACCATGAGAATATCGGCCCACTTGGCCGCTTCGGTGTTGGAGAGCACCGTGAAGCCTGCATCCTCGGCCTTCTTGGCGGTCTTGGAGCCTTCGCGCAGGGCGATGGCGACGTCTTCGACCCCGCTGTCGCGCAGGTTCTGGGCATGGGCGTGGCCCTGCGAACCGTAACCGAGAACGGCGATCTTCTTCGATTTGATCAGGCCGAGATCGGCGTCGGCGTCGTAATAGACTTTCATTTGCTTTATTCTCCTTAGGCGCCTGCCGCGCCGCGTATCATTCCCACAACGCCTGAACGGCCAACCTCGACGAGGCCGAGGTCGCGCATGAGGCCGATGAAACTGTCAATCTTGTCCGGCGCACCGGTCAGCTCGAATACGAAGCTTTCGGTGGTCGTATCGACCACACTGGCGCGGAAGATATCCGCAACGCGCAGCGCCTCGACCCGCTTGTCGCCCGTGCCCGCAACCTTGATGAGAGCAAGCTCACGCTCGACATGCGGGCCGGCGGTGGTGAGGTCGGAGACGCCGTGGACGGGTACGAGACGTTCCAGCTGCGCTTCGATCTGGTCGATCACCTCGGGCGGGCCGTTGGTTACGACCGTGATCCGGCTGATCGCGTGATCGTCCGAGATGTCGGCCACGGTGAGGCTGTCGATATTATAGCCGCGCGCGGTGAACAGCCCGGTGATCTTGGCGAGGATTCCCGGCTCGTTATCGACCGTCACGTTGAGCACGTGGCGCTCGGAGGCGGCGCTTTTGATTTTCATTGTCGGTTTCCCCTCGCGCCGCGCCTAGACCAGCGCCTTCGCCTCGTCATCCATCGTGCCGTCGACCTGATCGCCGTAAAGCAGCATTTCGGTGTGCGCTGCACCTGACGGAATCATTGGCAGGCAATTGGCGTCCTGCGCGACGCAGCAATCGACGATCACCGGGCCGTCATGCGCCAGCATTGCCTCGATCCCCGCATCCAGCTGATCGTCGCCTTCGATCCGGATACCCTTCCAGCCATACGCTTCGGCGAGGCGGACGAAATCGGGCAGACTGTCCGAATAGCTGTTCGAATAGCGGCTTTCATAGGTCAGTTCCTGCCACTGGCGGACCATGCCCATATATTCGTTGTTGAGGATGAAGACCTTGATCGGCAGGCGGTACTGGCTTGCCGTGCCAAGCTCCTGAATGTTCATCTGGATCGAGGCCTCGCCCGCAATATCGATCACCAGAGCGTCGGGAAAACCAAGCTGCGCGCCGATGGCGGCGGGCATCCCATACCCCATCGTGCCGAGCCCGCCGCTGGTGAGCCACTTGTTTGGCTTGTCGAAGCCGAAATATTGCGCCGCCCACATCTGGTGCTGGCCAACTTCGGTGGTGATGATCGGCGAGCGTTCGTGGGTGAGGGCATAGAGCCGCTCGACCGCCTTTTGCGGCATGATGGCGCCGGGGTGTTTCTTCGATTTTTCAGGATAGGCGAGGCATTCGCGGGCGCGCCAACCGGCGATGCGCGCCTTCCACTCGCCAAGGTCCTGCGCGCGCTTGTCGCCCCATGCGTCGATCATCTGTCCAAGCACTGTCGCGCAGTCGCCGACAATGCCGAGATCGACCGGCACGTTCTTGTTGATCGAGGAGCGGTCGATATCGATGTGGATTTTTGTGCTGTCGGGCGAGAACGCATCGAGCCTGCCGGTCACCCGGTCATCGAAGCGCGCGCCGATGCAGACCATCACGTCGCAGCGATTCATCGCCATGTTCGCCTCGAACGTGCCATGCATCCCCAGCATCCCGAGCCAGTCGGGATGCGTGTTGGGGAAACAGCCAAGGCCCATCAGCGTCGAGGTGACAGGCGCGCCTGTGATGTCCTGGAACTGGCGCAAAAGCTCCGATGCCTCCGGGCCGGAATTGATCACGCCGCCGCCAGTGTAGAACACCGGGCGCTCCGCCTTCTGGATCATCTCGACCGCTTCGATGATGTGCTCGGGCGAGGCTGCCATTTGCGGTGCATAACGGTGCGATGCGGTCAGTTTGGAGGCGCGGCTCATCGAAGGGACGGCGATCTGCACGTCCTTTGGGATGTCGACGACGACCGGGCCGGGGCGGCCGGTAGTGGCGATGCGGAACGCTTCCTCGATTGTCGCGGCGAGGTCAGCCGGGTCTTTGACGAGGTAGTTGTGTTTCGTGCAGTGGCGGGTGATGCCGACCGTATCGGCTTCCTGAAACGCATCGGTCCCGATCAGCGCGGTAGGAACCTGCCCGGTGATGACGACCATCGGGATGGAATCCATGAACGCATCGGCAATGCCGGTCACCGCATTGGTTGCGCCCGGTCCCGAGGTCACGAGCACCACACCCGGCTTGCCGGTCGCGCGGGCATAGCCTTCGGCGGCGTGGGCAGCACCGGCCTCGTGACGCACGAGGATATGACGCAGGCGCTCATCGCCGAACAGCTCGTCGTAAATCGGCAGGACTGCGCCGCCGGGGTAGCCGAAAACGAACTCGACTCCCTGATCGACGAGGCTCTGGGTCAGGATGGCGGCGCCGGTCTGTTTGTCCGGCTTGGGCTGCTCCGACACGGATACTTCCTTCACTTCGCTGTTACTCAAGGACCGCAATGGCCCGGTATTTCGCCAGCGCTTCTACCAAAAGACGAGGCCCGGCGCAGGGGGAATGCGTCGGGCCGGGATGAGCACCGCTATTCATTACATTCTAACGTGTCAACCGTTAATCACGCAATAAAGATGCGAAAATATCACCCACGGCGATATTTTCAGACTCGACGCGCGTCCAATCTTCCGGCGTCTGCCGCCTGAACCACGTAAATTGGCGCTTTGCATAATTGCGCGTGGCCTGCGGGCCGCGCGCGGTCAGCTCTTCGCGGTCGATCTCCTTGGCAAGGTACGCGGAGATTTCGGGCGCGCCGATGGCTCGCATCACTGGCAGGTCAGCGGGCAGACCGCGCGCAAGCAGCGCCTCGACCTCGCCAATCGCACCGTCCTTCAGCATCGCTTCAAAGCGCTGGTCGCACCGGTCGTAAACCCACTGCCGCTCGGGCAAGACGACCGCCGCGTGCAGATCGACATAATCGCCGATCCCGCCGGTCTTGGCGAGCTGCCAGTCGCCCAGCGTCACCCCTGTCGAGCGTTTCACTTCGAGCGCGCGGGCGATGCGTTGGCTGTCACCCGGTTCAAGCTCGCTTGCGCGCTGCGGGTCTTCGATCATCAGGGCGGCGTAGGCGCTCTGCGGATCAAGCGAGCGGGTGACCTCGCGGACTTCCGGATCGATTGCCGGGATGGGCGCGATGCCTTCGAGCAGGACTTTCATATACATGCCCGTGCCACCGACCAGCACCGGTAGCGCGCCTGCTTCATGCGCTTCGGCGATGACTTCCTTGGCCCGGCGCGCCCAGTCGGCGGCAGAGCAGCTGTCCGCGCCGTCCCATTCGCCATAGAGGCGGTGCGGATATTTCTTCTGCTCTTTCTCGCTCGGTGCGGCGGACAGGATCGGGATATCCTTGTAAACCTGCATGCTGTCCGCATTGATGATCCAAGTGTCGAGTTTCACCTTCGCGCGGGCGTCCGCCAGTTCGAGCGCAATTGCACTCTTGCCGGTTGCGGTCGGCCCTGCGATGAGCGCGAGCCGGTCCTGTGACGACGATTTCGGAGTTTTCTTAGTGCTCATTGCCCGCCTGATAGCAGACACTGACAATGGGGAAACCGGCGATCTTGAAACACGCCTTGATGCAGCGGCAGAGGCTTTCGCAAATGAAGGCATGCCGCTCGCCTCGGCAGTGATGCTCGATACTGGCGGCGACGTGCTGCAATTAAGCTTTGCCGAGGCCGAACCCGCAACGGTGCTGGCGGGCATCGACAAGTTCTTCGCGCCGACCGATGCGCTGGTGAGCGCAAATGAGATCGCTGTCCCGCACCTCTTCGTGTCAGACATGGATTCGACCATGATCGGGCAGGAATGCATCGACGAACTCGCCGATTATGCCGGGATCAAGCCGCAGATCGCGGCCATCACCGAACGCGCGATGCAGGGCGAGCTCGATTTCGAGGCAGCTTTGCGGGAGCGGGTTGCGCTGCTTGCGGGCCTCGATGAAAGCGCGATCCAGAATTGTATCGAAGACCGGATCAGGGCGACGCCTGGTGCGAAAACGCTGACCGCGACGCTTGCGTCGCACGGTGCGCGGTGCGTGCTGGTAACGGGCGGGTTCCATCATTTTGCGGATCCCGTGGGTGACAGCCTCGGATTTCACCGGGTCGTGGGCAATCGGCTCGAAATTGCCGAGGGCAAGCTCACCGGAATGCTTCAAGGCGAGATCACCGATTCGCGGACGAAGAAAGCGGTGCTTGGCGCAGAAGCGGCGGCGCTGGGGCAGGGCGCTCTCAGCCTCGCGACGGGCGACGGCGCCAACGACATTCCGATGATCGAGGCTGCGACCTACGGTTTTGCCTGCCGCGCCAAGCCCAAGGCGCGCGCAGCAGCCAATGGCCGGATCGACCGCGGCGATCTGACCGCGGTGCTTTCCTTGCTCGGCATTCCAGCGCAAGATTGGGTGGCGGATTGAAGTGCAAATCGAGCCGGCCGAAAAAAGCGTTTTGATTGGGAACCGATCTCTGTTATTAACATTGGTGTAAGTAAGGGCTGGTAAGCAGTCCCCGGAACAACACCAAAGAGGCCAACGAACCATGTCCGCCCCCGAATACTCCGATCAGTTCGCCGCCGACGGCACTGTCCTGCGCCATCCGGACCGCCCCGAGCCGCGCTATTCGCTCCCGCGTGCGGTAAAGAATTTCCGCCTGCTGATGAAGGACAAGGAAGACACCAGCCTCGTCTTCAAGATCTACGAATCGCTTCCTTCGCGCAATTTCATGCCGCGCGTTCGCGACCTCACTCTTTCCGAGCGCGGCGAACATCTGCGCCGGACCGAACCCAATCTTCCCGAGATTCTCGACGACCACGCCAAGCTTCGCAAAACGCCCAAGGGCAGCCTTGCTCACGCCTATTGCGATTTCATGGAAACCGAAGGCCTCTCTGCCGCCGGCCTCGTTGCCGAAGCGGAAAAGCTTGGACGTCCGAAATATCCCGACCTCGTGCAATGGTTTGCGGAGCGTTCGCGCGACACGCATGACCTGTTCCACGTGCTGACCGGCTATGGCCGCGACGCGCTGGGCGAGCAGTGCGTGCTGCTCTTCACGCACGGGCAGTCCCCGACGCAGGGCCACCTGCTGATCGGTTACGCCGGTGCGGCCAACATCAAGATGCAGGTCAAAGGCAGCAAGGCACCCGTCATGGGCGCTGTCATGCAGGCCAAGCGCACCGGCAAGGGCGCGCCGCGTTTGATCGAGCAGCCGATCCGCGAGCTTCTCAAACTGCAACTCGACGACGTACGGCAGGCGCTCAACATTCCCGAGCCGACCAAGTATCGCGAATGCCACCGCATCTGGGCGGACGAGGGCATCGACCCCTACAACTTGCTCGGCAGCGAAAACACGGACAGCGAAGAACTCGTTTCCGCCTGATCTCGCGCCGCAGCGCAAGTCAAAGCCGCTACAGCCAGCTCGCAATCTGGCTCAGCGGCTTTTTCTTTAGCGCGTGGGCAGGTACGGTCGCGTCCTTGTCAGGGTGGCCGACAACCACGATCATCAGCGGCTTTTCCCATTCGGGCCGCTCGCGCGCCTGGCGCAGGAATCCCATCGGGGAGGGCGTATGCGTCAGCGTTGCCAGCCCCGCTTCATGCAGCGTCGCAATCAGCATCCCGCAGGCGATCCCGACGCTTTCGTTGACATAGTAATTCTGCGTCGTGCCGTCCTCCTCGATCCCGCCCTTGCGCTGGGCAAAGACGACAATGAGGTAGGGGGCAGTTTCGAGAAATGGCTTGTCCTCGTCCGTGCCGAGATCCTTAAGCGCGCCGAGCCATTCATCCGAAGCCTTCGGATCGTCACCATCGGCTCCGTAAAAGCGCCGTTCCTCGGCCTCCGCCGCCTCGCGGATGGCGCGCTTTTTCTCAGGCGAGCAAACCACGGCGAAATGCCACGGTTGGTGATTGGCCCCATTGGGCGCGGTGCCCGCAGCCTCGATAGCGGCTTCGATGACTTCGCGCGGAACAGGCTCATCCGAGAAGTACCGGCAGGTCCGGCGCAGCTTCAACCGGTCGCGCAATGCTCGCGCGCGAGCGATACTTTCGTCATCGGGGAGTGCTTCAAGCGAATAGGGTACAGTTTCGTGGGTGCGCATGTGCTCACTATCGAATGTCACGCGCGCAATGTGAAGTGGACTGTTAACTGACATTGTTGTAAATAGCGGACATAGAGGAGGACGTGATGGCTTCGATTGACCTGCCACTGGTAGCGCCCGAGCGCACTATCTCCGGCTTGCAGCCGCGCAAGGTGCTGCATCATTTCGGCAAGCTGGTCGAAGACAAGGAGGACACCGAGCAGGTGTTCCACATCATCGAGGCGACCAAGGGCAAGGGCAGTCACAAGCAGGCGTGGAACTTCATCAAGTCTGACGATGGCCAGCGTTTCCTGCGCGATGAAGTCGACATTCCCGCCATGCTGGATGACCATGCGCGCTGGGCGGACCTGCCCGAAAACAGCGTCGCACAGCATTATATCCGCTTCATGAAGCGCGAAGGTTTGAGCGCGGCGGGCCTTGTCGCCGAAAGCCACAAGTGGGCACCGCCCGACCAGCTGCCGCAGGACCTGACGCAGTGGTATTTCGACCGGCTGCGCGACACGCATGACCTGTTCCACGTGTTGACCGGTTATGGGCGCGATGCACTGGGGGAGGCGAGCCTGCTCGGCTTTTCTTATTCGCAGAACAGGAACACCGGCGTGCTGTTCATCGCCTATGCTGGCGCGCGGCAGATCAAGAAGGTGAGCGGGACCAAGGCACCGCTGTTCTCATCGGTGCGTGAAGGGCAGCGTATGGGGAAGGCCGCAGCCAAGATCGCGCATGAGGATATCGAGGCGCTGATGCGCGAGGATATCGCGGATGCGCGCGCACGGCTGAAAATCGGCAAGCCGAATACTTACCGCGAATGCCTGCTGATCCTCGAAAGCGAAGGCAATATGGCCGAGGATCTGGGGCTGTCAGAGCCAAAGCCGCAGGTGCAATGCTGCGACGGACCGGGACCTCACGCCGCCTAGCGATCGGCTTTCGGGATTACGAATTTGAGGCCCGACCATACCTCATCCACGGCGCATTTCTTGGTATCGACGAAACCTGCATCCAGCCCGGCCTCGCGCACATCGTTCTCGCCCACTTGAGTATCGACGCCGGACGCCTGTTTAGGCCAGCTTACCCAGACCTGGCCATCCTTGTTAACGCGCTCGCGCAAGTCTTTGATCTTACTGGTCAGGCTGGCAGGGCAAGTGACAAAGATGTGGCCAGCATCGAACCCGGCATCGGGGCTTTTCTGGTCCTCCAGATCAAGGCCGAAA
Source organism: Erythrobacter sp. K21-9 (assembly GCF_055808355.1). NCBI lineage: Bacteria > Pseudomonadati > Pseudomonadota > Alphaproteobacteria > Sphingomonadales > Erythrobacteraceae > Erythrobacter > Erythrobacter sp. K21-9. The sequence goes on from NZ_CM147866.1 coordinate 1,647,728, forward strand.
TCATTGATTTCCGCGCGGACACTATCGGGCATTCCGTCGAACCAGACGCACATGCCGTCTTTCAGATTGAGCTTCTTGGCGAGCGGCGTTCCTGAATATCCAGCGGTCATCAGCGCTTCTCATCGCCCGCGCCAAGGATAGCCTGCGCGGTCTCGAGCAGCCGATCCGACATGGCCTGAGGCGTCGCCGCAAGCTTGCCTGTCACCCATGCGCCAAGCGCAGCCATCACGGTGCCCGAGATCAGGATCGCATGCAGCCGTGCATCGGGCCGCATGCCGAGTTCTTCCTGCAGCAGGCGAGCAAGCAGATTGCCGATCCGCTCCGAATCCCGGCCTGCCAGAAGCTTTCGGCCGCGCTCGCGGTTCTCCAGGATATGTGCCATCAACCACACCATCTCCTCGCGCGCTCCCGCACCGACAAGGCAATGCGCGATACGGTACGAACAGCGCTGACAGGCTCTCATCGAAGAGTGCCTCGACACCATTGAAGTGATCGTAGAGGGTCGAGCGTGCGACCCCGGCCTCGGCCACGATTTCCGATACGGCGGGACGCTTCTTTTCACTTGCGAGCAACAGGCGATTGAACGTCGACAGAATTTGTGCGCGGGTTTCCGCTCGGCTTGAACCGGACTTTTGCGTCAGATCGTCCATTGTGCGCTGGGCCTCCCTCGCGGCATCACTTTGCCGAAGGAGAGAGATACGCATGGACGATGACAAACTGCAATCCCTGCGCTGGCCCGGGATTTTGCTCGCAGGAGCCGCGCTGGTGGCGGTGGTGCTGATGCACCACCATCCGCATGGCGGCGACGGTGCTGGAATGATCAGGGGTGTGCATGGGGGGCTGCTTGCGATGATCGTGATCCAGCTATCGGTGATGCTGCTGTTGGCCCGCGCGCTGGTCTGGTCGCTTCCCGTGGCACTGGGGCTGGCGTTCTTTACGCTCGGGACTTGCGGCGCTCTGGTGGCGGGGACCATCAACGGCTTCGTCGTACCCGCTCTGTCGGATTATCCGGCAGGCGATATCGGAGGCGGGACCTTCGAGCTTGCGTGGGAGATCAACCAGCAATTCGCCCGCAACGGCGCAGTCGCGGTGGGGGCAGGGATCGCGTTGTTCGGCCTGTCGCTTTGGCGCGTTCGCTGGCGTGTGACCGGCGCGCTGGGCCTTGTCGCGGGTCTGGTCCCGGCGGCTTTGCTGATCACGGGCGTGACCGACATGCGGTTCTATGGGGCGATGTTCACCTATATCAGCCAGAATTCGTGGTTGATCCTGCTCGGCTTGATGCTGGCATGGGGCCCGCGCAATGCGGACTAGGCGGCGGCGTGTTGCATGAGGCAGTCGCCATAGTCCACTGCAAGATGCCAAAGCGCGCCGATGCCGAAAGCGCGCGCCCACCAGCGCGGGATCGCCAACATCGCGGCATACACCAACGCTGCTTCCCAGCCGTGCAGCAGGTGGAACCCTATCGAGCAGCGATCCGGATCGAAGATCGGGTCCGCGAGCAGGTGATCGAGGTCGATCAGATTGGCCGCTGCAATGACGGCCCCGGCGCGCAGCCATTCGCCGCGCCAGACAATTGCAGCGATTGCAAACGGGACGAGCCAATGGCCGCCATAATGCAGGATCGGTTGAAGCAGCTCCACCAGCGGTGCGGCTTACGCTTCCATCCAGTCGCGGAAGAAGCTTTCATGTGCTTCCGTCATCTCCTTCAGCGACACGCCGAGAAGGCTGTCGCCGCCGACTGTGCCGATGCGGTGGAAGCCGACCATTTCGGCCTCGGGCGTTTCCGGTCCCTCGGCGACGATACGGTTGAACGCTTCGATCTTGTCAGGCGAGACGGTCAGCACGTAGCGCGCCTGGTCTTCGCCGAACCACCACTGCGCGGCGGTGTAATCCTCATTGGCCTCGACCTCGGCCCCGATGCCGCCCGCCATCGCCATTTCTGCAAGCGCAACGGCGAGGCCGCCATCGGAGAGGTCGTGAACTGCGTTCAGCAAGCCTTCGCCGATCAGGCGGCGGGTAATGTGGCCTGCGCCGCGCTCGGCAGCGAGGTCGACCGGAGGCGCGCGCCCTTCATCACGGCCATGCACTTCCTTGAGCCACAGTGATTTGCCGAGATGCGAGCGGGTCGGATCAGGCTTTGCCCAGAACTCGGGCGCGATCATGTAGATGGCGTCGCCTTCGTTCTTGAAAGCCATCGTCATCATGCGCGACGCATCCTCGATAATGCCGACGCCGCCGATTGCCGGGGTGGGCAGGATAGCGGAGCCGCCGCCGGTCGCCTTGCTTTCGTTGTAGAGCGAGACATTGCCGCTCACGATCGGGAAGTCGAGCGCACGGCAGGCATCGCCCATACCTTCGAGTGCATAGACGAATTGCGCCATGATCTCCGGGCGCTGCGGATTGGCGAAGTTGAGGCAGTTGGTGACCGCGAGCGGGCGCGCGCCGACTGCGCAAAGGTTGCGGTATGCCTCGGCGATGGCCTGTTTGCCGCCCTCGTACGGGTCGGCATGGACATAGCGCGGGGTGCAATCGGTGCTGATCGCCAGCGCCTTGTCTGTACCGTGCGCGCGCACGACACCCGCATCTCCGCCTGTCTGAAGCGTGTCGCCCATGACCTGGCTGTCATATTGCTCGGCAATCCAGCGGCGCGATGCGAGGGCAGGGGAGGCCAGCATTGTCAGCAGGTCCGCGCCCGGATGGCTGGTGCCGGGCGCATTCTGCATCGGGGTGATACCCGCCCAATCGGTGTATTCCGCTTTCGACAGGTAGGGCCGGTCATACTCGGGCGCATCGGCAGCCAGCGGGCCAAGCGGAATGTCGCACACGACCTCTCCGCCAAATTCGAGTACCATGTGCCGCGTATCTGTGACCTCGCCGATGATGGCAAAGTCGAGCTCCCACTTCTCGAAGATCGCAGCGGCCATCTCCTCCTTGCCGGGCTTCAGCACCATGAGCATCCGCTCCTGGCTCTCGCTCAGCATCATTTCGTAAGGCGTCATGCCTTCTTCGCGGCACGGCACCTTGTCCATGTCGAGCCGGATGCCCGCCTTGCCATTGGTCGCCATCTCGACGCTGGAGGAGGTTAGGCCCGCTGCGCCCATGTCCTGGATCGCGACGATGGCATCGGTTGCCATCAATTCGAGGCAGGCCTCGATCAGCAGTTTTTCGGTGAATGGATCGCCGACCTGCACGGTTGGCCGCTTCGCCTCGGCGTCTTCCTCGAAATCGGCGCTGGCCATGGTCGCGCCGTGAATCCCGTCGCGGTCGGTCTTGGAGCCGACATAGACGATTGGGTTCCCCACGCCGGTTGCGGCTGAATAGAAGATTTTGTCGGCGTCGGCGACGCCCACTGTCATCGCGTTGACGAGGATGTTGCCGTCATACGCCGGATGGAAGTTGGTCTCGCCCCCCACGGTCGGGACGCCGACGCAATTGCCGTAACCGCCAATGCCCGCGACGACGCCTTGGACGAGGTGCTTCATCTTGGGGTGATCGGGCCTGCCAAAGCGCAGCGCGTTCATGTTCGCCACCGGACGCGCGCCCATCGTGAACACATCGCGCAATATGCCGCCAACACCCGTCGCCGCGCCTTGATATGGCTCAATGTAACTCGGGTGGTTATGGCTCTCCATCTTGAAGATGGCCGCCTGTTTTTGTCCCTCCGGCCCATCGCCGATATCGATCACGCCAGCATTCTCGCCCGGACCGCAGATGACCCAGGGCGCCTCGGTCGGGAGCTTCTTCAGATGCAACCGGCTCGATTTGTAGGAGCAATGCTCGGACCACATGACCGAGAAGATGCCGAGCTCCACCAGATTGGGTTCACGGCCCAGTCCAGTGAGCGCGCGCTCATATTCCTCGGGGCTCAGACCATGCTGTTCGACAATTTCAGGGGTAATTTCGCTCATGCGCGCCCCTGTAATTCAGACGCCCGTCGACGCCAACCCGCCACGTCTAATGAAATAGCGATTCTCCCCGATCCACCAAGCAAACCCGGTCGCCAGCGCAAAGGCGAGGAGCGCTTGCAGGTAGAGCGCGGGTCCTGCCGATGCCGGCTCCGGCCCGAACCAGTTGATCGCCTGAAACGCGGCGAGGACGAACAGCAGGATCAAGGGCGGCCCAATTGGACCCCGCGTCCGCTTGAGGTAGAAAACAAAGGCAACCAGCGTGATGCCGGCCTCCAGCGGAATGGCGGCATAGGGATAATTCCAGAGGCCGAGGCCGTAGGTCTCCTCACCGCCTGCAATGGTCAGGTCCGGGCGGTGCGTGATCCAGTCGAGCAGCCAGTGCGACATCACCACCAGCCCCGCGAGCAGTGCGCCAAGCAGATCGCGCCTCAGAATCAGGATGACCCCGGCCATCGCTACCGCCCAGATGCCGGTCCCGAGCAGCGAATGCGTATACGGCATGTGATAGAGGTCGAACGGCACCATCACGGTTGCATCAGGGTCCACCCGCATTCGTTCGACCCCGAGCAGGGCGAGCGAGAAGAATCCCCAGTCCACCAATTGCGCGGCGATGAAATAGGTCGCCAGCTTGGGCCCGTTCGGGCTGATGGCAGCGGCTACGAAAGCCGGTGCAAAATGTCCGATAAACATGCTTCCGCCCCCTGATGCGGTGCTCAATTCGTAAAGCGCAAAGTCGCCCATGTCGCAGCGGCGCTGGTCGTGCCGGTCGCGAATGCTCCCCACATGATATCCATCACCGAGATTTTGGTCGCCCACACCTTGAAGACCGCCTGGCTGGTGAGATCGAATGTCGCGTAGCACAGTGCGCCGAGCAAGGCGCCGTTGAGGAGCGCGGTCGCCACCGACCCGCTATCCAGCCCCGGTTTGATCGCGAACCATACCATTCCGGCCAGGTAGATCAGGTAGAAAGCAGCCGCGGTTCCGGCGTTGAAATCCTTCGCCATGATCTCACCGATTACCGGGCGATAGAGGTTTGGTCCGGCCCAGCGCAGCCACATCGCATCGAGCACTCCGAACACGATTGCGGCGATGATATAGGCGATGACGAATTTGATCATAGGTGCGTTCCCCGTGGCACTTGCTCTTGTTCAGCCGGCCTTTGTATCGGGCCAGCCTTGACCGGGCAGTCCGGCGCGGTCAATGCTCCAGCGCATGGACGAGGGAAATGGTTCCGCGCAGCAAGCGGATGACATCACGAAGATGAGCTTTGAACAGGCGCTCGGCGCGCTGGAAAGCATTGTGCAGCAGCTTGAGCGCGGCGACGTCCCGCTCGACGAATCGATCACGCTGTATGAGCGCGGCGAGCAATTGCGCGCGGCCTGCCAGAAGCGCCTCGATGCAGCGCAGGCCCGGATCGAGAAGATCGTGACCGGCGCCGACGGCAAGCCGAGCGGCACGGCCCCGCTGGACGGAGCGAATTGACATGACGCTTGTGGGGGTTGGTGACGACGTTCTGGGCGCCGAGCTCAAACGGGTGCAGGAAGAGATCGATTCGGTATTCGACGCCTTCCTGCCGGTGCCGGATGACACGCGCGCCCGGCTGGTGGAGGCGATGCGCTATGCCACGATCGGCGGCGGTAAGCGGGTAAGGCCGTTCCTGGTCGTAAGCACTGCAGAGCTGTACGGCGTCGACCGCACGGCGGCCCTGCGCGCCGGTGCTGCGGTGGAGGCGATCCATGCTTATTCGCTGATCCATGATGATCTGCCTTGCATGGACGATGACGATCTGCGCCACGGTAAACCGACCCTGCACAAGACTTTCGACGAAGCGACAGCCGTGCTTGCAGGCGATGCGCTCCATGCACTGGCATTCGAGATCCTCGCCGACATGGGCACCAGCAGCGATCCGTTCGTGCGCAGCGAGCTGATCGCAACGCTTGGCACGGCGAGCGGCATGAACGGTATGGCGGGCGGGCAGATCATGGACATGGTCGCGGATGAAGAGGGCGTGGATTACGACCTGCATTCGATCACCCGGCTCCAGCAATTGAAGACCGGGGCGCTGCTGGCCGCTTCGGTCGAGATGGGCGCGATCCTTGGCAAGGTTCCACCCGAAGGCCGCGCGCACCTGCGCGCTTTTTCGCGCGATATCGGGCTGGCGTTCCAGATCGCAGACGACCTATTGGACGTCGAGGGCGATCAGGAAAAAGCAGGCAAGGCGCTGCGCAAGGACGAAGGACAGGGCAAGCAGACCTTCGTCACGCTAATGGGCGTCGACCAGGCCCGCGAACAGGCCCGCGCGTTGGTCGATCAGGCGGTCGCGCATCTCGGCAATCACGGTGAGGAGGCCGACACGCTACGCGCGCTCGCGCGCTTTATCGTCGAGCGTGATCGGTGAGAGCGGGTCTCGTCATGGCCGCCTCGTTGACATGTGCTCTCAGCGCGTGCTCTTCGGAACCGGTTTACGAAACAGATAAGCAGGGCAATGGGACGACACTCGCGCCTTCACCGGACAAGAATGTCTTGGTCAATATCCTGGTCGATCGGTTCTATGTGCCCGCTTGTCTGGATGCGAAGCCCGTCAGCATGATGAGAAAAACGACCCCGGAAGGCGCGACAGTGGTGCGCGCCTACACTGCACCTGTGACCTGCGTAACCGGTCTGATTGATCTCGTTCGGGAGTGTCGGTTTTACCGAGAGTGAGCCCGGCATCTATACCGGTACCGCTTGTCCGACGGCAGCGAAGAGCGGATCAGGGTCGAGATTGCCGATGATCGTTCTATCGGCGGCATCGAATGGGAGATCGATTACAATGAGTAGGGGCATCGGGATCTACCCCGGCACATTCGATCCGATTACCCTTGGCCACGCCGATATCATCCGGCGCGGGTCCAAGCTGGTCGACACGCTCATCATTGGCGTGACCACCAATCCGTCGAAAAACCCCATGTTCTCGAACGAAGAACGGTTTGCGATGGTCGAGCGAGAGGTCGAACAGCTCGGCCTCGAGAACGTCGAAGTCGTCGGGTTCAACGCGCTGCTCGTCAAATTCGCGCAGAAACAAGGCGCGAGCGTCATTATTCGCGGACTGCGCGCCGTTGCCGACTTCGAATACGAATACCAGATGGCCGGCATGAACCAGCAGCTCGACGACGATATCGAGACCGTCTTCCTCATGGCGGACGTCTCGCTTCAGCCGATTGCGTCCAAGCTGGTCAAGGAGATCGCGCTATATGGCGGCGATATCGCGCCCTTCGTCAGCGATCCGGTGCGTACCGAAGTCAATGCCCGCGTCGAGAAACTCGGTCGGAAGGGCGATTACTAGGGCGCGCAATAGCTGTCGATGGCGCCACTTCATTCATTGAAGTGTCAGGCTCACCCGGCTAAACCGCGCAGCATACGAACAATTTGATGAAGATGGATATGATCAAGCACACCCTCGGCGCGCTGGCCGCCCTTTCGCTGCTCGCAGCCCCATCGGCGGTCTATGCGCAGGACATGAACGAAGCGGCGGAGCAAACCCGTGCGGATACGCGCAGCTTCGTGCCTATCAATTACGATGCGACCGAAGATCTCGAAGACATCTGGGTGCTGGACCTGTCGAACGGCGAGCGGGTGAAAATCCGCCTGATGCCGGAATGGGCGCCCGATCACATCGAGCGAGATCAAGACGCTCACTCGTCAGGGCTTCTACGACGGGATCATCTTTCACCGCGTCATCGACGGCTTCATGGCGCAGGGCGGCGATCCTACGGGGACCGGACAGGGCGGCAGCGAGCTTCCCGACCTTGAGGAAGAATTCAACCCGATGCCGCATGTGCGCGGCACGGTCTCAATGGCGCGCGCCACCGAGGAGGACAGTGCGAACAGCCAGTTCTTCATCGTGTTCTACCCGCGCTTCAACCTCGACAAGCGCTACACCAATTTCGGCCGCGTGATCGAGAACATGGCTGCGGTCGATGCGATCAATCGCGGAGAGCCGCCGCAGAACCCGACGCGCATCTTGCAGGCTTCGCTTGCGAGCGACGGCAAGGCGCCGCCAGTGCCTGCGCCGCCTGCCCCGGTGCAAGAGGAAATCACCGCCGACCTCCTGAGCGCACCGATCGAATCGCAGTAAGGCTTTCGCGCGGCCCAACCTCGCGCTAGTCGCCCGGCCATGCGCGTTGACCTTTTCGATTTCGAGCTTCCCCAGGAACGCATAGCCCTGCGGCCCGTGCGTCCGCGCGATGCGGCGCGTATGTTGCTGGTGCGCGGCGAGGAACCGTTTCAGGATCGCGGCGTGCGCGACCTGCCGGAGCTGCTGGACCCCGCAGACGTTCTCGTTTTCAACGACACCCGGGTCATCCCGGCACAGCTCGAAGGGCGCCGCGCCAATGGCGAGGCACGAGATCGGCGCGACCTTGCACAAGCGCATGGACCTTCGCCGCTGGCAGGCATTCGTCCGCAACGCGAAGCGGGTGAAGGACGGCGACCAGATCGTTTTCGGAGGTGGGGTGACCGCCATTGCCGAAAGCCGGCTGTCAGACGGCAGCATCACACTGTTTTTCCAAGGCGATGAGCCGGTCGAGGTGCTGCTCGACCGCGCAGGCACCATGCCGCTCCCGCCCTATATTGCACAAAAACGCGGCGTGGATGAGCAGGACCTCACCGACTACCAGACGATGTTTGCCAAGGAAGACGGTGCTGTCGCTGCTCCCACCGCTTCGCTCCATTTCACGCCGGAACTGATCGAGGCGATCGATGCACGCGGGATCGGGCGCGAGACATTGACCCTGCATGTGGGGGCGGGAACATTCCTGCCGGTCAAGGCGGACGATACGCAGGATCACGCAATGCACTCCGAATTCGGGCGCATCACGGCGAGCACCGCCGAGCGGCTGAACGCCGCGCGTGAAGCCGGGGGCCGCATCATCGCAGTCGGCACCACGGCGCTGCGTCTGATTGAAAGCGCGGTGGGAGAGGACGGCACGATCAGGCCATTCGCAGGCGATACCGACATTTTCATCACCCCCGGCTACCGCTTCAAAGGCGTCGACGGGCTGATGACCAATTTTCACCTTCCGAAGTCCACATTGATGATGCTCGTGAGTGCCTTGATGGGGCGCGAGCGCATGATGGCGGCATACCGCCACGCGATCGCGAACGAGTACCGCTTCTATTCCTATGGTGACTCCTCGCTCCTGCTTCCCTAACCGGACTGTATGTCCGAACCGATCCTCGAAATTTCCGGCCTGACCAAGGTTTACAAGGGCGGCGTCAAGGCGCTGGACAATGTCGATCTCACCATCCGCAAAGGCGAGATTTTCGCCCTGCTCGGACCGAACGGTGCGGGCAAGACCACGTTGATCGGCGCAGTATGCGGGTTGGTGCGCCCCTCGAGCGGCACCGTCACGGCCTTTGGCAAGGACCTTGCGTGCAACTGGCGTGAGGCGAGGGGACGGATCGGTCTAGTCCCGCAGGAACTCAGCACCGACATGTTCGAAACCGTGCAGCGCGCGGTGAGCTATTCGCGCGGGCTGTTCGGCTTTCCGCCCGACAAGGCGCGCATTGAGGAAGTGCTGCGAAGCCTCTCGCTCTGGGAAAAGCGCGACAGCCAGATCCGGGAATTATCAGGCGGAATGAAGCGGCGCGTCCTGATCGCCAAGGCGCTCGCCCATGAGCCCGACCTGCTTTTCCTCGATGAACCCACAGCGGGCGTCGATGTCGAGCTGCGCAAGGACATGTGGAAACAGATCGCGGCCCTGCGTGAGCGCGGCACGACGATCATCCTCACAACGCATTACATCGAAGAAGCCGAAGAGATGGCGGACCGCGTCGGGATTATTCGCAAGGGGCAAATCCTGATGGTGGATGACAAGGACGCGATGATGCAGCGCATGGGCCGCACCGAAGCGGTCATCGCACTTATTGAGCCGCTCACCGACTTGCCGCCGGGCATCGCGGCCTTCCCCGTCGAGCTGCGCGCGGATGGATTGGAAATCTGTTACCGCGGCGGTGATGGCAGCGGGAAGGGACGCGAGGACGTCGCGGCGCTGACTAAGGCACTGATCGCAGCAGGGATCGATTACCGCGGTATCGACATCCACGACAGCTCGCTGGAGGACATCTTCGTCGGCCTCGTTTCCGAAAGGGAGGATGCGTGATGGGGTTCAACCTGCGCGGTGCATGGTCGATTTACCAGCGCGAATTGATGCGGGCCTTCCGCACCGCCTTCCAGTCGCTGCTCGCGCCGGTGCTGACGACTTCGCTCTATTTCATCGTGTTCGGCTCCGCCATTGGCAGCCGGATGGAGCCAGTGCAGGGCATCGAATACGCTGCCTTCATCATTCCGGGGCTGTTGATGCTCACGCTGCTGGGGGAGACGACCAGCAATTCGAGCTTCGGTATCTACATGCCGCGCTTTACCGGCACGATCTATGAGCTGCTTTCCGCCCCTGTCGGCGTGGCGGAGACGCTGGTCGGGTTCGTGGGAGCCGCAGCAACCAAGAGCCTGATCCTAGCCGCGATCATTCTCGCTACCGCGACCCTGTTCGTCGATTACACGATCAAACATCCGCTGCTGGCTGTGGGGTTCATCATGCTGGTGGCGGCAAGCTTTTCGCTGTTCGGGTTCATTCTCGGGATCTGGGCGGACAGCTTTGAAAAGCTTGGTATCATTCCAGTCCTGATCCTCACTCCGCTTACCTTCCTTGGCGGGACGTTCTACTCGCTCGACATGCTGCCTGCGCCATGGAACAAGATTGCGCTTGCCAATCCAATCGCGTTTCTGGTGAGCGGCCTGCGCTGGACGTTCTACGGCACATCGGACGTGTCGATCGGCATATCTCTCGGGCTGACGCTCGGCTTCCTCGCCTTGTGCACCGCGATCATCGCCTACATCTTCAAGACCGGCTGGCGGCTGCGCGAGTAATTCACGTAAGTCAGGATCACGTCGTCATTCGTCCGGTTGTTTTCACAGCTGGTCGATCCCTCGCGGTTACAACGGCTTGTTCAGCGAAACGAAAGAGCCAGCCGACCAATTCCGGCAAGTCCACCCCGCGGACGTAACCGGAGGAATTCCAATGAAATATTACAAGATTGTCTCGCTATCCCTAGTGGCGGGCACAGCCATGGCGATCCCCAGCGCCGCCTATGCTCAGGACGGCGAGGCAGAGCCTTTCGTCAGCGCATCAGTCGGCTATCACGACATCGGAACCGTGCTCCCGGATGATGACGGTGCCATCTACGGCGTCGTTGCCGGGGTCGATGTGCCGGTTGGCGAAACGCTGTTTGTCGGCGCGGAAGGCAACTTCCACTTCGGCGACGGCTTCATCGACAACGAATACGGCGTTGCTGCCCGTCTGGGCCTGCGTGTCGGCGCCAACAGCAAGGTCTATGTTCGCGGCGGATATCAGGAGGTCGATTTCGACTTTTCGCAATTCGCTCCCGTAACTCTGCCTGCGGGTTTCGATACCACCGAAGGCGATTACCTCGTCGGCGCCGGTGCCGAGGTTGGCCTTGGCGATGGGCCAATCAAATTGCGCGTTGGCCTCGATACGATTGCATTCGATTCCACCCGCGTCACAGGCGGCGTGCTCTTCGCGTTCTGATTGCGACTATCCAGCACAATAGAGGGCGCGAGCGGCTTACTGCGTTCGCGCCCTTTTTGTGTGCGCTTGAAGGTGACAGATCGGCGCGAGACCGTTAAGCGCGGCGCGCAGATGACGACACGTTTCTCCTTCAATCTAAAAGCCACCGATGGCCGCGCGCGCACCGGCACAGTCTCGATGCTGCGCGGCGATATCCAGACACCGGCCTTCATGCCGGTCGGCACGGCGGCCACGGTGAAGGCGATGAAGCCCGAGGCAGTGCGCGCGACCGGTGCGGACATCATCCTCGGCAACACTTACCACCTGATGCTGCGCCCCGGAGCTGAGCGGGTCGCAAAGCTTGGCGGGCTTCACGCATTCATGAACTGGCAGCGCCCGATCCTGACCGATAGCGGCGGTTACCAGGTGATGAGCCTGTCCGATCTGCGCAAACTGACCGAGGAGGGCGTCGAATTTCGCAGCCATCTCGACGGGTCGAAGCACATGCTCACTCCCGAACGTTCGATGGAAATCCAGCGATTGCTCGGCAGCGATATCGTGATGGCGTTCGACGAATGCCCGCGCGCCGACCGACCGCGTGACGAGATCGCGGCGAGTATGGAGCTGTCGATGCGCTGGGCCAAGCGCAGCCGCGACGGGTTCGACAGCGGAGAAGATCATGCCGTCCGTTCGGCCTTGTTCGGGATCCAGCAAGGCGCTCTCGATGAGCCATTGCGCAAGATCAGCGCGGACAAGCTGACCGACATTGGCTTCGATGGGTATGCCGTGGGCGGGCTGGCTGTGGGTGAGGGGCAGGAGGCCATGTTCGACGTTCTCGATTACGCACCCGAAATGCTTCCCGCAGACCGACCGCGATACCTGATGGGCGTTGGCAAGCCGGACGACCTTGTCGGAGCGGTCGAGCGCGGGATCGACATGTTCGACTGCGTCCTGCCTACGCGCTCCGGACGCAACGGACAGGCTTTTACGTGGAACGGCCCGATGAACCTGCGCAACGCTCGTTTCAAGGAGGACACTGCGCCGCTCGATGAACGCTGCGTATGTCCGACCTGCGGAAGCTATTCGCGCGCGTATCTTCACCATTTGCAGAAGTCGGGCGAGATTCTTGGCTCGATGCTGGTGACCGAGCATAATCTTGCATTTTACCAAGCCTTGATGCGGGCGATGCGCAGTGCCATTGCGGAGCAGCAATTTGCTGTGTTTGCCGCTCAATTCCGGCGCGACTACCTTGGAAGTGACAATTGATGCCTGACCCCTCGCCCGAACGCGCGGTCGCTCCTTCGGCCAAGCTGCCCAGCGAATGTGAGACCATGCTCGAGGTAAGGGCAGGCGTGGATGCAACCGATCGGGAACTGGTCGCGCTGCTGGAGCGCCGGTTTGGCTACATGCGGGCCGCAGCGCGGATCAAGCAAACCCGCGAAGCGGTGCGCGATGAGGTGCGCAAGGCCGACGTGATAGCAGCGGCGGTCAGCGACGCAGAGGCTCGCGGTATCCCGGCACACGTCATCGCCGACCTGTGGGAGCGCCTTGTCGAAGGGTCGATCGAATATGAATTCGAAAACTGGGATCGAATTCGAAAGTGATGCGTAATATGAGCCTCTCTATGAGGCACAAATCAAGGCGGTCCGTTCGGGGCCGCCTTTTTTGTTTCACCTGCGTCGGGTCAGGAATGGTTCGAGCCGTCCCTGCTTCTTGTGCGGCTCAGCCTGCCTCACCGAACGCGCCAGTTTTTCGATCTTTCGCGTCCATTTGCCCGCATTTTTCTCTGCACCGCCGAATTTGACTTGTCCGAGCGGCAGGATGCGGACCGGCTTGAACCCGCAAAATCCCAGGATTTGCCCTTTCCATCTCCGGATGATGGAATTCCAATAGGCGAGGAACAGGAAGACCGGCGGCGTATCCATCGTGACGATTACATCGGCGGAGCGCCCTTCCATATTGCGGTCCCACCATGTGTCGTCATCGTGATAGGCGAAGGTGAAACCGGGGAGCATCAGCCGGTCGAGCAGCCCTTTCAGCAGGGCAGGTTCGGCTCCCCACCACATTGGGAATACGAACACGACGTGATCGCAAGCGTCGAGCGTTTCGGCCAGCGCTGCGATATCCGGCTCCCATTCGGTGCGTTTGCGATAGCCGTGCCGGAGGTTGGGAGTGAATTCTAGATCGCGCACAGCGATCCGGGTCACAGCACAGTTTGCAGGCAAAGCGTTTTGATAGATATCGAGCAGGTGCGAGCAATATCGTCCTTCGTCCGGATGCCCGTCGATCAGCAGCACGTTCATCGAGCAATCCCCCTAGCGGCACAGTCGATTGTGTGCCTGCATCGCGCGCAAAAGGAAAGGGCGGCCCCGGAGGACCGCCCTTTGAAAATTTCGCTGTTCCCGCGGATCAGCGCGAGTAGAACTCGACCACGAGGTTCGGTTCCATAGTGACCGGGTAGGGCACTTCGTCGAGCTTCGGCGCGCGGCTGAAAGCGACCTTATCGTTGCCTTCCGGCACGACGTAATCGGGAATCTCACGCTCGGGCAGACTCTGTGCTTCGATCACGAGAGCCATTTCCTTGGCCTTGCTACCCAGGCTAATGACATCGCCCAGATCGCAGCGGCGCGACGGAATGTTGCACTTCACGCCGTTCACATAGATGTGGCCGTGGTTGACGATCTGACGTGCAGCGAAGATCGTCGGAGCGAACTTCGCGCGGTACACGATCATGTCGAGACGGCGTTCGAGCAGGCCGATCAGGTTCTGGCCGGTGTCACCCTTCATGCGGGTGGCGTCCTTGTAGGTCGAGCGGAACTGCTTCTCGGTCACGTCGCCGTAATAGCCTTTCAGCTTCTGCTTGGCGCGCAGCTGCAGGCCGAAATCGCTCATCTTGCTCTTCCGGCGCTGACCGTGCTGGCCTGGGCCGTAGGACCGCTTGTTGACCGGGGAATTCGGGCGACCCCAGATGTTTTCACCCATCCGGCGGTCGAGTTTGTACTTGGCGCTCTTGCGCTTCGACATAAGTCTTTCCTTCAAATTTGCTGAGCCACCCGAACTGGTGGCCATTCAACCCGGCATCGCACCGCCGAGAATTGCTTCTCGGCGCGGCCACCGCTTCACCGGGGTGCGGGGCCCATTTGCGAAGGCGCGCAATTAGCAGGAATCTGCCGCGCGTCAAGGTTCAGTTGCAGCGCCTCCGGCAACCGGATCACGCTGTAATCAACGGCGCTGGTTGAATTCGCGCCACTCGTCGGACGTCTTGCATACCTTGGTCGCGCGCCGGCTGCTCATGTCGAGCTTTACCCGGCGGCAGATGCGCTTTTCTTCCTTCACCTCGGGGATGACAATGGTGGTGCTCTCGCTCTTGTCCTTGGCATCGTCAGCTTTCGCCTGCGCTTCGCCTGCTTCCTGTTCGGCTTCGGGCTGGTGGGCGAGGACGGGCGCAGCGAAAATAAGCGCTGCAGCGCCAATCACAGTCAGTTTCATGATATATCTCGTGGAGTTAAGGCTTGGAGGGGCCTGCTGAATAACAAGGCCTTGGGGCAGTGTCCATGCCGCAATCCAGTCGGCTCTTCACCAAATTGGTCGGTTGCTTAGCGGTCAGACCGCCGACTGGCATCGATCGCGCCTCTGTCCTGTATCATCAGGCCTATATCCTGAGCGCGGTTACGTATCTGCTTCCATTGCGCTGCGGTATAGCAGACCTTTTCTCTGACCCGCGTGCCGGTCTTTGCGTATCGTTTGCAGATTATGCGGTCGGCGTCGTCCTTGGCCTTGTCCTTCGTGTCCTTGACTGCGGCATCCTGCGACTGAGTGTTCGCAGCCTCGGAAGTGGTAGCGGGCGATGCCTGTGCCATCGCCGCTGCAACGAGAAAAATAAGTCCGTTGGTCATGGTTCCTCCTCCTTGAATGGCAGCAGTCCCCTCTGCCTCGAGACGGAAATTAGTCCATCTCCTCTATATTTCTCGCCTTTCCGGACGTGCGAGTCAATGAGGAGAGCGCGCCGCGCAAGGTCCGCACTTCGAGGTGATTCCACCCGGGCTTGGTCAGAACTGTGCGCAGGGTTCGCCGGGATGCTTCCGCGCGGTCGGGCGGAAAAAAGTACCCTTTCGGCTCCAGCATGCCTTCCAGGTGCTGAATGAGACCGTCGAGCTCCTCCTGCGGAGCCGGTGGCAACAGCTCTTCATCGGTCGGCTTTACGAGACCGACATGCTTCGACCATTCATAGGCGCAAAGTATCACAGCCTGGGCGAGATTCAGCGATCCAAATTCGGGATTGATCGGGACAGTCAGGATGTGGCGGGCAAGCGAAACATCCTCGGTCGCCAGCCCCGATGCCTCGCGCCCGAACAGGATCGCATGGCGCCCGCTTTTTCCATGCATCAGCCGCGCCGCCTCGTCGGGGCCGACCACCGGCTTGGTCACGCCGCGTTTGCGCACGGTGGTGGCGTAGACATGCTCGCAATCGGCCACCGCATCTGCCGTGGTTTCATAGACTTGCGCCTGATCAAGGACGATATCCGCTCCGGCTCGCAGCAGGCCCGGTCGAGGGGTTGGGCCAGCCATCGCGCGGTGCGACCAGCCGCATCTCCGTGAGGCCGAAATTCAGCATCGCGCGCGCGGCCTTGCCGATATTCTCGCCCAGTTGCGGGCGGACGAGCACGATAATGGGGGCGGTCATTTGCCGCTAATCCTTCGCCGCGTCGGCAACAGTGCTGGCAAATTCCTCGAAATCCCGCGCTTCTGAAAAGTCGCGGTAGACGCTGGCGAAGCGGATATAGGCGACGCTGTCGATCTGCTTTAGCCCGTCCATCACCATCTCGCCGATCTTGGCCGAGGCGACTTCCGGCTCGCCCGCAGTTTCAACCTGCCGCTGGATGCCCGAGATCAGCTGGTCGATCCGCTCCTGCGTAACATTCCGCTTGCGGCAGGCGAGCGAGACCGAGTGCTCCAGCTTCGATCGGTCGAAGGGTTCGCGGCGCGGCTCCGAACCGTCCTCGCCCGCCTTGACGATAATAACTTCGCGCAGCTGTATGCGTTCGAAGGTGGTGAAGCGTGCGCCGCAATGCGAGCATTGGCGGCGCCGGCGGATCGCGGTCGCGTCCTCGGTCGGACGGCTGTCTTTTACCTGGCTATCATCGTGAGCGCAGAAGGGGCAACGCATGCGGTTTCAGACTCAGGCGTCGGGGTAGACCGGGAAGGCCGCGCACAATTCGGCCACTCGGCCGCGCACGTTTTCCTCGACCTGAGCATCGCCTTCCGCGCCGTTCTTGGCGAGGCCATCGACCACCTCTGCAATCAGCTTGCCTACGGTGCGGAATTCAGCCGGACCAAAACCGCGGGTCGTGCCCGCAGGCGTGCCGAGGCGAATACCGCTGGTGACGAAGGGCGAGCGGGTGTCGAAGGGAATGCCGTTCTTGTTACAGGTGAGCCAGGCGCGATCGAGGCCTTTTTCTGCGTCCTTGCCGGTCACGCCCTTGGCTGTCAGATCGACCAGCATCGAGTGGTTGTCCGTTCCGCCCGACACGATCCGCAAGCCGTTTTCCTCAAGGCTGGCGGCGAGCGCGCGTGCGTTTTCGACGATGTGGTGGGCGTAGGTCTTGAAATCGGGCTGCAATGCCTCGCGGAACGCAACCGCCTTGGCCGCTATCACGTGCATCAGCGGTCCGCCCTGAAGGCCGGGGAAGACCGCCATGTTGAGCGGTTTGGTCAGCTTCTCATCATTCCACAGGATGATGCCGGAGCGCGGACCGCGCAGGCTCTTATGCGTCGTCGAGGTGACGATATCGCAATGCGGGAAGGGCGAAGGATGCGCGCCGCCAGCGACCAGGCCGGAAATGTGGCTCATGTCGCACAGCAAATAGGCGCCAACTTCATCGGCAATATCGCGAAATGCCTGAAAATCCCAAGTCCGCGAATAGGCCGTTCCGCCGCAGATGATCAGCTTGGGCTTGTGCTCGCGCGCGGTCGCGGCGACCGCATCCATATCGATCAGCTCGTCGCCTTCACGCACACCGTAGCTGACGGGATTGAACCACTTGCCGCTCATGTTGACGGGCGAACCGTGGGTGAGGTGGCCGCCCGAATTGAGGTCGAGGCCCATGAAAGTGTCGCCGGGCGAAAGTAACGCCAGGAACACAGCTTGGTTCATCTGGCTGCCCGAGTTCGGTTGCACATTCGCAAAATCGCACCCGAACAGCTGCTTGGCGCGCTCGATTGCCAGCGTCTCGACCACATCGGCATAGTCGCAGCCGCCGTAATAGCGCTTGCCCGGATATCCCTCGGCATACTTGTTGGTGAAGACGCTTCCGGTGGCTTCGAGCACGGCCTTCGACGCGATATTCTCGCTCGCAATCAGCTCGATCTTGTCCTGCTGGCGTTTCAGCTCCTTATCGATGGCGTCCGCAATTTCCGGATCCGCGGTGGCAAGGTCGTCATTCCAGAATGCATCCATCGAATTCAGGACTTCGTTTGGCTGTGTGCTCATTGGTGGGTCTCGATATGATCGGGAGAGGTTGGCGGATTGCCGAGCTTTGCGACGCGGCGTTGGTGGCGACCCGAAGGATCGCCCGCATCAGCAAATTCGGTATTCAGGAAGGTAGCTACGCAAGACTTCGCCATTTCGATGCCTATCAGGCGTGCTCCCATGGCGAGACAGTTGGCGTTGTTGTGTTCACGCGCGAGAGCAGCGGACAGCGGCTCGGACACGAGCGCGCACCGCACGGAAGGGTGGCGATTGACGCTGATCGAGATGCCGATCCCCGAGCCGCATAGAGCGATACCGAATTCGACCGTGCCATCGGCGACGACACTGGCGAGCTTGTAACCGTAGTCGGGATAGTCGACGCTTTCGCCCGCACCGGGGCCAAGATCGGCGACTTCGTGTCCTTCATCGATCAACCATTCGGCCAGGTCGGCTTTCAGGTCGGTCGCGGCGTGATCTGAGGCAATGGCAATACGCATGGGATACACATAGGAGCGCCGAGCGATTCTCTCCACCCCGAAGACACGGCTTTTCGACCGATGGAGCGCGCGCTCCTCGATGGCGTCAGGCGAGCTTCTTGTTAAGCCACTTCCAGAGTTTCTCGATCTCCCTTGCTGCCTTGCCTTCGGGATCGATCTCGGCGGCTGTCTCGCCCTTCGCCGATGATCGGTGGAATGCCGCGCGATCACCGAGAGTGACAGAGCACATTTTCAGCCCCATTTCCCTCGCAGATTTGCGCGCGTCTTCGGACAGTACGGTTGCCCCCGCCGGCACGGAATTGAGCACAACGAAGGCGGGCTTTTTCGCAAAGGACACAAGGTCGGCAATCGGTTCGAGCGCGTGAAGATCGAATGCGCGCGGTTTCGACGGGATCAGCACGATGTCAGCCACCTTGATCGCCTCGCGCGCTGCAGCGTCTGCATGAGGCGGCGTATCTATGACGACGAAATCGACGCCGTTCTTCTTGGCGCTGTCGATGGTGCGGCCGAGCCGGGCAGGGGGGCTGGTGACCACCACGGGGAGGAAATCCCCGCGCCAATCGCTCCACGCAGCGGCCGTGGCCTGCGGATCGGTATCGATAACGCAGCTTTCCCGCCCAGCCTGCGCGGCACGCGTCGCAAGGTGAACGGCGAGGGTGGTTTTGCCCGAGCCGCCTTTCTGGCTGACGATAGCGATGGTTGGCAAAGCTGGTGTTTCCTCAAGCTGCGGCGGCTGAATATTTCGGGCAATCGGACCGGCATACCCCGTCGTGCGACCATTCTGGTGGGCGCCAGAGATAAGCGATCTTATCCTGCCAGCGCGGCGCGGTGTCGATGCGGTCCTTAAGCTGTTTGAACCCTGCGAATTGCGCTGTCAGCGGATTGTAGTCGTAGACCGGCTTTACAAGCCCAGGATTGGGCTCTTCGCCCAGATAAGCGGCGCTTCCAAAGATCCTGTCGAACAACAGCGACACCTGGCTGTAATTCCGGTCGATGTATTGCGGCTGATTCTGCGTGGTGAATTTTATGCATCTTGGGCGTCATCAAAACACGGTCGACCCAGCCGAGCTGTCCAACCCAACTGGCGTGGTTCCAGATACCAAAGGCGTTGGTGAATACACTGACAGCGATATAGAGCACCGGATCGATACCGATGACCGCTGGGATCAGCGCAAACAGACCTTTCAACTGGCCATCAAGGAAGAATCCCCGCGCAGCGGTGGTATGGTTGAACTCGTTCGAAGAGTGGTGGATTGCATGAAAGGCCCACAGCAGGCCGATCCGGTGGCCAAACCGGTGGTCCCAGTAATACGCAAATTCGTGCGCCACGAAGGCGATCGGAATTGCAAGCAGCAGCGGAATCGCATCGAAGACGCGAAAATTGTCGTAGACCAGCACATACAGCGCTAGGGGAACCAGCAAGCCAATCGCGAGATTGAGGGCACTCGAAATCAGATTGAGCCCGATCGAATTCAAGGCGTCCTTGTTGTGGTAATCGGGGTTCGCCCTGAAAGCCCAAAGCCGTTCGAGGATGACGCTGCCGAAATAGACAACAGCCAGAATGGTAAGGGCGGCAGGACCACCGATGAAGTCAATAGCTGTTTGAATGCTCTCCATCGGCGTGTCCCTTCGTCAGTTCACTGATCCAGGAAACTGCGCATCTTGCGGCTCCGCGATGGATGCTTCAGCTTGCGCAGCGCCTTGGCTTCGATCTGGCGGATACGTTCGCGGGTCACGCTGAACTGCTGGCCGACTTCCTCGAGGGTGTGGTCGGTGTTCATCCCGATGCCAAAGCGCATGCGCAGCACGCGTTCTTCGCGCGGCGTCAGCGAGGCGAGGACGCGGGTGACCGTTTCCTTGAGGTTCGCCTGAATGGCGGCGTCGACCGGAATGATCGCGTTCTTGTCCTCGATGAAATCGCCGAGATGCGAATCTTCCTCATCGCCGATGGGCGTCTCGAGGCTGATCGGTTCCTTGGCGATTTTCATCACCTTGCGCACTTTTTCGAGCGGCATGGACAGGCGCGCTGCCATTTCCTCGGGGGTTGGCTCGCGGCCTTCCTCGTGCAGGAACTGGCGCGATGTGCGCACGAGCTTGTTGATCGTCTCGATCATGTGGACCGGAATACGGATCGTGCGGGCCTGATCGGCAATCGAACGGGTGATTGCCTGACGGATCCACCACGTCGCGTAAGTCGAGAACTTGTAACCGCGGCGATATTCGAATTTGTCGACCGCCTTCATCAGGCCGATATTGCCTTCCTGGATGAGGTCGAGGAATTGCAGGCCGCGATTGGTGTATTTCTTGGCAATGGAAATCACGAGACGCAGGTTCGCCTCGACCATTTCCTTCTTCGCGATACGTGCTTCGCGCTCGCCTTTCTGCACCATGTTGACGATGCGGCGGAATTCCGGAAGCGCCATGCCGGTCTGAGCGGCGATGTCGGTGATTTCCGCACGGATGCGGTCGATCGCGGCCTCTTCCTTCTCGGCGAAGGCTTTCCACTTCTTGTCCTTTTTCGCATTGGCGATGATCCAGCTGTCGTCCAGCTCGTTACCGACATACGATTTCAGGAAGTCGATCCGCTTGATCTTGTGGCGCTCTGCCAGACGTAGCATCTGGCCGCCCAGCGCGGTCAGGCGGCGGTTGAAGGCGTAAAGGTTGTCGACCAGGAATTCGATCTTGGTCGCGTGGAACTGCATGCTTTCAACTTCGGCGGTGAGTTCATCGCCGAGCTTTTCGTACTTGTTTTCCTTCGCCTTTGGGAATTCGCCGCCAGCAGCCAGCGTCTCAACGCGCTCGGCCTGAAGTTTCTCGAAGGTTTTGAACAGCTTCGTGATGCGGGCAAAGCGCTCGATCGCGTCGGGTTTCAGCGTGGCTTCCATCTGCGCGAGCGAGAGGGTGTTGTCCTCCTCTTCCTCGTCGTCCTTCTTGGATCTCGCCGTCTTCGCCTTCCTCGTCGGTGTCGTCAGACTCGTCTTCGTCATCATCGCGAATGGTCGGGCCGGCGGTCTCTTCGGAGATTTCGCCGTCGTCTTCCTCGTTCTCCTCCTCCATCTTGTCGGGCGGAGGCTCCTTGGAAAGCATCGCGTCGAGATCGAGGATTTCGCGCAGCTGCATGTCTTCTGCGTTAAGCGCTTCGGACCACTGGATGATGGCGTGGAAGGTGATCGGGCTCTGGCACAGGCCCATGATCATCATGTCGCGGCTCGGATTCGATGCGTTTCGCAATGGCAATTTCGCCCTCGCGGCTCAGCAGCTCCACCGCGCCCATTTCGCGCAGGTACATGCGCACCGGATCATCGGTGCGGCCATCGGCAGCGGCTTTCTTTACCGCAGGAGCCTTGGCATCTTTCTTGGTTTCTTTCTTGGCATCGGCGCCGACAGAGATCTCTTCGACCTCGTTTTCCTGTTCCGCCTCGGCCTCGGCATCCTCGTCGTTCTCGACGATTTGCACGCCCATTTCGGACAGCGCCGTCTGGATGTCCTCGATCTGGTCGGGGCTCATCTCACCCGAAGGCAAAGCCTCGTTGAGCTCATCATAGGTGATGTAGCCCTTCTTCTTCGCCTTGGTCATCAGCTTCTTCACCGACGCCTCGTTGAGGTCGATCAGTGGAGCGTCTTCTTTGTCTTGCTTTTTGCTTTTAGCGGTCGAGGCCATGTAACGCTATCAATCCATCTCGAGGTTGTCTGCCGTCTCGCCCCCTTGGCTGTCCGGCACCACCGAATTTTCTTCCGTGGCCGCTGAAGAAGCGGCCCTTTTGCGCCCGAATGCTTTCAGACGCTCGTCAACTGTCATGAGCTGCTGCCGCAAGCGGGCCTGTTCTGCAAAGGACCCTTCCGGATCATCCTCAAACTTCGCAATCGTCGCTGCCATGGCAGCTTCGAGTGCTGGTTTATGGGCCAGCAACGACACAGCTTCGGCCAGTTCCTCGCGCGCTTCACCGGGGGCGCGCCTTCTCGGAGGAAGGTGTAACGATTGTCTACCGGTGGGGCAGGATAGCCTTGCTCCGCTGATATGGCGCTTTGAGCGCCTGAATCAAGCGTTTCCGATAGCTCTATCAGCGATTCAATTGCAGGTGCGGTCATTGCATCACAATTCTAGCGATCCGCCGCTCACGCTCTACGATCTTTTGCTTCACTTCGACAAGCCTAAGGAACTCTAGCTCATTCTCGGGTGAAGGGTCTGCTTCAATCTTCTTCATCGCTTGATCTAGATGTTTGGCTACCTTGGGCTTGTCGACCAAAACGACAAACGCCTCGTCAAGGCATTCTTGCACATATCCTCGTGTGGCGTCCTTCGCCAAAAATGGAAAGGCAATCGGACCTTTCCATTTTGCAATTTCCTCCAATTTTGTTGGCAGAGCGGAGCCATCATTAAGCGAGTCATTTGCCTCCCAAAACACATCGATTGCCTCCTCAATCTCAGGGCTAGGCGGCTCGTATTCGTCGATGGAACTCTTGTATCGCTCGAACAGTTCGGGATGGCGCGCAATTGCGGCTAGAGATGCACGTAATAATGCCTCGCGACTTCCACTCGCCACGAAATAACTGAGCCTAGCTAGGTTCTCTTTAGAAAGAAGCCCATGACCATTCGTCTTCGAAGTCCCAAATTTTTTCGGGTAAACGTGCTGATAATATAGATCGACAAGTTCGCGTCGATAAAGTCGCCGAAGTTCCTCATCTTGGATCGTATACGCTTGATCTATGAGACGACGTCGCAAGTAAGCTTTCTGCTCAGGTGTATCGAGCGGAGTAGCATCGCGTTCCGCCTCCCAAAGGAACCGGACAAGTGGAGTGGTGTCATTCAATAAGTTTTCAAAAGAACCTGCACCGCGTTTTCGAACCAAGTCGTCGGGGTCCATTCCTACGGGCAACTGAAGGATTTGCAGTGAATTCGGCGCCTTGAGTAGCGGGAGCGCTCGCTCGACCGCTCGCATCGCGGCGCGCTGGCCTGCATTGTCCCCGTCGAAGCAGAGCACCGGCACCTCGACCATCCGCCACAGCATTTCGAGCTGCATTTCGGTAAGCGCCGTGCCGAGCGGGGCCACAGCGTCCGTAAAGCCGGCCTGCGACAGCGCAATCACGTCCATATACCCTTCGACCACAATGACCCGGCTCGGTCTGGCGTGAGGCGGGCGCGGCGCGGTGCAGATTGTAAAGCGTGCGCCCCTTGTCGAACAGCGGTGTATCAGGGGAGTTGAGGTATTTCGCGACGCCGTCCCGGTCCGCAAGGATACGCCCGCCGAACGCGATCACCCGCCCGCGCGCGTCCTGGATCGGGAGCATGACGCGCCCGCGAAAACGGTCATAGGTCGTGCCGTCATCGGTCTTGATCCGCATGCCGGTGTCCACCAGCATTTCTTCATCGTAGCGAGACAATGCACGATTGAGCGCCTGCTTGCTTTCCGGGGCATACCCAAAACCGAATTCGCGCAGTGTCTCGTCCGTGAGATCGCGGCGGCGCAAATATTCGAGCGCTTCGTGTCCGTCTGCGCTGCGCAGGTTGTCCATGAACCATTCCTGCGCATCGGTCGTCACGTCGATCAGGCTGGCGCGCTTTTCCGCTTTCTTTGCCGCGACCGGGTCGGGGGCGGGGACTTCCATCCCGGCCTCAGCAGCGAGTTCCTTGATCGCGTCGATGAAGGACAGCCCTCGCTGCTCGGTCATCCAGCTGATGACATCGCCATGCGCGCCGCAGCCGAAGCAGTGATAGAACTGCTTCTGATCGTTGACATAGAAGCTTGGCGTCTTTTCGTCGTGGAACGGGCAGCGGCCCTTCCATTCGCGCCCCGCCTTAGTGATCTTGTCCGTCCGCAGGATAACGCTCGAAAGCGTGATCCGAGCGCGCAGCTCGTCTTTCCATTGCGGGGTGATGGTCATGCGGGGAAAATGCGCCCCGCACGCCAATCATTCAAGCGGTAAATTCAGTCTGCAGCCGAGGACGCTGTGCATGCATTGGTCGCTGCGCCATCCATCGCGGGATACGGGCCTTCGCCTGATGCCGTCACACCGTTGGCGCGGATCGCATAGCTGACCGCCGGTCCCGCCGGGGGCAGGGTAGAGCGCCAGTAGAAGGTGATCGGCTCGGCATCCTCCCATTGGTCGCCGCCATCGCCAGCATTTGCCGTCCAGTAAATCTCGCCGTCTTCTTCGCAAGTTACGACAATATTGATGCTGGGGCCGGCAGCAGCAATCGCTTCGGCTTTCGAGAACCCGGCTTCGCCAGTGAAACCATGTGCAGGAGCGGTCATCATGAAGGCTCCTGCGCTTTCGACGTCGATGTCATCGGGACCTGCGCCAGCGCCGGTTGTCGGGTCCATGTCCTCGCCCGGATAAACGGTGTGGACATAGGTGTAGATCGTGCCATCGGGCGCGCTGGCCGGATCGCACGTCTCCATCCCTGCCGGACACGCAACATACGAGGTGATGTCGGCAAGGATGCCCGCTTCATTGCTGAGGCTCGTCTGGACCTCCGGACCGCGCGGCCCAACGATCTTTGCGCCAAGCTCCAGATCGGCGAAATCGCCCGGATCAATTGCCGATGCAAGCGCGGCAGCCTCACCGTCTGTAGTGGCGACTTCGAGTTCCGCTGCATCTGAATCGTCGGCATCGTAATCGACTTCCGCTGCGGGATCGCCGCAAGCCGCCAAAAGCAAAGCTGGCGCGACCAAAATCGAATGGCGGATCATGATTTAGTTCCCCTCAAAAACTGTTCTTAAGCATGGCACTAGCGGTGCCCATATCCATAACAGCGCCGTATTTGCCTTTCAGTTCCGCCATGACGCGGCCCATATCCTTAACAGATGTCGCGCCAGTTGTTGCCTTGGCCTCCTCGATTGCAGCGCGGGTTTCCTCCTCGCTCATCATCTGGGGCAGGAATTCCTCGATGATGGCGAGTTCCGCGCGCTCGTTCTCGGCGAGTTCCTCGCGATTACCGTCAACATACATGGTTATCGATTCGCGCCGCTGCTTCGCCATTTTCTGCAAAACGGACGTGACGAGATCGTCATCGGGGATGTCCTTGGAGCTGGTGCGCTGCTCGATATCGCGGTCCTTGATCTTGGCGGAGATCTGGCGGAGCGTCGCAGTGCGGTCCTTCTCGCCTGCTTTCATCGAGGTGATGGTCGCGGCTTTGATGTCATCACGGATCATGGCGGGTTCGTCTTTTCGTCTAAGTTGTGGATGGATCGCTATATGGGCGCGCTCTACCGCATTGCGAGAGCGCCGCCTAGGTTGACGCAGGCCCGCTGTGGGCCTAGCCGATGGGACTTAGCGACATTGCTGGAAACACCTGACCCCGGAGAGCCCCAAATGGCCCGATCCGCCGCCACTCCTGCGCAACCTGACGGTGCGACGGGCTTGCTGATTCTGGCCGATGGGACGGCGATCTGGGGGAAAGGCTTTGGCGCGATGGGATCTGCCATAGGCGAGGTGTGCTTCAACACCGCGATGACGGGATATCAGGAGGTGATGACCGATCCGTCCTATGACAGTCAGATCGTAACCTTTACCTTTCCGCATATCGGCAATGTCGGCGCGAACGAGGAAGACGTGGAAAGCCGCGGTCTGGGTGCGGTCGGCTGCATCGTCCGCGAAGAAGTGACGCCGCATTCCAATTTCCGCGCGCGCGATGAATTCGTCGAGTGGATGAAGGCGCACGGCAAGATCGGTCTATCCGGCGTCGATACGCGCGCGCTCACCCGCCGCGTCCGCATGAACGGCGCGCCCAATGCGGTGATTGCGTATGAGCCGAGCGGGAACTTCGACGTCGGTGCATTGCTCAAACAGGCGCAGGAATTCAGCGGACTGGAAGGGCTCGATCTCGTCCCGCGCGTGTCGCGACAGGAGAACGAGGATTGGCGCGGCGGGCATTGGCAGCTTGGCTTCGGCTATACCGAGAGCAACCGTGAGCGCCCGCATGTCGTGGCGATCGATTACGGCGCGAAGGACAACATCTTCCGCAATCTCGTGAAAGCGGGCGCGAAGGTCACTGTGGTCCCGGCGCGCAGCACCTTCGATGAAATCATGGCGCTGGAGCCGGAGGGCGTGTTCCTCTCCAATGGCCCTGGCGATCCGGCAGCGACTGGCGAATATGCCGTGCCGGTGATCAAGGCATTGCTGGAGCGCGACGTACCGCTGTTCGGCATCTGCCTCGGCCACCAGATGCTGGGCCTCGCAGCGGGCGCAAAGACTGCCAAGATGCACCAGGGCCACCGCGGCGCAAACCACCCGGTCCAGCGCGTCGGGAGTGCGTGGGGCGAGAGCGAGGGCCTAGTCGAGATCACCAGCATGAACCACGGCTTCGCAGTCGATGGCGAGACCCTGCCTGACACACTGGAGCAGACGCATGTAAGCCTGTTCGACGGCTCGAATTGCGGGATCGCGGTAAAGGGCAAGCGCGCGTTCGGGGTGCAATATCACCCGGAGGCATCGCCGGGACCGCAGGATAGCTTTTACCTGTTCGAGAAGTTTGTCGGGGGGCTGGGGTAATGGAGGCTCCTCCTTTCGACTACGGCGCCGCAGAAGAAAGAATTGTTGGCGAACTAGTTGATTGCGGGCTTGAGCGATCAGGTATCACCGTACGCTACGACGAGACGATCCAAGCGTTCGAGGTTACAATCTTCGACGCAGCCAACCCGCGAGCTCAACAATTCGATTGTCTTGAGAAGACGTCCGTCCAATACGAAATTAGGTTTGAGGATGAGAACCTGAATTCCGCTTACTGGGAACCGATGCATTCGCGTTTGCAAGCTCAAAATCTTGCCAGCGCTCGCGAAAATCTTGCTGAGAAAGGGTTACTCGAAGGGCTGCCGAGTTTGGAAAGTGCGGGTGGATATACGGGCTTCCTCCCCTCTCTTGAAGTGCATTGCGGTTTCGCTGCCGGCTCGATGTTGAGGCTGATAGGTGACGATCAAGTGGTCTTTGAACCGAACGTTCCTTTCGAGCAACTCGATTTCGAGCGCTCTTTTTGCGTTTTCAATGGGTTGCTTCTTGCAGGTGTCACCATTTTTGGATTTGCAGGCAACGAACAGGTTGCTCCGCGCGACGACAGTACAAATGAATGAGCGCGCCGCTATGATCCTGGCCTTACTCGCCGTCCCCGCACTCGCCCAGAACCCGGCGATGACGCCGCCGCCTGCTGACGCTTGGCCGGGCGCTGTGATTGCCCCTAGCGTGGCGTTTCAGGGCGACGGCTCGGTCACGCTTGAGCAGGGCGCGGGCGGGTTGCCGGTGCTCGTATTCTGGCGGCTCGATCCTCTTTCGCGAGGACACCAGCAAGCCAATCGCGGGCCGGATGGATTGCCGGATCGTCGCCAGTGACGGGCGCTTCACGGAAGAGCGCTTCGACCCGGACGCCTTGCACGAGGTGAGCGAGGAGCTGCGCGAGGCTCAGGGCTTCAAGGACGAGGACGTCCTGCGCGATATCGGGGACACCGTCCGCCAGATCGACATTGTCGGACGGCGGACCGCGCCGCACCAGCATTACGTCCTCAGCTACATCCTCGTGCGCGATGGGCAGCGCCTGATCGACATTCGCCGCAATTGCACCTTCATCCACGGCGCCGGGATCAGCCGAATTGACGCCTTGCCCTATGTTTATCGGTATACGAAGCTCACATACGCATTCGAGCCGAATACGGGAGAACAGGGATGATACGCCGCGCGATCACACTTACCGCCGCCATGGCAGGCCTTGCGCTGCTGCCGGGCTGCTCGCTGTTCGACGACACGGATTGGCGCGAGGGAGAGGAATCTGCCGAAGAATGCGCCCAGCGCATGTCGGGCAAGCTCGAATTCAAGGAGGCTCTTGCCCAGCAGGAAGGACGCTTCATCCCGACCTTCACCTTCGATATCACCAAGATGGAGCTTGAGGACATGCAGGCCCTCATCGTGCCGGGCAGCGATGAAACCGCAGGCGCGCGCGCCATGGCCGCTACCAATGAGACATCGACCGCAGTAACCCGGTTCATGACCCAGCCAGTAGATGAAAAAGGAGCGTTCTTCCTTGGCCAGAACCCCGCGCTTTACCGCGTACGCGGACAACCAAAGCCACTCCTGGACATCATCACGGCCGGATGCGCGCGTCAGGTCGCGGGAATGCGGCTGACCGAAATATCCCTGCAGCGCGCCGGCTCCGCTACCGCCGAAACAACCGAAACCGATCCCCAAGAGGACGAAGCCTCCTGATGCCCAAACGCACCGACATTTCCTCCATCCTAGTCATTGGCGCCGGTCCGATCATCATCGGCCAGGCGCGCGAGTTCGATTATTCGGGCACGCAGGCGATCAAGGCGCTGAAGGAGGAGGGATACCGCGTCATCCTCGTCAATTCGAACCCGGCGACGATCATGACCGATCCCGAGTTTGCCGACGCGACCTATATCGAGCCGATCACGCCCGAGATCGTGGCCAAGATCATCGCCAAGGAGAAACCCGACGCCCTGCTGCCGACAATGGGCGGACAGACGGCGCTCAACTGCGCGCTGAAACTCGATGAAATGGGCGCGCTGGCCGAGCACGGGGTCGAGATGATCGGTGCAAAAGCCGACGCCATCGACAAGGCGGAGAATCGGCAGCGCTTCCGCGATGCGATGGACAAGATCGGCCTCGAAAGCGCCCGCAGCGGTGTCGCCAACACGCTCGAGGAAGCGCGCGGGCTGATCGAGCATACGGGCCTGCCTGCAATTATCCGCCCGAGCTTCACCCTTGGCGGAACGGGCGGGGGCATCGCCTACAACAAGGCCGAGTTCGACCGGATTGTGGGCGAAGGCCTCGATGCATCGCCGACCACCGAAGTCCTGATCGAGGAATCGCTGCTCGGCTGGAAGGAATACGAGATGGAGGTGGTGCGCGATCATGCGGACAACGCCATCATCATCTGCTCGATCGAAAATGTCGATCCGATGGGTGTGCACACAGGGGATCTCGATTACGGTCGCCCCGGCGCTGACCCTGACGGACAAGGAATACCAGATCATGCGGAGCGCCAGCATTGCGGTGCTGCGCGAGATCGGCGTCGAAACCGGCGGATCGAATGTTCAGTTCGCGGTCAATCCCGCGGATGGCCGCCTGATCGTGATCGAGATGAACCCGCGCGTGTCGCGCTCGTCTGCACTCGCATCCAAGGCCACCGGCTTTCCGATTGCGCGCGTCGCGGCAAAGCTGGCGGTGGGTTATACGCTCGACGAGATCACGAACGAGATCACCGGCGCGACGCCTGCGAGTTTCGAGCCGACCATCGATTACGTCGTGACCAAGATCCCGCGCTTTGCGTTCGAGAAATTCAAGGGCACCGAGCCGCTTCTCTCTACGGCGATGAAGTCGGTCGGCGAAGTCATGGCGATCGACCGCAACTTCGCCGAGAGTATGCAGAAGGCTCTGCGCGGGCTCGAAACCGGGCTTGACGGGTTCAACCGCGCGCCCGAGCTGGAAGGCGCGCACAAGGACGTGATCACCGCCGCAATTTCGCGCCGGACACCCGACCGGCTGCTGAAGGTCGGGCAGGCGTTCCGCGAGGAACTGACCGTCGAGGAAATTCACGCTGTCACGGGATATGACCGCTGGTTCCTGCGCCAGATCGAGGCGATCATCTACGAAGAGCGGATGCTGGCGCATAACGGCCTGCCGCGCACTGCAGACGAGCTGCGCCGCCTCAAGTCCATGGGCTTTTCCGACCGGCGCCTCGCGACGCTTGCCGTGCGGTCGGTCGGCGTGGCTGGCGGTCTTGCCGAAACGCAGGCGAAGCGGTCCGGGCTGCTCCACGATGCGCTGCAGGCGATGGCAGGGGCGACCAGCGAGAGCGAAGTGCGCGCCCTGCGCCGCAAGCTGGGTGTCCATCCAGTTTACAAGCGGATCGATAGCTGCGCCGCCGAATTCGAGGCGATAACGCCTTACATGTACTCGACATACGAAGCCCCGAGCTTCGGCGAACCGGAGGACGAGGCTGCTCCCTCCGACCGGAAGAAGATCGTGATCCTTGGCGGCGGGCCGAACCGGATCGGGCAAGGCATCGAGTTCGATTATTGCTGCGTCCACGCCTGCTTCGCGCTCGCCGAGCAGGGCTATGAGACGATCATGGTCAACTGCAATCCGGAGACGGTATCGACAGACTACGACACTTCCGACCGCCTGTATTTCGAGCCGCTGACCGCCGAAGACGTGCTGGAAATCCTGCGCGTTGAACAGCAGGCTGGCGAGCTTGTCGGGGTGATCGTGCAATTCGGCGGGCAGACCCCGCTGAAACTGGCGCAGGCGCTGGAAGACGAGGGCATCCCGATCCTCGGCACCTCACCCGACGCCATCGACCTTGCCGAGGACCGCGAGCGGTTTGCGAAGCTCGTCAACAAGCTCAAGCTCAAGCAGCCGGAAAACGGCATCGCCTACAGCCGCGACGAGGCGGCGGCGAGGGCGGCTCATATCGGTTATCCAGTGCTGCTACGCCCGTCCTATGTGCTCGGCGGGCGGGCAATGGAAATCGTCGATTCCGAAGCGCAGCTCGACGATTACATCAAGTCCGCCGTGAATGTGTCCGGCGACAGCCCGGTACTGGTCGACCAATATCTGCGCGATGCAATCGAGTGCGATGTCGATGCGCTTGCCGATGGCGACGAAGTGCGCATCGCAGGCGTCATGCAGCATATCGAGGAGGCAGGCGTACACTCGGGCGACAGCGCCTGCTCCTTGCCGCCCTATTCGCTGCCGGCAGAGATCGTCGAGGAAATGGAGCGACAGGCGGTAGCGCTTGCGAACGCCCTGAAGGTGCGCGGCCTCATGAACGTTCAGTTCGCGGTGAAAAACGGTGAGGTTTACCTGATCGAAGTGAACCCGCGAGCAAGCCGCACCGTGCCATTTGTCGCCAAGGCGATTGGGCAGCCGGTCGCAAAAATCGCCAGCCGGATAATGGCTGGCGAAAAACTCGCGAATTTCGAGCCGTTCAAGCGCGACTTGCCATACATGGCCATCAAGGAGGCGGTTTTCCCGTTCAGCCGGTTCCCGGGTGCCGATTCCAACCTGACGCCGGAGATGAAATCGACCGGAGAGGTGATGGGGATTGACCAGACTTTCCCGGCAGCGTTTCTGAAGGCGCAGATGGGTGCGGGGATGACGCTGCCGCGCAGTGGCACCGTATTCGTGTCTGTGAAGGACACAGACAAGCAAGCCATTGTACCTGCGGTGAAAACCCTGATAGAAGAAGGCTTCGAAATCGTCGCAACCGGCGGTACAAAGGAGTATCTGAGCGAACATGGCCTCAATGTTGAACGCGTAAACAAGGTCGCAGAGGGCCAACCCCATATCGTTGACAAGATGATTGATGGGGAGATCGATTTGATCTTCTGCACCACGGAAGGGTGGCAATCCTTGCGCGATTCAAAATCGATCCGCGCGACAGCACTTGAAAAGAAGGTGCCATCCTACACGACCGCTGCTGGCTCGGTGGCCGCAGCGCAGGCAATTGCCGCCATAAAACCGGATCAACTTGAAGTCCGCAGTTTGCAGGACTATTATAACTGAGAATTCACGCCGTCCCTCCCGACATTCTGCTGTGTAGAGGCCGCCTCGCCAAGAGACGGTCACAGTCGAAATGACGCGGTAAAATGTGGTTGGGACCAGAAGGAAAGAATTGGAATGGCTACGATGGAAAAGGTCCCGATGCTCGCCGAGGGGTACGAGCGCCTGACTGCCGACCTGAAGGCTTTGCGCGATGAACGCCCGAAGATCGTCGACGCGATCGAAGAAGCGCGCGCGCATGGCGATCTGTCGGAAAACGCCGAATACCACGCTGCGAAAGAGCGTCAGGGCCAGGTTGAAGCCATGATCGGCGATATCGAGGGCAAGATCAGCCGCGCTCAGATTATCGATCCAGCAACGCTGACCGGCGACAAAATTGTCTTCGGTTCGACAGTCACGTTGCTCGATGAAGACGACAAGCCGGTCAAGTACCAGATCGTAGGTGAAACCGAGGCTGACGTCGCATCAGGCCGCATTTCATTCAGCTCGCCTTTGGCGCGCGCCATGATCGGCAAGCAGGTCGAAGACGAGATCGAGGTCACGGTCCCGTCAGGAGACAAGTTCTACCTCGTCGAAAAAATCGAATTCATCTGATCAATGCGCGTTAAACCTCTCTATTGAGAGGTTTTTCCATCGCGTAATTGTGGATTTCCACTGACCCATCACCATGTGCGATCTCGAAATCGCGTCGGTGCTGAACAATGTAACCGGCTCGCTCGAAAGCGGGCCGGGCCAGTTCGCTTGCTTCGGTGTAGAGTCGCGCTGCGCCGAGTGACCGCGCTTTCGTTTCGCACTCTGCGAGCAATGCATCGGCGAGGCCGCGCCTCGTGTGCATGGGATGGCAATAGAGCATGTCGAGATGGCCGTCAGGCTCAAGCAGGGCGAAAGCGACGGGCTGATCGTCCGCGTCTGCTGCGACAAGAATGTATGCGCCGTCTTTGGCCCGCGCGATGAACCGCTCCGGCCCGGGATGGCGCGCGCCCCAGGCATCGACCTGACGGCGTGAATAGTGCCGCGAGCCGACTTCGCGGATGGCTGCGACGGTCAGCTGCGCCAATGCGGGCGCGTCTCCATCAATGAAGGGGCGGATTGTGTAGGCCACTGGCGCTAGGCCTTAGTGCGGAATTGCACCGATTACGCGTCGGGTGTCAGCAATTTGTGGATGTGGACCACGACATATTTCATCTCGGCATCGTCCACGGTGCGGTGGGCCTGTGCGCGCCATGCATCGACGGCGTCATCATAAGTGCTGTAGATCCCGACGACGTGCAGGCTTTCCGGATCCTGGAACTCGATCCCGCGCGGGTCTGTCACACGGCCGCCCATTACGAGGTGGAGGCGCTGGCTTGGGGTGGTTTCTTCCATCTGAACGTCCTTGGGGAGGCAAAGTGAGAATTCACGCGCCCCTTAGCGTATCGGGCGGCAGGAGCAAGCCTGCGTGCGCTGCCGCACCGATTTACGCGGGTTAACTCGTGACCTTGCCTTTCAAGCCTCGCACGGCCCGTCCGGCGCGGCGGCGGGTGCGGCGCGTTACGCTGCGGCCCTTGTCGACCGCGTTGCCCGCGAAATATTCGGTATCTCGGCGGATCTGCCTCGCCTTGGAGCTCGCGCTGTCGCCGAAATCCTCGAGCTTGTCCTGACCGGCCTGCGCCGTGTCCATCGCTTCATCGATCAGCTTGATCCCGTATGCGGTGATGGCATCGGCCAGGAGCGCGCCGAAGCGCGAAACCTGCTTGGTCGAGACATTTCCGACGGCATCCTTGGTGCTGCGAGCAGCGCTGTTGACAGCATTCACCGTGCCGGTCGCGGCGCTGCGGGCTGCTCTGCGTCCCGGTGAGGTCATGGCGCCGATCGCCAGTCCGACTGCGACAGCGCCGCCAAGGACGGTGAGCGGATGATCTTTCGCAAACTGGGTGGCAGCACCGGCGGCTTCCTTGGCCTGTTCGGCGAGGGTGCGCTGCTCGATCCGGCGCTCGCTCGCCTCGATCTTGGCGCGCAGTTCGTCGCGCTTGTCGGGTGCAGTGTCGTTTGTGGGGGTAGGGGCGGTTTCAGTCATCGGGGTCTCCGGACGGGGTAGATTGATCGGCGCTGTTTTCAGGCGCGTCGTTGTTGTAATCGGGGTCGACCTGCTCGTTTTCCTCGCTGGTCAGGCCGAGCAGTTCAAAGATCGGTTCGCGCGAAATCCAGAGCAGGATTGCACCAACCAGCGCGGCAATGATGCCGGGATTGTCATCGGCCCTGTCTTTCGCGGTTTCCAGCACGTCCTTGGCGCCTTCACCGACACGGTCGACCATCCTGCTGGCGATCCCGCCGCCCGACAGGGACGCGCGGACATGCGCAAGGTCGGTCAAAAACACCTCAAGCGCCGCATCTCTCAGGGCGCGATCCTCGTAAAAGGACGGATCGAGTTTCTTCACGCGCCGCTTTCTTTGTCAGACGATCCGAACATCAGGCCAAGGCGGTCGGTGTTACGCTTTGCTTTGAGCCCGAGCCAGACGGTCAGGATCAGAAGCACGCCGACGACAATGGCGATGGCTCCCCAGATCGTCACGAGCGGTTCGAGCGCTATCACGAGGCCCACGGCAAGGGCGAGCACCGCGATATGAAGTGTGATCGCCGCCACCACCAGAAAAGCGATAGCCTTGCCGACACTTGTCCCGGCGATTTTCGCGCGAGTTTTCTGGAACGCAATCTCTGCCTCAGCATAGGTGCGCCCATCGTCAATAAGCGCAGCAAGCTCGTCAGTCAGCGATTCGTCGTATTCAGCCGCGTCCTCATCGGCAGCGGCATCGGCGGGGGGCGCAGTTTCTGCGTCAAAGGGACCGACCGGATCGAGAGCGTTGCGCTCATCGTCTACCGGACGTTCGTCATCACGCATTCACTGTCCCCCCAAGGACCGTAGTTATTTGCTTGAGCCGCGGAAAAGGCGCGCGATCAGATAACCGGCGACCGCGGCGATGCCGAGTGCAGTGCCGGGGCTCTTGCGCACGAATTCACGGGCGTCGTCGCCAAGCTCGTCCACGCTCTTCGCATCGAGTTTCGCCGAAGTTTCGGCGAGGCTGCGCGAAGCCTTGCGAGCGTAATCGCCATATTGCTCGCCCAGACGGTCGTCGATCTGCGGAGCAGTATCTGCAATTACCTTGCCAATCGAGGCGATGCCGTCGCTGGTCGCAGACTTGGCGTCGACCGCGAGGTCACCGGCACGGTGCTTGGCCTTCTCGCCGTAAGCGCGCGCTTCGCTCATCAGGTCGTCGCCCTTGCTCTTGGCCTGCTCGCGGTATTCGCCAGCACGGTCGCCAGCCTCGGCTCGCAGCGCAGCGGCGCCGGCCTTTGCTTCTTCAAGCGCGGCATTGAAGCGAGTTTTCGCCTCGTCAGCCGGTTTCGCGGTCGCTGCGGTCTTCTTCGGCTCAGCCTTCTTAGGCGTCGTCGACTTGGTCGTTGCGCCCTTTGTTGAGGTCTTTGCGGGGGTCTTGGTAATTTTCGTGTCAGCCATAGTCTTTCTCTTAGCCCTCCAATATCTTGCTTTTCCAGACGGAATTCGCGGGGTTGTAGTTTTGAAATCAACGCGCCTTGCGCCCTGATGTTCCGACGAATAGGGGGAAGCGGAAAAATCAGGTGGCGCATGGTGGTCCGACACCGGTCTAGGTGTGTTATCTGTATACAACACTTTTCCAGCGGAGCCAAGCATGACAGCCATTATCGACCTTCACGGACGCGAGATTCTCGACAGTCGCGGCAATCCGACCGTCGAAGTCGATGTGCTGCTCGATGACGGCAGTTTCGGGCGCGCCGCTGTACCTTCCGGAGCGTCGACCGGCGCGCATGAGGCGGTCGAACTGCGCGATGGCGATAGCGCCCGTTACAAGGGCAAAGGCGTGCTGAAGGCGGTCGAAGCGGTGAATGGCGAAATCCGCGACTTGTTGATCGGCGCGTTCGATGCCGAGGATCAGCGCGACATCGACCTCTCGCTGATTGCGCTCGACGGGACTGCGAACAAGGGCCGCATCGGTGCAAATGCAATCCTCGGAACCAGCCTTGCTGTGGCCAAGGCAGCGGCGAACGCGCGCGGCCTTCCGCTCTATTCCTATCTCGGCGGGGTATCGGCGCATGTCCTGCCGGTGCCGATGATGAACATCATCAATGGCGGCGAGCATGCCGACAACCCGATCGATATCCAGGAATTCATGATCATGCCGGTCGGGGCCGATAGTCTCGCCGAAGCCGTGCGCTGGGGCTCGGAAGTCTTCCATACCCTGAAAAAGGGCCTGTCCGACAAGGGTCTGGCCACAAGCGTTGGCGATGAAGGCGGCTTTGCCCCTGACCTCGCCAGCACGCGCGCTGCGCTCGATTTCATCATGGCATCGATCGAACAGGCCGGTTTCAAACCGGGCGAGGACATCGTGCTGGCGCTCGATTGCGCGGCGACCGAATTCTTCAGGGATGGCAAATACGAAATTTCGGGCGAGGGGCTCAGCCTCGATGGTGCCGGCATGGCCGATTACCTTGCCAAGCTGTGCGCCGATTACCCGATCCGCTCGGTCGAGGACGGTATGGGCGAAGACGATTTCGATGGCTGGAAAGCGGTCACCGATGCGATTGGCGAGACAGTGCAACTGGTTGGCGACGACCTGTTCGTGACCAATCCCGAGCGGCTGTCGGACGGCATATCGCAGGGTCTTGCCAATTCGCTGTTGGTGAAGGTCAACCAGATCGGCACACTCACCGAAACGCTTGCGGTACCGTCGATATGGCGCACCGCGCTGGTTACACATCCGTCATGAGCCATCGTTCAGGGGAAACCGAAGACGCAACCATCGCTGATCTCGCCGTTGCGACGAATTGCGGGCAGATCAAGACCGGATCGCTTGCCCGGTCGGACCGGCTTGCGAAATACAACCAGTTGATCCGCATCGAAGAGGAACTGGGCGACAGTGCGGTCTATGCCGGG
This sequence comes from Erythrobacter sp. K21-9, assembly GCF_055808355.1. Taxonomy (NCBI): domain Bacteria; kingdom Pseudomonadati; phylum Pseudomonadota; class Alphaproteobacteria; order Sphingomonadales; family Erythrobacteraceae; genus Erythrobacter; species Erythrobacter sp. K21-9. Next base: position 1,684,630 of record NZ_CM147866.1, read on the forward strand.
CGCGGCTGCTTCGGCGGCTGACAACTGGCCCCAAATTTCGCTATTTTTCCAGCTCGGTCAGTCTACGCCTGAGGCGCCGGCGAAATAGGCGTCCATCTTCTCGAGACCTTTTTCAGAAAGGCGAACAAGCACACGGCGTTGATCGCTGGGGTCGTGTTCGCGAACGATCAGACCCTGTTCTGCCAACACGCCAAGCCATCTGAGACCCGTGGTCGGCGGCGCAGCCGAGCCGATACAGGCGCTCGAGACCGAGACCGGATTATTGTCCGAATGCGCGACGTAGAGGTCGAGCAGAATGTCCCATGCGGGCTCGCCGAATAACTCGGGTGCACTGAATATCGCGTCACGCTCACGCCGAACTGAATAGATAGCCCGTGCCATTTCGGCAAAGACTGTGCGCTGGAGAGCGGGATCTCCCGACAACGCAATCGGTGCGCCATTCCTTTCATTGTGTGGTCCCGCATCGCCCGGATCCAGCTCACTACCGGCGGAGATGAAGGTTCCATCACGGAGCCGCTCTGCAATTGCCGCCAACTGCTCGGCCATTGAGTGCAGGTCTCCGGTTTCGAGGCCCGGAACGGCAAGATCGGCTTGTGAGGAATCTTTGAATTCAGAAGGCTCTGCGCGTCCCATCACTGCGCACCGTGATCGGCAAGCAAGACGCTATTGGTCGCAAGCGACAGTATGCCTGTGACGCTCCGGACGTTGCGATGGATTCGGGTAAGTCGCATTGCGCCTCCTGACGAGGCCAAGGCTGGCTTAATCCCCTAATAGGGTCTTTTACCTCGTTGAGAGAGAGATAGAACAGCGGGCGGCGAATGCCATTAAGGGCGAACACCTACCGCGCTGTATAACCCGTCAAATTGCGGGAGCGATTGCCGGGGCCAGGCAGAGCAGATCCGGGTCGAAGGGAGACAGGCTCTCCTCATTCACCACCGCGATATTGGTGCGCAATTGCTCAATCGCAGCATTGACGTGAATGGCAGCGATGCCCGCTCCCACTTCGTCAAGGATTTCCAGTTGCTGCTCGAGCGAGTTCTATCACGCAATAAAGGTCGCGTGCGTCCGGTAGCGGCATGTCAGCCATACATTGATCCCATTCCAAGTCTGTTTCGCGATCCCTGACCCCCACGGCCCTCCCGGATCGCGATTGCCACATTGGACACTACGCCTGACTTATGAAATTCTACATCCGTAGAAACACGTATCTCACCGGGAAACAGTCCGAAAATTGGCTCGCTTTACCGCACGAAACGAGCTGTAAGAGCGTGCAGGGCAAGTGCCGCCTTGGCCGCCTCGCCGCCTTTGTCTTTTTGTCCAGGGTCCGCCCGGACCAGCGCCTGCGCCTCGTTTTCGACGGTCAGGATACCGTTGCCGATGGGGATGCCGTCCATGGTAAGCGCCATGATAGCCCGCGCGCTTTCGCCTGCGACGATCTCGAAATGATAGGTCTCGCCTCTGATCACCACGCCGATTGCGACAAAGCCATCATATTCGCCGCTTTCGGCAGCGAGCGCGATTGCGCCCGGAACTTCGAGCGCGCCGGGCACTGTGAGCACGTCCGCCTCGTGCCCGTCCGCTTCCAAAGCGGCCTTTGCGCCAGCGACGAGCATATCATTGAGCTGTGCATAGAACCGCGCTTCGACGATCAGGAATTTGGCCATGTGGTGCTTACTCCGGGATGGATTTGAAATCGGTGATGGTCAGGCCGTAGCCTTCGATGGCGACGAGGTCGGGACGTGAATTGGACAACAATACCATGTCGTGCACGCCAAGATCGGCGAGGATCTGAGAACCGATCCCGATATTGCGGATTTCCTCGTCCTGGCTCCATTCATTCGCGCCGATCCTGCTGGTGAGGATCACGATTACGCCTGAACCGTGTTCGCCAATTACGCTCATTGCGCGCTGCAACGTGCGCTTGCGCGGGCCTGGCTGGCCGAGGATGTCGTCAAACACGGAGATCGGGTGCACGCGGGCGAGGGTGGGTTCATCCGGTGTCACATGCCCTTTTTGCAGGACATAGGCCTGGCTGTTCTCGACCTGGTTGCGATATGTGATCAGCCGCCATTGCCCTCCGTAATCGCTGTCGAAGCTGCTTTCGTCGATGCGTTCGACAAGATGATCGTTGCGCATCCTGTACGCGATAAGGTCGCGGATAGTGCCGATCTTGAGGTCGTGCGTGCGCGCAAATGCGACGAGATCATCGAGCCGGGCCATCGTCCCGTCCTCGTTCATGATCTCGCAGATCACGCCGGAAGGGTTGAGCCCGGCTAGGCGCGAGATATCGACCGCCGCTTCGGTATGGCCTGCGCGGACCAGAGTGCCGCCATTGCGCGCCATCAGCGGAAAGACATGGCCGGGGGTGACGATATCGTCGGCGCCCTTGGTCGCGTCGATTGCCACTGAAACAGTGCGCGCTCGGTCTGCTGCGGAAATGCCTGTGGTCACGCCTTCCTTCGCCTCGATCGAGATCGTGAAGGCGGTCTGCATGCTTTCCTTGTTGTTGCGGCTCATCGGTTCAAGGCCAAGCTGGTCGACCCGCGCCTTGTCGAGGGCAAGGCAGATCAGGCCGCGCCCATGCGTCGCCATGAAATTGATCGCGGCCGGGGTTGCCATCTGGCCGGGAATGATGAGGTCGCCTTCGTTCTCTCGGTCCTCGTCGTCGACAAGAATATACATGCGGCCATTGCGCGCCTCGTCGATGATCTCCTCGATCCCGACAAGCACGGGCCGTTCATCATTCGCATCGAGGAAGGACTGGAGCTTTGCCAAGGTGTCGGAAGTGGGGTTCCAACCCGCCTCCGCTGCATCGCGCAAGGTGTTGGCATGAAGTCCGGCTGCGCGGGCAAGTCCGGCCTTGGTGAATTCGCCTGATGTGACAAGTTCGCGGACGCGTGTGATGATCGATGTGCTCATGATTGCGCAGTATCACATCACGATGTGATTACAACCTAGCACTTGTCACAGTACAATGTGCTCAGACACTGCGCGATGCATCGGTAAGTCGGCATGACTATCGGAAATTCGATGGTGGACGCACTAGGGTTCGAACCTAGGACCCGCTGATTAAGAGCACGGCTTAAGCTCTTGTTATATCGCTGCAAATAGCCTCATTTCGTTCAAAAATCATACGGTTGGGGTCCGCAGATCGTTGCAGGTTCTTTCAGGTCTAAGCAGGCAAGTTCAGGCGTCTGTTACCCCAATGGGACCCAGCATGAGACATGCATCTTATTGAAACTCAAATTTCCAGAATATCTCGCGCGGCATCTAGTGCGACGTGTGGGCCGGAGCGTCGGTCCAAATGACCGGCGGGTCAGTTCCATTGCTATATCGAAATGTTGCATCGAAGTCAGGATGTTTTCCGCCATAGTTCGACGAACTATCTATGAGTTGGGCGAGCAAATTTGCAGCGCGGTCGACTGGAATCGGGGAGTCAGAAGAAGAGATGAATGATGTCTGCGAGTGCCTTCGCCTGATCCAGCTCAACGATAGGGAATGGGCGAGCTTGATTTGGATCGGGCTTCTGGTCCTCTATATCCTCTTCCAGCCAAAACTTCGGTCCTCAATGTGGGACGTCGTCCAAGCCTTCTTTCAATGGAAGATTCAGATCGCGATCGCTGCTGCGGCTGGCTGGACTGCGGCAAGCGTCTGGCTGCTGGCGTGGCTAAGAATTTGGCAGTGCGACAATCTCTCAGCGACCATTATCTGGTGTCTCACAACTATGATCGTCACGTTGGCTGACACTGCAACGAGCAAGGAGGGTGTAGGGAGGTTGCGGAAGGTAGCTCGCGAAACGATCGCGATTACTGCCTTTGTGGTCTTCATCTCTGAACTTTATACCTTACCGTTGTGGGCGGAACTCGTACTTTTGCCCGTAATGGCCGTAGTCGCGATGATGGCGGTCATAGCTGAACATAAGGCAGAACATGCTCGGCTGGCTGGTCCCCTAAACGCCTTTCTTGCAATTGTCGGGTTGGGTCTGGTTGCGTTTAGCGGCTATCAAATCGCGACACATTTTGGCGATTTCCTCTCGTTGGGCACGGCTCGCGATTTCATGGTGCCTACGCTGCTTTCCCTCATGTATTTGCCGTTCCTCTATCTGATACTTGCGATCTCCGCGTATGAGAATGCGGCAGTTAGGTTGACCTTTAGATTGAATGATAAGCAACTACGGCGAGAGGCATATGTCCGCGGATTTTTCGCCTTCGGCGTCAACGTTGATCTGATCAATCGCTACTTCCGTGCATTGACTGCAACGGATGCGACTGACCGCAAACGCATTCGTGAGGCGATCAGCGAAGTACGCCGTATTCGCCGACGAGAAAAGCGTCCTCCACCAGTTGATTGGTCAATAGGATGGTCACCTTATGAGGCGAAGAACTTCCTCGCGAAGGTGGGATTGAACACGGAGGACTATCACCGAACCGTTGTGGACTGGTCAGCAGAATCTGCACCTTTGAAGGTCAACGATAGCTTCCTTGCAGATCGATTGACCTACCGAATTTCCGGTATCGAGGAGGCTGCGACCAAGCTTTCGTTGGAGCTGAATGCGAATTTGCCGGGGGAGCCAGAAAACTCCGAGACAATCTTTCTATCGGCAGCAAAGACGCTCATCATGCGAGCTCTTGGTGACGAACCTGCAGAACGTTTTGCCGTTCAGTATGAAGGAAGCGACGAAGGGGTCTTAGAGGCGGGCAAATTCAAGATCGAATGGCAACGGGATGAGTGGGGTGACCAGAAATATGGCGGCTTTTCGCGAAGGTTGAAGATCACACATCCATCGTACAAAGACCCCTTCCTAGATTAAATGCCTCGACCAGACTCGACACAACCGCTTCTTAAGACGTTTGATCGCTGGTAGGGTCATCAGGACGGCGAACCCCAAATGCGAGCCAGAAAGATCGGAGCACCGGAAGCAGAGCTGCTCGATTCATTGTCTCGATGCGTAGCGAAGGCAGTGTGACCTGATCACGCCATGCCGGATCAGACCAACATTCATTGTTCACGACGAGGTGATACTTTCGAATGCCCGTCAAGCTGGCGTGGACCGTCCACGGTCCCTCTATGCCGAAAGGTTGGAGTCTTGCGACGCCGGATATCGCGGCGTCTAAAACACCATCCTCGAACCGCTTGGGCCAAACAATAGGCGCTTCATCTTTGCGGAGTTCATGGACGACACGTCCGATCGTCCAAACAACGTCGATTCTGCCTTGGCGATATGTGATTGCATAGGAGCGAACAGCCCCGCTTTCACTTGGGTTGGTGTGAAGCAAGACACCTTCAATCATCTCCACGGAATCCATGTAACCGGACGGCTTAATGGGTGCGAGCGCATTTTCGGGAGTAATGTCGAGATCACGGCTTTCGCGAAAGTAGGTCATAGGCACTAGCGATACGATTGCTTTCGGATCATCGCCGAGCCCGACTGGCAGCTCGCCCCGAACAGCTGCGTCAACCGCTTGCAGGTGTAGGGAGCGGATGCGATTGGGAAGGGCCTCGCCAGCTACGAACGACTCGCGCAATTCGTGCGTGTCCATCTCATATTTGGCATTTGATCGTCGGCTGAAAAAGCGGCTCCAATTGCTGAAGATGATCCGATGAGGTCCTACTGGGCTTGGTGGCACGCGGATAAGCATTACCCCTCGGTCTTCTGCGGAGGCGATCCAACGAAAATGAAGACCCGGAATACGGGGCTCTACACCACTTTGGATGATGTCCTCCCACCGCCGAAGCTCGGCGTCCGGATCGTCAACTGATAACTCGGCTATCGCGGTCGGTATGCCCTTGGGGGCATCGATTCCGTATAGGAGGTCGCCGCCCTGCGAGTTGGCGAATGACGTGACGTCTGCGAGAAACTCGCGCTTGCTATCTTTGCCCTTCGGGTTGGGCAGATCCCTTTTGTATTCGAGTGTGCGGCTTTCAGGGACACCGTTTGCTATCAGCCTATCAAGCGTGTCCGTACCGATGGCCTCGAGCGGTCCAGAGATCATGATTGCTTCCTGCCTTACCTTAGTTCGAATCCTGCATATCGCATCAGACTATAGTTTTCTGCTTCATACTGTCCGGGACCCAGAGTTTTCTTTGAGATTGCTAAAAAAATGTGATTGTTAGTGTGCCGTTGAAAGGAACGGCACATGCGCAAGGCGCTCAAGGACAAGTCGGTCAAGGCCCTCAAACCGAAGGCCAAGCGCTACGAAGTACATGATGTTCTGTGCCCCGGTTTTAGCGCTCGTGTCAGCGTACGTGGGACGATCAGTTTTAGCGTCAAATATCGCTATGGCACTAGGCAAAAGCGCTTTTCATGCGGTGCCTATCCTCGCGTAACTTTGGCCAAAGCGCGAGAGATCGCGATGGAGGCGTTGCGGCAGGTCGATGATGGGATCGATCCGGCAAGACGTCGCCGTCAGATTGACCTCACGGTTGAGGCTGTGGTCGCTGACTTCATAAAGAAATACGCCTGTCCGAACAACAGAAGCTGGAAAGAAGCACAGCGTGTTCTGAACCGAGAATTGGTTAGTTTGCATGGGCAGCGTGATATTCGAAAGATCTCGCGCGCCGATATTCTCGAGATCATGGATGCCGCGTCTGCGCGTGGTGCGCGCTATCAGTCGAACCGAATTCTCGCGCATATTCGCAAACTCTATGGCTGGTGTATGGAACGCGGCATCGTCGAGACCAATCCGACCAACGGCATCCGCAAACAACACAAGGAAATCGCGCGGGATCGGGTTCTCGACGAGCAGGAGATTGTTCGTCTGCTTAATGCCTGCGCTCAAGATGGCTATCCATACAGGCAATACGTCCCGCTGCTGTTGGCCACAGCCCAGCGCAGAGGAGAATTGGCCAATATGACCTGGTCTTCCCTCGATCAGGAAAAACGGACGTGGACCATCCCGGCCGAGCGATCGAAGAACGGCAAGCCGCATATTGTACCGCTCAGCGGCTATGCGATGAAACTGCTAGATGAAGTGCCCCAGTTTGTTGACTGTGACCTTGTGTTCACAACCACACGCGTTTCGCCAATCAGCAGTTTCAGCAAGGCGCTTCGCCGCCTTCACGCGGTCTCTGAAACTTCTGATTGGCATATGCATGACCTTCGCCGCACAGCCACTTCAGGCATGGCTAGTTTGGGCATCGATCCTCATGTTGCTGAGAAGATTCTCAATCATATGACCGGAATCATCTCGGGTGTGGCGTTGGTGTACAATACCTTTCAATACTCGACTGAAAAGCGCGAGGCTTTGGAAAAGTGGGGGCGGTATCTTGAGAACCTCGAAGACTGAACTTCCGTCTGATGATCTCAAACACTTGGAGGACGCATTCAACGCGTTGGGAAAACACAAATTCGGAACTCAATGGCCGACTGGTTTGGCACGTCATATGAGGCTCGGCCCCAAATCAAATGAGCTAAGTAAGCACGACGTTGAGATGGGAAGATGGGCCATCTCCGCACTTGTCCAATGCGTGCAGAATGGCTGGTTGCCTCTTGTTTATTTCAGGGGTGTTCGGCGAATATGGTATTATTCGAGTTCAAATGAGCCGTCGCTCTTTGCTCTTTATCCAATGCCCACAGATGACGACGAGGGCCAGATCGAACTTGAGGGAGGCAAAATCTATCCATGCATGGTTGATTTGCGAGATTTTCCTAAGCTCTTGCGAACGAAGTTTGAGAAGCAGCCAACTGCAAAACGCGGTCGGAAACGACAATTCGAAGAGTTTGACGACGCACTCGCTGAGTTCTTCAGCTACAATCCACTGGGCATGCGGGCGAGCGAGGTAATCCTGTCTCTGAAGGCATCTTTCAAAGGGCCATGGCCTGAACGTTCAACAATGTATGAGCGCATTAACGAAGCGCGATCAAACGCGAGAATGTCCGGTATTCCAATTCCGGACTAATGGCGGACGGACTCTAATAGCCGACCTGACGAGCTGGCGTCATAAAACTTTTCGACGTCGCAAGACGGGGATGGCCATCCTCATCAATTTTAAGCTGATGAGGAATCTCAACATGACAGACCAATCAACTGACGGCGTTGTACGCCGCCGTTTCTACACGCGTGAGCACTTGAGGATTCTAGGTGTTACGCAGAGTCCAAGCACACCTTTGCGCCTAGAGGCTACGGGGCGCTGGCCCAAGCGGGTCCGAATTGGGGACCATTCGGTGGCGTGGTTGAAGGACGAAGTGGATGCCCACCTCGACGCACTTGCCGATGAGCGGGAGGCAGCCCGATGATTCATTGCACCACACGCCAATTTGACGATCCGCACACTGGTCGTCGCAAAACACGCGTCTTTTTATTTGAGGCGGACACTCAGGAAGAATACCAAGCGATCATGGAAGAGATCGCCCGAATGCCATTGCCGGGTGTTCCGACCGAAACGGGTGGGGAGGGCGATCAATGAACAAACCCTCATCCATTCGAGTACGCTTCGATCAACCCGCCTCGGTTTTTGGCATGATGCGGTGGTTTGCGGGACAGGGCATCCCTGTTCTGCCGGTCCACGGCGTCGATAGTGGTCGCTGCAGATGTGGGCGCAAGAACTGCGAAAGCCCGGGCAAGCATCCGATCAACACGCTTGTTCCAAGCGGGGTGAAAGGAGCGACGACAAAGCTCAAAACCATCCGCAAATGGCTTCGCGAATATCCTGAGATGAAATATGCAGTTGCGACCGAGGGCCTGACTGTCATTGATTGCGACAGCAAGGAGGCATTGGCCTCGTTTCGATCCCGCTATCGTACCGCCGCCGACATTCACCGTGAAGACAGCGCGAGGCTTCCATTTCTACTTAGCTGGCGAAATGCCTTCGCGAAACGGCGCGCAACATAAGCTTGACGTAAAGAGCGGGAAGAGGGCTTATGTGATCGGCCCCGGCTCCCGTCATGTAAGTGGCGCAATCTACGCAGTCTGGGAAGATCGGCCCATTGCCAAGCTTCCCGACAATATCGCTTCGATCACAACGAAGGATCGCGAGCGTGAGGAGGAAACCGGCGGTAGAAAGATCCCAAAGGGTATGCGCAACAGTACGCTGACTCAGTTTGCAGGCTACCTCCACTCAAGAGGCGTTCCGCAACAAGCTGCTCTGGCGGCGTTGAAGGCGCTCAACCTGGATATGGCTGATGAGCCTTTGCCTGATCGCGAGGTGCGAAAGATTGCCCGCAGCGTATCGCGCTATCCGACCAAGGCGTTCCCCCAGATGGTTCCTTTCTCGGAGATCCCCGAGGAGCAGCTGGAATTCTTATGGTACCCCTACATCTGTCTCGGCACTCTTGGCTTGCTTGACGGGGATCCCGGCGATGGCAAGAGTCAGTTCACCGCATGGCTCTGCTCGCGCGTGAGCCGGGGTCAGACCCTGCCCAACGGCGAGAAGCTCAAGCCTGCAAATTGCTTCTTGCTCAACTTCGAAGACTTGAAGGGCGCAGTGATAAAGCCGCGATTGATAGCGAACGGGGCAAACCTGTCTCGCGTGTTTATCCAGACTGTGGCGTTCGATCTCTCCAAGGAGATGACGGACTGGTTGGACGGAGAAATCGCCGAGAACCAGGTTCGCCTTGTGTTCATTGATCCGATCCAAGCAACGATGACCGGCGTGGACGGCAACAGCAACATTCAGGTTCGCGAGTTCATGTCCCGGCTTGCGGAAATCGCCGATAGGCGGCGCTGCGCGATAATTTGCGTCCGCCATTTCGGTAAGGGGCCGCAAGAGCAGGCCATGAAGAAAGGACTGGGGTCGACCGACTTCGTGGGCATTGCGCGCAACCAGTTCGGCTTGGTTCGGCGCAGTGATGATGTGCGTGGTTTCATCCTGTTCCACCTGAAGACCAACTTCGAAAAAGGCGATGCCATGCTCTTCACTATGGGCGACGCAGATGGTCGGAAGGGCGAGCAGCCTAAGATCACGTTCGACAAGTTCACCAAGATCGACGCCGACGAGTTCTTGTCAGCCGATCCTTCGTCACGCGGTCCTCAGCAGGACGAGCGGCAGGTTGCGAAAGACTATTTGCTAGAGGAACTGGCCGACGGGAGAAAAGAAGTCGGGCCGCTGAAACGCAACGCCGAGGCGCGAGCTATCCGTGCATCAACCTTGGACCGGGCGCGCAAGGAACTCGAGATTGAACCTCGACGTGAAGGCAAGAAGTGGTTCTGGGAATTGCCGCCTGATTGATCAGGTTTTCACCTTTTCAAGTTTTCAACGCCGGGGAGGGGGAGGGAGTGCAATCACATCCCTCCTCTTCAATCACCAAATGATCGCCGGTGTTGAAAACCTGAAAACATGAAATTCCAAGAGAAGACCGGATTGTTCGCCCGGCCTCCTTCACTCGGCCAAGGTTGTCAGCGCCTTCCTCGCTTCTTCGAGTGCGTCCGACCCGACCACCCATTGCCATGGCTGACGCGGCACATGGGCTTCGGCTAGGGCTGGGAACTCATTCCTCTTGCTGACCGCTAGCCGCAGCAGCATTCGCGCTTCACGCGGCTTCATCTTCATTTGCTTGCATAGATCGGCAAGCGCGATCGTCTTGGCTTTGTTGGTCGCTTTCCGGTTGCGAGAGGCAGCGCCTGAGTTGGTCGTCGTCTTCGTCATAATGGTCTCCTGTCGTTGACCATCAGACCGATTAAGACAGGTTTCCGGCGCTTGTCAGGTTCGAAATCCAGAAATCCCAGAAGGCTGGACCCGCTGATTTTGAATGAGGCTGTCCGGGGATAAAAGACCGCGAAATCGCGTGCCTTTTGGCTGCGCGATTGGGCCGCTGGGTCACCACTGGGTACCAGACCACATTTTATCATCTACCTGCGGACCCCGCCCTATTTTGATCGAAACCTAAGCCAAATTTCATTTTGCGAAACGGCCTGCTTCCTGGGAAGCGTTTCGATCACATTGTGAAAACTAGAGACCCTTTATACTTCCTTCCTGTAGCTCGCTGACCGCCTGCTCCAGTAATCTCGTCAAGGCTGTCTTCATTATCGTGCCCGTGATCTCAGCACTCTCGGGCGGCACAAGATTGGGGTTCCCTGCCTCGACCTTAATTTGCCGCTGAGCGGTCTCATAGATATCAACGAACGAGATCGACAAAACGAGTCGATAGGCGTTAAAGGTGTCACGGGCCGAATGCATGTGCGCGATGTACTCCGCCATTGCTTGTCGAGAACGCTCACTTGCATCATAGCCGTGAGGATCATCCGAATACTCCTCGTCCATATGTGTCGCGATGTTCGTCGCGGCTACGAGAGACGAGATAATTTTGGAGTAGCCCTCGCGCCGCTGGTCCCAGAGCCGCTCGCGCGCAAACTTTTTCCGCTCGCTCCGAGAGATGAGGAGCGTTGTTAATGATGAAATTCCGCCACCAACGATCGCTCCGATCAGCCCGATTAAGGCAACCTGTGTCTCTAGACCCATACCAACTACTTCTTGACCCCCGGCCACTCCTCCGAAAGTTCGTCCATGCGTTTGGTCAAATCCACAGCGGCTACATAGTGTTTCTCGTCTTCGAGAAGCTCCGCATGATGTAATGAACCTGTCAGAGTAGCGCTTGCCATCATCATAGGGTGCATCCTCTTGTTGAGGCCCCTAAGTTTCTCTTGCGATGCGTCCATTTTCTCACTGCCGTCTGATATTCCTTGCATTAGAGAGACCCCGGTCACATGCGAGGAAATACCAGAGAGCATCCGATGCCAGCCGTAAAGTCGTGGAACGTTGCCCGCTCCCGCAAGAGATTGCCACTCAAGCCGCGCTGGTTTGATGCCCTCGGGGAGGCTATCCGTCAGCATACGCAGATTTGCTTCACTGTCACGAACGAGGTCGGTCGCGCCATCTGCGCGCTGCATCTTGATTTGGCCGGTAAGTGTGGCGGCCGCGTCCGCTCGAACCAGGGCTATAAAATCCGCCTGCATCCTTTGATTGGCGGCAATGCAGATTGCGGCCTCGATCCCTGAGCGCAAAATCATAGCCGCTTCTAGCGGAAGCGATTGCTTCCAGAGAGCCGTGAAGCCTATGTGATTAGTCCGTAAGCGTTTGTAGATCAGCACTGACATCATTTTGGGGTCAGTAAGGGGAGCCGAGAATGTTCTTGAAACATCCCAAATCGATTCCGCTAATCCTGCGATCTCATCGAAGATCGCCAACTCATCTTTCGTTGGTTCTGTGCCCACCAGCGAATCCTCCAATGCTTGCCACGTAGGCGAAGCTACCTGATAATTTTGAAACAGCGGCTAAATCTCACCGATCATCGCGCATAGCCGATCTCGATAGAGTCTCTCCGCGTCCCACTTGGCCTGCTTGAGGCTCTGTACCTTGGCATATCGTTTGCGGCCGCGCGGGCGAGCATAGCGACTATTGCCTTCCACTTGCCTATGGAGCTTGCGCACCTTGCGACGGGCACGGGACAGGTCATCCTCGCCCTGGCTAGCATAGGTCATCCTATGGGCCTTACGGGATGCGAAAATGCCATCGGCTAAGAAGAGCTGTTCGCACCGCGCGCCGGTCAGCGGGCAAAGGAAGTAGCAGCGATAGCCTCCGTAGGGGCAGGGGATGCATTCGATCGCTGCGCGCTGGGCAGTCGCATCACCGGCAATGCGTACCGATGCATCATCGGCGTCGCTCAAATCGACGAAAATTCGCACCTCGAGCGCCTTTAGGTCCTGATTTAGCCAGCGTAACGTGTCATACGTGCATTCACCGGGTTTGAGCAGCCCAGCGCGCTTCAGGACGCGAAGGTCGATGACGGGAAACTGCTCGACTGCTCCGCGATGGACGATGCGTTTCCGCCCGGAATTGATGCCGCCCATGATGATCTCTCTGTGTCGCTGATACTGGGCGATTATACGAAATACTCTGGCCAAGATCAGGCGAAACCCCGGCTATACAGCTTTCTATTGCCTGAAAGGCGCACCCGTCCCATACAGCTTGGTGATGCCGCCACGCACGGCATTGGGGATTAGTAACCCCGAACACAGCGGTTGGACTGCCCGTAGTGGTCCACACTCCTTGACCTATGGTCGGGGAGCCTATGGCGTATGTCCAGGGCTCTCGGGCCTAAAGGCTATAGGGCCGACTGTGTTCGGTTTACTAACTCCCCGATCACCAGAGGATCAGGTGTGAAGTCGAAGCGGGGGCGTACCGCCATCGACTTTACGGGGAGATACCCAGAATGCCTATGGGAACACGTCACGTGGAGACGGGTGTTCTGCGCCCTTCGCAACATGGCCTTTACGCTCTAGAAATGGATGGAGGCGGCGTCTGGCAGCTTGACTGCGGATGGGGATGGAAAGCGAGGAAGCTTGTCGGTCAGCGTGTCACGGTCGAAGGCATCAGGGGTGGGTTTAATTTGCTGGATGTCAAAAAGATGCGGACCACGGATCTTTCTAAGTAATCTAGTTTTAAACACCATCTCGTCTGGCAGCTCAAGGTAGCTGAGTTTGGCCCGTTTGCAGACAGACTGCTTTAGGTTCGATAGGAAAATAGGGCGGGTGTCCGTCTGACGCGCTTTGAATGATGAAAACTGTGAATTTGCCAAGGCTCAGGGAGCTAGACCTCCCCAGCTTTCCGTTCTACCAATGTTCCCATGACAAGGGATGGCGACATTGCAGACTATGCGGCAGTCAAAAGAGTCGATGTCGTTAGAGCTTCTCGTGACGGACACAGTTATCACGAGGCCTGGGCAGCAAGGTCGGCATTGGAATTGTTGCCGCCCAAAACCACTCTTTCGGCGATTGCCGTTGAAGGATTTGGGTTGGACGACGAGGACGGACTCAGCTCATCAGCAATGGAGATTGCTGATCTGGTTAGATACCATGGGGGACGAACGGCAAAGCACGCCGACCTGATTGAAGTCATCCAGTTCAAATACTCAATAAGCGATGCAGAAAAGCCAATTCGTGCCGCAGATCTCGCAAAAACACTAAGAAAATTTTCAGAAACCGATCGAGACCTGAGAGACGAGCTTGATGACAAGAAGGTTGAGCAATCGGTTCAGTATATCTTTTCGACTAATCGACCAATTCATCACAACCTAAGCAAAGCGTTGGCAGGACTGATCGCCAACAAAGAATTGGAGGGCGACGCAAAGAAGCAAGCCGTTCAACTCAAGACAGCGGTGATCGACCGAGTTCCTCTGGTTTCGATTTTGCGGCGCTTGGACCTACAAGGTAGCCAAGGATCGCTTCGGCACGCCGAACAAGCTGTTCGCCGCCTCCTGTTTGCATGGGGCGAAGCAAGCGATCCTGAGTCAAATACAAGACTTCTCAAGCTCCAGAGGTTGATGCGGGAGAAAGCCGGGTTTGCTGGTCAGGGCAACAACCAAGTCGCGAGAGTCGATGTGCTGGCGGAACTTGGAATTGATCACGAAGATGTCCTTTATCCGACCCCGGATGCATTTCCGCCGGTTGCGAACCCTATTTCTCGGCCAATCGCGCAAGTAATTTTAGAAGCGGCAGTTACGTCAAATCTACCAATCGTTATCCATGGCGCGGGCGGGATGGGAAAGACCGTGCTCATGCAAACGGTAGCCAACCACCTTCCGTCGAAGCAGCATGCAGTGATCTTCGATGGATTTGGGGCAGGAAAGTGGCGCGACCCAGAAGACGGGAGGCACCTGCCCAGACGAACGTTAGTACACTTGGCCAATCTACTCGCGGGAGAGGGCCTCTGTGACATCTTGCTGCCTACGAGTGACATCACAGGGCTTGTAGCGGCATTTCGGCGAAGGCTGGTTCAAGCGGTCAAGACATCGCGCCAACGTGATTCAACAAGCGGCATCGTGTTGATTTTGGATGCCATTGACCATGCGGGGATGGAAGCTCGCGATACAAATAGCACATCATTTGCGCACCTGATCCTGAAATCACTTTCAATCGAGCCAATCGACGGAGTGACGATCATCGGGTCATGCCGCACTGAGGGCCTCGATCTCGCGATTGGCAGTGCAACCGTTCACCAAATTGAAGTGCCGGCTTTTTCTGACGAAGAGGTCCGGGAACTTGTACTGTCGCGTGATCCCACTGCGACGCCGGCAGAGGTTGCAGCGCTAAAATCACGATCTGGAAGAAACCCTCGTTGCCTTGATGGACTTCTCGGCGCGGGCCGTCCTTACGATGGAGAACGGCGTGGTGGCAGCGAGGCGACAGACGCGGAAGTTCTCAACGCGTTAATCTTGTCAAGGATAGAGGCCGCGAAAAATGTAGCTCGCTCCAAGGGAGTTGGAGAAGACGAACTTAATGTCATTTTGTCGGGCTTGTCTCTGCTGCCACCCCCTGTGCCAGTGGAGGAGTTGGCGGCTGCGCAGGGCATGAATTTAGCGGCTATAGAAAGCTTTGCTTCAGACCTTGCTCCATTGTTGGAACGGACTCCAAGTGGGTTGATGTTCAGAGATGAGCCAACGGAAACTTTGATCCGTTCGTTGGCCAAATCTGATACTGCAGCGAATGAATTAGTAATTGAGCGCCTGAGCGGACGGCAGGCTGTCTCTGATTATGCCTGTAGAGCATTGCCCTCGGTCTTGGTCGCGACAAAACGCGTCGATGAGCTTTTCTCATTGGCCTTCGACAAACGTGTGCCGCCGTCTGCAAGCAAGGTTAGCCAAAGGGACGTTCGGATGGCGCGGCTTACTGCAGCCATCCAGGCGACATCTGCCGCCGAACGATATGACAGTCTGATAAAACTATTTCTGGAAGCTTCGATTGTTGGAGCAGGGCATGAGCGATCGGATCGGTTTCTTTACGAATATCCAGATCTTGTGGCGATCTCTGGGGATCACGAAGCGCTACGCCGACTTCTTGCGACGAAGGTCGGGTGGCCCGGCGGTCGACATTCTGCTCTCTCACTCGCTTACGCGATCCGCGGAGAACTGGGGGAAGCTCAGCGCAATTCCAGTCGAGCAATTGATTGGCTGAATTGGGCTCAAAGGCAAGAGAGCGGCAGAGTGGTCGGGAATGGTCGCCTGTCTGATCGTCTCGATGAGATTGGTTTCACGTTTACTGAAATGCTTAGCGGCAATCAGGATCGCGTAGCTATCTGGTTCGCCAAACGAAAAGACGCTCAGGCGTTCGACAGGTTTGCAAGCCTGTTAGATTTGCTCGAACGTCAGGAACATTCGAACAGGGAGAAATCTGAAACAAAAGCTCAGATTCTGGATCGCTTGAAGCATTGCGAACTGGGGTCCCGGAGCCTCATACTATCTGCCTTAAGATTTTCGCCAGATGACGCAGAATTTACCCGTTGTCTTCTGACGACGCTGGCGGGTCTCTCATCTCCAGATCCGAATACTAGGGTTCCAATTTCTGCAACGCTGTCTGCGTCTGCCCAAGCGCTTAAGCTGGGCATGAAGAAGGAAGCGAAACAAATTTTCGTCGATGCGAGACGACCCTCAGTCCACGATTTCTCGAGCTATTGGCCGACAGACGCGCGCAGAACGAATGGTTGTTCAAGCTGGCATATCGGCTTTGATTTCTTCGAAGCCCCCTACATTCCTTGACCTCGCCCCGAGCGAACTTGTCGAAGCCGTACCGAAATATGTGAGAAAGAAGGGGTCCGTAGCTTTTGAAGCCGAACTTCCGAAGCGGCTTTCGGCGATGGTGAATAGATACCGTAAGAACGTTCGAAGAGGATCAAAATATGGTTCGACCCGAAGCTCACTGAGTCCGGAATCTCTGCAGACCTATGAGAATGCAATAAAGCACCGGATAAAGCCGCTTCTCCCTTATGCCAGATTAGTAGGAGAGATGATCTCACCTCCCTCTGGAACTACTTCATTCAGAGTTATGGATGAGGCGATTTCCCAGCTGCAAGCCGACATTTCAGAAGCGTCGTCATATCCATACCGAGATCAAAAAGAGTATATTGCTAGGGTCGGAGTAGCTTCGCTTTTTCAGGTCGGCGATGCGATCGGTGCTTTCGATGCGCAAAACGCCCGTCGCTTAGTCTCTCTTATCAAAGAGGGCCACGGGCTTTTTACACCTTTACTGACCGAGATGGTAACGCGCCTCTCCCGGACACCAGAATTGCACGACGCTGCTTTAGATCTAGCAGCATTTGTCGAGGCCCAGATCGCAACAGATACCGACATCAACGCGCGAATCTCTGCATACGGGGACTTGGCGCGCGCTGTCTGGCGGGTCGGTGATCCGGAAGCCGCCGCGTATTTTCGTCGAGCGTTGGACTTGGCGGAGGCTGTCGGTTCGGACGATTTTGATAGAACGAACTACCTACTCGCACTGACCGCCGAGCATAGCGGCTCAGTCTTGGATCGCGTGGCGGCTCACAATCTTACTAGAATTCTAGAACTCAATCAGCATGAACCGCATAAATTTCCGTGGGCGGAATTTGCGCGATCGCTTGCACCTGCGGCTGGAAGGGATGCTCTTGCGATCATATCTAGGCTAGATGACCGGGATCACATTGAGCTTGGTGCGACCTTGCCACCAATGCTCGGAGAGCTTGTCGAAAGAAGTTGTCTCTCTGCGGATTTAGCCACTTGTTTGCTTGGCTTAGAGGAGCCTGGGGAAGCATGGAATTGGCGCCTCGACCACTTAGCAGAGATCCTTTGCAAAAATTTGGCTCCTGAAAATATCGAGTGGCTGTTCGAGGTACTTCTTACTGAGATCGACCGGAGTGATCGACTGAGGCCTCGGTCATCCACAATTGGTGGATTAAAGATTCTGGCGGAAAAGCATCTCAAATATTCGTCGAACGCCGTGTCGAGAATTCGTGCTCTAACCACACGCAATCCACCCGAGAAACCGTATCAACCAGAGAAAAAGCAAAGTGAGAGTTTTCGCTTTGTGGGCATTAATTTTGGAGATGCCGACGCAATCGATGCAGCGATCGAGAATGACACTGAAGGCGATGATCGTAGAAAATGGCCCTCCCGGACTTTGGCGCATCTGGCCGAAAACGTGCAAAGTCCTGCTGAGCGATTGCACTTCGCCCGTGCCCTAACGGAGGTTCAGGCGGCTACCTTGTCAGACAAGCTAAACGCGGTCGAGGATCATCTGGAAAATTGGGCCATCAGTTCAAACGCCCTGCGTGATGAGATGCCTCAGCTTGCCATCCAACTAGCTTCGAAACATGCGCCCGAACTAATCGGCACGTCATGGGAGAATTCTGGCATATGGCGTGGACTAACAAACGCTCTTCGCGGTGACCCAAAACTTATTGTCAGGGCCGCTATATCAGCGTTGGGGCGAGACACTTCTGAGCTATCAGGCGACTCGTGGCTTTGTCTCGCAACGCGCCTCGCACCGGTTGTAAGTGGAAGTGCCCTCGGCAAGGGTTTAAATCAGTATCTGCTGACCACAGGACATGGATTGCCAGATGAAGTTGGTGACGGCCCTTGGAACGATGGATTCTTAGTTCCTGAGGAGGAAGAGGATATCGTGGCCATGCTGATCTGGTCGCGACTGGGGAACATGAAAGCAGCATCTAGATGGCGAGCTGCCCATGCGGTTCGAAGACTGATCGAGGTCGGGCGAACTGACGTGGTCGACAAGATTGTTGGGTATTTCGAAGGACCACCACCGAACGCATTTCTGCATGCAGGATATCCGTTCTACAAGATGCACGCGCAACTGTGGCTCTTGATCGCGCTAGCACGTGTGTCGCGAGATCGACCACACGACGGTGTCCGCTGGCGGCGGCTGTTCAGCGAGGTAGTGGACAGCGCAGTTTCTCCTCATATTGTGATGAAGCATTTTGCTGCAGAAGCCCTTGCAAGCATTGCGTCGGCATTGCCTAGCAAGGAAGCGTCGGAACTTCGCTCGCAGGTTTCCGCTGTCAATCGATCGCCTTTCCCGATTCAAGAAGTACGTCAAAGAGAGATCGATGAGCCTGACGAAGAGCCAAGCTTTGAAGATCGTTTCGGTCAGGATTACGATTTCAGGAAGTATGTGAGTTCCGATCTCACTACAATTTTTGGCATACCAGGAACTAAAGTCGATAGAGAGCTCGCTGAGATCGTCCACGGTTGGGATGAAAAAGTATCCGGTATGTACGATTGTCCGAGATCGCACTCAGAGGACTATAGCCGCGAAAGTGGAAGTGCGGCGGTTCCTGCAAAGGATCGCTATGGCGCTTACTTAGGATGGCATGGTGTCATGCATCTGGCTGGAAAGCTTTTGGCCTCAAGACCGATCGTAAAAGGGTGGCAAAATAAACCGTGGGAAAGCTTTTTCAGTGACTTTGAGCTCACCCGTTCGGATGGTCTCTGGCTTTCGGACATAACGGACAGATTTCCGCTAGATCTGACTAGCGGGATCGAGATGCCTGAAAAAGAGGACAAACGAAGTTGGTCGATTTCGCAAAGTGATCGAGGTGAACTCGCGGGCGCCTTGAACTGGCCACTTACGGGAAAGGTGTCTGATGACATTGTCGTTTCCGGCTACACGTACCGTTACAGAAAATCTCAACGTGCAAGTTCGCTCGGTTCTAGTGCCATCTGATAGTGCTGACTGCGTTGCGCTGGCCGTCCTCGCCGAGTCGAAATTCTTCCAATGGTTGCCTTCGCAACCGCACGATGAGGATTGGGAATACGGAGAGGGATCACAAGTACATGCTTGGCTAGAGATGTTAGAAAGCCACTCGAAGGGCATCGATCAAAACGATCCATATGCGGCATCCAGTGCGACAAGCCGTCCTTTGCCTTCGGCGTGGCTTCAAAAAAGGGCCTCGCTAGAGGCTGAAGATACTTTTGGAGGAACCTGGAAATACAAATCCAAGCCGGCCTTCCGTGCAGAAGCCTGGGGTTCTGAAACTCGACGCTATCGCGAGTCAGTCAACATTTACGGCGAAAGAATCATTGCTGACGGCGATTTCCTGCGAGAATTCTTGAGTGAGTCCGGGTTGGCTCTTGTGGCATTTGCTAAGGCTCAGAAATACATCTCAAAAGACGAGATCGGGTCCACCGATGGAGATGGGAGCTTTCGAAATCGCACCCTCGCCTTGATCATTGAGCCAAGTGGTAAAGTTCGACCAATCACCCGCATGCCTGAAGCGGCAAAGACCGCTGTGCAATCGATTAGTGTAGAAGGTCACACAGATTTTCGCGATCGATTTGCCATTCTTCGCAATCTACGAAGTTGATATAGCAAGCATAAAGGTCTCGAAAGGATATGTCTTGGATTGAGGCGCAAAGCAGCCAAACAGGCAATCGCTATTCTGTGACCCCATTGGGACCCACGCGCGGCAACACGCCGCCCCAATCACCCATAAGCGCTTGAAAAATGGTGGACGCACTAGGGTTCGAACCTAGGACCCGCTGATTAAGAGTCAGCTGCTCTACCAACTGAGCTATGCGTCCATTCCGATCGAAACATCGGATCGCTGGATTTCGGAGTGTCTGTGACAGCGTCTCGAATCAAGCGAGGCGCTGCATATAGCGAGACTTTCGAAGATGAAAAGACCTTATGCTGCGTCGCGGCGAACGACCTCGTCCAGGCTGTCGCGCATCTCTTTGGTCAATGTTAGCCGGGATTCGAGCAAGTCATGCAGCTCGCGGTCGATCGCGAGCATTTGCGAACGTTCCAGTTCCGCTACTGCCTTAAGCGCCTGGGCCTGAGACAATTGCGTGATCTTATGCAATTGGCGCAGGGTTGTTTTCAGGCCCTCGGCCTCCCGCAGGTGGACTGCGCGCGCAATTATTGCAGCGCGACTTGAGCGAACCACGCCCGCATTCAGCCGCCATGAGCCGCTTGGCGACGATCCTGCACAGTGATGCACTCTTCTCGCGAAAGCGAAACATGGCGTCCTCCACCAGACGGATTTGTGAATCGGATGCCTGGCGACAGGGACCATTGGGGGGAACCCTATCGCCAGGGCTTTCACGTCCAACGTTGCTGGTCGGCAGAACCGCCAGCGCGCGACCCGAACGTGGGCGCTCCGTAGAGCAACCAAGGGCCGGTTATGCCGCTACCTGACGTTGACGGAAAGTCGCCCAACTGGGTGACGTGGTGTATTCATGAACGGGTCATGCAGCGCTATTTTGGCAAAATCGAAACACTCGAGGACATTGGGGAGGTCCTCTGGTACGCGGTTGGCGTATGCGAGGATCTGGGCGTCATCCGGCAAAGCTATCATTTCACTCCGCTTTTCGAAGGGCCGACCTCTTCGCGCACGGTCGTACATGCGCATGGCTTCGATGATGAATGGCTCAAATGTTACGACGATCCGGACTTTCGCAAGAAGGACCCAATTCCGGACCGCATCATGGCTCATGGCGGCATGATGACTTGGAAGGAGGCGCAAGGAGCGGCGCCGAACACGCCCGAGAACGAAGAATATTTCGCGGCGATGAAGAAATTCGGGCTCGAGCACGGATTTGGGGTGCCTTTGTTCGGGCCGCGCGGCCGGAGCGCTTATGCGTCGTTCGATTTCGGGCATCCAATCGAACGGGAAAGCGAGGCTACACTCGGGACGATCCGCAGTGTCTCGCAGGCTGCGCATCAGCGCGTTTGCGTACTGCTCGATGAAGAGCGCGAGGTGGTCGAATTGTCGCAGCGCGAGCAGGAGGTTCTGGAATGGATCGTGCAGGGCAAGTCCGCGTCGGTAATCGCGGATATCCTCGAAATCTCACCTGATACGGTTAAAACCTACTCGAAGCGGATTTACGCCAAGCTGGACGCAAACGACCGCATCGGGGCCGTGGTCAAGGCGCTCAAGATGGGGCTCGTCAACGGCTGAAGGCGGCGGGTCTAACCCGAGAGACCGCCGCGCGGGGCATTGCGGTTCCAGCGGTTGACCATCATCAGCGCGCCGATACAGATCATGTTCGTCAGCATCGATGATCCCCCGTGACTCATGAAGGGCAAGGGGATGCCAACGACCGGCGCGAAACCCATCACCATCAGCAGATTGACTGCAATGTAGAAAAACATCGTCGCGACCATGCCGGAGGCAAGCAGGTTGGAAAAACGGTCGCGCGATTGCAGGGCGACTCTCCACCCCCAGCGCATGATGATCGCGAAGACTACGATGACGAACAGCCCGCCGATCAGCCCCCATTCCTCAGCCATGGTCGCAAACACGAAATCGGTGTGCGGCTCGGGGAGGTATTGCAGGTGGCTTTGCGAGCCGTTGTTGAACCCCTTGCCAAAGATGCCGCCCGAACCGATGGCGATCTTCGATTGGGTGATGTGATAGCCTGCTCCCAGCGGATCGGCCTCGGGATCGAACATCGTCAGAACGCGGCGCTGCTGGTAATCCTGCAGGCCGAAGAAGAATGCGACCGGCGCCGCCGCGGCTGCGGCAACACCTGCACCGATGAACCATCGCAATGGCAAACCGGCGAGCAGCATCACGACCCCGCCGCCAAAGGCGATGGCAAGCGAGGTTCCGAGGTCGGGTTGCAACAGGACGAGCCCCATTGGCACCGCAATCATCGCGCCGGGAACAAGCAGCGAGCGCCAGCTGGCGATCAATCCGACCGGAAGCGTGGAGAAATACAGCGCCAGCGTCACCACGATCACCGGCTTCATCAGCTCTGATGGCTGAAGCACCATGAAACCAAGATCGAGCCACCGCTGGCTGCCGCCGCCGACCTGTCCGATAATCTCCACCGCGATCAGCAGGACCAACACAATGACATAGGCGGGATAGGTCAGGAATTTCACGAGGTCGCGCGGCAGCGAGGCGATGACCGATGCCATCACTAGGAACACGCCGAAACGGACCAGGTGCGAAGATGCGTAGGGCTGCATCGATCCGCCCGCCGCGGAATACAGCACCGCTGCACCAAACCCGATCAGCAGGAACAACGGGATCAGCATCCCCCAAGGCTGGCGCGCTATCGGTTCGGGTATGATCCGGTTCATTCCGTCGGCACCGCTACCGGAGGGGGAGAGCCCGATGCCGCCGGATCGGGCCGGGGCGCGATGGCATCGTCGGCAATCGCTTGCGACTGCGCGGCCGCCAGCCGGGCTTCCGCTTCGACCTGATCGAAGATATCCTCGTCACGCCGCGGGGGCGGAGTGACGGTCGCGCCGCGCGCCGAAGCGTAAGCGGTATAGCGCGCCTCGAGCCGTTCCTGCGCGGTTCCGCCCCATTGCTTTTCCAGTGCGTTGAGTGCCTCGATCCCCTTCTGCGGGTCGAACATGAAAGTCATCACGTCGCGCGCGATCGGATAGGCGGCGCCGGACCCGCCACCATGCTCGATGACGACCGCACCGGCATAGCGCGGGTTCTCGGTCGGCGCGAAGAATGTGAAGAGGCCGTGATCGCGGTATTTCCACGGTCCGCTTTTACCATCGGAGAAATTCAGCGAGACGACCTGTGCGGTCCCGGTCTTGCCCGCCATCTTGATATCGTCGAACGGAAGGCGGTACCGCGCCCCGCTGTGCCGGGGCCGTTGACCACATCGCTCATCGCCTGGCGAATATAGGTGATCTCCTCCTCGCGGAAATTGTAATTGGACGGAGTGGCTAGTTCGTCTCCGAGAATGAGGCGCGGTTTCAGTGCCTTGCCGGTTGCAAGGCGCGCGCTCATCACCGCAAGCTGGAGCGGACTGGTCAGGTAATAGCCCTGGCCGATCGACGCATTGACCGTGTCATAAGCGCGCCATTCCTGGTCGAACTTGTTCAGCTTCCAATCGGAGGTCGGGACGGTCCCGTAGAACTGGCTGGTGACAGGAAGCGGAAATTCCTGCCCAAGGCCCAGTTGCTTGGCAAAGGCGGCGACATTGTCGAAGCCGACCTCCTGCGCGAAATGATAGAAATAGCTGTCGCACGACTGATAAATGGCCTTCGCCATGTCGACGACGCCGTGATTGCTCCAGCAATTGAAAAAGCGGTTTCCGATCCGCCGTCCCCCGCCGCAGACGATGGTCTGGTTCGGGTCGATCCCCTCTTTCAGGAACGACATGCAGTGCATCGGCTTAACCGTGGAGCCTGGAGGGTAGAGCCCTTTGAGCACCTTGTTGCGCAGTGGTACGCGTTGGTCTTCGCGCAGCATCGCATATTCGACGCTGCCGATACCGTCGGAAAAGCTGTTCGGGTCGAAGCTGGGCATCGATGCCATGCACAGCAGGTCGCCCGTCTGGCAGTCCATGACGACAACCGATCCGCTTTCGAGACCGATCCGGCGCGCCGCATAGTCCTGCAGCGGCCCGTCAATCGTCAGCTTTATCGGGTTGCCCTGAATATCCTCGCGCGTTTCAAGGTCGCGGATGATCCGGCCCGATGCGGTGACTTCGACCCGGCGCGCACCGGGGACGCCGCGCAGGTTTTTCTCGAACTGCTTTTCCAGACCGTCCTTGCCGATCTTGTAGCCCGGCGTGATGAGAATCGGGTTGCGGTCCTCTTCGTACTCTTCCTCCGACGCCGGTCCGACATAGCCGATCAGGTGTCCGACGCTCGCGCCGGTGGGATAGAAGCGGGAGAAGCCGCGCTGCGGGACGACGCCCTGCATGTCGGGAAGGCGCACGCTGAGTGCGGCAAATTCCTCGTAATCGAGGCCGCTAGCGACCTCGATCGGAGCGAAGCCGCGCGCCGATGCCAGCTCCTGCTTGATATCGGCGATCCGGGCTTCATTCAGCTCGAGAAGAGCGCCGAGCTGGTCGATTGTCGCTTCGGGATTGGCCAGACGTTCGGGGATGACGTCCACGCGGAAATCGGCCCTGTTCGATGCGAGCGGTGAGCCATTGCGATCGAGGATCCACCCGCGGCGCGGCGGGATCAGAGTCAGGTTGACGCGGTTGCTTTCGGATTCGAGCCGGTATTTCTCATTCTCGGCAATCGCGAGATAGCCCATCCGCACGGCCAGCAGGACGCCGATGCCGCCCTGGATCGTGCCGATAACCATACTGCGGCGGTCGAATGTGTTCTTCAGGGTGGACGCGTTCACCACCTGGTTGCGCCGCCGCACGCCCTTTTTCTTGTTGAACAGGCCAGCCATCAGCCGACCCTTCTTGCGCGGGTCAAACGGTAGCGGTCCAGCCACGCGACAAGCCGCGCGAACAGCGGATACAGCAGCACAGCCAGCACGATCTGCGGGATCGCTGCCAGAAACAGGTGAGGGGTGAGTGTAGCTCCGGAAACCACCATAGCGGCCAATATATACATGATCAGCGCTAGACCTGCGGTGAACCAATCCTGCCAGAAGCCGCGCCAGGGAAAGCGGGTTTCGATAATCTCGAGCACGATCATGCAGATCGACCATAGCATCACGGCGCTACCGAATGGCTGCCCGCTGAACAGGTCGTCGAACGCGCCAAGCGGGACGCCTACCCATAGCGGCAGGAAACCGGGGCGCATAATGCGCCAGCCAAGCAGCATCATGAAGCCGAGCGGGGGCAGGATCGGCATGGTCGGGGCGAGAAACAGGATCGGAATTAGCGAACCAAGCAGGATGCTGACATAGGGGACGGTGTTCGCGCGCCACGGCGCGACCGTGCGATTGATCCCGCCGCTATAATTGCTGGCGCTGCGGCGCGGCGGAGAACCAAGGCCGTCCTTCAATTGCCGGCCTCCGCTTCCTGTAGTGTAGTCTCCGTCGAGATCAGCGAGGAGTCCGAAGCTTCCACTTCGTAGATCGGTTCGATAGATACAAAGTCGGTTGCGGACGGATCTGCGATCAAGCGGGCCATGCCGCCGTCTGGTGTCAGCTCGCTTAGCACGGCAACCGCGACGCCGGGTCGGTAATACCCGCCAGCGCCGCTGGTGACGAATACGTCGCCGACCTCGAGCGGATTGAGGCCGAGATTGATGAGGCGGATGCGCAGCAGGCCATCGCCGCGCCCTTCGGCAAAGGCGACCGTTTCATCGGTGGAGCGGCGCACCGGCAGCACGCTTTCGGTGTCGGTCAGGAGCAGAATGCGCGATGAATTGCGCGCGACCTCGAGCACCCGCCCGATAACGCCGCGCGGGCTTCGCACCGGCATCCCGATTTCAATCCCGTCCGAGCGCCCCTTGCCGATATAGGCAAACCGGCGGCTGCTCGTGGAGGTCGAGCCGACGAGGCGGGCCACGGCGACTGGCTGTATCTCGCTTTCGGAAAGGGCAACCAGCGATTTCAGCCGTTCGTTCTCTTGCTCGACCGATTTCGCTTCTTCGAGCCTGATGCGGGCCAGTTCCACTTCTTCGCGGAGCGCGGCATTCTGGCTTCCGGCGTACCAATATGCAGAGATCGTGTCCCAGATGCCGTTGGTGGAGGTGCGCACTACGGCAGTGCCTTCACCGACGGGCGCGACTGTATCGCTCGCACCGTTCCGCAGCGGGGCGAAGGCGGGCGGCTGCCACAGCGACAGCGCGAGCAGGCCGAGGCCGAGCAAGGCGCCAAGCCCGGCGAGCACATAGCCCGTGAAAACCGAATACTGGGCCTTTCTCGAAAACCCCGATGATCGGCGCGATGACGGCGGCGCCATGCCCGCACTTCCCTTCTTCTAGCTCGCCGGGAGGAATACTCCCGGCTGCAATTATGCGCTCATCAAGACGCCGCGATAGATCGGATCTTCCATGGCACGGCCGGTGCCGATGGCGACGCAGGTCAGCGGGTCTTCGGCGATGGAGACCGGCAGGCCGGTTTCCTCGCGCAAGTGTTCGTCCAGACGGCGGATCAGCGCGCCGCCGCCGGTCAGGACGATACCCTGGTCGACAATGTCAGCGGCAAGTTCCGGCGCGGTGTTCTCGAGCGCGATACGCACGCCTTCGACGATTGCGCCGATGGGTTCGCTCAGAGCCTCTGCGACATGCGCCTGGTTGATCGTGATTTCCTTGGGCACACCGTTCACAAGGTCGCGGCCCTTTAGCGTGATCGTCTCGCCCACGCCGTCTTCGGGCGTGACCGCAATGCCGTAATCCTTCTTGATCCGCTCGGCGGTGGAATCGCCGATCAGCAGATTGTGGTGGCGGCGAACATAGGACACGATGGCTTCGTCCATCTTGTCACCACCGGTACGAACCGATGTGGTGTAGGCGAGGCCGCGCAGCGACAGCACCGCAACCTCGGTCGTGCCGCCGCCGATGTCGACGACCATCGAACCAACCGGCTCGGTCACAGGCATGTCTGCACCGATAGCGGCAGCCATCGGTTCGAGGATCAGGTGAACCTCCGACGCACCCGCATTCGAGGCTGCGTCCCGGATCGCGCGCTTTTCAACGGATGTGGAACCCGAGGGCACACAAATCACGATTTCAGGATAGCGGAACAGGTTGCGCTTGCCGTGGACCTTGCGGATGAAGTGCTTGATCATCTCCTCGGCAATTTCGATGTCCGCGATCACGCCGTCGCGCAGCGGGCGGATCGCCTCGATCGTGTCGGGCGTCTTGCCCATCATCATCTTGGCATCGTCGCCAACGGCCTTGACCCGCTTGATCCCGTTGATGGTCTCGATGGCAACCACCGAAGGCTCATTCAGGATGATCCCCTGGTCCTGCACATAGACCAGTGTGTTGGCGGTCCCGAGATCGATCGCCATGTTTTGCGAACCGAACTTAAAGAGATTTGCGAAGAAGCTCATTATGTCTTTTTTCCACGGATATCGGGGCGCTCAGACGCAAACCCCCTGCAATAAACAAAACCCCACAAGGCATGACCGGTTCCGACTAGCGAATCCGTTCATAAAACGCCAAAATAATTGTTGAAGGGCACTTAAAATATGCCCCGTTACCCTCGAATTTGCGGTGCATGAACGCTAGCCTGCGACAAATGCCCCAAATTCGCCGCCTTCCTGACGATCTTGTGAACCGGATAGCCGCCGGAGAAGTGGTCGAACGCCCGGCTTCTGCGCTCAAAGAGCTGGTTGAGAACGCGATTGACGCAGGTGCCGCGCGAATCGGTGTAGCGCTGACCGACGGCGGCCTGACCCGGTTCGAGGTTACCGACGATGGCTGCGGGATGAGCCGGGACGACATGGCACTTGCGCTCGAACGCCATGCCACTTCGAAGCTTCCTGACGGCCAGATTGAAATGGTCGAGACACTGGGCTTTCGCGGAGAAGCCTTGCCCTCCATCGCCAGCGTCGCGCGCATCGCTATCGAAAGCCGGGTTCGCGGCGCCGATGATGGCTGGCGCATGGTGCTCGATCACGGTGACCTTGTCGAAGAGGGGCCGGCGGCCCTGCCGCCAGGAACGCGCATCCGGGTCGAAAACCTGTTCGGTAAGGTGCCTGCACGGCGAAAGTTCCTGCGCACGCCGCGCAGCGAATACATAGCCTGCCTCGACATCGTTCGGCGGCTCGCAATGTCGCGTCCGGAAATTGCCTTCACGCTGGAAAACGGGTCGGAGGGAAAGACACGCAAGGCGCTGAGCACGCAAGTGGACGAACCGCTTGCCACGCGCGTGTCGCAGATCATTGCTCGCGAATTAAAGGACAATGCGGTCGCCATCGAACTTGCGCGAGAGACACCCCACGGGGTGATGCGGCTGACGGGCATCGCGGGATTGCCAACCTACAATCGCGGCGTGGCGGATCACCAGTACCTGTTCGTGAACGGACGCCCGGTGAAGGACCGGCTGCTGATCGGAGCGGTGCGCGGGGCCTATTCCGACATGCTGGCGCGTGATCGTCACGCGGTGCTGGCGCTGTTCCTAGACATTCCACCGCAGGACGTCGATGTGAACGTCCACCCGGCCAAGACCGAAGTGCGGTTTCGCGATGCAAGCGGCGTACGCGGGTTTATCGTCTCCGGCCTCAGGCAAGCGCTTGCAACCGGCGACCGCCGCAGCGCGCAAGGGCCGGACCGAAAGGCAATGGAAAAATGGCAGCAGGAGCCGGCACAGGCAGAACCTGCTGCCTTGCGGTCCATTTTCGAAGGCCGCGATTGGGCGGCATCGCAGCCCTCGCGCGTCAGCGAGCCGCGTCCGGAATGGACGCCCCAATCGCCAGACGCGCTGCCAACAGGCCGCGCAGAGGAAGCCGTGCCGATCCCAGAGGAGGCGAAGGAATTCCCGCTCGGCATCGCACGCGGGCAGGTCGCCAACACCTATATCGTGGCAGAAAGCACCGACGGGCTGGTGCTGGTCGATCAGCACGCCGCGCACGAACGGCTTGTATTGGAGCGACTGCGCGCTGCTGGGGCTGGGGAGGCGGCGCGGCGCTCTCAGGCGCTGCTTGTCCCGGATGTGGTCGAACTGGATGAGGCCGATTGCGACCGGCTCGAAGACGCAGCCGAGGGTCTTTCCCGCTTCGGTCTCGCAATCGAGCGCTTCGGTCCCAGCGCAATGCTGGTCCGCGCCGTGCCCTCCGTGATTGCAAAGGCCGATAGCGCCAAGCTGCTTCAGGACCTCGCCGATGACATCGCCAAGCATGGCAAGAACGATGACAGCGGATCGCTGCTGCTGGCCGAACGGCTTGAATATGTTCTCGCCACGATGGCGTGCCACGGATCGGTTAGGGCAGGGCGGGTGCTCTCGGTGGCGGAGATGAACGCGCTGCTGCGCGAAATGGAAGCAACCCCGCGATCAGGCCAGTGCAACCATGGGCGTCCGACCTGGGTGAAGCTCGACATGGAAGACGTCGAGAAACTGTTCGGGCGGCATTGATGCGGACGCTATCGATCTTTGCTGTACTGCTTTGCGGAGCTTGCGCTGCGGAGACCGACACTCCCGCCGAAGGAATCGATTTTGAAGCGATGAACGAGGCGGCGGAAGGTCCGCAAATGCCGAGTGAACTGGAACCGATGACACTGGCCGGGATGGTCGAAAACAAGGTTGCGGGGGCAGGGTGCAACATCGTGGACTCCGAAAGCGACCGCCCGATCTTTTGGGCAAGGGACGATGCAGCCCATTTCCAGATCAAGGGCGAAGTTCTCTCGCTAGCGCCGCACGGTGAAGGCTCTGAACAACTCTTCGGAGTGCACAACCATTATGATGGGCGTATGCAGTCGGTTGAACTGGATATTGATCTCGGAACGTACGAGCCACAGGGACCGGATCGAGCGACCTATCAGGGCGCGTTGACTATTCGAGACGCGAAAGAGCGGCTAGTCTTCACGTATCGAGGGCCGATCCGATGTGTAGCGTGGCCCTAGCTTGAGAGGCCATAAAGCATCCACACCGCCATGCCCATCATCGCCAAATTCTCGCTCAGCGAGATGAAGCCCAGCGGCACGTCGCCGCTGCCTCCGACGCAGGCGCATTTGATGTCGCGTTTCTGGATGTAGACCGCGTAGAACACGCTGATCGCGCCGATCGTCCCGATAATGAAGGCGACGGGGATCGACAGCCACGGCAGAACGCGCCCCGCCATCAGCACCGCCGCGAGCGCCTCGAGATACGGATAGGCATAGGCATACGGCACAAAACGCTGACCGAGCAGGTCATAGCCGACGAACATGGTCGAAAATTGCTCGACATCCTGCAATTTCAGCATTGCGAGCATTCCCATCGAGAACGCGACGAACCATTCGATGGTCCTCACTTCCAATCCGCCCAGCAGACCGAAAGACAGCGACACGGCCAGCGCCGCTGCCACGGCAAACACGGCGAGGACGGGCCGGTAACTCTTGCCGCCTTTCTCTTTGGCAATGCCGAAATGTTCGCGCAGCGCGTCGTAACCGCCGATGCGTGTTCCATCGATGAACACTTGCGGTGTGGTCTTCACGCCGTGTTTTGCCATGAAAGCATCGGTTTCGGGCCGGGACGTGAGATGAAAATCCTCAACCTTGAAACCCTTGCTTTCAAGCAGGTATTTCGCCTTGGTTCCATAGGGACAGACATGCTTGTCCATCACCATGCGGTGCAATTGTGCTGTCTTGCTCATGCTCGTGATATATACCCCCTTGGGGTATTTTCAAGCAGGACTACTCGGGATCAGCTGGTGCGGAATTTCGGCACACCCGCTTCGCTGTCCAGCTCCGGGATGATCCGGTAGCGCGCAAGGATCAGGCTGAACAATCCGAACAGCAGCAAGCCCGCAGCCGTGACGGTAAAGAGCCAGCCAGTCCCGGCAAGCGAGGCCACAGCGCTGCCCAGCGTTTTGACATTCTCCGCGCCGCCCGACAAGAAACCGGTCTGGACCAGCGACCAGCCGATTACCGCATAGACGACCGCGCGAGCGGCAAATCCGATGCCGCCGAGCATGCGCGTCGATGAGGGAGCCTGGCTGGAAATGCGGTTCATGAAATCGCCGCTGATCGCTTTTTTCGCTTGCGCCAATGCGGCAATGAAAAACGCGAGGCCAAATATCCCGATCACAACTCCGCCGAAACCGATGGAGAGAACGCCCGCCGCTGCATCCGATGCGCCGCTGCCACCGGAAGTCCCGCTGGATGAGGTGCCGCCGGTCGCAACCTTGTACGCGGTCCATGCCAGCACGAGGTGAGCGATACCGCTGCCGGCGTGGCCGATGCGCTTGCCCCAGCCTTTCGTGTCGGATCCGTTGTTTTCGATATCGAAGAGCGGGGAGGCGAAGCGGAACAGCGCGTAGGCGAACAGCCCAACCACCATCACCCACAGGAAAAATGTCCCGGCGGGAAAGTCTTCTACCGCCTTGAAGATGCCGTCCGTACCCTTGCTGATTTCGCCTGCGCTGGTGAGCGCGATCAGGCCGAGCACGAAATACAGGATTGCACGGCTGAAATAGCCGATGCGGACCAACCAGTTGAATTTCTCAGATTTGTCGACCACGTGATTTTCCCCGATGAGTGTTTGAAAACTTAACGGAATGAGCGGCCAACGGGTTCCGAGATTATCAGACGTTGAATTTGAAGAGCATCACGTCGCCGTCCTGCACGACATATTCCTTGCCTTCCTGCCGCAATTTGCCCGCATCGCGCGCCGGCGCCTCTCCGCCGAGGCCGACATAATCGTCGTAAGCGATGGTTTCGGCGCGAATGAAGCCCTTTTCGAAATCGCTGTGAATCTCGCCCGCAGCCTGCGGTGCCTTCGCGCCGTCTGGAAACGTCCATGCGCGCGATTCCTTGGGACCGGCGGTGAAGAACGTCTTGAGGCCCAGCAAGGTGTAGCCTGCGCGGATGACCCTCGCGAGGCCGCTTTCTTCCAGTCCCAGTTCGGTGAGATATTCGGCGCGGTCCTCCTGCGGCATTTCGACCAGTTCGGCTTCGATTGCGGCCGAGACCACGACTGCCTGCGCGCCTTCGGCTTCGGCCTTGGCGAAGACCTTGGCGGACAGGTCATTGCCGTTAGCTGCGTCCTCTTCGGAGACGTTGCAGACATACAGCACCGGTTTCGCGGTGAGCAGCTGCGCTTGTTCGAACAGGCGCGCTTCCTCGTCGTCTTTCGGTTCGGTGAGGCGCGCTGGCTTGCCGTCTTTCAGGAGTTCGAGAGCCTGTCCGAGCACGCTGGCGAGCGCCTTGGCTTCCTTGTCACCGGCATTGCCGCGCTTTTGCGCGTTGGGCACCCGCTTTT
This sequence comes from Erythrobacter sp. K21-9, assembly GCF_055808355.1. NCBI lineage: Bacteria > Pseudomonadati > Pseudomonadota > Alphaproteobacteria > Sphingomonadales > Erythrobacteraceae > Erythrobacter > Erythrobacter sp. K21-9. The sequence continues at coordinate 1,716,916 of NZ_CM147866.1, forward strand.
CGAGGCTCTCGAGATCGGCGAGCATCAGCTCGGTTTCGACCACTTCGGCATCGGCAATCGGATCGACGGTGTTGGAGACGTGCTGGATGTCGTCGTCCTCGAAGCACCGCAGCACATGCACAATGGCGTCCACTTCGCGGATGTTGCCCAGGAACTGGTTGCCCAGACCTTCGCCTGCGCTCGCGCCCTTCACGAGGCCCGCAATGTCGACAAAGCCGAGCTGCGTGGCGATCACCTTCGCGCTCTTGGCGATGGCGGCGATCTTGTCCAGCCGCTCATCGGGCACGGCGACCTGACCGACATTGGGCTCGATCGTGCAGAACGGATAGTTCGCTGCCTGTGCGGCCTGCGTTTCGGTAAGTGCATTGAAAAGGGTGGACTTGCCCACATTGGGAAGGCCCACGATCCCGCAACGGAAACCCATGAGTGTTCTCTTACAGCAATGGAAAGCGCCGCCCTTAGCGCCGCTGATGCGTGAAGGCTAGAGCTTCAGCGTGAATGCACTGCATTGATGAGCGGGCCATAGCCGCTTTGCCCGAGCCAGTCGGTCTGGACCTTGGCGGTCAGCTCGTTGATCGGGATTTGCGGCTTGTTGCCGGGATGGACGGCAAGGCGCAGCGGGCGGGTGCCGGATGGCGCAGCGATCAGTTTGGCCATTGCGCGCGGCACATCCATCGGATCGGCGCTGCGGCCAGACCCATCCTCGCTGCCCATGCGAGCGACCGCGCGGGGGTATCCGGCCTTGTGGATTTCGGCAGCGCGCTCCTTTAGCTCGGCCGAGTAGGCGTTGCGGTTCACCCACACCTTGGTCGGGTAACCGCCCGGTTCGATGATCGTGACATCTATATTGTGCGGGACCAGTTCGTAGGCGAGCTGCTCGCCCATTGCTTCCAGCGCGAACTTGGTCGCCGAATAATGCCCCGAATATGGCACGATCACGCGGCCTAGCTGCGAGGAAATCTGGAAGATCTGCCCCGATCCCTTTGCGCGCATTCCCGGTAGCACCGCGCGCGCCATGCGGTGCGGGCCGAACACGTTGGTTCCGAAAATCAGCTCGGTCGCAGCCATGTCCTGCACTTCGACCGGAGACGTGATGCCGATCCCGGCATTGTTTACCAGCACATCGATGCCCCCGCCGACCTGGGCTTCTGCGTAGGAGACGGCGTCGTCGATCTCGTTCTGCTGGAGCACGTCGAGGCGCAGCACCTCGATATCGAGATCATCCCGCTGCGCCAATGCCGTCAGTTCCTCAGCCTCTGGCCGGGGCGTACCGCGCATGGTCGCAAACACCTTCGCTCCTGCTCGCGCAAAATGCTCCGCTGAAAGGCGTCCGAAACCGCTCGAGCACCCGGTGATTAGCACGCTCTTGCCGCTGAGGTCGGGGGTCGCGGTGAGCATGTCCTGCGCCGAAATCGTGGCGGTTGCAGCAAGCGCGCCGGTCGCGGCGGCTCCGGCAAGCAGGGTACGGCGGTTCATCTGGGTCATGCTTGAGGCTCCTGTTTGAGCGATCCTATCATGTGCGGCGATTAATCACAGTCTTCGAAATTCTCCGGTCCGGCGTAGCGCAGCGCACCGTCGCCGCCGATCTGTGCGCTTGTGAACACGCCTTCGCGCAGTCCGGTGAAGCGAAAATCGAGATCGCTGCCGTCTGTATTGAGCGCGTCCATTGGCATTGCCTCGCTCCATCCGCTGGCCGTACGGCAGGCAAGATACAGGTCTCCGGAAGGGGCGCGATTGTCAGCTCTTCCTGATGCTTCGAACACCATGATCTGAGCGTCGGGAGAAAGGGCGAGGTTCCATTCGCCTGTTGCGCTGTTGATTGCCGGACCGAGCATCGTGACGCGCCAGGCGCCGCCTTCGAGCCTGGCCCTGTAAATGTCGCCTTGCCCCGCACCGTCTGCTCGAACCGACGCAAAATAGAGATTGCCGCCCGTATCGAAGTGCGGGCTGGCTTCGTAATCCGGGGTGTTGACGGGGTAGGGCAGGCGCTCGGCTTTGACCCATTCAGAACCGGACCATTGCGCGCACCAGATATCGGCGTCTCGCACGAAACATCCATGTCCCGAGCGCCCGTCCCAAGAAAAGTCACGGCCTGCGTTCGTGCTCGTGCCGAATGTCGCCGGTTCCGGTGGACCGTCTTCCAAGGGATAGCGCCAGAGCGTCGAGCCCGCATTCGTTCCGAAAGGGCCGTCCATTCGGGAAAGATACCAAGCGTCCGGTCCTTTGGTCAGGCCGAAATCGGGGAGGGGACTTTGAAATCGGTCGAGATCAATCCGGTCGTGCGAGGCAATCGTCACACACGAAGCGAGCAGCAAGCAAGAAATCGCTGCGAGCCGCTTCGTCATTCCTGCAGCCTCAACGCCACTTCGCTCATGAAACGCGGGTTATCGCCCTGCGCCAGCCATTGCGCTTCCGATCCGATCGCCCCGAGCATTTGCACAAGGTCGTCCTGTTCGTCCTTGGCGTAATTGCCGAGCACATATCCGGTCACGCGGTCCTTGTGGCCCGGATGGCCGATGCCGATCCGCACCCGGCGAAAATCCGCGCCGAGATGCTGGTCGATCGAGCGCAGGCCGTTGTGACCGGCATGGCCGCCGCCTTCCTTCACCTTGACCTTGAACGGGGCAAGGTCGAGTTCGTCGTGGAACACGGTGAGCGCATCGGTGTCGAGTTTGTAGAACCGCAAAGCCTCACCGACGCTTCGCCCGCTTTCATTCATGAAAGTCGCAGGTTTCAAAAGCAGGATTTTCTCACTGCCGATGCGGCCTTCCTGCACCCAGCCGGAAAACTTCTTCTGCACTGGCCCAAAGCTGTGCATTTCAGCGATGACGTCGCACGCCATGAAGCCGATATTGTGCCGGTGCATCGCATAGCGCGGTCCGGGATTTCCAAGGCCAGTCCAGATTTGCATCGTCTTCCATTAGCAGGCTTTGCTTGCCCCTCAAGCGCCGGGCACAGCGCATCCACGCCGCTTGGCTTCGCGGCATAAGCCGCGGCGCGCGGTCGCATGCTGGCTCACCTTCGGCTCGCATCAATTCAAGGCCGCTGGCATAGTCTCGGAGCAAGGCCCGCAAGGCGTGCGGACAAAAGCAAAACGCCGGACTGGTTTCCCAGCCCGGCGCCTTGGTGATTTCGCGTACTGGAAATCGGAAGATTACTCGCCGTCGGGCGCCTTGTCTTCCTGTTCCTCGGCAGCATCCGCATCCGGACCCTGTTCGGTGGCTGCAACGCCATCTGCCGGGACTTCCTCGTCCTCGGTGCCTTCTTCTTCTTCCTTCTTGAGAGCCGAAGGAGCAACGAGCGTGGCAATGGTGTAATCGCGGTCGGTGATCGCGCTTTCCGCACCGTCGGGCAGGCTCACTTCACTGATGTGAATGGAATCGCCGACTTCCTTGCCCTCGACCGAGATTTCGATCTGGTCGGGAATCTTGTCCGAAGCGCAGATAAGGTCGAGATCGTGGCGGACCACGTTCAGAACGCCGCCCTTTTCCAGACCGGGCGAGAGTTTCTCGTCGATGAAGACAACCGGAATCTGGACTTCGATCTTCGCGTCCTTCGAAAGGCGCAGAAAATCGACGTGGGTCTGCCGATCCGAGACCGGATGCAGAGCGACATCCTTGGGAATGGTGCGAACCTTTTTCCCGCCGACTTCGACTTGGACGATCGAATTCATGAAATGACCGGTGTTAAGGAGCCGGACCAGTTCTTTCGCTTCGAGATGAATGGGAGTGGGTTCTTCCTTGCCGCCGTAGATGACAGCGGGGACCCGACCTTCGCGGCGAAGTGCACGGGAGGCTCCCTTGCCTGCCCGTTCGCGCGCTTCGGCCGGCAGTGTAAGAGCGTCGCTCATGATACAAGCCTTTCGAATGCTTTGTTAGATTTGTGTTATCGGTGGCCGCCTCCAGGGATGACCAAGACACCGAAGAGCGCGCCCCTACCGGCAGGACCGGCAATTGGCAAGGAATTACTCGCCCGGCATTATCGGTCGATCATCGCTGACCCAGCCGCCTGACGCGGTATCCGCGTTCTTCGAGCAGTTCCACAAGGCTGTCTTTGCCGACGAGATGCCCGGTGCCGACCGCGACGAGCGGGCGGGGCGCCGCATCCAGATCACGCAAGAGCATGTCGACCCACTTGCGGTTGCGCTTCACGATCAGCGCATCGTGCAGCTCGGGATCGGCCATGATCCCGGTGCGGGTGGCTTCCTCCAGGATTTCGGTATCCCCGGTAAGCCACGCGGTGCGCAGCCGATCGGGGCGTTCGCGCAGCTCATCTGCTTCGATCAGCACCCCTTCGAGCAGATCGCGCTGGTCCTTTTCGGACAGGCCATCGAAAATGCCAAGCTGTGTCATCGCGCCTTCGAATTCGCGCACTTCGCGCCCGGTGAAGTCGCGGATCACCGCGCGGTCCACTCCGTTTGCAGGATCGCCGGTCGCCACCACTCGCGCAAGCATAAGCGCCGCTGCCCAGGTCTCGGTCGATCGGAAGTCATCGCTTGAGAAACTCGAGCGCTCGATCAAGTCGGTGAGCGCCGGGCGCAGGTCGGGCTCGATCCTCGAGGGAAGGTCGGCCTGTCCTGGAGTTGTTGCGAGATGCCGAAATGTGCGAGCGATAGCGTCGCCATCTTCCAGCCCGGCGATCTCGACTATGAGATAGTCCGCTTCGCCTATGACGCCCTCGATAATGGGCGTGCGCCACTGCGTATCATCGGGAAGGGCGTGGATCGTGCCCAGCATCCACCCCTCGACCGTGCCGTCAGCGTTCGCGATTTCATAGAAGAGAGGGTTCGCATCGCCCTGCAATTCCTGCGGCGCTTCTGAGCAACCGGCTATCGCCAGCGTGAAGAGCAACGCCGCAAGGAAAGCAGGACGAGTGCGTATCATTGCACCCGGTCGACAGTGATCCAGCGGGTCGCAAGGTAATCCTGAACGCTGCGCTCGCCCGCCAGGTGACCCGCGCCGACAGCGATGAAGACCGTGCCCGGATCGTCCATGCGGGTGTCGATCCATTCCGCCCAGTTCTCATTGCGCTCGTAAAGCAGCTTCTCGGCGAGGTTCGGATGCGCGAGGAAGCCCTCGTTCATCAGTTCACCCAGCGATTCCACGTCGCCTTCTGCCCATTCGGTGATCAGCTGGTTCAGCGTCTCAATCCCTGCCATCGGGTCCTCGGCCCCTTCAAGCAGGAAGAGAATCTGCTGATCCACCGGCAATTCGTCGAAGATCGAGATCTGGAACTCGATCGTCTCCAGCGCCAGCCGTTCGGTTCCCTCGGCGATGGTGGATTCGAGCACCTTCTCGACGCCCTTATCTTCGCTGAAGCCCGATGCCTGCGTCACGATCTGGAGCATGGCGATGGAGGCTAGCCACGGCTCCATCCCGTCGAAGGCGGCGGCGGGAATGTTGATCTTCGCAAGACCCGCTTCGTAGGTTGCGCGCTGTTCGTCGGTCATCAGGCCGCGCAGCGTCTGTCCGTCGGTCAGCATACCTTTCTGAGCCACAAACTGCCCCATGCTCGCAGCGAGTTCGGGGTTCATGTCGATCTCGGTCACGAGCGAGCCGGAGCTCGAAAGCGCGTCTTTTACAGGGCCGGTGTACCATTGAACATCGTCAGGCAGCATGTGCACCGTGCCGAACAGGTAGATCGTAGTATCCTCGTCGGAAACTTCCCACAGTGCGGGGGCACCGGGCTGTGCTTCGGTAGCTTTGGCCCCTTCAATCTGGCCGGCCGCAGCGGCGTCCGCTTCCTGTGCGATTGCAGGAGCCCGCGCGAACAGGGCGAACGCGCAAACGGTTGAACAGAGCAGTGCATTGAATTTCATGGAAATGTCCTTTCGTTTGAGACGGATATAGTTCGGTGGCCCTTGTAAGTCGACGGGATTTACAGTCGCCATCTGGCGTAGAGGAAAGCGGCGAGCATCGAGACAACCGCAATGGCGAATATTCCGAAAGCGTGGGGCGGCGGCACGAAACCGCCCGCATAGAGGACAGCCCAGATGGGAAAGCCTGCGACAACCGCCATGCAGCCGCCGGCAAATCCAATCAGGTTTTGTTCGCGTTTGTAGTCGTCGATTTGTCCAAAAGCCCAGAGCGGGAGGGCCAGCAGTGCCAGCGCGAGCGCAAGCGCGAGCCCAATAGCAATGCCGGGCGGCAGTGACAATTGTTCCCAATCGCCGCTAAACAGGTTGCCCCCGCCTTGGTCGAAGAAGGATACGAAGAAACCGATAAGTCCGCCGATCAGGCCCGAGACAACGAGAAAAGTCACTTGGCGGCGCTGGCGAGCCTTCGTGCGGGCCTCGCCCGGGTTGAGTTCCTGGTTCACGATTTTTCTCCGTCGTCGAAGATCTCTTCAATGGGCATGTCGAATAAGCGAGAAATGCGGAACGCGAGCGGCAAGGACGGGTCATGCTTGCCGGTCTCGATCGCATTGACCGCCTGCCGCGATACATCGAGGCGCCCTGCGAGTTCGGCCTGGCTCCAGTCGCGTTCGGCACGCAGGACTTTGAGGCGGTTCTTCACTCGCCAACGCCTCTGAAGCGATAGGTGAAATAGCCGACCGCCCAGCTACCAAGTATGAGGGCTTGAATTTGGCTCAGGCTTGGTTCGCCCAACCATCGACCAAGCAGCAAATCGTTGGACCACGCGAAAGAAACAATGAGCGTTGTCATGACGGACACAACCGCCGCGTTGGCGAGAAGCTGAAAAGTGTACTCCTCCGAGCGCTTTCGATCGAGGCTGGCAATCTTCGTAAGTATCAGGCCAACGCCAAGCATCAGTGCAACGGCCCCGATGCCGGTCAACCATGGCTCAGGAGCGGAAGCGGGAGTTGGAGTGGGGTCGAATGAGTCGACGATAAGCCCAAACGTGCTGACGATGCCCATCAGGGCAAAACTGACGTCCGCTACAAGCATTTGCCGATCGCGGCTTGCACTCCAGAACATCACAGCACCGCCCGAATGATCGTTACGACAAGGCTGCCAACTCCATATCCGGCGAACAGGAACGTTGCGCTGGCCAGCGCTCTAACCAGCAAGCCTGATTGATTGTAGGTCATTGCAATTACTCCTTTTGGCTGTGCTGAATTGGCGGTGATTCAGGGTCTAGGTGTGGCTCGAAATCGGTTTGTGCATGACAGCTGCGGAGGCAGGGGGCAGCGCGAGAACCGCCATCAGGCTATCCCGACACGATGTCAGGTTACCCTTACTTTATGTCGCGTTTCGCTGACTATGTCAATACAACCTGACATTTGGTAATGTTGGCATGACAAAAGCTGCAGTTTTCCGGGAGTTTCAGGTGTGCAATTCCAGCTGTTGCTGCGCTGCGGCATTGACGCTGATGGGGCCATCCGCCAAAGCCTCGGGCCATGGAATCCGAGGTAAAAACCGCTACGCGCGACTCGTCCGCGATGACGCGCGATCCGACCCGTTCGTTTCAGGACATGATCCTGACCCTGCACGATTTCTGGTCCGCTGCGGGCTGTGTGATCCTGCAACCTTATGACATGCGCATGGGAGCGGGCACGTTCCACACTGCGACCACCTTGCGCGCGCTCGGTCCGGAGCCCTGGAACGCCGCATTTGTGCAGCCCTGCCGCCGCCCGACCGACGGGCGCTATGGCGAAAACCCGAACCGGCTGCAGCATTACTACCAGTACCAGGTCATCCTGAAGCCATCGCCAGCCGACATACAGGAGCGGTATCTCGACAGCTTGATAGCAATCGGGATCGATCCGCTCAAACACGATATCCGCTTCGTCGAGGACGATTGGGAATCGCCGACACTTGGCGCATGGGGGCTGGGCTGGGAGGTCTGGTGCGACGGGATGGAAGTTACTCAGTTCACCTATTTTCAGCAGATGGGCGGTTTCGACTGCAAGCCGGTTGCGGGCGAGCTGACCTACGGGCTGGAACGGCTCGCCATGTATATCCAGGGCGTCGACGACGTGTTCGATCTCGATTTCAATGGACGCGGCGTTTCGTATGGCGAGGTTTTCCTCGAAAACGAGAAGCAGATGTCGAAATGGAACTTCGAGGTCGCGGACACCGATGCGCTGTTCGACCTGTTCGCCAAGGCAGAGGCGGAGTGCCGCAACGCGCTTGCCAATGACGTGCCGATTGCGGCCTATGAGCAGGCGGTCGAGGCAAGCCATATCTTCAACTTGTTGCAGGCCCGCGGCGTGATCAGCGTGCAGGAACGGGCGAGCTATATGGGCCGGGTCCGCGATCTGGCGCGCTCATCCTGCGAGACATATGCCAAGCAGATGGCCCCGACATGGGAAGCGAAGTTTCCGGGATGGAGCCTCGTCTGATGGCCGATTTCCTGCTTGAACTGCGCTCCGAAGAAATCCCAGCGCGAATGCAAAAAGGCGCGCGCGCCGAGCTTGAAAAGCTGTTCTGCCGTGAGATGGACGCCTCTGGCGTTGCCGTGGGAGACCTTACCGTATGGTCGACCCCGCGCAGGCTTGCCCTGATCGCGAAGGACCTACCGACCGAAACCGAGGCTGTGCGCGAGGAGGCCAAGGGGCCTCCGGTAAGCGCGCCCGATGAGGCAGTGGACGGGTTCTGCCGCAAGAACGGCGTGACGCGCGGACAGCTCGAGACGCGCGAAGTGAAGGGGCGCGCGACGTATTTTGCGGTGATCGAGCGACCCGGACAGGCGGTTGCCGACCTGCTCGCCAACGCCATCACCAACATCATCCGTGACTTCTCCTGGCCCAAATCGATGCGCTGGGGCGAGGCCTCACTTTCGAGCGAGAGCCTTCGTTGGGTGCGCCCGCTTTCGGGCATCGTTGCGCTGCTCGATGGCGAGGTCGTGCCGTGCATCATGGACGGCCTTGCGACCGGGCGCGAAACACTCGGCCACCGCTTCCACTCCGACGGCGCGATTATTGTCGATAGCGCGGATGACTACGCCGCCAAGCTGCGCGCAGCATCGGTTATTGTCGATCACGAAGAGCGTGAGACGATGATCCGCGACGGCGCAAAGGCAGCCGCCGAAGCAGCGGGCCTCGTGCTGGTTGAGGATGAGGGGCTGGTGATCGAGAATGCTGGCCTGACCGAATGGCCCGTGCCGCTGCTCGGACGCTTCGATGAGGACTACCTCGACGTTCCGCCCGAAGTGATCCAGCTGACGGCGCGAGTGAACCAGAAGTATTTCGTGTGCGAGGACGCTGCGAATGACGGCCAGAACCGCCTCGCCAACGCCTTCGTGTGCACCGCCAACATCGCCGCGACCCATCCCGAAGTGGTGGTCGACGGCAACCGCAAGGTCCTCGCCGCGCGCCTGAGCGATGCGCGGTTCTTCTGGGAACTCGACCAGAAAACGCCGCTAGCCGAGAATGCCAAGAAGCTTGAGCGTATCACTTTCCACGAGAAGCTTGGCACCGTCGCCGACAAGGTGGACCGGGTGGCGAAGCTGGCGCGCTGGCTGTGCGAAGAAGGCATCGTCAGCGCCGACCCGGACCTAGCCGAACAGGCCGCAAGGCTCGCCAAGGCCGATCTCGTTACCGAGATGGTCGGGGAATTTCCCGAATTGCAGGGCCTGATGGGCGGGTACTACGCCGAGAAGGAAGGCCTGCCGCAAGAGGTTTCCGACGCGATCCGCGATCACTACAAGCCGGTGGGGCAGGGCGATGAAGTGCCGACCGCGCCGGTTAGTGTGGCGGTGTCGCTGGCGGATAAGCTGGATACGCTGGTCGGGTTCTTCGGAATTCGTCAGCCACCGACGGGGTCGAGTGATCCCTTTGCGCTTCGTCGAGCAGCACTTGGTGTTATTCGCATCGTGTCAAAAAATAATATCCGTCTGCGGCTTTTGCCTTTCCACGCGATGGCACTGCAGGATCACGTGACTCGCTGGGTTTTCGCTGAAATGTCAAGTCAGGCAACTTCAGATGCTGATGCGCTCTCGCGCGCTGGAACATCGTCCCACCTCGTTACTGATCCAGCGTACCGAGCGAAATTTCTGGCGCGGCCAGATGTGAAAGACTTCGTTGATGGGTTTGGTCGGTCCGACAAGCCGTTCCTCGACTTCTTCGCCGACCGCCTCAAGGTCCAGCAGCGCGAGGCGGGCGTCCGTCATGATCTCATCGACGCAGTGTTCGCACTCGGCGGCGAGGACGATCTCGTCCGCCTGCTCGCCCGCGTGAAGGCGCTCCAGGCCTTTGTCGAAACGGATAACGGCACCAATCTCCTCGCAGGCTACAAGCGCGCGGCCAATATCCTCAAGAAGGAAGACTGGGACGCCTCCGCCTCCAACGAGCCCGAGCACACCGGCGAGGAAGACCCGCTGGCGCTTGCGGGCAAGCCGGAATTCGATGCTGTTGTCGCCGCCACGGCGGAAACCAATCCGCTTTCCTACTCGCCCGAAGCGCTCGAAAAGGCCCTGATCGATGCGCTTGGCGAAGCGGAACCCACGGCCTCGCGAGCCATTGAGGATGAAGACTTCGAGGCCGCCATGGCCGCGCTCGCATCCTTGCGCGCGCCGATCGACGCTTTCTTTGAGGATGTAACAGTTAATGACCCCGATCAGGACAAACGCGCCGCCCGCCTTGCCCTGCTCGCGCGGTTCCGCGATGCCGTCCACAATGTCGCCGATTTCAGCCGCATCGAGGGGTGAGGCGTGTTGGACAGTTGTCATGCGTATCCAACATCGTGATTAAGCAATAAATACAGTCGCTTAAACGTGTTTTGATAGGGTGACATGTTGGACAATGTGTCAAGCAAAGTAGGAAATTAAATGTCGCAGCAAACGGTCTATCATTTCGGCGGCGACGCGGCTCACGACGATCCGCGGCAGGGCGACAAGACCGTTACCGGGGGCAAGGGCGCGAACCTTGCCGAAATGGCGAGCATCGGGCTGCCGGTCCCTCCTGGCTTCACCATCACGACCGAGCAGTGCCTCGAATATCTCGCTGGCGACAAGACCTTCGACGATGATCTGAAAGCTTCGGTCGCAAAGGCAGTCGCGCATATCGAACGCGCGGTCGGCAAGGATTTCGGCGACGCGGCGGACCCGCTGCTCGTCTCGGTCCGGTCAGGCGCGGCGATTTCGATGCCCGGCATGATGGACACGGTGCTGAACCTTGGCCTCAATGACGAGACGGTCGAAGGCCTCGCGAAGACCAGCGAGGATGAACGGTTTGCCTGGGATTCCTATCGCCGGTTCATCCAGATGTATTCCGATGTCGTCCTGGGCGTCGATCACGGCCTGTTCGAGGAAGTCCTCGAAATCAGAAAGGAAGACAACGGCTATTACGCCGATACCGAGCTGTCCGCCGATGAATGGCGCGAGCTTGTGGGCGAGTTCAAGGCCATCGTCGAGCGCGAGCTGGGCGAACCGTTTCCGCAGGATGCGCAAGCCCAGCTATGGGGTGCAATCGGCGCGGTGTTCGACAGCTGGGATACCGAGCGCGCCAAGATTTACCGCCGCCTCAACGATATCCCGCACGACATGGGCACGGCGGTCAACGTGCAGGCGATGGTGTTCGGAAACATGGGCGACACCAGCGCGACTGGCGTCGCCTTTACCCGCGATCCGGCAACCGGTGTGCGCTCCTATTACGGTGAATACCTGATCAACGCGCAGGGCGAAGACGTGGTCGCCGGCATCCGCACTCCGCAATATCTGACCAAGGCAGCACGGGACGCAGCAGGAGCGAAACCGCTCAGCATGGAAGAGGCGATGCCCGAGGCCTACGGCGAGCTGGCCCGCGTGTTCGACCTGTTAGAGCGTCATTACAAGGACATGCAGGACATCGAGTTTACCGTGGAGCGCGGCAAGCTCTGGATGCTGCAAACCCGCTCGGGCAAGCGGACCGCGAAGGCTGCGCTCAAGATGGCAGTCGAGATGGTGAACGAAGGGCTGATCGATGAGCGCGAGGCGGTGCGCCGCGTCGATCCGATGGCGCTCGATCAGTTGCTGCACCCGACGCTCGATCCCGAAGCCAGGCGCGACGTGCTCACAACCGGATTGCCCGCATCGCCGGGCGCGGCGGCGGGCAAGATCGTTCTCGATGCCGACGCGGCCGAGCAATGGTCGCAGCGCGGTGACAAGGTGATCCTTGTCCGGGTCGAAACCAGCCCGGAGGACATTCACGGTATGCATGCGGCGCAGGGCATTCTGACCGCGCGTGGCGGCATGACGTCACATGCCGCAGTTGTCGCTCGCGGCATGGGCAGGCCCTGCGTATCAGGCGCAAGCGGCGTGACGATTGACCGCAAGACGCGGACGCTGCGGATCGGCGACAAGCAACTGAAAGAAGGCGATGAAATCACGCTCGACGGCGCAAACGGACAGGTGATGCTCGGCATCGTGCCGACCGTGAAGCCCGAGCTTGCAGGCGATTTCGGCACATTGATGGTGTGGGCGGACAAGCTGCGCCGGATGAAGGTGCGCACTAACGCAGAAACGCCCGACGATTGCCGGATGGCACGGCAGTTCGGGGCAGAGGGCATCGGGCTGTGCCGAACCGAGCACATGTTCTTCGATGCGGGCCGGATCAGCGCGGTGCGCCAGATGATCCTTGCCGAGGACGAGAAAGGCCGGCGCAAGGCGCTGGAGATGCTGCTGCCTGAACAGCGTGCCGATTTCACCGGGATTTTCGAGGTGATGACCGGGCTGCCTTGCACGATCCGCCTGCTCGATCCGCCGCTGCACGAATTCCTTCCCACGCAGGACGAGGATTTCGAAGAACTGGCCGATGCGACCGGTCTGGGCGTCGATCACTTGAAGCGCCGTGCGGGCGAGCTGCATGAATTCAACCCGATGCTCGGCCACCGCGGCTGCCGCCTCGGGATTACCTTCCCGGAAATCTACGAGATGCAGGCGCGCGCCATTTTCGAAGCCGTTTGCGCCGTGCAAAAATCGAGCGGCGAGGCACCGCTGCCCGAAATCATGATCCCGCTGGTCGCGACCAAGCGCGAGCTTGAATTGCTGCGCGCGCTGGTTGACCGCGTAGCCGAAGAAGTGTTCGCCGAGCAGGGCGAGCGGGTCGACTATCTCGTCGGCACGATGATCGAATTGCCCCGCGCTGCCCTAATGGCGGGTGAGATAGCGGATGAGGGCGAGTTTTTCAGCTTCGGCACGAATGACCTTACGCAAACGACGCTTGGCGTGTCACGGGATGACAGCGCGCGGTTCCTCGCACCCTATGTCGACAAGGGCATTTTTCCGCGCGATCCGTTCGTCAGCCTCGATATCGAAGGTGTCGGCCAACTGGTCGAGCTTGCTGCAGAGCGGGGCAGGGCAACCCGGCCGGATATCAAGCTGGGCATTTGCGGGGAGCATGGCGGTGATCCGGCGAGCATCGCGTTCTGCGAGAAGGTCGGGCTCGATTACGTCAGCGCCTCGCCTTACCGGGTGCCGATCGCGCGGCTTGCGGCGGCGCAGGCTGCTTTGAAGGCATAAGGCGCGGGTCTAGCGCCACCCCGTCAGCGTGAGGATTTCGAAAGTCTCGGTGACCTTGCCGTCGTCCTCTCGCAAAGCATCGAACGCTGCGCGCGCCCTGTCCCATCCGGAGCGGGTGATCGGCGGGGCGGGGCTGGCAAGCGAGCTGGTCAGGCCGTGATCGCGGAGGTCCGAGATCAGGCGGTCTATCGAGGAGAAGCGGACACGGATCGGATAGCTGTCGACCACTTGCCGGGAAAACCCGGCGCGTTCGAGCAAGGCGGTCCCGGCACGGTTGTCGATTTGTGGATGGACACGCGCAGCGGGCCGCTCACCATCGGCGGCGAGCGCAAGCTGGCGGAGGACGGGAACGCTCCCGGCTCCGGGAAAGGCGGCCATGAACAGCCCGCCCTCGGTCAGTGAATTGCGGGCATGGATCAGCGCTCCGGGAAGGTCATTGACCATGCCGAGGCCAAGCAGGTGAACGATGAGGTCATGCGCCTCGAACGGGGCGGGCCGCTCCTCGTCGAACTCACCGAGCGAAGCGGCGGACAGCGAATCTGCCCGATCCTGGAGCGAGGCCGAGAGCGAACCGGTCACATCGCCGATTACGAGAGGAAGTTTCGCGGCGGACCGCATGAAATCGAGCCGGTCGGAGATGTCCTCCGCCATCGCGTCGGCAAGGTAGGTCGCGGCATCGGAACGCCGCTGGCGAGAGCGGGCGCGGCGCCATTTGGAATTGGCCTTTGCGCGGTCGAAAATCGTTGGAGGGGCGCTGTTCATTGCTCACGCGCACTGCCGCGCTTGCCTACACAGTGCAAGCCGTGCGAGGTCGAAGTCATGAAGGTCGCAGCACAAATCGCAGACGGGCTTAGCCCTGTGGTGGACCTCGTCTATCCACCGCGCTGTCCGCTTTGCGGCGATGCGATTGCCATTCAGGGCGGATTGTGCGCTGAATGCTGGAGCGACCTCGAAGTCCCCGGTGAGCCTGCCTGCGCGGCATGCAACCGTACCGCTTGGAAACGAATCAGGCAGCCGCACGGAACAATGCTTTGTCTGCAAAGCAGATCCGCCGCGCCATTCGGGAGTGCATGCGGCGACGCTCTATAATGACGCGTCGAGAAAGCTCATTCTCGCTTTCAAGCATGGCGGCAAGGTCTCGCTTGCCGGCTTGCTCGCGCGGCTGATGGCTGCGCGTTTGCCCGCAACGGATGGCGATGCCCCGCTACTGGTGCCGGTTCCGCTGCATCGCTGGCGGCTGTGGCATCGCGGTTTCAATCAGGCAGCCCTGCTCGCAAGCGAGCTTGAACGAATGGGCAAGGGCGAGTTGCTTGTCGACGCTCTCACTAGACGCAAGCGCACGCCAAGTCTTGGTGGTCTGGGCCGCGACTCGCGAGAGAAGGCGCTCGCCGGTGCTATATCGATCTCGCACATCTCGCGCGCGCCGGATTTCCGGGCGCGAGGTGATCCTTGTCGATGACGTTCTTACGAGCGGCGCAACCAGCGACGCATGCATAAATGCGCTGCTCGATGCGGGAGCCAGATCGGTTGCGGTTGCGTGCTTTGCCCGTGTGGTGGATGGCTCGGGAATGGGCGGGATTTCGGAAAAAAGGGCCCTGAAAACATAACGCCCGAGGCCATGAAGACCTCGGGCGCCACGTGACGAAAAAGTGCGGAACCGCTCTAAAGAGCTCAGATGGCCACCCCCTAACTTGGCCATCAGGATCCAATCCCTCATCGTTCAATCGGACCAATCCAACACCCCGCTGTTGGGCCTTGATCCGACCACCCCCTGAACCTGGCGCATGATGCACCGTGTGTTCGGTGGAGAGCCTTTAACAGCTCGTGGGAGCTTTGTTCCATTCGAGAGCCGGAATCGAAAGATGAAACCTTTGTGACATCCAATTTTGCACCCCATCTGTTGTCATAGTGCAACAAATCGTCGCAGCTGATGACCTGTTGGACGTCAATGCGTATCGATAAGAGACGAAAAGAGGAGTCGTGGACCGTGAACGCATCGTCAATTTCGAAAGAGGAACGCGAATCCGGAGCGCGGTTTTCTCCAAGATTCGATCCCAACGGGCTGCTGACAGCCGTCGTCGTCGATGCGGCTTCGAATGAAGTGCTGGTCGTGGCTTTCATGAATGACGAGGCGTTGGCTCGGACGCGTGAGAGCGGAAAGGTCCACTTCTGGTCGCGGTCCCGCGACGAATTGTGGCTTAAGGGCGAAACCTCGGGTAATTTCCTGCTGGTGGAAGAGATGCGGATCGATTGCGACCAGGATGCCCTCGTGATCCTGGCGGCTCCGCGAGGGCCGACTTGCCATACTGGTGCATCATCCTGTTTCTACAGGAAGCTCGATCCGAAAGCGGACGATGAGACCGCGCTTTCCCCGATCTCCCGTTAAGGTCAGGGCTTGACGTTCACGTAAAGGGAAGGTAGACGGTCACTCATGGCTACCGCACCCGCAAACGAAAACGCACGCACCTCCGCCGGTTCGGAACAGCGCCGCAACGGCGCGCATCTCGACCGGCCCGACAAGCATGAGCGTGAGCAATTCTCGATCTCCGACCTGACGTCGGAATTCGGCTGCACCGCTCGCGCGCTTCGGTTCTACGAAGACGAAGGACTGATCAGTCCGGCGCGCGTCGGCCTGACCCGCGTCTATTCGAAGCGTGACCGCGCGCGGCTCGCATGGATCATGCGGGCGAAGAATGTCGGCTTCAGCCTGACCGAGATCCGCGAGATGATCGACCTCTACGATCTCGACGATGGCCGCGTTGAACAGCGCCGCGTCACGGTCGAGAAATGCAAGGCTCATATCGCCAAGTTGAAAGCGCAGCGCGCCGATATCGATTCTTCGATCAAGGAATTGACCGAATTCGTAACCGACATTCAGAACCTCGATCTCGGCTGAAGCCGGGCTCGAAATCTCAAAACAACAAACGACCATCAAGGGGATCACTCGATGCCAACCTATACCGCTCCGACCCGCGACACGCGTTTCATCGTCAATGAAATGCTCGACCTTGCCAGCTATGGAAACCTGCCGGGTTTCGAAAATGCGACGCCTGACATGATCGACACGGTCGTCAACGAAGCGGGCAAATTCTGTGCGGAGGTTCTAGCCCCGCTCAATCAGGTTGGCGACGTGCAGGGCTGCACGCATCACGCGGATGGTTCGGTGACCACGCCCGATGGCTTCAAGGAAGCCTACGATGCCTATGTCGAAAGCGGTTGGGGTACGTTGGCCAAGCCGGAAGAGTTTGGCGGGCAGGGCCTGCCACACGTTCTGGGCTTTGTAGTCGAAGAGTTCACCGGCACCGCCAACCAGGCGTTTGCGATGTATCCGGGCCTGACCAATGGCGCGACCGCAGCGATTGAGGCTGCCGGTTCGCAGGAGCAGAAAGACACCTACCTTCCCAAGATGATCTCCGGTGAATGGTCGGGAACGATGAACCTGACCGAGCCGCATTGCGGCACAGATCTCGGCATGATCCGCACCAAGGCGGAACCGCAGGCCGATGGTTCATACAAGATCACGGGCACGAAGATTTTCATCTCCGCCGGTGAGCACGACCTTACCAGCAACATCATCCACCTCGTGCTGGCCAAGACACCGGGAGCGCCCGACAGCTCGAAGGGTATCTCGCTCTTCATCGTGCCGAAATTCCTGCTCGACGAAAACGGTGAGCCGGGTGAGCGCAACGGCGTATCGTGCGGCTCCATCGAGAAGAAGATGGGCATCCACGGCAACTCGACCTGTGTCCTCAACTATGATGAGGCCACCGGCTTCATGGTGGGCGAAGAGAACCGCGGGCTCGCCGCGATGTTCGTCATGATGAACGCGGCTCGCCTCGGTGTCGGTCTTCAGGGGCTGGCCCAGGCCGAAGTCGCTTACCAGAACGCCGTGACCTACGCGCTCGATCGCCGTCAGGGCCGCGCGCTGACCGGTCCGGCCGATCCGGAAGCGAAGGCCGATCCGATCTTCGTCCACCCGGACGTTCGCCGGATGCTGATGGACGCCAAGGTGTTCAACGAAGGTATGCGTGCGCTGTGCCTGTGGGGTGCTCTGCAGGTCGACCTGACGCACAAGGCGCAGACCGAAGAAGAGCGCGAAACTGCAGACGAGCTGATCGGGCTGATGACCCCGGTCATCAAGGGCTACGGCACCGACAAGGGCTATGACATCGCGAACAACATGCAACAGGTCTATGGCGGGCACGGCTACGTCAAGGAATGGGGCATGGAGCAGTTCGTGCGCGATAGCCGGATCGCCATGATCTACGAAGGTACCAACGGTGTGCAGGCAATGGACCTTTGCGGTCGCAAGCTTGCTTCCAAAGGTGGCAAGGCGATCCAGGCATTCTTTGCCATGCTCGATGATGAAATTGCTTCGGCCAAGAAAACGAGCCGAACTGAAGGACATCGCCGAGAAGCTTGAAAAGGCACTTGGTGAGCAGAAGGCTGCGACCATGTGGTTCATGCAGAACGCGATGCAGAACCCGAACCACCTCGGCGCAGGCGCACACCACTACATGCACATCATGGGCATCGTGACGCTCGGCTTTTTCTGGCTGAAGATGGCCAGGGTTGCGCTGGACAAGCTGGCGGGTGAGCCCGAGGACAAGGCTTTCTACGAAGCCAAGCTGACCTCGGCCGCATATTACGCCGAACGCTTCCTGCCAGACGCAGGCGCATTGCGCCGCAAGCTCGAAGCGGGCAGCGAGAACATGATGAAGCTGACGGAAGACGCATTCGCGACCGCAGCCTGATCCGACACGATATCGTCACTGTGAGAAGCCCGGTGGGTGGGGACCTGCCGGGCTTCTTCATGCGCTGCTGTCAGATTTCACCCCGTTCCGCTTTGGCATAAACATCTTCCCAGTCGGCGAGGTTGCTCTTGGCCTCTTGTACGAATTGGCTGCGGCGGACATATTCCATCAGGCCTGCGGCAATCCACGATCCGGGTGCGCTAAGAGGCCTTTCGACCTGACAGAGAAGAATGATCCGAGTCTCGTCGGTTTCGTTCCTGACCTCATGCTCATAAGTGTCGTCGAATATCAGCCAGCGGCCTTCGCGCCATGTGAGGCGCTGGTCTGCCACGCGCATCCAGCATTTGTCGCGCTCCCTGGGGACCACGAGACCGAGGTGCGCCGTGATAAATGCCTTGGTGACGCCGCGATGCGGGATGATATCGGCGCCTGGCGCAAGGATGGAAAAGAAGGCGGAATTCAGACCGGGAATTTGACTGACGAGTTCAGTTGTCCGCGGAGCGCGGGCGATGTTTTCCTCTTGCCGGTGTCCATAGCCCACGAGGAAGAAGCTGCGCCATAGATTGGTTTCGACGATCCGGCGGTGGTCCGGCGAGATCTCGCGTAGCGGTGGGATGGCGTCGCGGTGCCTGTAGATCGCCAAAGCTTCCGCGCGGATATCACTCGAATGTTGCTCGAGGTTTCTTGTCCATTCAAAATCAGCCGGATTAAGGACCGGATCGTTCGAGATCCGCGAGCTCTTGGCAATCAGGCTATTTACGTTGTGACGCCGCTTCTTCAGAAATCGGTAATGCAGCGGGCGGCCCGGATTGTTCGAGAGCAATCCAAAGCCATTCGACCATCCCATCGTAACCTCCGCCCAGACAATCAGCGACCCTGAACGACGTTCTCGAACCTTTTGGCACACCGGCCAACAGACCGGGTGCAATCGGATAAAGTCGCCTAGGCGACCAATCTATTTCTGCGAACCTACCATAATATCGGTTCGAGAGCGCATCTACTCCACAGGCAGGAAATCCGGGACCGACAGATACCGCTCGCCCGTGTCGTAATTAAAGCCCATCACGCGCGTCCCGGCGGCGAGGTCAGGTAGTTTTTTGGCGATCGCAGCGAGGGTTGCGCCTGAAGAAATTCCGATCAGCATTCCCTCTTCGCGCGCGGCGCGGCGGGCCATTTCCTTTGCATCGTCCGGGTCGACTGTGATCGCTCCGTCGATGGCGTCGGTGTGGAGGTTATCCGGGATGAAGCCAGCGCCGATGCCCTGAATCGGATGCGGGCCCGGCTGACCGCCATTGATGACCGGCGAACCCTCTGGCTCGACACCGTAGGCCTTGAAGCCGCTCCAGTGCTTCTTGAGCTCCTCGGCGCAGCCTGTCAGGTGGCCGCCGGTTCCGACGCCGGTGATCATCACGTCGATAGGGTTGTCGGCAAAGTCTGCCAGGATTTCTTGCGCTGTCGTGCGCATGTGCACAGCGACATTGGCGGGATTTTCAAACTGGCTCGGCATCCAGGCGCCGTCCGTCTTCTCGACGATTTCGCTTGCCCGCTGGATTGCGCCTTTCATGCCTTTTTCCTTCGGCGTGAGGTCGAATGTCGCACCGTATGAAAGCATCAACCGGCGGCGTTCAATCGACATGCTTTCGGGCATGACCAGCACCAGCTTGTAGCCTTTCACTGCGGCGACCATCGCCAACCCGATGCCGGTGTTGCCGCTGGTCGGTTCGACGATCGTGCCGCCTGCCTTGAGTTTTCCTGACCCTTCGGCGTCCTCGACCATGGCTAGCGCGATCCGGTCCTTGATCGATCCGCCGGGATTGGCACGCTCGGACTTCAGCCAGACTTCGTGATCGGGAAACATTCGCGAGAGGCGGATGTGAGGGGTGTTGCCGATCGTTTCGAGAATGCTGTGAGCTTTCATGTCAGGCCTCCTGGGGATTGGTTTTTTCTGGTTTCTGATCGTCTTCTAACAAATTGTCCGGCGGATCGAAGGTCTTTGTGGTCCGCAGCACCGGGAATACCCGGCTCCATAGCCCCACGGTCACAATCGCACCGATCCCTCCTGCAACAACAGCGGCAACCGGGCCGATCAGGAAGGCGAGCGCGCCAGAGAAGAAATCGCCGCCCTCGTTCGAGGCACTGATGGTGAGCAGGCTTACCGACGAAACGCGTCCGCGCTTGTCGTCCGGCGTGTGAAGCTGGATCAGTGACTGACGGATATACACGCTGAACATGTCCGCTGCGCCTACGATAAGCAGCATTGCGAGGCTGAGCGGCATGGATTTCGAGAGCCCGAACACAATGGTCGCCACGCCGAATATCGCGACCGCCCAAAGCATCTTCGGCCCGACATTGCTTTTGATCGGGCGAAAGGAGAACCACAAGGCGGTGAGCGCGGCTCCGATTGCGGGGGCCATCGCGAGCTGGCTGAGGCCAGTCTCACCAACCTCGAGGATATCGCGGGCATAAACCGGAAACAGCGCGGTTGCCCCGGCGAGAAACACCGCAAACAAATCGAGCGTGATTGCGCCGAGCACCATCTTGTTGCGCACGACATACCGCATCCCGTCGACGATCGCGCCGATGGGACGCTGGTCCTTGCGTACCGCAGGCTGCGGCACCTTTCCGATCAGGGTGAGAGCGACCATCGAAACGGCGAAAAGAACGGTCGCGACGGCATAGGGAAGGGCGGGCTCTATCGAATAGAGATAGCCGCCCAGCGCGGGTCCTCCGATCATTCCCACTTGCCAGGAAATCGAGGACAGTGCGATGGCGGTGGGCAGGATCGGCTTGGGCACGAGGTTGGGCGCAAGCGCGGACAGGGCAGGGCCTGCAAATCCGCGTGCCACGCCCAGCAGAACGGCAATGCCGGACAGGATCGGAATGGAGATAGAACCGGTCCATGTCGCCCAGCAGAGAACGGCTGCGCAGACGAGTTGCAGGAACACGGTCAGACGGCCTAGCGAGCGCCGGTCGAAACGGTCAGCCGCAAGTCCGGAAAACGGGGTGAGCACGAACAGCGGAAGGAATTGCAGCAGACCGATCAGGGCAAGCTGTCCAGACGCCTCGGCAATGGTCATGCCTGCGTCGCGCGCAATGTTGTAGGTCTGCCAACCGATGATGAGCAGCATGGCATATTGTGCCAGCGTCATCGCCAACCGGCTCAGCCAATAATAGCGGAAGTTATGGATCCGGAACGGATGTGTCGAAGGATCAGTGCTGGGTTCGGTCACACACGCGCCATGACAGGTGGCGCGATGCCTGCCAAGCCAGCTAAACTATCTCCGCACAAGACCCCGCTTTACCGGGCGAAGTGGGTCAGCGATTGCGCCGCAGACGCGGGTTGGGCTGCAAGGTGTCAATGATGGCCACGAAATCGTCGAGACGAATGATCCGCTCGAACTGGAAACCGGCGCGGTTGTCGCGGGTCCAGATGACATAGGCTTCGATCCGGTCGACGATAGGCAGGCGGATGATCACGCGGTCGCCGCGCTCCAGCTTTTCCGCATCATCGACCATGAAGCCGTGAGCCGAAATATTACTGACGTGCAGGTTCAGATCGCCGTGGGCGAAATGCTCCACGATCACCGGGAAATCGACCGGGTGACGCGCCGCGCGGCGCATATCGGTGACGCTTAAATTTGCTCCCGCTGACACGATTGCACGACCTCCATTATTATCGACTTTCACCCTAGTGCACCGCAAAGGCTGATAATTGGTAAATTGCCGCATAATGGCAGGCTACGGTTGCCGCTAAAGCGTGACGATCCCGTGCTTTTTCTTGCCCAGGCTGAGCTTGAGAGCATCGCCTTCAGCAGGCGCGATCAGGTATCCAGGATCGCTGATCGTCTCACCGTCCAGCTTTACAGCGCCTTCGGCCAGCTTGCGCTTGGCCTCACCATTGGACGCTGTGAAGCCCAGCTCGGTCAGCACTGCGCCAACGCGCATTCCATCAACGCCCACCGCCAATGTCGGCAAATCTTCGCCCGCACCGCCGCCTGCGAAGGTTTCGTGCGCCGTCGCTTCGGCAGCTCTGGCGGCATCTTCGCCGCGAACCAGCTTCGTAACTTCATTGGCGAGGACGACCTTGGCGTCGTTGATCCCTGCGCCTTCAAGCGCTTCGAGGCGGGCAATCTCGCCTAGCGGCAGGTCGGTAAACAGGCGCAGGAACCGGCCCACATCGCGATCATCGCAATTGCGCCAATACTGCCAGAAATCGTATGCGGGCAGCTGGTTTTCGTTGAGCCACACCGCACCTGCCGCGGTCTTGCCCATTTTCGCGCCGTCAGCGGTGGTGAGCAGCGGCGTGGTCAGGCCGAACAGCTCGTGACCTTCCATCCGCCGGCCCAGTTCCATCCCGTTGACGATATTGCCCCATTGGTCGCTGCCGCCCATTTGCAGGCGGCAATCATAGCGGCGCGCAAGCTCAAGAAAATCATAGGCTTGCAGGATCATGTAATTGAATTCGAGGAATGTCAGCGGCTGCTCACGGTCGAGGCGCAGACGAACCGAGTCGAAGGTCAGCATCCGGTTTATCGTGAAGTGCGGCCCGACATCGCGCAGCAGCTCGACATAACCAAGCTCCGAAAGCCATTCGTCATTGTTGACCATCACCGCATCGGTCGGCCCGTCGCCGAATTTCAGCAGCTTTTCGAAAACGCTGCGGATCGATGCGATGTTGTCGTCGATCACCTCGGATGTCAGCAGCTTGCGGCTTTCGTCCTTGCCCGACGGATCGCCGACCTTCGTCGTCCCGCCGCCCATCACGACAATCGGCTTGTGCCCGGATTGTTGAAGCCGGCGCAGCATCATGATCTGGACGAGGCTGCCGACATGCAGGCTCGGCGCGGTCGCATCGAACCCGATATATCCCGGCACGACCTGTTTCGCCGCGAGCTGGTCAAGCGCGCCGGGATCAGTCACCTGGTGAATATAACCCCGCTCATCGAGCAGGCGCAGCAGATCGGATTCGTAATTCTCGCTCATGGGAGAAGGCGCTTAACAGCGGGGAAGGGGCGGGGGAAGTGCTTGCCCGCGCGCAGCCGCTCCGCAATAGGGAGGCGATGAACGCTCTCATGCTCCACCAGACCTGCGATCTTGGCCCGATACGGGCAGTGACCGCTTCGATCACTCCGACCGAAGCGGGATGCGAGGCTGAATTCCGGCTCGAAGGGCGCGCAGATGCCATTGTCCTTCCACGGCCTGCCGAACCGGAGCGGATGGACGATCTGTGGAAGACCACGTGCTTCGAGATTTTCTGGCAACCGATCGGCGGCGCCTCCTACCGCGAATTCAATCTTTCGCCTTCAGGCAAGTGGGCCGCGTACGATTTCGACAGTTTCCGCGAAGGAATGCGCGATGCGCCGGTGGCTGCAATCAGCCTCGCGTGTTCGCACGATGAGCGCGGACTGGTTCTGAAGGCAAGCATTGCCGCCGAATTGCCCGATCCCGCGCAGGTCGCGCTCAATGCCATCGTCGAGCACGAGGGCGGCGATCTGCAATTCTGGGCACTCGCCTTTCCGCCGGGCAAGCCGGAATTTCACTCCGAGGCCTGCCGCCAGATGATTGTTGAACGCGCTTAGGTAGGGCCTTTGCTAGGCGGTGGCTTTGCCAAAGGGCGAATTGAGCTGCACGATCTTCCAGTTGAGCACCATCGCGAAGCTGACCCACGCTAGATACGGCGCGTTCAGCCAGCCAGCCAGCTGCGAATATTGCGGCAGGATCACGCAGAGCGACAGCACCGAAAGCCACAGAAACACGTTTTCGAACAACGCCCAGTCGGGCCGCTTGATCTTGAAGAACAGCGGCGACCACGCGAGATGCAGAACGAAGTTCGCGGCGAACAGAGCAAGCACGATATTTCGGTCGGCAATCGTCGGTGCATTGACCCAGCCAAGGTAAAAGCTCCAACCGGACAAACCGAGGATCAGCGTCCACGCCGGGCCAAACGCCCAATCGGGCGGCTGCCAGCTTGGTTTGTTGAGACCCCGATACCATTCGCCGATTTCGGTCAGCGCGCCGCCAGCGCCGCCAAGGATGACTGCCCAAAGGCCTGCGATAATTGCGGGGGTCCATTCCATGATGCGCAGCCATAGTCGCATACCGATGCAAACACCATTGCGTTTGATTGGCGGGTGTTCCAACCACCGCGCATGAAGTTTGGAATCGACCGCCTGCTCGCCGACCCGCAATTGCTCTCGGAACTGGAGGGTAAGCGCGTCGCTCTCGTCGCGCATCCTGCCAGCGTGACCGAGGACCTGACCCACAGTCTCGATGCGCTGATCGCAGCCGGGGTCAACGTCACCAGCGCGTTTGGCCCGCAGCATGGGCTGAAGGGGGACAAACAAGACAATATGGTCGAGACGGTACGACGAAACCGATCCACATTACGGCATCCCCATTTTCTCGCTTTATGGGCAAGTGCGCCGTCCGACCGGACAGATGATGTCGAGCGCCGAAGTGTTCCTGTTCGACCTCCAGGACCTCGGATGCCGGATCTATACCTTTGTCACGACACTGCTCTATCTGCTTGAAGAGGCAGCGAAACACGGCAAGCAGATCTGGGTGCTCGACCGGCCCAATCCAGCGGGCCGGCCTGTCGAAGGGACAATGCTGGTGCCGGGTAATGAGAGCTTCGTCGGCGCGGCCCCCATGCCGATGCGCCACGGCCTGACGCTGGGAGAGATGGGGCACTGGTTCATCGATCATTTCGATCTCGACGTCGATTACCGCGTGGTCGCGATGGAGGGGTGGGAACCCGAAAGTCCCGGATATGGCTGGCCGGAGGACCGGGTCTGGATCAATCCCTCTCCCAATGCTGCAAGCGTGAACATGGCGCGCGCCTATGCCGGTACCGTAATGATCGAGGGCGCGACGGTGAGCGAGGGCAGGGGGACGACCCGCCCGCTCGAAGTGCTGTTCGGCGCTCCCGATATCGATGCAAAGGCTGTGCTGGCCGAAATGCGCTCAATTGCGCCCGAATGGCTCAATGGCTGCGCGCTGCGCGATTGCTGGTTCGAACCGACCTTTCACAAGCACACAGGAACCCTGTGTAACGCCCTGATGATTCACGCAGAAGGTCCGCATTACGATCACGATGCCTTCAAGCCGTGGCGTTTGCAGGCTCTCGCATTCAAGGCGATCCGTAGCCTATATCCGGGCTACCCAATCTGGCGCGGCACCGACTTCAAATACGAATATACCGACGATGTCCTCGCCATCGACGTTATCAATGGCGGGCCGTCCTTGCGTGAGTGGGTCGACAATCCGGACGCTGGGCCGGACGATCTCGATGCGCTCGCATCGAACGACGAAGCTGCATGGATCGCGCAGGTCCGCGGGCATCTGCTCTATTGATCGGGCTTGCGCGCAGGCTGGACGAGTTCGACCAGCACGAAGCTGATCAGCATCAGAAGATACCAGCTGCCATATTTGGCGATGCTCACCATCTCCCAGCCCGCCTCCTGTCCCGGATAGTTCCAGGCATTGGCGAAGGTCGCGATATTCTCTGCGAACCAGATGAACAATGCGACAAGGCCGAAGCCGACGAGCAGCGGCATCCAGCGATGCGCGCGCCAATTGCGGAAATGCACTTTCGTTCGCCAGAAGAGCAGGGCGGTGACGGCAAACAGGCCCCAGCGGATGTCCACCGTCCAGTGATGCGCGAAGAAGTTCACGTAGACAGCGACCGCTAGCAGCCATGTCGCCCAGCGCGCCGGGTAGTGGCTGAAGCGGAAATCGAATATGCGCCAGACCCGCGCGATGTAGCTGCCTACGGCGGCATACATGAAGCCCGAGAACAGCGGCACGGCCCCGATATGCAGCACGCTGGCCTCGGGATAGGTCCATGATCCCACGGCGGTCTTGAACAGCTCCATGACAGTGCCGACGACGTGGAAGATCAGGATCACGCGCGCCTCTGCCCAAGTTTCCAATTTTAGCAGGATCATGCCGACCTGAATGCCGATCGCGGCCAGCGTTAGAAAATCGTAACGGTGAAGCGGCGCGTCTTCCGGGTAGAACAAGTGGGTGGCCAGCAGAAGGATGAGCAGCAGCCCGCCGAAGAGGCAGGCCCAGGCTTGCTTGAAACCGAACAGAAAGAATTCGTACAGCCACAGCCGCCAACCGGTGCCGGGGTCGAACGCTTCAAGGCGCTCGCGGTAACGCTGAAAGCGTGAATGGCCGGAATTCGGACGGTGCAAAAGTACGGCGCGGTGCTTGAGGCCCTATTCGGCCTGATCGCCGGTTGTCGCCGGTATTATGGCAATCGGACCTTCCGGGCGCGCGGGGAGCGGGCGAATGTCGCTTGAATTACCCATCATTACCATGACTGAGCAGCCGTCCTGCCTGCGGTCCACGGCATAGATTGCAAGCGGCTTGTCAGGATACGCCGGTTGGCGCTGCATCAATGGCGGGAGACCGACTGCCTCGCGGGCATGGGTGATCCGGTCGCGGCAGGTTTCTTCCCGCAGGTCTTGCAGTCGGTCACTCTGATTGCCGTTCAGAACACCATGCGTTGCAGCCGCCTCGATGTCCTTCCATTTTTCGGCGGGCTCAGAATAGGCGGAATGGTCCAGCGGAAGCTCTCGCATGCCCGGATCGTCGGCAGCGATGAGCGTGAGTGCTGCAAGGGGAAGGATCACAATTCGCATTCACTGTCTCCTTGTCTCCGTTCATAGCACCCGGCTCTGAACCCAGCCTGTCTTCTCAGTGCCCCTGCTTCCGGCTGAGCTCGCGCGTTGCCTCTTCAAGGCCTTCAAGTGTCAGCGGATACATGCGGTCGCCGACCAGTTCCTTCATCATCTTGGTCGACTGCGAATAGCCCCACTGTTTTTCCGGAACCGGGTTCAGCCAGACGGTCGCTGGATACGTGTTGGTCACACGCTGCATCCAAACCGCGCCGGCTTCTTCGTTCATGTGTTCGACGCTGCCGCCCGGATGGGTAATTTCGTACGGGCTCATCGCCGCATCGCCGACGAAGATCACCTTGTAATCGTGCCCATACTTGTGGAGCACGTCCCACACTTTCGTGCGTTCCTGCCAGCGACGCTTGTTATCCTTCCAAACGCCTTCGTAAAGACAGTTGTGGAAATAGAAGAACTCAAGGTTCTTGAACTCCGCGTTGGCCGCGCTGAACAGCTCCTCGCACAGCTTGATGAACGGATCCATCGAACCGCCTACGTCGAGAAATAGAAGCAATTTCACAGCATTGTGCCGCTCTGGTCGCATATGGATGTCGAGCCAGCCCTGCTTGGCCGTGCCCTCGATCGTGGCGTCGAGGTCAAGCTCGTCCGCAGCGCCTTCGCGGGCGAAACGACGCAGGCGGCGCAGCGCCATTTTGATATTGCGCGCGCCAAGCTCTTTCGTATTGTCGAGGTTCTTGAACTCGCGCTTTTCCCAGACCTTGACCGCGCGCTTGTGCTTGCTTTCGCCGCCAATCCGTACACCCTCGGGATTGTAACCTGAATTGCCGAAGGGCGACGTCCCGCCGGTGCCGATCCACTTGTTGCCGCCTTCGTGGCGCTTTTCCTGTTCGGCCAGACGCTCTTTCAGGGTCTCCATGATCTCGTCCCAGCTGCCGAGTTTCTCGATCTCGGCCATTTCCTCTTCGGAGAGGAACTTCTCGGCGACGTTCTTGAGCCAGTCTTCGGGAATATCTACCGGGTTCTGCCCGTAATCGGTCATCACGCCCTTGAAGACCTTTTGGAACACCTGGTCGAAACGGTCGAGCAGTCCTTCGTCCTTAACGAATGTCGCACGGCTCAGGTAATAGAACGCCTCTGGCGTCTGTTCGATCACGTCCTTGTCTAGCGCCTCCAGCAGCGTGAGGTGCTCCTTGAAGCTTGCGCCGATTCCAGCTTCGCGCAATTCGTCCATGAAGTTGAAAAACATGAATGTGGACCTAGCTCGCAATCACGCGAGATGCCAGCCCAAGAAAGCGGCGGTGGCTTAAGAACATGTTCACCGTGCTGCCATAGCTTTCCCCCAATCGAAAGAGCGGGTTGCTGACACATGCAGGAAATCTCCATCGCTACCGACGGAGCGAAGGCTCTTGAGGAAATTCCCGATAGCTGCGGGAAGGTTGCGCTCGCGTGCTCCGCTGCCGCTGGAATCGTTGAAAGCGTCAGCCATTCGTCCAAGGAACTGAGGGACAAGCACGCCGATCTCGCGCAGACAGTTCAGGAGCTTGAAAAAGACCAGAAAAAGGTTTCAGACGCCAGCGACGAGGCGCGGCTTTTGTCGGAGCGCGCAATCACGCAATTGAGCGAGGGCACGGCTCTCATCGAATCCTCATTGGGCCAAATCAATTCGCTGCTCGAATTGGTCGATGCTCTGGGCCAGCACGTCACCGGCTTTTCAGCAGCGATGGAGCAAGTGCGCCGGAGCGCGAATGACATCAGCGATATTGCGGAAACGACCAACATTCTCGCGCTGAATGCCACAATCGAGGCGATGCGCGCGGGCGATGCGGGCAGGACCTTCGCAGTAGTGGCGGGCGAGGTCAAAGGGCTTGCCAACGACACGAGAAACGCGACGAAGGAGATCGCCGAAACGGTCGAAGCGCTCGATGAAGAAGCCAGCATGGTCATCGAGCCGGATCGAGGAAGGTTCGCATGCAAGCGGCGAAGCCAAAGAGTCCGTGGCCAAGATCGAAAGCACGATCGGGAATGTCGGTAAGCTGGTGGAGCAAGTCGACCAGCAGAACGACCAGATTGCACGATCGACATTCATGATCAGCGATCACGTCGATTCCGTGCGCGGCGCGCTGGAGGGCTTCAACGAAGCGAGCCGGCAAAACGAGACCAAGCTGGACGACGTGCAAGGACGCATGATGGATCTGGAACTCACGGCGAGCATCATGTTCGACCGTCTCGTTCACTCTGGCCTTTCGCCCGACGATCAACGGATGGCTCAGACAGCAATGACCCACCGAGATGAGGCGGTAGACGCGGTAAAGGCTGCGCTCGAAGGAGGAGCGCTGACCACAGACCACTTCTTCGACACAGATTACGAAGAAATACCGGGTAGCAATCCCGTTCGCTATCGAAACAAGCTGACCGATTGGGCGGACCTTAACTGGCGCCCGGCCCTTGACCGGATCATGGCTTCCGATCCGCTGATCACGGGTGTTGCGTTTACCGACGTCAATGGCTTTTTGCCGACGCACCTTACCATACGCTCGCAGACGCCCACCGGCGAGTTCGAGCATGACGCTGCATATTGCCGGAATGGCCAGATCATCCTTGGCACCGCTGCTCGCCCGGCAAAGCAATCCGATGCGGATTACACGATGTCAGTCTACCGCCGGACCGACGACGGTTCGGACGAGGTGGTCATGCGCAAGGTCTACGTTCCGCTTACGGTGGATGGGAGGCGCTGGGGCGATTTCGAATTGGCATATGTGTCGGACTAACCTTCGTTTTCCGCCCAACCGATTGAAAAACCTTCCGACCTTTACACTTTGCAAAGCATCATTTTTTACTAATGCCCGCAGAACAAGAACATAAGGGTTCGCGCCAGATGAAAACCAACAAAATCGAGCAGGCGACAGCTAGCGCCCTCGATCAAATTCCTGAAAGTTGCGGTGCTGTCACTGTAGGTTGCACCGATGTCGCAGGCATCGTCGAAGCGGTCATAAAATCGTCGGAAACGCTTCGCTCCGAACACGAAGCGCTGCGCGGTACGGTTGAAGCACTTGAATTGGATCAGGAGAAGGTCGCCCAAGCCAGCGAGGAAGCCCGTTTGTTGTCCGAACGCGCGATCGAGCGCCTGGGTGAAGGGACGGCGCTTATCCAGTCCTCGCTCGGCCAGATCAACGAGCTGCTCGACCTGGTCGATACGCTCGGTCAGCATGTGACCAGTTTCTCCGCCGCAATGGAGCAGGTGCGCCGTAGCGCGCAGGACATCGACGACATTGCCGAGACCACCAACATTCTCGCGCTGAACGCCACAATCGAGGCGATGCGGGCAGGCGATGCGGGCCGGACATTCGCGGTTGTTGCAAGCGAAGTGAAGAGTCTTGCGAATGACACGCGCAAGGCGACCGAGGAAATCTCGCAAACCGTCGAAGCGCTTGGCGGCGAAGCGAGCGAAGTCATCGAACGGATCGAGGCCGGCTCGAAGGCGAGCAGCGAGGCCAAAGCCTCCGTCGCGCAGATCGAAAAAACCATCTCGAGCGTCGGTGAACTGGTCGGGGAAGTCGACAAGCAGAACGATGTCATCGCGCGCTCGACCGGTACGATCAGCAACCATGTTGGTGCAGTCCAGGACGTGCTTGTCAAATTCGACCAGGCGGCGCGGACCAATGAGGACCAGCTCCAGGGCGCTCATGGCCGTATGGAGGATCTGGAACTGACCGCGAGCGAGATGTTCGACCGCATCGTCCAGGCAGGCCTGTCACCGCAGGACAGCGTCATGGTCGAAAAGGCGCAGGCTATTGCAGCGAGCATCGTTCAGCACACCGAGAACGCAATAGAGAACGGCACGCTGACCGAAGCGGCCGTGTTCGATACCGATTATCAGGAAATCGCCGGGACAAACCCGCAATTATATCGCACGCAGCTGTTCGAGTGGGCCGACGACAACTGGCAGCAATTCCTGGACGAAACCGAAGCAAGCGACCCAATGATCATCGCGGTCGCCTGCACCGATATCAACGGCTATCTACCCACCCACCTGAGCGCGAAATCCCGCGCGCCAACGGGCGATGTCGCTCACGATACCGAATATTGCCGCAATGGCCGCATCCTGCTTGAGCCGATCGATCACAAGGCCAAGAACAGCGGGGCGCCGTACATGATGGCAGTCTATCGGCAGGAAGGTGATGGCACGACTTACCGTGTCGTGCGTAACGTCTACATCCCTGTTACCATCAATGGCCGCCGCTGGGGCGATTTCGAACTGGCGTATAGCTTAGACTGATCAGGTAGGATTGCGGCGGGCCATGAAAGCGAGCCGTTCGAACAGCATCACGTCCTGCTCGTTCTTGAGCAGTGCGCCGTGCATCGGCGGGATCGCGCTATTCGGGTTGGCATCCTGAAGCACTTCGAGCGGCATGTCCTCGTTCAGCAGCAGCTTTAGCCAATCGAGCAATTCGCTGGTCGACGGCTTCTTCTTCAGGCCGGGCACATCGCGCAGCTCGTAGAAGATATCCATCGCCTTTTTCACGAGCGTCTTCTGGATCCCCGGATAGTGCACATCGATGATCGACTGCATCGTGTCCCGGTCCGGAAACTTGATGTAGTGGAAGAAGCAGCGGCGCAGGAATGCGTCAGGAAGCTCTTTTTCATTGTTCGACGTAATGACGACGATAGGGCGTTCCTTCGCTTCGATCCGCTCCTGCGTTTCGTAAACGTCGAAGCTCATCCGGTCGAGTTCCTGCAGCAGGTCGTTCGGAAACTCGATATCGGCCTTGTCGATCTCGTCGATCAGCAGGACGGGAAGCTCTTTCGAAGTAAACGCCTCCCAAAGCTTACCCTTCTTGATGTAGTTGCGAATGTCGTGGACACGCTCTTCTCCAAGCTGGCCGTCGCGAAGTCGCGCAACCGCGTCATATTCATAAAGACCCTGCTGGGCCTTCGTCGTTGATTTGACGTTCCATTCGATCAGAGGAGCATTGATGGCCTTTGAAATCTCGTGCGCAAGCACGGTCTTGCCGGTCCCCGGCTCACCTTTGACCAAAAGGGGACGGCGTAGGGTGACGGCGGCGTTCACCGCTACCTTGAGATCGTCGGTCGCGATGTAATCGCTTGTACCCTCGAAACGCTGCTGGTCGGTCATGGTGTCCCTTCGATTGGTCCGTATTCGAAACTGAATTGCTGCGCCGCGATAAGGGGCTGCGCAGCGGCGCGCAAGAGGCGCGCGCGATCAGCTAGCGGTTTCGAGAGGGCGGCCTAGCGCGGAAGCGCAAGGATTCGCTGGGCCATCGGGAACAACATCGACATTTCAACTTTCGCATCCGGATTGTTCCAGCCCACGCTCGCAATCCAGTACGCGCCGTCCTTGTCGCGCAGCAGCCATGTGAGGTTGAGCACCCCAGGTTCCGACCCGCCCTTGAAACCGATGTAATCCCATGCCTCTGCCTGCGACCCGGTGAGCTGCGGAGAGACAGCCATCACTTTGCGCGCTGACGGGTCGTCCAGTGAAGCAAGCCTGCCGAGCAATCCCGACAGATCATTCGGCGAGGCAAACCACTCGACATCGATCGCACCGGGAGTTTCCGTTCCGAATGTAGCCTGCACCTTCTCCTTGGAGACATCGTCCTCGGTGAGATCTGCCAGAAACGCACGCTGCTCCGCATCATCGGCTGAGCGATAGGTTTCGATCATCTCATCCGAGACGCCGCGGATCGCGAACAGCTCGCGGGTCTTTAGCAGGGGGATCGTCCTCGATGGATCGCTATTGCCGCTTGCTATCAGTTCCGCTTCGACCTTCTCGCGGCCCAGCTCGGCAATCAATTGGTCGGTCGCGGTGTTGTCGCTGATCGAAATCATCATGGTTGCGAGCGTTTGAAGCGTAATCGGTGCGCCGCTGGGCCAGTCCTGCAATCTGCCGCTGGGAAAGGATTTTTCAGTCAGCGAAACAACCTGATCCCATGAGCGCGTTCCCTCACTTACGGATTGGGCAAGAGCTGAAAGGACATAGAGCTTGAACGTCGATCCCAGCGCCAGCGCATCATCGGCATTGTGAGCGAAGACCGGAGAACCCGTGCCACCGGGTCCAAGACGTGCGAACAATGCATTGGTCGCTCCGGGTAAAGCTTCGAGTTCTGCGCGGATTGCTTCCGGGCTGTCATTGACCGGTTCGAAGCTCTGGAACAGCAGTTCCGCAATCCGGTTGCCGTCGGCCTGATCGATGGCGATACCTCCGGAGGCAATCGCTCGTTCCATCCTGATCTTGAGCTCGCTGCGCGCGCCATCTCGCGGAGTTACGCTTTCCACGCTCAGCGCCGCGCCGAACTGTCCGGTGAGCTGCTGAGAGATATTCTTGAGCTGCTCGGTCGGTACCGCCGCAAGAAAGGTGTCGGTGAACACTTCACCCGGTTGTTCGTCAAGCTGGCCATTGAGAAGCTGCACGATCTGACCCGCGCGCATTTCAATTGCGGTTTGCTCCAGCGGTGCATCGGTTTGCGAGGGAGCATCATCCTGCGCCATTGCGGGCGTAAGCGGGGCGAGTGCCAGAACGGCGAGGACGGCAAACAGCCGAGCGGGTTTCCTCATCAAATTTCCTCCATCCATTGTTTGAAACTAACGTTGATCGAGATTTCAGGCCAGCGCGTTCAGTGCATCAAGCTTACGCTTAAGGATGCGCGCTGCCCACCAATTCGCTGCGCCGACGAGAGCGAATACCGCGATTGTGAATGCGAGCGGTCCGGCAATTCCCTCGAGAGCACGCTCCCACCCGGCGTTTTCCGCCACTTTTACGGTAACCACGGCGTAGAACATTGCGATCCCGGGTATCAGCGGGGCGAGGTACCATTTCGGGATGGATCGCAGCGCTTTGTATTGCTGCGCATATTGCCGGCGCAGGTGATCGAGACATGCTTCTTCCGGTCGGCGAACGAGATTGCTGGCGCGCTGGTAAAGGTTCCACATGACCAAGCCGGTGCCGACCACGATCGCGGCCAAGGCGGCGGCGATAAGGGTTTCGCCCTTGACCATTGCGGCGACAGTCGATGCGCCGAAGAGCACAGCCACAAATGCACAGGCGAGATATTCGATGATGTTGCGGCGTCTGATGCGGCGTTCGAACGTTTCGGCGCGCGATGCGCAGTCGGTTGGCGGTGTGAAAGCGGCACCGCGTGCAGCGTCGCACCATTGGGGGAAGGGGACGGTGCTCATGCGGGAGCTCCTTGCATTGTCGGTTGTTCGAAATGTTCGGCCAGAAGCGTCTTGATGCGATGTATGCGGACACTGACTGCGCCGGGTGAGAGGCCGGTGATCTCGGAGATATCCGCACCGCTTTCTCCCTCAAGCCAAAGGACGATTGTTTGCGCATCGAGGGGTGGAAGCTGGCGGATCAGTTCGGCGACCTGGGATAGGACGTGCGCTTCTGCAGCCTCGCGCTCTGTATTGCCTGCTGCGGGTAGCGCGTCGATCGCTTCGAGAGGTACTTTTTTGGGGCCGCGTACCGATCTGGCGATGTGGTCGGCCGCTACGTTGTGCGCGACCCGGTACACCCATGTTTTGAGCGCACATTTACCATCGAACCTCGCAAGGCTGGTCCATATTGCGCAGTGCATTTCCTGTTCGAGATCGCGCGCTTTTTCCGCGTCGCGCTCTATGGCCCGGGCCAGACGGGCAATGGCTGGGGCAAATTGCTCGCCAGCTTCCCGGTAGAGTTGCTCTTCTCGCTTGGTCATGCCCTCTTTAGTCCGGGTCCAGGGAAACTTCTTACAGCGGTCTGAAAAAATTTCTCGATAGCGTGTAGCCGAGACGGACCCTTTCGCGAATAAAGGGGCCAGGAGGACGCCTATGCCCATGCAATCGCTGACTATCCCGACCCAAAGCGGCCAGACCCTGTCCGGATCGCTGGAAATGCCGACCGGGCTTGTTCGCGGGGCGGCGGTGTTTGCGCATTGCTTCACCTGCACGAAGCAGAGCCGCGCGGCGGTGAGCGTGTCGCGCGCGCTGGCTCAAGAGGGCATTGCGTGCCTTCGGTTCGATTTCACTGGATTGGGCGGCAGCGAAGGCGATTTTGGCAAGGCCGGTTTCGCCACCGACATCGAGGACCTGATCTCCGCTGCCGAGCACCTGTTCGAACGGTTCGAGCGCAAATTGCTCTTGGTCGGCCACAGCCTTGGCGGCGCGGCCGTTCTGGCTGCGGCATCGCAACTGGGCGGCGAGAAGGTTGCAGCCATCGCCACGGTCGGCGCACCTTCGGATGTGCCGCATGTTCTGCACAATATCTCAGGCGACCTCGACGCCATCGAGCGCGACGGCGAGGGTGAGGTGACCATCGGCGGGCGGCCCTTCAAGCTGAGCGGGGAGTTTCTCGACAAGACCCGCTCGGTCGATCTTCTGGCGCTCGTCAAGGACTTGCGGCTGCCCTATCTCGCGCTCCATTCGCCAAGCGACGCGATTGTCGGGGTCGAGCATGCTAGCGCACTGTTCCAGGCGGCTTATCACCCCAAGAGCTTCGTCAGCCTTGCCGGCGCGGATCACCTGCTCACTGACCCTGCCGATGCAGAGTTTGCAGCGAGCATGATCGCGAGTTGGGCGCACCGATATCTCCCGCTGCGTAAAGACTGGCCAATGCCCGAAGAAGGCGTCGTCGTGCAGACCGGGCACGGCAAATTCGGCACGGAGGTGCATACTGCCACGCATCGCTTCGTTGCCGACGAGCCGAAAAGCTATGGCGGCGACGATACCGGACCCACGCCTTACGACCTGCTGCTTGCGGCACTTGGCACCTGCACCGCGATGACGATGAAGATGTATTCCGACCGAAAGGAATGGCCGTTCGAAGGCGCGCGCATCCACCTCACGCATGAACGCAACCATGCCGAGGATTGCGGGCATGTCCTGTCAGCGGAAGAAGAGGGAATGCCCGCTCAAGCACTTAACCGCGCGATTGAGGTATTGGGCGACAACCTGACCGAAGAGCAGCGCGCAAAGATCATCGAAATCGCCGACAAATGCCCCGTCCACAAGACGCTGGAAGGCCACCTGCATATTCATACCGAGAGTTAGAGCCGGTCGAGCGAGCCTGCACAAACCAGCAGAAAGGTCACGGTGAGGATCGCTATGGTGGCGACTTTCCACCCGAGGCCCGCATCCTTCATCCCGCGATCCCAAGTCCACGCTCCGATCATTCCCGATGCAAGCGCTGATAGGGCGATGGTGATCGCACCGTGCTGGTTCAGCAAGAGGATGAAGATTGCAAATACGGCCACCATCTGGACAACAAGGGCTCCGGTGAACCAGACGATGGGGATGGGGCGATAGGCGGTGTCAGGCACCTCCCAATCGGGCAGCGAACTGTCGGGCCGCGAGATACGCCGGTCGCCGGCCATGATGTCTTCCTCACGCGGGTCGGGATAATGCGGCTTTTCGTGATCAGGCATCGATCATGTCGCGGTCCATCTCGCCCGCGCGGTTCTGGATGAAATTGAAACGGTGTTCCGGATTGCGGCCCATCAGCTGGTCGACGAGCTCCTTCACCGCAGCGCGGTCTTCGAATTCAGGCGGCAGGGTGATGCGAATAAGTGAACGCGTATCCGGGTTCATTGTGGTTTCGCGCAGCTGCTGCGGGTTCATTTCACCGAGGCCTTTGAAGCGTCCTACGTCGACCTTCTTGCCCTTGAACACCGTTTCTTCGAGCTCGGCCCGGTGCTCGTCGTCGCGGGCGTAGCGACTCTCCTTGCCGGCAGTCAGTCGGTATAGCGGCGGCTGCGCAAGGAACAGGTGTCCCTTGCGCACGATGTCTGGCATTTCCTGAAAGAAGAAGGTCATCAGCAGCGTCGCAATGTGCGCGCCATCGACGTCCGCATCGGTCATGATGATCACGCGGTCGTAGCGCAGGTTTTCCGCATCGCAGTCCTTGCGAGTCCCACATCCCAGCGCGAGGCCGAGGTCTGCGATTTCGGAGTTGGCGCGGATCTTGTCGGCAGTCGCGCTGGCGACGTTCAGGATCTTGCCCCGGATTGGAAGGATCGCCTGTGTCTTGCGATTACGCGCCTGTTTGGCGCTTCCGCCTGCGGAATCGCCTTCGACAATGAAGAGTTCGGTCTCAGCATCGGTCTCGCCCGAACAATCGGTCAGCTTGCCAGGCAGGCGCAATTTCTTGGCATTGGTGGCGGTCTTGCGCTTGATTTCGCGCTCCTGCTTGCGCTTGAGCCGCTCGTCCATGCGCTCCATCACTTCGCCGAGCAGCGCCTTGCCGCGCTCCATATTATCGGTGACGAAATGGTCAAAGTGATCGCGCACCGCATTCTCGACCAGGCGAGAAGCTTCGGGCGATGTCAGCCGGTCCTTCGTTTGTGACTGGAATTGCGGATCGCGGATAAAGACCGAGAGCATCACTTCGCCGCCGGTCATGACATCGTCGGCGGTAATGTCCTTGGCCTTCTTCGTGCCGGTCAATTCACCAAAGGCGCGCAGTCCCTTGGTCAGCGCGGCGCGGAGCCCCTGCTCGTGCGTGCCGCCATCGGGGGTGGGCACAGTGTTACAATACCAACTGGTCGAGCCATCGGAATATAGCGGCCATGCCACCGCCCATTCAACCTTGCCGAGCGACTGGCCATCGCCGTTTGCAGGGAAGTCCTGATTGCCGGTAAAAGGCTGCGCGGTCACGCATTCGCGCGCGCCGATCTGCTCTGCAAGATGGTCGGCGAGGCCGCCGGGAAACTTGAACGTGGCTTCTGCGGGCACGTCTTCGCTGGCGAGGCTCTCGGCGCATTTCCAGCGGATTTCAACGCCTGCGAACAGGTAAGCTTTCGACCGAGCAAGCTTGAACAGCCGGTGTGGTTTGAACTGTCTGTCGCCAAAGATCTCGGTATCGGGAGTGAAGCTGACCTGCGTGCCGCGCCGATTGGGCGCCGCGCCGATTTCCTCGATCTTGCCAAGCGTCTGACCCTTGGCAAATTCCTGCGCGTAAAGTTGCTTGTCGCGCGCCACCTCGACTCGGGTGTGCGAGGACAAGGCGTTAACAACGCTCACCCCGACCCCGTGCAAGCCGCCACTGGTAGCATAGGCCTTGCCAGAGAATTTGCCGCCCGAATGAAGGGTGGAGAGGATCACCTCAAGCGTCGACTTGCCGGGAAACTTCGGATGTTCGTCAACCGGGATGCCGCGGCCGTTGTCCGAGATGGTCAGGCGGTTGCCTTCCTCAAGGCGCACCTCGATCCGATTTGCATGGCCTGCAACGGCCTCGTCCATCGAATTATCGAGAACCTCGGCGGCGAGGTGGTGTAATGCGCGGTCGTCTGTCCCGCCGATATACATGCCCGGGCGGCGGCGCACCGGCTCCAGCCCCTCGAGCACTTCGATGGATGAGGAGTCGTAATCGCCGCTCGAAGTCGGCGTGTTTTCAAACAGGTCATCGGACATGGACCTGATATGGCGCGCCGGGCGCTCGCTAACAAGCGCGCCGGGTGATGTTTTGCGCCGCTTTAATTACCGAAGCTGCTTGGCGCCGCATCCACGGCCACAACATTGTTACCACGAACCTCGCGCACTTCGAGAGTGCGTTCCGCAACCCCGTCTCGTCCAAACCGGAATGCACCGTCGACCCCAAGGAACCCGCCGCGATCATACAGCTCGCTTTTCGGGAAATTCCGGCCAACGCGCCAATCGCGAGCCACGCGCAAGGTCAGCAGCACGGCATCGTAGCCAAGCGTGGCAATCCGGTAAGGCTTGGTCCCGAAACGCGCTTCATAACTTTCGGCAAAGCGCCTGTAACGGCCATCGGAGACTGCCGAGAACAGCGCCCCGTTGATCCCGCTCGAGCGGGTGAGGATGGATTCGCCGCTCCACAGCTCCGTGCCGAGCAGTCTCGTGCCGCTTGCACCGTCGCTTTTCAGCTCATCTGCTGCAAGCACGGCAAGGCGCGCGCCGTCGCCAATCAACACCGTGTCATATCCGCCTGCCTGCCGCAGGCGCTGCGCCGCGCTGACGATCGAGGTGTTACCGCGCGCATACCGCGCCGATCCGACGAGATTGCCGCCGTAATCGCCAAGCGCATTGTTCAATGCTTCGAAAGAGCGCTGGCCGTAATCACCCTCGGGCACCAGCGCTGCAAAATTATTCGATCCCCGGTCGCGGGCAAACTGGACGGTGCGGCGGATCGATTGTTCGGGAACGTGGCCCATAACGAACACATCGGAACTTGCCACGGTCACATCGTTAGAAAAGGCAATTGAAGGGACGTTCGCCGGGCCAGCGGCGGAGCGCACGTCGGGCACATTTTGAGCCAATAGCGGGCCGAGGATCAGCTTGTTGCCATCCGCAATCGCCTGCCGCGCCATGGCGGCTGCGCCGCGCGAGGTATCGTAGGTCGTTATGCGGATGTTGTTTGCATTCGTATCGAGCAGCGCCATGGTCGTCGCATTGGCGAGCGACTGGCCGACGGCCGCCGTATTGCCCGACATCGGTACGAGCAGCGCGACACGGTGACGCGTCGCATCTGTGGGCAAGGCGGTCGCGCTGGGTTCCGGCGATGGGCCGACATCGGGGCCGGTCGTTGCCGTATCAGTCTTGGGAATGAGCGCACACCCGCTGAGCAGGGCCGCGCTGCCTGCCACGACAAGAGCGCGTTTTGAAAATACACGTCCGATAGCGCTCGAAAGTGTTGCGTGCGTAAGCTTCATTCTTGCCGACCCCTGATCGCTGCTTCATGGATGGCCTCTCATGAAGACGCCACAACCTGAATCAGCCCTTAGTGAACCTCTGGAAGCCGGGCTTTATATTGTAGCCACGCCGATTGGCAATCTTGGCGATATAACGGTGCGTGCGGTCGACGTATTGCGCCGGTCTGAAGTGATCGCCTGCGAGGATACGCGGGTGACGGGTAAGCTCCTGAAACATTGCGGCGTTTCCACCCGGATGCAGCGATATGACGACCATGCCTCTGACCGGCAGCGGGAGGCGCTGATCGACATGGCGCGCGCGCAGCCGGTCGCATTGGTGAGCGATGCGGGCACGCCCTTGGTCTCCGATCCGGGCTACAGACTGGTTCGCGATGCCCGCGAGGCGGGAGTAGCAGTCACGAGCATTCCCGGAGCATGCGCTGCCATTACCGGATTGACGCTCGCAGGCCTGCCCAATGACCGCTTCCTTTTCGCAGGATTCCTGCCGGTAAAGGAGAAAGCGCGCGGCGACGTGCTCGCCGAATTGAGCGCGGTGGCTGCGACGCTGATCTTCTACGAAACAGGACCGCGTCTGGAGCGCAGTCTGCGCGCTATCGCCGACATCTGGCCGCTGCGAGAGGTCGCGGTCGCCCGCGAGCTCACCAAGCTTCACGAGGAATGCCGCAACGGATCGGCTGCAGACCTGGCCGAGCATTACGCGGCGCATCCGCCAAAAGGAGAAATCGTCCTGCTGATCGGTCCGCCGGTCGAAGGCGCCGCCGACCAGGATCCCGACGCCCTGCTGGCCGAGGCGCTCTCCGATCACAGTCCCAGCAAGGCGGCGGGTCTGGTGGCCAAGGCAACGGGGCTTGATCGAAAAGCGCTATATGCGCGCGCGGTGGAGCTGAAGGCGCAGTGACGGCGAAACGCGAAATCGCCGAACGGAGGGGGCGCGAGGGAGAGGCGCAGGCGGCACATTGGCTCGCCCAGCAGGGTTGGCGCATCCTCGCGGAACGGGTGAAGACGCCGCTGGGAGAAATCGATCTGATTGCACGCAAGGACGGCCTCACCGCCTTTATCGAAGTAAAATGGCGCAAGCGCGCGAGCGACCTCGCGGATGCGATTGATGAGCGGCGCCTGACACGGGTGGCAGCGGCTGCGGAAATTGCGGCCTATGATTACGCCGATCCGGGCGACGACCTGCGCATCGACGTGATCCTGCTTGCACCCGGTACCCGTCCGCGCCACATCACTAACGCGTTCCAACCCTGAGAGGATTTTCCGCATGAGCCTGCGCGTCGCGGTCCAGATGGACCCCATTGAAGACATCAACATCGCCGGGGATCTCGTCCTTTGCGCTGATGCTGGCGGCGCAGGAACGCGGATATTCGGTGTACGAGTATCACGTCGAAAGCCTGACGCTTGATGCAGACGACCGTCTGTTTGCCGAGTGCTATCCGTTGAAGCTCCAGCGCGTCGAGGGAGATCACGTCGAAAAGGGCGAGGTGCAGCGGCTCGATCTCGGCAAGGATATCGACGTGGTGCTGATGCGGCAGGATCCGCCGTTCCACATGGGCTATATCACTGCGACGCACATGCTCGAGCGTATTCAGGACCAGACTTTGGTGGTCAACGACCCCGCCAATGTCCGCAATGCGCCCGAAAAGGTCATGGTGCTCGATTACCGCCGCTTCATGCCGCCAACCTTGGTCACGCGCTCACCAGATGAAGTGAAGCGTTTCATGGCCGAGCATGGCGCGGTGGTGGTCAAACCGATCCACGGCAATGGCGGCAAGGCGATCTTCCGCATTCCTGAAAGCGGCGACAATCTCACGGCATTGTTTGAGGTGTTCAACCAGACCTGGCCCGAGCCGCACATGGTGCAACCCTTCCTCCCCGAAGTGGCCGAGGGCGACAAACGCATCGTCCTGATCGACGGTGAGGTGGCCGGCGCGATCAATCGCATACCGGGCAAGGGCGAATTCCGCTCGAACCTCGCCATGGGCGGCAGCGCCGAGGCGACCGAGCTGACGACCCGAGAGCGAGAAATCTGCGAGGCGATGGGCCCGGAACTGAAGCGACTCGGCCTGACCTTCGTCGGCATCGATGTGATCGGAGGCAAGTGGCTGACCGAAATCAACGTGACCTCACCAACAGGGATAGTGGCGATCGACAAGTTCAACGGGACCGATACCGCGGGGATGATCTGGGACGCGATCGAACGGCGGTTGGGGTGAAGTCTCGCGTTGCCTTCGATTACTCGGTGGACCCGCTTAAGTTCTGTGTCACTCAAGCTTTTAGGCACAAGGTGGCGGTCGTGTGTCTTCTGTGCTTAGCTTTATGTAGTTGCACCGCGATTCCAACGACCAGAGCCCAAGCGCTAATCTTCCAAGAACCCGCAAGCTTTGAAGGACAAACGGTCCACGTTTGCGGTCGATTGAGTGGGACTTCGAACCTATACTCTTCAAGGCACGGAGATCAGGGGCTTTCGATCCGGTCATCAGATGAAATGGCGTCGCTTATCCTCCAGCAGTGGCAAAATCAGAAGTCTACGTGCCTGACAGGGACGATCGAGTATCTTGGTTGTGAAACCGATGAACAAATTATCTGTGTAGACTCGGCCTTCGACTATGCGATCAACGTGGCAGAGGTCCATTAATTGCCCCATGAGCAACCTCACCCTTTCTTCGCCCGAGGATGCGCGCCGCGATATGTCTCCAGCAGGCTCGCCGCATCGACCTTGGTATAGATCTGCGTCGAACCCAGCGAAGCGTGCCCCAGCAGTTCCTGCAAACTCCGCAAATCCGCTCCTGCTCCCAGCAAGTGCGTCGCGAAGGAATGCCTGAGAGCATGTGGCGTCGCAGTGTCGGGCAGACCCAGCGCGCGCCGCGCTCGCGCCATCGCCTTCTGCACCATGCCTTGTGAAAGCGGGCCACCCTTGGCTCCGCGGAACAGGGGCTCCTTGGCCGAGAGCGGGTAGGGGCATGCATTGGTGTAGGCGGCCACCGCATCGCGCGTGATGGGCAGGACCGGGACGAGCCGCTGCTTTCCGCCCTTGCCGGTGACCTGCAAGGTCTCGCCGAGCGGGGCATCGCGACCCTCAAGCGACAGGGCTTCGGCGATCCGCAGGCCTGAGCCGTACATCAGCAGCAGCACCGCGCGGTCGCGCGCGCCGATCCAGTCTTCGCTTGCAGTCCCGTCGATCAGGTCGGCGATGTTGACCGCTTCGTCGGGCGTGACGGGGCGGGGCAGACCTTTCTTGAGCCTCGGTCCGCGCACGCGCGGAGGCGCAGGATCGGGATCGCCGCTCTCGCTGCGCGCAAAGGCGATGAAGGATTTGAGCGCGGAAAGCTCACGCGCGGCGCTGGAATTGGCGAGTCCCTCGGCGCGGCGGGATGCGAGA
This sequence comes from Erythrobacter sp. K21-9, assembly GCF_055808355.1. NCBI lineage: Bacteria > Pseudomonadati > Pseudomonadota > Alphaproteobacteria > Sphingomonadales > Erythrobacteraceae > Erythrobacter > Erythrobacter sp. K21-9. Next base: position 1,759,756 of record NZ_CM147866.1, read on the forward strand.
TGCGCGCGCAGATCATGGGCCTCTAGCGCGGCGACCTCTGCGAAGCTCGACAGGCCGCGTAAATCGACCACTCTCTGCGCCGCCGAACAATAGGCGCGCACGGTATGGGGGGATCGGCGCAGGCTGTCTGTGAGGTGCGACCGCCATGCTGCAAGAAGCTCTGCGCGGCTCATGCCTCGACCAGCGCATCGGCGACGATCTCGGCCAGCAACCCATCCAGCAGGGGCCTACCTTCAGCGCCTACGCCAAGACGCGCGCCGTCCTGCCAGAGCAAGCCGAGTTCGGTGTATTGAGCGATCTTTTCCGGCACGATCAGGTCGCTGCGCGGGATGCCAAAACGAGCCTCCAGCGCTGCGACATCCACACCTTCTCGCAGCCTCAGCCCCATCAGCAGCGCCTCTGCGGCCTGTTCGGGGGCGCCAAGAATGCGCTGTTCGGCAATACCGTGGCCGCGCTCGGCGACGGCGCTGAGAAAATTCTCGGGCTTCTTGTGCCGGGTTGTCGCAAATCCTCCGCGCCGCCCGTGTGCGCCCGGTCCGATCCCGGCATAATCCTGATATCGCCAGTAGGTAAGGTTGTGGCGGCTTTCCTCACCGGGGCGGGCATGATTGCTGGTTTCGTAAGCGGGCAGTCCAGCCGCCTCAGTCAGTTCCTGAGTCAACGCGAAGAGTTCGGCAGCTTCGTCGTCATCAAGCGGCGTGAAGATCCCGCAGCGCACATCGGTGGCGAAGCGCGTGCCCGGTTCGATCGTCAGCTGGTAAAGCGATAGATGCGATGTCCCAAAACCCAGTGCCCGCTCAAGCTGCGTGCGCCAATGCACTGCGGTCTGTCCGGGGAGGGCATAAATCAGGTCGAAACTGACGCGCTTGAAATGCTCCTGAGCTGTCCCCAGCGCTGCCACAGCCTCTTCTGCACCGTGGAGGCGGCCAAGCCATTGGAGCGCCTCGTCATCAAGTGATTGCACACCAAGCGACACGCGGTTGATGCCTGCCGCCGCGAGGTCCGCAAAATTGGCAGCCTCTACCGAGGAGGGGTTGGCCTCTAGCGTGATCTCGATAGCGGGGTCGAAACCCCACAGGTCCTGCGCCGCGCCAAGCAGAGTATCGACCACAGCAGGCGGCATCAGCGAAGGCGTGCCGCCGCCGAAAAAGATCGAGGTGAGCGTTTCTCCACCTGCCGCATCGGCCTCGGCGTGCATGTCGGTGAGCAAGGCTGCTTGCCACGCAGCCGTATCCACACGCTCGCGCACATGCGAGTTGAAGTCGCAATAAGGGCATTTCTTCGCGCAGAAGGGCCAGTGGATGTAGAGCGCTCGAGCCACGGACCCGATCCTATGCGATGTGGACAGCAAAAAGCCAATCGGTCAATTTGGCGCAATCGCGGAACGTGCCGGGTACCGGCGGTTCTGCAATCGCGCCGAGTGGTTTTGACTAAGCCCGCTTAAGCATGTTGGTTCAGCTGACCTTAGACATAAAGGGTCGACTGCAAATCCATGATAACTGGCCGTGAATTGTTGCGCTCATCAAGCGTGCTCGCCGTTTCGTTCGCCATGGCTCTGGTCGGCTGCGGCGGCGAGGGCTCCCCCGTGCCTGGCGGCGCCGTGGCTGCGGCGTCCCCTGCGCCAACCCCGACACCCACACCCAGTCCGTCTCCTACTCCTGCGCCGTCGCCAACGCCGTCTCCGTCACCGACGACGAGCACTGCATCGAGCAGGCAGGACCAGATGCTTGCAGTGATGCTGCGCGATCACAACGCGGCGAGGCGCGAGGTCGGAACGCCCGATCTGGTGCTCGATGATGACCTGAGCAGGCAAGCGCTGCAATATGCACAGGAACTGGCTGCGACTGGTCAATTCCAGCACAGCCCGAAAAGCTCGCGGCAGGGGCAGGGCGAAAACCTGTGGGCGGGCACTGCCAATGCGTTCGGTTTCGAGGAGATGGCAGCGGGCTGGATCAATGAGAAACAGTACTACACCCACGCCAGCTTCCCCTATGTGAGCAGCACGGGGCGGTGGCAGGATGTGGGACATTACACCCAGATCATCTGGCGAGACACCGACAAGCTCGGTTGCGGGATTGCGACCGGAGGCGGGCGCGATTACCTGGTTTGCCGCTATTCTCCGCAAGGAAACATAGTCGGCCAGTATGCCTATTGATCAGCCGCTGAACTGGTCCGCAACCAGTTTGGCGAAGGCATCGGCGCGGTGGCTGATGGCATGCTTCTCGGATGGGTCGATCTCGGCAAAGGTCTGCTCGCTGTCTTTCGGTACGAATACGGGATCGTATCCAAAGCCCATTTCTCCGCGCGGAGGCCATGTCAGCGAGCCCGGGCACTTTCCTTCGTAGACCACGTGTTCACCGTCAGGCCATGCGACTGCAAGGACGCAGTGAAAAGCAGCCGAACGGTCTGTATCGGAGCCGCGTTCCTGCAGCATCCCTTCGACCTTGCCCATCGCCATGTACCAGTCGCGGCCCGGATCGCCCTCGAACCATTGCCGCTCGGCCCAGTCGGCGGTGTATACGCCAGGCCTGCCGCCGAGTGCCTCGACGCTGAGGCCGCTATCATCTGCGAGCGCGGCGAGGCCCGATGCCTCGGCGGCGGCGCGCGCCTTGATCAGCGCATTGTCCACGAATGTCTTGCCGGTTTCGAGCGGCTCCGGCAGGCCGAGCGACCCTGCCGAGATGCATTTCATCCCGTAGGGTTCGAGTAGCGCCGATATTTCCTTCAGCTTGCCTGAATTGTGGGTCGCAATGACGAGCGACCCGCCGCCCAGTCTCCGTGTCATTTTACCGCTTCCAGCTGTTTGGCGAAGATTCCGTCGCAGCCGATCTTGGCGAGGCGCAGGAGGCGCAGAAGGCCCTCTTCGTCGTATGTGGCGCCCTCGGCGGTGGCCTGAACCTCTGCGATCTGACCGCCTTCGATCAGGACGAAATTGGCGTCGGCCTCAGCGGAGGAATCCTCGGGATAGTCGAGGTCGAGCACGGGAGTTCCGTCGAAAATTCCGCACGAAATCGCCGCGACCTGGCCGGTGATCGGATCGTCCTTGATCGCGCCGCTCTCCATCAGGCCGCTGACCGCGAGGCGAAGTGCGATCCACGCGCCGGAAATCGAGGCAGTGCGCGTGCCGCCATCGGCCTGGATCACGTCGCAATCGAGCGTGATCTGGCGCTCGCCAAGCTTCTTGAGATCGACCACTGCACGGAGGCTGCGCCCGATCAGGCGCTGGATTTCCTGCGTCCGACCGCTCTGTTTGCCTCGCGCCGCCTCACGGCTGCTGCGAGTGTGCGTTGAGCGCGGAAGCATCGAGTATTCGCCGGTGACCCAGCCTTCTCCCTTGCCGCGCAGCCATGGCGGGATGCGTTCTTCGACGCTGGCGGTGCACAGCACGCGGGTGTCGCCAAAGCTGATGAGGCACGATCCTTCGGCATGTTTGGTGAAGCCGGTTTCGATGGTAATGGCGCGCATTTCGTCTGGCGCGCGTCCTGATGGGCGCATGGGAAAGCTCCTGAATGGGTTCGATTCGTCTCTTGCCGCGCGGTGTGGCGGGGAAGTTGGCGCGCGGCAAGGCTTGGCGAATGCGCGCTGTGCGCTAAACGTAGGAATATGGCCTCACCACCGATCACCGAGATGACCGAACGAGCGCGCGAAATCTTTCGCCGTGTGGTGGAGGGATATATCGATAGCGGCCAGCCGGTCGGGTCGAAGACATTGGCGGCGGATGGTACGCTCAGCCTGTCGCCGGCATCGATCCGTTCGGTGCTGGCTGAACTCGAAAGCCTTGGTCTGCTCGCTGCGCCGCATACCAGTGCGGGGCGAATGCCGACCGATGCGGGGCTGCGCATTTTCGTCGACGGGATGATGCGCGTCGCAGAGCCGACCCACGAAGAACGCGCACAGATCGAAGCGCGCCTGTCGGAGAGCGGACCGGTGGAGCAGGCTTTGCAAAAGACCAGCGCGCTGCTTTCCGACCTGTCCGGTGCGGCGGGCATGGTGATGGTGCCGACACGCGAGCAGAAACTCGCGCAGTTCAACCTCGTCGATCTTGGGCAGGGCCGGGCGCTCGCCGTGCTGGTGGGCGAAGATGGCGGGGTCGAGAACCGCGTAATGGACCTCGGCGGCGCGCTCAGCACCAGCGCGCTTGATGCTGCGAGCAATTACATCACCGCGCGGCTTTCCGGACGCACTCTCGCAGAGGCGGCGCAGGCCATGACGGCCGAGATCAAAACAGGCAAGACCCAGCTTGATGACGCCAGCCGCGACCTCGTGGAGCGAGGGCTGGCCGTGTGGAGCGAGGATGCCGATGCGCGCCCCGTCTTGATCGTGCGCGGTGCGGCGAACCTCCTTGACGAAAATGCACTCGACGATATCGACCGGGTGCGCTCGCTGCTCGACGACCTGGAGGACAAACAATCGGTCGCCAGCCTGCTGGAGAGCGCGCGGGAGGCCGATGCGACGCGCATTTTCATAGGCAGTGAGAACCGCCTGTTCGGCCTTTCCGGCTCCTCAGTCATCGCATCTCCCTACCGCGATCGAGAGGGCCGCGTCGTGGGAGTCCTTGGCGTGATCGGGCCAACGCGGTTGAATTACGCGCGGGTCGTCCCCATGGTTGACCTGACTGCAAGATCGCTTGGCCGCTCACTGGACAAGCTCATCGTTTGAATGGAAAATCAAAGCACATGATGGACAATGACAAGCCGCAGGATGATGCGGCGAATGAAGACGTAAAAGCCGAGCTGAAGGGCGTGCCCGAAGAGTTCCTTACCGATGATGAGGAGCTCGAGGCACCGGAGGGCGATACCGACCTCTCCGAAGCGCTCGAAGCGCTGCGCCGCGATCTCGACGAGGCCAAGCAGGAAGTGCTCTACGCGAAGGCCGACACGCAGAACGTGCGCCGCCGCGCGGAAAAGGACATTCAAGACGCACGTAACTACGCCGCCACAGGCTTTGCCCGCGATATTTTGAGCGTGGCGGATAACCTTTCACGCGCGATCGATGCGATCCCCGGTTCCTTGCGCGAGGACGAGAAAATGAAGGGTCTTGTCGTCGGCCTCGAAGCAACCCAACGCGAGCTTGAAAAGGTCTTCAAGCAGCACGGCATCGAGCGCATTGCAGCGGTGGGCCTGCCGCTCGATCCTAATCAGCATCAGGCGATGATGGAAATTCCGGACGCTGATAAAGAGCCGGGCACTATCGTGCAGGAAATGCAGTCGGGCTGGATGATCAAGGACCGTCTGCTGCGCCCTGCGATGGTGGGCGTGGCCAAGAAGCCGGAGTGACTTCACCCGAAGTCTGGTAGCGGGCTCGCCTCGATATCGTCGATCAGCTGGCGGTTCATGGCTGACTTGTTCGAGTTGAAGGCGCCTGGGTTGAGCCCTTTCAAGTGCGCAAGTTCCGCTTCCAGCGTCGCTTGCACCTGATCGGGCGACACTACCACATCGAAATAACCGACCTCGCGGGCCGCCTTGGGAGCGAACATTTCGGACGTCGCGACGGCTTTGCGGCCATGCGGGCTAAGGCGCGCTGCGCCTAGGATCATGGGATAGATCGGCAGGGCCATGCCGATCGCGCTTTCGTTCATTCCGGTGACGAAATCGCCATCGGTCCCGATTGCCTTGTCTGCTGCCAGCATCAGGAACGCGCCCATCGGATAGGCGTGGCCTTCGCATACCGTTACGACCGGGGCAGGGTGGCGCAGGATGGCGAGAATGGCGTCCTTGCCCGCTTGTAACTGGGCGGTCGCCACGTCTGGCCCTGCCGCGAACCCCTTGAGGTCGAACCCGGCGGAGAAGATGCCCTGCCGCCCGCGGATCGCGACCGGCGCCTGATCGACCGCACATTCGGCCAGCGATGTAACCAGTGCGTCGAGCTTTTCCTTGTTCAGCGCATTCACCTTGCCATCATCCAGCGTGATGATGTGTGCGCCATTTTGCATTTCGTGATTGATCATGTCCGGCTCCCGTCAAGTGTGTTTGAGGGGGCCTTATCGAGCCGAAGCGGCTGCTCCAATGGCAATTTTATGCATACCGTTACGGCGCGCTACGGCAGGCCGGCTATAAAGTTGCGCCATCGAAGCGCACTAGGACGTCATAGGCTGACTTGTCCGCGATCCCGGCTACCTTGGCCCCGTGCCTCAGCCAGAATGCGTGCTTCACAATCTCGGCCTGCTGCTCGATCCCGTAGGCGCTGAATGGCTGGCCGGGCTTCAGGCTGTAGTCGTAACGGCAAAAAGGGTGGCGATTGAGGATGAGGTACCAGCCACCGCGGGTCTGCGTCTGCCAAACATGGGTGAGTTCGTGAATCAGCAGGCCCTGCCGCGCAAGGTTTACCGTCGAGAAGTCGTCGCAATAGGCGGTGCCGTCCGGGTGGAAATGCACATGACCGCGAGGTGCCATCGTAACGCGCTTGGGCTGGAACGGAAAGAACTTGCGGCGCCTGAGTTTGACCGCGCCGTAATCAATCGCATCGCCATAGACGGTCCGGGCGAGGGTGACCTCGCCCGGCGTCAGGTGACGTTCGCCGCCCACCGGACAGGCGGGCAGCGTATCGTTGTCAGTATCCGGTAGCGCCCCGTGATTCAGCTTTCTTCCCCGGCTTCCTCTTCCGCAGGCAGGCCGCGTTCGTCGCCCGCCGGCAGTACCTCGGCTTCGAATGTGTGCGTGCCGCCGCCCGATACGGTCAATGTAACCTCGGCCATGTCGCCGGGTTCCAGATCGGCGGATGGCTCGAACGCCATCACATGCAGGCCGCCGGGCTCGAAGCTGATTTCCGATCCATTGGTGATAGCGATTGGCAGCGCCTCCATCATCTGCACCTTGAAATCGTACTCGCCGTAATCGTGCAAGGTGGCGCTGTCTGCCTGTGCTACGTCGGCCCTGCGGATGGTGAGGCCCCGGTCGCCCTCGTAAACAAGGTCGAAATAGACCGCCGCGGGATTACCCTCAACCGCGCCCAGAATCATGCGAGCATTGTTCACGCTCATGCCCGGAACTTGGCCTTCGACCTCGACCGGTGCTTCAGGCTCGCCTCCGCATGCCCCCAGCATTATTGTGCTGCATAGCGCAGCAGCAACAGCGATTGTCTTCATCGAGCGCCCCGTTTTATTTGCTGTGTTCACGTATGTGTCCCCTCCTTGGATGGGATGAAAACTAGTGCGAGCGTTCCCTTGTGCCAAGCAAAACCGCACCTATATCCGCCTCATATTCGAGCCGCCGAAGCGTTTCGCCCGAAGGATCCTCCACAGGGGAAGCGCGCGAAGGCGGTGTCCAACGACCATGATAGGATGGGGAAATAATGGGTAAAGTAATCGGTATCGACCTCGGCACCACCAACTCCTGCGTTGCAGTGATGGATGGCGGAAAACCAAAGGTTATCGAAAATTCCGAAGGCGCACGCACGACGCCTTCGATCGTCGCGTTCACCAAGGATGGCGAGCGACTGATCGGCCAGCCGGCCAAGCGCCAGGCGGTCACCAATCCTGACAACACGCTGTTTGCGATCAAGCGCCTTATCGGCCGTCCGTTCAACGATCCCCTGACCAAGAAGGACATGGATCTCGTCCCTTACGACATCGTCAAGGGCAAGAACGGCGATGCATGGGTCGAAGCAGGCGGCGAAGAATATTCGCCCAGCCAGATTTCAGCCTTCATTCTGCAAAAGATGAAGGAAACCGCCGAGAGCTACCTTGGCGAGACGGTCGAGCAGGCGGTCATCACCGTGCCGGCCTACTTCAATGACGCGCAGCGCCAGGCAACCAAGGATGCCGGCCAGATCGCAGGCCTTGAAGTGCTTCGCATCATCAACGAGCCAACCGCTGCCGCACTCGCGTATGGAATGGACAAGGAAGACGGCAAGACCATCGCCGTTTACGACCTTGGCGGCGGTACGTTCGACGTCTCGATCCTCGAGATCGGTGACGGCGTGTTCGAGGTGAAGTCGACCAATGGCGACACTTTCCTCGGCGGTGAAGACTTCGACAACGCGATTGTCGATTACCTCGCCGAGCAGTTCCAGAAAAAAGAGAATATGGACCTGAAGACCGACAAGCTCGCTCTTCAGCGCCTCAAGGAAGCAGCCGAAAAGGCGAAGATTGAGCTTTCGAGCTCGGCCACGACCGAAGTAAACCTGCCCTTCATCACCGCTCGCATGGAAGGTGGATCATCCACCCCGCTGCACCTTGTCGAAACTCTCAGCCGCGCTGACCTCGAAAAGCTGGTTGGCAAGCTGATCGACCGCACGCTTGAACCATGCAAGAAGGCCTTGGCCGATGCCGGGGTGAGCAAGGACGAGATCGACGAGGTGATCCTGGTTGGCGGCATGACTCGCATGCCGCGCGTGCGCGAAGTGGTCGAGAAGTTCTTCGAAGCCAAGCCGCATACCGGCGTGAACCCCGATGAAGTCGTAGCAATGGGCGCGGCCATTCAGGCGGGTGTGCTTCAGGGCGACGTTAAAGACGTGCTGCTGCTCGATGTGACCCCGCTTTCGCTGGGTATCGAAACGCTGGGCGGTGTCTTTACCCGCATGATCGATCGCAACACGACGATCCCGACCAAGAAGACCCAGACTTACTCGACCGCCGAAGACAATCAGAACGCGGTGACGATCAAGGTTTTCCAGGGCGAGCGCGAGATGGCGGTCGACAATAAGCTGCTTGGCAATTTCGACCTCGTCGGCATTCCACCGGCTCCGCGCGGCGTCCCGCAGATCGAGGTTACGTTCGACATCGACGCCAACGGCATCGTGTCGGTCGCTGCCAAGGACAAGGGCACCGGCAAGGAACAGACAATCAAGATTCAGGCCTCGGGCGGATTGTCGGATAGCGACATCGACCAGATGGTTCAGGATGCCGAGAAGTTCGCGGACGAAGACAAGAAGCGCCGCGAGGCGGCCGAGGCTCGCAATCAGGCCGACAGTCTTGTCCATGCGACCGAGAAGCAGCTTGAAGAGCACGGCGACAAGGTCGACGCCGGGATCAAGAGCGAAGTCGAGGAAGCGCTTGCCGCGACCAAGACCGCACTCGAGGGCCAAGACGGAGCTGAGATCAACGCCAAGGCCGAAGCTCTCACGCAGGCAGCGATGAAGATGGGCCAGCAGATCTACGAACAGGAGCAGGCCAATGCCGCCCCTGAAGGTGGTGAAGCGGGCGCTGAGACCGCAGCCGAAGAAGCGGCAGACGAAGATGTCGTCGACGCCGAATTCTCCGAGGTCGACGAAGACAAAAAGGGCTGATGTCCTCATGAAAACGGCAATCACCACCGGCGCACCATGTGCCGGTGGTGATTAGCTTTGGGACGACAACCGATGGCAGCTACCCAACTCGATTATTATCAGACCCTCGACGTGTCGCGCGATGCAGATGGGTCGGTGCTGAAAAGCGCCTATCGCAAGCTCGCGATGAAGTATCACCCGGACCGCAATCCGGGCGATGCGGAGGCGGAAGCCAAGTTCAAGGCCTGCAACGAGGCTTATGAATGTCTGAAAGACCCGCAGAAGCGCGCAGCCTATGACAGGTTCGGACATGAAGCCTTCACGCAAGGCATGAATGGCGGCGGCAGTGGAGGCGGGTTTGGCGGAGGCCGGGGCGGCCAAGGCGATTTCGCCGACATCGGCGATATTTTCGAAACCATTTTCGGCAGCGCTTTTGGTGGAGCCGCTTCTGCCCGGCAACAACAGCGCCGCGGCGCGGACCTGCGCTATGACATGCAGGTCACCCTCGAAGAGGCATTTCACGGCAAATCGACCGAGATCGAAATCGAAGTCTCACAGAGCTGTGAGACCTGCGACGGCTCGGGCGCGTCACCGGGAACGGGTGAACGTCAGTGCAATCTGTGCCACGGCCAGGGTGCGGTGCGCGCAAAGCAGGGCCTGTTCGTCGTCGAGCGGCCATGCCCGACTTGCGGCGGGCGCGGCGCTGTTATCGAAGACCCTTGCGGCGATTGCCGAGGGGAAGGGCGGGTTGACCGCGCGCAATCACTCGAAGTCGAGATTCCGGCCGGCGTCGATACAGGAACACGCATCCGCCTCTCCGGCAAGGGCGAGGCCGGGCAGCGCGGAGCCCCTCCGGGTGACCTCTACATCTTCATCCACGTCAAGGATCACTCGGTTTTCGAACGCGAGGGCACGACTCTCGCCGCGCGCATTCCGGTGAGCTTCACGACTGCGGCCCTTGGCGGCAGCGTGACAATCCCTGATCTCGACGGATCGACCAACGAAGTCGATATTCCGGTCGGCATTCAATCGGGTAAGCAATTGCGCGTGCGGGGCGCGGGCATGCCGGTCCTGCAAGGACGCGGACGCGGCGATCTCGTGGTGGAAATCAAGGTCGAAACCCCGACCAAGCTGAGCCGCAAGCAGAAGGAGATACTCGAGCAGTTCCGGGAAACCGAAACTGGCGATGAGTGTCCGGAAAGCAAGGGCTTTTTCAGCAAGATCAAGGACGCGTTCGGCACCTAGGCGAGCCCGCGCCCGCTCGACATGCGTTTGATGGCAGGTTAGGCCTCTTTTTCCGAAGAGGAGACCCTGCCATGAACCGTATTGCTGCCCTATCGCTCGCTTCCGCTGCAATGCTGGTCGCATCGCCGACCATCGCCCAGCGCAATTTCGACAATGTCGAGGTCACCTCGGAAGAAATCGCTCCGGGTGTCGCGGTTCTGTTCGGCGCGGGCGGCAATATCGGGATCAGCCACGGCGAAGACGCTACGGTGATGATCGACGACCAGTTTGCCCCGCTCTCCGAAAAGATCGAAGCGGCGGTCGCGGCGTTGGGAGCAACGCCGGTGAAATATGTCGTCAACACGCACTGGCATTTCGATCATACAGGCGGGAACGAGCATTTCGGAAAGACCGGCGCGACCATCTTTGCCCATGACAATGTCCGCGTCCGCATGGCTGAAGGGGGCACCGCAGCAGGCAACACTACGCCGCCCGCTGCAAAGGAAGCGCTGCCGGTCGTCACTTACGGCCAGGGGATGCGTTTCCACCTGAACGGCGACACGATCAACCTGATGTTTCTCGGCGGCGGCCACACTGACGGTGATAGCGTCGTGATCTGGGAAGAGAAAAACATAGTCCACATGGGTGATCTCTATTTCAAGATCCCCGGATACCCCTTCATTGACCTCAATTCAGGCGGCAATGTCTACAACGCCATGCAATCGCTCGACCTCGTCATCTCGATGACAGATAGCGAAACCAAGGTCATTCCGGGGCACGGTCCGATGTCGAACAAGGCCGAACTGGTCGCCTACCGCGCTATGATCGGCGAAGCGGTCTCCCGGGTCGAGGCGCTGCACGAAGGCGGGATGACGCTTGAGCAGGCTGTTGCGGCTCAACCGCTTGCGGATATCGACCGCGGCGAGGGCGGCTTCATCAGCGCAGATGCCTTTGTCACGGCTATCTGGAACAGCATCGAGGCCTGATTAGTAGCCATCTCCGAGCTTCTCGATCACTTCTGCACGGATCGTCTCGATCAATCCGCTCTGGCATCTTTTTGCGCTGTCTTCCTCGTCCAGAATGGCAAGGAACGCGGCGCGCTTGACGCTGCGTATCGCGAGCTCGGGCAGGCCGCCTTCGACGGTGGAGGCGATGAAGTCGATCATCCGTTCTGCGCCGTGCAGGCGGCCCCACAGGTAATCGTTCTCGCGGTAGGCGCGGCTGAAGAACGCGCCGAAATTGTAGAACTCGATACCCCGCAGCGTCTCTTGCGTCCCGCCTTCACGTATGGAGCGCGCGTCGTCGGGCGAGATCCGGTCGATCTTTACCGGATTGTATTCCGCCAGCTGGTCGCTCTGCACCAATGGCAGCGTGGCAACGTCGTAGAACGGGAAGCCGAGATAGGTCAGCAGCATCCGCCGTTTGAGGTTCTTCGGCATCGCCTCAAGCGCCTCTGCAAGCATGGTCTCGGCCTGGATGTCGGTCTCGGGCAGGAGGCGCCGCGATGCGAGATAATCAAGCACTGCGCCAGGATCCTCGAGCACATGCCGCGCCAGCTCCTTGAACTCGTCGCACACCATCGCGCTGTCATCGGCGCGCATATACAGGCCGAGAATGTCGTAGATTTTTGCGCGGGCCAGATCGAGCGCATCGTCCGAAATCGCCGGATCGATCTCCCAGTCGCGTGACAGCCGCCGGGCGAGCAATTGCAGCCGACGGATGCGGAACCCGATGTCGTGCGCGCGGAAGAAGATGATCGTCTCCGGCGTGGCACCGCCAGCTTCGTCGGTCAGCGTCTCGATCCCGCGCGCCGCCAGCTCGCGCCTCAGCACTTCGGCGATGAGGCTGCTGTCCGCAAGCGTCAGCTCCGGCGCCGAGGCATGGGTAAGTTCGGCAAGTCGGTCGATGATACCGGTGAACTTGGTCTGCGCGTAAGAGCCAAAGGCGTAACCTGCGCGCTCGGCAGCGGCCTGCTGTGCTTTCGCGCGCCAGTTGCCCAGCCGCTTTGGCGTCGGACTATCCAGGAAAAATGTGCGGTCGAACAGTTTTTCGACCGCTCGGTCGATTTCGGGTCTCAGCCCCCGAACTATCCGGCTCAGCCGCTCGGCATCGCGCGATTGCTGCTCGATACGTTCGAGGTCGTCGCGGATCGGCTGTTCGCGCGGGATCGTGGACAGCGATCCGAAAATCGCTCCGAAGAACCCGATAGGCCTGTCGAGCTGGTCGCCAACGGAACTGGTGCGGTCCGGGCGCGGCTCGATATAGACGAACCGCCGGTCGACTTCGCGCTGCGAGGTTCGCCCGCCGAGCGCCTCGAGTGCAGCGGCGAACGGCGCATTGACCAGCACCGCACCATCGATCAGCGCGACATTCTCGACCGTGCCATCACGGACATGCACCGGCATGATGCGGTTGAGGAATGTGCCGCGCGATGCCCAGTAATGCCCTTCGAGGTCGGCCAGCCGGTCAATCTCCGCGAGTGTCAGCGGGGGAAAGCTCCCGGAAAGCTCGCCGTCGCCCGAGCTGCAAGGACGAGCTCGAGCGGATCGGCAAGCTGCTCCTCGCCGCTGCTCGACACCTTTGACCGAAATGCGATCGGCATCCGGTGCTCGGTCTCCTCGACGATAGGGGGCGAATTGAGGCGCAGCATTTCGGCATGACCGCGGAAATCGGTGGCCGTGACAAACAGGTCGACAGGGTGACCGTCGGGCAGCAGCGGCGGGCCGTCCTCGGTCGCCTCCATACTCTCGAACGCTTCGAACAGCATCGCAGAAAAGCGGTCGCCCGAAAACGGCGGGTTGAACCAGCGCCCGCGCACCAGCCGCGACACCTTGTGGCGCACTTCGGCGCGTGTTTCCGGCGAGACGCTTTCGCTGACGGCGTTGCCGGGACGCTTCAGGAACCAGTCGGCGATAGGCTGCGCCCAGAACTTGGCAAAGCGCCACATCGGCTCGGCGTCGGGATCGGTCAGCTCGCTGACATCGGCATTCTCGAGCCAGAGATCGGTCAGCGGCTCGAGCGATCGGCCCGAATGCAGCGCCTGCGCGAGGAATATCGCGTTGATGCCTCCCGCGCTGGCGCCGGTGAGGATGTCCGGTAAAACCCGAAGCCGCAGGCCGTGCTCCCGCTCTACCCGGGCGATGAAGTCGCGGTAGACGCGCGCAACGCCGGTGAGCGCGCTGTCCTCGTTCGCGTGATAACACCGGCTTGCCCGCGCGAGGTGCCAGACCTCCTTGGTGACGCCGTGCATGTACACTGCGAGGCTGACCCCGCCGTAACACACTAAAGCCAGTCGCAATTCCTTTTGGCGCATGAAATGTTCTGTGCCGGGGATAGCGCGGCTTTGCAATTGCGTTCCGCAAATGTTCCGGATAATGGCGGGTCATGGCGAAGAGCAAGAAGCGGTTTGTGTGTCAGTCCTGCGGCAGTGTCTCGCCGCGCTGGCAGGGGCAGTGTCCCGATTGTGCAGAATGGAACACGCTGGTCGAGGATGCGCCAGCGACGGTTTTTTCGCAGAAGCATGATCTATCGCGCGGCGGGCGGGGGATCGAATTTGTCCCGCTGAACCGGCAGACCGAATTGCCGGTGCGCAAGTCGACCGGCCTTGCCGAATTCGACCGCGCGCTTGGTGGAGGGCTCGTTCCGGGATCTGCTGTGCTTATGGGCGGCGATCCGGGTATCGGCAAATCGACCTTGCTGCTCCAGACGGCGGCAACCATCGCGCGCGGCGGCAACGATGTGGTCTATGTCAGCGGCGAAGAGGCTGCGGGGCAAGTCCGGCTCCGTGCGACAAGGCTGGGAGTGGCCGACGCGCCGATCCGTCTCGCCTCCGAAACCTCGGTGCGAGATATTCTCACGACGCTCGGCAATGGCACTCCGCCGGCCCTGCTGGTTATCGATTCGATCCAGACAATGCATTCGGACACGATCGAGGGTGCCCCCGGCACGGTTAGCCAGGTGCGCGGCTGCGCGCTCGAATTGATCCGTTACGCCAAGGAAAATGGCACCGCGCTTTTCCTCGTCGGACATGTGACCAAGGATGGCAACATCGCTGGCCCGCGTGTGCTGGAACACATGGTCGATGTGGTGATGAGCTTCGAGGGGGAGCGCAGCCACCAGTATCGCATCCTGCGCGCGCTTAAGAACCGCTTTGGCGCGGTCGATGAGATTGGCGTGTTCTCGATGGTGAGCGAGGGGCTGGAGGAAGTCTCGAACCCGTCAATGCTGTTTCTATCGGGGCGCGATCAGCCGCTTGCGGGCAGCGCGGTGTTCCCGGCGCTTGAAGGGACGCGCCCGGTGCTGGTCGAGATACAGGCGCTGATCGTGCGGCTGCAATCGGGCGCGACTCCGCGCCGCGCGGTTGTGGGGTGGGACAATGGCAGGCTCGCAATGCTGCTGGCGGTGCTCGAATCGCGCTGCGGGCTGAATTTCAGCTCGGCGGAGGTTTATCTCAACATCGCAGGCGGATACCGCTTGGCCGACCCCGCTGCCGACCTCGCGGTGGCAGCGGCGTTGATATCGGCGCTCGCCGACAAGCCGCTACCGGACAAGGCGGCGTGGTTCGGAGAGGTTTCGCTGGCCGGCGAAATTCGCCCCGTGGCGCATTCCGATCTGAGGCTGAAGGAAGCGGCGAAACTGGGTTTTACGCGCGGCTACGGCCCGTCCGATGCCAAGACCGGTTCGTCGGCGCTCGAATATCGAGGATTGGGACAACTCGCGAACCTCGTTGACCAGGTGATGGGCAGCGAATAATCCACGCCGCCATGAGTTTGTTCGACATAATCGTGCTTTTGCTCGTCGGCTTTGCAGCAATCGGCGGGTTCATCAGGGGCCTTGTACAGGAAGTTCTGTCACTTGCGGCGTGGATCCTGGCCGCGTTCGCGGTATATTATCTGCACGGGCCGCTAACCGATGCCCTACGCAATCTCTACGATACCGAGCAGACGACACCGATCCTTGCCTTTGCGCTGTTGCTGCTCATTCCCTACGCCGCCATGCGCGTCATCGCGAACAATGTTGGGGAGGCATCCCGCAATTCCATCCTTGGCCCGATCGACCGGGTGCTTGGGTTCGGATTCGGCGCGGTGAAAGGCGTCCTGATAGTGGTTTTCGCGTTTTCCATTGTGGCGATCGGGTTCGATTCAGTGTGGGGATACCAAGGCCGTCCGACATGGATCACGACCGCGCGCACCTATCCCGCAGTCGACACGTTCTCCCGCGAAATGGTCCAGATGATCGCGGAACGCCGGGCGCGTCTGCGCGGCGAAGCGGAAGCGGCGGAAGCAGCAGAAGCAGACAATTCGGGTGAATAGCCCGGTGGCAGATCAGACCGCTACGAAACTATACACCCCCCAATTGCTTGCACTCTCCGCTTCGCTAGCGGAGTACCCGCTTGATCCGGCGCTTCCCCTCAAAGCAGAAGGGCGCTCGCGCACATGCGGATCGTCGATCCTGGTCGCCGTCGCCGCCGGCGACGACGGCGCCATCACACGTATCGGGATGCAGGTTTCCGCCTGCGCCGTTGGCCAAAGCTCTGCAGCTATCCTCGCCCGCTCGGTACGAAGCGAAAGGCGCGAGCGATATCGAAGCGATGATCGCTCAGATCGAACGCTGGCTTGCAGGGGAGGGGGAGCTGCCCGACTGGCCGGGTTTCGATGCTCTCGCGCCAGCGCAGCCGCACACTGGCCGGCACGGCGCGCTCCTGTTGCCGTGGAAGGCGGTGCTGGAGGCGCTTTGCAGCGCGCAGCCCAGCGGCTAGGGCTATCGGCCTGACCGGCCTGGAAAACACGGGCGCAAGGGGTTTTGGGGAATATGGCAGAAGCACAGGCACTGGCCGCGCGCGAACCGACCGACAAGGAAATTCGTCTCGTCATCGGCGCATCGAGCGCGGGCACGATTTTCGAGTGGTACGATTTCTTCATCTACGGAACGCTTGCCTACATCCTCAAGGATGCGTTCTACGATGTCGATAACGACACGCTTGGCCTGCTGCTGGTCTGGTCCACATTCGCCGTCGGCTTTGCCTTCCGCCCGATCGGAGCGATCCTTTTCGGATTCCTTGGCGACAAGCTTGGGCGCAAATACACCTTCCTCGTCACAGTCACACTCATGGGTATCGCGACCGCTGGGGTTGGCTTCATCCCGACGGTCGAAACCATCGGAATAGCCGCGCCGATCATCGTGATACTTCTGCGGGTGATACAGGGCCTTGCGCTGGGCGGCGAATATGGCGGCGCTGCAATCTATGTCGCAGAGCATGCCCCGCCCGAAAAACGCGGTTTCTACACAAGCTTCATTCAAGCCAGCGTTGCGGGCGGTTTCGTGCTGTCGATCATCGTCGTCCTGGCCTGCCGCTTCCTGATCCCGGAAGACGACTTTGTAAGCTGGGGTTGGCGCGTGCCGTTCCTGCTGTCGATCCTGCTGCTCGTCATCTCGCTGTGGATGCGTCTGATGCTGTCCGAAAGCCCGGTCTTTCAGGCGATGAAGGCAGAGGGACAGATTGCAGGCAATCCGTTCGTCGAAAGCTTTACCTATCCCGGCAACAAGAAGCGTATCTTCGTCGCCCTGTTCGGTGTGACCGGTATCCTGACGACGATCTGGTACACAGCGTTCTTTTCCGGAATGAGCTTCCTGCGCGGGCCGATGCATGTCTCTGACCTGACCGTGGAACTGATCCTGCTGATCGCTGGCCTCATTTCGATGAGTTTCTACCTCGTCATAGGCAAATGGTCGGACAAAGTCGGGCGAAAGAAGCCGATCATCATCGGCGCGGTTGCAACCCTGTTTCTGCTGTTCCCGGCGTTCTGGGGGCTTGGCAATCTTGCAAATCCGGGTCTTGCCGATGTAGCCGAGCGGACGCCGATCACGGTCAGCGGGCCTGAATGCGTTACCGATCCGTTCGCCGACCTGTTCGACCGCGAGCAGACCGATTGCGGCAAAGTGCTTGAGACGCTGACCGCCTCGGGCGTGTCCTACACGCTGATCGAAGGCGGCGATTTGGCGCTGGCTGCGGGCAGCGAGGCGGTTGCTCTTGACCCGGCGTGGTTTGAAAGCGGCGCAGCGCGCACCGAAGGCATCCGCGCTGCGCTGAGCGCATATGGATATGACTTTTCCAAACAGCAGCCGAGCACGGCGAACGTTATCGGGATTATCGCAATCCTGCTCGGTCTCGGTATGTTGTCGGCGCTGACCTATGGATCGGTCGCGGCGCTGCTTTCGGAGATGTTTCCGCCGCGCATCCGCTATTCCTCCATGTCGATCCCGTATCACATTGGGGCGGGCTATCTCGGCGGGTTCCTGCCACTGATCGCAGGCGTGATCGTGGCGAGTACGGGCGATATCTATTCGGGTCTTTGGTATACGTGGGGAGTGGTTGCCTTCGGAATTCTAGTCGCATGGTGGGGGCTACCTGACGGTCCGCCGCGAGATTTTGCCGATGAAGTCGCCAGCTGAGGCCGCGATCAACGTTCCGCCGCCCACTCACCGTTTGCGGATCGATACAGAGGCGCTGGCGCATAACTGGCGCGCGCTCGATGCAATGTCGGGCAAGGCGAGCGCAGGTGCAGCGGTCAAGGCGAATTGCTATGGACTGGGCGTGGACATCTGCGTGCCGGTTCTGCGCGATGCGGGGTGCGCACACTTCTTCGTGGCCCATTGGAGCGAAGTTCCCCCCGTGCTCAACCATGTCGAGGCGCATCAGATCGCCGTGCTGCATGGTCCGATCAACGCCGAAGAAGCCGCGTACGCGATTGCGGTCGGTGTGCGTCCGGTAATCAATTCGGTCGCCCAAGCGCGGCGTTGGATCGATGCTGGCGGCGGGCTGTGTCACCTGATGATCGATACCGGGATCAACCGGCTCGGCGTGTCGCTCGATGAGCTTGTGCATGAAGTTGTCCAGTCGCTCGATATCGACCTGCTGATGTCGCATCTCGCTGCGGCTGATGAGGATGGCAATATGAATGCGCGCCAGCTGGCGGCCTTCCGCGACGCTACCCGGAAGGTGCAGCATCGCGGGCTGAGCCTGTCCAACAGTGCGGGCATTGCGCTGGGAGAGGATTTCGCTTTGGACGTGACGCGCCCAGGCCTCGCGCTGTATGGGGGTGTCCCGCGGCAAGAGCTTGCAGGGACAATCCGGCAGGTCGCGTATATCGAGGCAGCGATCATCCAAGTGCGCCGCATCGGTCCGGGCGACAGTGTCGGCTACAATTGCGAGTTCACGACAAGCGCCGACATGCGGGTCGGCACGGTCTCGCTCGGCTATGCCGACGGCTTCCTGCGCGCGCGCGGACCCGGCTTTGCGCTGAAGCACGGCGAGCGGGCGCTTCCGCTGCTGGGCAAGGTTTCGATGGACATGATCGTCGTCGATCTCGCATCCGCACCCGAACTGGGCGAGGGCGACTGGCTCGAAGTGCCGTTCGACTTACCCGATGCTGCGCGGCAAAGCTCTGTTTCTCAATATGAATTGCTTACCGTTTTGGGACAGCGTTTGCGCGGCAACTAACTCTATATTGCACTGCACATTGTGCAGGTGCTAATATGGGATGCATAATTTCACACAGGGATCGACACAGGACCACATGGCCAAGAAAAAAAGCGCCGAAGCGGGTGACAGCATCACCATCAAGAAATACGCCAACCGGCGTCTCTACAACACCAGCTCGTCCAGCTACATCACGCTGGAGGATCTGGCGAAGATGGTACGCGAGAATGTCGATTTCCAGGTGATCGATGCGAAGAGCGGCGATGATATTACGCACCAGATCCTGACCCAGATCATCATGGACGAAGAGGCGAGCGGAGAGCAGATGCTCCCGGTCAGTTTTCTGCGCCAGCTGATCGGCATGTATGGCAATTCGATGCAGACGCTGATGCCGTCCTACCTCGAAGCGAGCATGACGAATTTCCGCCAGAACCAGTCAAAGATCCGCGAAGCGTTTGAAAAGGGCATGTCGGCAAGCCCGCTCGCGGCGATCCATGAAACCAACATGGCGATGATGCGCGCCGCGGCAGAGACCTTCATTCCGGGTCAGAAGAAATCTGCGACCAAGCGCGCGCCGCCCACCGAAAGCCAGCCCGCCGCGTCGCAGGACGAAATCTCGGCCATGCGCGAGCAGATGGCGGCGATGCAAAAGAAGCTCGACGAACTCAGCAAATAGGGCATAGGCCCGGGCCAGCAGCGCACCGGCGCTTCTCCATTACAGCAGGATAACAACCGCACGTGTCCAACATCCGTCACGCCCTCAACGTGAAGCGCGAAGACGACTTCGCGAAATGGTATCAGGAAGTCATCAGCGCCGCCGACCTCGCCGAGGAATCCGGGGTGCGCGGGTGCATGGTGATCAAGCCTTGGGGCTACGGCATCTGGGAGCGTGTCCAGCGCCTGATGGATGACCGGATCAAAGCGGCGGGCGTCCAGAACACTTACTTCCCGATTTTCATCCCGCTCGCCAATTTCGAACGCGAGGCCGCGCATGTCGAAGGTTTTGCAAAGGAAATGGCGGTCGTCACGCATCACCGCCTGATCGCGGACGGGAAGGGCGGGCTGATCCCCGATCCCGAAGCCAAGCTGGAAGAGCCGCTCGTGGTGCGCCCCACCTCCGAAACGATTATCGGCGATGCGATGAGCCGGTGGATTCAGTCATGGCGCGACCTGCCGCTCATGCTCAACCAGTGGGGCAATGTCGTGCGCTGGGAAATGCGCACACGGATGTTCCTGCGCACCAGCGAGTTCCTATGGCAGGAAGGGCATACGGCCCACGCCACGCGGGAAGATGCGCTGGAGGAAACGCACCGCGCGCTCGAGATGTATCGGGCCTGCGTCGAAGAAGACCTCGCCGTGCCTGTAATCGCAGGCGAAAAGCCTGAAAACGAGCGCTTTCCGGGTGCGGATGAAACATGGTCGATCGAGGCGATGATGCAGGATGGCAAGGCGCTTCAGGCCGGGACATCGCACTATCTGGGCACCAATTTCGCCAAGGCGGCGAGCATTCAGTACCAGGACCGCGAAGGCGCGCAGCAGCATTGCCACACGACCAGCTGGGGCACATCGACTCGCCTTATCGGTGGGCTCGTGATGACGCATGGCGACGACGACGGGCTGCGCGTGCCCCGCGCGTTGCACCGCATCAGGTCGTCATCTTGCCGATGCTGCGCGACAAGCCTGAGGACGATGCACTGCTGGCCTATTGCGAAGAACTGCGCGCCGGACTTGCAGCGCACAGCGCGCTTGGCGAGCCTGTGCGCGTGCACCTCGACAAGACGCCGGGTAAAGCCTCGGCCAAGCGCTGGGACTGGGTACGCAAGGGCGCTCCGGTCATTCTCGAAGTCGGGCCGCGCGATATGGAAAACGGCAAGGTTGCTGCAATTCGCCGCGATGCTTTGTGGAACCCACAGAGCGGCAAGCTTGCCACGCAATTCCCTCTGCGCGACGAATTCGTCTCGGGCATCGGCGAGCTGCTCGAAGATATCCAAAAGAGCCTGTTTGTCGAAGCGCGCGACCGCCGCGATGCCAATATCACGCGCGGCGTGACCGATTGGGACGAGGTTGTGAACTTCTACAAGTCGAACGGCAAGTATCCGGGCTGGGTCGAAGTCCAGTGGGCGAAGCCGACCGGCAATGCGCTTGAACAGGTGGTGGAAAAGCTAAAAGGCGAAAAGCTGACCATCCGCAATGTCCCGCGCGAAAGCGAGCCCGCGGACGGATCCTGCATCTTCACCGGCGATCCGGCGAGTGAGCGCATACTCATCGCGCGCGCTTATTAGGCAGCGAACAGGGGGGGCAATATGCTGAGCGCAATCAAATACAACCTGTCGCATCTGACCGATTTTTCCGGACGCGATGGGCGGCAGACGTTCTGGTTCTACGTCCTGTTCCTCGTGGTGGTGCAATACGCAATTGGCCTCGCGCTATCGGTGCCGATGATGGTCAGCGTCATGTCCAAATCCTTCGAAGCCGCATCCAGCGGCGTGGATGAAGCGGCTTTTGCGGCTGACATGATGGCGGGTATGACCGGCTATATCGAGACGCAGATGTGGATCTCCGCAGTCATCGGGATCGTGATGATCGGCCTGATGGCGGCGGCATTTGTTCGTCGGCTGCATGATGCAGGCTTTACCGGCTTGATCGCACTCATCCCGATTGCAACGCAGCTGTTCGCCATGACCTACAGTTTTATCGTCATGGAAGACATATTGGCAGCGTTAGAAAACGGGATGGCCGAAGCCGGGCCTGACATGGGGATGAACTCGCTGGCGATACAGGCGGAAATTGCGCCGCTCAGCATTATTGGCTGGATCGGGTACCTCGTCGTGATCGGTTTCGGGGTACTCAAATCCCAAGACGGCCCCAACGGATATGGCGGCGCCCCCGTAAGCCATTGAGACTTTGGCCAAGCTGCAAGGTGACAGCGGGAGGCCACTCGTCCATAGGCGGCATCCATGGCCAAACAACACCACAAGCGTCCAAGCCAGCGGTACCGCAAGGCATGCCGAGCAAGGCGCAAGTCCTCGAATTCATCCAGTCCTCCGACACGCCCGCAGGCAAGCGTGAAATCGCGAAAGCCTTTGGCCTAAAGGGGCAGGAGAAAATCGCGCTCAAGAAATTGCTCAAGGACATGGCTGAAGAGGGCCTTATCGACGGCAAGAAGACCGCGTATCACCGCATGGGCGGCGTGCCCAAGGTGACCGTGCTGCGCGTCGTTGCGATCGAGGACGGCGAACCGATTGCCGAACCGGACAATTGGTCGCCCGATGCACCGGGCAAACCGCCGCGCATCACATTGAAGGAATTGAAAGGGAAGGGCGGAAAGCGTTCGCCTGCACTCAAGCGCGGGGACCGCGTTCTGGCGCGCACGGAAGAGCGTTCCGAAGAGCAAGGCGGTGGTTGGATCGCGCATCCGATGAAGAAGCTTCCCGCGCGCACCGAGGGCCTGCTCGGAGTCGTCGAGATCGACGGCGGTGGCAAGGCATGGCTCGCGCCGGTGGACAAACGTATCCGCCAATCCACCCCGATCAGCGATGTGGGCGAGGCGGAGGAAGGCCAGCTTGTCCTCGCCGAGCGAACGGGACGGAGCGAACGTTCAGGCGTGAAGGTGGTCGAGGTGATAGGCGACCCGCTCGCGCCCAAGAGCTTCAGCATGATCGCGATAGCCAAGCACGGCATTCCGCATGTCTTCCCCGAAGCCGTCCATGAAGAGGCGCGGCGCGCGGCCGAACTGCCGCTGTCCGAGGACAAGCGCGAGGATCTGCGCCACCTGCCCATCGTCGCCATCGACCCCGCCGATGCGCGCGACCATGACGATGCGATCTGGGCCGAGCCGGATCAGCAGGGCGGCTTCGACGCGCTGATCGCTATTGCCGATGTTTCCTATTACGTCCGGCCCGGGTCGGCGCTGGACAAGGAAGCGAGGAAGCGCGGCAACTCGGTCTATTTCCCAGACCGTGTCGTGCCGATGTTGCCGGAAATCCTGTCCGCTGACGTGTGCTCCTTGCGAGAAGACGAAGACCGCGCAGCGATGGCTTGCCACATCAAGATCGACGCGAGTGGTAATGTCACTGGCTTCCGCTTCACCCGCGCCATTGTCCGTATCCATCACAACATTCCCTACGAAGACGCGCAGGCGGCGGTCGATAAGGGCGATCCGCCCGAGTATCTCGCGAATCTGTGGGCCGCATGGAAATTGCTCGCCGATGCGCGAGCCAAGCGCGATCCGCTGGAGCTGGACCTGCCAGAGCGCCGGGTGATGCTCAACGATGAAGGTCAGATCACCGAGATCGCGGTGCGCGAACGGCTTGATGCGCACCGCGTGGTCGAGGATTTCATGATCGCCGCCAATGTTGCTGCGGCCAAGGCGCTGGAGGCGAAAACCTCTCCCGTTGTTTACCGCGTTCATGAAACGCCGAGCCGGGAAAAACTGGTCGCGCTGCGCGAATATATGGCGACAATGGGCAAGAAACTGGCGCTGGGTCAGGTGGTGACACCAGGCCTCTTCAACCGGATGCTCAAGGACGTCACCGACGAATCCGAAAAAGCGCAGGTGATGGAGGCGGTGCTGCGCAGCCAGACGCAGGCTTATTACGGCCCCGCCAATGCCGGGCATTTCGGTCTGGCGCTGGGATCATACGCGCATTTCACTTCGCCGATTCGGCGGTATGCCGATCTGCTGGTGCACCGCGCGTTGGTCGACGCCTACAGGTTGGAGCAGCCCAAGCCGTCCAACGGGCTTCCCGAGGCGTCTGGCCTTTCCGACAAGGACCGCGCGAGCCTGCAGGAAATCGCCGACGCGATCAGCACGACCGAGCGGCGCGCGATGGAGGCCGAACGAGATACGATCGATCGCTATGTCGCAGCATGGCTATCGGGCCGAGTCGGAGAGACCTTCGACACGCGCATTACGGGCGTGCAGGGGTTCGGTTTCTTCGCAACTATCGTGGGGCTGGGCGGAGACGGCCTTGTGCCGATCTCAACGCTTGGGGATGAGTATTTCCGCCATGACGAAGCCTCGCAGACACTCATCGGTGAGAAATCGGGCACAACCTATTCCTCAGGTGACCGGCTCAAGCTCAAGCTGGCCGAGGCGAATGCGCTGACCGGTGCGCTCAAATTCGTGCCGGTCGATGCGGACGGCAACGCAATCGAGACGCGCGGGCGGCGGCCCGAGGCGAGGAAGCGCGGTCCCGGTGGTCCGAAGAAGGGCAAATACCAGGGCGGAAAGCGCGGGCGGCAGGGCAATATCCGCCATCAGGGGCGGCGGAAATAGCGCTGTAACGGAACGGCGGGGCTAAGCGAACGTAGGTTTATAAAGGAGACCAACATGCTGAAGCCCGGACAGAAAGTTCCCGCCCTCGACCTGCCGCTGACCATCGATGCGCAGTACGACCTTGCCAAGCAATCGCCCGAAAACTTCACGCTTGCCGTGTTCTACCGGGGCAAGCATTGCCCGATCTGCAAGGGCTATCTGAAGGAGCTCGCCGGCAAGCTCGATGAATTCACCCAGCGCGGGATCAACGTCGTCGCCGTCTCGATGGATGCAAAGGACCGCGCGATGGTCGTGCACGAGGAATGGGACACGGGCGATGTTCCGCTCGCCTATGACATGAGCGAGGAAACCGCGCGCGAGTGGGGTCTCTACATCTCGCAAAAGCGCCCCGATAGCGACGAGCCCGAAACCTTCTCCGAGCCCGGCCTGTTCGTGATCCGCCCCGATGGCGAGCTGTATTTTGCCAGCGTGCAGAACGCGCCGTTTACCCGCCCGCCGCTCGATCAGCTGCTGCAAGGCCTCGATTACGTCATGAACAACGATTACCCGACGCGCGGTACGCTGACATAAAGGCGCTAGACCCCGTGGTCGCTCTTCGTCTCGTCGTAATTGGCAGGGATAATGTAGAGCGGGCAAGGGAGCTCGCCCGCATGCGCTGAAAAGTGCAGCACCAAAGGTCCCGGATTGCTTCCCTTCGCCGCGCCAAGGATCAATGCGGCGACTTCCTTGTGCCCTTCGAGGAATTCGCTGACGATCTTCTGGCCGTTTCCGATCTTCACTGAAATCGTCGGCATGATGCCGCTTTCAGCCAGAAGGTTGCCCGCGACGCCGTGCGCCAGCATCTCCGCCCGGTCGCGCGCCTCCTGCTCGATCGTCGCCTGCACCGCTCCGAACGCGCTCACATTCTGCTGACGCACCAGCGCGAGGATATGCACCGCGCCGTCCACCGCGACCGCGCGCCGCGCCGCGTATCGCAGCGCGGCCCGTGCTTCCTCGCTATCGTCTGTTACCACCAGAAACGTGCGCATCGCTGCCCTCCCGAAGCCCGCATGTGCGAGCTATCCTTTCAAATGGTTTCGTATGCAAGGCCTTGCCCCGCGCCTGTGGATTCGTCAGAGACACAAGGCACACGCCGAAAGGGAGATGGACAAGTCCATGGCCGTAGAAATCAAGATGCCCGCATTGTCACCCACGATGGAAGAGGGGACGCTGGCAAAATGGCTGGTGAAGGTCGGGGATACGATCAGCTCGGGCGATATCATGGCCGAGATCGAAACCGACAAGGCGACGATGGAATTCGAAGCCGTCGATGAGGGCGTTCTCGCAGCAATCACCATCGAAGAGGGCACGGAAAACGTGGCCGTCGGCGCGGTCATCGCGATGCTTGCCGAGGAGGGTGAGGATGTCGGCGATGTCAGCGCGCCGTCTGAAAGCTCCGCGCCTGCGCCGAGCCCGTCCTCTGAGCCGGCCTCCGCGGCCAAGGACGCTCCACCCGCGACGCCGACAGCGCGCAAGCTCGCCGAAGCCAATGGCGTCGATCTTGCCCAGATCGAAGGAACCGGACCCAGCGGCAAGATAACCAAGGGCGACGTCGAATCTGCACTGGGAGGCGGCGGCGCTGCATCCGTGACGGGAGCCAGCCCGACACCCGCACCCGCTCCAGCACCTTCTGCGGCATCATCCGGCGAACGTATCATCGCATCGCCGCTCGCCAAGCGGATTGCGGAGCAGAAAGGCATCGACCTCTCTGCCGTCAGCGGCACCGGACCCAATGGCCGCATCGTCAAGTCTGATGTGGAAGGCTTCGATCCTGCCAGCGCGCCCGCACCGGCGCAGGAAATAGCGAAGCCGGCAGCTCCGGCCCGCGCGCCTGCCGAAACTGAATTCGGTGCGCCATACGAGGAGGAGAAGCTCACCAATGTCCGCAAGGTCATCGCCCGCCGTCTGACGGAGAGCAAGCAGACCGTCCCGCATTATTACCTTGCGATGGACATCAACCTCGATCCGCTGATGGCGCTGCGCAAACAGCTCAACGCCTCGCTGGAGGCGGACGGGATCAAGCTGTCCGTGAACGACCTCATCATCAAGGCGCTGGCCCGCGCTCTGATCCGGGTGCCGCAGTGCAATGTCAGCTATCAGGGCGACGTGATGCACAAATATTCGCGCGCCGATATTTCGGTCGCGGTGGCCGCGCCAACCGGCCTTATCACCCCGGTAATCACATCAGCCGACACCAAGGGCCTCGCGCAGATTTCCAGGGAGATGAAGGAGCTCGCAGGCAAGGCGCGCGATGGAAAGCTGCAACCGCATGAATACCAGGGCGGCACGGCCTCGCTTTCCAACCTCGGCATGTTCGGGATCAAGCAGTTCGATGCTGTCATCAACCCGCCGCAAGGCATGATCCTGGCTGTTGGCGCAGGCGAGCAGCGTCCCTATATTGTGGATGGAGCCTTGCAGGCCGCGACCGTCATGACGGCAAGCGGCAGCTTTGACCACCGCGCCATAGACGGGGCGGACGGTGCGCAGCTGATGGAAGCCTTCAAGCAATTGTGCGAAAATCCGATGGGATTGGTGGTTTGACGAAAGACCGAAGTCGGTACTGGTTTGCGAAATTGGCGGCAGCGCTCGCGGTGACTGCCAGTTTGGCCGCTTGCGTGCCGGGCGATGATCGCGACGACACCGCACCGACAGCGCGCGCGATCGAGACCGGTACTCCGCAGCGCCCTGTGCAGATCGGTTTCGATGGGCCGCGCTTCGATGCCTGTGCCGGGTATGGCCGGGTGACCAACCTGAATGCCGATAGCGACCGTGAACTGCCTGTTCGCGCCGCGCCGTCTGGCAGCGCAGAAGAAGTAGATCGCCTCGGCGCTGGACGCGGCGTATCGATGTGCCAGCAAGTCGGCAACTGGATCGGCGTCGTCTACGCGCCAGCAGGTGAAGGCGAGAACCAAGGGCAAGGCGAAGATCGCTGCGGAACCGGATCTCCGGTGCCGAGTGTGCGCGTCTACGAAGGTCCGTGCAAATCGGGCTGGGTGAATGAAAACTTCATCGAGCTGATTGCGAGCTGACATTGGCTGTCGGCATCAAACCGCTCCCCTTGCTCGGCAGATCAATCATCATTGCCTTGGCAGCGGCGCTTGCTGCGTGGGCGCCCTTGGGGGTGTTTAACGCGCTGGACGGCGGGCTCAGCTTTGTGCTCCTGCCAATAGCGCTGCTCGGCAGCTTTGCGCTGGGCCTGCCGGTAGCGCTGCTATGCTTCTATTTTGCAGCGGGTCACATCAGCAAATCGCCGGGCACTCTCTTCATGATGGCAAATCTTGCCGGGATCATGTCGCTTCTGGCCGGATTTGTGGTTGCAGGCGAGATTGGCCTGATTTTCCTTGGTCTGCCGAGCCTCATAGCCGCGAACACCTTTGCGATACTGGGGTGGTTCTGGATCATCAGGCCGATGAAGGATAATCGGGCGCTGCCGGATGAACACTAATCGCTGTCCTACACGGCGGCGTGCTGGCATGGAGCGGGCTATGGCATCACGTCACGATACCTTTGCTCAGCGCCAGTTCAAGGCTTCGAAGGCGGCACGGAAAGTTTTGGCCCAGGACACTGTCTCATGTGTCTCATGGGATGCGGGTAAAAGAGGGGTAATCCAGTAATGTCAGCAAGTTATGACGTCATCGTGCTCGGCTCAGGCCCCGGCGGCTACGTATCGGCAATCCGGTGCGCTCAGCTTGGCCTGAAAACCGCAATTGTCGAGCGCGAGAACCTCGGCGGCATTTGCCTGAATTGGGGCTGCATCCCGACCAAGGCGATGCTGCGCTCGGCCGAGATCAAGCACTACATGGATCAGGCCAGCAGTTACGGCCTGAAGGTAGCGGGCACGATCGAGGCCGATCTGGACGCCATCGTGAAGCGCAGCCGCGGCGTCGCGAAGCAGCTCAACCAGGGCGTCGGCCACCTGATGAAGAAGAACAAGATCACCGTGCACATGGGGGAGGGGACGCTGACCGGCCCGACCTCACTCACGGTGAAGGGTGAAAAGGGTGAGGAGACACTCACCGCCAAGCACGTGATCGTCGCTACCGGAGCGCGCGCGCGCGACCTGCCGTTTGCGCCTGCCGACGGCAAGCGCGTGTGGACCTACCGCCATGCAATGGTCCCGCCGGAAATGCCCAGCAAGCTGCTGGTGATCGGATCGGGCGCAATCGGGATCGAGTTTGCAAGCTTCTACAACGATATGGGCGTCGATGTGACGGTCGTGGAAATGCTCGACCGGATCGTTCCGGTGGAGGATGCGGACGTCTCTACCTTCCTCGAGAAGAACCTCAAGAAACAGGGCATGACCATCATGACCGGCGCGGGCGTCGAAGACCTGAAGGTCGCCAGCAAGAGCGTGACCGCGACGATCAAGGACAAGGCGGGCAAGACCGAGAAAACCGATTTCAGCCATGTCATCGTTGCTATCGGCATTGTGCCGAACACTGAGAACATCGGTATCGACACCCTCGCCGAGATGGACCGCGGCTTCATCCAAATCGATCCGTATGGCCGCACCAAGAGCAAGGGGCTGTGGGCCATCGGCGATTGCACGCCGGGTCCGTGGCTCGCCCACAAGGCCAGCCACGAAGGCGTGACTTGCGCAGAGGCTATAGCGCAGGAGCTTGGCAACAAGGACGCCCACCCGCATCCGCTCAACCGCGATGCGATACCGGGCTGCACCTACTGTCATCCGCAAATCGCGAGCGTCGGCCTGACCGAAGCTAAGGCCAAGGACGCAGGATACGAGGTGAAGGTCGGCAACTTCCCCTTCATCGGCAACGGCAAGGCGATCGCGCTGGGCGAGGCCGAGGGCTTCATCAAGACCGTGTTCGATGCGAAGACCGGCGAGTTACTGGGCGCGCACATGGTCGGGGCCGAAGTCACCGAGCTTATCCAGGGCTACACGGTCGGCAAGACG
Source organism: Erythrobacter sp. K21-9 (assembly GCF_055808355.1). Taxonomy (NCBI): domain Bacteria; kingdom Pseudomonadati; phylum Pseudomonadota; class Alphaproteobacteria; order Sphingomonadales; family Erythrobacteraceae; genus Erythrobacter; species Erythrobacter sp. K21-9. Next base: position 1,788,895 of record NZ_CM147866.1, read on the forward strand.
CTCGAGACGACCGAGGCGGAACTGATGCAGACCGTCTTCCCGCATCCAACGCTATCGGAAATGATGCATGAAAGCGTGCTCGACGCCTATGGCCGCGCGCTGCACTATTGATTGATAGGCGAGGGGGCGAACGCCCTCAGCAGCGGATCAGGCGACCTTGCGGTTCTTGCTGTCGCCCACAGGCTTAGCTGACACCGTTGCGGACGGCCTGCCGAAGTAGAAGCCCTGGAAGCAGTTGCAGCCGAGTGCGCGCATCGCGTCGGCCTGACCGGGCGCTTCGATACCTTCGGCAGTGACGGTCATGTCGAGCGACTGGGCAAGCGATACGATGGCGGTGACGATGGCCTGGCTCTTGACCGAACCTGCCGTGGCCGCCTCGACGAATTCCTGGTCGATCTTGATCATGGAGAAGTGCATCTTCTCGATATAATTGAGCGAGGAATAGCCGCTGCCGAAATCGTCGAGCGCAAACGAGATGCCGATGTCGCTGAGGCTCTTGATGAGCTTTTCGAGGTCCTCGTCCATCTCCAGAACAATGCTCTCGGTCAATTCCAGCACAAGCCGGTCAGGCGAAAGCCCGCTGGCAGCCAGCGCTTCGACGACGGTGCCCAGAAAGCCTCGGTTCTTGAGCTGGAGGCCCGACACATTGACCGCAAGCTTCACGTCTTCAGGCCAGTTCATCGTTTCGACACAAGCGGTGCGCAGCAGCCATTCGCCCAGTCGCTCGATCAGCAGCGCTTCTTCGGCAATCGGAATAAAGTCGTCAGGCAGAATCTCACCGCGCGACGGATGATGCCACCGCATCAGCGCCTCGTAACCCAAGGTATTGGAGCCGGTGCTGTCCACGATGGGCTGGTACGAAACGCCGATTTCACCGCGTTCGAGAGCGTGCTTCAAATCCCGCTCAAGTTGCGCGCGCTCTTCAAGCTGGCCGCGCATTGCCATTCGGTAGGTGACATATGTACCGCGTCCCCGGCCCTTGGCTTCATAAAGCGCGAGGTCGGCATTCGTCATCAGGACACTTGTCGACGAGCCATCGCGGCCAATAGCAGCGATACCGATCGACGCGCCGATCGAGACATCCTTGCCGTCGATCTTGTAGACCTTGCTCACCTCGGCGATGATCGATGAGGCGATCTCGCCTGCCTCTTCCAGTGTGGCCGGATGCCGAAGGAATAGTCCGAATTCGTCTCCGCCAAGGCGCCCGATCACCGCGTCCTCTCCTGCAGCGGAGCGGAAGCGCTTGGCAACCTCGCTCAGGAGGGCATCGCCTGTTGCGTGGCCATAGACATCGTTCACTTGCTTGAAACGGTCGAGGTCGATGAGCATCAGCGCACCGGTCTTTCCATCACGGGCGCATTCTTCACCCTCGCGGTCGAGCAATTCGCGGAAATGGTCGCGGGCGAACAGCCGGGTAAGGCTGTCATGCCGCGTCACATAGGTCAGCTGTTCGTTTGCTTCCTTAATGGCAGCCCGGCTTCGGGATACCGTCCGCAGCACGATCAGCACGATTGTGAATGCGAAAATCACGAGTGCGACCAGCAGGGTAAGGAAGTAGTTATCGTTCTGAGCCGTCGCCAACCGCGCTTCGTTTGCTTCTGATTCAGCGGAAAGCTTGGAAATGCGAAGTTCGCGCGCTTCGGAATCGAACCGTTCGCCCAGCAGCGCATTGTTGGCCTGTGCGGAGAGATCTCGCGCCTGACTGTCCAGGCGGTTGAAGGCAGCCATATGCTCCGCCGCAAGGCGATACTGGGCGCTACCGAAGTATATTTTGTAGGCCGTCTCGTGGAAATCGCGGAAATACGGAGAGGTCTTGGCGAGATCCTGGCTTTGGAATGCGCGTCCCATATAGATTTGGGCTTGTTCGCTCTGGCCGCTCTGATATTCGATCTGCGCTTTCACCCCGTAGACAAACGGCAGCCAGTCCTGCGCTTCGCTATTTGCAAGTCGCAATCCTTGGTTGATGGTCTTTTCTGCCTCCTGAAGCTGACCATCAAGGAATTGAGTCGAGGCGATATTCGTGAGAATCCGCGCCTCAAGCATAGGGCTCAACATCTTGCCGGCCACGTTCAAAGCGAGCCTGAATTCTTCTTCGGCCTCATCGTACCGGCCAAGTTCTTTGAGCGCGTTGCCCCTGTTGTTGTGAGCCGAGAGTGACAGCGCGTTATCTTCTGGAAATGCAGCGGTAGCCTCGCGGTAATACCCCAGGACCCGCTCATAATCCCGGGCATCGGAATAGAGCGAGCCCATATTCTGTAGAACGATCGCACGGCTGCGGTCTTCGCCAAGTGCCTTGTAGCGATCATGGGCCTTCTGGAAGCTGCGTAAGGCCTCGCCGTAATCGCCCTTCGATGCGGCTATGCCGGCGAAGGACCGTAGAAGGTCAGCGTGCAGCTTGTGATTGCGATCAATCCGCGCCACTTCGACAAGTGCTTCTCCGATGATCTTTTCTGCATCGGGAGCGCGGTTGAGACGCATCAAAGCCTCGCCCTGAAGCCATTTGGCAGTGAGCTTGCCGATCTCCGGATTCTTGGCGCTGGTCGCTGCCTCTTTCTCGGCGGCCACCGCTGCATCCAGAGCAGCGGTCGAATCCGCCATCATTTGCGACTTGGCTGCGGCGATACTTTGCTCGAAAGGCGTGGTTTCTTCAGGCGCTTGCGCGCCCACCGACGCAGGGACGGCGATGAAGAGTGCGGACGCAAATATTGCGTATTTAGCTACCGTCCTCTTCATGAAAGTTCCCCAATGTCTTATCTAACCGAGGGGTCAGTCTCGGCGCAGTGCTACGCGTCTACACGGTGAACCTTTGCAAACAGTTTAAAACCGAAGACCGAAATTCGCACCGATCATAAGGCTTTCTTCCTCACCCGCTCCACCGGCGCTCACATAGCGACCGACAACACCGAGCTCCGATCCGGCAGTTACCGGCGTCGCGTAGACAATTTCAGCGGAATATCGGCGCTGGGTCGAAATCCCGATCGTCTGGGTGACCACCCCGCGTTCGCCCGTCAGGCGGTCTACGACCTGCTCACTGCGCAATTCCAGTTCGCCTTGCTCAACGGTCAGCGGCTGTCCGACCGAAACGCGAAGCACGTCGCGGCCATTCATCACACCGCGTTTATTAACTGTGAACTGACCCGCAGTGCTCATGACCTGCCCCGAGCTTGCAAGAAGCTGGCCTTCCGCAGTCTCGGTTCCGGCACCGGTCGCCGAAAGGTCGAACGACAATCCGTCGCCGAAATCAATATTGGCAGAGACCGTTACCGCGTCGGTCTGCGACCCATTGCCAAGCAGTGCGTCAACGGACGTCTGCGCGCCGAGCAGGGCGTCATCTTCACGCAGGCGCGTCCACCGAGCGTTGATCGAGACATTGGCGGTGATTGCCTGTTCGATACCGAAGGTCATTGCCTCGGCTTTACGTGCGCCCAGCTCGCGCTGAACCGAACGTTGCAAGTCGCTGATGCCCTGAAGGTCTTCCCAATCTTCGCGCTGAGCGCTGAAGCCAAAGCTGACCTTCGTCGCTGGCGCCGCATTGTAGCTAGCGCCTGCAAAGAGTTCGCCCGAGGCAAGTCCGAGGATCGGGTTCACGCCGCCTGTGCCCGGATCGTGATCGCTGATGAGGCCGAAGCGGTTACCTGCAAACGCCAGCGCGCCCTGACCATGGCCCAGAGTGAAGGACATATTGCCCTTCGGATTGGTCAGCGTCGCTGCATTGTGGACGGGACGCATGGCGCCTTCGTCGCTGAAACGCGGTTGGATGGCGTCGTAACGCATGGTCCACTGGCCGCTGGTCTCGGCCACGTTGGAGCGAACCTGCGACACCCCGAGGGTTCCGTCGCCATCCTTGTCCAGACCGCCGCTTAGCAGCCAGTTTGCGAACCGATCGCTGACAAAGTCTTGCAGGCGCTGGTATCCATTGCCGAGCGCATTGGTGCGCTTGCCATAGGTGAATGCCGACATCGGGATTGCAAAGTCGCGATGGGTATCGCCGATGTTTTCGTATCCGGTGAAGAACACGTTGCTTGTTTCCCACCAGTCAGGGACGCCGCCACCCAAAAGGTCGTGAGCAAGATAGGTCTTGCCGTACCAATAGCTGCCGCTCTGATAGTAGAGCTTGAAGTTCAAGGTGTTGAAATCGAGCGGCGACTGCGAAGCGGTCACATCGAGCAGACCCCAGCCATAGACCCCATCAGGGCCAGGTGCGCCAAGATCCTTGGCAGAGCGGAAGATAATTTCGGTCGTCTCGTGCGGATTCTGCGCGAGCCACGGCCAACGGTCATGGAGAAGGGAGACCGCGCCAGACACCAGCGGGGCTGAGAATGACGTTCCTGAACGACGGACTACTCCGCCCTGGCCGTCGGAGACGAGGATCATCTCACCCGGAGCCACCACTGTCCGCATGTAGAGTTCGTTGCCCGGTTTGCACACACCGAAATCGAGCAAACAGGCATTGCCGGGGCGGTTGGAGAACGACGAGATTTCGCCATCGAGGCCCAGGGAGCCGACGAAGATCATCGCGACCTCGTCCGCGTCGTTGAACTCGATACTGGTGTTCTGCGTGACGCCATCGTTACCGGCGGCGAATACGAACACGGTGTCGTTGTAGTGGTTGTCGACGTCCGAGCGGTAGAGAAACTGGGCTGTGCCATCAGTGAAGATCCAACCACTTTCGCCGAGCGAGAGGTTGACGACGCTGGCATTGTAATCATCAGCATTGAAGGTCTTCAAGGCGACGAAACCGTCTGCGACTGCACTCCAGCTCGCGCTTCCGCTGTCATCGAATGGGTTATAGGTCGCGATTTTTACGTCCGGCGCGATGCCCATCACGCCTTCGCCATCATGCGCGCCTGCGATCAGGCTTGCGACGCCCGCACCGTGGCCACCGACAGTCGTCTTTCCGCCGCCCGACCAGACAACATTGTCGCCAAGGTCGGAGTCAGCTGCAAAGCTGTCGTCAATCACGCCGATGACAGTCCTGTGCCCGCCGCCCTGGATTTGCGTGACAGCAGGAGTCCAATTGACAGCACCCATCCAGTGATCGACCGCATCGATGCCCGAATACTGGTTCAGGCTGTCATGCCAGTCGAGGAAGAAGGTCGCGCGATCGGCAGCTGAGAAGCCTGCGAACGACACCTTGTCGCTCATGTCGATCCCGTATTTCGAGAGGAATTCGGCTACGAAATCGTCGCGGAAATTGTTTCCGGTTTTCTTTGCATACGATTCGCCAAATTGCGCTTCAGCCGCGTCGATCAGATCTCCGAAAGCGGCGAGGATTTTGTTTGGAGTGCCGTCATATTCGAGGTGATAGCCACCATCTGACCTCTCGTATTTGAGCTGGTTCCAGACGGCATCGGTCGCTGAGATTTGCACCCCTGCGCTCTGCCAATAATCGCCATGTGCCTGAAGGGTCGCGGCATCGAACGCGCCGATGTCGCCATAAAATGCATCGATATTGCCCCAGAAAGCACCGATGTCACCGTAGAACGGGCTGATGTCTCCCCAGAAAGCATCAATGTCACCGTAGAACGGGCTGATGTCGCCCCAGAAAGCATCGATGTCACCGTAGAACGCGATAATGTCACCCCAAAATGCGTCGATGTCACCGTAGCGAGGATCAAGGCTCCGCGTGGTAACAACCCGGTCAACGAAGGCCGGGTTTGCGTCAGCGGTGGGGACCGGCAAGGAAAGCAGCCCATCAGTGGTCATGAGATCAAAGGCTTGTTCAGGCACCTCCAGCTGGTCCGCAGGTGCATCCAAAACCTCACCGGCAGCCTCGCTCACGATACCGGGCATTTCTAGCACGGTGTCGAATTCGATGGTCTGCGCGTCGCTGTTCAATTCAGGCAGGGCGATGGATGCCGCTTCATTCGCCTGCGCCGTGCTGGCGAGCGATATGGCGACGGCAAATGTCGCAGTGCTGATGGACAATGACTTCATGGCTTCAATCCAATGCGGTTGGGCGCAAGTAATGCACCGATCACGCATCGGGTTTAGCGGAGCAGGACCTTGAGTTACGTTTATTGGTACGGTTAATTTAGTAACAAATTTGAAGACTTTATGAATGCGTCTTTAGCGGTTTTCGCGAGACCCGAAGCAGCGCGGAAAGCCGCTTTCAATCCTTAAAATCGGGTAAAACGGACCGATAGCCGGCGGCCATGCCAAATATTACCGACTTAGGAATTTTGGCAAGAAATCGCCCGATGACGTCAGATGATCGGAGGCGATTCGGGTGTCAGAATCTATTCTAGGGAGATTGGCGGACAGGGTGGGATTCGAACCCACGAAGGGCTTGCACCCTTGCCGGTTTTCAAGACCGGTGCATTCAACCGCTCTGCCACCTGTCCGCTCGAGAAGCGCGCTAATCGTATGTCCTGCGCTTGTCACGCCTTTCGGTAAATTTTGTTCAGTACCGCAGCCGCCAAATCGCTGGCGAGGCATTTTGCGCTGGAGCGAAAATATCGGTTGTTGGGAATTCATGAAAAGTGTGAGAAATGAGTGTGATGATTACTCGCACCCTCTTCGCTGCGCTTGCGCTTGTCGCGCTCTCTGCTCCTGCAACCCCGGGTATCGCCCAGAGCCAGGCGGTGGATGGTATTTCATTCGACGCCTACATGGAGCTGCTTAAAGCGCGCGCGCGGGCAGAGGGGGTAAGCGAAGCCACGATCCAGCGCATGACGACCGGTCTGACACCGAATGACCGTGTGATCCGTCTTGATCGCGGTCAGCCCGGCTCGCCCGACCCGGCGCGGCTATCCGGCGCTCGCGCCGTATATCGCTACGCACGTGAACTCGGTTCGCATCGCCGGGGGCAGGGCTGTCTATCGCGAGAACCGCAGGCAACTTCGCGCGGCTGAAGAGAGATACGGCGTACCGGTCGAGATCATTGTCGCCATTTTCGGTCATGAGACGAGCTATGGCCGGATACGCGGTAATTTCGATCTCGCCCGCAGCCTTGCGACCCTCGCATGGGAAGGGCGCCGCAGAGAGCTTTTCTCGGGTGAATTCATAGCTTTGATGAAGGTTGCTGATAAAGGTTATTCAAGGAGCCAATTGGTCGGAAGCTATGCGGGCGCTTTTGGAAACCCGCAATTCCTTCCATCGGTCTACCTGCGCCTTGCCTCGGATGGCGATGGGGATGGCCGTGCAAACATCTTCACCAATCGGGCGGACACCTTTGCATCGATCGCGAATTACTTCCGTGATGCAGGTTGGCGCACGGGGCAGCCGTGGGGTGTGCGGACCTACGTGCCGAGCGGATTCGATGTGGATGCCTACAAGAGCGAACTCGAGGCGCAGGTTTGCCCCCGCGTGCATGAGCGGCACAGCCAGTGGAAGACCGTGCGCGAATGGCGTGAACTCGGCGTCCAGCCGCAGCGTCCTTTACCCGATGATACGCTCGTTTCCCTGTTTCAGCCGGACGGTCCGGGCGCACCGGCATGGCTGCTGACCGGGAATTACCGGGTCATCCTAGAATACAATTGCTCGAATTATTATGCCATGAGCGTGGGGCTGCTCGCCGACGAAATCGTGAAATAAAGGCGTTCCCTGCCTCGCCAAGCTGGCGCGCTGGGGTTATATCGCGCGAGTGATTTTCTCCTCTCTCAGATTGTTCGCGGTACGTGCTGGCGGCGATGTGCCTTTGCCTCGAAGGGAAGCCCGCCTTCGCGCAGGAAAGCGCACCTTTATCGCCGCCATCGGCTGAAGATGCGCCAATCGCCTTGCTTGTCGATGTAAGCTCCGGGCAGGTGCTGCATTCCCGCAATGCCGATCGGCGCTTCATCCCGGCTTCGATCACGAAGACGATGACGATCTTCCTCGCCTTCGAACTGATTGAAGAAGGGCTGCTCAATCCACGCCAGATTGTTACGCTTCAGCCCGATAGCTGGCGTGAGTGGAGCATGAAGGGATCGACGATGTTCCTTCCCGCTGATGCGCGTGTCACCGTCGATGACCTGATCGCCGGGATCGCGAATGTTTCGGCAAATGACGGCTCGATCGCGCTGGCAGAGGCATATGCAGGCTCGGTTGAGGCGTGGACCAATGCGATGAACGCGAAAGCGCGCGAAATCGGCATGGAGAACAGCCATTTCGGAACGCCCAATGGGTGGCCGGATCAGGGGCGAACATTCACCTCCGCCAGCGACCTTGCAATCCTCGCCGAGGCCATGATCCGCCGCCATCCTCAGAAGTTCGCGCGCTATGTCGGGCGGTCAGGCTTCACCTATAACGGCATCACGCAGCCGAACCGCGACCCGCTGCTCGGACGAGTGCAGGGCGCGGACGGCATAAAGACCGGCTTCACCAACGAGGCAGGGTACGGGTTTCTCGGGACCGTGCAGCGCGGTTCGCGGCGGCTAGTGCTCGTGGTTGCTGGATCGCGGCGCAGCGTGATCCGAAACCGCGCCGCTCGGCGATACGTCGAGTGGGGCTTTGGCGCCTTCGACCAAGAGCTGCTGTATGGCGGTGAAAATGTCATCACTTATGTCCGGGTCCAGGGGGGCTCGGCGCGCCGATTGCCTGTCACGGCGGGCCGCGAAGTGTCCGTGAACATGCCCAGCGGCAGCGCTGGCGAGCTTGATGTCCGGATCGTCTATGACGGACCGATCCGCGCCCCTGTCGCCGCGGGCGAACAGGTCGCCATGCTCGAAATCGCGGTTCCAGGAATGGATACCGCCCGCATACCCTTGATGGCGCGTGAGGACGTGGAGCAGGCCGGGTTCTTTGCGCGCATCTACAACGGAATCGCTGGGTGGTTCGGATGAACGAGGCAAGTAAGCGCGGCCAATTCATCGCTTTCGAAGGCGGCGAAGGAGCGGGCAAGTCCACCCAGACAAAATTGCTTGCAGATGCCTTGGCCGCGCGCGGCATTGCCGTCGATGTGACCCGCGAGCCGGGCGGAACAGCAGGCGCGGAGGCAATTCGGCAATTGCTGCTGGACCCGCCGGATAATTCGGACGGCAGAGGCTGGGGCGCAAAAGCGGAGGCCCTTCTGTTCGCAGCCGCACGCGCAGATCATGTCGAGCGCCGGATTCGCCCGGCGGTAGAAGCCGGAACCTGGATAATCTGCGACCGCTTTGTCGATTCAAGCCGTGCGTACCAGGGCGGGGCAGGGGGACTCGGCGATGAGGCCATACTCAAACTGCACGAATTCGGCAGCGACGGGCTCAGACCGGACCTCACGATCCTGTTGGAAGTTGACCCGGCGAAGTTGACCGAGAGATTGGCGATCCGGGACGGGACCGAAACCGATGCCATTGGCGGGCGCAGCTCCTCCTATCACCACAAGGTCGCATCCCGTTTCTCGATGCTTGCCGAGGCTAACCCCGATGGATTTGCACGAATTGATGGCAGCGGAGATGCGGACGCCGTTCACGGTGCAGTGATGGACGCGATCGGCCCGTTGATCGAGGCGTTTGCCGCGTGACCGAATGGCTCAATCACGATGAGGCCTGGAATCAATGGCGCCGCGCTTTGGCGAGCGACCGCATGCACCACGGGTGGATTCTCGCGGGCAAAAGCGGGCTGGGTAAGCGCGATTTCGCCCTTGCTGCAGCGCGTGAGCTGGTGGCCGAGGCCGGCGTGCACCAACCGGAAGGCGGTCACCCCGATATCCTCACCCTGACTCACCTTCCCAAGGACGATAAGGAAGAGAAGAAGCGCGACGAAGGCAAGCAATACCAGACCAAGCGCAACATCTCGGTAGGGCAAATCCGGGGGATGCAGAAACGCCTGACGACCCGGTACGACACTGGGCGCGCGCCGTGCGATCATAATCGATCCGGCGGACGATATGGAGCCAAGCGCGTCGAACGCGCTGCTCAAGAGCCTCGAAGAGCCGCCGCAAGGGACGTTCTTCCTGTTGGTGACGCACCGCCCTTCGCGCCTGCTCCCAACAATCCGGTCACGCTGCCGGTTGCTGCGATTTCCGACCCTCAGCGATGACCAGCTTGCAGATATGCTCAACCAGGACGCGAGCCTTCCCGGCGGCGACGCCCTCCATGCCGCGATCCGCGCAGCAGAAGGGTCGTTCGGTGCCGCCTTTCGCTTTGTCGAACAGGATATGGGGCCGCTTGCCGCTTTGATCGAGCGCCTGCTCACCGAAGGCGACCCGGCCTTTGGCGCGCGCGGAGAGCTTGCGCGCACGATCGGACCCCGCGCCGACAGGGACCGGATACAGGCGGTTCTGGAGCTGGCCCAGGCAATTGTCGCAGACCATGCCCGGCGAGCGCAATCGCCTGTACAATCCAAGGCATTCATCGAGGCTCACGGCGAGCTTGTCGCGCTCGCCGGACAAGCGCCCACCTACAACTTCGATACGGGGCTACTGGCGATGGAGATCGGAACCTTGCTTAGCTCCGCGAGCGCGGCTAGCGAGCACGCCAATGGCTGACCAAGACAACATCCCGTTCTACATCACTACGGCGATAAGCTATCCCAACGGACGGCCGCATATCGGCCATGCGTATGAGGCGATCACAACGGACGTGATGGCGCGGTTCCAGCGGTTGATGGGGCGTGACGTACGCTTCCAGACCGGCACTGACGAGCACGGCCTGAAAATGGCACGCAAGGCAGAGGAACAGGGCCGGAGCGCGCGCGATCTTGCTGACGAAATGTCGAGCTATTTCCAAGAGATGTGTGACGCACTTAACGTTTCATACGACCGCTTTATTCGCACCGTCGAAGATGATCACCACCGCGCGAGCCAGGCCATCTGGCAGCGCATGGAGGCCGCTGGCGATCTCTATCTCGACCGTTACGAAGGTTGGTATTCAGTCCGCGACGAAGCCTATTACGACGAAAGCGAGCTGGTCGAAGGGGAGGGGGCGCAAAACTTTCGCCCCAGGGCACTCCGGTCGAGTGGACAGTCGAGGAAAGCTGGTTTTTCCGGCTGTCGAAATATCAAGGCCGTTTGCTAGACCTCCTGCGCACTCCCGGATTTCTCGAACCTTCAAGCCGCCGCAATGAGATGATCGCCTTTGCCGAGCAGGGCCTGCGGGACTTGTCGGTCAGCCGGACTAGCTTCGATTGGGGCGTTAAAGTGCCGGGCAGCGATGACCACGTCATGTATGTCTGGGTCGACGCTTTGACGAATTACCTGACCGGCCTGGGCTTTCCCGACGATACGCGAGAAATGCGCGATTTCTGGCCGGCCGACCTACACATTATCGGCAAGGATATCGTGCGATTTCACACGATCTACTGGCCCGCATTCCTGATGAGTGCCGATTTGCCTCTGCCGAAAAAGGTTTTCGGGCATGGGTTCCTGCTCAACCGAGGGCAAAAGGAATCCAAGTCGCTTGGCAATGTCACCGATCCGCTGGCACTGGCGGAGACGTTTGGCGTCGATGCCTTGCGCTATTTCCTGCTGCGAGAGGTCGCGTACGGTCAAGACGGCAGCTATTCACCTGAGGCAATCGTAACGCGCGCCAATGCCGAGCTCGCAAATTCGTTTGGCAATCTGGCGCAGCGAACGCTGTCGATGATCGCGAAGAACATGGATGGCAAGCTGGAGCGTTTCGAACCAGCTGCGCCCGATGCAGAACTACTGAATACCGTCCGAACCGCCTGCGCGGACACGCTACCGGACGAATTCCAGAACCTCGCCTTCTCCGTCGGGATCGAGGCATGGCTGCGCGCGGTGTATGCGCGCAACCAATATGTCGACGAGCAGGCTCCGTGGACGCTCAAGAAGACCGATCCCGAGCGCATGAAAGTGGTGCTGCAAACGCTGTTCATAGCGCTGCGTGACCTTGGGATTGCGATCCAGCCGGTCGTTCCGGAAAAATCAGCAAGCCTGCTCGACCAACTCGGCATTCCGGAGACCGGGCGCACTTATGCAGCCATGCAGGACACCGATTGGTATCAGCGCCTTGTGGACACCGACTTCACCGTCGGCAAGCCCACACCGATATTCCCGCGCCTTGAATTGCCCGAAGAAGCCGAGGCCGAATGATGCTGGTCGATAGCCACTGCCACCTCGAATACAAAGGACTGGTCGAGGACCAGCAGGGCGCGCTTGCGCGAGCACGTGAGGCCGGGGTGGGGGCGTTCCTCAACATCTCGACAAAACTAGCCGAATGGCAGCAAGTGGTTGCAACCGCCAACCGCGAGGCGGACGTGTTCGCCAGCGTCGGCATCCATCCACACGAAGCGGACGGTCACGAGGATCTGGGCCGCAGCACATTGCTAACCGCTACCGAGAACCCCAAGGTTATCGGCATCGGCGAAACCGGACTCGACTATTATTACGAGCATTCGAACCGGGACACGCAGGCGAAATTGTTCCGTATGCACATCGATGTCGCGCGCGAGACTGGCCTTCCCGTCATCATCCACACCCGCGATGCAGAGGACGATACCTACCAGATTCTGGCCGAAGAGATGGAGAAGGGCTCGTTTCCGGCCCTGATCCACTGCTTCACCGCTTCGCCAGAGTTTGGGCGAAAGGTGCTTGACCTTGGGCTGACCATTTCGCTTTCGGGTATCGTAACGTTCAAAAACGCCAGGGACTTGCAGGAAACGGCGAAGAATATCCCGGCGGATAGGTTGCTCGTTGAAACCGACAGCCCGTTTCTGGCGCCTGTGCCGCATCGCGGCCGCCCGTGCGAACCGGCTTTCGTTGCCGACACTGCCAGATTTGTCGCGCAACTGCGTGAGACCGACGCCGAGACACTCGCCGAGCAGACCACCGCCAACTTCGCAAAGCTGTTCAGCAAGGCGCCGGTGTGAAGGTCGTCATGCTCGGGTCGGGCACGTCTACTGGCGTTCCGCGTGTCGGAGGCCCTGACGGGACCGGCGACTGGGGTGACTGCGACCCGAATGAGCCGCGCAATCGCCGCACGCGCGTCTCCATTCTGCTTGAAAGCGATGCTGGCGCGCGTTTGCTGATTGACACGTCGAGCGATTGCCGCGCGCAGTTGCTGGCCAACAGGATTCCCTCGATCGATGCGGTGTTCTGGACCCACGATCACGCCGATCATTGCCACGGCATCGATGATTTGCGGGTAATGCGATATGGCCGCGGCGGTCCGATACCCGGTTACGCCTCGACAGAGACCGTGCGGCGGTTGCGCCAGAGGTTCGGTTACGTCTTCGCCGGGCAGGATGGCTATCCGACGATTATCAGTCTCGACACACTTGAGCGGCTGCGGATTGTTGCAGGGTTCGGTGTCGAATGGTGCCAGATGGAGCACGGGCCTGGAGAAACAACGGGTTACCGCTTTGAAACCGATGGCAAGTCTATTGCTTACGCAACTGATTTTAGTGCAATTTCAGAAGAAATGGTAGAATTGTACGACAATGTCGATGTCCTGGTGACCGATTGCCTGCGCCGCGAACCGCATCCCACGCATGCACATTTGGCGATGGCGATCGAGCTTGGTGAGCGATGCGGTGCTAAACGGCTTATTTTGAGCCATCTCGACAAGAGCATGGATTATCAGACGCTTGTCGATGAAGTGCCCGATTTCGTGACCGTGGGCTATGACGGGTTGGAGGTGACTGCATGACGAACATGACGACGATTTCGATTGTGGCGATGCTTGGTTGGTTGATCCTGGCCGCCGGTGCACTTGCATCTTTCAAGCTTGGTTGGGCCAAGATGCTGCAAATGGCTTTGGTGTGGGTCGCAATTTTCGCTGGAGGCTTTGTCATCGCGAGCATCTTCATGTGACGCAAACAGTGCGAACACAAGGCGATCTATTTAACATAATATATATTATCATTCTCTAGGTGACGTATGAGCGAGGGTGCCCCTCACGCCGATAATCTATCTCAAATCGACCGCCTGCTCGCGATCATGGCGCGACTGCGCGATCCTGACGGCGGATGCGAATGGGATCTGGCTCAGGATTTCTCCAGCATCGCCCCGTACACGATCGAGGAAGCCTATGAGGTTGCGGACGCAATCGAGCGTGGCGATATGGCCGAATTGCAGGACGAGCTCGGCGACCTGCTCCTCCAGGTCGTATTCCATGCGCGCATGGCCGAGGAAGCCGGAGCCTTCGAATTCAAAGACGTAGCCAGATCGATCAGCAACAAGATGGAAACGCGCCACCCGCACATATTCGGCGATGAAGGCGGTGCAATGGGCGAAACGCGGTGGGAAAACCTCAAGGAAGCCGAACGTAGCGAAAAAGGCGCAACAAGCGCACTAGACGGCGTGGCACTGGCGCTTCCAGCTCTCATGCGAGCACAAAAGATCCAGAAACGTGCTGCGCGCACCGGTTTCGACTGGCCCGATCCAAGCGGGTCTGAGTCCAAGATCATAGAGGAGATAGAAGAAGTTAAGTCGGCTGGCTCGCAGACAGAGAAGATCGAGGAGGCAGGCGATCTCCTCTTTGCCGTCGTCAATTACGTCCGGGCACATGGAATCTCGGCAGAGGACGCGCTTCGCAGCGCAAACTCGAAGTTCGAACGGCGTTTCCGGGACATGGAAAACCTGGCCGATGGCGGTTTCGCAGAACTCGCTCTGGATGAGCAAGAGAAGCTGTGGCAGGCCGTAAAAGCCTCAGAAAAATAGCGTTTATTAGCTGGTTAAGCTCGCATATTGACCCAATTCCTTCGGATTGAGGCGGACGGTCAGACGGCGCAGCGGACCGTGCTCCCCTTCCCCTGCTTCTTCATCCTCCAACACGTCACCGTGCGCATGGAGCCACGCCAGGCGGCGGCCATCGCTTGCGGGAAGCGTTACAGTGACCTCTTTGGCTTTGACCGTGAGCAATTCGGCGACCTGTTCGGTAAAAGTCTCGATCCCGGCACCGCTCGCGGCCGAAATCAGCACCGCATCCTGCCCGATTGCGGCTTGGCGTAGTTCTGCTTCGCGCTCAGGGCCGAGCAGGTCTGCCTTATTCCAGACTTCAAGAATGGGAATCTCGCTCGTCCCGGTTTCGCGGTCCACTACGTCGAGATCGGCAAGCACGTCCATGACCTGCTTTTTCTGCGCCGCATGAGCCGGATTAGCCATATCGCGGACATGGCAGATGATATCGGCGCCGGTGACTTCTTCCAGAGTTGCCCGAAAAGCCGCGACGAGCTGCGTTGGAAGGTCGGAAATGAAACCCACCGTGTCCGAAAGGATCGCCTTTTCTACTCCTGGAAGGCTGATCGCACGCATGGTCGGGTCGAGCGTCGCGAACAGCAGGTCCTCTGCCATCACGTCTGCTCCGGTCAGCCGATTGAACAGCGTCGATTTTCCGGCATTGGTGTAGCCGACCAGAGCGATGACAGGCCACGGCGCCCTTCCCCGCCGCTCTCGGTGGAGGGTCCGCGTCTTGCGCACTTGTTCCAGTTCGCGGCGCAGACGGCTCATGCGCTGGCGGATCATCCGGCGGTCGGCCTCGATCTGGGTTTCACCAGGTCCGCCAAGGAAACCGAAGCCGCCGCGTTGCCGCTCAAGGTGGGTCCAGCTGCGCACAAGCCGGCTCTGCTGGTAATCTAGGTGAGCGAGTTCGACCTGCAAGCGGCCTTCCGCGGTGGCGGCGCGCTCTCCAAATATCTCGAGGATAAGCCCGGTCCGGTCGATGACTTTGCGCTTCAGCTTTTCTTCGAGATTGCGCTGCTGGATCGGAGACAGCGCACCGTCAACGATAACGAGCTCGCACTCATACTGTTCGCACCAGGTCGCGATCTTCTCGACTTGCCCTGATCCAAACAGGGTGTTCGGCTGCATCTGCCTAACCGCTAGAACCTCCGAGTGACCGATGACCACACCGATAGCGAGCGCGAGGCCCTGCGCCTCTTCAAGCCGCTCGCGTGCGTCCAGATCGTAACGCAGCGTGCGGATGTCAGGGTACAGCACGAGGGCCCGCGCACCGCGGGTCACCTCATCCATCAGGTCATCGTCGAAACTCAGTCTTCTGCCCCGTAATCCTCGGCGAAGGTGTCACTGTCATCGTCATCACTCAGATCAACAGGACTTGCTGGCTGAATGGTGGAGACTGCGTGCTTGTACGCGAGTTGCACCGCCCCGTCACGTTCCAGCAGCATGCAGAAGAGGTCGTAAGCGGCAAGCCGCCCTTGCAGCATCACGCCGTTCACCAGGAACATGGTGACCTGGACATGGCTGTCGCTGACCTTGCTGAGGAATACGTCCTGCAGCAGGCGCTGCTTCTTGTTTCCTGCTCTCGTCTGGAACTGTCCCGCGTCGATCGGTTGGCCGGGCATGATTGTCGAGATCGCGTGTTTGTAGACGAGCTGCGATTGACCGTCGCGCCGCAGGAGGATCGAGAAATTGTCAAACCACGTCACGATGCCTTGCAGCTTGACACCCTTGACCAGGAACATGGTCACTGGGGTCTTGTTCTTGCGTAGCAGGTTTAGGAATGCGTCTTGCAGGTTGCCCTGCCCGCCGCCATTGCCGCTGGCCTGTCCTCCACCTTGCCGGGGAGATTCGCCAGCGCCTTCGGCGCTTGAGGTTGGACGCGGAGAGAGAGTCCGCCCATTCGACATGTATCATGCTCCTGTATTATTGGCGGTACGTTATTACGGTCCGCGGATAAGGCAAATGCCAGCAGCCCACCCACTTGCAATACCTCATTGCCTATCATGGCGATTGGACGAGTTACCGGCAATGCCTGTTTTTTAACCCTTTAGGCAGGTTGCCGGCGCCTCTGCCTACTCCTTCCGAGCGCTTTCGCGTCGTTCCGCCATGCCCAGAAGCTTGAGCTTGCGGTGCAAGGCTGACCTTTCCATGCCGATAAAGGTCGCCGTCTTGGAAATGTTGCCAGAGAAGCGCCGGATCTGGATTGTCAGGTATTCCCGCTCGAAACTCTCGCGCGCCTCACGCAAGGGCACGCCCATCATGGCAGACAGCCCCTGCCCGGACGCGGCCAGTTTGCCGCCGGTGATCTCGACCGGAAGCATGTCGGTTTCGACCACGGTAAGGCGGTCGCGGGGGGTCATGATGATCGTACGCTCGATCACATTGCGCAATTGGCGGACGTTGCCGGGCCAGTCATACGCCTGCAGCGCCGCCATCGCCTCTTCGGAAATGCTCGGCGGAGCAAGGCCCTGATCGTTGGAGTAGCGGGTGAAGAAATGCTCGGCCAGCGCGGGTATATCGTCGCGACGCTCGCTCAGCGACGGGATGGTCACGGGTACCACATTGAGCCGATAGAACAGGTCTTCGCGGAACCGGTTTTCCTCCATTTCGACCGTCAGATCGCGAGTGGTCGAGGAGACGACGCGAACATCGACGCCGATCTGCCGTGTACCGCCGACCCGCACGAAGCTCTGCTCGGTGAGGACGCGGAGGATGCGGGCCTGCGTGGAGAGCGGCATGTCGGCAACTTCGTCGAGATACAGCGTACCTCCGTCTGCCATTTCTAGCAGCCCCGGTCGCACCTGCTTTCCATCAGATTCTTCGCCGAACAATTCCTGTTCGAACCGCTCCGGGGTGATGCGCGCGGAATTGACCAGCACGAAAGCGGCGTCGGCTCGACCACTCCAGGTGTGAAGCAGCCGCGCCGCAACTTCCTTGCCCGCACCCGCCGGCCCTGAGATGAGCACACGGCTGCCGGTGTTGGCGACGCGTTTCAAGGTGGCGCGCACGGCGTTGATCGCAGAGGAGTTGCCGGTAAACTCGGCGCTGCTCCAGCTGCTGTCGCGAAGCCGCGAATTTTCGCGGCGAAGCCGCTCGGTTTCGGTCGCGCGTTCGACCAGCAACAAGAGCCGCTCGGCCTCGAATGGCTTCTCGATGAAGTCCATCGCCCCGCGGCTGACAGCAGAAACCGCTGTGTCGATATTGCCGTGCCCGGAGAAGATGATCACCGGGAGGTCCGGCTCGCGCGTCTTGATCGCGTCGAGGAGTTCGAGCCCGTCCATGTCGCTGCCATGCAGCCACACATCAAGCAGGACGAGGCTGGGCCGCCTTTCGTCGATTGCCGCGAGCGCTCTGGTGCTGTCGGCAGCGGTGCGGCATTCATAACCTTCATCGCCGAGGACACCGGAGACGAGATCGCGGATATCGCGTTCATCGTCGACAATCAGGATTTCGAGCGCCATGCGAGGCTCCTTGGGGCGTTGGTTGGAAAAATGATGGTGAGCGCAGTCATGCCGGTTCGATGTCCGCAATCTGGGGGTCGCGCGCGAAGCGCAAGGTGACGCACGAGCCGCCATTGTCGGTGCTCGCAAAGCTCATATCGCCGCCATGCTCATCGACAATCTTGTTGACGATGGCGAGGCCGAGGCCGGTGCCTTTCTCACGCGTCGTCATATAGGGTTCGGTCAGGCGGTCGCGTTCTTGCGGCAGACCGATGCCGTTGTCTTCGACCGTGATCGAAAGCATGCTGTCGTCGCTGGTCATGGTTACCGCGATGCGTCCGGCATATTCGCCGCGCGTTTCCGCCGCGCGCGCCTCTACCGCCTCGACCGCATTCTTCAGGACGTTGGTCATGGCCTGCCCCAGCTGGTGGCGATCGCAGCGTATGGTGCGCTGGTCGAGTTTCTCTGCTGAAACTTTGAACTCGATCCCCGAATGCGCGACCTCTTGCAGGAACACCGCCTGCCGGACGAGGTCGACCGCGTCTTCGGAGCGGAAAACGGGCTTTGGCAGCCGTGCAAAGGAGGAGAATTCATCGACCATCTTGCGCAGGTCACCGACCTGGCGGACGATCGTGCTCGTGAGTTCGTCGAACAGCTCGCCATCTGCATCTTCGACCTGCTTGCGATAGCGTCGCTTCAGACGCTCGGTCGCAAGCTGAATCGGTGTGAGCGGGTTCTTGATTTCATGCGCGATACGGCGGGCAACGTCCGACCATGCGGCCTGCCGCTGGTCGAGCAATTGGCGCGTTATGTCTTCGAAGGTGATGACGTGACCGCTGCTTCCCGGCGCGACTTTTACCGCAAGTGTCAGCAATTCGGCGTCTTTTGCGTGGCTGACGATAGCGCGTTCCTGGCCCTCCCTGACCATCTGGCAAATCTCGGGCGAGAGCGTATCGAGCGACTTGCCGACAAGATCGCCCGATCCTTCCTGTGCAAGCAGCCCCTGTGCCGATTCGTTCATCAGCAGCACGCGGCTATCTTCATCGACCGAGATCACTCCCGCGCTCACGGACTCGAGCACCGCTTCCATGAATGCGCGGCGATCGTCGATTTGCCGGTTGGCACTCACCAACGCCTCGGTCTGCTTTTCAAGCTGCGCGGTCATGCGGTTGAAGGCGCGGTTGAGCAGGCCAATCTCGTCGGCGCCCTTGCGCCCTTCGACCCGCAGGGCGAAGTTACCCTGCCCCACCTTGCGAGCCGCGCCGACGAGATCGGTCAACGGCTCGACCTGCCGATCTGCAAAGCGCAGCGCGAACCACACGGCGACGCCAACGAGCAAAAGGCTCACCAGCACCAGCGCGATGTTAAAGCGGAGCTGGAGCGTTCCGGATTCATCGGTCAGAGTTTCATACGCCGATGCGACCGCCTGCGCCCGCGTCCACGAATTGAACATCGTCGCCTCGGTATTGCGCGCATTGTAAAGATAAATCCCGCTATCCCGATCGATTGCAGCGAGCGCGGCGATGCGTTCTGGGCTCCCGCGCACCACCACGAATTCTCCCTCGTCCAATTGCGGAAGCACGGATTCGCTGAACTCGATCGGTCGGTTGTCCGCGAGCAACTCATAAGTGGCTGCGGTGCGCAGGCTACCATCATCGAGACGCTGAAGAATTACACTTTCCGATATGTCGCGCGATTGCGCTTGGAAAGCGTAGAAATCAGCGAAATCCTGCTCGGTTATAGGCACGCGTTCGAGGATGACGCGCATGTCGCTGGCCATCGTGATGGTCTCGTCCTGAACCTCACGCTGGTTTGCATCGTAATAACTTTGCGCAAGCTCGTTCGCATTCTCCATCAGGCCGCGAGAATCGTCCGAATACCAGAAATCGACACCCGTCTGGAACAGGAACGCGGCGAAGCCTGAAACGAGCAAGGTCGGCACGGCGGCGACCATCGAAAAGAAGAACACGAGCCGTACATGCAGGCGCGCAGTGCTCCCAGCAGCGCGTTGGAGCGCAAGGCGGCGGCCAATCAGGATCAGCAAGCCCATAGCCGGGACGAGCACCGACATGAGGAGCAGCGACACTTCCATCGGGGACAGGATCTGCCCCTGCTCGGTCCCGCGTGAATAGGCGAGGTAATTGGCAACAATCGCCGCGATCAGCGAAACGACCGCGAGCACTTCGAACCACAGGTAGATATTGGCTCGCCTCGACGAGACGATGAACTGCCGCCACCACCGCGGGAATTGCCGCGGGGATTGAGCCTTGGCTGGTGACGCGGAGCTTGCCATCGTTGCCCACTTACAACGATAGTGTTGCTATTGTGCAAGCCTTAACTGCCCAATGGCCCCCGTTTGTGCGCTAAACCGGTCTTGCAAAGCGATCAGGTTCGATGCCGAGTTCGCCGATGCGTTTACGCAAGGTATTCCGGTTGATCCCAAGCAGCTTTGCAGCGCGCAGCTGGTTGCCGCTGGTTTTGCCCAAAGCATGTTCAATCAGCGGCTTCTCGAATGCCGCGATCGCCTGCGAATACACCGTTCCCGATGCAGGATTTTCCGTGCGAAGCCATGCGTTCAATGCTTGCGAAATTCCGCCTTCTGATGGCTTGCCCTGTTCCGCAATCGGCAGGGCCTCCTCGCCGATGATGTCCGAAAGCGACATTGTGTCGATCACGTCATCGCGAGCCATCAGGACCAGCCGGTAGATCACATTGCGCAGCTCGCGGACATTGCCGCGCCAATTGCGCTGCTCGAGCTTTTCCATCGCACCGGTCGACAATTGCCGCCGCGGTAGCCCGTCTTCGGCAGCCTGCGCCAGGAAATGCTGGGAAAGCACCTCGATATCCTCGCGGCGATCGCGCAAGGGCGGCAGCTCAATCGGGACGACGTTGAGCCGGTAATAGAGGTCTTCGCGGAATGTCCCTGCCGAGATCATAGGCACGAGGTCGCGGTTCGTCGCTGCCACGATGCGTACATCGACCGCGATTTCCTGCCGCCCGCCAACACGGCGGATCCGGCCTGATTGCAGCGCTCGTAATAGTCGGGTCTGCGCCTCTGCAGGCATGTCTCCGATCTCATCGAGGAAGAGCGTTCCGCCATTGGCTTGTTCGAACTTGCCGATGGCCTGCGCAATAGCACCGGTGAATGCGCCCTTTTCGTGACCAAACAGCTCGCTTTCGATAAGATCGGCGGGAATGGCTGCGGTGTTCACGGCGACGAAAGGCCCCGACCGGCGACTGCCAAGCTGGTGTATAGCTTCGGCCACCAGTTCCTTGCCGGTTCCGCTTTCCCCAGTGACGAGCACTGTCAGATCGTTGCGGAGCACCCGCGTGATCATCCGGTAGACGCCTTGCATCGCCTGGCTTCGGCCAACGAGCGGCATTCCGTCATCGCTAGCCTGGTCAGGCAAGTCGGCGACATTGCCCACGTCGCCGCAAGCCTGCTGCACTGCATGGACCAATTCATCGAGGTCAAACGGCTTGGGGAAATATTCGAATGCATCGCTGTCGCTGGCGCGCACTGCTGTATCGAGCGTATTTTGCGCCGACAGCACAATCACCGGCATGTGCGGCGCCGCATCGCGGGCAGTTTCAAGGCTGGCGAGACCGTCGCCATCTTCCAGCATCACGTCGGTCAGCATGACGTCGAATGTATGGTTGGCGAGCCAGCCATCGCGGGCCGCAACGCTTGAACAATGCTCGATTGCGTACCCCTCGTCCTCAAGCGCAGCGACAATTACGGTCGCGATGGCGCTGTCGTCTTCGACCAGCAGGACGCGGCGGGTATTTGTTGCAGACATCAGGACTGGCCTCCGCTGCCCGGGCTTTGAGGCAGGTGCAGGCGAAAATGGGTCAGACCCGCGCGGATGTCGCGTTCGTGACTGATACGGCCATTCATGTCGCGCACCAGTTTACGGACCAGCGCAAGGCCGAGGCCCTGCCCCGATTTCTTCGAAGACACGAACGGTTCGAACATGTGGTCGCGGAGCGCAGCGTCGATCCCGGCCCCATTGTCCGTCACCGTGATTTCAATCGGAAGTCGCACCGCTCGGCCAAGACGGATCGCGCTAAATGCAAGACCGCTGACGAACCGCGTCTGCACGGTCACCTTGCCCGGGTCGTCCGAGCCGGCGACAGCATCGCGCGCATTGGAGACAAGGTTGATCAGCACCTGCTCCAGCGCATCGCGGTTGACCAGGACCGGAGGAAGGGACGGATCGAATTCTTCACGGATTTGCACCTGCGGGCCGTCTGCGGCGCGGACCGTCGCAATGGCGCTGCGAATGGCTTCATGCGGATTGCATGGAGCGGCAGGTTCGCTGGTCGTGCTTCCGAGCTGCTGCATCCTGTCGATCAGGCGCGCAATCCTGTCGACCTCGTCGGTGATCATCCGTGCCAGCTTCTTGTCCTTGAGCGGCAGTTTGCGCGCGGCGAGTTGCCCGGCCCCGCGAATGGCCGAAAGCGGGTTTTTGATCTCGTGCGCGAGAATCGACGGAGCGCCAATCGTGGCGCCCAAGTCGGCATCGTTCGCCGTATCCTCGTGCGAAATCTCGGACAAGGTCACGACACGCCAGCCGGGATGGCTGCTCAGAGGGGACACGGTCAGGTTGACGCGCGTTTCCACTTCACCTGCATGAATGCGGATATCCCGCGCGACGAGAGCCGCATCATTGTTGGCCAATCGCTCCTCGACACGCTCGTCAATTCCGCCAAGGACATCGCTTATCGACTTTGTAGCGAGCCTTTTCGCGCTCTGGCCCAGAAGGTTTTCGGCAGCCTGATTGACTTGCGCGATCGCGCCTTCGCCGTCGATCAGGAGCATGGCGAAAACCAGCCCGGCGATCTGGTCGACCGCGGACGGCTTGTCGCTCATATGAACAGGTAGGTCAGCGCTGCTTGCATCTGGTCCTCCCGCGACCTCGGTTGAGGCCATGTCAGGCAGCCCGGCGGTGCAGAAACGGTTCGTAGAAACGCTCGATCTCGCCCAGCACTTCATCGGGATCGTCGATAAAGTTGGCCTTGTTCCGGAACTCGGCGGAACCGTGCATACCCTTTGTGTACCAGCCAAGATGTTTGCGCGCGATCTTGGTCCCGACATCGCGGCCATAGTGATCGAGCATGCGGTGATAGTGTTCGACCAGCGCGCTGTATTGCTCGTCAAAGCTGGGAGTAGAGATGCTTTCCCCGGTGCGCCACCAATGCATGACCTGGCCAAGCAACCACGGCTTGCCGTAGGCGCCGCGCCCGATCATGAGACCGTCTGCGCCCGATTGCTCAAGCGCTTTCGCAGCATCGTCGATCGTGCAGATGTCGCCGTTGACGATGACCGGGATGGAAACCGCGTCCTTTACCTTGCGGATGAAGGACCAGTCTGCGCTGCCCTTGTACATCTGGTTGCGGGTGCGTCCGTGAACAGTGATCATCTTCACGCCGAGATCCTCGGCAATCCGCGCCATTTCAGGGGCATTGAGGCTCGAGTGATCCCAGCCCATCCGCATCTTCACCGTGACCGGCACATCGACCGCCTTCACGGTCGCTTCCATCAGCTTCGTCGCCAATGGCACTTCGCGCATCAGGGCGGAGCCAGCGAACTGGCCGACGACCTTGCGCACCGGGCAACCGAAATTGATGTCGATGATTGCTGCGCCGTTGCCTTCCTGTAGTTTGGCAGCCTCTGACATACTGTCAGGATCGCAGCCAACCAGTTGCATGGAAACCGGTTCTTCGATTTGGTCCCACGCGGTCTTCTGAATCGACTGGCGCGTTTCGCGGATTGCCGCCTCGCTGGCGACCATTTCGGTAACGTTGAGGCCAGAGCCGTAGCGCCGCACCAAGGTTCGGAACGGCATATCGGTCACGCCCGTCATCGGCGCCAGTAAAACCGGCTCGGCAATTTCGACGGGGCCGATTGCAATCGGCTTGATGGCCGGAGGGGTTGGGAGCGTGGTCATTTCATGTGTGCCTAAATATTGGGCAGCGCATAGTGGATTGCGCATTGTGCGTCCAGACCCTAAGCGCGGGGCCGCTATGGCAGCCCCCACTCCCCTCCCCGCATTCTCCGCGATCATTGTCGCCGCAGGAAAAGGGCTGAGAGCCGGAGGCGGCACACCGAAGCAGTTTCGCGAAACCCGCGGCAAGCCTGTCCTGATGCATTCGGTCGAGGCTCTGAACGCCGCGGGGTGCGAACATATCGTCATCGTCGCTCCGCCGGGCCTGCATGAGGAATCCTTGGTTGCAGCGGGCTGTCCGGGCAATGCCGTAGCTGTGGATGGAGGTGCGACGCGCCAGCAATCGGTCAAGGCCGGGCTTGAGGCTCTCGCTGGCGTATCACCCGAGCGTGTTCTCATCCATGATGCGGCCCGCCCCGATCTGCCGCTTGCCGTGATCGAGCGGCTCATCGCTGCACTTAAAACGCATTCGGGCGCGATCCCGGTCCTCCCAGTGGTCGATAGTCTCGCAATTGCCAGCGCAGCGAATACAATGGCCGGAAAGGCGGACCGCGATGCGCTGCGCAGGGTCCAGACCCCGCAGGCGTTCCGCTATGGCGATATCCTTGCAGCGCACCAGGCGTGGACCACAGAGCCCGATGCGGGAGACGACGCGCAGGTGCTCGCGGCAAGTTCCGGTTCAGTAGCGCTCGTCGACGGTGACGAACAGTTGAGAAAGATCACCTTCGCTGAGGATTTCGCAGACACAATGACAACTCCGCAATTCCGTGTCGGCCAAGGATACGACGTCCACCGTCTGGAAACGGGCGAGGAGCTGTGGCTGTGCGGGATCAAGCTTGAGCATGACAAGGGCCTTGCGGGACATTCGGACGCCGATGTGGCGCTGCATGCGATAACCGACGCGGTGCTCGGTGCGATCGGCGCTGGCGACATTGGCGCGCATTTCCCGCCTGGCGATCCGCAATGGAAGGGCGCGCGTTCGGGCAAGTTCCTCGAACATGCCGTGACACTCGCCGCCGAAGCCGGATACAGGCTAGCCAATATCGATCTCACGATAATTTGCGAGGCGCCAAAGATCGGTCCGCACCGCCCGGCCATGCGGGCAGAGGTCGCGCGGCTCACAGGTCTTGCCGAAAATGCTGTAAGTATAAAAGCAACTACGACCGAAAGGCTGGGCTTTACCGGACGGGAGGAAGGTATCGCTGCACAAGCGATCATCGGCCTGACCGCGGTACGGTTGAAGGAACAGGATATGACCAAGCAGCTACTCCCCGCCGACATTGACGAACTCGCTGCGCAGGTGGTGGCCGAGAACAAGGCTGCTGGCCGCAAAATCGCGCTTGCGGAAAGCTGTACGGGCGGCCTTGTCGCGGCGGCGATTACCGAAATTGCCGGCTCGTCATCCGTGCTCGATCGCGGTTTTGTGACGTATTCCAACGAATCGAAGATGGAATCGCTGGGCGTTGCGCAGGACATTATCGAGACATTCGGAGCGGTTTCGATCGCCTGCGTTTGGGCAATGGCCGAGGGCGCCTTGAAGAACTCCAATGCTGACGTCGCGGTCGCGATCAGCGGCGTTGCAGGGCCGGGCGGCGGGACGCAACTCAAGCCTGTCGGGACGGTCGTGTTTGCGCGTGCCTATCGTAATCAGGACGGCGAGCCCGAGGGCGAACTGAAGCATTTCGATGGCAGCGACGAGGCAGAAACGGGCCTCAGCGAGCGTGCCTCGATCCGCCGTCAGGCAACAATTTGCGCGCTGGACCTGTTACTGCCGTAAAGATCGTTCGCGCGCTGCTCGAATGCGGCGACCATCTTGCGGAATGCACGCTCGAAATATTGTCCTGCAAGCGCCTGAAACACGCGGTTCTTGAACTCGAAATCGACGAAGAAATCGATCTCGCACGCGTGCTCGTCGATGGCGCGGAAGGTCCAGACATTGTCGAGATCTGACAAGGGGCCATCGACATAGTGCACGTCGATCTCGTTCGGGCGATCCTTGGTCACGCGCGAGGTGAATTTCTCGCGAATTGATTTGAACCCGACCACCATGTCGGCGACCATCTCGGTTTGACTGTCCGAGCGGACTCGCGTCGCGATCACCCACGGCAGGAACTCATTGTAACGCTTCACATCTGCGACCAGATCGAACATCTGCTCTGCGCTGTAGGGCAGCCTGCGGGTTTCGCGAATTCCGACCATCAGGCGTCCAGGCGGTCCCTCTTGCGCAGCTTTTCCTCGCGCGCGGCCTTCATCACCGCGAAGTCATCGCCGGCGTGATAGCTCGAGCGGGTGAGCGGGCTCGACGCGACTTGAAGGAACCCCTTGGCCCGCGCGATCGAGCCATAGGCGTTGAATGCTTTCGGTGTGACGAATTCTTCAACAACTGCATGTTTCGGTGTCGGCTGGAGGTATTGCCCCATCGTGATGAAATCGACTTCGGCGCTGCGCATGTCGTCCATCACCTGATGCACTTCGAGCCGCTGTTCGCCCAGGCCAAGCATGATGCCGGACTTGGTGAAGATCAGCGGATTGTGCGCCTTCACCTCTTCGAGCAGGCGAAGCGAGGCGTAGTAGCGCGCACCGGGGCGGATCGTCGGATAGAGGCGCGGGACTGTCTCGAGGTTGTGATTGTAAACATCTGGTCCGGCTTCACAAATTGCTTCCACGGCAGGGCGCATCTTGCCGCGGAAATCGGGAGTGAGGATTTCGATTGTCGTGTCCGGCGTATTGCGGCGCAGGGCCTCGATCACCTTGACGAACTGCCCTGCCCCGCCATCGGGCAGATCATCGCGGTCGACGCTCGTGATGACGATGTGCTTGAGCCCCATCTTGGCTGCAGCAATGGCGGTGTTTTCCGGCTCCATCGGATCAACGGCGCGCGGCATCCCGGTCTTGACGTTGCAGAACGCACAGGCACGCGTGCAGACATCGCCCAGGATCATCACGGTCGCGTGCTTCTGGGTCCAGCACTCACCGATATTCGGGCAGGCCGCTTCCTCGCAGACAGTGTTCAGATTGAGCTCGCGCATCAATCGGCGCGTCTCATGATAACCTTCGCTTACCGGCGCGCGAACACGGATCCAGTCCGGCTTGCGCTGGCGCGGCGGGCGGTTTTCATCCGGCTTGGTCTGCGGAGAGTTCGCAAGATCGTTCATGCGCGATCATTTAGGCGGCCTCAGCCTCTGCCGCAAGCCGCTCAGCAAGACTGCATGATCTATTCGGTGGTAGTCTCGGAGATATCGATGGGAATACGTTCACCGGTGATGGGCTCTGCTGGAGCAAGCTGGTCTTCCTCGCCGGCTTCCAGAGGCCGCATCTCGATTACGAAATCGCGCTCGTCGAGCGACATTACCCCGCCCTTCCCATCCGCGAGTTGCGCTGCGGCGGTGAGGAGGATGCTGACAGGATCGGGATCGATTGCCTCGACGGCGTTTGAAGCGGCTCGGCGTGCGATGCGTTCATCGGAGACGCTGCTGGTGACAGTGAAACGTTCGGTATGATGGCCGTCCATCGCGACCGTTACCTCGCCGCCCTTTGCGCGCAGGAGCGGCAAATAGCAGGGAGTGGTGCAGCTTTGCCCGTAATTCGTGCTTGCGGTCGCGCCCGTTGGGGCCGTCACAACATGAACTGTCTCCGAGGGGGCCAGACCATGTCCTTTGACGAACTGTTTTTGCGCGCATCCCGAAAGCGCGGCACTGACCAGACCCAAAACTGCAAGCGACCGATAATGCATGGAAAGCTCCCCTTTTCAACAGGATACAAAAGCGCCCTCTTGTTTGAACGTAAAATGAATTCCGGAAATACCTGTAAATGTTGACGGGACACGGGAAGCCTCGTTTATAGGCGGCGCCTGGACGCGGTCGTATCCGAGCACCAACCACGCCGGGCTTGCTGAGAGGGGACAGCCTTGTTCGAAACTGCGATCCAGACCTTCACTTCGCCGGTTGTTCTGTTTTTCGTCCTCGGGCTGCTCGCGGCCTTTGTCCGTTCCGATCTCGCCATTCCGGAAGCAATTGCCAAGGCGATGTCGCTTTACCTCATGGCGGCCATCGGCATCAAAGGCGGCGTGGCAGTTGCCAAATCGGGCATCGACGCGACTGTACTTTCCGCTTTGGGGGCCGGAATTGCGGCAGGGTTCCTCCTGCCTTTCTTCGCTTACGCTGTGCTCAAGACCTTCGGGAAGCTGGACCGCATCAATTCCGGCGCGGTCGCGGCGCATTACGGCTCGATCAGCGTCGTTACATTCGTAACAGCGGTGGAAATCCTTACCGGACAGGCGCGCGAACCGGGCGGTTACATGGTCGCGGTCATGGCCGCGATGGAAGCACCCGCCATCCTGTCCGGCCTATTGCTGGCGCGCGGTCTGGGCAGCTCGGATGAAGGCGGGCAGAGCACGGGCGAGATGTTCCATGAGGTGTTCACCAATTCCTCGATTGTCCTGCTGCTTGGTGCATTTGCGATCGGTATGATCGGCGGAGCGGAAGGTTTCGAACCTGTCAGCCCATTCTTCGAGGCCGGGTTCAAGGGCGTGTTGTGCATCTTCCTCCTCGACATGGGCCTGATCGCTGCACGCAGGGTCATGGATTCGCGCTCGATAACCTGGCGCTTGACGGCGATTGCGATCTTTCTTCCGCTGGTGAATGGAGCGGTGGGAACGGCGCTCGGCGTGGGCATCGGCCTCGATGCAGGCTCTGCCGCTGCACTCGGTGTCCTGTGCGCCAGTGCCAGCTATATCGCAGTACCCGCAGCGATGCGCCTCGCCCTGCCCGAGGCTGATCCGGGAATTTACCTCACGATGTCGCTCAGCATCACTTTCCCCTTTAACGTACTCATCAATATCGGCGTTATCAGCGCATTCGCCGTTTACCTGACAGGCAGCGGAGGGATCGCGCCATGATCGAAACAGTCATTCGCAAGCGGATTGAAATCCTCACCGACACGCAGCTTCAAAAGCGCGTGACCAATGCAATCGACAAGGCTGGCATCACAGGCTGGACCATCGTGCCGGTCACCAGCGGCAAGGGGCGCGAGGGACCTTGGCGTGAAGAGCGCGTTATGGGAACGGACAAGGTGTTCGTGCTGACAATAGCTGCGGAAGACAGGGCAATGGCCCTTGCCGAAGATCTCGCTCCCATGCTTACCAAATACGGCTTCATCCTCAGCATGTGGGACGTTGAGGTAATCCGGGGAGAGCGATTCTAGCATCAAGCGCGCTCACCGACCCGAGGGGGAGAACCAGATGCCCGAATTTGCCGAACTTCTGAAAGGCTATCGCCGTTTTCGCAAGGATGTCTATCCGCGTCAGCGCGAGCGTTTCGAACAGACTATCGCCGAAGGACAGCACCCCAAATTGATGGTGATTGGATGCAGCGACAGCCGCGTCGATCCAGCGCAGATTTTCGACGTTGATCCGGGCGAGATTTTCGTTGTTCGCAATGTCGCCGCACTCGTCCCGCCATTCGAGACTACGCCGGGCAAGCACGGTGTCTCGGCAGCGGTCGAGTTCGCGGTGCAAATGCTCGAGGTGAAACAGATCGTGGTCATGGGACACGGGCGGTGCGGCGGGTGCCAGGCGGCACTCAGCCAAAGCCTTGCTGATACACGTCCGGGCGATGGCGGCTTTATCGCTGGCTGGATCAAGCTGCTGGACAAGGCGCGATTGCCGGTCGTTGCAGAGCATGGCAGCGAAGGCAGGGACGCAGAGCTTGCGATGGAGTTCGCTGCGGTGCGCCAGAGTCTTGAGAACCTGCGCACTTTTCCGTGGGTGACCGACAAGGAGCGAACAGGACATCTCAAGCTACGCGGCGCACACTTCTCGATCTCCGAAGGCAAGCTCTATTCCCTCAACGAGCAAAGCGGCGAATTCGAAGTCATAGAATGATGTGGATCGGCGGCTTGCCCCGCCCTCGCCCGCTCTCCATAGAGGCCCGATGTCGACAACCGAACTCAAGAATATCGCCCTGCTGATCGATGCAGACAACACCTCGCCGCAAGGGATCGATCCGGTTCTCACCGTCATGGCCGAACTGGGGCAGGTGAACATCCGCCGCGCCTATGGCAATTTTGCGAAGGATAACCTGTCTCGCTGGGACAAGATCACCAACAAGTTCGGCATTCGCCCTCAGCAGCAATTCGATGTCTCGAAGGGCAAGAACGCGACCGACATGGCGATGACGATCGACGCGATCGACTTACTGTATCAGGGCAAGGTCGATGGTTTCGGGATAATGACCTCCGACAGCGATTTCACGCCGCTGGTTACGCGGCTGCGGCAAGATGGGATCCTGGTCTACGGTTTTGGCGAAAAGAAAACGCCGCCGGCATTTCAGGCGGTCTGCACTCGGTTTCTCTACATCGACGAGCTCATTGCCACCACTTCCGACGACAACGGCAAGCCAAAGGGCAAGCGCGGCTCAAAGGTTGATATGGTCGACCTGAACGAGCTGGTCCTTGCCGCTTACCGAGAGGCAAAGCGCGACGATGCGGGTTTTGCGAAACTGCAGCAGGTCGGGCAGATTGCCGGGAACCGCTCAAGTTTCGATGTGCGCAATTACGGTTTTAACAGCTTGTCGGAACTGTTTGGTTCACTTGAGAATTTCAAGCTCGAGCGCCGCGATGACAACCAGGTGTACGTCAAACGCCTGCATTGATCTGGCAGCGGGCCCATCACGAGCCCGATAGACAAAAAAGGCGCCGGAATTGCTCCCGGCGCCTTTTCGTTGAGATATGTTCAGCGATCAGTTTGTCGCGCCCATCAGCTCGCCAAGGCTGGCGGTGTTCGTTGCCGGAGCGCTCTTTTCATCGGCGTATGCGGTCCAGAGCTGCGCGATCGGAGCGCGCGACCCTTCGACTTTCGCGAGCGTTTCGCGCGCCGCGTCATATTGGCCAAGCGCGATCTGCGCCATGCCAAGGCGGGTCAACGCTTCGCCAGTATCGACGCCAGGCATCGTAAGCGCCTTTTCATAGAAGCGTGCCGCCTTTTCATATTCGCCGTAGCTGTAGAACGCCCCCGCAGCTGCAACGACGGTACGCAGCTGGGCGCCTGCCTTGCTGGCATCGGTTTCGAGAGCAGGCAGATCGGCCCGGTCACTCGCGATCCGGCCATTCGCTGTTGTCAGAGCGTCAGCCACGAAGATGTCGTCCCGGCTCACCGCGTCGCGGGCATATGCCTGGTCGATCACGTCCTTGACCTCTTTCGGAAGGCGGCGCGGGTCGGCAGCTTCTACGTAATAGATGTAGTCCTGCTTGTCCTGCAGCGCATCGACGGTGCGGGACAGGCGCAGCAGATCGAGCATCTGCGACCCTTCAAATGAATTCAGGTTGCGCGTGAGGTTGATCGCATCACGCCAGTTGGTGGCTGAAGGAAAGTCTCCGATCCAGAGCGTCGTGAAATCGTAAACCTGCGGAACGATCTCGTTGTTGTAGGCGACCGTAAGGCCGCGGCGGTACCACTGCTCTTCGACGGGTTGCCCTTGAGCCTTGCGCGATTTGATCGCCTGCTCGAGGAAGCTGAGCCCTTCGACGAATTCGTTTCCTGAGAAATAGCTTTCCGCCATCGCGATCTGCAAGTCGGCAGCCGAGATGTCCGGCGTCGAGAAGTTCGTGTTGATCGCGGCCTGCAGGTACTTACGCGCTTTGGGGTAATCCTGCATCGCGTTGGAAAGCTGATACGCGATGAAGTTGTAGCGGCCCACCTCCTCGATCGGCACCTTGCCGCTCGCCAGCATCATCTCCATGCCCATCAGTTGAAGCGGACGATCGCTCAGCTTGATGCCCGAATTGAAGATCAGACCGCCTGCGGCAATCTTTTCGTCAGCGGTTGTGGCAAGCGGCGCAAGCGCTTCAAGCTGCGGCTTGTAAGCGGCGACATCGGCGCCCTCTGCCTGCAACCCTTCATTGACGGGCTGATAGGCAGCGACGAACGCATCGGAGTAGCCCCCGCCCTCATCTTCCTTGTCTTTCTTCTTCTTGCGCTGTGCGTGCGCTTCGGTTGGGAAGACGGCGGTGGCGACAATTGCCGAACCCGTCGCCATGGCCACAGCCAAGGCGAGATTCGAGGTACGCTTGCGCATATTGAAAAGTGTCATTCGGGGTATCTCCTGCGGGTGTTATACGCCGCGCCTGCTTCGTTTGCGGTTCGCGGTCGGATTAATGCCTGATGCGCTTTGAACCTCTGCGCCCAGATTTGCAATTCTGGGTAGGTGAACCGGGCTGAACGGCCTTTGAATGGCATAATGAATACGAATTCAAACGGCCCACGTTCCCCCTGTCAGGTCAAGCCGGCATATTTGCGCGGCAAGTGTGGAAAAAGGGCTATTTGTTCCGCACATGTTCTCGCTCACGCATGGCGGTTTGGTATGCGAAACCCTACATTGACCGCATATCAAGATAACAATCAGAAACGGCCCTCACCTTGAGCGACGATAACGACACTATCGAGAACCCTCCCGCATCGCCAATAGGCGATTACGAACGCATCGATATCGTCGATGAGATGAAGACCAGCTACCTCGATTACGCCATGAGCGTGATCGTGGCGCGCGCACTTCCCGATGTGCGTGACGGGCTGAAACCGGTGCACCGGCGGATCCTCTATGCCAGCCAGGAAGGCGGCTTCGTCGCTGGCCGGCCCTATCGCAAGAGCGCCAAGATCGTCGGCGACGTGATGGGTAATTATCACCCGCACGGCGACAGCGCTATTTACGACGCGCTGGCCCGGATGACGCAAGATTGGTCGCTGCGCGTGCCGCTGATCGATGGCCAGGGGAATTTCGGGTCGATGGATCCCGACCCTCCCGCCTCGATGCGCTATACCGAGGCCCGGCTTGCACGGGTGGCCAACACGCTGCTCGATGATCTCGACAAGGATACCGTCGATTTCGCCGACAACTACGATGGCAGCACGCAGGAGCCGACGGTCCTTCCGGCGCGCTTCCCGAACCTTCTCGTCAATGGCGCGGGCGGAATTGCGGTCGGCATGGCGACCAACGTGCCGCCGCACAATCTTGGCGAAGTTATCGACGGCTGTCTCGCCTATATCGAAGACCCGACGATCACGACCGAGCAATTGTTCGAGATCATTCCCGGACCCGATTTCCCGACAGCGCCGCTGATCCTCGGCTCGAGCGGCGCGAAAGCCGCCTACACTACCGGGCGCGGTTCGATCCTGATGCGCTGCCGCCACGAAATCGAGGAAAAGCGCGGAGACCGACAGTCCATCGTCCTCACCTCGATCCCGTTCCAGGTCGGCAAGTCCGGCCTCGTCGAAAAGATCGCCGATGCAGCAAAGGAAAAGCGCATCGAGGGCATTTCAGACATCCGCGACGAAAGCTCACGCGAAGGCGTGCGCGTTGTCGTCGACCTGAAGCGCGATGCTTCACCCGAAGTCGTGCTCAACCAGATCTGGCGCTACACTCCGGCGCAGTCGAGCTTTCCGGCGAACATGCTCGCCATTCGCGGCGGACGCCCCGAAACGCTCTCACTGCGCGACATCATACAGAGCTTCATCGCTTTCCGCGAAGAGGTCATCACACGGCGCACCAAGTTCGAGCTGAACAAGGCGCGCGAGCGGGCTCACCTGTTGCTCGGTCTCGTTGTTGCAGTGTCGAACCTCGACGAAGTGGTCGCCATGATCCGCGGTGCGTCCAATCCCGCCGAAGCGCGGAGCAAATTGCTCGCCAAACAATGGCCAATCGGCAATATCGCGCAATATATCCGCCTCGTCGAAGCGATCGAGCCCAATGCCGAGGAAGCGGGCGGAACCTATACTCTGTCCGAGCGGCAGGTGAAGGCGATCCTCGAACTGCGCCTGCACCGCCTGACGGCACTGGGCCGCGACGAGATCGGCGATGAACTGAAAGAGCTTGCGATCCAGATCGAGGAACTGCTCTCGATCCTCGCCGACCGGGCGAAGCTTTACGGACTGATGCGCGAGGAGCTTGAGGAGATCAAGGCGACCTACGCGACCCCGCGTGTCTCGGAGATCGCACCCGCATGGGATGGGCTGGACGACGAAGACCTGATCGAGCGCGACGATATGGTCGTGACGGTTACGCTTGATGGCTACATCAAACGCACGCCGCTCTCGACCTTCCGCGCGCAAAACCGCGGCGGCAAAGGCCGCGCAGGCATGTCGACGAAGGATGCCGACGCGATTTCCGAGATGTTCGTCACGTCGACGCACAATCCGGTGCTGTTCTTCTCGACTGCAGGCAAGGTGTACCGGATCAAGGTCTGGAAACTGCCCGAAGGCGGTCCGACAACACGCGGGCGGCCTATCATTAACATGCTGCCAGCGCTTGACGATGGCGAGACGATCCGCACCGTCCTTCCGCTTCCCGAAGACGAGAGCGAGTGGGGCGCGCTGTCGGTGGTGTTTGCAACGGCCAAGGGCAGTACGCGCCGCAACTCGATGGATGCTTTCACGAACATCCCTTCGAACGGCAAGTTCGCGATGAAATTCGATGAGGACAGCGACGACCAGCTGATCGGCGTCCGGCTTGTCGCGGCGGGCGACGACGTCCTGCTTGCGTCGCGTCAGGGCAAGGCGATCCGCTTTGCAGCCGAGGACGTGCGCGAATTTACTTCCCGCACTTCCACCGGCGTTCGCGGCATGAAACTGGCCGAGGGCGACGAGGTTGTCTCACTTTCCACGCTCGGCGCGACCGGCACCACGCCCGAGGAACGCGAGCAATACCTCAAATTCGCACCGTGGAAGGGCGAGAAAGAAGGCGAGCCGGACCTGACCGAAGAGCGCTACGAAACGCTCAAGGAAAAGGAACAGTTCATCCTCACCGTCTGTTCCAACGGCTATGGCAAGGTGTCGAGCGCCTACGAATATCGGCGGATCGGACGCGGAGGCCAAGGCCTGATCAATATCGACAATATCGCGCGCAATGGTCCTGTCGTTGCAAGCTTCCCAGTGACTACCGGGGAGCAGCTGATGCTGGTGACCGATCAGGCGAAGCTGATCCGCATCGGCCTTGAAAGCCTGCGAGTGATCGGACGCAACAGCGCAGGCGTGCGCCTTTTCGATGTCGGCAAAGGCGAAACCATCGTCAGTGCGGTCAAGATCGACGAAACCGAGGAGCCCGAAAACGAGGCCGAAGAATTGATTGCCGAAGAAATGGTCGAGCGGCGCGGCGGCGGCGATGAGACCTCTCCGGATACAACTGCGCATTCGGACAAGAACATTGACGGTGAGCCGGGCGGCTAAACCGCCCCTCCTCCGCTGCTATCTAGCGGGGTGCTCGCCGCGCAATGTCTGCACAACGCCGGTCGCGATCATCAGCTGGCCCGCATAATAGAGCGGCCAGACCAGCACGTCAGGCAGGACGCCAAGATCGACCGGGCCCATTCGGCTGAAAATCAGCCAGTCGCTCGCGACGAAGAGGACCGCGCCAAGCCCGACGCGGTAGCGCGGAAACCGGCTCGTCCACGCAGCGGCCGCCATCGCGCCTAGGCCGCCGGCATAGCCTGCAATCACAGGATCATTGCTCAGCACATACGATACGCCCGGCACGCCAAACAAAAGGACCAGCGCGAGCATCCGCTGGCTTGGGCTCGTGACTTGCCGCCGATTCCTCATGTAGAGCGCGATCGCGACCAGGTGCGAGGCAAAGAACAGCGCCCCGCCCGCTTCGAATGAAAGCTCCAGCACGGTGTCCGCCGCTGCCGACAAAGCGAGCACCAGCACAAGAATTCCGCCATCGAGGCCGCGCGTGCGCTGAAAGGCGTAAACCGCCAGCAATCCGACCCCTGCGCCCTTGAGAAGAAACAGCCAAAGTTCGCCTATCGGGTTGTTCCACAAGAAGTAATTCGCGCACGAGGCCACCACGCTGGCGAGCAGCCACGGACGGTGTTCAATCAGTGCGCGCTTGGGCATCGCCCGTCCCCCTTCCAAATGCAGGTCTTGCCCTCCGGCTACCACGCAATTACCTCGCGCTCCATGAGCAACAGCAAAACTACCCACGACGTTCACATTATCGGCGGCGGGCTCGCAGGGTCGGAAGCCGCTTGGCAGCTGGCGCGGCGCGGTGTGAAAGTGCGCCTGTCGGAGATGCGCGGGAGCGGAGAGATGACGCCCGCGCACCAGACCGATGGGCTGGCTGAGCT
Organism: Erythrobacter sp. K21-9; assembly: GCF_055808355.1. Lineage (NCBI taxonomy): Bacteria > Pseudomonadati > Pseudomonadota > Alphaproteobacteria > Sphingomonadales > Erythrobacteraceae > Erythrobacter > Erythrobacter sp. K21-9. The sequence continues at coordinate 1,824,942 of NZ_CM147866.1, forward strand.
GGTCTGTTCGAACAGTTTCCGCTCGGATGACGATACCAAGAACGCGGTCGGCCTGCTGCACCACGAGATGCGCGAGCTGGACAGTATCGTCATGCGCGCCGGCGAGGTTGCGCGCGTTCCGGCGGGAAGCGCAATGGCGGTGGACCGCGATGTCTTCAGCGCCGAAGTAGAGCGAACTCTGGCCGAGCATCCGAATGTCACTGTTGTGCGCGAGCGTATCGATACGCTGCCGGGCGACGGCCTGACCATCGTTGCGACCGGTCCATTGACCGCACAATCGCTGGCACAGAGCATTGTCGGCGCAACCGGTGAGGAACGGCTCGCCTTCTTCGATGCCATCGCCCCCATCGTGCACCGCGACAGCATCGACATGTCGAAATGCTGGGTGCAATCGCGCTGGAACAAGCGGACCGAAGCCTCGAACGAGGATGGCGATTACATCAACTGCCCAATGACGAAGGAGCAGTATCTCGAATTCCATCAAGGCTTGATCGACTCTGAAAAGTCCGATTTCAAGGAGTGGGAGAAGGACACGCCCTATTTCGATGGCTGCATGCCGATCGAGGTGATGGCCTCGCGCGGGGTCGAAACCTTGCGCTATGGCCCGATGAAGGGCGTCGGGCTGGATAATCCCTACGACACGAATGAAGAACATCCGCAGGGTCGCTGGCCCTATGCCGTGGTGCAGCTGCGGCAGGACAACAAGCTCGGCGCGCTGTGGAACATGGTCGGGTTCCAGACCAAGATGAAATACGGCGCGCAGGTTGAGCTGTTCCGCACGATCCCGGGCCTGGAAAACGCCGAATTCGCCCGGCTTGGCGGCCTGCATCGCAACACCTTCCTCAATTCGCCGCAAGTGCTTGACCGCCAGCTTCGCCTCAAGGCCGCGCCCCATATCCGATTTGCCGGGCAGGTCACCGGCTGCGAAGGCTATGTCGAGAGCGCCGCTATCGGGATGGTCGCAGGGATGATGACTGCAGGCGAACTGGCTGGTCGCGATTGGAGCCCCCTGCCCGCGACGACTGCGCTAGGCGCTCTGCTCAGCCATATCACGGGCGATGCGGAGGCTGCCACGTTCCAGCCCATGAACGTCAATTTCGGCCTGTTCCCGCCGCTTCACGAGGTGAAGAAGAAAGAGCGCAAGGAAGCCTACACCTCGCGCGCCAAGGGCGATCTGACAACCTGGCTTGCAGAGACGGGTGAGGCTGTCCCCGCCTGATTTCAGCAGCGGCAGCTTGGCCGTTTGGGCTTCGGCTCGGGCGCGCTGGTGGCAAATTCTGCCTGTGACAATTCGGCATTCCCATCCGCATCCATCTCGCCGAACCGCGTGACTGTGGTCACCGCCCATTCCTCGAAGGTCAGCAAGTTGTTGCCATCGACGTCGAGCTTGCGAAACCCGTCCGAGCGGCTCGAAAGCATCTCGTTGCGCGTGATCTTGCGGTCGCGGTTGCGATCATACCGGAAAAAACGCTTTTCCTCGCGCGTCAGCTCGCTCGCTTCGGGAGGCGTTGGGCCTTCCATTTCGCCCGGATCGGTGATCGGCAGTAATTCCGGCGGCGGAGCGAGCACCTCAGGTTCGGGAGGCGGAGGCGCGTTTGCCTCGACCCTAGCAGTGCCCTGCCACCAGAATACGCCCACGCCTGCAAATATCAGCCCAAGAAATACACCGAGTATCGTCTGGCGCACCAAGCCCCTCCCTTTTACGAATATTACGCGATTACACGTAATTAGGTACCAAGGATACCCGCTTTCAGAGCGGCCAGAGAAGCGCCTCTGCCTTCCATCAGCGGGCGTCCGCCACGCTTGAGAGCGCGGATCGCCAACGCATCGAGCACGGCAAGACCGCGCAAATTGCGCGGCAGCCTGCCTCCGGCGCCGGAATGGCTGAGCGCGGTGTCGACGATGAGCGCGCGCTCTTCGTCAGCGGTAACACGCGATGCCGCGTCCGCCAGCGCCCAGTGAATGCCCGCCGCTTGGGCGCGCTCTTTATCGGTCTCGCACAGGTCGGGCACCAGAGACAAAAACGCCCCGCCCCTGCCGCGCGCGAAATCGAGCAATTGGCCAGTGCCGAGCTCATCTGCGACGATCAGCACCTCCCACCCATCGACAACATCGACCAGACAGGTCTCGCGGCCGCGCCAGTGCTCTCCTATGGCATAGAGCACGGCATCGCCTGTCGGACGCTCTGCAACCGGACTTCCCAACATGTCGCGCCACCACGCAAGCCGCATCTGCCCGAGCATAGGTTCGGACGTGGCGGACACGATCCGCGCGAGCCGCTGGTCGAAAGCGAAGAGTGTGCCCATAGCGGCGCGCATTTCCGCTGGCGTATAGGCCAGCGCCAGTTCCAGCTCGGGCGACAATTTGTCGTCAGTTTCCTGCATCACGCTGCTGCTCAGGCACTCATTCGCGCCGTCCTGTCAAGAACGGGCAGCGGTTTCCCCGGCCAGCGGCCATTAAAATGCACGTTAACTTCCGGGTAACCATGAGGCTCAACAGAGTGAATACCACAGCTGCGCTACTGCGGTTCGATGCAACCAGGATTGCATTGATTTTATGAGGTTTCGTAAGGGCAAGATCCGCAATTTCGTTACCAAGCTGCGCGAAAACCGCAGCGGTAATGCTTTGATCATGGTGGCCACGGGCCTTCCGGTCCTGATCGGCGGGGCCGGTTTCGCGGTCGATACCGCACAATGGTACATGTGGAAGCGCGAGCTTCAGCACGCTGTCGATCAGGCGGCCTATGCCGGTGCCTACGCACGGGCCAATCCCGACATCGAGAGCACCTATCAAAACCGCGCCCAGCAGGAATACTATGCCAATGTCGCGAAAGTTGCGGGTTTCGATACCTCCCCGCAAATCACCCTCGCCGATTATGCCGGCGGCACTGACAACAGCGTGCTCGTGACTTCTACAGCTTCGAAGGAGCTGCCTTTCAGCAGCTTCCTGACCGGCGGTTCGGCTGCGACAGTTCGTGCAACCGCACAGGCCAGCTTCATGTCTGGCGGCCAATACAACGCTTGCCTGATCTCCCTGCGGGAAGATGGCACCGGAACTGCCATCGGCGGTAATTCGACAGTCAACGCAAAATGCGGTCTGGCCGCGTTGTCATGCTCCGAAAACGGACAAGACGCGATTGTCATCGATTCCAATGCTACGGTCGACACCGACTCAATCGCGGCTTGCGGTACTGTCGATGCAGAGAACAATGAAGACGTGGTCGCCGAAGGCGTCCGAGGTCTGTTCGACGCATACGAAGATTTGGTACCGCCGACAAATGATACGGACCGTGAATACAAGTGCACGGGAAAAGGCAAGAATAAACAAGCTTCTTTGCTGCCGGGTACATATTCGAGCCTGAGCGTGAAATGTCGCAAGGTGTTGAGCAGCGGCATCTACGTGATCGACGGCGGCGCGCTTGACCTCACAGGCAATTACGACGTGACTGGTAACGGGGTGATGTTTGTTCTGAAGAACGGCGCAAACATCAAGCTGGGTGGTTCCAGAAACGGGAACTCTCTCAACCTCACGCCGATGGACGCAGCCGATTTCGCGGGTACACCATACGCGTCTCAGGCTGATGAACTGTCCGATATCCTCGTGTTCGAGCATCGCGATAATAATTCCCAGCAAACGCATATGTTCAACGGCAACCAGAACTCGCTTATCGAAGGCCTGATCTATCTCCCGGATGGCGATATGCGCGTGAATGGTACTGCTGATGTTGCTGCACAATGCTTGCAGAATTCGGCTTACACCATCGATATTCGCGGCGGGGCGTATCTCGAAACTCTCTGCCCTATCGAAGATGTAACGGAAGTCGGTAACACGACCGCTGACGTAAGGCTGGTGGCGTGATCATGAAACAGCTCGTCCAAAAACTGATCGCCGACAATCGGGGGTCGATGGCTATCGAAACCGCGTTTGTTGCTCCGATGCTGATCGTCATGACACTCGGAACGTTCGAAGTGGGCACGATCGTAGCGCGGCAGCACGAATTGCAGTCGGCTGCGAATGAGGCCGAGATCATCATTATTGCCACCAATCGCGGCGTGACGGTCGAGGTTTCCGAGATTGAGGCCATCCTTGAGAATTCCGTTGGAGTGGCCGCCGACAGCCTGACTGTGGGTCAGGAATATCGCTGCGATCTGTCCAACGGCAAGATCAAGGACAAAGGCAACTGCCCAAGCAGCGCTACCGTGTCCGAATATTTCACGGTGTCGCTCACCGATACATACACTCCGACCTGGACCGCATTCGGCGTCGGTAAGGCCATCACCTTCTCTGTCGATCGCTCGGTGCAAATCTGATGATCCAAAAACTACGGACCATCCGACGCGCTTCGTTGCGCACCATTGACCGCGACGACAAGGGCGCCGCCGCCGTCGAATTCGCGCAGCTTGCGCCGATTTTCTTCCTATTGCTGTTTGGCGTACTGCAAGTGGGCGTCTACCTGCAGAACTATAATGCTGTGCAATCGCTCGCCTCTGACGGAGCGCGGTATGTCATGGTGGAATACCAAAAGGAAAATGCATTGACGGATGAACAGATCCGTACCGTTCTGCTGGGTGAGGCTGTGAATGCGCCGTATCTGCTCGATACGGATAAGCTGAACATCACCGTGGACCGCAGCGGCGCAAGTCGCGTGAGCGGTGCAACGGAGATCGACATCACGTTTACATACACGATGACTGATTTTCTTCCGATCGATCTGCCCGGCGGAACCATCCAGTATTCGCGTCCGGTCTGGGTTGTCACCTGACCGCCTGATCTGACCTACAAAAAGGGGCCGCGCCGGTAATGCCAGCGCGGCCCCTTTTTTGTTACCTCGACGGATTGCTTAGACGTAGCAGACCTTCTTCACCGCCTCGACAATGCGCTTCGCATCGATAAGCGCCAGCTTCTCGAGATTTGCGGCGTAGGGTAGCGGCACGTCTTCATTGCACACGCGCGTAACCGGCGCGTCGAGATCGTCGAAGCCTTCTTCCATGCAGATCGCAATGATTTCGCTCGCGATTGAACAGGTCGGCCAGCCCTCTTCCGCAATGACAAGCCGATTGGTCTTGGCGAGGCTGGTGAGCACTGCATCCTTATCCAGCGGACGCAGCGTTCGCAGGTCGATGACCTCCGCATCGATGCCCTCGTCCGCAAGTGCCTCTGCCGCCTCCAGAGCGAAACCGACGCCGATCGAATAGCTGACAATGGTGACGTCGGAGCCTTCGCGCATGGTCCGCGCCTTGCCGATGGGCAGGACATGGTCGTCGAGGTCAGGGACGTCGAAGCTCTTGCCGTAGACCAGCTCGTTTTCAAGGAACACGACCGGGTCTTCGGATCGGATCGCGGCTTTCATCAGGCCCTTCGCATCGGCGCTGTCATAGGGCGCAATGACGATAAGGCCGGGGACACTCGCGTACCACGGACCGTAATTCTGGCTGTGCTGCGCGCCGACGCGGCTTGCTGCGCCATTGGGTCCGCGAAAGACGATTGGACAGCGCATCTGGCCGCCGCTCATGTAATTGGTCTTGGCCGCCGAATTGATGATGTGGTCGATCGCCTGCATCGCGAAGTTGAATGTCATGAACTCGACAATCGGGCGCAGACCGCCCATCGCCGCGCCCGTACCGACACCGGCAAATCCGTATTCGGTAATCGGCGTATCGATCACGCGCTTGGGACCGAACTCGTCGAGCAGACCCTGCGTAACCTTGTAGGCACCCTGGTACTCGGCGACTTCCTCACCCATGACGAATACGCGAGGATCGGCGCGCATTTCCTCAGCCATTCCATCGCGCAGAGCTTCGCGCACCGTGGTGCTGGTAAAGCTGGTGCCCTCGGGGATGTCAGGGTCCGATTTCGGTTCGCTTTTCGGTTTCTCAGGCGCGCTGGTGCCGCCCGGTTCATCGCGGCCCTGATCCTTGCCCTCGCCTGGAACGGGGTCTGCAGGGGCAGGAGTGGGAGCGGGAGCGGCGCTTTCCTCGCCCTCGCCTTCGAGATGCGCAATAACAGTGCCAACCGCGACCTCTTCAGTGCCTTCCGCTATCAGGATCTTCGACAGAACGCCCTCATCGATGGCTTCGAATTCCATCGTAGCCTTGTCGGTTTCGATTTCGGCGATGATATCGCCCGGCTCGATGGCATCGCCTTCGGACTTGAGCCATTTGGCCAGAGTGCCCTCTTCCATGGTTGGCGAAAGCGCCGGCATCTTGAGTTCAATAGCCATGTATCAATACTCCCCCACCAAGACATCGGTGTAGAGTTCGTCGGGGCCAGGCTCGGGAGAATTCTCCGCAAAATCAGCGGATTCGGCGACGGTCTTGCGAATCTCCTTGTCGATGGCTTTCAGCTCATCCTCGCTTTTGCCCGCTTCGATCACGGTCTTTTTCAACCGCTCGATCGGATCATGATGATCGCGCTGGTCCTGCACCTCTTCGCGGGTGCGATACTTCGCGGGATCGGACATCGAATGCCCGCGGTAACGGTAGGTGTTGAGCTCCATCAACACCGGCCCCTTGCCTTCGCGCACGTGCTTGAAAGCGACCTCGGCCGCTGCGCGGACTTCGAGTACATCCATGCCATTCACATCCATGCCGGGAATGCGGAACGCAGTGCCGCGGCGGTGGAAGCGGGTTTCAGCGGACGAGCGCTTCGTCGCGGTCCCCATCGCGTATTGGTTATCCTCGACCACGAAGACGATCGGCAGGTTCCAGAGCGCGGCCATGTTGAACGTCTCGTAAACCTGCCCCTGGTTCGCCGCACCGTCACCGAAATAGGCAAGGCACAGTCCCCCGTCGTCGTTGTACTGATGCGCCAGAGCGAGCCCGCCGCCCAGCGCGACCTGCGCGCCGACAATGCCGTGACCGCCGTAGAATTTGTGCTCGGTGCTGAACATGTGCATCGAGCCGCCTTTCCCCTTGGAAATGCCAGCTTCGCGGCCCGTCAGCTCGGCCATGATGACCTTGGGGTCGATGCCGTAGGCGAGCATGTGGCCGTGATCGCGGTAGCCGGTGATGACGCTGTCCTTGTCCCCGTCCAGCGCGCTTTGCAGGCCGATGGCGACCGCTTCCTGACCGATGTAAAGGTGACAGAACCCGCCGATCAGGCCGAGGCCGTAAAGCTGGCCCGCCTTCTCCTCGAACCGGCGGATGAGCAGCATTTGCCGGTAGAATTCCATTATCTGGTCGATGTCGGTATCGAAGCTTTTGTTCGCGTCGAATTCCTCCTGCAGCGAATGCAAGATGAAATCGGGATCGTCGGTCGGTGCCAGAGGTGTGTTGTCAGCCGATGGTTTCTTTGCGGCGGCTTTCTTGGATGCAGGCTGTTTCGCCAAAGTGCGGTGTCCTCTCATCTGCTGGCGCGCGGCAATAAGAGGCATGCGCGCCGGATTTTCCATGGCCCCTATAGTCAGGTGTGCTGACCGGACGCAACGGAAAGCGCGCCCTTGCAGCTTAGTCGTTACAGGTTTTCCGGGCTCTTCAGGAGGGGATTGCTGGCGCGAATTCGTATGCGCACAAGCGAAGCCGGTGCGGTTACTCGTCCTCGACTGTGATCATGACCTCATCCGCGTGCAACACTCCAAGATTGCGGCGTACAAGCTCACTGGCGAGGTCGGGGTCGGCGGCCTGAGGGTCGAGCAGGTCCACCCGGTTGCGAAGCGCGTCGCGTGTCGCGCGCAATTCCTCGAGATGCGCCTGGCGCTGGTCGAGCGCCTGAACATTCTCGCTCCATGCGAGAAGTCCGGTCGGCCCGGCAATGGCAAACCCGGTCAGGACAAGCAGCGCACAAAGCGCGAAGCCCTGCCGCAAATGTTCCCGTGGTGGTCTACGCATCTCAACTTTCCCCAATGCAAAATCCACAGAATCATAGTTAACGCTCTGTATCAAGTCGAAACATGCTCGCCGGGCCGATTTTCTGGCCGAGCGGCGTCGGAACGAACCGGGCGCATCCCTCGTTATTGGGCCAAAAGCAGGAGGAACCCTCAGACATCATGCTCAACACCTTGCTCGACCAATTGAACGACATGGGCACCCAATTCGTGCGCGCCCTGCCCGGCATTGCCATCGCAGTGGTCATTCTGATCATCACCGCAATCGTCGCCCGGTTCACGGTCAAGATCGCCGACGGACTTATCGGGAAAACCGACATTCGTCCGTCGCTGCGCAACCTCATCGAAACGCTGGTAAAGCTGGCGACCTGGGTCATCGGTCTGATGATTGCCGCCATTGTCGTATTCCCCGAATTGACGCCTGCCAGCCTGATCGCAGGCCTCGGCATCGGCGCAGTCGCCATCGGGTTTGCGTTTCAGGACATCTTCGAAAACTTCCTCGCCGGAGTTCTCATCATGGTGCGCGAAAAGATGCGCATCGGGGACGTAATCGAATGCGAGGACATGATCGGCAAGGTTGAACATATCACCCTGCGCGAAACGCACCTTCGGTCGCTTTCGGGCGAGCTTACCGTCGTACCCAATTCCATCCTGTTCAAGAACCCGGTCGAGATCCTGACCGACAAGGAGCAGCGCCGCCACGATGTCGTAATCGGCGTGTCCTATGACACCGATCTGGACGAGGCAGCCGAAGTCATCCGCAAGGCGGTGTCCGCCGTGGACGAGGTCAACACCGAAAAGGGCCTCGATATCTTTGCGCAGGAATTCAATTCCTCCTCGGTCGATTTCCTCGTGCGCTGGTGGGCTGGCTCAACGCCACGCAGTGGCTGGGAAAGCAAGGACAAGGTCGTGCGCGCCATCAAGCGCGGGCTGGACGATGCCGGGATCGAGATTCCGTTCCCCTACATCACTCACACCTTCAAGGAGCGCATCCCGATGGGCGAAAATCCGGGCGAGCCAAGCACGGGTGGCTGATAGGTTGTTTCGTGCTACTCATCTTCTCATAGGGAGATGAGAATCATGAAAGTCCTGACATCCGACCCCGCCCGCTTCGCAAACCTGCCCGGATATTCCTTCGCGGAAAATTGGGTCACGATAGACTTGGGAGACGGGCATTCCGGCCGGATGCACTACATCGACGAAGGGCCAAGCGACGCGCCGCCCGTCCTGCTGTTTCATGGTGAACCCAGTTGGAGTTTTCTTTATCGCAAGATGATCCCGGTGCTGCTGGACGCTGGCTTTCGCTGCCTCGCGCCCGATCTCATCGGATTCGGCAAGAGCGACAAGCCCGACGATATCGGGTTCTACACATACGACCGCCATATCAGCTGGCTTAAACAATGGCGCGACGCCGTCGTGCCGCAGCCCGCGGCGCTGTTCTGTCAGGATTGGGGCGGGCTGCTGGGCCTGAGAATGGTTGGCGAAGAGCCTGACAAGTTCACCTGCGTCGTCGCCAGCAACACTTTCCTGCCAACTGGCGGGACGCCTTCACCCGCCTTCCTTGCGTGGCGGCATTTCGCCAAGACCTCGCCCGAGTTTCAGATTGGCGAATTGCTCCAGCGTGCCACCGCGACCGAGCGCACACCTGAGGAAGTCGCTGCCTACGACGCTCCCTTTCCCGACGAGCCAAGCAAGGCAGGAGCGCGCGCTTTCCCGGCACTCGTCCCGGTCGAAGACGGTATGGACGGCATCGAACAGAACAAGGCCGCATGGGAAGGTCTGTCCAAATTTGGCAAGCCATTTCTGACGCTGTTCGGAGAAGACGATCCGGTGACCGGCGGCCTTGCACAGCCGCTGATTGATCGGATCAAGGGCGCTGAGGGTATGCCGCATGCCATGCTCTCCACCTGCGGGCACTTTTGCCAGGAGGACCGACCGCAGGAACTGGCTCAGGGCGTGATCGACACCGCGAAAAAGGCTGGCTTCCTCGCTTGAGCAAAGCGGCGATCACCACAGCGCCGATCTACCTTAGCCGGGCGCAGGAATATGCGCTCGCGGTGACCGTCGCGGTGGTGACTGCGAACGCCTATTACATCCATCCTATCATCGGCGAGGTCGCGCGCGATTTCGGCGTTAGCGACGCGCGCATCGGGATTGTCCCTGCGCTCAACCAGTTGGCGCTGGCGCTCGGTATCCTGCTGCTCCTCCCGCTGGGCGACCGGTATTCGAACAAGCGGCTATGCATCGCCTTCGTGACCGCGCAGGCGATCTGCATGCTGGGAATGGCGCTGGCGGAGGGCTTTGCTGCCTTCACCCTCGCCTCGACCCTGCTGGGCTTTGTCACGATTGCACCGTATCTGATCCCCGCTTTCGCCTCCAAGCGGGTTGCGCCCGAACGTCTCGGACAGGTCACTGCGTTGCTGACGGCGGGCGTCATTTTCGGCATCCTCGTTGCGCGCGTCGGTGCGGGCGTCGTGGCCGAGCAATTCGGATGGCGGGCCGTTTACTGGTGCGCCTTTGCCATCATCGCGGGCGTGACGGTCTTTCTGCCGGTAACGATGCGCACTGAAACAGTGGCGACCAAGCAGCCGCAATCGGATTACGGCGCGCTGATCCGCTCGGTCTTCACGCTTGCCGCGCAGCACCGTGACACGATGGTATCTGCGGTCATCCAGGGCCTGAACTTCGGGGCCTTCACCGCCACTTGGCTGGCGCTGGCGCTGCATCTGACCAGCGCTGAACTCGGTTACGGCGTCGACACTGTCGGCTATCTCGCGGGGATCGCCGCAATCAGCATCATTTCGACACCGCGTCTTGGCCAGTGGGCGGATAAGGTGGGCGCACATCGGGCACGCGTCATAGCCGCGATTGTGCAGTTTATCGGTATCGCGCTGTTCTACCCGTTTGGCTTCGATGTCTGGACCCTGCTGGTGCCGCTGGTGATCGTAAACCTTGTAGGGCCGACGATCGACGTGACGGGACGCATGACCTTCCTGTCGCTCGAGCCGCAAATCCGCACCCGGCTCACCACCAGCTATATCGTGCTGATGTTCATCGGAGGCGCGATTGGCAGTATCTTGGGCACGGCGATCTATGATTGGGCCGGATGGGCGGGCACATGCGTGCTGCTGCTCGGAATGTCGGGAACGGTCGTCGCGCTGGCGGTGATCGCGCAGAGGATGTGGGGCGCGTCCCACGCTCATGTAGCGAAGCGATAGCGCAGAAAAGAACGCGCTCATGTAGCGAGGCGATAGCGCCAAAAATCTGGTGACCCCGGCGTGATTCGAACACGCGGCCCCCAGATTAGGAATCTGGTGCTCTATCCGGCTGAGCTACGGGGTCCCGCGACGCCCATAGCATTGGCGGGTTTCAAATCAATTGAGTTTGTCGGGCGGCGCCACCGGAAACGGCAGCGGTGCAACCGGTACGCCTTCGTCCACCAGCGATTTTGCTTCTTCGAGCGTCGCCTGCCCGTGAATCGGCGCTTCGTCACGCTCACCATAGTGCATTTCGCGCGATTGCTCGGCGAAGTCCTTGCCGACGAAGGTGCTGTTCTTGAGCGCTTTTTCCTGGGCTTTGGCGAGGGCTTGCATGGCCTCCTGCACCTCGTGCCGGCATTGGCGTGTTGGACACCGGCCTTGCATCGCCCGCATCGCCAGCATCTCTCGCAGCCTGCGCTGCGCTCTTCGCATTGCTCTTGACCGGGACTGCAGGCGCCATCGGCGCCTTGCTCACGGCTTCGTTGCCACATTCGGGACAGCTCAGCAGGCCGCTCGAACGCTGGTCCTCATAGTCAGAGGCAGAGCCGAACCACCCCTCGAACCGGTGGCCGTGCTCGCAATGGAGATCGAATACAATCATCGTGCCAACCTATTTGGGGATGTCGCGCTTGTTGGCAAGGCTGGGTAGCTGGCGGCGGACATCTTCGATCCGGGTGAGGTCAATCTCGCAAAACGCCAGGCCCGGCTCTTCGCCGCCCATGTCGAGCAGCACTTCGCCCCACGGATCGACGACCAGGCTGTGGCCGTAGGTTTCGCGCCCGTCCTCATGGCTGCCAACCTGAGCGGCGGCGATGACGAAAGCGCTCGCCTCGATGGCGCGGGCACGCTGCATGACATGCCAGTGCGCCGCACCGGTAGGACGGGTGAAGGCGGCGGGAATAGCAATAGCGTCGCATTGTGCCTGCCCCAGCGCCTCGAACAGCGCGGGAAACCTGAGGTCATAGCAAATCGTAAAGCCTAGCCGCCCGAGCGGCGTGTCAGGCTCGACCTGCACCGTCCTGCCCGGCGCATACGCCGCGCTTTCGCGCCAGCTCTCGCCTGTGGCAAGCTCGACATCGAACATGTGGATCTTGTCATACAGCACCGGCTCGCGGCCATTGGCGAAGAAATAGTGCGAACGGTTGACCCACTTCCCGTCCGCCAGCGCGGCAGGCATCGACCCCAGTGCAAGATCGGTCTGACCGCGTGTGGCAAGCTCCGCGAGGCGCTGCTGGAATCCGGCATAATGCTCGCCTGAAATGACAGCGCCAGCGCGCCCCGGTCCCGATCGAGCAGCAGCGACATTTCCGGTGTGAACAGGATATCGGCCCCGCCCGCCTGCGCATCGAGCATGGCTTGCTCGATCACGCCGAAATTGACCTCGGGGTCGATACCCGAAGTCATCTGGAGAACCGCGATTGTCGGCACGAGCGCCGTTACCCTGCAAGCAGGGCGTCGAGCTTGCCCTCGCGTTCGAGCGCGGCGAGTTCGTCCGATCCGCCGACATGCGTATCGCCGATGAAGATCTGCGGGACCGTCATCGCGCCGGGTGCGCGCTCACGCATTTCATCACGCTTGGGACCGCCCATGGTGATGTCGTATTCGTTGAACTCCACCCCCTTGGAAGAAAGCAGGCGCTTTGCACGCACGCAGAACGGGCAGGCAAACTTGCTGTAAACGTCGATTTTCGGAGTTTTCATCGGGTGTCCCTGTACCTCTTGAAAGGCGTATTCCTGGACCCAAATAGAGGGTGTCGCGGTGTTTCGCCAGTCTTGGGAGACATCAGCCGCGGCAAAACCGCAGGCGCTGCATGAGGCAGGTCTGCGAACATGTTCAGATTGCTCAAACAAGAGGATTTGCAAATTATGTCACGTCTCGATTTTACTCCATACCGCCGCAGCACGGTTGGCTTTGATCGCCTGTTCGACCTGCTTGAAAGCCAGGCGCGCACGAATTCCGGCGACAACTACCCGCCTTTCAACATCGCGCGCAGCGGTGAAGACAATTACCGTATCACCTTGGCCGTGGCCGGCTTCCGCCCGCAGGATATCGACATCACTGCACAGCAGAACCTGCTCGTCGTTCAGGGCAAGAAGCGCGATGACGTCGACGCGGGCGGCGAACTGCTGCATGTCGGCATCGCCAATCGCGGCTTCGAACGCCGCTTCGAACTTGCCGATTTCGTGCGCGTTGAAAGCGCCGATCTCGCAGACGGCCTGCTCATCATTGATCTCGTGCGCGAAGTGCCGGATGCGATGAAGCCCAAGAAGATCGCCGTGAATGGCGCACCGGCTCTTACCGCTGTTCCTGACAGCGATGATGAGGGCGATGAGAAGGCGAAAGGCGCCGCCTGATTGGCGGCCAGGCAATTCAGCCTAAACAGAAAATCTAGCCTGAAATATATGGGGGCGGATCGCAATGATCCGCCCCCGCGGCCATAAAGGCCGCCTCGTTGCGATGCTCACCGTCCGGGTCGCAGAAGACGGTCAACTTCGGTCCGAGCTCATTTATTGCAGAGGCAGTTGGACCGGAAGCGCAATCGCGCCCCTGACTCCGATACCTGCCGACCCCTGTTTTTGGCAGATTGGCGATACGAAAAGCCCGCCATCCATATTATGAGAACCTGTTATGGATCAGGGCCTAGTGCGCATTTGCACTATGGCGCAAGGGTAAACTTACTCTCTTGTAAAAACACGACAGTCTTGAATAAGCCCCCGAAAATCCAAAGCTTTTCCGAGCATTCAAAATTTACGTTTCAAAACAGAACCTTGCAATCAAGGCTTGCTGATTTTTCTGGAAAAATGCCGCTAGACGAGCCGTGAATGCGCCAGTGCCGCTTTTATGAATCCCGCAAAGAGCGGATGCGGATCGAAGGGCCGCGACTTCAATTCCGGGTGAAACTGAACGCCGACAAACCATGGATGGTCGGGACGCTCGACGATTTCTGGCAGCAAGCCGTCAGGCGACATACCCGAAAATACCAGACCCTGCTGCTCCAAGGGCTCGATATATTTCGAATTGACCTCATAGCGATGACGGTGACGTTCGGAGATGTCTTCCGCCCCGCCGTAAATCTGCGATACGTGGCTGTTGGCCCCCAGCTTGGCATCATAAGCGCCCAGACGCATTGTCCCGCCAAGGTCGCCGCCCTCTTCGCGCTGTTCCAATCCCTCTTCGCTCATCCATTCGGTAATGATACCGACGACCGGCTCTTGCGTATCGCCGAATTCCGTCGATGAGGCATCGCCATAGCCCGCCGACCGCGCGGCTTCGATGCAGGCCATCTGCATACCCAGGCAGATGCCGAAAAACGGCACCTTTCGTTGTCTTGCAAAGTGGACGCTGGCAATCTTGCCTTCGCTGCCGCGCTCGCCAAAGCCGCCAGGAACGAGGATGCCGTGAAGCGGCTCAAGCTCGGCGATGATCTCGCTCTCGTCACCTTCGAACAATTCGGCGTCGATCCACCTGATATTGACCTTGGCCCGGTTGGCGAGACCGCCGTGAATGAGCGCTTCGTTGAGGCTCTTGTAAGCATCGGGCAGGCCGACATATTTTCCGACGACGCCGATGGTTACTTCGCCTTCGGGATTGAAATATCGGTCGGTGACATCGTTCCACGCGGTCAGATCGGGCTCCGGTGCATCGGTGATACCGAAACCGCGCAGGACCTCTGCATCGAGACCTTCGAGATGGTATTGCAGCGGGACCGAATAGATCGACGGCGCATCGAGCGCGGGGATGACGGCTTCTTTGCGCACGTTGCAGAAATTTGCGATCTTCTGCCGCTCGCCATCGGGCAGCGGATGTTCGGCGCGGCACAGCAGCACGTCGGGCTTGATCCCGAGGCTGGCGAGCTCGCGCACGGAGTGCTGGGTCGGCTTGGTTTTGAGCTCGCCGGCTGCCGCGATGTAAGGCACCAGAGTGACGTGGACGCTGAGCGTCTGCATCGGCTCAAGCTCGTTACGCAGTTGCCGGATCGCTTCCATGAAAGGGAGCGATTCGATATCGCCCACCGTCCCGCCGATCTCGCACAGGATGAAATCGTGATCGTCCTGATCGGCGAGCGCGAACTCCTTGATTGCGTCGGTCACATGCGGAATCACCTGGACGGTCGCGCCGAGGTAATCGCCGCGCCGTTCCTTGGCGATGATGTCGCGGTAGACACGGCCCGACGTGATGTTGTCGCTCTGCCGCGCAGATACGCCTGTAAAGCGCTCATAATGGCCCAGATCGAGGTCGGTTTCGGCTCCGTCATCGGTCACAAAGACCTCGCCATGCTGATACGGGCTCATCGTGCCCGGATCGACATTGAGGTAGGGATCGAATTTCCGAATGCGGACCTTGTACCCGCGCGACTGAAGGAGGGCAGCAAGGCTTGCTGCCATGAGACCTTTGCCGAGCGAGGAAACCACGCCGCCGGTTATGAAAATGTACCGCGCCATGGGAGCCGAGCCTTAAGCGAGCAATTGGATTCGGGGCAAGCAAATAACGGCGCGCAGGCGCTCGCCATCCACAGCCATCGGGGAAAACGTCCGCAAGTCTGCGGGCAGCAGCCTATTCGGCGAGCGGGTCGCCGTCAGCCGGTGCGGCGGGATCGCCAGCAGGCGCGGCAACGCCGCCCCCGGTCGGCTCACCCAAGAGGTCGGGTCCCGCAGGTGCGCCGACATCGCGGTCGAGCGTCGTGCTGATCGCGCTGTTACCGGTCTCGTTCACGGCCACGGCGGCCAGAGCGATCGAGAGAGCCACGAAGGAAACCGCCAGCCACTTGGTCGCGCGCGTCAGGAAATCCGCTGCACCGCGCGCACCGAGCGCGGCATTGGGATTGCCGCCGATACCCAGTCCGCCCCCTTCGCTGCGCTGCATAAGGACGACTCCGACCAGAGCGGCGGCCACGATGGCTTGGAGGACGGTGAGAAAAAGGAACATGGCAAACGGGTCTCGATAGAAAGTGTGGGCGCTATTTAAGGCGCGCGTGGGCCGGCGGCAAGGGCAAGGCGGACAGCCTTACGCCTCGGCGGTTTCTCCGGCGGCAAGGGCAATGCCCATAAAGCTGTCTGCGGTAAGGCTGGCGCCCCCGACGAGAGCCCCGCCAACATCCGCCGTGCCGAGAATTTCCGCTGCGTTTTCAGGATTTACCGAGCCGCCGTAGAGGATGCGGATTTCGCTCCCGGCCTCGTCTCCGTACAGCTCGACCAGCAGCGCGCGGATCTCGCGGTGCATTTCGGCAATGTCGCTTATGGTCGCGGAATTGCCGGTGCCGATCGCCCAGATCGGTTCGTAGGCGATGGTGATGCGCTCATGAAGGTCTTCGAGGCCGTTCGCGCTTTGCGGGAGCGAGGCCTTAAGCTGATCCTTGACGAAGGTGACTGCATCACCCGCCTCGCGCGTCTCTGCGCTTTCGCCGCAGCACAGGATGACGCGCAGTCCGGCGGCAAGCGCTGCCTGTGCCTTGGCATTGACCAGCGCGTTGCTCTCGCCGTGGTTCTCGCGCCGCTCGCTATGGCCGAGGATGACGAACTTCGCACCCGCATCGGCGATCATCGATGCCGAGATATCCCCGGTATGCGCACCTTCCTCTTCATAATGGCAATCCTGCGCGCCAACGCCGATCTGTCCGGCTTCGCGGTGGACAGGGTGGATCAAGGTGTAAGGCGGTGCAATCGCGACCTCGACTTTCATGTGCCGCTGCGCCGCACGATCAATCGCGCGCGCCTCCGACAGCATGGCGCGCATGCCATGCATTTTCCAGTTACCAACGATGTAGGGCCGCTGCGGCATTGAACAATCCTAAGAAATCTCGCTTCGGTGCGAGATCCGAAGGACCCATTTAGGGTCGAGGGGCCGCGTCCGCTACCCGAGTAAAGAGATACAGTCAAAACGTGTCCGAACCTGTTGCCGCGAGGTCGCAGGGCCGATAAAGCGCTGTCCCAACCGTGCCGCCGCGCACTCCACCTTTGCCTCGCCAATGCGGGGGAATTGACCGCCGGGATAAGACCAGACCCATGATTTCGTTCTTCCGCAATTTCTTCCAGTCGAAAATCGGCCTGCCGATCTTTATCGGTTTCCTGATCATCGTGGCGCTCGCCTTTGCCGCGGTCGATATCACGGGCTCGACCTTTGGCGGCGTGTCTGGCGGCGACCGGGTGGCCGTAGTCGGCGATGATCGCATCACGACCTCAGAGCTGGTCAGCACCTCGAATTCGGCAATCCAGACGATCCGCCGGGAAAACCCGACTGTCACCATGCCTGAATTCGTCGAGCAAGGCGGTCTGGAGGAAGTGCTGCGCCAATTGATCGACCGTTATGCGCTGGGCGGTTACGCCGAGCAGAATGGCCTGCGTGCGGGCGAAAACCTCGTAAACAGCGAGATCCTGCAAATCAGCGCTTTCAGAGGAGCCACGGGCGATTTCGACCAGAATGTCTACCAGGCCGCGCTGCGTAATCAGGGTTTGACCGATGCGATCCTGCGGCGCGATCTCGCAGATGGCCTTCTCGCCCAGCAATTGCTGATCCCTGCCCTCGCCGCACCGCAAATGCCGGCCAAGGCTGCAAAGCAATATGCAGCACTGCTGCTTGAACGGCGTCAGGGCGATATTGCATTCATCCCGAGCTTCGCATTCGCGCCCGAAGGCGATCCCACTGATGAGCAGCTTGAAGAGTACTACAGCGAGAACCGCGCCCGCTTCACGCTGCCCGAACGCCGCACGATCCGTTACGCTCTTTTCGGCTCCGACAGCCTCGATGTAGACGTGACGCCGACCCCGGAAGAAATTCGCGCTTTCTACGCAGCCAACGAAGCACGTTTTGCCGCGAGCGAAACGCGGGACGTCTCCTCGTTCCTCGTCCCTACCGAAGATGCAGCGCGCTCGCTCGTGGAGCGCATTCGCGGTGGATTGTCACTGGAAGCGGCGGCGCGTCAGGCCGGCTTCAGCGTCTCGAGCGTCGATGGTCAGACGCGCGAACAGCTTTCGTCCGCCCTCAGCTTTGCAGTAGCGGAAAACGTGTTTGCCGCGGCTGAAGGCGCAATCGCAGAGCCAGCACAGAGCAATCTTGGCTGGTATGTCGCGCGCGTCGACAGTGTCACGCGGACCCCTGCCCGCACCATTGCCCAGGCAACACCCGAGATCACCGAAGAGCTTCGCGTCCAGAAACGTGCCGGAGCGCTTGCGGACCTGAGCGCCCGCATCGAAGAAGAAGTCGACAGCGGAACCGCGCTCGTCGATGTTGCGGATGCATACGGCCTCGAAGTCAGCACCACCCCGCCCGTCCTCGCCGACGTGCCGCATTTTCGGCCAGCAGGGCGGATCGCTCAATCCGGCATTGGCGCGCACGGTCGAAACCGCGTTCCAGATGGATGAGAGTCAGCCGCAACTGGCGGAAATCGTACCCGGGTCGCAGTTCGTGATTTTCGATGTCGCCAGCATCACCGAAGCAGCCGCACCGCCGCTTTCCGAAAACCGCCAGGAGGTCACTCTCGCATGGGGATTTGCCGAAGGTGCGAAAGCCGCTCGCGAAACAGCTGACCGCGTGCTTGAGAAAGTCCGCGCAAATACCGCACTTGGCGAAGCTATTTCGGCTGAGGATGCAAACCTGCCGCCGATTGACCGCATCGACCTCGAACGCCGACAGCTGTTCGCGCGTCAGGATCAGGCTCCGCCACCGCCTCTGGTGCTGCTGTTCAGCATGGCCGAAGGGTCGACCAAGCTTTACGAGGCGCCAAACGACATCGGCTGGTACATCGTCAGTCTCAACGAGATCGCCACCGAAGACATTCCGGAAGACAGCCCGCTGCTTGCGCAGGCTCAGCAGCAGCTTGCCTCGGCTCTCAGCGGTGAATATTCCGACCAGCTGACACGGGCAATCCGCGCGGAACTTGGTGTGGAGCGCAATGAAGACGCCATCGAGGCGGTTCGCCGCCAGCTGGTCGGTGAGACCAACTGACCAATGCGCCACCGCAGCCCCGCGTGACCCTGCCTGCATCCGAATACGCTTCGCTTGAGAATGCAGCCCCTGCTGCCAGCGCTCTGGCCGCTGGCAAGCCTGCCTTGGTGTGGCGGCGAATGGTTGCCGACAGCGATACGCCGGTGGGCGCGGCCCGCCGCCTGATTGTGCCGGGCCGCGGCGATTTCCTGCTCGAATCTGTCGAAGGCGGCGAGGTTCGCGGGCGCTATAGCCTACTGGGTCTCGACCCTGATCTAGTATTCCGGGCAAGCGCAAGCGAAGCGGTGATCAATCGCACTTGGCGCACTAACCGCGATGCCTTCGAGCTATGTGCCGGCGATGCACTCACGGAACTGCGCGCGCTCGCAAATGCGTGCCGCATCGACGTACCCGACGCGCTGCCACCCGCGCTTGCGTGCCTTGTCGGGTATTTCGGCTACGAAACCATCGGCCTCGTCGAGAGCCTGCCGCGCGCGGCGGCGAGCGAGCTGGCCCTGCCCGACATGCTGTTCGTGCGGCCCACGGTCATCCTGGTCTTCGATGGCCTCACCGATGAGCTGTTCTGCGTCGCTCCGCTATGGCCGCAGGACGTCGCCGGATCGGATCCGCAATTGGCCATCGCGGAGGCAGGCGAGCGGATCGACGAGACGATGCGCGCGCTCACCCGGCCTCGCCCTGCGGAACCGCACCTCGGCGTTCACGGCGCGGACCCCGAGCTTTCGCCGGTCATGGCCGAAGAGGATTACAAGGCGATGGTCGCCCGCGCGAAGGATTACATCGTTGCAGGCGACATCTTTCAGGTGGTTCTGGCGCAGCGTTTCACATGCCCGTTCGAGCTTCCGCCGCTGGAGCTTTACCGTGCGCTGCGCCGAGTGAACCCGTCGCCGTTCCTCTATTTCCTTGATCTGCCCGGTTTCGCGATTGTTGGCTCCAGCCCCGAAATCCTGGTGCGAGTGCGCGGCGGCGAGGTCACCATCCGGCCTATTGCCGGCACACGGCCAAGGGGCGCGAGCCAAGTGGAAGACCGCGCCAACGAAGTCAGCCTGCTCGCCGATCCCAAGGAGCTGGCAGAACACCTCATGCTGCTCGATCTGGGGCGCAATGACGTGGGCCGGGTTGCTGCACGGGGCAGCGTGGAGGTGACTGACAGCTTTACCATCGAGCGCTACAGCCATGTGATGCATATCGTCAGCAATGTGGTCGGCGCGCTCTCGGATGAAAAAGACGCACTCGATGCGCTGTTTGCCGGGTTTCCGGCGGGAACAGTCTCAGGGGCGCCGAAGATCCGTGCATGCGAGATCATCGCTGAACTAGAGCCCGAGACACGCGGCGCCTACGCGGGCGGCGTTGGCTATTTCGCACCCGACGGATCGGTCGACAGTTGCATCGTGCTGCGCACTGCCGTCGTGAAGGAGGGGATGATGCACGTTCAGGCAGGCGCGGGAATCGTCGCCGACAGCGATCCAGATTACGAATATGCCGAATGCCGCGCAAAGGCAGGCGCGCTGATCGCAGCAGCCCGCGAGGCTGTACGCGTGGCGCGCGAACCGGGCTTCGGACAGTGACCATGACTATGAAACGCTTCATCATCATCCCCATTGCCGCACTGGCACTCAGCGCTTGCAACCAGCAGCCCGAAGGCGAGCCGGTCATGCGCGCGCAGCTCGATCCAGATGGCGGGGTCACCGAAATCGTCGAAACGCCCGAAGGCCCAGTTGCGGTCCCCGCGCCAGAGGTGGCATCTGCCTGCGCCAGCGTCACCTTCGAGGAGGTGCCGCTCACCCACTGCATCGCCGACCCTGCCGAGCACCGGATTTCGGCTGCGCTTGCCCCTGCGAGCGGCGATGATTTCGGACGTTTCGCCGGCTTCGCAAGGACTCTCGAAGCGGACGCGGTCGAGTTTGCCATGAACGGGGGCATGTATGGCGATGACCTGAGAGCGATCGGATATTTCGTGCAGGACAGCGAGCGCCTCACGCAGCTCAACCGCGCCGATGGTTCGGGCAATTTTCACATGAAGCCCAACGGCGTATTCTTCGGATCGGACGGCGAGTGGCGCGTGCTCGACAGCGATACGTTCTTCCGCACCGTAGGGGATCGAGTCGCAATTCGGCGCGCAATCCGGCCCGATGCTTGTCATAGACGGCGAACTGCATCCGGAATTTCAGGAAAACGGCCCCTCGCGCGCGATCCGCAACGGCGTTGGCGTCGCTGCCGATGGCAAGGCGCATTTCGTGATATCGGACGCGCCTATCAGCTTTGGACAATTCGGGCGGTTCTTCCGTGACGAGCTCGAAACGCCCAACGCACTCTATCTCGACGGAAACGTCTCATCGCTCTGGAACCCGGCCACCGGACGCATGGACAATGGCCGCGTGGGACCGCTGCTGGTGGTGGAGAAGAAGTGATGCACCCCGGCAATATGCAGACCTACGAACGCACGCTCTATCCGGAGATCGAACCCTACGAATCCGGGATGCTGGACGTGGGCGAAGGGCATTCGCTCTATTACGAGCGTTGCGGGACGCCTGGCGCGAAACCGGCGGTGTTCCTCCACGGCGGTCCCGGTGGAGGGATGGCGCCTTCGCACCGGCGTCAGTGGGATCCCGATCTCTATGATGTGCTGCTGTTCGACCAGCGCGGCTGCGGCAAATCGCTGCCCTTTGCCGAAATCGAGCACAACGACACTGCCCGCATTGTCGCCGACATAGAGCGCCTGCGCACAATGTGCGGTCACGATCAATGGCAGGTGTTTGGCGGCAGTTGGGGCGCGACCCTCGCGCTTGCTTACGCGCAGGCTCACCCCGAGCGCACCAGCGAACTCGTCCTTCGCGGCGTGTTTCTCGCGCGCAAGCAGGAGCGCAGCTGGCTCTACGAATACGGCGCCAGCGAGATCATGGCCGAGCAATGGGATCTCGTTCTCCGGCCACATCCCGGCTGGCGAACGCGGCGACCTCGTGTCCGCCTATTACCAGCGGCTGACCAGCGATAACGAAGCCACGCGCCTCACCGCGGCGAAAGAGTGGTCGCTGTGGGAGGGCAGCGTCGCAACATTGCTGCCGAACGAAGCGCTGCTTGAAGAGTTCGCGGACCCATCCAAGGCAGTGCCGTTCGCGCGCATCTGCGCCAAGTTCTTCCTCGAGGACTTCTTTCTCGAGGAATCGCAATTGCTCAAACACGCAGATCGCCTCAAGGGCATTCCCGGCATCATCGTGCAGGGGCGCCACGACATCTGCGCGCCTCCCGGCGCGGCATGGGCGCTCAAGAAGGCGTGGCCCGAAGTCGATCTGCGCATTGTCCACGATGCCGGTCACAGCGCGAATGAGCCGGGTATCATCGACGGTCTGGTCAAAGCGACTGACGAACTCGGGGGCAAGACGCCGTGATACTCGTGATCGACAATTACGACAGCTTCACCTTCAACCTAGTTCACTACCTAATGGAATTGGGTACGGAGGTCCGCGTCGAGCGTAGCGATGCCCTGTCGGCGAGCGAGGCTCTGGCGACGAACGCCAGCGCGTTCCTGATCTCGCCTGGCCCCTGCACTCCGAATGAGGCCGGCATCAGCCTCGATCTCGTGGCGGCCTGCGCCGATGCCGGGAAACCCCTGCTCGGTGTGTGCCTTGGCCACCAGTCGATCGGGCAGCATTTCGGCGGGACAGTTGTGCGCGGCGGGTTGATGCACGGAAAAACCTCCCCGGTCACGCATGACGGCAGCGGCGTGTTCGCAGCCCTCCCCTCGCCCTTCACCGCGACACGCTATCACAGCCTCGAAGTGGTGGACGTGCCCGAAACCCTCGTCGCCAATGCCCATGCACATACCCCCGGCAGCGAGGATGCCAGCGTCATGGGTTTCCGCCACGAATCCCTCCCGATCCACGGCGTGCAGTTTCACCCGGAAAGCATCGCCACAGAGCACGGCCACGCCCTGCTCGCCAACTTCCTTAAGCTGTGCGGGATCGAAGCCCGTCTTCCCGAAAGGCTCGCATGATGAGCACCCTGCCCGACGTATCGACCCCGCTGAGCGAGACCGAGGCGGAGACAGCATTCGCCGCGCTGCTCGATGGCGCCCCCAGTGAGGAAGAGATCGAACACTTCCTGATCGCGCTGTCCGATCGCGGCGAGACCTCCGACGAGATCGCAGGTGCAGCCCGCGCCCTGCGTGCACGCCTGCTGCCGATTGTCGCGCCCGAAAACGCCATCGACGTCTGCGGAACGGGCGGAGACGGCCATCACACGCTCAACGTCTCGACCGCCGTCAGCCTCGTCGTCGCGGCTTGCGGCGCGCCTGTCGCCAAGCACGGGAACCGCGCGGCATCATCGAAGGCGGGCGCTGCCGACACGCTGGAGGCACTCGGCCTCGACATGGATGCCGCCGGACGCACTGCCGAAAAGACGCTGGCCGAAATCGGCATCTGCTTTCTGTTTGCAAAGAACCATCACCCGGCGATGGGGCGTATCCAACCGATCCGCCGGAAAATCGGCAAGCGCACAATCTTCAACCTCATGGGGCCGTTGTCCAATCCGGCAGGGGTCAAAAGCCAGCTGATCGGTATCGCGCGCCCGGCCTATGTCCCGATCTATGCGGGCGCGATGGCCAAGCTGGGAACGGGCCGCTCGCTGATCGTGTCGGGCGACGAGGGGCTCGACGAATTGTCGCTTGCAGGCGGCAATGAAGTTGCTGTCGTGACGGGCAACACGTTCGAGATGCACCGCCTCCATCCCTTTGACGCCGATATCCAGATTTCTCCGATAGAGGCAATCCGCGGCGACGACGCCAAGCACAACGCCGCCGCTTTGAAAGCGCTCTTGATGGGCGCCCCCGGGCCCTACCGTGACGCCGTAGCTTTCAACGCTGCTGGCGCGCTTGCGGTGGCGGGACGCGGCGATGGCTGGCCCGAGCGGGTCGCATTGGCGGTGGAAGCGATTGACAGCGGAGCGGCACTAAGAATGCTCGAACGCTGGATCGAACTGGCGACCTGATTTCATGAACAAGCTTGAAGAAATCTGCGCCGCCAAGCGCGATATCGTGGCCGCCCGCAAGGCGGTCATATCGCTCAGCCAAATGGAGGAGGCCGCCCGTACCCAGACTCGCCCGCGTGGGTTTGAGGATGCGCTGCGCCGCAAGGCCGAAACCGGGTTTGGCCTGATCGCCGAAATCAAGAAAGCGAGTCCTTCCAAGGGCTTGATCCGCGATGATTTCAAACCGGCTGAACATGCGCGCGATTACGAGGCGGGCGGCGCTGCGTGCCTCTCGGTCCTTACCGATGCGCCCTATTTCCAGGGGCACGAGGATTTTCTCATCGCAGCGCGGGCGGCCTGCAAATTGCCGGTGCTGCGCAAGGATTTCATGGTCGATCCGTGGCAATGCCTCGAAGCGCGCACGCTCGGATCGGATGCGATCCTGATCATTGTCGCGGCATTGGAAGACCGCGCGATGGCAGAGATCGAAGCCGCCGCGCTCGAGCACCGGATGGACGTGCTGGTCGAGGTCCATGACGAGGCCGAAATGGAGCGCGCGGGCAAGGTGCTCAAATCGCGCCTGATCGGGGTCAACAACCGCGACCTGAAAACCTTTACGACCTCGCTCGCCACCACCGAGCGGCTCGCCCCCCTGGCCCCGGAAGGCGCTCTACTGGTTGGTGAAAGCGGTATTTCCTCGCACGACGACCTGGAGCGCCTGGCGAAGGCTGGCGTGCGGACATTCCTCGTCGGAGAGAGCCTCATGCGCGCCGGGGATATAACCGCCGCAACCCGCACCCTGATCGAGGGATAGGCGCGCTCCTGACGCTGAACTTAAGCTCAGGCTGTCCTACAGCGGCGTGTTCTGCCATTGTTGCGGCCATGACCTGCATCGCCTCGATCGTACCCCCAAAAGGCATATTTTCGCGACCTCGCTCAGGGACCGGTTTTTACCCCCTGGACACTGTCTCATGTGTCTCATGGACCAGCGGAGGAAACCCATGAACGACCTCACCCATCTCGATGAAAGCGGCGCGGCGCGCATGGTCGATGTTGGCGGGAAAGACGCATCGCAGCGCCTCGCCATCGCTTCGGGCCGAATCGCGATGTCGGCTAAAGCGCTGGAGGCGATCCGCGCGGGCGACGCGCCCAAAGGCGATGTGCTCGGGACTGCGCGGATTGCCGGGATCATGGCTGCCAAGCGCACCGGCGAGCTGATCCCGCTGTGCCATCCTCTGGGGCTCGAGTCGGTTGCGCTGGACTTCGGGTTCGAGGAGCGCGCGATCACAGCGACAGCCACTGCCTCACTCACCGGGAAAACCGGAGTCGAGATGGAGGCGATGGTCGCGGTCTCCACCGCGCTGCTCACGATTTACGATATGGCGAAGGCGATCGACAAAGGCATGGTGATCGGGGACGTCCGCCTCGTCGAAAAGCGCGGCGGTAAATCGGGCACCTGGAAAGCGCAGGGCGAGTGAGCCCGATGCTCTCGCTGGAGGAGGCGCAGGAACGCCTGCTGGCACTCGCACCGCTTGGAACGACGGAACAGGTGCCTGCCGATGCGCTCGGGACGGCACGCTATCTCGCGCAAGACCTCTACGCACGTCGCACACAGCCACCGGTACCGATCTCTCCGCAATGGATGGCTATGCGATATGCGGCGCGGGCCCTTGGTCCAAAGTCGGGGAAAGCCGCGCGGGAACGCCCTTTGGCGGGACGCTGGAGCCGGGGCAATGCACCCGTAGCTCGACCGGGGCGCACATGCCCGCCGGCGCGGACAGGGTGCTGATCCAAGAAAACGCGGTCGTCGATGGGGATTTGGTGAGCCTTGCAGCCGGCGAAGACCTCCCGTCACCGCAGCGCCACGTCCGGAAGAGGGGCTTCGACTTCGTGGATGGTGACCGGGTTCTGGCCGCCGGAACGCTGCTGGGCCCGGCGCAGATCGCACTCGCGCTCGCATCAGGCCAGGGCACACTGCCTGTGCTGACCGCGCCCCGCATTGCCGTGCTCGACAGCGGCGATGAGCTGGTGCGCGACCCAAGACAATGCGGCCCCGACCAGATCCCGGCCAGCAATGGCGCAATGATTGCAGCGATGCTGCACCCGCTGTCCGGCAAGGCTACGAGGCTGGGACCGGTTCCTGACGATGAGACGGCGCTCGCTGCGGCTCTGGCGAAGGCGGAGGATCACGACATCCTGATCACCTCCGGCGGGGCTTCAGTCGGCGATCACGACCTGGTGCAGCAGGCGCTCAAGGACTGGGGCGCGGACCTCGCTTTCTGGAAGGTGGCGATCAAGCCGGGGAAACCGCTGATGGTGGCGACTCGGGGTAAGCAAGTGATCCTCGGCCTGCCCGGCAATCCGGTATCGAGCTACGTGACATGCTTCCTGTTCGCGCTCCCGCTGATACGGGCGGCGATGGGTGCAGCGAGCCCGCTACCCGCCGCGCACCATGTCAGTGCCTCCGAAGCCCTGCCTGCCAACGGTCCGCGCCGCGAGTTCCTGCGCGGCGTCAGCGATGGCGCGCAGGTACGCAGGGCCGCGTCGCAGGATCTCGAGCGCGCTGCTCGCGCTGGCCTCGGCAAACTGCCTGATCGACCGCCCGGCAGGCGCACCGGACATCGCACCGGGCGAGCGCGTGGCCGTCTACAACCTCCAAAATGGCTGAATCCTGCGGGCTTCAAAGCGGGGCGTCGCTTGACAGGATGAATCGAGTTGCCTATTCGTTCCTCATTCGTTCACCATAAAGGCGGACGATGAGCGCTGACAAAGCACCGCCGATGCGGGTGCCTCTTGAAGCGCGTGAGTTTGGCACTGCGGCGTGGTTATCCGCTCCGGGAACGTGCGTATCAGGGAGTAACCCCATGCTGACTGCAAAGCAGCACGAATTGATCCAGTTCATCCAGAAACGCCTGGATGAAACCGGCATATCGCCAAGTTTCGAAGAGATGAAGGACGCGCTCGATCTCAAGAGCAAGTCCGGCGTGCACCGCCTGATTTCCGCTCTGGAAGAACGCGGCTTCATCCGCCGTCTGCCCAATAGGGCGCGGGCGCTTGAGGTGATCAAGCAACCCGAGGACGCTACCCCGACGCCGAGGGCAACGGTATCGGCTAACGATGCAGTAGCGTCCGCTTCGAAAGTGATGAAGAACGCGCCAGAGCCCGCCAATGACGTGATCGAGATCCCGCTTCACGGCAGGATCGCAGCCGGCGCACCGATCGAGGCGCTCGAAGGGCAAAATTCGCTACCCGTCCCGGCAGCCTTGCTTGGACCGGGCGAACACTATGCTCTTGAGGTATCCGGGGATTCGATGATCGAGGCCGGCATCTTCGACGGAGACTTCGCCCTCGTCCGCCGCACCGACAGCGCGCGGGATGGCGAGATCGTCGTCGCCTTGGTACGCGGTGAGGAAGCGACGCTCAAATACCTCCACAAGGAGGGCAGCAGCGTGCGCCTCGACCCGGCCAATGCCAGCTATGATCCGCAGGTCTACGGCGCATCCGAAGTGCAGGTCCAGGGCAAGCTTGCGGGACTGCTGCGGCGTTATCACTGATCGGTAAGCACGGGGGAGCGGCTAGGGCTGCTCCCCGCGCCACCAACCATGCCCGCCCTGCCCTGCGGCAACACTTGAAATGCGCTCGTTCGTCAGGTCGAGCGCAAGCCCGCCGGTCTGGACCAACAAACGCCGGTCGGCTTTTAGCCAACGCGGCTTGCAGGACCTCGGCAGGAACCGGTCGGCGACGACGATGTCAGCCCGCTCGCAAGCGGCTGCCAGTGCGCGCTCTTCCACAAGGTCACGGTTGCGGGCCAGAAGCATCACCCAGTCGCGCCCTCCGCGCTGGATGTTGATGAGGCAGAATTCGCTAGAGCAATCGGCACCGGGCCACCGGACCAACGGGATCGGGGCGCTCGTGACGCTCGCCAATTCGAGCAGGTTGTCCCGCGAGTACGAGGACCGGCTATCTCGAAGCGAGAGCAGCTGACGCCCCCCGACCGGGGTATCGATTGTTATCCCGACATGGCGGCCTTCACGCCCGATCAGAACATCAGGTATCGGTGTGAGGATCAGCTGCATCGTCGCGATTGAAGCGGGCAGCAATCCCCAGAGCCGCGCCTTCCCATTCCAAAGGGCAAGCCAAAGCGCGCCGCCCACAAACAGGGCTATCGTGCTCATCCCCATCTGCGGCATCAGCTTCACCGATCCCGGCTGCGAAGCGGTGAGATGTGCGAGCACCAGCAGCGAATCGAGCGATCGCTGGACAAGCCACCATGCTGGCGCTCCCGCTCCCACGAGATCGAGCGCAAGTGCCAACGCAATCAGCGGCATGGAAATGAACGTCACCAGCGGGATGGCGAATACATTGGCAAACGCTCCGTAGAGCCCGGCGCGATGGAAGTGGAACAGCACTATCGGCATGAGCGCGATCTCGATCAGAAGCCCTGTCAGGAAAAGCATGACCACCCGCCTCCCCGTACGGTTTACCCAAGGTTCCTCGCGCGGTGCCAAAAAGGCTTTCGCAGGTGATGACGAATGGAAG
Source organism: Erythrobacter sp. K21-9 (assembly GCF_055808355.1). Classification (NCBI taxonomy): domain Bacteria; kingdom Pseudomonadati; phylum Pseudomonadota; class Alphaproteobacteria; order Sphingomonadales; family Erythrobacteraceae; genus Erythrobacter; species Erythrobacter sp. K21-9. Next base: position 1,853,466 of record NZ_CM147866.1, read on the forward strand.
GCAACAATGGCCAGAACGGCAGAAAAGCTCATCTGAAAGCTCGGCCCGACGATGCTCTCCGGCCACAACAGGAGGACGAACATCGCAGCCGCAGCGACCATCCGCAGCGAAAGCGCGTCGCGTCCCAGCGCGAGCGCAATCAGCACGAGCATCGCGGCGGCGCAACTGCGCACAGTCGGCACCTCGGCCCCGGTCAGCAGCGTATACCCAATCCCGGCCAGCGCGCCGACAGCAGCAGCGGCCACCGGCAACCGTACCCTCAACGCCACCGCTGGAAAAAGCGCCAGAAACTTGAGTGCCAGAATGTATGCCGCCGCGATCACCGCACTCACATGCAATCCGCTGATCGAAAGCAAGTGGGTAAGCCCCGCATCGCGCATCGCATCCTCGTCAGCCTCGGCGATGGAGCCCCGATCGCCGCTCGCGAAGGCGGCTGCGATGGTGCCTGCCGATCCGTCGACACGCTCACGAACGTGGGAAGACAGCGCTCGCTGGATAGCGGCAATGCCTCCGGCAGGCGGAGCGGCCTCTACCAACTCGATAGTGCCGACGACGCTGCCCGTTGCAGCAACGCCCTTGAACCACGCCGCTCGCGCAAAATCGTACGCACCGGGAAGCATGGGGCTGGCCGGCGGCATGAGGCGGACACGGGCCCGGATCACTGCACCTTCAATCAACTCTGCCGATCGCCCACTTTCGAGGCCTGGCGTATCTAGCGGTACGTTGATCCGTATCTTCCGGCTTTCCCCGGTTTCGGCGTCTCGCACCGCCAATGTGAGCCTCAGCCGGTTGCGTGAGGGCTGGTCCTCGCGCTCGAGGACATAGCCCTGCACCCGCTCTACCACTGGTCGCTCGATTGGCTCGGCACCGACCATTTCGGACCGCACCCATATCACGGCTATCCCGGCAGCGAACATCAGGCCGCATGCAATCAGAGCGCTGCGCAAATGGCCGCGTTCCTCATCGCCGCGCCACAACGCGATGGCGGCGAGCGCTATCAGCACTCCGGTGACGATAGCGGCGACCCATTGCCACGGTGAATTCAGCCCGAACCAGACAAGAATGCCGGCTCCGAACACCACCGAAAGCCACGGCGCCCGGTCAAACCCGTACCGTCGCGAGAAAACCTTCTGCGGTCTGGGCAAGTTTGCGAGGGATGCTGGACAAGACTGCGCCCCTTTGCCAAGGGCGCTGCATTGCAACATTATCGGCGACCGGGACATTCGATGCTCCGTCGCCCAAAGGCACTAACGGCGCATAGCGCATTGTGCTCCCCTTCGCTCCCGTTGGGTGAATTGAAAAGGAATTTGAACGACATGGCAAGCGAAAGTGCAAATGCCCGCGGCGCAGTGGTCACGCGTTTCGCGCCCTCGCCAACAGGCTTCCTGCATATTGGCGGTGCCCGGACCGCGCTCTTCAACTGGCTGTATGCTCGCCATCATGGTGGACGCGCGCTGCTCAGGATCGAGGATACCGACAAGAAGCGCTCCACGCAGGAAGCGATCGACGCGATCATGGACGGACTGGACTGGCTCGGGCTCGATTATGATGAAGCACCGATCTTTCAGTCGGACCGTGCAGAACGCCATGCCGAGGTCGCGCACAAGCTGCTTGCGGCACGGCCAAGCCTATAAATGTTTCGCGACGCCCGAAGAGCTTGAAACCATGCGCAGCGAGCAGCGCGCAAACAAACAGCCCATGCGCTACGATGGGCGCTGGCGCGACCGGGACCCGTCAGAAGCGCCTGCAAATGCGCCCTTCACCGTACGTTTGAAAACAGCGCAGGAAGGCGAGACGACCATTGCGGACGAGGTCCAGGGCGACGTTTCCGTGCGCAATGAAGAGATCGACGACTACATCATCCTGCGCGCCGACGGCACGCCGACATACATGCTCGCCGCCGTTGTCGACGATCACGACATGGGCGTCACGCATGTCATTCGGGGCGATGACCACCTCAACAACGCGTTTCGCCAACTTCCGATCTATCACGCCATGGACACTATCGAAGGCAGTTGGGCGGAGCCGGTCTACGCGCACATTCCGTTGATCCACGGCTCGGACGGGGCGAAACTGTCCAAGCGTCACGGCGCGCTTGGCGTCGATGCCTATCGCGACGAAATTGGTATCCTGTCCGATGCGCTCTTCAATTACCTGCTACGGCTTGGTTGGGGACACGGCGACCGCGAGGAAATCTCTCGCCAAGAAGCGATTGAATTGTTCGATTTGTCCGGCGTCGGAAAGAGCCCTTCGCGCTTCGACATGAAGAAGCTCGAAAACCTGAACGGACATTACATCCGCGAAGCCGATGATGCGATGTTGGCCGAATTGGTCGCCCCCGAGATCGGGGAAGACGTCGATAGGACGCTGTTGGCAAAGGCTATGCCGGTCCTCAAAACCCGAGCCAGGAATACGCACGAACTTGCTGAAGGAGCGGCGTTTTTGTTTGCTTCGCGACCACTCGCCATGACCGAAAAAGCGGCCAAACTGCTTGATGACGAAGGGCGCGCACGGTTGTCAGCCATTTCGGACGCTCTCTACCGCGAAAAGAACTGGACAATCGAGGCTCTCGAAGCCACTACCAAGTCACTTGCAGAGGAACTTGAATTGGGCCTTGGCAAACTTGCGCAGCCAATGCGCGCTGCGCTCACCGGGACGACCACGTCTCCCGGAATTTTCGACGTTCTGGTCCTTCTTGGACGGGAAGAAGCCCTCGCCCGGCTCGACGCACAAGCTGCGTGAGCGGGTTCAAAGGGCAGGAATAGAGCAGGAGACACATCTTGGCTGATCAAAACGCCAAACTTGATATCGGCGGCGAGACCCACGAATTTCCCGTGCTCCAGGGCAGCACCGGACCCGACGTGGTCGATATCCGCAAACTGTACGGTCAGACCGGCAAGTTCACATTCGACCCGGGCTACAAATCGACCGCAAGCTGCGAAAGCGCGTTGACCTATATCGATGGGCAGGAGGGCGTGCTCCTCCACCGCGGCTATCCGATTGGCCAGCTGGCAGAGAATTCCAGCTTCATGGAGGTTTCCTACCTGCTGCTGAACGGCGAGCTGCCGAGCAACGCAGAGCTGGACGACTTCACCTACACCATCACCCGCCACACGATGCTGCATGACCAACTGCGCCAGTTTTACCAAGGCTTTCGCCGCGATGCGCACCCGATGGCGATCATGTGCGGTGTGGTTGGCGCGCTCTCGGCGTTCTACCATGACAGCACCGACATCTCCGATCCCGAGCACCGCAAGATCAGCTCGCACCGCCTGATCGCCAAGATGCCGACGATTGCCGCTGCCGCGTACAAGTATTCGGTCGGTCAGCCGATGATGCAGCCGGACAACTCGCTGAGCTACACCGGCAACTTCCTGCGCATGACTTTCGGCGTTCCGGCGGAGCCCTATGAGGTCATCCCCGAAGTCGAACGTGCGATGGACCGGATTTTCATCCTCCACGCCGATCACGAGCAGAACGCATCGACCTCGACCGTACGACTTGCCGGCTCATCGGGAGCGAACCCTTTTGCCTGTATCGCTGCCGGTATTGCCTGCCTCTGGGGCCCTGCGCACGGCGGCGCCAACGAAGCGGCGCTCAACATGCTCCGCGAAATCGGCACTCCGGACAAGATTCCGCACTATATCGAGCGGGCCAAGGACAAGAACGATCCATTCCGCCTGATGGGCTTTGGCCACCGCGTCTACAAGAACTACGATCCGCGTGCGACTGTCATGCAGAAGACAGTGCGCGAGGTGTTCGACGCGCTGAAGGTCAAGGATCCGGTCTTCGAAACTGCGCTGCAACTGGAAGAGATCGCTCTGAACGATCCGTATTTCCAGGAGAAGAAGCTGTTCCCGAACGTGGATTTCTATTCCGGCATCATCCTGTCGGCGATCGGCTTCCCCACGACCATGTTTACCGCGCTCTTCGCGCTGGCTCGCACCGTGGGCTGGGTGGCGCAATGGAACGAGATGATCTCCGATCCAGGCCAGGTTATCGTACCGTCCACGTCAGCTTTACACCGGTCCGACCGAGCGCGATTACGTGCCGCTCAGCGACCGGTAAACAAGAGGCGAGGTCAATATGGGGCGGTCCCTGATCAGGCTTGCACTGCAGGCTATCGGGGCCGCCCTGATTGTATCTGGCCTCCTCTGGGCGTTGCAGGGTCTGGGAATCGTCATGTGGCCGGCGGAAAGCTTCATGCTCGCCCGGCGCGAATGGGCGCTGTACGGCGCGATCACCGCCGCCATCGGAGCTGCATTGCTAATGATCTCGCACCGGATGGCTCCGCGCGATTGATGCTCAGTCCTAGGCTGCCGGAAGCGTCAGCGTGAAGGTCGCGCCCTCGCCCGATTTGCCAACCGGCGCTGGTTCGACACCAAGCTCGCCGCTCATCGCGAGCGCAAGACGGCGCGAAATATATAGGCCAAGGCCCGAACCGGCATCCTTTCCCCCGTCACTATCGCGCCCGAGGCGTTCGAATTTCCCGAAAATCTTCGCGGCCTGCTCCGCCGATACGCCGTGCCCCTCGTCGGAGACGGAAACGCTTACCGATCCGTTTTCGGCCTCAGTCGTGGTCACCTTTACGGTGCTACCTTCCGGCGAGTAGGCGATCGCATTGCCGATCAGGTTGATCAGGATTTGCAGGACCCTGCGAAACTCGGCTCGCGCGACAGGACCATTGCCTTCACCTGGAAGGTCGAGTGAAATGGCGCGGGATTGGGCGCGAACACCGAGGATACCCGCTGCCCGCCGCGCCGCGTCGCTCAAATTGACTTTTTCGCTGATGGTCGAGAACCCGGGGCTTTCGACGACTTCGAGATCGGCCAAGTCATCGAGCATGCCCGACAGGTGCTGGCCCGCAGTGGCAATGTTGCCCGCATATTCGCTGTATTCAGACCGAAGCGGCCCCGCCAGCTTCGCGCGAATTGTCTCGGCATTGGCAATGATCCGGGCGATCGGTTGGCGCAGGACCGGCGTCAGCGCACTGCCGATCAGGCTCGAATAGGGGCTACCGCCGCCTTCGCCTGTTGACGAACCGTCTTGGGCCAAGGGCTCATCCGCCACCAGCAGCAGCTCGAAACCACGCGGCGCAGTACCCGCCGGACCAATGGGTAAAAGCCGCGCGCGCCAGGTTCGCTCCGATCCCGGTATCTCGCACTGTGCACCGTCGAGCAGCCGCCAATGCAGCGGCTGTTGATGCGCAACGCCGTGCAGGGTGACATAGTCAGTCCAGACTTTGCCCGGCCTTTGCTCCACCGCTGCGTGGAGTTCCTGTGCATCGACGACTTCTGCCGTGAGCAGCCGCAATTTCTGATCCGCATCGAGGCGCGCGGTAATCTCGGCAGCGGCACGGTCGATGATGTCGAGCCGCTCGGCAACGTCGCGGGTCGAGCCGGTTTCGGCTGCGCTGCGCTGCCAGTTTTCTACGAGCAGCTCGCAGCCCCCGCCTTCGCTTTCATCGAGTGGATGCACCCGCACAAATCCGCTCACGACGTCGGCACCGTCGAAGGCGCTGAATTCGCGCGCGATCTTGAGGCCCATTTCGCGGCCCTGCTGAACGAGGTCGAGCAATTCCGGCACCGCCAGTGGACCCGGTACCACACCGCCGCAATTTTCCTGCAGCTCCGCCAACGCATTATCCGCGCTGAGCAGCCGGTCGCGCTCATCCGTAATACCGCGCGCGGCAAGGGTGGCTTCGGGGCGTTCCATCACCGGTCTAGTCACCCAGCATCACGCGCATTGGAATTGGTAAGCAGGACACTGGCCCGTTCTGGGGCAATCGAGCCGATATCGTTCGGCAATCTCTCGGCAGGCTCGAGCATCACGAACTGGCGCTCGATCCCGTCCGCATCTAGACCGACAGCGCGCAGGCTCAATGCGAGGCGCGCAGCCTGGTGTTCATGGCACGCGAGAATGGCAAGCTCACGCGGCTGCTTGCTAAGCGCAGACAATGCGCTGGTGAAAAGCGCAAATCCGGCATGATCGAGTTCAAGTGCAGCAAGGGCACCGCCGCGCATGGACGAGATCAATCGCGCAAGCAGGCCAACCCGGCTCGCGCCTTCGTCATATTGGGACTTTAGCGATTTGATCGCCGGGGCGAGCGCTGGATCGGCGCGGTCATGCCCTTCCCAGCGTTTCAGAACGGCGTGAAACAGTTCAGCTGGCAATTCCGAAAGCGGCAGATCCATCCGGCGCTGGCTTTGTACGAAGCGCGATTGGGCCGCCAGTGCGTTCATCGCGAGCTCGCCGGTCGCAGCGTGATCGGATGCGATCAATTCCTGGAGCAGCGGGCTAAGTATCGGATCGAGCGAACAGCGATGTTCAAGCCGTTCTGCCAGATGCCCTTCCATCGCAAGAGCATAGCAATAGCTCAGGACGATGCTGTCGCTCGCCAGGCGATCGGAGAGACGGTCAATTTGCTTTGGATCGGCATCCCCTCGCGCCGCCCCTGCCTTGGCCGAAAGCAACTGAGAGGCGAGCGAGGAGAGCATCCCGCGCAGCCGGGCAACGATGGCATCGCTTACAAGCGACTGGCCTGAGCTTGCGAGCATATGGGACAGGACGGGCGGAACTCCGCGCAGGGCGCGGTCACCGCGGCAAAGCTCGTCTTTGAGCATCGCCTCGACCGCGGGCACCCTTGCCGTATCGCCGGAGCGATGATCATTTGCATCTGTCGCAATCTTGCCCATTCGGCCGCCTATACACAGACTTGGTTAAGGCCGCGTTAGCCTAGTCCCGGCTCGAGCGCAGCAGCAACTGCGCCAGTGCCGCCAAACCCAAGATCGCGGTTCCCTCTGCCAAAACCCCCAAAACCGCGCACAAAGCGAGGATCGCGAAGTGCAGCGTGTAATCCTGCCAGAACGCGGCGCGCCTCGCACTCGCAGTATGACTGGCAAGATGCATCATGCCAATGGCGAAGAGTGGCAGCGCAAATAGCGCAAAATGTGTTTCATCGCCGCGCAGCGCGAGAACCAGAGTAGGGATCGCAGCTAACGCACTTAAAGCTTTGTTTGTTAGTGGTAATGTAGGTTTTCCTTCACGGTACCGAACAACGCTTTCCTGAGCGATCCCCAAGAATGGCCGAGCGATGCGGCAAATGCCGCTATGGCAGCGGCAGCGACGCCTGCGGCTGCGAAACCAAAGGCAGCGAGCAATGCTGCGGCGAGGAAAATCACGATTGCAGCCGCCGAGCTTGCGATCCCTCCTTGCACAATCCCCTTGGGCGCAAGCGTTCGGGTCAACCGCGCTGCCAGCGCATCGAACGGTGCCGTCCACGGCACAATCTCGGTTTTTTCCTTGATAAGTGCGCTTTGCCGGTCGGCGATGGACGCCTGATTGCTCGCCAAAAGCCAATCGCCCTCCCTTAATCGGTAGAAAGGCAGCGCAGCTGTCGGCGTGCGCCCCTGCAACGCTATCCGCAGCAACAGCGATAGTATCTCTCCGTCCGGCGGAAGGTCGGCAAGCTTCTGCGCATGGGCCGCTCGCATGGCCAAGACACCGGCCCAGCTGCGATCCGCATCGATGCGCTCGAAGTCCTCCGGATAGACGCTCGCGAGGGCGTGGTCGGATGGCACTGTCACCACGGCCTTTGCAGGGCCATGTGCTGGCAGCAGCAATTCCCTGGTGATCTCTTCGTTCACCAGCAGGCCGTCAGCGAGGACGACCAGCAGATCGTCGGCCCGCAGCAGGGCAACCAATTGCAGCGAGCTGCGTACGGTATGAAATTCGTGCCCGAGCGCCTCTACATGTTGCTGGAGCTCAAGAATTTCGGCTGAGGTGCTGTCGCATAGGCAGATGATCCGCTCACAGCCAAGGCTGCGCACCAATTCTGCCTGCCAAACAATCACGCTGCGCCCGCCCAAGGTTAGCCCCGCGCGCAAGCCACCATCCTCGGTTCGTTTACGGGCCGACAGGACGGCAGTTAGCAACGGACAGACCTTTCGAAACAGATCTGTGAGCTACGCGCTTTCTGGCTCGCGCTTCAAGTCAAGCGAGCGCAATTTGCTGCGATTTTTGCGAGGCTGGGCGCAAATTTCGCCGATCTCAGCTGGAAAACTGACCAAGCACGGTTTCGATTTCACGGATCGCTGCTGGTTCGCCCGGTGCGGAACTGAGTGCCTGCTCTGCAGCAACCAGCAAATCTTCAGCATGAAAACTCGCCGCAAGTCCCTTCAGCCGCATGGCGGCCACGTTCCAGTTACCATCGCAGCGCGAGCGCTTGAGCAGGTCAAGCTGTTTGCTGGCGCTCTCGAAAAATGCTCCGCGAAGTTCGCGAATCAAGGCAGCATCGTCTCCCGCGGCAGCCGCCAAAGTCGCGTCCAGAGCTCCGTTTTCATAAGCCATATTAGGAGCATTAGCCCCTACAAGGTTAAAGCAGGGTTTATCCTGACCCTTCCTGTGGTATCAATTGCCCATGACCGCAGGAAACCACATCATTCGCGCAGTCCGCACCAAAGCCGATGGCAGCGACGTCGAAACCGTTGAAGAGGAGCTCGAAATGGCACCTCCACCGCTTGAGCTGGAAGACGAGATCGCACCGGTTTTTGAAACCTATGATGATGATCTTGTATCGGCTCCGCCTCGGTTCAAATGGCTTGTGCCCGCGATTGCGTCCCTTGTGGTATTTGCCTGGACCGCCCTCTATCTCTGGGCGATGAGGGCGGAATTGCTCGGTGCGGCCAATTCCTCGCCTGCACAGTGGACAAGCTGGATCATCGATTGGTCCGTACCCGTGCTTCTTGTCGGCGTTGCCTGGCTGATCGCGATGCGCAATTCCCGGTCCGAAGCGCGGCGCTTTGCCGACACTGCCGCCATGCTCAGCCATGAAAGCGCTCAGCTGGAACAGCGTCTGCATGTCGTCAATCGCGAGCTGAGCGTGGCGCGCGAATTCCTGGGGTCGCAGTCGCTTGAGCTTGAATCCCTTGGCCGGATCGCAAGCGAAAAGCTTTCCTCGCATGCGGCTGAACTGCAGCAATTAATCCGCGACAATGGCGCACAGGTCGACAGGATCGGCAATGCTAGTGATACCGCGCTCAGCAATATGACCAAGTTGCGCGATGATTTGCCGGTGGTCGCCAATTCGGCGCGAGATGCCTCCAACCAGATCGGCAATGCGGGACGGACCGCGAATGAACAGCTCGACAAGCTGATTGCCGGATTTGAACGCCTGAACGAATTCGGTTCCGCTAGCGAGAACCAGGTCAAGGCGCTTGGCCAGCGGGTCGGAGGCACACTCTCGGGTTTCGAGGCGCAGCTCGCTCAGATCGAAAGCCTTGTTACCGAGCGGTTCGAAACGTTGCAGAATCAAGCGGGCGCCTATCGCAGCGAGATTGCCAGCGCGGAAGAACAGACGCTGGGTGCACTGAATGATCGGATTACCCTGCTTCAGGCAGAAACCAAGGCTGTCTCGGCGACGCTCCGCGAGGCCGAAGTCGAGGCGATGGAGCAACTTCATACGTCGAAAGAACGACTTTACGACCAGGTCGGGAAAACCGTCGAATCGCTCGACGAGCTTGACCAGCAAGCGGTGGCCGCCGCTCGCAAGCGCATCAAGGAATTGAACGAAGAGGCCGGCCGTTTCGACGACCTTCTTGCACAGCGGGATCGGCGTTTCATCGAAGAGATGGAACGGCGCCAGGCAGAATTCGAGACACGCGAAGCTCAGGCCAGTGAACTTCTGGCGCAGCGCCTTGCCGGCCTCGATGAAGCGATTGCCGAACGGCGGGAAGCGCAAACGGCAGAAACCGCCAAGCTTGTCGCGCACAGCCAAGATATGACCGAGCAGCTCGACAACCTGGGCGCCCTGATCGGTCGAGATCAGCGAACAAGGTGATCAGACTCGCATTACGCTGACCGATGGAATGAGCGCCCTCGACAAGCAGCTCGAGGAAAAGCGCACGGCACTCGCCGAAACCGAAGCGCAGCTATCGCGGCTTACCGATGCCGGAGTTCGCCTGCTCGAAATCATCCAGTCGAGCGCTCAGCACAGCCGCGAAGAGCTGCCCGATGCGATCAAGGACGCAGCCAACGACCTCGGCGATGTCGAAAGGCGTGCGGCTGCTCTCAGCGGCGTAATGTTCCGTACCAGCCAGCACGGCAATGATCTCAGTACGTATCTCACGAAAACGCAGGAGACCATCAGCGAGACCGACACATCGATCGATGCACTTCAGGCAAAATTGAGCGAGCAATCCGAGGAAACTTTGGCAAAATTGCAGGGTCTGCGCTCCGGATTCGCCAAGCTGTCGGACGAAGGCCGGACACTCGGCGAAGACACGCAGGACACACTGCGCGAAGCCCTTGCCAGCCTGGAGGCTGCCACCCAATCCGCCTTTGCCGCGCTTGACGAAGGCGCGCGTGAAAAGGTCGGTGCACTGGCTGAGAGCATTAGCGGGGAAGCTGTCGAGGCGCTTGAGCGCTCGCTACGCAACCAAAGCGCCGAGACTGTCGGCAAGCTCGAACAGGCCGCGGCGCATGCGTCAGGTGTCGGGCGCGAAGCGGCGGTGCAACTACGCGACCAGCTCGCAAAAGTGAACGAACTGACGGGCAACCTCGAACAGCGCGTCATGCGGGCGCGCGAACTTGCCGAGGAACAGGTGAACAACGACTTTGCTCGACGAATGGCGCTGATCACCGACAGCCTGAATTCCAATGCCATCGACATCACAGCCGCAATCTCGCACGACGTGACCGATACAGCGTGGGATGCCTATCTGAAGGGTGATCGCGGTATTTTCACGCGCCGCGCCGTGCGCTTGGTCGATAGCGGGGAAGCGCGCGAGATCGCAGAGCTTTACCAGACCGACGAGATCGTTCAAGGCGAACGTCTCTCGTTACATCCACGATTTCGAGAAGATGCTTCGCTCCATGCTCTCCACGCGGGACGGCAATGCCCTGGGTGTCACCGTCTTGGGATCGGACATGGGCAAGCTCTACGTCGTGCTCGCTCAGGCAATCGAGCGTTTCCGCGACTAATCGCGCGGGCCGAGCTGGCTCGGGGGTTCGGGAAGAATGTCGAGCGTATCGACCCCGACCCAGCCATATTCGTAGTTCAGCACGAATGCGCTTGTCAGCAGCGCCGATATAATGGTCGCGCGAATGGCGAGTTTGCCCGGGCGAAAGCTGACCGGTGCGCTTTCGGCCTGACCGGGGACCTTTTTGACCCCTGCCTCGTCAGCGGTGCGTACGCCGAAGGGCAGCATCAGGAATGCGGTGATGACCCAGATCAGGAAATAGATCGCGAGTATCGACGTCCACTGCATCAGCGCCGTCCATCCTTCACCCGGCCCGGCATGATGACGCGCACTTGCGGGCTCTTTCCGGACCAACGGCGTGCAGCGCGGCGCGCAGCGAGACGTGCCGCTTCATGCACTGCCGCAGGGTCCTGCGCGCTTTTGCCTTTCAGCTTGCCGATAGCCTTGAGGATATCCTCCTGCGTTTCCTCGATAAAATCGGGCATGTCTTCATCGAGCGGTAGTCCGATGGCCTCGATCGCGGGCGCTTCGCCCCGGTAGAGGGCGACCACTATCACACCTTCATGCGCGATACGGCGGCGCATCGTCACCGCCTCTCCGTCTGCCGGAGTGATGATATCGCCGTCGAGCACGAGGCGGCCATTGCGAACCTGTGCGAGGCGACCGGGCTCACCCGGAGCGAGCCGAACGATATCCCCGTTCGACTGCACGACATTCTGCGGAATGCCGGCGTCCTTACCTACACGCGCTTGTTCGCGCATGTGGCGAATTTCGCCGTGGACCGGCACGAGCACCTCGGGCTGGAGCCATTCGTACAGCGCCTCCAGCTCCGGGCGGCCCGGATGACCGGAAACGTGGATGCCCGCCTGACGGTCGGTCACCATCGTGATCCCGCGCGCGGCCAGCATGTTCTGGATCTTGCCAATCGCGATCTCGTTACCGGGTATCTGGCGTGACGAGAAAAGCACCACGTCACCGCCGGTCAATTCGATCGGATGGTTCTGGTCGGCAATGCGGGACAAGGCGGCGCGGGGCTCCCCTTGCCCGCCCGTCGCAAGGATCAGAACCTCGCCGCGCGGCAGCCGCATCGCCGCATCGAAATCGACCGTCGGGGGAAAATCCTCAAGGTAACCGTTGTCCTGTGCGACTTCGATTATCCGGTCGAGCGAGCGCCCGGCAACGCAGACCTGCCGCCCGGTTTCGCGCGCAACTTCGCCAAGGGTCTGCAGCCGTGCGACATTGCTTGCGAAGGTCGTGACCAGCGCGCGCTTTCCGCTGTGCCTTGCGACCTCTTCCATCAGGGCCTGATGCACGCCCCCTTCGGAGCCCGACGGGTTCGGGTTGAAGACATTGGTGGAATCGCACACGAGCGCGCGCGCCCTCTTCGCCGATTTCGCGCAATTCTTCTTCGGTTGTTGGCTCACCTATGATGGGATCTTCGTCGAGCTTCCAGTCACCGGTGTGGAAGACGCGTCCATAGGGTGTGTCGATCAGCAGGGCGTTGCCCTCTGCAATCGAGTGCGCCAGCGGGATGTAGGTTACGGAGAACGGACCGATGTCGATTTGACCGTGATCCTCCTCGATGATGTTGAGCTTGACTTTGCCGAGCAGGCCCGCCTCTTCGAGCTTGCGCGCCACAAGGTCGGCCGTGAACGGCGTCGCGTAAAGCGGCACGCCGAGCTCCCCTGCAAAGTACGGGACCGCTCCAATGTGGTCTTCATGCGCGTGCGTCAGCACGATGCCAAGCAGATCGCGGGTGCGATCTTCAATGAATTCCAGATCGGCAAAGACGAGGTCGACCCCGGGATATTCGTTTCCGGAGAAGGTCATACCAAGGTCAACCATCAGCCATTTGCCATCGCAACCATAGAGATTGACGTTCATGCCAATCTCGCCAGAGCCGCCAAGGGCGAGGAAGAGGAGTTCTTTTTCGGGTTTGAAGTTCTTTTTCACTTAGTTTTGTAAATCTTTGTATTTGAGTGATAATCAGCTTGATGCCTGCTCTGCCAGAATGGCGAGCCCCTCTATCGTGAGGTCGGCATCGACATGATCGAAAATCTCGGTCGCATCGTCGAACAAAATGGCTAGCCCGCCAGTTGCGACCACTTTTGCTGGACGGCCGATTTCGGATTTCATCCGCTCGACGATGCCTTCCATCATGGCCACATAGCCCCAGAACACACCTATCAGCATCTGATCCTCGGTGTTGCGCCCGATCACACTCTTGGAGTCGGGAGCGCGGATCGCAATGCGCGGTAGCTTTGCCGTCTTGCCCACCAAAGCATCGAGCGAAAGGTTGATCCCCGGCGCGATCGAGCCGCCCTTGTACGTGCCGTTGAAATCGATCGCCTCGAACTTGGTCGCTGTGCCAAAATCGATAACGATCAGGTCGCCTCCATACTTGCGGTGCGCGGCAAGGATATTCAAGGCCCGGTCCGCGCCCAACGAGCTGGGCTGGTCGACGTCGATCTCGAATTGCCATGCCGTCTTGCCCTCGCCCGCCTTTAGCGGGGTGATGCCAAAATACTTCTGTGCAAGAACGCTGAGGTTGTGATCGGCGCGCGGCACGACCGATGCGAAAACGATCTGCGTGATGTCATCGCGGCTCACCCCTTCGATGGAGAGCAATTGCAGCAGCCACACTGCATATTCGTCGCCCGTGCGGCGCGGATCGCTGGCGATGCGCCACCGCGCCCGCGCATCAAAGCCGCCCTTTCCGTTCGGTTCGAACAGTGCAAAGACGACGTTGGTGTTTCCTACATCGGCGGCAAGCAACATTGCGGCCTCTCCCTAGCTTATGTCACCGGCGCGAATGACACGTTCCGCGCCGTCCGCCAAGCGCAGGCGCAATGCCCCGTCACTTTCATCGAGGCCCGCAAAAGTACCTTCGACGAATTCACCGTCTGCGTCATGCACTTTCACCGGTGTGCCCTGCGCGTGAACCGAGTGCCTCAGGAAACGCTGCAGCATTTCCGGCAAGCTCTGCGCACGCCAGCGCGCAAATTGATCCGCGAATGCGCCGGCCAGCTGGCTTGCGAAAACGTCCGATGGGGGCGGCGACATCACGTCAGCGATTGCAGCGGTCTTTCGCTCGTCAAGCGTGGGTGCCTGCGCCAGGTTTACACCAATCCCGACGATGACCTTGCCAGCGACCATTTCAAGCAGGATGCCCGACAGCTTTCCGCCTTCGAGCAGTACGTCGTTCGGCCATTTCAATTCGAGCTTGCCGGCGCCGCCAAGAACCTCGCGAACGGCGTGAAATACCGACAGCGCGGCCACAAAGGACAGGGTCGCGGGCGGGTGGTCCCCGTCCTTCAATGCGACGATCGTGGATCCCATGAAATTGCCGGCGCCATCGAACCATTCGCGGCCCTGTCGCCCTCTCCCCGCAGACTGCCGCTCCGCAACGAGCCAGGCACCTTTGGGCAAGGTCTCACTATTTCGGACCGCATCGGCGAGGTCGGCATTGGTCGACCCTGTCTCGGGGACGATGGTGATTGGAGACGCCGGGTTCAAACTGCCAGGAACAGCGAAGCCGCCGCCTTGTCGGCCAGATCTGTCAGTGACGGCGTCAGCAGGTAGCCGAGCGGAGAGATGATTGCAGCCGTGAGGAAGAGCAGCACCCAGTGCGCCCCGCCGCTCTTGCCAGTTACGACATCGGCCGGTTCATCGAAGAACATGACCTTCACGAACTTGATATAGTAGAATGCACCGATCACGCTCGCCGCGATGGCGATTGCGCCGAAAGCTATCAGTCCTGCCTCGACAGTCGCCTGGAACACAACGAACTTGCTGTAGAAGCCAAGCAGCGGCGGAATGCCTGCGAGGCTGAACATGAACAGCAGCAGGCACCATGCGATGGCGGGCTGAGTCACCGATAGACCGCGAATGTCGGCAAAGGTCTCGAACAGATCGCCCTCATCGTCACGCAGCATCAGCAGCGCGACGAAGGCTCCGATACTCATCGCAACATAGATGAAAATATAGACAAGCATCGCGCTCGCTCCGGCCGCATTGGCGACCGCGAGGCCGAGCAGGATGAAGCCAACATTGTTGATCGAGGAATAGGCGAGCAGGCGCTTGAGGTTTTCCTGTCCGATCGCGCCCAATGCCCCGAAAATGATCGATGCGAGCGCTGCAAACATGACGATTTGCTGCCACGCCAGTTCTTGCTCGCCGAACACATCGAAAACCACGCGAGCGGTCAGGGCAACAGCCGCGACTTTGGGTGCGGTGGCAAAAAAGGTTGTGACGGGCGTCGGGGCGCCTTCATACACGTCAGGCGTCCACATATGGAACGGCACCGCGGCGATCTTGAAGGCCAGTCCTGCGAGGACGAAGATCAGCCCGAACAGCGCGCCGGTTGCCAGCTCCCCGGTAAGCCCTGCGCGGACAGTCGCGAAATCGGTCCCGCCGGTGAAGCCATAAAGCAGGCTCATTCCGTAAAGCAGAATGCCCGATGCCAGCGCTCCTAGAACGAAGTATTTCAGACCCGCCTCTGCCGAGCGTGTGTTACGTCGCAGGATCGCCGCGAGGACGTAGGATGCAAGACTGTTCAATTCGAGGCCGAGATACAGCGTCATGAAATCGCTTGCCGAAACCATGATGCTCATTCCGAGCACGGCGAACAGGATCAGCACCGGATATTCGGCGCGCAATCCGCGTTCGCTGCCCGCAGCCGCGCTGTTGAAGAAGGCTGGCGCGACCATCAGACAGGCGATGGCTGCGAGATAGATCAGCGCCTTGGCAAAAAGCGCAAAGCTGTCGACGCGCATCAGGCCGCCAAATGCAATCGTCTCTGGTCCGTCGGTCCCGAAATGGAGGCCCGGCACAAGCATGAAGCCCGCACCGAACAGAGCCGTGACAGCAGCAATAGCGACAAAGCGCGCTGCCTTGTCGCCGCCCCACGCGGCCACCATCAGCAAGGCAAGTCCTGCGCCGGTGAGCAGCAATTCAGGCGCGATCAACGCGAAGGAAGCTGGAAAGTCCATCAGTGCTCTCCCCCTTCATAGGCAATCGCATTCGCTGCCTCTACGCGGGGAGCACCATCTGCAAGCTGGCTATCATTTGCCGGAGCGGCTGAGGCGATCCGTGCATCGAGTGCGGCAATGTCCGCGCGCATCGGTGCAAGGAAACTCTCGGGATAGACCCCCATCCAGAGGACAGCGGCGGCAATCGGCGCCATCATCGCCCACTCACGCGGCGAAATGTCAGGCATGGCCGCGGCGTCTTCATTCTTTTGCGCGCCAAACGCGACGCGGCGATAGAGATAGAGCATGTAGGCAGCGCCCAGAATGATGCCGGTGGTGCAAACGAACGCCACCCAGGTCGAGGTCTGGTAGATGCCCGCCAGCGCGAGGAATTCACCGATGAAATTGCTGGTCCCCGGCAGTCCGACACTGGCCATCGTGAACAGCAGGAAGAAAGTCGCATAATACGGCATGTTGATGGAGAGCCCGCCATAGCGGTCGATCTCGCGGGTATGCAGCCGATCGTAGATAACGCCGACGCACAGGAACAGCGCGCCCGAGACGAGCCCATGACCGAGCATGATCATCATTGCTCCCTCAAGACCCTGCACATTGAATGCGAACAGGCCCGCCGTCACCAGCGCCATGTGTGCGACAGAGGAATATGCGATCAGCTTCTTCATATCCTGCTGCACCAGCGCAACGAGCGAGGTGTAGACCACCGCCACCATCGACAGCGCGAAGATCAGCCACGCAAGCTCACCGCTTGCATCCGGGAACATCGGAAGGCTGAAACGGATGAATCCGTAGCCGCCCAGCTTGAGCAGCGCGCCAGCAAGGATCACGGAGCCCGCAGTCGGCGCCTGGACGTGCGCGTCGGGGAGCCAGGTATGCACCGGCCACATCGGCATCTTCACCGCAAAACTCGCGAAAAAAGCGAGGAACAGCCAGAACTGCGCCGCGACCGGGAAATCATATTGCATCAGCGTCGGGATGTCGGACGTGCCCGCCTCGGCCACCATCCAGAACATCGCGATCAGCATCAGGACCGATCCGAGCAGCGTGTAGAGGAAGAATTTGTAGCTCGCGTAAATCCGGTTATCGCCTCCCCACACGCCGATAATCAGGTACATCGGGATCAGGCCAGCCTCGAAGAAGATGTAGAACAGGAACAGGTCCTGCGCCGCGAACACGCCGATCATCAGCACTTCCATGAACAGGAATGCACTCATGTATTCGCCGACACGCTTGGTTATCGAAGTCCAGCTCGCCAGAATGCAGATCGGCATCAGGAATACGCTGAGCATGATCAGCATCAGCGCAATACCGTCGATGCCCAGTGCGTAGGAGAAGCCCGCGAACAGCTCGGCCCGTTCGGTGAACTGCCACTGCGCGCCGCCAATGTCGTAATTGGCCCAGAGCAGCGCGCCCAGCGCAAAGGTCGCCAGCGTCGCCGCGAGTGCAATGCCGCGCGCTGCCCCGCCGCCAATGAACAGGCACAGGATGGCGCCCACGAGAGGCACCAGCATCATCGTGGTGAGGATCGGAAAGCCGTCCATTAGAGGAGAACCCAGGTAATTGCCGCGATCAGGCCAAGCAGCATGATCAGCGCGTAAGTGTAGAGATAGCCTGACTGAATCGTCTTGGCCGCGCCCGAGCTGCGCTCGACCACCCAAGCGATACCGTTGGGGCCAAAGCGGTCGATCGTGCCGATATCGCCCAGTTTCCAGAACTGGCGGCCGAGCCAGAAGGCCGGCTTCACAAAGATGCGGTCATAGAGCTCGTCGAAGTACCACTTGTTGTAGACGAAGCGGTGCAGCCACGGGAACGTGGCGACGAATTTCGCCGGAATCTCCGGCTTTGCGATGTAGGCGAGATATGCTCCCACGAAGCCGGTGATCATGACCATGGTCGCGGTGAGCTTCACCCACAGCGGCACGGCGTGAAGCGCGTGGATAAGGTTCTCGTTGAAGTAGACCGAGCCACCCCAGAACGCACCGTTCACGGCATCGGCTGCCCCGTCGATGAACGGATATTTGTAGACGTAGCCCGCAAAGACCGCGCCGATCATCAGCAGCACCAGCGGGACGAGCATCGACCACGGGCTTTCATGCGGCTTGTACCCGCCGGTCGTGTCCTCGCCTGCATCTTGCGGGGTCTTGTGAACGCTGTGCTGGATGTGCTCGCTCTCGATCCAGCGCGGTTTGCCCCAGAAGGTGAGGAACATCAGACGCCAGCTGTAAAAGCTTGTGAGCAGCGCGGCGACCGCGCCCGCCCAGAAGGCGAACTGCGAAATGCCGGTGCCGCGCGCCCATGCCGCCTCGAGAATTGCGTCTTTCGAGTAGAAGCCTGCAAAACCAAAGACGCCGAGCACACCAACGCCGGTGATCGCGAGCGTGCCCGCCATCATCGCCCAGAAGGTTATCGGGATCCGCTTCCTGAGGTCGCCGTAATACCGCATGTCCTGCTCGTGGTGCATCGCGTGGATGACCGAGCCTGCGCCAAGGAACAGCAGCGCCTTGAAGAATGCGTGGGTGAACAGGTGGAACATGGCGACGCCGTAAGCTCCGACGCCAGCAGCGAAGAACATGTAGCCAAGCTGCGAGCAGGTCGAATAGGCGATCACGCGCTTGATGTCCCACTGCGTCGTCCCGATGGTTGCTGCAAAGAAACAGGTCGCAGCACCCACTACGGTCACAATGGCGAGCGCTGTCGGTGCGGTCTCGAACATTGGCGACAGGCGGCAGACCATGAACACGCCTGCAGTCACCATCGTTGCCGCATGGATCAGCGCGGAGACCGGCGTCGGCCCTTCCATCGCGTCGGGCAACCAGGTGTGGAGGAACAGCTGCGCCGACTTACCCATCGCACCGATGAACAACAGGATGCACAGTATATCCATTGTATAGAGGCGCATTCCGAGGAAGCCGATCGTCGTGCCCGACATCGCAGGCGCGGCCTCGAGGATTTCTGTGATCGAGGTCGTCTGGAACACCAGGAACGTGCCGAAGATACCGAGCATGAAGCCAAGATCGCCCACGCGATTCACCACGAAAGCCTTGATCGCGGCGGCGCTGGCGCTCGGTTTCTTGAACCAGAAGCCGATCAGCAGGTACGAGGCCAGCCCCACCCCTTCCCATCCGAAGAACATCTGGACGAGATTGTCGGCTGTCACGAGCATCAGCATCGCGAAGGTGAAAAGCGAAAGATACGCAAAGAAGCGCGGCTGATCCTCGTCCTCCTCCATGTACCCCCACGAATAGAGGTGCACGAGCGCAGAAACCGAGTTGATGACGACCAGCATCACGGCGGTCAGCGCATCGACGCGCAGCGCCCAGTCGAACGTCATGTCGCCGGACTGCACCCATTTGAGTACGGGCACGACTTCTGCGGTCGCGCCTCCGCCGAGGAAGCCGAGGAAAATAGGCCAGCTCAGCGCAGCCGAGACGAACAGCGCGCCGGTCGTGATCGACTTGGCGAACACGCTGGGCGCGTTCTTGTTGACCAGCCCCGCGATGATCGACGCGAGCAGCGGCAGGAAGACGATAAGGAGGATCTGGGTCTGCACCGGTGCTTATCCCTTCATCCGGTTCACATCGTCGACCGCGATTGTGCCGCGACCTCGGAAATAGATGACGAGGATCGCGAGCCCGATGGCCGCTTCAGCCGCTGCAACAGTCAGCACCAGCATCGCGAAAACTTGGCCAACGAGGTCGTTCATGAACGCGCTGAATGCGACGAGATTGATGTTCACCGCGAGCAGGATAAGTTCGATCGCCATCAGAATGACAATCACGTTCTTGCGATTGAGGAAGATACCCAACACGCCGAGCACGAACAGGATCGCGCCGACGACGAGGTAATGCTCTACGCCGATCATAGCTCGACCCCCTGCCCGGTTTCCGGGTTCTTCATGACGGTTGCCTCTTCGGGACGGCGCGCGATCTGCTTGCCAACATCCTGACGGCCGCGCGCACCCGGCTTGGGCGGTTGGAAGGTCAGGACGATGGCGCCAATCATGGCGACCAGCAGGATGATGCCGGCGATTTCGAACAGCAGGATGTATCGGCCATAGAGCAGGCCGCCGATTGCCTCGATATTACTCTGCCCAACACCTTGAGTTGCGGCGCCATCGGGCGTGCCGAGTTCCAGCCCGCCCGCATTGTACGCGCCGATGCCCAGGAACAGCTCTGCCAGCAGGATCGCGGCAATCGCAATTCCGAGCGGGAAATTCTTGATGAAGCCTGCGCGCATGGCGGCGAAATCGATGTCGAGCATCATGACCACGAACAGGAACAGCACCGCGACCGCCCCCACATAAACGATCACCAGCAGCATCGCGATGAACTCTGCTCCGACGAGCACCATCAGGCCCGCCGCGTTGAAAAAGGCGAGGATCAGCCACAGGACGCTGTGCACCGGGTTGCGCGACATGATGACCATGACCGCGCTTGCGATGACGAGCCCTGCGAACAGGTAGAAGGCTATTGCTTGAATCATGAGTCTGAGATTTTCTGCCCCTAGCGCGCGCCCTTAACGGTAGGGTGCGTCGGCTTCAAGATTGGCCGCGATGGCCCGTTCCCATTTGTCACCATTCGCGAGCAGCTTGGCCTTGTCATAAAGCAGTTCCTCGCGGGTTTCGGTGGCGTATTCGAAGTTCGGTCCCTCGACCACGGCATCGACCGGGCAGGCTTCCTGGCAGAACCCGCAATAGATGCATTTCGTCATGTCGATGTCGTAACGCGTGGTGCGGCGGCTGCCGTCCTCGCGCGGTTCACTCTCGATGGTGATTGCCTGCGCCGGGCAGACAGCCTCGCACAGCTTGCAGGCAATGCAGCGTTCCTCGCCATTGGGATACCGGCGCAGCGCATGCTCGCCGCGAAAACGCGGGGACAGGGGCGATTTCTCGAAGGGATAGTTGATCGTCACCTTGGGCTTGAAGAAATACTTCAAGGTCAGCGCGTGCGCCTTGAGGAATTCCCACAGGGTGAACGATTTGAGGAGCTGGGTTGCGGTGGTCATGAGAAATGCCCTGTGGCCATAAGGTAGCCGGAAATAAGAGCCACAAAGATCAGGCTCATTGGAAGGAACACTTTCCAGCCAAGCCGCATCAGCTGGTCGTAGCGGTACCGCGGCACGGTCGCCCAGATCCAGCTGAACATGAAGAAGAACATGAAGGTCTTGAGCAGGAACCACACAATCCCCGGCACCCAATACAGCGGCGCCCATTCAACAGGCGGCAGCCACCCGCCCATGAATAGCAGCGTGCACAGCGAGCACATCAGCAGGATGTTGGCGTACTCACCAAGCCAGAACAGCGCAAAGCTCATGCTGGAATATTCAGTCTGATACCCGGCGACGAGTTCGGATTCCGCCTCGGTCAGGTCGAACGGCGCGCGTGCGGTCTCTGCCAGCGCCGAGATGAAGAACACCACGAACATCGGGAACAGCAGCGGATTGATGAAGAAGCCATTGATAAAGCCGAGGCCGTGGCCCTTCTGTGCCATCACGATGCCGCTCATGTTGAACGTGCCCGCAAACAGCACGACGCACACCAGCACAAAGCCGATGGAAACCTCGTAGGAGATCATCTGCGCTGCCGCGCGCATGGCGGAGAAGAACGGGTATTTTGAGTTCGAAGCCCACCCGCTCATCACCACGCCGTAGACGCCGAGCGAGCTGATCGCGAGGATGTAGAGCAGGCCGACATTGATGTCCGACACCACTACTCCCGCATCGAACGGGATCACCGCCCACGCGGCAAGCGCTACGGTGAAGGTAATGATCGGCGCGAGCAGGAAGATGCCCTTGTTTGCAGCCGACGGGATGATGGTTTCTTGCAGGAAAACCTTCAAGCCATCAGCAAAACTCTGCAGCAAGCCAAAAGGGCCAACCACATTAGGTCCGCGCCGCATCATGATCGCGCCCAGCACTTTGCGGTCGACATAGATCACCATCGCGACCGAGAACATGACGAGCAGCGAGATCGTGATGATCCCGACCAGCGTAGCTGCGGTCCAGGCCCACTCGTAGGAGAGGCCGAGGTTCTGGAAGAATTCGGTCACTCGCCCGGACCTTTCATCTTGTCGTAGATGGCAATCAGGATCTGAAGCAGAGCGCCGTTGGCCGCGACATAGATTGTTTCCGTGGCAGCGCTATAGAGTGCGACACTCTTCTGGTAGGTCTCGAGGTTCGCAAAGCTTGCGTCAGGATAGGACATCGCTTTGAGCCCCATCCAGGAATTGGCAAGGTTCCACGCGAACAGCAGCGCTGCAAATCCATAGAACACAAAGGGCAATCGCCTGAGAAACTGGGGAAGCTGGCTCATTCCGCAGCCTCCTTGATCTCATCCGCGTGAAGCAGTTCAGCCGAGCATTGCTGCATCACCGCGCTCGCACGGGCTATCGGGTTGGTGAGGTAGAAGTCCGCGATCGGATAGGCGCTGATCGAGCCTTCTGCCTTGGCGCTGCTATCGGCCTTGGGAATCGCGCCGTAATCGGCCAGCCCTTCTTCGCCAAGTGCCGGGACTGCCTTGATCATGGCCGCTTGCAATTCAGCAAAGCTGTCAAAACCCACATTCACGCCCAGCGCATCGGCCAATGCGCGCAGGATCGTCCAGTCCTCGCGCGCATCACCCGGTGCAAAGACTGCCTTTTCGGCAAATTGCGCGCGGCCTTCAGTGTTGACGTATGTGCCGTCTTTTTCGGCATAGCTCGCCGCTGGCAGGATGATATCCGCCATATGCGCGCCTTTATCTCCGTGGTGGCCGATATAGACCTTGAGGCTGTCAGCGAACGGTTCATAATCCATCTCGTCCGCGCCTAGGCTCAGCAGCACTTTGGGAGCCTTTGCAGCGATGTCCGCCATGCCGCCTTCAACGGTAAAATCGAGCATCAGCGAGCCCATTCGCGCTGCGCTCATGTGCAGAACATTGAACCCGTTCCAACCGTCTTTGACGAGGCCAAACTTGTCGGCGAGCTTGAGCGCCGGTGCGAGCGCACCCTTCGCCAGCGCTGCACCGCCAAGGATGACGTACCGGACGCTCCGCATCCTTCATCGCATCGCCCAAAGACTTGGGCGCGCGGTTTAAAACCTTGAGGTCCTCACCAAGGAATTCAGCCGGATAGGTCGTCTCCCATTCCGGACCGACCACGAATACCTTCGCCCCGGCCTTCACAGCCTTGCGAATGCGAGCATTTACGAGCGCGGCTTCCCAGCGGATGTGCGAGCCGACAATCAGGATCGCGTCTGCGGTTTCGATCCCGGCCAGTGTCGAGTTGAAATTGACCGCTGCGATATTGCTGACGTCATATGTCATGCCGGTCTGACGCGCTTCAACCTGAGTGGAGCCGCATGCCTTCAGCAAGGTCTTGGCGGCAAACATCGTCTCGCAATCGACCATGTCGCCCGCGACGGCAGCAATGGACGATTTTTTACCTTCAAGCTGCGCAGCAATGGCGTCAAACGCCTCGTTCCATTGCGCGGCCTGCAACTTGCCGCCCTTGCGCATGAACACCTTGTCGAGGCGGCGCTTGGACAGGCCATCGACCTGATAGCGTCCCTTATCTGACAGCCATTCCTCGTTGACGTCATCATTGATGCGCGGAAGTGCGCGCATGACTTCGCGGCCCTTCGAATGCAGCGAGATGTTCGCGCCCACCGCGTCCGATACGTCGATGCTGAGCGTGCGCTTCAGCTCCCACGGACGCGCTTCGAACGCATAGGGCCGCGACGTCAGAGCGCCGACCGGGCAAAGGTCGATAACGTTGGCCGAAAGCTCGTGTGCAGCCGCCTGTTCGAGATAGGTCGTGATCTGCATGTCCTCGCCGCGATACAGCGCGCCGATTTCGTCCACGCCCGCGATCTCTTCCGAGAAACGCGCGCAGCGGGTGCAGTGGATGCAGCGGGTCATGATCGTCTTGATCAGCGGACCCATATATTTCTCGGTCACCGCGCGCTTGTTCGCGTTATAGCGGGAATCGCCGCGACCATAGGCGACCGCCTGGTCCTGCAAATCGCACTCGCCGCCCTGATCGCAGATCGGGCAATCGAGCGGGTGGTTGATGAGCAGGAATTCCATCACGCCTTCACGGGCCTTTTTGACCATCGGCGTGTCGGTGCGGATTTCCTGATTATCGGCCACGGGCAGCGCGCAGGAGGCCTGCGGCTTTGGCGGCCCCGGCTTCACTTCGACCAGACACATGCGGCAATTGCCCGCGATGGACAGGCGCTCGTGATAGCAGAAACGCGGGATTTCCTTACCTGCAAGCTCACACGCCTGCAGCACTGTGGCGCCTGCCGGGACTTCGATTTCTTCGCCGTCTACGGTGACTTTAGGCATTGGGCACCTCAGATTTCTCGCTACGATCTCGAACGAGCCAAGCAGTCAATGCAAGAGCTACACTAGGCAAAAAAACG
Source organism: Erythrobacter sp. K21-9 (assembly GCF_055808355.1). Taxonomy (NCBI): domain Bacteria; kingdom Pseudomonadati; phylum Pseudomonadota; class Alphaproteobacteria; order Sphingomonadales; family Erythrobacteraceae; genus Erythrobacter; species Erythrobacter sp. K21-9. Next base: position 1,877,833 of record NZ_CM147866.1, read on the forward strand.
AGAACAACTACGGGCACGACGCCAACCAAGTCATTCCGTGTACCTACGGTAAATGCCAAAAAGATCATAAAGACTGTAAGGATAGTTCCTCCGACAGCCCACGCGCCGGCTAAAATGACGCATAAATCGTTTACAAGCTTATTCACTCCGCCGCCTCCGCGAATTTCGCGTTGTGTTCGTGAATGCGTTTCTCGAGCTCGGGGCGGAAGTGGCGGATGAGGCCCTGGATCGGCCATGCCGCCGCATCGCCCAGCGCGCAAATCGTGTGGCCTTCGACCTGCTTGGTCACTTCGTGCAGCATGTCGATTTCCTCGATCGCGGCGTCGCCGGTGCGCAGGCGCTCCATCATGCGCCACATCCACCCGGTGCCTTCACGGCAGGGTGTGCACTGGCCGCAGCTTTCATGCTTGTAGAAATACGAGATGCGGCTGATCGCGCGCACGATATCGGTCGATTTGTCCATCACGATAACCGCTGCCGTGCCGAGGCCCGATCCGAGTTCCTTCAGCCCGTCGAAATCCATCGGCGCGTCCATGATCTCCTTGGCCGGGACAAGGGGAACCGAGGATCCGCCGGGGATCACTGCGAGCAGATTGTCCCAGCCACCGCGAATACCGCCGCAATGCTTCTCGATCAGCTCGCGAAAGGGGATACTCATCTCTTCTTCGACGACGCAGGGCTGCTGAACATGGCCGCTAATCTGGAACAGCTTGGTCCCGTGATTGCCCTCGCGTCCGAAGCCGGCAAACCAGTCGCCGCCGCGCCGCAGGATCGTCGGGACGACCGCAATGCTCTCGACATTGTTGACCGTGGTCGGGCAGCCATAAAGGCCCGCGCCTGCCGGGAAAGGCGGCTTTAGGCGCGGCTGTCCCTTTTTGCCTTCGAGGCTTTCGATCATCGCGGTTTCTTCGCCGCAGATATAAGCGCCCGCGCCGCGGTGCATGAAGACGTCGAAATCGTAGCCCGAACCGCTGGCATTCTTGCCGATCAACCCAGCGTCATAAGCCTCGTCGATGGCCTTTTGCAGCGTTTCCGCCTCGCGGATATATTCGCCGCGAATGTAGATATAAGCGGCGCGTGCGCGCATCGCGAAACCGGCGACGAGCGCGCCTTCGATCAGCTTGTGCGGATCGTGGCGGATGATCTCGCGGTCCTTGCACGAACCCGGTTCGGATTCGTCGGCATTGATGACCAGAAAGCTCGGGCGGCCATCCTTGCTCGACTTAGGCATGAACGACCATTTGAGGCCGGTCGGAAAACCTGCCCCGCCCCGCCCGCGCAGGCCCGACGCCTTCATCTCTTCGATGATCGCGTCTTGACCACGCTCGATCAGCGCCTTGGTGTTGTCCCAATCGCCCCGCGCCTGCGCCGCCTTCAGGCCCCAGTCCTGGAAGCCATAGACGTTTGTGAAGATGCGATCCTTATCGGCCAGCATCACTCGTTTCCTTCTTCCTTGCCAGACGAAGCTGACGCAGACACAATATCTGGCAGAGCAGGCCCGCACCCATGAGGGCGATGCCCGATTCCCTGTCGCCAGTCGCGGCGAGATACGCCCCGGCAAAAAAGCCGGCGAGGCCCGCTACGGCCAGAGCTATTGTCGTGCCGTTCATCACCACTCACCTCGGTAATCGTGGTTGGCATCGACCATTTCCTTGAGCGTGGTCGGGCCGCCCTTGGGCTCGGACGTGCGCCGCCCCGGCTCTTGCGTGCCCACCTTGGGTTGCTCACCCTTGGCCAGCGAGTCGAGCACGGCGTCGAGCCTCTCGACGGTCAGGTCCTCGTAATTGTCGTCGTTGATCTGCACCATCGGCGCGGTCGCGCAATTCCCCATGCATTCGACTTCGGTGAGGGTCCACAGGCCGTCTTCGGAGACTTCGCCCTTCGCCATGCCGCGCGATTTGCATGCAGCGATGATGTCGTCCGAGCCGCGCAGCATGCACGGCGTCGTGCCGCAGACCTGCACATGGAATTTTCCGACAGGCTTCATGTTGTACATGAAGTAGAACGTCGCGACTTCGAGCGCGCGGATCACCGGCATGTCGAGATATTGCGCGACATATTCGATCACCGGCAGCGGCAGCCAGCCCTGCATATCGGTTTCCTCGCCGACCTGCCGCTGCGCAAGGTCGAGCAGCGGCATCACCGCCGATTTCTGGCGTCCTTCAGGATACTTGGCGATGTGCCAGTCCGCCTTGGCGCGGTTTTCCTTCGTCCATTCGAAGGAACCCCAGCGCTCGCGCAGTTCGGGCGTATCGGGTGCGGGAGTACGGTCAGCCATTGCTCGCCGATACCTTTCGATAAAGCGCGTCGCCACTCTTGGCGTGTTCCAGACGTATGCGGCGATGTCCCAATGCTAAAAGAAGAGGCGCGAAAACGAAGACAAAAATTCCGGGAAGCACTTTCAGACTTGCCTCGAAATTTTGGAAGAACGCGATTGCGTATGTAAAACCAAAGAACGCGGCGAAGCCGAAGCCAATAATTTCCCAAGCCGCCTTCGGTTTTCTCGTTTGGTAGCGGCGATGAGCAAATCGCCAAAATGTTTGTCGAAGACTCACCGGTCGCACTCCCCGAACACAACGTCGATCGCGCCCAGGATCGCGGTCGCGTCGGGCAGCATGTGGCCCTTGCTCATGAAGTCCATCGCCTGGAGGTGGCTGAAGGCGGTCGGGCGGATCTTGCAGCGGTATGGCTTGTTGGTGCCATCGCTGACGAGGTAAACACCGAACTCGCCCTTGGGGCTTTCGGTTGCGACGTAGACTTCGCCTTCGGGCACGTGGAAGCCTTCGGTATAAAGCTTGAAGTGGTGGATCAGGCTTTCCATCGACTGCTTCATCTCGCCGCGTTTGGGCGGGACGATCTTGTTGTCGCTGCTGGCAACCGGCCCCTCAGGCATATCGCGCAGGCACTGCTTGATGATCTTGGCGCTTTCGCGCACTTCCTTCACGCGCACCATGAAGCGGTCGTAGCAGTCCGAATTTGTGCCGACCGGGATGTCGAAGTCCATGCGATCATAAACATCGTAAGGCTGCGATTTGCGTAAATCCCACGGAATGCCGGCGGCACGTATCATCGGACCGCTAAAGCCCCATGCGACCGCATCCTCGCGGCTGACCACGGCGATATCCACATTGCGCTGTTTGAAAATGCGGTTGTCCATGACAAGGCTCATCGCGTCGTCGAACAGCTGGAAGAACCGGTTGTCGAGCCAGTCGCCAATATCGACCAGCAGCTTCTCCGGAACGTCCTGGTGCACGCCGCCGGGCCGGAACCAGGCCGAGTGCATCCGCGCACCGGAAGCCCGCTCGAAGAAATTCATGCAATCTTCGCGCAGGTCCATGATCCACAGGTTCGGGGTGAATGCGCCGACGTCAAGCACGTGCGCGCCCATGTTGAGCATGTGGTTGCAGATGCGAGTCAGCTCGGCGAACAACACGCGAAGGTATTGCGCGCGCTCGGGCACTTCGAGGTTCAGCAGCTTCTCGATCGCGAGCACATAGGAGTGCTCCTGACACAGCGGCGAGCAGTAATCGAGGCGGTCGAAATATGGCAGCGCCTGCAAGTAAGTCTTCTGCTCGATCAGCTTTTCCGTGCCGCGATGAAGCAGACCGACATGCGGGTCGATCCGCTCGATGACCTCGCCGTCAAGCTCCATGACCATGCGCAACACGCCGTGCGCCGCAGGATGCTGAGGGCCGAAATTGATCGTGTAATTGGTGATGACATTGCCATCGGTGGTGGGCGATTCTTCGATCTGCATAACGTTTACTCGCCCTCCTCTTTGTCTTGCTTGATCTCCACCTCAACCATATCGGGCGGAACTGCATCGGTGCCCTCTTCGGCCAGTTCCTCGGCCTTTTCGCCCGCGCCGGTGTCGGCAGGCGTTTCGGTCACCTTGGGCTTGTCGACATCGGGAGGGCCATCGGCCTTCTCGTCACCGGGCAGCACGTAGTCGGAACCTTCCCACGGCGAGAGGAAATCGAAGGTGCGCATGTCCTGCGGCAGTTCGACCGGCTCATAGACGACGCGCTTTTCCTCTTCGGAATACCGCAGCTCGGTGTAGCCGGTCATCGGGAAGTCCTTGCGGAAGGGATGTCCTTCGAAGCCGTAATCGGTGAGAATGCGGCGCAAGTCCTTGTTGCCCGCAAACGTCACACCGTACATGTCGAACACTTCGCGCTCGAGCCAGCCCGCGTTCGGCCATAAAGTTGTAACGGTCGGAACCGGTGTCGCTTCATCTGTCGAACATTTGACGATGATGCGGTGGTTCTTGGTCAGCGAAAGCAGCATGTAAACGACTTCGAACCGCTCTGCGCGATCCGGATAGTCGGCGCCTGCGATTTCCATGAGCTGCTGGTATTTATGGTCGTCCCGCAAGGTGCGCAAAACGTCTTCGATGGCGTCGCGCTGCACGGTGAAGATGATCTCGCCATGCTTTTCCTGCGCGTCGACAACCCACACGCTGATGCTCTCGCTAAGCGCGTCGATCACGCCATCGTTCGAGGCGTACTTTGGGGCAGAGTGATGGACGGCCATATTAGCGTTCAATCGTCCCGGCACGGCGGATCTTCCGCTGCAGCTGCATCACTCCATATAGGAGAGCTTCGGCAGTCGGAGGGCATCCCGGCACATAGATATCAACCGGCACGATCCGGTCGCAGCCGCGCACGACGCTGTAGCTGTAGTGATAATAGCCGCCGCCATTGGCGCAGCTTCCCATGCTGATCACGTATTTTGGATCGGACATCTGGTCGTAGACCTTGCGCAGCGCCGGGGCCATCTTGTTGCAGAGCGTGCCCGCGACGATCATCAGGTCCGACTGGCGCGGGGATGCGCGCGGGGCCGCGCCGAAACGCTCCATGTCGTAGCGCGGCATGTTGGCGTGGATCATTTCCACAGCGCAGCGCGCCAGGCCAAAGGTCATCCACCACAAGCTACCGGTGCGCGCCCACTGGAACACGTCCTCGGTCGAAGTGACTAGGAAGCCCTTGTCATTCACCTCTGTCTGGAGCGCGTTGAAATAGTCCGCGTCGGGCTGCTTTACCTCACCGCCGCGTGCGGTAGGCATGTTTGCGGTACCGCCTCGCCCGCGCTGATCGGCACGGTGGGCGGCACGATTATCGTGGGGTTCTGTGAGTTGCTCATTCCCAGTCCAGAGCCCCTTTCTTCCATTCATAGGCAAGACCGACGGCGAGGATAAACAGGAACGTCATCATTCCGATCCAGCCCACCCACTGCGTCTCACCAAGGCTGACCGCCCAGGGAAACAGAAAGGCTGCCTCAAGGTCGAAGATGATGAAGCTGATCGCGACGAGGTAGAACCGGACGTCGAACTGGCTGCGCGCGTCCTCGAACGCGGGAAAGCCGCACTCGTATTCGCTGAGCTTGTCCGCGCCCGGATTGTGCGATCCGGTCAGGCGCGAGACGCCCATCGGCAGGAACACGAACAGGCATGACAAGCCGAAGGCGATGATGATGAAGATCAGTATCGGGAGATACTGGCTGAGGTCGATCACAGCGATTTCCAAGCTAATTTATCCCTAGCGCCCGCGTCTAGGCGTGTCGTTTACAGCGCGCAAGGGTGCGACTCGGGCAAATCAGCGCATAATTGTTGCAGAAAATCGAACGCAACCCGCGCCGCCGGGCTATTCGAGGGGAAGCCGCCTGATTTCGGTCGGAATCGCTGGTTTGTCAGCGACCGGCTCGCCTTTGACATAGCGGTCCCATTGTCCGGTCGCGACGTAATATAGCGCTCCGCCAACAATCGAACCACCCAGAGGCTCGGTCCATTCTGGGTGCGCTTGCTCAAGGATGCGATGGCCCACCACGCGCATTCCATCCTCCGAAAGCTTGAATGCGCTGATCCGCATCGGGCTGGTGCCATTTTGCATCGCGATGAGCTCATTACCATGAAGCCATAACCCATCGACCCCGTCGAGGATCGCCGGGATATCGCTGGCTAGCCGCGATACAACGCGTGTCTCCAGATCGACAATTGCGATGCCATAGCGGTAATCGCTGACATAAAGTTCCGAGCCATCCTCGCTCGGGGCAAGCCCCTGAGGCGAGCGCAGTGTGCCGGGTGCGATCAATGTATCGAGCCGTTCGGCATCGGGCGCGGCGAGGTAAATGCCGCCGCCCAGCGGATCGCTGGCATACACTGTGCCATCCCCTCCCAGCGCGAGATCGGAAAGCGTCACACCCTGCGGCGCGCTCACATACATTGTGTCCTTGTCGGATCTTTGCAAACCGATCAGGCCATTGAAGCGTTTTGTTCCGCCTTCTGACTCGTCGATATTGGATGATGCAAACCAGCCAATCTGGCGCTCCTCGTCCGAGACCACGCCGCTCAGATCATTCGCGCGCGAAATGTCTAGCCGTTCCCAGTTCGTCGAGATCGAGCGAAGCGAATGCGGTCTGCTCGGTAATCGAGGTTACAACGAGAAATCCTTCGGCACCGGGAGAAACGACGCTTTCCACCAGACCCGCGCCCGCCGGAACCTTGGCGATGACTTCGCTTGCTTCGATAACTTCCGCCTCAGCGCGAAGCCGCTCCGCAATACGTCCGGGATCAACGTCTTCCAGCAGCTTGGGGATTTGTTGCTGCGTCACTTCTCCGAAGACATAGCCGCGCTCGTAAAGCCACTCGAGCGTTGCCATGACCTTGTCGGGTTCACCGGCGGCAAGGTAGGGCTGGAGCATCCGCAGCCGCACATTTCCGCTATCGGGAAAGTCACGGGCAAGTTGCTCCAACCCTTCAGGATCGCGGATTTTCCCGGTTTCGGCATCGACCGCGCGCCAAGATGTTACCTCTTCCGGCGCCCTGTCAGTCGCTGCAACCGGCGCTCCAACGGCAAGTGCAAACGGTGACAGGAAGACGGCAAGCTGCGCCTTCATTTCATCATGCCTGCCGCCGCCTTTTCAGTGGCCTTGCCATAGGGCGGCTTGAACCCGCCCAGCTTGGCCACATCGATCTTTGGCTGGTGGTAAACGGCGCGGGCGTGGCTGAATTCGCGGAAGCCTTCGATGGCGTGATAGCTGCCAATGCCCGACGGTCCGACACCGCCGAACGGAAGGTCTTCCATCGAGACATGGAAGATGACGTCATTGGTGGTGACCCCGCCCGAAATGGTGCGGGTGAGCGCGCGCTCCTGTTCATCCTTGTCCTGACCGAAGTAATAAAGGCCCAGCGGACGGTCGTGTTCGTTGACGTAGTCCACCGCCTGATCGACCGCCTTGTAGGTCTTCACTGGCAGGACCGGTCCGAAGATTTCCTCCTGCATCACCTTCATGTCGTCATTGACATTGCGGATGATATTGAGCGGCATCTTGCGCTGGTTCGCGTTCGAGAAATCCTCGTTTCCGGGATTGACCTCGATCACGTCCGCACCCTTGTCCCGCGCATCCTCGACGAGGCCTTGCAGCCGTTCGAAGTGGCGGTCGGACACGATGGAAGCGTAATCGTCGTTTTCCAGCAGCGTCGGATACATGTTCGCAACACCGTTCGAAACACCGGCAACTGCCTCGTCTTCCTTGTCTTCGGGCACATACATGTAGTCGGGCGAAAGGCAGATCTGCCCCGCGTTCATCATCTTGCCCAAAGCAATCCGTTCGCCAGCCCTCTCGAAATCGGCGCTGCGGCCCAGGATGACCGGCGATTTTCCACCAAGTTCGAGCGTGACCGGTACGAGATTTTCCGCCGCCGCCTGCATCACGCGCCGTCCGGTTTCGGTCGAGCCGGTGAAGACGAGGTGATCGAAGGGCAGCGATGAGAATGCGGCTGCGACTTCCGGCCCTCCGGTGACGACGGCAACCTCATCGGGGGTGAAATATTCCTCGACCAGTTCGGCCATCAGCAAACTGGTGCGCTCGGTAAATTCGCTCGGCTTGATCATCGCGCGGTTGCCCGCAGCAAGCACCTGCATCAACGGCGAAAATGCCAGGTTGACCGGGAAATTCCACGGAGAAAGAATGCCGATCACGCCCTTGGGTTCATAGCGAACCTCGGCCTTTGCCCCAAGCAGGCCGAGCGGGAACTGAACCGGGCGCTTCTCGGTCTTGGCCCACTTGTCCATGTTCTTGAGCGCGTGTTTGCCCGCGCCGACCGTCCCGGCAATATCAGTGAGCATGCTCTGTTCGATAGCGCGGTTGCCAAAATCCGCGCTCATCGCCTTGCACAGGTTTTCGGAATGCTCCTTCAGCAGGGCCATCGCCCGCTTGATCCGGTCCTTGCGCATTCCCATCGTCTCGGGACGCGAGGCGGTAAAGGCATCGCGCTGGCGTTTGAGAATTGCTTCGAGCTCATCGCGGCGGTCATCGGCCATTGTTTTTTCTCCCAAAGGGCATGCGTTTTGATTTGCGACCCACCCTTGCGCAATCCAGCGCGCCTGACAAGCGTTAGACCAATTCAGGAGCCAGTCGTGATTGCACTCGCCACAGCGCAGCATTACATCGCTTGGGCAACATTTTCTCTTCTCAGCGAAGGACGCCTTCCATGACCCAATTTTCCGCCGCCGACCCGATCGTGATCCTCTCCTACGCCCGCGCGCCGATTGGCGGTATGCAGGGCGCGCTGTCGGATGTTTCTGCAACCGATCTGGGCGCGACTGCGGTGAAGGCGGCGGTCGAGCGTTCGGGCGTTGAGGGCAAGGACTTCGACCGCGCCTATATGGGCTGCGTGTTGCCCGCAGGACTGGGCCAGGCCCCTGCCCGCCAGGCCGTGATAAAGGGCGGCCTGCCGGAATCGGTCCAGGCCACCACAGTCAACAAGGTTTGCGGCAGCGGAATGCAGACGGTCATCATGGGCGCCGAAGCGCTCGCCAGCGGGACCATCGACATGGTCGTTGCAGGCGGCATGGAAAGCATGACCAACGCGCCGTATCTGCTCAAGAAGCACCGCTCGGGCGCGCGGATCGGACATGACACGGCCTATGACCACATGTTCCTCGACGGGCTTGAAGATGCCTACGAGGAGGGCCGTGCGATGGGTGCCTTCGCGCAGGACACCGCCAACGAATATCAGCTCACCCGCGAAGACATGGACGAATATTCGATCGAATCGCTCCGCCGCGCCAATGCCGCCATTGAAAGCGGCGCATTCGCCGATGAAGTCGTCCCGGTGAGCTACTCGACCCGCAAGGGCGACGTGACGGTGGAAACGGACGAACAGCCCGGTCGCGGCCGCCCGGACAAGATTCCGACCCTGCGCGCCGCCTTTGCCAAGGACGGGACGATCACCGCTGCCACCTCAAGCTCGATCTCTGACGGCGCAGCGGCAGTCGTCCTCACCCGCGAGAGCGTGGCGAAGGAACGCGGCGCCAAGCCGGTGGCGAAGATCGTCGCGATGGCAGCCCATGCCCGCGAGCCGAAGGACTTTACCGTCGCCCCTGTGGGAGCCATCGAAAAGGTGCTCGAGAACGCAGGCTGGAGCGTCGAGGATGTCGATCTGTGGGAAGTGAACGAGGCGTTCGCGTGCGTTTCGATGTTCGCCATGCGCGACATCGGCATTCCGCATGACAAGATCAACGTAAACGGCGGCGCAACGGCGCTGGGCCACCCTATAGGCGCATCGGGCGCGCGCATCATCGTAACTCTGCTCAACGCCCTCAAACATCAGGGCAAGACGCGCGGCGTGGCAAGCCTGTGTATCGGCGGCGGCGAGGCGACGGCTGTGGCCGTGGAGCTGGTATAGGTTGCTGCGAGCGATTGGCGCTGCGGGCGCTGTTGCCCTTTTCGGATGCAGTCCGGAAACTCCAGAAGTTTCGGAAGCATCTGACATGTCGCTTGTGCCGGAAGCGGGAGAAGCCACATTCCAAATGGGTCCAGGTCTGTACGCAATCGGTAATGCCGAAACCGTATACGCCCGGACGCGGCTGAACGCTGATGGCACTTATATCGACATGACCGCCGATGGCGATGAAGTGGGCGGCGGCACATGGACCACGCGCGGCGAGTTCATTTGCTTCGATCCAGTCGGTGATGGCGAGGATCAGGCGGAGCGCTGCTGGACCAATCGCGATCTACGCCCGGATGGAAGCTTCATGACATTCCGCGATGACGGCAGCGAAAGCTACAGGGTCACCCCGATCGGCGAATAGGTGAGCGGGGTTAAGGCTCGCCCGCACCCCAAAGGCGCGTCTGGTCGACCCACCCGGTCCGTCCGGTCACATCTATCTCGCACATGTTTTCGCGGCAGCGCAGCAGCGTACCGACGACGCCGGGCTCGGCTCTCCAGCGTAGCGCGGATGATCGGTCAGCGGTCTCGCGCATGTCGGCAGGGCCATCCCCGATGATAATCGCGCCGCGCGTCGGGGTGAGCTGGCTCGATGCGATCCAGCCCTGCTCGCCCTCGGGATCTTCGACCAAGCGCCAGCTTTCGCGCACCCGCACGACCTTTACCGGCAGTCCCTGCCGCTTGTAGACCCATTCGATCGGGTATTCCTGGCTCGGTCCGACGCGCATATTGACTTCATCGAAGCGGATCGCGGCCCAATACGGAACCTCGCGCGTCTGCGCCTGCGCCGGTGCAGGCACGACCGCGTTGGCGAAAAGAACTGTCACATAAAATGCGGCAAACAAGCGGAGAGCGATCATGCGGCGTTGATAGCGCGCGGTCATGGCCCGCTTCAAGCGTGCAAAAGGTCGTTAGCGCAATATCTTTATTTCCCTGCGTGCCCGCCGCATCTTGACCGCCTGCCCCCTCTCGCCTTAGCCCGCTTTCATGGCCGCAACACACACTCCGCCGCACTTCCCTTCCGGTAAGCCAAAGGTCGTGGTGACCCGCCACCTTATGCCGAGCGTCGAGGCGCGGATGAGCGAGCTTTACGAGGCAACGCTCAACACCGATGATACGCCGATGAGCCGCGATGAGCTGATCGCGGCGATGCAGGATTGCGATGTGCTGGTCCCGACCGTCACCGACCGGATCGACGCCGACATGATCGCAGCGGCAGGCGACCGGCTCAAACTGATCGCAAATTTCGGCGCGGGCACTGAACATATCGACCTCGCCGCCGCCGCGAAGCGCAAAATAATGGTCACGAACACACCGGGCGTGTTCACCGACGACACCGCCGATATAGCGATGGCCGGGATTATCGGAGTGCCGCGCCGCATTCGTGAGGGCACTGCACTCGTGCGCCGAGGCGAGTGGACCGGATGGGCGCCGTCGGGCCTGCTGGGGCGCAAGCTGGGCGGCAAGGTGCTCGGCATTGTCGGGATGGGCCGGATCGGACAGGCGGTCGCACACCGTGCGCGCGCATTCGGGCTCGAGGTCGCGTATTACAACCGAAAGCCGCTGCCGCAAGCGCTCGAACAGATGCTGGGCGCGCGTTATGTCGATGACCTTGATCGGCTTATTTCAGAGGCAGAACATCCTCACCCTCCACTGCCCGCTGACCGAAGATACGCGCGGCCTTATGGATGAACGCCGGTTCGCGCTGATGAAGGACGGCGCAAGCCTGATCAACACCGCGCGCGGCGAGTTGATCGACCAGGAGGCTCTGATTGCGGCGCTCTACGATGGCAAGCTCGCCGGGGCGGGCCTCGACGTCTATCCCGACGAACCCCATGTCGACGAGCGATTGCTAAAGCATCCTAACGTCATGACCCTCCCGCACATAGGCAGCGCCACGAGCCGAAGGCCGCGAGGCATCAGGCGAAAAGGTGATCGCGAATATCCAGTTCTGGACCGACGGGCACAGGCCGCCGGATCAGGTGCTCACAGCGTTGATATAGCGACGATTTGAGGGCGCGAAGCTACGGATTCTCGCAGCAGCTGGCGCGTCATCGTTTCATCGGTAACAACAAATAATGGGGATGGACTGACGCATCCGTAACGATGATGTAATCGGCTTCTGCATAAGGAAGTTTGGGGTCACGAACCCACAGTCCCTCAATGCAAATCTGCCCGTGCTTCGGCACCAGATCATGCTTACCAACGCGAATGCCTACTCGTCCATGGCGCGGCAGGTGCGCGCTTGAATAAAGGACGTCGCCTTCATCGGACAGCTCGCCGCAAACTCTGACAATCTGGTCCCGAAATTCCTCTGGAGAAACGCGTATCGCCCCGATTGTCACTGAGGATGAACCTTGTGCAAGTAAGGCAAAAACTATCGAAAGCATAGCGAGACCATATCATTTAACGCGGCATTGAGCGTCCGCAACTGGGTCGGCAAGGAGCCCCGCAATCCACGGTCAAATTGTGGTGAATGAGTTCCTTCAATGTCAGAGTGTAGTCGGGCGAGCAGGACCAGTCTGCTCCAACCGATAATCCGAGTGTCCGATTATCTCAAAGATTGTCCTGTTGAGGCATGCCCAGGACATGAAAACCGCCATCCACGCGAATGATTTCGCCGGTGGTCCAGGCCCCGGCATCTGAGCACAGATACACCGCCGTCCCACCCACCGCTTCCAGCGTCGCATTGGCGCGCAAGGGTGCGTTCGCCTCGGTATGTTTCCAGGTCCTGCGCGCTCCGCCGATGGCAGAGCCGGCGAGCGTTTTCATCGGACCGGGACTTACGGCGTTGACGCGAATACCTTCGGGACCGAGGTCATCGGCCAGATACCGCACCGCCGCTTCCAGCGCGGCCTTGGCCACACCCATCACGTTGTAGTTCGGAGTGACGCGATTGGAGCCCATGTAGCTCAGCGTCAGCAACGTGCCGCCATGCTCGACCATCATCGGATGCGAGCGGCGCGCCACTTCGATGAAGCTGTACGCGGATATGTCGAGAGAGTTCTTGAAGTTCTCTCTTGACGTATCGAGGATGCGGCCCGTCAGCTCAGCCTTGTCGGAATAAGCGATGGCGTGGATCACGAAATCCAGCCTGCCCCACCGTTCCTGAAGCGCGTCAAACGCAGCGTCCAGCGAGGCGTTGTCGGTGACGTCGACATCGAGCATGAAATCCGAGCCAACGCTTTCCGCCAGCGGACGCAGCCGTTTGCCAAAAGCTTCACCCTGGTAAGTGAAAGCCAGCTCTGCACCCGCCTCGGAGCGCGCTTTTGCGATGCCCCAAGCGATCGACCGGTCATTGGCCACGCCCATAACAAGGCCGCGTTTTCCTGCAAGAACGCCCATTTCAGTCACCTCGCTCTTCGGTACGTTGATCCGCGCTCGCACTCATCCGTGAAATTTGGACAACAGCATCGTGCCATTGGTGCCGCCAAATCCGAAGGAATTGGTCATCACCGTATCAAGACCTGCATTTTCCACGATCTCGGTCGCAATCTCTTCAGGCTTCAGCGCCGGATCGAGGGTTTCGACATTGATCGAGGGAATGATGAAATCATGCTCGAGCGCCAGAAGGCAATAGATCGCCTCCTGCGCACCGGTAGCTCCCTGGCTGTGGCCGGTCATCGACTTGGTGGAGCTGACCGGCGGCGTCGAACCTTCGCCGAACACCCGGCGCACTGCCTCGATCTCGCCGACATCGCCGACCGGCGTCGAAGTGCCGTGGGCGTTGATATAACTGACCTTGCGATCTTTGCTGAGCGACTTGAGAGCCCCTCGCATGGCGCGCTCGCCGCCCTCGCCGGAAGGTGCGACCATGTCGGCGCCATCGGACGTGGCGCAGAAACCGGTGACTTCGGCGTAGATCTTCGCCCCTCGCGCCTGCGCATGTTCGAGGCTTTCAAGCACTACCATCGCGCCGCCGCCGCCGATGACAAAACCATCGCGGTCGGCGTCAAAGGCGCGGGAGGCGCGCGCCGGCGTGTCATTGTATTTGCTCGACATCGCCCCCATCGCGTCGAACAGGCACGACAATGTCCAGTCCAGCTCTTCACCGCCGCCGCCAAACATCACGTCCTGCTGGCCCAGCGCAATCTGCTGCGCCGCCATGCCGATGCAATGCAGCGAGGTGGAGCAGGCCGAGGTGATCGAGAAGTTCATGCCCTTGATCTGGTACGCCGTGGCGAGGTTTGCGCTCACTGTAGAGGACATGCACTTGGGCACGGCAAAGGGCCCGACACGCTTGGTTGCGCCGGTCTTGAGCACCGTCTGGTGCGCCGCCAGCATCGCCGAAGTCGACGGGCCACCCGATCCGGCAATCACCCCGGTCATCGGGTTGACGACGTCTTTCTCCTCAAGCCCGGCATCGGCTATGGCTTGCCCCATGGCGATGTGCGCATAGGCCGCTCCGGGTCCCATGAAGCGCAAGGTGCGCTTGTCCACGTGCTCAGAAACATCCAGATCCACCGCACCCGCAATCTGCGAACGGAACCCGTGTTCGGCCATGTCATCATTGAAAGTGATGCCGGATTTGCCCGCTTTAAGCGATGCCAGCACCTCAGCTGAATTGTTGCCGATCGAGGAAACGATCCCCAGACCTGTAATGACGACGCGACGCATAATCCCCTTTTCCGCCCCAATCCTGTTTCGGTCCCAAGGCCCAATCAGGCCTCGGACAGGGCGACTTTCATATCTTTGACTTGATAGATGACCTCACCATCGGCCTCAACACGGCCATCGGCCACGCCCATGGTCAAACGCCGGGTTTGCACGGCCTTGGTGAAATCGACGTAATAGGTGAGCATCTTGCGGTCAGGCCTGACCATACCGGTAAGCTTGACCTCACCCACGCCCAGAGCATAGCCGCGCCCTTGCCAGCCACGCCAGCCAAGGTTGAAGCCGGTTAGCTGCCACAGGCCGTCAAGACCAAGACAGCCGGGCATGATCGGATTACCGGGAAAGTGGCATTCGAAGAACCAGAGATCAGTCTTGATATCAAACTCTGCGACCACATGCCCCTTGCCATCAGGACCGCCATCGCCGGAAATATCGGTGATCCGGTCCATCATCAGCATCGGCGGCTCTGGCAATTGCGCGTTGCCGGGGCCGAACAATTCGCCGCGCGCGCATTTCAACAGATCATCACGGTCAAAACTGGTTGGATAATCTGTCATCCCCGGCGGTGCTCCTAACGTCTTGGCCATTTGGTCGAGGCAGCGCTAGCAGCCCGCATTGACGAGGAAAAGAGCGCATGGACTTTTGGTTGATAAGTGTGCGGTGCTCGCGGGTGGTTCGGCCACATGGGCAAAGATAAGCGAAGGCTTGATCGAGAGTGCAACGACGTGGCGGTTCACTGCGATCGCTGAAGTTCAAGTTCGCTCATGAGGGACGGGATCTAACCGTTGCTACAGGCTGCAATTTCTCCAGGCTGCGATCGCTCTTCGCCGCGCTCGAAGCGGGCGAAATATCCGCGAATGTCGGGTCGTTCGATGAATTCGACAAGACGGTAGCCGACTGCTTCGAATTCGCAGAACAGCAGCTTGGGCGGGATTCCGTGACGGTCCGTAGGCCGGTCGACATCGACGACGATCACCTGCCCGTCCTCCACGAGTGCGGGCCATAACCGCCACAGGAAGGCGTATGGTTCGGTCACCTCGTGGTACATGTGGACGAGGAATATCCGGTCGAAACTGTCCGCGGGCAATTGCGGATCATCGGCCTCGCCCAATTTGATCGAGATGTTTTCTAGCCGTTCGCGTTCGACCCGGCGGCCAAGACGCTGGAGAGCTTCGCGGCTGATGTCTTGCGCAAGGACGCGGCCATCGCTGCCGACCCGTTCGGCGAGACGGACCGTATAGTACCCCTCGCCCGCGCCAATATCGGCGACGGTCGTGCCTTCCTCGATATTGGCGAGGTCCATGACGACCTGCGCCTCGTTGCGTTCATCGCGCGCGTCTTCGTTGGAGAACTGGTTGGAAACCACCTCGGCGACAGGCCTGTCCGGCAATGGAAATTCGAGCGCGCTATCCGGGCGGTCGGCAGGCGGCGCCAGCTGGTCGCATCCTGCCAGCAGAGGTAAGGCGATGATCAGGGACAGGCCTGCAAGCCGCATCATTCGACGTCCTCGATCTCGACCGTCTCCCCGGTCACGCGCTGGGCGAGCGCGGCGGAAATGAACTCGTCAATCTCGCCGTCGAGCACCTTGTCCGGCGAGCTGGACGTAACGCCGGTGCGAAGGTCTTTGACCATTTGATACGGCTGGAGGACGTAGGAGCGGATCTGGTGCCCCCAGCCAATATCGCTCTTTTCCTGATACTCGCCCGAAGCAGCCGCTTCGCGTTCGGCCATCTCGCGTTCGAACAGGCGCGCTTTCAGCATGTTCATCGCGGTTGCGCGGTTCTTGTGCTGACTGCGGTCGTTCTGACTGGCAACGACGATCCCGGAGGGCTGGTGGGTGATCCGGACGGCGGAATCGGTCGTATTCACGTGCTGGCCGCCTGCGCCGCTCGCGCGGTAGGTATCGACCTTGAGGTCGGACGGGTCGATCTCGATCTCGATATCGTCGTCGATCACCGGGTATACCCAAACGCTGGAGAAACTGGTGTGGCGTTTTGCAGCGCTGTCATAGGGGCTGATGCGGACAAGCCGGTGGACGCCGCTTTCGGTTTTCGAATAGCCGTAGGCTCCCTCGCCCTTGATCAGCAAGGTTGCCGACTTGATCCCGGCCTGATCGCCAGCCTGGTATTCGACCGTTTCGATCTTGAAACCTCGGCGCTCGGCCCAGCGGCCATACATGCGGAACAGCATTTCCGCCCAGTCCTGACTCTCTGTCCCGCCGGCCCCGGCATGGATTTCAAGGTAGGTGTCATTGCCATCGGCTTCGCCTGACAGCAGCGCCTGAACCTTGTCCGCATCGGCGCGGCTTGCGAGCCGATCCAAGGTTTTGAGGCCATCATTGACGACGCCCTCCTCGCCCTCGGCCTCGCCCATCTCGATGAACTCGATCGCATCGGCCATTTCGGCGGAGATTTCGCGCACAGTATTTACCGCCGTCTCCAGCGTCTTCTGTTCACGGCTGATCGCCTGCGCCTCTTTCGGATTGTCCCAAAGGGTCGGGTCCTGGACACGCGCATCCAGCTCGTCGAGGCGGCGCAGGGCGCGCTCCCAATCGAGCGATTGACGTACCAGATCGAGAGCAGCCTCGATCCGGTCGATATTGGCTTGGGCCTCGGCCCGCATACGCTTGTCCTTCAATTCACGTCTTGCCGCACCGCTTAACGCGAGGCGTGCGATTGTAAAGCATGGGCGCCTGTCCGCTCCCCGGCGTCGTCCTATCCGGCGTACATTCTATTTGGAGAGAGCTTTGACCGCCGCAAGGGTGCGCGACACATGCTCGCGGTAATCGCCGCTGGTATAAACATAGGCCACGCGTCCATCGGGCGCGATGACATAGGAGGTGCGGCTCGCAAGCCCGGATGTGCCGAGCGCGACATCATAGGCTTTGATGAGACGTGCGCTTGCTACCCCGACTGCATATGCATCGCGGCATTCTTCGCGGCTGAAGCGCTTGAGGGTGTCGATCGTGTCCGCCGACATTCCGACGACGCTTGCCCCGGCGGCGCGGAATTGCGGCATCGCTTCGGCAAAGGCGTTCGCCTCCAGCGTGCAGCCCTGAGTGAAGGCCTTGGGATAGAAATAGAGTACCACCGGCCCGCTTGCGAGAGCCGCGCGCAATGAGAATCCGAACTCTTCCCCGGCCAGAGCGGCGCGTGTCGTAAAGCTCGGTGCGGCCTCGCCGACAGGCAATTCGGCCGAGGCTGACGAAGCGTAGCCGAGCGCGAGCATTGCTGCGGCGGCGGCGATGGTTTTGATAATGCGTGTCATGCGGTGCCAACCAATCGGTTATGCGCGCGGTTCCTGCCGCGCTCAGTAAATGCCGCCGCGCTCTTCGACGAAGTCGCTAGGCTGCCCGTCATTGGTTTCAACGACGCGGCCCCTTCCGCCTTCGCGTCCTGCCCGGATCAGCTCGAGGATCTCATCGCGTTTTGCAGCGATCTCGTCCTGACGGGTGGAGCGTGACGGCTCCGTGTCGGGCTTGAACGCTTCCCAGATGATGGCAGCTTGGGGATCGTCAGTCGGCCAGCCATCGAACACGCGCTTGCCGGAGCGCCGGTCGATACGGACCATGCGCGCGCCGGGCGGCGCAATCGCAGGCTCGTCGCTCCAGCGGTCCTTCGTTGCCTGCACGAATTGCTTGAAGATGGGTGCCGCGGTGTTTCCGCCCTGCACCCATCCGCCAAGATTACGCGGCGTGTCGTGGCCGATATACACACCGGCGACGAACTCCGGAGACCCGCCCACGAACCAGGCATTGGTAGGGCCGGTGGTAGTCCCGGTCTTGCCGA
This sequence comes from Erythrobacter sp. K21-9, assembly GCF_055808355.1. NCBI lineage: Bacteria > Pseudomonadati > Pseudomonadota > Alphaproteobacteria > Sphingomonadales > Erythrobacteraceae > Erythrobacter > Erythrobacter sp. K21-9. The sequence continues at coordinate 1,895,965 of NZ_CM147866.1, forward strand.
ACAGGGGCAGGTCAAGATCGCGTAGCCGCGTCGCTGTGCCGCGCTGGACGACGCCTTCGAGCATATGGACAACCTGGAATGCGGTGCGCGGATCGAGCGCTTCGCGGCCCATCTGGCCGGGACGCGGCATGGCCTCACCATCCCATTCGCGCATATCGCAGCCCTGACACTGGCGCTTGTCCGCGCGCCATATGACCTTGCCGCGTCGATCCTGAACGTAGTCGATGACGGTCGGTTCATGCAGGCGGCCATGATTGGCGAGCGCGGCATAGGCGTTGACCATCCGCTCGACCGATGTGCTGCCTGACCCGAGTGCCGAAGCATAGAATGGCTGGTGGTCGCCGATATCGACCGCCTTGAAGGTTTCCACGACGTTCTCGATCCCCGCTTCGGATGCGATATGGACCGTCATCAGGTTGCGGCTTTGCTCAAGGCCGAAGCGCATTGGATAGACCCCGCCCCCGCGGCTGCCGCCAAAGTTGGAAAAGCACTTGTTCCCGAGCCGCGCGCCCTGCCAGACGCAAAATTCCTGATCGGGCACTTCGGTCGCGGGCGTCATGCCGTTTGCAAGGCCAGTTGCGTAGACAAACGGCTTGATCGTCGAGCCGGGCTGGCGCTCGGCCTGTGTCGCGCGGTTAAAGTCCGTGAGGCGGTGATCGAACCCGCCCTGCATCGCGAGAATTCGCCCGGTCTGCACCGATTCAACCAGGAACCCTCCCGACACTTCGGGAATGGTCGCAACGCGGTAGCCATTCCCGCTTGGGCGCACAGCGATCACGTCGCCTGCCTTCAGGGCGTTGGGAAGACCTGACAGCGGCTTTTCGTCGCCATTCGAGAAACCGATCGTCGCGCTCGAACCGCTGCGCTGGGTCACAACGCCGACGCGCCAGTCTTCATAGCGGATCGCGAGATAGGAACTGGAAAGCTGCCCTGCCCAATTCCCTTCGCTGACATCGATCGTCGCGATCGGTCCGGTCCACCCGCGATTGCCGTGATAGCGCATCAGGCCGGAGCGAAGTGCGTCGCGCGCAGCCTCCTGCAATTCCGGGTCGAGCGAGGTGCGCACCCACAATCCGCCCGCGTAGACGCTGTTGCTGCCTTCCTCTGCCGTCTCGCCGAATTCGTCGATGAGCTTGCGCCGCACTTCCTCGAGGAAATAGCCGGCATCGACCGAACGTTCGCTGCGCTGCTGCACCAGGCCGAGCGGCATGGCTGCGGCGGCGCTGCGCTCCGCTTCGGTAATGTAGCCGTTCTCTTCCATCTGCGAGAGCACGAAATCGCGGCGAGTCAGCGCGGCGTCTTCCTGTCCCGAGCGCCCATAACGCTCCGGCGCTTTGGGCAGGATCGCGAGGAAGGCCATTTCATGAAGGTCGAGCTCGCCCACATCCTTGTCGAAATAGGCGCGCGAGGCCGCCTGCACGCCGAAACTGCGGCGGCAGAGCGGGATTTCGTTGAGGTACAGCTCGAGGATTTCCTGCTTGCTCAGCACACCCTCGATGCGGGTGGCGAGGATCATTTCCTTGAGCTTGCGCGTGACCGAGTATTCGTCGCCCAGCAGAAGGATCTTCGCCAGCTGCTGAGTGATCGTGGATCCGCCGACCGCGCGGTCGCCCGAGCCATATTTCGTGGCGTAGTCCATTACCGCGTTGGCCGTGCCGGTAAGATCGACCCCGCCGTGGCTGTAAAACGTCTTGTCCTCGGCCGACAGATAGGCGCCGATAAGCCGCTCGGGAAAGTCGGGATATTGCAGCTGAACGCGGCGTTCGCGGGCGTAGGAATGGACGATCTCGCCATCGATCCCGCGCACGACCGTAGGCAGCGGGGTCTCGTAATCGAGCAGGCTTTCGGCATCTGGCAAATCGCTCGCCAGCCACACGAACAGCGCGATCCACGCAAGGACGCCAAAGCCGATCACGACCGCCGCCGCCTTGAACAGCAGGCTGCCGCGCCATTTCTCCGCAAACCACGCCGCCGTCCCGCTCAGGTCGCGGTTCACCCGGTAGCGGAAGTATTGCAGCAGGTCGGTGGTTTCAGCGTCATTCATTTCGCGCGGCAGTTAGCACGGGTCGCAGCATACTTGCCAGCGACTTTGGAGCGGAAGTTTGCGCATCTGACCAAATGGATGCTGAACAGATCATGGATCGCTCCGGCGTGCGAAATAGATCCGGATCGCCTGCGCCAGCACTTCGGCATATTGCTGGCGGCCTTCCTCGGTTGAGAGACGCGCGCGATCGCTTTCGTTGGTCACAAATCCGCTTTCGAACAGCACCGAAGGCACATCGGGCGCGCGCAGCACCGCCAGCGATGCCGAACGCCGCGCGGTGGGGTGGAACGCGATGATGCCCTCGCCTTCGCGGATGATGAGAGAGGCGACCTCTGCCGCCTCTTCCCGCGTGCGCGCCTGCGACAGTTCGACGAGGATGGCGCTGACTTCCTCGCTCTGCCCCTCGATTTCGATGCCATTGACGCGGTCCGCATTGTTCTCGCGAGCGGCAAACAGCGCCGCCGCCTCGCTCGATGCTGCGTTGGAGAGAGTGTAAATGCTCGCGCCCGACACATTGCTGTAATCGCCGCCCGAATCGGCATGGATCGACAGGAAAAGGTCGGCGCCGAGCTGGCGCGCGATTTCTGGGCGATAGTCGAGCGGGACGAGGCTATCCCCATCTCTCGTCATCGCCACACGGATGCCGCCTGCGTCGATCAGGATCGCGCGAACAGCATCGGCGATGGCGAGCACCACGTCCTTTTCGCGGATGTCCTGCCCGACCGCGCCATAATCGCGCCCCCCATGCCCGGCATCGATGACCACGAGCGGGCGCGCCGGGTCGTCCGGCCCCTGCACCTGGGGAAGGCGAAAGTCGGGCGTTTCGGGTTCGACCAGAAAACTGAGGACATAATCACGACCCCATTCAGGCACCGGGATCTTCAAGCCCAATGCATACGCCATCCCCAGCACGAGGGCGGGAACGGCCAGGATCAGCAAAAGGAGCGTTCGAATGCTCATTGCGGAAAGTGCTTAGGATGTTGCGCCATGGCAGTGCAATAGAGTTGCAGGACGAAACCCACGGTGCTAGCACCAGATCACTGAATTATCGGTCGCCTACACGGTAACTTAACCTCTGACGCCGATTTTTCTCCCGCATGGTTCCAACCGGCCATCCGCCAACCGGGACCACTCAACAGGTTGATGCAGTGACGAGACGGATCTCCTCGCAAATGATGTCGCAGCGCGCTTATGGCGCCGGCATTCATGCGAGCTGTAGCGCGGACATCCTCCGCACGTCTTTCTCAGCAGACACGAATATCGCAGGCTCCTCGGCTTTCCGGCGAGATGCGAATGCAACAATCGGCGCGCTCATACAGCGCGTCATTTCATCACATAAATTGCGTCCCTCCCACCGGCTCAAGGCCGCGCGAGCGCCCTTGGCATTGCGAGCGGACGTCTGGAGAATATTTAATGGCAACGCGCATGCTAATCGATGCGCGCCACTCGGAAGAAACCCGGGTGGCGGTGCTCAAGGGAAACCGGATTGAGGAATTCGATTTCGAATCTGCCGAACACAAGCAGATCAAAGGCAATATCTACCTCGCCAAGGTTACTCGGGTAGAACCATCACTACAGGCTGCTTTCGTCGATTTCGGCGGCAATCGGCACGGGTTCCTCGCATTCAGCGAAATCCACCCTGACTATTACCAAATTCCGCAATCCGACCGCGAAGCTCTGCTCGCCGAAGAGGCCGAAGCTGCCGAAGAGGAAGCACGCCTCCGCGACGAGGAAGAAGCCGAAGGCATCGCACCCGGCGAAGAATACGACGCCGAGGACGAAAGCGCCGAAGCGCTTGCGGAAGACCTCGCCGAAGACGGTCTGGAAGAGATCGACACCAGCGAGAAAGAGAAAGTCGCCACCATTGAAGACGGCACGTCGGATGATTCCGACGATGATGATGATGAGGAGGACGACGATGATTCGTCCGACGATGAAAGCTCCGACGACGACAGCGACAACAAGTCCCGCCGCGGACGGGGCCGGGGCCGCGGGCGTCGCCGCCAGGGCGGCAAAGGCCCGAAAGGCAACAAGGGCGGCAAAGGCCGCAGCCGCGCCAAGGAAGTCGACGAGGTTCGCGCCAAGCGCATGGCGCTGCGTCGCCGCTACAAGATCCAGGACGTCATCAATCGCCGCCAGGTCCTGCTGGTGCAGGTCGTAAAGGAAGAGCGCGGAAACAAGGGCGCAGCCCTTACCACCTATCTCAGCCTTGCTGGCCGTTATACCGTGCTGATGCCCAACAGCTCGCATGGCGGCGGGATCAGCCGCAAGATCAATTCCACCAGCGACCGCAAGCGTCTGAAGCAGGTCGTCTCCGACCTCTCGCTGCCCAAGACGATGGGCCTGATCGTTCGCACCGCCGGCCTCAGCCGCACCAAGACCGAGATCAAGAGAGACTTCGATTACCTGGCGCGGCTCTGGGATGAAATTCGGCAGAAGACGCTGTCATCCACCGCGCCCAGCCTCGTCCATTCGGACAGCGACCTGATCAAGCGCGCGATCCGCGACATCTACAATCGCGAGATCGAGGAAGTCATTGTCGAGGGCGAGGAAGGCTACAAATCGGCCAAATCGTTCATGAAGATGCTGATGCCCAGCCATGCACGCCGGGTGAAAGCGTACAGCGATCCGGTTCCGATGTTCCAGCGTTACGGCGCGGAGGATCAGCTGCGGGCGATGTACGATCCGATGGTGCAGCTCAAGTCGGGCGGCTACCTCATCATCAACCCGACCGAAGCACTGGTGTCGATCGACATCAACTCGGGCCGCTCGACCAAAGAGCACGGTATCGAGCAGACTGCTTTGCACACCAACCTCGAGGCGGCGCGTGAAATCGCTCGCCAGCTAAGGTTGCGGGACATGGCAGGGCTCGTCGTGATCGACTTCATCGACATGGAATACAATTCCAATGTCCGCAAAGTTGAAAAGGCGATGAAGGACGCGCTCAAATCCGACCGCGCGCGCATCCAGGTGGGCCGCATCTCCGGCTTTGGCCTGATGGAAATGAGCCGCCAGCGCCTGCGCACCGGCGTGCTGGAGGCGACCACCCGCGAGTGCCCGCATTGCGATGGCACCGGTCTTGTCCGTACGGCTTCGTCTGCCGGTCTTTCGGCGTTACGTCTCATCGAAGACGAAGCGGCCAAGGGCAAAGGCACGATCATCAAGCTTGCGGCCAGCACCGAGGCGGCAGTCTACATGCTCAACGAAAAGCGCGCCGAGCTGGTCGAGATCGAGCAGCGTTACGGCGTCACCATCGAAGTTATCCCCGAAGGCGAGGACGAAGGCGCCAAAATGACCGTGTCGAGCGCAGGTCCGCGCCCGACCGAAGCGCCAAAGTTCGAACCGATCATCGACGAAGATGACGACGAGGACGACATTCCCGAAGAGGACAACTCCGAGGACGATGACGATCAGCCGAAGAAGAAGCGTCGCCGCCGCCGCCGCGGTGGCCGGGGCCGAGGCAAGAAGCGCGACGACAATGGCGCGGAAGGCTCAGAGGACAGCTCCGACGATTCGCAGGATGATAATTCCTCCGGTCGCGGCGAAGCCAACGATGACGACGACGATGGCGAAAAGCCCAAGCGGCGTCGCCGCCGCGGTGGTCGCGGTCGGCGAAAATCGGGCGACGACACCGTAACTGAGGCAGACGCCGAAAATCTCGAAGAGGTTTCCGAGCAGGTCAAGGAAGACATGACCGTCGTTGCCGGACCGGATGATGCGCCCGAGACCGCTGCAGCGATGGCTGCCGATGATGAGGACGCGCCCGCTGAGCCGCCTGCCGAAAAGCCGAAGCGTAAACGGGCTCCGCGCAAGAAGAAGGCGGACGATACCGAGGGCAAGGCCACCGAGGACAAGGCGTCAGAAGACGAGGCTCCGACGGAAGAAAAGCCCAAGCGCAAACGCGCGCCGCGCAAGAAAAAGGCCGAAGAGCCAGCGGCAGACACTGCCGACGCTCCCACCGAAGAAAAGCCGAAACGCAAGTCGCGGGCCAAGCCGAAGGCGGAAGAAACTGCCTCGGCCAAGACAGCCGAAGCGACGCCCGATGCACCTGCCGGGGACGAGTCCGAGGACGCCTCGGCGGGCCCGAGGAAGCGTGGCTGGTGGCAGCGGACTTTCGGCGAATAATGCGCTGATTTGATGGGATAAGGCGCGCAAGGTCCGGGTGATTACATCCCCGCCTTGCGCGCCACTCCCCACTCGTTCCAACCGGCAAATCTAGGGGTCTTCGGCAGGTAGCCCTGCCCCAGTGGCTCCACCTCAAATCCTGCACCGCGAAACGCCGATCCGATCGGGCGCGTCAGGTGGCATCCGCCCGCGATGCGTTTCCATGCAGGCTCGATCCGGGCCTGCCACTTGGCAATTCCGGCGTCGGGCGCGCGTCCGTGCTCCAGAAACAGCGCCTTCCCACCGGGCCGCAAGATGCGCCGCATTTCAGCGAGGACCCGGTTGGGGTCTTCGACCGAGCACAAGGTGAAGGTGCACACCACGCTGTCGAAGGATCGATCGGGAAACGGAATATCCTCGCCGACACCTTGCCTGATATCGGCGGGCCAGCCCTTCGCCTGAGCAGAAGCGCGGGCCTCATCGAGCAGCTTGTCATGCGGATCGATCCCGGCATAGCTGGTGATCGCGTCCTTATCGTAGAATTGCTGGTTGATGCCGCCACCGCATCCCAGTTCGAACACGTCTCCCTGGGCGAGCGGCACCAATTGAGAGCGGCGCTTCATCACCTGTCCCTGACTGCGCGCGCAGGTAACTAGACGCGGCATGATGTGCGCGTCGTACCAAGTTTTCAAACCCATCCCGGCACTCTCCCACGGCCGCCCCACCGGTACGAAGGTCAAGTTTACGTCAAACGGTCCGCGTGCCAAGCCCCAATAATTCCCCGAGCGCGCGCGTAGCCGCTTCGAAATCGGCCAGCATCGTACGGCGCACCTCGGCAATCTCCATCGCCGCAAAGCGGCTGATCATGGGCATGCTGATACCGACTCGCAGCGTCCCTCCCCACCCTTGAGCCGTGCGCACGCACTTTACCGGCTGGCCAAGACGGATACCGTATTCGAGCGCCAGCTTGCGGTGCACGGCCTGCGCGTCGTCAAATGTCTCCATTCCCGGCAGGAGGCTCATGTCGAGCGTGATGAGCGTGCGCATCTCCAGTGGGCGCTCGGCCACCTTCGCTTGCATTCCCGGCGCATGTGGCAGCACCCGCAGCGCGCCCAGAGGTTCGATCAATGCTTCTTGCAGCGCGCTGTCGAACAGATCAAGGATGGCTTCGACCGTCCCGACCGGAATACGCTGGAAACGCTCCAGTTCGAACACCGCTGCCTCAAGCCGCAAGGCCAACGAAGCATTCATGCTATCGGGCAGAGCAGCACGGCCGGGCCAGCGCTCAGGCCATTCGGCGCGGCGAAATATGGTGGCAAACCCGCTCGGCAAATCGGCGGCTTCAGCCATGATGCTCTCGGGAACGAGCGCGAACCCGCTGAACGGCGGGGCACCCATGAATTTCGATCCCGTGAGCAGCACGATGCAATCGCGCGCCGCGTAATCGGAAAGAGCCGTGCTGGTTATGCGCGCCTGGCAGGCGTCGATGACGAAGGTCACCGCGTCGCCGAACTCTCTGCGCATGGCATCGATATCGGACAGCGAGGGCAGGACGAGGCCGGTTTTCGAACCGTGCACACCGTGGACAAGCGCATGCTTTCCCAGCGCCTGCGCCGTGCGGATTTCCGCCTGCATCGAAGCTGTAATCTCGTCGCTGGTCCGCGCTACTCCCTCACCGCAGCGAACCGGCACGTCGACCATGCTGACCGGGCCGCAACCCGCTACGGGTGCGGCAGGCTCGACTTGGTGGCCCAGCGCGGTTTCGTTTGCGAAGTAACAGCCATTGGCCGAGTGGATGCACCCGCTGCCAATCTCGTCGGCGCCCAGCAGGATGTTGTGGACGCCCTTCGGCGCTTTGCTCACGGTCGCAGCCAGACCTGCATATTCAAGGTCGGTGCCGGAGGGTGCGAACACGATTCCCGTGCTATCCGGCAAACCGTAAGCACTGCAGATGCGCCCGCGCAGTCCGTCCAGCGCGGCTTGATATTCGCCCGGAGTGCCAACGGGAGCCAGCGCCAGCAGATGCTCGAAAGCGCCGGACGAAATGTCGCTCACCGTCGATGACGAATATGCGGTCACACTGCGTGGATGCGGCGCGGAGAGGTATTTGTTCAGCCCGGTCGCGGGATCGAGTGTGATGCGCGCATCGCCGCCCGCACACAGCGCCGCGATCAGGCGCGCCTCACGCTCGGCGATTTCGAACCCCGGCAAGGGTCGATCGAGCGCTGCCATAAGATTGATCTCTGAAATGGTCCGTCCATCCTGAAGGGAGCGAAACAAAATTTGCGCTGGCGCGCTTTCAGCGGTCAGCCTATGGCCCGCGCCTTACCAGATCGAGCCGCTTTGACCATGCAAGACACGACCACTTCACCCGATTTGAAGCCACTCCGAATTCCGCAGGAAGCCAAGGAGCGGCTCAACATATTGTTTATTGCCAAGAATGCGCTGTGGGAGGGCGAGATCCACCCTGAGGATGGCAACCACGCGATGTATCACCGCGAGATGCGCGAAGTGCTCGAAGGCCTTGGCCTTAAGCTCACCCTCGCGGAATCGCACGACATCCTGTTCGATCCGCCGAAAGATATCGACTTTGTTTTTCCGCTCCTGAACCGAGCGGGGTTCTTCAACTCGGAAATGCTCGTACCATTGCTATGCGAGCGCGCGGGTATCGCCTATCTCGGCGCGAACCCGATCCTGCGCGGTCTTTCCGATGACAAGCACCTTGCCAAGCGCGCCGCCGCCGATGCGGGCGTGCCCACCGCCCCCTGGGCCGTGTACCGCAAGGGCGCGCCGATCACGGAGGACAAATGTCCGAAGGCCGAGCGCTACGTCATCAAGCCGAACAACTCCTCCGCCAGCTGGGGCGTCGAGGATGCGCATGACTGGGACGGCGTGAAGGCAGCGGTGAAGCGCATTCACGAAGACCCGGCCAATGGCGGGCAGGACGCGATTGTCGAACCCTTCCTCGAAGGGTCCGATGTCGAGGTGCCGGTCGTCACCGTCGATGGCGAGCCGCAAATCCTGCCAATGCTGATCTTCCGGCAGGCCGATCCCTCGCATCTGCGGACCTATTACGAAAAGCGCGACCTCGTGGATCGCAGCCAGAAATACTCGCTCGACCCGTTCGATAACGAGGAAATGGCTGCGCGGATCACCGAGCTGACGGCGAAGGTCTGGGAAGAGTACCGTCCGTTCGATTATGGCCGGTTCGAGTTTCGCGTAAACGAAGCGACAGGTGAAGTGACGTTTCTGGAGCTCAACCTGAACTGCAATCTGTGGTCGCAGAAAGTTTTCGGCGTCGCAGCCAGAATGGCGGGTTGGTCGCAGGAAGACCTGATCGAGACACTGCTGGCCGAGGGGCTGCACAGGCACGGGCTGCTCTAACGGTTATCGCTCGGCTGCGCCTATTCGATACGTCCGTAATCGGGTGGTGAGCGGACTATCATGGTCCCTGGTTCGTGCTCAGTCAGGCCTTCACCAGAATCTAATCACGCTCCACAAAGATATCTAACGGAAGGACCGCAGTTACTCCGAGATTCGGAACATCGACGAGCTGCGCAATCCGCAAATCAACAGCGACGCTCGTGATAATATAGGCTTGCGCCTGATCGTAGCCATACTCTGTCATGATGTAGTCAATCATTGCGGCAAGTGCATTGCGTGCGGCAAGATTGATATCGCCTGACAGGTTGCTCAGCTCCGCCACTTTGGGGGATTCAAGATAGGCCAGGTTCGCGGGAACGCTCCCTTCCTCCTTGAGCGGAAAACCAGTTACTGCGTAGAAGCGCTCCGATGGAATGCCGAGCGCCGACGCTGAACCTTCAAGGTGCGGACCACGAGACAAATCAGGTGGGTTGTCCACAACGCGGGCGGTCACTGTAAGGGTGCCGCCCATCTCGATAGCTGTGCCAGAAACCTCTCCATCGCCCTGAGCATAGTGGAAATCTCCAACCGCCAGGCCGCAGCCATCTACCAGGCATGGCAGATACAATGTCGAGCCCGTGGTGAGATAGCGGATATCCATATTGCCGCCATTCTCGCGTGGGGGAACCGTCCGCAGGCATTCCAGTGGCTTTGTACCCTCGGGTCCGCACAGTTCGGCAGGCTTCGCTTCGACTGGGTCCGGGGGCAGGACGGAACCTCCGGCTTCAAGAAGCTGGTTCTCTCGTTCGAGTATGTCGGCATGGAGGCTTGCGTCCGGCAACGTAGTCATAACGCCGGGGAAACTGGCATTCGGGATCCGTACGCCTGGCAACGCATCGCTCTCCGCGTATCCTTCGTTCAAACGCCAAACGATAAATCGTCCGTCGGTAGCGAATTGATCGCCGCCGAAACCGAAAGGTGTAACATCGGTCCAGCCGACTTCGGCAGGTTCGAGCGCTTCGATAGTGATTGCAAGGACGTCACCGGCCTTTGCTCCGCGAACATGAATTGGCCCGGTGAGCGCATGAGCAATGCCCACACCGTCCCTCGGCCTGTACTTCGCGCTTGACGATACGTCAGGGTCGAGTGTGAGATCGAATGCGTCTCGGGTAACGAACACGATTGATTCGCCTTGATCTGCTTCTGCAATCATTGGAACTTCGGGATGCAGACGGTTCATACACGCAGGATCTTCGGCGCAGCTCACACTGGTATCGCCAACTATGGTTTGAGCAGAAGCAGGTCCCGACATTGCAAACGTGGCAGTGACGCCGAACAATGCGCAGCGAACAAGGTCAATTCTCATAGTGATACCCCCGATGGAAACGCTGCTGGTAGCAAATGCATGCCAGACTGTCATGCAAGCACCGCTCGAGAACGAATTGCTTGGCCGGAAGCGGTCGCCGGCAGAATGTCCGGCACACACTCACGCATTATCAGGCGGGCACAACCTGTCCTGCAAAGTCGAATACCTTCCCGCTGTCCTCGGGCTCGAGACCTGCGAGCACATCGAGCAGGCTGGTAGCCGCCTCACCGGGTTCAGTTAGCTGGCCATCTGGAAGGTTCGACTGGAATGGCTCGGACAGCTCGCTGTCCACTGTGCCGGGGTGCAAGCCGACCACCGCGCCGTGTTTGTGCGTGCGGCCTATTTCCAGCGCGAAATTCTTGATCAGCATGTTGAGCGCAGCCTTCGACGCGCGGTAGGAGTGCCATCCGCCGAGCCCGTTGTCCGAAATCGAGCCGACCCTTGCACTCAGCGCTGCGAACACGAACCGCTCATCACGCGGCAGCAGTGGCAGCACATGCTTGGCGATGATCGCCGGACCGACCGTGTTGAGGGCAAAGACCTCGCCCATCGCTGACGGATCGAGGCGCTTGTACGTCCTCTCCGGGCCAGTGCCATCAGGCAGGGTCAGGACACCACTCGCTATTATCACGCATTGCGGCGGCCTGTCCTTCATCAGCGAGGCCGCCGCCTCGATCGATTCCTCGTCCTTGAGGTCGAACGCGAACGGCCTGAACCCGTTGGTTGACGGCGCGATACCATCGCGCGATCCGGCATAGACATGCTCGCATCCGTTTGCCGACAGCCGCTCGCACAAGGCTCGCCCGATCCCGCCGGTGCTTCCGAATACAGCAGCGGTCTTCGGCCAGCCTTCCGGTGATTTTCCTACATTGCTCATGCAGGATAGAGTGCGGCAATGGTCTCAAGGTTCCGCTTTTTGTCTGCATCGGTGAAGCCACCGGGTGGCGAATGGTTTTTTGCTCCAGGACACTGTCTCATGTGTCTCATGGCCGGGGGTGCTGAAAGATGCTCAACAGCAATCCCAAACGACGCAACACCGGCTCCCTTGCCTCGCGCACGCAAGCCGCTAGATAGGTCCCAAGCAGAAACGGGAATACACTGACATGGCGACCTTCACCCTCCCCAAGAACTCGACGATCCGCAAGGACGGCAAGGTGCACAAGGCCGCCGATGCGGGCCGCGTGAAGTCGTTCAAGGTGTATCGCTACGATCCCGATACGGCCAAGAACCCGCGCTATGACAAGTTCGAGATCGACCTCGACGAATGCGGTCCCATGGTGCTGGACGCGCTGTTCAAGATCAAGAACGAGGTCGATCCCACGCTGACCTTCCGCCGGTCTTGCCGTGAGGGCATCTGCGGTTCGTGCGCGATGAACATGAACGGCAAGAACGGCCTCGCCTGCACCACAGCAATCGAAGACCTGAAAGGCGAGATCCGCATAACGCCGCTGCCGCATATGGACGTGATCAAGGATCTGGTGCCTGACTTCACCCACTTCTACGCGCAATACGCCTCGATCCGCCCGTGGCTGCAAACCGTCAGCCCGACGCCATCGGGCAAGGAGCGGCTTCAGACACCCGAGCAGCGCGAACAGCTTGATGGACTGTATGAATGCATCCTGTGCGCATGCTGCTCGACGGCCTGCCCGTCCTACTGGTGGAATTCGGACAAGTTTCTGGGTCCGGCGATCTTGCTGCAGGCCTACCGCTGGCTCGCCGATAGCCGCGACGAGATGACCGGGGAGCGGCTTGATGCCCTGGAGGACCCCTTCCGGCTGTATCGCTGTCACACGATCATGAACTGCGCCAATGTCTGCCCCAAGGGCCTCAGCCCGGCCAAGGCGATCGCCGAAACGAAGAAGATGATGGCGGAGCGTGCCATTTGAGGTCTTGCGCGGCACTGCTGGGGCTCACGTTGATGGCCACAGTCGCAAGCGCACACCCTGGCGGCGAAGAGCTTCCCTGGAACGCGGACGATCTCTGGGTTTTGGCCGGGCTTGATGAGGAAAAAGGCGAAATGACATTCGTCGCGCTTGGCCGCGTCAGCCGTGCTGGTAACGCGGCCAAAGTGGAGACGCTGAGAGTGCACCGCGATGTCGATGAACGATTTGGCACAGATCAGGCGCACTATCACATGCTAGTCGACTGCCAGACCCGCGACTGGACGCGCCTCTCGTTCAGGGGATATCGGCCCGATGGCAGCGCAGGACGGCTGCTGACTCGCGATATCGGCCCGCGCTCTGCACCGCAGGGCGGCAGCCTGCGCCGCGCTTTCGATTTGGCCTGCACTGCTGAAAACGGCGAAGAGACGACAATTGCAGCGCCCTACGCATTTGCCAGGCAGCAGCTGAGCGCAGAATGATCGATGGGTGAAACAAGGGCACACGATTTCAAGGATGATGTTTTCGATCATCTACCCGATCCGGAAAATCCGGGCTGGCATCATTGGAACCTCAAGGACGATACGCTGTTCAATGGGGCAGTGATGGGCAAGCTTATCACACGCCGTGAAGGCGACAAATGCCGCCTGCGCATGTTCCCGAAGCGGCACCATGAGAATCTCCAGGGCATCATCCACGGTGCCGTGACCTTGGGCTTGATCGACATTTCAATGTTCACGACGATGCATGTGATCGGATCGGGCAATGCGGGGCCTTCGGTGACGTTGGAGCTGTCGACCCAGTTCGTCGGCGCGGGTGATCCCGAAAGGCCGCTCGATGCCGTCACCGAGATCGTGCGCGAAACGGGCCGAATGCTGTTCCTGCGCGGAGAATGCGTCCAGGGCGACGACATCGTAACCAGCTATTCGGGGATCGTGCGCAAGATGAAACCGCGGCCTGTAAAGCTGCCTGAATGAGCGGCCTCCTGGCGCGCTATGAGAAGCTGATCGCTTCGGGTGAATTGCGCGCAGACCCTGATCAGCGCCGCGCCGCCGAGCGGCTCGATATGCTGCAAGGTGAACTTGAAACCGAACCGTCAGGAGGGTTCTTCGGCCAGTTGTTCGGGCGGAAAAAGGAGCGACCGGAGGGCGTCTACATGTGGGGCGGCGTCGGGCGCGGCAAGTCGATGCTGATGGACCTGTTCCACGAGACGTTGGAGATCGAAGAGAAACGCCGCTCGCATTTCCATGCCTTCATGCAGGAGGTCCACGCAGGAATGCGCGATGCGCGCAAGAACATGAGCGGCGATCCAATTCCCCCAGTGGCCGAAAGGATCGCGGCGAATGTAAGGTGCCTCGCCTTCGATGAGATGGTCGTGAACAACTCGGCAGATGCGATGATCATGAGCCGGCTGTTTACGCAGCTGATCTGTAAGCAAGGCGTCTCGGTCGTGACCACGTCCAACCGGCCTCCGAATGACCTCTACAAGGACGGGCTTAACAGGGAACACTTCCTGCCTTTCATCGAGCTGATTGAAAGCGAACTCGATGTCGTCGGACTGAACGGCCCGACCGATTACCGCCTCGACCGGATCGGCGATCTGGCAACGTGGCACACGCCGCTCGGCAATTCGGCGACGCAGAAAGTGCGCGAGGCCTTCTTTCGCCTTACTGACTTCGCTCCCGAAGATGCCGACCATGTCCCGTCCGAAACACTCGCGGTAGGAGCGAACCGGACCATCCACGTGCCCAAATCACTCAAGGGCGTCGGGGTATTCAGTTTCAAGCGGTTATGTGCAGAGGCGCGGGGCGCGCCGGATTACCTTGCAATCGCGCAGGCATATCACACCGTCATCATCGTCGGCATTCCGATCATGGACACGGACAAACGTAACGAAGCAGCCCGCTTCGTTACTCTTATCGACGCGCTCTACGAACACCGGGTCAAGCTGTTCGCCACCGCGGCTGCCCTGCCCGATGAGCTATATGTCAGCGGAGATGGAAGCTTCGAATTCGAGCGCACCGCGAGCCGGCTCAACGAAATGCAGAGCGACGAGTACCTGGCGCTCGGCCACGGCACCGATTACTGAGCGTCAGGCGACCGCGATGCGTTCGGCAAGCCGCGCCTGCGCAGCCACGAGGCGGTTCATGACCTTGAGGTCCTGCTCACGCAGCTGAAGCGCGGTGTCGGCCCACATTTCGGTAATGCGGTTCAATTCGGCGAGTTCGAGCTGCCAGACTTCCTTGATCGCCCGCCGCGAGCCAACCAGACCTGCATGCCGCCGCTCAGACTTCTTGATGAAGTCCCGTGTCGCATTCAATCCATCGCCGGGTTCGGCCAGAGCATGGACGATACCGAGATCGTACATTTGTTCGGCCGTGAAAGTTTCATTGGAGACGATGATCCGGTCCGCCATCGCACTGCCCAGCTTGCGCGACAGCAGCGCATGCGCGCCCATACCCGGATAAAGGCCGAACATGATCTCAGGCAGGCCGAACGTCGCGTGTCGCTCCGCCACGATATAATCGAACGACAACAGCGCCTCGAAACCGCCGCCAAGCGCGGCACCCTGCACGAGGCCGACAGTAAGCATCGGTATTTCGAGCGTGCGGATATTGCGGTCCAGGATGGCGCAGCAGCGATGCCCGTATTCAACCAGTCCGTCGCGATCGCGCTCCCTGATCAAGCGCTGGAAAAGATCTAGATCGCCGCCGAAACAGAAGACGTCGTCGCACCGGCTTCCCAGCACAAGGTATCGCAGCGGAACCTTGTCCTTCCCGAACGCTTCGCCGATCAGCCGCTGCCAGCTTTCGAAGTCGTTGAGCATCGCCGGAGTAAAGCTCGGACCGCCCTTCGGGATTCATGTAGGTCCAAAGCGTTGCGGTCGTATCTTCATACAACACGTCAAGCCCTTGAAGATCGAAAATTGCTGCAGGAATTTCGGAATGTACCGCGCTTTCGGCGTACAATTCCTCATCCGCGGTCAATGGAACCGCCCTACCAGCGCCGCTATCCATAACGCACTACTCCGAGACAACCCTGTTGTGGCCGACTTGTTTTACCCTCACCGGCACTCGAATGGCCTTTTGGCTCCATTAATGACGAAGCTAGGCGAGAGCGGAGTCGCTTGGCAATCAGATATTTACGTAAAATTAGCCATCCGAGTCTCGAAATGGGTCAAACGATGCCAATTTGTCACGCATTGTTGCGTGGGCCTCATTCCGTGATCTGAAGGCGATTGAGCGACTTTTCGAGCATCAATAACTGCCACAGCACACGCGAATTGTCGCTTCGCCCGGAAATATGGTTTTCAGACAATTTCTTCAGCGAATTCGGGTCGAACCACCCGCTCTGGGAGAGTGCAGAGCTGCTCGAAATCGACCTCGCAGTCCCGGCAAGCGGTCCTCGCAACCATTCTGCAATCGGCGTGACAAACCCTTGCTTGGGCCGATAGAGGATATCTCCGGGCAGATACCGCTCCATGCATTTCTTGAGCAGGTATTTGCCGGTGCCGCCCTTCACGCGCATTTTTTCAGGAAGCCTCGCTGCAAATTCGACCAAGCGATGATCGAGGAGCGGTTCGCGTGCCTCGAGGCTCACAGCCATGCTGGTGCGATCGACTTTCGTAAGGATATCGCCCGGCAGCCAAAATTTCAGATCGGAATATTGCGCCCGGTCCAGCCCGCTGCGCGACGGGGCATCGCGCATCAGCGAAATAAGTTCATCTTCCGCGCGGAAACCCGAAAGCCGATTTTGAAATTCCGCAGAATAGAATTCACGCCTGTGATCATGAGCGGTGACCGACAGCGCGCGGGCATATCCCTCGTCCCCGCTCGCAGCGAGAGCGAGAAGCGTGGTCTTGGCGCGCAATGGCCTCGGCGCCCAGTCGGCTTTTGGCCACAGCTGACCCAGCCTCCCAAATATGGCTCCGCGCAATCCTGAAGGCAGAACCGCGCGCAGGCGTTCTTCATTGTGATGGAACACCTGCCGGCGGTAACCGGCAAAGGCTTCGTCGGCGCCGTCTCCCGAAAGCGCCACCGTCACATGCTCGCGCGCAAGCTCGCATACGCGCCAGGTCGGCAGCGCAGACGCGTCGGCGAACGGCTCGTCGAACATGGCGGCGACGTGGTCGATGGCAGAAAAATCGTCCTGGCCGACCGTGCGAGAGGAATGGTTGGTCCCGAACCTGTCCGCCACCGTCTGCGCGTAGCTGGTCTCATCGAGGTCAGCAATATCGAACCCAATCGAGCAGGTGCGAACAGGATCAACGCTCGCCTCGCTCATCAGCGCCACGACGCTCGAGGAATCGACACCGCCCGAAAGAAACGCACCCAGCGGCACATCGGACACCATCCGCGATTGTACCGCTTCGCGCAGGAGGTGGATGAGCTGCGCGGAGAGATCGGCTTCGCTGCCCTTTTCGCGCTCGCTGAAATCGATGTCCCACCACTTCTTGGGAGGCTCGATCCCCCTGCCCTGCTCGAGCAGCAGGAAATGTCCCGCAGGCAGTTTTTCGACACCGGCCAGGATCGAGCGCGTGTCCGGGACGTAACCCCACGCCAGATACGCATCGAGCGCGGCAGGATCGATTTTGCGGCGGAGCAGGGGATGCGCCAGCAGTCCCTTCAATTCCGAGGCAAAGGCGAGACTGCCATCCGAAAGCTGGGCCATGAAGAGCGGCTTCACTCCAAACCGGTCGCGCGCAATGAAAAGCTGCCGCTTGTCGAGATCGTAGAGCGCGAAGACGAACATGCCGTCGAGCTTTTCGAGGCGCGCCGTTCCCCAGCGCTGCCATGCGGCAAGAATGACCTCGGTGTCGCCCTGTGTGCGGAATTGTGCGCCGCCCTGTTCGAGTTCGCGGCGCAATTCGCGGAAATTGTAGATCTCGCCGTTGAAGGCGATCACCGCCCGGCTGTCGGCGGACTGCATTGGCTGGGGCGAGCCCTCAAGGTCGATGATCGACAGCCTGCGGTGCCCCAGACCCACGCCGCGATCCGTCCAGACGCCGGAGCCATCAGGACCGCGGTGCACCAGTGCATCGCACATGCGCTCGACCCGGACAGGATCGACCGGCTTGGGCGTTTCAGCATGAAAGATTCCGGCGATCCCGCACATGATGCGCTGCGCGGCCTGGCCGATTGGCAGAGGGGCGACAATCACCGCGAGCATGGCGGCTGCGAATATCAGCGCGGCCAGCGCACCGGCGACCGCGCCAAGGCTCGCATTTGCGCTCTCGGCCCGCGCCAACCATTGCCACTCCTGAAGGTCTTCGCGGGTCCAGCCGTATTCATCGGGTTCTCGCTCGAAGAACTTCCAGGCACCGGCGATCAGGATTGCCACGACCAGAGCAAAGAATATCCATCCATAAAAGATGTGGTCGAAACCTGCGGCGAATTCGACACCTTGGCTTTGCGCAATGAAAATCGTACCCCACGCGCGCACCCCGTTGGCGAGGATCGGTACGATTATGGCAGCGGCGATAAATGCGGCCCTGCGGCTCCAGCTGCTAAACCGGGTAAAGCACACCAGCACGGCGAGCGTGACCATCGCGATCAGGAACTTCACGCCCGAGCGCGCCTCTGCGACAATGAATAGGCCGACAGGTGTTTCGATATAGATACCATCGACGACAGCCGGAATGCCGCTCGCATGGGTCAGTGCAATGGCAATATCGGCGGTGATCAATTGCAGGGCCGGGATCATCTCGTCGCCAAACGGTACGAGGAAGGCTGCAAATGCGATCGGCAGCGCAAGCATGAGTGAAACGCGCAGGCCAAGGACAGCGACCACTGCGCCCTGCAATGCTCCCACTGCCCCGGCATGTGCGATCAGGTTGATCTCTGTCACACGCCCGATGAGCCACAGTGCAAGTCCCCCGGCTGTCAGAAGCAGGCCCGGCACCCAAGGCTCTGGCGTGACCTTCCCGATCGCATCAAGGCGCAGCCAGACGAGCCAGCCGATGATAGCCGGGACAAGCAGAATGTGTGTGTAGGTGTCGATGTTCCACCATTGGTGAACCATCTCGCCCCATTCGCGCGAGGTGATGACGATCATAGCTGCGGCAACCAGCCCGAGCAGCGTCAGGGTTCCGCGCCAGATTTGCGCGGTTTGCTCAGCGACTGGCTGAGGGTTGAATTCACCGGTGTCCGGGAAAAGCTCAGGCGGCATCGCGCGCCTCGTGGGTCTCGCCCGTAACAAGCCTGTCAAGCGGGGCGAGCGTGGCATCCCATGAATGGTTCGCAAGCACGAAGCGGCGCGCTGCCTTGCCCATCTCGGTCTTAGCGGCTCGAACGTTGAAGAGCGCTTCTGCGCGGCGGCACATAACCGCCGGATCGGCCTGTGCGATCAGCCACTCGGCTCCATCGCGCGCAGCGATGCCGGTCGCGGCTTCCGGTGTCAGGATGACAGGACGCTCCATCGCCATCGCCTCCAGCACCTTGTTCTGCACTCCTCGCGCAATCAACAGCGGCGCGAGAACGCAGTCTGCTGCGGCGAAGAATGGCCTCACATCGGGAACTTCTCCCCATACGGTCAGCCCCGCAGCGTCCCTGTAACCGAGAAGCCTGGCCGTTGGTGAGCGCCCGACGATATGGAATTCGGCAGCCGGAAACCTTGCGCGGATGGCCGGGAAAAAGTTCTCGATTGCCCAGAGAACTGCTTGCTCATTGGGACGGTAGTCCATCTGCCCGGTGAAAAGGAAATGCGGCCCCGGACGTGCGGCCATATCGGGATGCGCCATAACCTGCGCCGGATCGAAGAAAGCTGCATCGATGCCGTTGCCGATCACCTCGACATTTGCACTGGAAGGCGAGTTGATACGGCTGCGAAACAGATCGGCTTCCCCCTCGCTGATCAGGATCGTCGCATCGGCGCGCTGTGCCAGACGCTGTTCCTCGCGGGCAAGCAGCCTCGCTTCGCGCGCATTGAGCCACACTCGCTCGCCCGCCTCGGCATAGCTTTGAAACTTTGCGCTATCGACATCGCACAGGTCGATCAGGACCCGGCCTGCGAATGCTTCAGGTACGTACTGACCCATCTGTCCGGAAAAGATCACAATTGTCTCGATATCGCGCGCGGCTATCGTTTCTTTCACCCATTTCGCGAGACGAGCGCTGCGAAACGCTGTCAAGCTCACGGGCTGGCCTGAAAGGACCGCCTCTGCGCCAGCGAGCACAAGCGGCTTCGTCCGGTCGACGATGATGTGTGACGCAGCGATCTCGTTCAGATCAGCGTTCCCGGCCCTGTCCTCGTCATTCTCTGCAAAACAGCCGACATGGATCCGGTTCATGCTCGCCAGTTTCTTCAGCAGATGATGCGCGCGGATCTTGTCGCCGCGATTGGGCGGGAACGGCACCCGGTGCGCAAGGAACAGGATTTCGCCCACGGCTCTGTCCCTCAAGCGAGCCCGCGCGCGATCCAGGGACCGGCGGCGTTGGCGATTGGCAGGGGCAGCTTCTTCCATATCTCGATCTTGCGGCTGTATCTGTCGCTGGTCGGATCGATATCGCGCGCTTCCCGGCCCGGCGCAGACCACGAAGCATAAGTCAGCGGCTCCGGATCGAAGCCCCAGTTCTTCTTGAAATTGTAGGGGCCACTGCCCGTTTTCGAGCGACCAAAATCGAACCGCCGCATGCCCTTACGCCGGGCGTGGAGCATCAGTTTGTAATACATGAGCTCGTTCGCGCGTTCACCGCGCGCCGCGCGGGTTCCCCCACCCCAGAACGGCATGACCGCGCCATCGTGATAGAACGACAGAACGCTAGCGATCGGCTCATCGCCGCGCGTGACGGTCAGGATGTCGCTCGACCCCGGAAAGCTCTCGATCATCGCTCGGAACAGCGACTTTGGGAAAACCGGAGTGCCGAGGTTGCGAACGCTTTCGCTGTAGACGGCGTAATGCGCTGCGAGGTCTGCGCTATCTGCGCCAATTTGCACTTCGAGACCGTTATTGAGGCCCTTGCGCACTTCGGCGCGGGCCTTGCGCGGGATTGCCAGCAATTCCGCTTCGTCATCGCCTGCAAGCGCGCGTTCGAACCCGCAATGCTTGTGATCCTGCACGTTCCAATCTTCGGGTGCCGGACCGCCTCTCAATTCTATACTTGCGAAGCCGTGCCGTGCGGCGTGGTCCCGGGCTTTCTGTGCGAGTGCAGACGAGGCTTCGGGTGTTTCAGCGCAAATACCCCCACCAACGCCGAACCCGCTTGAAACGAGCGCCTTGCCGAAGATCATGGAGCGCACTTCGGTCAGCGGGAGCCATCCGGTTATGACGCCCAATTGCTCGCTGATGAAACCGCCCGCGCGCTGGCCAGTCCCGGCCTCCACGCCGAGCAGCCAGGCTGGCCTGTGAAACACACTCGCGCCGCGCTCGCATACAAAGGACTCGATGCGGTCAGCGGTTTTTGCGTCCCCCAAGTCTACTTCAACGACCCGGTGTGCGGAATCGACTGGAGCGTTCATGCGGCGATCTCTCCGGGCGGACTGACCGCCGACCAATGCGCCGCCCGCGGCGCCTCCGTCTGGGCAATCTGATCCATCCGGCCCCAATTGAATTCACGAACGAGGTCGCCGAGCTTGCCTGCCATCTTGCCGAGCCCGGTGTAATGCCGCAGCTTCGAGCGCAGCGGCGCACCCTTTACCCGCGGCTGATCCGGATCGATTTCCCAGGGATGAAAGTAGAATATCGCGGGCCGCTGATCGTGCGAATTCACTTGCGCGATCGCCCAGCGCGAAAAGGCGTAAGGCAGCACCCGGAAAAACCCGCCGCCGCCTGCCGCGACCCGCTTTCCGTGCAGGATTGCGGTCGTGACCGGTATCTCGATAAGGCCGGACGATGCGAGCGGGCGAAACGCGAAGCGCGGCGCTTCGGGCCATCCATAGTGGTCGTGAGAGATCGGCGCGACGCTCGATGAGTAGGCATAGCCTTGGTCGGCCAATTCCTCGAAAGCCCACGGGGTGCGGGCATCGATGGAGAAGCTTGGCGCGCGGTACCCGGTCACAGCTTGCCCCGCAGCATCTTCAAGGATGGCCCTCGCCTTGCGGATATCCTCGGCAAATGCCTTGTGGCCAAAATTGAATACGCGGGCATGGTCATAGCCGTGGCTTGCAATTTCATGCCCGGCATCGGCAATACGGCGGATAAGGCCCGGATGACGCTCCGCAATCCAGCCCAGCGTGAAGAAAGTCGCCTTCGCATCGGATTCGGCAAACAGATCGATGATGCGAGAGACATTGGCTTCGACGCGGCGCGTCATACCGTCCCAGTCACCGCGCTCGATCACATTCTCGAACGCGCCAACCTGGAACCAGTCCTCGATATCGACCGAGAGGCCGTTGATGAGATTGCCTTTCGGCATGATCAGGCGGCCTCGCGCGACGTATCGTCCTCGAGCCATTCGATAAGCATGGTCAGGACATGGCGAAGCGATTGCTCCTGCTCTTCCAAGCGCTTCTCGATCCGGTCCACCGCCGCGTTCAAATCGGCCTGAGCGGCGTCGTCCATTACTTCACCGGACACGCCCGGAGCGGAGCCGATCGCCTGCAGCTCTGCGATGGCGGCGGCCAGCTCGGCGGTTCGGTTGTCGCGCTCTGCCAACATGGCAGCGACGTCGCTCGCCGGGACGTGCTCGACAGTGTCGACTGCGGGGGTTGGCGCAGGCTCGGTATCAACCGAGGGCTCGACTTCCGGCTCTGCCGCTCCGTTCTCGGTGTCGGCTGCCATTTCATCGATCACGGCACCGAGCATTTCGGTCGTGATCACGTCGCTCTCTTCAATTGCGCCAAGCAGCATGAGCCGGTTCATCGCCTGATTCACCCGGCGCGGAATGCCGCCCGTATGTTCGAACAGCGCAGGCAGCAGCCCTTCACCGAGCGATGGGCGACCGTCCCAGCCTACATGCGCGAGCCGGTGGGATACGTAATCCTCAAGCTCATCCGCATCGAGCGCTTCGAGATGGTGAGATGCGATGATCCGCTGGCGTAGCTGGTCGAGATCGCCATGCCTTGCGAGAGTGCCGCGAAATTCGGGCTGGCCAAGCAACAGGCTTTGCAGGAGCGGATGCGAACCGAGCTGGAAATTCGACAGCATCCGAAGCTCCTCAAGCGCGGAAATGTCGAGGCACTGGCACTCATCCACGACCAGCAGGCAGCGTCGGCCTTCGCGCGCTTCGTCCTGCAGGAACCGCTCGATTGCGCCCAATGCGCTGGCCTTGTCCTTGCCATCGATATCAAGACCGAATGCCTGCGCGACGACATGGACGATTTCTTCCCCGTCGAGTGCGGAGGTCACGATCTGTGCGACGGTCAGTTCTTGCGGATTGATCCGCTGCATCAGGTATTCGACCAGCGTTGACTTACCCGCGCCGACCTCGCCCGTGATCACGATAAAGCCTTCACCCTGATTGAGGCCATATCCGAGATACGACATCGCCTTCTTGTGCGTCGCGCTCTCGAAGTAGAACTCCGGATCGGGGGTCAGCTGGAAAGGGCGTCCGTTAAAGCCGTAAAATTGCTCGTACATGAGTGTCAGCTCCGTCCGTCAGAAATCATAGCGCAGGCCAAGCAGCGCGGTTGCGGTGGCGAAATCTTCTGCAGTGAATTCGCTATCGAGGTAATCGACCGCGATTGCGGCCCTTGCGGAAAGTTTCTCGGTCAGCGCGCGGTTGTATGCAGCGGCCACACCAAAAGCGGTCGCGTCGCCATTGCCCGCCCCGCTATCGAACCAGTTGATGTAGGCGCTCGCCGCGATAGTGGCGCTTTGGCCAAGCGGGCGGGAAACGCCGCCATTGATGTAATAGCTTTCGTCGACGATGCCGTCCGCGATTTCGAGCACCGTGCCGGGTGCGCCGATGAATTCGCGGCGATCGTATCCGGCGCCAATTGCTGCGCTCAGCCGTCCGATCTGGCGCTGATAGCTGGCGTTCACACCCCGACCGCGGAAGGCTGCGGAACGCACTGACCCGAACGAGTTGATCAGGCCCGATCCGTCATCACCCGTGACCAGACCGCCGAAATCGCCAGTAACCGGATTGCGCTGCGCCTCGAAATTCGCAGGCAGGCTGGCGAGCGCGTTATTCAATTGGCCACCAAAGCCGGTGATGCCATCGTAGACCGAGATATTGAGCGCGCTGCGCTCGTTCGGTGCGTAGCTGAAATTGCCGTAATAGGTGGTGGAATCGTAACGCCTGCCGATAGTTGCCGACAACGATGTGCGCGAACTTGGCCGCCACAACACGCCGACATCCCACAGCAGCCCATCGACATCGAACGCGATCCGGCGCGGTGACGATTTGTCTGTGACAAGCCGTCCGTTGGCGCCGATCACGGGATCGCCATTGGTATCGCGCAAGGCATCGCGGCTCGACACCTCGACATCCTCATATCCGACCCCTCCAACCAAGGCGATTGACGGTGTGACGGGAACAGTCACATCGCCGCGCACGTACAGATCGCGCACACGCTGATCGAGGTTCGATATATCTTCCTGATAGGCTCCGGCGGTCACGGCGAGGCCAACCGGGAGCGGATCGCCCACCCGCGTGGCCGCTCGTACCTGTCCGTTATAGGTCACGCTGTCATCGAAGATGTCGACCGGGTCGCCGTTTGCATCGAACAGGGCATTGTCGGTTTCGAACCGGTTGTATCCGATACGCGCATTACCCGTGATGCCTACCGCACCAACCTGCGTGGCAAGGCTCGGCCCGGCGTAGAGGCTGTAGATCTGGCTCTCGGCATCCTCGCTTACGAGAGGATTCGGTGAGACAGCGCCGCCGCCATCGATCCGTGTCCGGCTTGCAAGGGCCCCTGCTTCCAACGTGACGGCGCGGGGGACCACCGACACGTATCCGCGTGCGATGCCGCTCACGGTGTCGGTATCGACTCTGTCGCCGTAGCCGATATTGCGCTCATACCGCACCGACACCGACGCGCCGCTGTTACGGCCTTGCGCGTTCACATCGACGCCTGCGGCAATCTGGGTGAAAGTAACGACATCGTCGCCCGGAGAAAGTTGGGCCGAAAGGACCTGATTGACCTCGATGTATGGCTGGATGCGGACATTGCGCGGATCGCCCTCACCTTGCTGGGCAAGCGCCGGCACAGCCAGAACGCTGGCGGTCAGTCCGATCAGGTTGGAAAGGACACGCAGTAACATCAGCCGAGCCCGGTCCCGTAATACTCGCCGAAGCGGCGCCCGGTTGGACTGAACCGAATGGCGTTGAGCAGCAGCTTCGTGTTGGGACAGGCCGACAGGAGTTGGCGTGCATCTTCAAGCGCTGCGCGGCTTGTCTCGTCTGCACGAACAACCAGCACCGCCTGGCCGACATGCGCGGCCAGCTCGGCAGCGGGTGAGGCGGCGAGCGCTGGCGGCGTGTCGAAGATGACGAAACGGTTAGGCGCGCCGCGTGTAAGACGGTCCAGGATTTCCCCGGTCCGCGCACTCGCGAGCAGCTCGGCATCGTGCGATCCGGTCGAGCCTGCGGGCAGGACGAAGAGACCATCGATGTCGGTCTTCACTGCCAGCGTCTCCGGACGGACAGCTGGATCGGCAAGCGCGTCCATCAGCCCCTTGTCAGCGTCGATCCCAAGTCGCCCGGCAATGGAAGGCCGGATCACGTCTGCGTCAACCAACAGCACCTCGACATCGCGCTCGACCGCGAGGGCAATAGCGAGGTTGATAGCGCAATAGGTCTTGCCCTCACCCTGATGCGGCGAGCAGATCAGGATGCGCCGCTGCTTGTGTTCATCATGAGCGCGCCCGTCAGCAATCAGGTCGCGCTTTACGATCCGGAATTCTTCCATAAGACCCGTCACAGGCTCCTCCGGCACGATCAGACCGGCATTGTCCAACTGCTCCCGATCGACTTCCTGGTACGGCCCGGTAAGCGCGACAGCGGGCTCAGGCGCGGGAACTCTTGCGACAGGCTTGGCAGTCTCCGGCGCAGGCTCGGTCTCAGGCGCGTCCGCAACTGGCGCATTTTCACGCCTTTTGGGCTCCGGCAAGTCGCCCGGCACTTTCGCGGCGCCAATGGATTCGAGCCCGAAAGTCTTGTTTGCACGCTCCAGCAGTGATGCAGGCTTTGCGTTCTTCCGGTCGATCTTGCTTTGGTCCGTCATGTCCTGCTGCTCCTCACGCGACCGTCCCGACCGACACGATCTCGATCGCCAGCAGGATTACAAAAACACCGACCAACGCAGCGCTGGCCCCGGCGAATTGCTTGAGCCGGCGCTGCTCGATGGCGCGAGCGGCATCGGAAATCGTCAGCGAAATCGTACCGATGACCGGCATATCGAAGGTTCGCTCAAGCTTTTGCGCGGTGGCGAAAGTCGATTTGAGCTGACCCATGCCGTATGCAGCGCCAGCACCCGCGCCAACGCCGACGATCAGCACGCCGAGCAGCAAGAGCGGACGATTGGGCGCGGTCGGTTTGACCGGCACCACGGGCGGATCGATCAGGTCGAACTTGTACTGGCTGGTCTGGTCGACGACATTGCCGCGCGTCCGGATTTCCTCGCGGTCCTGAAGCCGGTCTTCGTAATTCTTGCGCAGCACCTCGTAATCTCGGCTGATCCGGTTGGCTTCAGCCGCGACCTCCGGTTCGGACGCCTGGCTCGCCATCAGCGAGGCGACTTGTGATTGCAGCGCCGCGCGGCGCGCCTGCAGCGATTCCACGCTGGCCTGCCGGTCGGTGCGGATCGCAAGCAGCGATGAATAGGCCGGGTTCGGCGCGCCTCCGGCATTGTCGGGTCCCGCGTCCTCGACCTGCTGGCGCAGGATTGCGACCTGCCTGCTGGTAGAGCGCACATCGGGATGCTCGTCTTTCAGTCCGCGCGCGCGCAGCTCGGCTAGTTGCGACTGGGCCTGCATCAAGGCCGCGCCTGGCCCAACCGAATTCTGCCCGCCGACGATGGTTCGGGGTGTGCTGGCCAGCTGGCCATTGATCGCAGCCAGCGCGCTGGACGCGGCGGCAAGATCAGCATCAATATCGCGCAGCTCAGTGCGCGCCTGCTGTATCTTGGTGGCCAAGGTGGCAGAGCCGCCGACCAGTTCGGGATATTGCGCTTCGAAGGCCAGGCGGCGCTGCTCTAGCCGCTTCCAGCTCGGCTTTACGCTCGTCGAGCTGGTCATCGAGCTCTGCAATCGCCTTGCTGATTTCGGCGCGATTTCCGGAAATGTGCTCTTCGCGGAAGATGTCGAGCAGCTTTTGCACGACATTTCGTGCGAGCACGGCATTTTCCGCGTCGGAGAAATCGCTCTTGCCCACCGTTGCGATGATTTCGAACAAATTGTCCTGCTGGCTGGTAACCTGAACATGGTCTGCCAGGTCGGCAACGGCAGCATCCATCTGCGCCGTCTCGACGACTTCTTCGCCCAGCTTGGTGGAGCTGATCACCTTCTTGAGGTTCTTGGTGCTGACGAGCGTCTGGCGCACGCGCATTATTTCCTCGCGGCCATCGCCTGCAATGCCGAGCTGTTCGGACAGAACGTCGTCCACGTCGACATAGATGCGAGCCCGCGATTCGTAGGAATTCGGCACCATCGACACGGCGAGCCAGCCAAGCAGACATACCCCCCACGCAACGCCGACCGCGATCCAGCGGCGATGCCAGACCGAATAGAGCGCTGTGCGCAATTCTTCGAAGATCTCGTTCATGCGTAGTCAGGGCCGCTTAGAAGCGGCTCTCTGGAATGATGATGACGTCGCCCGGTTTCAGCATGACATTGGCGCTGCTGTCCCCGCGCTTGAGCAAGTCGGCGAGGCGCAGGCGATATTCCTGCTGGTCATTCTCCGCGCCCTCATACCGCAGGAGCTTGGCGCGATTGCCCGCGGCAAATTCGCCAAGCCCGCCGACCGCAATCATCGCATCGAGCACGGTCATGTTGGCGCGGAATGGCAGAGATGCCGGCTGTTCTGTCGAGCCAACGATGCGGATCTGCTGTTCGAATGTGCTCACGAATTCGTTAACGATCACCGATACGATCGGCTGCTCGATATATTGCTCAAGCTCGGTACCGATATCGTTTTGTAGCTGTGTAGGCGTCTTGCCGACCGCGGCCATGTCCCGGACCAGCGGCATGGTGATCCGGCCATCGGGACGGACCTGGATTTTCTCCGCGCTCAACTCGGGATTGCGCCAGACGTGGATGGTGATCTCGTCGAGCGGACCGATAATGTATTCCTCGCTCGGTGCCTCGGGCGCTGCCGTGTAGGTAGCCGGCGGCAGTTCCGGGCCTCCTGCGGTGCAAGCGGCGAGCGCAAATGGTGCAAGTGCTATCCCGGCAAAGCGGGAGAGGGTCGGCGTGTGGTGCATCGATACGTATCCTTGGCCTGGCTCTCGCGAGACCCCGGGAATGGATGCAGGAGCGACCTGAGAATCCCGGACACGCGAATGACCCGTTTCCAGTGCCCGAATTAGGTGAACAATGTGTTAGCCATAGCGTGCGATTTGGTACCCCATCCCGCCTTGGGACAGCGACCTGCCAACCGTTAACGAGCCGCTATACCAGAACCTCTGCCGCAGGTCCGTGACCAAGGAACTCTGCGGGCGAAGCTGTCGCTCCGTAAGCCCCGGCGCAAAACACCGCGACCAGATCGCCAATTTCGGCGCGCGGCAGGTGCGCAAGGTCAGCCAGACGATCCAGCGGCGTGCAAAGGCGGTACCGACGATATTCACGACCTCGCTCGGCTCCGCATCGAAATGAGTGGCGATCGCGACCGGGTAATTGCGCCGGACAACCGTGCCGAAATTGCCTGACGCGGCAAGCTGGTGATGCAGGCCGCCATCTGTGACGAGATAGGTCATCCCGTGGCTTTCCTTGCGGTCGATCACGCGGCACAGATACACGCCCGCTTCGCCCACGAGATAGCGGCCCAGTTCAACGCAAAGCTCGGTTTCGGAAAGGCTTTCGGGAAGGTCGGCGACACGCTCGTGCAGCGCCGCGCCCACCGCAGACAGGTCTAGGGGTTCGTCGCCCGGAAAATACGGAATGCCAAAGCCCCCGCCCATGTTGAGCTTCGGTAAGGGCGATCCGACTTTCTGAGAGATTTCATCACCCAATTTCAGCACGTTGGACTGCGCTTCTATGATCGCATCTGCACTCAGGGCCTGGCTGCCGGTGAAGATATGAAGCCCGCGCCACTGTGCACCTTCGTTGATGAGGAATTTCGCCAGATTGGGCACCTTGTCGGCATCCACGCCGAACGGCTTTGCGCCTCCGCCCATCTTCATGCCAGACCCCTTCAGCTCGAAATCGGGGTTCACGCGCACGGCAATCCGCACCGCCTTGCCAATGCGCTGGCCGATGGCGAGCGCTCGCTCACCCTCGCCCGAAGATCTGCAATTGAGCGTCACCCCGGCAGAAATCGCTGCCTCCAGTTCATCGTCGCGCTTTCCCGGACCGGCAAAGCTGATCCGCGTCGGGTCGATCCCGGCCTGCTGCGCGTACCCAAGCTCTCCGGACGACGCGATGTCGAAGCCATCGACCAGAGGCTCCATATGCTCGAGCACAGCCTGATGCGGATTGGCCTTGATCGCGTAATTGATACCGATCCGCTCGGGCAAGGCCTCTCGCATCTGCCGCACGCGCGCAGTTAGCAAGTCCTTCGAATACACGAACAAGGGCGTCCCGCCTGCCGCAGCGACAAGCTCGCTCGCCGTCCTGCCCGCAACCACAAGCTCCCCGTTCAGCGCAGTGTAAGCGGCAGGGATCGGTCCGACCGGCTTCGACTTCACGCCGCGCCTCCTTCGCTCAGTTCATTCAAGAGCGCCGTGCGGTCGATCTTGCCATTGGGATTGAGCGGCATTGAAGCGCGCCAATGGATTGACTGTGGTTGCATGAAATTGGGAAGCTCCTGCTTGAGCATTTTGGCAAGTCTTGCCCGCTCTTCAGTATCGCTTAACCCGCGAACGACCAGGTGAACAGCGTGGCCCAGCCGCTCGTCCGGCAGCCCGAGGGCCACGGCCTCGACTACCAGATCGGTCGCGATAGCCGCGTCTTCGATTTCCTGCGGGCTGATGCGATTGCCCGCGCTCTTGATCATCGCGTCACGTCGGCCAACAAAATAGAGTAAGCCATCGGCATCGCGCCGAACCCTGTCACCGGACCACACAGCAGTGCCGCCATACTCCGATTGCGCAGGCGCGGGTTTGAAGCGCACCGCCGTTCTCTCGGGATCCTGCCAATACCCCTGCGCCACCAGCGGACCGCAATGGACAAGCTCACCTTCTACGCCGGGAGCAACGACCTCACCGTCATCATCGATTACGAGAATCTCTACGAATGGTATGGCCTGACCCATTGATGTTGGATGGTTTTCAACCAGAGCTGGGTCCAGGAATGTCGAACGGAACGCTTCGGTCAGGCCATACATCGGATAGAGATCCGCCTGCGGAAAAATGCCGTGCAAATCACGCACCAGATCGGTCGTGAGCGCGCCGCCGCTGTTTGTCAGACGCCGCAAAGGAGAGCTCGCCTCGGCAGACCAATCCACTTCGGTAAGCTGCACCCACAGGGGGGAACTGCGGCGAGTGTCGTGATGCGATGCTTTGCGCAGGCCTTCGCAACGTCTCGCGGAAAGAGGAAATCGAGCGGCACGATGGCCCCGCCTGCATACCATGTCGAAAGCAGCTGGTTCTGACCGTAATCGAATGACAGCGGCAGTACTGCAAGGGTCACATCGTCTCGCGCCATCTTCAGATAATGCGCGACGCTCACTGCGCCGAGCCACAGATTGGTATGGCTCAGCATCACACCCTTGGGCCGTCCGGTCGAACCGCTGGTGTAGAGGATAGCTGCCAGATCGCCGGGGTCAGCGCGCGAGGGCCCATGCTCCAGCGCGGCCTCATAAGCCTCGGCGAGCGCCTCGCTTTCCTCGAAAGTGCGGCACTTGGAGGACAAATCGCCGTCTTCCAGCGAAGCGAGCCGCGCCTTCGTGCCGATGACAATCGAAGCGCCACTGTCAGACAGGATATGCGCCGCCTGCGCGCGTTTCAGCAGGGGATTGATCGGAACATGGACCAGTCCCGCCCTCGCCGCTGCAAGGGGCAAGAGGCAGGTCAGCTCGCCCTTGGCCGCCCAGCTGGCCACCCGAGCGCCATGTTCAGGAATTTCGCGGGCAAGCCACCCGGCAAGCCGGTCCACACGCACTCTTAACTCATCGTGGTTAAGCACTTCATCGCGTAGCACCAGCGCGCGGGCATCGCCGTATTCCCCTTCAACCGCCAATTCGGCAAGGTGATCGAGCGGGCGCGGCGTGGGATCAAGCGGGATCTGGGTTGCGGTCATGAATTCCGGTGGAGCACGTTTGTGTGATCGAAGCGAGGTATCACGGCAGCGTTAACGTCTTGCAAGACCTGTCTTTGCAAGCCGAAGCCGTGCGCGGGCAATCACCCTTCTCCCGGCCCGAATGGTTCGAGCTTATCGCCACAACCGGGCAAGAGCCGCTTGTCGTTACCGCCAGCGCGGATGATGTAGTCGCCGCACTCGTTCTCACCGACGATGATGGCCATCTGAAATCGCTGCGCAACTGGTACAGTTTCACCTGGCGCCAGATGGCACCGGAAGGCGGCCGTGGCGATAATTTACTGCGCGCAATTGCGCAGAAACTGAAAGATCGCGCCTACCGGGTTTCCTTCGAGCCTGTCCCCGGTGAGGATGGATCGGCGGACAGACTGGCCGCGGCGTTCAAGGCTGCGGGCTGGCACGTGCGCGCGGAAGAATGCGATACGAACCACATCCTCGATGTGAACGGACGCTCCTTCGCCGAATATTGGGCTTCGCGTCCCGGACCCTTGCGCACAACCCTCGGACGCAAGGCCGGCAAGGTCGCGACGACGATCACCGACACGTTCGATCCCGCCGCGTGGGACGATTATGAGCGCGTCTATGCCGAAAGCTGGAAGCCTGCCGAGGATCACCCGCAGATGCTACGCGATTTCGCCCGCGCCGAGGGCGGCGCAGGTCGCCTGCGGCTGGGCCTTGCCCATGCGGAGGGGAAGCCTGTCGCCGCGCAGTTCTGGACTGCCGAAAACGGGACCGCGTACATCCATAAACTGGCCCACTTGGACAGTCACAAGCACCTCTCTGCCGGCACCACGTTAAGCGCCGCGATGTTCGCGCAAGTCATTGACGTCGACAAGGTATCGCGGATCGATTTCGGCACCGGCGATGAGCGCTACAAAGCGGACTGGATGGAGGCGGCACGGCCACGCTACCGGATTAAAGGGTTCAACCTCTCCAAACCGCGCGGTTGGCTTTCTTTCGCCAAATCCGGCCTGCAGCGCCTGACCCGTTAACGCACGCACGCTTGCGCGCAGGCGGGCGGCTGGCTAAGGCCGCGGCCCTAGAGACAGGCGCGAGGCGTCAACTACGCAGCGCCGGGGCGCGCATTGCTCAAGACGAGGGATGAACTTGATGGGCACCAATCCGGTAAGCACCGATGAGCCTGATGCCGCAGATCAGGCGGCTGAAGTCTCGGGCGCGTCAGGTTTAGGTCCAAGCCGCGCGGCAATCGACACCAAGCTAAAGGCAATCATTGTCGACGTGCTTGGGATCGATGCGGATTTGGCTGAGGAATTTGGCGACCAAACCGGCTTGTTCGGCCACCTCCCCGAGCTGGATTCGATGGCGGTCGCTGGGCTGCTCACCGAAATGGAAGATCGGCTCGGCATCGTGATCGATGACGACGATGTCGATGGCGAAATGCTGGAGACATATGGCGGCCTGCTCGGATTCGCTGAATCCAAGATCGTCGCAGGCTGATCGCTCTGCGCAGGTGACAGGATCGTGATAGGCACCTGGCCCGCGCCCACTATCGGCGGAAAAACAACCGAAGAGCTGTTGTTGTCATTCGATAAGGGTCGATCGGTGCGCCTGCTCGTCATTCCGGCACTCTTCGATGAGGCGAACAAGCTGCGGCGGTTTACAGCCGAAGTCATGCGCCGCCTGGACGAGGCGGGTATCGACTGCTTCCTGCCGGACCTGCCCGGCATGAATGAAAGTCTCGCACCGCTTGAGGCTCAGACGCTTGCATTCTGGCGCGAGGCAGCGGGCGCAGCCGCGCACAGCCTTGCCGCAACCCATGTTCTTTCCATGCGCGGCGGTGCGCTGCTGGCGCCCGATAACCTGCCCGGCTTTCGCTACGCACCTCAGACCGGTGAGAAACAGCTTCGTAACATGCTGCGGGCGCAACTCGTCGGCTCGCGCGAGGCGGGAGCGGATGAAACGAGCACCGCACTGGCGGAGAAGGGCCGAATCTCCGGAATTGCCCTTGCAGGCTGGTCAATCGGCCCTGAAATGTATCGGCAACTCGAACAGGCGGATGCAACGCGCACGGAACAATATGTCGATATCAGCCAGGACATGATCGGCGGCGCAGGGCTTTGGCTGCGCGCGGAGCCGGGCCACAACCCGGAACAAGCCGACGCCTTGGCGATGGCAATCCTTGAAGATCTGGACCGCCCGAAATGAGCAGGTTGCACTTCGATTTCGGATGCGGTCGGCTCAAACTGGCAGGCACGCTCGACACCGCACCCGGCACGACCGGGCTTCTCATCGTGACCGGCGGCAATGAAATCCGCTCCGGCGCGTTTTCGGGGCAATCGCGGCTCGCGGCCCGCATCGCAACAGCGGGCTTTCCGGTGTTCCGCTTCGACCGGCGCGGTGTCGGAGACAGCGAGGGCGAAAATCGCGGATTTCGCAAGAGCGCGCGGGACATCGAGGCCGCGCTTGAAGCGTTCCGGGCTATGGCTCCGCAGATGAACCGGGTGATCGGCTTTGGCAATTGCGACGCTGCCTCGGCTCTGATGCTGTTCGAAGGCAAAGGCTTCGACGGTCTGGTGCTCTCGAACCCGTGGACGTTCGACGCGCAATCCGGACCGAGCGGCAACACCGATAGCCTCCCCCACCGGCGACGATCCGGGCGCGCTATGCCGGGAAGCTGAGAAATCCCCGCGAGCTGGCGCGGCTAGCAAAGGGTGAGGTCGACCTCGGCAAACTCGCGCGCGGCCTGGCAAAGTCGCTCAAGCAAGAGGGAGAAGCGTCCTCCCTGACCAGCGAGATGAAGGCCGGGCTTGCGCAGTTCACCGGGCCATCTCGCATATTGCTCGCCGCGAAAGATCGCACAGCCCAGATGTTCGAGCAGCAATGGGACGCAGGTGATGAGCGGATCATGCGCTGCGAAGGCGCCAATCATGCATATGCCGAGCCCGAGCGCGCCGCATGGCTTGAACATCGCATCCTCGAAGCCCTGCGCGCTTGAGTGTCAGCGCTCGAACAGGCTCACCAGCTCGACATGGGTGGACCAGCGAAACTGGCCGACCGGGCGCAACCTGGCGAGCTTGAAGCCTGCCGCCGATAATTGCGCGGCGTCGCGCGCCCAGCTGGACGGATTGCAGCTGACATAGATCACCCGCGAAAGGTCGCTGGCAGCGATCTCGCCGATCTGCGCGCGCGCGCCAGCTCTCGGAGGATCCAGCAATACCGCATCGAACCGGCTCAGCTCTGCGGCTTGCAGCGGATTGCGGAACAGGTCGCGGTGCATCGCCACGACAGTGCCGCCGGTCCGCGCTGCGGCGGCTTTTGAGGCCAGATGCGATGCCTGATCGGCTTCGACAGCGAGCACCTTGCGCTCCTCGCGCAGCGCGAACGCAAATGTGCCGAGGCCCGAAAACAGGTCGGCTACCATACGCGCATCACCGACCCACTCGGTAGCGTCGGCGATCATCCGCGCCTCGGCATCCGCAGTTGCCTGCAAGAACGCGCCCGTAGGCATCGGGACGGGGATGCCCGAGAGTGTAATCGAGGCAGGCTCAGGCTCCCAGACGGTTTCGGCTCCGTAGCCCTGATCGAGCGACAGGCGCGCCAACCGATGGTCGCGCGCAAAATCCAGCGAAGCTTCGGTCGCCTCCAGCCCTTCCAGCGCGAAGTTTGAAAGGCTGAGGTCGATTCCTTGATCACACAGGACAAGCTGGGCATCGACAGCGCCCTTTTTCGGGCCGTGATCGGCGATGAAGTTGCGTAGAGGCGAAATCAGCTCGGCCAGTTGCGGCGCGATCACATGACATTCGGAAAGATCGACAATCTTGTGCGAGCCAGCCTCGCGAAAACCGAGCGCTGCGCTCTTGTGTGCGCGCATACCGTGCAAGGTTGCGCGGCGCCGTGCTCCGGGCGGAGAAAGGTGTTCCGGCAGCAATTCGCCGACAGCAAGGTCCTGCCCGCGCGCCGCGTTTACGACCCGGTCGCGCACGAAATCTGCAAGCGCCCGTTCGTCAGCGTGTTGTAACTCGCAGCCACCGCATGTCCCGAAATGGCGGCACGGCGGCGCTGTGTGGTGCGCACCTGTCTCGATGATTGTTTTGCCATCGACCAAGTCGCCGGGCAGCGCTCCGCGCACGTGGTTTCCGCTTGCGGTCACTCCATCGCCCTTGGCGGCGAGGCGAACGATTGTTTCTGGCTGCGTCACAGGCAGGCGGCGTAGGCGTTGGCGATCGATTCGGCGAGCTGTGATGCGGTGAAGGGCGCAGTTATTCGGCGCGCAGCAGCACCATGAAGCCACACCGCCTCACTTGCGGCCTCGAACGGTTCGCGCCCGGCAGCCATGCGGCTAACGGCTATTCCGGCCAGCACATCCCCGCTGCCCGCGACCGAAAGCCAGCTCGGCGCGGGCGGCGCCAGCGCGAGCCGCCCATCGGGCGCTGCAATGACGGTGTTTGGCCCCTTGGCGCAGATCACGATGCCGCTCGCCTTGGCAACCGACTTGGCCTGCGCGATACGACCGTCCGCGATGACCGCAAAGGTCCGGCACAGAGCCGCCAATTCTCCATCGTGCGGAGTGGCAAGGATATTGGCGCCTGCATGCAGCAATTCAGGTTTGAGGATAGTGAGGGCGTCAGCATCCAGAACGGTCCGCTGCGATGCACCAAGAGCCTTGGCGAGCCGGTCTCTTGCTTCATCGCCCCTCCCCAGCCCCGGCCCGATCAGAACCGCGGCAATTCGCTCGTCGGCTAGCGCGTCGATGAGTGGAGCGTCGTCGATCACCAGATCGGGATTTGCCGCAGGGTGCGATTGCCCCGAAAAAAGCTTCACATAACCCGCGCCGCCCCGCTGCGCTGCTTGCGCTGCGAGAAGTGATGCACCGGGCATTTCGCCGCCGACTATAGCCGCAAGGCCGCGCGTATATTTGTGCGCATCTGAGGCGGGAACGTCCAGCGATGGCTTGGAGATTAGCTGCGCCGCTTTGTCGGCGGAGCCTACACCGATTGGAACTAGTTGCCTTGTCCCCATTATGCTGCGCGCCGGGAGGAGCCAATGCGCGAACTTCCATGCGCCAAGGGCAAGGGTTGCGTCGAACTGCGGCAACCGTTCATTGAGCATCTCGCCGCTATCGCTCTCGACGCCCGAGGGCAGATCGACCGCTATTCGGATCGAATGGCGCGCCGCCAGATCGCGCAGCAACAGCGAGTGCTCCCCCGAGAGCGGGCG
The DNA here is from genome assembly GCF_055808355.1 of Erythrobacter sp. K21-9. Taxonomy (NCBI): domain Bacteria; kingdom Pseudomonadati; phylum Pseudomonadota; class Alphaproteobacteria; order Sphingomonadales; family Erythrobacteraceae; genus Erythrobacter; species Erythrobacter sp. K21-9. The sequence continues at coordinate 1,932,198 of NZ_CM147866.1, forward strand.
CGACAGGCCCGACCCGAACATGCAGTCTACGAAAACCTCGCCATCGACGCCGCCTCCAGAGGTCGAGACTGCCCCGCCCCATGCCTCACGGGCAGACGCCGCCGCATCCGTAGAGGGAGGCATCGGCGCGACCACCCGGACCGCATTGCCGAATTCGCGCATCCGGCGAGCGATGACATAGCCATCGCCGCCATTGTTGCCGGGTCCGCACAGTACCGTAACAGAGCGTCCCGCGGCGATACGCCTGATCCACTCCGCCGCGCCGCCTGCGGCGATCTCCATTAGCTCGGAGACGGTTGTTCCGGTCTCGAGGATCGCCTCCTCTGCAGCCTGCATCTGGGCGACAGTGAGGATCTGGGCATCACTCATTGCTGCTGCCGCGCACCTTTGCGCGGTCAAGCTGATAGCGTTCGGCAGCAATCGCGAATTCGAACACTTCGTTTTCATCACCGAACGCGAGGGCGTTCACCGGGTCCGCTCCATCTATCGCCTCGATTACCGGACCTCCGGATCCCGCCATGACGACAAAGCGGCGAAAGCCCCCGTCGGGGCGGTAAATGGCAAATTTGTCCGGCCCGATGATTTCGAGCGTACACACATTCGAAAAATCAGCCCCTGGCCCGATAGCGCGCGCAATTGTCTCGCCTTCTGGCTTGCCGCTCTCGGGCCCGCAGCCGGCAAGTGCGGCAATAGCAATCGCCGGCGCGCTAAATATCCGCAAAGACATGGGTCTCGCTCGTCGCGCCCGGATGGGTGAGCGCGCCCTTGCTCGCCGGACCAACATTCTGCGCATAGCGCCACAGAGCGCCCGACTGGTAGTCGTTGGTGCGCGGCTGCCATTCCTTGCGGCGGTCTGCCAGCACAGCGTCATCGACATAGAGATCGATGGTCCCTGCCTCAGCATCGATGCTGATCATGTCGCCGTCCTCGACCAGCGCAATCGGTCCGCCATCGGATGCCTCTGGACCGACATGGCCGATGCAGAAGCCCCGCGTCGCACCCGAAAAGCGCCCGTCGGTGATCAGCGCGACCTTCTCGCCCATCCCCTGCCCGTACAGGGCCGCAGTCGTAGAGAGCATCTCGCGCATTCCGGGACCGCCCTTCGGCCCTTCGTAGCGGATGATGATGACGCAGCCTTCGGCAATGTCGCGGTTCTCGACCGCTTCGAATGCGTCTTCCTCGCAATCGAATACGCGCGCAGGGCCGGTGAATTGGAGCCGCTCCATGCCCGCAACCTTTACAATGGCTCCATCAGGCGCGAGCGAGCCTTTGAGGCCGACGACACCGCCGGTCGGGGTGATCGGTGCCTTCACATCGTAGAACACCTTCTGTTCGGGATTCCACGTGATTTCCTCGATATTTTCACCCAGCGTCTTGCCTGTGACAGTCATGGGTTCGGGATCGAGGAAGCCGCCGTCGAGCAGTGTTTTCATGCCCATGTAGACGCCGCCCGCTTCGTGCATGTCCTTCGCGACGTATTTCCCGCCGGGTTTGAGGTCGGCGATGTAAGGGGTCGATTTGAAAATTTCGGCGACGTCGAACAGGTCGAATTCGATCCCCGCCTCGCTCGCCATCGCGGGCAGGTGCAGCGCCGCATTGGTCGATCCGCCGGTCGCAGCAACAACGCGCGCCGCATTTTCGAACGCGGCCTTGGTGCAGATATCGCGGGGCCTGAGGTTGATCTCGAGCAACTTCATCACCTGACGCCCAGCCGCGCGTGCAATTTCTTCGCGTGATTTATAAGGAGCAGGTGACATGTTGCTGTTCGGCAGAGACAATCCGATAGCTTCGCCTACGCATGCCATGGTGTTGGCGGTGAACTGGCCGCCGCACGCTCCGTGGCCGGGACAGGCTACTTTTTCCAGCTCGATCAATTCCTGAAGCGGGCAATTTCCGGCGGCGTGCTGGCCAACCGCCTCGAACACATCGACCACGGTCACGTCCTTGCCGTGAAAAGTCCCCGGTAGGATCGATCCGCCATAGACGAAGATGCTGGGTACGTTCAGCCGCAGCATCGACATCATCATGCCCGGCAGGCTCTTGTCGCATCCAGCAAAGCCGACCAGCGCGTCATAGCAGTGGCCGCGCACCGAAAGCTCGACCGAATCCGCAATGACCTCGCGGCTGACAAGCGAGCTTTTCATGCCTTGGTGGCCCATCGCGATACCGTCGGTCACGGTGATGGTGTTGAAGCGGCGCGGTGTGCCGCCGCCCTCGATCACGCCTTCGCGGCAGATATTCGCTTGCGGGTCGAGTGTCGTGTTGCACGGCGCGCTGTCATTGCCGGCGCTCGCCACCGCGACGAAGGGACGCGCGATTTCTTCCTCGGTCATCCCCATCGCATAGTAATAGGACCGATGCGGCGCGCGCTCAGGACCGACCGAGACATGCCGGCTGGGCAGTTTGGATTTGTCGAATGGCGAAGACATATTGTTTCCCGTACGCAAAGTTTCGGGAAACAGCACTGCCGCTAGTCGAGCGCGAGCGCAACCCTTCCGCAGACATCCGCGATCATCGCGGCAAAGCGCGATTGCTGAGCACGGGTCATGATGAGGTCCTGCCGCACCTCGATCGCGCAATAATAGCGGTCATGCGCCTCTGCATGGCGGTTCATGGTCGCATTCAATTCCTTGCCCGAATACGGCTCATTATCGCCGACAGTCAGTCCAAGCTCGCCAAACAGGCGGATCGCGTGGCGTGCGGCCCGGTCATCCTCGTTATACAGCAGCGCGATTTCCCATGGCCGCTCATCGCCCCCATTCTGCAATTTCGGCGTAAAGCTGTGGAGCGAGATGATCAGTTCGGGCGCGGATTCCTCAAGCCATTTTTCGAGCGCTTCGTGATAAGGGCGGTAATATTTCGCGAGCCGCGCTTCGACGTCGGCGCCGATATTGCCGGGCACCAGATGGCCGTCGCTTTCGGTCGGGACAACGGCGGGATGGTCTTCCTCGCGGTGCATATCGACGACGAGGCGGCTGACCTGTGCCAAGTGCGCCGGGATGTTGTGACGGCGCGCCATCCGACCAGCTACGCCCGCGACGCCAATGTCATAGGCAACGTGCTGCTCGAGCAATTCGGAAGGGATGCCCAGCGGAATGTCCTCGGGCACGAAGTTGGTGGCATGATCGGCCACACAGACCAAGCCGCCGCGTTTCAGTTCGCCCACCTGGCGGTATGGAATTCCGTCGATCATCGCAGGTTTCCTGTCATCTGCCACCAATGCGGGTGGCTTGCCGCGATCCGGTGCGCAGCGTCATCGCGGGCAACAGCGTCCTCGTATAACGCGAAGCATGTGGCCCCTGATCCCGACATTTCAAACATCCACGGCCCGGTTCGTTCCAACTCGCCGAGGACCTCAGCGATTGCAGGACAGATCGAAATCGCCGGTTCACGCAGGTCGTTGCGGCCTGACTCAGCAATTTGGCGCGCGGTTCCGGACGGCAGCGCGCCGCGATCTTCGCCGTCCCATGCCTTGAACACAGGCCCCGTCGACAGCGGGATCATCGGGTTCACGAGCAGAACCGCCATGCCCGCCATGTCATTCTCGACCTGCTCCAATTCAGTCCCTGTTCCGCGCCCGATCGCCATCTCGCTGCGCGCGCACGAGGGCACATCCGCGCCAAGCTTTTCCGCGCGCTCCTGCCAGTCATCGGGAAGTCCGTGCGCCTGCTCGACAATGCGAAACACCGCTCCCGCATCGGCAGAGCCGCCACCAAGCCCGGCTGCAACAGGGAGGGTCTTTTCCAGCGTGATATCCAGCCCGCCGACACGCGGAAGCGACGTCAGCGCGCGCATCACCAGATTATCGAACGGATCGTCGAGCGCCTGTGCAAACTGTCCGATTGTCGTGAGCGTATCGCGTTCTGCGGGCTTGGCAATGAGCGTGTCGCCTGCATCGACAAACGCAAACAGCGTCTCAAGCTCGTGATAGCCGTCATCGCGCTTCCCGCGAACATGCAGCGCGAGGTTGATCTTCGCGTAAGCGGTTTCGGTTCTACTCACTTGTCGCCGCTTTTCTTTGCGAAATTCCTGAATGGGTCTTTTGCAATCCATCGGGAAATCGCCGCAGCGCCGAAGATAAAACCAACCAATAAAATCACCCGATCAATGCGGGTCAAAACCGATTTTACCTGCTCATTCGCAAATCCAGCAAACAAACAAGCCAGCAGAAATATCGCCCAAGCCAGGGTGGCGCTGATCTGACTGCGAGTAGGCATCCTGGCGTTATGGATCACATATTCGGATAATTAGGCCCGCCGCCGCCTTCGGGCGTGGTCCAATTTATGTTCTGGTTCGGGTCCTTGATGTCGCAGGTCTTGCAGTGGACGCAGTTCTGCGAATTGATCACGAATTTCGGCTCCGCGCCCTCTTCGGTCACCCATTCATAGACACCCGCCGGGCAATAGCGCGTCGAGGGTCCGCCGAAGACTTCAAGCTCGCTGTTCTTTTGCAGCGCCAGGTCCTCGACTTGAAGGTGGTTGGGCTGGTCCTCGGCATGGTTGGTGTAGCTGTAGGCGACATTGGTGAGCCGGTCGAAGCTGATCTCGCCATCGGGCTTGGGATAGTCGATCTTCGGATAAAGATCGGCGCGGCCCGTCATGGTATAATCGCGGTGGTGATCCATGCTGATCGGCAGGCCGATCTTGAGCGTGCGCATCCACATGTCCACGCCGCCAAGCAATGTGCCGAGATCACCGCCATATTTTGCAATCGCCGGCTCTGCATTCTGCACCAGCTTCAGCTCGTCTGCGATCCAGCTGGAGCGCACGGCGCTGTCATAGTCCGAAAGCTCGGTCTTCTCATGGCCCTCTGCGATTGCCGCAGCGATGCTTTCAGCGGCCAGCATACCGCTCTTCATGGCGGTATGACTGCCCTTGATCCGCGGGACATTTACAAATCCTGCCGCGCAGCCGATCAGCGCGCCGCCGGGGAAAGCAAGCTTCGGCACCGACTGCCAACCGCCTTCATTGATTGCGCGCGCGCCGTAGGCAACGCGTTTGCCGCCTTCGAGATATTCGCGGATCGCGGGGTGCTGCTTCCAGCGCTGGAATTCCTGGTAGGGCGAGACCCACGGGTTCTTGTAATCGAGCGCGGTTACGAAACCGAGCGCAACCTGCCCGCCAGCCTGGTGATAGAGGAAGCCGCCGCCCCAGCTATCGCTTTCGGTGAGCGGCCAGCCCTGCGTATGGATCACGCGGCCCGGCTCGTGTTTCTTGGGATCGATGTCCCACAATTCCTTGATGCCGAGGCCGTAGACCTGCGGCTGGCAATTCGCCTCAAGGTCGAACTTCGCCTTCATCTGCTTGGTAAGGTTGCCGCGCGCGCCTTCTGCAAAAAGCGTGTATTTCGCATGGATCTCCATCCCAGGCTGGTAGTCGCCCTTTTGCGAGCCATCAGCAGCGATGCCCATGTCCTGCGTAACGACGCCGCTGACATTGCCATCATCGTCATACATCACATCGCTGGCCGGAAAGCCCGGGAAGACCATCACGCCCAGCCCCTCGGCCTGTTCGCCAAGCCAGCGCGTCATGTTGCCAAGCGACCCAGTGTAGCAACCGTGATTGCTCATCAGCGGCGGCATGATCAGGTGCGGCAGCGAAGTCTTCCCGCCTTTGGTCAGCACCCAGTGCCAGTTATCCGTCACCGGCGTCTCCGCCATCGGGCAATCCATGTCGCGCCAGTCGGGAAACAGCTCGTTAAGCGCCTTGGGATCGACCACCGCGCCGGACAGAATGTGCGCGCCGATTTCGGACCCTTTTTCGAGCACGACAACTTCGAGCTCTTCATTGATCTGTTTCAGCCGGATCGCTGCGGAGAGGCCTGCAGGGCCGCCGCCGACGATAACGACATCGCAAGGCATTGATTCACGTTCGGACATACGCTTTTCTTTTTCCCGGATTGCTCGCGTTTCTCTATGTATTCCACTTGCTAACTGGGGTCTGCGCAGTCAAGACTTGCATTGGATAGGATGGACACCGCACCCCCCTCTTTCACCCGCGATCTGGACGCCGCCATGGACTGGTGGCGCGATGCCGGTGTGGACCTCGATTTCAGCGATGACGCTACGGCTTGGTTGAGCGATGAGGACCAGACGGGCGCGACCGCATCGTCTGAGCCAAAGCCAGCTGGCGGCGCAGGGCCCCGCTCATCGACATCTGCCAAAAATGAGGCACCGGCCTCGCCGGCCACTCCTCGCGCGGACCTGCTTGGCGATTCGCCGCCAGCAACGCTTGAAGAATTTCGCACCTTCTGGATGGAGGCGCCGGGGCTCGACGGGGTCGGGCCGCGCGGCCGTATTCCGCCGCGCGGTGCCAGCGGCGCGGAAGTCATGATCCTGGTGGTCGATCCCGAAGAAGCGGATCGCACGTCACTGCTGAGCGGCCCGCAAGGCCAGCTGCTTGCAAATATGCTTGCAGCGATGGGGATCGGGGAAAGCAGCGCATACATCGCCTCGGCCCTGCCCCGGCACACGCCTATGGCCGATACTGAAGCGATTGCAGCTGGCGGAATGGATGCAGTCACGGCGCTGCACATCCAGCTCGCTGCGCCCAAACGGATCGTGGCGCTTGGCAAGAGTATTCTGCCGCTGATCGGCCACGACCGGGCGCAAGACATTACATCTTTACGCGAAATCAACCATGAGACCTCAAGCGTACCTGCACTGGTGAGCGAAGGCATCGAAAGCATGATGTCGATGCCGCGGCTCAAGGCCCGGTTCTGGCGGAGATGGATTGAATGGTCGCGGCAAAATTGAGAGCGAACTGGCTGAAATCCCTGGGGCTTCTTGTCGGAGGAGCAACAGCGACCGCCCTTCCCGCAGCCGCCTCCGCGCAAAGCCAGAGCATGGCCGCGCATTATTCCCGGCAGGCCGAAAACAGCGCGCAGCTTCCGGCGGTCCTCTCCAACAGCGAACGCGAGCTGTACCGCAATGTCTTCCGTGCCATCGACCGCAAGGAATGGAGCCGCGTCGAGGAACTGCTCGAGGACCAGCAAGGCACCCTGCTCTACCAGGTCGCGCTGGCCGAATACTTCACCCACGCCGACAGCCCGAAAGTCAGTGCCGAGCAGCTTGAAGACTGGTTTGCGCTCGGCATTCACCTTCCGCAGGCAGAGCAGCTTGGCCGTATGGCCGCCAAGCGAGGCCTCGAGGAATTGCCGCAATTGCCGGTTGCACAGCGCTTCAGCCGGCAGCCGGCAGCATCCAAGCGCATTCGTCCGCGTTCGATAATCGATGCCTCGATGTCCTCGCAGACCCGCTCGGCCATTCTCGACCGGATCAAGAATGACGATCCCGCCGGAGCACATGCTCTGCTTGTGGAGATCGACCCTGACTTGAGCGCCGAAGCCCGCGCCGAATGGCGCCAGCGGGTGGCGTGGAGCTATTACATCGAGAACAACGACGCGACCGCACTTGCGCTTGCTCAGACCGTTTCCGAGGGCAGCGGTGCTTGGGTTGCCGAAGGCGAGTGGGTTGCCGGTCTTGCAGCATGGCGGCTTGGCGATTGCGCGCTCGCCGCGACTTCGTTCGCGCAGGCAGCCGCGCGGTCGACCAATGTCGAGCTGACCTCTGCCGCGCACTATTGGGCGCACCGGGCGCTGATCCGTTGCCGCCAGCCCGGCGCGGCGCAGGATCATCTGACCGCTGCTGCCCGGTACGATGAAACGCTCTACGGCCTGCTCGCTTCCGATCAGCTTGGCATCGACCTGCCCCAGGCTGCGACGCCGCAGCCATTCTCCGCAGACGACTGGCGCGCCCTTCAAAGCACTCAGAACGTGCGCGTCTCCGCCGCTCTGGTCGAGATCGGAAGGCCGGGCCTCGCCGATGAAGTGCTGCGTTACCAGGCACGTGTTGGCGCTCCTTCCCAATACCCGGCGCTGTCGCGGTTGGCGCGCGAGCTTGGCCTGCCTTCCACCCAGCTGTTCATGGCGCACAACGCCCCGCGCGGGATGCGCAGCGACCGCGCCTTGCGCTTTCCCGTGGCGCGCTGGCAGCCTGCCACCGGCTGGCGCGTGGACCCGGCGCTTGCCTTTGCCCACGCCTTGCAGGAATCCAACTTTCGCGCCGGCGCCGTCAGCCCGGCGAATGCGCGCGGGCTCATGCAGATCACTCCCATCACCGTCCGCCAGCGCGCCCCGCGTCTCAACATGAGCGCCCGCTACGTCAACTTGAACGACCCGGAGGTGAACCTCGCTTTCGGCCAGCGTAACCTTGAAATGCTGCGCGACACTCCGGCCACGCGCGACAACCTCCTCAAGATCATGGCCGCTTACAATGCCGGCCTAACTCCGATCACCCGCTGGAATTACGAGATCCGCGACCAGAACGATCCGCTGCTCTGGATGGAATCGATCCCGTATTGGGAGACACGCGGCTATGTCTCCATCGTCCTGCGCAATTACTGGATGTACGAGCGCGCGGCGGGCGTTCCCAGCCCGAGCCGCCGGGCGCTCGCGCAAGGGCTCTGGCCAGCCTTTCCCGATATGGCTAGATCGAGGTCTGCCCGTCTGGAACAGTAAAGGATCATCCGCATGGCGATCGACGAGAACAAGACCTTCACGCCGATCAACATCGCGGTCCTGACCGTTTCCGACACCCGCACTGCCGATAATGACACCTCCGGCGATATCTTTGCCGAGAGGATTGTCTCGGCAGGCCACACCCTTTCCGCCCGCGAAATCGTCAAAGACGATGCAAACCTTCTCGCCAAGCAGATCGATAGCTGGATCGACGACCCGCAAATCGACGCCATCGTCAGCACAGGCGGCACCGGCCTGACCGAGCCGCGATGTCACTCCCGAGGCGCTTTCACGCATTGATGGTGCGCGCGACATACCCGGCTTTGGCGAGCTGTTCCGCTGGCTCAGCTTCAAGACCATTGGAACCAGCACGGTCCAGTCACGCGCCTGCGCCGTAGTCGCGCGCGGCACATATATCTTCGCGCTGCCCGGCTCGAACGGCGCGGTGAAAGACGGGTGGGACGGAATCCTTGCCGAGCAGCTCGACAGCCGCAACCGGTACCGTGCAATTTCGTAGAGCTGATGCCGCGCCTGCGCGAAGGGTGACACTTTATCCAACATGTCATGCGTATCCTACACCGTGTTTTCCATATATTTCAGACTGTTGGCCTTGTTGGATACGGGTGACACTTTTCCAACTTTGAGGCTCCTTTTCGGGCGAATTCTCGGCTGCAATCATGCCCCTGCCCTGCCGAGAAACCTGCCTGTAGGAAAGTGAAACCGCCCGCGATTCCAGCGTGACAAGCGCCGCAATGTTCCATATATGTTCCTTCCATGCGCGCACCTCCCAACCCGGATCATCCCGATTACGTGAGCGGTCGAGGAGCCGCTTCGGCTGAAGTCCCAACGCGCTTCGGTCTTGCGAGCCGTGAAACGGATGCGGACTGGCGCGATCATGTCGAGGCTCTCGATGGCCCGCCTGTAAAACTGCGAACCTCCGTGACCGAGGAAAACCCCAAGACCATCCTCAGCTTCAACAAATCGCCCGACGTGCCGTTCGACCGATCAATCAACGCCTATCGCGGTTGCGAGCATGGCTGCGTCTATTGCTTTGCCCGCCCGACTCACGCCTATCACGATCTGTCACCCGGTCTTGATTTCGAGACAAAGCTGTTTGCGAAGCCCGATGCGGCAAGGCTGCTGCGTGAAACACTCGCAAAGCGCAGATACCGCCCCGCACCGATTGCGATGGGGACCAACACCGATCCGTATCAACCGATCGAGCGCGATTACCGGATTACCCGCAAAGTGCTCGAAGTGTGTCTGGAAACGCGCCATCCGGTCACGATCACGACCAAGTCGGACCGGGTGACGCGCGATCTTGACCTGCTGACCGAGATGGCGCGCGCGGATCTTGTTGCGGTGGCGATATCGGTGACGACGTTCGACCCGCTATTGTCGGCCAAGCTTGAGCCGCGCAGCGCCTCGCCTGCCAAGCGTTTGAAGGCGCTGGAGAAACTCGTGGAGGCGGGCGTGCCGGTCCACTGCTCGGTCTCCCCCATCATCCCGGCCATCACCGACGAGTTCATGGAAGGCATCATTGAGCGCGCGGGCGCCATCGGCGTGCGCAGCGCAGGCTGGATACCGCTGCGCCTGCCCCACGAAGTCGCGCCGCTGTTCCGCAAATGGCTGGACGTCCACTACCCCGACCGCGCGAGCAAGGTGATGAGCATCGTGCGCTCGATCCGCGACGGGAAGGACAACGATCCGAACTTCTTCAGCCGTATGAAGCCGAGCGGTGTCTGGGCCGATTTGTTCAGAGCGAGGTTTCGGGTGGCGTGCAAGAAGGCGGGGATTGGAACCGGCAAGCAATCGCCAAAGTTCGCACTGGATTGCTCACAATTCAGACCGCCCGAAGTAGGAGGGCAGATGCGGTTGTTGTAATGTATGAAATGGGGTGGAAAGCTGCCACTCAATCAACAGGCAGGCAATGGCTTCCCGACCTCGAAGTCAACCGATCCATGATGTCCGCCATCTGAGATTCTGAGAGAGTATCTTACTCGCTCGGAAAGAGGCCTTGGAGGCTGCTGCACATCCCAACCCGAAATCTGTTGGCCGTAAGCGATGACTCTTCGTGGCGCCCTATCGTCGAAGTCCTCATACGCTAAGCCCGTTGCCCACATCACGGCCTCTTCGTAGGGTCGGCTGTCAGCAACTCTGACATAGAGTTCGTCAGGGCGCGGTTGATAATCGCGAAGCCACCCATCGATTGGAACTATTCTGAAGCCAACAGCATCGCCGAGTTGGCAAACCTCCACCTCGAAGTTCTCAAGCGTGCAACCGCTCAGCGACGAAGCCACGAACATAGAAAACAGCGCAGAAGATAGGCGAACCACACACCTCTCTTACTAAGTGCCTGCAATGTCCGCAATCGGGTCGACCGCCGACCTCTATCCAAAACTCCCGCCAGCTTCACCCGGCGCGAACCGCATCAGCCGGCTGTCGAGCAGCGCAGCAGTCCGGTTCACCACGGCTCGCTGGTAATCCGCATCCTTGATCATCTCGAAGAAAGCGCCCGCATTGGGATATTGCGCGACGAAGCCATCGTGCCACACCTTTTCGTCCGGCTCCGGACCGGTGACCATTGTCTGGAACGCGCCGCGCCACACGATGGAGCCGCCGACGCGGGCGAAGATCGGGCCGGAGGTCTTGCCGTATTCCTCGTATGCCCGCCGGCTAGGTCCAGCCCTTGCCTGCATGTTCGTGGCCGTGCGGGTATTCGGCGTCTTCGCGATATCGTAGCAGGTTAAGCATGTGGATCGGCTCATCGCGCGGCAGATCCTTGAACGCCTGAAAATTGGCGGGCGAAGGGTCGATATACGCCTTGCTCACGGCCTCACGCCTCAAGCTTGTAGTCGGAGATCCGGTCGCGCAGGTCTTTCTTGGAAATCTTGCCGGTCGCCGTGTGCGGGATGTCGTCGACGAACTCGATCGCGTCGGGCATCCACCATTTGGCGATCTGCGGTTTGAGGTGTTCGAGAATGTCGTCCGCCGAGCAATCCGCGCCTTGCTTCTTCACAACGAACAGCACCGGGCGCTCGTCCCATTTGGGGTGATACATGCCGACGCAGGCCGCTTCGGCGACCGCGTCGTGACCGACAGCGGCGTTTTCAAGCTCGACCGAGCTGATCCACTCGCCGCCCGACTTGATTACATCCTTGGTGCGGTCGGTAAGTTGCAGTGTGCCGTCAGGATGGATGATGCCGACATCGCCGGTGTCGAACCAGCCTTCATTGTTCACCGCGTCCTGTTCGGCCTTGAAGTAGCGCTTGATGATCCACGGTCCGCGAATCTGGAGCGCGCCGGAGGTCTTGCCATCGCGCGGCAATTCGGTCGCCATGTCGTCGAGGTCCACGGTGCGCAGCTCCACGCCGAAGATCGGGCGGCCCTGCATCGCAGTTGTCTCGACCTTTTCCTCGAAGGAAAGCTCGTCCCAGTTCCACGTCGGCCCGCCGACCGTGCCAATGGGCGAGGTTTCGGTCATGCCCCAGGCGTGCTGGACGCGTGTGCCGTTCTTCATCAGCCGCTCGATCATGAATTTCGGGCAGGCCGATCCGCCGATTGTGGCGGCCTTGAGCGGCGGCAGGTCCAGACCTTCGGCATCGCAATACTGGAAGTGTGCAAGCCAGACGGTCGGCACGCCCGCGCTGTCCGTGACCTTTTCGCGCAGCATCAGCTCATGCAGAACTGCGGGGTCATTGACTGCGGAGAACACGAACTTGATCCCCGCCATCGCACCGGCATAGGGCAAGCCCCAGCTCGCCGCGTGGAACATCGGGACCACGGGCAGCATGACGGAGGCGCTGGAGAAATTGAACGCGGCAGGCTGCAATCCGGCGAGCGCGTGCATCATGGTTGAGCGATGCTCGTATTGCACACCCTTGGGATTGCCCGTCGTGCCGGAAGTGTAGCAGATCATGCACGGATCGGTTTCGGGGCCGGTATGCCACTCGTAATCCCCGTCATGCTCCCCGATCCAGTCCTCGAACGCCGGTGCGTGCTCGCCGGAATCGTAGCAGATGTAATGCTCGACAGTGGTCCAGCGGTCCCGCATCTTGTCGACGATCGGCTGGAAGGCCGCGTCGTAGCAGAGCACCTTATCCTCGGCGTGGTTGACGATGTATTCGAGCTGATCCTCGAACAGGCGCGGGTTCACGGTGTGAAGAACTCCGCCCATGCCCGCGACGCCGTACCAGCTGACGAGATGGCGCGAGTGGTTCATGGCGAGGCTCGCGACCTTGTCCCCCGGTTTCAGACCAAGAGCCTTGAGCGCCTGCGCCATTTTCAGCGCATCGCGGCGAATGCCCGCCCAGTCGGTGCGCGTCTCGGTGCCATCGGCCCAGTGAGTCACGATTTCGCGTGTTCCGGCTTCGCGGGCCGCGTGGTCGATCACGCTGGTAATCCGCATCGACCATTCCTGCATCGCGCCAAGCTTGGTTCCGGTCATGGTTCTCTCTCCAATAGCCTGATCAGAATATATCGAGCGCATTCATGCCCATCTGTGCGGGGCTTGGCAATTCTTCTAAACGCCCGAAGCGAGGCAGCAGCTGGCGGGCAGCAAAAAGGGGGCGAAAGTGCCCCCTTTCCCGAATGGTATTGCGGGGCCCGCTAGAGCACGAAATATCCCACGACTTCCCAGCCATCTTCACCGATCAGCATCACAACCGTTTCCAGCGCCAGTTCATCGCGGCTCGGCAAAGTCGGTCTGGAATTGCAGCACCTCGTAGTCCCCTTCGGGCGCATTCGGGAGCGTGCTGGCGCGCTGGACTGTTACGAGCTTTCGTTCGTTGACCGCGCCGAGCGGCTGGCGGACCGGTTGTACAGTCTCGGCCCATTCGGCCTCGCTGACCTGCGATTGGAAGTACGCGCCCGCAGCATCCCAGCTTCCATCCCAGTCGCCTGCATCGACGAATTTCAAAAACCTCTCGGCGCGGGGCAGCGATTCCGCCTCTGCGGGAGCGTCCTGCGATGTGCTGGCGGTGTCCGGCCCAGATGCGACATTCGCCGATGAGGCTCCGTCATTGGACATGTAGACAACGCCGATGATTGCGGCTGCGATTGCGATAGACATGATAAGCATTCCTCCTGCGAGCCATGTCAGGCCAAACGGTCCCTTAGGCTCTGTGTGGTTGAGGTCTGCATTATCCAATTGAGCGCCGCCCGGAGCGATCCCGAAAGATGTGTGCGCAGACTTTTGGGGGTCCGTGCCCTCGGCCATACCCAAAATTCTAGCGGCCTCGCGGCTGCTCGATACACCCAGTTTGCGGCGAGCATTGCGCAACCGGTCGTTGATCGTATGGACCGAAAGATCGAGCTGCGCCGCGCTCGATTTCGCATCGTGCCCCGCGAGCAGCAGGCTCAGCGCCTCCTTCTCCTTATCGGTCAGATCGGCGACGCTTCCGCTCATCAGGCGACAAGTTTGAGATTGGCGCGGCCCCGCAGCGGCGCAAGCTCGACATTCTCGATGCCCTCGATGTCGGCAAGCCGTTCGGCCAGAGCGCCGCTGAGCACGAAATTGCGGCCCAATCGCACCATCGCTTCTTCATCGGAGCCAAGGATCAGGCGCACGAGCACTTCGCCCGGCGATGCGTCACCGGTGGCCAGTTCCAGCTTGAGATCGGTCAGCGCCTGCTCGCTCAGGATATCGGCTCGCAGCAGCATCGGCGTGCTGCCGCTTACCGCTGCCAAGGGGCGCGCGCCGCGCACGGTGAGGCGCGGGGGCTCGCTCGGATTGGGCGAATCGAGCTCGACGTTGAGCAGGACGCAGGTGCCCTCCGCCGCCCAGCGCTCGAATTCGGGGATGAGCGCTTCCTCGAAACACGCCGAGGAAAACTGGCCCGAAGCATCGGAGAAATCCGCGCGAACGAATTCCGCGCCGCGCTTGGTCCGGGCCTTGTTCATGCCCTCGACCATCGCAGCCATCACCGCAGTGCCTTTGCCGCCGGGAGGCGCGCCCGCTTCCATCAGGTTCTGGTAGGTCCGCGCGCCCTGAGCCGAAGCGACCTCGCGGAATTGCTGCACCGGATGAGCGGAGAAGTAGAAGCCGAAATTCTCGCGCTCCTTCGCCATCTGCTCGGTGCGCGGCCATTCTTCCGCCGGTTGCAGGCGCAATTCTTCCTCGGGCGCATTCTCGCCGCCGAACAGGCCGCCCTGCCCGCTGGTCCGCTCCCGCATCGCTGCATCTGCAATCGCCAGCAGCATGTCGGCATTGGCAAACAGCAGCGCGCGGTTTGGTTCGAGCCCGTCCAGCGCCCCGGCACAGATCAGCCCTTCGAGCTGGCGGCGGTTCATCGAGCCTTGCGGGAGCCGTTCGAAGAAGTCCTTGAGGCTTTCAAACCGCCCGCTGGCCTCGCGTTCGGCGACGATGGCTTCCATCGCCTTTTCGCCCACGTTCCTGATGCCCGCGAGCGCATAGCGCACGCCGTATCCGTGATCGGTTTGCTCGACCGTAAATCGCGCTTCGGAGGCGTTGATGTCGGGCGCGAGAACCTCGACTCCGCCTTCGCTTTCCTTGGCTCCGGGCGCTTTGTAGCGTCTCGCATCGTCGACAAAGATGTTGAGCTTTTCCGACTGGTGGAGGTCGAAACACATCGAGGCGGCGAAGAATTCTTCCGGGTAATGCGCCTTCAGCCACGCAGTCTGGTACGCAAGCAGCGCATAGGCAGCGGCGTGCGATTTGTTGAAGCCGTAGCCTGCAAACTTGTCGATCAAGTCGAACAGCTCGTTGGCCTGGCGTTTCTCGATGCCGGAGACGTCCTTACACCCCTCGACAAAGCGGACGCGCTGGACGTCCATTTCCGCCTGAACCTTCTTGCCCATGGCGCGGCGCAGCAGGTCGGCGTCGCCGAGCGAATATCCGGCGAGGATCTGCGCGGCCTGCATCACCTGTTCCTGGTAGACGAAGATGCCGTAGGTTTCGGCCAGAATGCCTTCGAGTTTTTCGTGCGGGTACTCGATTGGCACTTCGCCCGCCTTGCGCTGGCCGAACAGCGGAATGTTGTCCATCGGACCGGGGCGATAGAGCGAGACGAGCGCGATGATGTCGCCGAAATTGGAGGGCTTCACCGCCTTCAGCGTGCGCCGCATCCCTTCGGATTCCAGCTGGAAAACGCCGACCGTGTTACCATCCTGCATGAGGTCATAGACGGCTGTATCGTCGAGCGGCAGCGTGCCGAGGTCGATCTCGATCCCGCGCAATTCGAGCAAATCGGTCGCCTTGCGCAGCACCGACAGCGTCTTCAGCCCGAGAAAGTCGAATTTGACGAGGCCGGAGCTTTCGACATTCTTCATGTCGTACTGCGTCACCGGCATGTCGGATCGCGGATCGCGGTAGAGTGGCACGAGCTGCGCCAGCGGCCGGTCCTCGATCACCACACCTGCGGCGTGAGTGGAGGAGTTGCGCGGCAATCCTTCGAGCTGCATCGCCAGATCGACGAGCCGCTTTACCTCGTTGTCGTTGGTGTATTCGCGCTTGAAATCCGCCGCACCGTTGAGGGCGCGCGGCAGGGTCCACGGATCGGTCGGGTGGTTCGGGACCATCTTGGTCAGGCGGTCCACCTGCCCGTAGCTCATCTGCAGAATACGCCCGCAATCGCGCAGCACCGCGCGCGCTTTCAGCTTACCGAAGGTGATGATCTGCGCGACGTGATCGGCGCCGTATTTCTGCTGCACATAGCGGATGACTTCGCCGCGGCGCGTTTCGCAGAAGTCGATATCGAAGTCGGGCATCGAGACGCGTTCCGGGTTGAGAAACCGCTCGAACAGCAGCCCGAGCTGGATCGGATCGAGATCGGTGATCGTCAGCGCCCAGGCGACAATCGAGCCTGCACCCGATCCGCGCCCCGGCCCCACCGGAATGCCTTGATCCTTCGCCCATTTGATGAAGTCGGCAACGATTAGGAAGTAGCCGGGAAAGCCCATCCCCACGATGATGCCGATTTCGTAGTCGAGCCGGTCGAAATAGACCTTGCGCTCTTCGTCGGTCATTGCGCCGTAGGGGGCCAGTCGCTCCTCGAGCCCCGCGCGCGATTGCTCCGCCAGCATTTTCGCCTCGCCTTCGAGGTCGCCCGCAAGGCTCGGCAGGATCGGATCGCGGTAGGGCGGCGCGTAGGCACAGCGCTGCGCGATGACCAGCGTGTTGGCGACAGCCTCGGGCAGGTCCGCGAACAGCTCCTCCATCATCGCAGCCGATTTGACGAAGCTTTGCGCGTTCGAGCGCGGGCGGTCCTCGTTTTCGACATAGGTCGAATTGGCGATGCACAGCATGGCGTCGTGCGCCTTGTGCATGTGCGGCTCGGCGAAATTGGCGGGGTTTGTCGCGACCAGCGGGATGCCGCGCGCATAGGCCATGTCGATCAGCGCGTCTTCCGCGCGCTCGCACGCCGTGTCGCCGCAGCGTGCCAGCTCGATATAGAGCCTGCCGGGGAAAAGCCGCTGCAGCCTGTCGCAC
Organism: Erythrobacter sp. K21-9; assembly: GCF_055808355.1. Taxonomy (NCBI): domain Bacteria; kingdom Pseudomonadati; phylum Pseudomonadota; class Alphaproteobacteria; order Sphingomonadales; family Erythrobacteraceae; genus Erythrobacter; species Erythrobacter sp. K21-9. Next base: position 1,949,164 of record NZ_CM147866.1, read on the forward strand.
ACGGCTTCGGCGGCAGGGACCTGACCCTCCGCGAGCAGCCGGGTCAGCGCACCCTCACCCGCACCGGTCAGCGCAATCAGGCCATCGGTATGCCCCTCTAGATCGCCAAGCGCGACATGCGGATCCAGTTCCAACGGTACCGGTCGAGGTGCGCTTTGGAGACGAGGTGGCACAGATTGTCGTACCCCGCCTCGTCCTGGGCATAGAGCGGCAGGTAATCGACCTGCTTGCCCTCATCGTCACGCGCCACACCGAGCAAGGTGCCGATAATCGGCTGCACACCCTCACCCTTGCACCCGCCCGCAAACATGACCGCGCCGTAGAGTCCATTGCGATCGCAGTTTGCGATGGCAGGAAAGCCCCGCTCCTTGGCCAGCTTCGCAATGCCTTTGGGGTCGATGGCTCCTTCGAGCATCGAGTAGGATGAAAGCACGCGCAGAGGAACAAAGGGAGCGAAAGCCATCATGCAAATTTACGGCTTCACCGCGCGCATTCAAGTTGGCTCATCGAGCGATTGGGGATAAGCTTGGGGGCATCTGGAAACGTCGACTGGAATCCTGGCATGACCGAGATGATCGAAGTTCAGAACGTCAACACTCCCGGCAAGAGCAGCCGGGTAAACGCAGCAAAGTATTCCGACATGCTGACTGCCTTCGAAAAGGCTCTGCCCGGCAGCGCGCCGGGCCTTACGCAATCCGAGGTTCGTGAGGCGGTGAAGCCCTATCTCTCCAACGAGCTTTTTCCCGGCGGAAAGACGTGCGGCTGGTGGGTAAAAACCGTTCAGCTCGATCTCGAGGCCAAGGGCAAGCTCGTGCGCGAAAACACCAAGCCTTTGCGCTGGCACTGGAAGTAGGCCATTTCAGATCAGCTTCGCCACATCCTTGGCGATCAACTTGGGCGTGTCCTGCGGGCCGTAGCGCTTCACGACGTTGCCCTCGCGGTCGATCAGGAATTTGGTGAAGTTCCACTTGATCGAAGTCGAACCCATCAGGCCCTTTTTCTCCGACTTCATCCAGTCGAACAGAGGGGACGCATCGGGGCCGTTTACATCGACCTTTTCCATCAGCGGAAAGGTCACGCCGAAATTGACCTTGCAGAACTCCGCAATCTCGTCGGCATTGCCCGGTTCCTGTCCGCCAAACTGGTTGCAGGGAAAGCCAAGCACTTCGAAATCCTCGTCCTTGAACTGCTGGAACAGCTTTTCGAGGCCGTCATATTGCGGGGTAAAGCCGCATTTGCTCGCCGTGTTGACGACCAGCAGGACCTTGCCCTTCTTGGTGGCGAGGTCGAGCTCTTCGCCCCGGTTGGTGGTGACGGTGAAATCGGCGATATTGGTCATGCGCAGTCCTTGAAGTTCAGGGCGCAGCCTTGCGCCGGTAAGTCAGATCGAAGCTCGTTTGCCACGTCTTGCCATGATCCGTCGAGCCTTCTCCGAATTGCCGCACGCTGCCATCCTCTTGCAGCGAGTAGGTCATGCGGGTGAGAACGTCGGCGCCGCCGGGTCCGACACCGTCCCAGTATCCGGTCAGCACCATGTCGCCTTCAACCGGTCCGCCTGCAAAATCGACACGCTTGCCATCGCTGCCGGTCCAGACCTGCTCCCAGCGTCCCGAGCGGTGATTGAGCATGCTCATACTCGTCCCGCCGCCGCCGCGCAGGGGCATCCAGGTCTCCCGGACAACGCATCCGCTGGCGATCCGCTCGATCCGGCTGTCGGCGACCTTGGTATCGCGGTACGGTGGGATAGACGTCCCACTCGCCCACCCACAAATCGAAGGCAGCGTGCATTTCGCTCGCGCAAGCGGGGGCGGTGGTGTTGGAGCCGGTGCAGCAGCATCGGGCGTAGCGGCGGCTTGCAGCGCGAGAATAAGCGGCGTGATGATCATGGACAGTCCCTCCCTTGGCCTAGTGAGATCCTATCCTGCGCAAAGCGCCGGGGGAGCGGCAATCGTCGAACGACCAACGGTCATCTTTTGCGGGCGTTGGCGTAAGGCTGGCCTAGACCTTTGAGGGAAAGTCGTCCCGTGCGGCGAGTTGAGCAGCCTCGACCGCAGAATATTCCCGGTCGCCGGCCTTCTCGATCACGTATTGCGATCGCTTCTCTTCGGGCAGCATCATGAGGTGGCGGATCATCTCGGCAAATGTACCGCGCCGCAGCGCCTTCATGTCGCCTAATACACCGTCGCCATCGTTGATGCGGTGGATCGCGGCGTGGTCGCCCCACGCAGTTTCCCCGCTTCTTACCGGCGTTCCTTTAAACGTGCTTGGATGGTCTGACATAAAATCCTCCTTTGCCGAATTAACGGTCAAAACGGAGGATGGGTCCGAACTAGCTGAGTACGCCGTCATGCAGACGGACCACACGGTCCATCCGGCTTGCGAGGCGCTCATTGTGTGTCGCAACAAGGGCAGCGCTGCCCTCTCCGCGCACCAGTTCGAGAAATTGCCCAAGCACTGTGTCCGAGGTCGTCTCGTCGAGGTTGCCGGTTGGCTCATCCGCGAGCACGAGGGTCGGCTGGTTGGCGAGCGCCCGGGCGACCGCGACGCGCTGCTGCTCGCCGCCCGACAGCTGGCTGGGCCGGTGCGTCAGGCGGTGACCGAGGCCGAGGCTTGAGAGCAGGATCTGCGCGCGCTCAAGCGCTGCACCGCGCGAGGCGCCGGCAATCATCTGCGGCATGACGACATTCTCGGTCGCGTCGAAATCGGGCAGCAAGTGGTGGAACTGGTAGACAAAGCCGAGATGCTCGCGCCGCAGCCTCGTTCGCTGATCGGTTGGAAGCGTCTCCGCTGCTTCGCCTGCGATGGCGATGGAGCCTTCGAAGCCGCCCTCCAGCAAGCCGACCGCCTGAAGCATGGTCGATTTGCCCGAGCCCGATGGCCCCAGAAGTGCAACGATCTCACCGGGCTGGATATCGAGATCCACGCCGCGCAGCACATCGATGCGCTGGCCGCCCTGCTCGAAGCTGCGCTTCAGTCCGCGCAGAGAGACAATCGGTCCGCCACTATTCATAGCGCAGCACCTGCACCGGATCGGTGTTCGACGCCTTGAGCGCGGGATAGAGCGTCGCGAGGAAACTCAGCACGATGCCGAGCGCGGTGATGCCGATGATTTCCCACGGATCGACCCGGACGGGCAGCGATGTGAGGAACCGGACGCTCGGGTCCCAGATCTCCACACCGGTCAGGAACGCGATCCCGTCCACGATCGGATTGCGGAAATAGAGCAGCAGGAAGCCCAGAATAAGCCCGGTGACCGTCCCGATCGCTCCAATCGTGGTCCCGGTGGTCACGAAAATCTTGAGCAGGCTTCGCCGGGTTGCCCCCATCGTTCGCATGATCGCGATATCGCGGGTCTTGGCGCGGACCAGCATCACGAGGCTCGAAAGGATGTTAAAAGACGCGACCAGCACCATGAAACTCAGGACAAAGAACATCGCAACGCGCTCGACTTCAAGCGCTTCGAACAGGGTCGAGTTGATTTCCTTCCAATCGGCGATCGCCGCACGGTCGACCAGCGCAACCCGCACCGGCTCGAGAATCTCGCCGACATTGTCGGGATCGGTCACCGTGACCTCTATCAGCCCGACCGTATCGCCCAGCAGCAACAACGTTTGCGCGTCCTGCATCGGCATGATGACGAATGTCTCATCGAAATCGTACAGGCCGATCTCGAAGATTGCGCCGACTTCGTATCCGACCTGGCGGATCGAGGTGCCAAACGGCGTGACCCGCCCCTGCGGATTGATGATCGTGATCGTATCCCCGACCCGCGCGCCGATATTGGCTGCGAGCCGCGAGCCGATAGCGACCTTGCCGCTGCCCGGCTGGATATCGGCGATATCACCGAGCAGCACCTGATCACCGATATCGGCAATGTCTTCGGCAGTGTTGCCGCGCACGAAAATCGCAACTGCGCGTCCGTTGAAGCTCGCCAGCAGCGGCTGCTCGATCAGCGGAGAGGCATTCACTACGCCTTCGGTCGAGCGCACCTGTTCCAGCGTGCTTTCCCAGTTGTCGAGCTTTCCGCCGTAGGCCTGAACGACCGCGTGGCCGTTCAGCCCCGCAAACTTGTCCAGCATCTCTCCACGAAAGCCGCCCATCACGCTCATCACGAGGACCAGCATGGCGACCGACAGCATCACCACTCCGACCGAAATCCCGGCGACGAGCGCAATGAATGCCTCGCCCTTGCCCGGCCAGAGATAGCGCTTCGCAATCATTCGTTCGAAAGGTGTAAGCATGAAAAAGTCGCGCTGGCCGGTTGCTGCTGAACGCAGGCTGTAGGCGGGAGGCCTCCTGTGCACAATCCGGATGGGCCACGATATTGTGAGTAAAGCGCGGCTGGCTCGCGATCCTCGCCCAGGGCTGGCCGGGCTGCTGGCAAAAATGGGGGCACAGGCCGCCTCACCGCCCTTGTAATTGATCCGTAACATCGCCATTGAGCGGGCACTTCAGCAGACAGCGCAGCGGACAGGTCTGGCGATGGCACATACGCTCTCCAATATTACGCACCCATACCTGGATGCAGATGGCGACAAGCTGCGCGAGGAATGCGGTGTGTTCGGCGCGATCAATGCCGCCGATGCGTCCGCTGCGACCGCGCTGGGCCTCCACGCGCTCCAACACCGCGGACAGGAAGCGGTTGGCATCACCAGTTTTGACGGGACCGAATTCTTTTCGCGGCGCGGGCTAGGCCATGTGGCCGACAACTTCTCCTCATCCGAGGCGATTGCCGAACTGCCCGGCCACATGTCGGCGGGCCACGTGCGTTATTCGACCACCGGCGGATCGGGCCTGCGCAATGTGCAGCCGCTCTATGCCGAGCTGGCCAGCGGCGGGTTCGCGGTTGCGCATAACGGCAACATCTCGAACGCGCAGGCGCTGCGCAAGGATCTGGTGAACAAGGGGTCGATATTTCAGTCCACCTCGGACACCGAGGTCATTATCCATCTTGTCGCCACTAGCCGCTATCCCACCATTGCCGACCGCCTGATCGACGCGCTGCGCCTGGTCGAGGGGGCCTACGCACTGATCGTGATGACGCCAGAGGGCATGATTGCCTGCCGCGACCCGCTGGGCATTCGTCCGCTCGTCATGGGCCGGATGGGGGATGCGGTGGTGTTCGCCAGCGAAAGCGTCGCTTTCGACGTGATCGGCGCGGAGCTGATCCGCGAGGTCGAACCGGGCGAGATGCTGCAGGTCGATTTTTCGGGCGAGATCAAGAGCGTTCACCCGTTCGGCAATCCTAGCCCGCGTCCCTGCATCTTCGAGCACGTCTACTTCAGCCGTCCCGACAGCATTTTCGCCGGGCAAAGCGTCTACGAAGCTCGCAAGGCTATCGGCACAGAGCTTGCCATCGAAGCGCCGTGCGACGTCGACCTCGTGGTCCCCGTGCCCGATAGCGGCGTTCCGGCGGCCATCGGCTACGCTCAGGAATCAGGCGTGCCTTTCGAACTCGGCATCATCCGTTCGCACTATGTCGGGCGCACTTTCATCCAGCCATCGGACAGCGCGCGCCATTCGGGCGTAAAGCGCAAGCACAACGCCAATCGCGGACTTGTAGCGGGCAAGCGCATTGTCCTGATCGACGATTCCATCGTGCGCGGCACGACCAGCATGAAAATTGTCGAGATGATGCGCGAGGCAGGCGCGAGCGAAGTGCATTTCCGCGTCGCCAGCCCGCCGACGGCGCATAGCTGTTTCTACGGGGTCGATACGCCGGAGCGCTCGAAACTGCTCGCCGCGCGCATGGAGCTTGAACCGATGCGCGAATTCATCAAGGCGGACAGCCTCGCATTCATCTCGATCGACGGCCTCTACCGCGCGGTCGGCTCGAAAGGTCGCAACAAATCCTGCCCTCAATTCTGCGATGCCTGCTTTACCGGTGATTACCCGACATCGCTGACCGACCTGGGCGGAGACGAACAGAAGTCCGCCGAACTGCCATTCGCAGATCACGTCCCTGGCGGATCAAGGGCTGCCTGAACCATGACAGACACGAAACCGTTCGAAGGGCAGACCGCCCTCGTCACTGGCGCGAGCCGAGGAATTGGCGCTGCAACCGCAGTCGCGCTTGCCAGGGAGGGCGCGCACGTCATCCTTGTTGCGCGCAAGGTGAAGGCGCTGGAAGAGGTCGAGGACAAGATCCACGCCGCTGGCGGCACGTCGACCATCGCGCCGCTCGACCTGACCGAACCGGAGGCCGTCAGCAGGCTAGCAGCAGCCATTGCAGGGCGTTGGGAAACGCTCGATATCCTATGCCTTTCAGCGGCTTATTTGCCGGAGTTAACACCGGTTTCGCAGTTCGACCCCAAGCTTTATAACAAGGCGATCATGACCAATGTCGTCGCCACGCAGGCGCTGCTTTCGGCTTTCGATCCGCTGCTGCGCCGCGCAAAGAATGGGCGCATCATTGGCTTGACGAGCAGCGTCGGTGCCGGTCCGCGCGCATTCTGGGGGGCCTATGGCTCGACCAAGGCGGCATTCGACAACCTGCTGGAAACCTATGCAGCGGAAGTCGAAAAGCTCAGCCCGCTGCGAGTCGCCATCGTCGACCCGGGGGCCACGCGCACCGAGATGCGGGCCCGCGCCTATCCGGGAGAGAACCCGGAGACAGTCAAACCGCCGGAAAAGGTTGCCGAACGCCTCGTCGCCTTGCTCCAGGAAGATTTTACGACCGGCCACCGAGAGCGTATAGAGGGCTGATCGGCATCGAACGGCTTGCGGGCGAACGTTCACACCGGGCGGCGCACCTCAACCCTAACGATGCATTAACCATTGTCTGCAAGACAGTGGAAACACCGGCTGGTCAATGTCGCTCACTGACCAAACTCATAAAAGACCGACCGGCGAAGAGACCAACCGCTGATTGAATGAGGTTTTGTAAGGCCATGCCGAGCGAACACGACACATACCGGGTTGCAGCGCAAGAAGATCGCTGCGCACCGCGTACCAAGCTTACGATCCCCGCTACCCTGCGGGCGTCGGGTGGCCGCGCTTTTCAAAGCGTGGTGCACGATCTGTCGATCTCCGGCTTTTCAGCCGCGTCGATCAACCGGATGCATGAAGGTCAGGTTTGCTGGCTGACTTTGCCGGGTCTCGAATCGCTTCAGTCCGAAGTGGTCTGGTGGGACAATTGCATCGTCGGCTGCGCGTTCACCGAGCTGCTCAGCCCGATCGTGCATGACAACATCCTGCAGCGTTACAGCAATACCGGGATCATTCGCACCGCCATCTGACGGCTGGCGCCACGACTGTCAGTCACTGGCCGCAGCGATTTTCTCGACCACAGCGCGCGCCTTTGCGCGATTCTCGCTGGATGTCGCTTGCGGCCAGTTGCTGATCATGGCGACGACCAGATCCTTTTCCGGAACGATGGTGATCGCTTGTCCAAAGATGCCTTGCGCGCCGTAATTGCCGCCGGGAAATGTCCACCACTGATAGCCGTAACCAAATCCGCTATCGCCGAAATCGACCAGCGAATCGCCCGCCTCGGCAAACCAGCCATCGGGGACGGTCCCCGCTCCGCCTTCAAGCGCGAACTGACCCATTCGGGCATAGTCCGACAGACGCAGCGACAGGCAGCAGCCCCCGATATTCCCGCCGCGCGGATCGACCATCCAGAACAAGCCGCCTGCAAAGCCTGCAGGCTCGACAATTTTTTCCTGCGCATATTCCGCCAGCGGCAAGCCGACTGCATTTTCGACAAGCAAGCCGATCAGGTTCGTCTCGCCGGTCTTGTAGACCCATTTCTCTCCCGGCTCGGCCTCGCGCTCGAGGGTCTTCATCTGGGCGACAATCGCATCCTCGCCATATTCGACCACATAGCGGTTCATCTGCGCCACATCGCTTTCGGGATCGGTGTAATCCTCATCCCACGCCACGCCGCTGGTCATCGTCGCGATCTGCCGCACCGTCACGCCGTCATAGGCCGATCCGGCAAGCTCGGGAATGTAGGTGGTGACAGGATCGTCAAGGCTGGCGATGAACCCGTCGGCCAGGGCCGCGCCGAGCAGGGTCGAGGTAAAGCTTTTCGCGACTGAAAAGCTGGTCCAGCGGTCGTCTGCGCCAAGGCCAAGGCCGTAGTTCTCATACCGCTTCTTGCCGTCCTGCAGGACCATGATACCGACCGCGTTCGTGTCCGCCATCAATGCGGCGAGATCGGCCTGTATCTCAGCGCTCAGAGGTTCGCCCGCAGGTAGCGCGCGCGTCTGAGAAGCGGCAGGAACTTCGTGGCCCGCAAACCAGCTTTCCATGTCGCGAAAGCGTGCCGAACGCTGCGCATCGTCCCAGAACAGCACCTGCAGATCGGACTGGTCCCGCTCCGGCGGTGCGATGAGCTGGACCGGTTCGAGCTGCGGCGCTGTAGTCGCCAGATCGGCAATTCCGGTCCCGGTGCACGCGCCGAGCGTGAGGGCGGCAATTCCCGCAAGAGCCATGCTGCGCAGTTTCATCGTCTCGTCTCCCCCTCGCCCGATTGGCGATCAATCCTTTACGAGTGTCACCTGATGGACGTCGATATTGCCTGAGAGGAAACCGCCCTCACAGTATGAAAGGTAATAGCGCCACAACCGGATAAAGCGCTCATCGAAATCGTCCGGCAGGCGCCCTTCGGAGAGAGCGCGGTCGAAGTTCGCGCGCCAAATCCGCAAAGTGTCGGCGTAATCGCGCGCGAAGTCCGTCTGGTCGGTCCACCTCAGCCCGCGCGCCTCGGCCAATTCACGGAATTCCGAGGTCTTGATGAGCATCCCGCCGGGGAATACATATGCCTGGATGAAATCGTACCGACCCTGCGTAAGTCTCGAACAGGTCGCCCGCCATCGAAATATATTGCACCGCCGCGCGGCCGCCGGGTTTCAGATTTCGCGCGACGCAGTCCATGAAATCCGGCCAGTATTCGCGGCCCAGCGCCTCCACCATTTCAACGCTCGCAATGGCATCGAATTGGCCCGACGTGTCGCGGTAATCCTGCTTGCGGAAGTCTATCTGTGCGTTCGAGTGCGAGCGGGCATAGGCAAGTTGCTCATCAGACAGGCTGATCGCGGTGACATGCGCCCCGCCCTCTGCCAGCTTCCGCGCCATCGAGCCCCAACCGCAGCCGATTTCAAGCACGCTATCGGGATGCCCAAGCCGCGAGGCGATCGCAGCAAGTTTGCGGTCTTGCGATGCGGCCAGGTCATCGTCGGCCAGCCCAAGGCCGCTCGAATAAGTCATGCTCGGATCGAGCCACGCGCCGTAGAAATCGTTGCCGAGGTCGTAATGCGCGGCAATGTTGCGTACCGAGCCGGCCTTGCTGTTCTGGTTGAAGCGGTGTGCAAGCGCTGCGATCCAGCGAAACGGACCAATGCTGCGCGCGGTATTGCCGAGCGAACGGGCATTTGCACCCAGCAGCGCGAACAGGTGTGCGTGGTTGTCCGCCTCCCACTCGCCTGCTTCGTAGGCCTGGTACCAGCCCACCGACCCATTGGTCGCGAGCCGGATCAGCGCGCGCCAGTCTTTCAGGTGGATCTCAACGTCGAACCCCGGAGCGCGCCCGCCAAGAACGCGCGTAGTGCCATCGGGCAGGTGCGAAGTGAGCGAGCCTGCCTCCAGCCCCGCATCCACGCGGTCGAGCATGGTTTTGAAACCCGGAGCAAACAGCTTTGCCAGGAGGCCCGGCTCCGGCGCGAAACGCGCGCCGCCGGCCAGCAATGGCTCTCCTCTCATCCCTTGCGCGGTCATGGCGATGTCTTAATCGCAGCCGCGCGCGCGGGGCAAGGTTCTTGGCATGATGCTACCCGTTTTTCATGGCCTTATAGGCATCGAGAGCGCGCTCCCGACCTTGCTTGTGGCCGATCAGCTTACCGGGATAGTCACCGCGCCTTTCGTCGGGCGGATCGTGGATGTCGCTATCGGACAGATCAGCCAGCTCGGGCACATATTCGCGGATATAGCCCGCTGCGCCGAACTTTTCCGACTGGCTGAGCGGGGCCATGATGCGCACGAACATGTTGGAATCGACGCCCGTCCCTGAAACCCACTGCCAGTTGGTCGCGTTGGAGGCGTAATCGGCATCGACCAGCGTATCCCAGAACCATTTTTCGCCCTGCCGCCAGTCGATCAGCAGATGTTTGATGAGGAAGCTGGCTGTAATCATGCGCACGCGGTTGTGCATCCATCCCGTCTGCCATAGCTGGCGCATTCCGGCATCGACGATCGGGTAGCCGGTGCGGCCCTTCTCCCATGCGCGCAGGTCGCTTGCGGCGCTATCGTCCTTGTCCGGATCGCGCCACTTGATCCGGTCGTAATCCTCGCGGTAATTCTCGCTCGGATAGGCGGGGAATTGCGCGATCACGTTCTGCGCATAATCGCGCCAGACCAGCTCGCTTTCATAGGTTTCCCAGCCATCGGAGCGCTTGTGCTTGAGCGTATGCCATATCTGGATTGGAGATATCTCGCCGAAGTGCAGGTGCGGCGATAGGCGCGATGAGCCATCGACCGAGGGCAGGTTTCGGTCTTCGTCGTAATCCGCGACATCGTCTTCCCATTCGGAAAGGCGGTCCTGCGCGGCGTCTTCTCCGACCCGCCAGAACGCCTCGATACCGCCCGACCAGTCGGGCTTTGTCGGAAGCAGGTTCCAGTCGGACAGGTCATCGCTTTGCGGCCAGCTGTCCGGTGAGGACAGCGTTTCAGGCTCCGGGACGCAGTCGCGCGGAGGGAATTTGGCTTTGCTCGATTTGTAGAACGGCGTGTAAATTTTGTACGGATCGCCCGATCCGGTGGTGATGAAGCCCGGCGGGAAGATGTAATTTCCGTCGTAGAGTTGCAGATCGAGCTTTTCGTCCAGCTTGCCCTGCGCCTTGCGCCACCACGGCTCGTAATGACGGTTGGCGTGGATTGTTTTGGCCCCGACCTCCTCGGCGACCTTGCACAACTCCTTCACCGCATCGCCGCGCCGCAGGATTACCCGCGAATTGCGTTTGCCAAAGCTATTGCCGAGACTTTCCAGCGAATGGTGCAGCCACCACCGCGACGCGCCGCCATAGGCATGGTGATCGGCTGCTTCATCATCGAGCACGTACACGGCCACGACCGGACCTTGCGCAGCGGCGGAGGAAAGGGCGGGATTATCGGCCATGCGCAGATCACGCCGCAGCCAGACGATTTGTGGTTCGCTCATGGGTGATGAAGCGCGCTAATCGGCGGGGAGTTCCTCGCATTCGACATCGGGCAGCGCGATGGAGAAACGGTCGCGGGCGCGAGGGTCGTAAAACCGGGCGTCGTATAAAATCACTGAGCCGTCTTCGGCGCGGGTTGCAAAAGGTGCGCGCGACCAGAACAGGAAGGCTTGAAGCTGGGTATCATCCTGATCCAGTTGTTCGCCGGACGGCCACCCGCATCGCATTGATGGGTCAACAATTGGCCGATTCTCGCATTGCAAATATGGGGTCTTGGCTTCTTCCAATTCATCCTCGGGCCAGTTGCGACCGATACGGATCACCTCTCTTTCCCAGAAATAGAATGGAACCGGGCTAGAGATCCGTCCAATCCCGGGGCCATCGTAAAGCGTCAGCCTGAGTGTGGGAGCATGGCTGATCATCCAGTTCATCCCGATGTAGGCGAGGCCAACAACGATCCCGATCTTCGCAGGTCGCATCCAATTTCCATCGCGCTTTTCTTTCCGAGCGGACCACCACCAAGTGAGGCCCAGCAGCGCCCACAGCCACACATCGATGATGAACAGCGTATCGCCGTAGAACCATTGGCTCGAAAACGGCTCGAGGAAACGAACGCCGTAAACGTTGAGCCAGTCGAGCGCCGGGTGGCTTAGACATGCGATAAAGGACAGTGCGAAAAGCCAACCGAAATGCACCGGCAGACGATCCTTGGGCCGCTTGCCGCGCTTGTCCTGCCAGCGGTCATAGCCCCACAGCAGTCCGGCGAGGATCAGCGGCAACAGCACCATTGCTGGCGGCCCGTGGGTGATCCCGCGCCGAAAGCCGAGATGTTCGACCCCTTCCAGCCAGAAGAAGCGCGCCGCATCCACATCGGGTATATTCGCGCCGATAATCAGCGCGGGCATTGCCAGCCCGGTCTTTTTCTTGAGGCCCGCCTGCCCCATCACTGCGCCGACAAGGCTGTGCGTCAGATTGTCCATGCTGGCCGCCTAACCGCGCCTTGCGCTCAATGCGAGTAGAAATGCAGCGCAAGCCGTCCTATCGAGCGGTCAATGCAATTGGAGAGCCCAGCACCATGACCGACACTTCCCCCTATATCCGTCCCGACATGCAGGCATTCATCGATGCTCTCGAAGCGATGGACGGACTCAAGATTGCAGACATGACGCTGGAGGAAGCGCGCGGATCGTATCTGGCGCTTCACGCGATGGCCGACAAACCGGCGCGCGAGCTTGCGCTGGTCCGCAATCTCAGCTGCCCCGGCCCGGCAGGCGATATCCCGCTTCGGCTTTATGACGCGCGCGAAACACGCGAACCCGGTCCGGTCATCGTATTTTTCCACGGCGGCGGGTTCGTGATCGGCGACCTTGAAACCCATAACGCGCTCTGCACCGAAATCGCGGCGCTGGCCGATCTGCCGGTCGTCGCGGTCGATTATCGGCGCGCACCCGAGGCTCCTTTTCCGGCGGCAATCGAAGATTGCGAGGCAGCGGCGCGTTGGATCGCGGGCAATCCAGCAGATCTTGGGCGCGTGGCCACCGGGCTTGTCACCATCGGAGACAGTGCAGGCGGCACTGCGACGATCGTGACCGGACAGCTGCTCGCAGAAAAGCCCGCCGATGTGCCGGTTGTCCTGCAAGTTCCGCTGTTCCCGCTCGCCAGCGATGCCATGGGATCAGCGAGCCTCGACGAGTTCGACGATGGATATGTGCTGACGAAAGCGGCGGTCGAATACTTCGACGCGCAATACGCGCCCGACCGCAGCGATGCCCGCGGCATTCCAATCCTCGGCGATCACTCGCATGCGCCGCCAACCGTGCTCGTCACAGCCAGCCTCGATCCGATCCGCGATTCAGGCCGCGACTACGCCAAGGCGCTAGCCGAAGCGGGCCGCGACTTCGTGTTTCTTGAAATGAAAGGCGTCACCCACAGCTTCACCAATCTGCGCCAGGCCGTCCCAAGCGCGCAAGGCGATCTGGAGCGTGTGGTCGCGGCGATGAACCTGATGCTGGAGCGCAGCTGACATGGCGAAGGACGCACAGGAACTGCCCTACCGCCAATGCGCCGGCTTCATGCTCGTAAACCACGAGAAGCGTGTCTTTGTCGGTGAGCGGATCAATCCGCGCACGCATGGTTTCTGGCAGATGCCGCAGGGCGGAATCGATCCCGGAGAAGACCCTCAGACCGCCGCCCTGCGCGAGCTTGAGGAGGAAACCGGCATCGGAGCTGACCTCGTGGAGATCGTAGCGCCCGCCTCCAAACCTATGCACTATGACCTGCCGCCAGACCTGATTGGCAATGTCTGGAAGGGCAAATATCGCGGACAGGTCCAGCATTGGTATCTGGGCCGGTTTCGGGGCGAGGAATCGCATATCGACCTTGAAACGCACGATCCGGCCGAATTTCGCGCCTACAAATGGGTTCAGCCCGAAGTGCTCCCGGACCTTATCGTTCCGTTCAAGCGCGAGGTCTATGCAGCGCTCGTCACGGAGTTCGCGCCGCTTATCTAGGCGGCCCTCCGCTCAGTCGTCGAAACGGAACGTGATCCGCGGCCGGTCATCCTTGGCGCGCGCCGCGATAAAGGACGGAAGCGCCTCGATCCGGTCGAACCATGCCGAGATGTTCGGATATTTGCCCTCGAACGATCCTTTGTCGCGCGCGGCATACATCGGGTAGACGAGCGTGATATCCGCCCCCGTCAGATTGTTGCCGCCGAAATAGGGCTGCTTGCCCAGATCCTTGTCCATCTGTTCGAACAGCGCATCCATGCGCGGATTGACGAACAGTTTGCGGACCTGCCCGAAAATCGCCTTAAGCAGCGCGCTGATCGGCCACGGAGTGCGCGTTTCAAGCAGGTTGAGCACCATCGCCACTCCCTGAATCGACATCAGCGAGCCTTGCGCTGCGTGGAACCAGAACAAGTGCCGCGCCCGGTCAGGATGCCCGGCTGATGGCCGCAAATCGCTATCCGGGTAGGAATCGAGCACGTAATCGATGATCGCATTGCTTTCCGCCAGCACCAGATCGCCCTCGGTGACGACCGGCGCTGTGCCCAGCGGGGACAGCGCCTTGTAATCGTCAGGCGCGAGATTGGTCTCGGGATCGCGGTTGTAGCTTTTCAGCTCGTATTCCGCGCCCAAGGCTTCGAGCAGCCACAGGATGCGGAAGCTCTGCGAATATTCGAGATGGTGGAGCGTCAGCATGAGCGTGGTGGCTCCCCTGTTGAGCTATCAGTTGCTGGTCGGCCCGGCTTCGACGGTTTCGGCGGCGAGCCTTGCCGGAGGACCGGCTTCGATCACACCCTGAAGCGCAACCGTTTCCGGGCAGTTTGCCCCGCACAGACTTTCAAGCCGGGCTAGATTGCGCTTGGCCTTTTCCAGAGCGCCCTTTTCGACCAAGGCTTCGCCTTCGCCGGAAATCGCTGCGAAATTATCGGGGTCGCGCACCAGCGCTTCGCGGTAAAACCGGATCGCCTTGCCTTGCAGCCCGTCCTGCCGTGCCGCTTCTGCAAGTTCGAGGAAAATCGGCGTGTAGCCCGGATCGACCGCCAGAGCGGCTTCGTATGCGTCGATGGCGGCCTGCGTGTCGCCAGCGGTCAGCAGTGCGCGGCCTTCCAGGATAAGAGCCGCGGCGCGCGGATCGGCATCGCGGTCCTGCGCGGTCGTTACACTCGCTGTCGTAGCCAGAAAAAGCGACAAGGCAGCGGCGACGGGCGCGAAACGCATAAATTGCTCCTTAAATGCAGCGGGCCGGAAGGTGGCGGGCTGAGCCATACCCGTGTTCGCTATCACTTTGAACGCAGAATGGCGACAAAAAATCCGTCCGTGCCGTGGTGATACGGATCAAGGCGCGTGCCCTGCCCGCGCGGCATTCCGAGAGGAATGTCGACCGTTTCTGCCAGCCAATCCGGATTTCCGGCCAGAAACGCAGCAATTCTGTCAGGCCCCTCAGCGTCGAGCAGCGAGCAGGTGATGAACGCGGTGCGCCCGCCCGGCTTGGTCAGCTGCGCGGCGATACCCAGCAACCGGTCCTGCAAGGCGCTGTATTTGCCGAGCAGCTCAGGCGTCAGGCGCCACTTTGCTTCGGGCTTGCGCCGCCATGTGCCCGTGCCTGAACAGGGTGCGTCGACCAGCACGAGATCAGCCGTGCCGACATGCTCCGACAGCGCGTCAAGTTCGGCATTGGGATTCATCAGCAGCGTCTCGATAATCCCCGCCCCTGCCCGCTCGGCGCGCGGCGACAGCTTCGAAAGCCGTCCGCGATCGGTATCGCTGGCAACCAGCTTGCCCTCATTCTGCATCGCAGCTGCCAGCGAGAGGGTCTTGCCGCCTGCGCCTGCGCAAAGGTCGATAACGGTCTCACCCGGCTTCGCGGCAGCGGCAAGGCAGGCAAGCTGGCTCCCGTGATCCTGCACCTCGATCTTGCCGTCGCGGTATTCCTGCCATTGTTCGGCGGAGGTCCCGGCCGGCAGGCGCAGAGCCTGAGGCGCGGCGAGATGCTCGCCCGGCTCGGGCAGTTTCAGCCCTTCGCGGTCGGCTTTCAGGGTGTTGACGCGGATGTCGAGCGGAGCGCGTTCGAGCAGGCTACTGGCCGCATTGCCTTCGATAGCTGATGCGGCGAGAGCCTCAATCAGCCATGCGGGAGCTATTCCGGCTTGCGCGACCGGCTCGCCTTCGTGGATCGGTTTCGGGCCGTGCCCTTGCCCATCGAACAATTCGGCAAGCGCCGGGTCAGCCTGCGCCAGAGCGAGCATCGCCGCCCTGCCGTTCTGCGGGATTTCACCGCAATGGCGGATGGCGCTGTAGACAAGCTCGCGAACGGCGCGGCGGTCTTTCGACCCTGCATAGCGGCGCTGCTTGAAATACTTGGCGATCAACCGGTCGGCGGGCGCACCCTCGCGCCGTGCCGCGTCGATCACTTCATCGAGCAGCTCGATCGCCGCCTGGACCCTCGCCGAGGGGGTCACGTGCGCGCGACTTCGCGAAACATACGCATGTTGGGTTCGAGTGGTTCCATATCCTAACGCGTCGGGTAATTCGGCGCTTCGCGGGTGATCGCGACGTCGTGGACGTGGCTTTCCGAGAGGCCTGCATTTGTGATCCGGACGAAATTCGCGTTCTTGCGCAGATCCTCGATCGTTGCCGAGCCGGTGTATCCCATCGCGGCTTTGACCCCTCCGACGAGCTGGTGGACCACATTGGCAGCGGGCCCCTTGAAGGGAACCTGCCCCTCGATCCCTTCAGGCACGAGTTTCATGGCGGAGACGTCTTGCTGGAAATAGCGGTCCGCACTGCCGCGCGCCATGGCGCCGACACTGCCCATCCCGCGATACGCCTTGTAGCTGCGCCCCTGGTAAAGGAATGTTTCTCCGGGGCTTTCGGCAGTCCCTGCAAGCATCGAGCCGACCATGACGGTGCTGGCCCCGGCAGCGAGCGCCTTTGCCGCGTCGCCGCTGGTGCGCAGTCCGCCGTCGGCGATAATCGGCACGCCCGATTTGGATGCCTCGCTTGCGCTGTCCATGATCGCGGTGAGTTGCGGCACGCCGACGCCAGCGACCACTCGGGTGGTGCAGATCGAGCCGGGTCCGATCCCGACTTTCACTGCATCCGCCCCCGCATCGATCAGCGCGCGGGTGGCCTCCGCTGTGGCGACGTTGCCCGCAACCACCTGCACCGAATTGGACAGCTTCTTCACCCGTTCGACCGCGCGTGCGACATCGACGTTGTGCCCGTGGGCGGTATCGATGATCACGACGTCCACCTCGGCATCGATCAGCGCCTCGGAGCGTTCGAAGCCGGTGTCGCCAACGGTCGTCGCCGCAGCCACGCGAAGACGGCCTGCGCTGTCCTTGGTCGCGCTCGGATAATTGACCGCTTTCTCGATATCCTTGACTGTGATGAGGCCAATACATTTGTAATCATCGTCGACGACGATGAGCTTTTCGATACGGCGCTGGTGCAGCAATCGCCGCGCGTCTTCCTGAGAGGTGCCAAGCGGAACCGTGACAAGGTTCTCGGTCGTCATCAATTCGCGCACAGGCTGAGCCGGGTTTTCAGCGAAGCGCACATCGCGGTTCGTCAGCATCCCGACGAGCTTGCCATTGCCGTCGGTCACCGGGATGCCGCTGATCCGGTGCTGATCCATCAGCGCCTGCGCATCGCCGAGGACCGCGTCGGGGCCAATCGTAATCGGATTGACGACCATGCCGCTTTCAAACCGCTTGACCGCGCGCACCGCCGCGCACTGGTCCGGCAGTTCCAGATTGCGGTGGAGGACGCCGATCCCGCCCATCTGCGCCATTGCGATGGCCATGTCCGCCTCGGTCACGGTGTCCATCGCAGCCGACAGGATGGGAATGTTGAGCCCGATCTCGCGGGTCAGCTTCGTCTTGGTGTCGGCCATGCTGGGCAGGACGTTGCTTTCTGCCGGGCGAAGCAGCACATCATCGAATGTGAGACCGAGGGGGATGTCCATATGCGCCACTTTCACTAGTCAGGCTGACCGCCCATCCGGCGGAAGAATCGTGGCGGCCCATTTAGGCGCGCTTTTGCCTGAGCGCTAGGGCCTGCGCAGCGCCTATCGACGTTATTCTGTGCCAGTAGGCGAATAGTGGGCGGTGTCGGCGAACCGGCGTACCAGCTCCTCGTGCAGCAACAGGTCGTCGATTGCCCCGCCCAGCTCGATCGCATCCAGTTCATCGCCTGCCCGGTGGTAGTTGCCGGAGAGATAGGGACCGAGCACGATTTCGGAGCTGAATGCGCTCGACAGGAACACCGCCGGGATGCCTTCCTGCAGCAAGGCCCAGCCATCCTGGCGCTGCACGAACCGTTCGGCGAATTCGCGATTGCCAAGCTCGCGGCCAGCCTTCTCCATCACCTCGAGGATCAGCGGATCGAGTGCGGTGCGCCCTTCCCCGACAAAGCCCACAGCGCTGCCCGCCGGAGCGACCGCGACCGTATCGAAATTAAACGCGGCAACAATGCTGCCGAGCGGTATCGGTGGTTCTTCTGTGAACGCTTTGGCCCCGAGCAGGCCCGATTCCTCTGCACTGGTCGCGATGACGTAAATGTCGCGTTCGTGGGGGCCGGACGTGGCAAGCCTGCGCGCCACTTCGAGGACGCTTGCAATTCCGCTCGCATTGTCGACCGCACCGTTGCAAATCCGGTCCTCATTATCGGCTGCGCCGCATTCGCCCAGATGGTCCCAATGCGCCATCAGCAGGACCGACCCGGAGTTCGCAACCGATCCGGGGATCTTTCCAATCACGTTGTAGCTGGTGAATTCGGTTCTGTTCGAATTGGCCTCGACCGTAGCGGTCGCATCCAGAAGCAGGGGTTTGAAGTCATCGGCTTGCGCCTCCTCCGCCAACCGGGTCCAGCTTTCCTCGCCCAGAGCCTCTGCCATTGCGGCGTGCGTGGTAAATCCGCTCAAGGCCGCCGTGTCCTCGCTCGCAAGCGATATCCTTTCGCGGACATATTCGCGGCTGACGTCGGCAAAGGCTTCGTTGTCGGCAACCACAGTTATGATTGCGGCTGGCCTGTGTTCGAAGAGGATCGCGCGCCGGCTTGGGCTGACGCCGGGTTCGCCGAGCATAACCGCCACTTTTCCGGCGATGTCTTCGGCAATGACCTTGTCGGCTTCCCTGCCCACAAAGACGACTTCCGCACTTTCGACGAGTTCGCGTCTGCGTCCGGTAAAGGCCGCTGCGGTTGCAGGGTCAAGCTCCACGACCCGGCGTCCAACGCGCATTTCGATCCGGCTCGTGAAGGGTTTGGTTCTAGCGAGATTGACCGGCGCGCGCCAGGCGCTGCCCGGATCGTTGGTGCCCGATACCAGGCCCGCCGCCATCATGCGCTCCGTGATGTAGGTGAGTGTCCGCTCTTCACCGAGCGCGCCGGGCTTGCGCCCGCCAAATTCGTCGCTCGCGAGGACAGCGATATCGCGCCTCAGGCTCTGCTCTATCGCCGCGCGTTCCTCAGCAGGGACGCTCGCGATGGGCGCGCCTGTGCACCCGGCGAGCATCATCGCCGCCGCAATCGCCAGCCCCCGTTTCGCCCCCGTTTGGATCATTCGGCAGTCCACCCCCCGTCGATACTCCAGTTCGCCCCGGTGACGTTGCCCGCCTCTTCGCGGCACAAGAACGTGGCGAGTGCGCCAACCTCCTCCGGCTGCACGAATTTCTTTGTCGGCTGCTTGGCGAGCAGGACGTCGTTGATAACCTCTTCGCGCGAAAGCCCGCGCGCGGCCATCGTGTCCGGGATCTGCCCCTCGATCAGCGGGGTCCAGACATAGCCCGGACTGATGCAATTGGCGGTGACCCCCGTCTGCGCAAGTTCCAGAGCGATGGTCTTGGTGAAGCCTGCAATCGCGCGCTTGCTGGCATTGTAAGCGCTCTTGAATGGCGAGGCGGTCAGGGAATGCGCGCTCGCAGTGTTGATGATGCGCCCCCAGCCTTTTTCCTTCATTGCCGGCACCGCAAGCCGCGAGGTGTGAAACGCCGCCGTCAGATTTAGCGCGATGATCGCGTCCCATTTGTCGACCGGGAAATCCTCCACCGGGGAAACGTGCTGCATCCCGGCATTGTTGACGAGGATGTCGATCTCTCCCGCCTCCGCCATCATTGCCTCGATCGCGACCGGGTCGAGCAGGTTTGCACCGCTGAAATCGGCGTCCATCTCAGCACGCAGTTTTTCGATCTCACCTGCGTCGCCAAGACCGTTGAGCACGATGTGCGCCCCCTCTGCGCGCAAGGCCCGGGCAATGGCAAGTCCGATGCCCGAAGTGGACCCGGTGATCAGTGCGCGTTTGCCTTTGAGGAACATCGGTAACTTCCGTGAATTGTTTGATTATCGAGCTTTCGCTGCTTGCGTGATCGGTGTCCAGACATTTTGGACAGCCACTTTGGTCAAACCGTTCGAGATGCGCGCACGCCTGCGGGTAATGCTGAAACGACCGGGGAGAACATCAGATGCGGCTTAATCCATTCGACACTTCGAAGATCAAGGTGCGCGGAGGAGGTGGCGGCGGGATGCGCCGGGCCGGCGGCGTCGGGTGCGGCACGCTCGTCATCGCGATCATCGGCGCGCTCGTGTTCGGGCTCGACCCGATGCAGACCATCGGCATGGTCGAAGGCGCGCAGCAGCAAACCGCTCCGCAGACGCAGCAGGCCAATGTCAGCGAAGAGCAATTGTGCAGCAGCAGCACCTACGCGACCGAGGCGCGCAATGCCCTCCAAAGCCTCAACGAGACCTGGCAGCCGGAATTTGCACGCGCCAATGTCGCCTTTCAGCAACCCGAACTTGTCCTCTACCCGTCGGGCCGCGTGGCGACCCAGGGCTGCGGGACGGCCTCATCGGCGGCAGGCCCGTTTTATTGCCCGGCTGACCTCGGCATCTACATCGACACCTCGTTTTACGACCAGCTTGCGCAGATGGCAGGCACAGGCGGCGATTTCGCGCGGCTCTACGTCATCGCGCACGAATATGGCCATCACATCCAGAACCTGACCGGGCTTGCCGGACAAGTCCGCAGCCTCCAGCAGCGCAATCCCTCACAGTCGAACGACTTGCAGGTGCGCATGGAGCTTCAGGCGGATTGCTATGCCGGGGTATGGGCAGGCAAGAACCGTAACCGGATCGAACGCGGGGACATGGAAGAAGGCCTGCGAGCCGCCAGCGCAATCGGCGACGACACGCTCCAGCGCCGCTCGGGCCAGCGTATCAACCCCGAAAACTTCACGCACGGAACCAGTGAACAACGCATGACGGCGCTGCGGCGCGGTCTCGAATCGGCCGATGACAGCGTGTGCGATGCATATTTCGACATGCGGTAGGGCGGCGGGGACCATGCTCCCCTCGCCCATCTCATTATGAAAAGGGCCGGAGCGGCGTCTCAACCGCTCCGGCCCCTTTTTTCATGCGGTAACCAGTGGCAGGCCGGTCAGCCGTCGCCGTGACGCTCGTTCCAGGTCTCTATCTGACGATCCAGCTCTTCAAGGACATCGCGGCGCATTTCGCCCTCGATCTCCGAGTTTTCGGCGATTGCAGCGCGGGCCTCTTTCAAACCCTTGAGCGCGTGAGCCATGACCCGCGACTGGCAGAGGTAAACCTTGCGGATTTCTCCCTCGGCCTCTTCGACTTCCGCGACCTCATCGGAATTGCCGCGGCATTCCATCTTCACAACGGTACGTCCTTCGAGGCCCTCGGCAGTCTCGATCTCGATCTTGGCCTGCTCGACCTCTTTCATGGCCATCCTGATTTCTGCGTCGGCATCGGCCAGATCTTCGCGAAGTTCGGCCATGATTGCTGCCCTCTCTTCTTCGCTCAATCGCTCGCCATTCCGGTAGACGCTGATCTTGCGGGTCTTGGTTTTGGTCGTGCGTTTTTCACCCTTCTCGGCCTCGCGGTCGGCACGCATTTCCTCGGTAACGTCGTCTGTCACTTCGACATCGATATCCGGATCGATTTCAGCGATTGCCTGAGCAGCAATGACAGGGGCCGGCGGCGCAGGCGGCGCCGGAGGTGCAGGCGGAGCCGGAGGCGCGATGCTGACTGTCGGAGCGGCTGGCGGTTCGGGCGCTTCGGGAGCGATACTTTCCGCATAGGTGATCGACGCGGTCAGCGGCAGCGCGAGCACGGCGGCGCCTATCAGCAGCCTGCCGCTAAGACGGCGGTGCGACGGGGTGTCGGACATATTCAAATTCCTCAAACGGTGGATGATGGACTTGTCGCCAAGGACCGGACAGGCCATCGGCGCAGCGAGTGCGACATTGGGGCCAGCAGCCGTGCTGGCGATCAGGTTCGCGTAAGTCGCGCGCTCTTCGGCAGGTTTCTCGGCCACGACGCGCGCATCGCATGCGGCTTCCTGGTCGCGGCGCAGCGCGAGCCAGCCATAACGACCCAGCGGGTTGAACCAGTGAAGCGCGAACAGCGGCTGGACGATCATGTTGACCAGCAAATCCTTTGCGCGGTGATGAGATAGCTCATGCGCCAGCGCCAGATCGCGCGCCTTCAGATCGTCCTGCGCCATGAAGCCAGGCGGCAGGGCAATGACCGGATCGAGCACGCCGAACGCAAGCGGCGCCTGCGTACCCGGGGTTTCGATCAGCCGGATATTGCCCGCCCGGCCAACCTCGCGCGCTCCTTCGAGTAATTCGCGGCGAAGCTCGAAATATTTGCCGAAGCGCATCCACAAGAAGATGGCAGCGCCGATCAGCCACACCGCGCATCCGATCTCAACCCAGGGGGCTGCCTCTAGAAAGGATAACGAGGTAATCGGCGTGAACTGATCGGTCGCTGCCAATCCTGCTTCAGGGGATGAACCGGAACTCGCAAGAGTCGCAACTGGAGTCTCGGAACCCTGATGCAGGATTATGACGGGTGCCTCGACGGCAGGCTCGGCGGATTGCGGGGCCGCAGATTGCGGAGCCAGCCAATGAGGCAGAGTGATGGTGGGCAGGATCAGGCGCAGGACCGGCAGGGCCCAAAGCGCATACGCGATCTGTGGGCCGAACCATCGTGCAACCGGACGCCGCACGAGGAGGACCAATGCGATCAGGGCAGCGGTCCAGACGAGCGTATCAAAGAGCCACTGGGTCATTGTTTCAGCTCCTTCAGCAGAGCTTCGATTTCAGCGAGATCGTCTTCGCTCAAGGCCTCGGATTCGGCGAGATGCGCCACCAGCGAGGCGGCTTTACCTCCAAACAGCCGGTCGACGAGGCGGCGGGATCTCGCCGCCGACATAATCGGACCGAACCATCAAGGGGCTGTAGAGAAAGCGCCGACCGTCGGGCCGCGTCTCGATCGCCTGTTTGTGGACCAGACGGGAAAGCAGAGTCTTGACCGTCGGCAGACTCCAGCCCCGCGTTGCGCAGACGGCCTCGCAAACTTCCGCCGCCGAAAGCGTACCGCGATCCCAGAGCACTTCCATGACGGCGCGCTCCGCTTCGCTTATCCTTTCGGGCGAATTTTCACCGGACTTGTTCAAGACGGCCTCCCAACTGCTTGATTACACCTGTAGTCACATCGACTACGTTTGTAAACATTAAGCCTGGATGAATACGGCCCCAGACCCCTTGTTCTTCTGCCAGCGAACGATATCACCGGATGAATGACATTGAAGACCCTTCCCCTCCTCCCGCTTGCCGTAGCGGCACTATCCTGTCTCACCGTGCCAGCAGCAGCCCAGCCGATCCTGCCGCAGACCGCGCCAGTGGTTCTCAATCCGGACGACAGCGCGGCTGAAACGGTCGGCGATCTCGTCTTTCTCGGCGGGGTGGAGCTGGAACCGGGCGAGGCCGAGGTGGGCGGGATTTCCGGCCTCGAATGGTCCGATGGCAATCTGCACGCGGTCACGGATGACGGGCGCTGGCTGCGCATTACCCCCGATGAAATCAATGGCCGTCTGGTCGATCTGATTGCGCTCGAGACAGGTCCCCTGCTCGATTTGAAGGGCAAGAAGCTGAGGAAAAAGCGCGAGGCCGATGCCGAAGCGCTGGCTCTCGTCGCCGACGGATCATGGCTGGTTGCATTCGAGCATGATCACCGAATCTGGCGATATCCGTCGCTGAGCGAGACGCCGCAGGCCGCCGAACTTCCAATCGCAGACCTCGCATTCGGGGCGAGCGACAATAGCGGGCTGGAAGCGCTCGCATTGTCCGGCGAAGGCCTGATCGCGCGCGGCGAATGGACCGGCAGCGACACGCCGAACTGCATGAGAGAGCGCGGCGCAGGCATCGTCAGTTTCGAGCTTGGCGCGCCCGCCCCGCTCGATGCGCGCGGCGGCGCGCCCACCGATGCGGGCTGCGCCAGCGACGGCACGTGCTACGTCCTGTTCCGCAGCTATTCGCGCGAAGCTGGCAGTGCGGTCGGGGTCGTTGCGCTCGCCCCGGATGGCAGCACAGCGACAGTCGCAGCGCTGCTCCCGCCGCTCACCCTCGACAATTTCGAAGGGTTGGCCGTGCGCGAGGAAAGCGGACGCACATATCTCTACATCGCTTCGGATGACAATTTTTCAGACGCCCAGCGAACCTTGATCCTCAAATTCGAAGTCCGATCCGCGCGCAAGGACGTTCCGCTTGAAGCGCCGCCGACAAGCGCTGCACCGGAAGCCGTATACGAAACGGTGAGCGTGGTGCTTGAGACCGAGATGGGCGATATCACAGTGGCGCTTGAAACCGAGCGCGCGCCGATCACCGCCGCCAATTTCCTGCGCTATGTCGATGAGGACCGCTTCGATGGTACCGTGTTCTACCGCGCCATGGCGCTCGACCGCGAACCACGCCCCAACGGGTTGATCCAGGGCGGGACGCAGTTCGACCCGAAACGCATCCTGGACGGTATTCAGCATGAGCCCACCAATGTGACCGGGCTGAGCCACACCAGCGGCGCGCTCTCGATGGCGATGGGCGAACCCGGCTCGGCCAATGGCGATTTTTCGATCATGCTGCAGGACCAGACCGGTCTCGATGCGAAGCCCGAATCCGAAGACCCGGTCTGGAAAAACGGATATGCCGTGTTCGGCTATGTGACCGAAGGGATGGACGTCGTCGCAGCCATACATGCCGCGCCAACCGATCCGGAAAAGGGCGAAGGCTGGATGAAAG
Organism: Erythrobacter sp. K21-9; assembly: GCF_055808355.1. Classification (NCBI taxonomy): domain Bacteria; kingdom Pseudomonadati; phylum Pseudomonadota; class Alphaproteobacteria; order Sphingomonadales; family Erythrobacteraceae; genus Erythrobacter; species Erythrobacter sp. K21-9. Next base: position 1,973,923 of record NZ_CM147866.1, read on the forward strand.
GGCAGATGCTGGCCGATCCTGTCAGGATCATCGACGTGCGCCGCGCCGATCAGCCGGCGCAGTAGCCGCTATTCCCCGAGCGCGGGCCGGCCCACCGGCGCGCTGGCCACCTGCGGCATCCTCGCCTCCAGGTCGCCAAGCCATTGCTCGGCATTGGTGCCTATCGATACTTGCGGAAGCGAAGCGGTCAGGCGGCTTTTCGTTTCCCACCCTGCAATCTGCCGGGTCGCTTCGCGGGCCGCATCGCCAAGGCTCTGCGGTTTTCGCAAAGCGCGATTGATCAGCGCGTCGCCGTAAAACGTCCAGTCATTCTCGGCCTCGCAACCGAACGAGGTGCGCTGGGCCGCCGCTGCCGTCAGTATGGCCGTATCGGGACTTGCCAGCTCAGGAATGAACACGCCGGAATAGCATGCGCTGATGATCAGCAGGCGGCGCTCTATGCCCAGATCTTCGAGCACTTCCTTCAACCGCTGAGGCGAAAAGATGCCGTAGCCGCTATCGCCGTAATGGTTGACCAGCCCGATCTGGACTCCGTGGCTGGTGGTGTAGAGGACCAGCACATCCTCTTCCGGGTCCATCATCTCCGCGATGTGCGCGAGGCTCAGGATGAGAGAACGGATCGATCCGCGCGGCAGATCATCGCGCGCGCCATCAGGTCCGGCCAGCGTAAGCGCGCGCCCCGCGCCATCATAGCGCCGCGAAAGCACCCTGCCTGCCTCGCGCGCCTCGCGGGCAAAGACCGGGTCGCTGTCCAGCGCCACCGTGACGACAAAAGCGTCCACCTGGCCCGGACGCTGCGGTGCAATTTCATCGAGCGCTTTCACAAGCCGCCGTTTTTGCTCGAGCATTTCCCTTGCAGGGATGCCGCGTTGAAGGTGCGGCGCAAGCTCGAGGCTCCTGATCGCTTCCGCACGATTGGCGCCTGTCGAAAGGTTGGGAAACGGCTCGGTGTGTTCGGGCGGTTGGTTGGGATTGTCCGCGCTATCCTGCGCCGCAGCAGCGGCGGCCAAAAGGGCGGTGCACAGGAGCCATGCAGAAGCGCGTTCGAACATGCTCGCGAAGCTGCCTCCGCGCCCTCCCCCCGTCAAGCAAAAGGAGATCAGATCAGCCGCGAGCGCTGGTCCGGCGTCAGGAGCGCGCAAGCCTCATCGGTTTTTCCGAACCAGCGGTAGCGATTGCGCGCGACGAGGTCATATGCCCAGTCGCGGATAGGTCGCGGCACGATCTGGAAAATCAGGCCAAGGCGCCAGATCCCGCCAAGCGTCCGCGCGACCTCGAAATAGCCGGTGCTCTTGGTGAAAGCCTTGCCACCGCGGAGGAAAACGTAGCTTTCGTCCCAGTCGATTCCGAAATGCTTGCACAGCGCCGCACCCGGCTCGGTCTGCGCCGAGGTAAAGGCAATCCGCGCAGCCTTGTCATGCTTCATGATGAAAGAGACGCCGCTGGAACACAGAACGCAATGCTGATCGAAGATAAACAGCGGCCTGCTGTCATCGAAATCGGGTACGGCTGGATCGATGCGGTAGGAGGGTTCTGTCTGGGTCATTGGTCGATCCATTTCACATCAAGATCTGCTGTAGCGCCGCGATATTCCTGAAGGGTGATTACCCCGAGGCATGGCCTTGCCCCGCTCGAGAAACTTTCACCCTGCGCCATTCGCTGTGCAATCCGGATAACGGGAATGCAAGGGAGGTAGGGACCGTGTCCGTTGCGGGCGATGATGTAATGTCGGCTGACCATGGCCATGCCATCGCCCGATACACCTCCGATTTCCATGAAGAACGCGCTCTCACCTTTGCCCAGCCAGTTGAACAGCTTGGACACCCGCACGAGATTGGGCGCAAGCCGGTCGAGGCGGGGGAGCAAACCGACACGCCTCAGTGCCCCCATCAGGGCAGTGCCGAAATGCAGTGCGGTGATCTCATGGCCGGCCCAGAACGAATGGTCTTTGAGCGCAGGATAGCGGTCCTTGAACAGGGCGAGGTCCGGCACATTGCCGCGCCCGAACCATCTTGCGCCGAGCTCCGGAATCGCGACCCTTCGAAGGCCGCTCCAACCGATAACTTCGCGCATTCGCCCGCCGCGCATTTCCGTGAATGGCTGCCCGACATAGCGCAGCACTGCCGCGACCGTGCCTGCGCCGCGATTGGCCTGCTCCGCTCCGCTTATCCCGTACCGAGCCGAGTGGACTTGCGCCATCTCTCCTGCCGCTTCGTCGAGATATGCGGCGGTCAGCGCGGGGACTGAACTCGCCCCGGCGAGAACTGCCACGCCTGCCGCGCAAGCGCGCTCGTCGAGCGCTCTTATCCCCGCCACGAACTCTCGAGCATCGGCGATGTCGCAATAATGTGCGCCGCAGCGAATTGCGGCCTCGGCGACGCCATATCCCTGATCGTTATACGGTCCGACCATGTTGATGACGAGGTCAGGTCGCAGGTCGGCCATGGCCTCTGGCGGACCCGCGATATCGAACACTCCGGCTTCAGCCGAGTTGGCAGCGTCGAGGTCAGCGGCGAAACGCTGTGCCTTCGCGAGGTTTCGACCCGCAATCACCAGCTGGATCGCCGGGTCGGACGCGAGACTGCGCGCGACGTAGCTACCGAAATTGCCGTAGCCGCCGATAATCGCCACGCGCAGCATTTGGGCGGTGCTCCTAGTACACTCGCGCTTTCGGCTCGATATAGGTCGCGTCTTCGGTCAGGGTGTATTCGTGGACCGGGCGGTAATCGATGCGGATGTTCGATCCGCTTCCGCCCCAGCCTTCGAACCATGCAACAGTATGCTTCATCCATTCGGCGTCGTTGCGGTCGGGGAAATCCTCATGCGCGCGCGCGCCGCGGCTTTCCTTGCGGTTCGCGGTACCGAAGCCATCGTGACATTGGCCTGCGCCATGAGATTGTCGAGCTCGAGCGTTTCGATAAGGTCGCTGTTCCAGATGAGCGACTGGTCGGTGACGTGAATGTCCTCCATCCGCTTGTTCTGGGTGGCGAGTTTTTGCACGCCCTCGTCCATCAGCTTGGTATCGCGGAACACGGCGGCGCGCGCCTGCATCGCCTTTTGCATGTCGGCACGGATCGCAGCCGTGGGCGAACCGCCCTGCGCGTAGCGGAAGTGATCCACCCGGCCGAGCGAGAAATCCGCGCTGTCGGCGGGCAGTTCAGGCTGGCTCGCGCCCGGCGTCAGATTATCCTTCAGGTGGATGCCGGTCGCGCGGCCAAACACCACGAGGTCGATCAGCGAATTCGAGCCGAGACGGTTCGCACCGTGGACCGAAACGCAGGCCGCTTCGCCGACTGCATAAAGCCCTGGTACGACCGCATCGGGATTGCCGTCAGGCCCGATGGTCACGACCTCGCCGTGATAGTTACACGGGATACCGCCCATGTTGTAATGAACGGTAGGCGTCACTGGCAGGGCTTCACGGGTCAGGTCGACACCGGCAAAGATCTTGCCGCTTTCGGTGATGCCGGGCAGTCGCTCCGCGAGCACCTTGGGGTCGATGTGATCGAGATGCAGGTGGATGTGATCGCCATCCGGCCCCACACCGCGCCCCTCGCGCATTTCGAGCGCCATCGAGCGGCTGACGACGTCGCGCGATGCGAGGTCCTTTGCCGAGGGGGCATAGCGTTCCATGAAACGCTCGCCTTCGGAATTCGTGAGATAGCCGCCCTCTCCGCGCGCGCCCTCGGTGATGAGCACGCCTGCCCCGTAGATACCGGTCGGGTGGAACTGCACGAATTCCATGTCCTGCAAGGGCAGGCCCGCGCGCAGCACCATGCCGCCGCCATCGCCGGTGCAGGTGTGCGCGGACGTGGCGGTGAAGTAGCAGCGGCCATAACCGCCGGTTGCCAGAACGACCGATTGCGCACGGAAGCGGTGGATGGTGCCATCATCGAGACACATCGCCATCACGCCGACGCATTTCTTCACGCCGTCCACTTCGGCCATTATCAGGTCGAGCGCGAAATACTCGATGAAGAAATCGGCGTCATATTTCAGGCTCTGCTGATAAAGCGCGTGCAGCATTGCGCGCCCCGTACGGTCGGCTGCGGCACAGGTGCGCTGGACCGGTGGCCCCTCGCCCATGTTCTGCATGTGCCCGCCGAACGGACGCTGGTAGATCGTGCCGTCTTCATTGCGCGAGAACGGGACGCCTGCATGCTCCAGTTCGTACACGGCCTGCGGGGCCTCGCGCGCGAGATATTCGATCGCGTCCTGGTCGCCCAGCCAGTCCGACCCCTTCACGGTGTCGTACATGTGCCAGGTCCAGTGATCGGGCGTGTTGTTGCCGAGGCTCGCCGCGATACCGCCCTGTGCGGCCACGGTGTGCGAACGGGTCGGAAAAACCTTGGAGATATTGGCGGTGCGCAGGCCGGCTTCCGCCGCGCCCATGGTCGCGCGCAGGCCAGAACCGCCTGCGCCCACCACGACCACGTCGTATGTGTGATCGATGATCTTGTAGGCGCCTTTTTGAGCACCGTTGGATTCGCTGGTAGCCATCAGGCCTGACCTCCAAATGCGAGACTGGCAACGCTGAATACCGAGAAGGTTCCGCCAGCAATAACTGCGATGTTGAGCGCTGAAAGCAGCGCGAATTTCGTGCCGTAATTGTGGACGTAATCCTCAATCAGGACCTGCAGGCCCAGCCGGGCGCGCCAGAACAGGCTGACCACGAGCAGGATCATCGCCGTCGCCGAAACCGGCTGCGCCAGCCACGAACTGACCGAGGCGTGGCTGTAATCGTTCATGAGCACGAAGCTGATGATCAGCCAGCTCATCAGGACAAGGTTGCTGATCGCGGTGAAGCGGTGAACCAGCCAGTGATGCGCCCCGTCATGCGAGGGGCCAAGTCCGCGAACGCGGCCGATGGAAGTGCCGTTACCCATGCCTGTTCCCCTCAACCCAGCAGCACGGCGGCCCAGAAGGCGCCGGTCAGAATGATTGCGATGACAGGCGAAGCGACGGACCAGAAGCGGTTCGTGTCGAGCTCATAGCCCGCACCGATATCGAGTACGAAGTGCCGCAGGCCGCTCATCATGTGAGTGAAGAACGCCCATGACAGGCCGACGAGGACGACCCAGCCAACCGGCGAGGTCATCACGTTCGTGAATGTCTCATACGCTTGCGCGCCGGCGGCAATGGCCCCTAGCCACCATACAAGGACGAACAGTCCGACCAGCGCGAGCCCGTCTCCGGTCGCTCGGTGCAGGATCGATACCAGCATGTGAGGTCCCCACCGCCAGATCTGGAGGTGCGGAGAAAGCGGTCTTTGGTTCATGACTATCCCGTTCGAACTCTGATTGCCCACCCCACTTAGCGGTCCTGTCGCATGAGGCAAGCCGAGAGCGCTCGACTTCGATTGCAAAGTTTCGGATAGAGCGTTGCATGAGTTTCATTTTAATCACCGGATCGAGCCGCGGGATCGGCGCTGCGGCCAAGGCCGCGCTTGCCGCGCGCGGGATCGACATCGTCGGCCATCAGACCAGCGAAGGTTATCCCGGCAACATCGCAGCAGACTTCACCGATGCGGGCGCAGCGCAGGCCCTGTGGGAGGAGGCGCTCGATCGTTCGGGCGGCGATATCAGCGCCGTCGTCAACAATGCCGGCCTGTTCGACGCGAATCCGCTGGAGCGCTCCGACATAGAATGGCTCGATGCGTGGGAAGACACCGTGCGCATAAACCTGACCGCCGCAGCGCAGCTCAGCCGATTTGCGATCCGCCACTGGCAATCGCGCAGGGCCGATGCGGACGGCGCGCGCGGCAGGCTCGTCCATGTCGCAAGCCGCGCGGCATATCGGGGGGACAGCCCGGCGCACTGGCACTATGCTGCGGCAAAGGGCGGGATGGTCGCCATGCACAAGACCATCGCCCGCGCTTATGCCAGCCAAGGGATCCTGAGCTTCGCGATCACGCCCGGCTTCACCGATACCAGCATGGCGGGCGACTATCTCGACAGCAGGGGCGGCGCGGGTCTGCTCGCTGACATCCCGCTTGGGCGCGTGGCAGAGCCGGAAGAAATCGCGCGTATCATCGAGTTTTGCGCGCTCGACGCCCCGCCCAGCATGACCGGCGCGGTCATCGACGCCAATGGAGCCAGCTTTGTACGGTAGAATTCTTCTCGCGGGCGCACCGCTCTTGCTGGCTGGTTGCGCTGCTGCAACCGGCGCTCACTCGGCAATCACTGCCCTTGAGATTCCGGCAGACCAGCAAGCATTTCTCGACGCGCGCGAGCCATGGGATGAATGGGACAAACCCGCGCCGCCATTCAAAATTCACGCGAACACATACTATGTCGGAACGTGCGGGATTGCCTCGATCTTGATCAGGAATGACGACGAGTATGTCCTCATCGATACCGGCACGGAGAATGGCGCTGAAATTGTCCTTTCAAATCTCCGCGCACTCGGCGTCGCCCCCTCTGACATTGATACGATCAAAATAAGTCACGAGCACTTTGATCATGTTGGCGGAATTGCTCGGATCGAAGCCGAGACGGGCGCGGTAATAGTCAGCTCCGAACCGGCGATTGACGTGTTGTTTTCGGGAACACCAAGCGCAAACGACCCACAGAGCAATTCCGGACATCCGCGATTTACGCCGCCACAAGGGCCGATTGTCACAATCATTCAGAAGAATGCCGCGGTTGTCGGAACCCGGAAAATGAGTCCGATTTTCACGCCGGGGCACTCACCCGGCGCACTCAGTTGGCAATGGCACGATTGTGAAGGCGATAAATGCCATTGGATTGTCTACGCAGACAGCCTGTCACCGGTCAGCGATGACGACTATCGTTTTTCAGACCACCCTGGTTACCTCGCTCAATATCGCGCCGGGCTGGAACGGCTTCGCGAAGTCGATTGCGATATCTTGCTAACCCCTCACCCATCTCACAGCAAAATGCTGGCGCGTATAGAGACAGGCACACTCGTTGCCGGAATGAGCTGCGCCGAATACGCCGATGGCAAAGCGCGCGATCTCGATACGCGGCTCGCCAAAGAGGCCTCAGGCGAATGAGCACCGCTTGGAAACTCACCGCTTTCGCGCCCAAGCGTGTGGTTCAGGCCGCCTTGCTCGCGCATGATGAAATCGAAGAGTGGGACTTTGACCTCGTCATTTCAGGGCGTGAGATTAATGAGGACCGACCGCAAGAATGGGTGCTGGAAGGATGGTATCCGCGCAAACCGGTAGCCGCACAGACAAGAGCGATCGCGCAATTGTTCGAGGGCAAGCCGCCGAAAATCACGTCGGAAAAACTGCCTGACCAAGACTGGCTGACCCTCAGCCAGCAGGGCACGCCTCCGATCCGTGCAGGCCGGTTTCATGTTCACACGCCCGACTTTCCGCCTGCCGAGGGCGCGATCAACTTCGCAATTCCCGCCAGTCAGGCGTTTGGGACGGGACAGCACGAAACCAGTGCCGGTTGCCTCGAAATGCTGGGTGCGATGAAGGGGAGCGGCGCGCATTACCGCGCAATTGCCGATATCGGAACCGGGACCGGATTGCTCGGCTTTGCCGCGATGGCTCTGTGGCCGCAGGCCCAAGTCACCGCCTCCGACATCGACCCGGTTTGCGCCGGGGTGGTCGAGGACAATGCGAGGCTCAATTCGGCCGAGCTGGGCAGCGGGCGCGGCGCGATGACGATGGTGATCGCAGGCGGCATGGACGATCCGCTGATCCAGGCGCGCGGCCCCTATGACCTGCTGATCGCCAATATCCTCGCCGGGCCGCTGGTGGAACTGGCACCTGATTTCGCCGCTTCGGTGTCGCCAAAGGGCAGCGTCCTGCTTGCAGGGCTGCTCGCCGGTGAGCAGGAACACGCCGTTTGCCGCGCCTACAGGCTGGCAGGGTTCCGCCTCTCTGCCCGTCTTGAGCGCGGAGACTGGGCAATCCTATGGTTCCGGCGGCGTCATGTCCGGTAAACGGCCTTGGGTGAGGCGCAGCGCATGGGCGCTTGCCGCCGTGCTCCTCGGCCTCCCCCTGCTCTTTGCGCTCTCCGCCTGGATAGGGTCGTCAGTGCCGCGCAATTCCAATTGGACCGAGGCGGAAGATGGCGTCGAGATCCTGATTGGCGAGAACGGCATCCACACCGAAATCGTGATGCCCGTTACGACCGAGATCATCGACTGGCGCGGGCAATTCGCGCTCGGCGATATTCAATCACCGCTAAAGCCGTACACCCATGTCGCGGTGAGCTGGGGCGAGCGGGCGTTCTTCCTTGAAACACCGACCTGGGCCGATCTCGACCTGGGTACGGCGGCCAATGCCCTTACCGGAGGCGACGGGCTGCTGCATGTTGCATGGTATGTGCGCCCGGCCCCTTCCACTGACTTCCGCCCGCTGCGCATCAGCCGTGAAGAATACCGCGCGCTCACCCGGCAAATCACGGAGCAGCTGGCGCCCGAGCAAAGCCGCGCTATTTATGCAGGCTATAGCCGTCACGATGTGTTTTACGATGCTGTCGGCGTCTATCACCTTGGCAATACCTGCAACCAGTGGACGAGCGACCGGCTTGCTGCGGCGGGCATTCAGACCGGCCTGTGGACCCCGCTACCCGGCGGTGTCATGAAATGGGTTCCAGCTCTGGGTGGAGACTAGATTTCTGCAAGTTCCCTGCGGCGACGTTCGAGCAGCAATCGCTCAGCACGCTGGCGGGCCAAGTGCAAGCGCACGGTCGAAAGCCTCGCGCGCTGCATCGATCTGTCCCGACCGGGCCAGCAGGCTCGCCCGCGCTGCATAATATGGCCGGGCGTTCTGAAGCTTTTGTGTCGGAACCTGCTCCAGCGCATCGAGACCCGCATGCGAACCCTCTACTTCTGCAAGGGCAATCGCGCGGTTGATCTGCACCACCGGCGAGGGCCTCATTGCCAACAGCGCATCGTATAGTTTGACGATGGATACCCAGTCGGTCTCACCGCCATGAGCCCTCCTCGCATGGGTCAGCTGGATCGCGGCCATGATCTGGTACGGACCGGTCCGCCGGATCAAGGCAGCTGCATCGAGCCAGCGGCAAGCGGCCTCAATTGCTGCCATGTCCCACAGCGCCGTGTCCTGCTGCGATAGCGGGATCATCTCGCCCTGCTCTCCCACCCGCGCGCCCTCCCGCGACCGCGCCAGGGCAACAAGAGCCGCAAGGCCGAGCGCTTCAGGTTCTTCGGGCAGCAGTTCTGCGATCATCGACGCAAGACGCGCAATTTCTGCCGAAAGCTCGGGATCGGTCTCTCCAGCCGCATCCTGATAGGCGGCGGTATAGGCCAGTTCGATGGTGAGCAGCACCGCTTCGAGCCGCTCCGGCCAGAATTTGCGCATTGGCAGTTCGAGCGGAATTCCCGCCTCTCTAACCTTCGCCTTGGCCCGTGTGATCCGCTGAAACATTGTCTGCTCGCTGGTCACGAACACCTTCGCAATAGTGCGCACCGGCAGGCCGCAAATCACCTTCAGCGACAGCGCCGCGCGTGTGCCGATTTCGAGCGCGGGGTGGCAGCAGATGAAAATCAGGCGCAGCCGTTCATCCGGGATGGCGTCTGGCATGGCGATTATCTCGGCCATTTCGCGGTTCCCTTCCTCGATTATCGCCAGACTTTGTGCCGCGCGCGCTTCCGCATCCCGCCGCCTGATCGCATCGATCGCCTTGCGCTTGCCTGCGATTATGAGCCACGCGGTGATATTCCGGGGCGGCTCGGCGAGTTCCAGACACGCGCTCACCGCCTCGGCAAATTTCTCCTCGGCCAGATCAAGGTCCCGCAAGTGCGCGGCCAGGGCGGCAATCACCCGTGGCCGCGCATCCATGCAGTCGCGCGCAAGGCCGCAGGCCTCGATCACTCCTCGTCGGGCCAGATCGGGCGCACTTCGACCCCGCCATTGCCCGGGACCGGAATCTTGCGCGCCCATTCAAGAGCGCCGTCGAGATCATCCGCCTCGACGATGTAATACCCGCCCAGTTCCTCATGCGTTTCGGCAAATGGCCCATCATGCAAAACGCTCTTGCCGTCGGTGTATTTCAGCGTGGTCGCTGTGTCCGAACCTTTCAGCCGATTGCCCGACCATTCGCCCCCGCTCGCCATCAGATCCTCGATCAGCTTCATGTGACCGGCAAGCGTCGCCTCCATTCGCGCTGCGCCCGCTTCACCCTCGTAAATGCTCTCATCCTCGTTGATCAGCAGCATATATTGCATCGTCACTCTCCGTCATCTGCCACGCCGACATGGCGAGGCTCCGACATGGTGACGGATGAGGCAAGGCGGATTCGACACGGGCGGTGAAATTTCTTTTGGAACGCGCGGCGCGCCCGCCCTTTGATCGGATGAAACTCCATTATCGAAGGACCAGCACAATGACCAAGACCCTGCTCATCACCGGCGCATCGTCCGGAATAGGCGCTGCAACCGCCAGAGCCGCCGCCGATGCCGGCTGGAACGTCGCATTATGCGCGCGGTCGGGCGGCAAGCTGGAAGTGCTGTCAAAGGAGATCGGCGATGCCGCGCTCGCGATCACCTGCGATGTGACCAAACGCGAGGAAATAGCGGGTGCGCTGGAGCAAACCGCCGATTATTTCGGCGGCGTCGATGCGGTCTATGCCAATGCCGGCATGGGCGCGGAGCAGGCGGGCATTGAAAACGGCGATCCGGAGGAATGGCATGACATGATCCACGTCAACATTCTCGCCGTCCTGTATGCCGCGCACGCCGCTATCCCGCACCTAAAGGAGACCAAGGGGCATTTCGTCGTCACCGGCTCGAAAGCGGGCCGCGATACCTTCAAGGGATCGGTCTATTCGGCGACGAAGTGGTTCGTGCACGGCTTTGGCGAGAACCTGGCAGAGGAAATGCGCGAATGGGGCGGCCGCGCGACCGTGATCGCTCCCGGAATGGTCGACACGGCGTTCTTCGATGAGCCAAAGCCGACCAAGATCCAGCCCGAAGACGTCGCAGGCGCGGTCATCTACGCACTCAGCCAGCCCAAGACCGCCGCAGTGCGCGAAATCTACATCATGCCGAACGACTAGCTTGCAGGATTGGCCTGCGCGGTCGTGGTTCTTTCATGGAACGCTGCGACCGCGCGGGTCACTTCCTGCATCATTTCCATCCGCTCAGACGTCGGCTCGCGCGTTCGGCCAATCATGACAGCAACCGCATATTCGGACCCATCCGGCGCAATAAGCAGGCCGACATCGTTGTATCCCGATTGCTCACCATCGAAGAACTGGCCGGTTCCGGTCTTGTGCTCGATCCTCCAGCCCGCGGGCAAGCCGCCTTTGAGCCGCCGCGGGCCGCTTCGTGTCCTTGACAACACATCGCGCAGGAAGCTGGTCGATGGCTCAGACAGCAGCTCTCCGCGCGCAAGCTTGGCCATTGCGGCGGCGATACCAAGTGCACTTGCGCCGTCGATCGGATCGGCAAGGTAAGCCTCGAACGCATCGCGCCGAAGGTTATCGGGCACGCGGTCGCGCGCTTTGTAGAATTCGTCGCGGTAGGAATAGAGCTGGTTCCAGCGCAGACCTGCAATCGCGCTCTGCTTTGTGCGTTCGTCCGCGCCAAACCGGACCGAGCCGAGCCCAGCATCGTCCAGCCATTGCTGTACAATGTCCGCCCCGCCAATGCGGCGCAGCACGCGGTCGTTGGCCGTGTTGTCACTGCTCGCAAGAGCGCGCTCGATCAGGTCGCCGTAATCGCTTGAAAAGCTGCCGCGTGTGCGGACGAGCGCCCTGAGAGGTTGGTAAAACAGCGTCAGGTCCGCGCGCCTGATCGTGACCGGCTCCGTCAATTCCAGTTCGCCTGAATCCACCTGCGAAAGCGCCGCCATCGCCACCCAAAGCTTGCTCACGCTTTGCTGCGGGAGGGCAACCTCGCCGTTGAAATCGTAAGCGTACCCGGTCTCTACATCTGTCACGGCAATGCCAACCTGACCGGAGAGCGAGCCGCCGATCAGCGCCAGTTCCTGCTCGAAAGCCTGTTCTTGCGCGCTCATCACGCGTACTGGGGCGGCCTCCCCGATCGGAACCGAGACGGTCTGCGGCACGGAGCTCGGCGCGGCCGTGGTAAAGGCGATAGCGACAGCCAAAACCGGTATAAAGATCAATAGGAAGCGGAAAAATGTTGCCATGCTAAAGTAACCGCCGACCGCATAAAGGTTTCCTCGGTTTCGCGGCCAGCACAGCCATCGCAATCACGCTGAGCCCGCGGCGTCCAACGCGTCTTCCAGTGCGTCCAGAGCATTGCGCGTGAAGGCATCCATATTGGCGATGCGGTCGTCGCTTTCGGTTTCGATGAGAGCCCATATTTCCGGCCCCGGTCCTGCGATCGCCGCGACACTGCGGCCCGATGCGACACCCATCGGATGCTTGCTCGATCCGGCTCGATCCGCTCTCCGCTATGCCCCAATCCGCGCCCATCCGGTCCCGGATAGCGCGGGCCTGGAGCATGGCATATTCGTCGGTGACCGAGCGCATGCCTTCATAGGCATCGCGCGGAAGATCGAACAGGACATCACGCGCCTTTAAGGAATAGACGATCCCGCCGCCGACATAGAATTTGAGCGCGCCTGGAACTGTAAGCAGGCACGCCGCGATCAGCCCGCCGGTCGCCCCATCGGCCACCGCGATTTTCTCGCCGCGCGCGCGCAAGGCATCCGCGATGCGGACCGCTTGGGGGTTGAGTTCGCGCAGCAAGTCCATCAGCCCGCTTCCGCCACTATTTTCGCCCAGCCTGCCTCGTCGATTGTCTCGATGCCGAGCTCCTGCGCCTTCTTCAGCTTCGATCCCGCTCCCGGTCCCGCAACCAGCAGGTCCGTCCTGGCGCTCACGGACCCTGCCGCCTTCGCGCCCAGCCTTTCGGCCTGCGCCTTGGCCTCGTCACGGCTCATGGTTTCGAGCTTGCCGGTGAACACCACCGTCTTTCCTGCAACCGGGCTATCGAGCGTTTCGACTTCGTAGCGCGGCGGGTTTACGAGGCTCAAAAGGTCCTCCCAAACCTCGACATTCTTGGGTTCATGAAAAAAGTCGCCAAGCGCCTCGACCACGCTCGGCCCGATACCGTCTATGCTGGTGAGCTCGCTCGCCGCATCTTCATCGCCTTCCCGCGCCTTTTCAGCCACTTCGCGCAGTTTCGGCAGCTCGTGGAGATGCTTCATCAGGTCGCGCGCCGTCACTTCGCCAACATGACGGATGCCGAGGCCGAACAGCAGCCGCGCGGCGTCTGGTTCATGGTTACTATCCACAGCGGCCAACAGGTTATCCACAGACCGCTCCTGCCAGCCTTCGAGCGCGAGAATGTCCTCGCGGCGCTCTTTCAGGCGGAAGATATCTGCCGGGCTTTCAAGCCATCCCAGCGCAAAGAACTGGGCGATGGTCTTGGACCCGAAGCCGTCAATGTCGAGCGCCTTGCGACTGACGAAATGTTCAAGCCTTTGAGTGCGTTGTGCGGGACAGAAGAGACCGCCCGTGCAGCGCACATCGACCTCGCCTTCTTCCGAAACCGCCTCGCTGCCGCATTCGGGGCAAGCACTGGGAAAGACGAAGGGTTCGCGCTCCACTTCCCGCGTAAGGTTATCCACAACCTGTGGAATGACGTCGCCCGCGCGCTGGACGACGATGCGGTCGCCGGGCCGCACGCCAAGCCGCTCGATCTCGTCGCGATTGTGCAGGGTCACGTTGGTGACGGTCACCCCGCCCACCAGTACCGGAGCAAGCCTGCCGACCGGCGTCAGCTTGCCGGTTCGCCCAACCTGTATGTCGATAGCTTCAAGCGTCGTCTCGGCGCGTTCTGCCGGGAATTTGTGCGCGAGCGCCCAGCGCGGGGCCTTCGCGACAAAGCCGAGCCGCTGCTGGTAATCGAGCCGGTCGACCTTGTAGACCACGCCGTCGATCTCGTAGCCGAGGTCGGGTCGCTGCCGCCCTATTTCTTCGTAATGCGCGATCATCGCATCGACGCTGTCGGTGACGGTGAGGAAAGGTGATAGCGGGAAGCCCCAAGCTTCGATCATGCGCATCATCTCATGCTGCGCCTTGCATGGGACATTCGAAGCCGCGCCCCAGCCATAGGCCCAGAACTTGAGCGGGCGCTGCGCCGTAACGCTCGCATCTTTCTGGCGCAGCGATCCGGCAGCGGCATTGCGCGGATTGGCGAACAGCTTGCCGCCCGCCTCTTCCTGCGCGGCGTTGAGCGCGGCAAAATCAGCCTTCGACATATAGACTTCGCCGCGCACCTCGAAGACCTCGGGCACACCGGCAGGCAGCTGCTGCGGAATGTCGGCAATATGCGCGGCATTGGGCGTCACATCCTCGCCCACCTGCCCATCTCCGCGCGTCGCGGCGCGGACAAGCTTGCCACTCTCGTAACGCAGCGAGCAGGACAGCCCGTCGATCTTGTCCTCGGCGGTGATTGCGACCGGATCGCTTTCCTCCAGGCTGAGGAAGCGGCGGATGCGCTGCGTCCACTCCTCCACCTCCTCGCGGTTGAAGGCGTTGTCGAGGCTCATCATACGAACCTCGTGCGCGACCTTCGACAGCGGCGAAGCGGCAACCGCGTGCCCGACCTTCATGGACACCGAATCCTCGCGGATCAGATGCGGGAACGCCTCCTCAAGCTCGGCATTGCGGCGGACCAGCGCGTCATATTCCGGATCGGAAATCTCTGGCGAATCTTCGGCATGATAGAGCCGGTCATGCTTGGCGATCGCCTTGGCAAGGCGCATCAATTCGTTCGCGGCTTCGGCTTCGGTGAGGTTAAGAGTATCGCTCATCTTTTGCCCTTAAGCCGCAGTCAGCACTGTGACCACAAGATTTCTGGACACCGCGAAACCAAGGCTTTCGTAGAGGCCTATCGCGGCTCCATTGTCGGCGTAGGAGTGGAGGAACGGCGTATCGCCTCTGGCGCGCTGGGCGGCCATCACGTGCGCAATCAAACGCCTCGCCATGCCCCGCCCCCGGTATTCGGGCCAAGTGCAAACACCGCTCACTTCGGCGAAACCGTCAGCGGGTCGCATCCGTTCACCCGCCATGGCCGCAAGGCTTTCGCAGTCGCGGATACCGAAAAACTGACCATATCGATGCGTCCGCTCGGCCCAGGGACCCGGTTTCGTAGCGAGCGCAAGTTCGGTCATTTCCGGCACGTCTTCGTCTGAGAGCGGAACGATGGTGTCATCTGCTCGCCTTTCCAAGCCATCACCTGCGGCAACCATTTGTACCAAGCGGGCCGTCCTTGCGATTTTCGTGCCTGAAGGTGCCGGCCATTCGCCGGGTTCGACAAGCCATATTGCATCGGCTTGCCGGACAATTCTCGCCAGATCCGATTGTGCAGTCTCGCTCTGGTCTTGCGCAGCCGCAAAAGGTCCATAGCGCGGATCGATCCGCACGGCACTTCCGGTGGCCTGGGCCAAATGCGATTGCGGTCCATTCAGCATGGACCAGACGGGGCGTTGCAGCGAGGCGTCGCTCACACTCCCTCCAGCAGCCGGTCCGCCTGCGCCCTTGCCTCCGGCGTGACGTCCGCACTCGAAGGGTTCCGCGCGAGCTCTTCGTGCCGTCCGGATTTAGCCAGCAGCGCGTTGCCGATCTGCATTTTCATTTCGACTGAAGCCTTGCTTGCAACACCTGCCCGATAGCGATCGTCACCCCCGCACAACAGGCTTCGTTTCCACCCTTGTGCCAAACCCGGCGATGTGTGCGCGCGCTTTGCCGATTGCGGCTTGGACTGATGGGAGTTGCAGGCTGTTGGCATGGTCGGTCTTGGTCTGCCAGACCTCGGTGATCCAAATCGAGTTCTCGTCCGCCAGATCCTCACCGATCATATAGGCGATGTTCCCGGGCATATCCTTCGTCCCTTCCAGCAACGCCGCGATCACTTCTTCGCGCTTGCCGTACCGCAGTCTTCATCTGCGCGATCAGTCCGTATGCTTCTTCCATCTTCTCAATCCTTCCGAGCCCCGATGTTGCGCAACCCGCCAGTAATGAGACCGCAGCAAATCCCACGAATTCGCGTCTATCCACTACACCCGCTCCAGCAACCGATCCGCCTGTGCGCGCGCTTCCGGCGTAACTTCCGCACCCGAAAGCATCCGCGCAATCTCTTCCTGCCGTCCGGAATCGTCAAGCAAGACCACGCTGGTTTTGGTCACCGTCCCGCTCGACGCTTTCGCGATCAGGTAGTGCGTGACCCCGCGCGCCGCGACTTGCGGGCTGTGCGTGACTGCCAGCAACTGCCCTTCATCCGCTGCGAGCCGTGCGAGGCGCTCGCCGATGGCCGAGGCTACCGCACCGCCGACACCGCGATCGATCTCGTCAAAGATGATGGTCGCCGCGCCGCCTTTTTCCGCAAGCGCAACCTTGAGCGCGAGGATGAAGCGCGACAGCTCGCCGCCCGATGCGATCTTGGCGAGGGGCGCGAAGTCTGCACCCGGATTGGTCGCGATCAGGAACTCGCATGCATCCATGCCGTGTGCGCCCCACTTGTCCTCTGGCAGGGTGCCGATGGAGGTGAGAAACCGGGCAGCATCAAGCTTCAACGGAGCCAGTTCTGCGGCGACCGCCTTGTCGAGCTTTTTGGCCGCCTTGATCCGCGCGTCGTGCGCTTTCTCACCGCCTTCATGTAGGCTTCGCGCGCCTCTTTCGCCGCGGCTTCAAGCGCATCGAGCTGCGCCTCCCCGCCTTCGATTGCGTCCAGTTTCGAGCGCATCTCGCGCATCAGATCCGGCAAGTGATCGACCTCGCAGCGGTGCTTGCGGGCAAGCGCGCGCAGTTCGAACAGCCGCGTTTCCGCCTGATCAAGCGCCTCGGGATCGTGCACGAGCGCCTGCGCTGCGGCCTCCAGCTTGTCCTCCGCTTCGCCTGCCTCGATCACCGCGCGGTCGAGCGCTGCCAAAGCATCGACCAGCATCGGGTGTTGCTCTGCGATCCGGTCGAGCCTGCGCGCCGCCACCCGGAGCGAGGCGAGCGGGGAATCCGATCCGTCCCAGATGTGGCGGAGTTCTTCGAGCTCGCCCGAAAGCTTTTCGGCCTTCTGCATATCGGTGCGCGCCGAAGCGAGGCGCACTTCCTCACCCGCCTGCGGTTCGAGCGCGGTCAGCTCCGCGAGATGCGCGATCAGCAAGTCCTGGTCGGCCTTGGCCTGTTCGACATCGGAGCGCGCTTCGGCCAGCTGTGCCTCGGTCTTCGCCCAGCGCGCCCAATGCCGCGCCAGTCCCGGGAGGTCCGTTCCGGCATACCGGTCCAGCAGCGCCCGGTGTCCGCGCGGGTTCACAAGACCGCGATCATCGTGCTGGCCATGCAACTCCACCAGCGCGGGCGCGAGGATGCGGAGCAGGGCCACGCTGGTGGGCTGATCGTTGATAAAGGCTTTCGACCCGCCATCGGCCTTGACTTGCCGGCGGATCAGCAGCGGCTCTCCGGGTTCGAGCTCGATATCGGCATCGTCCAGCGCCTCGGCCATGGCGTCGGGTAGGTTGGCGAATTCAAAGCTCGCGGTGACGCTGGCCTTCTCTTCGCCCGCGCGCACCAGCGCCGTTTCCGCGCGGTCGCCCAGCACGAGGCCCAGAGCGTCCAGCAGGATCGACTTGCCCGCCCCCGTCTCACCCGTCAGCACGCCGAGACCGCGCCCGAAATCGAGATCGAGCGCTTCGATGAGAACGATGTTTCGGATCGAGAGCCGGGTTAGCATTACGCCGCAGCTTTAACCCAAGTCCGCAGGCTCGTCACCCGAGGCGCGGGGTAATCCCCACAGGTCAGCTGGGCTGGACGTCGCTCGCATGGTCTCCGACCAGCTCGAAGGCTTTCTCGTACCACTCGCTGCCCGGATAGTTCGCGCCCAGCACCGCGGCGTACTTCACCGCTTCCTGTCGCAGACCAACCGCAAGGCTGCTTTCGGTGAGGCGGTACAGCGCCTCGGGCGTGTGGCTGGTGGTGTCGAAGTTCTCGACCACGTTGCGGAACCGGATCGCCGATGCGAGCCACTGGCCCGAACGCTGGTAGAACCGCCCGATCTCCATCTCCTTGCCCGCAAGGTGATCGTCGACCAGGTCCAGTTTCAGCCGCGCATCGGCGGCATATTCGGTTTGCGGGAAGCGCCGGTTCACCTCGCGCAAGGCCGTCTTCGCCTGCTCGGTGATCTTCTGGTCGCGGTTCACATCGCTGATCTGCTCGTAATAGCTCAGCGCGATCAGGTAATACGCATAGGGCGCATCCTTGTTACCCGGGTGGATCGAGAGGAACCGCTGCGCGTTCTGGATCGCCTTGTTGTAATCGCGCGCGATGTAATAGCTGAACGCGCTCATCAGCTGCGCCCGCCGCGCCCAGGGCGAGTACGGGTGCTGCCGCTCCACCTCGTCGAACAGCGCCGCCGCCAGCAGCGTGTTGCCCCGGTCGAGCCGCCGCTGCGCCTCTCCGTAAAGCGATTCGACGTCCCGCGCGACGTACGCCACGTCCTCATCGGCAGAGCCGCCCGCGCAGGCGGTGGTGGCGGCAATGGTAGCGCCCAGCAGGGCAGCGCGAAGCATCGATGTGCGGATGGTGCGTGTCATGAGGCGCGGTATAGCCAGCACGGCCCTGAACGCCAAGTGAAGTTGAACGCGTTTTCCTACTTCGCGATTTTGTGCTTCCCAACGATCCGTTGCGCGGCAATCGCAAGGCCCCCGTCCGCAGGTCCGTCATGGCCGAGGGAGGCGCGGACCGCCAAAGGCCAAAACACCCGCCCGATGCCGTGCGGAAAGGATACCATGACCCGTAGAACAGACCCCCGCACCCAGCGCCTGCCCGTCAAATACGGCGATCTCCCCGATTTCACCCCCGTCCCCAGTCAGACCAACCGATCCGACGGCTGGACCCCGCAGCGCCAGCACGACTTCATCGAAGCGCTCGCCGACACCGGCAGCGTCGAGGCGGCCTGCAAACACGTCGATATGAGCACCGCCGGCGCCTACCGCATCCGCCGCCTGCCCGAGGGCGAAAGCTTTGCCAGGGCGTGGGAAGCCGCGCTCGATCTGGGCGCGCGACGGCTCGAGGATGTCGCAATGGATCGCGCCTTGAACGGCGTGGAGGAACCCTTTTACGCCTATGGCAACGTTGTCGGCACGCGAAAGCGCTATAACGACCGCCTGCTCATGTTCATGCTGAGGAACCGCGCACCCGAACGCTTTGGCAATTCGGTGTCGAAAGGCGGCGGTTCGCTGAAGGGCCTCAACGCCATCGGCAAGATGGAAAAACGGCGGCTCAAGAAGAAATGGCGCAAGGAATGGGAGGCCGAGCGCGAGGCCGCCCTCCCCAGCCTTGAAGAAACCCGCGCCGGGATCGACCGAAAAGTGGAAGGCCTCCGGATCGAGCTCGAGCACCGCCGCCAGCGCGAATGGGAAACGCTGTCCGAGGACACGCGCGAGGCTTGGCAGCACTACGAAGCGCTAAAGGCGCGCGACATGGAACGGCTCTCCGCCGAGGAGGACGCCCGGCGGAAGACGCCCTCGGGCCCAAGGGAAACGATCAACGCCATCCCGCCGCCGGAGAAGGTCGTGGAGCCGAAGGTGCGGAAGACGATCCACAAGCTTACGGATGAGAGTTGGGAGTGAGTGCCCGCAGGCGGGGCGCCGCCCCTACGCGCCCAGAGCGGGAGTTTGCGAAGCGAGCGACAGGGTAGAAGCTAGAGGCTGTAACTCCGGCGATCAGTTTGAAAAGCCGAGTCCATTTGACGAAGCCCAATATTTTAAAGACGGTTTGAGCGAGCAAAAATTAGATCGGCGAGTGAAGCCAAGTGTCGTGCGATCAAGACTTGTCGTCGAGCATTCCATCTAATTGCTCAGAGATTGGAACAGCCTTTTTTCTCGCAACATCCTTTTTGTACTGAGCTAAAATTCGAGCCTCGACGGCTCTGCACCATTTGGCACTCTTAAGATTAGTCTTGTAATCAAAAACCTCTTCGTCGTCCGCAGCAATTTCAGCGTTCAGATCATTTGCTGCTGCGACTGCAAGCCCCGCAAACGTGCTTACGAAAGCCTCGAGGTTACCACCCTCGACTACTCGATCGAGATTAGCAATTACTTTTCCACCCAATGGATCGGAGCGAATAATCGAGGCGACAGTATATGCAATGAAGTACCGAGTTAAGGTGTAGTGCGAGAAAGGTTTGTTTTCTAGCTCATCAAGTGCAGGAATGATCGAATTGAAGCACTCCCAAAGTGCCAAGACCCTAGCACCTGTGACATTTGGCCGCCCGAAAATGTCTGAGTGCAACTCATCCATAATCTTATACTTTTGGTGACAACTCCACGGTTGCTCAAGATCGACGGCCAAAAGGACCAAGCCGGCCTTTTCGTTGGAAATTATCTGCTTGCCTTTGTTATTCTCGCCTTGTTTGATCTCATAGGCGACTTTTCCGCCTGAAACTTCGTAAACTTCGACTTTCAAGCGCTGCTGAAGGTTATGGTTCGACTTTAGATCACGCGCCTTGATCGCGTTTTGATTGTTGCTGTTGCGCGTTATTTTTTGAGACAATGCGACGTCGCCTTTGACCTCAATTAGCTTCACTAGAATTTTCAGATCATCAGAAAGCTTAGATCTCTCAGCGAGCAGCGACGTTAGGCTCTGCGCTCCATTAACAACGACATAGTCCTTGATGTGAATCTTTTCGTCGTTTTCGTCTGTAATTTCTGAGCAAAGAACGTTTATGCCGTTGTGGTAAAGAGGAAAATTAGCGTGTTCTGCCTTGCTGCGCACGCTTTCGCGAAGGCTCTTATTGACTTTGGTGTTGCCCAAAGAAAGCCGTACATTTTGCTCAAATAGCTTACCGTCAGAAATGCCCGACATTTTGACAATGTTCAATGCAGGAGCGAGAAATATTCGCGCGGTAGCGCCTCCAGCGTCATAGTCGATTACGTCGCTATCCGAGACATCGAACCAGTATTCTTCTTCGACGCCACCGTCGACTTCAAGATCGATATATTCGGAAGCTATCCGCTCCGCATCGTATAGTTCGATCGAATCAACCTTATTCAGAAACGAAAGTGCATCGTCGTTAGCTGGAACGTTGGTGAGGAACACCCCTCTAATCTCGAATCCAACGTCAACGTTCTTGGCAATTGCATTTCGAATTAGTGCCTGCTTGAGTCTCTCGTTTTGTGTTTCTTCGATGAGCTGTCCAATCTTCTCACCAGAAGAGAACTGCTCCAGAGTCCCAACGAACTCTTTCAAGTCAGTATCGCCAAGAGTCGCATTCGCATTGGTCTTGGTCTTAGCTTGGACAATATAGATCGTTTCGCCAACGTCGTCAGAAAAAATGGCATCTACGCCTTTGTCGTGTTTCGCATCGACTGCAGCGTCATCTGCCTGAAACTCATCTAAGCGAAGCATATGTTCGAGAAACCACCTAAGAAAGCGGCCTGAAAAATCAGAAGCGCGATGTTCGTAGTGTTTCAAGTGCCCTGACGACAAAGCGATATGATGTAGATCGTTCAATTCCATTTCAGCTTCCCTTTTGCCATCCACTCCTATCAGGGCAAAATAAGAAAGAAATATGTTAATTTGTCGAATAACTATTTTTAGCTGAAAGAAATCAGTTCTAGTTCCGAAATAGTCCGTTACACCGCAAGGTACGCCACACGCCGTTCCGCGATTGCTGGCGCAATCGCTCCATGCGCCGCGTGACGTGAGACGGGTTCCGCATTGCGGACCCGCTGGCCGGAATTACAGCCTCTAGCTTCCAAGCCTCCGGTCGCTTCGCGATCCTCGGCTTAGGCGCGGGGCTTCATTCCTCCCCCATCCGCAGCGCAGCGATAAACGCCTCCTGCGGGATACTCACGTTCCCGTACTCGCGCATCTTCGCTTTCCCCTTCTTCTGCTTTTCCAGCAGTTTCTTCTTCCGGGAAATATCGCCGCCATAGCATTTGGCGGTAACGTCCTTGCGCATCGCGGCGATTGTTTCGCGGGCGATGATCTTGCCGCCGATTGCGGCTTGCACGGGGATCTTGAACAGGTGGCGCGGGATCAGGTCTTTTAGCCGTTCGCACATGCCGCGTCCGCGCTCTTCCGCTACGCCTGCGTGGACGATCAGCGACAGCGCGTCGACCGGCTCTGCGTTGACGAGGATGTTCATCTTCACAAGGTCGCCTTCGCGCAGGCCGATCTGTTCGTAATCGAAGCTGGCATAGCCCCGGCTGATGCTTTTCAGGCGGTCGTAGAAATCGAACACGACCTCATTCAGCGGCAGCTCGTATGTAACCTGCGCGCGTCCGCCGACATAGGTGAGGTCGGTCTGGATGCCGCGCCGGTCCTGGCACAGCTTCAGGATCGAGCCGAGATATTCGTCGGGGGTGTAGATCACCGCCTTGATCCACGGTTCCTCTATCATGTCGATGCGGTTGATGTCGGGCCAGTCGGACGGGTTGTGGAGCATGATCTCCTTTGCATCCTCGGTCTTCGACTTGCTGAGTTGCAGGCGGTAGACGACCGAAGGCGCGGTGGTGATCAGGTCGAGGTCGTATTCGCGGCTGAGGCGCTCCTGAATGATCTCGAGGTGCAGCAGGCCGAGGAACCCGCAGCGAAAGCCGAAGCCCAACGCGGCGGAGGATTCCATCTCGAAGCTGAAGCTGGCATCGTTGAGGCGCAGTTTGCCGATGCTTTCGCGCAGCTTCTCGAAATCTGCCGCGTCGACCGGGAACAGTCCGCAGAACACCACCGGCTGCACTTCCTTGTAGCCGGGCAGCGCTTCGGTCGCGCCGTTCTTTACGGTCGTGATCGTGTCACCGACGCGGGCCTGTTCGACCTCCTTGATCTGCGCGGTGATGAAGCCGATCTCGCCGGGGCCGAGTTCGGTCAGGTCCACGCGCTTGGGCGTGAAGCAGCCGACGCGGTCGACAAGGTGCTGCGCGCCGCCCTGCATGAACTTGATGTTCTGGCCCTTGCCCAGCACGCCCTCGATCACGCGGACGAGGATCACGACCCCGAGATAAGGGTCGTACCAGCTGTCCACGAGAGAGGCCTTGAGCGGCTTGTCGCGCTCGCCCTTCGGCGGGGGGATTTTCCTGACGACCGCTTCGAGCACGTCCTCGATGCCGATGCCGGTCTTGGCGGAGGTCATCACGGCCTCTGAGGCGTCGAGGCCGATGACCTCCTCGATCTCGTCCTGCACGCGCTCGGGTTCGGCGGCGGGAAGGTCGACCTTGTTGATGACGGGGACGATTTCGTGGTCGTGCTCGATCGACTGGTAGACATTGGCGAGCGTCTGCGCCTCGACGCCCTGCGCAGCGTCTACGACCAGCAGCGCGCCTTCACATGCGGCGAGGCTGCGCGAGACTTCGTAGGCGAAATCGACGTGGCCGGGTGTGTCCATGAGGTTGAGCTGGTAGGTCTCGCCGTCCTTGGCCGTGTAGTTGAGCCGGACGGTCTGCGCCTTGATAGTGATGCCGCGCTCACGTTCGATGTCCATGTTGTCGAGCACCTGCTCGGACATCTCGCGCGCGGTCAGGCCGCCAGTGAACTGGATCAGCCGGTCGGCGAGCGTGGATTTGCCGTGATCGATGTGCGCAATAATGCTGAAATTGCGAATTTTGGAGAGGTCAGTCATTTGACCGCGCATTTAGCGGGCCATGCGCGTTATGTCATTCGAGAAAAACGCAACACCCTGAAACGAACGCTCAAGCCGCCTCGTGCACGGCTCCGGGGGCGTAACCGAATTGCGGGATGCTTGCGCCGTGACCGAGAAGGCCGCCCTCCATGCCCTTGTAATTGCCGGGTGAAAGCGCTGCCAGCGGCGCGCCAGCTGATGCAAGAGCATAGGGCGAGACCCGGTTGCGTGTGCACAGCCCGCCCGACCCATCGTCGATCAGCGATTGTTCGAATTCCAGGCCCTGTGTGTCGGCACTGCTGCGGATCACTGTCGCGACGGCCAGCTGCCCGCCGCCAAGATCGACCACGAACTGCGCGCCCTTCGGCACATCGGCAAGGCCCTGGATCAGGGCGCCGCTCTTTGACAGGTTTCGCAATGTGACTTCGTAGGAGTGGTCGTCGTGTATCACCTGGATCTTGCGATACACCGTCCGGCGGCGCGCGCGTTTCAGCCGGTCTGCGCTCGGATCGATCTTCCAGCCACTACCCAGCAATTCACTTTCTGCGTCTTCGCGCGTGACCGGATCAGAGAAGATCGGTCCCTGCACCCGGCGCACTCCGCAATCAACAAGCGCGGCGAGCAGATCGTTCGATTCGATCCCGTTGGCAACCGTGTCCATGTCCAATGCGTCGGATAGGGCAACGATTGCGCGGATCAAGCCAAGTTCCCGGCTGTCATGGCGATCGGCTTCGGCGATCAGCTTCTCGTCGATCTTGATCGAATCGAAGGGCGCGCGCCGCAGGTAGGAGAGCGAGGAATAACCGCTACCGAATTCATCAAGCGTCAGGCGCACTCCCAGCTTGAACAGCTGGGCGAGCGTGCGGTCGACGTACCGAAGTGTCGCCGAAGAAGACGGCTTCGTTGATTTCCAGCTCGAGGCGGCTCGGCGGGCATGTCTGCCGCCTGCAGTGCAGCGGTCAGATCATCGACAAAATCAGCCGCGCCGAACAGAGGGACCGGGACGTTGACTGCAACGCGAATGGATTCCGGCCAGTAAGCGGCGTGGCTGCAAGCCTCCGCAATGGCCCAGCTGCCAACTTCGATGACCTGGCTGGAGCCTTCAAGGATGGAGGCAAATTCCTCTTCGTCGATTTCGCCGCGCTGTTCATGGTTCCAGCAGATATGCGCCTCGAGAGCCTGGACTTCACGGCTTTTGGCATCGACGATCGGTTCGTATTTCAGGAACAGCTGCTTCTGCTCGACCGCCTTGCCCAGGTCAGCTTCGAGCCGGCGGCGGAAAATGGCTTCGTTTTCGAGGTCGCCGGAGAAGAACCGGTATTGCCCGCGTCCGCCATTCTTGGCCGCGTAAAGCGCAAGGTCGGTACGAACGTACGATCTCATCGCGGGTCACGCCGTCATGCGGCGCAATGGCGATACCGACCGAACAACCGATTACGCAGCGCCCCTCATCTAGCGAATAGGGCTGCTTCAGCATCGTGATGATCCGCATGGCGATTTCGCCGAGGACGCCGCGATCATCGACGTCGGGGATCATGACCTGAAACTCGTCTCCGCCGAGGCGCCCGATTTCGCAATCACGCTCGATCGAGCGCTTCAGCCGAACGGCGACCTGCTTGAGCAATTCGTCACCTGCTGCATGCCCCAGCGTGTCGTTGACCTGCTTGAACTTGTCGAGATCGAGCATGAGGATCGCGCAATTGCGCTTTGCAGCCTTGAAAGCCGTCAGCGTCGTGTCGATCAGGTGCGCCATGCGGTGCCGGTTGGAAAGGCCGGTCAGGGAATCGAATTTTGCAAGCCGCTGGGTCTCGGCCTCGCGGTGATGTTCTTCGGTGATGTCGGCACCGGTGCCGCGAAAGCCCTGGAATCGGCCCTTCGCATCCTCGACCGGCTGGCCCGAAAGCCGCAGCACTGCGCCATCGGGCTGCTTGGCGGCGTGAACTGCAATCCCGGAGAAAGCCTTGTGCGACCCGAGCCTCAGTGAGAGCGAGGTCGTGCGCCCCTGCCCTTCTATCGGTTCGAAGACGGTGTGAATGGCATGGCCGAGCAGCTCGTTGAGCGGCATTTCGAGCCGTTCGGCTATCGCAGCGCTCAGGTAGGTCAGGTTGCCATCAGCATCGCAGGCCCAGAACCAGCCGAGACCCGACTGCTCCAGTTCGTCAAGCATCGCCAGCTTCTCGCCGTCGGACAGCGCAGAAGCCGCGCTGCCCCGGCGACCCCGAAGCAAACCACCGCTTTTCGAAGACAAGAAACCCTTTAGGGGCACCTGCGGCATTCCTCCAACATAATGGCGCAGACCCATCTGCACCTATCACATGTGTAAATCCGGTTGGTTATTTTTGTCCTAATGCCAAGACTTAAAATTGACTTAGGAGCTGCCGTTTCTGCGGGCGCACAGGCGCTACGCGTTAGTCCCGGTCAGGCGAGCTCAGATCGACTTCGATGAAGGCCTTCTTGCCGGTATTAAGCCCCCCGGTGACGGCGGCGACGTCGACATCGCTCAATGCCTGGAGCGGACGGCCAGCGGCCTCAATCTGGTAGGGTGAGACCCTGTGACGGGTGCAAAGGCCATCGGCGCCGTCGCTAATGAGCGCAGTTTCAAACTCCAGCCCCTGCGATACACCTTGCGAACGGCGAACCTTGGCCACAACCAACTGCCCGCCGCCCAAATCGAGCACGACTTCGGTGTCCACCGGCACATCCAGCAGGCCTTCGATCTTCGCCCCGGTCTTCGAGAGGTTGCGAAGGAAAACCTGATAGCGGCTGTCCTCGTGAATCAGGCCGATCTTGCGGAATTCGGTTCTTCGGTCGGAGCGATACTTTTCCGGGCCTCGCGGTTCGAAGATCAGCTCGCCGGAATCCAGCCGCTCCGTGATGAAGCTGGCGGGCTGCGCGCGGGCGAACAGCGCACCCTGTAGGTGGGATGCGCCCTGCCCGACTATAGCCGCTAGCTCATCTTTCGTTTCGACACCTTCGGCGACGGTCGTCATGTTCAGCGCCCGAGCGAGGCTGACAACTGCGGAGACGATCGCACCATTGTTGTTGCCCTCTTCGGTGCAACC
Source organism: Erythrobacter sp. K21-9 (assembly GCF_055808355.1). Taxonomy (NCBI): domain Bacteria; kingdom Pseudomonadati; phylum Pseudomonadota; class Alphaproteobacteria; order Sphingomonadales; family Erythrobacteraceae; genus Erythrobacter; species Erythrobacter sp. K21-9. The sequence continues at coordinate 2,000,520 of NZ_CM147866.1, forward strand.
GCGAACAAAGCTCTGATCGATCTTGATCTTGTCGAACGGCGCATCGCGCAAGTAGCTGAGCGAGGAATAGCCGGTGCCGAAATCGTCGAGCGCCAGCCGCGCGCCGATCTCCTTCAGCTCCCGGAAGATCCGAAGGGCGCGATCGATATCGCCAACAAAGACGCTTTCGGTGATCTCCAGCTCGATGCGAGCGGGCTGCACGCCCGATTTCTTGAGCGCTCGCTGGACAATCTCGATCAGATTGTCAGAGGCAAACTGGACCGCGGAGACATTGATCGCCGCACCGACACCTTCTGGCCAGCGAGCGACCTGATCGCAAACCTCGTAGATCGCCCACTCGCCAAGCTCTCGGATGATGCCAACTTCCTCGGCCACCGGGATAAAATCGGCGGGTGAGACCATGCCGCGTTCGGGATGGTTCCAGCGCATCAGGGCCTCGACGCATACGACCTTGTGCTCGTCTGCGGTGACGATCGGCTGGTAGTGCATTTCCAGCTCTTCCTTGATCAGAGCGTCGCGCAAGTCTTCCTCGATCATGTGCCAATGGCTGGCCTGGTCGCGCAAATCGCTGGAATAAAAACGGAATTGCCCGCGTCCACCGCCTTTGGCTGCATACAGCGCCAGGTCGGCAGCCTTGACCAGCTCTTCGCTTTCGATCCCGTCGAACGGCGCAATGGCCATGCCGACAGAGCAGCCGATGACTGCGCGCATACCATTGATGGAATAGGGCTGTGAAAGCATCTGGATGACCCGCTCGGCAATATCGCTGAGGACCTGCCGGTCTTCGATATCGGGCAGGATCACCTGGAACTCATCGCCCCCGATCCGGCCAATCTCTCCCTGATCGCCGATAATTCGATTGAGCCGTGCGGCAACCTGCTTAAGCAGCTCATCTCCTGCCGGGTGACCCATCGTATCATTGACCTGCTTGAACCGGTCGAGGTCCAGCAGCATCGTTGCGCAGCTACGCTTCGCAGTCTGGAAGGAACTGAGCGTCGACGAAAGCTTGTGCGAGATCCGATGCCTGTTGGCGAGCCCGGTGAGGGAATCGTAACGCGAAAGTTTCTCCGCATCGCGCTGGCTCGCAATGCTGGCAGTTACGTCGCGCGCAATGCCGTGATAGCCGCTGAAATCCTCGCTTTCGCCAATTCTCGGGGCGCCGGAGATTTCCCACCAGAACGTGCGATCCTCACCTTCAATCTTGACCACAGTCGGGCGCAGCGAATTGCGCGCGGCGAGCTGGAATTTCAGCGGCCGTTGCGGGGATGAGCCATCGTAGTCGTCGTCTTGGAAAAGGTCGGTCAGCTGCTTGCCCATGACATCCGCACCATGAGGCACCACACGCTCTATTGCGGGCTCCGACAGATAGATCAGGCGCCCGGCGCCATCGCTGGCCCAGAACCAGCCGAGATCTGACTTTTCCAAGCTGTCGAGCAAGGCGGCGCGGCGGGCAACATCGGACGAGTGAATAGGGGCCAGGGGCGTTTCCTCGCCGCCTGCCCTGGCAATTTTCGTCGATGCACCTGTAAGGCGTGCGAGCAGTCGCCCCATATTCAGTGTTCCCCAAATTCTTTTCTTTTCGAATGGCTCCTTACACGGGCATTGGTTGAGGAATGGATAAGACCGGTTAACCTTGGCATGGCCCACCGACGGGAACTGCGCGGCGCGCTTGAAACTTGTATAATCAACAGGCATGTCGAACAGCATAAGTCAGGCACGCGCAGCTCAACCGCGCGGCGAAAGGGGACCAGATGGCAGAAGGCACCGTAAAGCTCGAAAACGAAGCGGCTCAATCCACCAATGCGTTGGGACCATTGATCGGTGTTGCGCGAGAGGATTTTGTTGGTGCGGTCGCACTGTTGTTGCGGGAAACGGCGTCGGATCCGAACCGGCTTTTCAAACACGCGCGCTCGCTAACCGAAGACATGGTCAAGATCATGACCGGTAAAAGCGAGCTTGCGCCCGACCCCAAGGACAAACGGTTTCAGGACCCGGCATGGCAGTTCAACCCGTTCTTCCGTGCCGGTGCGCAATATTACCTCGCCGTGCAGAAAGGTATGCGCGGCTGGCTCGAGGATCTCGAACTGGACGACCTTGAGCGCAATCGTGCCAATTTCATCGCCAATATCATCCTCGATGGTCTTGCGCCGACGAACACGCTGGCCGGCAACCCGATAGCGCAGAAACAGCTGATCAATTCCGGCGGTCTCTCACTGATCAAGGGCCTCCAGAACGCCTACAACGACCTCGTCCATAACAAGGGCATGGTGAGCCAGGTCGACAAGCGCCCCTTCAAACTGGGCGAGAATATCGCGACCTCCAAGGGCTCCGTTGTCTACCGCACCGAGATGTTCGAACTGGTGCAATATGCGCCAACGACGGATGAAGTGTACGAAATCCCGCAACTGACGATCCCGCCGCAGATCAACAAGATGTATATCAACGACCTCTCGCCCGAGAAGTCCGTGATCAAGTGGCAAGTCGATAACGGCATCCAGACCTTCGTGATTTCATGGCGCAATCCTTCGAAGGAGCAGGGTCACTGGGACATGGCCGATTACATCAAGGCATGCGAGGAAGCGCTCGAAGCTGTGTCCCAGATATCCGGATCGAAAACAGTCAACGTGTCGGCAGGCTGTTCCGGCGGACAGACCGCTTCTGTCCTTGCCTCCAAACTTGCGGCCACGGGCAATGACATTCTCGGCGCGCTGACGCTGATGGTGTGCGTGCTTCACCCGAAACCGACCGATATCGAAGCAGGCTCGCTCGTCAGTGAAAATGGGATGAGACTCGCTCGTCAGCGCGCTGCCAAGAAGGGCGTAATCAAGGCCGACGATCTCGCGCGCGGGTTTGCATGGCTGCGCCCCAACGATCTCATCTGGAACTATGTGATCAACAATTACCTGCTGGGCATGGATCCACCGGCATTCGACGTCCTCTATTGGAACGCCGATGCGACCAATCTTTCAGCGAGCCTGATGGGCGATTTCCTTACGCTGTTCGAAACGCTCGCCTTCACCAAAAAGGGCGAGGTAGAGATGGCCGATCACAAGGTCGACCTGTCCAAGGTGACGTCCGACATGTTCATCCTTGGCGGTGTCACCGACCACATCACCCCGTGGAAGGCGACCTACCGCTCGACCCAGCTGTTCGGATCGAAGGACGTCACCTATGTCCTAAGCCAATCGGGCCACATGCAGGCGATCCTCAACCCTCCGGGCAACCCGAAAGCAAAATATTTCGTCCAGAAGAAGAAGGGCAAGCTTCCCGCCACCGCCGATGAGTGGCTGCAGGGGACCGAAGAGGTGCAAGGCAGCTGGTGGCCGTACTGGATGGAATGGATCCAGGAACGCTCCGGCGAAAAGAAGGCCGCGCCAAAGAAACTGGGGAGCACCAAGCACAAGCCGCTGGACCCCGCCCCCGGACTCTACGTAGTGGAAGAAGTCTGATAGAGGCATCTGCGAAATAGCGCAGTTTACAGTTTATGGGAGGCAGCACCGTGAGGGATCTACGATGCTGCCTCCCACCCGCTTATCAGCGGGACGAAAGGACAAGAATTCAGTGTCGGATGCAATGAAAGACGCCGTCGTTTCGATGGAGCAGGTCGGCGGACGGACGCTACGGGTTGCTACATGGCGGCTCGATAAACAGTCCGATCATCTGCCCATCCTGTTCTTCAACGGCATCGGCGCAAATATCGAGGCTGTCGCCCCGCTGGCCGACGAAATGCCGGACCGCGGATTCATCATGTTCGATATGCCCGGAACCGGCGAGATCGCCCGATCCGGTGATCCCCTACAACCCCTTCACCATGAGCTGGACGGCAGCCGAGCTGCTCGGACGTCACGGCATCGGCGAAGTTGACGTCATGGGCGTATCCTGGGGCGGCGCGATGGCGCAGCATTTCGCGATCCAGCATCCGGGCCGGACCCGGCGGCTGATCCTCGTGGCGACCACGGCGGGCATGTTGATGGTTCCCGGCAACCCGGCGGCCTTCACCAAGATGGCCAATCCGCGCCGCTATATCGACCCGGAATTCATGAACGAGCATTTTGCGACGCTCTATGGCGGCGTCGATGCCGACGGAGCCGAGCACCACAAGGACAGTCATATCGGCCGTCTGAAGCCGCCCTCCCCGCGCGGATATGTGTATCAGCTGCTGTGCATGCTCGGCTGGACCAGCCTGCCTGCGCTGCCGTTCCTGAAGAAGGAAACGCTGATCATGATGGGCGGTGACGACCAGATTGTCCTGCCGATCAATGGACGCATTCTGGCTTCGGTCATTCCGAATTCGCGGCTGGAAATGATCGAGGGCGGCGGGCACCTCTTCCTCCTGACGCGCGCGGACGAGAGCATTGCCGAAATCCGCGCATTTCTCGACGCACCAGAGACTGCTGACGAAGCGCGCCGGACCGGAGCAGTCGCGGCCTGATCCTCTCAATTTCGCCCGCTGGACAGGGGTGCTGGGATAGGACATTCTCTTTGCCGTAATTGGAGAGAGAACATGCCAGCATTTGACCTCATCATTCGCGGCGGCACGATCGTCGACGGAACCGGCGCATCGCGCTTCACAGGCGATGTGGCAATCAAGGACGGATTGATCGCGCAGGTCGGTGACGTGCGCGGCGATGCTGATGAAGAGATCGACGCCAGCGGCAAGATCGTCGCCCCCGGCTTCGTCGACATCCACACGCATTATGATGGACAGGCTACCTGGGACCAGGAAATGGCCCCGTCGAGCTGGCACGGCGTCACCACGGTCGTGATGGGAAATTGCGGCGTCGGCTTTGCCCCTGCCAAGCCTGATCGCCACGAATGGCTCATCAGCCTGATGGAAGGCGTAGAAGACATTCCCGGCACGGCACTCGCTGAAGGGATCACATGGGATTGGGAGACCTTTCCCGAATACCTAGATGCGCTGGAGAAATTGCCGCGCACGGTCGATGTCGGCGCGCATGTCCCTCACGGCGCGGTTCGCGCCTATGTCCTGGGTGATCTTGAGCAGCCCGGCGCGGTCCCGACCGATGACGATATCGCCGCGATGAGCGCAATCGTCGAGGAAGGCGTGCGGGCAGGCGCTCTTGGCTTTTCAACCTCGCGCACGGTCCTGCACAAATCGGTCGATGGGGAACTGGTCCCCGGCACCACCGCAACTCCGGAAGAACTCGTCGCCATTGGCAAAGCGATGGGCCGTGCGAAAGATGCGGGCGGTCATGCCGTGTTCGAAATGTCAAGCGACCTGCAGCGCGACTGGAACGAGTTCGAATGGATGGGTAAACTCAGCCGCGAGGCGGGCATCCCCGTGACCTTCGCCGCGCTCGAATCCATCGCCAAGGAAATGCCGCTGGCCGAGCAGATCGAGACGATGCGCGCGGAAAACGACAATGGCGCAAACATAGTCGCGCAGATCGCGCTGCGCGGCAACGGGATCATCATGGCGTGGCAGGGGACGGTGAACCCATTCGCCTTCCGGCACGAGCTGGCAGGCGATCAAGGACCTGCCGTGGAAGGAGCAGAAGGCAAAACTGCTCGACCCCGCGTTCAAGAAACAGCTCTTGTCGGAGGCCAACGATTATTCCGAAGCGCCGATGGACATTATCGGCGTCGTGATGGTCATTACCCAGGGATGGGCACTGCAATACGAGATGGACCCGGATTTCGATTATGAGCCGGACGAGAGCGCAAGCGTCAATGCCCGCGCGGCAGCGGCTGGCGTGGACCCGCAGGAATACGCCTACGACATGCTGTGCCGCGAGGACGGACAAGGCTTTATATACCTGCCGATACTCAATTACGCTGACGGCAATCTCGACTTCCTCCATCCGCTCCAGCACGCTGACGACACGGTCAATTCGCTGTCGGATGGCGGCGCGCATTGTGGGACTATCTGCGATGCCGCCTCGCCCACCTTCATGCTCGAACACTGGGTCAAATCCCGCAAACGCGGTGAGCGGATCAGTCTCGAAAACGCGATAAAGCGCCAGTGCCGCGACACCGCTGTGCTTTACGGGCTGGAGGATCGCGGCGTCATCGCACCGGGCTATCTCGCCGACATCAACGTGATCGACATGGACGCTATCAAGCTTGGGCGGCCGTGGCTTGCATTCGACCTTCCAGCAGGCGGCAAGCGGCTTCTGCAAAAGGCGACGGGCTATGTCTGTACGATCAAGAACGGCGCCGTCACCTTCCGACATGGCAAGTGGACCGGTGAGACGCCCGGCGGACTGATCCGAGGCCCGCAGCACGCCGCGCTGGCAGAAGCCGCCGAATGACCGCGTATGAGCCTGCGGTCGGCGACTGGGCGGTCATAACCGGCGCAGGCCGCGGGATCGGGCGCTGGCTCGCCCTGCACTTTGCAGCCAAGGGGATGCGGATCTGCGCGCTCGACATCGACGCCTACGAAGCGGAGGAAACCGCGCGGCTATGCGGCGAAGGCTCGCGCGGGCGCGGCTGCGATGTGTCCGACCGTGAAGAGACGCTCGGCGTGGCGGAAAAGCTCATTGCCCAAGGGGTTGAGCCTTCGCTCCTGTGGATCAATGCAGGCGTCGGCACTGCCGATACGGTCAGCGCGGCGAAAGAGCGCGCGCTCGACTGGCTGATGGGCGTCAATGTCATGGGGCCGATCCACACCGCGCAGGCGTGGCTGCCATCACTGAAGGCGCGCGAGGGCAACCGCCATATCGGCATCACAGCAAGCTCGGCATCGGTCACACCGGTCAGCGGGCCTTTCACGCTTTATGCGACGACCAAGCAAATGACCGCCGCCATCGCCGAAGCGCTCACAGCGGAGCTGGCCGCAGACGATATTGGCGTCACGACCCTGTGCCCTGGCATCCTCAACACCCAGATCTGGAACGCGGCACAGGCGCGTCCCGACCGGTTTGGAGGGGCGCGTTCGGCTCCGGAGGAAGCTGGCGATCTCTGGCGCTCTCAGCCCGGTCCCGAAGTGCTCGAAGAGGGTTTGGATACCGTGCTTTCGCGCGGCGGGGGATGGTGCATCGTCCCGACGGAGGAAAGCACCGAAAGCGCCATGGAGGCCCGCCACCGCGCACAGCACCACGGGTTCTTCCACTACGCGCTCAAGCAGGCAGAGACTGCGAACTAAGGCTCGATCACGATGCCCTTCGCCGGATCGACTGTCCCGCCGATCATTTCGAGATAGACGTCCCGAGCTGCTGCCAGGCCCTGATGTTTCTCGATTGCGACCGTGCCCTCGGCGTCGGCGAGGAAGCCGTGCCACGCCTTTGCCATCAGCTTGCCGCCTTCTTCCGGGCCGTGCTCCTTGAAGAATGCCACCGCATGATCGGGCGCAAAGAAGAGCGTCGGTTTGGGTCCGGGAAGCCCGCGATCATCGGTCATTCCGCCGCTGCCGCGTTCCTCGATATGGGTCGCGCCGACCAAGCACGAATATTTGAGAGTATTGGCGTAGTGCTCGTGAAGCTTGGCCAGAAGGCCTGCATTGCCTGCAAAATCGACCGTCACACTGTCAGCGATCGGCATCATGCCGACCTCGTCATAGGTATAGACCTTGTCATACAGACCCGCGCCCTCGACAAATTCGACATTGCCCGCCGATGTCAGGCCAATGCGCTTGATGCCCGGCGAATTCTGCTTGGCCACGCTGGCGAGCCCCATCGCGGTTTTGGATGACGCACTCGTCAGGATGACCTGCGATGCCTCGAACCAGTCCTGATTGCGCAGGAAATACTCGATCAGGAAGCCGGTCTTGAACAGCGGCCCGAAGATCATCCGCTCCGCCTCGCGCGCGGGATCGTGCTCGGGGTCGGCTGCAAGCCGCGCATACTGGTTGTAGATCGGGCTCATCGGCTGGCGGTAATCGGTCGCGTCCATGAAGCTGGACGCCGAGACATGGCCGGGCCGCACATCGAGATGCGTCGCCATCGGCAGATAACCATAGACCCGCTCTCCCTCGGCGATCTCTCCATGCTTGCTTTCGATCACCTTGGCATGGCCCCACATCGGCACGATGCCGAGCCCATCAGGGGCAGGGAAGAAATTCCAATAGCCGAAACCGTCGCCGACCACCGCGTAAGTGATGTTGTTCGCAGTGACGGAAAAGCTCTCGATTTCCAGCCGCACTGCGCCGTCAACAAGCTCAGGCAGCTCGACATGGACGAGGTCGGCGTGGGTGAGTTCATCCTTGCGAACGTGGACTTGCTGGATTGTCATCGTGCGGGGTCTCCTGTTTGTCCGTGCATCCCTAACCGATCACGGCTCGCTTTCCCACCGTGTTGCGATGATCGAATCGCGCTTTTCGAGCCTGGCCAGCCATGCAGACAGATGATCGCACTGGGCAAGACCCATTTCGCCCTGCGGTGTCAGCTGCAAGCCGCGGATCACCGGATAGAAAAACACATCGGCCATGGTGAAGCCTTGGGCGGTCCACGCACCGTCCGTCGCCAGCTGCGCCTCGACATATCCAAGTGCGAGACTGATCTGAGGCAGGGCGCGTTCGATTTTCTCGCGTTCGAGCGGAAATCCTGCGACCCGGTGCATGATCCACGGCATGACAAGGCCGTTTTCGAACAGGGGAAACAGGTAGTTGTTGGCGAGCGCGATCCATTTGTCGCTGATGGCCCGCGCGGCGGGTTCGGCAGGTTGCAGCCCGCCGTCGTTGTGCGCGTTGTCGATATAGTTCGCGATCGCCACGCTCTCGATCAGCGTCAGTCCGTCGATCTCGACAACAGGGACCTTCCCGAACGGATGGCGGTTCTGGGGCGAGCGTGCAGGAGTGGCGATCGTTTCGTGGCTTATTCCCGCTTCTTCACACGCGATCTGAACAATGCGCGTGTAGGTCGATATGACCGTTCCGAAGATACGAACTTGGGGTGAGCCGCCAGCGCTCAACGTCCCTGCTCCGGCGCGCCGAAAGCGCCATCGCTCGCCAGAGCGAGCTTTCGGGCCAGTTTCTCACTGATGTGCAAAGTGTCACGAGAACTGGTCCCCCACCGTATCTCGCATTTGCGGCCAAGCGGCCCGCGCACCGGCTCCGTTCGGAAGCGATCCCAGGGGAGAAAGGCAGAACGGGCGAATGGTGCTAGAACCCGAGACACCCGAATGCGAATGCCTTCATCGCAAACCTCAAAAGCAGTCACGCCACTCAAACGGTAGAAATTGCCAAAATCTGCGGTGCAGAAGGCTATCACGCGTTTCGGTCGAGCATCCTTGCGATCAGGAAACTCGCGAGCAAACCGATTAAACCCAGCAAGTTCAGCCATGAGAGTTCCGATCCCCAGCCAAACAAGCAGGACGAATATCAGGATTGATACGGTGGCGAGAGGCCCTTGATTCACACCCGCATCGGCATCAGCACGTAGAGCGCGGGACTCTTTTCGTCCTGCCGGATGAGAGTCGGCGCGCCGGGGTCGGCGAGGTGCAGTTCGACCTCGTCGGCATCGATCTGGTCGAGGATGTCCTTCAGGTAATTCGCGTTGAAGCCGATTTCGAAGCCTTCCGACTTGTAATCCGCCATCAGTTCCTCGGTCGCGGTGCCGTTGTCGGGCGAGGTCACGGACAAGGTTACCTTATCGGTATCGAGGCCCATCTTGACCGCGCGGGTCTTCTCTGTCGCGATGGTCGCGACGCGGTCCACACCTTGGAAGAACAACTTGGGATCAACCTTGAGCAGCTTGTCATTACCGGTCGGGATCACGCGGCTGTAATCGGGGAACGTCCCGTCAATCAGCTTGCTGGTGAGCACCACCCCGCCCTCGCCGCCGAGCGTGAAGCGGATCTTGCTGGCGGAAAGGTCGATCTGGACATTGCCGTCGAGCGCTTCGTCGAGCAGCTTGCGCAGCTCCGCCACGCCCTTGCGCGGGACGATGACGTCGGGCATTCCTTCGGCCCCGTCAGGGCGCGCGAGCGTGAAGCGCGCGAGGCGGTGGCCATCGGTCGCCGCAGCCTTGAGCACCGGCTCGTCATCATCGGTGACATGCAGGAAGATGCCGTTGAGGTAATAGCGCGTTTCCTCGGTCGAAATGGCGAACCGGGTGCGGTCGATCATCTCGGCCAGAGTGCGTGCAGGCAATTCGAACGAGGTCGGCAGGTCGCCTTCGACGATCACCGGAAAATCGTCACGTGGCAAAGTAGGCAGCTTGAACCGGCTGCGGCCCGCCTTGATCTCCATGCGGTTCTCTGCCGTTTCGAGACTGACCTGGCTGCCTTCGGGAAGCTTGCGGGCGATATCGAACAGCAGATGCGCCGAGACAGTGATCGCGCCGGGCTTTTCGACCGAGGCCGCGCTCATCGTTTCAACAACTTGCAAGTCGAGATCGGTCGCCATCACCTTGACGCTGCCGCCATCGCTCGCGTCGATCAGCACGTTCGACAGGATCGGGATCGTGTTACGGCGCTCTACCACCGATTGGACGTGAGAGAGACACCGCAGAAGCGTCGCGCGTTCGATGGTAGCTTTCATCGCTTGGACCTTACCCTAGACTGAGAGCGCAAGCGGGTTGGAATCACCGCCCATGCCGAAAATTCCCGAAAACCTTAGCGTGGTGGTCTATGCGGGCAAGCCGTGAGACCGCCTATGGCGGATTCCTTTGGGGATAAGGGGATACAGGAGCGATCCGGGGATCAGCTCAGCATCGCCATTCCGCCATTCACATGCAGCGTCTGTCCGGTTACATATCCCGCCTCGCGGCTGGCGAGATATGCGCACGCAGCGCCGATATCGTCGCCCTCGCCCATCTTGCCCGCCGGAATCTTGGCGTTGATTGCATCTGTCTGTTTCTCGTCGAGTTGCGCGGTCATCGCAGTACGGATGAAGCCGGGCGCAACGCAATTGGCGGTGATCCCGCGCGAGGCAACTTCCTGCGCGAAGCTCTTGGTCATGCCGGTCAGGCCCGCTTTTGCCGCGGTGTAGTTCATCTGGCCCGGGTTGCCAGTTGCCCCGACCACGCTCGTGATGTTCACGATGCGGCCAAAGCGCGCTTTCATCATCGGGCGCGCGCTTGCGCGCATGAGCCGGAATGCCGCCTCCAGGTTGATGCGGATCACGTCGTCCCACTCCTCGTCCTTCATCCGCATGACGAGATTGTCGCGCGTGATGCCGGCATTGTTCACGAGGATGTCGATGCCGCCCAGCGTATCGAGAGTTGCCGGGATCAGCTCCTCGACCTGTACGGTGTCTGAGAGGTTGCAGGTGATCTCGACATGGTCCCCGCCAACTTCGTCCATCAACTGGTCACGAAAGGCGCGGAGCTTGTCGCCATTGGAACCTGAAAGCGCGACGCGCGCGCCTTGTTTGGCGAGCGCGATTGCAATCGCCGAACCGATCCCGCCACTCGCGCCGGTTACCAGCGCGTTCATACCCTTGAGAGAGAACATTATCCGATTTCCTTTGCGAATGTTTCGAGGTCTTCCATCGTGATCAGGCTGGTTGTCGATGCGTCCTTGTCGATGCGTCCGATCATGGGGCCCAGCACCTTGCCACCGAGCTCGGCGAAACTTTCCACGCCATCCGCCCGCATGGCAAGCACGCTTTCGCGCCAGCGCACACGGCCCGTTACCTGCTCGACCAAGAGATTTCGCTCCTCATCCGGATCGCCGACCTTCGCGGCGGTAACATTGGCGAAGAGTGGCAACGCCAAGGCTCCGGGAGGGGTTTCGGCAAGCGCCTCGGCCATGCGGTCGACCGCGGGCTGCATAATCGAACAGTGAAACGGTGCAGAGACCGGCAGCAGGATGCCGCGCTTGATCCCGTGATCCTTGACCATGCCAACAGCGCGCTCGATCGCGCCCTTGTGGCCGGAGATCACGACCTGTGTCGGATCGTTGTCATTGGCAATCTCGCAAACTTCGCCCTCGGCAGCAGCGGCAGCGAGCGCGCTTGCCTTTTCAACATCGGCCCCAAGCAGCGCCGCCATGGCGCCCTCGCCCACAGGCACAGCGTCCTGCATGGCCTGGCCGCGCAGTTTGAGCAGTCGTGCGGTGGTCGAAAGATCGAACGCGCCGACCGCGCACAACGCGGTATATTCGCCGAGCGAGTGCCCCGCCACGCAAGATCCGGCATCGGCCAGCTTCACGCCAAAATCGCTTTCAAGCACCCGCAGCGTCGCGATGGCGTTCGCCATGATCGCGGGCTGCGCGTTCTCGGTGAGGGTCAACTGGTCTTCCGGTCCCTCGCGCATAATTGTGGAGAGCTTTTGCGACAGCGCCTCGTCAACTTCCTGAAAAACCTCACGCGCCGCCGCACTTGCATCGGCGAGGTCGGCGCCCATGCCGACCTTTTGGCTGCCCTGACCCGGAAATACGAATGCGCGCATCGTCTGCCCTTTTTATCGTGTTCTTCTGCCGAGAGCTCTGCGTCCCGCCATTAAATTTGCAACTCGCGGTTACGTAGCCTCGGGCGGACTCGCAAGCCCGAACGGGACGACCCTGTTGGCAGAAGTGTGCCCGATCTCGGCGCGGCCCAGATAGGGGACGCCAATTCTCCCGCACCAGAAACGGGCGATCTCTTCCTCGTTCTGCCCGAAATCCACGTAGTTTTCAGGAATATCGGTAATCGCTCCCAGCCTCAGGCCGGCAATCCGGGGAAGGCTGCCGGCGAGATGGAAGAACAGGCGGTCGATCGAATAAAGGTGCTCGCTCACCTCCTCCACCATAACGACATGGCCGCTGAGGTCAGGCATCAAGGGCGTGTTGGAGATCATCGCGAGGGTAATCAGGTTGAACGCAACCGCAGGGGTTTTGCCATCAAGCGAAGGCTCCAGCCCGCTATTGTCCCCATTCAGCCATTGGAGCACCCGGCGCACCGCCTTGCGCCCGTTCTCCGACCGCGCGCTCACCGGCATGGAGCCGTGCGCGCATTGGCCGATGCCGTGCCGGTAAAGTGCCGCCAGCAGGTATCCGCAATCGGAAAAACCGACATAGGTTTTCGACCGAGCCGCTTCGTTCATGCGTGCAACTGCAGCTTCGGCAATGCGGTTCGACCCGTATCCGCCCTTCGCAAACCAAACCGCATCGAAGGCCGGATCGTTGGAGCAATCGAGCAGCGCGGTCAGCCGGGTCAGGTCATCACCGGCAAAATGTCCGTCACGGGCAAAGCACTGTTCGTGGAACGTGACCCGCGTCCCTGCGAATTCAGCCGCGACCAATTCTTCCAGCGCGCGGGCGTGATCGCGCGTAATCGGCGTAGCGGGCGCACAAACGGCGATATTCGTCATGCGATACCCCTATGTCGCTTGTCAGCGTTCGCGCAAGCCAATAACCTGATTCGAATGGACGATGGGGTAAACGGGCCGGACCTAGAAGGTCGGCCATTTTTCTTTTGCGGGATAGGCGGTTCGGGCATGCTCCCGCTCGCGCAGATCGCTCACGGATCAGGACACGATGTTGCAGGCTCCGACCGCAGCAGGGATCAGGGGCGCACGCCTGAGAAGTTCGAATGGCTGTCCGAAAATGGGTTCGACCTGTTTCCACAAGATGGCAGCGGGATCACCTCCGACCGGCAAATCTTGATCGCCTCTGCCGCCATCGAGAATACTGTCCCTGAAATCGCCAAGGCGCGCGAACTTGGCAACGACCGGATGAGCCGCGCCGAATTGCTGTCCGCGCTGTTCAACGAAGCGGGCTATTCCTTCGCGGTCGGCGGGACTTCTGGCAAATCCACCGTGACCGGGATGATCGCATGGATCCTCCATCAGGGCGATTACGATCCCACGGTCATGAACGGCGCGGTGATGAAGAACTTCGTCAGCGCCGATAACCCGTTTGCGAGCGCGCGGGTCGGCAATCCGTCAATTTTCGTCAGCGAAGTCGATGAGAGCGACGGCTCGATTGCGCTTTACCGCCCTACCATAGGAGTGCTGCTGAATGTGAGCCTCGACCACAAGAGCATCGAGGAACTGCGCGTCCTGTTCGGAGATTACCTCATGCGTTCGGGCTGCGCGGTCATCAATTTCGACAATGAGCGCGCGCGGGAACTGGCGGACCGGGCGCTGCAAAGTATCAGCTTCGGGATCGAGGCAAAGGATGCCGACATCACGGTCGAGGCGGGTTCGATCGAGCACTCGCCATTCGGCGTGAGCGCGGCGATTATCGACAATATCAACCGGGAAACTGCTCCGCTCAGCCTGCCGATGCCGGGCACTCACAACCTGTCCAATGCGCTCGCCGCGATTGCCGCGGTCAATGCTGCGGGGGTGAGCGTCGCCAAGGCGGCCTATGCGCTCGGTTCGTTCAAGGGGCTTGCCCGCCGTTTCGATGTGGTCGGGACCACGGATACCGGCACGACCGTGATCGACGATTTCGGGCACAATCCGGAAAAATGCGCGGCGACCCTACGCACGCTCAAATCCACCCCGGGCCGCGTCATCGCCTTCTTCCAGCCGCACGGATACGGCCCACTGCGACAAATGGGCGATGAGTTGGCGGAAACATTCGCGGCCGAGCTTGATCCGAGCGACATCACCATCATGTGCGATCCGGTCTATTTCGGCGGCACGGTCGATCGCAGCGAAGGCAGCGAGCGGATAATCGAATTGATCCGGCAGGCAGGCGGCACGGCAGAGCACATCCCCTCCCGCGAAGAATGCGGCAAACGCATTGCCGAGCTTTCGCAGGAGGGTGACCGCATCGTGATAATGGGCGCGCGCGACGACACGCTCAGCGAGTTTGCCCGCACCGTCTTCGATGCCGTGTCATGAGCCTGTTCGATCGCGCGAAACGCCATGCATGGCGAATGGCCGTGGCGACGATGCTCGCGATCCTGTTCGTGCTTGCCGTAGACCTCGTTTACGGCCATTCGACCATCGCCTTTGCGGCGGCGATCATTGGCCTGATATGGCTGAACATGCCGATGTTGCGCTTCAACTGCCCGCGCTGCGGCTACAACATCTTCTTCCGCGGAATCGTGGTGATCCCCTGGCCACGTAGGGAATGCGGAAAGTGCGGGCTTGAGCTGGACGCACCGGAACCTCCCTGAGCGCGGCGCGCGTGACTTCCCAAAATCGCTGATGGAGCGTGCCCGGGAAGATCGCTAATCCTTGCCGACATGATAGCTCCTCGCGATTTTTCGATGGACACCCTGCTCAGGGCCTGTGCGACCCGGCTTTCGCAGCGCGAGGCCACAGTCGATGGTGATCAGCGGCTGACCTATGCCCAGCTAGAAGCGCGGGTGGAGCGGCTCGCCCGCTGGTTGCTGGAAAAGGGTATTCGACCCGGCGACCGTGTTGCAATCCTGCTGACCGATGGCGCGCCCTACCTCACTGTGCTGCTCGCCTGCGGACGGATCGGGGCGATTGCCGTTCTGCTCAATTGGCGGCTGGCTCCCGGCGAGATCACCTGGATTGCAGGCAATGCGGAGCCCGCGCTGACTTTCGTCAATCCGCGCTTTGCCAACTTGCTGGCAGAGGCAGATGCCGGCGAATTGGTCGACGTCGATGAACGTCACGATCGGAACGGCCAATTTGAAGCGATTGTGAGCACGGATCAGCCTGCGCAAACGATGCCACAGCTCGCCCCGGATCGCCCGCTCTACATGATGTATACGAGCGGCACGACGGGCAAGCCGAAGGGGTGTCTGCAAGCCGGCAGCGCGGTCGCATCCTCGGCGATGGGGTTTTGCGTGCGGCGCGGTTTCACGCATTCCGAGCGACTGCTCTCGATCAACCCGATGTTCCATGTCGTCGGCATGCAGCAGGTCGCGGCGATGCTGGCCTGCGGAGGGACGAGCGTCTTTGCCGGACGCGATGATGAGAGCGCCGCCGTGCTCGACCTGATCCACCGCGAAGGTTGCACCACGACCAGTGCTTTTCCGCAGATATCTTTCCAGTGGTTCGAGATGGACGCTGTGCGCGGCGGAACAATGCCGCTCACCAACTACACTGGTGGCGCAGGCATGGGGCGCCCGCAGATTTACGAGACATTCGAAAAGGCATGGGACTGCCGCGTCGTGGGCGGATACGGACAGACCGAGGTCTGCGGGTTTGCGACCTTCATCGATTACGACGACATGTGCGAGAATCCGCGCTCGATCGGCTGGCCGATGCCGCATGTTGAAATGACAATCCTCGACCCTGACGGCAAAGAGCTTGCGCCGGGTGAGGAAGGCGAGATCTGCCTGCGCGGTCCCTCGGTGATGCTGGGCTACTGGCGTAACGAGGAAGCGACCGAGGCCGCATTGGGCCACGGCTGGCTGCGCACCGGCGACCTCGGCACGATGGATGAAAACGGGCTCGGATATTTGCTCGGCAGGGCCAAGGAATTGATCAAGACCGGCGGCGAAAACGTTTACCCGGTACGAGGTCGATGCGGTGTTCGCGAACATGCCCGAAGTCGCGGACGTTGGCTGTGCAGGCGTTCCCGACGGAAAGTGGGGCGAGGCGGTCAAGGCGTTCGTCGTATTGAAGCCGGGCGAGAGCCTGTCGCGTGAGGAGATCACAGCGCGTTTCAAGGAACAGATCGCCGGATACAAGCGTCCGCGGTATATCGAATTTGTCGATCGGATCCCGCGCGATCCGCTTGGTAAATTGCTGCGGCGCGAGTTATCCGAACGTCCTGTCTCGCCGGATCAAGCCGCCTAGGCTTCGAGAGCTTTTTGCCCTTCTTCCTCCCGCGCGAAAGCGCGCTGGAAAGCATCCCGTGCAGTCATCCGCTCGCGGTAAGCCTGCAAGGAAGGCGGCACGCGTTCATCGAGCCCCACGTTTTTCGCGAGGATGAGAGCATAGGCGATGCAGATATCGGCTACGGTGAAGCGGTCCGCACACAGATAATCGCGTCCCTCAAGCCGCTGCTCGACCTTGACGAGGCGCTTCTCGAACCACGTAGCATAGGCCTCGCCCGCCTCGGCCCAACCCTTCTCTTTCTCGAAGATTGCAAAGCGCATGTAGACGGTCTGCGGAAAGGTGATGGTCGCATCGGCGTGATACGTGAAGTCGCAATACTCGGCGTAATCTGGCTCGCCCGGAGCGATAGCAAGGTCGGTATAGCCTTTGCGGGTGGCAAGGTAGTGCGCGATGGCGCAGCTCTCCGTCAGGCGCGACTCTCCGTCGACCAGAAGCGGGACCGTGCCCAGCGGATTGATTTGCTTATAGTCCGGCGCGAGATAGCGCGGCGGGAATGGCAATACTTTCAGATCGACATCGACGCCCGCTTCTTCTGCTGCCCATGTCGCCCGAAGCCCTCGCGAACGGGCGCAGGTGTAAAGGACCGGGCGATCCGCCATCAGTGGGCAGCCTCCGCAGTCTCTGCGCCGTGTCCTACTTTCAGCACCTTGTGCAGGACAAAGGCGATCACGATGCCGAGAATCAGACCGATGATCGCCGAGATCGCGGCGTAGGTTACCCATCCGAGAATTCCTGAAAGGGCTCCGGTTGCACCCTTCACGGCGTATTCCGCACCATGAGCGAAATCGTAAAGCAGGTCGAAACCGATCTCATGCGTTCCATGGATGATAATTCCGCCGCCCACCCAGAGCATTGCCACCGTCCCGACGAACGAAAGCGCGATCAACAACTTGGGCACGAAGGCGACCAGACCTTCGCCAAAGTTGCGCTGTGCGACGTTGTCGGATTTTGCCAAAGCGAGCCCGATATCATCAAGCTTCACGATGATCGCCACCGTCCCGTAAACCACCACCGTCACGACGATGCCCACAAGAGCAAGCGCGAGCCCGCGCTCCCACCATGTTGGCAAGTCGAGTTCATTGAGAACGATCGCCATGATCTCTGCCGACAGGATAAGATCGGTCCGGATCGCCCCGGAAATCCGCTGCTTTTCGAATGCGACTGGATCCGCGATCTTATCGTCGACCGTCTTGCCGTGCTTTTCGGCGCCAAGTTTTTCGAGGACTTTTTCGGCGCCCTCGTAACACAGGAACGCGCCGCCCAGCATGAGTATGAAGATTATCAGTCCCGGTAAGAATTCGGACAGTAGTATCGCACCCGGCAGCAGCAGCACCAGCTTGTTGAACAGGCTGCCCTTCGTAATCGCCCATATGATCGGCAGTTCGCGCGCCGGAGATAAGCCGGTGACATAGCTGGGCGTAACCGCCGCATCGTCGATAACGACTCCGGCCGTTTTGGACCCGGCCTTGCCTGCAGCAACAGCAATATCATCGTACCGATGCTGCTGCGGCGCGGGCGATGACCGCGACATCATCAAGCAGTGCGACTAGTCCTGATGGCAAGGCAATTCCCCTAGTGACGTTTCCTATCCTAACTGCCGCCTGCCCTGCTCGTTCCAAGACGACAAGCCTTGCATTAAACCGCAAACCCGCTAAATGCGCGCCTTCGCTGTTTCAGAACGGTGAAAAGAAGAAAGCCGGAGGGGCCCCGTCATCCGGGCGGACAAGCCAGCGATCGGCAGCAATTGAAAGGAACGCGAGATGGCTCATTACGAGCATATCTTTCTCGCGCGTCAGGACCTCTCGCAGGCCCAGGTAGACGCGTTGGCGGCCACGGCGACCGAAATCGTCGAAGCGAACGAAGGCAAGGTCACCAAGACCGAAACATGGGGCCTCAAGACCCTCGCCTACAAAATCGACCGCAACCGCAAGGCACACTTCGTGATGCTCAACATCGATGCCCCTGGCACCGTTGTCGAGGAACTCGAGCGCCAGACCCGTATCAACGAAGACGTCATTCGCTACATGACCATCCGTGTCGAAGAGCACGAAGATGGCCCCAGCGTGATGATGCGCAAGAACGAGCGCGATCGTAAGCGCCGTTCCGACCGGGAGGACCGTGACTGATGGCACGCCCATTTTTCCGCCGCCGCAAGTCCTGCCCGTTTTCGGGTAACGACGCCCCCAAGATCGATTACAAGGACGTGCGCCTGCTTCAGGGCTTCATGTCCGAGCGTGGCAAGATCGTGCCTTCGCGCATCACCGCCGTTTCTGCCAAGAAGCAGCGTGAACTCGCCAAGGCAATCAAGCGCGCGCGCCACATCGGCCTGCTTCCGTACATCGTCAAGTAAGAGGAGAATACATCATGGATATCATTCTTCTCCAGCGTATCGAGAAGCTCGGCACCATCGGTGACGTCGTTACCGTGAAAGATGGCTACGCCCGCAACTTCCTTCTTCCGCAGAAGAAAGCCCTGCGCGCCAACGAAGCCAACAAGAAGGTGTTCGAAGCCAATCGTGAGCGTCTCGAAAAAGAGAACGCAGAGCGCCGCACAGAAGCCGAGAAGATCGGCGAAAAGGTCGAAGGCGCAGAGGTTATCCTCATCCGTGCCGCGTCCAATGCCGGCCAGCTTTATGGTTCAGTCAATGTCCGCGACATGGTCGCTGGTCTGACTGCGCAAGGCCACGACATCGACAAGAAGCAGGTCATCATGGGCGCGCCGATCAAGACGATCGGCATGCACGATGTGACCGTTGCCCTGCACCCTGAGGTCCACGTGACTGTCAAAGCCAACGTCGCCCGCTCGGACGACGAGGCCGAGCTGCAGACGCAAGGCGTCGATGTTCTCGCCCAGCTGTTCGAGGAAGAGCAGAAGGAAATCGAGGAACAGGCCGAGGCAAACCGCACCGACCCCAATCTCGAGCCGGGTGAAATTCCGGTCGAAATGCTCGAAGAAGGCGTTGCGACACCGGAAGGCACCACCGAGACCGAAGCTCTCGTCGAAGCCACCGATCACAAGACCGACGACGACGCGTAAGCGACCTCGTTACCAAACACGAAGGGCGCGGCGTCGAAAGACTGCCGCGCCCTTTTTGTAACAGGGACCTGCATTGCAAGCTGCAGGTGTCTTTGAAACATACGAAATGAACCGCTAGGCAGAATACATGAAACCAATCGCCACCATCCTCGAAGAATTGCAGCAGCATTACAGCGACGCCGTGAAGACCCTTCGCGAAGACGTGATCGCATTCGGGCGCGATGGCACCGTGCCGCCTCAGCGTAAGCGCGAAGACGGAAGCTATGCCT
This sequence comes from Erythrobacter sp. K21-9, assembly GCF_055808355.1. Lineage (NCBI taxonomy): Bacteria > Pseudomonadati > Pseudomonadota > Alphaproteobacteria > Sphingomonadales > Erythrobacteraceae > Erythrobacter > Erythrobacter sp. K21-9. The sequence continues at coordinate 2,020,417 of NZ_CM147866.1, forward strand.
ATCCGCAGCTGACCCTGCATTATTCGGGCAATGGCGACCCGCTGGATCGCAGCCGCGCATTCGGCAGGCTGGAAATGCCCGGCACTTACACAACCACGGTGACGCGGCCCGACCTTTTCGGCGATTACCTGGCAGAACAGCTTGAGCTTATCGCGAACGAATACGACATCGAGGTCGAAGTGGGCCGTTCGCGGCAGGAAATCCCGTTTCCCTATGTGCTCGACGGAGAAGCAGGCGCGGCCATGTCGGGCATAGCGCCGCAGGACATCGCGCAGCACTTCCCCTCGACAGACCTGTCGCTCATCGGGGATGAGCTCGCCGATGGCATCGAATTCGACGAGCACGAAGCCATGCCGCTGTCGTTGTTCGACGGTTTGCGCACCGATTACTCGCTCGCCCGTCTGGCCCATTACACCGGCACGCGGGTGGAGGATTTCCAGGACTTCATCCTGTTCACCAACTATCACCGCTATGTTGATGAATTCGTGAACTGGGGTGCGCAGCAGCTCTGTTCGGAGGACGATGGCAGCGGTTATACCGGCCTGACCGGCGCGGGCGGGCTCAACATCGAGGATTGCACCGACAACGCGCAGGAGCAGCTCAACGATACAGCGTGGCGCAGGCACCAGATGCCAGCCTACCACCTCATCCGGGAGGACGGGAAAGGCATCACGCTGGTCAATATCGGCGTCGGCCCTTCCAACGCGAAGACAATCTGCGATCACCTCGCAGTGCTGCGACCGCATGCATGGATGATGATCGGACATTGCGGCGGCGTCCGTTCCAGCCAGAAGATCGGCGATTTCGTGCTCGCCCACGCCTATTTGCGCGACGACCACGTTCTCGATGCCGTGCTCCCGCCGGAAATTCCGATCCCGCCGATCGCCGAAGTGCAGCTGGCGCTCGCCAGCGCAGCGGAGGAAGTTTCGGGCGCACAAGGCGCGAATATCAAGCAGCGGATGCGCACCGGTACCGTCGTCACGACCGATGACCGAAACTGGGAGCTGCATTACTCGAGCTCGGCCAAGAGATTCTCGCACAGCCGGGCCATCGCGGTGGAGATGGAAAGCGCCACAATCGCCGCGCAAGGGTACCGATTCCGCGTTCCCTACGGCACGCTTCTGTGCGTTTCGGACAAGCCCTTGCACGGCGAGATCAAGCTACCGGGGCAAGCAAACAAGTTCTACGAGGAGGCGATCGCTGCCCACCTGCAGATCGGCCTCGAAGCCTGTAAACGCCTGCGTGACGAAGGCGACAGGCTGCACAGCCGCAAGCTTCGCGCCTTTAATGAGCCGCCCTTCCGCTAACGACACGCGGCAGAACGCCGCGGCACTCGTATTTGTACGCAGCCCGAGGGGCGGCGACTGATAACCAAAATGAGCGACATGTATGCTCATGTTTTGGCTGATTTTCTCGTCTCGTCCCGCAGTGGATACCGTAGGACCAAGTCAATCAAGCCTGCGCGCGCGCAGAGTTGTCCGCGCGCCATGATGAACAGTATCAGCGACCTTCGCCGCTTCGCTATGTGGCTGATCGCCCTCGGCGGATGGGCAGCAACAGGCCTGTTGACTGTAGTGATCATGACCGTCGGCGGCAGTGCGCTCCTCATTGTGCTTAGCGCGTTGGTGAACGTACCACTGACGATCAACCTGGTTTTCAAGCGAACCGATCGGTTGTTTCGCGTCATCGCAGGGATGGCAGCAGCTTTTCAAGCCGTGCTGCTGTGCATGTCGGCGATCGGCATGCAATGGCACGCCGAAACGCACCTGCTCTTTCTGATTGCACTCGTCACCCTGATGCTGCTGTGTGATTACCTGCCGATGGTCATCGCGAGCTCGATCATCATTGCGCACGACGCAATCCTGTCTGCCGGCCTGTCCGGGATGAACCACGGAGTCGACGGATCCGGTTTGGTCGTTGGCCTCCACACCGCAATCATCGTTGCAATAACCGCTCTGCTCTGTGCGCTCACCGTCGGATTAAATCGAATTTTCGGCAACATCGAAGACGCTCGCCGGAAAAGCGAACGGCAGGCGGATTTGCTGGAAGAGCAAGCAGGTGAGCTGCAAGCGGCCCTTCACCGTGTCGAGCTGGAACGCCAGGCAAAGGAGAAAGTCGAAGCAGAGGAGGCCGAACAGCGCAGGAAGGACTTTGCGCGCTTTTCCAAGGAGTTTGAAAACTCGGTTGCGGGCGTGATCGCTTCCGTGGCCAGCACGGCCAATGTCCTCGAGCAGGCCACGAAGGAAATGGACCGAATCTCTCATGAAACCGGTGACCGCGCCAGCGAGGTGGCAGACGCTGCCGAGAGTGCATCGCACGCATCGCAAACCGTCGCACACGGCGTGATGGAGCTCTCCAGCTCGATCTCGAACATCGCGGCGAATGTCGAGCAGCAAAAGCAACTCACGTCACAAGCGACCGCGCGCTCGTCATCGGGCGGAAAGGCGGTCGAATCGCTTTCTAGCCATTCCGACACGATCGAAGACGCGACCCAGTCCATCGTAAAGATCGCCGAACGGACCAACCTCCTGTCCCTCAATGCCGCGATCGAGGCTGCCTCGGCAGGGCCATCGGGCCGGGGTTTCCAGATTGTTGCGCAAGAAGTGAAGGTCCTTGCCGACCAGGCGAGCGATTGCGCGTCAGAGATCGAAAACATCCTGTCGGGAGTGCGCGACGGCACTATCGAGGCCGAAGGCAGTTTTTCGAAAATTGAAGATGTAATCTCCGAGCTCGATAAGGCAGCAGCGGCGATCCGTTGGGACGTCGACGATCAGCGCAAGTCCGCCGATACAATCTCCAATTACGCCCGGACCGCCGCCGACGAAGTCGGGTCAATGGCCGAGCGCAGCCGCTCGCTCGCCAGCAGCGCAGAAACGACCAGGAAACTCTCCAGCGAGCTTGATCGCGCAGCTGATGCCCTGATCGCCAATGTCCGGAGCCTTGAGGACACAACGGCTACTTTCGTCGACAAACTGAAGGCCGCGTGACCTTCAGCCGGCTGCGGTTGCCTCGATCTCTATCATGATGTCCGGATCATAAAGGCGTGTCACGCCCAGAAGCGTTGCGGCGATCTGCGCACCCGCCTCTGCGTGGATCGGCATGATCTGCTCGGCTGCTGCCATGAAAGCATCGACGTCTGTCGTGTAGAAATTAAGCCGCACGAGGTTTTGGGGCGTCATGCCCGCCGCCTCCAATGCCTCTACCAGACACTGCCACGCAGCCTTGTACTGCGCGACCAGATCGCCCGGATGCATGGCCGATCCATCGGGCGCGGTCGAGGTCTGCCCTGAAAAATAAACCGTGCGGGTTGATCCGCTGACCTCGACTGCATGATTAAGGCCGAAGCCTTGCAGCCACGGCGTCGGATTGTGCGATGTGATTTGCATGTCTTCCCCTCTTCGTCTGCCCGTCATCCCTTACCCTTGGTCTTGGTATCTCCCGGCTTTGCCTTTGCTTCCATGAACTCGATTATCTGGCCCGCAATATCCTTGCCGGTGGCATTCTCAATGCCTTCGAGGCCGGGCGAGGAATTCACCTCCATGATGACCGGCCCATGATTGCTTCGCAACAGGTCCACACCGCAAACGTTCAGCCCCATCGCCTTGGCCGCGCGGACAGCTGTCGAGCGTTCCTCGGGCGTGATCTTGATCAGCTGAGCGCTGCCGCCGCGGTGCAGGTTCGAGCGGAATTCACCCTCTGCGCCCTGCCGCTTCATCGCCGCCACGACCTTGCCGCCGACGACGAGACAGCGGATGTCCGATCCGCCCGCTTCCTTGATGAATTCCTGCACCATGATGTTCACGTTTGCGCCGCGAAACGCCTCGATGATCGAAGCCCCGCCCTTGAGCGTCTCGGCAAGGACCACTCCGATACCTTGCGCGCCCTCCAGCAGCTTGATCACCACCGGCGGACCATTGACCGCCTTGATGATCTCTTCTGCCTGCTTGGGATCATTGGCATAGGCCGTAAGTGGCAGGCCCAAGCCATATTTCGCCATGATCTGCGTCGAGCGCAGCTTGTCGCGGCTGCGGCCAATGGCAACGGATTCATTAAGCGACCACACACCGCCCATCTCGAATTGGCGCAAGACCGCAAGCCCGTAATTGGTGATCGAAGCACCGATGCGCGGAATAACCGCGTCATAACCGGAGAGCGTTTCTCCGCGATACATGATGGTTGGCCGGTGGCTGGCGATATTCACCGTGCAGCGCGTCGTGTTGAGAATATCCAATTCATGACCGCGCGCCTCCGCTCCCTCTTTCAGCCGCTTGTGCGAATAGAGGTTCGGATTGCGGGCGAGCATTGCAATTTTCATAGGGAGGGCACTTTCAAGAGTTGGAAATTCTAGTCGTCGGCTTCTGTGGTGACTGAAGCCAGGAATGGCCGCTATCGACCATGAAATGGCGGCGGAGAGCCGTTCGTCCGATCAGCATCGGGAATTGCATGTCGGACCGGTCCGCAAGGCTGAATTCTGCGCGAAACTCTATATCGCCGATACGGAGCGGCGTTTTGATGACGAACCGTTGCTGCGTTTCACCATTAGAGCTGGTTATGCCGCGCGTGTCGACCTGCACAGCCTCGCATTCATGCGCTTCGCCGTCCCAGTCGACCGAGAAGCGGACAAAGGGTTTGCCCGCGCGATCGAATTGCTCGAGCACATGACCGTGCAGCGAAGACGTACGCGCGCCCGTGTCGATCTTTGCCGGTATGCCGGAGAGGCCAAGCGCGGGCAGGTCGACGAGTTCACGCCAACCGACTGCAGGAAGCAGCTTGCGACCGGTCAAGGAAGGATGGCCATGCCGTCCCCGCCCTCACCCGTGGGGAGGCGGCGAAGCACTTTGCCGGTCGCGTAATCGACCTCCGCGACGGTATTGCTTGCGGTTTCGGCGACGTAAATCTTCGACCCGTCATCGGACCACAGGATGGTGACCTGAAACCGGTCCTGCGCCTCTTCGGATCCGGATACGGCAATGCTGCGCACAACTTTGGCGGCGGAAAGATCGATCACGGTCAGGCCGCCATCGGCGAGGTCGGAGGTGACCGCGACGTCGCCTTGCGGCCGGATTGCGAGCCGCAGCGGGAATGCGCCGGTTTCGATGGTATTGCGCACCTCCATCGTCATCGGATCAAGCTCGAACGCCTGGTTCGATCCGCGCGCCGACACCCATAGCGCCTTACCATCGGGCGAGAGCGCGATGCCTTCGGGCTCCTCTCCGACGGTGACCGAAAGCGGCGCTCGCTTCGCTTTCAGATCGACCCGCGTGACCGTTCGCGAGCCGAGATCGGTCGTCCACGCGATATCCGCATCGGGAGAAACAACCAGCATGTGGCTGCCTTCCTTGCCTGTGGAATATTCGAATGCCTGCCTCTCACCGAGCGTACCGGTGGATCCAGAACACAGACTTACGGCCTTCCGCGGTGGCGTAGATGTCGCCGGTCGGGTGCCAGACTATGCCGTGCGGACGCGCGTTCGCCCCAAGGTCGATACTCGCGACACGAGACAGGTCGCCGGTAGCAAAGATATCGACCGTAGTTCCGCCATAGCAGGCGAGCGCGACATGCTTGCCATCGGGTGACGTCGCCAGTTCATGCGGGTTCGTGCAGCTATCGAGGCGCAGCAACTCTTCGCCAGTTTCGAGGTCGATTTTCGACAAGGTGTTGCCGCGCTTGTTGGCAACGAACAGGGTCGGACGATCCTCACCATTTGCCGCCGCCTGTGACGCGGTGGAAGCCTCACCGCCCGGCGCGCATGCCATGACCGCCATTAGTGCAGGCAGGAGAACGTTCCGGGCAGCAAGATGCCTCATTACCAACCCTCTTCCTGGCCAGCGTTCTGCTCGTCCAGCCATTCCTTCAGCGGGGCAAAATACTCGACCATCGCCGCGCCGGACATCTGGCGCTCACCTGTAAAGGCTTCGAGTGCGTCGGGCCACGGCTTGGATGCGCCGAGTTCGAGCATCGCGTTCAGGTTCTTGCCGACTTCTTCGTTGCCGTAGAACGAACAGCGGTGCAGCGGCCCTTCCCATCCGGCCTGATCACAGGCGGCCTTATAGAACTGAAATTGCAGCAGCCGCGCAAGGAAGTAGCGCGTATACGACACGTTGCCCGGCACATGATATTTCGCGCCCGGATCGAAGGCATCGGCTGGACGCTCAACCGGCGGGACAATGCCCTGATATTCGGTGCGCAGATCGGTCCATGCGGTGTTGTAATCCTCCGGCGCGACCGATCCGTCGAACAGGCTCCAGCGATAACGGTCGACCAGCAGGCCGAACGGGAGGAAGGCGACCTTGTCCATCGCCTGACGCAGCAGCAGGCCGATATCCTTGTCAGCGCTAGGCACCTGCTCGGGTTCGAGCATGTCGATCTGCACAAGGTAATCGGGCGTAATCGATAGCGCGATCATATCCCCTATAGCTTCATGGAAACCGTCATTCGCGCCGTTCAGGTGCAAATAGTCCTGCTGGTTGTAAGCGCGTTGGTAGTAATTGTGGCCAAGCTCGTGGTGAATGGTGATAAAGTCATCCGCGTTCTGCTTGATGCACATCTTGATGCGCAGGTCGTCGATATTGTCGAGGTTCCACGCGCTTGCATGGCAGACAACTTCGCGGTCGCGCGGTTTGGTGAACTGGCTGCGCTCCCAGAAAGTTTCGGGCAACGGCTCGAAGCCGAGCGAGGAGAAAAAGTCCTCGCCCACGCGGGTCATCTGCACCGCGTCGAGTTCTTTCTGCTCGATCAGGTTGGTGAGGTCATACCCAATGTCCCCTGCGCCTTCGGGCGCCACAAGCGGATAGATATTGCCCCATTCCTGCGCCCACATGTTGCCGAGCAGATCAGCGCGGATCGGGCCGGTGGCGGGCTGCACTTCGTCGCCGTGCTTCTCATTGAGCTTGCGGCGGACATAGGTGTGCAGCGCGACATAGAGCGGTTTGACTTCCTGCCACATCCGCTCCGTATCGGCGGCGAATGCCTCGGGCGTCATATCATAACCGGAGCGCCACATCGTCCCGACATTGTCGAAGCCGAGCTCGGCCGCGCCTTCATTGGCGATGGCGAGCATGCGAGTGTAATCCTCCCGCATCGGCGCGCCGACATTGTCGTGCCAGCTCGCCCACATTTCGGCGAGCTCTGCCGGTGTCCGCTCGATATTGCCCATTTCCGCTTCGATGTCGGAGCCGTTGATCGGCTCACCGTTCAGCGTGCCTTTGCCCTGTCCGTAATCCGATCCAAGCTTGGTCGCGATGTTCGACAGCTCTTCGGCAGCGCCGTCGCGCGATGGGGCGGGCATCGAAATGCCGTTGCGCAGCATGTCGAGCTTGCGCGCGACTTCGGGGTCCAGCCCTTCGATCTGCGCATACTTGGCCGCTTCGTTGGCATAACCAACGCTCTTTAGGGTCGCCTCCGCGCCGTATTTCGCCGCTAGCGTGTTGCTGTCGTGGTTGATGTAGGTCGCGTTCAGCCACGAAATATGCGCGAACGTGTTGGAAAATTCGAGCATGTCAGCCTCGGCAGCGGCGATGAAATCGGCCGCGCCCTCAGGCGTCAGGGGAAACTCTGTTGCGGCAGCTTCTTCTGCTGCATGGTCGGCCCCGTGGCCATCAGCCAGTGCAGGAGCGGAAGCGAGCGAAACGGCAAGCGCCGCGAATGAAGTTGTGAGCGCGCGTGGTGCGAATTTCATGTGAGTTGCGATCCTCTACGATTGTGTTGGTCTGCGATGGGTAGCTGATTGGACCTGTGGCCCACCTGAATCAAGCGGTGTTCGTCGATTTCCCTGCGGGGCTTACCCCTTGCAGGTATTCTACAATCGCGCTGCCAAGCTCCGGCTTGGTTGCGCTGTCGAGATGTCCGCCCGGGACAGTCTGGTAGATCGCATCAGGCAACAGCCGCGCCAACTCCTCCGCCGATCCGTTGTCGTCATCCTTCTCGCCGCACAGCACGAGCGCCGGCACGTCGATATTCGCAAGCATTGCGGGGTCGAGGTCTTCGAACGCATCGAGGAGCAATCGCGCGGCCACGCGGTCAACCCCTTGCGATTTGAGGAATTGGCGAGAGAGATAGGCAGGATCGCCGCGCTCGATCGTGTCGAACTCGTCGATGACGCGCTTGAAAAAAGCAGAGCGCCGCTGCCATTCGGACAGCCCTGCAACGCCCATGCCGCAAGCAATCAGGTGGCGCGGATGCAGGACGCCGGTCGCGCAGGCGTGGATCGCGGTGCGCGCGCCGAGCGAGAAGCCGACAAGATCATACTCCCCGTCGGACAATCCGGCGTAATCGACCAGCGCCGCCGCGTCTCTCACCAGCACTCCAGCGGGATAGGCCGATGGCTCGCGCGGTGATGCGCTTTGGCCGTGGACCCGGAAATCGAGCATGATCGCCTCGAAACCGGCCTGCGCCAACTTCTCGGCATGCCCCCACCTGATCCAGTTCATGTCGGCGCTTGAGAACAGGCCGTGGAGCAGGACAACCGGGCGGCCTTCGCCGATGCGGTGCACCGCAAGCTCGGTGCCGTCAAAGGACGAGAATGTCGTTTGCACCGGTTCGCTCATGTCAACAATTCCATCCATTCTTCCGGCGTCTGCGGTTGTTTGCTCCACTGCGGCACGCCGGGCGGAAGCACGACCCAGCCTTGTTTGCTGCTCGTCCAGATATGCGCGACCGGCTCTATCTCTGCCGCGTTATCGAGTGAGCCACCCTTGATGGTCACGATGCCGGGCCGGTTTTCTCCAGCGTGGTAGACGCGGCTGCCGCAGGCCTTGCAAAAATGGCAGATCGTATGAGAGCCGCTATCGGTGGGGCGACGCCACGAGGCCGTGTCTCCCTCGATTTGGAGACTATCGAGCAATACCGGCACGGAGATGCCGAACGCACTGGCGGATTGTTTCTGACATTCGCGGCAATGGCATGCATAAGGGACAAGGCGGTCAGTATCGACGCGATACCGCACCGCTCCGCATTGGCAGCCGCCCGTGAAACTCACCGCTTTGCGAGCCCTTTTTGCTCCATGCGCCATTTGGCCATTTCGATCCGATCCTGACCGAAAAACGGCTCGTTTTCGAACACCAGCGTCGGGACGCCCCAATGCCCTGCTGCCTCGAGTGCGGTCTGGTTCGCAGCGATTTCCTCGTCGAGTGCGTCGCCCTGCTCGCTCACTTCGGCGTCCAGCTCGGCGAGGTCCAGCCCGGCACGCTGCGCTGCGCCCGCAAGGTGATCGCCCTCATTCCAGTTTTGCGCGCCGCCCCAGATAAGCGCGGCTGCCTCATGCGCAAAGTCGAGGCCCTTGCCGCGCCGATTTGCCGCCTGACCCAGCCGCGTGATCCGTTCGATATATGGCTGCTCAGGCGCGATTGCGCGCGTCGCCATGTCCTGAATGATGGGATCGGGACGCGGCGCGCCGAAGGGAATGCCGTGGAATTGCGCCACGCGGACCATGTCGCGCATCGTGTATCCGATCCAGTTGGGATGATTGCGCTCGAAGAAATCGGGCTGGCGCACCGCGAGCGGATAGACCGGCTTCAAGACGATATCGAGGTCGAATTCCTCCGTCATCGCCCGGTATCTGCCCACCGAAAGGTAAGAATACGGCGAACGAAAGCTGAAATAGAGATCGGCTGAAAAGGTCATTTCGCTATCTTAGAGAACTAGTCGCCAGCGCCAAGCTCTACCGATTTCGTCGTCCTCGACGCAGCCATGACGAGCAAAACCGTTGGCTAGCAGCACTCCGGTAGACGGATTATCCTGCGGGAGCGTGTCTGCAATCACGCATTGCGCGCCCGCTTCACGCGCAACATCGACGAGAAACGCAGCTGCGGCCTTGGCCAATCCCTTCCCCTCATGCTCGGTGAATGTCAGATAACCGATCTCTACCTCGCCGTCTGGATTTGGCGCCCCCTTGAAGGATCCGAAGACTACGGCGTGACCATCCTTCCAACCGAGATAGGCGCACCAAGGAGGGAGCTGTTCGCTCTCTGCAACTTCCGCGATAGCTTGTGAGAAGTCACCCGCTTCTTGCGGGCCGGGCAGCCCCTTGCCCTTGGCAATCGGTCGAAATTCGAGCGCTGCACCTTTCACCGGAAAAAGCACTGAGTGCCAGCGTAGAGGCTGGACAGGTTGTCACCTTCGAAAAAGCCGCCGATCCGGTCGCCGATCGCGAATTCCTCGCCGAGGGTGCTTTCCTCGATCATGGCGAAACCGTCGGTCGCTTCGATCTCGCTGCGCGGCGCGCCGATCGCAATATTACCCGTGAGGCTGATCGTCTCAGTCGTATCGTCCCAAAACCAGCCGACCAGACTGCCATTCTGGAAATTGACAGTAAGGCCGCCGGGGAAGGACGAGTATTGCATCGCTCCAGCGCCGCATTCCGGGTTTTCGCCGGCATCTCCTGGCTTGCCAAGCGCTCTGGCTAGCGAGGCTTCGACCTCGGCCTGCCCGGCAGCAAAATAGAATGCTTCCGGCCCGGCAGTCAGGCCGTCGGGCTTGAGCAACACTTCGTTCGCATCGACCGTTTGCGCACTCGGACGCAGCTGCGCCTGTTCGGCAGGGCTCGGGACATTTCCGCTATCGCAAGCGGCCAGCGCAAGAGCCGCGCCAGTCAGCAGGAAAATGCGCATGATCCCTATCCTTTCTTCAAATGCCGCCGCCCCAGCAATTCGGCGATCTGCACCGCATTGAGCGCCGCGCCCTTGCGCAAATTATCGGACACGCACCACAACGTCAGTCCGTGCTCAACCGTGGGATCATCGCGCACGCGGCTGATATAGGTCGCACTGTCGCCGGCGCATTCCACCGGAGTGACATAGCCTTCGTCCTCGCGCTTATCGACGAGCATGATGCCCGGTGCCTCGCGCAGGATGTCCTGCGCCTGTTCAGCGGAGAGCTCTTTCTCGAACTCGATATTCACCGCCTCGGCATGGCCTACGAAGACCGGCACACGTACGCATGTGGCGTTAAGCTTAATCTTGGGGTCGAGGATCTTTTTGGTCTCGACCACCATCTTCCATTCTTCCTTGGTCGATCCATCGTCGAGGAAGACGTCGATATGCGGGATCACGTTGAAGGCGATCTGCTTGGTGAACTTGCTCGGCTCCACCGGATCGCCAACGAAGATTGCCCGGCTCTGTTCGAACAGTTCGTCCATGCCCGCCTTGCCCGCGCCCGACACCGATTGGTAGGTCGAGACGACCACGCGCTTGATCCCGGCAGCCTTGTGCAGGGGCGCGAGCGCGACAACGAGCTGCGCGGTCGAGCAATTGGGGTTGGCGATAATGTTGCGCTTCGAATAGCCATCGATCGCATCCGGGTTCACCTCCGGTACGATGAGCGGCACATCGGGCTCCATGCGGTAGAGCGAGGAATTGTCGATCACGACGCAGCCTGCAGCTGCCGCCTTGGGCGCGTATTCCTTGGCCGGGCCGCTGCCCGCTGCGAACAGGGCAATGTCCCATCCTGCCCAGTCGAAATGCTCGATATTCTTGCATTTGAGCATCTTTCCGGTGTCGCCGAATTCAACCTCGGTCCCCTGGCTGCGTCCTGAAGCGACCGCAGCCACCTCATCGCAGGGAAACTCGCGCTCGGCGAGGATCTGCATCATTTCGCGCCCGACATTTCCGGTCGCGCCGACGACTGCTACACGGTAGCCCAAATCACATTCTCCGTTTCAAAACTGTTTGCGCCACTCGCTGGCGACACTAGCGTGCCAGCACAAGGGGAAAAACGTGAGCGCAGATACACTGGACTGGCGTGCGAAAGCCAAGCATTTTGACTACCAGGGGCTTCAAATCGCCTATTGGACCGGCGGAAATACGAATGCACGCCCGCTGGTGCTTGTGCACGGCTTCCCAACCTGTGCGTGGGATTGGGCACGCATATGGGACGCGCTTGGCGAAAAACATCATCTGATTGCCTGTGACATGCTGGGCTTTGGCCTATCGGACAAACCACGAGGCGAATACTCGATCCACGGACAGTCCGATATTCACGAGAGCCTGCTGGCCGAACTTGGCATTACTGAATTTGACGCCCTGGTGCATGATTACGGCGTGTCTGTAGGACAGGAGTTACTAGCCCGGCAGCAAGAGGGGTCGGGCGTCGCGGGTCTCGGTCAAGTGGTATACCTGAATGGCGGTATCTTCCCCGAACAGCACCGCCCGCGCCCGATCCAGAAACTCGGCGTATCACCGCTCGGCTTCCTCGTCGGACTGCTGATGAATCGCAAAAGTTTTGGCCGGAGTTTCTCGGAAGTCTTCGGACCCGACACACAGCCAACAGAGGCAGAGCTAGACGAGTTCTGGGAGTTCATCAGCTACAAGGGCGGCAACCCCATCACGCACAAGCTGCTGCACTATATCGCGGACCGAATGACACATAAGGAACGTTGGGAGGCGACACTGGTGAGCGCGCAGGACCGGATTGGCCTGATCAACGGAGCGCTCGATCCGGTATCCGGAAGACATGCCTATGAAAAATGGCGCGAAGTGCTTCCCGGCGCTCGCCATCATCTGATCCCGAGGGTCGGTCACTATCCGCAGGTTGAGGCCGCTGATGAAGTCGCTTCCAAAGCGCTCGAGTGGCTGGCCAGTTGATTACTCCGGCGGTTTCACGCCGTGGCTTTCAAGAAAGCGGAAGATCGTGTTCCAAAGATGCGGCGAGATATTCTCGCCCGCCACACGGTGCGTGTATCCGGGATAGAGCATCATCTCGAACGGCACGTTGCCTTCCTGCAGCACGCTGATGAGTTCAGACGAGTTTTCAAACACCACATTGTCGTCCGCCATGCCGTGGATCAGCAGCAGCGGATCGCTGATCTTGGTCGCATCGGGGATCGCGCTTGCGGCTTCGTAAGCCTCCGGCACTTCGCGCGGATCGCCCATGAAGCGTTCTGTGTAATGCGTGTCGTAAAGCTCCCACTTGGTCACCGGCGCGCCGGAAATACCCGCAGCATACAGTCCCGGATCGGCCTGTAGCTGTTTCAGCGTCATGTAACCGCCATAGGACCAGCCATAGAGCGCGATCTTGTCAGAATCGACGAAGTCGAGCGTCTTGAGGAACTCCGCGCCGATCTTCTGGTCACGCACCTCGACCGCGCCCATCGCCCGGTAGAGCGGTTGTTCGAAGTCCACGCCGCGATTGGCCGTGCCGCGATTGTCGAGCGCGAAGTAGATGTAGCCCTTGTCGACAATCGCCTGCGCAAGCGCGCCCTGCCAGCCCTTGTCCACGATCTGCGGTCCAGGACCGGAATAGTGGTAATAGAACACCGGGTATTTCTTGCCCGGCTCCATCTCGGGCTTGAGCATCATCCAGTGCAACGGCGTTCCGTCTTCGGCCGCCACTGTGCCGTATTCGGGTGTTACATGGCTGGCGAGATAGGGCGCGTAGGGATGCTCGGCATTGAGTGCGTTCTGCTCGATCCAGGTAAGGCGCTCGCCATGGGTGTTGGCGAGATAGCTCTGCGCAGGCTGCCCTACGTTTGACCGGGTGATGTAAAGCGACCGCGCTTTGTTATCCATGATCGCAGAATGCACATATCCGGGCTCCGTTAGTCGATCGACGCAATGGGGGTCGCATGACATATCAAGCGCATAGACATGCTGCTCGAGGATGCCGTCAGCGTTGCCCTGAAAATATACTCGACCGGCATCTCCATCGTATCCGAGCAGTTTCGTCACCACCCAATCCCCATTCGTCAGCTGGAACCACTGACCGTCCCTGAAGACGTATAGGTGCCCGTATCCATCGCGTTCCGACCACCACAGCAGGCTGCCATCCTTCAGGAAGCGGTAATTGTCGCTGAGGTTGATCCAGTAATCCTCGCGCGCGGCGGTTTCGGTGAAGAGAACCTCGCTCTCACCTGTCGCTGGATCGACTTTCAACATATCGAGCACTGTCTGCTCGCGGTTCTGGCGCTGGATATACAGGAAGTCGTCCGGCCCCCAATCGACGCGAGCGATGTAGATGTCGGTGCTTTCGCCCAGATCGACCTTCACGCGGTTCTCGCCGTCCGGGTCCATCACGAAAAGCTCGACAAGCGCATTATCCGATCCCGCAACCGGATAACGCTGGTCGAAAACCTTGGTCCCGGTCGCGCCGATTGCAGCGCGGGTGACAATCCCGACCGGGCTTTCATCCGTGCGCTGCACCGCGATGCGAAGGTCATTGGGCTCCCACCAATAGCCGTCCATCCGGCTCATCTCTTCTTGCGCAACGAATTCGGCTTCGCCCCAGCGGATCGTATCCTCTTCTCTAGGGGTGATAGGAACGGCGTCCTCACCCACCTTCCCGACCCACAATTGCCGGTCGCGCACGAAGGAGACGTAGCCGCCCTTGCTTGAAAGCTTGGGGTTGAGTTCGCTTTCCTCGGTGTCGGTCAAGCGCGTAACCTCACCGTCGAGTTTGGCGAAATACAAGTCGCCGTCGAGCGGGACGAGCACGCCCGACCCGTCGCTAGCCCACTGGTAGCTGATTATGCCTTTGAGATTGCCGACACGCGCACGCTCGCGCTGCATTTTCTCGTCTTCGGACAATTCGCGGCCCGTGCCCAAGGCCTCGCTATCGACCAGCATCGACCACTCGCCCGAGCTGACCTCGAAGCCCCACAGGTCGTACCGCTCGCGGTCGTCTTCGCGGTTGCGCAGCAGCGTGAGATATCGTCCGTCCGGGGAAAGCTTGGCTGCACGCGGCGTGGGGCCTTCGAGCGACGGAGAAGCAAAGACGCGCTCGAAAGTCAGTTCGGGCTGATCGGTCATCGCGTGATCGTCCGCGCTGGCAGGAACGGACAACACGGCAGCTGCAGCGGCAAGGATCGGTAGACGCATTTCAAAGAGGGCCCCTTCAATTCCGGTGAATTGCCCGCTCCCCTCGCAATCAAGCGCCTCATTTGCAAGACCGCATACCAAAAAGGGCGGCTCCCACAGGAACCGCCCTTTGAATTTCGCTGGTGCGAGATTTACGCCTTGGGCGCATTTTCCCGGCGTTCGGCGATACGCGCACGCTTACCGGTGCGGTCGCGCAGATAGTAAAGCTTCGCACGGCGCACGACACCGCGGCGGACCACGGTGATGCTGTCCACGATCGGTGCGTAAACCGGGAATACACGCTCGACGCCTTCACCGAAGCTCATCTTGCGTACGGTGAAATTGGAGCCCATTCCGCGGTTCGAACGCGCTATGACCACGCCTTCGAAGTTCTGGATACGCTCGCGGTTGCCTTCGGTAACTTTCACGCCGACGCGAACGGTGTCGCCTGCGCGGAAGTCCGGAATTTCTTTTTCGACCTTGCCGATTTCTTCGGCTTCGATTTGCTGGATCAGGTTCACTGGTCCGTTTCCTTTTTCTTTCGCCGCGCGCCAGAGGCAGACTGGTCCCGAACGCTCGAATAGCGTTCCCAAAGGTCCGGCCTGCGTAACCTAGTGTCGGTTTCCGCCTGAGCCTTGCGCCAAGCATCAACCTTCGCATGATCCCCAGATCGCAGCACTTCGGGGATCGTGCGCCCTTCCCATTCCTGAGGTCGGGTATATTGCGGGTATTCGAGAAGCCCGTCTTCGAAGCTTTCCTCTGTCCCGCTAGAAGCCGCGCCCATTACTCCGGGAAGCAGCCGAATGCAAGCGTCAAGTACGGCAATCGCCGCCGTTTCACCGCCGGAAAGGACGATGTCGGCAAGGCTGACCTGCTCGATCTGAGGCCGCGCTTCAAACAAGCGTTCATCAAAGCCCTCAAACCGGTACCGCAAAGCAGGGTGACGCCGGGGCCTTGTGCGATCTCGCGGATGCGCGCTTGGGTGATCGGTTTCCCGCGCGGCGTCATGGCGAGGATCGGGCGTTCATCGGCCACGCTATCAACTGCCGCGCCGAGGATATCCGCCTTGAGCACCATCCCCGCCCCGCCGCCAGCGGGCGTGTCATCGACGGTGCGGTGTTTGTCAGTAGCGAAGTCGCGCGGGTTCACGGTCGCGCAGTTCCAATCCCCCCGCTCCAGCGCCTTGCCCGCCAGCGAAGTACCGAGCGGCCCGGGAAACATCTCTGGGTAGAGCGTGAGGATGGTGGCGGCGAAGCTCAAAATTCCTCTCCAGTGAGGGAGGGAACCAAGGTGTGAGTATCGCGAGCCGATCGGGTGGAACCCGTATCCACGACACCTCTTCCATTTAGTAGTGGGTTCATGGCTGAGCTTCTCAACGGGAAGAATAAGAGCCTCAATCGACCACTCTTTGCGCGACCAAGTTCGACAACGCGGACAAAATGGCGAAAATCATGATGAGAAAAGGAGCAATGATGAAAATACCTGCCTTGTTCCACGGATACAAACCGTCCCAGGCAGAAGCGATCCAGACCACCACAAGCGCAGTGGGTATCAACAGATAGGCGAAAGAATCTCGAATTCGCTGAGAGTTGGTCATTTTCCGAACGACCACATTCAGGAAAGCGGAAAGCGCCATTACAAGCATGGCTGCAAGTAAGATCGAGAACCAAAAGTTCATCGGTCAACAATCTTGGGGTTTTCGCCCCAATTCACCCCATCCTTCGCCCGCGTATCGACGCTTAGTTCAAACACATCGGGTCGGGAATAGTGGCCATCTGTATCGAGGCTCGCGAGGTTATGACCGATCTCTGACAAATCCAATTCGGCACGCAAAATCTCCTCACCGTCACCCGCCTGCGCAACCACGCGCGCATCGGGTGCGGCGATCATCGATCCGCCACGATTGAGCACGTCGCTCTCGAGGGCATTGAACAGCTCCTCGGCCTCCGGTGAACCGCCAACCCGCTCCAACCCGTCGAACAAATCATCGCGGTGCTGCACAAGCCCTGCGGCCAGCACAAAGCACCGTCCCTCCATCGCGTAGTGCCGTGAGGCCAGCGCATATTCCTCGCGCACGGTCGGCCATGCGGCGACATGCACGCTCTCGCCGAGATTATGCATCGCCGCGCGGGCGAGCGGCATCCAGTGCTCCCAGCAGATCAGGTTACCCGCCCGGCCCCATTCGGCCTCGTGGACGTCCAGTGTCGAGCCATCGCCCCGCATCCAGATCAGCCGCTCGCCATGAGTAGGCACCAGCTTGCGGTGGTCGAGCGGCGACTCGCCGGGGCGGAAGAGCAGTTGGTTGTTGTAGAGGCTCTGACGCAGCCGCTCATGCGCGCCGATGGAGATGCAAGCACCACTCTCGTCGCACAGCTCCTGCAAAGGCAGCAGCCGCTCGTCGCCGGGCACAATTGCTTGATCCAGCATGATCGCGTGGAGCGCCTTTGTCCCCGGATGGTCCCACAGCGCCGCTCCCGGAGCCTCATCGAGCCACAGCGGATAGCCGCCCAGAAACGTCTCGCCGAAGGCCACGAACTGCGCGCCGCCCTCGATCGCCTCGCGCGCAAGCCGCGTCGCCTTCTCGATCCCGCCCGTAATGTCGAGCGGGATCGGAGCGGCTTGGCAGATTGCGACGTTGAGCGCTTTCATGCGCTCAGTCCTCTGCGAATTCGGCTGCGATCACAAGTTTTGTCTCGTCCCATTCGATCACGGCATCGCCGGTCATGGGGACCATAAAGGTTTTCATGCCCTTTTCAGGCACGGGGTCTTTGTTGATTTCGATTATGTCGCTTGCGCCGAAATTCTCGACGGCAGTGACCATGCCAACCGCATCGCCGCTGTCCGTAACCACAGTCAAGCCGATCAGGTCGGCGTAGTAGAATTCGCCTTCTTCCAAAGGGGGCAAGTCTTCGCGCGACACGGTCAGCACCGTCCCGCGCCGCTTCTCGGCATCGTTTCGATCGGAAATTTCGGCGAACCGCGCAACCGCGCCGCCCTTGTTGTCCGAGCGGACCTTTTTCAGCGTCAACGTATCATCGTTGAAGCTGGTATGCGCGGCGAGAGCCTCGACGCCCTCCCCGAACAGTTTGAGGCGAACCTCGCCAGAAACACCATGCGCGCCGGTAATCGCGGCAAGTTCCACGGTCCGGCGCGCATCGTTGTTTTCGGGCATGTGAGCGGTTTACTCGCTCTTTTCTTCAGCCGCGCCGCCTTCGGCAGCCTGTTCGGCCATCGCGGTCTTGTCTTCATCGGTGGCGTCAGCCGGGGTTTCTTCCTCGACCGCGTCTGCCACAGCTTCAGCGGTTTCTTCGGTCTTGACCGAGCCGGTTGCTTCATTTTCGGTCGCTTCCGCTGCGGTTTCTTCTTCCGCAGGTGCTGCCTTGGCTTCTTCTTCAGCGGCCTTCGCAGCTTCTTCGGCTTCCTTCAGCTTTTCAGCCTTTTCCTCAGCGCGCTCGGTCGCCTTTTCGCCGGGCTTGCCCTTATTCGGATTGTTGCGAGCTTCGCGCTCCATGATGCCTGCAGCGTCGAAGAAGCGCAGGACGCGGTCGGACGGCTTGGCGCCGACGCCGATCCAGTACTTCGCGCGGTCTTCGTCGAGCTTCACGCGGTTCTCGTCATCCTTGGCGAGCAGCGGGTTATAGGTCCCGATCTGCTCAAGATACTTACCGTCGCGCGGGCTGCGCGAATCGGAGACGACAATGCGATAATAAGGACGCTTCTTTGCGCCGCCGCGCGAAAGCCGGATTGCTACTGCCATTTGAAATTACCTTTCGAGTTTAAATTTCTGAATTCGTGTAGTTTGTTACGTTTACTTCTTCGGGCCGGGGCCGCCGAGACCAGGTAGCCCGCCGGGCATTCCGCCGCCCGGGCCACCAAGGCCGGGCATCCCGCCACCGGGACCGCCCATTCCCCCGCCGCCAAACATCGCTGCGAGGCCCTTCAGCCCACCCATCTTCTTGATCTGCTTCATCGCGCGGCCCATTTCCTGGTGCATCTTGAGCAGCTTGTTCACAGTCTGAACGTCGGTGCCGCTGCCAGCCGCCACGCGTTTCTTGCGTTTGGCGTTCATCACACCAGGATGCGCGCGTTCCTTGGCCGTCATCGATCCGATGATCGCATCCATGTGAACCAGCACCTTGTCATCCATGTTCGACGCAGCCATCGCGGCTTTCGCCTTTTTCATGCCTGGCATCATGCCAGCGAGCATCCCGAGGCCGCCCATATTCTGCATCTGCTTCAGCTGCATGCGCAGGTCGTTAAGGTCGAATTTGCCCTTCTCGAAATTCTTCGCGAGCTGCTCGGCTTCTTCTTCCTTGATCGTCGCAGCCGCTTTTTCGACGAGGCTGACGACGTCGCCCATGCCGAGGATACGGTCGGCCACGCTGCCGGGCCGGAAGGTTTCGATTGCGTCGAGCTTTTCGCCCGTGCCCGCAAACTTGATCGGCTTACCCGTAACCGCACGCATGGAAAGCGCCGCACCGCCGCGGGCATCGCCGTCCATCCGGGTGAGCACAACGCCGGTCAGCGGAACTTCACTCGTGAAGCTCTGCGCGACATTGACCGCGTCCTGACCGGTGAGCGAGTCGACCACCAGCAGCACTTCGGTCGGCGCAGAGACGCCGGAAACGGCTTTCATCTCGGCCATCAGCGCTTCATCGACATGCAGGCGACCTGCGGTGTCGAGCAGCAGAACGTCGAAATTCTGGAGCCTCGCCGAATCCATCGCGCGCCGCGCAATATCGACCGGTTGCTGACCAGCCACAATCGGCAGCGTCGCGATATCGACCTGCTCGCCCAGCACCGCCAGTTGCTCCTGCGCAGCCGGACGGTTTACGTCGAGCGATGCCATCATGGCTTTTTTGCCATGCTTCTCGCGGATCAGTTTACCCAGCTTTGCGGTCGTCGTGGTCTTACCCGAGCCCTGTAGGCCGACCATCATGATGACCACCGGCGGCTTGGCTTCGAGGATCAGGCCCTCACCCGCAATCGCGCCATGCGGATCTTCGGGATCGCCGCCTAGCGTCCTAATGAGCTCGTCATGAACGATCTTGACGACCTGCTGTCCCGGACTGACGGCCTTGAGGACTTCCTGACCGACTGCCTTTTCAGTGACAGCGTCGATGAACCGGCGCGCGACCGGGAGCGCAACATCTGCCTCCAGCAGCGCAATGCGCACCTCGCGCATGGCATCGCGGACATCCTGTTCCTTGAGCACGCCACGGCCCTTGAGCTTGTCAAAGACGCCGCCAAGGCGGTCGGACAGATTGTCAAACATCGTCTTCAACTCCTCTGTGCCAACATCGACACGGACTAAACGCGAAAAACGCCGGCGAACGAAACCTCGTTGGCCAGCGTGCGGTGTTTGTCTGTCTGGTCGCTTCCCGAAAGAAAAAGTGGAAACCACTTTTCTGGGAAACTCCCGGGCGGAAAACCCGACTTAATATTGGTTCGATGGTGGAGCCTAGCGGGATCGAACCGCTGACCTCAACACTGCCAGTGTTGCGCTCTCCCAGCTGAGCTAAGGCCCCATTTCATCGATATGTGACCCTATCAAATATAGGGCCCAAACCCTGCTCTCGCAAGGAGGTGGCCCTCTAAGACCGCCCCCCGCGAAACGCAAGAATTAATTATCGTCGTCGTCGTCGTCGCCTTTGCCCTTGGCTACGCCAAGATCATCGTCGCCCCCGAGATCGACATCGTTATCAGGCGAGTCTTCCTCGTCGTCGATGTTCTCGATGTCTTTCAGCTCATCGTCCTCATCGTCGGCAAGATCGCTGTCCGCTTCGCCTTCCTTCTTCTTCTTTTCGGCGTCATCGAACGGGATCGGCTGCTTCGATTTGAGCACCGGCTCGGGATACCATTCCTCGCCGCATTCGATGCAGGTCACCGGTTCATCATTGCCGAGGTCATAGAAGCGTTCCCCGCATTTGGGGCAGGAACGCTTGGTGCCCCATTCTGGCTTAGCCATTCTCACTAAATCCTTAGTCTTGCCCGCTCACATGGCAGGCGCGGTAAATTCGTATTTTATTGGGACCGGGTGCTACCGGAATCAAGATCGCGGCGCGCCTTGCCAGATGCACGGGGCACTGTCAAAGCAGCGCGTCTCGAACGCCGACCTAATCACGGACCTTCGCAATTGCCAGCCCATACATTCCATCCTTCCAATCCGCTGACCGGGGCATTGCGCGTTCCGGGTGACAAATCGATCAGCCACCGCGCTCTGATGTTCTCCTCGCTCGCGGTTGGCGAAAGCACCATAGAAGGCCTGCTGGAGGGCGAGGACGTACTGGCGACAGCGGCGGCGATGCGGCAATTGGGTGCCGAGATCGAGCGCGGCAACGATGGCATCTGGCACGTCCACGGCGCAGGCGTCGGCAGCCTGCTTGAGCCCAGGCAAGCGCTCGACATGGGCAATTCCGGGACATCCACGCGCCTGCTGATGGGCTTGCTAGCGAGCCACGGTTTCAGCGCGACGTTTGTCGGCGATGCGAGCCTCTCAGGCCGACCGATGAACCGCGTGATCGAACCGCTAAGCCAGATGGGCGCGAGTTTCGAGGCATCGACCGGCGGCACCCTCCCCTTGATGCTCCGCGGCGCACAACATGCGGTTCCGATCAGGTATCGCCTTCCCGTCGCGAGCGCACAGGTAAAAAGCGCAGTATTGCTGGCGGGCCTGAACACACCGGGTATCACCAGCGTCATTGAGCCGGTCGCGACCCGCGATCATACCGAGCGGATGCTGGCAGGCTTCGGCGCGCAGCTGGACATCGGCGAGCAGGACGGCGAGCGACTGATCTCGATCCACGGAGAGGCGGACCTGAGGCCGCAGCACGTCGTAGTTCCGGGCGATCCTTCTTCGGCGGCGTTCTTCATGGTCGCCGCTTTGATCGTGCCCGGCAGCGACATCACGATCAAGAATGTCGGCATGAACGAAACTCGGGCTGGAATCGTCCGGGCTTTGCGCCAGATGGGCGGCTCGATCGAGGAGCTGAACGCCCGCGAGGTGGGCGGTGAGCCGGTCGCGGACCTGCGGGTGCGTCACTCGGCGCTTTCCGGAGCCGATATTAACCCGGCTCTCGCGCCCAGCATGATCGACGAGTTTCCGGTCCTCTTCGTTGCCGCTGCTCTGGCAGAAGGAACGACGCGGACCACCGGCCTCGAAGAGCTCCGCGTCAAGGAGAGCGACCGGATCGCGGCGATGGCCAAGGCGCTGACGCTGGCAGGCGCGCGGGTCGAGGAGAATGAGGACGGTCTCACCATCCACGGTACCGGCGGCGAGCCCCTGCGCGGCACACCAGAAGCCGCAAGCGCTGAAACCAAGCTCGACCACCGCATAGCGATGAGCATGGCCGTTGCGGGCCTTGTGAGCCGAGACGGGGTTCGCATTGACGATACCGCGCCTATCGCGACCAGTTTCCCTACGTTCATGGATCTGCTGGCCGGAGCAGCAGGATGACGACACCTCTCGACTGGGCCAGCATTGTCGGATTTTTCGGCACTGCCTGCATCATCGGCGCCTATGCCTATCTCACGTATGTCGAGAAGCCGAACCCGTATGTCCTCCATGGAACAAACCTGACCGGAGCCGCGCTGCTTACGGTCTCGCTGATGGTCCATACGAACTGGCCAAGCCTTGTGCTCGAAGGGTTCTGGGCCGCGATCGCGATATTCGGGCTGGTGAAAGCCTTCCGCGCGCGCAAGGCCCTCGACAAGACCCATGACAAAGCGCCGACATGATACGACGCCGCATCTTTGCCGCATTGATCCTGTTCGGCTTCGCCATTGGATCGGCGTTGTTCTGGAACGATGGCGCGATGGACTGGGTACTGGTCGGCATAAACCTGGTCGCCGCATTGCTCGGCCTGCTCGTTCTGCATTTCCGCTGGCGTTCAAAGGAACGCCGCCCGCTTTCCCCTGAAAAAGCTCAGGACATATTCTCATGATTATCGCTGTCGATGGCCCGACCGCTTCGGGAAAAGGCACAATTGCCAAGAAACTCGCTGAGCATTTCGGAGTGCCGCATCTCGATACCGGGCTGCTTTACCGCGCGGTCGGCCAGCAAGTTTGGCTCAATGGCGGCGATCCAGAGATCGAAGCCGACGCCCTTGCCGCGCGCGATTTCGATGATGAGTTGCTCGGAGATGACATCCTTCGCTCCGAGGAAGTCGGCGGATTGGCGAGCCGGGTCTCGGTGCATCCCGCGGTTCGCCAGGCGCTGTTCGAGCGGCAACGCGCGTTTGCTATGCAGCCCGGCGGTTCGCTGCTTGACGGACGCGATATCGGCACGGTCATCGCGCCAGATGCCGACGTGAAGCTGTTCATTACCGCCAGCGCGCAGGAGCGCGCGCGGCGGCGATGGCTCGAAATGACGGATCGCGGCATCGAAGCCCAGCTTGCCGATGTGGAAGCCGACATCGCGCGGCGCGATGCCCGCGATATCAATCGTACCGACGCGCCGCTGAAGGCAGCGCCGGACGCGCTGATCATCGACACGACGGAATTTAACCGGCAGCAGGCATTCGATGCTGTGCTCGAGGCTGTCGAAGAAGCTCTCCGGTCGGGCTGAATTCTATTCGCCGCCCCAACCGCTGGCATCCGGGTCGGAGGCTGCATCGTCGCCCCAGCCATCCTGCTCATTCGTGACCCGCTGGGTGGCCATATCAGCCCGGCGCTCAACGAAATCCTCATCGACGGCAAAGCCATCACTCTGCATTTTGGGCAGGTTTTTCAGCGTCGCGACACTCATTTGCTTTCCAAGTTGCGTCCCGTCAATTGGCTCACCGGTCAGTATCTGGCGAACATGCGCCGCGATCTCGAGCTCGACCATTCCAGCAGCACTCTCGGCGAGTGCCGACCCGTCTTCGCCGCATTCGGGAGTGATGCGGGTAGCGTTTTCGTCGATCGCTTCGAACAGGACCCGGCAAGACGAAGCGAATGTTCCTGCGTGGGACAGCCGAACACGAATGCCTTCTTCCGCAGCGCCAGCCGAACGCATTGTCCGGGTCTGCGAGCCGGACTTCCATTCGGATTGCGCGCTGCTGATGCGCGCTTTCGCATCCGCGACGGAAATTGCGTAAGTGTTTTCGTCAGCACCGCCTGAACACCCTGCGAGCGCAATGGCTGGCAGCGCGAGGGCGATGGATGTGGTGAGCCGCTTGCTAATCATATGCTGAACCCTCGTTCCGAAACCGATGCCTGCCAATACCGTGCCGTGGTTAGGAAATGCTTATCGGCTCGCCTGTCACGGGGCATTTCCCTTGCTTTTGCCGGGTTGTTGCACTAGGCGCGCGTCCGTTCTCGCAATCTTTTTCGGTTGAGAGAGCCTTTGCGGCGGCATCCGGCCTCGCAGAGACGTCGGCCTCTTGCCCTGCTAGCCCTCGCAATGGTGCGTGGGAGGCAGTTTAAGACCCCGGAAAACCGGTGGCCGGTAGCAAACAGTAAACAGGAATTTTTCCTATATGGCGACCTCGCCCAACCCAACGCGCGACGATTTCGAAGCGCTTCTCAACGAACAACTCGGCGGCGCCGGCAACGAAGGCTTTGAAGGCCGCGTTGTCAAAGGCACCGTAACCTCGATCGAAGCCGGCATGGCCGTGATCGACGTCGGCCTCAAATCCGAAGGCCGCGTGAACCTCAAGGAATTTGCCCGCGGCGAAGACGAGCACGGTCTCGAAGTCGGCAGCGAAGTCGAGGTCTATGTCGACCGCGTCGAAAACGCCGATGGCGAAGCAATGCTCAGCCGCGACCGCGCCCGCCGCGAAGCCGCATGGGACAAACTTGAAAACGAATTCGGCGAAGGCAAGCGCGTCGAAGGCCGTATCTTCTACCGGGTCAAGGGTGGCTTCACCGTCGACCTCGACGGCGCAGTAGCCTTCCTCCCCGGCAGCCAGGTGGATATCCGCCCCGTGCGCGATGTCACCCCGCTGATGGACATGCCGCAGCCGTTCCAGATCCTCAAAATGGACCGCCGCCGCGGTAACATCGTGGTCTCGCGCCGTGCTGTCCTCGAAGAAACGCGCGCCGAACAGCGCAGCGAGCTGATCGACAAGCTGGCCGAAGGTCAGGTCATCGACGGTGTGGTCAAGAACATCACCGATTACGGTGCGTTCGTGGACCTCGGCGGTATCGACGGCCTGCTGCACGTCACCGACATGAGCTACAAGCGCGTCAACCACCCAAGCGAGATCATCGAAATTGGCCAGACCGTCACGGTCCAGATCGTGCGCATCAATGCCGATACGCAGCGCATCAGCCTTGGCATGAAGCAGCTCGAAAGCGATCCGTGGGACGGTGTCGCAGCGAAGTATCCAATGGGTGCCAAGCTGACCGGAACCGTGACCAATATCACCGAATACGGTGCATTCGTCGAACTGGAGCCGGGCATCGAAGGCCTCGTCCACGTCAGCGAAATGAGCTGGACCAAGAAGAATGTCCACCCTGGCAAGATCGTCTCGACCTCCCAGGAAGTCGAAGTCATGGTCCTCGAAGTCGACAGCGAAAAGCGCCGCATTTCGCTTGGCCTCAAACAGGCTCAGGGCAACCCCTGGGACGAGTTCGCGGAGAAGTATCCGGTGGGCGCCGAAGTCGAAGGCGAAGTCAAGAACGCCACCGAATTCGGTCTGTTCGTCGGCCTCGACGGCGATGTCGATGGCATGGTCCACATGTCGGATATCGCATGGGGCATCTCGGGCGAAGACGCATTGGCGCTCCACCGCAAGGGTGAGCAGGTCAAGGCCGTCGTTCTCGACGTCGATGTCGAGAAGGAACGCATCAGCCTCGGCATGAAGCAGCTCGAAAAGGGCGCTCCAAGTGCAGAAGGTGCCGATGCCAGCGCACTGCGCAAGGGCCAGACCGTCACCGTCACTGTCCTCGAAGTCCGCGATGGCGGTCTCGAAGTGCAGGTTGGCGACGACGGCGCAACCGGCTTCATCAAGCGCAGCGACCTCGACCGCGACCGCGACGAACAGCGTCCCGACCGTTTCCAGGTCGGCAGCAAGGTCGACGCGATGGTCACCGGGTTCGACCGCTCGAAGAAGCCGAACTTCTCGATCAAGGCGCGTCAGATCGCCGAAGAGAAAGAAGCAGTGCAGCAGTTCGGTTCGTCCGACAGCGGCGCATCGCTCGGCGACATCCTTGGCGAAGCGCTCAAGAAGGGCGACGATTGATCGCATCAGCGACCGAATGACCGACCGCTTCGTCGCTTAAAGAAGCGGTAGGACAAATAAGAAGGCCCGCCCTCCCCTCGGAGTGGCGGGCCTTTTCTATTGCATCTCAGGAGCGTAGACTGCGCAGCAACATAGCGCCGACAAAGAGCCTAAGAGGCATTCCATGACGATCCAGATCCACCAGTTTCCCTGCCTGTCCGACAATTACGGTTTCCTCGTCCATAATTCGGTGACCGATGAAACCGCCGCCATCGATACGCCCGATGCAAAGGAGTATCTCAAGCAGGCAGCGGATAAGGGCTGGACCATCACGCATATCTGGAACACCCACTGGCACCCCGATCATGCCGGTGGCAACAAGGCTATTGTCGAGGCAACCGGAGCGCGCGCGCTTGCCCCGAAGGAGGTCGAGAAACTCTCGCCCGTCGACCGGGTGGTCAAGCATGGTGACAGCGTGAACCTCGGCGAACACCGCGCCGACATTATCGACGTCTCGGGCCACACCAACGGCCACATCGCCTATCACATCGTCGAGGAAGGCGTAGCGTTCGTGGGCGATGCCGTGTTCGCACTCGGTTGCGGGAGGATGTTCGAAGGCGAGCCCAAGCAGTTCTGGACCAGTCTCGAGCGGATCAAGCGCATGTCGACTGCCACGACCCTCTATTGCGCGCATGAATACACGCAGGCAAATGCAAAATTCGCGCTGCATGCCGATCCGGACAATGCAGCGCTCCGGAAATATGTTGCCGAGATCGATGAAAAACGCGCGCGCGGTGAGCCAACCGTGCCGACTGTCCTGAAGCGCGAGCTCGAGACCAACCCGTTTCTGCGCGCAGACGACCCTGCGATGATGGAAAGGTGGGGCGGGAGCGAACCGCACGAGACCTTCGCCGCCCTGCGCGAAGCCAAGGACAACTTCTGAGCTCTATGCAGGCGTTACGGGTTGAAAAGCTGAGCGCCGACCTCAGCGGGGTTTCACTGGTCGATGCACCAAGCCCTACGTGCGGGCCCGGCGATGTGCTGGTCCGTGTCCGCGCCGCTTCACTCAACTATCCTGACCTGCTGATGACGCGCGGCGAATACCAGTTTAAACCCGAACCTCCTTTCACCTGCGGGCTGGAGCTCGCCGGCGAAGTGATCGAGGCCGATCCCGAGAGCGGTCTTGCTCCGGGCGACAGGGTCATGGGCGGCAACAAAACTGGCGCCTTCGCCGAGCTTGCGAGCATCGCCGCCCGCAGTTTGTCGCGTATTCCGCAAGGCGTGGGCTTCGCATCCGCCGCAGCGATGGGCGCTGCCTATTCGACCGCCTACACAGGGCTTGTCGAATTATGCGGCCTGCAAGCCGATCAATGGGTGCTCGTGCACGGCGCAAGCGGCGGCGTCGGGCTCGCCGCTGTCGACCTCGCCAAGGCGAAGGGCGCCAAGGTCATCGCTGCCACTGGAATCGAGGCGAAGCGCAACCGGATCAAGGCGCTTTATGAACCTGATGCCGTCATTCTTTCAGAGGGCCGTTTTCGCAAGCAGGTCAGCGAGATTACAGGCGGACGATTGGCTGATATCGTGTTTGATCCGGTCGGGGGCGATATCTTTGACGAATCCACCCGCTGCGTGGCTTTTGGCGGAAAGCTGGTAGTGGTCGGCTTCACAAGCGGACGCATCGCCGAAATTGCGACGAACATCCCGCTGATAAAGGGCTTTTCGGTCGTTGGCCTGCGCGCCGGAGAATATGCGCGGCGTTTTCCCGAGCGTGGCGCCGCCATCAATGCCGAGATTGCCCGGCTCGCCGAGGAAGGCCAGATCACCCCCGCTATCGACCGCGTGCTGCCTCTGAGCCGCTGGCGCGAAGGGTTCGAGGCTATGGCGAACCGTGAGCTTGTCGGCAAAGTGGTGTTCGAGCCGGGGTCCTGATCGGCAAGCGGCTGAACGTAAGAAAGGCGGCCCCCGCTCTACGCAGGCAGGACCGCCCTTCCCCTCTCCGACTGAGAAACTCGTAAAAGCTTAGAGCGAGGAGATGACCTCGTCCGCCAGCTGCGCGTCCGCTTCGCTGGTGTGGCGCTCTGCAATCAGCTTGCGTGAGGCGCTGGCAGCAGCTTCGACAGCCTTGGCCTTCACGCCTGCGATCGCTTCACGCTCGGCTGCTGCGATTTTGTCTTCGGCCATGCGCTGACGGCGCGCGACCATCGCTTCGCTGTCGGCTTCGGCTTTCTCGAGGATGGCGTCGGCTTCGCGCTGCGCGCCTTCCATCATCTTTTCCGCGTCTTCTTCGGCGGTGGCGATCTTGGCCGCGTATTCATCGCGAAGCGTTTCCGCTTCGGCGCGCAGGCTCTTGGCCTCGTCAAGCTGCTGTTTGATCTCGGCGATTTTCTTGTCGAGACCGCCGGTGATCAGGCCCGGAACCTTCTTCCAGAGGAACACCCCGATAAGCACGAGCATCGCCAGCGAGACCCACTGGTAATCCTGCACACCGAATGCTGACGGTGCGGCGTAACCTTCTTCGGTTGCAGCGAGAATGGTGAGCACTTCAGGCATTTGTCAGCGCCTTCTTGACCGCGGAACGAGCGGTGCGTTTGTCGACCTTGCCGCCAGCGAGCCGGGAGACGATGTCCTGCGTGGCTTCGGCAGCAACGTCCTCGATTTCAGCCATGGCATTGGTGCGCGCGGTTTCGATTTCTGCCTCTGCCTCGGCCAGCTTTGCGTCAAGGCTTTCCTGCGACTTCGCCAACTTGGCTTCGGTCTTGGCCGCCGCTTCGGCTTTCGCCTCAGCGATCTTGGCCTGGGCTGCGGCGCGGTTTTCGTTCTCACGCACCCGCCATGCCTCCTCCTGCTCATCAGCCGCATCACGCGCACCTTGAGCTGCAGCGAGATCATCGGCGATCTGTTTGTCGCGCAGTTCGACCGTACCCATGACCTTTGGCACCATCCCGCGTCCAATCAGGAAGAAGGTGATGCCGAAGAACACCAGCAGCCAGAAAATCTGGCTGGACCAGGTATCGAGTAATTGGGCTATCTGAGGCATGAGCCGGGTCCGGAATTGCGGTCAGGGTAAGGATCGACGGGCTGGCAGAGCGCATTGTGCCCGGCCAGCCCGTAAAATCAAATTCGCTTAGGCGACGAAGATCAGGATCATCGCGACGACGAACGCCAGCAGGCCGAGAAGTTCGGCTGCGGCGAAGCCGATGAACAGGCGGCCCTGCTGGCCGTCTGCCGCTCCCGGATTGCGCAGTGCGCTTTCAAGGAACGAACCAAAGACGTTGCCCACGCCGATGGCTGCCATACCGGCACCGATTGCTGCGAGGCCTGCGCCGACGAGCTTGGCTGCTTCTGCTTCCATTTTACTAACTCCTTAGGAAATCAAAACTGTTGGATTGGAATGGTGTGAAATTCAGTGAAGGTGCTCGGCGTCGTTGATGTAGAGCGACGTGAGCAATGCAAAGACATATGCCTGGATGCCTGCGACGAGGATTTCCAGCGCGCTGATTGCAATCATCAGAGCAAAGCTTGGAATGGCAACAATCAGGCTGGTTCCGACGCCCGCATTCAGACCATCGATAACGAAGCTCGAAAGCACTTTCAGCAGGACATGTCCGGCCATCATGGCAACGAAAAGACGCAGCGCGAGGCTGAACGGGCGGATCATGAACGAAAAGAACTCGATCAATGCGATCGGCAGGATCATCGGTACGGGCGTGCCGTGCGGCACGAACAGCGTGAAGAATTTGATCCCGTGCTTCCAGAACCCGACTACAAGCACGATCGAAAAGCTGATGACGGCAAGAACGCCGGTCACGGTGAAATGGCTGGTAAAGGTGAACGGGTGAAGGCCCAGTACGCCGATAGGGAGCAGGCCCAGCAGGTTGGCGAACAGGATGAACATAAACAGGCTGAAGATATAGGACACATATTTGCGCCCTTCCTTGCCCACATTGGCTTCCAGCATGTCGTCGATGAAGCCGGTGAAGCTTTCCACCGCCATCTGCCAGCGTCCCGGCACCAGCTCACGCTTCATGCCGCCGGCGACGAACGCCCACAGCAGGATGACCGTGATGGCCATCCACAGCGCGGAATTGGTGAACGCGATGTTGAAACCCGCCAGTTCCCAATTGGCCGAGCCGAACATCGGCTCGATCTGGAACTGTTTCATCGGATCGACTTTGCCCTGTTCGGCTGCCACTATCTGTCGGTCCCTAATACATTATGCGAAACGCGCCCTTTGTCGCGATCCTATTCCGGATCGTCAGGACGCGCATTCGCCGCTCGAATAATGTTCCTGAAGGCCACGCCTATCCCTACGAACAGGCCGACCAACAGACCCCATGGCAAGGTTCCGACAAGCGCATCAAACGCCCAGCCGATGACCAAGCCTCCGAAGATTCCGCCAAGCAGATCCGCCAGTACCCGGTTGCCGCTGCGATAATTCGCATCAGCCCCTTTGACCTTCGTACCGGTTGCGTTCATCTTCGCGCTCGCGCGCGGCTTTCAGCCGCCCTTCGAGCGCATCGATCCGCGCATCCTCTGCGATGGATTCTCGTGCGGGCTTTTCTTCGCTCATGCCTGCTTCCAATTAGGGGTTGCGAGGCACACGCATAGAAGTGCCCGCCAAGGGCGACGCTCCCTTAGAAGGGGGCATACCCAAGTCAACCGTGGGGCGATTGTATTTGACGCATTAAGCCTTGCGAAAATGGACCGGAGGGCCTGCCCTCGCCCGATGCCGCGCGAGTGCCCTTACGGACAGCGCGGATCGCGCATTGGTGCTGCGCTGGTGCGGGTCTGCCAGCTGCCATCGGGCGCCTGGTATTTCTCGCCCGGTGCGGTGCGGGTGATCGCCTGGCAACCGGCTGAGAAGGCGAACTCCTCAAGCGTCGACTTCGTTTCCTGGGCCTTTCGCGCATAGACCGCGCGCCGCTTGATATTGATGTCGTTCACGAGGTCGCGCAGCTGCGGCGTCGCTTCGCCGACAATCCCGAGATAGCCATCGGCCTGTTCGCCGACAGTGCCATTGGCGCGCGCGGCGGCATAGGCCGGGTCGCGCTGGGCCTGGGCAGGCATAGCGAAAGCGGTCAGGGCAGCGGCACTTGCGGCTGCCGCCAGAATGAGATTGCGCGTCTTAGTCATTACAATTCAACCCCTTGCGTGGTCATGTTCGCGGATCAAAAGATGTCCGCATTTTCGTCAATCGTCTCGGCCGCATCTTCGGCGAGCCGGTAAAGCACCTCTGCCCGGATATTGATGTTGAGCTCGATCACGATCGGCTCGTCGGGTGCAGTCACGTTGATGCACCCGCCCAGCAGGGCCGCTGAGACCACCAATAGTCCGGTCCTGACCATCATTCCGTGTACCCCCAGCCTCGCGCGCTCATGGCAATCGTTTCTGGCAGCACCACGGATTCCGGTCAATTTCGCTTCTGTCATGGCGTATTGTCGCTTTCTGCAGGTTGAACGGGCAGTTCATCGCCGCGCCGGGCTTCCGGAGCGGTCGGGATATCGGTTTCTGGACCGGGATCTTGCGGGACCGGTGCCGTGCGGCGCTCG
Source organism: Erythrobacter sp. K21-9 (assembly GCF_055808355.1). Lineage (NCBI taxonomy): Bacteria > Pseudomonadati > Pseudomonadota > Alphaproteobacteria > Sphingomonadales > Erythrobacteraceae > Erythrobacter > Erythrobacter sp. K21-9. Next base: position 2,051,896 of record NZ_CM147866.1, read on the forward strand.
ATTATATCCAGAGCGCCCTGTCCCAAGATACGCTCCTCCACCCCTTCGGCGAATGCCGTGGGATCGGACCAGCCCCGCGCAATCAGGGCAAGCTGCGAGAAATTCTCCGACCGGACATTGATGTTGAAGCGGATCGGGAGCTTGGCCAGCCGCTTTGTCACGAAGTTTTGGCTCGCGCCCTCGCCCTGCCGCACCCCGTCGATCTGGAATTTCGTAATAATTTCTCCGGCCACGTTGCCATCGAGGGTGATCGCCATCTGGCGGAAATCGAGCGAGCGCAGCGACTGAAACGCGTAATTGCCCATCGCACCAAGGTCTTCGTAGGTCAGCTCACCCACGTAGGCTACGTTGCCGCCCGGCGGGCGAGAAATGAGCAGGCCGCCCGCTATGACGCCATTGCCTTCGTCGTCGAAGGTGATCGGGACTGTCCCGTCGAACGTCCCCTCGGCATCGAGATTGGAGAGTTCCATCTGCGCAATGAAGCTCGCCGCGTCGAGAGCAATCATCTCAAACACATAGCTTTGCCCGCCCGGAGCGCCGTAATTGATCGTGATGGGCCGCAGGATCAGCGTCCCGCCCATGAACGGCCAGCGCGCATCGTTCACCGCGATCATCTCTCCGTCCGTCATCGAATAGCGAACCTCGCCAGCAAGCACCTCGACGCCTGGATTGATCGAACCGATCTTGAGCACCTGATCCGGTGCGGTTGTGAGACCGAGCAGATCGGTGAATTCCACTGTGCCGCTGATCCCGTCCAGCGGCCCGAATGCGGCTGCAATATCGAGATCATTGGTGGAGAAATCGCCGGTACTGGTGACATCGTCTCCGTTCCAGCGAATCGTGCCCTCCCCCGTGACGACGCCATCGGCATTGGCCACAACGCCCTTGGCAAGCTGGGTAAGGTCCTCTGGCTGCAACTGCACGTCGAAGACGACGCTGGGCACGTCGATCCCTGCCTGACCGGTACCGCTGCCAAGATCGTGAACGACGTCCACGCGCGTCACGAGTCGCTCTGTGCCAGGGTTCAGCAAGTCCGCCTGTGCCGCGATATCTTCGCCGGTCAATATCATTGTCGCTCCGCGCGCGATCAGCGGCTCGAACCGGGCTTCCCCTTCAATTCGCTCTGTCAGCACAAAGGAGCCGTCGTCGATGACCAGAGTGCCATCGCGGTATGCCCAGCGCCCGCTCAGCTCCGATAGATCGAGCGGCACGGGATCGAGCATCGCGGTGGCCCCGGCGAACGCTCCGCCAAGCTCGCCGCCAAGCTCTCCGGTGACGTCCTGCGCCGTGAGGCGGACCGCGCTGCCTTCTTCGCCGATCGTGGCTTGCACACCGGCTAAATCGAAACCGCCAGGATAAGTGAACGCAGCGCTGGCGGCTCTCAATCGCGTCGGCGAATCGCCAAGCTTCCCGCTCAGCTCGATCCCGCGTGTGACCGCATCGATCTGCAGCGCGTCATCGTAGCGCACCAACGCGCCCGAGCGCGGGCACAGCGCCAGCGACTGACCGCGCAGCGAGAGATCGTAGAATTCGAGTGAATTGAAGCGGACCTCGCTGCAACGGCGGCCCATGCTGAGGCCGCCGGATGCGCTCCACGTTCCGGCAAGCGGCACTTGCAGACCCCTCACCGTGCCGCCGGGAATGGCTCCGCCCGCAGTGGCCACGCCGCTGAACCGAACCAATCCCCCCGATTCCTGACGCAGCTGAAATCGCGGGATCGCGATGCGGTCCTGCCCGGCGGTATATTCGGCCATCGTCATGCGCAGCGCGAGAGCGCCGCCCCGGGTGCGCTCCATCCGGCCATTGATCTGCGGGAGGCCCGATCCGCCAGTGACGAAGTTGCCGGTAAGCTGGGTCGCTTGCCCGCTATTCGTCCAGTTGAGGCGGGAGAGCGCCATGATCGTGGCGCCCGCGCCGCTGCGCAGGCGCGCCTCTGGCACGGCGACGGTCATGCCGGATTCGCCGCTCCGCACGGTTACATCGGCTGCAAACCCGCCTCCCGCCGCAGCGCGCGAAAAATTGCGTTCGAACTTGGCGAGCAACGGGGCGACAAGCGCGCCTTCGGCGGCGGATCGTGCGCTATCCAATGCCTGCGTCGTGCCGGGCGCCAATTCAAGGTCCTCGCCCGCTATGTCGGCGTCCCATTCGCTGCGCGCAAAGTCCGCGTCGCTGCGGAGCGATCCGTCCAGGCGAAGTTGCGAGAGCCTCCCATAGACCGAGCCGATCCGGCTGGCGGCAAGGTCGTGACGAACATTGAGCCCGTCTCCATCCCATCGAAGTCCGGCTTCCCCCGTAAGGCGGTACGAGCGTGTTGCCATCATAGTCAGCATCCGCTGCGGAGAGGTTCGCCGTCCCGTCAATGGCCGAAAAGTCGCCCGATATCGAAAAATCGGCGCCGACATCCGCCGAAGCAAGGCTCACGCCCTCGCAGACCAGACCGCGCATCCGTGCAGGCCCTGCGAACGTGATATTTCCACCTTGAGTAGCGACTTCACCAAAGACGGTAGCCATCTGCGCCGAGCAATCCTCATTGCCAAATCCGGGCGCGGTCGCCGCTAGCGTGCCGGCAAAACCGCTTTGCAGTGGTCCGCTGCCTTCCAGCTTTATCGCGACCGCTCCCAGATCGCTCTCGATCAGCGCGCGGCCATCGACGATCCCGAGGTCCATTTCCGGCAACCCCGCCGCCTCTTCGCTTTCACCAAAGATCAGCGGATCGAGCTCTCCGAAGCTCAATTCTCCGTCGATAAACGTACCGTACAGTCGCGGGCTCGCCAGTTCCACGCCTTCGACTGTGGGGGTGCGAAAACCGTAATCGAGATTGATGGTGACCCGATCGGCGGTGAAATCGGGCTGGTCAGGATCGCCGATGACGAGGTTGGCGATTACCTGCCGCTGTGGGTCGATCGAGACAATATCGTAGGTCGCATCGACATCGTATCCCGACAACAGATCGTCGATCACGTTGCCGGCGATGCGTTCGCGCGCGAGCCAGGCTGCGAAGAAACCGATTGCGAGGATAATCAGCAGGATGAGGCTGATCCGCCAGCGCCAACGGCTGGGCCACAGGCCTCGCTTTGTGCCAAGGGCGGTCTCGCTGGTTTCGGAAGGCAGATCGGCTGCGACCATTGTTCGCCCCACTTGCGCGCATCGCCTGCCAAAGGCAATGAAGATCAAAGGGAATTTCGAAGCAGACAGTCTATGAGGGGGCAGCTTGCCAGAAGCTGACGAGAGTTTCGACTTCGGTCACGAGAGCACTTCAAACACGGTGCACGCATCTGATTCAGGCAAGCAGGCCGGGATCGGTCACCGTGCGCGCTTGCGGGAAAGGATGCTCAAGGGCGGTGCTGAGGCGCTCGCGGATTACGAAGTGCTGGAATACCTGCTGTTCGCCGGGATGCGCCAGGGCGATACCAAGCCGGTGGCCAAAGCGCTGCTGAAGCATTTCGGATCGCTCGCGGCGGTCCTGAATGCCGATCCCAAGGCGCTCCAGCGGGTCAAGGGCGTGGGCGAGACCAGCGCGGCGGCTCTCAAGAGCGTCGCGATCGCGGCGCGGCGCATGGCCCGCAGCGAAGTTGCGCAGAAACCTGTCCTGTCAAGCTGGCAGGCGCTGATCGATTACCTCGCCATCGATATGGCCCACCTCACAGTCGAACGCGCGCGGGTGCTCTATCTCGACGCGAAAAACCGGCTCATCGACGATCACCACGTCGGCGACGGTTCGATCGACGAGGCCGCGATCCACCCGCGCGAAGTGATCCGCCGGGCAATGGATGTCGGCGCAAGCGCGCTCATCCTCGTCCACAATCACCCCAGCGGCAGCCCCGAGCCGAGCCGGGCCGACATCCAGATCACGCAAAAGATCGCCGAGGCTGGAAGGCTGCTTGGCGTGACTGTCCACGATCACGTCATCGTCGGGCGCGAGGGTCATGTCAGCCTTCGCGCCAAGGGCCTCATCTAACCTACACCTGCTTTTCGGTGATCAGCCGTACACCCGAGTGCTGCGCGAAGAAATTCCACATCCAGTTCACGACCACCGTCACCCGGTTTCGCATCCCCGTGAGGAAGCCGACATGCACAATCCCCCACAGCCACCAGGCGCTGTTGCCCGACAGCTTGAGCGAGCCGAAATCCGCAACCGCCGATTTGCGCCCGATCGTCGCGAGACTGCCCTGGTGCTTGTAGGCGAATGGTCCGGGGCACTCATTGTCCAGCAATTCCGCCTCTACAACGCGTGAAACATAGACTCCGGCCTGCTTGGCCGCGGGGGCTAGGCCCGGCACGGGTTTGCCGTCCCAACCATTGCTGCCCGCCGTGTCGCCAATGGCAAACACATCCTCGAGCACGCCGTCCGCCGTTTTGACGCGAAGGTAGTCATTCACCTGCACCCGGCCCGACCGATCGCTTTCCGCGCCAAGCCACTTGGCAGCGGGTGATGCTGCAACGCCTGCCGCCCACAGGACGGTTTCGGTATCGATCCGCGCTTCATCGCCGATTTCGACATGATCCCTTGCGATTTTCGTGACCCGGTTGCCGGTGCGGATTTCGACGCCCAGCTTTTCCAGCGAAGCAGCCGCTTTTTCCGAAAGCTCATCGGGGAAAGCCGGGAGGATGCGCGGACCGGACTGGACCAGGATCACGCGCGCACTGGCCGGATCGACCGTGCGGAATTCCCGCGCGACATTGATGCGGGCAAGCTCGGCAATCGCACCTGCAAGCTCGACCCCGGTTGGTCCCGCTCCGACGATCACGAATGTGAGCAGGCGCTCGATCCGCTCGCTATCGTCGCACGCTTCGGCCTGCTCAAAGGCGTTGAGGATCGTACCGCGCACTGCCACGCCATCCTCGATGGTCTTGAGACCGGGAGCAAACGCGCCCCATTCATCCTTGCCGAAATAACTGTGCGTTGCGCCGGTGGCGAGCACCAGCTTGTCGAACTTCAAACTCTGATCGTCGCCGTATGTAATCGTCTTCGCAGCGGCATCGATGGCGCTCACCTTGCCTTTCAGGACGCGGACATTGCCGTCGGCGCGGAACAGGCTGCGGATCGGCGTCGCGATGTCGTACCGGGTTCAGCGTCGCGGTGGCGATTTGATAGAGCAGCGGCTGGAACAGATGGTAATTGCGCTTGTCGATGAGGGTGATTCTGACAGGCAGGCGCTTCAGGCGCTCGACCGCCGCCAGACCGCCAAAGCCCGCTCCCACCACAACGACGTGCGGCCAGTCATCGGGGATTTCGGAATAGTCCCGGTCGAAGAGGATGTTGTGCTCCATCCATACGCCGATCATCCGGTCGAGTGAGAAAATCCCCGCGCCGCGCGCCTCGTAGATAGCGAGCAGCAGGAAAGGGAACAGGGTCACATTCGGATGCACACCAGCGATCATGGTGAAACCGATGACGATCACGAGGACGTAGGACACGATGCTCGCGGCGAAACCAACCAGGATCAGCACTCCGAAAACCACCGCGAGCCATTCCGGCATCCCGGTGAAGATGCTCGTAGGAAGCCAGGTCGCCAGCGTTATCGAGGGTTCGAACAGTTCGGCATAGGCAAACAACGCGGTGGCGAGCCATACTCGCGTGAGCATCATGACTACGGGGGCAATGTTATGGCGCAGCCACTCGCCAGCGATTATGGTCGGCCGGGCAAGCGGCATGGCGCTCTGTTTCAGCCCGGATGCCAGCACCCGGTCGAGCGAGAACGCCGCCGGGCCGTGGACCACGTACCAAATGAGGATTGCCGCCACCATCAGGTTGCTCGTCGTGGGAACGTAGACGGCCTGGCTGATGATCGTCAGCGCGGCCATCGCAAGTGCTGCGGGCCGCGTGAAGAAACCGGCGAGCAGCAGGACCGGCCCGACAAGCTCGATCGCCAGCCCGGTTGCCGCCGCATCAACGGGCGCCATCCAGGGGACGGGGTATTCGTTCGCCGCGAGGTAGACCGCCGTGTCCCAGTCGCTCGCCTTGACGAGGCCGGAGCGCAGGAACCACACGGCGACAAAGAACCGTATGGCAATATCGGTGAACGGCCAGAACAGCTCTGCCCCGCCCGAATACCACTTGGCCCAGCGCCGCAAGGTTACCCGGACAAAGGGCGACAGGCGCTCTTCCTGCAGCAGCTCTCGCGGCTGGTCGGGAGTTGCCTGAACCGTGCCTGCCATGATCAATTTCCTCCTGCACACAGGTTCGCGTGGCCCCGGAATTGGTTACAGCCTGTTTGCACGCCCTTGCCAAGCGCGCGCTCTGCCAATAGCCGCGCCTTCACACGTTCTTTCATCACTCCGGTCGAGGAATTCCACGATGGTCCCGCGTTATGCCCGTCCCGCCATGTCCGCCCTGTGGGAGCCGGAAGCAAAGTTTCGCATCTGGTTCGAGATCGAGGCCCATGCGACGCAGAAACTTGGCGAGATGGGTGTCGTGCCCGAAAGCGCGGGCAAGGCGCTGTGGGATTGGTGGGCGACCGATCCGGTGATCGACGTCGAGGCCATCGACGCCATCGAGGCGGTGACCAAGCATGACGTCATCGCATTTCTGACATGGGTGGCCGAGCAAGTAGGCGATGAGGCGCGCTTCATGCATCAGGGCATGACCTCATCTGACGTGCTCGATACGACGCTGTCGGTTCAGCTGGCGCGCGCCTCGGACATATTGCTCGAAGACCTCGACGCGTTGCTGGCTGCGATCAAGAAACGCGCAGAAGAGCACAAATACACGCCCACCATCGGGCGTAGCCACGGTATCCATGCCGAGCCGGTGACCTTCGGCCTCAAACTCGCGCAGGCCTATGCCGAGTTTGCCCGCTGCCGCGACCGCCTAGTGGCCGCGCGTGCAGAGATCGCGACGTGCGCGGTTTCCGGCGCGGTCGGTACGTTTGCCAATATCGACCCGGACGTTGAAGCCTATGTCGCCGAGCAGCTTGGCCTGACGCCAGAGCCGGTCAGCACGCAAGTAATCCCGCGCGACCGCCATGCGATGTACTTCGCAACGCTGGCCGTGATCGCCGGTTCGATCGAGCGGCTCGCAGTCGAGATCCGCCATCTCCAGCGCACCGAAGTGCTGGAGGCGGAGGAATATTTCTCGCCGGGGCAAAAGGGTTCGAGCGCTATGCCGCACAAGCGCAACCCGATCCTCACCGAAAACCTCACCGGTCAGGCGCGCATGATCCGCGCCTACGCCCTGCCGGCGCTCGAGAACGTGGCGCTGTGGCATGAGCGCGATATCTCGCATTCCTCGGTGGAGCGCTTCATTGGCCCCGATGCGACGATCACGCTCGATTTCTCGCTCGCGCGGCTAACCGGAATAATCGAGAAACTGCTGATCTATCCTGAGCGGATGCAGGCCAATCTCGATGCGATGGGCGGGCTCGTTCATTCGCAGCGCGCGCTGCTCGCGCTTACGCAGGCGGGAGTGAGCCGCGAGGACGCATACCGGCTTGTTCAGCGCAACGCGATGAAGGTGTGGGAATCCTCCGGCGCGGTGTCTCTGCTCGACCTGCTCAAGGCCGATACCGACGTCACCGCCGCGTTGTCGCAGGCCGAGCTCGAGGAGAAATTCGACCTCGCCTACCATTTCAAGCACGTCGATACGATTTTCGACCGGGTGTTCGGATAAGTCTCACATAAACTTCACCAAACCGCCCGTCGCTAGACTTGCGCGGCAAATGCCTTAGGGTTCGCCATGTCTTGTACGGGAAATAAAGGGGGCGCTGCCCATGCAGATCGTTCGCACCATCGTCTGGGTCCTGATCCTGTTCGCGATCCTGGCCTTTTCCTTTTTCAATTGGGAATCGGTCGAGGTGACACTGTGGGACAACCTCGTCCTTGAAACACGCATCCCGGCGCTGGTCATTATTGCGTTCCTGCTCGGCTTGGTGCCGATGTGGTTGTATCACCGCAGCGTAAAATGGAGCCTCAACCGGCGCATCCGCAGCCTTGAGAACTCGGTCAAATCCAATGCGCTATCGAAACGGCACGAGCCGACTTCGGCGTCGCCAGTCGCTGCGACCACGGCCAGGCCTGTGGAAAAGGCTGCGGAAAACTCTGCGGATAAGCCGGTAAGCGCCGGGGACAAATTGACGCCAACCGACGGAGATAGCAGCGGAAAATGAGCAATCCGGTCTATCTCGCGCTCGACCTCCCGCAGATTGAGCCTGCCAAGGCGCTGCTCGACAGGGTAAAGGCTCATATTGGCGGCGTGAAGCTCGGCCTTGAATTCTTCTGCGCGCATGGCGGGCACGGGGTGCACGAGATCGCGCATATGGGACTGCCGATCTTCCTCGACCTCAAATTTCACGACATCCCCAACACCGTCGCTGCCGCGATGCAGGCGGTTCACGTCTACGAACCATCCATCGTGACCGTCCACGCAAGCGGCGGGCGCGCGATGATGGAGGACGCGAAGGCTGCGGCGGCTGAGGGCTGCAAGGTGGTCGCGGTGACGATGCTCACCAGCCTCGATGAAAGCGACCTGTCACAGGCCGGCGTCGGCGGCACGCCGCACGACCACGTGATGCGCCTCGCCGATCTGGCGCACAATGCCGGGCTCGACGGGATCGTGTGCTCGGGAGAGGAAGTGGGCAGTGTACGCAAGCAGTGGAAAGACGGCTTTTTCGTCGTCCCCGGCCTGCGCCCCGGAGGGAACGGCTCCAATTCTCTCGGGGCAGACCAGAAGCGAGTGGTGACCCCGCGCAAGGCCCGCGATGACGGAGCGAGCGCGCTTGTCATCGACCGCCCAATCAGCCGCGCAGACGATCCGGAGGCTGCGGCGCGCGCAATCGAAGCGACGCTTTAATTCATGACCATTCAGATCAAGATCTGCGGGCTGTCCACGCCCGAAACCATTGCGGCGGCTGTCGAGGCCGGAGCGACGCATGTGGGCCTCGTCCACTATGAGCCGAGCCCGCGGCACGTTTCCATTGAAGAAGCTGCCCGCTTGCGAGCGGCCATCCCCCCGCATGTCAAAGCCGTCGTGCTGACCGTAAATGCCGACGTGCAGACAACCGCCACGATCCTCGAAAAGGTCAGACCAGACGTCATCCAGTTCCACGGCAGCGAGACGCCCGACTGGATCAAGCTGGTGCGCGACCAGGTCAGGGTCGAAGCGTGGAAGGCGCTGGGCGTAAAGGATACAGAAACGCTCGCAAAATCCGCTCGCTACGAAGGTGCGGTTGATCGATTGCTGTTCGATGCGCCAGCTACGGCTCTGCCCGGCGGCAATGGCGAGGTGTTCCGCTGGGAAGTGCTCAAGGGCTTCGACCACCGCATCGCGTGGGGCCTCGCGGGCGGCCTGACGCCTGACAATGTGGCCGATGCGATCCGAGAGACGGGAACAACCCTTGTCGATACATCGTCTGGTGTAGAGAGCGCGCCGGGCGTGAAGGACGTGGACAAGATCGCGGCCTTCTGCAAAGCCGCTCTCGAAGCGTAATCCCCCTTTCGAGCCTGCCTTTATGAACTCACCCAATTCCTTCCGCACGCAGCCAGATGAGCGCGGCCACTTCGGCGATTATGGCGGGCGCTATGTTGCTGAAACGCTGATGCCACTGATCCTCGATCTGGAGCGTGAATATCGCGCCGCGCAGGCCGATCCCGCGTTCGCGGCGGAATTCGACGACCTGATGAAGCATTATGTGGGCCGGCCCTCCCCGCTGTATTTTGCCGAGCGACTTACAGAGGCATTGGGCGGCGCACAGGTATGGTTCAAGCGCGACGAGCTCAACCACACCGGCGCGCACAAGATCAACAATTGCATCGGTCAAATCCTGCTCGCGAAACGCATGGGCAAGACCCGCATCATCGCGGAAACCGGTGCCGGTCAGCACGGCGTTGCCACCGCAACCGTTTGCGCGCGCTTTGGCCTGCCCTGCGTGATCTATATGGGCGCAGAGGACGTGAAGCGGCAATCGCCCAATGTCTTTCGCATGAAGCTGCTTGGCGCGGAAGTGGTCCCCGTCCACAGCGGCGGCGCAACACTAAAAGACGCCATGAACGAAGGGCTACGCGATTGGGTCGCGAACGTGCACGACACGTTTTACATCATCGGTACGTACCGCTGGCCCGCATCCCTATCCGGAGATGGTGCGCAACTTCCAGAGCGTGATCGGTACCGAAGCACGCGCGCAAATGCTTGATCGGGTGGGCCGCCTGCCCGACCTGTTGATCGCCTGTATCGGCGGCGGATCAAACGCGTTGGGCCTGTTCCACCCGTTCCTAGACGATGCAGATGTCAAAATGCTCGGCGTCGAAGCGGCGGGATACGGCCTGGACGGCGATGAGCACGCCGGCAAGCCTGCTCGGCGGCGCGCCCGGCGCGCTCCACGGCAACAAGACCTATCTCTTGCAGGATGAAGACGGACAGATCACCGAAGGCCACTCGATCAGTGCAGGTCTCGATTATCCCGGTATCGGCCCCGAGCACGCATGGCTGAAAGAGTCGGGCCGCGTGGAATACACCGCCGTCACCGACGAAGAAGCGCTCGAAGGCTTCCAGCTGCTGTGCCGCACCGAGGGCATCATCCCCGCGCTTGAGCCGTCACATGCGATTGCTGCGGTGGCCGACCGCGCGAGGCAGATGAGCGAAGACGAGATCATCCTGATGAATCTCTGCGGACGCGGCGACAAGGACATCTTCACCGTGGCTGAAAAGCTGGGAGTGGAGATGTGAGCAAGCACTGCTGCGACATGATGCAGTATCATGCTGAATCCACTTGCGTGCAGCACTCAGATCGTTTCGACTGCCCAGACTGTATGATCCATCAAAGTGATCAAGATGGGAGCTACGGCCTCATTATTCTTAACGAAGCTGGAGGCGGAGTAATCTCGATAAGATTCTGCCCGTGGTGCGGCACAAAGTTGCAAAAGGCATCTCCGCTCAATTGGGAAGAAGTGGTGTGAAGCGCATCGATTCTGCCTTTGCCAAGCCCCACCCAGCCTTCGTTGCCTTCATCACTGCTGGCGATGGCGACACGGCGGCCAATCTCGATTCGCTGGTCGCGGGCGGTGCCGATGTGATCGAATTGGGCATGCCCTTCACCGATCCGATGGCCGATGGACCGGCGATTCAGGCGGCGAATCTGCGCAGTCTTGGCGCAGGGACTACCACGCAGGCCGTCCTCCTGATGGCGAATGAATTTCGCGCTCGGCATCCCGACGTGCCGCTGGTGCTGATGGGCTATGCCAACCCGATGATCCGGCGCGGGCCTCAATGGTTTGCCGAGCACGCGCGCGGTGCGGGCGTCGATGGCGTTATCTGCGTCGATATTCCGCCAGAGGAAGACGATGCGCTCGGCCCTGCCCTGCGCGCGGAAGGCATTGCCCCCATCCGCCTCGCCACACCTACAACCGACGCCGCGCGCTTGCCACAGGTGCTCGCTGGGTCGGAGGGCTTCGTCTATTATGTCTCGGTCGCCGGCATCACGGGCAAGCAGCAGGCCGCCGCCGCATCGATCGAAGAGAATGTCGCTCGTATCAAGCAATCGACCGACCTGCCGGTAGCGGTCGGCTTTGGCGTGCGCACTCCCGAGCAGGCAGCCGAAATCGCACGTGTCGCTGACGGCGTTGTAGTCGGATCGGCTTTCATCGACCTTGTCGCGGAATTTGGCAACGAGGCCCCGGCCAAGCTAAAAGAGCTGACAACAGCAATGGTCAGCGCCATCGCAAGCGCGCGCTCCTGAGGAATTACAAACAATGAACTGGTTCACCCGTGTCCGCAATTCGCTCGGCTTTGGCGAGGAAAAGAAGACCTCGGAAAAAGACCTCTGGATCAAGTGCAAGTCCTGCCAGGAAATGCTCTTCGTGCAGGAATACGAGGACAATCTGCATGTTTGCCCGCGGTGCGAGCATCACGGACGGATCAGCGCCGATGAGCGCCTCGCCTTGCTGCTCGACGAGGGGTTTGACCTGCTGCCGCAACCGCAGGTCACCGAAGACCCGCTGAAGTTCAAGGATTCCAAGAAATACACCGACCGCCTGAAAGCCGCGCGCGCCAATAACCCGCATGACGACGCCTTCAGCGTCGGATCGGGCGCGATCGACGGACGTCCGGCAGTGGTCGGCGTGCAGGATTTCGGCTTCATGGGAGGATCGATGGGTATGGCGGTCGGCATGGCGTTCTGCGCCGGGGCCGAGCGCGCGATCGCTCGCAAATACCCTTACATCGTCGTCACCGCAGCGGGCGGTGCGCGGATGCAGGAGGGCATTTTGAGCCTCATGCAAATGCCGCGCGCTACCGTGATGACGCGGCGCCTGAAGGCTGCTGGTCTGCCTTATATCGTGGTGCTCACAGACCCGACCACTGGCGGCGTGACGGCCAGCTATGCGATGCTAGGCGATGTGCATATTGCAGAACCCGATGCGCTGATCGGCTTTGCGGGCCAGCGCGTGATCCAGGACACGATCTCGCGAGCAGCTTCCCGAAGGCTTCCAGCGCGCCGAATACCTGCACAAGCACGGCATGGTCGACATGGTCGTCCACCGCAGCGAGCTCAAGGAGACGCTCGGCAGCGTGATCGATTACCTCCAGCCAAAGGCCGCGGCCTGAACAGCCGCAAGTCCTCGCCATGAGAGACAGGGGCAAATCCGACGATCCGCGTGTTCAGGCGCAGCTGGATCGGCTGAGCGGCCTTAGCATCCAGCGCGACACGCTGGGGCTTGATGCGATCCACAAGCTGCTCTCGCGGCTGCGCGATCCGCACAAGCGCCTTCCGCCGGTGTTCCATGTCGCCGGGACCAACGGTAAAGGCTCCACCTGCGCGTTTCTGCGCGCGGTGCTGGAGGCCGAAGGGCACAGCGTCCATGTGACCACCTCGCCGCATCTGGTGCGGTATAATGAGCGGTTTCGGGTCGCGGGCGAACTGATCGAAGACGCGCGGCTCGCCAAGCTGCTCGAACAAGTGTTCGATGCCGCCGAGGGACTGGACTGCAGCTTTTTCGAAATAACCATCGCCGCCGCCTTCACCGAATTCGCACGTGTGCCTGCCGATGTCTGCGTGGTCGAGGTGGGTCTGGGCGGAAGGCTCGATGCGACGAACGTACTTGAGCCTGATGTGCTGGCCGCCTGCGGGATCGCAGCTTTGGGCATCGATCACGAGCGCTTCCTGCTGGCCCCAGAGGATGGCGTGCCGGAGGAACCGATGGCGCGGATCGCATTCGAGAAGGCAGGGATAGCCAAACAGGGTGTGCCCATGGCGACGCTCGGCACCGCCTATCCTGCCGGCGCGCGCGAGGCCATTGCCGAAGTTGCCGATAAAGCGGGCGCGCTGCTTTTTCCCTTCGGCGAGAGTTGGTCAATCGACCTTCATGAAGGCGGCGAATATCGCGATGATACCCGGCGCGTTGCGCTGCCGGTGCTCGGCATTCCAGGGCGGCATCAGTACCTCAATGCCGGGCTGGCGCTGGCGATGATCGAGCATCAGAACCGTATTGAAGTGAGCGAGCAGGCGATGCGGGAAGGTCTTGGCAAGGCTCACTGGCCCGGACGGTTGCACCGCCTCGCCGCAGGCCCGCTGACGGGCCTCGTCCCCGGCGCAGCGATGTGGCTCGACGGGGGACACAACCCGAGCGCGGGGCGCGCCATCGCCGAGAGCCTTACCGGTCCGCTTCATCTCGTCATGGGGATGCTCGACAACAAGGACCCGCGCGCGCTGCTTGATCCGCTCGGGGACCGGGTGTGCAGCCTTACGATCGTCCCGGTTCCGGGCCACGATGCGCATCCTGCGGAAGCCTTCGGTTCAGGCGCGAAGCCTGCTCCCGATCTCGAAAACGCGCTTCTCAATGTCTCCTCCGACGGCATCCCGATCCTCATCGCAGGCTCGCTGTATCTCGCGGGCGAAGCGCTGCGGCTCAACGACGAAATCCCCGACTGATTATTCGGCTGGCTGTGCGGCCGGCTCTGGCGTGACCACGCCCGATTTCGCTCCGAACTTGCTCTCGCGCATCCATTCGGCGAGGCACAGCGCCACGGCTACCAGCCCGATGAAGGTGGTGAGCACGAAGACATAGAAATAGCCTTGATCCTCGATCATCTCGCCCAGCGCGCCGCGTCCGAGTGTCCCGATCAGCAATGTCAGCGAGGACAGCAGCGCATATTGCACGGCGGCATATTTCTTCGACACGATGGAGGACAGCCACGCGATATAGGCTGCGCCCGCAATGCCGATTGCCAGGTTTTCGAACATGATCGTGAAGGTGAGGCGCGGCAGTCCCTCGGACCCGAACGGCGCGATGAAGTTGATGAGAGCGCTGAATCCCACCGCGTCGCTCGCCGCCTGCATGTACATCCCGCCAATCGCGAGGTCGGCGTAAAGCAGGTTGGTGAGCGCAGCGAGCAGTGCGCCTATGGTCAGTGTCAGCATTCGGCCCAGAACCGTCAGCATATATCCGCCTAGCGCCAGCCCGGCGATGATCGCACCGACGCCAAAGAATTTGGAGGCGAAAGCAACCTCGTCATTGGTGTAGTTCAATTCACCGAGATAGAACGGATAGGCGAACGTGCCCCAGATCGCGTCGCAAATGCGGTAGGTAAGCACCAGCGCGAGGATCAGGACAAGGCTCCACCCGAGCCGTCCTACGAACTCCACTAGCGGAACCAGCAGCGCGCGGTAAAGGTGGTCGAGCGCGCCAAAGCTCATGGCGCTCGTGTCTTCGCCCACGGCGATAACGTCGCGTCCGTCTTTCTTGCGCTTGTGCAGGCGCGCGGCGATAATTGCAGGCAGGATGATCGTGGCCGCGATGATGAGCGGACCCATCTTGGCGGTGAATTCGGTAGGATCGGGGCGCCCTTCGGGGCCGAGGGGGAACATGCCGAGCACCCAGTTGAAATCGAGCACGCGTTCGCTTCCAAGCACGGCGAATTCGTAAACCGGCAACATCGGGACATACCCGCCGAGCGCGCGCACCATGAATATGCCGAGGATGAGCAGCGCCCATCCCCACAGCGCGATCACCTGCCACAGGAACTTGTTGCGCACGTCGGAGCGGACTTCGCCCGCTTTGTAGAATTCGGCGAAATCCTCTGCACTCGGGCCGATGGTGGTTGCCGCTTCGCGCTGTGTGTCAGGCGCGAACAAACCCGCTGCACCAATGGCAAGCATGATCGCTCCCATCAGCATGTAGGTTTCCGGCCAGCCGATGCGCGCAGCGAGGATCAGGCCGAATGCGCCGCCTACAAGCGCGGCGAGCCGAAATCCCATTTGGGTGACAGTCGAGAGGATATCGAGGGTCGCCTTTTCGTCGGCGACGTCGATGCGCCATGCGTTGATGGCTATATCCTGCGTCGCACTTGCAAGCGCGCCGATCCCTGCCAGCAGCGAGAACCACCCAAGCTGCGACTTTGGCTCCAATACACTAAGCGTTACAAGGATCGCGCCAAGGATCAGCTGCATCGGCACGATCCACTGCTTACGCTTACCCAGGCGGCGGAAGGCGGGGATATCGACCTTGTCGACGAGCGGCGACCAGATGAACTGGAACGCGTAGGCCAGACCGATGAGCGAGAAGACGCCCATCGTCTCCAGATCGACCTCGGCCTCGCTCAGCCACGCGTAAAGCGTACCCAAAAACAGCGAGAACGGCAGGCCACTGGCAAACCCGAACAGCGCCATATACCCGGTCTTCGGCTGCCTCATCGCCCGCGCGACTTCTGCCCATCCCGGTTTCTCTGCTTTCGCCTGCGACATTCACGACCTTTCAGCGCGTCCAATTTTCTGCAACACTAGCTGCGGATGAGAGGAATAGGAACGCTGCGATGAACGCGCCCACAACGCCATCAACAGATCAGACTGCCAATAGTGCCGAAAAGCTGCGCCCGACAGACGGGCAACTGGCGCTGGCAGAGAACATCCGCACCGGTATCGTGCGCGAAACCGACCGGATCGATACGGTCCCGGCAAGCCGCTATACCGACCCTGCGCATTTCGAGGCGGAGAAATCCGCGCTCTTCGACCGCCTGCCGCAGGTGCTGTGCCCCTCGGCCCTGCTGCCCGAGCCCGGCATGGCCGTGCCGCACGATACGACGGGCCGCCCGCTGCTGATCACGCGCGACAAGGCGGGCAAGGCGCACGTGTTCCTCAATGTCTGCCAGCACCGCGGCACGCGCCTGGTCGAGGGCGAGGACGTGCAATGCGCCGCGAAACTGGTCTGCCCCTATCACGCGTGGACCTACAACCTCGATGGCGGGCTGGTCGGCCTTCCCCGCCCAGAAACCTTCCCCGATCTCGATAAGAGCCAGTATGGTCTCAAGGAACTTCCCAGCTGCGAGGCGGGCGGGCTCATCTGGTTTTCGCCGAAAGAGAGCGCGGACTTTGCCGATGCCGAGACCTTGGGTGCGGATTTCAGCGCATTCGGGATGGACCGCAGCCACCTTTTTCGGCGCAAGACCCATACAGTCAAAGGCAATTGGAAGCTCATCATGGATGCCTTCCTCGAAAGCTATCACGTCACGCGCCTGCATTCGAACACGATCGGACCGTTCTTCAAGGACGGGATCACAAGCGGCGACAGCGTCGGCCCGCACATGCGCTCGGCCGTCGGCAGGCTCGAAGAGGTCGAGGGTGTCGATTTCACCGATATGGAGGCACTGCGGCGGGTCGTGACGTTCGCCTACCAATTGCTGCCGGCAACGATCATCGTCCCCTCCCCCGACTACATCAATGTCATGGTTCTGATGCCGCAGGCACACGACCTGACGCTGGTAGAAGACTTCATGCTGATCCCCGAAGTTCCCTCGTCGGACAAGGCGCGCGACCACTGGGAGCGCAGCTGGACCTTGCTCGATGGCGGGGTGTTTGCGAGCGAGGATTTTCGTGCAGCAGAACTTGGCCAGCAAGGTCTCGAAAGCGGCGCGGTGAGCGAAATCACGCTCGGAACGCTCGAAGGCGGGATCGCGCGATTCGACGAGACGGTGCAGGATTTCTTGCGGGAAACAGGTTGAGCGCCTAGGCGGCGCCCATAATGCCAACCAACCCGAAACAATCCGACGACCGCCCTGAGGGCGACCGTATCGCAAAGCTGCTCGCGCGCGCAGGTGTAGCCAGCCGCCGCGAGATCGAGCGCATGATCGCCGACGGCCGTATCACCATCGACGGCAAGCCGGTAGAAACGCCCGCGACTTTCCTCACCAGCCTCAAGGGCGTGAGCGTCGATGGCAAACCGGTCGCCGGGCCGGAACCGACGCAGCTATACGCCTTTCACAAGCCCACAGGCCTCATCACAGCAGAACGTGACATGGCCGGTCGCCCGACGATCTATGCCGCGCTTGTGAATGCCCTGCCCAAGGACACGCCGCGCCTGATGCCTATTGGTAGGCTCGACCTCAATACAGAAGGGCTCTTGCTGCTCACCAATGATGGCGGGCTGAAACGGCAAATGGAACTGCCCGCAACAGCCATCCCGCGCACCTACCGCGCACGCGCGTTTGGCGAAGTGTCGCAGGAACAGCTCGAGGCGCTGATCGAAGGCATAGAGATCGACGGCGCGCGCTACGGATCGATCGACGCCAACATGGAGCGCGCATCCGGACGCAATCAGTGGATCGAGATGACAATCACCGAAGGCAAGAACCGCGAGGTGCGCCGGGTGCTCGAACATCTCGGTCTCAAGGTGAACCGCCTCATCCGCACCGCTTATGGCCCGTTCCAGCTTGGCGAGCTTCCGCGCGGGCAAGCCAGCCGCATTCGCAAGGGCGACCTCGACCGATCTCGTCAGCTCCATGAAGCGAGCGCAACGTTCGTGAGAATAATTGCAGGAGAATGGCGCGGACGGAAATTGTCTGCACCCAAAGGCGACGCGACCCGGCCAACTGCGGACCGCACCCGCGAGACGTTGTTCTCGATGCTCACCAGCAGGCTCGGCAGTTTCGAGGATTTGCGCATCGCGGACCTGTTTGCTGGGGCAGGCGCGCTCGGGCTTGAAGCGTTGTCGCGCGGGGCGGCGCATTGCCTGTTCGTCGAGCACGACCGCGCGGCGCTCGACACTATCCGCGCGAACATAGCCACGTTCGATGCGCGCTCGCGAACCGAAGTTGAGTCGATGTCCGTCATGCACCTGCGCGCGGCGCGCGAACCGTATGACCTGTTGCTGCTGGATCCGCCTTACCAGACCGGCGCAGGCGCAGTGGCGCTCGACCGGTTGAAGCGGCTAGGCTGGATCGGCCCGGCCACGTGGATGGCAGTGGAGACTGCTGCGGATGAGAATGTCGATGTAAGCGGTTTGAGGATCCAATCAGAACGCCGGGTCGGTAAGGGCAAGTTGACCTTGCTTCGCATGACCGACCCGGACGCTGCGCCCGAAGGACCTCCCGTCATTGGCAGCTGAAGTTGCTGTCTTTTGTCAGCCGTCCGGAGGAGGTGGGGGCATTGCATCGGCGGCATCGCCGCTCTGGTTCGCGCTGTTTTTGATCATGTCCCAGGCCGCATCGCGTTCAGGCCCGGTCATCGCCGTTATGGCAATCTTGTCCTCGTCGGTCAGCCGCCAGAACAGCATTTGCTGATCCGGCTCGAGCGACCAGTAATACTCCTGCGTCGCGGGAGGCCATGCGTCGTAGCCGACCTGCTGCTCGGGCGGCCATGCATCATATTCGGCTTGCTGATCTGCTGACATCGAAGGCGTCGGTGGAGGAGCCTCTGGCGCAACCTGGTCGATCGGTGCCTCACCGGGCGGCGGCGCTTCTTCCTGCGCTGTTCCGGGGGCGGCCACTATCAGGCCAAATGTCGCCAGCGCTACTCCGGCAAGATAGTAATGTGATCTTCGCATGGAATTCTCCTCAAGAATTATTCCAAGCGAGACGAACGCGGCTTCTTCGTATTAAGCCGAAACGGGATATCCCCTCCGTTTCGGTGATTCTTGTATGAGAGCATTTGTCGGCTGCGGATAGAGCCGCCGAAGGCAGATGCCTCACCCGCCGCACAGCCGGGCGAGAGCCGTTAGCAAAATCGGACGGGCCGAAAAATATCATTGCGCGTCAAGTCTTTCCGCGCACGAAAAAGGGCGGCAAAAGCCGCCCTCATCCAAATTCATTCAGGTCGTTATGCCTTGCGATGGATCAGTCCATCTTGCTGGCAGGCTTGCCCGGCCAGTAATCGAGCGGGCGGTTGCCCCAGTTCAGACCGGCGGCGCGCGGGTTGATGCAGGCGTCCTGATTGCCGTTCATGCAGACATCGTAGACCTTGCCCGAAATGCGGACCTTGGTCGCTTTGCCCTTGTTGTTGCGCTCGACGATCACCGGCGTTTCGGCCTTGGTCGAACCGTCGTTCATCGTGGTTTTGTCGTTCTGGGCGAGCGTTGGTGCGGCGACGCCCAAGGTTGCGAGCGAGGCGGCAGTAATTGCAGATGCGATGAGATTCTTCATGTTTTTCAACTTTCTATTCTGTGTCCGTTTGGAAAATCAATGAAGAAACCCGCGTTTCGGTTCCGAAAAACTGGATGCGCCAGACGAACCGTGCATCATCATCGACCAGTCGATAAGCGCGCCTGAGCGCTTGCGGAGCATGTCAGCGTTCCCTACTTGTTCGTCTGACTTCCATGACTGATATCGTCCCCTCCCCATCCGCCGATGATGCCAGCATCCCGCCTTACGCCGCGCGCCTGAACTTGCCGCAGCAACAAGCCGTGCTGACCACCGAGGGACCGGTGCTGATGCTGGCGGGCGCCGGCACGGGCAAGACTGCGGCGCTGACCGCGCGCCTCGCGCACCTTGTGGCCACGCGCCGCGCCTATCCCAGCCAGATCCTTTGCGTGACCTTCACGAACAAGGCCGCGCGCGAGATGCGTGAGCGGGTGGCAGGCCATCTCGGCGTGCAGTCGGAGGGGATACCGTGGCTCGGCACTTTCCACTCGATTTGCGCCAAGATGCTGCGCCGCCATGCAGAGCTGGTCGGCCTGCAAAGCAATTACACGATTATCGACACTGACGATCAGCTGCGGCTGCTCAAGCAGCTGATTGCCGATAGCGATCTCGACGAAAAGCGCTGGCCCGCGCGCCAGCTTGCCGGATTGATCGACCGCTGGAAAAACCGCGGGCTCAATCCCGAGGATCTCGACGCAGTTGAGAACGAAAGCTACGCCAATGGTCGCGGTCAGGCGATGTACCGCCTTTATCAGGACCGCCTGAAGGCGCTGAATGCGTGCGATTTCGGCGACCTGCTGCTGCACATGTTGAATATCTTCAGGAAGCACACCGATGTGCTGGAAGATTATCAGCGGCGCTTTCGCTACATCCTCGTCGACGAATACCAGGACACCAACGCGGTCCAGTATCTTTGGCTGCGGCTGCTCGCGCAGGCGCACAAGAATATCTGTGTGGTCGGCGATGACGACCAGTCGATCTATTCATGGCGCGGGGCCGAGGTCGCCAATATCCTGCGCTTCGAGAAGGACTTTCCCGGCGCGCATGTCGTTCGGTTGGAGCAGAATTACCGCTCGACACCGCACATTCTCGGCGCAGCGTCAGGGCTGATCCGGGCAAATTCCGAGCGGCACGAAAAATCGCTCTGGACCGATGCCAACGGCGGCGACAAGGTCAAGGTCATCGGCGTGTGGGACGCGCCCGAAGAAGCGCGGCGGGTCGGCGAAGAGATCGAGCGGCTGGAGGGCGAAGGCGCCAGCCTCGACCAGGTCGCGATCCTCGTGCGCGCGCAATACCAGACGCGCGAATTCGAGGATCGCTTCATTCAGATCGGGGTCAATTACCGGATAATCGGGGGTTTCCGCTTTTACGAGCGCGCCGAGATCCGCGATGCACTCGCTTATCTCCGGGTAATCGCGCAGCCGCAGGACGATCTTGCCTTCGAACGTATCTACAACCAGCCCAAGCGCGGGCTCGGCGCAAAGACGCTCGAAAAGATGCATCAGCATGCGCGGCGCACTGGGCTACCCCTCGCCGCCGCCTCGCTTGAGCTGGCCGATAGCGACGAATTGCCCAAGCGCGCGGCGAACACGATCGGCGGACTGATGCGGCAATTCCTCGGCTGGCGTGAAGCGGCCGAGACCATGACCCCGTCCGACTTGCTGCGGCTCGTCCTGGAAGAAACCGGCTATAACGACATGCTCGCCAATGATCGCAGCTCCGAAAGCGCGGGCCGCGCGGAGAACCTCTCCGAACTGGCGCGCGCGATGGAAGAATACGAGACGCTCGGCGACTTCCTCGAACATGTCAGCCTGGTAATGGACAATGATCGCGGCGACGAGGAAGAGACCGTCACGATCATGACGATCCACGCCGCCAAGGGCCTCGAATTCGACAATGTTTTCTGCGTCGGGTGGGAGGAAGGCGTGTTCCCCTCGCAGCGGGCTATCGACGAAGGCGGGCTCGCCAGCCTCGAGGAAGAACGCCGCCTCGCCTATGTCGCAATCACGCGCGCGAAACGCCGCTGCACGATCCTGCACGCCGCGAACCGGCGCATTTACGGCCAGTGGATCAGCTCGATCCCCTCCCGCTTCATCGAGGAATTACCCGAGGAGCATATCGAGCAGGAAACCACCATGACCGGCGGTAAAAGCCTGTGGCAGGCGAACTGGAGCGAAAACGACGATCCCTTCGCACACGTCGCCCGCGACCGCCCTGACCGCGCTCAGTCGCGCGGCCCCGGCTGGCAACGCGCGGTCGCCACCGGTTATGAAACGAAGCAGCAGCGCCTGCGCGAACCCGGTACCGCTCAGCCGCCAGCTTCGCCGCAAAGCCCCGCAGCGACATCGCTATCGGCGCAATGGTCCACCACGACAAATTCGGCACCGGCTGCGTCACCGATCAGGAAGGCAACAAGCTGGAAATCGAGTTCGAGGATCACGGTACGAAGCGTGTGATCGACAGCTTCGTTAAGGTGATTACCTGAGAGAAAGCTCCGGTCGATGTTCATCAAGGCAGGGCAAGTCCCCGGTTCGCCTCTAGGAAGATCATCGATGAATCGAGATAAAGACCTCATCCGCAAATTGCTGTTGGCGATCGAAACGAAGCCGGATGGTCGGCCCATGTCGCTCGAAGACTTCGTGATCGACCACCATTCCGTCGATCAGATCAACTCGCACCTCGCGCTGATGGACGAGGCCGGATTGATCGCTTGCGAATGCCTTCACAGCAGTTCCAACAGAAGCCGTGTCACTAAAGTGGTCCAGATCTTCGGGATCACCTGGAAGGGCCACGAGTGGCTTGATGCGATCCGGAACCGTGAGGTCTGGCTGGCCGCACAAGAAGCCGCGCGTGTAGTGGGTGATCCGCCTTTCGAACTGCTGATCGAAATGGCGAAGCGGAACTTTCTTTCTCGCCTTCACGATGCCGCCTGAACTGAGCCGCTCATCGGAATGGTGCCACTGCCGTGCGCAAAAATTAACCCAACCATGACTACACTCTCTCAAGCGCAATTCGCGCAGGGAGCTAGGTCTATGAAATTCGTATTGCTGGAATCGCGCGGTGGTAATTACCTTGTTGCCGCGCAGAATGTTGCTTGGCTGCGGACCGGCGAGAACGGTCAAACCAATGTCGGCATGATGGGCGGAAACCCGTTGCTCGTGACCGGCACGATCGAGGAGGTCGCGGCCAAGATTACCGGCAGCGAATAATCCGTCCCTAGCCTTTGAAACCTACATCCAGAAAGCCCGGCTTGGGGCCGTTCCACTCGCCCTGCGCGACCGGCTCATCGTCCTGATCGCGGTCGCGTCCCTTGCGGGGTGAGCGCGGCTTGCTTTCTCGCTGGGGCTGAACGTCCGACTTGCTCTTGCGAGGAGCGCGTTCGCGCTTTGGTTCTGCCTGAGCCTCATCACGGGCTGGATCGCTGTCCGTATCGTCGCTTTTCTTCCGGCGGCTGCGGCTCTTCTTTTCCTCGGCAGGCTGGTCTTTGTCGTCCGCTTTCTTCGCAGATGTACCCGCCAGCTCGACCCGAACGTCATCCTTTCCGAAGACGTCGATCTTGTTGCCGGTCAGCTTCTCGACATTCTCGATAGCTTCGGCGTCTTCATCGGCGACCAGCGTAAAGGCGCGGCCCTTGGCCCCTGCCCTGCCGGTACGGCCAATGCGGTGGACATAATCGTCCGGATGCCACGGCGTATCGAAATTGAAGACGTGGCTCACGCCCTTGATATCGAGCCCGCGCGCAGCGACGTCGGAGGCGACGAGGATGTTGACATCGCCCGCCTTGAACCTTTCGAGTTCCTTGAGGCGCGATGACTGATCCATATCGCCGTGGATTTCACTGCTGCGAAAACCATCGCGCTGCAATTGCTTGTTGAGTTCGCGCACGGTCGTCTTGCGGTTGGCAAAGATGATCGCGGTTTCGACCTGATCGTTTTGCAGCAGCCACTTGAGGGTGTCGCGCTTCTGGCGCGCCTTCACCGGCACCTTGAATGCGGTGATATCCTTGTTGGTCGAGGCGGCGCGGGTCGTCTCGATCCGCTTGGGATTGTTCAGGAATTTCTTCGCCAGTTTCTCGATCGGCGGCGGCATGGTTGCCGAAAACAGCATGGTCTGGCGCGTTTCGGGCAACTTGTCGCAGATAAACTCGATATCGGGGATGAAGCCCATGTCGAGCATCCGATCCGCCTCGTCGATCACCAGCAGCTCGCAGCCATTAAGCAGGATCTTGCCCCGTTCGAACAGGTCCATCAGGCGGCCCGGTGTCGCGATCAAAACGTCGACGCCTTCATTCAGCGTCTTCAACTGGTCGCCCATCTGCACGCCGCCAATAAGCAGCGCCATTTTCAGGTCGTGGTTCTTGCCGTATTTTTCAAAGTTCTCGGCCACCTGCGCAGCGAGTTCGCGCGTGGGCTCAAGGATCAGCGAGCGCGGCATCAGCGCGCGGCGGCGGCCAGCGGCCATAACGTCGATCATCGGCAGCACGAAACTGGCGGTTTTACCCGTGCCCGTCTGGGCGATGCCGATCAGGTCCTTCATCATCAGGACCGCGGGGATCGCGTCGGCCTGGATGGCGGTCGGCTCGGTATAGCCCGCATCTTCTACGGCTTTAAGTAATTCGGGCGAAAGGCCGAGATCGGCGAAAGTCATGCGTAAGGTAATGTCCGGATAGGGGCATCATCGGGATGCCACGTGTTTTCAGCCATATGCGCGAAACACCGCCACAGGCGAAGCGCCTCTGCGCAAAATTGCCGGGAAAGTCAAGAAAACGCGCGTGCAAACGCGCGTCGCTGCGAAGGGGGATGGTCGCGGCCTAGTTCTCGATCGCTACGAGCTGGCGCATCCGTTCGACCTCGCATTTGGCACCGCTGCGCGATTGCAGCTTGTCACGGTCGATGCAGAGATTGCCGTCATCGTTCTTCTCGATATAAAAACCGGAGTAGAAATCGCGGGCGCGGCGCGCCTTCTCGAGATTGACCGAGATGATGCGGGCATCGCGCAGGAACAGCAGCAGGCGGCTGCCGCTCCCGGTCTGAACGCCGGAAATTCCGCCAACCGCAACGCACTTGTCCATCTCGCGCTCTTCGTAGCGGGTGTTGAGCGCGCGCTGGGGCAATTGCGCGAGAAGCTCGTTACGATTGCGCGATTGCTGCGGGGAAATTCGCACGATCACTCGCCTTTCGATGCGGATCTGGCGAAGCACCTGGCCTCCGCGAAATGCATCGAGCGGCGCGGTCGAGGTTGGCTCGGTCGGATAGCGGGCCGGCAGCGGAATACCCTTTGCCGCGGTTTCTGGCTGCTGCTTTTCTACGGCGGGGCCGGGATGAGCGCTCGCCCCGGCCAACGCGCTCGCACCTGCAAGCTCGCTGCCCTGACCGAGCACGGTCAGCAGCATTGCAAGCGGTGTCGCTAGGGCCAGCAAGCTCGGCATGGGCTAAGAAATTCCTCCTGTCCGGCACGTATCGGTACGGGGACGCAGTCGCAGACGGTCGCTGGCCTTCCTAGCGCGAACGATTGAACGCTGGCTTAACTGGGGAGCCGGTGCGCCGCAATTGACTGGCACAATAGTGCCCGCCTGTGGCATAGCCGCAACAATGGCTACGACACTCTCCCGAAGCGATAATTTCCTTGGCCAAGCGCGCGACCTGCTTGGCCCGAAAGGGTTTACCGACGATCCCGATGCGCTTGATCCGTGGGTCACCGACTGGCGCGGGCGCTATACCGGGCGCGCGGTAGCGCTCGCCTCGCCCGCCTCGACTGAGGAGGTGGCTGCGCTTGTCCGGCTGTGCGCCGACCACCGCATCCCGATTGTGCCCCAGGGCGGCAATAGCGGTATGGCAGGCGGAGCGACGCCGGATGACAGCGGCAAGGCGATCCTGCTGTCGCTGCGGCGCATGAATGCGATCCGTTCGATGGATGCCGAGGCAGGCCAGTGCGTGTGCGAGGCGGGTGTGATCCTCCAGACCCTGCACGAGGCGGTGGAGACGCAGGACATGCGCTTTCCCCTGACGCTGGGCGGCAAGGGTTCGGCGACCATTGGCGGGCTCGTCTCGACCAATGCGGGCGGCACGCAGGTGCTGCGCCACGGGACGATGCGCGCGCAGGTTCTGGGGCTGGAAGCGGTGCTGGCCGATGGCAGCGTGTTCGGCGGCCTCACCGCGCTCAAGAAGGACAATCGCGGGTTCGATCTCAAGCAATTGCTGATCGGATCGGAAGGAACGCTCGGCATCGTGACGGCAGCGACCTTGCGCCTCCTGCCCGCAGCATCGGCGCGGGCTACTGCGTGGATCGGCCTGCCGACGATCACGGGAGCCCGCACTCTGCTGCGCCATGTGACGCGCGCCATGGGCGATGCTCTTGAGGGATTCGAAGTGGTGCCGGACCATTGCCTCGACAGCGTGCTCGATCACCTGCCCGATGCCCGTTCGCCGCTGTCGCAGCGCCATAGCTGGAACGCGCTGGTCGAATGCGTCGCAAGCGAAGGCGACAGCGCCGCGCTGCGCGAACGGCTGGAAACAGTTCTGGCTAGCGCGATGGACGCAGGCCTGCTCGAAGACGCCGTGATTGCATCGAGCGAGAGCCAGTCGGAGGACTTCTGGCTCTTGCGCGATTCGATCTCCGCTGCCGAGCGCGCACTGGGCCCGGCGATGCAGCACGATATCTCGGTACCCGTCGACGCAATGCCCGAATTCATCCTCGCTGCGATCCCAGATATCGAAAGCGCATTTCCAGGTACGCATGGCGTCGCTTTCGGGCATCTGGGTGACGGTAATGTGCATTTCCACATCCTCGCGCCCGCCGGAGCGACACCCGGCGAATGGGAGGATGGCCCCGGCAAGGCGATCAGCGCGAGGGTCTACGACCTCGTCACCGAATGGGGCGGATCGATCAGCGCAGAGCACGGCATCGGGCAGATGAAGGTCGGCGAACTGGGCCGGCTGGGCGATCCGGTCGCGCTCGACATGATGCGGCGGGTGAAGCAGGCGCTCGACCCGCAAGACCTGCTCAATCCGGGCAAGCTGGTGCCCGCCAGCAGCAGCTGACCGAGCGCGGCTTGCACCGCAGGCTTCAAGCGCCTAAAGCGCAGCGCGATCGGCCTGTTCGGGCTTCCCGACGGCCGCCCAATTCAATTTCACTCGAATATTTCGGAGATACTACATGGCCAGCGCGCCGCAGCCGCAACTTCCGCTGTTTTACAAAGACTTGCTTCCTCTCAACAGCCGCGATCACGGCGAGTGGAAGGTCGGTCCGTTCGAGAATGCAGACTTTCTCGCCGAAACGCATGCAATCCCGCTGACGGTCGATGAATTCGTCGATGCCCAGCGCGACTACCCGATCGTGTTCACCGCTGGCGACAACCCGCTACCGATCGCGCTGATGGGCCTCAACGAGGGCGTCAACACCTTCATCGGCGACGATGGCAAGCTTATCAGCCGCGTCTACGTCCCGGCCTATGTCCGCCGCTATCCATTCCTGCTCGCCAAGCTGCAGCAGGACAGCGAAGACATGTCGCTCTGCTTCGATCCGTCCGCGGGCGTCGTGGGCAAGCGTGACGAAGGCAATGTCCTGTTCGAAGACGGCGGCGAGCCGACCCAGTACACCAAGGACGTGCTCGAATTCTGCCGCAAGTTCGAGGAATCGGGCCAGCGCACCAAGGCGTTTCTCGAAGAGCTGAAGAAGCTCGACATCCTGATGGACGGCGAAATCGCCATCACCCGCAGCGATGTGCCGGACAAGCCGTTCGTCTATCGCGGCTTCCGGATGGTCGATGAGAACAAGCTGCGCGAACTTCCAGCTGAATCGGTCGAGGCGCTGAACAAGAACGGCATGAACATGCTGATCCACGCGCACCTGTTCTCGCTGAACCTGATGCGGACAGTGTTCGAGCGTCAGTCGGCACAGGGCAAGGTGCCCGCGCCGGCTGAGAACGCCGACGCTTCGGCCTGATAAGCGGCGTTCAATTGGTTCAGCGCACTTGCGGCGCAGAACGTGACAAAAAATTCGCGGCGGGGCACCTCTTGAAGGCGCCCCGCCGCGATCTTATTTTAGGGTTGTAAGCGGCGTACCCCCCTCATCTGCCGCTTGCAGGCTGCGCCCGAGAGGTGCAGCACTCCCTGAACCTTGGCCACCTCGTGCGCTTTGCCGCGCGAGGTGGTTTTTTCATGTTAATCAATGGATTGCATTAGTATCGTCGAGCAGGTGTGAGCTATTCGACCGCCTGCGCCAATTGCCCTTTCGCGCCGAGATGCGCGGTTTCAGCGCCAAGTTCTCGCACCAGGCCCGCCAGCATCTTAGCCAGTGGCTCCAGCTGCTCGCTCGGCTCGGACAGATCCGTATCGAGATAAGCCCCGCGGCAAACCTCGACCTGCAAGGCGTGAAGGCCCCGCGAGGGCGCGGCATGACGATCGAGTACATAGCCGCCGGAATAGGGGCGGTTGTGCGCCGCCGGGCAGCCCTGTTGTTCAAGGAACCGGAATGACCGCGCGATCAGGCTGTTCTGACACGACGCTCCAAAGCGATCACCCAGGACTATCTGCGGCGCAGCCTGCTGGCCGTTCTGCCGGCGCAAAGGCGGCATCGAATGCAGGTCAACGAGCAGCGCCGCGCCCCATTCGGCCCGTATTCGCTCAAGCTCCGTCGCCAGAAACGTATGATACGGCCTGTGGATGCGGTCGACCCGCCGATCGAGCTCGTCGCGCGGCAGTTTGTCGCGCCAGATTTCTCCGAAGCCCGGCAAGCGGCGCGGCACCAGCCCCAGCCCGCTGCGAGCGCGGTGATCTCGACCCTGCAAGCGCCGGAACCGGTTTGGACGCGCGGCGCCTCGGCCCCGCGATCATCTCCCAGTCGACATCGTCGTGAGCGCGGTTGAGGTCAATCATCGCGCGCGGGGCATGAGCAACCATCAATCCGGTGCCGGTGGCCTTGGCAATTTCGACCGCCAGCCGGTCGACATAGCGATCCTCCAGCCGCAATTGGCTAAGATCGGCATCGCGCATCTGGGCAAGCGTTTCGGAGGGATAGACCCGCCCCGCATGGGGCACCGCGATCAAGACCGGAAGCGGCATGGATTTGGGCGCGACATGAGTAAATGCCGGGCCGAACAATCCGCTGGACGCCTCGCCCGACACTGCTCCGCCTTTCCTCGTGCGGAGCGAACGGCCAGCGGTCTGGCGCGTCGATGATGGCTCTGATGCGCCGGGATGCGTGGAACTGCTCATGCACAATGGTTGCTGCCCGCTTTCGCGCGGCCTGTCAAAGCTGTAATTTGATGGCGTATCCAAGCTGAACGTTCGCGCGATTAGGCCTTTGTATTTGCGGTAATTAACCCCGCCGCTTCGGCAGAAATCGCGAGGCCGTCTCAAAATCGATCAATCGCACGTTCTGACAGGATTTCTTAAGCTCAAGCTGCTATGAAAATTGCCATGACAGCGAATCCAACTCCGCGAATCCTACTGGCCGAGGATGAAGAAGCCATGCGCGTTTACCTTGAGCGTGCACTGACCAAGGCTGGCTACGAAGTGTTCTCGGTCGACCGCGGGACCGAAGCGATACCGCTGCTCGAGGCGGAGCATTTCGATCTGCTGCTGTCGGATATCGTGATGCCGGAAATGGACGGGATCGAGCTGGCGCAGCGCTGCGCCGAAATCTCGCCGCGCACGAAGGTCATGTTCATCACCGGCTTTGCAGCCGTTTCGCTGCGCGCCAGCCGCGAACAGCCGCATGCCAAGGTGTTGTCGAAACCGTTTCACCTGCGCGACCTCGTGCTCGAGGTAGAGCGCGTGTTCGAGGATCAGCGTGAGGCCAGTCTCTAAATAGGCCAGTCTCTGGACCTGACCTTCAGATTGAACCGCAGATCGGCTACAATCGGATTTCGGGTGCGCTTAACGCTTGCACCTTTTTCAGCGGCACGTTAATGGGCCGCTCCCGTTCAGGAATTGAACGGCAAAACCGATGGCTTGGGCGTATAGCTCAGTGGTAGAGCACTGTATTGACATTGCAGGGGTCGGAAGTTCAACTCTTCCTACGCCCACCATCGTTTTCCCCTCGATATCGACTTTACCACTGACCTGATCCGGCGATCGGGGCAGACGCTTCGCGCCTTTGCGCAAAGCCTCTTGCGGTATTTGCAAGGGAATTTCGGCACTTCCTCCGGCTCGGTCCGTTAGGGAGCCATGACATCTCAAATACTTCTATTCGGCGCGACCGGCGATACCGGGCGCAAGGTTCTCGACCAGGCGCTTGAGCGCGGGCACAAGGTGCGCGCAGCCGAGCGCGATTTTCCCGACAATTTCTGCGACCATCCCGGTTTCGAGGCGCGCACGGCAAACCTGCTCGACAGCGGCATGGCAGACTTGATGGACGGCGTGGACTGCGTGATTTCGGCAGTCGGCCTTCCGCGCGATCCGCAGACGCTGATCAACCCTCCCCCACTTTACACCGAAGGCGCGGTCAACGTCGTGAAGGCCATGCGCGAGGCGAAGGTGAAACGCTACGTGACGATTTCCGCCGCCTTCGCCGATCCCGATGCGACCGTGCCGCTGTGGTTCAAGGCCGCGACCGCACCGCTCGACCGAATTTTCCGCCAGATGGGAGAGATGGAGCGGGTGCTGCGCGTCTGCGACGATATCGACTGGACCGCAGTACGGCCCGGCTGGCTGCTCAACCGGGAGCGCACCGGGGATTTCGAGGTTTCGCTGACCGACTTGCCAGCCGGAACGCTGCGCACGCGCCGCGCCGACCTTGCCCAATTCCTGCTCGATTGCGCGCTTGACGGGCTGCATGTGCACGAAACACCCTTCATCGCGCGCAAAGAAAGCATCGCGCTCGAAACGCCGCCTGCTCTCGTCGAGGAATTCTGGCCGTTCTAGGCCGCGTGCCGCGCTTTCCTACATCGGCCCGGGATGCTTTAAATGTCGGCATGAGCCGCGCCGGAGCCATACTTTCCTGCTGTCACGACAAGGCACTCGCGCCGGGCCAGCTTTTCTTCCCCTGGACACTGTCTCATGTGTCTCATGGCACCTGTGCAGATAGGCCCTTTGCAAAGCCGAGGCGCTTGCACCCGGCGATGCCTCTGCTAGAGCGCGCGGGAGGGATCACAACAGACATCCTATCGAAACACGAAGTCCAGAAGGGATGAAGCGCTAGCCATGCAGAAAATCAAAGTAGCAAACCCGGTCGTCGAGCTTGATGGCGACGAAATGACCAAGATCATCTGGCAATGGATCCGCGAACGCCTGATTCTGCCCTATCTCGATATCGACCTCAAATACTACGACCTGTCGATCGAGAAACGCGACGAGACCGACGACCAGATCACCGTCGATGCAGCCAACGCGATCAAGCAGCACGGCGTGGGTGTGAAATGCGCCACGATCACCCCGGACGAAGCGCGCGTCGAAGAGTTCGACCTCAAGAAGATGTGGCGCTCGCCCAACGGCACGATCCGCAACATCCTTGGCGGCGTGGTCTTCCGCGAGCCGATCGTCATCGACAACGTCCCGCGCCTCGTGCCGGGCTGGACCGACCCGATCGTGGTCGGCCGTCACGCCTTCGGCGACCAGTACCGCGCGACCGACACGCTGATCCCGGGGCCGGGCAAGCTGCGCCTCGTGTTTGAGGGCGAAGATGGCAAGAAGATCGACCTCGACGTGTACGAATTCCAGTCCTCGGGCGTCGCAATGGCGATGTACAACCTCGACGACAGCATCCGCGACTTCGCGCGCGCCTGCATGAATTACGGCCTCGACCGGAAATGGCCGGTCTACCTCTCGACCAAGAACACCATCATGAAAAAATACGATGGGCGCTTCAAAGACCTGTTCGAGGAAGTCTACGACGCGGAATTCGCGGAACGGTTCGATGCCGCCGGCATCACCTACGAACACCGCCTCATCGACGATATGGTCGCCTCTGCACTCAAGTGGAGCGGTAAGTTCGTGTGGGCCTGCAAGAATTATGACGGCGACGTCCAGTCGGATACGGTTGCGCAGGGCTTCGGCTCGCTCGGCCTGATGACCTCGGTGCTGATGACGCCCGATGGCAAGACCGTCGAAGCGGAAGCCGCGCACGGCACCGTCACTCGCCACTATCGGCAGCACGAACAGGGCAAGGCGACCTCGACCAATCCGATCGCGTCGATCTTCGCATGGACGCGCGGCCTGATGTACCGGGGCAAGTTCGACGATACGCCTGACGTTGTGAAGTTCGCCGAGACACTCGAGCGGGTCTGTATCCAGACGGTCGAGAACGGCCAGATGACAAAGGATCTCGCGCTGCTGATCGGTCCGGGTCAGAATTGGCAAACGACCGAGCAGTTCTTCGAATCCATCGTCAACAACCTCGAACAAGAGATGGCTAACTGGAGCTGACGCCATCGGAACCAGCGCTTCAAACCCGCGTAACACAGGGGCGGCCTTCTCTCGGGGAAGGTCGCCCTTTGCATCTGGACAGGGACGTTTCACCCCATGACCGAAACACTCCGCCCCGCAAAGCAAACCAGGGCCCGCCTCGAAGTGCGCCAGGCCAAGCTCAAGGACGTGCGCGCCATCGGCGACCTGGTGCGCCGCGCCTATGCCGACCTGCCCGCCTACACGCAGGGCGAGATCAGGGGTCAGATCAACAACTACGCTGACGGGTGCTTTATCGCGAAGCTTGACGGCAAGATCGTCGGCTATTGCGCTTCGATGCGGCTTGATGAGCATGTCGCCCTTGGTGACCACACCTGGGACGAGGTGACCGGCAACGGGTTCGGATCGCGTCACGATCCGACCGGCGACTGGCTCTACGGGTACGAGATGTGCGTGGATCCCGGTGTGCGCGGAACGCGGCTCGGGCGCAGGCTTTACGAGGAACGCCGTGCGCTGGCTGAAAGGCTCGACCTGAAAGGCATCGTGTTCGGCGGACGGATGCCGGGCCTTGCCAAGGCGATGCGCCGCAAGACCAACCGCGCCGATACGCCCGAGGAATACCTCCAGAAGGTCATCGACACCAAGATTCACGATCCCGTGCTGCGCTTCCAGCTTGCCAACGGTTTCGAGCCTCACGGCATTCTTCGCGATTACTTGCCTGAAGACAAGCAGTCGAAGGCGTTTGCGGTGCGCATGATCTGGCGCAATCCCTATGTCGATATCGATTCCCCGCCCAAGCACCGATTGCCGCGCGACGTGGAAAGCGTGCGGATCGCGACCTGCCAGCTTCAAGCCCGCGCGGTCGCCGATTTCGGCGAGTTCATGAAGCAGGTGGAATACTTCGTCGATGTCGCGGCGGACTATGAAAGCGACTTCATCGTGTTCCCCGAATTGTTCACGCTGATGCTGCTGAGTGCCGAGGACGAGGAGCTAAATCCGCTCCAATCCATCGAGTGCCTGAGCGAATACACGCCAAAGATCCGCAAGCGCCTGTCCGAGATGGCGCTCAGCTACAACATCAACATCATCGGTGGTTCGCACCCGACCCGGATGCCCGATGGCGACATCCACAACGTCGCCTATGTCTGCCTGCGCGACGGATCGATCCACGCGCAGGAGAAGATTCACCCCACCCCGAATGAAGCGTATTGGTGGAACATCAAGGGCGGTGACAGCATCGATGCGATCCCGACCGATTGCGGGCCCATCGGCGCGCTCATCTGCTATGACAGCGAGTTCCCGGAGCTCGCCCGCCGCTTGGTCGATGAAGGCGCACGCATCATCTTCGTGCCGTTCTGCACTGACAGCCGCCAGGGATACATGCGGGTGCGGTATTGCGCGCAGGCCCGCGCAATCGAGAACCAGTGCTACGTCGTCATGTCGGGCAATGTCGGCAACCTGCCGAACGTCGCCAACATGGACATCCAGTACGCTCAAAGTTGCATTCTCACCCCTTGCGACTTCCCGTTTGCGCGCGACGGCATCGCTGCCGAAGCCAGCGAGAACGTCGAAACGCTCACGATCAGCGATGTGAACCTGGCTGACCTCAGCTGGGCGCGCGCGGAAGGCACGGTGCAGAACCTGCATGACCGGCGCTTCGACCTTTACCGCATCGAATGGGACAAACGAGTGGGCAACATCTCGGACCCGCTCGGCCTCCCTCCTGAGGATCATGAGGGCCCCGCGCGGCCAATCGGTCCACATTCGCCCGGCGGCGGATGACATGACCTTGCGCGCGGGGTAAGCCCCAACAATGGCAGGCGAACTCTCAATGTCCCCGGTGATGCAGGACGCGCTCGTGATCCTCGGCGCGGCAGGCATCGTGATACCGGTATTCGCCCGTTTCCGGATCACCCCGATTATCGGCTTTATTCTGATCGGAGTGCTGGTGGGTCCGTTTGGCCTCGGCACATTGGTCAACGAAATTCCGTGGCTGCAATACGTCACGATCTCGGACCCCGAACGATTGCAACCCTTCGCGGATTTCGGGATCATCCTGCTGCTGTTCGCCATCGGGCTTGAACTGTCATTCAACCGCCTGTGGCAATTGCGCAGGTTGGTGTTCGGTCTCGGCTCGCTCGAGCTGCTGATCATCGGCAGCATCTCCGCGGCATTTTTCGGCTATTACAGCGGCATGGAGACGACCGCCGCAGTCGCGCTGGGCTTCGCGCTCGCTTTCTCCTCGACCGCGATCGTGCTGCCGATCTCCGGCACGAAATCACCAGTGGGGCGGGCCGCACTATCCATGCTGCTGTTCGAGGATATCATGATCGTCCCGATCATCTTCATCCTCGGCGCGCTCGCTCCGAATGCGGACGGCGAAGGCTGGACGGCGATCACCGATACATTGTGGCAAGGCGGCCTCGTCATCCTGCTCCTGCTGGTCCTGGGCCGCTTCGCCTTGCCCCGGTTGTTTTCTCAAGCCGCCCGAACGAAGAGCCCGGAGCTGTTTCTCGCAGCATCCTTGCTGGTGGTCATCGGGGCCAGCCTCGCGACCGCAGCGACCGGCCTGTCGCCGATCGTGGGCGCGCTCATTGCCGGCCTGCTCATCGCCGAGACCGAGTATCACACCGAAGTCGAGAGCATCATGGAGCCGTTCAAGGGCCTCGCGCTCGGTATCTTCCTGATCACCATCGGGATGAGCATCAACATCCTGTCGATCATAGCCGACTGGACCACCATTGCTCTGGCAGTGGTCGGCGCGCTCGTGTTCAAGGCCGTCGTCACCGGGTCGCTGCTGCGGATGATGGGCGCGCGGCGCAGCACTGCGGCGGAAACGGGTGTATTGATGGCCAGCCCGAGCGAAACGACACTCATCGTGCTCGCCGCAGCTACCAGCGCCCTCGTGATCGACACCGAGACAGCGCAGTTCTGGCAGATCGTCACCGCTATCGGGCTGACCGTGACACCGCTGCTTGCAAAACTCGGCAGGTCCATCGCACGCCGGGTCGAAGCTGCGCCGGAACTGCCCGAGGAAGACCAGGAGGAAGCTCGAACCATCATCATTGGCGGAGGCCGCGTCGGGAGACTTGTTGCAGATATGATGACTGCGCACGAACAGGCCTATGTCCTGCTCGATTCCGACCCTGACATCATCGATCGGGCAAGACGCGGCGGATACCGGGCCGTGTTCGGGGATGCAGCGCGGGGAGACTCGCTCGACCGCCTCGGCATCGAACAAGCGCCGGCGCTGGTGCTGACAATGGACGAGCCGGTGCTCGCACAGCGCCTTGTTTCGAAACTTCGCGGTGAGCATCCGGACCTCCTCATTGTCGCCCGTGCGCGCGACACGGATCATGCCGCATCGCTCTACCGTGCGGGGGCCACCCACGCCGTGCCGGAAAATCTCGAAAGCTCGCTACAGCTCTCCGAAGCGGTGCTGGTCGATATCGGTGTCGCGATGGGGCCGGTGATCGCCTCGATCCACGAAAAGCGCGATGAATTCCGCGAACAGCTTGAGCGAGATGGCGGATTATCCGAGAAACCTAAGCTGCGGTCCTCTTAGCTGACCGATCGAAGCCAAGCGGCATTGATCGATTTCTCGAACCTTTTCGAGCGCTAATGCGTTGAAGGGGAAAGGAGAACCGAAATGGCCGATAATATCGATCCGACCAAACCCATTCCGAACGACGAGAAATTCAAGCCGCAGAACGTCAAGGGACCGCTCAAGGATCAGGCACCCACTTCGAGCGGTCGCGGCCAGCCCGGCGACACCGACGGTAACGATGTGCCACAGGGCAGCGACGGGGTGACCAAGGAAACCCCTGACGCGTAAAATCAGCTCTCTAGCGCAGCCTTGATCGCAGCAATGGCCTCGTCGGCCTTGCTGCCGTCAGGTCCGCCACCTTGAGCCATGTCCGGGCGACCGCCGCCGCCTTTACCGCCCAGCGCTTCGACGCCGGTGCGGACTAACTCAACCGCGCTAAATTGGTCGGTAAGATCGTCGGTCACGGCAGCCGCGATACTCGCTTTGCCGTCATTGACCGCGATAATCGCCGCGATGCCCGACCCTAGCCGCTTCTTCGCTTCATCGAGCAGCGGGCGCAGTTCCTTCGGGCTAAGTCCCTCGATCACCTGAGCGCTGAACTTTACCCCGCCGATTTCCTCGTCGCTTGCGGCGGAGGCGCTTGAACCATCTCCACCATCTCCGAGAGCCAGAGCTTTCTTTGCGTCAGCAAGCTCCCTTTCGAGCCGCTTGCGCTCGGCGAGAAGCGCGGAGACACGCTCGGGCACTTCCTCGGGTGTCGCGCGAATTGCGCTGGCCGCGGCCTTCAAGGCGTCTTCGCGTTCCACCAACCATTCGCGCGCTGCCTCGCCGGTCAACGCCTCGATCCGGCGGACACCGGAAGAGACGGCGCTCTCCGATACGATGCGAAAGATTCCGATATCGCCAGTCGCTTTCACATGCGTTCCGCCGCAGAGCTCGACCGAGTAGTTTTTCCCGCCTTCGCTCGCACGTCCCATAGAAAGCACCCGAACTTCATCGCCATACTTTTCACCGAACAGCGCAAGCGCCCCCGCTTCGACCGCGTCATCGGGGCTCATCAGACGCGTCGACACCGGTTCGTTTGCGCGGATTTCGGCATTCACCTCTGCTTCGATCGCCGCAATGTCGCTGTGGGACAATGCCTTGGGATGGGAAAAGTCGAACCGCAGACGGTCCTCAGCAACCAGTGATCCTTTCTGGGTCACATGACCGCCAAGCTGGTTGCGCAGCGCCGCATGAACGAGATGCGTCGCCGAATGGTTTGCGCGAATTTGGCTCCGGCGATCGGTATCGACTTCGAGGTGAACGGTGTCGCCAACCGACACTTCGCCTTTTGAAACGTGGGCATGGTGAGCGCGCAAGCGGCCAAGCGGTTTGCTCGTATCGCTCACAGTCGCTGCAAAACCAGCGGGTGTCTTGATCGAGCCCGTGTCACCCGTCTGACCGCCGCTCTCTCCGTAGAACGGGGTCTGATTGGTCAAGATAACCACGTCGTCGCCTGCAGACGCTGTTTGCACCTCCGCGCCGTCCTTGACGATGGCGACAACACTGCCCTCGCCTGATGTGGCCGCGTATCCCGTAAACTCGCTTGCTCCTTCGCGCTCGGCAATGTCGAACCAGATCTCGCCTGAAGCCGCTTCACCAGAGCCTTTCCACGCCGCCCGCGCAGCCTCTTTCTGCCGGGTCATGGCTGCATCAAAGCCGCCGCGATCAACTCCGATTCCGCGCGCGCGCAGCGCATCTTCGGTCAGGTCGTATGGAAAGCCGAAAGTGTCGTAAAGCTTGAATGCGGTCTCGCCATCAAGCTCCCCGCCCTCTTCCATTTCGCCCGTTGCTTCATCGAGCAGTTTCAGCCCTTTATCGAGCGTCCGTCGGAACTGCGTTTCCTCGCGTTCGAGCACTTCCTCGATCAGCGCCTGACCGCGCGCGAGTTCCGGATAGGCCAACCCCATTTCGGAAACGAGACTTGGTACGAGGCGGTGCATCAACGGCTCGCCCGCGCCGAGCAGGTGGGCATGGCGCATGGCGCGGCGCATGATCCTGCGAAGGACATAACCGCGCCCCTCATTAGATGGCAGGACACCGTCAGCCATCAGGAAACTCGTGGATCGCAGGTGATCGGCAATGACCCGGTGGCTGGCTGCTTGCGCGCCCTCGGCTTTCACATCGGTCATTTGCTCAGATGCCGTGATCAAAGTCCTGAATGTGTCTGTATCGTAATTATCGTGCACGCCCTGCATCACCGCAGCAACGCGCTCGAGCCCCATGCCCGTGTCGATCGAAGGATGAGGAAGATCGCGGCGTGTCCCGTCTTCCTTTTGATCGAACTGCATGAACACCAGGTTCCAGATTTCGACGAAGCGATCGCCATCTTCGTTCGGGCTTCCGGGAGGCCCTCCTTCGATGTGCTCACCGTGATCATAAAAGATTTCGGAGCACGGGCCGCACGGCCCGGTTTCGCCCATCGACCAGAAGTTGTCGTTGGTCGCGATGCGGATGATGCGGTCCTGGGGCAGGCCCGATATCTTGCGCCAGAGATCGAACGCCTCATCATCGGTGTGATAGATCGTCGCGGTCAGCCTGTCTGCCGGCAGGCCCCATTCCTTCGTCAGAAGGTTCCACGCGTTTTCGATCGCCTGCTCTTTGAAATAGTCGCCGAACGAGAAATTGCCGAGCATTTCAAAGAACGTGTGATGGCGCGCCGTGTAACCGACATTGTCGAGATCGTTGTGCTTGCCGCCTGCACGCACACATTTCTGGGACGACACCGCGCGCGGGGCGGGCGGCGTTTCCAGGCCGGTAAAGGCGTTCTTGAATGGCACCATGCCCGCGTTAACGAACATGAGCGTCGGGTCATTATACGGCACCAGCGGCGCGCTGGGCACCTGCGCGTGATCTTGCCCCCCGAAGAAATCGAGGAAGGATCGGCGAATGTCGTTGGTCGAGGTGAAGCCACTGGAAGTCATAGAGCGCAATTAAGCAATGCAGCGGCAGGCGACAAGCGGATAAAACCGTCCCGATTATAGATCCGAATCGTGTCGCCAAATTGTGGTGCGGCGATGGGTGAGTTTTCACATATGGCTCGGCTGGATACACCTCGGCGCGTTCCTGGGCCACCTTGACTGGCGCTGCGCGATGATGGCGAACCTTCGGCGAGGCACAGAAAAGCCGGCGCTGCCTACGAACGTGAGGTCCGTAGCGCGCCGGCTATCCGGTTTTCCGGGCGCTGCAGCGATCGCAGCTTCAGCCCGCTTGAGGGTCAGATACCGTTACTCCGCGTCCGGTCCCGTCATCATCTCCTCGGCAACCTCGTCGGTGCGGCCGCGAATGGCGGCTTCCAACCGGTCGCAAACTTCTGGATTTTCCTTGAGGTAGACCTTGGCGTTCTCGCGGCCTTGGCCGATGCGGACGCTGTCGTAGGAATACCAGCTACCCGACTTTTCGACGATCCCGGCCTTGACGCCAAGATCGAGGATCTCGCCGATCTTCGAAATACCTTCGCCGTACATGATGTCGAATTCGACCTGCTTGAACGGCGGCGCAACCTTGTTCTTGACCACTTTGACGCGGGTTGAGTTTCCAACCACTTCATCACGGTCCTTGATCTGGCCGGTACGGCGAATGTCGAGACGAACCGAAGCATAGAACTTGAGAGCGTTGCCACCCGTCGTCGTCTCTGGATTGCCGTACATCACGCCGATCTTCATGCGCAGCTGGTTGATGAAGATCACCATGCATTTGGAACGGTTGATCGACCCGGTCAGCTTGCGCAGCGATTGGGACATCAGTCGCGCCTGAAGGCCGACATGGGCGTCGCCCATCTCACCTTCGATTTCAGCACGGGGGACAAGTGCCGCGACCGAGTCGACCACCAACACGTCAATCGCGTTCGAACGCACGAGAGTGTCGGTAATTTCGAGTGCCTGTTCGCCCGTGTCGGGCTGCGAGACGATCAGTTCATCGATGTCCACGCCCAGTTTGCGAGCGTATACCGGATCAAGCGCATGTTCGGCGTCGACGAACGCAGCGGTGCCGCCAGCCTTCTGCGCCTCGGCAATGACATGCAGTGCCAAGGTCGTCTTGCCCGAGCTTTCCGGCCCATAAACTTCTACAACGCGGCCTTTTGGCAGGCCGCCAATGCCAAGGGCGATATCCAGCCCCAGCGACCCGGTCGAAATAGACTCGACCTCCATTGCTTCTTTTGAGCCCAGCTTCATTGCCGAACCCTTGCCGAATGCCCGATCGATTTGAGCAAGTGCGGCGTCGAGCGCCTTTTGACGGTCCACGTCTTTTTCCTTCTCTACCAGCTTGAGATTAGTAGCCATCGCACGCTCTCCTTCACTTGCCTAGATGCGATCAGGAATTATCGACCGCCCCCTTGTTGGAATAGCATGTATCGCATTTGTTCTCATAGAACAAGAGTGGAACAAAACTTTTTTGAACGGCGCCGCATCGAGGCGATTCCTGCGAGTGAGGCTAATCTGCCTTCGGGTTGGTTGCCCGCAAGACGCCGCCAACCTTTTCACCGATCTGCTTCACGCTGAACGGCTTGGCGATGAAGTGCATGTTGTCGATGTCGATCTCGCTGCGCAGCTGCTCCTCGGCATAGCCCGACATGAACAGGACCGGCATTTCGGGCAGCAGGACGCGAATCTCCCGCACCATCGCCGGCCCGTCCATGCCTGGCATCACGACATCGCTGACCACGAGGTCGAATTCGCCGCCCTCCTCGATGGCTTCGAGCCCTTCCTCACCGCCGGGACAGGCGGTGACTTCGTAG
Source organism: Erythrobacter sp. K21-9 (assembly GCF_055808355.1). Lineage (NCBI taxonomy): Bacteria > Pseudomonadati > Pseudomonadota > Alphaproteobacteria > Sphingomonadales > Erythrobacteraceae > Erythrobacter > Erythrobacter sp. K21-9. Next base: position 2,091,903 of record NZ_CM147866.1, read on the forward strand.
CCGGCGCGCGCGAGCGCCCGTTCCGCCACGGCACGGACCATGTCTTCGTCCTCCACCAGCAGGATCTTGCCTCCCGCCGACCAGTCCGATGAGACCGGTGCGGGAACCTCGCGCCGCTTGGGCGCTTCGCCGCGGTGGACCGGAAAATAGACGGTGAACCGCGCGCCAACCGTTTTGCCCGACCCATCGGCGACATTGTCGGCAAAAATAAAGCCGCCCGACTGCTTGACGATCCCATATGCGGTGGACAGGCCGAGGCCTGTTCCCTTGCCCTGTTCCTTGGTCGTGAAGAACGGTTCGAACAGTTTCGGCAGAACCTTCTGCGGGATGCCGCCGCCTGTGTCCTGAACAATCAGCACGGTGTAATCGGCTGTCGGCAGGATTTCCGAGCCAAGCCGCATCACTTCCTTCGCCTCGATACTGCGCGTCAGGAGTGATATCCGCCCCGCCCCGCTGCCGCTCGACTGGATCGCATCGCGCGCATTCACGGCGAGGTTCATGATGACCTGCTCAAGCTGCTGGGGATCTGCGCGGACCGGGCCAAGGTCGCGGTCGTGCTGGACGTAATAAGTGATCTTCTCTCCTAGCAGCCGCTTGATGAGCGGGCCTACTTCGCTGACCACATCGGGCAATTGCAGGATTTCCGGGCGCAGCGTCTGCTGGCGCGAGAATGCCAGTAATTGCCGGGTCAGAGATGCGGCGCGATCTCGAATTCGCCCTGATCTGCTGGATATCATCGTAATCGCTGTCGCCGGGAGTGTGACGAAGGAGCATCAGGTCGCAGGTGCCGATAATCGCGGTCAGCACATTGTTGAAATCGTGCGCGACGCCGCCTGCGAGCTGGCCAACAGCCTGCATTTTCGTGGCTTGGGCAACCTGCCGCTTGAGCTGGTTTTCCTCGCTCGAATCGGCGAGGCTGATCAACACCGCCGCCTCACCTAGGCCGCGCACTCCGGCGAGCCCGATCGAAACCGGCTCCTCGGGCTGTGCAACCAGGCGAACGGCCATATCGCCGCTAGTCGCGGGGCCTCGGCCATGCCTGCGCACTGCATCCGACAAAGCCGCCTTGTCCTCGCGCACGGCAAGGTCGGTAGGAAATGCTGGCAAACCGCGGCCTTCGCGGTCGACCGAACGCAGAAAAGCGTCATTGGCGAACAGGAACCGCCCATCGCGGTCAGTCATGGCGAGGCCAAGCGGCAATTGCGCCAGCAATGCATCGAGCTGCGCAACGCCAGCCTGCGAAGAGCCATCCCAGCCGCTGCCGATGCCGACGCCGCTATCGATCATTAGCATCAGCGTCGCACCTGAGTCCGGTCCTGCATCGCGCGCTGTCACCGGGTCCTGCAACGGCACATCGACAAGCGTTTGCGGCGTCCCACCACGGCCCTCTCGCGCAAAGTAAATCCGGTCGCGGTCGTCGGAGCGCAGGAAGGACACGAAATCCTGACCGACAAGGGTTGCCGAAGGATCGCCCGCCGCACGCTCTGCGAAACCGGAGCTTACCGACCGCACCATGCCGGTCGCTGTGGTGATTGCGGTCTCGATGCCCGCGCGGCTCAGCATCTTGCCAAATGGTCCGGACAGGTCGAGATCATCCAATGTCTTGGATGCTTCGCCAGCCAGTCTGGTGAAACGCCAGATAAGGTGGTCGTCGGAACGGCCCGCGCGCGTGACTGACACCTTCCATTTTTCGGTGGTCGAGGCAGTCTGAAGTTCTTCCAACGCCCCGGTCCCGTCGCGCCAAGCTTCCCGCGCGAGCCGTGTCATTGCTTCGAGTTCAGGGCGCTCGAGAGGAAGCGACGGCGGCGCGCTGCCGATACCGAATGCCGCAATGAATTGCGTATTGGCGCAGACCAGCCGGTTGGCGCGATCTGTAATTGCAACGGCGCCGCTGTCGCCGCCCGCACCCTCGATCGCGGCGAGAGTTACCGACCAGTCCGGCGCGGCAATCGTCATCGCCTCTGGTTCGGCGCGCATTCGGTCGAAGGCGAACACGCCGGCGAGCAGCACGGCAAGACCCAACGCAAACGCAAGTGTGACCAGACCGTTGGCAGTCACAGCGAACAGCAGCGCGGCGCTGACAATGACAGCCGCGACCAATCCGCCAATCAGCAAGGGGCTGCTTCCCGCCAGACCACCCTCGGCGCCGGAAGTGTGTCCCAATTGCATGTCGGTGAAGCTTTTCAAGCGAGCCTTGTCCCTGATGGCGTTTGCGTGATCAGCCCTTAATTCGCATTGAGCCTCTGGTCGAGCCGGGCTTCCATGCGTTTCAGACGTTTTGCCCGGCGGCGAGTAATGATGACGCGCCACACCGCGCTCGAAACGAGGTAACCCGCGGCAGCGGAAAGGACTGCCAGCACGATGAAACCGAATGCAGTGACGCCGGCCAGTTCGAAAAACTCCGACAGCCAGCTCCAAGCACCGCTTTCAAGCTGTTCATTGGCGTAACCCGAGGTCGCCGCATCGATCTGCAATACAAAGCCGCCGACGCGGTTTGCAACGACCACCCATACAGGGATCGTGAATGGATTGGTCACGAAGGTCACCAACGCAGCCAGCGGCACATTGGCGCGCGATGGCAAAGCAAGGAATGCGGCAAGGAAAATCTGGCCGATCGGGATGATAAAAGCGGAAAACAGGCCGAGCGCCACTCCGCGCGGGACCGAGCGACGCGTAAAGCGCCACAGTTCCGGCGACAGGAACCGGTGACCAATCGGAGCAAGATATTTGTTGCGCGCCATCTGCTCGCGTGTCGGCATGTACTTGCGGATAAGGTCCGCAGCCCACGTCTTCCTACGAGGTTTTCTGGAGCGATGCTGAGTCATAACGAGCTGCCGCCTCTGCGCTTCGCTCTGCGCAAAGGCAAGCGGTTGTCGTCAAGGGGCAGGCCAGCTTCCATGAATGTCCATATGGGTAGCATTGGCGGTGTGACCAGTCTGTGAATTGACGCAAATTCTTGCTGGAGCGTACCGCGCGTCTCAGCCGCGATCCCTGATCAACCTGGCCTTGTCTCGTTTCCAGTCGCGCTCCTTGATCGTCGCACGCTTGTCATGGGCCTGCTTGCCTTTGGCCAAAGCCAGCTCGACTTTCGCCCGGCCCTGCGAATTGAAGTACACAGAGAGCGGCACCAGGGTCATACCCTTGCGCTCGACCGCGCCGAACAGTTTACCGATCTCGCGTGAATTCAAGAGCAGCTTGCGCGGACGGCGCGGTTCGTGGTTCTGGCGATTGCCGTGGCTGTATTCCGGGATATTGGAATTGATCAGCCAGACCTCGCCGTCCTTCACCTCGGCATAGCTTTCCGTGATGGTCGCCTCGCCTGCACGCAGAGCCTTCACTTCCGTCCCCTGCAGCGCAAGCCCAGCCTCGAATTTGTCTTCGATATGATAATCGAACCTGGCGCGGCGATTTTCCGCGACGGTCTTCTGCTTGTCGAACGCTTTGGGTTTGGGCTTTACCATGGTGGGCGCCAGATAGGCGTTGTTTGTAGTTTCGCAAAGTCCTGTGCATCTACGAGCTTGATTTTGGTCAAGGTCTGGTGATGATGTGCATCATCGCAAGCTATTCAAAAGCGTATATTTAACGGGGTCCACATTTCATGCGTTTGTTATTTGTCGCCGCACTCGCGGCCTCATCTCTGTTTGCGCCTGCCATTTCCGCGCAGGCGCCAGAGCCGCTCCCAATCTCCGAATACGGCAAACTTCCCGATGTCGAAAAGGCGGTGCTTTCGCCAAGCGGACGGCGAATCGCACTTCTCACCACGATCAAGGGCAAGCGGGTAATTGTCACGATCGAGGATCAGACGAAGGCGATCCGGACGGTGGAAGTCGGTGACATGAAGATCCGCTATCTCCAGTGGATTGGTGATGAGCGCTTGCTGCTCGTATCAAGCCAGACCGAAGATCTCGGCTACAATTTTACCACCGACAAGGCCGAGTTCTATATCGTACCGTGTCCTGCCCATGGCTCCGGAGGCCGAAGGTGGATTGATCTTCGGCAATACACGCAACCTGATCGATGCGATCGTCGGCGATTACGGAATTCGCAAGATCGATGGGCGGTATTACGGATATTACGGCGCGATCGAGCTCGAGCGAAGTGGGCGCATGGATTACAAATTCAAGCACGGAAGGCCGTATCTCTACCGAGTCGACTTGCAGGACATGTCACACAAGCGAATAGCAACAGCTGCCCGCCCGGGGCACGACAATGACTGGCTGATCGACGCCAGTGGCAATGTCGCAGCCGAACTTGATGTAGACGATAGCAATGGCAAGTGGCGGCTGCGCGGGATGGACAAAGCAATTATCGCCGAAGGTGAGGAAAGCGGCGAGCCGCGTCTGGCTCGTCGGACTGGGTTACGATGGAACGAGCGTCATCTATGGGCAGCGCGAACAGAAAGGGACGCGCTGGTACGAAATCCCGTTGGCAGGAGGCGAGCCCCAGCCATTCCTCGATGATACCGATGTCGATCGGCTGTTTTTCGACGATACGACCGGCCACCTGATGGGATACCTCGAGGGAGGCGACGAACCGCGTCCCGTCTTTCAAGACAAGAATCACGAAAAATCCGCTGCCGCCGCGCGCGGAGCATTCGGTGATCTCAGGGTCCGTCTTGCCGACTGGACCAGCGACTTGCAGCATGTCATCGCGCGCACCAGCGGCAATCTCGACAGCGGCTCATGGTTTGCGGTCGACCTTGCCAATGGCAGAGCCAACGCTTTCGCTTATGAAAGAATGGCAATCGGCCCGGAACGGGTCGGTCCGATTTCCACATTCGAATATACTGCAAGCGACGGAATGGAGATGGACGGCATCCTCACCTTGCCGCCGGGTCGCGAGGCCAAAAACTTGCCCGTCATAGTGCTTCCACACGGCGGACCGCATAGCCACGATACGGCTTCGTTCGACTGGTGGGCACAAGCATTCGCATCGCGCGGATACGCGGTTTTTCAACCGAATTTTCGCGGCTCTACAAACCGTAACCAGTCCTTTCGCCTGGCAGGCTATGGGGAATGGGGCCGAAAGATGCAGACCGACAAGTCCGACGGCTTGGCTGCCCTTGCCGAAACCGGTGTGATCGATCCGAAACGCGCCTGTATCGTCGGGGCCAGCTATGGCGGCTATGCCGCATTGGCAGGCGTGACCTTGCAGCAGGACATCTATCGCTGCGCTGTGGCCGTGGCGCCGGTGAGCGACATCAAGGACATGTATCAGCAGGATTACCGCGCGACGGGCAACGACCGCACGACCAAGGTCGCTCTTCTAGAGCAGCTCGGCCCGCGCGATGGCTGGGACGACGTTTCGCCGCTGCGCGCCGCAGAACGCGCTAGTGCGCCTATCATGCTGATCCACGGCAAAGACGATGTTGTCGTACCATTCAGCCACTCGGTGAAGATGGCCGACAAGCTTAAAGATCACGGCAAGCCGCACGTGATGGTAACGCTCGAAGGCGAAGATCATTGGCTTTCGCTTTCGAAGACTCGCGAGCTTATGCTCGAATCCGCAGTGAGCTTCGTCGAACGACACAATCCGCCGGACTGAGACCGCGCCGGACAGAGTTATTGGCTCGACCGGGTCATCGGGATCGGTGTAGATGAATGCCGACGCGCTAAAGTTGCGGCGTCGATGGAGTATATCTAATGCATGAACCGGTATCGGCTTCATTCCATATCGCCGGGCGCGAGGTCGCACCCGCTACTGTGCAAGACATTTCGATACCGGTGACCACGATGGCGACGGGCTACAACTCCCACCTCGCCATCAGAGTCTTTCACGGATCGAAGCCCGGTCCGGCCATATTCGTGAGCGGCGCTATTCATGGTGACGAGATTATCGGGACCGCGATCATCCAGCGTATCGCGCGCGAGATCGATCCGGAGAAGCTCTGCGGCACGGTCATGCTGGTTCCGGTCACCAACATCTTCGGTTTCATCAGCCACACGCGCTACCTGCCCGACCGCCGTGATCTCAACCGGTCATTCCCGGGTTTTGCCAACGGCTCGTTAGCAGGACAGCTGGCACACGTGTTTTTCAGTGAAGTCGTGAGCAAGTGCTCGCTCGGTATCGATATCCACTCTGCCGCCGTTCATCGCTACAATCTGCCACAAGTCCGGATCGCGGCGGGCAATAAGCAGTTGGTCGAGCTCGCCATGGCTTTCGGCGCGCCGGTGATCATCGAAAGCCCCTTGCGCGATGGCTCGCTGCGAGCGCTCGCAAAAGAAGAGGGCGTCGAGATGATCCTGCTCGAAGCGGGCGAAGCGCTTCGTTTCGACGATCTCTCGATCGAAACCGGCACCGCTGGCGTCCTGCGCGTGCTCGCGCATCTCGGCATGATCGAGGCAGATGACGGTCTGGCTGAAGTCGGCATCCCCGCCCGCGCCAACAAAACACAATGGGTCCGCTCGGCTCGCGGCGGGGTCGCACATATGGCAAAGACATCTGGCGATCCGGTGCACACTGGCGACCTGCTCGCAACGGTTGCCGGCTTGTTCGGTGAAGATCCCGAAGGCGTCTACGCGCCGATCGACGGGATCGTGATTGGCCACGCTACCCTTCCGGTCGTGCATCAGGGTGATGCGCTGTTCCATATCGCCAGCATCGCCAACCCCGAACGCGTCGGCGCGCGGATCGAAGGAATAACCGAGGCAATCCTTGCCAGCGAACCAGAAGGTTTTGCCGAAGTATTGCTCGACGAAGATGAGGTAATCTAGTCGTCGATCAACCCGGCGTGGACCAAGGCCTCGTCCACAGCCTTGCGCGAGGCTTCACTGGCATTGGTGATCGGCAGGCGCACATCCGGCTCGAAGCCTTCGTGAACGCGGCTGAGCGCGTATTTCACCGGGCCGGGTGAAGCATCCGAGAACATCGCGTAATGCAGCGGGAACAGGCGGTCGTTGAGCTCGCGCGCCTTTGCCAGATCATTGGCCGCAATTGCTGCGTGAAACTCCGCGCACAGAGCCGGGGCGACATTGGCAGTCACGGAGATGGCACCCTTGCCCCCCGCCGCTGCATGAGGAAGCCACAACTCGTCATTGCCCGATAGCTGACAAAATTCGCGCCCGATGCCCATGCGGTGGTCCGCCACGCGGGACAGATCACCGCTGGCGTCCTTGATTGCGATGATGCGGTCCGGAAATTTCTTCACCAGAGCGACGACCGTGTCGTCTTCGATATCGGTCACGGTCCGGCTCGGCACATTATAAAGGACAATAGGCAGCTCGCAGTTTTCGGCGAGATAGCTGAAATGCGCCATCAGTCCGTCCTGGCTAGGCCGATTGTAATATGGCGCCACGCAAAGTCCGGCAGATGCGCCGGCCTTCTTTGCGAAGTTCATGTGCAGGGCTGCATTCATCGTGTCGTTGCTGCCGCACCCGGCGATGACCGGAACGCGCCCCGCCGCCTGTTCGATACACACTTCGATCACACGGTGATGCTCGGCATTGGAGAGCGTCGATGCCTCACCGGTTGTGCCGCAGGGAACCAAACCGGCGCTGCCTTGCTCTATCTGCCAGTCAACGAGTTTCCGAAAGGTCGCCTCGTCGAACGATCCGTCGCGAAAAGGAGTCGCCAGAGCGGGAATTGATCCGCTGAACATTGTTTATCTTCCTGTGTGAACCAATATTCTTACAAAACGGGGCACTTTCATTATCGACGAGCCCCTTGTTAAGCGCCTGATAAGGAGCCGACCCGCACGATGTCCAGCATGGCCTTCAATTTGCATTCCTCCCCCTTCGCCCTTGCCGCAATCCTGACAACCAGTTTTGCGGCATTCACAGCTCCCGTTTCTGCGCAAATGAGCAGCGATGCGCGCAGCGCCAATCTCGTTGCCCAGCAGCCGGTGCAGATCGATGCTGCGATTGCCAGATGGGAGCGATTGCAGGCCGACGATGAGCGAAGCTTCAGCGATTATGCCGGGTTCGTGCTCGCCTATCCGGAGTTCCCTCGCTCCAATATCCTGCGGATCAGGGCAGAGAATCGGCTGGACGAAGAGGCTCCTTCGCAGTCGCAAATCCTCAGTTTCTTCGATGCGCAACCGCCTCTTACCAATGCCGGGCGCGCGCGCTATGCGTTGGCCCTCAGTGGTGCGCAGCGGCCAGAGGCGCTTGAAATCGCTCGCTCTGCTTGGCGCGGCGGGACGATGAGCGATCCGTCGGAAGTGTATCTGATCGGACTTTTCGGTTCGCAGTTCACCGATGAAGATCATGCGGCGCGCATGGATGCGCTGCTGTGGCAGAGCAATGCAGAGGCAGCGACCCGGCAGTTAATCAATATCTCCCAAAGCGATCGGCAAATGGCGATGGCGCGGCTCGCGCTAATCCGCGGATCGACGCCGATGGAAGCGGGTCTCACGATCCCTGCCAATGCGATGCGCAATGCGGGATATGTGTTCAACCTGCTCAATTATTACCGCGCAAAGCGTGAGACGAACGCTGCGATCCAGCTACTTGCCAATCGCCAGACATTCTCCGCACCCGCAGTAGATGCTGAGGAGATGCTCGGCGATATTCTCGCGGTCGCCAAGGCCGCCAGCGCTTCGGACACGGTTCGCATTGCGAGCAAGATCGACGACCTGTTCGAGCCGGGACAAGATATCTCTCAAGGTTCATTCCGCTTGCGCGACCGCTACACCGACCTGATGTGGATGGGCGGTACCAATGCTCTTTGGCGCCTGCGGGATGGCGCACGTGCAGCCCCGATGTTCGAGCGATACGGCAAAGCAGCGCGCACTCCGCTGACACGGGCGAAAGGTTTCTACTGGGCGGGCCGCGCAGCGCGGCAGGCCGGAATGGAGGCCGAGGCGGTCAACTATTTCGAAATGGCGGCCGCCTATCCGCATTACTATTACGGCCAGCTGGCACTCGGCGCGATGGGCAAACCGATGCCCGAATTCAAGGCGCTGCCTCCGCTCCAGGTTGATGCCGCCACGCGGGCCGAATTCGAGCAGGACCCGCTGGTCAAGGCAATCCGCACCATCGCTTCCAACCGCCGCGATTGGCGGACCGAGCGCCGGTTCTTCCAGGCGATCGGCGAAAGCGCGGAGACGCCCGAGGAATTGCTGCTCGTGAACAATCTCGCGGCCGAGACCGGGCTTGAAGAGATGGCCGTCGTCGTCGGTATGGAAGCAGGCGCGAACGGGATCGTCGGGTTCGAGCGGGTTGGCTTTCCCATCGTCGATGTGCCGCGCGTCAACGACTGGACGATGGTTCATGCGATCAGCCGTCAGGAAAGCGAGTTTGACCGCTTCAGGGTGAGCCATGCGGGCGCGCGCGGTGTCATGCAGTTGATGCCGGGAACTGCGCGCGAACAGGCGGGCAAGCTGGGCGTCCAGTACATGTCGGCGAACCTGATCGAATCGCCGAGCTACAATATCCGTCTCGGAGATGCGTATTTCGCTCGGATGATGAATTATTACGGCGGCGCTTATCCGCTCGCCGTGGGCGCCTACAACGCCGGTCCTGGCCGCGTAAACCAGTGGCTGCGCTTGAACGGCGATCCGCGCAAGGGCGAGATCGATTGGGTAACCTGGGTCGAGAAGATCCCCGCAAATTTCGAAACGCGCTATTACATCATGCGCGTGATCGGGAATGCGGTAAGCTATTCGCACATGTACCCGGACGAGGCAGGCTTGCCGCGTACGGTCGATACATTCCTCCCCTGACAGTAATAGATGGCAAGCAAGCCCGGCCCTCCCATCACGCCAAAGGGCATGGCTGCGCTGAAAGCGCGCTATGACCACCTGCTCGGCAAGGAGCGGCCCGAAATCGTCGAGATCGTAAGCTGGGCAGCCGGCAACGGCGACCGCAGTGAAAATGGCGACTACCTTTATGGCCGCAAGCGGATGCGCGAAATAGACCGCGAACTCGGCTATCTCGCGCGAAGGATGAAGGCGCTGCGAGTGGTCGATCCAGCGAACCAGCCGGACCGGACGCGCGTTTTCTTTGGCGCGCGCGTGGAACTTGCGGGCGAAGATGATGAGCGCAAGACCCTATTGCTCGTCGGAGATGACGAACAGGATGCGAGCGAAGGGCGGATCGGCTGGAATTCTCCCATGGCGAAAGCTCTTAAAGGCGCCTGCGTCGGGGATTTGCGCGTCGTAAGGCTTCCCGGCGGAGCAAAGGAGTGGGAAGTGATGGCAATCGACTATGCGTAAACTGGCCCCACTCATTGCGCTTGCTGCGCTCGCCGCGCCGACGTCTGCGAAAGACAGCCTCGGCGTCTATTCCGACTGGGCCGCGTTTCGCGATGATGATGCGCAGCGCTGCTATGCGATAACCAAGGCCAACAACCGGGACACGGGCATCGCGTACGCGACAATCGCGACATGGCCGCGCCAGAACATCCGCAACCAGGTGCATTTGCGGTTATCTCGCGAGGCACCTGCAAGCGGGCGCGTTCGCCTCCGCGTCGACCGCGCCAGTTTCAACCTGGTGGCGCAAGGCCGCAATGCGTGGGCCGAAGACCGGCAGATGGACGCGGCGATTGTCGCCGCCCTGCGCTCGGCCAATTCGATGCGCGTGAACGTGCGCGGCTACACCGATCGCTATGACCTGTCAGGCGTCGCGACCGCAATGGACGCGGCAGTGGTCGGCTGTTCGCGCATCGGCTGACTGGTCAAATCGGCTGCGGCGCATTATATGCCCGCTAAATCATGGCAGATACTGAACTCATGTCGATCCCCGGTCAGGTGGATCCCGTCCCCGTCGCGCGTGACATCACGCCGCGCGCCGATGGCCGTATCGACCTGATTGGCTTGTCGAAATCGCGCATCCGCGAATTGTTTGCAGACGCTGGCCTCGATGCCAGACAGGCCAAGCTGCGCGCGAAGCAGGTCTATCACTGGCTGTATCACCGCGGCGTCACCGATTTCGAGGCGATGACCGACATCGCCAAGACCATGCGCCCGTGGCTGACTGAGCGCTTTGTCATTGGCCGCCCGGACGTGGTCGAGGCTCAGCATTCGAATGACGGAACGCGCAAATGGCTGCTTCAGACCGCCGATGGTCACGATTTCGAGATGGTGTTCATTCCCGATGCCGATCGCGGAACGCTTTGCATCTCGAGCCAGGTTGGATGTACGCTCAATTGCACCTTCTGCCATACCGGCACGATGCGGCTGGTGCGCAACCTGACCCCGGGTGAAATCGTCGGTCAGGTCATGCTTGCGCGCGATGCGCTCGGCGAATGGCCCAAGGGCCGCATGGACGGGCTCGAGGACTCCGAAGATACGGGCCACTATACCGCCGACGGTACCGCCTGCTCACCAACATCGTTTTGATGGGCATGGGCGAGCCGCTCTACAATTTCGACAATGTCCGCGATGCGATGAAGCTGGTGATGGACGGCGACGGGCTCGCCCTGTCGAAGCGCCGTATCACGCTTTCGACCAGCGGCGTTGTGCCGATGATGGAGCGGTGCAGCGAGGAAATCGGCGTAAATCTCGCCATCAGCCTGCACGCGGTGACAAAGCCTGTCCGCGATGAGATCGTTCCGCTCAATCGGAAATACGGGATAGACGAGCTGCTTCAGGCGTGCGCCGATTATCCCAAGGCCTCCAACGCACGCCGCATAACGTTCGAATACGTGATGCTGAAGGACAAGAACGACAGCGACGACGATGCGCGCGAGCTTGTCCGCTTGCTCAAGCAGTATGAGCTGCCTGCCAAGGTCAACCTGATCCCGTTCAATCCATGGCCCGGCGCGGAATATGAGTGCTCGGACCCTGACCGGATCAGGAGTTTCTCAAACATCGTTTTCGAAGGTGGCATCAGTGCCCCGGTCAGGACACCGCGCGGACGCGACATCGATGCGGCGTGCGGACAGCTCAAGACCTCGGCGCAGAAAAAGAGCCGGGCCGAGCGCGACCGCGAGGCAGCGGCAGCAACCGGCGCATGACCATCGATCCGGCGACCTACGACTTCTATGAAAGCCAGGCGCCGCATTTTTCACTGAGCACCGCAATCAGTCACAGCCGGCACCTCGATGCGTTTCTCGACAAGGTGAGCATCGATGCCAGGGTTCTGGAACTTGGCTGCGGCGCGGGACGCGATGCGGCACGAATAATCGAACGCGGTTTCGACCTCGATGCGACCGACGGCATCCCGGCGATGGTTGCCAAGGCCAATGAGCGGCACGATGTAGGCGCACGGCTGATGCGCTTCGATGAGTTGGACGCCAGCGAAGCCTATGATGCAGTATGGGCGCATGCCTGCCTGCTGCACTGCCCGCGAAGCGAGCTGCCCGGTATCCTCGCGCTTATCCATCGTTCGCTGAGACCCGGCGGGATACACTACGCAAGCTTCAAGCTGGGTGACGGAGAAGGCCGAGACCTGCTGGGCCGGCTGCACAACTTTCCCGATGCCGAATGGATCAGGGCTCAATACGAAGACGCGAATTTCTCCACCTTGGAGGAGGAAATCTTCCCCGGCAAAGGATCGGACGGGACGATGCGGGACTGGTTTGCCCTTACCGTAAGGAAATCATGAAGCGCACCGTCACCGCGATTTGCACAGGCACAGCCCGCCCCTTCAACGGCGCGGAAACCAGCGCGATAACCAAACGTCCGCGTGAGGGTGTGGTGCAAATCCTCGAAGACGGGTTTGCGCCAGACGAGCAGGCCGATCGCCGCGTTCACGGCGGACCGGAAATGGCGGTTCATCTCTATCCGCTCGATCATCACGCATTCTGGCGCGAGCAACTCGGGACCATCGATTTGCTGGATGAGCCAGGTGCATTTGGATCGAACCTGGCCGTTAACGGCCTAACCGAAGGCGTTGTCCATATTGGTGACCGCTTCCGGCTCGGGACAGCGCTGCTCGAAATCAGCCAACCGCGCCAGCCGTGCTGGAAGATCGAGCATCGCTTCGGCTCAGTGACCACATCGAAGGGGATGGTGGCAACAATCATCGGTTCGGGACGCTGCGGTTGGTATTTCCGGGTGATCGAAATCGGGGAGACCGAGGCTGGCGATATCCTCGAGCGAGTTGAAATCGGGCATGAGCAATGGACGGTTGCACGCACATTCGCCGCGCTGGTTGCAGGAAAGGCCAGCAATGAGGATCTGAAAGAGCTCTCGGCGCTCCCCCGCCTCGCGCCGAAACTGCGCGATCGCGCCAAATCCAAAATGGCCTGAAATTTCATCTCGTCGCACGTTTTCAACGGCTCGACCACGCGATGGGATTCCCAACAAGCCGTTCATCTTAGGTTCGCCTTACCTGAACCAAATGGTGTTTACCCAATCAAGGGAAAGGCACTCGATCATGAAGATTCTTACAGCACTGGTTTCCGCAGCCGCACTTTCCACTGTCGCTGCTCCCGCACAAGCCGCAGAGATCGCACCAGCGATAGCTGCACCCACTTTCAGCATTGCCGGCACGTCGACGGCGGATATGGCGAAAGACCCGCCGCCCCACGCACGTGCGTACGGTCGCCGCGGCAAGGACCGCTATTACGATAGCTACGATCGCTATGACGACCGTGATCATGCCTATGATCGCCGGGGTCGCTATATCGAACCGCGCCGCGCGCGCCGTGGTGACCGAGTGTGGCAAGGCCGCGATGGTCGTTATTACTGCGAACGCGGCAATGGCACGACAGGTCTGATCATCGGTGCCGCTGGCGGCGCGCTGCTTGGCCGCGCTATCGACACACGCGGTGATCGTACAGTTGGCACCCTGCTTGGCGGTGCACTCGGCGCAGTCCTTGGCCGCGAGATCGATCGCGGCGGCGCACGCTGCCGCTAATCCGGCTGACTGGTGAAAGGTATTACGGCGCTGCCGGCCAGATTGGTCGGCAGCGCCTTTTTCATTTGCGCCGCACATCCAGTGCCAATTGAACCGGGCCGCGAGGGCTGTTAGGCCTTTGCGCAATGACCCTTCCCGCTGTCCTGATTACCGGCGGCGCCACCCGTATCGGCGCCGAAATCGCACGGGGCTTTGCCGAGGCAGGCTGGCATGTCGTCATCCATTACAATTCGTCTTCAGCACCGGCCCGGGCGCTGGCAGAATCGCTGCCCTCTGCCGAAATCGTCCAATGCGACCTATGCGATGACGATGCTGCGGCAGCGATGATCGAAGAGCTTGCGCAGCGCATCGATGATTGGCGCTGCCTCATAAATTCCGCCTCGATATTCAACTATGACAGTGCAACCTTTCTCGATCCGGCGACGAACCGGGAGACGATGCAAGTCAATGCCCTCGCCCCCGCCCGAATGGCGCAGACATATCTCGCGCATGCTGCGAGCGAAGCACAGCGCTGCGTGATCCAGATCACCGACATGAAGCTGGCCAATCCCAACCCGGATTTCTTCAGCTACACGATGTCCAAGCATGCGCTGGCCTCCACCATCGGGATGCTGGCGAAAAGCGCCGGGCGGCCTGGTGACAGGGTTTACGGCATCGCCCCGGGTGCCATCCTCGCCAGCCACGACCAGAGCGAGGAAGAAACCGAGGTCTCGCACCGGCTTAATCTGCTGCAGCGAAAGACCGGTGCGAGTGAGATCGTGGATGCCGCGCTTTTCCTCTCCAGCGGGCTCATGCGCAGCGGACAAACGTTATACATCGACAGCGGGCAGCACTTGCTGAACCAGGATCGCGACGTGATCTGGCTGGCCCGCGAGCAGGCTAGGGCGCGCCGGGCGTCGGCATGAAACGGCACGCCCTCACGACCCGTCTCTGGCACTGGATGAACGCGGTCGCGCTGGTCATCCTGTTCATGTCGGGCCTCAATATATCGAATGCGCATCGTTACCTTTACTGGGGTGATTACGGCTTTGATCCGGTACGATGCGTGGACCAGCGTCATGCGCTTTCCCGGCTGGTCGACCCTCCCGCAGCATTACGACCTCGCCGCCGCACGCGATTGGCACAGCCTCGGCGCGTGGATGTTTGCCGTGCCGCTGCTGCTGATCTGGATCGCCATGCTGGTGAACGGCCATTTCTGGCGTGATATCCGGGCATCGCGGCGCGAGTGGAGCCTGTCCGCAATCACCGGCGATATCGCGGCCCACCTGCACGGCAAGTTCGACAGCCATCAATCCAAGTACAACGTCCTTCAAAAGCTCGCATATGGCCTTGTCTACGGTGTGCTGTTGCCGATGATGATCTTGACCGGCCTAGCGATCAGCCCCGGTTTCGAGCCTGCTGCACCGTGGCTGGTGGATATGCTTGGTGGACGGCAATCAGCGCGCAGCCTGCACTTTATTTTTGCATGGGCGCTGTTCGGTTTCTTCATCGTGCATATCGTGATGCTGTTGGTGTCTCAGCCTCTTCAGAGGCTCCGCGAGATGATAACCGGCGGGCGCAATCAGGAGAACGGAAATGGCTGATATTCGGCGGCGCAGCCTGCTCGCGGGCCTAGCCGCACTTGGCACCGGAGCCTGCGCAAAGATCGCGGACAGCGGGACGGGGCAAGGCCTGTTCGACACCGCCGAAGACTGGCACCGCGCCGCCCAAAGGGCACTTGCCGGACGGCAGCGGCTAGCTCCCGAATTTACCCGCGATGACCTTTCGCCGGATTTCAAGGGCAACGGCTCTCTGACCGTCGATACGCCCGCATATCGCTCCCAGCTCGCTAATGGTTTTGCCGGCTGGCGTCTTGACGTCACCGGCCTTGTCGACACACCGCTTAGCCTGTCCATGGACGATGTGCGCGCGCTCCCTCAACGCACGCAGATCACCCGGCATGACTGTGTCGAGGGTTGGAGCGCGATCGGAGAATGGACCGGGCCGCAGCTTTCACTGCTGCTCGACCAGGCGAGGGTTAGGCCGGAGGCGAATTTCATCGTGTTTCGCTGTGCCGACAATCTGTATGGCCGCGATTATTATGAGAGCGTCGATATGGTCGATGCCTATCATCCGCAGACAATCATCGCTCACCTGCTGAATGGCAATCCTATTCCGGAGAAGAACGGCGCGCCCTTGCGGATGCGGATCGAACGCCAGCTAGGCTACAAACACGCCAAATACCTCACCGGCATAGAAGCGGTTGCAGACCTCGCCGACATTGGCGATGGCAAAGGCGGTTTCTGGGAGGATTACGGCAATTACCAATGGTACGCCGGCATCTGACGTGGAGGGTCAATCGGGCGGATATATCCGCTGCATTGCCGCCCAATCCTTCGCGATCACTTCTTCGAGCACATCCATGTCCACATCGGCGAGCTTGTTGATATAGAGGCAGCTCTTGCCGGTCTTGTATTTGCCCAGCCGCGACAAGGCTTCTTCCCGCTCTTTTGCAGCGATATCATCGCAATATCCTCCCATGAGGTAGAGCGAATGTCTGGCCTTTCGCGGACTGAAGCCGCTGCGCATCCAGTGCACTTTTCGCCCGCTGTCGTAGACGGTGCGATATTCGCCGTAGCCAATGATGCTCGGTCCCCAAAGGCGCGGCTCTTCCCCGGTTACCTTCTGGAACAGCGCGTCGAGGCGGCGCGCATCCTCGCGCTTTGCCTCCGGTTCCACCGCAAGGATGAATTCATCAACCGGCGCATCTGTCTGAGCCATTTTCAGTTCTGTCATGGGAACGAGACTAACCTATCGTTGACAGAAGCAAAAGGCGTGGCTTTGTTCCGTGCGAGGGGTCTGATCATAGACGCGAGTATTCAATGAGTAAGACTTTACTGGATAAATTCCTCAGCCGCGGTGTGAAGCGTGGCAGGCTTGGCGTGGTGTTTGCAGATGGCTCCGCGGACACATTTGGAGAGCCTGCCGAAGGCTTTCCCGAAATCGTGATCCGCTTCACCGACAGCGCCGTGCCGCGCGACATAATCATGGACCCGCGACTGGGTGCAGCAGAGGCGTTCATGGATGGGCGACTGGTTATCGAGGAAGGCGATGTCATGGGCCTCGTCACGCTCCTGCGCGCCAACAATCCGTGGGACAAGGGCGGTGATATCGGCCCTCCGAAACTCCTGCGCCGGATCGTCAATCGTGCCACCTGGGCTGCTGAAAAGGTAAACAATGCGGTGAGCGCCAAGAGCAACGTTGCGCACCACTATGATATCGGCAACGATCTCTACGCGCTGATGCTGGACGATGACCATTGGCAATATAGCTGCGCCTATTGGCCATCGGACGATATGACGCTTGCCAAAGCGCAGGCCGCAAAACTGGCTCACATCGCAGCCAAACTCGCGATCTCGCCCCGGGGACAAGGTGCTGGACATCGGCTGCGGATGGGGCGGCATGGCGATTTACCTCGCCGAGAACTACGATGTGCATGTCACCGGTATCACCCTCTCGGAAGAGCAGGCACAGCTCGCCCGTACGCGCGCGGAGAAGGCCGGAGTGGCCGAGAAGGTCAGCATCGAGCTCGTCGATTACCGCGATTTCGCCGCTGCGGGCCGCAAGTTCAACCGGATCGTCTCGGTCGGCATGTTCGAACATGTCGGCCAGCCGCAATTCGAGGCGTTCTTCGAAGCCTGCGCCAACCTGCTGACCGATGACGGCACCATGTTGCTCCACACGATCGGGCGCATGGGAAGGCCCGGAGCGACCGACGCGTTCACCCGCAAATACATCTTTCCGGGAGGCTATATCCCCGCGCTATCGGAAACGGTCGCTGCCTCGGAGAAATTTCGCCTGATCGCCACCGATGTCGAAAGCTTGCGGCTCCATTATGGCAAAACGATCCGCCAGTGGTATGCCAATTGCGAAGCCAACCGTGACGCCATCATCGCCATGTATGACGAGCGCTTTTACCGGATGTGGACCTTCTACCTCGCGGGCGCTGCCACGGTGTTCGAATATGGCAGCATGTGCAATTACCAGATCCAGTATGCTCGCAATCGCCATGCCTTGCCGATCACGCGCAGCTATATCGAGGCGGAGGAAAAGCGTCTGTTAGGAGGCTGACCCTTCGGCAATATCCTTGCGCTTCATGAACCGGTAGATCGGGCCGAAGCCCAGGAAAGCGGCTCCAATAAAGGGGAATGCGACAACCCACAGGCGGATGCCGGAGAGGCTTTCCGGGCTGGCGATACTGATCGCAGCGGTCATCGCGAGGCCGATACAGATCAATAGGACCCCTATCACGACCCGGACCTTAGGCACGGTGCGCCCTCCCCTGATCGGCCCGAATGACCTTTCATGCCGTGCAAAGATCGCAATCATCGGCAAGAGCGCGAGAATATAGAGGGCAAACCAGATCGACCGCGTAACCCACCACTCAGATGTGCCCGGAAAGATATCGAGCCCTATTCCGCCCGCGAGCCACGCGAACACCATAACCAGCACGAACGCGGTAAGGTGCCAGAGATAAACGGTCATGATCATCCCGTTCATCAGAACTGTGGCAGTCCAGACGCCGAGGCCCTCGAGCATTTTGCGGCCGATTGGCTCGAGCGCCAGCACGAGGCCCGTCTGCATGACGCCGAGCGTCAGCAAACCGATTGTCGGCGGCATCGAATTGGTGATCTCGGCGCCCGGAACACCGATCATGGCGACGGGGTACGGCCCGTAGGCGGTCAGGCCGATCAACACGGCGAGCGCCGCTGCGAACCATATGAGCGCCTTTGAAGGAGCCGAGAAAACCCCGTCCTTCCACGCAAATCCCAACTGGTGGATCCCCACCCAGACGAACAGGAAGTTGATGAAATTGATGTAAGGAACGCCCTGCGACAGGGTCAGCCAGTCGACCGCTATCGCAGCAGCGGCAAGCGCGGCAAAGCTCACCAATCCGAACCGTTTCCACGCACGATAGGTAAGCGGGGTGAGCGCGGTGACGAGCAGATACACTGCTAGGAACCACACCGGTATCAGCGCCAGCTCGGTCGCCATGCGCACCTGCGCCCGGTCCATACCGAGCTGCGTCATCCCAACCGCAAGAGCCGCCCAAAGCAGCAGGACCGGGAAAACCGGTGTTACAAGCCTCTGGACCCGGCTCGCGAACCAATCACGATAAATACCGGTCGTGCCCACTTCGGCCTTGCGCAACTGGGCCTGCCAGCTCACTCCATTGGAATAGCCTCCGACGAGGAAGAAGATCGGCATCACCTGGAAGCCCCATGTAAGCCACTGCGACCAAGGGAGGATGCCGAGCAGGTGCCCGCCCTGAACATCACCCTGCGCGTCGATATAAGGCGCAGCGACCAGCCAATGGCCGATCACGACCGCCATGATCGACAGCGCGCGCAGAAAGTCGACCCAGCGATTGCGCTCTGGCGGGGCCAGCTGCGCCATCTCGTTCGCCTTGCTCCACATGGACAACATTCATTCCCCCCTCGTGCTGCGGTACGCGCGAATATCGTCGCTCCCGGGCAAGCGAACAAGCAAGACCCGCAATTCTTCGGGGACAATCCACGCGGATTTGAGTGATTGCCACCGGGGATGCGCGCTGGTAGCCGCCTGCACCGAAACCCCGGAGACGCTTCGTAATGACGATAAGTAAACGCCAAGATATGAAACGCGTCGTGCTCGCCTATTCCGGCGGGCTCGATACCAGCGTGATCGCGAAATGGCTGACCGTGGAACGTGGCCTCGAAGTGGTCACCTTCACCGCCGACTTGGGCCAGGGCGAGGAGATCGAACCGGCCCGTGACAAGGCGCGGGCGATGGGCATCCCGGACGAGCATATCTTCATCGAGGACCTGCGCGAGGAATTCGTGCGCGATTACGTCTTCCCGATGATGCGTGCAAATGCCCGCTACGAAGGTGACTACCTGCTCGGTACATCTATTGCGCGTCCGCTTATTTCAAAACGCCTGGTGGAGATTGCGCACGAGACCGGCGCGGATGCCATCGCTCACGGTGCGACCGGCAAAGGGAATGACCAGGTGCGCTTCGAGCTAAGCGCCTATGCGCTCGACCCGAATATCGAAGTCATCGCCCCATGGCGCGAATGGGATTTGACGAGCCGCACCGCGCTGATCGAATGGGCCGAGGCGCACCAGATAGCCGTGCCCAAGGACAAGCGCGGCGAAGCGCCGTTTTCGACCGATGCAAACCTGCTGCACACCTCCTCGGAGGGCAAGGTGCTTGAGGATCCATGGGAGGAGACGCCCGACTACGTCTATTCCCGCACTGATCACCCAGAGGACGCGCCGGACACCCCCGAATATATAGAGATCGGTTTCGAGCAGGGTGACGGCGTCTCGCTGAATGGCGAGGAGATGTCGCCCGCAGCGTTGCTCACCGCGCTCAACGATTTGGGCCGCACACACGGTATCGGCCGGCTCGACCTCGTCGAGAACCGCTTCGTCGGCATGAAATCGCGCGGCATGTACGAAACGCCCGGAGGCGAGATTTACGCCCGCGCACATCGCGGCATCGAACAGATAACGCTGGATCGCGGCGCCGCGCACCTGAAAGACGAGCTGATGCCGAAATATGCGGAGCTCATTTACAATGGCTTCTGGTTCAGTCCCGAGCGCGAGATGCTGCAGGCGGCAATCGATCTTAGCCAGGAGAAAGTGTCAGGCACAGTGCGCCTGAAGCTTTACAAAGGGCAGGCCAGCGTGGTCGGTCGCCAGAGCCCGCACTCGCTCTATTCCGAGGCGCATGTGACGTTCGAAGACGATGCCGGTGCCTACGATCAGCACGATGCCGAAGGCTTCATCAAGCTCAACGCCCTGCGTTTGAAGCTCTTGGCCAAGCGCGACTCATAACACGCGCGTCCCTAAAGCTCGCGAAATTGAGGGATTGGGGTCGATTCGTTTCGAGTCGAGCGATGCGCGCAGCTCGGATTGGAGCGCAGTTGGCTGCCAATCGAGCGCGAAATGCTGTGTTTCGTTCCCGGCAAAAGCGCAATTGCGACGAGATCGATGACTTATCCACCGCCGTCCACAAGTGATCTGGGCAAAAGTGGAAAACTCACTCTTGCCAGCCTTGCGAATAATCGGATTCGGGGTCACTTTGATCATGTCTTCGGAACAAGAAGGCATTGAGAAACGGCCCGCAAGGCGCTGAATTTCAACGGCTTTGAATTCCAAGGATGCGGTGGCGACTGTCCACGCGCTGTCCGAGAGACGAGGTGCAGGAGGCTTCGGCCAAATGCAAGTCGGATCGTTTGAGGAAAGTGCGAAACGACGTCATCGGTAAGGACTGAAGATTTGGTCACTGGTCGAGGAAGCAGAAGGGTCAAACCGGAAGCAGCTGTTTGAGATCAAGGACAATACAGATCATCAGTCTCGGCTTTGCCCAAGGAGAAGCCGCGAAAACGGAAGGTTTCGGCTGGAAGGGATCGCAGCGGATCGCAAGCAAGGTCGGATGCCGGCGCGAGCGCCGGTGACAGAACGCGGGCCCTCGGGCGCGCGGAAAGACATCGGGCGCCAAGTGCAACCGGGACGAAAGCATCTTCGGATGCGGACGAAACGGAAGACCACGCGCTGGTGAGAGTGGGGTCGGCAGCAATGCCGGCCCCATTTGCTTTGGGCGTTTCAATGTCAATATGTCTGAACTTGGCGCGTCCATCTCTTCCCTCCGACCCCGCATTTCCTCAATTGATCGCACGTTATGCTCGCTTCGCACCGCCCGGATGCGCGGAAATTTGCGCGTGAAGTATGGCGATGCCAATAGTGCGTGTGATGGGAGTAGGAAACCGAGAGCGCCGCGGGGGTCGATCGCGTCCCGTATGGAGCCTGCACATCGCGGCAGCACTGGCCGCATCGTCTGGGAATGCGCCGGCTTTCGCTGACGATCCCGAACCCGGAGCAACCGCGTCCACCGCCCTCGCCGACCAGGCCCGGCCCAGCGACCCGCCGCTCATCGACGAGTTCGCCCCGTTCGTTGGCGCGCGCCCCGACCTTCAAGTCCCGCCGACCGCCGTCGACCTGTCCGCATTCGAGCCGCCTATCGAGGACCCGGTTCTGCGGTCGCTCGGCACCGGAGTCGCCTCCTATTACGGCAGGCGTTTCCACGGGCGCCGCACCGCCAATGGCGAGCGCTTCAACATGAACGCCATGACTGCGGCTCACAAGACGCTGCCCTTCGGTACCAAGGTCCGGGTGACCAACCCGCGCAACGGGCGCAGCGTCATAGTGCGCATCAACGACCGCGGCCCGTTCACACGCGGGCGCACCATCGACCTCTCCCGCGCCGCCGCCACGCGCATCGGCATGATCGCGCGCGGCCACGCGCGGGTGGAGATCGACGTCGTGCGTTAGCTCGCGGCGCTAGCTGTTCCCCAGCTGCCCGCGTATCGCACCTTGCGGGTTCGCCGCCGTGTGCACGTTGATGTAGTAGCGCTTCTGGTTCCTGGCGATGTCCTTCAGCAGCTCTGCCTCGACGATCACGCACACATCGGCGCTATCGTCTTCCGGCATCTCCAGCGTCACGACCGGCGGGCCGTTCTTGCCCTCGCCGCCCTTGTGGATATGCGCCGCTGTCACGTCATCGACGCCGTACAGGTCGAGCATGTAGCATAGCCGCCCTGCCTCCATGTCGATCTCGGCGCTGAAGTCGCCGCCTGCGTCTTCGCCCGCCCCTTTGTGGCCGACCTCGTATTCGCCGAACAGCGAGGTTCCGATGAAGACGAAGTGATCGTCGGCCAGCACCGGCGCGGCGGCAAAGGCAGCGCCGCCCAGCAGCGCGATTGCAGTCCGTTTGAGTGTGATCATAGTCCCTCTCCTTTCTCAAAGGAGACCTCAGAATACACCTCTCAGGACGTCTTCGGAAGGGGCAGCCACGCACCGCCGTGAGACACATGAGACAGTGTCCAGGGGCAAAATACCGATCACCCCTCGCAGCGCTCCTCCCCCGCCTCCATTTCGCCGATTTCCGGCAGGGCGCGCAGATCCTCGATCCCGAAGTCGAAGCCGTCGACCGCCTCTCGCGCGCGCCGGTTCGAGGCGAGCCGGTCGAGCCGCCCGAGATGCGCAAGCAGCAGGCGCGAATCGTAGCGCCGCCGGGTCGCAACCTCCTCCCCGTGGTAGAACACGGTCTCCTCCACCCCGTTGATCGCCCGGTCGGCCAGCACCGCCTCGACATGCACGCGTGCCAGCAGCAGCGCCGCGTCCCACAATGTCTCGAAGTCGATGCAGGCCTGCCGCGCGCGGTAGACCGTCGCACGCGAAACCCCCGCCCGCTTCGCCGCCGCCTGTACATTGCCCGAGGTCGCAAGCGCCCGCAAGAACGCCTCCTGCGCCTCTCGGTCAAAGGCGGTGTGCTGGCGGGTCTGAGCGAGGCTCGCGGTTACGGGGATAAGGTCTGGCATAAGAGGCTCCGGATTTCTGGGAGCCGGCTCAGGTATGCGGATTTAGCCGAGTAGGAAAATGCTAAGGGGTTACGCTGGGTCGCAGGGATGATGCGGAGAGGTTTGAGCGGGGGAGCGGGAGTTTTTGTTTGCGCAGCCCATCCGGGCCGCGATGTCCTCGCGCCTTCGGCGCTGCGGGCGGGCGGTCGCCCTTGCGGCGCTTCGCGCCGTGCTCCGCAGCTCACCCAAGGTGTAGCGCCAAGCGTCCGGGCACTAAACCGATGGCTTGGAATGGTGCGAGCCGCAGGCTCGCCAGCGCGCGACCGCGCGCCGCCGCTTATGCGGCGAAGCCAAGCAGCGCGGATGCGCTGCGCCCGGCGCCTGAGGGCGTCCAACAAACAACTCCTCTTCACCTCTTGGTGAAACCTAAGAGGCTCGCACCCGCAACCAAACACAATTTCTCAATAATGCCGAGTAGAAGCAGCCTCCCCCTCATCCTCCCGGTTCGGCAGAACACGGTAGCCGAGCAGGATCATCTCGTTGCGAGCCTGCTGGATACGAATTTCAGGCGAGGTCGAGGGGCCACCTCCGATACGCCCGGCATCGACATGCCGCTCCCACTCGCGCTGATGATCGAGCGCTTCGCGGTGGATGTGACGGTGCGGCTCACGGGAGATGGGCGGAAGGTGCGAGGTCTTGGGCATGGTGGGAGTCCTTAATTTTGCGCAGCAGATCAGTGCTGCGATTTCCTTGCTCACGCGGCCTGAAAGCCGCAGCGCTGCGGGCGCTCGGTCGGGCTTGCGGCCCTGGGGGCCGATTGCACCCTTTCCCGTACGCAGTCTGTAGTGAGTAGGAAAACCCTTACTTCGTCCGTAATGGACCTCAGGCAAAGCATATTCTTCTTTAGATTCTGCGCCTCAGATTTGGCATTTGCACCCCCACACAACCCGGAAAGGACGGAGAAAAAATTCATTTCCTACTTGAACAGTTAGGATTTAGCACCAATTGATTTGAAACAATAGGGGAACATCGATGGCAGAAGACAATGGCGAGCAAAATGAAGCTAAAAGGGAAAAGTCGAAGTCCGCGAAATCTGGTCGCGGAGGTGTTTCGAAACGAACGCACCCAACTTTTCCACTGAGAGATGCCCTTCCAGTTGGTCAATCGATAAAAGAAAACAATGCGGGCAATCCATGGCCGCCGAGCCAAGTCGCTAAATCTCTTGGCTATGGTGAAAAATCTAGCAATGTGGATTTGCTTTTTCGATCATCTGCACTTTACGGCATAACAACAGGCACGCGGGCAGCCTCTGCAATTTCTTTGGAGAAAATTGGCCGAGAACTCCTCTATGCCCCAAGTCCCCAAAAGGAGCTCGAGGCCAAGCGAAAAGCGTTTTTGAACGTCGAAATATTTTCAAAAGTACTCGAGTACTATAAGGGCAATAACTTGCCTGCGATGGAGTTTCTGTCGAACACATTGCAGAGTGAATTCTCGATACCGCCGGAGTACCATGAGGAGTTTAAGAAACTCTTCGAAGATAACTGCAACTTCGTCGAGATTGGCAATGAATGGCATGGCCTATCTACTGCCGGAAAGTCTACACGACAAACGCGAAAGGTCGATGCTCCAGATGTCATCTCATTTTCGGCAGAGAACAATCCAGACGGACTGAAGTGCTTCGTAATAATGCCCTTCTCGGAGCGCCTTTCTGATCGACCCAAGGGCTTTTTCGACGAAGTATTTGAGAGTCTGATCAAACCAGCCGCTGAAGCATCTGGCTTTGACGTATATACCGCGAATAAAGACGGGAGTGACGTCATTCAGTCTACGATAATAAACGAATTGATGGACGCTGACTTGGTCGTGGCCGACCTTACAGATCATAACCCCAATGTGCTTTTCGAACTTGGTCTGCGCATGGCAGAAGAAAAGCCAGTGGCGATCATAAAGACTGAAGATACCGGTGGCATTTTCGACGTCGACAATATGTTGCGGGTCTTCGAATACAGTCAATGCTTATGGCCAAGCTCACTCAAAAGGGATTTGCCGAGCCTCGAGGGTCACTTAAAAGCTACGTGGGATGCTAGGGAGTCAACCCGGACCTATATCTCGATCCTTCGTGCGCACGGAAAGGCTCGCCAATAGCCTTGGCCTCACTGGCCTCGAGGGTACCAACCCTTGGAATTCCTGATCGGAAGCTCGATGCCATTAGCTTTCAAGTGAGCCTCAAACACTGGCTCATACAAAGGTCCGATTCCGTCCCAATTACTTTCGTAGCAGGAGTGGCACATACTCTTCTGGTATGACCTGATGACTTTACCATCGTAAACGTGAGGTCCCATTTGGAATTCACGTCCACACAGGTCGCAATTGAAAATAAACTTTTGGCTCACTCCGCCGCCTCGCGCGCAGCGCCAGCCCCACCCTTCCCCAACATCCCCTTCAGATACCCTCCGGTAAACGACCGCTCCACCTGCGCCACATCCTCCGGCGTGCCTTCCGCGACAATCTCGCCGCCGCGCACGCCGCCTTCGGGCCCGAGGTCCACGATCCAGTCGGCGGTCTTGATCACGTCGAGATTGTGCTCGATCACCACCACGCTGTTCCCCTGCTCCACCAGCCGGTGCAGCACTTCGAGGAGTTTGCGCACATCCTCGAAATGCAGGCCCGTCGTCGGTTCGTCGAGGATGTAGAGCGTCTGTCCGGTGGAGCGTTTGGACAGCTCCTTGGCCAGTTTCACGCGCTGCGCCTCGCCGCCTGACAGCGTCGTCGCCTGCTGGCCGACCTTGACGTAGCCCAGCCCCACCTCGTTCAGCATCCGCATCTTGTCGCGGATCGGGGGAACGGCCTTGAAGAAGCTTTCCGCGTCCTCGATCGTCATGTCGAGCACGTCGGCGATGGACAGCCCCTTGAATTTCACCTCCAGCGTTTCGCGGTTGTAGCGTTTGCCGCCGCATTCCTCGCACGTGACGTAGACATCGGGGAGGAAGTGCATCTCGATCTTGATCAGACCGTCGCCTTTGCACTGTTCGCAGCGCCCGCCCTTCACATTGAAGGAGAAGCGCCCCGGCTTGTACCCGCGCGCCTGGCTTTCGGGGAGGCCTGCGAACCAGTCGCGGATATTGGTGAAGGCGCCGGTGTAGGTCGCGGGGTTGGAGCGCGGGGTGCGGTCGATGGGCGACTGGTCGATCTCGATCACCTTGTCGCAATATTCGAGGCCTTCGATCGCGTCGTGCTTGCCCGCGATGATGCGCGCGCCGTTGAGCACGCGCGCGGCGGAGGCATAGAGCGTGTCGATGGTGAAGGACGACTTGCCCGAGCCGGAAACCCCGGTGATGCAGGTGAACGTGCCGAGCGGGATGGAGGCGGTGACGGATTTGAGGTTGTTCGCCTCCGCACCCTTCACCGTCAGCTGGTGGCCGTTGCCCCGGCGGCGGTGCGCGGGAACTTCGATCTCGCGCCTGCCGGTGAGGTAGTCGGCGGTGAGCGACTTCTTCGCCTTCATGATCTGCTTGAGCGTGCCCTGCGCCACCACCTCGCCGCCGCGCACGCCTGCGCCGGGGCCGAGGTCGACGATGTGGTCGGCCTGCCGGATCGCGTCCTCGTCATGCTCGACCACGATCACGGTGTTGCCGAGATCGCGCAGGCGCTTGAGGGTTTCGAGCAGCCGGTCATTGTCGCGCTGGTGCAGGCCGATGCTGGGCTCGTCGAGCACATACAGCGCGCCCGACAGCCCGCTTCCGATCTGGCTCGCGAGGCGAATGCGCTGGCTTTCCCCGCCTGACAGCGTCCCGCTGGTCCGGTCGAGGTTGAGGTAGTCCAGCCCGACATTGTCGAGGAAACCCAGCCGCTCGTTGATCTCTTTAAGGATAGCCTTGGCGATCTGCGATTGCTGGTCGGTCAGCTTGTCATCGAGGGCAAGGAACCAGTCCTTCGCATCCGAGACGCTCATCTTTACCGGGGTGGCGATATCCGTGCCCGCGACCTTTACCGCGAGCGATTTCTCGTTGAGGCGCTTGCCCCCACACGTCTCGCAAGGCTGCGCGGTCTGGAACTTGGCCAGTTCCTCCTGCATCCACGCGCTTTCGGTCTGCATCATCCGGCGGTTGAGGTTGCCGACGACGCCCTCGAACGGCTTGTTGACCGTGTAGGTCTTGCGTCCGTCCTTGAACGTCAACGCGACCGGCATCCCGCCTGTCCCGTGCAGGATGATGAGCCGCTGGTCGGGCTCCAGATCTTTCCACGGGGTGGTGATGTCGAAATCGTAGGCCTTCGCCAGGCTGGAGAGCACCTGCATGTAATAGGGCGATGGCGGGTTGGACTTCGCCCACGGCGCAATCGCCCCCTGCTTTAAGGTCAGAGCCTCGTTCGGGACCACCAGCTGCTCATCGAACAGCTGCTTCTCTCCGATCCCGTCACAGGTCGGACATGCGCCCTGCGGCGAGTTGAAGGAGAACAGCCGCGGTTCGATCTCCTCGATGGTGAAGCCGCTCACCGGACAAGCGAACTTTTCGGAGAACACGATGCGGTTGGCGGGAATCCCCGCCCCCTTCATCGCTCCGCCGCCATCGGCCTCATCCTCGCGACCCGGCACAACTCCGTCTGCCAGATCGACGTAAGCGAGCCCTTCAGCCAGCTTCAAAGCCGTCTCGAACGAGTCCGCCAGCCGCGTCTCCAGCCCTTGCTTCACCGCGAGCCGGTCGACCACCACTTCGATGTCGTGCTTGAACTTCTTGTCGAGCGCAGGCGCTTCTTCAATCGGATAAAGCTCGCCGTCGATCCGCACACGAGTAAAGCCCGCCTTCTGCCATTCGGCCAGTTCCTTGCGGTATTCACCCTTGCGCCCGCGTACGACCGGCGCGAGCAGATACAGCCGCGTGGCCTCGGGCAGTTCCATCACCCGGTCGACCATGTTGGAGACGCTTTGCGCCTCGATCGGCTTTCCGGTGGCGGGCGAATAGGGAATGCCTACCCGCGCCCACAACAGCCGCATGTAATCGTAAATTTCAGTTACCGTTGCCACGGTCGAGCGAGGATTGCGGCTCGTGGTTTTCTGCTCGATCGAAATGGCGGGAGAGAGCCCGTCAATATGTTCGACATCGGGCTTTTGCATCATCTCCAGAAACTGGCGCGCATAGGCGCTCAGCGATTCAACATAACGCCGCTGCCCCTCGGCATAGATCGTATCGAACGCAAGCGAGGATTTGCCGCTGCCTGAAAGGCCCGTGACCACGATCAGCGCATCGCGCGGCAGGTCGATATCGACGCCTTTGAGATTGTGCTCGCGAGCACCGCGGACTGAGATTTTCGTTAGGGCCATGCCTGGTGTTTGTTCCGGAAATGTTCACAGTGTCAAGAGCGCGCCGACAAGTCTCGGAAATGCCACCCGCTTTGGTTGAGCGAGCGGTGCGCGCGATGGTTCCATTCAGATAGGCGCTCGGCGGCGGATTTCCATGCACGCGACCGCGAGAGCAGTTATGGTTTACAACCCCTATAATTGAGCGCACATCTCGGTGTTGAAGCCGGAGCGGGTCGCTCAAGCATCCGGCTGGCATCGGTCACGGGGGTCCGGTTGCTCGACGCGGCCTGGAAGATCACCAAGTCACTCCCCTTCGAACCGCGGGATCGCATCAACGCAGCAGAGCGCGTGCCGCGCCATCCGCTTGCCATCGCCGGTTTCGCGGGCATCGGCAGCGAGCGGGGAATCCTCCGGCTCATCCGTAATCGTCATGTCCGGCGCGACCTTGTGGGTCAGCGCTTTTGGAAAACATTCGGCAGCCGTGCTCCCCGGCTCGCCATCGACGATCAGCGCGAGGATTTTGCCGGGATTGCGGTGCGTCTTGAACCACGCAATCTCGCGGTTGACCCATTGGGACTTGGCCGAGTTGGGCGAGCAGACGACGATCAGGAACGCCGAATCCGCCAGCGCCGCTTCGACAGCCGCACCGATGCTCGCCCCGGCTGCCTCCTCCTCGCGGTCCTTGAACAGCGGATGAAGGCGCGCCGGGACAGGGCCATGCGCCTTGTCCTTGCCAATCAGCGCCCTGGGCGTGCGGTAGGTCTCAATCGCGTGCTGGAGCCACTGGCCCCACTTCGCATCGGCCCAGCTGTAGCTGATGAAGGCCTTGTAGCGATAATCGCCGGGCGACGTGCCTCGCTGTTCGCTCATATCAACCTCCCTTCAGCTGATATCAGGACCCTGCATGTTTGCTCGGGCACCCACCGCGCGACACCGCTGGATAGCTTACGCTTTTTCGTGAGAGGGGCAAATGGATCGCTGCCGGATGGCGGCCGAGACCGGCAAACGTTGCATAAATGCGCCGGAGCGAACCCTTCATGCGGCGAACGGGAGGCCCTTTATCTCCTCTTCGGGCTAGAGCGTGCTAAGGATGTTGGCGGTGGGAAATATGAGGGGTTGTTTCATGCCAAATTTCGTTTCCGCCAAATCACTCGCCATCTCCGCTGTATTCAGCGCTGTTGCCGCAATTGGCCTTGCCGGCGCAGCCACGCCAGCTACCGCCTCGTCATGCAATCCCGACGATTGCGGCAAGGGCAATCTGAGCGCTGAAGAACTTGCCCGCGACCGGGCCGAAATCCGGCGACTCAACCGCGAGCAGCTGCGCTACGTGAACCGCCGCGATGCCGAATATGCCAAAGGCTGGGCTGCCACGCGCAATCACAAGGCGGAAATGGACGATTACGAGCGCCGGATGGCCGCGTGGCGCGACGCGGTGCGCCGCTGCCGCAATGGCGATTATCGCTACTGCGCGCGCTGACAGAACCGCAAAATCAGGAATTCTTAACCATACCTCTCGGGCGCGGTACCGCTTGGACCGTGCCTGAGGGACGATGAAGTGTGGACCTTGTTCCCCAGTTCACCCGTTGATTTAATGAACTGAAAACAAATGGTTTTCGTTTTGCGGAGCGTAATTTTACCGCGGAATTGGAAACCGGACAGAACAAGGCGAGCACCGGTCTGCAGCGCGGCATCACAGCATACTGCGATTTTTGAAGTCGGTGACTCCAAGGAGAACCGACAATCCAGACTGCCACTACAAGAATTCCGAGCCCCGCCCTTTCCACCACCCAGCTTCCCGCATCCAGGATTTCCGCAGAAACAGTTTCTGCTCGCGAGCCCGGTACGCCTGCCCCCAAGGACCCCACTTGGCTTCGCAAGAGGCGATTTCTGAGGCATTTCCGCGAGCGTTGGGCCAAGCGCCGGGAACGCCGCCGCGGTCCCTCATATTCGACCAGCACGACCGCCCTGACGCGCGCCAACGGGCTGACACGTCCACCGAAAGGAAAACGCAAGCGCACAGCGATGGCACTCGGTGTAAGCGCGGTTGCCCTCTCGGGAACCTCCCAGCTTGCGATGAGCGCGTCTCCCATTGCTGCACAGTCGCAGATGGCTGAAATCGAGGACGCTGCCGAATATGACCTCGTCGATCCAACGGAGCGCCGCGATGCAAGCGAGCTGACCGCAAGTGATGCCCTTATAGAGGCGATGATCGAGGAAGAGGGTGTGCGCTATGACGTCTACCGCGACGTTGCAGGCTACCCAACCGTGGGTGTCGGGCACTTGCTGCTTCCGGAAGACAATCTGCGCCTCGGCGACACCATTACGCATGAACAGGCGCTCGAGTTTCTCGAAAGCGATATCGCCAAGGCGGAAGACATCGTAAAACGCCTGGTCGGTGAGCTGCCAATCAACCAGCACGAATTCGATGCACTGGTCGACCTTGCCTTTAACGTTGGCGAAGGAAACCTCTCGGAGCGAAAAAGCCCCCGATTGAACAGCGCCATCGAATCGGGCGACTATGAACGTATTGCCGAGGAGCTCAATTACACTTCCGCAGGCAGCAAGGTTGCGAAGGGACTCGTGTACCGCAGCGAACGCCGCCAACGGATCTTCCTGTCGAGCGATTATCGCGATCCGCGTGAAGTTTAATCGGTCCCTCCGGGGGAGCCCTACAGGAAACCTGTAGTTCCACTTAGTGCATATTACCGTAGGGTCGAAGGCCTCTTAGCAAGGTTTGCCAAGACGCCTTTCGGGTCGCACCAAAGGGTCGCCGTAGTGGCAGCTCAAGAGATACAGAGCGCGCCGTCCCCCTACCCCGGGGCGGCGCGTTTCTTGTGTGCGGGCTATCGGGTCGAGTGCGCGCCGGTGATATCTGCAGCGGCGTCTGCGGCTATCAGCGCGCGTGCTCCAGGCTCTCCGATCCAGCGGGTTTCGACATCCCAGCCGCGCAGGATCGTGCCCGGATCGAGAGCGACATCGGGCGCGCCATCGGCGATCATGCGGCCTTCCCTCAGCGCAATCACCCGGTCAGCATGGTTCATCGCCAGCGCTAGGTCGTGGAGAACGATGACAACGCCCTGCCCCTGCGCCGCGCAGTCCTTCAAATGGGCAACAAGGTTCAACTGGTGCGCGAGGTCGAGCGCAGCGAGCGGTTCGTCCGCGAGTATCCAGTTCGGCTCTCCGGCAAGCACGCGGGCGAGCAGCACGCGCGCGCGCTCGCCTCCCGATAGCTGGCTGGCGGGACGGCGGCGCAAGTGGTCAAGCGACAATGCGGTGATGGCGGCCTCGATCGCTTCCTCGCCCCGGTCGCGGTGTGGCAGGCGTCCCAGCGCGACCAGGTTCTGCGTCGCCACGTCCCAGGCAATCTCGACGCTTTGCGGCAGGAAGCCGAGCAGGCGCGCTCGCTGTGCAAGCGGCAAGTCGGCGAGCGCTTCATCGCCAAGCGAAACTTTCCCCTCCGCCGGGTCGAGCAATCCGGCAAGCGCCAGCAGCAGGCTCGATTTGCCTGCCCCGTTCGGCCCGACAATCGCCGTGATGGTGCCCGGCGCAAGGCTCGCCGAAACATCATCGAGGACCCGCACTCCGCCGCGATCGAGCGCCAGCGCGTTTGCCGAAAGCATCATAGCCGCCCCCGTCGCATTCTCAGGAGGAGCCAGAGGAAGAACGGCGCGCCTATCAGCGACAGCACAATGCCGAGCCGCAATTCGGTCACCAAGGGCAGCACCCGCACAGCGCTATCGGCGAGCAGCACGAGGCATGCACCCGCAAGCGCGCTTGGCAGGATCAGGCTCGATGGCAGCCGGTCGGTGAATGGGCGGACAAGGTGCGGCACGATCAGACCGACAAAGCCGATGATCCCTGCCACCGCAACGCCTGCGCCCACGGTCAGGCCCACACCGGCGACAAGCAGCCCAAGCAAGCGGTGCGGATCGACTCCCATCGAGCGCGCGGCATCCTCACCCAATGTAAGCGCATCGAGTGACCGCGCGGCCAGCGCGAGGACAAATATCCCGGCGATGATCAGAGGGGCGGCGATTGTGACTTCACGCCATGATCGGTCGGTCAGCGCGCCATTGAGCCACAATACGATCTCGCTCAGGGCAAAGGGATTGGGCGCAAGGGTGATAGCGAGCGCCGTGAGCGCACCTGCGAGGCTCGCGATCATCAGGCCCGCGAGGGTAAAGAGCGCAAGACCTCCGCCTGCGCCCGAAGGTGTGCGGCCCGCGATCAGCGCCAGCAACGCCATCGCCAGACCGGCTCCGGCGAGCGCGAATGCGGGCAGGCTCCATGCCGCGATTGCAGGGGGTAGCAAAGCGCCCACCCAGAAGCTCGCAACCGCTCCCAGCGCCGCCATTGGGGCAATGCCGAACAGGCCCGGATCCGCCAGCGGATTGCGCAGATATCCCTGCATCGCAGCTCCAGCCGCGCCCAGCCCCGCGCCTATAGTAATGGCCAGCACCGCCCTCGGGAGGCGCAGCTCCATCAGGATTATCCCAGCATTCGGCGTGGCGGCAGGGTCGATCCAGACCCGGCCTGCAAGCAGCGAAAGCGGCGCCAGCACCGCGAGCAGCGCGGCGAATATCAGGCTCGCGCGGTTCATTTGACACCAGTTTCTATCGAGGTGCGCAGTTCCTGCAAGCGTTCCCCGAGGGCAATCAGCGAAGGGCCGCCGCAATAAAAAAGCGAGGGATCGAGCGCTGCAATCCTCGTGTCATCAAGCGCGGCGAGCGCGGGATGCCTTTGGCCGGTACTCGTGCCCGCGACAAGAACGAGGTCGGGCGGATCGGCGAGCAGGCGTTCAAGCGACACGTAATCCCCTTGCACAAACCGGCGCGCAGAACCCCGGGCCTCGCCGCCGCGTGTAAAACCGGCCTGCGCGAGAACCTGCGTCACCAGCGCGCCCTCGCCCGCGACGATCTGGCCCGATT
This sequence comes from Erythrobacter sp. K21-9, assembly GCF_055808355.1. Classification (NCBI taxonomy): domain Bacteria; kingdom Pseudomonadati; phylum Pseudomonadota; class Alphaproteobacteria; order Sphingomonadales; family Erythrobacteraceae; genus Erythrobacter; species Erythrobacter sp. K21-9. The sequence goes on from NZ_CM147866.1 coordinate 2,125,257, forward strand.
GCCACAGCAACGTCTCGACATCGCCGTGCTCCTTGCGTTCGCGCGTCAGGCGGGCCTGCGATTGCTCGATCCGTTCGATTAGCGCGGCTGCGCGCGCACGTTCACCGCTCAGTGCCGCCAGCCGCTCGATCTGCGCAAAGCTTTCCTGCGGGCTGCCGGGATTGCCAAAGGTCTCGACCCGCACCCCCAGCCGCTCGAACGCGGCCTTGGTGGCGGGCGCGATGAAAGTCGATGCGAGGACGATATCCGGTTCCAGCGCGAAGACTTCCTCGGCAGTGCCGCCGGTAAAGGCATATCTGGCGGCAACGCCGGGCGCGAGCGAACTCGACGCAGGATCGCTGCTGTAATGCGATAGTGCGAGGATTTGCTCGGGCTGCGCTACCTCTACGAGGACCGCATCGCTACACGGATTGAGGCTGACAAAGGTGGGTCCGCCTGCCCCTGTCTGCGAGGCGTGACTTTCAGCCACCTTCCCGCACCCAGCGAGCGATAGGGCGGCCAGGCACAGGGCGAACAGGCGGGTGGACCCGGCGGATGTGGCTTGCAGTTTCAGCGGCATGACCCCTCTTCGCCGCGATAAGGGTGCGCGCCGCGATGGGCAAGCCGTGTCTGGAACCGGGCGCCTGGCCTGCGTTAACACGCCCACCGCGAGTGTCTGTATCCGGGACGCCGCGCCCGGCGCGCTCGCCAGTCCCCGCCATCACGCCTACGCGCAAAGGCGCGCCATGAAACCGACAGACATCCTCACCGCGATCCGCAACTTGTACGCCAGCCGCGCTCCCGCCAGCGCTGGCTCGATCCACGCGCGTATTGCGGCCCTCCTTGCAGTGTTGACCGTCCCAGCCATCGCTGCGCCGGGGGAATTCGGAGCGTTGGCAGGATCGGCTCCGGCTGAATCGGAGCAGACGGCGCGCAACCTTGCAGCCGTCTCTCCAATGCCGTTCGAGCAGGCCGGCAAGAGCTTTCCAGGCTCGGCGTTCTTCTACCTCGCTGACCCACCCGAGCGGTCGCTTGTCGCGCTGCCACCTGCGGGCCCGCTCGACACCGATGCACAGGGCGGGCAGCAGCTCGGCTCGCTCATTGATGCAGGGCCGCCCGCGCGGCCGTTTTTCTCCGCGTCAACGGGTATGGCCCGCGACCGGGCGCTGGAATGCCTTGCACAGGCGGTCTGGTACGAAGCTGCCAGCGAAAGCGAGGCCGGACAGCGCGCTGTGGCGCAGGTGGTGCTGAACCGCGTAGCTCATCCGGCTTGGCCCGGTAGCGTGTGCGGAGTGGTTTACCAGGGATCGCAGCGCAGGACCGGCTGCCAGTTCACCTTCACTTGCGACGGCAGCCTTCGCCGCGCAGCGAGCGGTTCAAGCTGGCACCGCGCCCGCGAAGTTGCCGCCCGTGCGCTTTCGGGAAGTGTCTACTCCGCCATAGGTCACGCAACGCATTACCATACGCTGTGGGTCGATCCAAAGTGGGCAAGCTCGCTCGACGTGATCGGCACGATTGGCGCTCACCGGTTCTATCGCAATCGCGGCTCTGGAGGCGAGAAGGCCGCGTTCACCGCACGCTATCGCGGTGCCGAACCCAGCGTGCGGGGCCAAATTGCCGCACCAGCAGCACCCGAGCTCGCGCCGCTGACTTCCGTCATTCCCAGCGCCATTCCTGTGACCGAGAATGAAGGTGATCCCGTCGCGGCAGCGCCGGTGACGGCAAAGCCGCAATACGGCTCGGTCGGCGAGGTGAAACAGGAATATGCGCGCGCGGGTCAGTGGAAAGCCGCAGAGCCCCGCCCGGCTAGGGGAGACACATCGGCAGCGGCTGAGAAACCCGAATAGATTCAGCGTCCCAGGGGGTAAGTTAACTCCTTGGAAACCGTGTCAGCGAACCAAGCCTTAGCGCCCGGTGCCTATAGCTGCCGCCTCGCAGAAACACGAAGCGCGACCTGCCTGAAACTCCGCCACGGCTCCCCGCCATGCATCAGGTCGTTACGCGCTCAAGCCAGGATAAAAATCCCATGTCGATCCGATTTGCCGCCCCGAAATCCCCAGGGCGTTCTCCGGCGTGCTCGCCTGTTGCCCGCGCGATGGCGCGGCGCGCGGTTGAATGCGCTGCCAATGACAATGGCGACACGGGAGAATCCGACCAGATGCTGCGCGCAGCCCTGCGCCATTTCGCGGCGCATGGCCTCGGCGCAGCCCGCGCGGCCCGCGACGAGGCCGAGAAGGCATTCTTTGCCGGTGATCGCCAATCCTATGACTGGTGGCTTGGCGTCACGCGCACGCTGGACAAGCGCATGGCCCTTGAAGCGGGCTATGCTATGCCCGCATCCGATCTTGGTTAGCGAGCGCGTTTCGCAACACCGCACCACCGCGCAGAATCCGCAGAATTCTGCTGATTATCTCGGTAAGCATCGCGTTAACCTGTGCTTGACGTATCTAGGTTAATCCAGACGCGCTATGAAAGCGTTGAGGACACTCGCGAGACTTCGCACGCTGCGTTTGGAGCGTGACCGTTCGGACAAGCTGTCCGCGCGGGTGCGGCGATTGCTCGTCAAGACACTCTACACACAGCCCGGCAGCCTGGCGATCGGCGCGCTCAACGGCGTTGCGGCCACGGCGGTTGCAGCCTGGCTTTCGGACTCGCCCGAATTGTGGATCGGCAGCGCTGTGTTGACCATCATCGCGGTAGCCCGGGTCACCGCCGCGCTGGGGATATCGCCGGATTCCAAGAATACCAGCACTCAGACTTTGGAAGTTATTTATGAGGTCGGCGCATTCAGCTACGCGTTCGCAATCGGTGCGATCGCCGCGCTCACCATCTGGCTGGGCGCGAGCGCCGAAGTCGAAGTGCTGATGGTCGCCAATGCGGTGTGTTACGGCGTTGCCGTCGCCGCGAGAAATGCCGGGCGGCCAAGCATCGCGATCGGACAGCTTACCCTCGTTTGCCTGCCGATCATGTTCGTCGCTCTGGCGACGGGGACGCTGGCCTATCTCACCCTGTTTGTCACCATGGCCCTGCTGCTGCCCGCCATGGCCTCCATCACCATGAACATCTTCAAGGTGCTGCGCGATTCCATCTCGTCTGCCGAAACCAGTGCGAAACTGGCCGAAAAGATGAAGGTCCTCGCCCGCACCGACGTCGTCACCGGGCTCGCCAACCGCGCCGGCCTGAACCATGCCATGGTCGAGACGATGATGCAGATCGACGAGGACCAGAACCTTGCACTGTTCTGGATCGATCTCGACCGGTTCAAGGAGGTCAACGACCTGCTCGGACATCCCGTCGGTGACCGCGTGCTCAGCGAAATCGCGCGCCGGCTCACGGAAATCTGTCCGGTAGATTCGACCGTCTCACGCTTTGGCGGGGACGAGTTCGTCGTGTTTACTCCGGTGGAAGACCGCAAGCAGGCAGAGCTTCTTGCAAGCGAGATCCACTGCGAGATCATGCGCCCGGTCCGGATCGATGGCGACCGGCTCGAAATCCGCGCTTCGCTCGGCGTTGCGCTGCTCCCGGAGGACGGCGCGGACAGCGATACCCTGATGCAATGCGCCGACCTGGCGCTCTATCATGCCAAGGTCGGGGGACGCGCGCAGACGCAATTCTTCGATCGCTCAATGACCCGCGACCTCGTCAGGCGACGCGAAATCGAGGACGAGTTGCGCGCTGCCCTGCAACGCGATGAGCTCTCGATCTTCTTCCAGCCGATCATCGATCTGGAGACTGGACGCATCCGGTCTTTCGAAGCTCTCGTCCGCTGGTTCCATCCGGAAAAGGGCGAATTGAAGCCAGACGAATTCATTCCAGTGGCCGAAGAGACCGGGGTGATCGTCACGCTCGGCAACTGGATCACCGCGCAGGCGGCCCGCGTTGCAGCGCAGTGGCCAGAGGACATTACCGTCGCGGTCAACCTCTCACCGCTACAGATCAGAGCGCCGGGCGCTGCACTTGGCATTCGCAACGCACTGCGCGAAGCCGGGCTCGATCCTCACCGGCTCGAATTCGAGGTCACCGAAAGCCTGTTCATCGAAGACAATCACGCGACGGCAAACTTCATCCAGGAATTGTCGATGATCGGAGTGAAGTTCGCCCTTGATGATTTCGGGACGGGTTATTCATCGCTCGGTTACATCAACAAGTATCCGTTCAGCAAGATCAAGGTCGACCGCAGCTTCGTGTCCGGCGCGAATGTCGGGCGCAAGAGCGATGCGATCATCCGCGCAGTGGCAGAAATGGGATCGACCCTCGAAATGGATATCGTCGCCGAAGGGCTCGAGACGATCGAGCAGGTCAAGGCGGTACGCGAGGCCGGCTGTACGCTTGGTCAGGGCTTCTATTTCAGCCGCGCTGTGCCCGACTACCTCGCCGCGATGCTGCTGGCACAGGAACGCGATGGCGATACCCAACAGGTGATCGTCTAGGGCGCTGCCCCTCGGGCCCAGCTGGCCGAGACATACCGATGCAATACGGGCCGCGATTGCAGCTGCGGCATCGTTGACCAACACGCTCCCGACAGCAACTCATGCTGCCTTATTGCAATTGCGAACTATGTGCAAAGATAGTTGGAAGCTTCACCCTTTTGCCGGTTGCAATCGCGCTTTCACCCGCCTACCGCGCCCCTAACGCATCCGGATGTCATCGCCACTAGGGACGGGGCTCGCGCGTTCGGATTGAGGCTTTCCTTTTCGTCCCATGATTCCAGGGAAGGATATCTCGAATATGGCCAAGAACGCAGGACGCAGGAAGATCGCGCTCATCGGCTCCGGCATGATCGGCGGTACGCTCGCCCACCTCGCCGCGAAGAAGGAAATGGGCGATATCGTCCTGTTCGACATTGCCGAGGGTATGCCGCAGGGCAAGGCGCTTGACTTGTCGCAGTGCGGCCCGATCGAAGGCTTCGACGCGAAGATCACCGGTTCAAACGACTACGCCGACATCGCAGGCGCGGACGTTATCATCGTTACCGCCGGCGTCCCGCGCAAACCAGGCATGAGCCGCGACGATCTGCTCGGCATCAACCTGAAAGTGATGAAAGCGGTCGGCGAAGGCATCAAGAACAACGCGCCCGACGCATTCGTGATCTGCATCACCAATCCGCTCGATGCGATGGTCTGGGCGCTGCGCGAATTTTCCGGCCTGCCGCATAACAAGGTCGTTGGCATGGCGGGTGTGCTCGACAGCGCGCGTTTCGCGACCTTCCTCGCATGGGAGTTCGATTGCTCGGTGAAGGACGTGAACGCCTTTGTGCTGGGCGGCCACGGCGACACTATGGTCCCGGTCAAGAGCTACACCACGATCAACGGCATCCCGGTTGACGACTACGCCAAGATCAAGGGCGTCCCCGCAGAGCGCCTCGACGAGATCGTGGACCGCACCCGCAAGGGCGGCGGCGAGATCGTCGGCCTGCTCGGCAACGGCTCGGCCTATTACGCCCCCGCCACCAGCGCGATCAGCATGGCCGAAGCCTATCTCGGCGACCAGAAGCGCATCCTGCCGTGTGCGAGCTACGTCGAAGGCAAGTACGGCCTCGATGGCCTCTATGTCGGCGTGCCCACCGTGATCGGCGCGGGCGGTACCGAGGAAGTCATCGAGATCGAGCTGTCAGACGAGGAGAAGTCCAACCTCAAGGTCAGCACCGACGCCGTTGAGGAACTGCTCGAAGCGTGCAAGGGGCTGGATGAGAGCCTGAAATGAGCGCCGATCTAGTTGTCTTCGACCCTGCAGAAGCGCCGCGTGACGGTGAGGCTTGGCGCGAATGGTACGAACGGATAAATGAAGACGATCATCCTGAAGAGGGCGAGTTTGACCGATTGAGTCCCGCTCTCCGCTCTTGGTACGACGCCATGACCAAGGATTATCCTGACTTCATTCGCACTGACAACGAGCACCCTAATGGGATGGATTATGGCCTTATGGGCTCCGCAATTCATTGCGTGATGCCGCGAGGCCCGGGCGATATTGGTGAAGCCGATAAACTGAGCAACCGACTTGTAAAGGAGCTCGGACTTGGCACGTACGATATGATGTCAGACGATGGGCGCGAAGGTCGCCACATCGTCTTTCCTGACGGCCCGCTTCCGGACGTCCCGAAACCACCATCCTTCTTCTCAAAACTCTTTGGGAAAGGAAAGGGCTGAAGTGTCGATGCTCATAAGCCAAGAACTCAAGGTTATTGCCGGTCGGTGATGCGGACCCCGCTCGCCTTTCTTGCCCTCGCCGCTCTCTTCACCGCCCCCGCCTCTGCGCGCGAGGTCGATCGGCAGGAAGTCGCCGAAGTGTTTGCGACCGACGTACCGCAAGAGCGGCGGCTTTACTGCCGCGACACGCAAGTGTTCACGCTCGCGGATGGGAGGGAATACCGCGCATGTGTCGATTGGCGCGCGCAGAACCGCACCCGCGTGGTGCGCACCTATGCTGCGCTCGATGGGCCGGAAACCGATGTCGATGCAAATCTCGATCTTGCGCGGGCCTGTTTCGACATTGCCGTTGCAAGCCAGAACGATCCCCATCGCGCCTCGTTCGATGAAAACGCATTCCTTGCCGGAGCGCGCGCGCATTTCGAACTTTGTGCGCGTAGCCGAAATCTTGAGCGCCGCGGCGAATACAGCCTGCGTATTTACGACAACGCAGTCTGGCTCGGCGTACCGATAACCCAATATTCGAAAAGACGGAGTTTCTGAATGTCCATCCTCGTAAACAAAGACACCAAGGTCATCACCCAAGGTATGACCGGTGACACCGGCACGTTCCACACGCAGCAGGCGCTCGATTACGGGACGCAGATGGTTGCGGGTGTAACCCCCGGTAAGGGCGGCACAACGCATATCGGCCTGCCCAACTTCAACACCGTGCGCGAGGCCAAGGAAGCCACCGGCGCAACCGCGTCTTGCATCTACGTTCCCCCGCCCTTTGCAGCGGATGCGATCTGCGAGGCCATCGATGCCGAGATGGAATTGATCATCTGCATCACCGAGGGCATTCCGGTGCTCGACATGGTCAAGGCCAAGGCCGCGCTGACGGGCAGCAAGTCGCGGCTGATCGGCCCGAACTGTCCCGGCGCGCTGACGCCTGAAGAATGCAAGATCGGGATCATGCCCGGCAGCATCTTCAAGAAGGGCAGCGTCGGCGTTGTCTCCCGCTCGGGCACGCTGACTTACGAAGCCGTCCACCAGACCACGCAGGTCGGCCTCGGCCAGACCACGGCGGTCGGCATTGGCGGCGATCCGGTGAATGGCACGAACTTCATCGACGTGCTCGACCTGTTTCTGGACGATCCAGAAACCAAATCGATCATCATGATCGGCGAGATTGGCGGCAGCGCCGAGGAAGAAGCGGCAGAATATCTCAAGCAGGAAGCCGCCAAGGGCCGCAGCAAGCCGACCGTCGGCTTCATCGCCGACCGCACAGCGCCTCCGGGCCGCCGCATGGGCCATGCCGGTGCGATTGTGTCCGGCGGCAAGGGCGGCGCTGATGACAAGATCGCGGCGATGGAAGATGCGGGCATTCGCGTCTCGCCCTCGCCGTCCGAGCTTGGCACGACGCTTGACGCGATGCTCAAAGAACTGGCGTAACTCCCCTCCTCCTGGAGAACCCACATGGGTCAAGAACCGAACGATTTTCTGCCGCAGATGTCCGATCAGGAAGGCCCCCAGCCGGGGCCGTCCTGGGGCAATCCCAAATGGCTCGATCAGGTCAGCGATTCCGGCGCGGACCTGACCACGGCCCTCGATCCGACGCAGATGCGCGTCGTCGTCGAAAAGGCGGCGAAATCGGCAGGCAAGGCGCTCGATCCCAAAGCGATCGAAGAGGCTGCGGCCAATTCGATTGCGGCAATGACGCTGGTGCGGCTCTACCGTGTGCGCGGACACATGTCGGCGGACCTGGATCCGCTGGGTCTTTCCAACAAGCGCGAACAGCCTGAAGACCTGACGCTCGCTTTCCACGGCCTTGCGGGCAAGGAAGCGCAGGAAGTCTATGTCGGCGGCGTGCTCGGCCTCGAATGGACGACTGTGCGCGAACTGCATGACCGGCTCGTCGCGGTCTATTGCGGCAAGGTCGGCCTCGAATACATGCACATCGCCGATACCGAAGAACGGCGCTTCCTGCAGGACAAATTCGAAAGCCCTGGGGAAACGATCCAGTTCACACCCGAAGGCAAGAAAGCGATCCTCGCAGCGGTGCTGCGCGGCGAGCAATACGAGGAATTTCTCGGCAAGAAATATGTCGGGACCAAGCGGTTCGGCCTCGATGGCGGCGAATCCATGATCCCTGCGCTGGAGGCGGTGATCAAGCATGGCGGCAGCGCGGGCGCGCGCGAGATCATCTACGGCATGGCACACCGCGGACGGCTCAACGTCCTCGCGAATGTCATGGAGAAACCGTACAAGGTGATCTTCCACGAATTTTCCGGCGGATCGGCCAACCCCGAAGATGTCGGTGGATCGGGCGACGTGAAGTACCACCTCGGTACCAGCACCGACCGGACGTTCGACGACATTGAAGTCCACATGTCGCTCGTCCCCAACCCCTCGCACCTCGAGACGGTCAACCCGGTCGTGCTCGGCAAGACGCGGGCGCAGCAGGCCTTCCGCGAGGGTAAGAAGCGCGAACAGGTGCTGCCGGTGCTGATCCACGGCGATGCTGCTTTCGCTGGTCAGGGCGTCGTGTGGGAGAGCCTCTCGCTGTCCGGCGTACCGGGCTACGATACCGGCGGCTGCCTCCACTTCATCATCAACAACCAGATCGGCTTCACCACCAGCCCCAATTTCGCGCGCTCCTCGCCCTACCCAAGCGATGTTGCCAAGGGCGTCATGGCGCCGATCCTGCACGTCAATGGCGACGACCCCGAAGCTGTGACCTTTGCGCGCAAGCTGGCGGTCGAATACCGCCAGAAATTCGGGCGCGACGTCGTGATCGACATGTGGTGCTATCGCCGCTTCGGCCACAATGAAGGCGACGAGCCGAAATTCACCCAGCCGCTGATGTACGATGTCATTCGCAAGCATCCCAAGGTCTCGGCAATCTATGCCGAGCGCCTGATGAAACAGGGCGTCATCGACGCAAAGCACCGCGACGAGGTCTCCGCCGAATTCGTGTCACTGCTCGATGAAGAATTCGAGGCGGCCAAGAGCTACAATCCCAATGAAGCGGACTGGTTCGGCGGACGCTGGGCGGGCCTGAACAAGCCGGTCGATCCGGAAACCGCGCGCCGCAATATCGAAACTGCTATCGAGCCCAAGATGTTCGAAAGCCTTGGCCGTGTGCTGACCGATGTTCCCGATGACGTGAACATCCACAAGACGCTTGGCCGCGCGCTGAAGGCCAAGGGCGAGATGTTCTCCAGCGGCGAAGGCTTCGACTGGGCCACTGCCGAAGCGCTCGCTTTCGGCAGCCTCGTGATGGAAGGTTACGGTGTGCGCCTGTCCGGTCAGGACAGCGGGCGCGGCACCTTCTCGCAGCGTCACGCGGTGTGGGTCGACCAGACCGATGAACGCAAATACATCCCCTTGAGCACCCTGCCGCACGGCAAGTTCGAAGTGCACGATTCCACTTTGTCGGAATACGGCGCGCTCGGTTTCGAATACGGGTTTGCGATGGCCGATCCCAAGACTCTCACGTTGTGGGAGGCGCAATTCGGCGACTTCGCAAATGGCGCGCAGATCATGATCGACCAGTACATCGCATCGGGCGAGGTGAAGTGGCTGCGCGCGAACGGCCTCGTCATGCTGCTGCCGCATGGATACGAAGGACAGGGACCGGAGCACTCCTCCGCCCGACTCGAACGCTTCCTGCAGCTGTGCGCGAACGACAATATACAGGTCTGCAATATCACGACCCCGGCGAATTACTTCCACGTTCTGCGCCGCCAGATGCTGCGCCCGTTCCGCAAGCCGCTTGTCATCATGACGCCCAAGTCGCTGCTGCGGCACCCTCTGGCGAAAAGCCCGCGCGAGGAGTTCCAGGGGGAGCATCACTTCATGCGGATCAAATCCGACATGACGGAAATCCCGGACGAAAAGATCAAGCGGCTCATCCTGTGCTCGGGCAAGGTAGCCTACGACCTGATGGAAAAGCGCGATGAGGAAGGGATCGACGACATCTCGATCGTCCGCATCGAGCAACTTTACCCCTTCCCCGGCGAACCGCTGACGGTACGCCTGAAACGCATGACCAATCTCGAAGAGATCGTGTGGTGTCAGGAAGAGCCGAAAAACAACGGCGCATGGTTCTTTGTCGATCGCCTGATCGAACTGGCGGCGCGCGATGCGGGCTTCGACGGGATGCGTCCAGTCTACGCCGGGCGCGAGGTGGCAGCCTCCCCCGCCACCGGCCTCGCCAAGCGGCACAAGGCGCAGCAGGAAGGGCTCGTTTCCGTCGCGCTCGACCTCGCCAATGTCGGCAAGACCAAGAATCGCAAACCCAAGCGGCGCGGCGGCGCTGCCAAAGCCTATTCCTGAGGATAAACCCTTCGAAAGGGATCAATAATCATGAGCACTGAAATCACCGTCCCGGCTCTCGGAGAATCCGTAACCGAGGGTTCAATCGGCGAATGGCTGAAACAGCCCGGCGATGCTGTCGCCGCCGATGAACCGATCGCCAGCCTCGAAACCGACAAGGTCGCTGTGGATGTCCCCTCGCCTGTCGCCGGCGTCCTGTCCGCGCACAAGGCCGAGGTTGGAGACACGGTCGAAGTGGGTGCGGTTATCGCCATCATCGAAGAAGGCGCAACCGCTGCGGCAACCGGCGAAGAGGCGGGCCGCAAGGAGCAGCAGGCTGAAGCAGGTGAGGACAAGCGCGAGAAGGCAAGTGAAGACCTCGCCGCCGCCGCGCAGACGCTCTCTCCAGCCGTGCGCCGCGCCGTGCTCGAACACGGCGTCGATCCCTCGACCATCAAAGGTTCCGGCAAGGATGGCCGGCTGACCAAGGAAGACGTGCTCGAAGCAGCCAAGGCCAAGGGCGATCCCGCACCTGCGCCCTCCCCCGCACAGACGCCGAGCCCCGCTCCGGCGGCGACGACGGGCGAGCGCAAGGAAGAGCGCGTCAAGATGACCCGCATGCGCCAGACCATCGCCAAGCGTCTGAAGGGCGCGCAGGAAGAAGCGGCTTTGCTCACCACCTTCAACGATTGCGACATGAGCGCGGTCATCGAGGCGCGCGGCAAGTACAAGGACATGTTCGCCAAGAAGCACGACATCAAGCTCGGCTTCATGGGCTTCTTCGCCAAGGCCGCGTGCCTCGCGCTGAAGGACGTGCCGAGCGTCAATGCGTACATCGAAGGCGACGAGATCGTCTATCACGATTACGTCGATATCTCGGTCGCTGTTTCCGCCCCGAACGGCCTCGTCGTCCCGGTCATCCGCGACGCCGACAAGAAGGGCTTTGCCCGGATCGAGAAGGACATTGCCGACTTCGGCAGCCGCGCCAAGGAAGGCACGCTGACGATGGCCGACATGACCGGCGGCACGTTCACGATCTCCAATGGCGGCGTATTCGGATCGCTGATGTCGACCCCGATCATCAACCCGCCGCAAAGCGCCGTGCTGGGCCTTCACCGCATCGAAGACCGCCCGGTCGCGGTGAACGGCGAAGTCGTAATCCGCCCGATGATGTATATCGCGCTGTCCTATGACCACCGCCTGATCGACGGGCGCGAGGCGGTGACTGCGCTCAAGATCATCAAGGAAGCGATTGAAGATCCCACCCGGATGCTGATCGATTTGTGATCAGCACAAGACCAGTTGAATCAATGATTTCCGGTCCCACCTCGTAAGGGATCATGGAGCTACAAAATGGCTGAATACGACTACGACGTCCTTGTTATCGGTGCCGGTCCCGGCGGTTATGTCGCGGCGATCCGCGCGGCGCAATTGGGGCTGAAGACCGCTTGTGCGGAAGGGCGCGCGACGCTTGGCGGGACGTGCCTCAATGTCGGCTGCATCCCGTCCAAGGCGATGCTGCGCGCATCCGAATTCTTCGACGCGGCAGCCAATGGCACGATGGCGGAGATGGGCGTGGACGTGACGCCGAAGCTCAATCTCGACCAGATGCACGCTCAGAGGATCGATGCGGTCAAGGGCCTGACCGGCGGGATCGAGTTCCTCTTCAAGAAGAACAAGATCGACTGGAAAAAAGGCTACGCCTCTTTTCAGGATGCGCACACGGTCAAGATCGGTGACGAAACCGTCACGGCCAAGGACATCGTGATCGCGACCGGTTCATCGGTCACCCCGCTGCCCGGTGTAGAGGTCGATAATTCCAAGCATATCGTGGTCGATTCGACTGGCGCGCTTGAACTTCCGAAAGTGCCGAAACAGATGGTCGTCATCGGCGGCGGCGTGATCGGGCTGGAGCTTGGCTCGGTCTGGCGGCGTCTGGGCGCAGAAGTCACCTGCATCGAATTCCTCGACGAAATTCTGCCCGGCCTGGACGGCGATATCCGCAAGGAATCCCGCAAGATCTTCAAGAAGCAGGGCATCGAATTCAAGCTTGCCACCAAGGTCATCGGAGTGACTGTAAAGGGCAAGAAAGCGACCCTGACAATGGAACCAGCCGCTGGCGGCGACGAGGAGACGATGGAGGTCGATTGCGTCCTCGTATCCATTGGCCGCAAACCCAATACCGAAGGCCTCGGCCTCGACGCCATTGGGCTGGAGCCCAACCAGCGCGGCCAGATCGAGATCGAACACGACTTCAGCACCAAAGTGGACGGCGTGTGGGCCATCGGCGACTGTGTCCCCGGCCCGATGCTCGCCCACAAGGCCGAAGATGAAGGGATCGCGGTTGCGGAAAACATCGCGGGCCAGACCGGGATCGTGAACCACAACGTAATCCCGAATGTCGTCTACACCTGGCCCGAAATCGCGGGCGTCGGCCTCACCACCGAACAGGCCATCGAGCAGGCGGGCGGCGACAAGAAGGCGGTCAAGGTCGGCAAATTCCCGATGATGGCAAACAGCCGCGCCAAGACCAATCACGAACCAGACGGCTTTGTGAAAGTCATCGCTGACGCGGAAACCGACCGCGTTCTGGGCGTATGGTGCATAGCGAGCGTCGCAGGCACCATGATTGCCGAGGCAGGGATCGCGATGGAATTCGGCGCAACCTCCGAAGACATCGCCTACACCTGCCACGCCCACCCGACCCACGCCGAAGCCATGAAGGAAGCGGCCATGGGCGTGCGCGGCAAGGCCATTCATGTCTGATCCGATGGCCCGCTCGGTAGCCATTGTTGGAGCGGGCCAGATCGGATTTGCAGCGAGTTGCAACTTCGCCCACGAGGGTTGCGAAGTCACCGTCCATTCACGCAGTCGGCCAAGCTGGCTGAGCGCGGAGCGCGAGCGCTTTGAACCCTACCTTATTGGCGAACATGCCGCGCCAGAGGCGGATGTCGTCGTCGATACTTTGGCATTCGATTGCGAGGATGTCGCGCGTTACGACCCTGACATGGTCGGTCGCCTGATCGTGATCTCATCGGCCAGCGTGTACAGCGACAGCGATGGAAGGACGCTGGACGAGGCAGCGCAAATCGGCTTCCCTGAATTTGGCGGCCCCATCAGCGAAGACCAACTGACTGTTGCCGCCGGGCCAGAAACCTACTCGACCCGCAAGGTTCGCATGGAGCAAGAGGCGCTGGAATTGTTCGGCGAGCGGACAGCGATCTTGCGCCCTTGCGCTGTGCATGGCCCCTTTAGCAAGCGCGCGCGCGAATGGTGGTTCGTCAAGCGCATGCTCGATGGCCGCAAGCGGATACCCCTTATCCATAGCGGCGAGAGCATTTTTCATACCACGTCGGCGGATTCGATAGGCCAGGTCGCCGTGGCTGTCTCGAATTGCGACATCGGAGGCGTGTTCAATATTGGCGATGACGCTCCTCCTTCGGTGAGCGAGATTGGCCAAGTCATTGCCAATGCGCTCGACCAAGAACCTGAATTTGTGCCTATCGAAGGGGAGAAGGTCTGGTGGGCCGAACCCCATGGTCGGTCCCACGTCCCTTCATTGTCTCAAGCGCTCGTTTGAAGGATTCGGGATTTGCGGGTGAGCGCAGCTATGCAGAGACCGCAGCCGAGGCAGTCAAATGGCTGGGTGACCTTAATCCTGCCGATTGGCGTGCCGCGCTTCCTCAGCTCGCTGCGTATCCGTGGGACCTGTTCGATTACGAAGCCGAAGACCGCTTTCTCGCTTCACTGTAAGCCGCTACGCTAACCTCGAAGGGGTTACGGGTGGCACAATCAAACTGGATCAGACATTATTGGCTGGCACTCGCCGCTGCGGTGACGCTTACCCTTACCGGCTGCTCCTTGTTCGAGCAGGTTATCGAGCCGCCGCCGGCGTGCCGACGATCCGATCGAGGTCCCTGGCGGCAGTTCCACGTTCTCCGCCAACATTGCCATCGACCTCGGCGATCTGAGGCGCGCGCTGGAACGCGAGGTGCCCACCCGGTTGTGGTCGATTGATGAGGCAGACGCGGAATGCATCCCGCCGCAGCGCACCGAAGTCATCGGCATTGCGCTTAAATCGCCGACCATTCGCTGCGATTTGAAGGGACGCGTGACGCGCGGGCGGCTTACGATTTCGGGCAGTGGGCAAGACCTTGTCATTACCATGCCGATCCGCGCGCAGGTGACCGCGGGCGATATTGGCGGTGTCATCCGGCAAAAGACCGCCAATGCGAAGGCCAATGTTACAGCACGGGTGCGCCTGTCGGTTGAGCCGGATTGGGCGGTCAGGGGCCGCGTCGCGATACGCTATGGCTGGAGGCAGCCTCCGACTGTCAGGCTGCTGGGCCGCGATCTCACTTTCGCTGACGAGGCCGATGAGCGGCTCCAATCGGTCGTACGCACGCTCGAACGGACACTGGAGCGCGAACTTGCCAGGCTGGACCTGCGCCGCGAGCTCGAACCCCTGTGGGAGCAAGGCTTTGCTGTCTTGTCGCTCAATCGGAAAAACCCGCCAGTGTGGCTGCGATTAACACCTCAGGCGCTCAGCTACGATGGCTATTCGGCCTCGCGAAATACGTTGTTGGTGAATATGCAGCTCGCTGCACGGACCGAGATCTTTGTCGGCGAGGCACCTCCAGCGCCAGCCGCGCAGCCCCTCCCCGATAGCGCCGGAGGCCTCGCCGAAAAACCGGGCCTATCACTTACCCTGCCCGTCGTGGCGCGATATTCGGAGCTTGAGGGCGTCATAAAGCGCGCATTGGCAAAACGCGCAGAGCGCCCCTTCCCGGTGCCCCAGTTGGGCGACCGGATGGTCGAACTGCGCTCTGTCACAGCCTACGGTACGGACGGGAACAGGGTCGCGGTCGGTGTGCAATTCGATGCGTGGGAGCCGGGCAATGAGAATGATCCGGCGCGCGGCACCGTTTGGCTCACCGCCCTCCCGAAAAACGCGCCGAATTCACGCGAGGTGCAGTTCCTCGATCCGCAATATCAGGCCGAAACGAGCCGGTTTACGACCAATGTCCTGCTCGAAATTGCGAAAACTCAGGATTTTTCTGCCGTGATAGAAGACGCGCTTACACAGAATTTCGAAGGGGATTATCGCGGTCTGGTGGACAAGGTGGAAACGGCGCTTGCGCAGCAGCGCATTGGCGACTTTGCAGTTCAAACGGATCTCACCCAGATTTCCACGGGCACTCTTGCAGCCTATGGCGAAGGGCTCTTCCTTCCGGTATCGGCGGAAGGGGACGCGCAGATTCGATATGCCCCGCGCTGATGGCGGTCGGGGACGCGTAGTGGGGAAAGACGACGACATTGGCTTATCCGCAACTGACGAACAAACCTGGCGCGCTCGATACCGCCGCTGCGATCCGCGCAGGTGACCTGAGCCCGCTGGAAGCGGTCGATGCAGCGATGGTCCGGATCGAGCATTTCGACGCCGAGATCAACGCGCTCGCCGTGCCGGACTTCGACCGGGCCTGCGAAACCGCCAAGGCGATGTCGGAACAGGCACCCGGCGAAGACCAGCCGCTGTTCGGCGTCCCGATGACGGTCAAGGAAAGCTTCGATGTCGAAGGATTGCAAACCTGTTGGGGGCACGAGCGGCTGACCGACTATATCGCCCCGCGCGATAGCGAGCTCGTGCAACGATTGAAGGCCGCCGGCGCGATCATCATCGGCAAGACCAACGTTCCGGTGGACCTGTCCGACTGGCAGAGCTTCAACCCGGTCTATGGCCGCACCAGTAATCCGCACGACACGGCCCGCTCGCCCGGAGGATCGTCCGGAGGCAGCGCCGCTGCCGTCGCGAGCGGCATGGTGCCGTGCGAATTCGGCACAGATATCGGAGGATCGGTCCGCGTGCCCGCGCATTTCTGCGGTATCTGGGGGCACAAGACGACATGGGGCCTCATCAGCAAGCGCGGGCACGATCATCCGCAAATGGCAAAGAGAAAAGGCTTCACCGCCGCGCATGACGGAGCGCTTTCAATTGCCGGGCCGCTCGCCCGCAACGCCGCCGATCTGGCGCTGCTTACGCAGCTGGGCGCGGTCGTCCCGCTGCGCCGGAGCGAAAAGCGCCTGCGCGATTGCCGGATCCTTGCCATCACCGAATACCCCGGCAGTCCGGTTGATGCCAGCGTAGCTGAACCTACCGATGAAGCGATCGAGCACTTGCAGCGCAGCGGGATAGCGATCGACCGGACGAGCGACCTGATCCCCGACCTCGCCCGGCAGCAGGCGGACTATCTGCGAATGCTCAATATCGCGATGGCGCGCGGGGCGCCCTCCCCCGACGGAAAACGAGCGAGTGCTTCGGACTGGTTCGACCTGCTCGATGCGCAGGCCGCCAACGAATTTGCGTGGAGCCATTTGTTCGAGACCTACGATTTCGTACTCGCCCCGCCAGCGCCCGTCCTCGCTGTCCCGCATCTCGATGGTTCGGTCTTCGATGCGACGGTCCGCATCAACGGGCAGGATCTACCGGCAGGCGGCGCGCTCGCGTGGGCGGGCCTTGCGACCTTCCCCAATCTGCCCTCGACAGTCTTGCCGATTGGTCAGAGCAATTATGAAGGCGCGGCGCTGCCGTGCGGGATGCAGGTCATCGGTCCGCGCTGGAGCGACCTCGATTGCATCGCTGCGGCGGATGCGCTCGCCGCGATATTGCACGGTTGATCGCGATGGCCCGGATGATGCGAAAACTCGCCAAATGGCATATCTGGCTCGGCTGGCTGGTCGGCGTGCCGGTCGTGATGTGGACCGCCACCGGGCTGTTCATGGTCGCCAAACCGATCGAGGAAGTGCGCGGCAACCATTTACGGGTCGAAGCAAGCGACACGGAAAACGCCCTGCCGCCCGGCAATCCTGCTCCCATCGCGTTTCAGCTGGAAAACACACCGCCGATCCGGTCCTTTGAAACGAGGTTACAGCGCGGGCGTCCCGTAACTTTCGTCACCTACGTGAATGGGCGCACCGAGCGATTCGATGCGAAAGACGGCACACGGATCAAGCCGCTTGCCGCAGAAGATGTCCGGGCCATCGTGGCGGCGGAAATCGTCGGCAGGGATAAGGTCGAGAGCGTAACATTCTTCGAGGCAGAGGACGTCCCATTCGATTTCCGCCGACCGTTGCCCGTCTGGCAAGTTGCGCTCGAAGACGGCGCGCATGTCTATATCGGTCGTGACACCGGAGCGATCGAGGCCGTGCGAACACGCTGGTGGCGCTGGTTCGATTTCATGTGGGGGCTGCACATCATGGACCTTTCCGAGCGGGAGGACACGAGCCATCCGATCCTGATCCTGTTCGCGGCGCTCGCCCTGACTGGATCGCTGTTCGGCTCGATCCTCATGTTTCGGCGACGCAAATCGCGCGTAAATACTCCGCGATCGACGGCCAAAGCGTAATGGACGAGGCTGTCCTCACACCGATCCTCGATATACTCGACATCGTCGGGATTGCGATCTTCGCGCTATCGGGCGCGGTGATCGCAGCAAAGGAACGGCAGACATTCGTCACCATGGCGTTCTTTGCGTTGGTAACCGGAGTTGGCGGAGGGACAGTGCGCGACCTGTTGATCGACGCGCCGGTGTTCTGGATCACCGACCCGTGGGTTGCGGCAGTCTGCCTTTCTACCGCTCTCATCGCCTGGTTCACACCGCTGGCGCTGTGGCAAGGCAAGGTGTTCGATCTTGCGGACGGCGTCGGCCTAGCCGCCTATGCGGTGCTCGGAAGCGCCAAGGCGCTTGCTTATGGCATCCCGCCGGTTCCGGCAGCGTTGATGGGGATCATCACCGGATGTGTGGGCGGCATCATCCGCGATGTCGTCGCCGGACGGCCCTCGGTGATCATGCAGCCTGAGCTCTATGTCACAGCCGCCGCATTGAGCGCGTCGCTGACCGTGGCCGGCATGACTTTGGTGCCATTGCTTGAACCAGGGATCGTCATTGCGGATGCGTGGGTGTGGGGCACGGCGTTCATCGCAGGGCTCGCGCTGCGCGCCATTGCCATCCAATGGCAATTGGGCCTGCCAAGTTACGGGAAGGCGGAGGAAGCCGCCGATGCAGCCTCCTCGCCATCAACCGAGGAATCTTAGCCGCCGAGATCGGCGTCGATGCTCTCACCCGTTTCCTGGCCCGGCAGCGGACCGCCCGGATAGGCAGGGAGCGGTTCTTCGGGGGCGACTCCCGTGCTCGCCTGCGCAGCATTGGCCTGACGCGCGGCAATGTAGCTTGCATCGCTCCACTGCTTGTCGTCTCCGCGTGCCCGCACGGTTTCTCCCGGATCGTATGATGACCCTCGGAAGCCTCCATAATCGATGTCGGCAACGCGGTCGTCATTGTCGATCTGGCAGGTAAAACCTTCACCGTTGAAGAGCGCCCCAGTGACTAGCCAGCCCTGCGAGGTGCGGTCCACTCCGTCGACGGTATCGACGCGAACATCGCGCTCGATCTGGCGCGCGCACTGGTTGACTGCATTATCGAGGCCCGATGCGGAAGAATTGTAGCCCCTGCGATCATCGCGGCGATCATAGTCACGGTCCCGGCGGTCGTAATCACGATACCGGTCACGTTCGACGATCACGACATCGCGCTCACGCTCGCGTCGGTTGTTGTTTGCAGCGCTTGCGACTGCGGCAATCCCGCCCAGGATCAGCACACCCGCCAGCACATCGCCAGTGCGCACACCGCGATGTCTGCGCCAGCCCCGGCGCCAACCGCGGCGGCCCCAGCGGCGCCATTCGCCCGCTTCCAGATCGCCGTCATAGGCACTGTGGTCGAAATCGGTGAAGATGGAGCTGCCGACGATTGGCGCTGCCGGAAGGTCGGCGGCGGCGGCCGGTGTGGCGGTCATCGAAACGGCTGCGACGAGGCCTGCAAGAGCCCCCGTACGGGTCTTGGAAAGCATAAATGCTCCCTCCTGTTAGAATTGAGCGCCCACCATTCGCCCCGGAATGCAAAAGCCATAGGCGGCTCAGGCTTTCGGATGCCTGAACCGCCTATGAACTTGGGTTGGTGGAGAAGTCACGGGGCGGCGGGAGGACCGCCCCGTCACCGTGTGCTTTGCGATCAACGCAGGCCGCGAAGATTGCGGAAGTCGACGTAAGGGCGTTGGCCCCGACCGACGAAACAGGTGAAGCGTCCGCGGTCGAAATCACGGCGGCCATATCCGCGCCCGCCTTCAACCTGAATGCGGCCCTTAACGCGGAACCCGTCACGGGTCCGGTCCACATCTCGGATTTGCGTTACGTCTGCGTAGCGGTAGCCGCCAAACCGGCGCGCCTGGCGCTCGGCTGCACGGACACAGCGCTCGACCGCACGGCGGCCATTGTTGTACCCGCGATTGTAGCGCGCGCGATGGTTATAACCGCGATAGTCGCGGTCACGGTAGCGTCGGTCGCGGTAACGTCTGTCGTCACGGTCATTGTCGAAAGCGCCGGCAATTGCGGCGATCCCTCCGATAATGACAGCACCGGCGATCACATCGCCTGCATCGATACCGCCGCGATCACGGTAGCGGTTGTCGTCAGCCATTGCGGGGCTCGCGGTCGCCAGGGCCATCGCGCCAGCCGCGACAGTCCCGAGCGTGCCTTTGGCGAGGGTCTTTTTCAGATTCGTCATTGGGTCGTATCCTCGGGGTTGGCCGGTGCGGGGTTGCGCCGACTAGATGCCCCTTATGGACAGTCCGCCCTTATGCGAGCCTGAAGCGCCCTTGCAGCGTTTGTTCAGATAAATATGACTTAACCTGAACAAATGTAACATGGGGTCGCAAACCGTAAAATCCAGTATGAACGCCTGTCAGAGCGCTCGCTCCGACCCATCGCAAAAGAAAAGGGCTGGCAGATCGCTCCGCCAGCCCTTCGAATATCGTGTCGGGGAAAGACTTAAGCGTCTTCGTCCTCGTATTCGTCGCTCATGACCGGACCGCTATCCTGGCCCTTGGCGTCTTCGTCGCGCTCGACGAATTCGATGATCGCCATTTGCGCGCTGTCACTGCCGCGATAGCCGGCCTTGATGATGCGGGTGTAGCCCCCATCGCGGTCGGAGTAGCGGTCGGCCAGAACGTCGAAGAGCTTCTTGAGCTGGGTCTCGTCCTGGAGACGGCTCATCGCAAGACGACGGTTCGAAAGACCGCCACGTTTAGCCAGCGTGATCAGCTTCTCGACATAGGGGCGCAGTTCCTTCGCCTTGGGAAGCGTGGTGTGGATCTGCTCGTGCTTGATGAGCGCGGCTGCCATGTTGCGGAAGAGAGCCGTACGGTGGCCCGACTTGCGTGAAAGCTTACGCTGAGAAATTCCGTGACGCATTGTATTTCCTTCAGTTCGATTGGGGCCCGTATCAGGTAGCCCAAAGCTGGCGGCGGTTAGGGCCCGCCGCCGATGCCCTGATTAACCCAGCAGCTCTTGTTCGAGCTTCTTGGCCATTTCTTCGATGTTCTCCGGCGGCCAGCCCGGGATGTCCATGCCGAGGCGCAGACCCATGCTGGAGAGAACTTCCTTAATCTCGTTGAGCGACTTGCGGCCGAAGTTCGGCGTGCGCAGCATCTCGGCTTCGGTCTTCTGGACCAAGTCACCGATATAAATGATGTTGTCGTTCTTGAGGCAGTTTGCCGAACGCACCGAAAGCTCCAGCTCGTCGACCTTCTTGAGAAGATAGCGGTTGAGCTGGTTGGCGTCGTCTTCCTGCGGCTGAGCAGCCTGACCGATCATGGCCGACTGCGGCTGCGGGATGCCATCTTCGAAATGGACGAACAGCGTTAGCTGATCCTGGAGGATGCGCGCGGCATAGGCCACGGCGTCTTCCGGGGTGACGGTGCCATCGGTTTCGACGGTCAGCGAAAGCTTGTCGTAGTCCAGTTCCTGGCCAACGCGGGCGTTCTCGACCTTGTAGCTCACCTGACGAACAGGCGAATACAGCGAGTCGACCGGGATCAGACCGATCGGCGCATCGGCCGGGCGGTTCTGAACGGCAGGCGAGTAGCCTTTGCCGACGTCTGCGGTCAGTTCCATGTTGAGCGTCGCGCCTTCATCGAGGTGGCACAGGACGAGGTCCTTGTTCATGACTTCAATGTCGCCAGAAACGGCGATATCGCCAGCCTTCACTTCCGCGGGGCCGGTCATGGAAAGCTGGAGACGCTTGGGCCCTTCGCCTTCCATTTTGAGAGCGATCTGCTTCACGTTGAGGACGATGTCGGTCACGTCTTCGCGCACGCCGGCGAGCGACGAGAATTCGTGGAGCACGTTCTCGATCTTGATCGAGGTGATCGAAGCACCCTGAAGCGAGCTCAGGAGCACGCGGCGCAGGGCATTGCCGAGCGTCAGGCCAAAGCCGCGCTCGAGAGGTTCGGCAACAAAAGTTACCTTGCGCTGCTTGTCACCGCTTTCCTTGATCTCGAGGGTGTTGGGTTTCTTGAGTTCCTGCCAGTTCTTCGTGTTGACGGACATGGATTTCCCCTAATGCGCTTGGAGCGGGTTTAAAATGTGTGCGGACCGGGGCGCCTGTAACAGCGCGTCCGGTCCGAGAAAGTCTCGGCGGCCAGATCAGCCGCCGGGCAGGTTCGGATCAGACGCCTGGGTTAGACCCTGCGCCGCTTCGACGGACGGACGCCGTTATGCGGGATCGGCGTCACATCGCGGATCGACGTGATGTTGAAGCCAACAGCGGCGAGACCGCGCAAAGCGCTCTCACGGCCCGAACCCGGGCCTTTCACTTCGACTTCGAGAGTACGGACACCGTGTTCGGCGGCCTTCTTGCCGGCATCGTCTGCAGCGACCTGCGCGGCATACGGTGTCGATTTACGGCTACCTTTGAAGCCCATGCTCCCGGCGCTGGACCAGCTGATCGCGTTGCCCTGTGCATCGGTGATGGTGATCATGGTGTTGTTGAAGCTGGCGTTGATATGCGCAACGCCGCTGCTGATGTTCTTTCTGTCGCGGCGTCTTACTTTACCGCCCGGTTCGCGTGCCATTTCTCGTATTCCTTATTGAATGCGGATGAAGGAAAAAACGTTAGGTCGAGACCTGACGCTTACTTCTTCTTCCCTGCGATCGGCTTGGCCTTGCCCTTGCGGGTGCGGGCATTGGTGTGCGTGCGCTGTCCGCGAACGGGCAGGCCGTTACGGTGACGCAAGCCGCGATAGGTACGCAGGTCCATCAGGCGCTTGATATTCATCGCGGTGTTGCGGCGAAGGTCGCCTTCCACCGTGTGATCTTCGTCGATGGTTTCGCGAGATCCGCAGCACTTCCTCATCGGTGAGGTCCTGCGCGCGGGCACTGTGATCGATGCCAAGTTTGTCGGCGATCCGGACAGCCGTCGTGCGACCAATCCCGTGAATGTAGGTAAGCGCGATAATAACACGCTTGTTGGTGGGGATATTTACCCCGGCAATACGAGCCACTTAATTCTCCATGCTCCACAGAGGTTTATGACAGGTGATGCCATTGCCTCTATCTCAACGCTCAATTCACCGACACGTCGTTATCCAAAAGCGGGCCTGTTGGTACCGGCGCAGTGCACCAGACTCCAAACAGCAAAGGCCCGGATGGCACGCACTTGGAAAGGCGTTGCCTGCCGGACCGGGTCGCCAGGGTATTATTCGGCGTGTCGAATGAGCCGCGCGCTTACGGTGATTCTCGATGACAGTCAACACCGGGCGCACGCATAATTGACCGAGCCGCCAATATGGGCAGCGGCGCGGGTCTTTCAAGAGCATGAATACACTGCCGCGATCCGCCAGTCAAAAGCGGGGCGGCGCGCGCTATAAACGTCTCAGCGAGAGGCCGGATCAGCCGTCGCTAAGATCACCGAATGCATCGTCGACCGAGGGCTCGACCGCTTCCGCTTCGACTTCGGCTTCGCTTTCCGGTTCAGCATCTTCCGGCTCTGGCTCTGACTCAGGCTCAGGTTCAGGTTCAGGTTCAGGTTCAGGTTCGTTGACCTCCACCCGCCCCAGCAATTCCGCCAGACCATCCAGTTGCTGGGTCATCACGCCGTCGACAGCCTTGGAAATCACTGGCACTTCGTACCGCATCCTGCCTGCAACATTGTATTCGAACACAATCCGCGTGCCCTCGTCCACTTCGCTGATTGCAATTGTCAAAATCCCGGTCACAGGTTCACTCTGCAAGGGACCCAGAGCGCCGGTCATGCGCAGCGCGCTTTCCGGATAAGCCTGGATAACGCGCATGTGCTCGACACTGCCCTCCAGAGTGATCCGGTCGGCATCCTCAACCTCGGGAATCTTTTCGCAAAAGCATCCGCCAGCCTGCGGCTTGAGCGTGAGGTTCGCCGAATCGGCTGACCAGGTGTGCGCAGCGTTCCACCAGGTAGAGGGCGAGATCAGCGCCAGCCAGACCTCCTTGGGTGTCGCCTCGACAACCGCCATATCGCGGGTGATGAAGCCCGATGCGTCCTGCTCGGTGACTTCGGCGGCGGCAGGCGCACCGACCATGCAGGCGGCGAACGCAGCGGCGGCGGTAGCAATGAAACGCATGACCCAATTCTCCCTTTGGGCAATGCTTATGCGATTGAACCGGCGAGCGAAAGGCCCTGCCCGCAAAGCACGTCTATGTCAGGATGGCGTCGATCGCGGAGGCAACTTCTTCGATTCCGGCCATGCCGTCGACGCGGGTCACTATGCCGCGCGCTTCGTAACCGGGGAGGATCGGCGCGGTCTTGGCGCGGTACTCATCCATGCGGGTGCGCACGGTTTCTTCGTTATCGTCGGGACGGCGCTTGAACTCGGTCGAGCCGCATACATCGCACACACCCTCTCTGGCGGGCGGATTGGCGGTGTCGTGGTAGAGCGCACCGCACTTGGCACAGCTGAACCGGCCCGTAATGCGCTCAACCAAGGCATCGACATCGACCCCTAGCTCGATCACGTAATCGAGGGTGCGTCCGTGCTTGGCGAGAATGCGGTCAAGGTCTTCGGCCTGTGCCGCGGTGCGAGGATAGCCATCAAAAATGGCGCCTGTGCCTGCATCCATCGCGGCGAGGTTGGCGTCGATCAATTCCGATACGATCTCGTCAGAGACAAGCTCTCCGCGGTCCATTACCGCTTTCGCCTTCAGGCCGACCGGAGTCCCGCCTTTCACGGCTGCTCGGAGCATGTCGCCGGTCGAAAGCTGGACCATCGAATGGCGCTCTACCAGACCTGCGCTCTGCGTGCCCTTCCCTGCTCCGGGAGGACCAAGAAGAATGATGTTCACCGACGAACCCCCAATGTGGCGCGGCATGGCAGCCGCGCGGTCAAACAGTCAGCCGCGACCATGCTTTAACGCATGCGGCCTTTCAACTTAGCCTTCTTGATGAGATCGCCGTACTGGTGTGCCAGCAGGTGCGACTGGACCTGGCTCAGCGTATCGACCGTCACGTTGACGACGATCAACAGGCTGGTCCCACCGAGGAACAGCGGAATACCGGTCTGGGCGATCATGTATTCCGGGATCACGCAGACGAGCGTCAGATAGATCGCGCCGACAACTGTGATCCGGGTCAGGACATATTCGAGGTAATCGGCGGTCCGCTTGCCCGGACGAATGCCGGGAATGAAGCCGCCGCCCTTCTTCAGGTCCTCGGCGCGCTCTTCGGGATTGAAGACCACCGCGGTGTAAAAGAAGGTGAAGAAGATGATGCCGAGCCCGTACAGCGTCATGTAGATCGGCTGTCCGTGCGCGAGGTATTGGTTCAGCGTCACGATCACGCCGCCAAAGGTGCTCTCGGTATCGACCGAGTTACCGGCGAACTGTGAGATCGTGAGCGGCAGAAGCAACAGCGAGCTCGCGAAGATCGGAGGGATGACGCCAGCGGTGTTCAGCTTTAGCGGCAGGTACGAATTGTCCTGCTGCATCATGCCGTTCTGGGTCGCGCGCTTGGGATACTTTACCAGCAGTCGCCGCTGTGCCCGCTCAACGAAGGAGATCAGCAGGATCAGCACCACGACCATGATCATAAAGCCGATGATGATGCCCGGCGAAATGGATCCGGTGCGGTCGCCTTCGAAAAGGTTGGTGGCAAAGGTCGGGAACTGGGCGACGATGCCCGCCATGATGATAAGCGAGACGCCGTTTCCGATCCCGCGCGAGGTGATCTGCTCACCCAGCCACAGCAGGAACATCGTGCCGCCGATAAGGCTGATGACCGCGCCGATGCGGAACATGTAGCCCGGCTCGACCACGGCCCCGATGCCTGTCTGGCCCGCAAAACTTTCAAGTCCGACAGCAAGGAAATACCCTTGGATAGCGCACAGGAACACCGTGCCATACCGGGTATACTGATTGAGTTTCTGCCGTCCGGTCGCACCCTCTTTCTTGAGCGCGGAGAGCGTCGGGTGCAGCGCCGAAGCCATCTGAACGACGATCGAGGCTGTAATATAGGGCATCACGCCAAGCGCGATGAGGCTCATCCGCTCAAGGCTGCCGCCGGAGAACATGTTGAACATGTCGAGCACGCCGCCCCTGCCCAGATCGGCGAGATCCTGCAAGGCAGTCGGGTTGACGCCCGGCAGCGGCACATAGCTGAGGAAGCGGAAAACGATCAGCGCACCGATCGTGAACCAGATGCGCTGGCGCAGCTCTGTCGCCTTGGCGAAATTGCCAAGGTTCATGTTGCTGGCGATATTATCGGCGCGTGATGCCATTGTACTTGATTAATCCTGGTCTTGCGCCGGCCCGTCCCGGCTCAGAACGGATAGATAGGGAGCAGGAGGCCAGTTGTCGAACCCCCTGCCCACGCTTTTCTCGTATTATTTCTTGGCGTCGGCCTTGGCGGCTTTCACTTCGGCATTCGTCGGAGCGGTCACTTCTACGCTGCCGCCAGCCTTTTCGACGGCTGCAATCGCGCCCTTGGTCGCGCCGGTGACGACGAACTTGACCTTGGCCTTGATCTCGCCCTTGCCGAGCAGACGAACTCCGTCCTTGCCGCCGCGAACCAGTCCGGATGCACGCAGTGCCTCTTCGGTGACGTCCTTCTTGCCGTCGAGCTTCTTGGCGTCGATCCATTTCTGGACCATGCCAATGTTCACTTCTGCGTAGTCCTTGCCGAACGGATTGTTGAAGCCGCGCTTTGGCAGGCGCATGTGAAGCGGCATCTGGCCGCCTTCAAAGCCTTTGATCGCGACGCCCGAACGGCTCTTCTGGCCCTTCTGGCCGCGGCCCGAGGTCTTACCCTTGCCGGAGCCGATCCCACGGCCCACACGCATGCGCTCTTTACGGGCGCCTTCATTATCACGGATGTCGTTGAGTTTCATGTTGCACTCGCTTTCGCTTTTGTTCGCGCTGATGTGATGGACCCCGGGGCCCGAATGGAAGGCGCGCGCATAGCGGCCACAGAGGTGCATTGCAACCATATTGCGGTGCAAAATTTGCCGGGCGATGGATCGGGCCAATGCTTGTGTTCCAGACCAATGCCCCTAGGCTCGACAACTGCATTGGGGGAAATACATATGATCAAGACAAAAATTCTGGTCGGAGCGGCGGCAATCGCTCTGACCCTGACCGGCTGTGAGCAATTGTTGGGCGAATCAGGCGAATCCGCATCGTCCGAAGTCAGCGCGGAATGGGCAGCATTTTCCGACAGTTTTATCGAAGACTACTTCGAGCAAATCCCGTTCTGGGCAGTGAATGCAGGTCGTCACGAATATGACGGCCAATTGCCCGACTGGAGCCCGGAGGGTGTGGCCGAGCAGGTCGCCTTCTTCGAAGAGGTGCTCGCCGAGGCCGAGGCGATGGACGATCTCTCGCCGGCAGAACAGTTGCAGCGCGATCAGCTGGTGCTGGTGGCCAAGGATATGCTGTTCAAACTGACCGAGGAAGGCGCGCTCGCCAATCCGGATTTCTATTCATGGGCGCTGGACCCCAGCGTCTATATCGCGCGGCCCTATGCCAGCGCGGAGGAGCGCATGAAGGCGCTGATCATTTTCGCCGATAGCACAGCAGTGGCCGCCGGGCAGATCAAGGCGAATATGCCGCTACCCTTGCCCAAGACTTTTGTGAAATATGCTGATGCGGGATACAACGGCTATGCCGAATTCTATCGCGGAGATGCGCGCGCCGCCTTTGCCGAGGTCGATGATCCGGAGCTGCAGCAACAGCTAGTCGAGGCCACCGAGCGCGCGGCTGCGGCGATGGAAGATCTGGCCGACCACGCGACCAGTCAGCCGGGCATTGATGGCGGGTTCGAACTGGGTGCGGAACGGTTCCTGAAAATGAACCTGACGGGCGAAGGCATCGATGTCTCGCTGGAAGAGTTGAAGAGGATCGGCCAAGCCGATCTTGAACGCAATCAAGCCGCGCTGAAGGCAGTTTGCGAAAGCTATGCCCCCGGCGCTTCGATGGCCGACTGCATGCTCAAAATGCAAGCCGACAAGCCCGAAGACGGCCCCGTAGTCGAGGCGCGCAACCAACTGCCTATGCTGCGCGAATTCATGGTCGGCGAGGACCTGGTTTCCATTCCGGGGTCCGAACAGGCGCTGGTCGAGGAGGCACCTCCGTACAACGCCCAAAACTCAGCCTATATCGACATACCGGGCCCGTTCGAGGAAGGGATGCCGTCGGTCTACTATATCGCCCCGCCCGACCCCGCTTGGGACGAGGCAACCCAGCAAGCCTCGATTCCAAGCCGCGCGGACCTATTGTTCATATCCGTCCACGAAATCTGGCCGGGCCATTTCCTGCAATTCCTCCATTCCAACCGCTCCGACAATTTGCTCAGCCGGGTGTTCGTGACTTATGGCCTCGCCGAAGGATGGGCACATTACACCGAAGAGATGATGTTGGACGCTGGCTTGGGTGAAGGCGATCCGGCCATCACGATCGGTCAGCTTTCCAACGCCTTGCTGCGGAACTGCCGCTATCTTTCCTCGATAGGGCTACACACCGGAGGGATGACGGTCGGAGAGAGCGTCGAATTCTTCAAGGACGAATGCTATCAGGACGAAGGAACGGCATTGCGGCAAGCGGCTCGCGGAACCTATGATCCGCGCTATCTCAACTACACCCTCAACAAACTGATGATCCGCAAACTGCGCGAGGATTGGACGGCCACACGCGGCGGGCGCGAGGCATGGAAGGACTTTCACGATACCTTCTTGTCTTATGGTGGACTTCCCGTCCCCTTCATCCGGCAGGCGATGATGGGTGAGAACGAACCTCGCAGCGTGTTCTGAACCTGCTTCACATCGCGACATGCAAAAAGCCCCGGCCTTGCGACCGGGGCTTTTTAAGTTTCAAACCGGTTGAACGGTTGAGTTCTAGTCGACCACCTCGACGAGATGCGGGATCTTGGCGATCGCGCCGCGAACTTCAGGGGTATCCTGACGCTCGACGACCTTGTGCATCTTGTTGAGCCCAAGACCGATGAGGATCTTGCGCTGGCTTTCGGGACGACGGATCGGTGAACCGATCTGCTTGATCTTTACAGTCTTCTTGGCAGCCATTGATCTTACTCCACAACTGCTGCGGCGTCGGCTTCTGCCTCGGCCTTGTCAGCGCCGCCGCGACCCAAAAGGTCGGCGACTTTCTTGCCGCGACGCTGCGCAACCGACTTTGGCGAAGTCTGGTTGACGAGCGCATCGAAAGTGGCGCGGATCATATTGTACGGGTTCGACGTGCCGACCGACTTGGTCACAACGTCGGCAACGCCGAGGCTTTCGAACACGGCACGCATCGGACCACCGGCGATGATGCCGGTACCCGGAGGCGCTGTGCGGATCGTGACCTTGCCCGCGCCGAACCGGCCGTTTGCATCATGGTGCAGCGCGCGGCCTTCCTTGAGCGCAACGCGGATCATGTGCTTGCGAGCCGCAGCGGTGGCCTTGGTGATCGCCTCGGGCACTTCGCGGGCCTTGCCCTTGCCGAAGCCTACGCGGCCCTGGCCGTCACCGACGACGACGAGTGCGGCAAAGCCGAAACGCTTACCACCCTTGACCGTCTTGGAGACGCGGTTGATGTGCACCAGCTTTTCGATGATGCCGTCATCTTCTTCCTGACGACCGCCACGACGATTATCGCGGCCACCACGGCCACGGCCACCGCCGCCACCGCGATTGTCACCGCCGCGTCCACGGCCACGGCCCTGTTGCTTGGGCTGTTCCGTCGGAGCAGTGGTCGGTTGAGCGGTAGGCTCGGCAGCAGCAGACTGATTGTCGGCAGCTTCCGAAGGTGTTTCGGCGACTGCCGGAGCCGCAGCAGCTTGTTCAGCCGCCGCATCGGTGCCTTCGGGCATCGTCGCAGCGGCCTTCGCCGCAGCCACTTCAACCGTTTCGGTCACTTCCGGAGCCGTCTTCTCGGCTTCGTTTTCTGGTTTCTTTTCGTCAGCCATTCTTAGAACTCCAGCCCGCCTTCACGGGCGGCATCGGCCAGCGCCTTGACGCGGCCATGGAACAGGAACCCGCCGCGATCGAACACGACAGTGGTCACGCCAGCTTTCTTGGCGGCAGCAGCGATGTCCTTACCGACCTTGACGGCGGCATCGACATTCGCACCCGAGGACTTCACGCCCAGGGTCGATGCGGCGGCCACGGTGCGGCCTTCGGCATCGTTGATGATCTGCGCGTAGATGTGGCGGCCAGTGCGGTGCACCGACAGGCGCGGCTTGTCACCGGAGCGAGCGCGGAGCGCGCTGCGGACACGGCGACGACGACGTTCAAAGAGAGAGAGCTTTGCCATCTTACTTCTTCTTCCCTTCCTTGCGGAAGACATACTCGCCGCGATACTTGATACCTTTGCCCTTATAAGGCTCAGGCTTACGAAACTCGCGGATCTCGGCGGCAAACTGGCCAACGGCCTGCTTGTCGATGCCGGAAATCTCGACGGTCGTCTGATCGGGCGTTTTCACTTCGATGCCTTCCGGCACCGGGAGATCGACATCGTGGCTGAAGCCGAGTTCCAGCTTCAGGGTCTTGCCCTGCGCCTTCGCACGGTAACCAACGCCGGAAATCTCGAGCGTTTTGGAAAACCCTTCGGTCACACCTTCGACCAGATTCGACACCAGCGTGCGCTGCATGCCCCAATAGGAGCGCGCCTGCTTGCTGTCATTGGCCGGATTGACCTGGATCTCGTCGCCCTCGACCTTGTAGTCGATGAGGTCGGACAGACCCAGGGTCAGAGTGCCCTTGGGGCCCTTCACGCTCAGCGTGCCGTTTTCGATATTGGCCGTCACCCCGCTGGGGATCGGGACCGCCTTTTTACCAATGCGGCTCATCAGAAGACCTCCGCAAGCACTTCGCCGCCGACATTGCCTTCACGCGCTTCGTTGTCCGAAAGCACGCCGCGAGGGGTCGAGACGATGGTGATGCCAAGGCCGTTGCGCACTACGGGGAGCTCTTTCGAACCCGAATAGACGCGGCGGCCCGGCTTGGAAACGCGGCTTACGTGCTTGATAGCAGGTTCGCCTTCGAAATATTTCAGTTCGATCCGCAGCGCCTTGTGCTTGCCGGTTTCGTCTTCGCTGTAGCCACGGATGTAGCCTTCGCGCTGAAGAACCTCGAGCACGTTTGCACGGAGCTTGGAAGCGGGCGAGAGGACGGAATCCTTCTTTGCCTGCTGTCCGTTACGGATGCGGGTGAGCATATCACCCAGTGGATCGGTCATAGCCATTCGTCAGATCCTCACCAGCTCGACTTGGTCAGGCCTGGAATCAGACCCTTGTTGCCGAGGTTGCGCAGTTCGATACGATTGATGCCGAACTTGCGATAATAGCCGCGCGGGCGGCCGGTGGTGGAACAGCGGTTGCGCACCCGGGTCGGGTTCGCATTGCGCGGTATTTCAGCCATCTTGAGGCGGGCGATCAGACGCTCGCTCTCGTCAAGGCTCTTGTCATCTGCAATCGCCTTCAGCTTCTCGTACTTCGCTGCGTACTGTTTAACGAGCTTCTTGCGACGCTCATTCTTGTTGATGGAACTCAGTTTCGCCATTGGACTTAAGCTCTCTTGCTTTCTGTTACTGTCGAGAAACGGCTCACGCCGCTTCCTTCTGTTCGCTCTTGGCCTCGCCCTGGAAAGGGAAGCCGAAAAGACGCAGCAATTCGCGCGCCTCTTCATCGGTGTTCGCGGTGGTGGTCACGATAATGTCCATGCCGCGAACTTTTTCGATCTTGTCGTAGCTGATCTCGGGGAACACGATCTGTTCCTTGAGACCCATCGCATAATTGCCGCGCCCGTCGAACGACTTGGCGTTCAGTCCGCGAAAGTCACGGATGCGTGGCATTGCGATGGTTACGAGACGATCCATGAATTCGTACATGCGGTCGCGGCGCAGGGTTACCTTGCAGCCGATCGGCATGCCTTCGCGCAGCTTAAACTGTGCGATCGACTTCTTCGCCTTCGTAATGACAGGCTTCTGACCAGCGATCAGAGCCATTTCTTCAGCTGCGGTCTGGACCTTCTTCTTGTCCTGGCTCGCTTCGCCCACGCCCATGTTGAGCGTGACCTTTTCGAGGCGCGGGACTTGAAGACGGTTGGTGTAACCGAACTTCTCGGTCATCGCCTTGACGATCTCGTCGTCATAGCGTGACTTCATGCGTGGAGTGTAATCAGCCATCGATGGTCTCCCCACTCTTTACTGCGATACGCACCTTCTTGCCGTCCTTCTCTTCGAAGCGGACACGGGTGGGCGAGATCGTCCTTGGGATCAGCCACAGCAACCTTGGCGATGTGCATCGGGGCCGGGAAACGGTCGATGCCACCCTGCGGGTTCTGCTGGCTCGGCTTGCGGTGACGGGTCATCACGTTGATGCCTTCGACAATGATCTTGCCGTCTTTCGGCATGACCTGCTGGACAGTGCCGGTGCGGCCCTTGTCCTTGCCCGAAAGCACGACGACCTTGTCGCCCTTCTTGATCTTAGCGGCACCCATTTTAGAGGACCTCCGGTGCGAGCGAGATGATCTTCATGAAACCACGGCTGCGCAGTTCGCGCACGACCGGGCCAAAGATACGCGTGCCGATCGGCTCTTCGCTCTTGTTCACGAGGACCGCTGCGTTGCTGTCAAAGCGGATCACGCTGCCATCGGGACGACGAACGTCCTTCTTGGTGCGAACGATCACGGCGCGATGTACGTCGCCCTTTTTGACCTTTGCGCGCGGTTGGGCTTCCTTCACGGAAACCACGATCACGTCGCCAACGGAAGCAAACCGGCGCTTCGACCCGCCCAGCACTTTAATGCACTGGACGCGCTTTGCGCCGCTATTGTCCGCGACGTCGAGATTGGATTGCATCTGGATCATTGATCCGTTCCTTCTCTTGGCTTTCCGGGACTTTGGCCAGAGGCCAGCCCGGGAGTTCCTACGTCAAATTACTCGGCACCACCGGGTGTGGCTTCAGCGACTTCGAGGTCGGCCTCGATTGCCTGTGTACCGCCTGCAACAACCCGGTCCTTAACAGCCCAGGTCTTGGTCTTGGAGATCGGTTTGGTCTCCTCGATGCGGACGATGTCACCCATGGTGAATTCGTTCTTCTCATCGTGAGCGTGATACTTCTTCGAACGACGGATAATCTTCCCGTAGAGCGGGTGCTTCACCTTGCGTTCGACCAGCACGGTCACGGTCTTGTCGGTCTTGTCGGAGGTGACAGTCCCGATCAGGATACGTTTCGGCATTGTCTACTCCTTACGCCTTTTCAGCGGCGGCTTTGGCCGCGCGCTCGTTTTGCAGCGTCTTGATCTGCGCGATATTGCGGCGCACTTCGCGAATGCGCGAAGGCTTTTCCAGCTGGTTGGTCGCTGACTGGAAACGCAGGTTGTACTGCTCACGCTTCAGCTCGGTCAGCTCGGTGGAGAGCTGGTCGTCGGTCTTCGTGCGAAGATCTTCGATGTCGGCCATCATTCGCCTCCCAGGTGGCTGGTGTCACCCAGACGGGCGACGACTTTCGTCTTGATCGGAAGCTTCATCGCGGCGCGCTCGAAAGCGGCTGCGGCAATCGGTCCCGAAACACCATCGAGTTCGAACAGGATACGGCCCGGCTTGACCCGAGCTGCCCAGTATTCGACCGAGCCCTTGCCCTTACCCTGACGAACTTCGGCAGGCTTCTTGGACACGGGAACGTCCGGGAAGACGCGGATCCAGAGACGACCCTGACGCTTCATGTGACGCGTGATCGCGCGGCGAGCCGCTTCGATCTGGCGTGCGGTGATCCGCTCGGGTTCAAGAGCTTTGAGACCGTAGGAGCCAAAGTTCAGCGTAGTGCCGCCCTTTGCTTCGCCCTTGATCCGGCCCTTGAAGGCCTTGCGGTACTTGGTTTTCTTCGGTTGCAGCATGGCTTTTTCCTAATCCTGCAATCAGCGAGCCGGACGAACGCCGGAGGTCTGCGATTCCATCATCAGGCGGTCCTGTGCGGTCGGATCGTGAGCGAGAATTTCGCCCTTGAAGACCCACACTTTGATGCCGATGATGCCATACGCAGTCAGCGCTTCGGTTTCAGCGTAATCGATGTTCGCGCGGAGAGTGTGAAGAGGCACACGGCCCTCACGGTACTGCTCGACACGGGCGATTTCAGCGCCGCCAAGGCGGCTCGCCGCATACGATCTTGATGCCTTCGGCACCAAGGCGCATGGCCGACTGCATGGCGCGCTTCATCGCGCGGCGGAATGCCACACGGCGAACGAGCTGGTCGGCGATCCCCTGAGCGACGA
Source organism: Erythrobacter sp. K21-9 (assembly GCF_055808355.1). Lineage (NCBI taxonomy): Bacteria > Pseudomonadati > Pseudomonadota > Alphaproteobacteria > Sphingomonadales > Erythrobacteraceae > Erythrobacter > Erythrobacter sp. K21-9. The sequence goes on from NZ_CM147866.1 coordinate 2,159,303, forward strand.
GCTTGGCATCGATTTCCGGCTTGCGGATTTCGACGATGTTCAGCTTCACTTCGCTGTCGGTCATCGTGGCAAGCTTCTGGCGCAGCTTTTCGATGTCTGCGCCTTTCTTGCCAATAATGACACCGGGGCGAGCCGCGTAGATCGAGATGCGGCACAGCTTTGCCGGACGCTCGATCACAACCTTCGAGATCGCTGCCTGTGTCAGGTTCTCGACGATATACTTGCGGATCTTGATGTCTTCGCTGAGCAGCGCGGCATAGTCACGCCCTTCGGCGTACCAGCGGCTGTCCCAGGTGCGGTTGATCTGCAGGCGCAGACCGATCGGATTGCTCTTCTGACCCATCTTACGCCTCTTCTTCTTCCTGTTCGCGAACCACGATGCGCAGCTTGCTGAACGGCTTCAGGATACGAGTCGACTTGCCGCGACCACGAGTGTGGAACCGCTTCATGGTGATCGACTTGCCAACCGAAGCCTCGGCAACGACGAGAGCGTCGACGTCGAGATCGTGGTTGTTTTCCGCATTGGCGATCGCCGATGCGAGAACCTTGGTCGCGTCCTTGGCCATCGCCTTCTTCGAGAAGGAGAGGATGTTCAGAGCCTCTTCGGCCTTCTTGCCGCGGATCAATTGCGCAACGAGATTGAGCTTCTGAGCCGAACCGCGAATCTGCGTGCCGACGGCCAGGGCCTCATTATCCGCAACGCGGCGTGGTGATTTTGCCTTGCTCATTAGCGCTTGCCCTTCTTGTCGGACGCGTGGCCGGGGAAGCTGCGCGTAGGCGCGAATTCACCGAGCTTGTGACCGACCATTTCTTCCGAAACCGAGACGGGAATGAATTTGTGTCCATTATAAACGTTGAAGGTCAGCCCAACGAACTGCGGCAGAATGGTGGAGCGGCGCGACCATGTCTTGATCGGCTTGCTGCTGCCAGCTTCCTGTGCGTCCTCTGCCTTCTTGAGCAGGCTGAGCTCGACAAACGGACCTTTCCATACGGAACGTGCCATCGTGTCTTACCTCTTCTTTTTCGCGTGACGCGAACGGATGATCATTTTGTCCGTCTGCTTGTTCTTACGGGTGCGGGCGCCCTTGGTCGGCTTGCCCCACGGAGTAACCGGATGACGGCCACCGCTGGTGCGGCCTTCACCGCCACCATGCGGGTGATCGACCGGGTTCTTGGCGACGCCGCGGGTCAGCGGACGACGGCCCTTCCAACGGGTGCGGCCAGCCTTGCCGAAATTCTGGTTCTGGTTGTCGGGGTTCGAGACCGCTCCAACCGTACCCATGCAATCGGAACGCAGGTAACGCTGCTCACCCGAGTTCAGGCGAACAATGACCATGCCGCGGTCACGGTCGACGATCTGGACATAGGTGCCTGCGCTGCGAGCGATCTGCCCGCCTTTGCCCGGCTTCATCTCCACATTGTGGCAGATCGTGCCGACCGGCATCTGACCTAGAAGCATCGCATTGCCCGGCTTCGTGTCGACCTTTTCACCGGCGACAACCGTGTCACCGACAGCGAGACGCTGCGGGCACAGGATGTAAGCCAGTTCGCCGTCTTCGTATTTCAGAAGCGCGATGAAGGCGGTGCGATTTGGGTCGTACTCGATCCGCTCGACGGTAGCGGGAACATCCCACTTCCGGCGCTTGAAATCGATGAAGCGATACTTTTGCTTGTGACCGCCGGCGATGCCACGCGAGGTGACATGACCCTTGTTGTTCCGGCCGCCGGTCTTGCGCTTGCCTTCCGTGAGCGACTTGACCGGTCCACCTTTGTGGAGACCGGACTTGTCGACCAGGATGAGGCCGCGGCGCGCGGGGCTCGTTGGTTTGTAGTTCTTGAGTGCCATGATCCGCCTCAGATACCGCTGGTGATGTCGATCATCTCGCCGTCAGCGAGCCTCACAACAGCCTTTTTGAAGTCCGAACGCTTGTAGGGCTTGCCCCGCCAGCGCTTCGTCTTGCCCTTGGTGAGAATGGTGTTCACCGCGACGACCTTCTTGTCGTAGATCGCCTCAACCGCTTCCTTGATCTGCGGCTTGGTTGCGTCATTCGCCACCTTGAAGACCACCGCGTTGCTCTCCGAAGCCATTGTCGACTTTTCGGTGATGTGCGGGGCCAGGATCACGTCGTAGTGACGCGAGTCGATGTCTTGCTTTTTAGCCATTGAAGCGCGCCTCCAGCTTTTCGACCGCGTCCTTGGTGAGGACCAGCGTATCGTGATTGAGGATGTCGTAAACGTTGGCGCCGGCAGCAGGCATCACATTGATGCCTGGAAGATTGCCAGCAGCCTTCTTGAAGCCGTCGTCAACGCTTTCGCCGTCGATCACGAGCACCTTGCCGGCAAAGCCGTGCTTGGCGAGGTGACCCTTGAGCGTCTGCGTCTTCGCTTCTTTCAGTGTCAGGCTGTCGAGGACCACCAGGCCATCTTTCGCCTTGCTCGAAAGCGCCATCTTCAGACCGAGAGCGCGGATCTTCTTGTTCAGCGACTGCTCGAAGTCACGCTTGCGCGCGCCGTGAGCCTTACCGCCGCCGATGAAGATCGGAGCGCCGCGATCGCCGTGGCGAGCGCCGCCCGAACCCTTTTGCGGGCCGTGCTTCTTACCGGTGCGAGCAACGTCGGAGCGCTCACGCGTGGGACGTGCAGTGGCACGGCGGTTTTCGAGCTGCCAGGTGACAACGCGGTGCAGGATGTCTGCGCGCGGCTCGACACCGAACACGGCATCGTTCAGCTCGATGTCGCCCGACGCCTTCCCGTCGATTTTCTGGACCTTCACCTTCATGGCTTAGTCTTCCTTCTTCTCGTCGCCAGCGGGAGCGTCGGCTGCCGGGGCGCAATCGCCTGCGGCTGCTTCTTCACCCTGCGACGGGGTTTCGATGGTCTCGTCTTTCGGAGCCTCGGTTTCGGTCTGCGGCGCCGCCGTTTCGACGACGGCTGCCGGGAATGGCAGGTCATCGGCTGCAGCAAGCTTGATCGCATCGCGAACCAGCAGCCAGCCATTCTTCGAGCCAGGGACCGAGCCCTTTACGAAGATGAGACCACGGTCGGCGTCGGTACGAACCACTTCGAGGTTCATCTGGGTACGCTGGCGATCACCCATGTGACCGGCCATCTTCTTGCCCTTGAACACGCGGCCCGGATCCTGGCGGTTACCCGTGGAGCCGTGCGAACGGTGAGAGATCGAGACACCGTGGGTGGCACGAAGGCCGCCGAAGCCCCAACGCTTCATGGCGCCGGCAAAGCCTTTACCCTGCGTGTGACCGGTGATGTCGACCTTCTGGCCGGCAACGAAGTGGTCGGCACTGATCAGCGCACCAACGGGCGGAAGCCCTTCTTCGCTTTCGACGCGAAATTCTGCGACGCGCTTCTTCAGCCCGACACCGGCCTTGCCGAAATGTTCACGCTGCGGCTTCGCCACGTTTTTCTGTTTTGCTTCGCCTGCACCAAGCTGGACAGCGAAGTAGCCGTCCGTATCTTCGGTGCGGTGCGAGACGACCTGGCAATCTTCCAGCGCGAGCACGGTTACGGGCACGTGCCGTCCGTCCTCCTGGAAGAGGCGGGTCATCCCTACCTTCTTTGCGATCACGCCTGTGCGCATCGTCAATAACTCCTACACAGAGGCACCAAAGGACCATCCCAAGGTGCTTGCCAGCCCAAATTGTCATGCATCGCCCCGTCCGGGCTGAGTGCCGCCCTGCACGCTTCGTGCAGTTTGGCGAGACGGGGGACGCAGCCCGGTTGAAACCGGCGGTATCCCAATGTCTTGCCGATCCGGTGTCAGATCGGCGGGGCCGTTGGAGCCCCGAAATTTCCTGGCAGCTTTACGTCCACCAGAAGGACGGCAACCCCGACTCAAGTCCGGGGTTGAAGGCAAACCCGCTTATGCGAGCTTGATTTCGACGTTCACGCCGGCAGCCAGGTCGAGCTTCATCAGAGCGTCGACGGTCTGGGCATTGGGCTGCACGATATCGAGCAGCCGCTTGTAGGTGCGCACCTCGAACTGCTCGCGCGACTTCTTGTCGATGTGCGGGCCGCGGTTCACGGTGAACTTCTCGATACGCGTCGGCATGGGAATGGGGCCACGAATAAGAGCACCCGTACGACGCGCTGTGTCTGCAATCTCGCCAGTGGCCTGATCGAGAACGCGATGGTCGAACGCCTTGAGGCGAATACGGATATTCTGTGCTTCCATTACCTATACCGATGCGAAAGAGCCAAGGAGCGTTTTACCGCTCCCAAAAATAAAAGGCCCACCCTGTTTCCCCGGTTACCCGGACGGGAGGCCCCATGAATTTCGTTGCAACGGAAACGAATCCCCGTTGGCTTGGTCGCGCATATACGTAGACAGTTGGATTCTGGCAACCCCGAAAGCCCACGAATTTCACGCTATTTGCGTTCGGAGCACATTCCCGCTTGCGGCAACACTCCCCTCACATAAATTGGGGCCCGGCTCTCATGTGAGAACCGGGCCCCGAATTTCGTGCGCTCCTGAAGGGAGCAGCAGCTTACTTGGTGATCTTCGCAACCACGCCCGAGCCAACGGTGCGATCGCCTTCGCGGATTGCGAAGCGCAGACCTTCGTCCATGGCGATCGGTGCGATCAGCTTGACGTTGATCGTCACGTTGTCGCCCGGCATCACCATTTCGGTGCCATCGGGAAGGATCACTTCGCCGGTGACGTCGGTGGTGCGGAAGTAGAACTGCGGGCGGTAGTTGGCGAAGAACGGCGTATGACGGCCACCTTCGTCCTTCGACAGCACGTAGACTTCTGCGCTGAATTCGGTGTGCGGATTGACCGAACCCGGCTTTGCGAGAACCTGGCCACGCTCGACATCTTCACGGTAGACGCCGCGAACCAGCGCTCCAATGTTGTCGCCTGCTTCGCCGCGATCAAGCAGCTTGCGGAACATTTCGACGCCGGTGACGGTCGTCTTTGCGGTGTCCTTGATGCCGACGATTTCGACTTCGTCGCCGACGTTCACAACACCTGTTTCGACACGGCCGGTAACAACCGTACCGCGGCCCGAAATCGAGAACACGTCTTCGATCGGCATGAGGAAATCCTTGTCAACCGGACGATCCGGCTGCGGGATGTGCTCGTCGACGGCCTTCATCAGCTCGACGATCGAGTTCTTGCCGATTTCGTCGTCACGACCTTCGAGAGCGGCCAGAGCCGAGCCCTTGACGATCGGAATGTTGTCACCGTCGAAATCGTAGCTCGAAAGCAGTTCGCGGACTTCCAGTTCGACGAGTTCGAGGATTTCCTCGTCGTCGACCTGATCGACCTTGTTCATGTAGACGACAAGCGCCGGAACACCGACCTGACGAGCGAGCAGGATGTGCTCGCGGGTCTGCGGCATGGGGCCGTCAGCAGCGTTCACAACAAGGATCGCGCCGTCCATCTGGGCAGCACCGGTGATCATGTTCTTCACGTAGTCGGCGTGACCCGGGCAATCGACGTGCGCATAGTGACGCGCATCGGTTTCGTATTCGACGTGTGCGGTCGAGATGGTGATCCCGCGCTCACGCTCTTCCGGAGCCTTGTCGATGTTTGCGAAATCGACAGCTGCGCCGCCATAGACTTCCGCCATCACCTTGGTGATAGCCGCGGTCAGCGTCGTCTTGCCATGGTCAACGTGACCGATGGTGCCGATGTTGCAGTGCGGCTTGTTCCGCTCAAATTTTTCCTTCGCCATTTTTCAAATAACCTCGTTTTGAAATTGATATTTCTGCGGGAGAAAGGCGGCGCCCGCTGAATCAGGCGCCGCCACTAGACCGACTTGCCTGCTTAGGCAAGCTTCTCCTTAACCTCTTGCGCCACTGTCGACGGCACTTCGTCATAGTGGCTGAACTGCATCGTGTACTGGGCACGGCCTTGCGAGAAGGAGCGCAGTTCATTCACGTAGCCGAACATGTTTGCCAGCGGGACCATCGCTTCGACTGCAATGGCGTTGCCACGCACGTCTTGACCCTGGACCTGTCCACGGCGCTTGTTGAGATCGCCGATGACGTCGCCGAGGTAGTCCTCGGGGGTCACGACTTCAACCTTCATCACCGGCTCGAGCAGCTTGATACCGGCCTTCTGAGCCGCTTCACGCATTGCACCGCGGCCCGTGATCTCGAACGCAACCGTGCTCGAGTCGACATCGTGGTACTTGCCGTCGATCAGGCGGATCGTGAAATCGATGATCGGGAAGCCGACGAGGAAGCCGCTTTCAGCCTGCTCGCGCATGCCCTTTTCCACAGACGGGATGTATTCGCGCGGAATGTTACCGCCCTTGATCTCGTCTTCGAACACGACGCCCTGGCCGCGCTCGCCTGGCGAGACAACAACCTTGGCTTCACCGAACTGACCCGAACCACCCGACTGTTTCTTGTGAGTGTAGGTCACTTCGACTTCGCGGCCGAGAGATTCACGGTAGGCCACCTGCGGCGCACCGACATTGGCTTCGACCTTGAATTCGCGCTTCATCCGGTCAACGAGGATGTCGAGGTGAAGCTCGCCCATGCCCTTGATGATCGTCTGGCCCGATTCGTGATCGGTCGTGACGCGGAAGCTCGGATCTTCTGCAGCCAGGCGGTTGAGCGCAACGCCCATCTTTTCCTGGTCGGCCTTGGTCTTGGGTTCGACCGACAGCTCGATGACGGGATCGGGGAATTCCATGCGCTCAAGGATGATCGGATTGGACGGATCGCAAAGCGTATCGCCCGTCGTCGTTTCCTTGAGGCCTGCAATCGCCACGATATCGCCGGCAAACGCCTCATCGATGTCCTCGCGGTTATTCGAGTGCATCAAGAGCATACGGCCGATCTTTTCCTTCTTGTCTTTCACCGAGTTCATGACCGTGCCTTTCGACAGCTGGCCCGAATAGATGCGGGTAAAGGTCAGCGAGCCCACGAACGGGTCGTTCATGATCTTGAACGCCAGTGCGGAGAACGGCGCGCTGTCCTCGGACGGACGGGATGCCTCTTCGTCGCTATCGGGCAGCGCGCCCTTGATCGCGGGAACGTCGAGCGGCGAAGGCATGTAGTCGACCACTGCATCGAGCAGCGGCTGAACGCCCTTGTTCTTGAACGCCGAACCACACAGCACGGGAACGAACGCGCGCTCCATCGTGCCCTTGCGGATGAGCCGCTTGAGCGTTGCCGCGTCCGGAATTTCGCCTTCGAGGTACGATTCCATGACATCGTCGTCCTGTTCGACAACGGTCTCGATCAACTGCTCGCGATATTCAGCAGCCTTGTCGGCAAGGTCGGCCGGGATATCGACGTACTTGAACTCGGCACCGAGACCATCGTTTTCCCACACGATCCCGCGATTGTTCACGAGGTCGACCACGCCCTGAAGGTCGCTTTCCGCGCCGATCGGGAGATATAGAACCAGCGGCGTCGCGCCGAGACGGTCGATGATCGACTGTACACAGTAATAGAAATCCGCGCCGGTCCGGTCCAGCTTGTTGATGAAGCACATGCGCGGAACGCCGTACTTGTCGGCCTGGCGCCATACGGTTTCGGACTGCGGCTCAACTCCGGCCACGCCGTCGAACACGGCGACTGCGCCATCGAGCACGCGCAGCGAGCGTTCGACTTCGATCGTGAAGTCGACGTGTCCGGGCGTGTCGATGATGTTGATGCGGTGCTTGGGACCTTCGCCATCTTCGGCGGACCAGAAGGTCGTGGTCGCAGCCGAGGTGATCGTGATCCCGCGCTCCTGCTCCTGCTCCATCCAGTCCATCGTCGCGGCACCATCGTGCACTTCGCCGATCTTGTAGGACTTTCCGGTGTAGTACAGAATACGCTCGGTCGTGGTGGTCTTGCCGGCATCGATGTGAGCCATGATGCCGATATTACGATAGCGCTCCAGCGGATACTCGCGGGCCATAATCTATTCCTTAAACGTCTTGGGGGCCGCCAGCTAAGCGGGTCGGCACCCCATATAGTGACGATTGTGACGGGCGAAAGACGCAGCCGAAGCCCCGGCCCCGCCCATCCACAATCTTACCAGCGGTAGTGCGAGAACGCGCGGTTCGCGTCCGCCATGCGGTGCGTGTCCTCGCGCTTCTTCACAGCGTTGCCGCGGTTGTTCGAAGCATCCATCAGCTCGCCCGAAAGGCGCGCGCTCATGGTGGTTTCGGGACGGCTCGCGTGCAGCCGAGATCAACCAGCGGATCGCGAGCGCCTGGGCGCGCTCGGGGCGAACCTCGACCGGCACCTGGTACGTCGCACCACCAACGCGGCGGCTGCGCACTTCGACCTGCGGAGCGACATTGCTGAGCGCATCGTGGAACAGCTGGACCGGATCGGTCTTCGCCTTGGTTTCCACAGTTTCGAGCGCGCTGTACACGATACCTTCTGCAACGGCCTTCTTACCGTCCAGCATCAGGTTGTTCATGAACTTCGAAAGGACCTGATCACCGAACTTGGGATCGGGAAGGATAACCCGCTTTTCGGGCCTACGACGACGTGACATTTTGCATAACTCCTTCGGAGTGCGCCTCAACATCCGTCGAGGCTTGGCGGCTCCAGCCCTCTCCCCCACCCGGCCACCCAAAGGATACCTCGTGAGGTGTCCGGGTGGGGAAGAGGACTGGCCCCGCGTTGAACTCTAATCCGGCTCCGGTCTGCTCCCCCACCCTTCTGCCCATATGGATAACTTCCGGGTGGAAGGGTGGGGGAGCGGGCCGGTGCCGTAGCTGAAGGCGGATGCCTTCAGCGCACCATTATTTGGGCCGCTTGGCGCCGTACTTCGAGCGGGACTGCTTGCGGTCCTTGACACCCTGCGTATCGAGCACGCCGCGAAGGACGTGGTAACGAACGCCGGGAAGGTCGCGAACACGGCCGCCGCGGATGAGCACGACGGAGTGCTCCTGCAGGTTGTGGCCTTCGCCCGGGATGTAGGAGATGACTTCGCGCTGGTTCGTCAGGCGCACCTTGGCAACCTTACGCAGAGCGGAGTTCGGCTTCTTCGGAGTCGTGGTATAGACGCGGGTGCAAACGCCGCGCTTTTGCGGGTTCGCTTCCATCGCAGGGACCTTGGACTTGGCCTTCTGCGGAGTGCGGCCCTTGCGGACCAGCTGGTTGATCGTCGGCATATGAGTCTTTCTCTTCACCGTATGGAGGTGACACCAAGACCGATTTGCATGGAGGAAGCTTGCTCAAACCGCCCGCGCTGCGCATCTGCCAAAGCAGAGGGCACGGAGCCGATTGACCAAGCTGAAACGCTCCACCCAGATCGGGCCCTTCGGCCACCGGGTTACTTTGACGGATGCCCCACTAAAGCGTGCCTTCGTGAGAAGGATCGCCCCAATAGAAAAGGCCTTGCTTGTGACAGCAAGACCTGCGGGACAGGACCGGCAATGTTCAGCTCTATTGTCAGAGGGGACTCGTGAGAGGCCGATCTGATGGGGCGCACTTAGCGATGGGCAGGGGGTTGGTCAAGGTCTGACAGACCAATCGCTCCCACATCATTCAAGAGGGATTTGTATCCAGTTGGTGCGGTCCTCTCACTCTGACCACGCAGAAACCATTGCACATATTCGTTGAAGGGAGACTCGCTCGAAACCTGCCTTATTGCGTCGCGCTTTGTAAGACTGAAGATTCCTCGAAGCTCTCCAATGACGAGATCGGCTTCGTTCCACTGAGAATCGCCGAAATCACTCCCAAAGCCGTATTCCCAACGTCGGCCCGCCTCTTTGTCGTTACCGCCAATACCGGCACAGATAAGTTCCGTTAGATAAACGCCTTCAAGCGGCTCATTGGCAGTGATTGCAAGACAGGTTTGCAGCCGATCAAAAAAGCGAAAAACGCTTCGGGGAGCGATTTCCCTGAATTCCAATAGGCGAGTGATCATTTCACTTTTTGACAGTTCTTTTCTGTTAGACCTCAGTTTTGGGAATTCCAGTCTCTCTCCATCTGGTAATTTCTTGAATAGTTGCTCAACAAGAGCGGAGAGAGTTGGAAATGGTAGGCTGATTTTCCTATCAATGAATCGATCGAGATATGAGGCGCCATCAAACCGATCTCCGTAAAGCCCCGAAACCGCCTTCCCAAGCTGTTCCGAGTTAACGCCCAGCACAAAAACAACGCCCGGCACGGCAAATAGGTGCTTTACCTCCTCCAAGAACTTAATCGCATACGAAGGTCGGCATCGGTCAAGTTCATCAACGATCAGGAAAATTGGAGGTCCACAATCTGTTGACGAAATGGCTCTGACCAAAGCATCCAAAGACCTCAACATATCCTTCATCGCTTTTCGGCCCGCTTCGAACTCCGCAAGCCGTGATGCTAGAAGTTGGTTTGTCCGGATAGCCTGAAGCTCTTCCTCCATATCCTCAACGGCATCAGCCACCGCTTCATTAATGTCTTCTTTGACTTCCTCTAATTGCTCTTCACTGGTATCCGACCAAACTTCGGAAATACCGTCTACAGCCGCTCCAGTAAGTGCGACCTGAGCACCTCTCTTAAGTAAGCCCTTACTCCCGATCCAAAGAACGCGACCTGTCTTGTTCGCAAAATCGGCCCACTTCTGTTTGATGGATGGGTCTGATCGAACGAGCGGCTCTACAGAGATCTTGATGACCGAAGCGAGTGCGACCAACGGCTCGTCAAGCAGATCGTCTGACCAAGCGTCGATATACGCGACAGGATGGGAACCTCTTAATTCGAGTTCTAATCCTTTAAGAAAGAACGTCTTCCCAATACCATACTCTGCATCAACGCCGACCACGAGCGATCGCTTATCATCCAATAAGGTTCCATGCTCAGATACGGTCTCGGCGTAAGCGATAAGATCCTGAGCCAGTTGCCTCCGATCAAATAAATCCTGATCCCAAGAATCCATCGTGCTTTGTACTCCTATGCTTATGGCACAGAACGAGTCCGAGTCGACAAAAATTTCCCGAGAATCATAACCCTAGTGCACTGCGCACGGCTATTTTCTCAAGGTCTTCTCGCTTTCCTACCAACAGAATTTCTGCAATCTGGTCGTGGCTATGCCCAAGCCACCTTCCCCGTCCGACACCCGGCACCAGACTCTTTGTGTGCGGCAAGCGCCTCCACGCTTGCGATATCCTCGCGCCAATACGCTTGGTGCCTCATCGCTAGCTCGCGCCAGAACGGCGGCACAGCCGCCGCAAGGGCGACCGCCCGCCCGCAGGCCCGCGAGGGCCGAGGATTTCGCGCGCCGGATGGCGTGCGGACAAAAAAGACTCAAAACCTTTCCTCTTGGTCATGCCCTCAAGGCCAGCGCGTGTCTCAGCCGTGTACTGACCAAGCCAAACGCTCCCAGCGCAACCGGGATGACTCTTTTGTTTGCGCCCTCAAACGCCGGGCGCGACGCATCCGCGTCGCTTGGCTTCGCCGCATAAGCGGCGGCGCGCGGTCGCGCGCTGGCTCGCCTGCGGCTCGCACCATTCCCGGCCACATGGCATTTTCCTACTTCGCGGGAATGTGCATACTCCCATTGAGCCATGACCAAGCTCACCAACCATCGCGCCACTCCCCGCCAAGCAACCTCCGCCGTCGCCTACTCCGCCGAGCCGCCTGCGCTTTCCGATCCGCTGCTCGGTTTCGAGCCGGTTCCGCACAAGGCACCGCGTCGCAACTCGATCACGCCCGATCTCCAGCGCGCCTTCATCGCGCATCTCGCCGCCACCGGGATCGTCACCGCCGCCGCCAAGCATATCGGCAAGAGCATGGAGGCGCTCTACAAGCTGCGTGCGCGGCCCGGGGCGGAGGGCTTTCGCGCCGCATGGGACGCGGCTATCGACCGGGGTGTCTCGCGCCTCGAGGCAACCGCCCTCACCCGCGCGATTCAAGGCGAGGAGCGCATGGTCGTCTCCGCCGGCAAGGTGCTCGGCACCGAGACCCGGCATAACGAGGCGCTCGTCACCTTCTTCCTGCGCAGCCGCCTGCCCCATCGCTATGGCAGCGGAGCGCTCGTCCCCGGTCATCCCGCCTACGAAGCGCTCAAGGAGCAGCTGCGCGCAGAGTGGCAGGCCGAGCAATACGAGGCGCGCAACAGCGAGGAAAACCGCGCGGCAAACCTCGAGTTCTTCACCGACCTGCGCGAACGCTGGCGCCGCGAATGGGAGGCGGAGCGGCATGCTGAAAAGACGAAGCGACGCGTTTTGAGCAAGTCAGAGTAAATCCTTCGCCGCGGATCACTTCTCAGCCAGCCGATGCGCTCGGATATTTAGCTAACATCTCTAATATAGTCGGAGAATGTTCCATCATGCTTGGAGTTTACTGAACAGAATCGCCAATCGCATGATTTTCTGCAATACTTGCCGTGTCCGGGTCGCGCTGAAATCCATAGAGGGAGCGGATTCATGGCTGGACGATCTATACTGGTAAGGCTTGCGGTTTTGGCATTGGCAGCGGCATTCCTCGGTACGACCGGGCCCGCCAGCGCGCAGGCCGATCTGCGACCGGGCATACGCTTGTTGCAGGCGGAGGCCCGGGCCGGCGAAGAGGTCGAGGCCCGAGTGGTTGCGACAAATGTCGGCAGTGAGCCAAACGGCGATGCCTTCTCGATCGACATGTTCGTCACACGCGAGACGATCCCGACAACGCGGGCGCGCTTTTCGGAGAGCTATTTCGATGGGGTCCTGCTGCGCGGCGGCAGAGCCGGTGTGCGGCGGCGGCTCGCGCGGGGCGACAGCTTTGGCTATGCCGAAAAGGCGCAATTGCCAGCCGACATGGTGAGCGGAACGTACAGGCTATGCGTGCGGGTCGATCTCGCTTGAAACCATTGCCGAGCGCAATGAGGACAACAATACGATTTGCGTGCCGCTCAGGGTGGTCGGTCAACCGCAGCTCGCCGCTCCGCCGGAGGCAATCGAGGAGTCTCAGATGGCGACGACCTCTCCCGCAACTGACGCGCCCCAGCCGGACGGAAACGCGGTTACAATGCTGCCCGACGGGCGGATCGAGCGCCGCGATCCCGACGGCTCCATACAGCGGCTGGATCCCGTGACAGGAGCCATATCAATCGTGCTGCCGGACGGGACGGAAGCCTACCCATATATCCAGGTCCAGTCGACCGACCTTCCAGCGCTCCCGAGCGGCCTTAGAGGTTGGGGCGATGGCCTAGCCGAGGCGCTACTTGGACTGCTCGCCGCCGGTTTCAGCGACAGCGAGATGGGAATCTATCGCCAACGTGAGGAAGGTTTGAGCTATTACGAGAAGGTTCGCTCGCGATTGTTGGCGCTCAATTTCATCCTCGAACGGGGCTATTGATATGCGGCGTGCACATTTCCCGATCCGTACCGCGCCCCTAGCCTGTGCGCTCATGCTCGCCACGACCAGCTCGGCTGCGCCGCCCGACGAGCCGGCGACCGAACAAGAAACTGGCGAGGATGGCGCAGAGGACTTCATGGCGGAGATGGACGAATATTTCGCCACTAACGAAGACAAGGTGCTGATGCCCGAAGTCGTCGATCCGCAAATCCTCGATGAGGCGGGTCAGGCAGCGATGCGCGATGCGATCCGCGGCTACTACGAATACCGCACCAATGGCTACCGCCACCGCTCGAACGTGTTTGAATGGCAGCTGTTCTCCTCGAAGCTGATCTTCGCAATCGTGGTGCTGCTCGTGAGCGCCGGCGTGTTTTTCTCATGGATGCAGTTTCGCGCCGGCATGGGCGGACCAACCGCGTCACGGCGCAGACGGAACAGTGTAGAGGAAATCGAAGCGGGAACAGTCGAGATCGGCGAGGACGCAGAGCAGGTCACGACGATCAGCATTTCCGAAAAGGGCCTGCAATTGTCATCCCCTATCCTCGGGGTCATCATCCTGTTTATTTCACTGGCGTTTCTCTACCTCTATCTGGTTTATGTTTACCCGATCGAGGAGATTTTCTGAGCAGCTCTCAGCCCTCATATTCGCGGGCGAGCAAGCCGTAGCGATACACATCGCACAGGCCGATATGGGTGGTCTCGTGCTCGCGGAAATGCGCCTCGCGCGTGAAGCCGAGCGCATCGAGCAGGCGGATCGAGGGGGTGTTGCGGGTGTCGACCTCGGCGATGAGCTTGCGCGTGCGGTTTGCGAACAGGTGCGAGACGAGAGCGGAGGTGCATTCGCGCGCGACGCCTTTGCCCTGCCACTCACTGCAGACGATGTAGCCAATCTCCTCGACGCGCGGTTCGTGCGCCGGGTAGGCAACGAACCGTCCAGCCACGGCTCCGCTCGCATTCTGGGCGATCCAGGTGCGGTCGGGCCAGTCGGGATCGGAAAGCCAGCCCCACAGCTCCGCCTCGCTGCCGAACTCGGGGCGGGTGAGATAGGTGCATTGCTCGGCGTCGGAGAGGGTGGGCAACAGTGCGGCGGCGTCCTCCCGGCGCATCGGGCGCAAAGTGAACCGCTCGGAATGGAGGGTTTCGACCTCAACCATCGGTGAGGAACGCGACGAGCGCTTTCACCTTCTTCGATCGCCATTGCGGGGTCGGTGCGACGAGCCAGTATGCGCGGCGGCTTTCCTCCGGATCGCCCTGCGCGATCAGCGCGCCGCTATCGAGCGCGCCGGCGACCAGCGGCCCGGGCAGCACGGTGCGACCCATTCCGGCGAGCGCGGAAGAGAGCGCCTGCCCCGCGCTTCCGGCCCTGATGCACGGCTTGACCCCATCGGGCAGCGAAGCGCCGGGCCAGTCGATCCACGCATCGCGGTGCTCAGGTGCGGCGACGGTGACACGCTCGGCAGGGGCCAGCTGCGCGCCTTGGAGCTCTCCCGGTCCGTCCACCAGACGGATCGCGAGGTCGAGGTTCGCCTCGGTAAAGTCGGCATTCTCATCGGCGACGAAGCTGTACAGAACTCCGGGCGTATCGGCCTGGAACACGGCAAGGCGCGGGGCGAGCCACTCGGCGTAAAAGTCGCGCGGGGCGGCAATTGTATAGCGATCCGAAGACTGCCCGGCCTGCATCGCCTGCACGCTTTCCTCGAACCGCAGGAACCCTTCGCGCAGCGCATCGAGCCCCGCCCCGCCTTCCGGGGTCAGTTCCAGCCCCTTGCTCGTGCGGCGGAACAGCACCACGCCGAGATGGTCCTCAAGCGCGCGGATCTGCTGACCGACCGCCGCGGGGGTCACCGCCAGCTCATCGGCGGCGCGAGTAAAGGACAGGTGGCGCGCTGCAGCGTCGTAAACGCGCAGGGCGTTGAGGGGGAGATGGGTGCGTTTCATGCCCCTGCCGCTTTAACGCGGCGCGCGGCTATCGCAAGTCACGGGGCATCGGAAGCGACCGGATCAGCGGTCGCCCTCGGCCGTCTCCGGAGCGTTGAGCGGGAAGAACGGGATGCGCACTTCGACAGGCGAACCGTCGCCGCGCAGGAAAGTGTAGAACCCTTCCATCGAGCCATGCGGCGTCGTGAGCGGACAGCCGGAGACGTAATCGTGGCTTTCGCCCGGCTGTAGCATCGGCTGTTCGCCGACCACGCCTTCGCCATCGACATGGTTTACCATGCCGCGCGCATCGGTGATGCGCCAATGGCGGGTGCGCAATTGAAGCGGTTCGTGCGAGCCGTTCTCGATACGGATATGATAAACCCAGAACCACTTGCCAGCCTCCGGATGGGATTGCTCAGGCAGGAAGTTGACAGCGACCCGGACGGTGATCCCATCGGTGACGGCAGCGTGTTGGAACAGCTCTTTCATAGCTCACTCAAGGTAACGATTCTCATCGAGGTCACAAGAGCAGCAACGCGGTTAATCCCCGCTGTATCCCGCAAATAGCGGTAAACGGCCCATGGGAGAGCCGCTCAATCGGAAGAATTGGGAGCGTCGTCGCCCAATCCGAGCACTTCGCGGGCCGACCGAACCGAAGCTTCTTCTGCGGTCTCGCAGCCCTGCCCCTTGAGATAGCCCTTCAAGTAGCTACGCCGCGCGACCCCGGCGTAAATTGCCGCTTCCCACCGCGCCTCCTGTGCCTTTGCCCCGGAAATCTGACGGACCATCCCGCGAAACGGGATCAGCCCGCCCAAGACGTTGCCGCCAGTCTTGAGGCCCCTATTGAGCAAACCGTCCTTGTCAGGTTCCTGATCCGCATCCGGTCCCAGCACTTCGTCCAGCTCCGCAATTGCGCCGCGCAGCATCGCACAATCGGCAAGACTGACGGTGTCATATGGCTGGTCCTGTGCCAGGACCAGAATTGCGGGAATATCCTTGCTTCGCAGGTTCAGATCGCTGAGCGGCTGGGTCACCGCATCGATAACATCCTCGCCCACGCTGTCATTTTTTTCGCCGTTTTGTGCCTGTGCGGGCGCGCACAGTATCGCCAGTGCGAGCGTGAGTGCGATCGTGGCACCTGATACGGTCTTGAGTGCGGCCCACAGAGCGGGCCACGCCGATTCGGATTGCTCCACCTTCAATGCGCTGCCTCCCACCCGATCAGCTGGCGGCTTGCAACAGGCTCGCGCGCTCCGCTGCCGTTTTCATCTCGCGGCCCTTGTCGACCTTGGCCTGGGCCTTGTCGAAGGACTTCTGCGCGTCGGCCTGGCGCTTTTGCGCCTTACCCAGATCCGTCTTACCCTCGCCGCGGCGCTCATCGTATTTCGCCCAATCGGAAGCAGCGTCATTGACCTGGCGCGCCCATTTGTGGGCCTCATCAGCATTACTGAAATAGGGGCGAGCCGTCAGGCTTTCGAACGACGCGCGGGCGTTTTCCGCCTGTGCTTGCGAATTGTCCCGAAGGTTCTGTGCGTTCACGACTTCGGCGCTATGCTTCACCAGCTCGCGCTTGGCCTTGGCGATTTCCTGCAAACCTTCCGCTTCAAGCTTGTTCCCCTTGCTCCAGTCCTTCTGGTATTTCGCGGAAACCGTGATTTCAGGGACAGCTTGCCGGTCCTGCGCTCCGGCAAAAGCGGGCGCAGCCAGTACGCTGAGGGCAAGGCCGGTAGCGAGGTAAAATGTCTTCACGTGTTCTCTCCAGTCAAATGTGAAAGCAGCGACTAGACGACGTATTCACTTTAATAAAACGCGATTGTCAGAAGCTTCAATCCGTATTATCCGAATTGAATGGATATCGTGACGTTTCAGACATTCCTGGCCGCCGCCGCCACGGGAAGCTTCGCTGGGGCCGCGCAGCGCGTTAACGCGAGCCCTTCAAGCGTGACCGAGCGTATCAAGCAGCTGGAGCACCGGCTCGGCGCAGCCTTGTTCGTGCGCGACAAGCGCGGATGCCAGCTGACACCGGCGGGAGAGAGATTTGCCAGTTCGGCGCGGCGAGCCGTGCGGGCGTGGGAGACTGCCCGCCATGAGGTGCGGCTGCCCGAACGCTATCAGCGCTCGCTTTCCTTTGGCGGACAATACCTCTTGTGGGATCGGCTCCTGCTTGGCTGGCTGGCCGCCGTTCGTGCCGAGATGCCTGACCTTGCGCTGCGCGTGACGGTACCGGGGCGTGGGCGCGGCTTAATCGCGAACTGGCCGAAGGTGAACTCGATATGGTGGTTGTCCATGATCCCGTGTTTCACCGCGACATCAGTGCGAAAAAGCTGTTCGATGACCGCCTGATCCTCGTGACCGCTGGCGATCCCGCCAATTGGGAGGAAGATTTTGTCCCGATCGAATGGGGGCGCTCCATCGGGCTTGAGATCGCGTCCATTCTGGGTGTGAGGCCTAACGCGGGACTGGCGCTGGATCTCGGCCAGCGATCAGCAGATTGGCTGATTCAAAATCGGATGGCGGGATACATGCCCGCGCATCTGGTTATGCCTATGGTGAAAGAAGGGACGCTGTATACGGTCGAGGAAACGCCCAGCTTCGAATTCCCGGCCTATGTCTGCTGGCGTGAGGGAATGGACCCTGCATTGGCGCTGGAAATCGTGGCTACGCTAAAGCAAGCGAACCTTCCGGAGTGAAAAGCGAGCGGCGAACGGGGTGACTATCCTTTCGCCAGTTCTTCTTCGATCTGGTCCAGCCTTTCCTTGCCGAAGAACATCTCGAAACTGTCCTCGTCTGCGCCGCTGGTCCCCACGAACATGGTCGGAATACCGAACGCCCCGCGCTCCACCGCACGGTCGGTGTTGGCGGCGAGGCCTTGCTTCACCTCGTCGGTTTGCGCGCGTGCAAACAGGTCCTGAGCGTCGAAGCCGCCAGCCGCAATGACCGCGCCCAAAGCTTCGGGATCGGAGATGTCGACGCCCTCCTCCCAGATTGCAGGCAGCAGGCTCTCGGCAAATTGCACGCCGCGCCCGTCCTGATCGGCGGCGTAGAGCATCCGCTGGAGCAGGATCGAATTGAACGGGAATTGCGGATGCAGCTTGTACTTGCCGAGATTGTGCCTCGCGATGAAGCGCTGCATTTCGAGCATAGAATACTCGACCTTGCCCTTCACGTCCTTGTCACGGATCATTGGCGGCGCATTGCCCGTGATCCGGTGCATTCCGGCGAGGAACACCGGCACGACATCGAGCTCGGCCCCGGTGCGCCTGATGAGATCGCGCAGCGGCCACCAGACGAGATAGGCGTTGGGACTGACGAAATCGAAAACCAGCTCCACGCGGTTGGCCATGTTTGCTCTCCCAAAATCATGAGTTGGCTCGCATGACCCATCCTGCTTGGCAAGCCCAAACGCAGCGACGCGCCTGAAAGGCGTATGAGCGAGGACATGGCACCCCGGATGGGGTGCTCAACCGATCAATGCGGCGCCAGGCCAAGCTCCAGGCCGGTGCGATCCTCCAGCGCGAAGCGGTCGAACAGGTCCGCGCTTGCTGCGTTCAGTCCGACGACACGGGTGTGGCGGTCGTTGCGGCGCATCCTCTCGACGACCTTTTCAAGCGCGCCGATAGCGGAGATGTCCCAGAAATGCGCCTTGCTGACGTCGATCACCACGTGATGTGCGGCGTCCTCATACTGGTTTTCCGGACCAAGCATCTGCATGAATTTGTCACCGCTGGCGAAGAAGATTTCGCCGGTAACGGAATAGACCGCGCTGTGCGGGCGGCGCACACGCTCGACGGTGAACATGTTGCGCACCTTGCCGGCGAAGAAGATACCCGACAGCAGCACGCCCACCAGCACACCGAGCGCAAGGTCGTGCGTCCACACGACCACAACAACGGTTGCGATCATCACCGCCGAGCTGGTCGGGGGATGGCGGCGAAGGTTGGGGATCGAATTCCAGCTGAACGTCCCGATGCTGACCATGATCATGACCGCGACCAGCGCCGGCATCGGAACCTGTCCGACATACGAGCCGAGCACGGTGAGCAGGAACAGCAGGAATGCGCCAGCGGTGAAGGTCGAAAGCCGCCCTCGGCCTCCGCTGGCTACGTTGATCACCGACTGCCCGATCATCGCGCAGCCGCCCATGCCGCCAAAGAATGCCGCCGCAATATTCGCGATGCCCTGCCCGGCGCTTTCGCGCTGCTTGTTGCTGTCGGTGTGCGTCATGTCGTCGACGATCTGTGCGGTGAGCAGGCTTTCAAGCAGACCCACAGCCGCCATCGTCAGCGAGTAGGGCGCGATGATCTGAAGCGTCTCCCACGTAAGGGGGACGTCGGGAATGGCAAAGAACGGCAGGCCATCGGGCAGCTCGCCCTCGCCCGCGACATTGTTGACCGGCAGGCCCCAGAACACCGCCGCCGCGGTCAGCAGCACGATTGCAACCAGCGGGCTCGGCACGGCCTTTGTCACGCGCGGCAGCAGGTAGATGATGCCAAGGCCGATTGCGACCATCGCATAGGTGTAAAGGTTCACCCCGTCTTGCGAGGGATCGAGCTGCGGGATCTGCGCCAGGAAAATCAGGATCGCAAGCGCGTTGACGAACCCGGTGATGACGCTGCGGCTGACGAATTGCATCAGCAGGTCGAGCCTGAGCAGCGCTGCAATCCCTTGGAAAATACCCATCAGGATGGTGGCGGCGAACAGGTATTCGACACCGTGATCGCGCACCAGCGGGATAACGACGACTGCCACCGCTGCGGTTGCAGCCGAGATCATGCCCGGACGCCCGCCCGTCAGTGCGATCACCATCGCGATCACGACCGAGGCGTACAGGCCGACGCTCGGATCGACCCCCGCGATCAGCGCAAATCCGATCGCTTCGGGTATCAGCGCGAGCGCAACGACGATCCCTGCAAGGATGTCCGCTTTGGGTTGGCCAAGCCAGTCACGCCGCAGCGTGGCCGCAAAAGAGCGGTCTGCATTCATATTCAGGTTCCAGATATGGCCCGCCAGCGGGCGTGCAGGGCAAAGCCTGCATGGGAGAGTTGGCCCCGCCCTAGAGATCTATGCTGCATTGCACAAGTCGCAGGGGCGCTGCGAGCATCAAACATGGTTAAAACCGCATTACCCGCACTTGCTCGGGTCTCGTTAGGAGTGAGATGCGATACCCTGTCGTGACTGCGGCGGCCAAAACCCAATGGTCCTGCAATTCAATGGGGGTGGCCCCCTACTGATCGTCGTTCCAAACGACCCCCAAGAGAATACGCACGAAGCGGGGTCGGTGTGCATGAAGCCGGGATTGCCCTCAACAGGGTGACCCGGCTTTTTTGTTTGTGGCGTTTAGCCGCAGCTAGGCCAACAAGAAAGTGAGGTTGCGGCGATCTCATGCGATATGACCGGTTTCGAGGTCAGAAAGAGCCGATCGCGCATCTACAATTGGGTGGGGAGCGGTCATCGATGGGGACCAAACCTGAGAGCTATTTCTTTCTGCGCAGCTGGATGCATTCGAGCAACTAAGTCCGCATCGTAGCCGCCAAGTCTCGACCACATTGCAGCAATCGATTCACCTAGAGATTCAGCTACCTTCTGGTCTTCGCTGGCATTGCTCGCCGCATCGATGAGGAGAGGGAGAACTTCATCAAATGCTTCTAAGTCCATTGCCGCGTCATCGCGCTCATGCGCTGGAAGGGAATGGTCCAAAAGGACTGAAATCAGACCTTGCGGCTGCTTCACGCGTCTAGACATTTTTTCAGACTACAAGATCGCACGGTCGTCCGCTATCGGCTCGGAAGCGGACCGGTACCGCTCGCAGTAAGATTTGCTAAATCCCCGCCGCGTTTAGCGCGCGGTCCATGTCCTCGGTCAGATCGGCGATATCCTCCAGCCCGACATTGATGCGCAGCAACCCTTCGCTCACGCCCATTTCCGCGCGTGTCTCTTCGCCCATATTGGCGTGCGTCGTGCTTGCCGGGTGGCACATCAGGCTCTTGGAATCGCCGATATTGTTGGATATGTCGATCAGCTCCATTGCATCGAGGATCGCAAACGCCCGCTCGCGCGTGCCGACATCGAAGGCGAAGATCGGGCCGGTTGCGTCCATCTGGGCGACTGCCAATTCATGGCGCGCATGGCTCGGCAGGCCCGGGTGGCGCATGTGGCCGCTTGCCTTGAGGATGCGAGGCTCAAGAAACTCGCCAAGCGCAACCGCACTGCGGCTTTGATGGTGCGCCCGCAATGACAGCGTTTCCAGCCCCTTGTGCACAACCCACGCATTGAACGGCGAGATGTTGGGGCCGGTGTTGCGCTGAAAGGGGAGCAATACCTCGT
This sequence comes from Erythrobacter sp. K21-9, assembly GCF_055808355.1. Classification (NCBI taxonomy): domain Bacteria; kingdom Pseudomonadati; phylum Pseudomonadota; class Alphaproteobacteria; order Sphingomonadales; family Erythrobacteraceae; genus Erythrobacter; species Erythrobacter sp. K21-9. Next base: position 2,180,783 of record NZ_CM147866.1, read on the forward strand.
CGATCCATTCCGCGCTGCCGCAAATGGCTCCGGCGAGCACCCTGCCCTGACCGTCCATCAGCTTGGTCGCGCTATAGGCCACCACATCCGCGCCGAATTCCATCGGGCGCTGCAAGGCGGGCGAGGCAAAAGCGTTGTCCACCACGGTGGTAATCCCATGCGCCTTGGCCAGGTCGCAGACAAATTGCAGGTCAACCACGTCGAGCGTCGGATTGGCCGGGGTTTCGAAGAAGAACACCTTGGTGTTCGGCTGGATCGCCTGCTCCCATTGCGCGTTGTCGGCGCTGTCGATGATACTCGTCTCGATCCCGAAACGCGGCAGCAGATGATCGACCAGCCAGCGGCACGATCCGAACGCGGCCCGCGCGGCAACGCAGTGATCTCCGGTGGAAAGCTGGCTAAGCAAGGATGCGGTCATCGCCGCCATGCCGCTTGCCTGAGCGCGGCACGCCTCTGCCCCCTCAAGCAGTGCGATCCGTTCTTCCAGCATCGCAACGGTCGGATTCTGCAGGCGCGAATAGGTCATGCCTTGCGCATCGCCCGCGAACCGGTCGGCCACGGTTTGCGCGTCGTCATAGGTGTAGCCCGAGGTGAGGAACATCGCCTCGCTCGTCTCGCCATGCTCGCTGCGCCACGTGCCGCCGCGCACGGCCTGCGTGGCAGGGCGCCAGTTGCGCGTCGCGGCGCGGTCCATTCCGGTCGTTTTCTTCATGATCGCACGATTAGGGCGGTTAGAGGCCGCTCGCAACAAGACCTTCGCTGGCTGTGCGTTCATGGCCAACCACGCTCAGCATCAAAGTGCCCTCTAGCAGCGTCATCAGGTACCGCGCCCCGCCCGCCGGGTCGGGATCGTCTGCCGGCATCAGCGTCTCCAGCCAGGCGAGCTGCTTGGTCATCATCTTATCCGCCGCCTCGCGGTAACCGGGCACGCCGCGCGCCGCGCCTGCGACGATTTCCCACCACAGCACCATGAAAGGCTGCATTCCGGGCTGGCGCCCCTGTTCAAGGATACGCTCGAAACACTCCTTGCGCGTCGAAGGCAGGTCGCCCCCCAGCGCCATTTCGAGGGCGTTGGAATAGACCCCGGCAATATATTCGAGCAGGTCGGTGACAAGCTGCTGCTTGTTGCCGAAGTGGTAGATGAGCATCCGGTCGCTCGTATGTGCAGCCTTTGCGAGGGGGCGCAGGCTCGCTCCGCCCAGTCCGTGTTCGAGCACGTGGGCGGCCAGCTTGGGCAGCAGCGTTTCGCGGGATAGGGACGGGCTTGTCATTTTTCTCTTGTAGCGAGTGCTACGCTGGGTTACCAGTGCGTGTAGCAACCGCTACACTCAAGCTCGGAGACCGATCCATGGACATGCTGCAAACCCTCTTCGTCATTATCATATTATTCGGCGCGGCGGCCCTGATCTATATTCTCGTTGCCAAGCCAACAACCGGCAATGCGACCATCGCGGCCATGCTCTCTGGAGGTTTCGGCGCCTACACCGCCGTGCAGATATGGCAGGAAGGCGTGGTCATGTTCTGGACCAATCACACCGTCAACATGACCGGTATCCAGGTCTGGTGGGATCTGGTGATGTGCGTGATGATCGCGCTGTTCTTCATCGCGCCGCGAGCGCGCGCGGCTGGGATGAACGTGCCGCTTTGGGCGCTATTCGTAGGTTCTACCGCCAGCATCGGCCTGCTCGCCATGTGCGCGCGGCTGTTCTGGCTGGAGCGCGGAGAAGCAGCAGCGGCAAAACCCTCGCCCGCGTAAACGCTCTTGCCGCCCGCACGGCGCTTTCCTAAGCGCTGGCGGGATATGTCCGAGGCCCCAGCCACTCCTGCACCCGCAATCCATCATGAACCGGCCTTGCCGCCGGAGCATCCGCGCGATCCATGGCTGTGGTGCCTCGCAATCCCGCTGGTCTTCGGCGCGTTTGCGGCGATTCGGCTGACACTCCCCAGCGCGCCCTATTTCGATGAGGTGCATTACCTCCCGGCGGCGCGCGAATTGCTCAGCGGGGGCGAGTATCTCAACCGCGAGCATCCCTTGCTCGGCAAGGAGCTGATCGCGCTGGGCATTGCGATACTGGGCGACAACCCGCTGGGCTGGCGGATTATGCCGCTGATCGCTGGGGTTCTTGCACTCGGGTGCGCCATGCGGGCGATCTGGCGCGCGAGCCATGACCGTTTCGCGAGCATCGCCTTCGGAGTGTTGCTGGCGACCGGCTTTCACCTGTTCGTGCATGCCCGCATCGCCATGCTCGACATCTTCATGGCCGCATTCATCGCGCTGGCCGCATGGCAATTCGCAGCAGCCATCCGCGAACCCGAGCGCGGACGCATCCGGCTCGCGCTCACCGGCATCGCGGTCGGCTGCGCGATGGCATCGAAATGGAACGCCGTGCCGCTCGCAATGGTCCCCGGAGTGACATTCTTCGCCGCACGTCTTTCCGCCGGGCGCAGGCGGCTGTTCACCAGCAGGCGCGGCATCCCCGTGCCGGGCATCTCGCTGGCCGAGGCGTTCGTGTGGCTCGGCGTGCTGCCGCTGATCGTCTACGCGGCGACCTTCGCGCCGGGCTATTGGCTTGCCGAGCCGCTGCGTCCGTCGCCGCTGGCCGAGAGCGGTCTGTTCGCATTTCACCAGGAGATCCTCGACCTGCAACGCCAGGTGCTCGCCCCGCATTCCTATCAGAGCACGTGGCCGCAATGGGTGCTGAACACGCGCGGAATCTGGTATCTCTACGAGTTCACCGACAACGCGCAGCGCGGCGTGTTGCTGATCGGCAATCCGCTTACGATGCTGCTGGGCCTGTTTGCTCTGGCGTGGTGCCTCATCACCGGGCTTCACCGCACCAATTGGGCGAAGCTGGCGATGGTGGCGGGTTACGGCGCCAGCCTCGGCTTGTGGTTGATCGCGCCGAAGCCCGTGCAGTTCTATTACCACTATTTCATCCCGAGCTGTTTTCTTTTGGGCGCGCTCGCGCTGAGCCTGTCCGACATCTATCGCAGCGAAAGATATCGCTGGGTGAGCTACGCAGTGCTGGCCGGATCGGTGCTGGTGTTTTCGGTGTTTTTCAAGATCCTGACCGCCGGCGAACTCGAAGGCCCGATGAGCTTTGCCAAGTGGACCTGGATTGCGGGGTGGAGGTGATGAGGGGCTTTGTGGCACTGCTTTTATTATCGACCACTCCGGACAATGACAGGTTCAACTGTCCTGAGCCGGAAGGAGCGCTGACGGTTGATAAGGATACACTCTTTCGCGCCTACCCTTCCCATGTCGACCGCATTTTTTCGGCACCTTTGGTCGTGGATTATCGGTGCGAGGTAGACAGCAACGGCGCGTTTTCTAAGTGCGCCTTTGCTGCCCGACAGAACTTATCAGACCGTCAAAGGCGGATTCTGGGCCGCATGATGCCACGAGTTATGCTTGCGATTTCAACAGACGTGCCAAACCAAGCCTGTGTCGCGAGCAAAATTCGCTTCGATTTTGGAAAGGGCCCGGATGACCTAGAATCTGCCCCAGACGAAGCGGCTCGATAGCGCGTAATTCCAGACCGACCCGATCAGGATACCGGCCAGCGCGGCGAGCGCCCAGAACAGGCCCTGGCTTTCCAGCAAGGTCGCGACCGCGACGTTGGCAAAGCCGCCCACCGCGCACGTCGCGCAGAACCCGGCCCAGCCGCGCAGCAGCGCGCCCCACCCCTTCAGCCGCTTGTCGCGGTAGGTCAGCCAGTTGTTGAGCCAGAAATTGAAGCTCATCGCGACAAGCACGGCCAGCGTCTGCGCTTTCCAGAACGTCACCGTCATGCCGGGAAACAGCGCTGTCAGCACCGCGTAGTGGACGATCACACCAAGCCCGCCGACCGTGCCGAACAGCGCAAAGCGGGTCGGGATCACGCGGCCCAGCGTCTTGTCGTAGAGCCCGGCCAGAAAATCGAACAGGATCGCCCGGTCGAGCTTGCTTTCCCCTTCGCGGCGCGCGGCAAAATTGAGCGGAAATTCCTTGACCCGCATCGGCCCATCAGAGGTTGCCAGCAGGTCGAGCAAGATCTTGAACCCGATCCCCGACAGGCGCGGTGCGAGCGCCCTTGCCTGCGATGTTCGCAGCATGAAATATCCGCTCATCGGATCGCTCAGTTTGACGCCGGTGATCATGCGCGCGACGCGGTTGGCCAGGCCGGAAAGCCGTTCGCGTTCGGGCGCGGCCCAGTCCCTGGTGCTCGCCCCTTCGGCAAACCGGCTGGCGACGCAGATTTCCGCTTCTTCCGCTTTTAGGGCATCGAGCATTTGCGGGAGCAGCGCCGGATCGTGCTGGTGGTCGGCGTCCATCACCGCGACATACGGAGCGGCTGTCGCGCAAAAGCCCTCGATTGCAGCGCTCGACAATCCGCGCCGCCCGATCCGCTGGATGACCCGCACGCGGCGGTCTGTGCGCGCGAGTTCGCGCCCTTCGTCGGCTGTTCCGTCCTTGCTGTCATCATCGACGATCAGGACTTCCCAGCCGTCCGATCCCAGCGCCTTTGCGATCCGCTCGACCAGCGGCCCGAGATTGCCGCGCTCGTTCAGCGTCGGCAGGATGATCGCAAGCTCAAGCGGCATGATTGCTCGCCAGAATCAAAGGCGCTCGCGCACCGCTGCGCCGATTTCCTCGCAGCCATGTGTCCCGCCCAGATCGCCGCCGCGAATACCGTCTGCCAGCGCCGTTTCGACAGCGGCTTCGATGCGCGCTGCCTCTGCCTCGCGCCCGAAGGAATGGCGCAGCATCATGGCGACCGAGAGGATCGTCGCCATCGGATTGGCCTTGCCCTGCCCGGCAATATCGGGCGCGCTGCCGTGAATCGGTTCATAAAGTCCGAAGGTGCCATGACCGGTCTGGCGATCTCCCATCGAGGCGCTTGGCAACAGTCCGATCGAACCGACCGCAGCGCTGGCGAGGTCGGACAGGATATCGCCGAACAGATTGCCGGTGAGGATCACGCCGAACTGCGCCGGATTGCTGATGATCTGCATCGCGGCGTTGTCGACATACATGTGGCTGAGCGCGATATCCGGGTGCGCGCCTGCCGCCTCGATCACCGTGTCGCGCCAGACCTGGCTGGTTTCGAGCACGTTGGCCTTGTCCACGCTGCACAGGCGGCCATCGCCCGTTTTCGCGGCGCGCAGCGCAACATCGGCAATGCGGCGGACCTCGCTCTGGGAATAGGACATCATGTCCCACCCTTCTCGCTCACCGCTGTCATTCTGGCGGATGCCTTTATCGCCGAAATAGACATCTCCGGTGAGCTCGCGCACGATCAGGACGTCGAGATCGCGCGCAATCTCGGGCTTGAGCGGCGAGAGATGCTCCAACCCCTCGAACACCTTGGCGGGCCGAAGATTGGCGAACAGTCTCAATTCCTTGCGCAGGCCAAGCACCGCCTGTTCGGGCCGGAGCGCACGTTCGAGCCCGTCGCAGGACGGATCGCCAACCGCACCGAACAGCACGGCATCGGCTTCGCGCGCCATCGTCAGCGTCTCTTGGGGAAGCGGGTGGCCGTGGCGCTTGTACGCGATGCCGCCCACGTCGCCTTCGAACAGGGTCAGGCCCGGCAGGTCCAGCGCCTCGAGCACCTTGACCGCCTCGCGCGTGACCTCCGGTCCGATCCCGTCTCCGGGCAATATCGCAATTTTCATGCGCATCTCACTCCACCATCCGCACCAGCCGCTCACCGAGTGCCACGCGAGCGGCCATAACATCGCTTTTGGTGTCGGCAAGCAGGTAGCGCGCTATCGGCCTGTGAAGCGCGCGAAACGCTTCGATTTGCGGCGCGAGATCGGCGCCCATGTCGGGTTTCGCCCCGCCATAGCCAAGCTCGCGCAGCAGCATCGCTTCATACGTCACCATCGCGCCCAGCCAGCCGCGCGCCGAGGGGGCCTGGCAGACCGCCGTCAGCAGCCCATCGAGCGCCTGATAGAGCGAGGGATAGGGATTGCGCTCGGGCAAGGTGCTAGCGGTGAGCGCGCAGGCCCAGGTGATTGCGGCGGCGGGCAGCGGCTCGGTCATCCACGGTCCGCGGCTTTCCTCCAGCTCCAGCCGGGCGAACGGCAACTGGCTGTCGGACCTGGCGCGCAATTCAGCCTCGACCCGGTTGCCGGGGATCATCACCGGGCGCAATTGCCGTCCGCGCCCGCCCGCGACATAGCCCGCAACAAGCCCGTATTGCTCGGTCAGAAGCCGCGCGATCGCAGCCGTTTCGCCGTGCGGCCGCGATGCGACCAGGATGGCCGGCGCTCTAAGATGCACGCCTGAATGCTTTGGCCAGGATCATTCGCCGTCCGTCAGGCCAAGCTGCTGTTCGATGAATTCGGCCTGCTTGCGGTAATAGAACAGCTGGTTGGAAAGCTTGCGCCAACCGTGCCCCTCGTCCGGGATGCGGATAAAGGGCGCCTCCACCCCGTTCGCGCGCAGCGTCTTCACCATGACCTCGGTTTCGTAGATGTCGATGCGCGGGTCCATCACGCCGTGCGAATAAAGCACCGGCACGCGGATCTGGTCGGCTTTGCGGATCGGCGAGTTGACCGTGTAATATTCGCGCCAGCGGTCTTCAGTGATGTCGCCATATTCGATCCGGTCGGATGCCTTGAGCGAAGGGGACGCAATCTCGAGCGCAGTCACCCAATCGGCCACTCCGTAGAGCGAGATACCGGCAGCAAACTCGCCCGGATATTCGGCCAGCACCGCATTCACGGCATAGCCGCCATACGATCCGCCCACCACAGCAGCGCGTTCGCCGTCGATCAGGCCATCAGCCGCCAGGGCATTCTTGAGATCGACGAGATCGCGTACCGAATCGAGCCGTTTCTCCCGGTCGTCCAGCGCCGAATAGGTGCGGCCCAGCCCGGTGCTGCCGCGCACGTTAGGTTCGAATACGGCAACCCCGCGCGCAGCGTGATATTGCGCCACCGCATCGAAGCTCGCCTGAGATTGCCCTGACGGTCCGCCATGCACCGAGAACAGCACCGGCGGCGCGGCGGCGCCTGTTTCGGCACCTTCCGGCAGATACAGCAGCCCCTGCAATTCGACCCCATCGCGGGCCGTATACCGCACCACTTGCGGACGGATAAGCCGATCCGCGTCCAGCCCGGCGAGGTTCGAGGCAAACACTCTCACCGCCGTGCCTTCGACCGGATTGGTCATCCACAGATCGCCGGGTGTTTTCCAGCCATTGACGCGGATCAGAAGCTGGCCATCGCCCTCGCAATCGAGCGTGTAGGTGCCCTCGGGCATCTCCGGCATCTCAATCGCCTGTTCCTCGATGACGTGCCAGCCATGCAGGCTGTCGAACCCATCGTCATTCTCGGTCCAGTAGAGATATTGGTCATTGGCGCCGCACAGCTCGATATTCTCGACATCGGCCTCCGGTTCGAAGGCGGTGAAGAAATCGCCGGTCTCTATATCGATCCGGGTCAGCGAGCCGAACTCGCGATCCTTGTTGGTCGAGAGATACACTGCGCTGGAATCCGATGTCCATTCGAAACCGCCAAGCGTGTGGCTGGCGCGGTCCTCGACGGTCGGTTTCGAGAGCGTCGTCATCTCCTTGGTGACGAGATCAAGCAGGTAGAGGTTGTCCGCGTCCTCGCCGACGGTTTCGGTCACGATCGCATATTTACCGTCCGGCGAGATCGAACGGGCGAGCAGCCCCAGTTCGCTTTCGACAATCAACTCGCTCTCGCCGTCCAGCGTGCCGCGATAGATGTCGAACACGCCCGTCCCGCGCGCGGTGGAGGCATAGACATAGCTGCCATCGCTCGCGAAATCGCCGAACACGCGGAAATCGCCCGCGGCTGCGGCAAGCACTTCGGCCTCGCTCATACCGTCCGGCGTCAGCGCGAAATAACCGGGCTGTTCGTTGCCGTCCCGGTCCGCCGAATAGAACAGGCGCGATCCATCGGGTGTCCAGATCGGAGCGCGCACGCCGGTCTTGAAAGTTATCTGCCGTGGCTGGCCTCCGGCGGCGGGCATCACCCACAGCTCGCTCTGGCCGGTGACGTCCCAGGCGAAAGCGATGGTTTCGCCATCGGGTGAGAGGTTTGCCGCACTCGGCCCCGATGCGAGGAGATAGCGTGCTATGTCCGCAGGATATTCACCCGCGCGGTAGATGGTGATGTCATCACCCTCCGGCTCCATCGCCTCGATCGACAGATCCGCGCCTTTCTCCCCGCCGAATTTCTGTTCGTTTGCCTGCGCGGCCAGCGATGCGGGCAAGGCTGCGATCGCCCCGATGGCGACGGCGGAAAGAAATCTGGTGCGGATCATGGATACCTCAAGGCTTGGCGGGAAAGTTCACCGCCAGCCTAAAGGATGCAGATGTTTGTGCAATCCTGCGTCAGGCAGGCGCGCGCGATTTACTTGCCGGAAAGTTTCGCTTCGAGCTCGGCAACTTTCGCCTCAAGGGCGTCGGCCTGCTGCCGGGCCTTTTGCGCCATTGCCTTGACCGTGTCGAATTCCTCGCGGCTAACGAAGTCCATGCCTCCCATGGCTTCGCGCAGGCGTTCGCGCGCACCCTCTCGGGCCTCGCGCGTCATGCCGGCCATGGTGCCGGCGGCACTATTTGCGAGTTTGACGAAGTCGGCGATGATCGGGTTTTCGCTTTGCATGGCCGCTATTTGGTGAAGCGGGTGCGGTTTGTCCAGACCGTTATCTAAAGCGTGATTTCGACCGCAGCCCCGCCATCGGTGTCGCTGCCGCCATCGGGATTTGCGGCAATGAACTGGTAATTGAGCGCGGTCGCGAAACAGGCCCACGCCAGATACGGCACCAGCAGCACGGCGGCGAGGCGGCGCACCCTCCAGAAAAGCGCGATCACGACGACCAGGCTCGCCGCGGCATAGCCCAGCACGTAAAGCGCGGTGTTCATGTCCTGCATTCCGAAGAACACTGGCGTCCATGCAAGCGTGCCCACGAAATGCAGCGCGAACGCGATCAGTGCGATGCCCCGGCCCCGCGCACCCCAGGCGCTCGCGATCAAGGCAAGCGAAAGGCCGATCATCACCCACAGCACTGTCCAGACAATGCCGAACAGCGCGGGAGGCGGGTAAATCTCGGGTTTCGTCAGTCCCTGATACCACTGGGTCGATGGGCTGCCCATTTGCCCGGAGAGAAATCCGAGCAGCACGATCAGCGGAACGAGGAACAGCGCCCACCGCAGGAAGCTTGCGCGCAATTGCGATTTCGAAGCCAGAATGTTCATACACCCTCCTGTTGGACGCGGGCTTTTCAGCCTGCGCTCGTGCCGCCCCGCAATCGCTCGTCGCGATTCTGCGTATCCTGTATGCAAGTGCGCGATACACGCTGGCACCCATAGAGCCAATTTACCCACACCTTGAGCCGTCCACAGGCACAGAAATGGCGCAAATCCGCGATTTCAGAGCCAGCGGATGAAAGGCGTGTGTGTTTCGCAGGTCTTATGATAGCTTCGCCACATTCTTGCCGCGATTCGGGCCGCACCCCGGCAGGAATTCATCCACCCTTGCGTCCCACCTTCAAGTCAGGGCTCGATGCGAGCCTATTTTGGGGAACGATTTAATGAAAAAGACAAACTTCGCTTCGATGCTCGCTGTCGCTGGCGGTCTTGCAGTCGCTACCTCGGCATGCTCGGCTCCCGCTGAAGAAGCCGATACCGCCGCCGACGAAACCTCCATGAGCGCCGAAGCTGCCGCTGAAGAAGTAGCAGAAGCTGCCTGCGAAGCTGCTGAAGAGGTGGCTTGCTGTGCCGCTGAAGGCTGCTGCGCTGCCAAGGAAGACGGCTGCTGCGCCGCTGAAGGCTGCTGCGGCGCTGCATAAGCCTCGCACAAACGCTTAAACGCATTCGGCTGATGGCAACTCTGGTTGCTGTCGGTACGTTTTGCTTTCTACTCCTTACACCATGAACCAGATCGAAGCCGCGCAGACCGTTATCGAAACCATCACGCAGATGGCGCAGGAACAGCGCCCGCTGATGCTGCGTGTCGTGCCTGAAGAAGGCGCGAAATTCTGGAAGCACTATCCGGAAAAGGACGCGCGCGATGCGGCCTGCCAATCGCGGTGGTATTACCATGTCCACGCCGCCGGCCAGCGGGACAAGGATGAGCACGGCCACTTCCACCTCTTCCTCCACCGTACGCAATTGCCCGAGGGGCTGGAGCCCAAGGTCTGGCCGCCACAGGGAGAGGACGCAAAGGCGCATGTCACGCACCTGATCGGCCTGTCGATCGACACGCTCGGCATTCCGCGCGCATGGTTCACCGTGAACCGCTATGTCACGAACGAATTTCTCTATCCAGCCGACGTGATGATCGAGCATCTGCCCGCATTCAATGTCGACACGACCAAGGAAGACGTCCTCGTAAACCGCTTCGTCACCGCCATGGTCGCGCTCTACCGCGAGGAGATCGCCGACCTGCTGAGGCAGCGCGATGCCCGCCACGAAGAGCTGGCCGCCGAACATGGCGAAAAGGGCTATGAGAAAGAAAGCGGCACCGAAGTGCTGTCGCAAATCCCGATCGACCTCGACGAGAAGATCGGCAGTCTGGAGATGGCCTGAGCCTCAGCTCCGTATTGCGCTGATCAGGAACTCGACATTGCCTTGAGGGCCGGTGATCGGGCTTTCGACAATCCCTTCGATGTCCCAGCCAAGCCCTTCCAGCCACTCACGAACTTCACCGCAAACGCGCTCGTGCAGCGCCGGATTGCGGACCACACCACCTTTCCCCACCTCTTCGCGCGCCACTTCGAATTGCGGCTTGATCAGCGCAACCAGCTGGCAGTGCGGAGCTGCAAGTTCGAGCGGACGCTCGAGCACTTTGGCAAGGCTGATAAAGCTCGCATCACACACCACCCAGTTCACCGGGCGGTCGATCTGTTCGGCGGTCAGGATGCGCGCGCTCGTTTGCTCGTGGACGGTCACCCGCTCATCCTGACGCAGTTTCCACGCCAGCTGGTTCGTGCCGCTATCGACCGCGAAGACATGCTCCGCACCCTTGCTCAGCAGCACATCGGTAAAGCCGCCGGTCGAGCTGCCGACATCCATCGCCACCGCGCCTGCCGGATCGAGGGCGAAATGGCTGAGCGCGTGCGCCAGCTTGATCCCGCCGCGGCTGACCCAAGGATGATCGCGTCCGCGCACCTCGATCGGAGCATCTGCGGCCAGTTGCTGCCCCGGCTTTTCGATCTTCGTTTCGCCGCTAAAGACCGTGCCCGCCATGATCAGCGCCTGCGCGCGGGTGCGGCTTTCCACGAGCTCGCGCTCGACCAGCAGGTGATCGGCGCGCTTTTTCGGATGCTTTGCTGTTTTCGTCATGGACCCGAAAGGCGTTAGCGCGCATTTAAGTCCCATGAAAGCAATCTACTTACATGCCGCCGGCGCAATTGCGCTGACCTTTTCCATCGCCGCCTGTGTTCCATCGGTCGATATTCCCACTCGGGTCGGCACGACCGCGCCCGTTCCGGCGCCGACAGCGGCGCCAACCCCCGTCGCTGCGCCTGCTCCTACGCCCACTCCCACACCCACTTCGGCACCGACGCCAGCACCAGTACCGACCGTGCAGGAGCCGGCTTACGAAAATTATCTCGACGCCCCGCAAACGCCGGGCACGTGGAGCTATGTAAGTGAACCCGGCGAGACCCTTGCCCTGTTCGGCACAAGCACGGCCAGCACCGTCCTGATCGTTCGCTGCGACCGGGCGAGCGGAAATATGGGGATCGCCCGTGTGCTGGACACCGCCGCGACAGCGCCGCGCGTCATGCGCATTCAGACAGAAACCACCGAGCGATCCTTGCAAGCGACTGCGATGCAAGGCGGCAGGCCCGTGGTCGGCGCGGTCATGTCGGCTTCCGATCCGCTGCTCGACGCAATGGCCATCACCAAGGGACGCTTTGCCGTCGAGACCGAAGGACTGCCAACACTGTACGTGCCGGCATGGGTCGAAGTGAGCCGTGTCATCGAGGATTGCCGCTAGAGCGCGAGGCGCGCAGCCACCGATTCTTTTCGGACTTTCCACAGTAACGGCGAAATTCACCCGCAAACTGGCGCTGGAATCAGAAACGCCCGGGGCATCCCCTCGGGCGTATCAATGCTCATCCAGAGCGAAGGCGATCTATACTGACGTGGGAAAAGTTTTTTTCAAGTCTTGTGTTCGCGGCGCTTAAGACTCAATTATGTGCTTGAGGTTAGCGGCGAACGCGAACTTCGGCCCCCGGTGATACGGTGCGGTCTTGGCTTTCAAGCGCGAAAGGAGGTGATCCGATGTCTCATGGTTCAGTAGCGAGGTCGGTGAAGATCCCTACGGAGCATATTCGGTAGCATTTCCTAACCGAGTAAGGTTTCGTGAGCGGCACTTCCGGCCGCTGACCATGAAAGGGCGGTTCCCCGACGGGCGGAGCCGCCCTTTTCATTTGTTTTGTGCTCTTGGGCACCGGGCGCAAGCAGCACACTCCTCCCTTGCCCCCCACGCCGCACAATACTATCCGCCCAACCATGGAATTCACACGCATCCCCCACCCTTCGCCGACGCCCGACGATGTGCGCGAGGCAGCCATTGCCGATCCGGGCTTCGGCACGGTGTTCACCGACCACATGGTCACAATCGACTATGATGAAGCGAAGGGCGGCTGGCAGACCCCGCAGATCGGTCCGCGAGAAGCGATCGCGATGGACCCGGCCTCCAGCGTGCTCCACTACGCGCAGGAAATCTTCGAAGGCATGAAAGCCTTCGCCCACGCCGATGGCGGCCTTGCGCTGTTCCGGCCCGAGGCGAATGCGGCACGATTCAACGCCAGCGCGCGGCGCATGGCGATGCCGGAACTGCCGGAAGAAACCTTCCTCGCCGCCGTCCGCGAAGTCGTGAGCCAAGACGCCAGGTGGATGCCGCCGATCGAAGGCGGCTCGCTCTATATTCGCCCGTTCATGTTCGCATCCGAAGCGTTTCTCGGCGTGCGTCCGGCAAAACAATACAAGTTCGTCGTGATCCTGTGCTCTTCGGGCAATTATTTCAAAGGCGGCGTGAACCCGGTGAAAATCTGGGTGAGCCAGGATTACGTCCGCGCAGCACCCGGCGGAACCGGCGCGGCCAAGACCGGCGGCAACTACGCCGCCAGCCTCGTCCCTCAGGCCGAGGCGATTGCGAAGGGCTGCGATCAGGTCGTGTTCCTCGATGCGACCGAAAAGAAGTGGGTCGAGGAACTGGGCGGCATGAACCTGTTTTTCGTGCGCGCCGATGGCAGCGTCATCACACCGCCGCTCACCGGCACGATCCTGCCTGGCATCACCCGTGATAGCCTGATCGCGATGCTGCGCGAGGAAGGCCTGGACGTGCGCGAGGAGCCCTATTCGATCTCGCAATGGCGCGAAGAAGCCGAAAGCGGAGAGCTTCTGGAAACGCTCGCCTGCGGCACCGCAGCGGTGGTCACCCCCGTCGGCACAGTGGCGTCCCCTGCGGGCGAGTTCACCATCGGAACCGGCGGCATCGGCCAGATGGCGCAGAAGATGCGCGAGCGGCTGGAGGATCTGCAGCACGGCAAGGTCGAGGACCAGCACGGCTGGGTGATGCGGATTTGAGGCAACTACTCGCCTCTTTTTGCTTCGCTTCGGCCATCGTCGGCACCCACGGCGCTGCGAACGCGGAGGACGACGCATTCAATCTGAATGAGGCAGTGCTTGAAGAAGCGTTCCATCCGGAAAGATTCTTTCAAGGCAGGTTCAATTTCAAACCGATCCTAATCATCCAGTATCTCGGTGATGATTGGGATTACCCTATCTACTCGATTGCGCTCTTTAGCGGCTGTCATGCCGATGACCCTGAAGGTGAACCTTCCTGTCGGAACAGGCTTGAGGCACGCATGGTGCGCGCACCATATGATGGCGAGCCGGAACGCCCGCGCTGGCGCGGGACCAAGCTGCTCGGTGATCTGGCGAAGCGCGGTATTTCAAATCGTGAACAGCTTCAGGGCGCGCTCGACGGGGGAGCGGTCGAATGGTTTGAAACTGACCTTGCTGACTGTCCTTCCGCCTTGGCTAAGGCGCGCGCAGCCGATGATATTCCTTGGTTTGGCGAACCCTTGGTGAAAGAACCTTCCGATGAAATCGCACTTGTCATTCATTACGACACGATCGAAATGCGATTCCGCCCGAACTACTTCACTGACTTTCAGTATAACGGGCACATAGCCGACCACTTGCCGAGCGGTTGGGCGAGAGATTTCGCTGCAGCGCTCGAACCGTGCTGGCAAGCTTCTTCAGCGACACCGCCCTGGCGCCGAACGCCGATTGACGAGACCGACGACGAATGAGCACCGAAATTGCAGTCGCAGCGCTCTACCAGTTTACCCCATTCGATGACCCAGCCGCGATAAAGGCCCCGCTTTACCAGGTCTGCGACGCTCACGGCATTGGCGGCACGATCCTGCTCGCCAAGGAAGGGATCAACGGCACCATCGCGGGGTCGCGCGAAGGCATCGACGCTGTGCTCACGCACATTCGCGCCCTGCCCGGGTGCGCCGATCTCGAGGTCAAGTTCTCGACCGCCAAATCCATGCCGTTCAACCGGATGAAGGTGCGGCTGAAGCGCGAGATCGTCACGATGGGCCAGCCCGATATCGACCCGCGCGAGAGCGTCGGGCGCTATGTTGCGCCGGAGGACTGGAACGACCTCATCAACGATCCAGACACCGTCGTGATCGACACGCGCAACGATTACGAGGTCGCCATCGGCACCTTCAAGGGCGCAACCGACCCCCAAACGCAAAGCTTCGGCGAATTTCCGCAGTGGTTTCGCGAGCACCGCGATCAATTGCTCGAAGGCAAAAAGAAGGTCGCGATGTTCTGCACCGGGGGCATTCGCTGCGAGAAATCGACCAGTTTCCTGCGCTCGGAAGGAATCGAGGATGTGTTCCACCTCAAGGGCGGCATCCTCAAATATCTCGAAACCGTGCCCGAGGACGCGAGCCTGTGGCAGGGCGAATGCTTCGTTTTCGATGAGCGGGTTGCGGTGAAGCACGATCTTCAAATCGGCGATTACCAGCTGTGCCGTGCCTGCCGCCGACCGGTCAGCACCGAGGATATGGACAGCGAGCATTTCGAGGAAGGCATCAGCTGCCCGCATTGCATCCATGAGCGCACCGACGAACAGCGCGAGCGCTACCGCGAACGCCAGAAACAGGCGCGCCTGGCAAAGGAGCGCGGCGAAACCCATGTCGGAACGCTGCCCCGCTCGGGCGATTGAGTTGGCATGAGCGCACGCGGTCTGTCTTCTCTGCCGGTCCTCTACAGCTTCCGGCGCTGCCCCTATGCGATGCGGGCGCGCATGGCGCTGTGGGTGGCGGGGATCACGGTGGAGCTGCGCGAAGTCAAGCTGTCGAACAAGCCGCCAGAGCTCGCCGAAGCCTCATCCAAGGCGACCGTGCCAGTGCTGGTTCTTCCCAATAGCGAAGTGATCGACGAAAGCATCGCAATCATGCGCTGGGCGCTCGGACAGAATGACCCCGAAGGCTGGCTTGCTGGCGACGACAAGGCTCTGATCGAGCGCAATGATGGCCCGTTCAAGCACCACCTCGACCGCTACAAATATCCCAACCGGTATGAAGACGAGCCGGATCACGGAGCTGTCGATCACCGCGCCGCGGGGTACGAAATCCTGCGCGACCTAGATCTGCGCTTGACCGGTCCGGCCAATCTGCACGACGAACAGCGGCGCCTCGCTGACGTCGCGCTGTTTCCCTTCATCCGCCAGTTCGCCAACACCGACCGCGACTGGTTCGACGCGCAGCCGGTTCCGCATGTGCAAGCCTGGCTCGAACGCCACCTCGCATCGGGCCTGTTCAAAGCCATCATGCCAAAATTCACTCCGTGGAAAGCCGGCGACGAACCGATTGCCTTCGGACTTCCGGTAAGCCAGCCTTAACCTTTCCGCAGCAAAGTGGAGCGCATGTCGGCGCTGGCTCCCGTCCACTCGATCTCTGTTGATGAAGATCACTCCATCCTGCACTTCGCGGTCGGCGGGTTCTGGACACTCGATGCGATGGAGGTCTTTCTCGCGGACTTGACCAAAGCAGGCGCACCGTTCCTCAAGTCGCGAAGCCCCTTCAGCGCGCTTGGCGATCTGCGCGATTTCGTCCCGCAAGACCGCGAGACAGCAGAAGCCATCCGGGCCTCCTTGCTCGCCGGGCAAAAGAACGGATTACACCGGTTTGCTGTCGTTTCGAGCGCAGCGCTTGTGATGCTGCAATATCGCCGAATAACAGATGGCATCGACGTCGAGTTTTTCGATACACCGGAAGACGCCGAAAACTGGCTGCGACAGGCCGGCTGATCACTCGGGCGTCGGCGCCAATCCATCCTGAAACGCATCGATCAACCAGCTTGCCGCAGGGCCCGGCTGGTCGTCACGCCGCCACAAGGCGCTGAGCGGGTAAGCTGCACCGGGCTTTTCAGGCAAGTCGAGTTCGACCAGCAGCCCCGCTGCAATATCCTCGGCCACCTGATGGCGCGGCATGTTGCCCCAGCCCAGTCCCTCCTTGAGCAGCGCATGCTTCGCGCCGAGATCGCCCAGCCGCCATGTCAGCGGGCTGAGCACGGAAAATTCGCGGCCCTCGGTAAGGTCCGAGCGGTCGGCGAGCACAAGTTGCAGGTGCTTGCGGCTTTCGCCGGGCGGGACATCCGTGGCGGCCAACGGATAATCGGGCGCGGCGACGGGGATGAGATCAACATCGCCCACGACCTGCCGCTCGAGCGACGGATTGTCTCCGATTACCGGACCGCCAATGGCTAGCTGTGCGCGGTCATCGATCAGGCATTCTGCAACCGCGCCAAGCCCTTCGATATTGAGCGTCAGGGCCACGGTCGGAAACATGCGGCGAAACTTGCGCAGCACCTGTGCAGTGACATCGCTGGGGACCATCACGTCGAGGACCAGCCCGACGCTGCTCTCCAGCCCGGCATGCAGGCTTCGCGTCTTGGCGAGCAGCGCATCGACGCGGTCGGTGACCGAGCGCGCTTCGGCAAGCAGCCCCTCGCCCGCTTCGGTCAGCACTGGCTTGCGCGAGCCCTCTCGCTCGAACAGAGTGACCGCCAGCTGCGCCTCCAATTGCGCAATACCGTAGCTGATGGCAGACACCGCCCTGCCAGAGCTGCGCGCCGCCGCGCCAAAGCTGCCCTCCTCCGCCACGGCGAGGAAAATGCGCAATTGATCGAGGGTGGGTTCGCCGAGCTTCATGGCACTATGTTCAGATAATCCGAACATTTTGGCAAGTTTTATCGCAGTTATCTTAAGGTCCGAATGAACCTATCTCCGGTCTCAACACAGCAAGCCCGCCCTTTCGAGCTTGCACTAGAAGGAGAAAGACCATGATCGAACTTCGTCCCTTTGGCAGCCTTGGCTCAGCCAATCACGGCTGGCTCGATGCGCATCATCACTTCTCATTCGCGAGCTATCACGATCCCTCGCGCGTGAATTGGGGCAATCTGCGGGTCTGGAATGACGACATTATCGCTCCGGGTACGGGCTTTCCCACTCACCCGCACAGCGACATGGAAATCATCACCTACGTCCGCAAAGGCGCCATCACCCACCGCGACAGCATGGGTAATGAGGGCCGCACCGAAGCGGGCGACATGCAGGTCATGAGCGCAGGCAACGGCGTGCAGCACTCGGAATACAACCGCGAAGACGAGGAGACGGAGATTTTCCAGATCTGGATCATCCCCGATGAACGCGGCGGTGAACCGACCTGGGGCGCCAAGGAGTTTCCCAAGGACGACCGTGCCGGTCAGTTCGTGCCGCTTGCGACTGCCACGTCCAATGACAATGACCGTGCAGAAGGCGCATTGCCGATCCGCACCGATGCCCGCGTACTGGGCGCGACCATAAAGGCAGGGGAAAGCGTGACCTACACGCCGCGCAGCTCCGACCGTCATCTCTACCTGGTCCCTGCCACCGGCGCGGTGAGGGTCGAGGACGTGGAAGCGAAAGCGCGCGACGGTGTTGCCATCACTCAGCTCGAGCAGGTGACGATCACCGCGCTCGAAGACAGCGAAGTCGTGCTCGTCGACGCTGCCTGACCATTGACCGGAGCCAGCCGGGCATCCCCCTCTCCGGGGTCCGGCTGGCCCCACCCCGTTTCCCCCATCCAAGGAGTATCAAATCATGTCCCATATCTTACACATCACCGCTTCGATCCGCGGCGCTGAAAGTGTCTCGAACGGCATCGGCACCAAGCTGGTCGAAAACCTCATAGAGCGTGACGGCGCGAGCGTTACGACCCGCGATCTTGCGCAGAACGACATTCCCTTCGTCAGTGCAGAGCGCTTTGCAGCGAACCTCGCGCCCTATGCCGAGCGTTCGCCCGAGCAGCAGGAGCTGGCCAGCATTTCCGATACGCTGATCGAGGAGCTGCAGGCTGCCGACACGATC
This sequence comes from Erythrobacter sp. K21-9, assembly GCF_055808355.1. Taxonomy (NCBI): domain Bacteria; kingdom Pseudomonadati; phylum Pseudomonadota; class Alphaproteobacteria; order Sphingomonadales; family Erythrobacteraceae; genus Erythrobacter; species Erythrobacter sp. K21-9. The sequence continues at coordinate 2,199,191 of NZ_CM147866.1, forward strand.
GTCATCAGCAGCCCGGTCTATAATTTCGGGGTTCCTGCGACGGTCAAGGCGTGGGCAGACCTCGTCGCGCGCGCCGGGACGACTTTCAAATACACGGAGAACGGCCCGGTTGGCCTGCTCGAGGGCAAGAAAGCCTATATCACCGCCGCATCAGGCGGGACGCCAATCGGCAGCGACATGGATTTCATGTCGAGCTGGCTCACATTCTTCCTCGGCTTCCTCGGCATCACGGACGTTGAAGTCATCGCCGCGGACGGGATCATGGGCCGCGACGGCGACGCGAAGATCGCTGCTGCGCATGACCGCGCTGAAAGGCTCGCCGCGTAAGCATCCCGCGCGCTCACCCTAAGGAGAACCGACATGAACACTGAAACCGCAGATACGATCGGCATTGGGCAAGCAAGCCTCGTCTCTCGGGACGCGCTTGCGCTCGTCGCCCGCTTGCTTCTGGCCGCACTCTTCATCCTCGCCGGGATCAACAAACTCGGCGCGATGGAAGGCACGGTGGGCTATATCGCTTCGGTCGGGCTTCCCCTTCCCGAGATGGTCTATTTTGGCACTGTCGCGCTGGAGATCGCCGGCGGGCTGATGCTCGCGGCCGGACTGAAGGCCCGCTATGCTGCCGGAGCGCTCGGGATCTTTACCGTGCTGACGGCGGTCATATTCCACACCGATTTCTCGCAGCAGGTCGAAATGACGATGTTCCTCAAGAACCTCGCGATTGCAGGCGGAATGTTCGCGGTCGCCGCGTTCGGTCCGGGCCGCTTTTCACTGGACCGCGGCTGAGCCGGTCAAGCCCGAAAGGGTCGCCGATGACCGGGGCGCCTTGATGCGCTCCGGCCATTTGCCACTAGTCGGAAGTCAGCGTTCCTTCCGGCAGGCTCGCGCGCAATTCCTCGGTCCAGACATCGGCGACCGCATCGGACGGCGCGCGCCAGTCTCCGCGCGGGGAAAGCGCCCCGCCCGAGCTGACCTTGGGGCCGTTGGGCAGCGCGCTGCGCTTGAACTGGCTGAAGCCGAAAAACCGCTTGAGGAAAGCTTCCAGCCAACTGGCGATGGTCTTGAGGTCGTATTCGTTCTTGCGCGCCTCCGGGAAGCCTTCTGGCCATTGGCCGGCCTTCGCATCCTTCCACGCATGGTAAGCGAGGAAAGCGATCTTGCCCGGCCTCTGGCCGTAGCGGATCGTGTGGTGGAGGAAGAAATCGTTGAGCTCATAGGGGCCAACACGCTCCTCGGTGCTCTGGATTTCTCCGTTTTCGCCAGCAGGGACCAGTTCGGGGGATATCTCCGTATCGAGTATCGCGCCTAGGACTTCGCTGCATGCGGGCACGAATTGCTCGGTGCCGATAGTCCAGCGGATGAGGTACTGGATAAGCGTCTTGGGCACGCCTGCATTCACGCCGTAATGGCTCATGTGATCGCCCACACCATATGTGCACCAGCCGAGCGCCAGTTCCGACAGGTCGCCGGTGCCGATGACAAAGCCGCTGTGCTGCCCGGCGAGGCGGAACAGGTAATCGGTGCGCAGGCCAGCCTGCACATTCTCGAAAGTCACATCGTAATGCGCCTCCCCATCGGCGTAGGGGTGGCCGATATCTTCGAGCATCAGCTTGGCTGCGGGCCTGATGTCGATTTCCTCGGCAGTGATCTCCATCGCTTCCATCAGCTTCCACGCATTGGACTTGGTGGAATCCGACGTGCCGAAGCCGGGCATGGTGTAACCGCGAATAGTGGTTCGCGGCAGGCCGAGCCGGTCGCGCGCCTTGGCCGCGACGATCAGCGCATGGGTGCTGTCCAGCCCGCCGGAAATGCCGATAACGAGGCTCTTGGGCTTGGTCGCCTGGATGCGGCGCATCAGCGCATCGACCTGAATGTTGAAAGCCTCGTAGCAATCCTCGTCGAGCGTCTTGGCGTTGTTCGGCACGAACGGGAAGCGCCGCAGCGGGCGCATCAGGCCGATATCGCCGGCTGCATTGGCGTGTTCGAACACGATGCGGCGGAAGCTGTCCTCGGGCCGGTCATGCGCTTCGGCAGCGTCAGAGAAGGTCTGGTTGCGCATACGCTCGCCCGCGATCCGGTCAGTGTCGATATCGACGATGCAAAGCTCGGGGTGGAGATCGAACCGCGCGCTTTCGGCCATCAACTCACCGAGTTCGTAAACGACACCCTGCCCGTCCCATGCAAGGTCGGTCGTGCTCTCCCCGTGGCCGCTGGCCGAATACACGTAGGCGCAGATCGAGCGCGACGAACAGGAGCGGCAATGCAAATGCCGGTCGTCCGCGCGCCCAATGGTGATCGGAGACGCGGAGAGGTTGCACAGGATATGCGCGCCGGCTAGCGCGGCAAGAGTGCCGGGCGGATTGGGCGCCCAGAAATCCTCGCAGATCTCGACCCCGAATGTGAAGCCCGGCAGGTTGGACGCGGCAAAGACCTGGTCGGTCCCGAACGGCACCTCTTCTCCGGCAACCGCGATCCACAAATCCTGGCAGTTGCGGCCATGCGCGAAATAGCGCTTCTCGTAGAATTCGCGGTAATTGGGCAGGTAGCTCTTGGGGATCACGCCGAGCAGCTCACCGCCCGCGATCACCAGCGCGCAATTGTAGATCTTGGAATTGCGGCGCAGCGGCGCGCCCACGACCAGCACCGGAGTGAGGTCCGCAGAGGCCTCGATCACTTCGCTTACCGCCTGCTCGACCCGGTCCAGCAGCGCGTTCTGCAAATGCAGGTCGTCGATGGCGTAGGATGACAGGCACAGTTCGGGATAGACCAGCAGGTCGACATGGCATTCATGCGCGCGCTCGGCCTCGGAAATCACGCCCGCCGTGTTGTAGGCCACGTCGCCGGTGCGCGCGCGGGGTCGAGGTTGCGACACGGACAAAGCCATGTGCGTGCATATCGTAGAAGCGATGCGAAGTGTCGGCCATGCGTGGTCAGGCTCCCCATTGGTGCTGCAATAGCCCTCTAGCGGCTAACGCGCGGTCTTCCTAGGCGGCTAGCAATTGCCCGGCTGGCGGGCCTTCGTCGAGGAGATCGAGCAAGCCGCGTTCGGTCCGGGTAAGCCACTTGGTCGATCGCGGCAGGCGCAGGCTCTCGCGCCATCCGCGCTGGCCCGACACGCGCTCGATCACGGCGGGGTGGATGTAGCTTTTGCGGGCGGTCGCAGGCGTGTTGCCGAGGCGCTGCGACACATCATCGAGAATGGCGCTGATGGTCAGGTCATCCTCCGCCTGCACCAACGCCTCATAGGCAAAGACGCTGGCATGCCACGTGCGAAAATGCTTGGCGGAAAAGTCATCGCCCATCGTCTCCCGAATATAGGCGTTCACCGCGTCGGACGTGACGGGATGGGCAGTGCCTGCATCATCCTCGAACCGGAACAGATGCCGGTTGGCACCATTTCCGGGCAGATCCTTCATCGTGCGAACCGCCTTGGCGAGGCGGTACGTCGGTGAGCTCGACTTTGCGCTCCCTGCCGCCCTTGCCATTGAAACTGAGGTGGAGCGTCCGCGCTCCGACGTCGGCATGCTTGCGGCGCAGGGTGGTCGCTCCAAAGCTGTCATTGGCCTCGGTATATTGCTCGTTACCGACCCTGATAGCGCTGAGGTCCAGCAGGCGGACGACGCAGGCCGCGGCGCGCGTCTCGGTCATTTCCGACTGGGCCAGATCGTCATCGATCCGCGCGCGGATCAGCGGGAGCTTGCGGCCAAAACCGGCGCAGCGATCAAACTTGTCGCCTTCGCGCATCCGGCGGAATTCGGGGTGATAACGGTATTGCTTGCGCCCGCGATTATCGTAGCCGGTGGCCAGGATGTGCCCATTGGGTGCGGGGCAGAACCACTCGTCGGTATAGGCTGGCGGCAAGGCGACCGCATTCAACCGGCGGCGCTCGGCGGGATCGCGGATCAGCTTTCCCTCCGGATCGTAATAGGCATAGCCGGTGCCCGCGCCCTTGCGCGTGATGCCCGGCAGGCTGTCATCGACATAGATAAGCTTTTCCATCTCAAAGGAAATGCGCCAGCCATCCTGCGGGTTCCGGCTTGCGCTTTGACCGGTGAAGCGCCAACTCACCTCGCAAGGGTCAGATTGACAGACAATCCCTCCAGCTAGGAGACACGAAGAATGGCCGATCCCACCTACACCCCGCCCGAAGTCTGGAGCGCCGACACCGTCTCCGGCGAGTCGCTTTGCCAGCATCAACCGCCCGACATCGGGCGCGCGCGAAGACAAGGACTTACCCTCGGGCGACAATCCGTTCCAGCTGCATTCGCTCGCCACGCCCAACGGCGTGAAGGTGACGATCATGCTCGAGGAATTGCTCGAAAAGGGCCATTCAGGCGCGGAATACGATGCGTACACCGTGAACATCGGCGAAGGCGAACAGTTCACCAGCGGCTTTGTCGAGATTAACCCGAACTCCAAGATCCCTGCCCTGATCGATGCGAGCGGCGATGAGCCGTTTCGCATATTCGAGAGCGGCGCGATCCTGGTCCACCTGGCCGAGAAATTCGGCGAGTTTCTGCCCACCGATCCGGCGGCGCGCGCCGAAGTGCTCAGCTGGGTGTTCTGGCAGGTCGGCACCGGCCCCTTCATTGGCGGCGGCTTTGGCCATTTCTACGCCTATGCGCCGGAGAAATACGAATATCCGATCAACCGCTACGCGATGGAAACCAAGCGCATCTTCGACGTTGCAGACAAACGGCTGGGCAAGACGCGGTTCCTCGCAGGCGACGAATACAGCATCGCCGACATGGCAAACTTCCCGTGGCTTGCCCCCTTCGTGTTCGGCAAGATCTACAACGAGGCGAAGACGTTCCTGTCGATCGATGAATATGAAAACGTTGCGCGCTGGGTGCATGAAATCAACGCGCGCCCTGCGGTGAAGCGCGGTACGGATCGTGAACAAGGTCTGGGGCGATGATGAAGCCACGCAAATGCGCGAGCGCCATTCCGCCGCTGACTTCGAAGGAAAGAAGCTGGACTGACGAATTGCCGAGGACGAGCAGGGGCCGGATGCGCTTGACTTGTAACGCCGCCTCCCGTCCTCTCGGGCGATGAGAGGTATCCGCATTGACTGAAGCGCGCAGGGAACGTGTCGGGCTGGGCGAAAAGCTTGGCTATGGCATCGGCGATCTTGCCGCCGGGCTGATCCTGAATTTCTTCGGGTTCTTCCTGCTGTTCTATTTCGTCGATCTCGGCGGACTTGCGCCGGCTGCCATCGGCCTGATGCTGCTTCTGACCAAGCTGATCGATGCTTTCACCGACCCGATGATGGGCGCGATTGCAGATCGCACCCGCGCGCGCTGGGGCAGATACCGCCCCTATCTGCTGTTCGGCCCGGTACCGCTCGGGATAGCGATCGTCCTGATTTTCGCGGCACCCGAAGGGTTGAGCAACACATGGCTAATCGTCTGGGCCTATGCGACGTACACCCTCTCCATGTTGGCCTTTACAGCGGTCAACATCCCCTATGGAGGGCTGCTGGGCGTTATCTCGCCGGTGTCGGAAACGCGCGCTAGCGTCACCGCCTATCGAATGTTCTTCTCTGCACTGGGAGGCATATTGGTCGGCGCTCTTGGCACAACGCTCGTGAGGGAACTTGGCGGGGGAGACGATGCGCTCGGCATCTTGCTGACCATATCCTGCATCGCCGCTGTATCGGTGTTCTGTTTGCTCGTCACATTCGCCACGACGAAGGAGCGCATTCCGTTCGCCGACACCAATGGCTCGCTGTCCGGCGACCTCAAGGTGCTCGTGCGCACCGGCCCCTGGATCGCGGTCGCGATTGCCGCGATCCTGGGAGTGACGGCCATCGCCGCACGGGCGGGCAGCGCACTGTTTTTCTTCAAATATGTCGTGGGCGACGATGGATCGCCGGTGTTCCTGTTTCTCGACCGCCCGGCCCTGTTCCTGACCGCGCTCGCCTTCGGACAGATTACCGGCGTGATCGTGGGCAATTTGCTGCAAAAAAGCTTCGAGAAAGCGCATCTCCTGATCGCTGCAGGGGCGCTCAAGGCGGTGATGATAACCGTGTTCTACTTCCTGCCGCTCGATGCGATTGGGTTGCAAACGTTTGTACAATATCTCGTCGGGATCGGCTTCGGAATGTTGATGGTGCTGTCCTATTCGATGTTCACCGACATCGCGGAGTTCATCGACTGGAAGTCCGGCCGCCAGATGACGGCATTGGTGATCGCCGCTTCGGTCTTTGCTGTGAAGGCAGGCATCGCATTCGGGTCGGCCATCCCGGGCTTCACGCTCGACCTGACCGGCTTCGTGAATGGAGAAGTGCAGAACGAGACGGCGCTGATGGGCATCCAGATTGCGTTCGCCGTGATACCGGCGGGCGTCATGATCCCGGCCATAATCGCGCTGTTGTTCTACGGCATCAATCGGCAGGTCATCACCAAGGTCGAACTCGACCTTTCAGCGCGCCGCACCGCGCCAGCGTGAACTTTGCGCAGATTACAGCGCTGCTGCCTCTTCACATCCGCGCCAGACGCGTTATATGCGCGCCATCTGCTGGGGTGTAGCCAAGTGGTAAGGCACTGGTTTTTGGTACCGGCATGCGCAGGTTCGAGATCCTGCCACCCCAGCCAGATAATTTTCATATATTGGACCGCGCTACCGCTTCGCTGCTTGAGCGCACATAACCGCGCTACCGCTTCGCTGCTTGAGCGCACATAACCGCGCTACCGCTTCGCTGCTTGAGCGCACATAACCGCGCTACCGCTTCGCTGCTTGAGCGCAGATATCAGCTCCCCGCAGACGGCTTGCCCGATGCCTGCATGGACTGCCCTGTCACCCACGCGCTGGCAGGCGACACAAGATACAGCACCAGCGCCGCAATATCGCGCGGTGTGCCCAGCCGCCCTGCAGGCAGAGCCAGTTGCTCGAGCAGCGGCCCGAAATCCTCGTCCGTCATATCGAGCGCTTTTTTCACGGTATCGGTTGGTACAGAATCCTGGCAGGATCGAATTGACCCGCGTTTTCGGGCCCAACTCCATCGAGAGCGTGCGGGTGAGCATGTTCACGCCCGATTTGGCGGCGCTGTAATGCGCGCTGCCGGGAAACGGCTCGACCGCAGCGAGCGAGGAGATATTCACCATCGCGCTGCCCTCCCCGAAATACGGCACGGCGGCCTGGACGCTGTAAAAGATCGAGGACAAGTTGACCGCCAGCGTCTTGTCCCATTCGGCGGGATCGAGCTCGGCAAGCGGCGCGGAGACAAGCGAACCGCCGGCATTGTTCACCCATATATCGAGCTGGCCGAACTCCTCGACCGCGCGCGCGGCGAGCGCCATCATGTCCTCTCTGCTCGACACGTCGGTCTTGAGCGTGATCGCCCGGCCGCCATGATTGCTCGCATTGATCAGATCGGCGGTGTGCTCGATCTGGTCGGTCGAGCGTGCAGCGCACACGACATTCGCGCCCGCTTCGGCGAGCAGCGTCGCAATGCCCTCCCCGATACCGCGTCCCGCGCCGGTGACGACGGCGGTCTTTCCCGAAAGATCGAACAGGTCCTGCATAACTTGTCTCCCCGATTGCGTGTCCGGGGATAGGTCCGGCGGCCTGCGCCAGTCCACTAGCTGTTATGCGGGAGCAAGCACCTTTTCAGCGAGCGAAACGCCCGACAGCCATGCGCCCTCGACCCGTGGGGAATGCAGATAGTCACCCGCAATGCCGATCGAAGCGTCCTCGTCGAAACGCGCCGCTTCGCCTTCCACCGGCTCTGCCATCGAATACAGCCACCGGTGCGCGGCAAGATGGATCGGGGCGACGCATTTTGCGCCGGTCTGGGCAAAGAAATCGTCGAGCAGCAGCGGCCCGACCTCTTCCTTCGAATGATCGAGCAATTCGCGGCTGCGCGCAGGACTGGCATGGATGACCCAGCATTCCTCACCCGCGCGCGATGGCTTGGCGGAGTTGCGCGCTGCCCAGGATATCGCGGCATTCGGACCGCGCACCGTGTCGTTTTCAATGTCGAGCGGATCGGCAAATCCTGCCATCACGGCCCAGCATGGAGCCGAACTGGCCCCCGCCGCGACAGCCGCGAATTCGGGCGCCACATCTTGTAGCAAAACTTCCGCCTGTTCGGCAGGAATGGCGACCAGCACAGTCTTGGCGGTAAAAACTTTCTCGCCTGCCTCAATGCGCCACTCGTCTGCATCGCGGCGCAGGGTCTCGGCGCGCGTGTTCCAGTGCACATTGAGGCTTTGTGCCATGCCCCTGATCGGACCGTTCATACCCGGAATGCCGACAAAGGCATCGTCTCCCGCGGCTTTCCACGGAGCGACCACTCCAAGCTCCAGCCACTCCTCCACGGCGGTTCGAAATTCGCCATGTCGGGCGGTGAAGTATTGCGCCCCGTGATCGAAGGAGACGACTTCGCCGCCGATCTCGGTGCGCCGGGCAGCCATCCGGCCACCGGGCCCGCGCCCCTTGTCGATGACGTTGATGAGCAGTCCGGCCTCGGCCAATCGGGTCGCGCAGGCGAGCCCGGCCATACCAGCACCGACTACGCAGATGTCGCTGTGATGATGTCCCATAGCCGCCCAACGCGCGACTTGTGCCGAAGTTTCATCGCGCGGCGCGCGGCGTTATCAGGGCGCGCTGCGTGGGGGCCTGGCCTCCGCGAGAATGAGCGAAAACAGCCCCTTGCTGTCGAGCCAGCGGGCCTGCGGTTCCCATCCCGCGGCAAGCAGCAGCATGTTGGAGGTGCGGCGGTTGAACTTGTGGCTGTTCTCGGTGTGGATCGTCTCGCCAGCCTTCATCGCAAACCGCATCTCGCACACAGAAAATTCGATGTCGCGCCCCGTGACCAGGTGCATTTCTATCCGTGCAAAATCATCGCTCCAGCGCGCTTCGTGCGTGAGCGCGCCGAGCGGGATGTCGCCGCCCAGCTCTCGGTTGATCCGGAGAACGAGATTGTAATTGAACTCGGCGGTGACCCCGGCGGCGTCGTCATAGGCGGCGACGAGCACGTCCTCATCCTTGATCAGGTCCATCCCGATCAGCAATTGCGAGCCCGTGCCAAGCGTCTCGCGCATGTTGCGCAGCAGGTCGACAGCCGTGCGGGCAATCATGTTGCCGATGGTCGAACCAGGAAAAAAGCCGAGATTTGGCAGATCGTCGACCTCGCCGGGAAGCTCGACCTTGCGCATGAAATCGGCCTCGACCGGATAGACCGGCAGTCCGGGAAACTTGGCGGCAAGATCGCGCGCGGCGGCGCGCAGGAAGTCGCCGGAAATGTCGAGCGGAACGTACGCCGCCGGGTCGATGGCGGAAAGCAGGAGCGGCGTCTTGACCGAACTACCCGAGCCGAACTCGACGACAGCGCGGCCCGGCCCGATCATCGCGGCAAAATCCTCACCGCGCTCGCGCAGGATCTCGGTCTCGGCGCGGGTCGGGTAATATTCCGGCAGCTGAGTGATATCCTCGAACAGCTGCGATCCGGCATCGTCGTAGAGCCACCGCGCGGGTATCGCCTTTTGCGGCTGCGAGAGACCTTCCAGCACGTCTGCGCGAAAGGCCGTATCCACGCCCTCTTCATCGTGTTCGACCAGCTTCAGGCCCTTTTGCGTCGTCATCGTCTCAAACGTCCTTTGCGAGCCGGAGGCCGGTGAACTGCCAGCGCTGGTGCGGGTAAAAGAAATTGCGATAGGAAGCGCGCGAATGCCCGCGCACGCTCGCGCAGCTGGCGCCTTTCAGCACGAACTGTCCGCTCATGAACTTGCCATTATATTCGCCCACTGCGCCTGCTGCCGGCTGGAAGCGCGGAAACGGCAGGTAGGCGGAGCGGGTGAACTGCCAGCAATCGCCAAACAGCGCCTCGCCGCCTTGGGGCAGCGGCGCCTCGGCGCGGTCGAGCTGGTTACCGGCGGCGGGATCGTGCGCGGGGGCTTGCCCCTCCTGACCGCGCGCGATCGCTTCCCATTCGAATTCGGTCGGCAGCCGCGCACCCGCCCATGTCGCAAAGGCATCGGCCTCATAATAGGAGATGTTAGTGACCGGAGCATCGGGATCGCGGTCTTGCCAGCCCTGATGCGTGAACGCCCGCTCACCGCGCCAATAGAGCGGCGCATCAATGCCGTGCTCCTTTACCCAGCCCCAGCCATCGGAGAGCCACAGGGCGGCATTGTCATAACCGCCATCGGCGATAAACTCCGCCCACTCGCTATTGCTGACGAGCCTTCGCGCAAGGGCAAACGGTTCAAGCAGGACGCGGTGGCGCGGCCCTTCATTGTCGAATGCAAAGCCGCCCGGTTCCGCGCCGATCAGAGCTACGCCGCCGGGATGCGAATGCCACAGCGCCGACTGCTTGCCAGCGGACATCGCAGCTTCGGGCGCGCCTTCGAACATGGCCGGGCCGATGGGGTTCTGGAACAGCGCATGCTTGATATCGGTCAGCAACAATTCGATGTGCTGCTGCTCGTGCGCAATGCCGAGCGCGATCAGGCCCGCGTGATCCGGGTCCGCGATCAGCGGCGCCATCGCCGCATCGACCGCAGCGCGCCAGCCGAGGATTTCGTCAAGGCTGGGCCGCGAGAGCAATCCGCGCGAAAAACGCGCAATACGCTCCCCCTCTGTCTCGTAATACGAATTGAACAGAAACGGATAGCTCTCGTCGAACAGCGTATAGCCCGGCGCATGGTCGCGCAGCAGGAACGTCTCCCAGAACCAATTGGTGTGCGCCAGATGCCATTTCGCGGGCGAGGCGTCTTCCATTGACTGGATCGTGGCGTCGGCATCGCTCAGCGGCTGAACGAGCGCCTCGGTCAGGCTGCGCGTCCGCGCAAATCCTGCCGCCAGTCCCTCGCTGTCCTGAGTGATTGCCTGCTCGTGCCGCTCGTGCTGAGGCACTGCCTTCTCCTGTTTCGCCGACGCGTAATCTGCCGACAGCACGGGCTTTCATGGCCTATCAGGATGACAATTGGAAGGCGTGCCAGTGACTTATTGACGCCCCATGATGGGGCAGTCCCATAACACACCGTGTTTCCGGGGCATTTCGGCGAAAGCGGTCAGGCTGCGAGCCGCACCTGATTTCTGCCGGCGTCTTTCGCCTGGTATAAAGCGCCATCTGCGCGCGCAAACAGCGATAGCGAGGTATCTCCCGAGAGCAGCTCGGCAATTCCGGCGCTTATCGTCACGGGCGGCACACCGTCTGTCGCGCTCTCGGTCCCGATACACTGACGCAGCCGTTCGGACATGGAGCGCGCGGACATTTCACCGGCCCCCGGCACGACCCAGACGAATTCCTCGCCGCCGACACGCGCAACCACATCGCCTTCGCGGCCCTGAGAGGACGCGATGCGAGCTACGGTCTGCAACACCTTGTCCCCTGCGATATGGCCATAGGTGTCGTTAACCGATTTGAACCGGTCGATATCGAATATGATCAGGGCAAGCTGGCTGGCATTGCGCCGCGCGTCGACAATCAGGGCATCGAGTTGCTTCATCAGGCTGCGGCGATTGGCCAGGCCGGTCAGTGCGTCGGTGTCCGCCAACCTGCGCGCGACGTTTGCCTCGCGCATCGCTTCGTTTCGCGAGGCCTCGAGCTCGCGCTCCTTTTCGACCTGGTCAGTTACATCGTGCACGACCGCAACCACGCGCACCGGTCCGCCAGCGTCATCGTGCAGGTTGCAGGCCTCCACCGAAAGCGACCGGGGGCAGCCGTCGAAGCCGTAGATATCGAAATGCAGCTTGTACGTATCTTCTGCACCGAGCCGCTCCGTCACGGAGCCGGTCAGATCGATGCCGTTTGCGAACAGGAGCGTCTCGACATCGCCTTCCATGAGCGGTTCGTCATCGGGCACACCGAAAAGCCTCCGCAGCCCGTTCGACCATTCCTGCTCGCCGGTCGCAGGTTCGTATTGCCAGATACCCAGCCCCGCAATGCTTTCGGTCAGCCGGACAGTGCGGACCAGCTCATCCGAGCGCGCCGCTTGCTGCATTGCCTGTTGGCGATGGAAGCGCGCCTCTTTCCGCGCGAGGACCAGCGCGACGATCGTGGCGGCGACGACAATGATCAGGACGATGCACACCAGCATCAACGTATCGCTGCCGATCACGCGTCCCAGCACACTGCCATCCGAGCGGAATTGCACTCGGTCGAGATTGGGCGCGGTTGCGCTAATGGGTGAATAGCCGCCAAGCATTGTGGCAGCGTCTTAAGTGCGCTCCCCTTAATCGAGCGCGGAGCAGAGCCTCGGTTAATTACGTAACCCGGCTGAGGACTAACGGATTTCTTTCCGCCGCGCGCGCATCAGGCCGCGTCGGCCTGCTCCTCGTTGATTTCCGAATTCAGGGTTTCGGCGATGAGGAATGCCAGCTCCAGCGATTGCTCCGCATTGAGACGCGGATCGCAATGCGTGTGATAACGATCGCCGAGCACATCGTCGGTAATCGCGACCGCACCGCCGACGCATTCGGTCACGTCCTGCCCGGTCATCTCGATGTGGATGCCGCCCGGATGCGTGCCTTCTGCCCGGTGTACCGCGAAGAAGCCCTTCACCTCGTTGAGGATACGATCGAAAGGCCGGGTTTTGTATCCGCTTTCCGATTTGATGACGTTGCCGTGCATCGGATCGCAGCTCCACACCACCGGGTGCCCCTCGCGCTTCACCGCGCGAACGAGTTTCGGCAGGCCGTCCTCGACCTTGTCATGCCCGAACCGGCTGATGAGCGTGATCCGCCCCGCCTCACGCGAGGGATTGAGCACATCGAGCAATTCGAGCAGCGCATCGGGCTCGAGCGAGGGGCCGCATTTCATGCCCAGCGGATTGCCGATGCCGCGCGCCCATTCGATGTGTGCGCTGCCGGGAAAGCGCGTGCGATCGCCGATCCACAGCATGTGCGCGCTGGTCGCGTACCAATCTCCGGTCAGCGAATCCTGCCGCGTGAGCGCTTGCTCATAGGGTAGCAGCAGCCCTTCGTGGCTGGTGTAGAAGCTGGTTCCCTGCAGCTGCGGAACGGTCGCAGGATCGACCCCGCACGCCTCCATGAAATCGAGCGACTCGCCGATCCTGTCGGCCATCTTGGCAAACTTGTCGGTCCACGGTGTGCGGCCCATGAAATCGAGCGTCCACTGGTGAACCTGCTGGAGGTTGGCGTATCCGCCGCCTGCAAATGCGCGCAGCAGGTTGAGCGTCGCCGCCGCCTGGCTGTAGGCGCGCACCATCCGGTCGGGATCGTTGCGGCGCTGCGCGGCGTCGAACTCGATGCCGTTGATATTGTCGCCGAGATAGCTCGGCAGTGTCACATCGCCCTTGGTCTCGGTCGGTGAAGAGCGCGGCTTGGCGAATTGCCCGGCCATGCGGCCAACCTTCACCACCGGCCGCTTGCTCGCGAAAGTCAGCACGACCGCCATTTGCAACAGCACGCGGAACGTGTCGCGGATGTTGTTCGGGTGAAACTCGGCAAAGCTCTCAGCGCAGTCACCACCTTGCAGCAGGAACGCCTTGCCATTCGCCACGTCACCAAGGTCGGATTTGAGCGCGCGCGCTTCCCCGGCAAAAACCAGCGGTGGATAGGAGGAAAGCGTCTGTTCGGCAGCGGCGAGTTCTGCCGCGTCCTCATAGTGCGGCAAGTGCCGCGCTTCGTGAGCTTTCCAGCTTTCCGGTTTCCAGTTCTGAGCCATTTCGAATTCTTCTAGCCTGATTGAGAGCGCGCGCCGCTATATTGCGCGCACATCATGTGTAAAGCGCGAAAGCGGTTTGCGACAACATTATTTCACGCACCATCCGATCGCATTGGCGCAACCTCAACGACCGATGATTTCTGGCTGGGTCCGTGCCGGCGCTACCACGGCGCCAGGCATTGCCAGTTCAGGTGCCTCGGCAAGCTCTTGACCTTCAGGGATAACTGCCAGTTTCAGCGGTGTGCCTTGAGCAAAATAGCGATCTGCGAGAAATTGCATGATCTGCGGAGTGGTTTGCGAAAAGTCCGACAATAAAGAGCGCAGCAGCTCGACCCGCTGGGGATCGGTGCTAGCCCCTTCGAGGTTGTAGAGCCAGAACTGGTTGCCGGTCGAAGCGCGCCGGATCAGCTGTCCAAGCGGCTCGGTCACGCGCGACAATTCGTCTGCGGTCGGAGGATTGGCGGCAAGGTCCTTTGCAATACGGTCCGCTTCGGCAAAGAAAATCGGCACGAAATCCGGCTCCAGCTGGGCAAGCGCGGTGATCGTGCCCCCTGCAGGAAGATCGGTCGGCCATTTGGAGAAGACCTGCGGGGAATAGCTCGCCCCGGCGCGTTCACGCAGCGCCTCCAGCAGGCGGTTGTTGAACAGCTGGGTGAGGATTTCGAGCTGGCGCGATTCGCGAATGCTCGCCATCCCGCCGCCGCTGCGCCATGCGATGACCGCTGCGGCCTGGTTCTCATCGCCACGGTGATTGAGGATTATGGGTTCTTCATCGACCTCCGGGAAGCCCGGAACGCGCGCGGCCACGTCCTCAGGGATCGGTTCGCGTTCGGGCAGCGCGCCAAAGGTCAGACGCAGCTTTTCAACGATCTCGTCGCGGTCGAATTCACCGAACACCAGCACTTCGACCGGCCCCTGCTTCAGCAGCGGCTCCCATGCTTCGCGGAACCCCTCGGGCGTCACCGTCTCGAGCGCTTCGGGCGAAGGCGTGGCAAAACGCGGGTCCTTGTCGGTGACAAGATATTCGAGGTCGCGGCTCAATATGCCGCCGGGACTGGTCGAAAAGGTGTTGTAGGCCAGCTCGCCCGCCGCCTTCGAGCGGATGACCGGGTCAGCATCCCAGCGCGGCATTCCGAGCTTGGCAGCGAACAGGTACAGCTGGTCGGCCACATCGCTGGAGCGGGTCTGCGCGGTGAAGGTGAACACCGCGTCGTCGATCGCGAAATCGAACCCTAGCTTGCGCCCGGTTGCGAGCCGGTCGATCTCGTTCTGGCCAAGTTCTCCAAGGCCCGATCCGACCAGCGCCATCTCGCCCATCGGAGCATAGACAGCCGTTTTCTCTGTGAATGCGCGGTAGCCAGCACCAAAGCGCACGCGAACAGTCACCCGGCCCGGCTCGGCGTTGTTCGACCACAGCAGCGCCCGTACTCCATTGTCGAAGTTGACCTGCTCGACTTCGAGCACGCCCAGTGGCCGCTCCTCGACAATAGTGCCGGGCTCGCCAATGGGAGGAAGCTCGTCGAAGGAGATGGTCTGCGCCGCGAGCCGCGCCGACCCGTCGACTTCGACTTCGCTCGCCAGTGCCAGCTTGAGCCGGTCGGCATCGGCTTCGCCGACAGACGGTGTGACATAGACCGAGCGCACGACGTCGCCTTCGAAAAGCTTTTGCGTCCGGTCGAGCACTTCGTCCGGGTTCAGCCGGTCCTTCATCCCGCGAAAAACGTCGAGGACAGTCTGCGAGGAGGCAACCGTCTCGCGAATATCGACCGCGTTGACGAGATTGTCGGCAAGGCGGCTGCCCGCCTCCACGCTGGCCTGTTCGACCTGGTTGACGAACACGACATCGAATTCGGCAACTTCGCGGTCGATTTCTTCCTGCGTCGGCGGATTGGTGATCGCATCCTGGATCACGCTGCGCACATCGGCGAGCGCGGCCTCCCAATCATTTGTCAGCGGCGCGAATGTCACGAAGGTCGCATCGGTCGAGCGCGAGATATCGTCTTGCTGGACCTGCGCGTAGAGATAGGAGCCTCCGGCGCGTGCGCGTTGTTCAAGCCTGCGATTGATGAGCGCCTGCGCGACCGCATCAAGCAGCAGGCCTTCATTGTAGACAATCGTGTCCTGCACCTTACGCCACGTACCGCATTACCGCGTAGGTCAGGCTGCGCGGCAGGTCGGGCTCGACGCCCACGGCCAGCTCGCCAATCGGCCAGCCGCTGCCCGCTGCGGTTTCGGTGCCATTGGGGGCGACCGGATCACCAAAATCGGGCGCTTCTGCCGCTTCGCCGGTTCCTTCCCAATCGCCGAACCATTGCTCGACCAATCCTGCCAGGATGCGCGGATCGGCGTCTCCGGCAACCACGATCACGGTGTTCTCGGGACGATACCAGCGATTGTAAAAGTCCTGGATTTGCGGCGCATTGGCCGCTTGCAGCGTCTCCACCGTGCCGATCGGGTTGCGCGTCGCAAGGCGCTGTCCGGAAAAGAATGTGCGGCGCGTAAGGTCCGCGACACGCTGCGAAGCCCCGCCGCGCTCGCGTTTCTCGGCAAGCACGATGGGACGCTCGGCCGCCACGTTTTCTTCGCTCAACACCGGCTCGCGAATCATGCCGGACAGTAGCCTGAAACTTTCAGCGAGCTTGGCGCGGTCGATGTTGGGAATGTCGAGCTTATAGGCGGTATGCGTCGGGCTCGTCTCGGCATTGGCATCGCTTCCGAAGGTCGCGCCCAGCCGCTGCCACGCGGCAATCGCCTCGGCCTGACCCAAGTATTTGCTCTCCCGGAACAGCAGGTGCTCGAGCAGGTGGGCATAGCCCTGCTCCCACTCGCGCTCGTGCAGCGATCCTGCATCGACCCGCACCCGGATCGACACCTGACGCGGCGGGACGCCATTGCGGCGCACCGCATAGCGCAGGCCGTTATCCATCTCGCCGAACAGCCATTGCTCATCGACCGGGACATCGCTGCCTTCGTAAAGCCAAGGAACTTCATCGCCGGTCTGCAGCGCCTGAGGTTCGGGAATCGCCGGTTCCGGAATCGCCGGATCGACCGCGACCTCCTGTGCGGCGGCTGGAGACAGCAGCGCAAATGGCGCGGCGACGAATGAAAGGGTGGCTGCAACCCTGAAAAGAACGTTCATGCCGCCTTTATAGGCCTGCAAGGTCTGAAGGGATAGTGAATGTGTGCTTGCACCCGGCCTCGCAAAGCTTGCTTGCCGCCTGCCTGCGCGCCTCCTATCTTGGGTCCATGTTCATAGAAACCGAAACGACGCCTAACCCGTCGAGCCTGAAATTCCTCCCTGGCCAGACGGTCATGCCCAGCGGCACGCGCGAGTTTGCTTCGCCCGAAGCCGCCGAGGCCAGCCCCCTTGCGCAGGCCATTTTCGACACCGGAGAAGTCGTGAACGTCTTCTTCGGGTGGGACTTCGTGACCGTCACCGCAGCCCCCGGCTCGCAATGGTCTGCGCTGAAGCCGCAAGTCGTGTCGATCCTGCTTGATCATTTCGTTTCCGAAGCGCCGCTGTTTGCTGGCGGCAGCGCCGACGGGATCAGCGTCCCGGCAGAAGAGGCCGAAATGGCGGTCGAGGACAAGGAAGAGGACGCCGAAACCATTGCGGCCATTCACGAACTCCTCGAAACCCGCGTCCGGCCTGCTGTTGCAGGCGATGGCGGCGACATTGCCTATCGCGGATTTTCCGACGGCGTTGTCTACCTGACATTGCAAGGCGCCTGCGCGGGGTGCCCGTCCAGCACCGCAACGCTCAAACACGGCATCGAGAGCCTGCTGAAACATTATGTCCCCGAAGTCGTTGAAGTGAGAGCAGCTTAGACCTCTCACCAGATTCAGGGACTTTCATGACAACACAGTATCACGACCACGTCCTGTCCGACGCCGCGCTCGGACAGCTCTTCAACGATGCGCGCACCTATAATGGCTGGCTCGACAAGGATGTGTCGGACGATCAGCTTCACGCGATCTGGGACCTGCTCAAGATGGCGCCCACTTCGGCCAATATGCAGCCGGTGCGGATCGTGTGGGTGAAATCGGATGAACAGAAGGCGAAGCTCGCCGAGTGCGCCTCCGATGGGAACAAGGACAAGATCGAGGCGGCACCCGTTACTGCCGTGATCGGCTACGACATCGATTTCCACGAAGAATTGCCGTGGCTGTTCCCGCACACCGATGCGAAAAGCTGGTTCGAAGGCGACGAGGAAGGGCGCAAGGAAGGCGCGTTCCGCAATTCCTCGCTGCAAGGCGCCTACCTGATCCTCGCCGCGCGCGCGGTGGGCCTCGATTGCGGCCCGATGTCGGGCTTCGACGCCGACAAGGTCAACGACGCATTTTTCGGCGACCACCCGCGCCACCGCGTGAATTTCATCTGCTCGGTCGGCTACGGCGATCCGGAGACTATCTTCGATCGCAGCCCGCGTCCCGACTTCGACAAATTCAATTCGATAGTCTGATCCAAAACACGCACTTGCAGGGCGGCGCAGCCTGAGGCAGTGCCGACCCATGCGCGAACTCGCAATTGAAACCGCCACCGAGGCTTGTTCGGTCGCCCTTTTCGAGGATGGCGAACTCATCGCGCACGACCATAAGGTGCTCGGTCGCGGCCATGCCGAACGCCTTGTGCCGATGATCGCCGGGTTGCCGGACAAGGGCCGCGCAGACCGCATCCTCGTCTCGCTCGGACCGGGAAGCTTTACCGGAGTGCGGATCGGCATAGCGACAGCGCGGGCGCTTGGCTTTGCGTGGGGCGCGCATGTTTGCGGATACCCGACGCTGGCGCTGGTCGCGACGATCGCGCGTGCGGATCACCCCTCGCAAGCTGTTACGGTGTGCATGAATGGCGGTCACGGCGAATGGTTCGTGCAGGACTTCGCAGCGGACGGGCAGCCGGTCGAAGAACTGGCGTCCCTGGCGATCGGGGAGGCTGCGAAACGCGGCAATCGACCGATAATCGCAGGAAACCGCGCCCCGGAAAAAGCGACCGCCAGCGGGCCAGGCCATGTCGCGATGGACATCTTGCCCGATGCGCAATTCGCGCTCGATGTGCCCCGCGCTCTCCTGACGACCGACGTCGCTCCGATCTACGGCCGCGCACCGGATGCAAAGCCGCAATCAGGTCAGGTTCCCGCGTGAGCACGACAATCGACATAGTCGACAAGATCATGACGGTGATGGACGCCGCTTTCGATCCCGCTTTTGGCGAGGCATGGAACCGGCGGCAGATTGCCGATGCGCTCGCCATGCCCAGCACGCGCGCTGATCGTGGATCGCGGCGGACAAGTCCTCGAATGCAGCACGTTCGGTGAGCCAGCTGGCTTTGTCCTGACCCGTCACGCAGCGGGCGAAGAAGAATTGCTGCTGATTGCGGTCGTGCCCGAACACCGCAAGCGCGGGCTGGGCAAACGCCTGATCGACCATCTTTTTACCGCCGCCCGCTCTCGCGGGACCACTCGCATCTTCCTCGAGATGCGCCGGGGCAATCCGGCGATCCAGCTTTACCACAAGGCCGGGTTCGAGCCGATCGGGGAACGGCCCAACTATTATCGGCTCGCAGACGGAAGTCGAGTGGACGCAATTACTTTCGGATGTTCGATCTAGTCTATGTGACAACATCTCAATTTGGCACGATTCCAGTTCGCCGGGTTGCAATGATTGCAGACGTAAGCCATGAGCAACAAATCGGAAAATAATATTCCGAGACACAATAAATTGGGGAACTCATGGAAGACTTGGATATCCAAATGAAAGAAACGCTGATCACACTGACCAGCGATATCGTTGCCGCACATGTGAGCAATAATGATGTGAACGTGGACGACGTGCCGTCGCTCATCACGAATGTTTATTCGGCGTTGTCAGGTCTCGGCAGCGACGAAGCAGCCGAAGAGCCGCGTCCAGAACCGGCGGTTACCATCCGGTCGTCGATCAAGAAGGATCACATCGTCTGCCTCGATTGCGGCAAGAAGATGAAGATGCTCAAGCGGCACCTTTCGACCGAACACGGCATGACGCCGGAAGAATACAAGGCTCGCTGGGAATTGTCTGCTGACTACCCGCTTGTCGCACCCAACTACGCCGAAACCCGGCGCGACCTGGCCAAGAAGATCGGCCTCGGGCGCAAGCCGGGCAGCGGACGCGGTCGCAAGAAAAAATGATCCATGCCTGTCGCCTCGCCATCCGTCATTGGGGGTGAGGCGCCAAGCCAACTTGAGCAAGGCGCCCTGTCTCGTCTAAGAGGCGGGGTGCTTTCTTTTGGGGCTGCGGAAAGGTGACCGCGATGCAGCCCGTTGTGGTGACGGAGCTGTGCTTGAACCAGAAAATCGATCTTGAACAATTGTGCGCCGAAAAAGGCCTGCGGATCACCGAACAGCGCCGCGTGATCGCAAAAGTCCTGTCTGAAAGCGACGATCACCCCGATGTCGAACTGCTGCACGAACGCGCCTCGGCAATCGATCCCAAGATCTCGATCGCAACCGTATACCGCACCGTGCGCCTGTTCGAAGAGGCCGGCATCCTCGACCGCCATGATTTCGGCGATGGCCGATCACGCTATGAACCCGTCCCCGAGGCGCATCACGATCATCTGATCGACGTCGAGACCGGAAAGGTTGTCGAATTCGTCGATCCGGAAGTGGAATCGCTCCAGCGCCAGATCGCCGAACGGCTCGGCTACCGGCTCGTCGATCACCGGATGGAGTTATACGGCGTCAGGCTCTCTCGGGATGACTGACAATCCGGTACGAGTACGGGGTCGATGCGTCCAGCAGCAAAGTCTGGGACCTGAGGGTCGCGGCGGCGCGCGGAGAGCAGACCCCGATTTCTGCCGGCGGATGGGCGCGCATCACGGTCAGGGCTCTGGGTCTGGCGCTGCTGATGCTGGTCTTCGTGCCCCTGCACTATCTTTACCGCGCCTTTGCCTATGGCTCGCCCTTCCCCATGTGGTTCTTGCGGTTTGCCGCGCGAGATCTCCGGGGCGAAGGTGCACACCCATGGAACGCACCTGAAGCGCGATGTCTTTTATGTGGCGAACCATGTGTCGTGGCTCGACATTCTCGCGCTGGCCGGCGCAAGCGGGACAGCTTTTGTCGCCAAGGCCGAGCTTGCGACAGCGCCGCTGGTCGGCTGGCTCGCATCGCTCAATCGCACGGTGTTCGTGAAGCGCGAGAATCGCCTTGGAGTGGCCGAGCAGATCAACGCCTTGAAAGAAGCCCTGTCGGACAATTGGTCGGTCACGGTCTTCCCGGAAGGCACAACCACCGATGGCCATTCGCTGCTGCCTTTCAAGACAAGCATGCTGTCCGTGCTCGAGCCGCCGCCGCCCGGCGTGATGGTTCAGCCGGTCTTTCTGGATTACGGGCAGGTGGCGGAATGGATTGGCTGGGTCGGCGATGAAACCGGGCTCAACAACGCCAAGCGGGTTCTCGCGCGAAGGGGAACGTTCCCGCTGCATATTCACTTCCTCGAGCCGTTCAGCCCCGAAGACTACCGCGGCCGCAAGGCCATAGGCGCCGAATCGCGCCGCCGGATCGAAGATGCACTGTGCGAAGCGCTGGGCAAGCCGCTGCGCACTTTCGAGCATGACGTCCCGCCGATCCGCTATTCGGCCAGCACCGCCGCCAAAGTACCGAGCGAGACCGAAACCTAAGCTCTAAAGCCCGGCGCGAACGAGCCAGTCGTGGAACAGGCGCACCGGACGCGCTTCCAACGCAGTCGGCTTGCAGACGAACCAGTAGCTATAGGGGCTTTCGACAGTTTCGCTCGACAGGTCGGTCAGGCGATTATCGGCTGCGCGGCGCATATGGTCGTCGTGCATGATCGCAATGCCGAGGCCCTGAGCGGCGGCCTCCAGCATCAACTGCCCTGAATCGTAGTGGTCTATCGCAGCCGGTTCGAGGTCGCCGACCTTGTGCGCTTTCTTCCACGCCTCGAAGCTTTCGGGCAGTTCGTTGTGGATAAGAAAGGTCTGCTTCGCCAACCCCTCGCCGCTCACTTCCTCGCCGACTGATCGCGCAACATCCTTGCTGCAAATCGCGTGGACGAGATTGTGGTCGAGCCGCACCGCATGGAGACCCGAGGCCGGACCGCGCGACAGGATGATTGCCGCATCCAGCGTATCGCCCACACGGTCTTCAAGATGCGGGCCGGTGTCGATGTCGATATGCAGCAGCGGGTGACGCTTGCGCAGCTCGCCAAGGCGGGGAAACAGGCGCTGGCTGCCGAACAGCGGCAAGACGCCGAGGCGCAGCCGCAGGAGCGAGATATTGTCCGACTGGCTTTCCACCGCGCGGGCGAGCGATTCCAGGTGCGGATTGACCGCCTCGTAAAATGCCTGCCCCTCATCGGTGAGCTGCATCGACTGGCGCGCACGGGTGAACAGCTTCTTGCCAACGAACTCTTCGAGGTTCGTGATCCGGCGCGAAAGCGCGGACGGGCTGAGGCCGATTTCCTCGGCAGCTGCACGCGCCGATCCGAGCCGGACGGTGCGCATGAACGCTTCCAATGCGCGCAGGGGGGCAAACGACGTGACGGCATCAAAAATTCTCCTTGCTGAAAGGAGATACGCGACCGCTATCGATTGGATGCAAAAAATCGAAGAAAAATTGAAAATTATCTGAAGTGCGTGCGTTTATTGCAATTCATTCGCATCTTCGGAGGGTGCCGGTCCGTGAAGCCGCAAGCGCTTAACATGCGTTTCATCCGCCGCTGTTACTTCAATTCGCCAGCCGCTGGGATGTTCCACGACCGCACCAACCGGAGGGACCTGTTCGGCGAGGACAAAGGTAAGCCCGCCGAGCGTGTCGACCGATTCCTCGACTTCTGCAAGGCGCGGATCGACCGTTTCGGCGACATCGTCCAGCTCCGCGCGGGCATCGCAATCCCACATGCCCTCTCCAATGGGGACGATCAGCGCCTCGGGGGTTTCGTCGTGCTCGTCCTCGATCTCGCCGACGATCTCCTCGACCAGGTCTTCGATCGTGATGATCCCGTCGGTCCCTGAAAATTCGTCGAGCACGATTGCGAGGTGGACCCGCCGCGAACGCATATCGGCCAGCACGTCGAGCGCGCCGCGCGATTGCGGCACATAGAGCGGCTGGCGCATCAGGACGGTCCAGTCGCGCGGGGGCTTCTTGCCGTTGGCGAGGTAGGGGAACACATCCTTGATGTGGATCATGCCGACCACATCGTCGAGTTTGTCGCGGTAGACAGGCAGGCGCGAATGGCCGTTCTCGCTGAATGCCTCGACCAGTTCCTCCCAGCTGATCGACGCATCCACGCCGATGATCTCGCCGCGCGGCACGGCTACGTCGTCGGCGTCATGTTCGCTGAAATGGAGTAGGTTCCGCAGCATCTGGCGTTCAACGGGCGACAGGTCGCCATTGCCGGCGCCGGTATCGTCCGAAGTCTCGCCTTCGTTCTCGTCCTCGTGCTCGTCGATAGCTTCTTCGAGCTGCGCGCGAAGGCTGCGATCGCCGTCACCGGCTCCGACGATTTTCTTGAGAGCGAGCCAAAGCCCGCTGCTACTCTCCGCGTCTCCGGCGGGGGATGGGGAATCGGGCATTGTCTTTTGCGGGGCCCTTAAATCTGCGCGCTTGTCATATTCGATCCTCATATGGGTCCGCGATACCCAATTTTGCAAGTATCTGCGTTTCGAGAGCTTCCATCGCTTCGGCTTCCTCGTCGGAGTGAACATGGTCGTGGCCGGCCAGATGGAGCATACCGTGGACAATCAGGTGCGCCGCGTGGTCTGCGAGGCCGATGCTCTTTTCCTCCGCTTCACGAGCGCACGTCTCGTGCGCCAAGGCGATGTCGCCAAGCATCACCGGCGGACCGTCAGGAAGCAGTTCAAGCAATTCGGTGCGCTCCAACATCGGAAAGCTGAGGACATTGGTCGGCTTGTCGCGCTCGCGCCATTCGCGGTTGAGAGCGTGGACCTCGGCGTCGGTTGTGAACAGAACGCTTGCAAGCAGGCGCGGATTGGCAAGCTCGCTCGCCGCATCGCCTGCCGCATCGGTGACGCGCGCTGCCAGAGCTTCCCACTCCCCCGCAGGCCAATCCTCGATGTCGATGTCGAGATCCACCTAGGCGGCTGGCCCCTCATACGCTTCGACAATGCGGCCTACGATCGGGTGGCGGACCACGTCGACCGCGGTGAAACGGATTGTGCCGAAGCCGTCCACATCCTCCAGCTTGCCCACAGCATCGGCGAGACCGCTCATGCTGTCACCGCCAGGGATATCGACCTGTCTTGGATCGCCGCAGATCACCATCCGGCTGTTCTGGCCGAACCGGGTGAGGAACATTTTCATCTGCTCGCGCGTGGTATTCTGCGCCTCGTCCAGGATCACGAAGGCATCGGCCAGCGTACGTCCGCGCATAAAGGCGATCGGCGCAATCTCGATCTCGCCGCTTTCGATCCGGCGCTCGACCTGTTCGGGCGGCATGCAATCGTAGAGCGCGTCGTAGAGCGGGCGCAGGTACGGATCGACCTTGTCCTTCATATCGCCGGGCAGGAAGCCGAGCTTTTCCCCTGCCTCCACCGCCGGTCGCGAGAGGATCAGGCGCTGCACGCTGCCGGTGATCAGCTGGCTGACCGCCTGCGCAACCGCCAGATAGGTCTTGCCCGTCCCCGCCGGACCGAGCGCAAAGATGATGTCATCGCGCGCAAGGCTGCGCATGTAAGTCACCTGCGTCGCGCTACGCGGCACGATGGTCTTGCGCCGCGCGCGGATCATGATTGGCGGCGATTCTTTCTCGCCCGAAATGATCCCTTCCAGAGTCGGCTCGTTCGACATCGCGATCAGCGCTTCGATAGCGCCCGCATCGAGGTCCTGCCCCATCGCCAGCCGGTCATACATCGTGTTGAGCGTCTCACGGGCACGGGCGACATTGTCCTCCGGCCCCTCGATCACGATCTCGTCACCGCGTGCGTGGATCATCACCGAAAGCCGGTTTTCGACCTGTACGAGGTTGGCGTCGAACTGACCGAAAAGCGGGCCCAGCAGCGACTGGTCTTCAAAGCTGATCTCGGCGCGCGCGCGGCGCGATTCGCGAATGGGGGTCGGATCGGGCGAAAGCTTTGGCTCTCGCTGGGGATCGGCTGCGCGGGTTGGTCTACGGCCCATAGGTTCCTTTGTCTCAAGGCGGAAATTGGCCCGCCTCCGAGTCGGAAAGGTAAGGTGCGCGCAGCGCAAAGCAAGTTCGTGGGCATCGCGTAACGGTGGAAAGTCACGCAGATGTCACGCGCGCACTCAGGCCGGGACGGTTTCGCGCAGGGCGCCCTCCAGCGAGTTGGGTCCAGCTTCGACCAGATCGACATGGACCATATCGCCGATTGCGACGTCGCCTTCGAACCAGACCGATTGCAGCCACGGCGACTTTCCGAGCCACTGGCCGGGATGCTTGCCCTTGCGCTCGACCAGCACCGAGCATGACTGCCCGGCCTTCGACTTGTTGAAAGCAAACTGGTCCCGGTCGAGCCGCGCCTGAAGGCGCTGAAGCCGCTCGTCCATCACTTCCCTGGCGATCTGGTCGGCCATTGTCGCGGCAGGCGTGCCGGGCCGGGGCGAATACTTGAAGCTGTAGGCCTGCGCATAGCGGACCTCGTCCACAAGGCTCAGCGTGTCCTCGAATTCGGCCTCGGTTTCTCCCGGGAAACCAACGATGAAATCACCCGACAGCGCAATGTCGGGCCGCGCCGCGCGCATCTGCTCGAGCAGCCGCAGGTATCCCTCGGCCGTGTGCTGGCGGTTCATCGCTTTCAGCACCCGGTCACTGCCGGACTGCACGGGCAGGTGCAGATACGGCATCAGCTTTTCGACTTCCGCGTGACACCTGACCAGCCCTTCGGTGAAATCGTTGGGATGGCTCGTCGTGTAGCGAATTCGCTGCAAATCCGGGAGTTTGGCAAGCTCTCTTATCAACCCGTCAAGGCCGATAGTGTGACCTTTCGCATCCTCGCCGCCCCAGGCATTCACATTCTGTCCGAGCAGCGTGATTTCGCGCGCGCCGTTATCGACGATGCGCTTCGCTTCATCCAGCAGATCGGCAAACGGGCGGGAAATCTCGGCACCTCTGGTGTAGGGCACCACGCAATAGGTGCAGAACTTGTCGCACCCTTCCTGCACCGTCAGGAACGCAGTAGGAAACCGCTTTTTGCGAACCGGCAGGCTGTCGAACTTCGCAATTGCCGGCATGTCGGTATCCGTCGCGCGCTCGCCCTTCACGGCCTTGCCGAGCATGTCGGGCAGGCGGTGATAGGCCTGCGGGCCGACCACCATCGACACGGCGGGGGCGCGTTTCATGATCTCCTCGCCCTCTGCCTGAGCGACGCAGCCTGCAACCGCGATCATCGGCGCCTTTTCCTGAGTCTTGCCCTTGGTCAGGCGCCCGATATCGGAATAGATCTTCTCCGCCGCCTTCTCCCGGATATGGCAGGTGTTGAGCACCACCAGATCGGCATCCTCGCCCTCGCCAGCCTGCGAAAGGCCCTGTTCGTTCAGCAATTCGCCCATACGCTCGCCATCATAGACGTTCATCTGGCAGCCGAAGCTTTTGACCCGGTAGGTCTTGGGAGGATTATCGGTCGGTTTCATGATGCCGGCGCGTTTAGCGGGAAGCCGCCATTTTATCAATCGGCGCGCTGTTCATCCGCCAGGCAGGCGGCGCGGCGCAAGTCCTTCTCGCGCCCGAACAGTTGGAGGATGGTGATCAACTCCTCACGATCCGGAACAAACAGTCTGTGACGATCGACCATGACCAGCTGTCTGGTTTCAGGAGCGACGCGCTGCCATTCGCCGCCAGCCTCGACCTCCAGACCGTACATGAACTCAACCTCGACCTCTGGTTCTGACCAGCGACCGAACCGTGCGGAGCGGAACATTTTTTTGCCGACATCGGGCGTGTCGGTCAGCGGCAAGTGGCGAAAAAGCGCATCGATATCCGGACGCGAAACGAGCACGTCTATATCGGCGATATTGCCCGCATTGCTGCCATGCAATGCCACCGCTGCACTGCCGATAATCCACCAGGGTTCTTCTGCGCCCTTCATTGCTTCGGCAAGCCGGTGCAGCGAACTTCGGAGCGCAGGCTCAGTCATCTTTCTCGCGCCGCGACTGGTGCACGCACGGCGCGAACTGGCGAAAGCCGACGCCTGGATGCGGCTTGTTGTCCTCCCCGCACTCGACCATCGGTTTGGGCACCGCATTAGCCGCGACCACCGCACCTGCATCCTCGCTACCATATGCGGCAATCCATGTGATGCAGTCGGCGAGCGGCCTGATCTTGTGCTTGGTGAACCGACCTGCCTCCGGCGCGCAATTGATCACGAATTCGTCCGCCGCCGGAGCCATGCGGTAGCGCGAGGCCCTGCGCAACAGTTCGCCGCGCTCGTTGATGACGGTCCGGCGCACATCGTTCGTCATCGCTTCGCCGCGGTAAAAGGGCGATGTGTTGAACATGTAGGCCTGCACTTTGGGGTATTTGATCGAAACCTCGGTCGCGAGCGCCCCGCCGAGCGAATGGCCGGTGACAATCCATTTAGGATCATCGCCCCACCGCTCCCGTTCTGCCTCGAAATATCGGAGCGCAATCTCGATCTGGTCATCGCGAAGCGCGCCGTAGAAGATATCGGTGAAGCCGTCGAAATCGGTCCCGCGAAAGGCGAGAATGCGAGCGATGGCCGCGCGCTCGCCGTCTTCGCCAGGCGGGCCAAGCTGCTCGAAAATCTCGTAGCCAAAGCCCTTGTCTGCATCCTCCGGTGCTATCTCCAGCCGCTCGAGGCGTTTGAGCGCCGGGCCAAGGTCTTTGTAGAGATCTTCATCGCCCATATAGGCGTTGGTCGAGGCCACAGCGAAAGGATAAGCCTCCACCGCCGCATCGCGCACAAACGCACACCACCCGCCGGGTTCGGTCCGGCAGGGGGAGCGCGATTGCGTGATGTCGGGATAGGTGACGCAGCCGGAAAGGAGGAGTGCGAAGGACGCGATTACAACGTGATTCGGCGCTCTAAACAGAAGATCAAGGACCGACATGACCGAATACAGCCCAAATCTCACTGATCCGTCCATCCTTTTCGCGCCAACGAACAGACCATAATGAAGAAATTGGGAAGCCTTTGTTGCGATACGTGAGGACGCGGAAGTCATCGCTCGAAGTAATCGTTTCTTCAAACCCCTGAGCCAATAAAGCGGCTATCATGAATTCGACATCCGAACCGACGGGAAACAGCTCCTCCACTCGTTGCTGAAACGCTACTTCCCCTTTGGGCACAGACGTCGAGAGGTCTCGAGCAATTTCCGGCGCCGCGACGGCGCCGCAACCAGCCAAAGCCAGCAATCCAGCGACCGCTGCGAGCCGAAAAGCACTTCCAATCTCAGCCAACCGTCGCCTTCACGATCTTGCCCGGCTGCGCGGGCGGTTCGCCTTTTGGCAGTGCATGGACGTGCTCCATGCCGCTCTGGACCTGGCCCCAGACGGTGTATTGTCCGTCGAGGAATTCTGCGTCTTCGAAGCAGATGAAGAACTGGCTGTTGGCGCTGTCGGGCATTTGCGAGCGAGCCATCGAGCAGGTGCCCTCGGTGTGCGGCTCTGCATTGAATTCGGCTTTCAGGTCTGGCTTGTCGCTGCCGCCCATTCCGGTTCCGGTCGGATCGCCGCCCTGCGCCATGAAGCCGGGGATCACGCGGTGGAACACCACGCCATCGTAAAAGCCGTCCTTGGCAAGCTCGGTAATGCGCTCGACATGGCCGGGGGCGAGGTCGGGACGCAGCTTGATCGTAACGTCCTTGCCCGCGCCATCGCCGGTGTCGAGCGTGAGGGTGAGTGTGTCGGCCATGAATGAATCTCCTTTGATTTGCCACGGCGCTATAAAGAGTTGAGCGCCAGAGTCACCCGCTTGCTTTTCAAGGGCGCGACTCTAAACCCGCACCCATGGTCGAACCGACAGATCTTCACGACGACACGCTGCTGGCCGACTCGCCGGAAGAAGAAGTGCGCCCGGACGACCGGATCGACGATGAGCGCCATGACGAGGAAAATCGGCTCAAACCCGAATATGTGCGCGGCGTGCGCGATGCGCTGGAGGCGGGCGATAAAGGCGTGGTCTATGACCTTGTCGAGCCGCTGCACCCGGCTGACATTGCCGACCTGATCGAGCTGCTCGACAGTGACGAGCGCGCGCAGCTTGCGACATCGATCACCGACCTGATGACGAGCGATGTCGTTGCCGAGCTCAACGATCACGTCCGCGAAGTGATGATGGAGGCGCTCGAGCCCGAAGCGGTCGCCACCATTGCCGAACAGCTGGAAACCGATGACGCGGTCCAGCTGCTCGAAGACCTCGACGAAGACGACCAGAAGGCGATCATCGCCGAGCTGGAGCCGGAAACGCAGGCGGCGGTCGAGAGCGCGCTCGCCTATCCGGAGGAGACGGCTGGACGCCTCATGAACCGCCACGTGATGGCGGTGCCGGAACACCTGACCATCGGCGATCTGATCGATTTCCTGCGGGAAAACGGCGATCTCGAGCACGATTTCCACGAGGTCTTCGTGATCGACGCGGCGCACCATCCGGTGGGCACATGCGCGCTCAACTGGATCCTCACGACGCCGCGCTCGGTCAAGCTCACCGACGTGATGAAACGCGACCAAACCCTGATCCCGGT
The DNA here is from genome assembly GCF_055808355.1 of Erythrobacter sp. K21-9. Lineage (NCBI taxonomy): Bacteria > Pseudomonadati > Pseudomonadota > Alphaproteobacteria > Sphingomonadales > Erythrobacteraceae > Erythrobacter > Erythrobacter sp. K21-9. The sequence goes on from NZ_CM147866.1 coordinate 2,228,498, forward strand.
GACGATGGACCAGGAAGAAGTCGCGCTGATGTTCCAGAAATACGCGCTGATCTCCGCCGCCGTGGTGGACGATAGCGGGCGGCTGGTCGGGCAGATGACGGTCGACGATATCGTCCACATCATCTCCGAGGAAGCGGGCGAGGATGCGCTGCTGCTGTCGGGCGCAGGCGACGGCGATATCAATGAACCGATCCGCGAGGCCTATTCGAGCCGCGTGCGCTGGTTGATCGCCAATCTCGGCACGGCGGTGGTTGCGAGCGCCATCATCGCATTTTTCGGAGCGGCGATCGAAAAGCTCGTGGCGCTCGCAGTTCTCATGCCGATCGTCGCGAGTATCGGCGGCAATGCAGGCACTCAAACGATGGCAGTGGCGGTGCGCGCCATCGCGACAAACCAGCTGACCCGCGCCAATACAAGACGGATCTTGTGGAAGGAGCTGCGCGTCGCGGTCCTCAACGGGGCGACGGTTGCGGTGCTGATCGGGATCGCGGCAGCGCTGCTGTTCTCTCCGATGATGGGCGTGGTCATCGCTGCGGCCATGATCATCAATATCGCCGTCGCCGGCCTTGCAGGCGTGCTCGTGCCCGTAATTTTCGAGCGCCTGAACCAGGACCCTGCCGTCGCTTCATCGGTGTTCGTGACGATGATTACCGATTCCATGGGCTTCTTCGCCTTCTTAGGTTTGGCAGTGGCGAGCGGCCTCACCGGCTGATAGCGCGTCCTCTCGGCGACGATTGAGGGGAGAATGAAATGGGCAGGGTTCAGGACAAGGTCGTGCTGCTTACAGGCGGCGCGATGGGATTGGGCAAGGCCGCGGCAAAGGCGCTGCTGGCCGAGAGCGCGACCGTCATCATCACCGATATCGACGAGGCGGCAGGCACGGCAACTGCAAGCGAGCTTGGCGCGAATTGTTCATTCCTGCCGCAGGACGTCACCGATTGGGAGCGCTGGCAGGCGCTCATCGCCGAGGTCGAGGAGAGCCACGGGCGGCTCGACGTGCTGGTCAACAATGCCGCCGTCACCGTGTTCGGCTCCATCGCCGACATCAGCCCGGAGGATTTCCGGCGGTGCTACACGGTCGACGTCGATTCCATCTTCATGGGCTGCAAGGCGGCGATTCCGCTGATGGCGCGGTCCGGCGGTGGGTCGATCATCAATTTCTCCAGCGCGGCTGCGAACAAGCCCAATGCCGACCTCGCCGCGTATAACAGCGCGAAGGCTGCCGTGCCGATGCTGACGAAATCCATCGCGCTGTATTGCGCGCGCGAGCAGAACAATGTGCGGGTGAACTCGGTCCAGCCGGGCACGATCCTCACCCCCAATGTCGAGAGCGTGATCGCGGGCGCGCCCGATCCCGACGCCACGCGTGAGGCGTTCTCCATCGCCCAGCCGATAGGCCGCATGGGAGAGCCGGAGGATATCGCGCATCTCATCGTCTATCTCGCCAGCGATGAGAGCAGGTTCGCGACCGGCGCGCCCTTCATTGTGGATGGCGGGCTAAGCATCGCTTGAACCGCGCGCAGGAAACGCCAGATTGAACCCATGCCTCTGCACATGACCAAGATCGCGTTCGGCGCGAAGAGCTGGAAGGACCTGGCGGGCTGGTACACAAACCGAAGCGAGATCGCGCTGACCACCAAGTATCGTCCCACGCGGCACGAGGAAATGGTTGGAGGCTCGCTTTACTGGATTCTCAATCACTCACTCGTCGCGCGCTCGGAAATCCTGGGCTTTACCGAAACCAGAGACGGGCGCTGGCACATCAATCTCAAGCCGGAGCTTGTCCGCGTTCATCAGAAGCGCAAACGCGCGCATCAGGGCTGGCGCTACCTCAAGGAAGAGGATGCACCGCGCGATCTTGCCGAGGGCGAAGAGATTGGCGACGTCCTGCCGGGGAAGATGGCGGCAAAGCTGGAGCGGCTTGGGCTGATCTAGTCGGCGAAACTAGCCGAGCGGCGGCGCGCCCAGCCATACCCACGACGCCAACGCCGCAGCAACGATGAATGCGATGCCCGCCCTGCCCCAGTCAGGAGCTTCGATGCCTTCGACATTCACAGGCACCTCGCGCTTTCCAGTGACCATTGGTCCGACAATATCGTCCATGCGAATAAAGGCGTAAACGCTGATCGCGATGATGTGCAGCGCGATCATGCCAAGGACGACATAGACGAATATCTCGTGCCAGTCGGTAAGCCTATCGGCGGTCATCACGCCGACAAGACTGTTGAGCGGCCCGGTCGCGCCGTCATAAGGATCGCCTGCGAACAGCCCCATGCCGACCTGCGCAAGCATCACTGACAACAGAGCCAGGACCGCCAGCGCGCCAAGCGGATTGTGCCCGATATTCTCGTCCTTGGAGTAACATCCCTTGAGATAGGCGATCACACGCGACGGACCGGCAACGAAATTCGCGAAACGGGCCGTTCGCGTCCCGATGAAACCCCAGACCAGCCTGAAAATGAGGACGCCGAGCAGCACCACGCCCAGCCGCGTGTGCCACCACCACAGCGAATTCTCACCAGTGTACCACATCGCCAGCACGAGGCCGACGAAGCTCCAATGGCTAAGCCGTACTGGCAGATCCCAGACTTTGACCGGGCGGGTCGTCATGGAATTGGGGCCGGTAGATTAGTCGTCATCGACGCGGAACTTGTCGTGGCAGGCCTTGCAGGTGCCGCCCATTTCCTTGGCCTGAGCGCCCACCGCAGCGGCATCTCCAGTGGCCGCCACTGTGACGAGCTCAGCGCTGGCTGCGACAAGGTCTTGCGCCGCTTGCTCGAACTCGGTCGGTTGCTCCCAGATCGCAGCAAGCGCTTCGGTGTCGTAGCCATCATCGATGCTTGTGCCCTCGGGGAAATATCCGGTGATCCGCTTCGCGCGTTCGTTGATATCGGTCGCTTGCGCCTCGATCGCTGCGAAGTCCGGATCGCCGCTTTCAAGCTGGCCGCGGATCGCCTTGAAGGCATCGCCAATGGCTTCGTAATTGTCCTGCCGCTCATATATGATTGCAGGTTCCTCGGTTACGGACGCTACCCCGTCGTCTTGGGGACCGGCTTCACGGTACTGCGCGCCGTGAGCGTCAGAAGGATTGCCGCAGGGCCGATGGCGCGAAGAACGCTCTTGGATTGCATGGTCGATAACTCCGGTCGCGAAAGGGGTCGTCACGATAGGTCGCTTCCGGGCCGGCGGCAAATTGTCATTTTCGCGAGTGAAGGCCGGGTCAGGCAGGCGCGCGAATCCGGAACCAATGGGCGGTGTTTTCCATTGATTGCAAAAGGAGATTATTCATGCCCGAAAGACAAAGCCTTCACCCCGATAACGAACTGATCGACGAATTGACCGCCGGTCTCACGCCGTCACAATCCAGCACATCGGGCGGCAGCGTCAACGTGCGCGTCGGCAAGCGCGCCGAGCTCAACCGTGCGACCGATCCGGACAACAGGGAGCCGGTGATCGGCTCCGACAATCCGGTTCAGGATGCGCAAAAGGGTCCGAAGACAATGCAGGCGATCAAGCAGGGCCAGGCGAACTGATCCGCGAACCGACCGGCAATTACGAAACCCGCGCCTGAGCTAACCTGCTTCGGCGCGGGTTTTTTGTGCGACCCGGCGCAGCGCATTCACATAGGTTTCCGGAGCCTGCGCGCCGGGGATCATAAACTTCTCATTCACGATCATCGCCGGAACGCCTGAAATGTTGAGGTCCCACGCCTGCCGCTCTTCGGCGACTACTCGCGCTTCGAGATCGGGATCGCTCAGTGCCGCTTTCGCCGCTTCGCGGTGCAGCCCGACATCGGCGGCAATATCGAGCAGCACCTCGCGGTCACCGATGCGCCTGCGTTCGTTGAAATGCGCCTTGAACAGAGCGAGCTTCAACTGCGTCTGCACCTGCGGCCCGGCCTGTTCGAGCGCGAAGCCGAGCAGTTTGTGCGCGTCGCGGGTGTTCCAGATCATCGCAGGCGGCGCATCGCCCTCACCCTCATAGGCGAGCGACACGCCCGCCCCTTCGGCGATGTCTTTCATCTGGCTGCGCACCGCCGCGCCTTCTTCAGCCGAGCGGCGATATTTGCGCTGAAGGTGCGCTTCCTGTTCCTCGCCCTCGCTCGGCATATCCGGGTTGAGTTCGAACGGGCGCCAACGGATCTCCGCGTCGATCTCGCCATCGAGTTCGCCGAGAGCCTTTTGCAGCTGGCCGTAACCGATCGCACACCACGGGCACATGACGTCCGAATAGATGTCGATGGTCAGCTTTTCAGGCGCGCTCATTTCGATTTCTCCAGCCACCATTTCATCAGGCTGTAAGCGATAGCAGTCGGCGGCGGCGCGGTGAACGCTGTCTCCGCACCGTCCCCCTCATATCCGCGCGCATGGGCGACCGATTTCTCGACTTCCTCGCGGGTGAACCATCGCGCTTCTTCAAGTTCCTCAACGTCGAGCGTGATTTCGGTGTCGTCGGTCTGCGAATAGCAGCCAATCATCAGCTGGCTGGGGAATGGCCACGGCTGGGTCGCGATATATTCGACATCGCGCACGCGCAGGCCAGCCTCTTCCCAGACCTCGCGCGCCACGGCCTCCTCGACGGTTTCGCCCGGCTCCACGAACCCTGCGAGGGCGGAGAAACTGCGCGGCGGAAAACGGGGCTGGCGGCCCAGAAGCAGACGGCCCTCGTTCTCGACCAGCATGATCGTGACCGGATCGGTGCGCGGGAAATGCTGCGCCTGGCACGCCCCGCACGTGCGCTGCCAGCCGCCTTTGGCGATTGTCGTTCCTGCGCCGCAGCGGGCGCAGAATTTGTGCCGCGCATGCCAATCGACGAGGCTGCGCGCGCCGCCATAGATTGCGAGATCGGGCAGGCTCAGCTGCTGGATCGCCTGCCATGCGCGAGGCATGGCATAGGCAGGCCCAGTCGCCCCATCATCGGGGACAGCGGCAAAGCACGCCTTGTCATCGAGCAGGCCGAGGAAGACCAGCTCCGCATCTGGATCGATATCGGCCAAGGTGCCCCATAGCAGCGCGCCGTCATCGCCGATCTGTGGCAGCAAGCCATCGAGCAGCAGCACCTTCGCGCGCCAGTCCATCCTTGCAGACAGCGCCTCTGGATCGACCCGGATCAGGTCGGCGCGGTCTATCGGAGAGCCCGCAAATGCGATCGGGCCGGTGCGGGCAAGCTCTGGATGCGCCGGGTGGCTCATCAGGCCGCCTTGGCAGCGCGCATCGCAGTGAGGTCGGCCTCCAGCGCCTCGAGAAATTCGTCGCGCATCGGATAGGCCTCGGTCGGCATGTACTGTGTCCAGAGTGCGGATCGCAGGCCGAGATTGTAATCGACCGCAGCGATAGTGCCCGCAGCGCCGCCCCAGCCGAACGTGCCATCGACCACGCGGCCACCGGCGCCGTGGCCTTGCCCTGCCATCCACGATCCGTTGGTATCGACCGACTTGGGCAGCAGGTTGGAGGTGCCGACCCTGACGGCCAGCTCACCCATCACCTCGGTCCCGTCGATTGTGCCGTAGCCGAGCAACATGCGCAGGAACCGGTCGTAATCCTTGGGCGTAGAGACCAGCCCGCCTCCGCCCGACGGCACTTTGGGCGCGTCGCTGTAGATCGTCGCCGCCGCCGGATCGAGTGGCAGCGGAAAGCCGCCGAGAATGCCGTAATTGTCGGTCATGCGCGAAAGTTCGCTCTGCGGCACGGTCATCCAGGTGCTGTCCATGCCGCACGGTTCGAAGATGCGCTTGGCGAGGAACTCCTCGAAACCCATCCCCGATGCAACTTCGATCACCCGGCCCAAAAGGTCGATGCTGCACGAATAGCTCCACTTCGTCGCAGGCTGGTACATCAGCGGCAGCTCGGCAAGCCGGTCGGCCCAGACTTCAAGGCCCGGTGCGGGCGTAACCTGAGGGATGCCGGGGATCGGCATCCGGCTGACCCGGCCTCCGACAATGCCGGCGTCGTTATATGCATCGCGCAGCGGCCCTTCGCTGATGATGTTGTAACCAAGGCCCGCCGTATGGGTGAGCAGCTGGCGAATGGTGATCGGCTTATCGGCGGGAACCCTGTTGCCAAGCGAACCAGCCGGATCGACCAGCACCTGCATATCGCGGAACGCGGGAAGCACTTCATGCAGCGGCTGGTCGAGACCCAGCAGGCCATCGTCGATCAGCATCATGGTCGCCATGCCGGTCACCGGCTTCGTCATCGAATAGATGCGGTAAAGCGAATCCTCGTCCACCGCGCGGGCGCGATTGAAGCCGAGTTTCCCGCCGCCGACCGTATGCGCATGGTCTTCCTGCCCCCAGCCGAAAGTGAGGAACAGGTTCGCCACTTTCCCTTCCGAGAGGTAGCGCTGGGCGAGCGATGCGACAGTCGGCCATGCCTGGCTTACGTCATGGGCAAGCAGACTGCGCCCGAACGGCAGCGTGCTGAGCGCAGCGCCCGCCGCGAGGTAGCTTCCGCCCCGAAACAGCGAGCGGCGTGAAAGGTCGGTCTGGTGGAATGCGCGAAATGCCATGGGGGTATTCTCTCCGGGGGGTTTTGCTTGACGCCTGTGTGAGCGAGTTGAAACCAGTGGTCAATCAGGACTTGATCTTCAGCGGTGTGGTAGCCATATAACACACATGTTCAATCTCCTCTCCTGGCTTATCGGCCTCCTCTCGCTTGTCATCGTGATACCGGCCCAGATCCCGCTGCTCGGCTGGGCCAACTGGATCGCCTTGCCCTTCATCGTGGTCGGCATCATATTTGGAGCGCTTTCCTCGAGCGACAGTGGGCGCAATTTCTGCCTCGTCGTCCTGCTTATCGCGGCGATCCGCCTCACTATCGGGGGCGGAATTCTTTAATCGCGCGCTAGAGCGAGCCTTGCGGCTTTCAGGAACAAGGTCGGCAGGCCCGCCTCTTCGATCCGCTGGATCGGCCACCACTCGCCATCGCCTTGCGGGTCGGTGGCGATTTGCGCGCGGCTGACGCTCAGGGTCAGGTGCGCGTGGGTAAAAGTATGGCGCACTGCGCCAAGCTCCTGCCATTTCGCAGCAAACGGCGCTTCATCCGCACCGTCCTCGCGGGCCGTCCACCCGTCATCGGGAAGCGCGCGCATCCCGCCTAGCATTCCGGTTCCTTCGCGCGTGACGAGCCAGACATGCTCGCCGCGCTCGATCCAGTAGGCCCTGCCGCTCCGTTCGGGTTTGACCTTCTTGGCAGGTTTGACCGGCAGACGTTCCGGCGCACCGGCCTTCCTTCCCTCGCAATTATCATGCAGCGGGCACAGCGGGCAGCGCGGGGCCTTGCTCGTGCAAATCCCCGATCCGAGGTCCATCATCGCCTGCGCGAAATCACCGGAGCGATCCTGAGGCGTTATCGCTTCCGCGCGGGCGCGAATGGTCTTGCGCGATCCGGGCAAAGGCTCGATAATATTGAACAGGCGCGATACGACCCGCTCGACATTGGCATCGACCACCACCGCCCGCTCGCCAAATGCAATCGCCGCTATCGCCGCCGCAGTGTAAGCGCCTAGACCGGGAAGCTCGCGCAGCTCGGCCTCGGTTTTCGGAAAGCCGCCTTGCCCGGCCACCTCGCGCGCGCATTTCACCAGATTGCGGGCCCGCGAATAATAGCCCAGCCCTGCCCATGCGGCCATCACCTCGTCATCGGATGCAGCCGCGAGATCATCGACGCCCGGCCAGATGCGCAGGAATTTCTCGAAATACGGCTTCACCGCCGCAACCGTCGTTTGTTGCAGCATGACTTCGGATAGCCATACGCGGTAAGGCCATGCCGCGTTTTTGGGAGCAGGCTGCCCCGGTGGATTGCGCCACGGAAGCGAACGGGCATGGGCATCATACCAGTCCAGCAGCGTGGAAGAGATGTCGTCGGGCATGGAAGTCACGCGCGCCCTATGGCATGGCTCTTGGCGAGATGGGAAGCGACGACACCAGGAAGCCGGGCAAGGGGCGCAAGAAAACCGCCAAGCCCTATCTGCGTCCGCGCGGCGGCGGGCCCAAGGCCATTGGCGATCTCATGCCGGAAATCGGGCGCACGGCGTTTCGCCGCTTCGGCTTCGTTCAAAGCTCGGTCGTAACCCGCTGGCCGGAGATCGTCGGACCGAAACACGCCCGCGTGTGCAGCCCCGAGGCGATCCGCTTTCCGCCGGGCGAGAAATCGGAAGGCATCCTGCACCTCGTCGTCAGCCCGGCCCACGCTCCGCTGATCCAGCAGGTCACGCCGGAAATCATGGAGCGGGTGAACCGCTTCTTCGGCTACAGCGCGGTTGCGCGCGTGAAGATCCGGCAAGGCGCGGTTAAGCCTGCCCATGCTCAAAAGCCCGCCAAGGCACCGCCTTCGCTCAAGCCGATCCCGATGGAACTGGGTGACAGCCTGCGCGATATTGGCGATCCGGAGCTGCGCACGGTGCTCGAATCGCTGGCGCGCAGCTTCGGCAAAAAGGAAAAGGACGGGGACGCAGAATGAGAGCATTGATGGGCGCTGCTGCGCTGGCTGCTCTGTGCCTTCCGGCTCTATCGTCGGCGCAATCGCTCGAAGACGAGCGCAGCGTGTTCAAGGATTTGACGAGCAAGAAGGCGTGGCACGCGGAGGTCGAGCGGACCGAACGCGGGCACCTGATCGGCAATCCCGATGCGGACGAGCGGCTCACGATGTTTGTGAGCTATGCCTGCGAGGGCTGCTACGATTTCGCGTTTCGCGGTGATCCCGAACTGGACCTCGCGCTGCTCGCTCCAGGCATACTGAGCCTCGAGATACGCCAGCGGCTGGACCATCCCGCCGACCTGCCACTCAGCCTGCTTGCGCAGTGCGGGGAGCCGGCCAAGTTCAAGGTCAACCATTCGATGCTGATGCGCGCGCAGGAGCGCTGGATGGAGCGCTGGGACAAGGCCTCGGCTTTCAACCGCACGAACTGGTCGCGCGGCACGCTTCCCGCCTGGCGCAGCCTCGTGAGCGCGCTCGATTTCGATGACATGATGGCGCGCCGTCGCGGATATTCGCGGATGGACCTGGGCCGCTGCCTGTCCGACCGCAAGGCCGCCGCCAAGCTGCGCGCGGATAGCGAGGCCGATACTGCGGAATACGGGCTGCCGACCGGCAGCGATGCTTTTTCCAAGCCCTATTTCGCGCTGAATGGCGAAATGCTCGAAGGGGTCCATTCATGGGACGCGCTTTACGAGGTGCTGTCCGGGCGCTTCAAACCCGAACCCGAGCCCGAGGACGATTAGCCTGACAAGCCTGCGCAATTCGTCCCAAAACGAGCCAATGGCGCAGTTATGCAGAATTTTTGCACAAGGACGTGTCCCCGCGCTATTGGCGCTCTCCGAACCACCCGTTTATCCTCTGCAATTCGATTGAAGGTAGCATCCAGATGATTTCGACCAGCAAACGCCGCATCGCGGCCCTCAGCCTGACCGCTCCTCTTGCGCTTGCGCTTGGCGCGTGCGGTGCTGAAACGGACGAAGGCGCCATTGCCGCCGGTGAACCGATCGAGGCGATTGCAGCGCCGGATGGCGCCAACTGGACCGAGACTGTCACGATTTCGGAAGACGATGGCTACGTCATCGGCAACCCCGATGCACCGCTGAAGCTCATCGAGTTCGCGTCTCACACATGCGGCGCCTGCGCGAGCTTTTCGCAGCTCGGCAAGGCTCCGCTGAAGGAATATGTCGAGACCGGCGTCGTCAGCTTCGAACAGCGCAATCTCGTGCGCGATCCGATCGATCTCACCATCGCTACGCTCGTGCGGTGCGGCCAGAAAGAAAACATGCAGCCCCTGTCCGATCAGGCATGGGGTTCGCTCAACGAAATCTTCGGCAGCATCCAGCAGAATTCGGCGCAGTACGAGGCATCGGGCAACCTTCCGATCGAGCAGCGCTTCATCGCAATCGCAGAGGCTGCCGGATTGATCGAATTCTTCTCGGCACGCGGGCTGTCTGCCGATCAGGCGCGCACCTGTCTTGCCGACACGCAGAAGATCGAGACCATAGCCAACAATTCGCAGGCTCAGGCCGACGAATTGAACGTGAGCGGCACTCCGACCTTCTTCCTCAATGGAAACCGCATCGAAGGCATTACCTGGAACGATGTCGAGCCCGCTCTCCAACGCGCCGGCGCGCGTACCGAGTAAGCGGGGGAAACAGCAAACATATGCAGATCAGCCGGCTCAAGCTCAGTGGTTTCAAGAGCTTTGTCGAGCCGGCCGAGTTGCGCATTGAACCCGGGCTGACCGGGGTCGTCGGGCCCAATGGCTGCGGCAAATCCAACCTTCTCGAAGCGATCCGCTGGGTCATGGGGGAAACCTCTGCCAAGTCGATGCGATCGGGCGGGATGGAAGACGTCATCTTCGCAGGCACATCCAGCCGCCCCGAGCGCGCCTTTGCCGAAGTTGTCCTGCACGCCGAAGACGACGAGGGCGAAGAACTGGTCGTTACCCGCCGGATCGAGCGCGGCGCTGGCAGCGCCTACCGCGTCAATGGCAGCGATGTCCGGGCCAAGGACGTCGCGCTGACCTTTGCCGATGCGGCAACCGGAGCGCACTCGCCTGCACTCGTCAGCCAGGGCAAGATCGCGCAGGTCATCGCCGCCAAGCCCGACGAGCGCCGCAAGATGCTCGAAGAGGCAGCGGGCATTTCCGGCCTCCATGTCCGGCGCAAGGATGCCGAAAGCAAACTGCGCTCGACCGAGGCGAACCTCGCGCGGCTCGAAGACCTCATGGCGGGGCTGGATCTCGCAGATGGCCTCGCTCAAGCGGCAGGCCAAACAGGCCGAGCGCTACAGGAAACTCACCGACCAGATCACCGTGGCCGAAGCGCGTCTGCTGTTCGCTCGCTGGCGCGACGCGGCAAAGGCAGCGAAAGAAGCGCGCGCCGCCGCAGAAGGTGCCGAGGCCCGCGTCGCCGAAGCCAAGGCCGCAACGGACGCTGCGCAAAAGGAACAGGCCGAGGCCGCCGCGAAACTTGCCGAAGCGCGCGACGAACTGACCGACCGCCGCGACGATGCCAGCGCGCATGGTCACCGCATGTCGGCGCTGTCCGAAAAGCTTGAGGCCGCCGAAGCGCGCCTCGCCGACCTTGATCGCCAGCGCACCCGCCTCGAAGAAGACCGCATCGCCGCCGACCGGATGACTTCGGACGCAGCCGAAGCGCTCAAGACCCTCGCCCGTGACCTTGACGCGAGCACTGCATCGGTCGCCGAGGCTGAAACCCGGCGGCCCGCGCTCGCGGATCGCAGCGAGGATTCAGAACGCGCGAGCCGGACCGCCGAACTGGCGCTGGCCAAGGCAACCGCCGACCATGCGGGTGTCGAGGCCGAGTGGCGCGTTGCCGAAGCCGCTATCGAGCAGGCCGAAGCGCGGCTGTCCCGGCTCGCCCGCGAAGAGGACCGGATCGCGAGCGCGCGCGCGGAACTCTCGAACGGGCAAGACCCCGACGACGCGGTGATTGCCGCAAGGGCAGCTGCCGATGACGCGGCAAGCGAGGTGTCCCGTCTCCGCGCGAAACTCGAGGGCGATCAGGCGCGCAAGGGCGATCTGCAGGAAGCGCGCGACGAGGCTGCCGCTGCCTATGCCACTGCAAAGGCGGAACTTGCCGGGATCGAGCGCGAATATACCGCGCTCACCCGCGACCGCGACGCCCGGGCAAAGCGCGCCGCGGGCCGCGAAGGGCTGCCCGCAGCGCTCGACAAGGTCAGCGTGGCGTCGGGCTATGAACGGGCTCTCGCAGCAGTGCTGGGGCGCGATGCGAAATCGCCGCTCGGCTCGCCGCAGGAAGCAAGGGACGGACGGTTCTGGACCGGCGGAAATGCGCCAGCACAGGTCGGCGACAGCCTGCTCGCCCATATCAAGCACTGCCCCGATGAATTGCGTGCGCGCCTCGCGCTGGTCCATGTAGCTGGCGAAGACGATGGCCGCACGCTCGCGCCGGGTGAATGGCTGGTCACGACCGGCGGGCACCTGCGCCGCTGGGACGGCTTCATCGCGCGCGGCGAAGGGTCGGCAGAAGCGGCCATGCTCGAAGCGGCGAACCGGCTCGCAGAACTTGAAAAGGTGCTGCCCGATCTGCGCAGCGCGGCAGAAGCCGCTGAAATCGGCGAGCGCACCGCGCGCGAGGAATTGAGCGCGCTCCAGACCGGACTGGTGGCGCAGGAACGGGAAATCGCGGGCGCAATCGAGGCGGAACGCCATGCGCTGCGGGCGCTCGATCAGGCCGAAGCGGCAAAGGAACGCGTCGCTGCGCGGCTCGAAGAACTGTCCAGCACGGCAAACGATCTGGCCGAGCAGGTCAGCGCTGCACAAAGCGAGCTCGAGGCGGCGCAAGAGCAGCGCGCAGCCTTGCCCTCGCCCGATACAGGCCGCGCCTCGCTCGATGCCGCGCGCTCCAAGCACGAAGCTGCCAAGTCGGCGGTACAGGCCGCGATGGCCGAACTGGCGGCGCACGATCAAGGCATGGCGGTTTCGCGGGAGCGGCTCGCGGCGCAGCAGGCCGATCATGCCAACTGGCAGGCGCGCTCCGGCGAAGCGGCGCAGCGCATGGCCGAAACCGCGCGCAGGCTCGAGGAAATCGAGGAAGAACGCGCGGTTATCGCGGCCAAGCCCGCCGCGCTGATGGCGGAGATCGAGCAGGGCGATGCGATGCGCGAACGCCTGACGCGCGAACTTGCCGAAGCCGAGCAGGCCAAGAACGAAGCACAGGGTCTGGTGACATCAGCCGACCGAACGCTGGCCGATGTGACCGAGAAACTGGCGCAGGCCCGCGAGGGACGCGCCACTCTCGCCGCGCGCGCAGAAAGCGAAGAGGAACGCCGCGGGGAAATGGCGCGTATATCGGGCGAGCGCTTTCAGTGCCCGCCGCCGCTGCTCTCCGAGCGGTTCGAATTCCCGGAAGACGACGTGAAGCATTCCTCGCAGGAATCCGAGGAGATGGACCGTCTCACTGCCAGCCGCGAGCGGATCGGGCCGGTCAACCTTGTTGCCGCAGACGAGCTCGCCCGGCTCGAAGACGAGCATGGCACCAATGCCACCGAACAGGCCGAGCTTGCCGAAGCGGTGAACCGGCTGCGCGGATCGATCGGCAACCTCAACCGCGAGGGGCGCGAACGTCTGAAGGCCGCATTCGAAGAGGTAGACGGGCATTTCCGCGTGCTCTTCACCCGGTTGTTCCAAGGCGGACAGGCGCATCTCGCGCTCGTCGACAGCGACGATCCGCTGGAGGCGGGCCTTGAGATTTTCGCCCAGCCGCCGGGCAAGCGCCTGCAATCGCTCTCACTGCTATCGGGCGGCGAGCAGGCGCTTACCGCGACCGCGCTGATCTTCGCGCTGTTCCTGACGAATCCGGCTCCGATCTGCGTTCTGGACGAAGTCGATGCGCCGCTCGACGATGCCAATGTGGAGCGGTTCTGCGACCTGCTCGACTCGATGGTGCGGACGACGAACACGCGCTATCTCATCGTCACCCATAACGCCGTGACGATGAGCCGGATGCACCGGTTGTTCGGAGTGACGATGGCTGAAAAAGGCGTGTCGCGCCTCGTCAGCGTCGATCTGGGCGAAGCGGAACTGATAGCGGCAGAGTGATCCGCCAGGCATGCGCCGGATCAGGTATCCAGCGCCTTTTCCAGGCGGCCGCGCACCTGCTTCAGCTTTGAAATTGCGCCGTTGATCTTTGGCTGGAGGCTAGCGGCGGCTGAGCCCTGCCCGCCACCTGCGTCACGCGCGCCGGCCCTGCGATCGCCGGAACGCCGATCCTCGCTGCGCCGATCAAGCTCGGACTTGCCCGATGACCGCAGCACGGCTTCGGCCCCTTTCAGGGTGTAGCCTTCCTCGTTCACTAGACGGTTGATCGTCTCGACCAACTCCACATCCTTGGGCCGGTAATAGCGCCGCCCGCCGCTGCGTTTCAGCGGTTTGAGCAGCGAAAACTGCTGCTCCCAATAGCGCAGCACGTGAGGCTTGATATCAAGCGCCTCACTGATCTCGCCGATGGTGCGCAGTGCACCATCGTCCTTGCCGTCCTCGAATTCAGCCATGCTACCCGTTCACTCCCAAATGGGCCCGGATCGGGCAAACGTCAGTCGCCTTTTGCGATCCGCTCTTTCAGCAATTGGCTTGCACGAAATGTCATCACTCTGCGCGGTGTAATCGGCACTTCGATCCCTGTCTTGGGGTTCCGTCCGATCCGTTCATTCTTGTCCCTGAGGACAAAGCTGCCGAATCCCGAAACCTTGACGTTCTCACCATCGGCGAGCGCGTCGGACATCTTGTCGAGAATCGATTCCACCATATCGAGCGATTCTGCGCGGCTAAAACCAAGCTTACGATTTATCGTTTCAGCCAGATCAGCCCGGGTCAAAGTCCCCACTGAACGCATCATACGCTTTTCTCCCTTCGTCGGTGCGACCCTGCACGAAGCTCATGAAGTGTAACGATTTTTGCTGAAAGCCGCAACTTGTATGGACATCGTTGCGGAGCTTGTGGACAAATCTGAGCATATCGCGCCTAAACGCGCATCAGTGTTGCGCCCCAGGTAAAGCCACCGCCCATCGCTTCGAACATCACCAGATCGCCCGGCTTGATCCGGCCGTCGCGGCGCGCAGTATCGAACGCCAGCGGAACCGACGCAGCCGAAGTATTTGCGTGCCGATCGACCGTCACGATCACTTTTTCCGCCGGAATGCCAAGCTTTCTCGCGGTTGCATCGAGTATCCGGGCATTCGCCTGATGGGGCACGACCCAATCGATATCGGATGCAGATATGCCAGCGTCGTCAATGACTTCGTTCAGGACGTTGGCAAGGTTTACGACGGCGTGGCGAAACACTTCCCGGCCTCTCATGCGCAAATGGCCGACGGTTTGCGTCGTCGAGGGTCCGCCGTCGACATAGAGCAGGTCGTGCTGCGCTCCGTCAGCGTGGAGGCGGCTCGCGAGGATGCCGGGAGCCGACGGATCGGGAGCGCTGTTTTCGTCCGGAGCCTCGAGCACGACGGCCCCCGCTCCGTCTCCGAACAGCACGCATGTGGTGCGGTCTTCCCAATCGAGGATACGGCTGAAAGTCTCAGCGCCAATGACCAGTGCGCGCTTGCCCATGCCGGTCTTCAGCAGCGAATCGGTCGTCGCCAGCGCATAGAGAAAGCCCGAGCAAACCGCAGCAACATCAAAGGCTACGCAGCCATTGCAGCCGAGCGCGTCCTGGACCTTGGTCGCAGTTGCGGGGAAAGTGTTGTCGGGCGTAGCCGTGGCCAGCACGATCAGGTCAATCGTGCTCGCATAGATCCCGGCATCGGCAATGGCCGCGCGGGCGGCGGCGATCGCCAGCGTCGCAGTCGTTTCGCCTTCGCCGGCAATGTGGCGCTGGCGGATGCCAGTGCGCTCGACGATCCATTCATCGCTGGTGTCGATCTGGGTCGCAAGCTCGGCATTGGTCAGCACCTTTTGCGGAAGTGCCGAACCCGATCCGAGCAAGCGCGCGCCTGTCACGCCGCGGCCTCGCTGCCTGCCGATGGCCCGCTGCCGTTTTCCTTCAGCGCTGCCTCACCCAGTTCATCAAGGTCATGGGCGATGCGCTGTGTCAGCTTGTCTTCGAGCAGCCGCGCGGCAACCGTGACTGCGTGGGCCACGCCCTTGGCGTTCGCGCTACCATGGCTTTTCACGACCACACCATTAAGGCCGAGGAAAACCGCGCCGTTGTGATTGTTGGGGTCGAGGTGGTGGCGCAGCAATTCGGTCGCGGGGCGGGAGACCAGGAAACCGATCTTCGAGCGCACAGAACTGGTAAAGGCCTGTTTGAGCAGGTCGGTGACGAACCGCGCCGATCCTTCGATGGCTTTCAGCGCGATATTGCCCGAGAACCCGTCGGTCACGACGACATGCGTTTCGCCGCGGTTGATCTTGTCGGATTCCACGAAGCCATCGAACTTGAGCGGCAGCCCGCCTGTGTCCCTCGCATTTGCCGCGGTGAGCCGTGCGGCTGCATCGCGCAAGGCCTCGGTGCCCTTGATCTCTTCGGTGCCGATATTCAGCAGGCGGACGGTCGGCTTTTCGAACCCGTTGACGATCCGCGAATAGGCGGCGCCCATGACCGCGAACTGGACGAGGTTGCGCGCGTCCGCATCGGTGTTTGCCCCGAGGTCGAGCATGACCACGTCGTGATGTTCGAGGGTCGGGAGCAGCGCCGCAAGCGCAGGACGATCGATGCCGGGCAAGGTGCGCAGGGCGATCTTGCTCATCGCCATCAGTGCGCCGGTGTTGCCCGCGCTGATCGCAGCGCCAGCAGCGCCTTCCTTCACCGCATTCACGGCAAGGCCCATAGAGGTCGTCTTGGCGCGGCGGATCGCACGGCTCGGCTGCTCATCGCCGCTGATCACATCCTCGCAGTGGAGGATTTCCGACGCGCCGCGCATGTTCGGGTGATCTTCAAGCGCGTTTTCGATCCGCGCCTGGTCGCCCACCAACAGGAAATTGAACTTGTCGTGAGAACGACGAGCCAGCGCCGCGCCTTCGACCATGACGCGCACGCCTTCGTCGCCGCCCATCGCGTCAACGGCGATACGCGGCAGGCTCATATCAGTCTCTCCGATGTCATCGTCAGCGGGGCCTTAGAGCCCGACTGCGACGACCTCACGCCCATTGTAGTAGCCGCAATGCGGGCACAGATTGTGCGGGCGCTTGAGCTCGCCGCAATTGTTGCATTCGTGATGCGCTTCGACTTTCAGCGAATCGTGCGCGCGGCGATTGCCACGGCGATGCGGGGATACTTTTCTCTTTGGAACAGCCATGGCGGCACCATTTCCTCAAATAAATGCGTGTGTTCAGAACGAATGACGTTACGTCTTGGAGCCGCCTGTAAGGCAAGGTCGCGGTTCGCACAAGCGCATAAGGCTGGCGAGCGTCCTTGCCGAAAGCTGGCGGGAAGCCGCGCGCTATAGCGGAAAATTCGCGCGTTGCAAGCGGAGTAGCGCGCGCCTAGCAATGCACGCCACACTTCTTGAGGGTATCACGTTCATGGTATTGCTTCCTGTAACGCTCGCGGCCGCGGCGGCCGCGGCCATTCTGAATATCTGGCTTATGATCCGCGTAGGACGCGTAAGGGCCGCTGAGAAAATCTTCGTCGGCGACGAGGACAATGAAAACGTGATCCGCCGAATGCGCGCGCACGCAAACTTCACCGAAAACGCGCCCTTCGTGCTGATCCTCGTCGCCGCGATCGAGCTGACCGGCAAAGGCGATCCGTGGCTGGCCTATGTCGCCGGCCTGTTCATCATCGGCAGAGTCCTGCACGGCTTCGGAATGGATGGCGGCGCTTTCGCGAAAGGCCGCATGATCGGCACGATCATCTCGATGCTGACGCTGATCGGACTGGCTGTGGTGGCGGTGCTGATCGGGGCCGGGGTGATGTAGCACCGGTCCCGAGGACTGACTAAGCCAGTGCCTGATCGCTCACAAAAGCGTTCGTCTTGCGCTCTTGTCCAAAGGTGCTGGTCGGGCCGTGGCCGGGGATGAACATCACGTCTTCGCCAAGCGGCCATAGGCGCTGGGTGATTGCGTCGATCAGGTCCTGGTGATTGCCGCGCGGAAAATCGGTGCGCCCGATGCTACCCTGAAACAGGACGTCGCCGACAATCGCGAACCGGCTTGGCTCGTGGAAGAACACGACATGGCCGGGAGTGTGGCCCGGACAATGGATAACGTCGAGCGTGAGCTCGCCGACAGTGACCGTGTCGCCCTGTTCCAGCCAGCGCGTTGGCTCGAAACTCTTCGCCTCCATACCGTAGCGCGCGCCATCATTGTCGAGCTGCTCGATCCAGAAAAGATCGTCCTTGTGCGGCCCCTCGATCGGCAGCCCAAGCTCGTCGGCCAGCATCCCGGCCTGCCCGCAATGGTCGAGATGACCGTGGGTGATGAGGATCTTCTCAAGCTCGACCCCCGCCTTTGCAACGCCCTCTTTGAGCCGATCGAGATCGCCGCCGGGATCGACCAATGCGGCCTTGTTGGTCTTGGTGCACCAGATCAGCGAGCAGTTCTGCTGCAGCGGCGTCACCGGAATGATCGCGGCTTTCATGGGCGGTGTAGGCTTCATTTCTGTCATGGCAGCTATGTGGCGGCTCCGCTTCAAGTCGGCAAGACGCTTGCGCGCCCTTGCCCGGCCAATTTTGGGACGATCTTGGGATTAGTGCGGAATTTTCTTTGACATCGCGGTGGCCGATGTGATTCTTGGGCCAACGAGAAAACCCGGTCGCCAGCCACAACCTATGACGCCACGCAAAGCCAGAGCCAATCGAGGTTCCGGGGTGAAACCGAAATGGAAAACACGCAGGTCTTCACCGACTATTGCGCGTTGCTGCAAGTCAATTCGACCTGCGATGCCAAGATGCTCGAAAAGGCGTATCGGCACTTTGCCCAGATGTACCATCCCGACCACGCGGAAACCGCCGATGTCGAGAAATTCCAAGAAATCATCGAGGCGTACAGGGTCCTGAGAGACCCCGGTTTGCGGGCCGATTACGATGAGACTTACAGGGCGAGGCGAAAGGACAATTTCTTCGAATTCGTTCAGACCGAAGATTTCAGGGTCGATGAAACCTCTGCGATCGACGATGCCGAAGCGCACCAGAAAATTCTCTACCTGCTATATATACGTCGCAGGGAACATGCAGACAAACCGGGCATCCTTGGCTTCTACCTGCAGGAATCGCTCGATTGCTCGGATGAAACATTCGAATTTCACACTTGGTACCTGAAGTCCAAGGGTTTCATCGAGAAGACAGAGGAAGGGACGCTGGCGATCACGATCGAAGGCGTGGACCACGTCATTTCATTCACTCGGGCGAACGAAGCCGCCAAGCTGCTAACGTCCGAGGCAGAGCGGCGCATGAATTGATCGCCGCGCGTTGAGCGTCAGATCCGGTCGCCTTTCCAGACGACGCGGCCCACAATCTCAAGGTCTTCGGCGTCGACGTTGACCGGCGGATAGGCGAGGTTCTGGCTGAGGAGCGACAGTTTGCCTGCGCCCGCGCTGGCCACACGCTTTACCATCAGCGTCTCCCCCATGCGCACGACATAGATGCCGTCACGGAACGGACGCGCGGTGCGATCGACCAGTATTTCATCCTTGTCGTTGAGCAGCGGCTCCATCGAATCGCCCTCGACCGTGATGGCGGATAGCTGGGCGCGCTCAAGTCCCTGCTCGGCAAGCCAGCGCCGCGAGAACCGGAACGTGTCGAATGCATCCTCGCCGTCGGGCAGCGCGCCCGGTCCGGCAGAGGCCCCGATATCGATGCGCGGAACGTCCACATAGGCCGAATCGCGCTCCCCAGGCTCACCCGTATAGGAATTTTCCTTCGATCCGCCCAGTTCGCCCTCGCCGACGCCAAAGAATTGCGCGAGTTTCCGGCGGTCGCCTTCCTCCAGCTTCTTCGGCGTCCCGCGCTTTATAAACTGTTGAAGATAAGCGGCATTGCGGCCCAACAGTTCGGACAGCTTGCTCAGGCTTACATCCCGCTCGCGCGACAGTTCGAGCAGTCTGGTCCGCTCCGATGACATTTCCGAATTCGCCAATTTCCGCGCCTTTCCCTGGGTTGGACCCCTTCATTTTTCCTATAGCATAGGATTTTTCCTAGACAAGTAGGATTTGAGTTGGAACATTTGAGGAACAGACACCGAATCGCCTGTTCGTCAAATGCCAATACGGGGACCTAAATGCTGATCCGCAAAGTCGAAAAATTTCTGCGTGCTCACGATATGCCTGCCACCAAATTCGGGCGCCTCGCAGCGCATGATCCGCGCTTCGTCCTCGACATGCGCATGGGGCGGATACCGCGCCCCTCCACTGAAGCGCGCACGCTGCGCTGGATGGAACAATACGAAATCGCCGCCTCGACAAACGCCCAGCCCATTCAAACAAAGGAGCTCGCCCCATGCTGATCGACACCATCATTGCGTCCGCCGATCTCGAAACCAAATCGGCCGATACGGCGCCCGCACCGACCCTGCGGGCGCGCCGCTATCGCCCGCGCCGCACGACTGCGGACCGCGTGCGTGAAGCGCTGTTGGCATTGGCCAAGGGCCAGGCGAGCCTGCTCACCCACGAGGAAAAGGCCTGGGCCTCGATCACGTTCTCGGGCGCGCGGCATGAAGTCATGCTCGATTTCGATGGCAAGGACGCGGTTGGCGTGGGTGAGGAGTTCATCGCCAACCTGCCCGATCACGAATTCCATATCCCCGGCCAGCTCGTCGCCGAGGCTACCGTGCGCGAAGTCGATCACCGTTTCGGCTGCGCGGATGAGCGCATGGTCGTAACCGCAGTGCTGCTGCTGCTTGAGGAGAGTTAGGTCCGCCGTACGACAAGGTTCCGGATTTCGCTCATGTCCTCCATGGCGAACCGGATACCTTCGCGGCCCAGTCCCGAATCCTTCACCCCGCCATAGGGCATGTTGTCGACCCGGTAGCTGGGGACATCGTTGATGATGATGCCGCCGACATCGAGCTTGTCCCAGGCGTCGTACATCTTGAACAGGTCGCGGGTGAAGATGCCGGCTTGCAGCCCGAATTCGCTGCGGTTCACCTCGTCCAGTGCGGCGTCAAAATCGGAGAATTTCTGCAGGATCGCCAGCGGACCGAATGCCTCGTCGTTCAGGGCCCTCGCGTCCTTGTCGACGTTTTCGAGCAGCGTCGCCTCAAGCATGTTGCCGTTCGAAAGCCCGCCGCCAGTGAGCAAAGTTGCTCCGTTTGCGACCGCTTCGTCGATCCAGCTCTTGAGCCGCGTTGCCTCGCCTTCGGAGATCATCGGGCCGATAAACGTCTCGCGGTCCTTGGGATCGCCGGCGATCAGCGTCTTCGTCTTCTCGACCAGCATATCCTTGAAGCGCTCATAGACGTCCTCGTGAATCAGGATCCGCTGGACGCCTATGCAGGACTGGCCCGACTGGTAAAACGCGCCGAACACCACGCGCTCCAATGCGTCGTCCAGATCGGCATCGTGGTCGATGATGACGGCCGCATTGCCGCCCAGTTCCAGCACGACCTTTTTCTTGCCCGCCCTGGCCTTGAGCGCCCAGCCAACTGCGGGTGAGCCGGTGAAGGACAGCAGTTTCAGCCGCTCGTCCTCGGTGAACAAATCGGCGCCGTCACGGCTTGCCGGAAGCACCGAGAACGCGCCCTCGGGCAGCACATCGCATTCGGCCAGGACTTCGCCGATGATGATCGTGCCCAGCGGCGTCTTGGACGCAGGCTTGATTATGAACGGGCAGCCCATAGCGAGCGCGGGCGCAATCTTGTGCGCGGCCAGGTTGAGCGGGAAGTTGAACGGCGAGATAAAGCTGCACGGCCCGATGGGATAGCGTTTCCACATCGATTGATAGCCACGCGCGCGCTCGGAAATGTCGAGCGGCATGACCTCGCCGTAATTGCGCACCGCTTCTTCGGCAGCGATACGGAATGTGTCGATCAGCCGCGTGACCTCGCCCTCGCTATCGCCGATGGGCTTGCCCGCCTCGACGCACAGCGCATAGGCCAGCTCGTCGAAGCGCTCCTTGAAGCGGCTGACGCAGTGCATCAGCACGTCCTGTTTTTCGTAACTGGCAAGCTTTGCCATCGGCTCGGTAGCGGCGACCGCGCCAACGATGGCCTTGTCGATCGTCTCGGGATCGGCAAGCGCGACGCGAAAGGCGATCTCACCTGTATACTTGTCGGTCACCGCGAGGTCGGTGTTGAGCTGCTGCGCCTTGTTGTTGAGATAGAGCGGGTAGGTGTCTTTCAGCGTCGCCATTGTCGGTCTCCTTTCCCTATCAATCTCAAAGCTTTGCGCTCAGTTCCTTGATGTCGTGATTCAGTATCTGGTCGTTTTCAGTGTAATCGACCGGGCAATCGATCAGGTGGACGCCGGGCGTTTCGCGGCACTGCGCCAGCACGTCGGTCAGGTGCTCGCTGCTGGTCACGCGGTGACCCGATGCGCCGTAGCTCTCGGCGTATTTCACGAAGTCGGGATTGCCGTAGGTCAGCCCGTAATCGTCGAACCCCATATTGGCCTGCTTCCAGCGGATCATGCCATAGGCGTCGTCGCGCAGGATCAGCACGGTCAGGTTGAGGCCAAGGCGGACGGCGGTTTCCATCTCCTGGCTGTTCATCATGAACCCGCCATCGCCGCAGATCGCCATGACCTTGCGCTCGGGATAGAGCATGGCGCTCATCATCGCGCTGGGCAGACCTGCGCCCATGGTCGCCAGCGCATTGTCGAGCAGAACGGTGTTGGGCAGGTAAGCGGTGTAACCGCGCGCAAACCAGATCTTGTAGATGCCGTTGTCGAGGCAGATGATACCGTCGCGCGGCATGCAATCGCGCACCTGCTTCACAAGGTGCGGCGGGAAGATCGGAAAGCGGGTGTCGCTGGCGAGCGTGTTCGTGTGCTCCAGTTCGGCATCGTGATAGGCGATCATGTGCTCGAAATCCCAACTGCGATTGGGCGAGACGTCTTCCTTCATCTGCCAGATGGCGTTGGCGATGTCTCCGATCACTTCGATCTGCGGGAAATATACCGGATCGACCTCTGCTGTCCTGGTCGAGACGTGGATCACGGTGACGCCATTGTCGTGCATGAAGAACGGCGGCTTTTCGATCACGTCGTGCCCGACATTGATGATGCAATCGGAAGCCTCGACCGCGCGGTGGACGAAATCGCTCGCGGACAGCGCCGCGCAGCCGAGGAATTTCGGGTGGCGTTCATCGATCACCCCCTTGCCCATCTGGGTGGTGAGGAACGGGATGCCGGTCTTCTCGACAAATTGTTCGAGCATCCGGCCCGTCATCTTGCGGTTTGCGCCTGCGCCAATGACCAGCACCGGATTCCTCGCGGCTTCAATCGCCTTGACCGCCTGGCGCACCGCCTTTTCTTCGGCAGAGGGTCGGCGCGCGCGGCTTTGGGGAAGCGGCTTGTAATCGCTGGTGGCCTCTTCGGCGATATCCTCGGGTAGTTCGATCAGGGTCGCGCCGGGCTTCTCTTCCTCGGCAAGCCGGTAAGCCTCGCGCGCGCGGCTGGGCAGGTTGTCACCCGCCGCGATCTGCACGGCGTATTTGGTGATCGGCTCCATCATGGAAACCACGTCGAGGATCTGGAAGCGGCCCTGCTTCGATTTCTTGATCGGTTTCTGGCCGGTAATCATGAGCACCGGCATTCCGCCAAGCTGCGCATAGGCGGCGGAAGTCACGAGATTGGTCGCCCCCGGTCCCAGGGTCGCGAGGCACACGCCCGTCTTGCCGGTGTGGCGGCCATAGGTCGCGGCCATGAAACCGGCGCCCTGTTCGTGGCGGGTCAGCACCAGCTTGATCTGGTCCGAACGGCCAAGCGAGATCGAGCAGGTCGAGGTTCTCTTCACCGGGCGCGCCGAAAATATACTCGCAGCCCTCCGCCTCAAGGCAGTCGATGAAAACGTCCGAGGCTTTCTTCGTGTCGGTCATTGTGTGATCCCCCAATTGCGAAGCGTTCGATGCGCGGCCTGCGGCAGCGCTCATGCACTGTGTTCGGTGCCGGGCGCCATTGCGTTACACATGTCCCGGAGCAACGCCCCGGATCGCCACGATGCCCGCAATTGATACGCTTTGACAGTGCTCAAGCGCCAGGCAGTTCGCGTCAGGCGATCACGTGGCGACCGATCAAGGGGCGGGCGCTCAGTAACCGCGTGCAGGATCGAAAATCGGCGCAACCGGCTTTCCGCGGCGGTAATTCTCGAGGTTCTTCAGGAATCGGTCCGCGCTGCGAAGAAACATCTTGTCCTGCGCGCGGCCAGACAGGTGCATCGAAATATGCGCATTATCGAGCGCCCAGAGCGGGTGCTCCTCCGGCAGCGGCTCGGGTGTCGTCACGTCGAGGAAGGCACCGCCGATCCGCTTTTCCTCGAGCGCACTGACAAGGGCTGGCTGGTCGATCACGGCCCCGCGCGCGATATTTACGACCACCGCATCGGATTTCATCGCCGCAAGTTCCTGTGCACCGATCATGCCGTCGGTCTCTGGCGTCGCGGGCACGGCGAGGATCACCCAGTCGAACTCGCCCAGCTTGCCGCGCCACTGGTCCGGCGTAAGCGCGCCCTCCCCTCCCGAACGGCGGACGACCGTGACATCGACATCGAAAGCCTCGAGGCGCGGTTTGATCAGCTTGCCTATCGCGCCATAGCCCAGCACCAGCGCCTTCGACCCGGCCAATTCGCGTTTGCCCGGACTGTCTGTCAGCCATTCGCGCCTTTCCTGCGCGCGCACCACATCGCGGTACCCCTTGGCGATGTTGAGCATTCCCATCACCACGTATTCGGCGATGGTCAGGGCATTGATCCCTGCGCCGTTGGTCACCGTGATATCGCGTTCGATCAGCACGTCCATCGGCAGAAAGTCGAGCCCCGCATAGATGGAATTGAGCCATTTCAGGCTTGTCGCTGCGCGCAAGGTTTCGGCCATAGCCTCTTGGTCGTTCATGTCGAACCAGCCGATCTCGGCATCCGGCACGACGTCCAGCGCCTCCTCCTTGGTCATGAACCAACGCACGTCGAGGTCGTCGGGCAGGCGCGGTTCGAGCAAGGGGCGGATCAGGCCGGAAATTGCGAGGGTGGTCATGTCGTCTCCTTGCGCAAGGCAACCCAGGTGAATGCCTGCTCGGCATCCCACGGTGTGCGGTGCATTTCACGCCAATGCTCGATCACGCGAAAGCCGTCACCAAGCTCTTGTGACAGGCCATCGGCATCGTAACGACGCACGGGCAGCCCGCTGCATTTCTCGGGGCCGTCGAGCGCGAAGGTCGCGAGCAGCAGCAATCCGCCCTCTTCCAGCCCGCTTTCAAGAGCCGAGCGATAGGCGCTGCGCTGGTCCGGTTCGGTCAGGAAATGGAACACCGCCCGGTCGTGCCAGACGGCGTACGTACGGCTGGGTTTCCACTTGGTCACATCGGCTGCAATCCAGTCGACGTCTGCGGCGGCACCACTCATCGCCGATTGCGCGGTTGCCAGCGCGGCGGGCGACAGGTCGAGCACCGTGAGATCGCGCCACCCCGCATCGTGCAGCTCAGCCGCGAGCGTAGAAGCGCCGCCGCCGACGTCAATGAGCGAAGATCCGGGCGAGCCACCATGCCGCGCAATCGCATCGAGCGAGGTTCTGGATGACGACTGGAACCAGCTGACCTCATCGGCGCGCTTGGACGAATAGACGCCTTCCCAATGGTTGGCGCGCGTGTCGGTCACGACCCGAGCTTCCAGTCCCATCCGAGCGGATCGCCGTCCATGACCTCCACACCTTTCGTCACAAGTTCGTCGCGCAGGGCATCGGAGGTCGCAAAGTCCTTCTCGGCCCGCGCAGCCTTGCGGCGGGCGAGCGCGTCTTCGATTTCCGGTTCGGTGACCTCGGCCGTCTTCGGCCGGATGCGCAGGTCCGCGCGCGCGAGGTCGAACAGGCCGAGGCCGAGCACCTCGTCCATCGCTTCGACGACGGCGCGCTTGATCCCGGCATCGACCTTCTTGACCGCCAGCGCATCTTCGAGTGCGGTCAGGGCGATCGGCGTGTTCAGATCGTCGGCGATGGCCGCTTCGAACTTGTCGAGCGCTGGCGCAAACTTGGGGTGCTCGGCTTCGGGCTGTGACGCTGCATCTGCCATCCGCTCGGCGAGGATCACCATCCTCTTCAACCGCGTCAGCGCTGCGTCCATCCCTTCCCAGCTGAACTCAAGCTCGCTGCGGTAATGCGCTTGCAGGCACATCATTCGGTAGGCGAGCGGGTGGTAGCCGCGATCGACCAGAGTTTGCAGGACCAGAAACTCGCCCGTGCTCTTCGACATCTTGCCCAACTCGCCCTTCGACCGGTCGATCAGGAAGTTGTTGTGCATCCAGATGCTCGCCGCGCTATCGGCCGAGCAATTGTGCGCCTGGTTCTGCGCAATCTCGTTGGGGTGATGGATCTCGCGGTGGTCGATCCCGCCGGTGTGAATATCGAAGGGATGCCCCAGCAATTCGGCGCTCATCACAGAGCATTCAAGATGCCACCCCGGAGCGCCCTTACCCCACGGCGAATCCCATTCCATCTGACGCGTCTCACCGGGCGGGGTCTTGCGCCAGATCGCGAAGTCCGCCGCGTTCCGCTTGCCCTCGACGGTTTCGATCCGCGCTTCGCCATCCTCTGTCACGGCGCGGGCAAGCTTGCCGTATTCGGGCACGGTCGAGACATCGAAATACAGCCCGCTTTCCAATTCATAGCAGTGCTTGTCCTGCATCTGCTTGCCCCATTCGATCATGCTTGCGACATAATCGGTCGCGCGCGGATGGGCGGGTTTGCGGACGTTCAAACGGTCGAGATCGGCCTCGAACACGTCCTGATAATACCGCGCAATGTCCCACGCGCTCTTGCCTTCACGCGCGGCGGCTTTTTCCATCTTGTCGTCGCCTGCATCGGCGTCACTGGTGAGGTGGCCGACATCGGTGATGTTGACGACGTGGGTGAGTTTATAGCCCTTGTGACGCAACGTGCGCCCGAGAGTATCGGCAAAGATATAGGCCCGCATATTGCCGATATGCTGGTAATTGTAGACCGTCGGCCCGCAGGTGTAGACGCGTGCCTCGCCGGGATGGATCGGAACGAATGCCTCCAGTTGGCGATTGAGACTGTTGAACAGTTTGAGCGGATTATCGGACATGGCCTGCCCATGCGACAATCCGCGCAGGCGTGCAACAGGAGGCGAAGATCAGCAAGGATGCAGGGACTGACACTTTATCGAGGACGCTTGGCGGGATTGCCATTGCCGGCTGCCTGATCGCCGTGATCCTGGACCTGGTCGGTGTCGGCCTTTCGGATAGGGTCGGGATGATCCGCGACACGATCAGCGACCTTGCGGCGGCAAAGCGCGATTCCATGATCGACGATCTTGCCGATATCGGGATTTACGCGTTCGTTCTGGCGGTGCTCGCAACCACGGCGGGGCTGCTGCGCTGGCGGATCGACCGGCTGGACTGGAAGATCGGATCGTACCTGCTGGTGGTCGTGGCGATCTGCGTCACCCTTATCGCCGCATATGAAGCCTATACGACCGGAGAAGGGCCCGTGATCCATTACCGGCTCGTCTATGTCCTCGGCGTCGCCTTCCCGCTGACCGTGCTTCTCACGGCTGGTCAAGTCTGGGAGATCAACAAGCCGCTTGGCATCACGCTCTATGTCGGCGGCGCGCTATGGGCGGTGCTTGGGCCGCTCTTCTTCTTCGTGCCGACCGAATATGACGGCGCCTATGAGCGGATGCTGGCGGGCCTCATGCTCGCGTGGTTTGTCACGATGGGCGTGATGATCTGGCGCGATCCGGACATCGCTCGGCAGGTGAGCGAAGAGCAGCGCGGTCACGCATAGATAGCGCTATTCCCAACCGAGAAAGGTCACCTGTTCGTCCAGCGGTACGCGCTCGCGTTCGTAATTGTTCACCGGCGCATCGGGATCGCGGTAGCCGATCGCCATGCCGCAGAAGAACATGTAGCGATCATGGTCGAGGCCGAGATGGTCGCGAATGACATTGGCGTAATAGGCCATGAATTCCTGGAAGCAGCTGTCGAGCCCTTCCTCGCGTAGAAGCAGCGCGACGGTCTGGAGCCACATACCCGTATCCGACCATTGCGGTTCCTTCATCAGCCGCGGGAAGTAGACGAACATCACCGCCGGCGCATCGAAGCTGGTCGCATTGCGCCCCATCGCCGCCATGCGCGCCGCGCTATCTTCGCGCGCAATGCCGAGCGCGTCGAACATTCCTCTGGACACGCCGTAGAGGCGCTCTTTGTAAGCGTCCTCGGACTTGGGCGCGTCCCAATCGTATTCGAGCTGTTGCGGAGGCGTGGAGGTTATCTTGGCCTGCAAGTCCTTGAGCGGCTGGCCGGTCAGGATCGAGGCTTCCCACGGCTGGTAATTGCACCCCGAAGCGGCCCAGCGAGCCTTGTCCATCACCCGCTTTAGCGTGTCGAGTTCGACCGGCTTGTCGAGAAAATCGCGGATCGAACGGCGGGTGGTGACGGCTTCAGTTACGTTCA
The DNA here is from genome assembly GCF_055808355.1 of Erythrobacter sp. K21-9. Classification (NCBI taxonomy): domain Bacteria; kingdom Pseudomonadati; phylum Pseudomonadota; class Alphaproteobacteria; order Sphingomonadales; family Erythrobacteraceae; genus Erythrobacter; species Erythrobacter sp. K21-9. The sequence goes on from NZ_CM147866.1 coordinate 2,256,514, forward strand.
TTCTGGGAAGGTCCTTGTCACTTCGATTTGACCGACGATTGCTGCGTTGAATTCTTCCAACTCTTCGGCGGGAATCCAGTATTCGGCGTGTTCTTTTCCTCCAGCGAGCTGAACATCATATTTGTCGAGATGATTTTTTCGCACCTCAAACCGGGTCACATAGCCAGAGCCGCTGGCGCGCACATTCCAGTCCCGCGCGATCTTGATGGCGTATTCTTCTGTGGTGACGGGATAAAAGATTGGCTGTTCGGGAAGACGCGGGGGCCATGCTTTCCAGCCAGAGTCCTCGACCAGCTTAAGTTCCTTCGGACCTGTTGGACGCCAGAGTGTGACGGTCTCGACCAAGATATTCTTCCTTTACTCGTCATTCCCGCGAAGGCGGGAATCCAGAATCTGTTTCGGCCACTTAAAAAGAGCAAGCGGGGTCCCCGCCTTCGCGGGGATGACGGAACTGCGCTATCTGCGCCCCTTGCCCTTCTCGTCCTCGAACAACTCCGCGAGCTGCTCCATGATCGTGCCGCCGAGCTGCTCCACGTCCATAATTGTCACTGCGCGGCGGTAGTAGCGGGTCACATCGTGGCCGATGCCGATGGCTACCAATTGCACGGGCGAGACCTTCTCGATCCACTCGATCACGCCGCGCAGGTGCGCTTCGAGGTAGCCTGCGCTGTTCACGCTCAAAGTGCTGTCATCGACCGGGGCGCCGTCGGAGATAACCATCAGTATGCGGCGTTCTTCGGGTCGGTAGATCAGGCGGGAATGCGCCCACAGCAGCGCCTCGCCATCGATGTTTTCCTTCAGCAGCCCCTCGCGCATCATCAGGCCGAGATTGCGGCGCGCGCGGCGCCACGGCTCGTCGGCCTGTTTGTAGATGATGTGGCGCAAATCGTTCAGGCGGCCCGGACCCTGCGGCTTGCCATCGGCGAGCCATGCTTCGCGTGCCTGCCCGCCCTTCCACGCGCGGGTGGTAAATCCGAGGATCTCGGTCTTGACCCCGCAGCGCTCCAGCGTGCGCGCGAGGATATCCGCGCTGATCGCGGCGATGGAGATCGGGCGGCCACGCATCGAGCCGGAATTGTCGATCAGCAAGGTGACGATCGTGTCCTTGAAATCGATATCACGCTCGACCTTGTAGGTGAGCGCGGTCCCCGGCGAGACAACGACGCGCGAGAGGCGGGCAGCGTCCAGCGCGCCTTCTTCCTGGTCGAAATCCCAGCTGCGGTTCTGCTGCGCCATCAGGCGGCGCTGCAAGCGGTTGGCAAGCCGGGTGACGACGCCCTGGAGCCCGGTCAGCTGGCTGTCGAGATAGGCGCGCAGCCGGTCCAGCTCCTCGGCATCGCACAAGTCCGGCGCGTCCACTTCCTCGTCGAACCGGTCGGTGTAAGCCTTGTAATCGAGCCCCTCGGGAATGTCGGCCTGCGGGCGGTTCGGGCGCACAGGCGCGCTGGAAGCGTCGCCTTCATCGCCGGGCTCGCCGTCCTGCATCTCCTCATCGGCAGACATTTCGCTGTCCGCCTCGCCCTCGCCTTCGCCCTCGGCCATTTCTCCGGCCATTTCGGCGCTTTGCGGATCGGCATCGCCTTCGTTCTGATCGTCGCCGGTCTGTTCGTCGTCGGCGCCGTCCTCGTCCTCGCCGTCGTCATTATCGGTTTCGTCGGGAGCGTCGGTCGGGCGCGTCAGGTCAAGCTCGCGCAGCATGTCGAGCGCGAGTTTCTGGAACGCTTCCTGATCGCCGAGCTGATCGGACAGGGCGGAGAAATCCTTGCCCACCTTCTCCTCGATAAAGTCGCGCACCAGCCCTACGCCTGCCTGCGCGCGTTCGGGTATTGCCTCGCCGGTCAGTTGCTCGCGCAGCATCAGCGAAAGCGCGGTCTGGAGCGGGACTTCGCTGGAATTCTGCGCGCGGACGATGTCGTCGCCAGCCGTGCGAATTTCAGTTGCCGCATCGAGGTTCGACTTGATCCCGCCAAACCGGTTGGCGCCGAGCGCCTCGTACCGGACCTGCTCGATCGCGTCGTAACATGCCCGCGCCACCGGCTCCGGCGGAGCGTTCACGGCGTGCAGACCCGAATTGTGGTGGCGCAGCTTGAGCGCGAAACTGTCGGCAAAGCCGCGCGCTTCGGTAACCTGGTCGCCGGGCAGGTCGCGCGCCGGCAATGGCACGCGGAAGCGGCTCCCCGAAGCGCCAGGCACGTCCGCGCTCCACGCCACTTCGACCTCGGGGTCTTTGGCGATGGCGCGGGCCGCCCCGGTCAGTGCGTGCTTGAATGTGTCGAGTGGGGATTCTTCAGCCATTGTCAGCCCAGATAGGGATTACAGGATGCTCTGTCCCGTCTTTTCCCAGTCGGCGAGGAAGCCTTCTATACCCTTGTCGGTGAGGACGTGCTTGAACAGTCCGTGGATCACCTTGGGCGGCGCGGTCATCACGTCTGCGCCGATCTTCGCGCTTTCGAGGACATGGGTGACATGGCGCACGCTGGCGACGAGGATTTCGGTTTCGTAGGCGTAATTGTCGTAGATCAGGCGGATGTCCTCGATCAGGTCCATCCCGTCGAAGCCGTTATCATCATGGCGTCCGACGAACGGCGAGATGAAAGTCGCCCCGGCCTTGGCAGCGAGCAGCGCCTGATTGGCCGAGAAACACAGCGTCACATTCACCATCGTGCCGTCTTCGGTCAGCGCCTTGCAGGTTTTCAGCCCATCGACCGTAAGCGGCACCTTGATGCAGACGTTGTCCGCGATCTTGCGCAGGATGTCGGCCTCTTTCATCATCGTATCGTGATCAAGAGCGACGACTTCGGCGGAGACCGGCCCATCGACCAGCCCGCAGATTTCCTTGGTTACTTCCATGAAATCCCGGCCCGATTTGGCGATCAGCGACGGGTTCGTGGTCACGCCGTCCAGCAGGCCAGTGGCGGCCAGTTCCTTGATGTCGTCAATTTCGGCGGTGTCGACGAAGAATTTCATGGTGGTGTTGCTCCTTGGCGCGTGTGCGATTCGTTGCAGGTGGGGTTGGCACAGGCACCGGCGAGTGGCCAGATGCGAGCCGTGTTACGCACCCTCATTTTTGACGGGGAACGTGCCTCAGGTATTGATCTTGATGTTAATGTTATCACATTGCAGAACAAGTGATGTGTAGGATCATTACGGACGAGACGACGATGCGAGCAGTCACCTTGATCGGCGCGGCCTGCGCCGCGATTTTCGCTAACCCCGCCGCTGCGGCGGACGACGATTTCAACATCTGGGCCGGACAATACATCTTTGTCGATATCGATGACGAAGGTGATTGGTATGTGCGCGCCGAGGCTCAGGAACGCTTCACCAACGATGCCGATCGGTTGGGTCAGCTCTTGCTGCGATCCTTCATCGGTTATCGAATCAGCGATGCGGTCAATGTTGGCGGCGGATATGCATACATTCTGACCGACCCCATTGGCCCAGTAGAGGTTAATGAGCACCGCATCTACCAGGAGCTCAACGTCACGCTGTTCGACAACGGGCGCGGTTTCCGGGTCACCTCCCGCAACCGGCTGGAGCAGCGTCTATTCGAGGAAAGCGATGCGACCGGTTGGCGGTATCGTAACCAGGTCCAGATGGTTGCGCCGATCAGCAAGAACAACAATCTCGTGCTCTACACCGAGCCGTTCATCGGTCTCAACGATGTGTCATTCAATCGTGAGGGTATCGCCAATTGGCGCAACTTCGTAGGTGTGTCTTTCCCGATTTCCGAACAGGTCACGTTCACGCCGGGTTATCTCAATCAGTACGCCGTGCGCGACGGCGAGGACCGGATGGACCACATCGCCAATATTGGATTGACCGCGCGCTTCTGACCCGCGTCAGATCACTGCGCCAGCGCCGAACACGCCGATCAGCACCGGATCGCCGGTTTCCTGCGGATTATCACGAATCGCCGCCTCTTCCGCGCCCATCTCTGTCCAGATCGCATCGTCGATATTCCCGGCGAGCCGCTGCGCAATTCCGCTGACATTCGTGCCGGCGGCAGCATCGATAAGCTGTCCGACCAACGGATCGGAGGCGATGCGGATCGCGTCGCCCAATTCGGGGACCATCGCGTCGATCAACCGGCCGCCCAGCTCTCCGCGAAGCGCCTGCGTGGCCGCGGTCGGCCCGCCGCGAACGAGGTCGATCGCGTTTGCCAGACCAATAGTGCGCACAGCCTCCGTAACGAGCGGCGCGGCGCGGTAGGAGCCCTCGATCGCGATATCGGCAAATGCATCTTCAAGGCGGTCTTTGAACAGCGTGGATGTAAGAATGCGCGAAAGCACATCGCCGCGCGTACCCAGCAGGTTGCCAAGTCCGAGCGTAGCAACTTGATCATCCCAATAGCCGCCAGGCGACGTCAACCTGGCAAAGGCCCGTTCGCTCGAAAGCAGCAATATCCGGCGGATCGCCTCGGTCAGACTGAACCCGGGGTATGTCGCACAGGCAGGCAGCGCCATGACCAGCGCGACCCCGGCCCCGCCCCTTAGCAAGGCCCTGCGTCCCAGCTGCGATTGTTCAAGCCCGTTCATATCCATCATTCGCTTCCTTGTCCTCTGCACCGCATCGCCCCCATATTAGGCGCCATACATGAACCGCGTCCGTCTTCTCGTCCTCAATGCCGCGCTTGGCCCGCTCGATTACAGCGTGCCCGAGGGGATGCATGTCGAGCCGGGGAGCGTCGTCATCGCGCCGCTCGGCCCGCGCACGGTCACCGGGATTGTCTGGGAAAGTGAACGGCTTGCAGCCAGCGAGGTTCCGGCTGAAAAGCTGCGGCCACTGCGCGAAGTCGTCTCGGTCCCTCCGCTGTCCGCTCCCCTCATGCGCCTGATAGAATGGACCGCCGATTACTATTGCGCCGCGCTAGCCAGCGTAGCCCGCATGGTGCTTTCAAGCGGCGGCGCGCTCGGCGGGCCGGCGACAATGACCGAATACCGTTTGAGCGGAGCCGAACCGTCGGGCCGCCTTACTGCGCAGCGCAAGCAGGCGCTGGAAACACTGGGCGGAAAGCAGGGCACGATCAGGGAGCTTGCCGGATACTCGAGCGTGTCCGAGGGCGTGCTGCGCGGCATGGTGAACGCTGGTCTGATCGATCCTGTCACTGTTGCCATCGACCGCCCTTACCCGCCCGCCGATCCGGACTTTCACCAGCCCGCACTCTCCGCCGATCAGATGGGAGTCGCCAAAATTCTGGTGAAAGCGGTGGAGGCGCGCACATTCGCCCCCGTGCTGCTTGACGGGGTGACCGGATCGGGCAAGACCGAAACCTATTTCGAGCCGGTGGCCGAAGCGATACGGCTGGGGCGGCAGGTGCTGGTCCTGCTGCCGGAAATCGCGCTCACCGAAAACTTTCTCGTGCGGTTCGAACAGCGTTTCGGCACCGCGCCGGTTCTGTGGCATTCCTCGCTCAAATCGACCGAGCGCAGGCGCGCATGGCGAGCGATCAGCGAAGGGCCGGGAAATGGAGGGGCGCAAGTGATAGTCGGGGCGCGCTCGGCGCTGTTCCTGCCCTATGCCAATCTCGGGCTGATCGTGGTCGATGAAGCCCACGAGGTCAGTTTCAAGCAAGATGACGGCGTGCGTTACAATGCGCGCGATGTCTCCGTGATGCGGGCACGGTTCGAGGATATTCCGGTCATCCTCGCAAGCGCGACGCCCGCGCTTGAAAGTCTGCACATGGCGCAGACCGGAACGTATGAACTGCTCGAATTGCCGAGCCGGTTTGGCGGCGCGCAATTGCCCGAAATCAAGCTGGTGAACCTCACCGAGGAAAAGCCCGCGAGCGGTCGCTGGCTGTCGGCGCCGATCATTCACGCTTTGGAAGAACGCCTTTCGCGCGGTGAGCAATCGCTGCTGTTTCTCAACCGCCGGGGATACGCTCCGCTGACATTGTGCCGCAATTGCGGGCACCGGTTCCAATGCCCCAATTGCAGCGCTTGGCTGGTCGAGCACCGCCTATCCTCGCGCCTCGCCTGCCATCATTGCGGGCTGGAAACGAAAGTGCCCGATGCCTGCCCCGAATGCGGCGAAGGCGACTGCCTCGTCGCCTGCGGACCCGGTGTCGAGCGGATCGCGGACGAGGTCGCAGAGCTTTTCCCGGAGGCCCGCGTCGCGGTCGCCACGTCCGACACACTTGGCAATCCGGAGCGAGCAGCGCAGTTTATCGCCCAGGCCGAGGCAAAGGCTATCGACGTGATTGTCGGCACCCAGCTCGTGACCAAGGGTTTTCACTTTCCCGAGCTGACGCTGGTGGGAGTGGTCGATGCGGATCTCGGCCTCGAAGGCGGAGACCTGCGCGCTGCCGAACGGACTTATCAGCAGGTTGCGCAGGTCGCCGGGCGCGCAGGGCGCGGCGCGAAACCGGGCGAAGTCCTGATCCAGACGCGCCATCCCGACGCGCCGGTTATCGCCGCGCTGGCCAACGGCGACCGCGACGCTTTCTACGCCGCCGAGACCGAAGCGCGCCGCGATGCGGGCGCTCCTCCATTTGGCCGGTGGGCGGCGATCATCCTGTCCTCCGAAGACGAAAAGGAAGCGCGCGAGGCCGCCATCCGGCTCGGCGACACGCGCCCGCAGCTCGACGATCTCTACATCCTCGGCCCCGCCCCTGCCCCGCTGGCGCTGCTGCGCGGACGCTACCGCTACCGCTTCCTTGTGAATGCGCGGCGCAGTGCAAATCTCCAGACGGTGCTGCGCGAATGGCTCGACGCTCACAATTTCGCACCCGGCGTGCGAATTGGGGTGGATATAGATCCCTATAGCTTTGTATGACGACGAGTATGTCTTTGCCTGTCCAGCTTTTTATTCGCTTTGCAGCTGCTTTCGCGCTGACCGTTTCATTAACCACTACTGTTGCTGCTTCCGATTGGAAACGGGCGGACACGCACAATTTCGTGGTCTATTCGGAAGGATCGACAGGCCAGCTTGAAGACTATGCTCGCGACCTTGAACGGCTGGATGCATTGTTGCGCAAATTGTGGCGCAAGGATCCGGTACGAACAGAGGGCGCGGCTGACCGTCTACCTCCTCGAAGACAGCCGGAACGTCAGTGCATTGGCCGGGCGAAGCCGCAGCGACGGCATGCTCGCAGGTTTCTACATGCCCCGTGCAGAGGGATCATTTTTCGTCGGCAATCGCCGCCGTAGCAAGTTTGCAGAGCGATTGACCGGAAGGCAGGTTCTCTACCACGAATACGCGCACCATTTCTTCTTCCAGAATTTCTCAATACCCTCCCCCGCGTGGTTCGCCGAGGGCTATGCCGACTTCGTCTCGACCGCCGAATTCCTGCCTGATGAGCAGTGGACGATCGGCAAATACGCCACCCGGCATGTAGGCACTCTGGCATACACTACCGACTACGATTTCCTGGAACTTCTCAAAGGCCCCAAGCCCGCTGAAGACGTCGTGCAGTTTTACGCCTGGTCGTGGGCGCTTACCCATTATCTCTATTCGCAGCCGCAGGGCTCGGGCCGGAAAATCACCGCATATCTTGGTGATATCAACAAGGGTGTTGATCCGGTCGACGCGGCCAACCGGCATTTCGGGACGACGGAGGAGCTTGAGAAAGCGGTCAGGGCATATGTGAAGGAGCCCTTCACCTTCCAGAAATCGACCGAGCCGCTCGATTACCAAAGCGAGGTGGCGATCACTCAGCTCGATGACGCAGCATCAAGCCTCGTCGAATATCGCCTCCAGCGCTTGATGGGTTACGAGCTGCGGGACGCGCGCAAGGGATTGCTCGATCTCGTGAAATCGCCGCAGGCTTCCGCGCAGGCCTGGTCTGAGCTGGCGCATGTTCACTATGTTCTCGAGCAGGGCAAAGATCCGAAGAAGCGCAAATATGCAAAGGCTGAGGCCGCTGCCAACCGTGCTATCGAAATCGATCCGAGCCATGCCGAGGCGCTGGTCCTGCGCGGCCGGATCGCCCACGAGCGGTATCAGTTTTCTGGTGAAAGCGACGCGGCCCTGTTCGATGCCGGGCTCGCCGACTTCGAAGCGGCGGCGGCACAGGCTCCCGATCATCCCTGGCCCCTAGTGAACCTGGCGCAGGCGCTCGACTATAACAGGACAGATGGAGAGCGCGCCGATACCTTGAGCGAGCGTGCATTCGAACTCGCGCCCGAAGTCGTGCCGATACGCTTCCGCTACGCCTTCACTCTGATGGCTCGCAGCGACTATGACGGCTCGATCCGGCTGCTGAAGATTATCGCCAACAATCCGCATGGAGATGGCGAGCGTGCCGCAGAGTTCATTACCAAGGTCGAAGATATGCGCGAGCGCTTCGGGGATGCAAGCGATGCAGGCGATGACGATATGGGCGAGGACTGAGCTTTCTCGCGGCACTATTTTCCGCTCCGATCATTGAGCGGGCATGGCCACCAACCCCATTCTCGTCCCCATTCTGGGCGACCAGCTGACCCGCACACTCGCCTCGCTTCGCGGTACGGAGCAAGGACGATACCGTCATCCTGATGATGGAGGTCTGGGACGAGGCAACCTACGTCAAGCATCACAAGCAAAAGATTGTCCTGATCTTCTCCGCCATGCGCCATTTCGCTGACGAATTGCGCGATGCCGGGTGGACTGTCGACTACATTCGCCTGACCGACACTGGCAATTCCGGCAGCTTCACCGGCGAAGTGGCGCGCGCTGTCGAACGCCATGCTCCGCGCGCAATCCACATGACCGAAGCTGGCGAATGGCGGGTGCAACAGGCAATCGAGGAATGGCCGGATAAATTCGCCTGCGAGGTCGAAATACTCCCCGACGACCGGTTCCTGTGCGAGCACCAGGAATTTCGCGAGTGGGCCGAGGATCGCAAGCATCTCACGATGGAGCATTTCTACCGCGAGATGCGCCGGAAGTCAAGCCTGCTCATGGCGGAGGATGGCAAGCCGGAAGGCGGCGAATGGAATTACGACAAGCAGAACCGCGAGCCGCCGAAGGATGAGATGGACCCGCCGCCTGTCCCGAAATTCGAACCCGACGACATCACTCGCGAAGTCATCGCTCTGGTCGAAGACGAATTCGGCGATCACTTTGGAGATCTCGAACCGTTCCGCTGGCCGGTAACGCGCGATGAGGCCGAAAAGGCCGCCGACGCCTTCTTCGCCGAGCGGATCGAGAAATTCGGTCCCTATCAGGACGCAATGGTGCACGGCGAAGACGACATGTATCACTCAATGCTTTCGACCAGCATCAATCTCGGCCTGCTGGACCCGGTTGCGCTGTGCGAACGCGCGGAGCAGGCCTACAGGGATGGCGCAGCCCCGATCAATTCGGTCGAGGGCTTTATCCGCCAGATCATCGGCTGGCGCGAATACATCCGAGGGTTCTACTGGCTAAACATGCCGGGCCTCGAAAGCGACAACAAGCTCAACGCGAAGCGCGCGCTCCCGGAGTTCTTCTGGACCGGCGAGACCGATATGCGCTGCCTCTCCGACTGCATCCGTTCGACCCGCGAGAATGCCCATGCGCATCACATCCAGCGGCTGATGGTGCTCGGCAATTTCTGTCTGCTCGCCGGGATTGATCCGCGCGACGTGCAGGATTGGTATCTCGCGGTCTATGCCGATGCCTATCAATGGGTCGAATTGCCCAATGTTTCCGCGATGATCCTCTATGCCGATGGCGGGAAGCTGGCGACCAAACCCTATGCGGCGAGCGGCAATTACATCAACAAGATGTCGGACTACTGCAAGCAATGCTCGTATTCGGTGAGCAAGAAAACGGGCGAAGGCGCGTGCCCCTTCAACCCGCTCTACTGGCATTTCATGGACCGGCATCGCGACCGGCTGGAAAGCAATCACCGCGTCGGGCGCATCTATTCGAACTGGGACCGGATGGACGACACGAAGCGCGCCGATTATCTGGAGAGTGCTGAAAAATTCCTCGACTCGCTTACCCCAGCGGCGAAGGATTGGGCGCGGGAGCGATAGCGCAAGCCTTGCCGCTCCGCTCTCAGCGGTGCTTTGTAAATGTGCGGTTCAGGTGAAAGCCAAGGTTTCTGCGGTTTCGAAAATTCTCCATCGTTTTCATCCGCTTGTTCCCGATTCGCGCAGAATGTGGTATAAGCATTCCCGGAGCGCTCCTACTTACCCACCCCTCGTTTGTAGGAGCAATATCGTGCACTCGTTATTCAGAAAGCTTGGCTGCGGAATAGCCACCGCCGCCTTGGCTACGACCTCCCTATCGGCGCAGGCGAGCGGCCTGCCCTGTTTCGAAGAAGCCGAAATGCAATCGGCGCGCATCCATGACCTTCGCGTGAAGTTGATGGTGAGCGCGCTCAAATGCCGGCAGCTTTCGCCCCAGACCCTGCGCACCTATGGCCGATTGCTGGACAACCGGTCGGATGAGCTTGGCTTTCACAGCCAGCAGGTTCGCAACACGCTCGTCGCTCGCCATGGACTTCGTGACGGACAATATGCGTTCGACGATTACGAAACCCGGATCGGCAACATGCATTCTGGCGTCCGGCCCTCGCGCGAATTGTGCGGCGATACCGACGCCTTCATCCGCCTTGCGCAGCGTGCGGATCAAAGCGAGCTTGAGACGCTATCCAAGCTCGTAACAAACCGCGCGATCGATCGCTGCCTGATCGCGCGCGCAGCTCCGTTTCCAGTGCCAGCCCCGGCGGTAACAGAGCCAACCGCGCCTTCGGCTACGGAATACGAAATGGTCGACGGCATCCCGACCTACACGGCTCCGGGCACTGCGCCCGATACCCAGCCCGAACCGCTCGAAACCGCCGATCTCGAAACTCCTGCGACAGCAGCAGCGCCCGCGCCTGCCGTCGATCGGTAAGAGGAACGGCTGGCCCGCGCAATCGACGCGCTGGACGCGGCAGCCTACGCGCTGCGAGACATGCAGACGGGCTCAGACGGGCCGACCGAATAAGCCTGCCGGGCGCTGCGATACGAAAGGAGTGGTGGGCTTCTTTCCTCGCAGGCCCGTAGCCCGATACTGGTCCTTCAAAGCCGCTCCGAGCACTTGCGCTCCATCGCCAATGCCGTAACGCGGCGTGATGCATTATTGGGAGCCATGTTCATGCTGACCGTCCATCACCTTCGCATTTCGCAATCCGAACGCATCGTCTGGCTCCTCGAGGAACTGGGGCTCGATTACGATCTCAAGCTCTACAATCGCGATCCTGAAACGCGGCTCGCCCCGCCTGAGCTGAAAGCGATCCATCCGATGGAAATTGCGCCGATAATCGAGGACGGGGACATCAAGCTTGGCGAGAGCGGCGCAATCGTCGAATATATAGTAGGCAAGTACGCGCGCGATACGGACCTGGTCCCCGGCCCCGATCATCCCGATTTCGCCGATCATCTCTATTGGTTCCATTTCGCAAACGCGACGTTCATGACCAACGGTATGATGCAGATCGCGGTGGGTGCGGTTGGCGCAGAGATGCCGCCGCCGCTTGCCAAACGCATCACCAATGCCTGGTCCCAGATCGAGCGGCGACTGGGCGAGGCGGACTATTTCGGCGGATCGCAGCTGACCACCGCCGACATCATGATGGTGTTCCAGCTGACCACCAGTCGCGCTTTCAACGGCATGAGCATCGACCACCTCCCCAACCTCAAAGCCTATCTCCAGCGCATCGGCGCGCGCGATGCCTACCAGCGCGCAATGGAAAAGTGCGAGCCTGGCTTCCCGCCGAAACTGGATTGACGGCAGCGGTCAGAACGCACGTGATGGATACCGGGCAGGTTTGAATGATGACGAACAGGCAGCCGCCTCCCATACGCGCAAAACTGAAGCCCGATCACGACTTTTTTGACTGTATCGAAAGCGCCTATCGCGTATTTGAGAGCCCCAAACCGGCAAGCATCGAAGTGTGCGAAGGTTGCTGCATGGAGGCGGATATCGAGGCCGATTTCTTTCGGCCCGGCATTCGGGACCTTCCCCTTCACTACCTTCAGGACTGGTTTTTCGCAGCCTGTGATCCGCAAGGCATCGCGAAGCAGACGTGGGCCTACCTCCTGCCTCGCATCCTTGAAGTGCTGGCGGCGGATGAAGACCTCGCGAGCGTCGGTGTGGAAGTCAGCCTGGCCCGCTTTGACACCGGCAATCCGGACCAATGGACGCACGAACAGTGGGCGGTCCTTGATCAGTTCCAGCGCAGCTATCTGACCCGCCATATCGAGAGCGAGAAACCCGACCCTCTCGATGACGTATTGTGCATGTTCACGCTTGGTGGCTGGAGCATCGACGACCTGCTGGATCAGGTTTGGTCCTCGCCCGACGAGGTATTGACCAGACGTCTATGGCGCGATTGGTGCCAGTCTGCTGCGAAGGGGCAGGAGAGCATCTGGATAACGGCATTCTGGAAATCTCCCGGAAACGAAAAAGCTTACGTATTCTACACCTCGGAAAGACTGCGCAGCCGAATGGAAGCGCTCGCCCTTTCAGACGATACCGACCCCGATCTCGCAGCAAAGGCGTCAGCGGTGGTCGATGTGATCGAGAGAAACCGGGATTAACCGCCGAAATCTATGTCGCTATGACCCACGATAACGCCCTCAGTTCTCACGGCAGCGCACCCAATGCTCGCGGCCTGCGCGCCAGATCGAACCATCGTAGGAATAGGTTTTCTCGTTATATTGCGCGCTCAGGATCAGCTCTTCGCGTAGCGCGTTTTTCGAGACGAGCGCTAGCCGCATCTCGCTCCCGCGCAGCCACCACTGGGTCGCCGTGACCGGCACTTCTTTTCCGTTGTCGACCAGCCGCGCGAGGAACAGCGAGGCGCTGGGGACATGGCCAAAACCGAGCTGCACCACGATCGGCTGCTCTCCCGCAGTCTTGCAGAGGAAGCCGCCGGTCGCATGCGCGGGCGCTGAAAGCGCAGTAAAGGCAATGGCGGCAAGATAAAGCGGCGTCTTCATGCTCGCACGGTGCAACACCTTGAATGAACAGGCGATTATGCGCCGCTCACTCCCGCCCTTCGCGCTTGAGCAGCTCCGCCTTGATGTCCGGGCCATAGGCGTATCCGCCCAGCGAGCCATCGGCCTGCACCACGCGGTGGCACGGGATCAGCACGGCAATATTGTTCGCCCCGTTCGCGCCGCCGACCGCGCGGCTGGCTTTGGGATTGCCGAGCGCGGCTGCAAGCTCGCCGTAGCTGCGCGTTTCGCCTGAGGGGATATCGCGCAGCGCCTGCCACACGCGCTGCTGGAAGGCGGTCCCCTTGATATCGAGCGGGATGGCCGAGGCATCGCAGGAGGGCTCTTCGACCGCTGCCACCACTTGCCGGAACAGCGCGCTGAATTCGCCGCCCCCTTTGACCAGATCGGCATTGGGAAAGCGCGCTGCGAGTTCATTCTCGCCCTCTCCGAATGCAAGGCAGCACACGCCTTTCTCGGTCGCTGCGACGAGCATCTCTCCGAGTGAGGTCGCAATCACGCTCCAGTGGATGGTGCGGCCCTTCCCGCCATTGCGCCAATCGCTCGCCTGCATACCCATTCGTCCTTTCGTGTCGGCGTAGAAGCGTGAGGGCGCGGAATACCCCGCCTCGTATAGCGCATCAGTGACGCTCACGCCGTTTTCGAGCGCGCCGCGAACTCGCTCTTCGCGCAGGGCCCGTGCAAAGGCAGCCGGAGACAGGCCCACGGTCCGCTTGAACAGGCGCTGGAAATGCGTGGGCGAATAACCGGTGAGGCCGGCCAGCTGGTCCAGCGTCATCGCGCCGCTCTCGCGGATTGCGGCGATGGCTGCCAGAACGCATGCCTCCTCCGCGCTCTGGGTATTGGGCGAGCACCGTTTGCAGGCACGCAGACCCGCCGCCTCGGCATCGGCAGCGTTCGTATAGAACCGCACATTCTTGCGCAGCGGCGCGCGTGCCGGGCAGCTCGGGCGGCAATAGATGCCGGTGGAATGCACCCCGGTCACGAACGCGCCGTCATAGCGGCGGTCCTTGGCCAAAGCGATTTGCCAGCGCTTGTCATCGGTCAGAGATTTTACGTTCGTCATGGGTCAGCTTTTCTCACAAGCGTGGTTACAGCGCATCCCGGAGCTTGCGGTCAATGTCATGCGGTGGGTAAGAACACCGCGATGAACAAATTCATGCATTACGTGACCGCGCTGATCGCCCTTGTCCTGTCGCAAGCGGCGGCGGCCGATGCTGGCGATATCGATGCAGCCGCGCGCGGTGTCGTCCGGGTCGTCATCATCAGCCAGAATGGCGAAGAGCTGGTCCCGGTCACGCATGGGAGCGGCTTTGCCGTTACCCCGACCAAGATCGTCACCAATGCACACGTGATCCGCGAGGCGCTGCAGGATGACACGCTGCGCATCGGGATCGTGCCAAGCGAAGGCGAGGATGGCGCATTTGCGCGGTACCGCTTGCTGTGAGCCCGCGCAACGACCTTGCCCTCATCGAAATCGTCGATGACGACATGCGCCTTCCGCCGCTGACAATTGCAGGCGGCGTCGGCGTGAACCTGGGTGAAGTGTCAGCCGTTGGCTATCCGATGAACGTCGATGTCGCGCAGGGGCTGGAGATCAGCGACATCTTCAACGCGCAGCCGCCGGTCAAAAGCCGCGGGTTCCTCTCCGGAGAGCGCCCGAGCCGCCAGTTCGACACGATCCTGCATACAGCGCCGATTGCGCGAGGGAATTCAGGCGGGCCGCTGCTCGATGGCTGCGGCCGCGTTCTGGGTGTCAATTCATTCGGCGCGGATTCCGCCGGGTCGGACGCGGAATTCTACTTTGCGGTAAGCCTGCGCGAGCTGCTGCCATTCCTGCGCGCGAACGAGATCGAGCCGCAGACCAATGCCCTTCCCTGCCGCTCGATCGACGAGCTCAACGCGGCCGAGCGCGCCCGCTTCGATGCGCAGCGCGCCGATGCCCGCGCCCGCGTGGAAGCGCGCGAGAACGAGCTGCGTGAAGCACGCGCCGACGCAAGGCTGGCGGCGCAGATGGCTGTGATGGAGGAGCGCGACAATGCGATGGCGATGGCGCTTATCCTCCTGCTGGTCGGCATTGGATCGGGCTATGCGGCAACGCAGCTGCGCCAGCAGGCGCGCTCCGACACTGAAACCGACAGCAAGGCGCAGACCCGCGCGCTGATCGCCGCCGGGATTGCAGGTGCAGCGATCATCGGCACGGTGCTCATCTGGATCACGCGCCCCGGCTATAGCGAGATCGAAGACCGCGTGGCCGCCGCAATCGAAGGGCTGGCAACGAATGGAGGGGACAGCTCGCCGCCGATCTCGCTCGCAGGGGACGGCACGCTCATCTGCACACTGATCCCTGAACGCAGCCGCATCACCGGCGCACGAACCGACGATGTCGAGTTCGACTGGGCCGCCGACGGCTGCGTCAACGGGCGCACGCAATATGGTATGACCAATGGCAAGTGGTCGCGTGTGCTGGTCCCGAACGACGAGGCGGCTGTCGCGGTCAACACCTACGAACCACAATCGCGCATCTTCCAGACCGAACGGTATCTGCTGAGCCGCGCAAGGATGCAGGCTGCCCGCGATATCAGAGGCGCTTACACACCGCCGGCCTGCGGAGTGCTCGACGCCGCGCGCATCCTGGGCGAGCAGCAATCAGGCGTGCTGGCGCAATTGCCCGATCGTCCGAATGAGCGGCTGGTTTACAGGTGCGAGGCGACCGACAGGGCCGCTGGCGCAGGCGGCGAACCCTGAGCGCCTCTGGTCCGCAGGAAGGCTATGCCGCCAGCGCCTCACCCGACAGCGTGATGCGGTGCATTTCGCGGCGGTGTCCCGCATAATCGTTGATCGCATTGTGCCAGGTCGTGCGGTTGTCCCAGATGGCGACCGTGCCGGGCTTCCATTGCAGACGGCACTGATTGTCATCGGTCAGCGCAGCGTCGCACAGCCGCTGTAGAAGCGGCAGGCTCTCCTCGCGCGTCTGGCCGACAAAATTGATCGTGAAAGCGGTGTTTACATAAAGCAGCTTGCGTCCGGTATGCGGATGCCGGATCACGACCGGGTGGACCGCGCCGGTTTTCATGTCCTGCCCGCGCAAACTCTTGCCCATGTCCGTCTGCGCATAAAGACCATCGGCCTTGTATACGTGGTCGGCGGTATGAAATGCCTCCAACCCTTCGATCTCTTGCTTCAGATCGTCCGGCAACGCGTCATAGGCGGCGCCCATATGCGCCCACTCGGTATCGCCGCCTTTCGGAGGCAAGTCGCGCGCCACCAGCACCGATCCCATCGCCGGGATCTGGTCATAGGAGTGATCGGTGTGCCACGCCCCGCCGATATTGGTCGCCTGATCGGCTTCCTTCTTGACCACTGCGATCTCGCCATAGTCTTCCTGCAGCGGGAAATAATTGTTGATGTCGATCCCGCCCCAGCGCTTGCCGAACTTGATGTGATCTTCCGGAGAGAAGTCCTGATCGCGGAATACCGCGACGCCGTGTTCGTAGATCGCCTGCTTGATCTGATCCATTTCGGCGTCGGTGCAATCCGCCAGCGAGACGCCTGAAATTTCAACACCGCACTTGGGTGCCATCGGTGTAAGCTGCATTTTTCCTCTCCCATGAGCTTTTTCGCTCCTGGAGTAAGTTGTGCCTCAAGCAATTCCCCATGTCCATAATTCACGCGCGCTTCGCTTGCGGAATCACAAAGACATTGCTAGGCGCGCGCCAGCTTCGTCGGGATGCTTCCAAGCGACCCGAAACCCCGAGGCGATGCATCGTTATTCTCGAAGATCCTAAAGGACATCGAAACGCGTGGATATTTCCGCCGGTATTCAGGCTAGCCTGGCAGGCCGTTACGCCTCAGCTCTGTTCGAACTCGCAAGCGAAGCGGGGACGGTTACGGCCGTCGAATCCGATCTCGCCAAGCTGAGCGAAGCGCTGGACGAATCGGACGACCTGCGCAGCGCCACCACCAATCCGCAGCTCTCGCGCTCTGCGCATGGCGACGCTGTCGAGGCGGTGGCAAGGCACCTTGGGCTTGCCGATCTCACCACCAATTTTCTCGGCGTGCTCGCGGCCAACCGGCGCCTGGCCGCCCTGCCCGACATGATCGCGGCGTTCAAAGCCATTGCCGCTGCACAGCGCGGCGAAGTGACCGCCAATGTCACCAGCGCGCATCCACTCACCGACAGCCAGCTTGCCGAGCTCAAGAGCAAGCTGACCGCCCGCGAGGGCCGCACTGTCATGCTTTCAGCCGATGTTGACCCCGATTTGCTCGGCGGCCTCGTCGTCACCATAGGGTCGAAGCGCATCGACGCCTCGATCCGCACCCGTCTCAATTCACTTGCCCAGGCCATGAAGGCTTAAAGGAAGAAACATGGAAATCCGCGCCGCAGAAATCTCCAAGGTCATCAAGGACCAGATCGCCAATTTCGGCACCGAAGCGCAAGTCAGCGAAGTCGGCTCCGTCCTCAGCGTGGGTGACGGTATCGCCCGTATTCACGGCCTCGATAAGGTGCAGGCCGGTGAAATGGTCGAATTTGCCAATGGCGTTCAGGGCATGGCCCTGAACCTCGAAGCAGACAATGTCGGCGTCGTGATCTTCGGTTCGGATGCCGAGATCAAAGAAGGCGACACCGTCAAGCGGACCGAAACCATCGTGGACGTTCCGGTTGGCAAGGCCCTGCTGGGCCGCGTGGTCGATGCGCTGGGCAATCCGATCGACGGCAAGGGCCCGATCGAGACGACCGAGCGCAGCCGCGTCGAAGTCAAGGCGCCGGGCATCATCCCGCGCGAATCCGTTTCCGAGCCGGTGCAGTCGGGCCTCAAGGCAATCGACGCGCTCGTACCGGTTGGCCGCGGCCAGCGCGAACTGATCATCGGCGACCGTCAGACCGGTAAGTCGGCTGTCGCCATCGACACTTTCATCAACCAGAAGGACGCGCACCAGGGCGACGATGAGAAGCAGAAGCTTTACTGCATCTATGTCGCTGTCGGTCAGAAGCGCTCGACGGTTGCCCAGATCGTCAAGCAGCTCGAAGAAAACGGCGCGATGGAATATTCCATCGTCGTGGCCGCTACCGCTTCGGAGCCTGCCCCGCTTCAGTACCTTGCACCTTACACCGGCTGTGCGATGGGCGAGTATTTCCGCGACAACGGCATGCACGCCGTGATCGTTTACGACGACCTTTCCAAGCAGGCCGTTGCTTACCGTCAGATGTCGCTCCTGCTGCGCCGCCCTCCGGGCCGCGAAGCCTATCCGGGCGACGTTTTCTATCTCCACAGCCGCCTGCTTGAGCGTGCCGCAAAGATGAACGGCGACAATGGCGGCGGTTCGCTGACCGCGCTGCCGATCATCGAAACGCAGGCGGGCGACGTGTCGGCCTACATTCCGACCAACGTGATCTCGATCACCGACGGCCAGATCTTCCTTGAAACCGACCTGTTCTACCAGGGTATCCGTCCCGCCATTAACGTGGGCCTGTCGGTCAGCCGTGTGGGCGGTGCCGCCCAGACCAAGGCGATGAAGAAGGTTTCAGGCTCGATGAAGCTCGACCTTGCGCAGTACCGCGAAATGGCGGCGTTTGCGCAGTTCGGCTCCGACCTCGATGCTTCGACGCAAAAGCTGCTCAATCGCGGTGCACGTCTGACCGAGCTGCTGAAGCAGCCACAATTCTCGCCGATGCCGTTCGAAGAGCAGACCGTGTCGATCTTTGCCGGCACCAACGGCTATATCGACGATGTCGCTGTCGAGCGGGTGGGCGAATACGAAGAGCAGATGTTGGCCTTCTTCCGCGGCGAACACGCCGACATCCTCTCGGACATCCGGACGAGCAAGAAGTTCGAAGGCGATGTGAAGGACCGCACGGTCGCAGCGCTCGAAACCTTCGCCAAGCAGTTCGCGTAAGGTAACGCCCAATGGCATCGCTCAAGGAACTCAAGGATCGGATCGGGTCGGTTAAATCGACCCAGAAGATCACCAAGGCCAAACAGATGGTCGCCGCGGCAAAGCTACGCCGTGCGCAGGCCGCTGCGGAAGCGGCGCGCCCGTATCAAGAGCGTCTTGCTGCCGTCATGGCCTCGCTTGCGGACAAGGTTTCGGGCGACAGCGCTCCGAAGCTGCTCGCAGGAACCGGCTCGGACAAGCGGAACCTCCTCGTGGTGGTCAACACCGACAAGGGGCTGTGCGGCGGTCTGAACTCGAACATCGTCAAGGCAGCCAAGGCCAAGGCGAAAGAGCTGATTGCAGAGGGCAAAGAGGTAGAGTTCTACCTTGTCGGCAAAAAGGGGCGCGCGCCGCTCAAGCGTGATTATGCCGATCGGATCGGGCAGCATTTCGACACGAGCACGGTCAAGACGCCGGGCTTCGAAGAGGCCGATGCGATCGCAGCCGAGCTGATCGAGATGTACGACGCGGGCAAATACGATGTCGCGCACCTGATCTACCCGACTTTCAAATCGGCGCTGGTGCAGGACCCGACCGTCAGCCAGCTGATCCCGGTTCCTTCACCCGATGTCGCAGACGACAGTGACGCCGTGGTCGAATACGAGCCGGGCGAAGAGGAAATCCTCGAAGAGCTGCTGCCGCGCTACTTGAAGACGCAGATCTTCGGCTCGCTGCTCGAACGTGAGGCATCGGAGCAAGGCGCTTCGATGACCGCGATGGACAACGCCACGCGCAATGCGGGCGAGCTCATCAAGGATCTCAACATCGAATACAACCGCCGCCGCCAGGCTGCGATCACCACCGAACTCATTGAAATCATTGCAGGCGCGGAAGCGCTTTAATCGAAGGCTAAGGAACACAACATGGCCACCGCACCAGTCCTCAACCAGACCACCAACGGCGTCATCAGCCAGGTCATCGGCGCTGTCGTCGACGTGCAGTTCGAAGGCGAACTGCCCGCGATCCTCTCCGCGCTGGAAACCAAGAACGACGGCAAGACCCTCGTCCTTGAAGTTGCCCAGCACCTTGGCGAGAACACCGTTCGCACCATCGCAATGGACGCGACCGAAGGCCTCGTCCGCGGCGCTGAAGTGATCGCAACCGGCGCGCAAATCTCCGTGCCCGTGGGTCCGAAAACGCTCGGACGCATCATGAACGTGGTTGGTGAGGCCATTGACGAACGCGGTCCGATTGGCGCGGACATGACTGCACCGATCCATGCCGAGGCACCGGCTTTCGTCGACCAGTCGACCGAAGCGGCAATTCTGGTCACCGGGATTAAGGTCATCGACCTTCTTGCGCCGTATGCAAAGGGCGGCAAGATCGGCCTGTTTGGCGGCGCCGGGGTCGGCAAGACCGTTCTTATTCAGGAACTCATCAACAACATCGCGAAAGGCCACGGCGGCGTGTCCGTGTTCGCCGGTGTCGGTGAGCGTACCCGCGAGGGTAACGATCTCTACCACGAATTTCTCGACGCAGGCGTCATCGCCAAGGACGAAGACGGCAACGCGATTTCTGAAGGTTCCAAGGTTGCCCTCGTCTTCGGTCAGATGAACGAGCCTCCCGGCGCGCGCGCCCGCGTTGCCCTGTCGGGCCTCACCATGGCGGAATATTTCCGTGATGAAGAAGGGCAGGACGTCCTGTTCTTCGTCGACAATATTTTCCGCTTCACGCAGGCCGGTTCGGAAGTGTCCGCACTGCTGGGCCGTATTCCTTCTACCGTGGGCTACCAGCCGACCCTGTCGACCGACATGGGCAACCTGCAGGAACGCATCACCTCGACCAACAAGGGATCGATCACTTCGGTTCAGGCCATCTACGTGCCTGCTGATGACCTTACCGACCCTGCTCCTGCAACCTCGTTCGCTCACCTCGACGCGACCACCACGCTGAACCGCGCAATTTCGGAGCTGGGCATCTACCCGGCGGTTGACCCGCTCGATTCCACCTCGCGCGTTCTTGAGCCGCGCGTTGTCGGTCAGGAGCACTATGACACGGCTCGCCGGGTCCAGGAAACGCTCCAGAAGTACAAGTCGCTGCAGGACATCATCGCCATTCTCGGCATGGATGAGCTTTCGGAAGAAGATAAGCTCACCGTAGCGCGCGCCCGCAAAATCCAGAAGTTCCTCAGCCAGCCGTTCCACGTGGCAGAGGTCTTCACCGGTATTGACGGCATCTTTGTCCAGCTCGAAGACACGGTGAAATCGTTCAAGGCGGTTGTCGACGGTGAATACGATCACCTGCCCGAGCAGGCATTCTACATGGTCGGCGGCATCGAAGACGTGCAGAAGAAGGCCGCTAAGATGGCCGAGGACGCTTAAGCCAGATGTCACTCCACTTCGAACTCGTAACCCCGGCCAAGCTGGTCCGTAGCGAAGACGTCCACATGGTCGTCGTCCCCGGCACCGAAGGCGAATTCGGTGTGCTCGAAGGCCACGCGCCTTTCATGTCGACCATCCGCGATGGCGCGGTGCAGGTCTACAAGACCGAAGGCGCAGAGCCGGAGACGATCGAAGTCAAAGGCGGCTTTGCCGAAGTCGGTGATGCCGGCCTGACGGTCCTTGCGGAGCATGTCGAAGCCTAGGCGCCGAGACAGTTCAAGAGACACGAAAAGGGCGGCTCTGCCATGATGGCGGGGCCGCCTTTTTCCTTTTCGGAACCGCGCCTTGCCCATCCCGTTGGTTGACCAAGGGTAACTTCAGACTTGCTGCGGGGTTGGGCGTATCATTCGGTTTCTCACAATTTTCTTGCTCGCGCTGATTGCAGCGCCGCTCGCCGCGCCCCTTGCTGCGCAGGGCTCGGACGACGTGCCTGCTTCTTCCGAACCCTATGTTTACGAAATCGACGCGATCAATCCGGGCCTTCCCCAGCCAGCCGAGCCGCTCGATCTGGAGACGCCTCAGGCGCTCCTTGAAAGCTTCATCGACGCAGGGCATGACAAGGAATGGGACCGCGTTGCGACAGCACTGGACCTGTCCGACATGCCAGCCTCGGAACAAGCCTCACGCGGTCCAGAACTCGCGCGGCAGGCATTCGATATCGTCAACCGCTCGATCCTGATCGACTGGCGCGGCCTTTCCGACCGGCCCGACGCAGTCGAGGTCATCGCCAGCAACAAGGAACCGCTTGCAGGCGAACCGCGCCGCAGCATCGTTCTCGCGCATCTTCGCGCTGAAGGACGAGATTACTCGTTCCGTATTGCGCGCCTGCAAACACGCGATGGAGAGCCGGTCTGGATGATCAGCCGCCAGACGGTCGAGAATGTCCCGGCGCTCTATGATCGCTACGGCCCGTCGAAGTTCGAGCAAGCCCTTCCCGCCCCGCTGCGCGAGCAGGCGTTCTGGACCCTCGCATGGTGGGAAGTCATCGCTCTGCCGGTCGTGCTGGTTCTGGCCATGCTCGTTGCGGCATTTGTCTATGCCGGTATCCGGCGTTTTCGGAAGAGCCATGACGAGGATACGCTTGCCCATAGCATAGCGCGCGCCATCCACCTGCCAGCCTCGCTCACGGCGCTGGCGGGCACATTTGCGCTCCTGCGCAGTTCGATTTTCAATTTCTCCGGCACCGTTGCGAGCATCCTCGACCCGCTGGAAATCACCTTGTTTGTCGCCGCCATCGCCGCGCTGCTGCTGGTGGTCATTGAGACGATCATCGATTTCGCTGCCGGTCAGCGCAGCACAGAACTCGAAGACCCCGATAACGAGGAAGCCCGCGATTATTTTACGAAGCTGAGCGCTGGCCAGCGCATCCTGACCGTTTTCGTGGTGCTGATCGCGGTCGCGGTGGTGTTGATCCAGACCGATATCGCGAGCACGCTTGGCTTCAGCCTGCTGGCCTCTGCCGGGGTGCTCGGCCTCATCCTTGTATTCGCGGCGCGGCAGGCGCTCGGCGATCTGATGGCCAGCATCCAGATCGCGTTTGCGAAGACCGCGCGGATTGGCGATGCGGTCTATTGGCAGGGCCAATGGTGCTATATCGAGCGGATCGGCTTTACCCACCTCCGTCTGCGCACGTGGGATGAGCGCCGCCTGATGGCGCCGGTTGCCGCCTTTATCGGCGAAAGCTTCGAAAACTGGACCAAGACCGATCCCAGCCTGATGACTCATGTCGAGCTGATGCTCGATCACCGCTCCGATATCGACAAACTGCGCGACGAGTTCGAGAAGTTCGTCGAGCAGGACGATGATGTGATGGACGCCGACGAGGCCGAAGTGCAGGTCGTCGGCCACGATGCGCTGGCGACGACCGTCCGCTTTCTCGCCCGCGCGAAAGATCCCAAGATCGGCTGGAAGCTGCAATGCCGCCTGCGCGAGCACATGCTCGCTGCGATTGCGCGCATGGACGCCAGCGACGAGACAGCGCCTGTTTTCCTTCCTCGGGAACGCGAAGTGCAGGTTGCCGAGCAAACAGGCTGATATTGCCTCCAACTGCCTGCTTTCGCCCTTCACTTTTGGCGGCGGCTTGGGCACACCATTGTCAATGCATTTCCCCACAGGAGAGGACACTTGAAGCTTGTCTCAACACTTGCACTGGCGGCTGCCATGACACTAACCGCTGCAACCGGCGCCAACGCCGACGACCACACTGCCACGGTTATTGATGAAGCGGGCGTTCCCGGACCAGAACAGGACCCCTATATCTGGCTCGAGGAAGCTCGCAGCGAAGAGGCTCTTGCCTGGGTCACCAAGGAGAACGAGCTCACGCTTGGTGCGCTGGAAACCGATCCCCGGTTCGAGGAGCTCAAGGCTGAAGCGCTCGCGATCTATGACAGCGAGGACCGCGTCCCTTATGTCAGCTTCCGCCCTGATGGCCTCTACAATTTCTGGCAGGACAAGCAGAACCCGAAAGGCCTGCTCCGCCGGACCACGCTGGAAAGCTACCAGACCGACGAACCCGAATGGGAAACCGTGCTCGACGTGGACGCGCTTGCCGCTGCCGAGGGCAAGGAATGGGTCTACAAGGGCTCGACCTGCCTGCCTCCGGCACAAAGCAAGTGCATGATTGCACTGAGCGATGGCGGCGAAGATGCGACAATCATGCGCGAATTCGACACCTCGACCAAGAGCTTCGTCGAAGGCGGGTTTGCGCTCGAGGAAAAGAGCCAAGGCGGCGTGCAATGGCTCGATGAAGACACCCTGCTCGTCAGCCGTGATTTCGGCGAAGGTACACTCACCGAGAGCCAGTATCCGCGCACCACGCGCCTGTGGAAGCGTGGAACGGACATCGCCGATGCGCAGGAAATCTGGCGCGGCGAACAGTCCGATGTCTGGTCCGGCGCATCGCTTTCCCGCGATAACAAGGGCATCGTGCACGGCTATTTCGGCTTCCGCGCAACGAGCTTCCATGAGACGGAATATTACTGGCTGAAGGACGGCGAGTGGGTGCGTATGGATATGCCCCTCAAGGCGTCGCCCTATGGCATAATCGACGGGCAGGCGCTGTTCACGACCGATGTCGATTGGGAAACGCAGGGTCAGACCTTCCCTGCCGATGCGCTGGTTGCGGTCGACCTGGAGGAATTCAAGGCCGATCCCAACGGCGCGAAAAAAACGCTCGTCTGGGCGCCGGGCGACCGGCAAACCAAGCGCGGCGCGGCGAGCACCGCCGGAAGCCTCTATGTCAGCATGCTGGACAATGTCGTGGGCAAGGTCCTGCGGTTCGATTTCGTCGACGGTGAGTGGACCAGCGAACCGGTCAACCTGCCCGACAATGCGACCGTGGGTGTTGCAGCGTCTTCGAACGAGACCGAGCAGGTGATGTTCACCGTCACCGACTTTCTCAATCCGACCACGCTTTACTACACCGATGGTTCGGGCGACCCTCAGGTGCTCAAGACCTCGCCAGCGCGTTTCGATCCGGCCGGGATGGAAGTCGAGCAGCATCAGGCGACGAGCAAGGACGGGACGCAAATTCCGTACTTCATCGTCAAGCCTGCCGGCATGGAACTGGACGGCACCACGCCGACACTCATGTATGGTTATGGCGGCTATCAGGTCTCGATGCTGCCCAGCTACCTCGGTAGCCAGGGCAAGCTCTGGCTCGAAAATGGCGGAGCCTACGTGCTGACCAATTTGCGCGGCGGCGGTGAGTTCGGCCCCGGCTGGCACCAGACCGCGATGCGCGAAAACAAGCAGCGGACATGGGATGACTTCATCGCTGTCGGCGAAGATCTCGTCGAGCGCGGCTTCACCTCACCTGAGCATCTGGGTATTCAAGGGGGCTCTCAAGGCGGTCTGTTGGTCGGAACCGCCCTCACGCAGCGGCCTGACCTGTTTGGCGCCGCGATCGTGGCGATCCCGCTGTTCGACATGCTGCGGTACCACCTGATCGACCGCGGCGCATCGTGGACGGGTGAATATGGCGATCCGCGCATTCCTGAGCAACGCGCCTGGATTGAGAAATATTCGCCCTACCAGAAGCTCGTAGAGGGCGTGGAATACCCCACCCCGTTCCTGTGGGCCTCGACCGCAGATGATCGCACCCATCCCGCTCATGCGCGCAAGGGCGCGGCGAAGCTGAAAGAGCTTGGCCAGCCCTATTACTACTTCGAGGATATGACAGGCGGGCATTCAGGCGGGGTCGACAATGAGCAGCGCGCGAAGCTGCAGGCGCTTCAATACGTTTACCTGATGCAGCAGCTGATGGGTGAACAGCCCGGCGGCTGACCCGCAGAGAATCGCTGGAGAACCGGGGCGGCTCCCAAAAAGGGCCGCCCCTTTTTTGCGCCCGAATTTCAGGGTGTAAAGCAGATCGACACTTTGGCCTCGCTTTACCGCAAGCCAGCCACGTAGGGCGGCGTCAACGCGATGTTAACCATGCTCGGTAGGACCGAATTAAGCCTGAAAACACGATCACATCTCCAGCAACACAGGGCGTTGTGAACCAGGGGCACTTTAACAAGGAGTACGAAAACGTGGCATACCCCCGACACCTTTCCATCGCCGACGCGATCAAGCAGTACGGACTGCCAAAGTCGCACAGGGTTTATTGGTCAAAGGCAAAGAAAGCAGACGTAGTGCAGGCTGTACACGACCGCGTGATCAGCTTTCACGAAGCGCGCGAGCGTTATCTGCTGAGCCGCAGCGAATTCGAGCAATGGGAGCGTGAAAGCGGTCACACCCCGACCGCGGCTACCCGCACACTCGAAGACGCCTAGGACGTGATCTGAAGCTGGCGGTACCGGTTAGCCCCTACTCGTACCGCCACTTCGATCATCACCTCATTACGCCGCAGCGGTCCCGGGACCATCGGCGCATCGTATCCCGCATACACAGGGTTGCCGATTGTCTTGAAACCTCGGCGAGCCGTCCATTCCATCAGCTTCGCTTCCATTTCGGCAAGGGCCGTCTCGCGCGAATTGCCGCTGAAACGCACCGCCGCCATTCGGCGCGCGGGTACTTCGGTCAGCGAAATGTCGGCGGGCGCGGCAGGAAGCGTCTCAAGCGTGTATTTGGCGGGCATGACAAAGCGCATGCGCCATGTGTCGCTGCCGGTCCGTTCCTGGAGTACCGGAGCGGTCATCTCGATCTTCTCATCCTGATCTACGCGCTCGGTCAGCACAGGCGCTGTCATCGCAATTTCCTCGCCGCCCTGCGGGCGATCCTGCCCGAAGATGTATGCGGCAAGCCTGCGAAAGCTCGCACGGCGGGCATTGGTCCGCTACCCGGTATGCGTGACCTCGGCGACGATGATGGACGGGTATTCGCGCACTTCGAAGTCGCCGTCTTCCATGACGACCTTGTAAGGTGCCTGTTCGGTGTCGCTATATTGAGCGTAGGCGGCAACCGCGCCCACTGCTGCAATACCAAGTCCTGCCGCAACCCATCTGCCGATACCCATATTCACGCTCCTGATAATGTCTCGGCTTATCAGCAGTCTTGCGAGGTAATGGTTCCCGGTCGCCCAAGCTTAGCCGCGAGTGGGTGCGTGGAAGTCCGGCGGCTTGCTGCTCACCCACTTCACGAATCTGGCGACCGCAGGATGGCTGCGAACGGTTTCGCGATCGTCCCCGATCCGCGCCAGCTCTGCATTGGTGAAATTGGCGTGTATGGTTCTGTGGCAGATCGGATGGACCGGAACGGTACCGTGTTTGCGTTTCCCGTCAGGCGCCTTTTTCGATTTCGGAACAGGATGATGCCACTGGATCAGCGTTCCAAGCTGGCGCGAGCAGAGCCAGCAGACCTGCGCGTCCACTTTGGCGTCCGACTTGGTCACCCCTTTTTGGCTGCCGCCTTCTTCTTTTTCATCGTGTCGTGGAAACGGTCGGCCCAGCCCTGTTTCACGAGCTGGTCGGCGCGCACCATGCGCAGCTCGCCCGCGCCGACATCGCGGCTGACGGTCGAACCTGCGGCGACGATGGAATCCGGGCCGATCGTAACCGGAGCGACCAATGCGCTGTTCGATCCGATGAAGGCGCGCTCCCCGATAGTCGTGTGATATTTGAAATAGCCATCGTAATTGCAGGTGATCGTGCCCGCACCGATATTGGCGCCTGCGCCCACCGTTGCATCGCCGATATAGGACAGGTGGCTGGCCTTTGCGCCCTTGCCCAGCACGGCCTTCTTCATTTCGACAAAATTGCCGATGAAGCTGTCTTCCTCAAGCACCGCTCCCGGGCGCAGGCGCGCGAACGGGCCGACTTGCACGCCGCTGGCCAGCGTTGCGCCCTCCAGGTGGGAGAAGGACTTGATGTGGACACCGTCGGCAATTTTCACTCCGGGGCCGAACACGACATTGGGTTCGACCACCACGTCCTTGCCCAGCTCGGTATCCCAGCTGAAGAACACCGTCTCGGGAGCCTTGAGCGTCGCACCATTCGCCATCGCCTCTTCGCGCTTGAATGCCTGCCACTGTGCCTCGGCCGCGGCGAGCTCGGCGCGGCTGTTGATCCCGGCCACTTCGGCGGGGTCGGTTTCGACCACTTTCACGGTGTCGCCGCGCGCGATGGCTCCGGTCGCAACATCGGGCAGGTAATATTCGCCCTGCGCGTTGTTGTTGTCGACCGCATCGAGCAGCGGCCACATATCGTCCGAATGCGCAACGATCAGACCCGAATTGCACAGGTCGCAGGCGCGCTCGTCATCGCTCGCATCATTGAACTCGACCATTTTGCGCACCGTGCCATCGGCATCTGCTATCACGCGGCCATATTGGAGCGGATCGCCGGGCCGGAACCCGAGCACCGCGACCTTCGCCCCGTCGGCAAGCGCGCCGACCAGCTTGCGAACGGTTTCAGCACCGACCATCGGGCAATCGGCGAAGCACACCAGAATGTTGCCGGAAAAGCCCGCCATTGCCTCGCGCGCCTGCAAGGCTGCGTGCGCAGTGCCGTGCTGCGGTTCCTGCAAGGCGGTTGTGATGTCGCGGTCCGCCAGCGCCTCATCGAGCTGCTCGCGCTTGTCACCCACGACAACGACCGTGCGCTGCGGGGAAAGCTCTTCGAAACTGTCGAGCAGATGCATCAGCATCGGCTTGCCCGCAATCGGGTGCAGGACCTTGTGCAGGTCGCTTTTCATGCGAGTGCCCTTGCCCGCAGCAAGGATGATGGCGGCAAAATCAGTCATGGTTTCTCCCATACGCCCGGCGGCGCTTGCCATCAAACGCTTGCGGTTTGAAGACCGTTCCGTCACGCGGTCGTGCATGACTGACTTTCCTTTTTCGGCCATCGGTTTCGATCTCGACGGCACGCTCCTCGATACCTACCGCGACCTCGGAATGGCGGTAAACCACGCGCTGGAGATTGGCGGGTTCGATGCCGTGCCCATCGACAGCAGCAAGGACCTTATCGGCGGCGGAGCGAAAGTCATGCTTGCCCGCGCAGTCGAGGCGCAGGGCGGGATGCCCGAGGATGATTTTCACGCGCTCTACAAACAGATGCTGCGCTTTTACGCGGACAATAACGCGGTTTATTCGCGGCCCTATCCCGGTGCGCGTGAAGTCGTGGCCCAGCTCAAGGGTCGCGGGGTCACGGTGGCGGTCGTGACCAACAAGTTCGAGGATTTCGCCCGTTCGATCCTGACCCAGCTCGATTTTATCGCCCCGTTCGAAACAGTCATCGGCGGCAACACGATGGGCAAAGGCCCCGGCGGGAAATACATCTCAAAACCGCATCCCGAGCCTTTGATAGAAGCGCAGAAACGCTGCGGCGGCGGCTCGATGGCGTTCGTTGGCGACAGCACTTACGATGTCAATGCAGCGCGGGCCGCCGCCATGCCGGTGGTCGCCGCCGCATACGGATATTGTGACAAACCGCCCCATGAACTGGGCGCGGACGCCGTCATCGATCTCGTTCGATGGCCTGATTTCCGCCTTGGAAACCCTTTAAGGCGCACCCTGCCCCTACGGCGTGCAAGGCTCGCGCAGGACGCTGTTGCAACGCAGCACGATTCCTGCCACCCAGCGCCCACACAAGTTTACGCGCGCGTAAAGCGCCAACACAAAACAAGACGCACGGAAGGATCCATTCATGAGCATCGATTTCAAAGACAAGGTAGCAATCGTCACCGGCGCAGGCGGAGGCCTTGGCCGCGCCTACGCACTCGAGCTGGCGAAGCGCGGCGCGAAAGTTGTCGTCAACGACCTTGGCGGATCGCGCGACGGCACCGGCCATTCCGACATGGCGCTGGAAGTCGTCGAGGAGATTGAAAAGGCCGGCGGCGAAGCAATGTCGAACGGCGGCTCGGTCACCGAATACGACCAGATGGAAAAGATGGTCGCCGACGCCAAGCAGAAATGGGGCGGCGTGCACGTCCTCATCAACAATGCGGGAGTCCTGCGCGACAAGACCTTCGCCAAGATGAGCCCCGAGGACTTCGAATTCGTGCTTAAGGTGCACCTCACCGGCTCGGCATTCGTCACGAAGGCATGCTGGGAAACCTTCCGCGAGCAGTCCTATGGCCGCGCGCTGATGACTGCATCCTCGACCGGCCTGTTCGGCAATTTCGGTCAGGCAAACTACGGCGCCGCAAAGCTCGGCCTTGCCGGTCTGACCAAGACGCTCCAGCTCGAAGGCGCGAAATACAACATCCGCTGCAACTCGCTCTCGCCGGTCGCAGGCACGCGCATGACCGAAGACCTCTTCCCCGAAGAAGCGTTCAAGCTGTTCGCGCCTGAAAATGTGGTTCCGGCGGCGCTCTTCCTCGTCAGCGAAGATGCCCCCACCAACGCCATCGTGGGTGCCGGTGCAGGCGGTTTCCACTCGGCATGGGTGGTGATGAATGACGCCGTGTGGCTGAAGGACGGTGAGCGCACGGTCGAAGGCTTTGCAGATCGCTGGGACGACATCACTTCGTTCACCAACCTCGTCGCCCCGCAATCGGGCAGCGAGCAATCGGGCGCGATCCTGAAAGCCATGCAGAAGGTCACCGGTACGGGCCCTGACAGCGCCCGAGGCTAAGACCTGGAAAATGCGCTCAATCACAGCGTATTGACACAGTAATACACCGGGCCTAGTTTCCCCCGCGTCAGCAAGGGGAGGCTGGGCCCGATGTACAGTGAAGACGATATCAATTCCGCAGTAACCGCCGGGGCGCTTACCCCGGAGGCCGCGCAAAGCTTCCGCTCTCACATGAGCCAGATGCGTGAAATACCGCGCTCCTCGGAAGAGAATTTCCGGCTGATCAACAGTTTCAACGATATCTTCGTCGCCATCGGAGTGGTCATCCTGCTGCTCGCCGTCGGCGCGATTGGTCAGGCGATTGCAGGGCTGATCGCTCCCGCACCCGATTTCTTCGCATTGATCGACCGCGATCCCAAGCCGAGCGAAACCGAAATGGCGGCATGGCGTGAAGCCAACAATTTGCGGCAAGCGCTCGAAATCTCGCTAGCGGGGCTGTTTGTGGCCATTACATCATGGCCGCTCGCCGAGTTCTTCACCAGGCGTCGCCGCATGGCCCTGCCCTCGATCCTGCTGCTGCTGGCCTTTGTCGGCGGGACTTTCGCGACCGTCCTTGGCGTAGGCGTCGCTTTGGTCGAAGGCGGCAATGACCGGCTTGGTGCTCTCGCCATATCACTGGCGGCTTTGGTCGCGGCGGGAGGTGCTTTCCTGCACTGGCGCCGGTTCATGGTGCCCATCACGGTCGCTGCCGGAACCGCGGCGATTGCAGCGACGGTTATCGGCCTGATCGTCACCGGCATCGGGCCCGACAATTTCACCGAAACCACCGTTCTCATGCTCGTTTTCATAGCGGGTCTCGCGGTGTTCGGCTTTGCGATGCGGTGGGACATTTCCGACCGCACGCGCACGACCCGGCGCAGCGATGTCGCGTTCTGGCTGCACCTGCTGGCCGCACCCATGATTGCGCATCCGATTTTTGCGCTGATTGGCGTGACCGACGGCGACAATATCGGCATCGCTGCGGCTGTCGGGGTGGTTGCCGTGTATATCGGCTTCGGCCTGCTCGCCCTCGCCATCGACCGGCGCGCATTGCTGGTGTCCGCGCTCGCTTACGTGCTGTTCGCGCTGACATTCCTGTTCCGCGAGTTTGGAGCGGTGGAGCTCAACTTTGCTCTGACTGCATTCGTGATCGGCTCGGCCCTTCTGAGCCTGTCAGCATTCTGGCAGCCAATCCGCCGGAGCATCGTGGCGGCACTGCCCGGGGACATTCAGGCGGCGCTTCCTGCGACACATGACATGCCGCTACCTGCCCAGAACGCCTGAACGCGGCGCCTGATCACAAAGTGCTGTCAGTCGCCGCCGACAGACTTCATCAGGCGGCGCTCCATCGGGGCCAGCACCCCGGCGAGCTCGTGCCCGCGCCTGAGCACTTGACCATGTTCACCGAACAGCGTCCACATGCCCTGCTTGGCGCGCAGGGCGGGCCGCTTTTCTACGCGGGCCTGGGGACGCTCTGCGGTTCGGCGAAAAGCGGCAAAGCTTGCGGCGTTCCTGTCGAAATCCATCGCGTAATCGCGCCACTGCCCGGCTGCGACCATCCGGCCATACAGATCGAGGATGCGTTGCAGTTCCTTACGGTCGAAGCCGACCTGACCTGCTGTCCTGCCAGGGAATGCGACGACCTGTCCGGGATTGCCCGGCCCCGCTGCTGAGCCCATCAGTCGTCGGTTCCGCTCTTCTTGGCTTCAAGATCGAGCGAGGCTTGCTCAGGCAGTTTCCGGTCGCCCGATGATGCCGCCTTTAGCTCGGCAATTTCGGCCTTCATGGCGCTAAGTTCGGTTTCGAGCTTCTCGATACAGTCGACCCGGTTGCCCTCGGCATCCTCGCACGGCGTGCCGTAGGGTATGAATTCGCGCATCCATTGCTCGGCAGGGACAAGGGTCGAGCGCGCCTTGAACCCGACCATCGTCGCACCGGCTGGCACGTCTTCCATCACCACCGCATTGGCGCCGACGCGGCCGCGCTCTCCGACGGTGATCGGACCGATTATCTGCGCGCCCGAGCCGATAATGACGTTGTCCTCGAGGGTCGGATGACGCTTTCCGCCCTGCCCGTTGGTTGGATTGGTACCACCCAGCGTGACGCATTGGTAAATCGTCACATTGTCGCCAATCTCGGCAGTCTCACCGATCACCGTAAAGCCGTGGTCGATAAAGAAATTGCGTACCGATCGTCGCTCCGGGATGGATATCGATAGCGGTAATAGCACGCGAAAAATGGTTCACGACGCGCGCAAGGAAATAGAGCTTCGCATCGAACAGCCAGTGCGCAATCCGGTGGAAGAACACCGCCCAAACACCTGGATACAAGAGGATTTCCCAGCGCGACCGCGGAGCTGGATCACGGGCCCGGATCGAGTCCAGATAGGTCTTGAGCTTGTCGAACATGACATTTTTCTCCCACCAAACGGGCAGATTTGCAAATCCTGACTACAACAGTTTTTGTTGTTCGGGCCCTTGCAATGCTTCCAGCGCGGCGCGCCAGACCGACATGGTGGCCGGAACCTGCCGTTCAAGACTGATGCGGTCAATCGCCCGAACAAGCGCTTCCAGGGCCGCAAAACTGCGCTCTGTGCGCGGCACGAGATAGTCCGCCGCCCCCTCCGCAAGAGAAAGCGCACGCTGCTCTGCATAGGCCTCGATCAGGCCTGCCGCCATCGCATCGTCCGGCTCCCCGATCTCAAGCTGGAGCGATCCGCCGAGGCGCGATGCAAGGTCAGGCAGCGCGATCTGCCACGGCTGGCTATCCGCAATCAGCAGCAGCGCTTCTCCCGCTTTCGAGCCGCCCTCCTGGCTGGCGTTCCAGCGGTGGAACAGCTCGGTTTCGTCCATGCAGTCGGCGCCGTCGATCACCGCAATGCCCTGAGCTTTCGCCCAGCGGCCCAGCAGCGACTTGCCTGAGCGTGCAGGTCCGGTGAGGACCGCGCTGCGAAACGGCCAGTTGGCAGCATCTCCCAGTGCATCGACTACATGCGCATTGGCATTGCCGACGACGATGCGCTCGGCCTCGCCGCCATCGCGCGGAACAAGCGGTAATGCGATCTGCTGGGTGGAAGGAGCCGGTTTTGCCATCTCTCGAGACCCTTAGGCCCTAACGGCTGATGGCAAGCGCGTTCGAACCCTGGCGCACAGTGAACCCGCGAGAGCGAAGGGCTGCGGCCAGTTCGTCGAGCGTGCCGGCATAGCTGACGCTCATCACCGAAGTACCGCCCATCGCAGTGCTGGTAACCGCCACGCCGCGCACTCCCCCGTTCCACGAACGCTTGAAAGCGCGCTGTCGAATGCGCCTGCATCCGGTGTGGCGAATTGCACGGTGTAGCTGCTGACACTGACAGGTGCCGGGGCAGGAGTGTCGATTTGCCCGCTGTTTGCCTCAGCGGTTGCGGCGACTTCGGCAGCCTCGGCAGCGGCGGCGTCGCGTGCGCGCACTGCGCGTCCGATGTCGATCAGGCGCTGAAGGGCAGGATCGACCTCGCCCGATGCGCCCAAGCGCAAGGTCGGGTCGGGCTGCAATATTCCCTCGGCGAGCGCGGCCTCGTAGATCGAGATCCATGCGCTCGACCGCTTGTTCGAGCATGTCGCTCAGCTGCGCTGGGCTGTCCGCGGTCAGCGCGAAAGTTTCAAGCACGCGGCTGTCCGGCCCGTAACGCGCGGTAAACGTGCCGGTGATCGGTCCGCCTGGATATTGGTAATCGAGCCGTGCAATGGGAACGAGCGCATCAGCCGCGCCGTACTGGTCGAGCGTCGAGCGCCACCATGCGCGGCTGCGGCGACCGGCCTGTCCGTAGGTGAGCAACAGCGAGATCGCCTCCTGCGCCGGAAGGCCGCACGTAATCGATCCGGCTACGCCCCGGATTGAACTGCGCCCATGCCCGCTGCCACGGATTGCGCACTTCAAACGTGGTGAAAGTTCCCGCGCTGATCGACACGGGAAGGAGCAGCATCGGTGCAGATGCCCGCGAAGTCGTCATGCCGCCCAGATACCGCCCGGCACGCTGGCGGTCGAAGATGACGCCAAGCGTCGCGATATAGCGCTTCGGCCCAATCCGCTCACGCTGGATTACGATGGAGGAGACCATGCCCGAAAGCTGACTGTCGGACACGGGCGGCCCGTCGAGCCGCTGCCACGCGATCCGCTGCGCACGCTGCCAGGCAGCCTGCCGCGCCTCCTCGCCGGTATCGGCCCGCTCGTCGATTTCGATCCCGCGCACCTCGTAATCCGCAGAGGATGCCGTCGGCGCGATCCCGCGATCCCCGGCAACCTGCGCGAGTACGAGCGCATAGGCTCCGCCCAACAGCACAAGCGCGATGATCGCAGCCATAGCGCGCCTCATCCATGCGGGTAGCGATGCTCGCTGGAGGGCCTCTTTTGCAGGGCCGGAAAGGGTGATTGTCGCAACCATCGGGGAAATCAGCGGCCTTTTGCCCAAACCGACGTGGAATTCCAAGCGAGAAAGGCTAAACGCATGGGCATGAGTTTGGGGATTGTATGACTTCTGAGACGGGTTCAAGCGGTAAAGACGGCGAAAGCTCGGCAGGCAGCGGCTACACTTATGCCGGTGCAGGCGTGTCGATCGAGGCTGGCAATGCGCTGGTCAAGGCAATCGCTCCGCTCGCCAAGGCGACCGCTCGCCCCGGCGCAACCAGCGAACTTGGCGGCTTCGGCGGGTTTTTCGATCCGAAAGCAGCGGGATACAAGGATCCTTTGCTGGTCGCGGCGAATGACGGAGTCGGCACCAAGCTGAAACTCGCGATCGAGCATGACCGGCACGGCAGCGTCGGCATCGACCTGGTCGCAATGTGCGTGAACGACCTGATCGTGCAAGGCGCGGAGCCGCTGTTCTTCCTCGATTACTTCGCCACCGGACATCTCGAGAGCGGTGTCGCGGAGCGCGTGGTCGCAGGCATTGCCGAGGGATGCAAACAGGCCGGATGCGCGCTGATCGGCGGTGAGACGGCCGAGATGCCTGGGATGTATGCGGACGGGGATTACGACCTCGCAGGATTTTGCGTCGGCGCGGTCGAGCGCGGCGAACAGCTGACCGGTGAGAAGGTTGCGCCGGGTAACATCCTGCTGGGCCTCGCATCCTCGGGCGTGCATTCGAACGGCTATTCGCTCGTACGGCGCTTGGCGGCGGATTTCGGCTGGAAGCTGGAGCGCCCTGCTCTGTTCGACCAGGACCGACTGCTTATCGACGCGCTGATCGAACCGACCCGCATTTATGTCGCGAGCCTGTTGCCGCTGATCCGCGAGGGCCTCGTCAACGGGCTTGCCCACATCACTGGCGGCGGGTTGCTCGAGAACATCCCCCGTATCCTGCCCGAGGGCGCACACGCGCAGGTCGATGCCGGTAGCTGGGATCAGCCTCGCCTGATGGCATTCCTGCAAGCGCAAGGGAACATCGCGCCTTCGGAAATGGCGCGCACCTTCAATTGCGGAGTGGGAATGGTGCTTGCGGTCGAGGCAGACAAGGCAGCCGCTGTCACGGCGCGGCTTACCGAGGCTGGGGAAAAGGTTGTGCAGGTCGGTGCGATCGAGGCCGGGGCACGCGGCTGCACCGTTCGCGGTGCGCAAGGCACTTGGTCGGCGACGAGCGATTGGGAGGCCACGCACCTTGGCTGAAAAAGCCAGAATCGCGATATTCATCTCGGGCACCGGCACAAACATGGCGGCGCTGCTCTATGCCAGCCTGCTCGAGAACTGCCCTTACGAAGTGGTGCTGGTCGCCAGCAATATCGCAGGTGCAGGCGGTCTGGACATAGCCGCTGCCGAGGGGGTCGAAACCTTCGTCCATTCGCACAGGGGTCACAGCCGCGAAGCGCACGATGCGGCCATGGAGACGGCCCTGATCGCTGCGGATACGGAATATTTGGTTTTGGCAGGGTACATGCGCATCCTGTCAGATGATTTCGTACGCCGCTGGGAGGGCCGCATCCTCAACATCCACCCCTCGCTTTTGCCCAAATACAAGGGCCTCGACACCTTTGCCCGTGCCATTGCGGCAGGCGACAGTCATGCTGGCGCGAGCGTGCATGTCGTGACGCCCGAGCTCGATGCGGGCGAGGTGCTGGCGCAGGCGCGCGTGGCGATCCGCGACAGCGAAACGCCCGAAAGCCTGTCCGAACGGGTCAAATATGCCGAGCACCAGCTCTATCCGCGCGCGGTCGCCGACTATGTTTCGCGCGGATACGATGCGGACTACCTTTACTCGCAGGTCAAGGAGCTTGCCCTCGCCCTGCCGGAAACCCATCCGCGCGACAGTCACGGATCCCCTGCCTTCCGCGTCGGGACTGAAAAGTCGGGTAAATTCTTCGCGCATTTCAGCGAGTGCCACCACGGCAGCGAGCATATCGCAGTTCTGGTCAAGACGAGCGGGCTGGACGAATTGCTTGACCTGGTCGAAGCGCAGCCTGAGGTCTATTTCAAACCCGCCTATTACGGCGCTAGCGGCTGGATCGGGCTGATCCTCAACCGCCCGGGTGTCGATTGGGCGCATGTCGCGGACTGGATCGAGCGCAGCTGGCGCAGTGTCGCCCCTGCTCGCCTCAACAAGCTGCACGATGCGGCGGACATGTTCTGATGGCATCTAAAGCGATATCCGGCCTGCCCGCACGCACCCATCCGCTCGCCCGCGCACCAATTGTCGACAAGTCGAACGGATGGCTGCGGCAGGCTTGGGACAAGGGCTGGCTTCCTGCTCCCACCCTCGATGCAGAAGAATTGTGGGCGGCGGCGGCGAAGGGTCTGGGCGATCGCGCCGAAGAGGCTGAGATCGCCGGACGCAGTCCAGAGGATGTCGCCGATTTCCGCTTGCGGCTCGAACGGCTGACCGAGGCGGTGCAGACAGAGGCCGACCTCAACCCGATGGGACGCGCGATGGCGTGGGGCCAATTGGTGCGCGTGATCCGCAACCGCCTGCGTTTCGGCGCGCTGTGGGCCGACCGGCCCGAGCTGCTCGCGACAAAGCTCCCCCCGCCGATCATTGTCATTGGCCATATGCGCAGCGGAACGACGCGCATTCACAAATTGCTCGCCGCCGATCCAGCCCATTCCGCGACCCGCTATTGCGATGCCTCGCACCCGGTCCCCAGCTTTCCCGACATGCGGCGGCTGAGGGGCGCGATCGACCTGATGATGATGCGGCGGATCAATCCCTGGATCGACGTCATTCACCCGATGGCGAGCGGAGAGGTCGAAGAAGAACTCGGCTGGATCGCGGCGGCGCTCAACCATTCGATTTACGAATCGCAGTGGCGCATCCCGAGCTATTCCGCCTTTAGCGAAGCGCGCGATCCGGCACCGGTTTACCGCGAATTTACGCGGATGCTCAAAACCGATGCTGCCCACCGCGATCTGGCGGCAAGTCCGCGCGCGCTCAAGGTGCCCGCTTTCTCCGAAGACCTTGCCACGCTGCTCGCGCAATTCCCCAATGCCCGGCTCGTCATTGCCGAGCGCAAGCACGAATCGGTACTGCGCAGCGCGGTCTCGCTGGTGGCAAACCAGATGGCGATCCAGTGCGACGCCTGCGACCTCACCTGGATCGAGAGCGAGTGGCGGCGCAAGCTTGCGTTGCGCGAGGCGCGCATGGCGGCCGCGCTGGATGGGTGGGACGGCCCGGTCGCGCGCTTGCACTTCGACGCGCTCAACGCCGATTGGGAAAGCGAGGTCAGGCGCACCTATCGCGAGATCGGCATCGAACTCACCAAAGAGGCGCTCGCTGCAATGCACCGCGAAATGGAAGACAGCGAAAGCGGCCACCACCGCGCGCATTCAGCGCAGCTCGCGCACTTTGCCAAGAGCGCAGCGCAAGCTGGCTGAGCGCAAACGAAAAGGGCCGCCCCGCAGGACGACCCTTCGCGATTCGTATCCGGTCAGCGCTTAGCCGACGATCTCGTCTTCGTTGAAGAAGAAGTCGATCTCGATCTTGGCGTTTTCTTCGCTGTCCGATCCGTGGACGGTGTTTTCACCGATTGAAAGCGCGTGCTCCTTGCGGATCGTGCCTGCGTCGGCTTCGGCCGGGTTGGTTGCGCCCATGATGTCGCGGTTGCGCTTCACGGCGTCTTCGCCCTCAAGCACCTGCACGACTACCGGTTCGCTCATCATGAAGTCGACGAGCTCGCCGAAAAACGGGCGTTCCTTGTGGACAGCATAGAATCCTTCGGCCTGCTCGCGGCTCATGTGAATGCGCTTGGAAGCGACGACGCGAAGGCCGGCTTCTTCCAGCATCTTGGTGACGGCGCCGGTCAGGTTGCGTCGGGTTGCGTCGGGCTTGATGATCGAAAAGGTGCGGGTGACCGCCATGACTTGGGTTCCTTGAGAAATATGCGCTGGGATCGCGCCGGGTTTGGCCCGCAGGGCGGACCGATTGTTTTCCGGCGCGCGCTTAGCCGCGCACGCGCTGCAGTTCAAGCTTTAGCAGCAGCCTACAGGCCCAGATCGCCAAGTCCGGTGGTGAGCTGGCCGGTCGTCTTGCCATCCTCTGTGGTTGCATTGAGGGCAAATACTGATCCGCCCGGAGCCTTGCCTGCCAGCATTCTACCTCCATTGATCGTCGCATCGACCTCGATTGTAACACCGGCCTCCTCGGCCTGCTCCTTATAATAGCTGGCAATATCCTCTGCGCTGTCATCGCTTTCGAACGACAGCAGCACGACTCGCGCTCCCTCGCCCTGATTGACGACAGTGTTGGTGACGACCGAGGCACCGGGATAGAGACTGAAACCGTCGGGAAGATCCACCGGCACATCCGCGCCCGAACGCAAGGTCGCGGTGCCATCTGCGGTTTCGATGGTGGCGGTGGTTTCTCCGGTCGAACTGTCGATCGTGTATTCGCCGGTTTCGCCATCGGCGGTCGTAAATTCGCCCGAATTTTCCGAGCCGCAAGCGCCTAGCAGCGCGGCGGCGGCGATGATCGTAGTGATACGGTGCATGGTCTCATTCCCCTCAATGCGAGGCGAAGCATCCCCTATCGCGGCGAATTCTTCAAGGGATCAGGCGACCTTGACCCACTTGCCGTCTTCCTGCCGGAAATAGGACCGCTCGAGATTGTCCTTGTCATCGAGCGCGCGCCATGTCGCGCGCGCCTGCTCCAAAGTCGCATCGCCAAACAGCAGGAAAGTGCGGGCAAAGCCCGCGGTTTCGCGGAACTGGCCATCGGCGAAGATCACCTGGCTGGCCCCGTTGCCCGCCTCGGGAGTGTCGGACAGGAGGACCGGCTGGAGATCGTCACCTTCGCCGCCCGCTTCGCCATTGGCGAGGAAACTGGCGGGGCCAGCCGTCCAGAGCGATTTCGCAATCGCGGCGCGCTGCTCGGCATCCTTGCTGACGACAAGCAGACGCTCACCCGAGCCCAGCACCCTCTCGGCAATGAGAGCGCAGACCTTTTCCGCCGGATCACGCGAGAGCTGCCAGAAATCGACTTTCATGGCGTCGGTTTTAGCCAAAGCCGCTCGCACCCTCCACCCTTCCGCCCGGAATATTTTCGGATACGATCCGGGTGGAAGGGTGGAGGGTGCGGGTGGTCATAAGACGGCGCTAGGATTTCTTATTCCGCCTGCAGCGTTCGGAGCAATAGCGAACGTTGTCCCAATCGCGCTCCCATTTCTTGCGCCACGTGAAGGGCAAGCCGCAGGCTTCACAGACTTTGGAGGGCAGATCCGATTTCTTGCGCATCCGCCCCACAACGATTTACTCCGCGACGTCTTTCACGAACCGGTCGATCAGGCGCGCTCCATACCCGGTTGCGCCCTTGTCCCAGGTGTGGCCCGGCTTGTCCGACCAGACCATGCCCGCCACATCCAGATGCGCCCACGGTGTATCCTTGCGGATGAACCGGTGGAGGAACTGCGCCGCCGTGATCGAGCCTGCCGGACGCGGACCGACATTCTTGATGTCGGCAATCG
Source organism: Erythrobacter sp. K21-9 (assembly GCF_055808355.1). Classification (NCBI taxonomy): domain Bacteria; kingdom Pseudomonadati; phylum Pseudomonadota; class Alphaproteobacteria; order Sphingomonadales; family Erythrobacteraceae; genus Erythrobacter; species Erythrobacter sp. K21-9. Next base: position 2,296,665 of record NZ_CM147866.1, read on the forward strand.
GCGAATCGATCAGCTTGTCATAGGCCGGACCGATCGGCAGGCGCCAAAGCTTGTCCCCGGTTGCCTTGCCTGCGCTCAGCAGCTCATCGGCCAGCGTGTCGTCATTGGAAAACAGCCCGCCATGTTCGTGGCCCAGCGCAATGATCATTGCCCCGGTCAGCGTCGCAAGATCGACGATACGGGCGGGATCGTATTCCTCCTGCGCCCAGTGCAGCGCGTCGCACAGCACAAGCCGCCCCTCGGCATCGGTGTTGAGCACTTCGACTGTCTGGCCGCTCATCGTGGTTATGACATCGCCGGGGCGCATTGCCTTGCCGTCGGGCATGTTTTCGACAAGGCCCATGACGGCGACGACATTGGCTTTTGCCTTGCGTGTGACCAGTGCGAGCATTCCGCCTGCCACCGCGCCCGCGCCGCCCATGTCCCACTTCATGTCTTCCATGCCGGGTCCGGGCTTCAGCGAAATGCCGCCGGTGTCGAACGTGACGCCCTTGCCGACGAACACGGTCGGTTTGTCGCCTTCCTTGCCGCCATTCCAGCGGATCGCGAGCAGGCGCGAAGGACGGTCTGAGCCGAGCCCGACGCCGAGCAGCGCGCCCATGCCGAGTTCTTCCATTTCCTTATCGCCCAGCACAGTGATCTCTGCGCCGGTTCCGGCGAACTCGTCCTTGCACATCTCGACGAAGCTTTCCGGGTAGAGGATATTGGCCGGCTCGGTGATGAGCTTGCGCGTGAATTCCACGCCTTTCGCAATGGCCATAGCCTCCTGCCATGCCGCCTCTGCGCCATCGGGCGCACCGATCACATGGACCTTTTCCAGCGTCGCGCGCTTCTCCTTGGCGAGCTTCGTGCGGTATTCGTCATACCGCCAGGCGCGCAGGCGCACACCCAGCAGGGCGGCTGCGGCTTCCTCACCCGACAGGTCGGCATGGCCGAGATCGAGCACCATTTCGGTCTCGCCCGAGCGCAGGAACTTGGCGGTCAGCGCCGCGCCGGCCTTTTCGAGGTTGAGCCGCCGGTTGTCCGCATCGGTCTCGCCCGCTCCAGCAAGCGCCACGCGAGTCAGAGCGCCGTCCACCATTGCAAATCCTTCGAACACCTGTCCGGTACGTCCCTTGAACCGAGCCGCTTTCGCTCCATCGGCAAGCGCCGCGTCCATATCGGAAAGGCCGTCCCCCTGATTCACGATGCGGGCGGAAAGGCGCACATTGGCGGGCGCTGTATCGTCGAAATGGATTTGCATGGGTTCTCCAGCGTGTTGGGTGTAGCGGCGGGGGACTTCCAATGGTGCCATATGCAACGCACGAGGCGGCCCGTCGGCACCAGAGCAGCAGGTCCTGAATGGCGATTGCGATTAGGCGCGAGCGGTGCAATAGGCAAGGCATGTCGCGAGGTTGGAAGGTCGGCGGATTGGTCGCAAACGGCACTTTATTGCGTTGCAGGACAAGTCCGCTTGGGCTTGCAATGCTTGGCGCGCCCGCGCTTGCCATGGCCTCGCCGCTGGCTGCGCAAGACGAACCGGATGACAATAGGCCCATATCCCTTCCTGTTACCGAGCCCGACCCAGCGCCCACAGAACTGGAAGCGCCGCAGCTGGGCGAAGCTATCGACTTCGAAGCGGACCAGCTCACTTATGACAGTGAGGCGGACACGGTAACGGCGCGCGGGAATGTCATCCTGCGCAGCGCCGACAATTCAGTGCGCGCCAATCAGGTCGTGTGGGACCGGACAACCGGGCAGATCTTTGCCACCGGCAATATTCGTTTCGTCGATGACAGCGGCAACCAGCTCTTCACCGAATCGTTGGAACTGACGGACGAATTCGAGGCGGGCGCGATGAGCGATCTGTTGCTCGCCCTGCGCGCTGGCGGACGGCTGGCTGCGAGGTCCGGCGCGCGCGGCGAGGACGGCACGGTCATCCTCACCGATGCGGCCTACACCGCTTGCGCCGTCACGGGCGAGGATGGCTGCGCGAAAGACCCGAGCTGGCGCATCACCGCCGACCGGGTGACCTATGATCCGGTCGATAGCCAGGTGCGGTTCCGGGGCGCGATGCTGGAATTGTTCGGCGCGCGCATCCTGCCGCTCCCCGGCCTGTCGCTGCGCACTGACGGCAGCGCGGTGTCCGGCTTCCTCGTCCCCAATGTCCGCGTATCCGAGGTCAACGGGCTGGAACTTTCGGGCGAATATTACTGGCGGCTGGCCGAAAACCGCGACCTGACGCTCGGTGCGTACGTGTTCTCCGAGGTTGCGCCGATGGTGAATGCGCAGTGGCGCCACCTGACGGACAAGGGCGCGTACCAGATCACCGGCTATGCCACCGTGTCGAGCCGCGTGGCCGATTTCACCGGCGTGCCCACGACTGAAAGCGACCCGCGCGGCTACCTGTTTGCCAATGGCACGTTCCAGTTCAGTCCCGAATGGAGCCTGACGGGCTCGGTCCGCGTCGCCAGCGATCGGACGTTCCTGCGCCGCTACGATCTCAGCCGCGATGACCGCCTGCGCTCGACTATCAATCTGGAGCGGATCGATGACAAATCGTACCTGTCGCTGGCCGGGTGGGCGACGCAGACCTTGCGGATCAATGCGGAGCAGGGCCAGATCCCGGTCGCCGTCCCCGCCTTCGATTACCGCCGCATCCTCGATGATCCAGTGCTGGGCGGACAGGTTCAGTTGCAGGCCAATACGCTCAGCCTGATCCGCAATGAAGGGCAGGATACACAGCGCGCGTTCGCCGGTGCGCAGTGGGACATGCGCCGCCTGACGGGGCTGGGTCAGGTCGTGACCCTGACCGGCCTGGTGCGCGGCGATGTCTATCATACCGACAATTCGCTCGCGACGCAGACCGAGATTTATCGCGGGAACGAAGGCTGGACCGCGCGCGGCATCGCCACCGCTGCGCTCGATGTGGAGTGGCCATTCGTCGGCGAGGCATTCGGCGGTACGCAAGTGCTCACCCCGCGCCTGCAGCTCGTCGCGAGCCCGCCGATCCGCAATCTCGCCGTGCCCAATGAGGATGCGCGCGCGATCGACCTTGAGGATTCCAACCTGTTCGCGCTCAACCGCTTCCCCGGATACGACCGGGTCGAAGACGGTGCGCGCCTGACATGGGGCGTCGACTGGTCGCTCACCATGCCCGATTGGCGTATCAAGACGAATGTCGGTCAGTCCTACCGCTTCGACGCCGAGCGCACGATCTTCCCCGACGGGACCGGCCTGTCGGAACGGGTTTCGGATTTTGTCGGACGCACCGAGGTCCGCTGGCGCGACTACATCCAATTCACCCACCGCTTCCGCCTCGACAAGGACAATATCGCGCTTCGGCGCAACGAGATCGACGCGACAGTCGGATCGCAGCAGACCTATCTGGAGGTCGGCTATCTCCGCCTCGACCGGGACATCAAGACAGTCGAGGATTTGCAGGACCGCGAGGAACTGCGCGCCGCTGCGCGTGTCGCTTTCGGTCCGCACTGGTCGGCGTTCGGTTCAGGCGTGTTCAACCTGACCGGCGCAAACGAAGACCCTACCTTCGCGCCCGACGGGTTCGAGCCGATCCGCACGCGGCTGGGCGTGGCCTACAACGATGATTGCATCGAATTCGGCCTTACCTGGCGGCGCGATTTCATCACCGCAGGCGATGCCGAGCGCGGCAATACGTTCCAGCTGTTCTTCGCCCTGCGCAATCTTGGCTTCCGCTAGGCGCGATTGCCGTTTCGGGGCAAAGGCCCGACCACATGAATTGGCAGCGGGCTAAAAAGCAGTTAAAGGCGCTGCGTCAGGAGGATACGCGCACTCAGCCCTCGTTAAGCCGCGCGCTGCCAACGCCTGACCGGAAGCGCATGTGGGGCCGCGCCGACTTGGATACATCACCATGTTTTTGCGCTATAAACGCGCGGTAAAATGAATTGGGATTGATACGTGACGATGAAGGTTTTTTCGAAGCGCTGTGCTGCACTCCTGGCCGCCGGCCTGATGGGCGCGGCCACTTTCGCGGCGCCTGCCGCTGCACAGACGCAGGGCCAGCCGACCGCAAGTGACCCGTTTGGGATTCCCGAAGACTTCTCGATCCTTGGCAGCGAAGAAGGCGGTGAGCGCAGCGCGACTGCTGTCGTGAACGGATACGTGATCACCGGAACGGATATCAACCAGAGGGTCGCGCTCGTCACGTCGGCCTCTCAGAATGAATTGTCCGAACAGGAGCTTGACCGGCTGCGCGAACAAGTGCTCCGCAATCTCATCGACGAAACGCTCAAGATCCAGGCTGCGCAAGCGCTCGAATTGCCGGTCGAACGCGCGCGTGTCGAAGAGACCTACAACCAGCTAGCCGCTCAGAATTTCGGCCAGAACCCTGAACGGATGGCGGAATACCTGGAATCGATCGGATCTTCACCCAATGCTCTTAAGCGCCAGATCGAAGGCGAGCTTGCCTGGGAAAACCTGCTTCGCCGTAACATCACGCCATTTGTGAACGTGTCTGCCGAAGAGGTGAACGATGTTCTGCAGCGGATGGAAGAATCGCGCGGCACCGAAGAATACCGGCTCGGCGAGATCTACCTGTCGGCCACACAGGAAAATCGCGCAACCGTTCTGCAAACTGCCGAGCAGATCATGGAGCAATTGCGCCAGGGCGGCAGCTTTGTCGCCTATGCCCGCCAATATTCCGAAGCGACCACTGCGGTGGTTGGCGGCGACCTCGGCTGGATTCGCCTCGGCCAGCTTCCCACGGCGCTCGGCGCTGCCGCGCGCCAGATGCAGCCCGGCCAGCTTAATGGGCCGATCGAGATACCGGGAGGGTTCTCGATCCTGTACTTGATCAACAAACGTCAGGTGCTGATGGCGGACCCGAACAATGCGCTGCTCAGCCTGCGGCAGATTTCCATCAGCTTTGCCCCGGATGTGAGTCAGGAAGAGGCCGAAAGCCAAGTCAATGAATTCGCCACTTTCATCCAGAGCCTGCGCGGCTGTGCCGATGCCGACCGCGCGCGCACAGAGCTTGGCGCGACGGTCGTGACCAATGACCAGATTACCGCTGGCTCACTCCCCGACCAGCTGCGCAACATCATCCTGCAATTGCAGGTCGGGCAGACCACCCCGCCCTTTGGCAGTCCGCAGGAAGGCGTCCGCGTCCTCATGCTGTGCGAGCCGCGATGATCCGGAAGATGCAGGCGCTCCGACATTCGAGGCTGTGATGAGCCAGATCGAGGAGGAGCGAGATCAACAAGCGCGCCCAACGTTACCTTCGCGACCTGCGCAACGACGCCTATATCGAGTACAACTGAGCCAGCGCGGGTGAGCGGCGTCCGTTTCCCACTGGCCGTATCGCTCGGCGATCCGGCGGGCATCGGACCTGAGATCATCTGCGCCAGTTATGCGCGGCTTCGCGGCGGGCGCAATGTGCACCCATTTTTTGTCGTCGGCGGGGTCGAAGTGCTGCGTGCCGCTGCCGAATCTGGCGGGATCGACTGCCCGATCATTCCGATCGCGCAGGCCGATGAAGCGGCCATGGCTTTCGCCGCCGGACTGCCGGTAATGGCTGGTCTCGACACGCACTACACGCCCGGCAAGCCGACCGCGCAAGGCGCGCAGTTGGCCCTGTCATCGCTGCAATGGGCGACACAGATCGCGCTGCGCAGCGAGGCAGCGGCGATGATCACCGCACCGGTTGCCAAGGCGCAGCTGATGGACATCGGCTTCGACTTTCCAGGCCAGACTGAATTCCTTGCCGAGGCGTGCGAATTGCCTGCGCGCGATGCCGTCATGATGCTTGCCGGGCCGTCGCTGAGGACTGTGCCGCTAACCGTGCATGTCGCGCTTGCCGAGGTGCCCTCGCTGCTTACCGCCGAGCTGATCACCCACAAGGCGCGGATCGTGGCGCAGGGACTGAAACGCGATTTCGGTCTCGCCCGCCCGCGCCTCGCCATCGCCGGTCTCAACCCGCATTCGGGCGAAGGCGGGCAATTCGGAGACGAAGAAGCGCGCGTGATCGAGCCGGCTATTGCCGCGCTCAAGGACGAAGGGTTCGACGTGATCGGTCCTGTGCCGGGCGACGCGCTATTCACGCCAATCATGCGCGGCGGCTATGACGCGGCCTTGTGCATGTATCACGATCAGGCGCTGATCCCGCTCAAGGCGCTCGAATTCGACGAGGGCGTGAACGTGACGCTTGGCCTGCCGATCATCCGCACCTCGCCCGACCACGGCACCGCTTTCGATATTGCCGGCAGGGGCAAGGCTGACCCGAGCGCGATGTGCGCCGCGATCCGGATGGCGGGCGAATGCGCTGCGGCGCGCGCCGGGTAATGGCGGACCTCCCCCCGATCCGGGAAACGATTGCGCGCCACGGCCTGTCCGCGTCGAAAGCGCTGGGCCAGAACTTCCTGCTCGACGAGCAATTGCTGGGCCGTCTCGCGGCCATACCCGGAGATCTCGATGGCAAGCCGGTGCTGGAGGTCGGCCCCGGCCCCGGCGGCCTCACCCGTGCCTTGCTCCGCGCCGGAGCGCGCGTGAGCGCAATCGAGATGGACCAGCGTTGCCTCCCCGCCCTCGCCGAACTGGAAGTGGCGTTTCCCGGCCAGCTCACCGTGATCCAGGGCAATGCGATGAAGCTCGACCACAGCGAGATCATGGGCGGCGAGCGGTTCGCGGTGCTTTCCAACCTGCCCTACAATGTCGGCACGGCTTTGTTTGTGCGCTGGCTGTCGGGAGAAGACTGGCCGCCCCAATGGACTTCGCTCACCCTGATGTTCCAGCGCGAAGTGGCCGAGCGCATCGTCGCCAAGCCCGGCACCGGCGCTTATGGACGGCTCGCAGTGCTGGCCAATTGGCGGGCGGAGGCGAATCTCGCGATGAAGGTGCACCGCAGCGCCTTCACCCCCCGCCCAAGGTGATGAGCGCGGTCGTGCATGTCGAACCGCGCAAAGCACCCGGTGGCGTGTCCGCGCGCATGCTCGAACGCCTCACCGAAGCCGCATTCGGGCAGCGCCGCAAGATGCTGCGGCAAAGCCTCAAGGGCGTGCCGGGCGCGCTCGATGCGCTGGGCACGGTCGGGATCGACGAAACGCGCCGCGCGGAGACGGTGAGCGTCGAGGAGTATGTCGCGCTGGCGCGCGCACTCGGCCAAAAATAGCATCCGCCCCCGAAATTGGCGCGTAGCTTGAAAGCCATCGTTCGAACACTAATGCCAAGGATGCCCAGATGATGCTTCTCAAACCTCTCACAGCTTTATCCGCACTCCTTATTTCCTCATTGGCCGCGGCGCAGAACGCTGATTTGGCGATCACCAATGTCAGCGTCATCGACGTTGAAAACGGCACTATCGAAGCCGAACGCACAGTGGTGATTGATGACGGAAAGATCAGCGTCATCATTCCAGCGGGAGGGCCGAGGCCCGAAACCACCGAAACAATCGACGGAGCAGGCAAGTACCTGATCCCCGGGCTGATCGACATGCACGTCCACTTGAACCGGGATTCGCTGCCGCTTTTCCTACGCTTCGGCGTAACCACCGTGCGCGACATGGGCACGCATTTTGCTGCTCTGGAGGCTGATTCGGGAGGTCAGCTGGCTATTCGAAACGAGATTGAGGCGGGCACACTGGAGGGCCCCGAACTCGTGCTCGCCCTGCGCATTCTCGACGGCAACATCCCGCGCAATCCGCGCTGGGCAATGCATTACGCCTCCATCGCGACACCGGAAGAAGCTCGCGCTCTTGTGCAGCAGGTTGCCGATGCGGGAGGGGATTTCATCAAGGTTTACACCGACCTTTCGCCAGAGGTGTTCGCGGCAATTGTCGACGAGAGCAAGCAGCGCGGTCTTGAATTTGCAGGACACGTCCCGGGCGAAGTCGGCCATGTCGCGGCGGCGCAGGCGGGTATTCGCACGGTACCGAGCATTTACGAGGGATATTCATCGACATTTCCTCTGAGGAAGAACGCTGGCGCGCCGAATTTGCAACCGAAGCTGCAAAGCTCACCCCGTCCGCAACCTACCGTTTCACAAACAGCAAGCTCACCGAAATGGCCGCGACACGCGATCCCGCAAAAGAGGCAGCGTTGATTGAGGTGCTGAAGGACAGTGATGTGGGCATTGTTCCGACGCTGGTTGTTCTCGATGATCCGCGCTGGCTTTATCCCTCGGCAATGCCCGATCCCTCTCTCACCGAAGAACTGTCATTCATCTACAAGAGCATCGTGACGCCGCAAGGCGACCCACGCGGGCCGTTTGACAGCGTGTCCGATGGCATGGCGGCGTATAAGCTCAGAATGGAGCTGGTTGGGCGCATGCATGCTGCAGGCGTGGCTATCCTGGCCGGAACCGATGCCTCCAATCCCTTCGTAGTGCCCGGTGTCTCGATGCACACAGAGCTTGCCAACCTCGTCCGTGCCGGGATGACGCCTGCAGAGGCCCTCCGCGCCGCGACGCTGGCAAATGCGCGCTATATCGATGCAGCTGACAGGATTGGCAGCATTGCGGAGGGCAAGGAAGCCGATTTGATCGTGCTCGAGGCAAACCCGCTCGAAGACATCACAGCGACCCGGCGGATTTCCGCGGTCATAGTCAATGGCAAGCGCTTCGTGCAGGAAGTCGAAGAGCCTGACAGAGAGTGAGGCTCACCCAGCCTTCGCCTTTTGCCGCCATTCGTGCAGCAGTGGCTCGGTATAGCCCGATGGCTGCTCGACACCCTTGAAGATCAGGTCTTTCGCGGCGCGGAATGCAGGGGCGTCCTCGTTGCCGATGAGCGGGGTGTAAGTCGGGTCGCCAGCGTTCTGCGCGTCGACCTTCGCCGCCATTCGGGTGAGCGATTCCATCACCTGTTCCTCGGTCACGACGCCGTGGTGGAGCCAGTTGGCGAGGTGCTGCGAGGAGATGCGCAAGGTCGCGCGGTCTTCCATAAGGCCGACATCGTTGATGTCGGGCACCTTGGAGCAGCCCACGCCTGCGTCGACCCAGCGCACCACATAGCCGAGCAGGCCTTGCGCGTTGTTGTCGAGCTCGTCGCGCAGCTCATCCACGGGCCAATTGGTGTTCTCAGCCAGAGGAATGGTGAGCAGCGCATCGAGGCCCGGCGCTTCGGGCAGCGACTTCTGGATCTCGAAAACGTTCTCCCGGTGATAATGCAGCGCGTGGAGCGTCGCGGCGGTTGGGGACGGAACCCAAGCAGTGTTGGCACCGGCGCGAAGATGACCGATCTTTTCCTCCATCATCTGACCCATGAGGTCGGGCGCGGCCCACATCCCCTTGCCGATCTGCGCTGTGCCCGACAGCCCGTGCTTCAGTCCTATGGCGACGTTGCGCGCTTCGTAAGCCAGCAGCCATGGGGCGCCCTTCATCGCGCCCTTGCGCATCATCGGTCCGGCGCGCATCGAGGTGTGGATCTCGTCGCCGGTGCGGTCGAGGAAGCCGGTGTTGATGAACACGATCCGGTCCTTCACAGCGTGGATGCATGCGGCAAGATTGGCGCTGGTGCGGCGTTCTTCGTCCATGACGCCGACCTTGATCGTGTGGCGCTTCAGGCCGAGCAGGTCTTCCACCGCATCGAACAGGTCGTTGGTAAAGGCGCATTCCTCGGGTCCGTGCATCTTGGGCTTCACGATATAGATGCTGCCGGTTTTCGAGTTGCCGTATCTGGCATGGCCCTCGACATCGAGCGCGCTGATCGTTGAGGTAAAGACCGCATCCATGATGCCCTCCGGAATCTCGCTACCATCGGGCAGGCGGATCGCGGGATTGGTCATCAGGTGGCCGACATTGCGCACGAACATCAGGCTGCGTCCGGGAAGCGAATGCGTGTCGCCGTTCCGGTCGGTGTAGTCCTTGTTGCGCGCCAGCTTGCGGGTCAGCGTGCGCCCGCCTTTCTCGAAACTTTCCTCAAGATCGCCGCGAATGATGCCGAACCAGTTGGTGTAGGCCAGCAGCTTGTCCTCGGCATCGACGGCTGCGACCGAATCCTCGCAATCGGCAATCGTGGTCAGGGCGGATTCGACGATGATGTCGGCTATGCCTGCCTTGTCGTCCTTGCCCACGGGTGTATCGCGATCGAACACGACTTCGATGTGGAGGCCGTTATTGACGAACAGCAGGCCTTTATCGGTCTTGCCGACATACTGGCTTTCGTCCTGCAACTTGCCGTCATTCTCATTTAAAAGGTCGGCCCAGCTCTGCTCCACCAGCGGTAGCGCGGAATCGAGGAATTCGCGTCCGCGCGCGATCACCGCACGCCCACGAGCCTTGTCATATCCGCCGGGCTTGGCAGGCGGCGCATCGAGCGCGTCAGTTCCGTAGAACGCGTCGTAAAGGCTACCCCAGCGCGCATTCGCCGCGTTAAGCAAGAACCGCGCATTGAGGATCGGGACCACCAGCTGCGGCCCTGCCGTTGTCGCAATCTCCGGATCGACATTCTGCGCGCCGATCCGGAAGTCGCCGGGCTCCGGCACGAGGTAGCCAATGCTTTCCAGAAACGCTCGATATTCGCCTGCATCATGCGGCTTGCCCCGGCGTTCTTCATGCCAATGGTCGATCTGCGCCTGCAAGTCTTCGCGCTTTTGTAGCAAAGCGCGGTTCTTCGGCACGAAATCAGCGAGCAGTGCGGCGAATCCCTGCCAGAACGCGGTCGGATCGCGGCCAAGCTGCGCGAGCACCTGCTTTTCGAGAAATTCGGCCAGCTTCCGGTCAATCGAAAGTCCGGCGCGATCTGTCTGTGTGGTCATTGCGGTCCTCATGGCTCCATCAAATGGGTCCTGGGGAGGAGGACGGGGGCGATATGACCAAATGCTCGGCAGATTGCAACGGCTTGGACTGGTCCCATTACCCGGCTAGGGGTGATTTCCAATGAAACCTGAAATTCTCTCTCAAATCGATGCAGCGGCAATGCTGGACAATGTGCAAAGCTGGTGCGCGATCAACACCGGCACCGGCAATCTCGGCGGGCTGAAACGGCAGGCCGGCGCCCTCGCCGATGCATTCAGCGACCTGCCCGGCGATGTGGAGCTGGTCGATCCCGCTCCTGTCACGGGAATCACCGCCGATGGCAGCGAGTTCGAGATTGCCAATGGTCAGCACCTGATCGTGCGCGTGCGGCCAACCGCCAATCGCCGCGTGCTGTTCACCGGCCACATGGACACCGTCTTTCCGCAGGATCACCCGTTCCAGCAGCAGACATGGCTCGAAGACGATGTGCTGAACGGCCCCGGCGTCGCCGACATGAAGGGCGGCATTGCGGTCATCCTCCATGCTCTCAAAGCGTTCGAGGCTTCCGGCAAGTCATCCGCGCTCGGCTATGACATCCTTATCAATTCGGACGAGGAAACCGGATCGCTCGCCAGCTCAGACCTGATCGCAGAGATGGCGCGCGGCAAGCTGGCGGCGCTTACCTATGAGCCTGCCGCCCTGCCCGATGGCACTCTCGCCCATGCCCGCGGGGGCACGGGCAATTACTCGATCACGCTTACGGGCAAGTCCGCACATGCTGGCCGCAACCCGGAAGATGGGCGCAATGCGCTGGTCGCCGCTGCCGACCTCATCCTGAAGCTGAAGGCGATGGAACGCGAGGACATCACCGTTAACCCTGCGAAACTCGAAGGCGGCGGCCCGAACAATGTCGTGCCTGACCACGCTGTGCTGCGCTTCAATATTCGCCCCAAATCCACGCAAGCGATGGAGAGTTTCGATAGCACTCTCAATACCTTGCTGCGTGACATGGAAAGCGCGCACGAAATCACCGCGCATCGGCATGGCGGGGTCACGCGCCCGCCCAAGCCGGTCGACGACAAGGCGCAGGCCTTGTTCGATCTCGTGAAGGAATGCGGCGCCGAGCTGGGCCAGGAAATCGGCTGGAAATCGACCGGCGGCGTGTGTGACGGCAACAATATAGCGGCCTGCGGCGTGCCCGTGGTCGATACGATGGGAGTGCGCGGCGGCTCGATCCATTCCTCCGACGAATTCCTGATCGTACCCAGTTTGGCAGAGCGCGCCGCGCTCTCCGCCCTCGTCATTTCGCGCCTCGCCGATGGCGCGCTCGCCGGAGACCTGAATTGACCTTTCGCCTGCGCGCCGCGCGCACTTCCGATCTTGAGCATCTCTACGAGATGGCAAAGCTGACAGGCGGCGGCTTCACCAACCTGCCGCCCGATCGCAATGCGCTTTCGGCCAAGCTCGAGCGAGCAGCAGAGGCGTTTGCCAACACCGAAGACACGCTGGTCGATGAGCAATTCGTGCTGGTGCTCGAAAATCTCGAGACGAAGAAAGTCGCAGGCACATGCCAGCTGATGACCAAGGTCGGGCAGCAATGGCCGTTTTATTCCTATCGGCTGAACACGCTGACACAATATTCGCAGGAGCTTGACCGCACTGTGCGCGCCGAACTGCTCAGCCTGACGACCGATATGGAAGGGTCGAGCGAAGTTGGCGGGCTGTTCCTTCACCCGAATGAACGTGCCGGCGGCCTCGGCCTGCTGCTCGCGCGCAGCCGCTATTTGTTCGTCGCGATGCACCGCAAGCGCTTTGCCGACCGTATCCTTGCAGAGCTGCGAGGGATTATCGACGAACGCGGCGGATCGCCGTTCTGGGACGGGGTTGCAGGCCGGTTCTTCGGCATGAGCTTTCAGGAAGCGGACTATTTCAACGCGATCAACGGCAATCAGTTCATCGCCGATCTGATGCCCAAACACCCGGTCTATGTCTCGATGCTCTCCGAAGACGCGCGCAGCGTCATCGGAGTGCCGCACCCCACGGGCCGCGCAGCGATGCGAATGCTCGAGAATGAAGGCTTCCGCTATGGAGGTTATGTCGACATTTTCGACGGCGGACCAAGCATGGTCGCGCAGACCGACGATGTGACCAGCGTCAAGAATTCCAGCGAAGCCACCGTCACCCATGTCGATCTGGATGAAGGCGAACGCGCAATCCTTGCCACCGACCGCCTTGACACGTTCCGCGCCTGCTATGGCGCGCGCAAGCTGGACGGTGACGGCGGAATAGCGATCGACGCCGTTGCCGCCGATGCTCTCGATGTGAGCGAAGGTGACACTGTCTGGAGCGTCGCGCGCTGAGCGCCGGTCAGCGCGGCTGCTTCTCGAGCGCAATCACCGCATAGCTGGTCGCGTATTCGCCCAGCACCGGCAGCGCCATCAGCGCATCGCCCACCAGTTTCTTCGCGCCTGATTGGCCGAAGCCCGATCGGTCGAGCCGGTCGATCCTGAAGCCCGCCTCCGCAGCCAGCCGCCGGAAGGCTGCAATGTCGAGGCCGTTGACAAAAGCTTGTTCGGCAAAGCTTTCCCACTGCGTCCACTTGTTCGGCTTTTTTCGGCCCTCTGGATCGAGATCCCAATGGCGCGGCATGAAAGCGGGATCGTCGTAGATTTTTGCGGCGGTGCGGAACATGGCTTTTTCGCCGAACAGGACATGCGCCCACGGGACGGGGATCAGCGCCTCCATATGCGGTCCCCACGGCCCCTTGAACGGAAACCATTCGATCAGCGCCCGCCCGCCGGGCCGCAGGACGCGCGCCCAATCCCTGAGGATCGCGCCGGGCTCCATGACGTGCTCCATGCAATCGAAGGCTGTGATCAGGTCCACGCTTTCATCAGGGACCGGCAGGCCGTTCACATCGCCTTCGATAAAGCGCAGGGTTTCTGCAAATTCAGACCGTTCCCGCAGGGTCGCGCGCGCCCGCCCAAGTGCCGCCGTGTCGATATCGACGCCCGTGACCGTGCGCGCCAGCCCTTTGGACGCGAACAGGAACGCAAGCTGTCCTGCCCCGCAGCCGAAATCCAGCACGTCCTTGCCCGCCAATTCATCATCGGAGAAATGCCGCCAGCTGCTCACCAGCGACTGATCGCGCCAATCAGCATAGGCATCCACCCTCGCCATACGCGCATCGGGCTCGCGCATCAGTCGCTTGCTGATCGCGGTGCAGGCCAGGGTGCGGATATCCATGGAACGGCTACATAGTTTACAGGATTTGCAAGGAGGTTAAGGCTGCACCCCATGTCTCTTATAGAAATCAATTTTGATGGCATTGTCGGGCCGAGCCACAATTATGCCGGTCTCAGCCTCGGCAATATCGCCAGCGCCAGTCACAAGGGCGATCCGTCCTATCCGCGCGCAGCAGCCTTGCAGGGCGTGGCAAAGATGCGCGGCAATCTCGCGCGGCTCGGCGTGCAGGGTTTCCTCCTGCCGCTGCCGCGCCCGAACACCGCGCTGGCCGAAGCGCTCGCCTATGACGGGACCGAGGCCCCTGCCCTGCGCGCCGCGCCGTGGTCGGCATCATCCATGTGGACCGCCAATGCGGCGACCGTCTCGCCCGCTCCGGACACCGGCGATGGCAAGTGCCACCTGACGCCCGCCAACCTCGTCACCATGCTCCACCGCGCGCAGGAATGGCCCGATACCAAGGCGATGCTCGAGGTTGTATTCGGCAATAGCGAACACTTCACCGTCCACGACATCGCCCCGATGACATTCGGCGATGAAGGCGCGGCCAATCACATGCGTTTGTGCGAAGGGCACGGCAGCGCCGGCGTCGAGGTGTTCGTATATGGCCGGCCCGGCGGCAAGTTCCCCGCACGCCAGCATGAGCAAGCCAGCCGCCTTGTCGCGCGCCGCCACGGCCTGGACCCTGCGAAATGCGTCTTTGTCGAACAGAATCCGGCGGCCATCGAAGCGGGCGCGTTTCACAACGACGTCGTCTCGGTCGCCAATGAACGCGTGCTTTTCAGCCATGCCGAGGCTTTCGCCGATCAGGAAGGCACCTACGAAGCGATCCGCGGCGCCTTCCCCGCGCTCGAAGTGGTCGAAGTGCCCAGCGATGCGGTAACCATCGAAGAGGCGATCCGCACCTACCTGTTCAACGCGCAATTGGTTACGCAGCCCGACGGCACGATGGCACTGATTGTGCCCGAAGAGTGCCGCGAGAGTGCGAGCGTGTGGGCTTATTGCGAGCGGATGATGGCGGGCAATGGCCCGATCAAGCACGTCATCCCGGTCGATGTGCGCCAGAGCATGGCCAATGGCGGCGGCCCTGCATGCCTGCGCCTGCGAGTCGTGTGCGATCCGGCCAATGTCGATCCGCGCTTCTTGCTCGACGAGGCCAAGGCGGAGCTTCTGGAACAGACAATCGGCGAGACTTATCCCGAACAGATCGATCCGGTACGATATTGGCAGCGAATCCCTCGCCAAAGCGGTCGTCGCCGCGCGCGGAGCACTGCTGGCCGCGCTCGATATCCCGGAGCTTGGTTAACGCGTTTGCAACCATTCGCCCGATGCGCTTAGAGTAAATCTCACGTTTACCAGCCATGCCAGCGCCGTGTCGGTGCTTGTGTTTCAACAGGTTAGCAACAGGCCAAGGGAAAGAGAGCGCATGCTGCGAAAGATCGGAAGTCTGTTTGTAATCAAGAACAGGTTCGAGGCCTTCGTGATCATCTATGCGCTGGCTCTGGGAGCAATGACGCGCGGCGTCGATTACCTCGAGCAATATCCCGGCGGCTGGGGCTGGGCCTTGTTTTTGGCAACCAGCGGCGCGGTTTTCCTAGCGGGAGCGAAAATCCTGGACTGCCTGAAGCTTGAACGGGAAGTGGCGGAGCTGCGAGAGGTCGCCGATTAGTCGGCGAACACGCTGCTCACTCGGCGGCGGATTTCTGGAGGCGGGCGAAGGGAGCTATCAATTCCTCGCTACTTGCCTCGTCTATTGCTCCCGCCTCCACTTCACCGGTCGACCAGAACAGCGACGGGGCTTCGTCATCGAGCATGGACCATGACGGAAACATGCGCTCCGAAGCAGGCTCATCAAGCAACAGCTTCACGTTTGCATGGCGATCATCGGCCTCAATACGCGCGAAGAGCCGGTCGATCCGGTCGGCGGGCCCCTCGATCAATTGCAGGTAGATGTCGTGCCGGCAGATAAGTGCGCCAGTTATGTCGTCGCGCTGATTGTTCCGCCGTGCCTGAGACAATATTCCTGCCAGCATCGCATGATCGAAGCCAAACGGCTGCGAGCGGTAAATCAATCGCTTTTCCAATTCTCGCCTCCACCCGGTGCTCCGGAAATTGATCTACGCCATCCGGAGCCTGCGGTATAGCGCAGACGGCAATCTCGGTGATAAACGCATCTGCTGCAGTCAGGCGTCGTCTCTTTTCGTCGATGCAGGAGTGGGGGTTTCTGTTGCTAGCTACCCCCGGAGCCCCGGAATCCGTTCTGTTGCCCGGTCGGTCCAACCGCGCTTAGCTTTGTAAATTCGGGCCGCTAGGCCCTAAAATTACGCAGCGATTGCGAGTGCGTCGTTATCGTTAGCACTTATGAGATTGAACAGTTTTACGGGTTACTCAGCCCGGGCAAAAACTACGCTTTTCAGTCCACGTCGATCCTAGTTCGGCCCCGTCAAAAACCTCTTTCAACAGAGGGTTATGGTGGAGCCGCCGGGTACTGCCCCCGGGTCCGTTGTACCTATTGCACGCAGCAATTTATCGCCATAGTCGGTTGCCCGACGCTCCCTATATAGCGTGAAATTGCTGAATATAAAGTGAGTGGGGGAAGTCTTTGTTTTCCGCTAGCCATCCGGCGCGCGATATCCTCGCGCCATCGGCGATGCGGGCGACAACGACATTACCCACGCACACCCGCTATTTCTTCAGCGCATCCCTGATCTCGGTCAGCAATTCCACTTCGCTCGGACCTTCGGGCTCGGCGGGCGCTTCTTCTTCCTTCTTCTCCATCTGCTCCATAACCTTCATCGTGTAGCGGACCAGCAGGAAGATGATGAAGGCGAGGATCAGGAAATTGATGATCGCCGAGATAAACGATCCCCATGCCAGCACATTCGCGCCCGCTTCTCGCGCAGCCTCAAGCGACATGCCTGCGTCGATGGCGTCCTCACCCGACAGGATGATGTATTTGTCCGAGAAATCGACATCGCCGAAAATCGCTCCGACAACCGGCATGATGACCTCGTCAGTCAATGATTTGACGATCGTTGCGAATGCTCCGCCGATTATGACGGCGACGGCGAGTTGCATGACATTGCCCTTGGCAATGAATTCCTTGAATTCCGAAAGCATGATGATCCCTTTGCGCAGCGAATGATCGCCCATGTTCTATGCAGCAAAGGCCGATCCTGCCAAATGAACCGCGCCGCGCCTGTGGACTTCTTGAAAGCGCCCGGCGGTGTGCTATATCGACAATACAGGCTTCAAGCGCGCGTCCATATCCGGCTCGCCGCACTTTTCTGGAGGATTTGCATGTTCTTAAAGACCGTCACTCGCGGCTTCATGGTGCTCGCGGCAACGCTCACGCTGGCAGCTTGCGGGATCAACTCCGTCCCCGCTGCCGAGGAAGAGGCTAAGGCCAAATGGGCCGATGTCGAGGCGCAGTTCCAGCGCCGCGCGAACCTCATCCCCAACCTTGCCGAAATCGTCCAGGGTGCTGCCGAGAACGAGCGCGCGATCCTCACCGAAGTGACCGAGGCCCGCGCCCGCGCCACCAGCATCAACGTCACTGCCGAGGATCTGAACGATCCGGCGAAAATGGAAAATTACGCCGCCGCGCAGGCGCAGATGAGCCAAGGCATCGTACCGCCTGCTCGCCAGTTTCGAGGCGTATCCCAACATCCAGTCAAACCAGAACTATCTGGCTTTCCAAAGCCAGTTCGAGGGCACAGAGAACCGCATCGCGGTCGCCGTGCGTGATTACAACGAAGCGGTTCGCAAATATAACACCACGATCCGCACCTTCCCCGACACCATCGGGGCGAATATCATCCACGGTGCGGAACCGCTCGTGCCCTACACGTCAACGACCGAAGGCGCAGAAATCGCACCGCAGCTCGACATGACGTCCAATTAAGCGCGCGGCTCCGGTCCTCGTGCTTCGACAATTCCTCCTGGTACTCGCGGCGGCGGGGGCGCTCCTTGCGTCCCCTCTTGCTGCGCAGCCTGCTTTTCCCGAGCTTACAGGCCGGGTTGTCGATAACGCCGACATAATCCCTGCCGATGTCGAGGCGCAGCTAAACGCGCGGCTCGAGGCGCTGGAGACGCAGTCGCAGCGCCAGCTTGTGATTGCGACCGTGCCCGACCTGCAGGGCTACGATATTTCCGATTACGGCTATCAACTGGGCCGCGAATGGGGGATCGGCGATGCGGAGCGCAATGACGGCGCGCTGCTGATTGTCGCCCCGAATGAGCGCAAGGTCCGGGTCGAGGTGGGTTATGGGTTCGAAGGCTATCTGACCGATGCGCTGTCCTCCCTCATCATCCAGAACCAGGTCCTGCCGCGCTTTCGCGATGGCGATTATCCCGGCGGCATCGTCGCAGGCACGGATGCGATCATCACGCAGCTAGAGCTGCCCCCTGACGAGGCGCAGCGCGTCGCGCAGGAGGCCAGCCAACAGCGCAGCAGCAGTTCGCGTGATGGCGGCTTTCCGATCGGCACGCTGATTTGGCTAGGCTTCATGTTCTTCTTCTTCGTCCTCCCGTTGCTGCGCGGACGCAGGCGGCGGCGCAAGTATCGCTCGAAGGGCAAAGGTCCGTGGGGCGACCGAGGGCGCGGGCGTGACTGGAAAGACACCGCCGGCGACATCATCCTGTGGGAGGTTGGCAGCGCCATCGCTCGCGGCGCCATGGGCGGCGGACGACGCGGTGGCGGCTTTGGCGGCGGATTTGGCGGCGGGGGCTTCGGAGGAGGCTTCGGCGGCGGCGGCGGATCGTTTGGAGGCGGCGGCGCTTCGGGGGGCTGGTAAGGCATGGCCTATCTGACAGAAGAACAGCACGAGATTGTCTCTAGTGCCGTGCGCGAGGCCGAGCTTACGACGTCCGGCGAAATCGTCACCGTCCTTGCCGACCGCAGCGATGGCTACACCGATGTGGCGCTGTGGTGGGCGATTGCAGCCAGCTTTACTGCGATGAGCCTGTTCGCCGCCTTGCCCCAGCCGTTCCTCGATTTCTGGGACACGCTCAGCGGCGGATGGGGCCGCGAATGGTCGATTGGCGAGCTTGCCAGCATGACCATCGCGCTCGGCCTGATCGCATTTGTCACCGTCATGCTGGTGCAGCTGTGGGAGCCGCTCAAATTTGCCCTCGTGCCCGGCCCGGTCAAGACGACGCGCGTACACGAACAGGCGATCAAGCATTTCAAGGTCGGCGCAGAGCGCCGCGCGCATGGCCGCACCGGGGTGCTGATCTACCTCTCGATGAGCGAACACCGCGCAGAAATCGTCGCTGACGAACCCATCGCGGAGAAGGTTTCTCCCGAAGTCTGGGGCGAGGCGATGGGCGACATGCTGGTGGAGATCAAGGCGGGCCGGATTGCAGAAGGCATGGCGGTCGGCGTGCGCGATGTCGGCTTTGTGCTGTCCCAGCATTTCCCGCGCGCCGAAGACGACGAGAATGAGCTTCCCGACCGCTTGATCGAAGTCTAAGCCTCACCGCGACCATGACTCGCGACTTCACCGACCTCACCAAAGACAAGGACGCCGATCAGCCGGAGCAGATCCGCTGGGAGGGCCGCTTCATCACCGCCAAAACGCGCGGTCGCTGGGAATATGCCGGGCGCGCGCGCAACATCCGCGCAGCCGCAATCATCGCACTGGACGAGGATGCGGACGGCACTCGTCACGTGATCCTCGTCAGCCAGTACCGCGTGCCGCTCTCGCGCTTCAGCCTCGAGATACCAGCCGGGCTCATAGGCGACGAGGACGGCGAGGAAGACGAGGACGCGGAGACTGCTGCCGCGCGCGAGCTGGAAGAGGAAACCGGCTACCGCGCCGATACCCTCGATGTGCTGGGCGAGTTTTACTCCTCTCCCGGCATGGTCTCTGAAAGTTTCACACTGCTGCGCGCCACTGGTCTGACCAAAGTCGGTGAAGGCGGCGGGCTGGAAGATGAAACCATCAACGTGCACCGTGTTGCCTTGCGCGACCTCGCGGGCTTCGTCGCCGATTGGCGCGCCGCCGGACACGCGGTGGATGTGCGCATCGGCATGTTGCTGACGCCGGAATATTTGGGAGAGGAATTACGATGACGACCACAAGACCTGGACGCTGCGAAGGCAAACTCGCGCTGGTTACGGGCGCGGCACAAGGGCTGGGCGCGGCCCATGCGACCTTGCTCGCCCGCGAAGGCGCGCGCGTGTTGTGCACCGATATCAACGGACAGGGTGCGGAAGACACCGCCGCGCGGATCAACTCCGAATGCGGCGCAGGCCACGCGCACGGTATCGCCCATGACGTGACCGACCCCGACCAATGGGAAGCCGCTGTCGATGCCGCGCGCGAGGAAATCGGCGGGCTCAACGTGCTGGTCAACAATGCCGGGATCGGCGTGCCGGGCAATATCGAGGAATGCGACTTCGACGATTGGAAGCGCTGCTTTTCGATCAACGTGGATTCGATCTTTCACGGCTGCCAGAAGGCGCTGCCGCTGATGCGCGAACACGCGCCGGGGTCGATCATCAACATCTCGAGCATCGCTGGACTGATCGCGAGCGACACGATGCCCGCCTACAATTCGTCCAAGGCTGCGGTTTGGATGCTGTCGAAGTCGATTGCGCTTCACTGCGCGAAGAAAAACATGCAGATCCGCTGCAATTCGGTGCACCCGACCTTTGTCGACACGCCGATCCTGGACGGCACGGCAAAGGCGCATTCGCTCGACAAGAATGTGCTGATGGACAAGCTCGCGCGGCAGATCCCGCTGCGCTTCGTCGGCGAGCCCAACGATATCGCCAATGCGGTGGTCTATCTCGCCAGCGACGAAAGCCGCTTCATGACGGGCGCGGAGATCAAGCTGGATGGCGGCATTTCGGCGATGTAAATAAAAAAGGGGCCAGATGGCCCCTCCCGGTTTTTCAGAATGTAGGTCGCGCAGCTTCCCTTGAAAACCGGGTCGGCTGTCAGTGGCTGCGCGATCAATCGGCGATAAGTGCGACTGCAAGGTAGATCGGAATGGTCAGGCCAACTCCGAGCAGGGTGGCAACGACAAGGCCGATGCGCCAGATGGTCGCGTCGATGTCGGTCAGATTGGCAAGGCCCGAGCAGACGCCGAACAGTTTGCCGTTCTGCTTGTCGAGGCGATAGCCGGTCTGCGGCGGACCGCCATTGCGGTGCGAAATATTGTTCATGCGAGTGCTCCCATCATGAAGGGGGTTGCTGGGCTGGCCGGGACGATGGCGGTTGCCATGATCACGACCGTGATTATCGTTGCGGCGAGACCTGCTGCGATGCGAGCGCCTGCCGTGCCGCCGAGGTCAAAGAACGAGTACATTTGTAGGATTTCCTTTCGTAAGTTGTGAGCGTTGTCCGATGCGTTAAGCGATACCGGGGCTTCCGGGGATGATCGCGTAAGCGAAGAAAGAGGCCGAAACGATCACCGAAAATGCGGCGGCGAAAAGGCGAACTCCGGTTTCGTTGGTAGGCATGGTGTGTTTCCTTTTGAAAGAGTGTGCGGCGATCAGGCCAACAGCGAAGGGCTGGCGGGGATGATTGCGTAAGCGAAAAATGCGGCCGAGATTACAACTGAGAAGGCAGCGGCTGCGAAGCGGTTGGAAAGATCGGTTACGAACATGATGTGGTCTCCTGTGTGAGTTGCGTTGTGTCTTCCGGGACGATCCCTTGGGACACCCAACACTCTGCAGGAGGTGTGCCAAACTCAGAAAACGGCAGAATTCCGCCATTTTCGCACCGCAGCAACCTGAACGCTAGGTTAACAAATCCCACACATTGGGAAATTTCCCCACCTGTTGGGATTGGTGATTTCGCGCGGTTGCGTGCTGGCCTTTGATGTTGACCATGCTACCGCTTTCGCCTCATGGCGCTGACCCGGATCACCCTCCAGAACTTTCGAAACCACGCCGCCAGCGAGCTGGTAGACACCGCGCATTTCAACCTGCTGGTCGGGGAGAACGGCGCGGGCAAGACCAATGTTCTGGAGGCGCTGTCGCTGCTCAGTCCCGGACGCGGACTGCGCCGCGCCAACCTTGCCGAACTTGCGCAAAGGAGCCATCCCGGTGCCGATCCGGGTGCGTTCGCCATCGGCGCGAGCCTCATCGAGCAGGGCCAGACCTCCGCGCGCATCGGCACCTATACAGAAGCCGATCGCCCCACCCGCCGTCTCGTCCGCATCAATGGCGCGGAGGCGAGCGCGAACGCCCTGTCCGAATGGCACGCCGTGTCGTGGCTTACGCCTGCGATGGACGGCCTGTTCACCGACAGCGCGGGCGCGCGGCGGCGCTTCGTCGACCGGATGACGCTGGCCGTGGAGCCAGGTCATGCCAAGAACGTTTCGGCGCTCGAGAACGCGCTGAGAGAGCGCAACAGGCTCCTGGAGACAGGCGGAGAGGCGCGCTGGCTCGATGCGGTCGAGGCGCAAGTGGCGCAGCACGGGGCGGTCGTCTCGCAAAACCGAGCGCAGCTTGTCACGCAACTGGCGGATGAGTTGAGCGCCCTTCCACCTGAACCCTTTGCTCGCCCGATCCTCACCTACCGCCCGGGCGGTCCGACCGATCCGGCAGAATTTCTTGCCGAGCTCGCCCGCGCCCGCCCGCGCGACAGGGCGGCAGGACGTGCACTCACCGGACCGCACCGCGACGAACTGGAGGTGATGATGGCATCGACGGGCGTGCCGGCGGCGTCATCCTCGACCGGCGAGCAGAAGGCGATGCTGATTGCAATCATACTGGCGCACGGCGTGATAGCGTCAACGGGCAGGCCCAGCGTCCTGCTGCTCGATGAAGTGGCCGCGCATCTCGATCCGGTCCGGCGCGCGGAATTGTTCCGGCGACTCGGTCAGGGCCAGGCACAGGTATGGATGACCGGGACCGAGCTTGCCCCCTTCGCCGACATTCAGCGCGACGCCGCGATCTGGCGCGTCAGCGGCGGCGAACTGGAACGGCTGTAAACGCCGCCTAGGCGGCCTCGTCCATATCCTCGGCTTCGGGAATAGCCGCCGCCACCTCGTCTACCGTCGATTCGACCAATTGCTCGATCCCTTCTTCGGTCGGGTGAATGCGATCCGACTGGAACAGCGATTGGTCTTCGTAGATGTCCTCGAGCCAGAACGGGATCAGCGCCGCGTCATACTCCTGAGCCAGCTCCCCATAAAGCGCATCGAAATCCGCCTGGTATTCCGGACCGTAATTGGGCGGCGCGCGCATACCCATCAGCAGGACGGGGATGCTGCGGCTTGAAAGCTCGTCGAGCATCGCGGCAAGGTTTGCCTTGGTTTCTGCCGGAGAGAGCCCGCGCAGGAGATCATTGCCGCCCAACTCGAGTATGAACAGGTCAGGTTTCTCCTGCTGCGCGTCGAGCGTGAATACGAGCCGCTGACGTCCCGCAGCGCTGGTGTCGCCCGACACCCCGGCATTGATCGCCGCGGCATTGATACCCCTTGACCGCAGCGCAGCTTCCAGCTTGGCAGGGTAGCTGTCCGACTGGTCGACGCCGTATCCGGCAAACAGGCTGTCTCCGAAGGCCAGAATCCTGACTTCGGGCCCCATTACCGGGATCGCTGGCAGGTCGCCATCGACGCGCGCTACACCCGATGCGGGAACCGCCGCGGCGTCTTCGGCGTTCTCGCTGCACCCGGCCAATGCCAATGGCATTGCCAGCGCCGCCAGCAATACGGCGGAATATGTCCTCATTTTCGACCAAGTGCGTTCGTGCATCTATCAGTCCCTCAGGTGGGTATCTTGTTGAGAGCCCTCCCCTATGCCATCTGGTGCCTGTGACCAATACTTCTTCTGGCGCGTCGCTCGCCATTTCCGCCCGCGACCTTACCCTCACCCTCGGCAGCAATGCTGCGCCGGTGGAAATCCTGCGCGGTATCGACCTGGATATCGCAAAGGGAGAGGTCGTCGCCCTGCTCGGTCCGTCGGGGTCGGGTAAAAGCTCGCTGATGGCGGTGCTGTCGGGTCTTGAACGCGCAACAGGAGGCAGCCTGCATGTCGCGGGCGCGGATTTTTCCGGCATGGACGAAGACGGGCTGGCGCAGGCGCGGCGCGGACGCATCGGCATCGTGCTGCAAGCCTTTCACCTGCTCCCCACCATGACCGCGACCGAGAACGTCGCGACACCGATGGAACTGGCAGGGGCCGAGGATGCGCAGCCGCGCGCCAAGGCGGAGCTCGAAGCTGTCGGGCTGGGACACCGGACGGACCACTACCCTACACAGCTTTCAGGCGGCGAACAGCAGCGCGTCGCCATCGCCCGCGCCATCGCGCCGCGCCCGGAACTGATCTTTGCCGATGAACCCACCGGCAATCTCGATGTCAGCACCGGCGAGGAAATCGTCAGACTGCTGTTCGAACGCCGCGCTGAAACGGGCGCCACTCTGCTCGTCATCACCCACGATGCGAGCCTCGCTGCCAAGTGCGAGCGCGTGCTTACCATGGCTGACGGGGTGATCGTGTCCGATACCCAGAACGCGAGGGCTGCCGCGGAATGAGCCTGGCAGGCGATCTTTCCTGGGCAGGTGCTTGGCGCATAGCCCGGCGCGATCTCAATGCGAGGTTTCGCGGGCTCAGGCTGCTGCTGGTGTGCATCTTCCTCGGCACCGGCGCGCTGGCGGCAATCGGCACGCTGACTGCGGCGATCGAGCGCGAGCTTGCAGCAAGTGGTCAGGTCCTGCTCGGCGGCGATCTCGAAGTCGAAGTGTGGCAGCGCGATCTTACGGCGGAAGAACAGGCGGCTTTGAGCGAATATGGCACGCTGTCGGGCGGCACTCGGTTGCAGGCGATGGCGACGGCAGGAAACGGCGATGACAGCCGCGCTGCGCCGGTCGAACTGAAAGCGGTTGATGATCGCTGGCCGCTTTACGGCACGCTCACCCTTGCCGATGGCCGCGAAACCGGCGCGCCGACCGGGACCGACGCTTACCTGGCGCGCGGGGCCATGGACCGGCTCGAAATCGAAGTGGGCGACCGCTTTACCGTCGGCACGGTTGAACTGACCGCCGCCGGAGTAATCGAGAACGAACCTGATCGGCTATCCGAAGGGTTTCAACTCGGCCCGACCGTACTGGTCGCCGAAGAAGTCCCGCTCAATGGCGGGCTGCTGCAGCCAGGATCGCTCTATCAGAGCAAGTACCGCGTCGCGCTCGACAACCTGGGACAAAGCCCTGAAGCCATCGAGGAGGAGCTATCACAGGCCTTCCCCAATGCCGGGTTCGATTTCCGCAGCCGAGACCGCGCTTCACCCGGCGCGGACCGTTTCGTGCGGCAGATGAGCGACTTCCTCACACTGGTAGGCCTCGCCGCGCTGGTGATCGCAGGCATCGGGATAGCAGGCGGCGTTTCGTCCTACCTCGATGCGCGCCGCACGAGCATTGCGACCTTCAAGGTTCTGGGCGCGTCCTCGCGCGATATTGTGCGCATCTACGCGCTCCAGATCGGAGTCGCTGCGCTGATCGGGAGCGCTGCCGGACTTGCGACAGGCGTGCTCATCACGCCGCTGCTCGGGTCCGCGCTCGAAGGATTGCTGCCGGTTGAAAGCGGGTTCGTGATCGAACCGGCGCCGCTATTGCTCGCCGGTGCATACGGCCTGCTGGTCGCGTTTGCGTTTGCCGCTGCGCCGCTGCTGCGCGCGCGGTCATTTCCGGCGATGGCGCTGATGCGTTCGCGCATCGTGCCGCTTACGCGCGACAAGCGGGCGCTGGTGGCGACCGCCATCGGTATCGCCGCCATCTGCGCGCTGGCACTGCTGACGACGGCGCAGCCGCTGCTGTCGGGCGGGTTTCTTATCGGCGCAGGCGGCGCGCTTATCGCGCTCGCAGGACTGGGCCTGCTGATCCAGTACATTGCGCGCAGGCTGCCGCGTCCCTCGAACCCCTTGCTGCGTTCGGCCCTGTCCAATATTCACCGCCCCGGCGCGCCCACCGGCTCGCTGGTTACCGCGCTCGGTTTCGGGCTTGCCGCGTTCGTGCTGCTCGCCGCGATCCAGTCCGCGATCGACGGCAATATCCAGAGCCGCGTTCCGCGCGAGGCCCCCGACTATTTCGTGCTCGACGTCCCGGTCCAGGGCGAGGAGCGCTTCAGGGAATTGATTACCAATCGCTATCCAGAGGCAGCAATCCGCACCGTCCCGACCATGCGCGGTTCCGTGCTCGCATATGGCCCGCAGGACGACATGGTCCGCGTCGCCGACCTCGAAGAACTGCCCGAAGGCGCTTGGGTGCTGCGCGGCGAGCGCGGCATCACCTATTCCGACACCGTGCCCGAGGGCAACCGCGTGACACGGGGCGAATGGTGGGACGCCGCGCATGAAGGCGAGCCGCTCGTTTCGATCGATGCCGACTTTGCCGAAGCGGTGGACCTCGAAATCGGCGATTATCTTACCATCGGCATTCTCGGGATCGAGCGCGATGCACGCATCGCAAATATCCGCGAGATCGACTGGGAGAACATGGGTTTCAATTTTACCATGGTATTCTCCCGCAACGCGATCTCCGATGCGCCGCACAACCTTTCGGCGACGATCGAGCTTCCCGATGCCGACGATGTGCTGGACCAGGGTTCGCTGCTGCGCGATCTCGTGCAGGAGTTTCCGTCAAGCTCGGTCGTCGAAGTCGGCGAAGTGCTGACCGAGGCGCGCACGATCCTGCAGCAAGTGAGCCTCGCCACGCTTGCCGCCGCTGCGGTTGCGGTGCTCGCGGGCCTGGCCGTGCTGATGGGAGCCATCGCCGCGGCCCGCGCTGCGCGGATGTACGACACCGTGGTCCTGCGCGTGCTCGGCGCGAGCAGGCGGCAGATCCTGATGATGCAGCTCGCCGAATACGGTCTAATCGCGCTGGCTCTCGCGGGCGTGGCGCTGGCGCTGGGATCGACGCTGGGCTGGGTCATCATAACGCAGCTGTTCGAATTCGACTGGCTGCCCAATTGGGGCGAGATTCTCGCCGTGCTCGGCCTCGGCCTGTTCATGGTCCTTGCCTTTGCACTGGGCGGATCGTTGCCGTTGCTCCGGGCGAAACCGGCGCAGGCCCTCAGGGAATTGTAGCGCACCAACGAAAAAGAGCGGAAGCTTTCGCCCCGCCCTTTTCCAATTCTAATGCTGAGTGAGTTCAGTCGAACACGGCGGTGTCCACCATTCCCTGACCGGGATCAGCACGGAGGACCAGCGTGCTCGCAATTATGTCATGCAGCCCTTGCTTGCGCTCGGTAAAGGCGACCATGACATATCCAATCAGCAGAATAAGACCCGAAAGGATTTTTGCCAGATAGCGCCCGAGCGCGCGCAGCGGTGTGATCCGCCGCCCCTCGTGATCGGTCACGATAAGACCGAGAGCACGCTTGCCCGGCGTTCCTTGCAGGGACGAACTTTCGAAACCGACGAAATATGCAATGCCAATAACCAGGCCCAGAATATCGGTGAATCCGGTTTCTGGTTCGGCACTGGTGTCGATAAATGGCTGCCCCGTTGCGAAAGCCAGTACTACCCCGATGATCACCAGCGGAACGAGATCGATCAGATAGGCCAGCACTCTAATCCAAAAACCACCATATTGCATATACGATCCTCGTCTTAATTCGGTCCACAAAGCACCACAGAACGTGGTGTAAACGAATAACTTTGCCCTACAAAAAAGGGCCCCGCCATTTTAACGGCGAGGCCCTCAAATTTCATTAATTCCAGATCAGGCGATCAGAACTTGAAGCGAACAACGCCGCCATAGGTGCGCGGGTCGCTAGGATAGCCAGAAACAGTCCCACCCTGGGCAACGCCGTCGAACACGGTTGAAATATACCGGTCGTCCAGCAAGTTGCGAGCAAACGCACCCACTTCCAGCCCGTTGGCAAGTGCCAAGGTGACAGAGGTGTTCACCAGGTTCACTTCACGGCGGAAAATCTGCGTGTTGTTGAATGGCGGGAGGTTGAAGGTCGGCAGACCGTTATTGATGTCGGTATTGCTTTCATGGTTGTAATCGATCCGGCTGATGAGGCGTGTCCCGCTATCCCATTCGTGGGTGTAGGTTGCGCTCGTCGAGATCGACCATGCAGGAATGCCGCCCGGTCGCGCGCCAGACAGATCGCCAAGGACGCTTCCGGCGAAGCTGTCGAACAGCGGATCGAGGTGTGTCAGCGCGAAAGTGAACACGAGACCATCGAGCCGGATTGACCGTGGCATCGAGTTCGAAACCACGAACCGACTGCTTACCGGCATTCTCAAGCGTGAAACCGAGTCCGGTGAAGACGAAGCTTTGGAAGTCTTCGATCGTCTGGTCGAACAATGCTAGGTTGAAGCCAACCCCTTCCCACTGCGCCTTGATCCCGATTTCATAGACTTCCGCCTTTTCGGGATCGGCGGTCCGCGTGCCGTTCGAAAGGTTTACGGTTGCAAGACCCGCGTCCGTGATTGGCGACGACGGCGCAAGGAACGTCGAGTTGACCGGTCCCGGTGTGAAGTCGGCAACGGACGGACGGCTGTCACGCGAAAGGTTCACCGAACTTGCCTTGAAGCCGGTCGCATAGCTTGCGTAGACATTCACCTCTGGCGAGACCTGATAGGCGACGCGCAGAAGATAGGTCAGTTCGTCATCGTCAGTGCGGTCGGGCTCGATCGCGTTTGGAACATCGAGGAAACCAGTCTGGAACTGCAGTGCGGAGAGCCCGAGGAGTGGATTCTGGGCCGGATCGAGCGCTGCAGCAGTGAGCCCGGCCTGGACTGCGCCTGGAAGCGCAAGGAAGCCATCGCGGGTAGTCACTGTTGGCAGACCCGGGTTTGCCGCTGTAGCCCCGGTGATGAAGGCATCGACGACATTGATCTGGGCCAGCGGATCACCGGCTTGTGTCTCGATCACGAAATCTTTCTGATCGTCGGTGTAGTTGAAGCCGGTACGTGAAGACGAGACCATCGATTGGCTCAAAATCGAAGGTGCCGAAGATTGAATAGGACTGGTTGTCCATCGCATAGCGCTCATTGGCGAGCAGACCTCCGCCCAAGATGCTACCCGCCGGAAAACCGAGTCCTGCTTCGGCATCGAACAAAGCCTGTTCGCCAAGGCCGATCTGGACCGGCGCAGGTACGCCTGGAATGGCAGCACCAACCAGTGCCGGCTGGCCTGCAGCGCTATAGAAACCTGCACTAGCCGCCACGAACGAAGCGAACGGACGGAAATCCGAACCAATCGTGAGGAAGCTGGTCTGTTCGATAGATTCATCGAAGAAATAGCCGCCCAGCAGGAAGTTGAACGGTCCGTCGAAGTCCGACGTGATCCGGATTTCCTGAGTGAACGTATCGACAGCCTGATCGCGGGTTTCGTTCGAAAGGTCCGCGCTGGTGAAATCGATATCCTGATTGAAGAAGTTGCGCAGCTCGCGATAGGCAGTGATCGAAGTCACCGAGATCGCGCCGATGTTCCAATCGATCTGGCCAGAGAAACCGTAGTTTTCGGCCACATTGACCGGCGGAATGTTCAGGAAATTCTGGTCCCCGAAGAAATCGGTCGGAGCCTGCCCGCCGACTGCTGTAATCGCATCGGTGGTCGTAGGGCCGACGACGAGCGAGGCGACCTGGCAGCATACTTCGTCAATTTCAGAATAGTCCGCGATAAGCCGAACGCTGATATCCGGCGTGGGCTCGATCAGGAGCTGACCACGAGCCGTGTAGCGGTTGCGGTCGGCAATATCGGTGTTGTTCAGGTTGACAATTTCACCGAAACCGTCGCGCTGCTGATAACTGCCATCGACCGAAAAGGCGATGTTTTCGCTGATCGGGCCGGTTATGTCGCCTTTCAGGAATACGGTGTTGAAATTGCCGTAGACCGCTTCGACGCTGCCGCCAAATTCGAACTGCGGCGGGCGGGTTACGACCGAGATAACGCCAGCAGACGCGTTCTTGCCGAACAGGGTCGATTGCGGGCCGTTCAGGACTTCGATGCGCTGGACATTGGCAAGATCGTTCAACGCCGATGCTGAGCGTGAGCGAAAAACGCCGTCGATGAAGACGCCGACCGAAGGCTCGATGCCGAAGTTGTTGGCACCGTTACCGAAGCCGCGAATAATGAAGGTAGTGTTCGACGAGCTCTGCAGCTGGCTAACGCGCAGGGACGGGGTAACCGTCTGGAGGTCGAGCACGTCGCGGATCTGCGCCTGTTCAAGTGTCTCGCCGCTGGTCACGGAGACCGAAATCGGCACTTCCTGCAGCGTCTGCTCACGCTTGGACGCGGTCACGATAATGACGTTGCTGCTACCCTCGTCTTCGAGGACGAGCTCATCGGCATCGTCGCTGTCGGCTTGGGTGCTGTTATCCTGGGCAAAAGCTGCGCTTGAGGTGGACACCGCGAAAACGGCGGCACCTGCCAGCAGGGTAAAGCGGTACGACCCGGCAGAGCCGGTTGAAATAGAACGCATGGAAGCTCCTCTCCAATATCCCATCGAGCCTCGGTCGCCGTGACGGCGCGCATCCCCAGATGCGCTGAACCTTCCGCTCGATTGGCTAATCCAATAGGCGAGGCATACGTATGCGACAAGCGCGAAACCCCCGGTAATCCTCGGGAAATGGGGTATTGTTGCAACACCGACACAGTGATGTGGCCACGCTTCACCGCTCTATCATCTGCCAAAGCTTGCCCAACGCGCTCACCTGCGCTAGGCGCGCCGCGCATGTTGCGTTGCAGCACCAGGAGTGGCCATCGGCGAATGCCGTAGCGTCACGTCGGCTGTCGCAAACCCGCCACATACCTGCATTAACCCCGCGCGGTCTCGCGTCCCGGCTGATCACACCACTGGATCGGCCCCTGATCTGGAAATAATTACAAAATGTCCTCCTCACTGCGAAATATCGCGATCATCGCCCACGTTGACCACGGCAAGACGACCCTCGTCGACCAGCTGTTCCGCCAATCGGGCACATACCGCGAAAACCAGCGGATCGAAGAACGCGCGATGGATTCCGGCGATCTGGAAAAAGAGCGCGGCATCACGATCCTCGCCAAGTGCACCAGCGTCGAGTGGGAACATGACGGCGAGACCACGCGCATCAATATCGTCGACACGCCTGGCCACGCCGATTTCGGCGCCGAGGTCGAGCGTATCCTCAGCATGGTCGACGGGGTGATCCTGCTGGTCGACAGCGCCGAAGGTGCAATGCCGCAGACGAAGTTCGTCACCGGTAAGGCGCTGGCCCTTGGCCTCAAGCCCATCGTCGTCGTCAACAAGATCGACCGCCCCGATGGCCGCCCGCAGGAGGTGCTCGACGAGGTGTTCGACCTCTTTGCCAGCCTCGATGCGACCGACGAGCAGCTCGACTTCCCCTCGCTGTTCGCGAGCGGACGCGATGGCTATGCCAGCGAGGACGAAAGCGCGCGCGATGGTTCATTGGAGCCGCTGTTCAAGCTGATCACCAGCCACGTCCCTGCCCCCGGCCTCGATACGACAGGCAAGTTCAGTTTCCTCGCGACCCTGCTCGACCGCGACAACTTCATGGGCCGCGTCATCACCGGGCGCGTCCAGTCCGGGACGATCAACGTCAACGATCCGATCCATGCCATCGATATGGACGGAAACGTGATCGAGACCGACCGCGCGACCAAGCTGATGAGCTTTGACGGGCTGGAGCGCGTGCCGGTCGAAACCGCGCAGGCCGGTGACATTATTGCGCTCGCTGGCCTTGAAAAGGCGACCGTCGCCAACACGATCTGCGATCCGTCGGTCACCGAACCGATCGAAGCCCAGCCGATCGATCCGCCGACCCTCGCCATGCGCTTTGCCGTCAATGACAGTCCGCTTGCGGGCCGCGAAGGCGACAAGGTCACCAGCCGCATGATCCGCGACCGCTTGCTGCGAGAGGCCGAAACCAACGTCGCCATCCGCGTGACCGAGGCCGACGACAAGGACGCATTCGAAGTGGCTGGCCGCGGCGAATTGCAGCTCGGCGCGCTGATCGAGACGATGCGCCGCGAAGGCTTCGAACTGGGCATATCGCGCCCGCGCGCGCTGCTTCGTGAAGAAGACGGCCAGAAAATGGAGCCATACGAAACCGTTGTCATCGACGTCGATGACGAGCACTCCGGCACGGTTGTCGAGAAAATGCAGCGCCGCAAGGCCGACCTTACCGAAATGCGCCCATCAGGCGTCGGCAAGACCCGCATCACTTTCTCCGCCCCGTCGCGCGGCCTCATCGGCTATCACGGTGAATTCCTGTCCGACACGCGCGGCACAGGCATCATGAACCGCCTGTTCGAAAAATACGGTCCTTACAAAGGCACCATCGAAGGCCGCATCAACGGCGTCCTCATCTCCAACGGCGATGGCGAGGCGAACGCCTACGCTCTCAACATGCTGGAGGAGCGCGGGGAGCTGTTCGTTGCCCCGCAGATGAAGCTGTATGAAGGCATGGTAATCGGCGAGAACGCCAAGCCCGATGACCTCGAGGTAAACCCGATGAAGGCCAAGCAGCTTTCCAACGTGCGCTCGACCGGCAAGGATGACGCGATCCGCCTCACCCCGCCGCGCCGGATGACCTTGGAGCAGTCCATCGCCTATATCGATAATGACGAGATGGTCGAAGTGACCCCGCAGTCGATCCGCCTGCGCAAGACGCTGCTGTGCCCGCACGAGCGCAAGAAGGCGAAGCGCAAGAAGGAATCGTGAGGTTCAGGCTGGCGCGGGCCTAGTGCCCGGCCAGCCACAACTCGCCCAGCACCAGCGCGGAATAGCTGACAGCCCCGGCCAGGAATGGGCCGAAGCGGCTTTCGCTTTCCTCGGGTAATTCCTCCTTCAGCGCGAGCATCACGACTGCGCCTGCCACGAATGCGAACAGGCAGCCGATCACCAGCTCCGACACATTGAGCGCGATGCCTGCCGCCCAGCCCGCCAGCGTCGCCGCTGCCAGAACCCAGCGCCCCTGACGGTCGTACAGCTCGGGATGATCCGTCCGTGTGCCGAAATCCGCGCTGACGAAATGCAGGAGCAGCGCGATAAAGAACAGGCCAAGGCCCGCAGGCGTCGCGTCTTCGCGGTGGTTCAGCAGGTAGGCGATGATTGCCGCGACAATGGCAGATGCGGCGATATGCAGCCAGAAAACGCTGGCGCCCGGTCGCGCGCTCCCGCCGCCGCTTCTTGAGCTCGCGGCGCTGCTGATTACGAGACTTCTCTCGATCCCGTAAAACAGCACCAGCCCCGCGAGCGCGATGGCATAGACCCATCCGCGCGCGAGCGGCTCGGCCAAGTCCGTCTCTGCGGCGAACAGCCCGCCATGCGCCCCAAGTTCGGGCATGACATGCATGAAGATATACCCGACAGCGACGCCGCCCGCGAAGGAGAGCGACGCGCTGCGGGGGCGTATGTGGAGGAAGCTCAGCCTGCCGACGAACACATGCACCGCACAAAATGCGAGCGCCATGCCCAGTGTGACCCAAGGTTCGATGGCGCCCACCGCCACGTATCTCCCTAGCTATAGGCCATGAAATTCGGCTGGCCGCTCGATGAGCTGACTCCGCCATCTACGGCCAGGTTCACACCCGTGATGAAGCTCGCATCCTCGCTGGCGAGGAATGCTGCGGCGAGCCGCGATGTCTTCGGGCTCGCCCATTCGGCCCAGCGGGATATGGCGCATGAAGGCTTCGAGCAGCTGTTCGTTGCCGGTGATGCCGCCCACCATGTCCGAGCGTGTGAGCGACGGGTTGATCGCATTGACCCGCACTCCGATCATCCCCAGCTGCTGCGCCAGCCCGCAGGTCAGGTTCGTCACCGCGCCTTTCGATGCATTGTAGATCGGCAGGGTGGAATCGCCGCCGGTCCCCGACACGCTGGAAATATTGACGATCGATCCGCCCGATTTCTTCAAGTGCGGAATGGCAGCGCGGCAGAGATACAGCACGCCCTTCACATTAATGTCGATCACCCGGTCGATATCGCCATCGCTGGCCTTGTGCAGCATTCCCGAGGCGGCAACGCCGGCATTGTTCACCAGCGTATCGAGCGCGCCAAAGCGTTCGACTGCGGCTTCGATGATCTCGCTTGCAAATTTGGCCTTGCTGACATCGCCGGAGACCACGAGCGTCCGATCCGCATCAAGCGTTTGCGCGACCTTTTCGCAATCTTCCCTGCTGCGCGAATTGATGATGACATTGGCCCCCTCGCCGGCAAAGCGGCGCGCAATCCCCTCCCCTATCCCGCCGGAGGATCCGGTGACGATGACGGTCTTGCCGATAAAGCGGGTGAGGTTGGTCATGAGGAGTGCCTTTCAAATCGGTGGGTGCAAGCAGTGGGAAACACAACGGTGGCGCCCGGCTTTTGTGCCGAATTCCACCAGCATTCTCGTACTGGAATGGCTGCTTGTCGCGGCAAGCGGATGCCATTTCGCCGAACCTGATGCGTGTGGTATCTTCAGACGGCCCAATGCAGGGAGGTGACGTCATGCTTCGCAGGCTTCTTTTGCTCGTCTTGTGCTGCGGCCTGTTCGCTTGCGAAGCCGCCGATGACATTGCGGAGAACGCCGG
Organism: Erythrobacter sp. K21-9; assembly: GCF_055808355.1. Taxonomy (NCBI): domain Bacteria; kingdom Pseudomonadati; phylum Pseudomonadota; class Alphaproteobacteria; order Sphingomonadales; family Erythrobacteraceae; genus Erythrobacter; species Erythrobacter sp. K21-9. Next base: position 2,331,078 of record NZ_CM147866.1, read on the forward strand.
TGAAAATAGCGAAAATACCAATATCGAAGCATATTGCCGACCGGTTTCAGCGATTATCAGCATTCGAGATTGCGAACTCATAGAGCAACAGATCGACGAGCTTATCGGGGGCCAAGCGACGCTGACGGCGCCGGAAACCATGTATCGCGGAGAAACACGCCAGATCGCTTTGCTGATCGCTCCGGATGACGATGCAGAATTCGCTGCAATCGAGGAAGCCGACCCGCCGCCGCAACCATCGGAAGGGCAGACGAACGAATTCGCGATCAGGATTGGCCGAGTGATGGAAGCCGAGCTTTCTGGCACCGGTTTCACGATAATTCCTGACGGTCCGCAGGAAATCGACCTCGGGGCCAGTCGCCGAGCGGTCTGGCGCTGGGACATTACCGCTGAAGAAAGGGGCGATCACCGCCTTGACGTGGACGTTCGAGCCAAGGCCTTGGGCGCCAACGGGGAAATCACCAATCTCGACCTTTATTCCGAGAGCGAATTCATCAGCATCAAGGTGAAGACGGTACGATCAGGTCTCCGATTTCTTTGGCGCGATCGCACGTCAATTCGAAACGATCGAAGGCGCGCTTGTCGCATTGGCAGCGTTGCTCGCTGCCCTCGCGGCTGTGATCGCCGCGTTTCGCAAGCTATTTGGCCGCAGGAAAGGCCCGGGGGATGATCCTGACGACACGGGCGAAAAACCATAGCTCTCGGGTCGGCTTCGGTGGCCAAAGGTGGCTTGGTTTGTTACTCGCCCGCGCAACATGAATTCAGCCACACTTGTCTCGCTCGCCGCCTACTTCGTCCTGATGATCGCCATCGGGCTGTATGCCTGGCGCAAATCGACCGCCGACAGCGAGGGCTACCTGCTCGCAGGGCGCAACCTGCCGCCGTCGGTTGCCGCGCTGTCTGCGGGTGCCTCGGACATGTCGGGCTGGCTGCTGCTGGGACTACCCGGAGCGCTCTATGCTGCCGGGCTGGTGGAGGCATGGATCGGGATCGGGCTGTTTGCAGGCGCCGTCGCGAACTGGTTTGTCGTCGCCCCGCGCCTGCGCGAGCAGACGGAAAGATATGGCAATGCGCTCACCATCCCGCAATTCCTCGCCAATCGCTTTCCGGACAAGGCGATCGCGCTGCGGGTCATCTCCGCCATCGTGATCGTCGTGTTCTTCACCGTCTACACGGCGGCGGGGCTGGTCGGCGGAGGCAAACTGTTCGAGACCGCGTTCGCCGGATTACTGCCCGGAACGGGCATGAGCGATTACATGCTAGGCATCGTCATCACTGCCGGGATCGTGCTCGCCTACACAATGGTCGGCGGCTTCCTCGCGGTGAGCCTCACCGATTTTGTCCAGGGCATCATCATGATGGTGGCGCTGGTGGTAATGCCGCTGGTCGTCATGTTCGGCAGCGGCGGAGATGCTGGCGGGTCGATTGGCGAGGTGGACGTCCCCGGGTTTCTCAGCCTGACCGAGGGGCTGACTCTGCTCGGCTTTATCAGCGCGGTGACATGGGGCCTTGGCTATTTCGGCCAGCCGCACATCATCGTGCGTTTCATGGCCATCGACACGGTCGCCAAGGTAGCGCGCGCGCGCAATTACGGCCTCAGCTGGATGGCGATCTCGCTGCTAGGCGCAATCGGAATGGGCCTGGCCGGGCGCGCCTACGCCGAGCGCAACGGCCTGGTGGTCGAGGATCCTGAAACGATCTTCATCATCCTGTCCGAATTGCTGTTTCACCCGCTCATCACCGGCTTTCTGTTCGCTGCCCTACTGGCCGCGATCATGAGCACGATTTCCTCGCAATTGCTGGTGTCATCCAGCTCTTTGACAGAGGATTTCTACCGCCTGTTCCTGCGCAAGCAGGCGAGCGAAACCGAGGCGGTCAACGTGGGGCGTATCTGCGTCGCGCTGGTGGCGATTGCGGCGATGGTAATCGCGAGCAATCCGGACAGCCAGGTGCTTGGCCTCGTCGCCAATGCATGGGCAGGATTTGGCGCGGCGTTCGGGCCGCTGATCATTCTCTCGCTGACGTGGCGGGGCATGACCGGCGCGGGCGCGGTTGCCGGCCTGGTCACCGGCGCGCTGGTAGCAGGCGTGTGGATCGCGCTTGGCCTCAATGCGGACTTCATCGGCGGTCAGGGACTCTATGAGATCGTCCCCGGCTTCATCGCAGCGTGGATCGCGATTGTCGCGGTTAGCAAGGCGACGCAGGGCAGCGCTCAGGTCGCTCCGGCAGAATAATCGGCGGTGCGCCTGTAACCACCGGCGTATTTCCCGCGAACATCCTCCTGAACGCACCGGCGCTTTGCCGGCACATCCCGATTCTGGAGCCCATTCGCATGACCCGCCTGTTCATCCTCATCGCCGTAATCGCCGCCGCAGTCGTCGGCGCGATGCAGCTTTCCGCCCGCGCCAATACCGATGGCTGGCAGGTCTACGACGAAGCCGAATTCGTGATGGCGCAGGGCAAGGGCAAGACGATTGTGGTCGATGTCTACGCCGATTGGTGCCCCACCTGCCGTGCGCAGGCCCCGATCCTCGACGAACTCCGCAGCGAGAAACAGAGCGGCGACGTCCTGTTCGTGAAGGTCGATTTCGACGAAGAAAAGGCATTCCTGCGCCAGCACCGCATCCCGCGCCAGTCCACGGTGCTGGTCTTCGATGGTGAGGCCGAGATGTTGCGCTCGATCGCGGAGACCGACCGCAGCCGCCTGCGCCAAACGGTGCTCGGCGCGCTCTGAGCGCCTGACCTGCGACCTCAGGCTGCCACACGATGCTCGCAAGCGGATTTCTGTCTTTCGCCGCCGGATTGGTGACGATCCTCAACCCATGCGTCCTGCCGCTGGTGCCGATCCTTGTCGCATCGGCGCTTGGCAAGAGCCGGTTCGGCCCGCTCGCGCTGGCTGGCGGGTTGGTGACGAGCTTTACGCTGTTCGGATTTACCGTGATCGCGTTCGGCTATTCGCTCGGCATCAATGAGCAAGCGGTGCGCTTGTTTGCAGGAGCGATGCTCGCGGCAGCGGGATTTGTCCTGCTCGTCCCGCAAGCACAGGCGGCGCTGACCGCCGCCGCCGCTCCGATCGCGAATTTCGGCAATCAGCGCCTTGCGCGGCTCAGCGGAAACGGGGCCGGCGGCCAGTACGCCATCGGCCTGCTGCTCGGCATTGTCTGGGCACCCTGCGTCGGCCCGACGCTCGGCGTAGCTATAGCCGCTGCGAGCCAGGGCGAGAACCTAACCAGCAGCTTCCTCATATTCCTGATCTTCGGTCTGGGCGTCGCGACTTCCGTGCTCGCCTTCGCCTATGGCTCGCGCAAGGCGCTGGGCGAACGGCGCAAATCGATGCAGGCGCTTGCCAGATACGGCAAGCCGCTGTTCGGCGCCGCGCTGCTGGTGGTCGGCACAATGGTGCTTACCGGTTTCGACAAGGTGATCGAGATCGCCATACTCGGCGCTCTGCCCGACGGCGTGATCCAGTTCACCACGCGTTTTTGATTGCGCGCCGCGTCTGCGGTTCGACATCCTCTCTCACGCGGCTTTCAGCCGCATTGCTGCGGGCGAGCGCCCTTGCAGGCCTGCGGCCTGTTCTGTGCGCCGGTTTTGCTCCATGTTAAGCGGCGTTGGATGAGGAGGAGAGAGCGCATGAACGAGACAACCGGACCAAGGGTCACAGGGCTTGGCGGCGTGTTCTACGTCGCTGCCGATCCCGAAGCGACCCGCGCATGGTATCGCGACACTCTTGGCATAGATGGCGAGTACGGGCCGCAGCTCGCGTGGTCTGAAGAGCCGAAACCGAACCCCTATTCGCTCATCAGCCATTTCGAGGACGACGAGTATATCAAGCCGGGAAAAGGCGGCTTCATGATCAATTTGCGCGTCCACGATCTCGACGGATTTTGCAAGGCGCTGAAAGCGAAGGGGGTCAAACTGCTCGGTTCAGCTGATGAAGGGTACGGCAAATTTGCCTGGATCCTCGATCCCAACGGCGTGAAGATCGAGCTGTGGGAACAGGTGGCTGAAGAGCTTCCCTGAATGCGGCTGCGCCCCGCGACCTTAGGCTTTCGTTAATCATGATCCGCCGATAGTCTGCAGCCATGATGCGCGTTGCCATCAACAGCTTGCCTTTTATGCGTCCCCTGGCCTTGCTCGCGGGTGCCTTGACGCTGGGAGCATGCGGCAGCCTCGTACCGCAAGGCGGCTCGCACAGGAGCACTGCCGATATGCCCGCTCAATCGCGGGTCTCTTCCGTGCCGCAGACCTTCACGCCTCGTGCCGGACAGACAGACTGTATTGCCGACCTCAATGCGGCGGGAGCGCGTTTCTCGGCTTTGCCCGACACCTACGCGGCGCCAGGCTGCAACAAGCTTGGCACGGTCCAGCTGTCCGCGCTGGCCGGGGACCGATCACGATTCGGCATCAGCAATATCGGACCTGTGCAGTGCCGCACCGCCGCCACGTTCAGCGCATGGGCGCGGTTCGGAATCGACCGCGCGGCGCGGCAGATTCTCGGCAGTCCGCTCGCCCGGATCGAGACGATGGGCAGCTATTCCTGCCGCAACATCTCCGGGTCAGAGCGCCGCTCTGCCCATGCGACTGCGGGAGCCATCGACGTCTCGGGCTTCGTGCTCGAGGACGGTCGCCGCATCACCCTGACTGCAGATTGGGACGGCGGCACTTCGGCTGAACGGCGGTTCCTGCGTGCCGTGCACCAGAGCGCCTGCAAGCGGTTCGGCACCGTACTCGGCCCCGATTACAACCGCGCGCACGAAGATCATTTTCATCTTGAGGGGACCGGCGCGAGGTTTTGCCGCTGACGTCGCCTGTCCTCGAAACCGATAAAGCGTAGCAGGCCGAAAAAAGCCGCCTCCGGCACGTGGGAGTGCCAGAGGCGTTAGGGTGGGCACCAGGTTAGCGACCATTCCGGACCCGTCAGTGAAGCCAGTTCAGGCGCGGATCCGCGGCTCCAGATTGGCTTCAAGCTTAAGGCGCACCGCCTCTGCGGCATGACTCGCACCCAGCTTGTTCATCATGTTGGCGCGGTGAATTTCGACCGTGCGCGGGCTGATGTCGAGTTCGCGCGCTATCACCTTGTTGCTGCTTCCCTCGGTGAGCCAGTCGAGCACTTCGCGCTCTCTGGCAGAAAGGTTCGAGATCCGGTCACGCGCTTCGATCATGCGGCGGCGCGCGGTGCCGAACACTTCGGCCTCCTTCTCGACCCGCGAAAGGCAGCGAGCGACCCGGTCAGCATCCAGCGGCAGCGACAGATAATCGAGCGCGCCTGCCTTGATCGCTTCGACGATGCGGCCCGGGCGGGGCTGGTCATCGACCGCAATGAGAGGCAGCCAGATACCAAGCCGGCTGAGGCGTTCGAGGATCATCGAGACGCCGCCTTCTTCCGGTGTATCGCGGGCGATGATAATCCCTTCGCGCGGCGGGTGGACGGCAAGCTCGGAGAGATCTCCGTACACCTCCGCGTGATGGCCAAGCGAGAACCCGACCCTCGACAGCTCGGCGCGGTGCCGGGACGAGGGATCGATGAAATGGAGAGAGGCTTTGCGTGACATGCGGATCGTGAAACCACGTATCCTTCGCTCATTCACGCCGGACATGAGCCATTTCGGACCAATTGCAAAGGGGGCGCAAAAGGAACCCCCTGAAACCGGGTAAAAATTCTCTCCGATATGAAGCTAAAAGTTAGTCAGGGCAGGGCAAGTTCTAGCCAGATCAACCGTTTACTTACTCCGAATTCGCATCAAAGCTGTAATTCGGCAGCGAGTGAAACGCTGATTTCAGCGCGTCGCCCCAGCTGGAGGAGATGGTCGAGAAGTACGGATCTTCAGCCGTTACGCGGTGCTGATGCGTGGGCGCAAACTCGTCCTTGCCGATCACCAGCAGGTCGAGCGGAAGGCCCACTGACAGATTCGCCTTGAGCGTCGAGATCGAACGATACCATCACCAGTTTGACGGCGTCCTCGAAACTCATGTCGCGGTCATACCCGCGAATGATGATCGGGCGCCCATACTTGGTCTCGCCAATCTGGAAGAATGGCGTGTCCCAGCTTGCCTCGATAAAATTGCCCTCGGGGTAGATCATGAACAGGCGTGGCTCCATGCCGTCGATCTGCCCCGCGACGATGATCGAGGCGGTGAAGCGCCCCTTCCCGCGGTCGCCATTGGCCTTCTGACGTTCCTCGATGGTTGCGCGCAGCAACTTGCCGATTTCGCTCACCACGCTGAACATGGTCGGACCGTTCAGCAGCGTCGTCTCGCGCTCGTCCGGTTCCTTGGTACGTTCCTCAAGCTTACTGACGACCGCCTGGGTTGTGGCGAGATTGCCCGCGGTCATGACCGCGATCATCCGCTCGCCCGGTACCTGCCAGTGGAACATCTTGCGAAATACCGAGATGTTGTCGACGCCCGAATTGGTGCGGGTATCGCTCATCAGGACAAGTCCCTTGTCGAGGATCATGCCGACACAATAAGTCATTTGCTTCTCTCCATAAGACAAGCCTCGCCTGCGGAATTCACACTCGCAGCGAGGCCGAATTCGTTATTGTTGCTGGTCTTGCTGCTGTTCGACCGAGATGTCGACCGTCAGACGGTCTTCGCTCGATCCAAAGCTGATGCCGGTGATCGGGGCTGCATCACGGTAATCGCGGCCCGTCGCGACGCGGACATAGCGCGGATCGGGGCTGATCCCGTTCGAGATATCGAACCCGACCCAGCCCAGCCCGTCGACATGCGCTTCGGCCCATGCATGGGAGGCTTCCTGATCGATCCGGTCGTTCATCATCAGATAGCCGCTGACATAGCGCGCCGGGATATCCGCCGCGCGCGCAGCCCCGATGAAGATATGCGCATGATCCTGACAGACGCCCTGCCCCGATCCGACCGATTCCTCCGCCGTGGTGGACACCTGCGTCGTGCCAGTCTGGTACGTGATCTGTTCGCGGATCCGGGCGGAAAGCGCGTGCAGGTAGTCGAGCTTCTGACCATCCACCGGCTCACCGAGATCGCGGATCAGCGCCTTGACCTTCGGCCCCGGTTTCGTGAGCCGGGTCTGGCCGAGGAAACTCCACAGCGGCAGATGGCCCGAATGCCGCCCGATGATGCCGCCTTCATCCTCTGTCTCGACAGTGCCGCTGCACGTGACGGTCACTTCGCTCACGCCCGGTTCGACCGAGACGAGCGTCACGGTGTTGAAATGCTGGTCGTCATATTCAAGCTCGGGATGAGCGTTTTCGTAGGTCATCTTCCAGTCGATGATCCGCTGTCCCTGCGTCTCCTTCGGAGTCAGCCTGAGCCGCTGGAGCGCGTGAACGACCGGCTCCCCGAACTGGTAGGTCGTGGTGTGACGGATCGATAGTTTCATGACTGGAACCGATAATCTTCGGCGATCGCCTGCGCGATTGCGGCGTTGTGCGCCATGTACTGGATGAGCGCTTCGTGCAGGCCCTGCTCGAGTATCTCGTCGACAGTGATGTCGTTGATATGCATGTCGGCGGCGCGCATCAGTTCGTTGCTGCTGCTTTCCTGGCCATGCAGCCGGGCAAGCGCCGCGAGGTGATCGCGCAGAGCGCTGCGGCAAAAAGTGAGGCTGCGCGGGAAACGTTCGTCGAGCACAAGAAACTCGACGATGCCGCGCGCGTCGATCTGGCCTGCATTCAGCCAGCTATAGGACTGCGCGCCCGCGACAGAGCGCAGCACCTGGTCCCACTGGCCCGAATCGAGGCTTGACCCGACATAGGAAAGCGAGGGCAACAGCAGGTAATATTTCATGTCGAGGATGCGCGCCGTGCTGTCGGCCCGCTCCACGAACGTGCCGGCACGGGCGAAGTGATACGCCTCCGACCGCAGCATCGACCCATCAAGGGCGCCGTGCACGCGCATCCCGGCGCGGCGGATAGTCCCCACCACATCGCCGATCGCACCCCGGCTGACCGGTCGCGACAATTGCTTGTCGAGCGTCATCCAGCTTTCGTTGACTGCTTCCCAGACATCGCTCGAAATCGTGGTCCGCGCGAGCCGTGCATTGGTGCGCACCTCTTCGAACATCTTATGGACGTTCGCCGGGTTCGACTTTTCGCGCAGCACGAAATTCCATGCCGTCATGCCATCATAGCTATCGTGCAAGGCCTCGTAATTGGCCTTCTGTCCGGTCGTGGAGATGACCGAGCGCCATTCCTCTTCGGCGGACTCGATGCCTTTGGTCAGCGACATGCGAAGGCCTGCATCGATCAGGCGCGCCGTGTTCTCGGCCCGCTCGAGATAGCGGAACATCCAGAACAATCCGTTTGCTGTGCGTCCTAACATCAGTCTTTCAGCACCCAGGTGTCCTTGGTGCCGCCCCCCTGGCTCGAATTGACGACCAGCGAGCCTTCTTTCAGCGCCACGCGGGTCAGCCCGCCCGGCGTGATGTCGATGCCGTCGGGCGAAACGAGCACGAACGGGCGCAGATCGACATGGCGCGGGGCAAGGCCCTTCTTGGTAAAGATCGGGCAGGTCGAAAGCGACAGCGTCGGCTGCGCGATGTAGTTTTCCGGATTATCCTCCAGCTTGGCGCGAAATTCCTTGAGTTCCTTCTTGGTCGCGGTTGGGCCGATCAGCATTCCGTAACCGCCCGAACCGTGCACTTCCTTGACCACCAGCTCTTCCAGATTGTCGAGCACGTGAGCAAGGCTGTCCGGATCGGCGCAGCGCCACGTCTCGACATTCGGCAGCAGCGGTTTCTCGCCGGTATAAAACTCGACGATTTCGGGCATGAAGGAATAGATCGCCTTGTCATCGCAAATCCCTGTGCCGGGCGCGTTGGCGATGGTGATCCCGCCTGAACGGTACACATCCATGATACCGGGCACGCCGAGCATACTGTCCGGATTGAAGCTGAGCGGATCGAGGAATTCGTCGTCGACCCGGCGATAGAGCACATCGAGCGGCTTGTACCCGCTGGTCGTGCGCATCTGCACGAGGCCGTTCACCACCCGCAAATCGCTGCCCTCGACAAGTTCCGCGCCCATCTGGTCGGCGAGGAATGCGTGCTCGAAATAGGCCGAGTTGTAGATGCCCGGCGTCAGCACCGCGACGGTCGGTTTCTTGCGCCCGCTTTCCTTGAAGGCAGGCGGCGCGCTCGCGGCGAGTGACCGGGCGAGGCGGCGCGGATAATTGGAAACACTTTCGACCTGGACCTGGCTGAACAGGTCGGGGAACATGCTCATCATCGTCTCGCGGTTCTCCAGCATGTAGGAGACACCGGACGGCGTGCGCGCATTGTCTTCCAGCACGAACCATTCATCGGGGCCGGTCCGCACGAGGTCGATCCCGACGATATGGGTGTAGATGCCGCCCGGCGGTGTGAAACCGACCATGTTGGGCAGCCACGCTTCGTTCTGGCGGAACAGCCGTTCGGGCACGCGGCCTGCTCGGATGATCTCCTGCCGGTGATAAAGGTCGTAAAGGAAGCTGTTGAGCGCCCGAACCCGCTGTTCGATCCCGCGGGTTAACCTGCGCCACTCGCCAGCGGTAATGATGCGCGGGACCATGTCGAACGGGATCAGGCGTTCCTCCGCCTCATCCTCGCCATAGACGTTGAAAGTGATGCCGGTGCGGCGGAAACTGTCATCGCAATCCGCGCTTTTCTGGCGCATCCACGCGGTTTCCTGTTCATCGTACCAGTCGCAATAACCGGTATAGGCAGCGCGCGTTTCTCCGCCTGCATCGAACATTTCGTCAAACTTATCGGATGGCGCGGCCATCGATCCCCCGGTCCGGTTGATGCGGTGGGAAGCAGCGTACCTGCTCCGGCGCAAAAAGAAAGCTCAGGAACCTAAAGGATCAGCAGCGTCGAAGTTCCGACAAAACCGCCTGAATTGCCTCGGGCGAGTAGGAAAAACCCATATGCGTGCACCGCAGAGCAATCGCGCGGTCGCGTTCGCCCGGATACCCCGCAGCGCTGCGCGGGGCGATGGCGCCGTCATTGGGGCTCCAGAGCGCAACGGTTTCGACCGGAGGCTTGGCCGCGACATCCGCTTCGATCGGCGGCTTGTCCACGCGGTGACCGGTCACGAACTGATAGAGCCGCCAGACATTGTTGGCGCGCGGAGAGCCGGAGAACGGCGTGCCCATCGTAATGACCTTGCTGACACAGTCGGGCCGCCGTTTGGCAAGCTCGCGCGCATACATCCCGCCAAGGCTCCACCCCAGCAGCACAACATCGCGGTCATAGCGCTCGCACACCTCGTCGAGCCGTTCGACCAGCCGGTCGAGCGTGGTGCTGCTCGGGCCCCAGTTCCAGCCCAGTTTCCAGCGCTTGGTCTTGTGGCCGGCGCGCTCGATCTGTTTCGCCATGTAGCGCATCTTGGACGCGCTAGTGGCAAAGCCGGGCAGGATCAGGACCGTTTGCGGATTATCGCACGGCTCCACGTCGATGCTGCGAAACGGGCGGCGCAGTGGCTCGGCGATATGCTGCAATTCGGCTGCCATGCGCCACAGCGTCGGGCGCGATACCGGTTCGGGATCAGGCTCTCGTGCGAGTTCGATCCGGCGCGCAAGCTCACTGTCGCCCAAGGGGAGCTTGGGCAATTTCGAAAAATCGGGAAATGGCGCGCGGGTTTGCATGGTTTTCCAATCCTACCTCACTGCTGTGAATGAGCAGTGAAGAAAGCGGTTCCGAGCGGCCCTGCGCGTCCCCGGTAACCGGACCTTCAGCCGTCGCATTCTCCGATGCGCTCCTGCACGAGGTTCATCTCGACGCGGGCATCGCCCAGGTCGCCCATCATGCCCTGCGAAACGACATTGAGCTTCGACTTGGTCGGGGATACCTCGCCGGTCATCGCGATATTCATTTCGCCCGAGCCCGCTTCGCTGCACGTCATTGCCATGTCGACATCGGTGCCGCTGATATCGAGCCGGCTGATCGTGCAGCTGTCATCCTGCCCTTCCTGAAGCGCCTCGCCAAAACCCTTGTCGGCCATCTCCGGCGTCAGGCAGAATTCGTAATTGTTGGTCATCGCAGAGCCCATCATTTCCTGCATCTGCGGAGGCGCGCCGGGGATGTCGGCACTCACGAAGGTCATCGACGCCTTGTACTTGCCCGGCAGCGGCTTGATCGTGTCGCCAGCCGCCGCAGCCGCCGCGCGCACTTCATCGCTGCTGACCGTGCCATCGCCATCGGTATCGGCATCGCCGCCAGGGCTCCCGCAACCGGCAAGGGCAAGCGCCGCAAGCGCGGGGGTAAATACGTGCTTCATCGAAAATCTCCGCGGAATGAAAGACCAACTGCGACCAATAATTGAACGCAACGCTACCCGCACACGGCAAGCCTCGCAATGGAGCTTCGCAATTAGCGCAGGCGCGCAATTGCGAAACGGCGCGTGCGGCCCCATATCACCGCCATGTCAGAACTCGTTATCCGCCGCGGGCTCGAAGAACCCGATACGACCGGCGATTTTACCCCGCACCGCCCCGACCGCCCGGAAAAATCGATGCCGGGCAAGAGGTTCGAGCTTGTCTCCGATTACAAACCGTCGGGCGACCAGCCCACCGCGATCAAGGAGCTGGTCGCGGGAGTGCGCGATGGCGAACAGACGCAGACGCTGCTCGGCGTAACCGGATCTGGCAAGACCTTCACGATGGCGAAGGTGATCGAGGAATTGCAGCGCCCTGCCCTCGTCCTTGCGCCCAACAAGATCCTCGCCGCGCAGCTTTATGGTGAGTTTAAGAGCTTCTTCCCGAAGAATGCGGTCGAGTATTTCGTATCCTACTACGATTACTACCAGCCCGAAGCGTACGTCCCGCGCTCCGATACCTATATCGAGAAGGAATCTTCCGTAAACGAGGCCATCGACCGGATGCGCCACTCGGCCACGCGCGCGCTGCTCGAACGCGATGACGTGATCATCGTCGCCTCTGTTTCGTGCCTTTACGGTATCGGATCGGTCGAGACCTATTCGGCGATGATCTTCGACATCAAGAAGGACCAGACCGTCGACCAGCGCGAGCTCATCCGCAAGCTGGTGGCGCTGCAATACAAACGCAATGACGCCGCCTTTGCGCGCGGCAATTTCCGGGTGCGCGGGGACAATCTGGAAATCTTCCCATCACACTATGAAGACATGGCGTGGCGCATCAGCTTCTTCGGCGACGAGATCGAGGAAATCAGCGAATTCGATCCGCTGACCGGCAAGAAAGGCGCCTCGCTGGAAACGGTGCGGGTGTATGCGAACTCGCACTATGTAACGCCCGGCCCGACCATGAAGCAGGCCACCGCCGCCATCAAGTTCGAGCTGGAAGAGCGGCTGAAGGAGCTGGAGGCCGAGGGCAAACTGCTCGAACACCAGCGGCTGGAACAGCGGACCAACTTCGATCTTGAAATGATCGCGGCAACCGGCTCTTGCGCGGGGATCGAGAATTATTCGCGCTTCCTGACAGGACGCCTGCCGGGTGAACCGCCGCCCACCCTGTTCGAATACCTGCCCGAAAACGCTCTGCTGTTCGTCGATGAAAGCCACCAGACCGTGCCGCAGATCGGTGCAATGTCGAAAGGCGACCACCGGCGCAAGATCACGCTCGCCGAATACGGTTTCCGCCTGCCTTCGTGCATCGACAACCGCCCGCTGCGGTTCAACGAATGGGATGCGATGCGCCCGCAAACCTTTGCCGTCAGCGCGACGCCCGGAAACTGGGAGATGGAACAAACCGGCGGCGTGTTTGCCGAGCAGGTCATCCGCCCCACCGGCCTGATCGACCCGCCCGTAGAAATTCGCCCGGTGGAGGATCAGGTGCAGGACTGCATCCAGGAATGCCTCGCCACCGCCAAGAAAGGCTACCGCACGCTTGTCACCACGCTGACCAAACGGATGGCGGAAGACCTCACCGAATTCATGCACGAAGCGGGCGTGAAAGTCCGCTACATGCACTCCGATGTCGAGACGCTCGAACGTATCGAGCTGATCCGCGACCTGCGCATGGGCGTTTACGATGTGCTGATCGGGATCAACCTCCTGCGCGAGGGCCTCGACATTCCCGAATGCGGGCTTGTGGCGATCCTCGATGCGGACAAGGAAGGCTTCCTGCGCTCCGAAACCTCGCTGGTCCAGACCATCGGACGCGCGGCCCGCAACGTCGATGGCAAGGTCATCCTCTACGCCGACCGGATCACCGGCAGCATGGAGCGCGCGATGGCCGAGACCGACCGCCGCCGCGAAAAGCAGAAGGCATACAACGAAGAACACGGCATCACGCCGACGACGATCAAGCGCGACATTGCCGACATCGTCGCGGACACAGCTTCGAAGGACGGCGTGACCGTCGACATCGGCGACGAGGAGGTCAACAACCTCGTCGGCCACAACCTGCGCGCCTATATCGAAGACCTCGAAAAACGGATGCGCGACGCCGCAGCGAACCTCGAATTCGAAGAAGCCGGACGCCTGCGCGACGAAATCCGTCGGCTTGAAAACGACGAGCTTGGCCTGCCTGACAGCGAGAAGAAAGCGCCCAAGGTCGGACGCTCCGACGCCGGCAGACCGGGCACACGCAAGACGCGCTATGGCAAGACACGATACAAGAAGATGGGCGGGAAGCCGTGAGGAAATTCGTTGTTCTTACGCTCCTCGCTCTCGCCGCGCGCAAACCGCCGCCGACCGATGCGCGGCTGGACCGGGAGAGGCCGGAGGCGGAGACTGCTTTTGCCTCCAAACCCTTACCGTCGCCCGATACCGAAGGTGCGGTGTGGGCTCGCTCATCGGAGGACGGGCGCATCATTTACGGTATTCCCGGAGAGCCCGCTCTTGTGGCGCTGCAATGCGCTCAGCGCGATGGCCTTTCCAATGCGCTGCGGATCACCCGGCTTGCCGCCGCCGATGAGGGCGCGGGCGCGCTGCTTGCGCTGATCGGCAATGGCGCAATCGGGCGGATCGCGGTCGATGCGACCGAGATTGGCGGTCGCAGCGTGTGGCAGGGCGAGCTTTCCGCCTCCGACACGGCGTGGGAGCCGCTTGCCGGGCCGCGTCAGATGACCGTGACCGTGCCGGGCGCGGGTATCGTCAGGATCAATTCGAGCGCGCTTCCGGGGCAGCTGCTTGACCGGTGTCGCTCGAATTCGCCCGCTGGATCAGCAAGTCCGGGGTGAGCACCTGCGGCAATTGCTCGGCCTCTGCGGCAGGGTCGTACCACAGGTAGAGCGGCACGCCCGCTGCGCCCTGCTCGGTCAGGAACATGGTGATTTCCTCGTCGCGCACGGTCCAGTCGCCAACCATCGTGATAATGCCCGCATCTTCGAATGCCTCGCGCACGGCCTCGCGCTCGATTGCGACGCTTTCATTGACCTTGCAGGTGACGCACCAATCGGCGGTGAACCACAGGAACACCGGCTTGCCCGAAGCGCGGGCCCCGGCGAGCGCTTCGTTGCTGAAGGCGACCGGCTGGTGGATCGATTCTGAAGGCTGCGATCCGGGCGCGCTATAGCTTGACGGGAGCGCGAATGCTCCGAAGATCAGGAACGGAGCGGCGACGAGGCCAAAGGCTGGCCACGCCATCTTGCCCGCCTTTTGCAGACGTCCGACTATCGCCAGCGCGAGCACGACGCCGAACAGCATCACCAGTGCAAACAGTCCAAATCCGCGCCCGCCGAGCTGCACGGTCAGCCACACCAGCACGAGCGCAGTCAGCCCCATCGGGATTGCCATGATCCGGCGAAACGTCTCCATCCACGGTCCCGGCCTGGGCAACTTGCTGCGAAGCGCGGGCACGAAGCCGATCAGGAGAAACGGCAAGGCCAGCCCTAGCCCCAGCATAGCGAACAGCAGCAGCGCAAGACCGGTGGGCAGCAGCAGCGCCGCTCCCAAGGCAGCCGCCATGAACGGACCGGTGCACGGCGTCGCGACAAAAGCGGCAAGCAGCCCCGTCGCAAACGCGCCGCCGGGCTTGCCAGCCCGCGTGATCGGCAGCGATGGCAGTTCGAACAGTCCTGCGAAATTCACCGTTATAATCGTCGCGAGCACGAGCAGGACTATCACGACACTCGGCTCCTGCAACTGGAACGCCCAGCCGACCTGCTCGCCCGCCGCGCGCAATGCCAGCATCAGCGCGCCGAGGCCAATACAGGCCAGCAC
Source organism: Erythrobacter sp. K21-9 (assembly GCF_055808355.1). Classification (NCBI taxonomy): domain Bacteria; kingdom Pseudomonadati; phylum Pseudomonadota; class Alphaproteobacteria; order Sphingomonadales; family Erythrobacteraceae; genus Erythrobacter; species Erythrobacter sp. K21-9. Next base: position 2,346,179 of record NZ_CM147866.1, read on the forward strand.
CACGCCTGCGGTGTAGGCCAGCCCCTCTGATCGTGCCTGCGCTTCGCTCTCGCCAGCGCGCGCCAGTGAGAGCGCTTTCAGGCTCAGGATCGGGAACACGCACGGCATAATATTGAGGATCAGCCCGCCGACCAGCGCGCCGAGAATCAGCGTCCAAAGCGGCGGAGTGTCCGCGCCGATGGGTCCGGCGATCTTGATGCTGAGCTCGGGCACATCGCCGGGAGCAGCCTCGAACCGCACTCCTGCACCGTCGCCGAATGCGAGAATGCCTTCGAGCGCGCTCGCCTCTCCGGTGCCGAATTCATCGAGCGGGATTTCGGCGACGAGCATATCGCCCTCTCGCATGAAGGTCTGGACCGCGGCGTAGTCGACCAGCCGCTCGTTCGCGACAAAGACGTGCGGCTCGGACAGGTCCACCGCTTGCGGTAGCGGCACGGCGATGCGCAGGCGGCCACCGGTTATGTCAAACGTCCCGGGCGCATCCAGCAGCGGCGCGATCTCCGCTCGCCAGCGCGCGAAATCGCCGCCTTGTCCCGCGCGCAGCATCGCGTCCTGCGGCACGCACACACGGTCCGTGCAGGCGAGATATTCCACGAAGCCGCTCACATCGGGCAGGCCGTCCACCTCGGCATCAGCGGGCACCTGCACGGGTACCAGCACCGCGTAGACGCCTTCGTAAATGTGGTTCATCAGCCCGCTGATCAGCAGGCGGTCGGGCACCGGATACAGCGCCTCGCCCATCTCCCACCCATCGGGCAGGTCGAGCTTCAGCATCATGCCCTGCCCGGCATCACCCGGATTGGACCAGTATCCGTGCCATTCGGGCGCGCTGGGGGTAAAGCGCAGCGCGAGTATCCATTCCTCCCCCGCGACCGGCATGCCGTCGGCGACCAGCTGGACCGAGATATTGTCATCGCCGTAGCGCGCCTCGACCGGAATATCCTGTGCGGACGCCGGCACAGACAGAGGCACGGCAAGCAGCAGCATTGCAGCGCACGCAATACAGCGTGCAGCGAAAGTGCGCACCGCGAGTGGGAACATTCTTGCCTCGAACACGGCGAACCCTCTAGGCACTTGGATCAATCTTCGCAATTGGCGTGGCCATACGGATGCAAGCACGATGAACGACACTCGCGATCTCCTCATCCTCGGAGGAGGACTTGTCGGCATGACACTGGCGCTGGCGGCGGCGCGGCAGGGCATGTCCAGCCACGTGATCGACCGCGCCGACCCGGCGGACCTGACTGCCGAGGGCTTCGATGACCGCGCGACGGCGATCTCGACCGCCAGCTGGCACCTGTTCCGCAATATCGGCATCGCGCAGGGGCTGGAGGAATTCGCCTGCGACATTGCCCGTATTGCCGTGACCGACCAGAACCTGCCCGGGCGCCTCGATTTCCAGCCAGAACCGCACGAAGGCACGCTGGGGCGCATGTTCCCCAACCGCCGCCTGCGCCTCGCTTTGTTCGAGGCTGCAGCGGACGAGCCGCTCATCAACTGGGTGTCCAAGGCCGAGGTGATAGAGCGCCAGCGCAGCGAGTTTGGTACAGCGGCGGTTATCGCGCGCGATGGCGATGAGCCGGTAAAGCTCAAGGGTCGCCTGATGGTGGGCGCCGAAGGGCGCGGATCGCCTACCCGCGACGGCGCGGGCATCACAATCGCCAAATGGGATTACAAACACCGCGCGATCATCGCCGGGCTCACCCATTCCCGGTACCGCACGACAATGTCGCGTGGGAGATCTTTTACCCCGCCGGACCCTTCGCGCTCTTGCCGATGAACGACGATGCCGATGGCACGCACCGCTCCTCCCTGGTCTGGACCGTCTCGGACGAGGACGGGAAAGCCGTTACCAAGCTGGGCGACCGCGCATTCCTTGCCGAAGTGCAGAAACGCATGGGCGACGTGCTGGGCGAGGTCACCAGCGTCGGGGCGCGCTCGTCATGGCCGCTTGGCTTCCACCACACGGCCAAGATCACGGGCGAACGGCTCGCGCTGATCGGCGATGCGGCGCATGGCATTCACCCCATTGCAGGACAGGGGCTCAATCTCGGCCTGCGCGATGCGGCGGCTCTGGTCGAGGTGCTGGCTGACGGGGCGCGCATCGGGCTCGATCCGGGCGACGCGCAATTGCTCAAACGCTATGAGAACTGGCGCGGGCTCGACAGCTTCATGGTCGCGCTCGCCACCGACGGCCTGACGCGCCTGTTCGGAGTTCCGGGCAAGACTGCAAGCGCGGTGCGGCGGCTCGGCATGGCAGGCGTTCAGCGCAGCGGGGCGTTGAAGACGTTCTTCATGGACGAGGCGCGCGGTGTGTCGGGCGATTTGCCCGAATTGCTCAAAGCGTGACGCGGCCTATTCGCCGCCGGAGCTTCCCACGGGGCTTGGCTGGTTGATCAGGCTCCCGGTCCCGTCGCGCAGCCCGCCCTGATCGAGCACGGCGGCTGTCTCGATGTTTTCAAGCGCAGCCATCGCATCGCGAAACCTTTCGGCATCGGCGATCCAGCCCTCGGCCTTGTCCGCGCCAGGCATGTTGCGGATCTCGTCGATCGCGTTCTGGTAGCGGCCCTGTTCCAGCGCAAAACGTGCCCGCTCGAGCCGTCTTGCAGGCTGCGGGGACGGAGTGCTTTCGCGGCGGATCACGAACAGCTGGCTAAGCTCACGCTGCAAGGACGCCCATGACGGACCCTCCTCGCTTTCGGCCAGCTCCGGCGCGAGCCCTTCCAGCCGCGCCAGCAACGTATCGAGCCGGATCGGCGGATCGATGCGCGAGAAATTGATGATGGTGTTGACCGCATTGGGCCGTTCATCGCCGAACCGCAGTCGCAGCTGGTCGGCGAGATAGCCAAGCTCCGCACCGCGTTCGACCGCCCGGCGGGTGGCAAAGGCGATCAGCAGACCTTCAGCGCGGGCGGCATTGCCCGCAGCAGCCTGAGCCTGAAGGTCGAGCCGCGCAAGCCGCTGTTCGGCGGCGGCGAGGCGCTGATCGAGCCCGCCCTGCTGTTCGGCAAGTCCGGACACGGCCTCGACCGCTTCTTCGGCGTTCTCGGGTTCGATTGGCTCGGACAGCGGGGTTGGTGTCGGCGAGAGGAGCGGGCTGGGCGATGCCGTGGGGCTCTCAGCCACCAGAACGGGATCGCTGTCTGCGGCGTCGCCGAGCTCGCGCTGCTCGGTCGCATTATACCACACGACATAGCCGACCAGCAGGCCGCCCGCGACGAAAGATGCAATGCCAGCCAGCCACATCCCCTTCCCGGAGGATGGCTTTCGCCGGCTACCGTATTTCGATTCCATCACTTCCCAGTCTTTGACCCATGACGCGCCCCACCCGGCGCACGTGTCCCGTTCCCTTTACTGACACAATGCCTTCACCATTGCCAGCAGCGCCGCATCGCTGGGGCGCTCTGAAACGTGGATAGCGCTCCAATTCTTGCCCGCGGCTGAAGCAATGCGCGGCCCGAGCGCGGCGATTTCCAGTGTGCGAGGATCGACTCCCAACCGCTTGCATTCGCTCGTAAAATGAGTCGCCGCAGCTGCCGAGTGGAGCAGGATGATCCGCCGTTCACCGGCATTGCCCAGCAATGCCGGATCGAGCGTCATCGGGGCGCTTTCATAAGCGATAATCGTTTCAATTTGCACGCCTTTAGGCGCGGTGAGCGGCACGTGCTCCGCCCCTGCAATGCGCAGCAGGCGAGTCGGCGGCGGCAATTCGTCGAGCACATTCTGCAAACCGCCCGATCCCAGCGAAGCGATTGTAAAGCCAGCATGTTCAGCGGCTTTCGCGGTTGCGGCCCCGACAGCATGAACAGGCTTGCCTTGCAGCGCCTCCAAATTCTCGCCGCCGTGCAGGACCGCGTTGGCGCTCCCGATCAGCAGCGCGTCCACGGCGCCGGGATCGGGCGCATCCCAGGGCAAGGCACGGACTTCGAACAGCGGCGCGCCGACAATCGGCAGGCCAAGTTCGCGTCCCGCCGCGAGCGTGGAGGAAAGCCCCGGCTCGGGCCGGATGGCGATGATGCGCGTCACGAATTGCCGGAAAAATGCTGCGTGATGGCGGGAGAGGCGCGGCCTAGAAGGTCAGCGGCCAGAGCGCTGACCGGCGAATGATCGCCTGCGGTCAGGTCAGCTGTGCCCTCGACCCGCTCGCTGCCATCAGGACTGAACAGGGCCGCGCGCATGGTCAGCGACGCGCCGCCGCCTTCGTGTTCGCCTTCGCACAAGACAGCCACCGGGCTGTGGCACGTCCCGCCAAGCGCGGCGAGCAGCGCGCGTTCCGCTTCGAGTTCGGCGCGGGTCTGCGTGTGGTCGATCGCGGCAAGTGCAGCGGTCGCCTCGGCATTGCTTGCGAGGCATTCTAGCGCGATCACGCCCTGCGCCGCAGCGGGTATCCAGTCGCCGGTCTCCAGCGGATTGCCGACCTTGGACTGGCCGAGCCGCTCAAGGCCCGCCGCTGCGAGGAAAGTCACATCGGCCTCGCCCGCCTCAAGCTTGCCGAGCCGGGTCGCGACATTGCCTCTGAACGTGACCACCTTGCAATCGGGCCGCAGGTTGAGCAGCTGTGAGGCGCGGCGCGGCGCGCTCGTGCCCACCACAGCGCCCCGCGGGATCGCGGCAATGCTGTCCGCCCCGACCAGCGCATCGCGGCGGTCGGCGCGCGGCAGGAAAGCTGCAAAATGAAATTCGCCCGGACGGATCGTCTCGACATCCTTGGCCGAATGGACCGAGGCGTCGATCCGCCCTTCGCCAAGCCACGCATCGAGCTCCTTGGTCCACAGCGCCTTGCCGCCGATTTCGGCCAGCGGCCGGTCGAGCACCTTGTCCCCGCTGGCGAGCACCGGGACCAGTTCGACCTCGTCCTCCGCCCAGCCATGCGCAGCGCACAGCCGCGCCTTCGTTTCAACCGCCTGCGCCATCGCCAGCGGCGAATTGCGCGTCCCTAAGCGGATCTTGGGCCGCATCGTCTCGCCCCCTGATTGTGCATTACTATTCATCGGTATGCTTGCCCTAGCCCGCACAGTGATTAAGTGGAAGCGCGATGGGATCGACTGCGAAAATTGTCCTCGGTATTGAATCGAGCTGCGATGAAACCGCCGTGGCGCTGGTGACGGGCGACCGCACGATCCTTGCGCAGCGAATAGCATCGCAGGAAAAAGAGCACGCGCCCTATGGCGGTGTTGTCCCCGAAATCGCCGCGCGTGCCCATGCGGAACGGCTCGCCCCGATGCTTGCAGGCGTGATGGAGGATGCAGGGCTGGAACTGGCCGATGTCGATGCGATTGCCGCGACCGCCGGGCCGGGTCTGATCGGCGGAGTAATGGTCGGCCTTGTCAGCGCAAAGGCGCTGGCGATGGCGGCGGACAAACCGTTGCTGGCGATCAACCACCTTGAAGGGCGCGCTCTGTCGCCGCGACTGGCAGATGACGCGCTCGAGTTTCCCTACCTGCTCCTGCTCGTCTCCGGCGGGCATTGCCAGATCCTGAGCGTCGAGGGCGTTGGCGAATATCGCCGCCTTGCCACCACGATCGACGATGCGCTCGGCGAAGCATTCGACAAGACTGCGAAGATATTGGGCCTCGGCTATCCCGGCGGGCCTGCGGTCGAACAGCTTGCGCGCGCAGGCGATCCGATTGCGGTCCCCCTGCCCCGTCCGCTGAAAGGCAGCAAGGAGCCGCATTTCTCCTTTGCCGGGCTGAAAAGCGCGGTGCTGCGAGCGGCCCAGAGCGGCGAGCACGAACCGGCCGATATCGCCGCAAGTTTCCAGCAGGCGGCGGTCGATTGCCTGATCGACCGGCTCGAGCATGCGCTCGCCAAGATCGAGAAGATGCCCGCACTCGTCGTCGCTGGCGGTGTGGCGGCCAACCATACCGTTCGCGCGGCGCTCGAAAATCTCGCCGCGAGCCTTTCGATGCGCTTTGTCGCGCCGCCGCTGGCGCTGTGCACAGACAATGCCGCGATGATTGCGTGGGCGGGATGCGAGCGTTTGCCCCTGGGGACAAGCGCGCCGCTCGATTTCAAGGCTCGCCCGCGCTGGCCGCTAGATCCGGAAGCTGAAAGCGTGCGCGGTGCGGGGGTGAAGGCATGAGCGACCTAGAAACCATCGGCGTGATCGGCGCAGGCGCATGGGGCACGGCTTTGGCGCAAATGCTTTCCAGCGATGGGCGCGATGTCATCATCTGGGCATATGAGCCTGAGGTGGTCGAGGCGATCAACTCTGCACAACGCAATCCCGACTACCTGCCGAGCGCCGAGCTGTCCGCAAGCATTCGTGCGACGGGCGACTTAGCGCAGCTTGGCACACTCGATACCGTCTTGTGCGTTACTCCGGCGCAGGTCGTTGGCAATGTCCTCGCGCAGCTTCCGGCAAGCCCGCGCGACCTGGTGCTTTGCTCCAAGGGGATCGAAGCGGGAACCAAGCGTCTGATGAACGACGTCGCCCGCGCTGTGTGCCCGGACAGCGCCATCGCCGTGCTCTCCGGTCCGACTTTCGCGCATGAAGTCGCCGCCGGACTGCCCACCGCCATCACCCTCGCCTGCGAGGGCGGACACGAGCAGTGGGAGCGACTTTCACCTGCCATCGCACGGCCTACCTTCCGCCCGTATTACACTGACGATGTGACCGGCGCGGAGATAGGCGGGGCGATCAAGAACGTCCTCGCCATCGCCTGCGGCCTCGTCGACGGGCTGGAGCTGGGCCAGAACGCCCGCGCCGCGCTGATTGCGCGCGGCTATGCCGAAATGCTCCGCTTTGGCGAGGCGATGGGTGCGCGCGCCGAAACGCTGAGCGGCCTGTGCGGCCTTGGCGACCTCGTACTCACCTGCTCTTCTACATCGAGCCGCAATTTCTCGCTTGGCAAGGCATTGGGCGAAGGCCGAAGCGCCGCCGAACTGATGGCCGACCGCCGCACCGTCGCCGAAGGCGCGCATACCGCACCGGTGCTCGCCGAACTGGCGCAGGAGCGCGATATCGCCATGCCGATTGTCGCCTCGGTCGCTGCCATCCTTACCGGAGAAAACCCCCGCGAAGTGGTTGCCGGGCTGCTTGCTCGCCCGCTGAAGGCGGAACGCGGCGAATGAGCGAAACCGTAGCGCAGCCCGAGCCCGCCAAGGGCGGCGATGACATGGCGACGCTCGCCAAGGGCGGGCGCACCAATACGATGGGCTTCATCATCCGCGCGCTCGGCGGGATCCCGTTCCTGTTCATCGGCTACCGGCTTTACGGCGTCGAGGAAATGGGCCGCTTCGCCGCCGCCTTCGTCATCATCGAGATATTCGCGCTGATCTGTGCACTGGGCGAAAAGCGCGGGCTGGCCCAGCGCCTGACCGAGGGAGCGGAGGACCGCGAAGGCCCGCCCGCCAATCTCGTGTTCGACGGGATGCTGACCTCGCTCTTGTTTTCGCTCGCTGCGTGCGCGCTGCTGCTGGTCTTCCCGGTCATCATCTTCCCGAGCGGCACGAACAGCGAGTTCGACATCTGGATGATCGCGGCCATTCCTGCCTTCGCGCTGACGGAGATCCTGCTCGCCGCGCAAGCGTACCGCTATGACATCGCCACCACGGTGCGCGCGCGGGCGATTGTCGAACCGTGGACGAAATCCATCGCTGTTGGCGCGTTCTTCTTCATCCCGATGATCAGCCAGGGCGGTCTCGCGCTTGCCTATGTCACCTCGATCTATGCTGCGCTGTCGGTCGCGCTGTGGTCGTTCCTGCGGACTTACGGCCTGCCGAAAAGCTGGCGCCCGCGTCCGCGCTATCTCGGCAAGATGACCGCGCGCGCGTTGCCGCTGATCGGAGCAGACGTGATCGAGCGCGGCACGCGCCTGCTCGACGTGTTCCTGCTCGGCCAGTCGGCATCGGCCGGGGCGGTCGGCATCTACTTCTTTGCCAAGGAAGTCGTCAGCGTCCCGCAAAAGCTCAAGACCAGTTTCGAGCCGATCCTCTCGCCGGTCATCACCAAGAACCTCAAGAGCGGCAATTACGACGCCATCGCCAACCAGGTCCGGCAGGTCGGCTTCTGGATCATCGCCCTGCAACTCGGCATTGCGCTGGCGCTGGCGATCCCGGGCGAGGCGGTCATGGGCCTTGGCGGACCTGCCATCGTCGGCGGTACCGGTGCGCTAGCGATCCTGCTCGCTGCCGAGGTCGTCGCCTCGATGGCCGTCGTGTCCGAAAGCGTGCTCGTCTACATCGCCCGCAAGCGCAATCTCGCGATCTCAGTCGGGGTAATCACCCTGCAAGGCGTGCTCACCGTAGGCTTCATCCTGCTGGCCGAGAACCTGGGGCTGAGTGAAGGGTTCAAGGCGGCAGGCGCGGCGCTTGCGCTGTTCATCGCGCTGCTCGTCTCCAGCCTGGTAAAGGCGCTGGTGCTCAGGACGCTCTTGAAAGCACCGGTGAGCAATTGGCGCTGGGGCCTCGTGTGGGCGACCGGTCCGGCCGTGGCGGTCGGCTTTCTCTTCACGCTCCTGCCCGAATGGATGGAGTTGATTTTCGGTATCCCGGCAATTCTCGCGGTCTACCTTGCGATCATCTGGAAACGCGGCTTCGGACCGGAGGACCGGGTGCTGTTCAGCAAGAAAGTCGTGCCCGTCGATCCCGAAGTGGCATCCGAAAAAACCGCCTGATCGAGCCGTTTCCGCAGCTTCGAGACCCCAACATTTCATCGTCCTTACAGGGCGTTCAGTCGCTATTCACCGCCCGAATCCGACGCTTTACGCAGGGTAAAGTGGGGAGTGTGAAATGCGTAAATTCCAGCTTGCTAGCGTTGCCGTTCTTGGCGTGATGATCGCGGGGTGTGCCGCCCAGTACGATGGCGAGGTCGCCAGCACCGGCAAGTCCTCGGGCGATGTGGCCCAGGCGCCGCCCCCTCCGCCTCCTCCACCGCCGCGACCTGCCGCCCAGGCCGAGACAATCACCGTCACCGCGTCTCGCATGAGCGGATACGCAAACGACAGCGCCGCCTATATCGCTCCCGTTCAGACCGCGACCGATCCGGGCCGCGAGCGGTATGACGGCGAGGAAGTCTCACCGGTGAAACTGGTGATGAGCGAGCCGGTCTCCACCTTCTCCGTCGATGTCGACACCGGCGCCTATGCCAACACCCGCCGGTTCCTCTCGCAAGGGATGACCCCGCCAAAGGATGCCGTGCGAACCGAGGAAATGATCAATTATTTCCGCTACGATTACGAGCGGCCCACCGACCGGACACAGCCCTTCACCGTCACCACCGATGTCGCCCGGACGCCGTGGAACGACACATCCTATCTGATGCGGATCGGCCTGCGCGGTTACGATATTGCGAGGGATGAGCGTCCGCCCGCCAACCTCGTTTTCCTGATGGACGTATCAGGATCGATGAACAGCCCCGACAAACTGCCTTTGGTCAAGACCGCGCTTTCTGGTCTCGCCGGTGAACTTTCCGCGCAGGACCGCGTGTCAATCGTCGTTTATGCCGGCGCGGCAGGCCTCGTGCTCGAGCCGACCAATGACACCGCGAAAATCCGCCGCGCGCTCGATGAGCTTTCCGCAGGCGGATCGACCGCAGGCGGGGCGGGCCTCAAGCTGGCCTACAACATCGCTGCCGACAACTTCATCGAAGGCGGCGTGAACCGCGTGATCCTCGCCACGGATGGCGATTTCAATGTCGGCGTGTCGGACCGCGATGCGCTGGTCGAGATGATCGAAAAGAAGCGCGACAGCGGCATCACGCTCACCACGCTCGGTTTTGGCACGGGCAATTACAACGAAGCGATGATGGAGCAGATCGCCAATCACGGTAACGGCAATTACGCCTATATCGACAGCGCGCTCGAGGCGAAAAAGGTGCTCGGCGACGAAATGAGCTCGACCCTGTTCACCATCGCCAAGGATGTGAAGATCCAGGTCGAATTCAACCCCGCCGTGATCAGCCAATACCGGCTCGTCGGATATGAAAACCGCATCCTGCGCGAAGAGGATTTCGATAACGATGCGGTCGATGCAGGCGATATCGGTGCGGGCCACCAGGTCACTGCGATCTACGAAGTCGTACCGACGGGCCGCCGCGGCTGGATCCCGCCGCGCCGCTATGAAAACCCGATCTCCAGCGCCGCAACGAAAAAGATGGCCGAGGCCGCTCATGTGAAGCTGCGCTACAAGCTGCCCGATGGCGATAAGTCGAGGCTGATCGACTATGTCGTCACCAATGAGCAGATGCGCCGCGCCAAGGCACCGACCGGCGATTTCGCTTTCGCTGCCTCGGTCGCAGCCTTCGGCCAGCTGCTGCGCGGCGACGAGCTGATGAACGGCTTTGGCCATGAAGACATAGGCGCGCTCGCAGGCAGCCAGGACAATTACTGGCGGCAGGAATTCCTGCAGCTGAATGCCTTGGCCGCAGGCATGCAAAACGGCGGCTAAGCCAAACGCAACCCTGCGTAACTGGGGCCGGTATGTGCATCATGCGCATACCGGCCCTTTTTTCGCGCGCGCAGCTTTTGCTCTCGCGCACCGCGCTGCTAAAGGGCGGCGCAAGTTCTCGATTCATATCTTAGAAGGTACCGACCCATGTCGCCCATGCTTGCCGAAGCGCTTCCGTTCATCCTGATAGGCCTCGTCCTGCTGATCCTCGCCATCTGGCTGGTGATGCGCCTCAACACGAAAACCGACGTGATTGGCGAGACCAAAGGCGACGTGCTCGATGAAGGGGCAGAGCGCGCGGCCCGCAACCAGGCGCTGATCGACGCGCCGACATCGGTGTCACAGGATGTCGGGCAGATGTCGGCCAATGCCAATTCGGACAAGGTCGCCGCAGCAGGCGCCCTCGCCGATTCCGAAGCGGGCGTATCGGTCGCCCCGACCGTTGGCGATCCAGTGCCCGAGCCTGTGTCTGAACCAGTTTCCGAACCGGCGGCGCAGCCCGTTCCTGAGCCTGCCCCCGCTCCTTCGGGAGAGGCCGACGACCTGCGCCAGATCAAGGGCGTCGGGCCCAAGCTTGTCACCATGCTCGCAGAACTTGGCGTGACCCGCTTCGACCAGATCGCGGCATGGGACGCCGCCGAGATCGAACGGGTCGATGCAAAGCTGGGCCGGTTTCAGGGCCGGATCACCCGCGATCAGTGGGTCGAGCAGGCAAAATTTCTCGCCGCAGGCGACCAAACCGGCTTTTCTGAAAGATTTGGGCAGAATTCGTGATTCAGATAGGAACTTAATTGCTCTCCCTATGTTAACGTTCAAATGGGATCAGAACGTCAAGAGCAGGGAATACGCCAATGAGTCACCGAATTCTGGTCGCCGAAGATGAGCTGATTGTCGCATTCGACCTTTGCGATACCGTCGCAGAAGCAGGCTTCGAAATTGAGGGTCCGCGCGCCGGAATCTCCGATGCGATGCTCGCCTTCCAGAAAGAAAAACCCGATCTCGCGATCCTCGATATCGAGCTGGATGACGGCATCGTCTTTCCACTTGCGCAGAAGCTGGCGGACGAAAACGTACCGATCATCTTCCATTCGGGCCGGCATTCGCGCGAGGAAGTGCAGGAGCGCTTTCCCCATGCCAAGACCCTTGCCAAGCCATGCCCGCCAGCGGCCATGATCCAGGCAGTGAACCAGGTGCTCGAAGCGGCCTGATCCATGCCCGGTCCGGGCCGGTTCGATGATCCTTTTCTCGCGCCTCGCAAGCGCCTAGGCTCTCCTGCAAGACACACGGAGAGCGTAGCGTGAGCGAAGAGATTGTCCCCGTGCCCAGCGAATGGGCCGGGTCTGCCAAGATCACCAAGGCCGATTACACCGAACGCTATGCGCGCTCGCTGACCGATCCGGCTGGCTTCTGGGATGCCGAGAGCCAGCGGATCGACTGGATCGAGCCTTACCAGACGCTCAAGGATGTGAGCTTCGACGAGGCCGATTTTCGCATTGGCTGGTTTCTTGGCGCAAAGCTCAATATCTGCGCCAACGCGCTGGATCGCCACCTTGATGAGAGCGGCGATACGCCTGCGATTATCTGGGAGCCGGATCATCCCGATACGCCGGGCCGCGCGCTCACCTATGACGACCTGCACCTGCGCGTATGCAAGTTTGCCAATGCCCTCAAAGCGCGCGGCGTCGCGAAGGGTGACCGCGTCACGATCTACCTGCCAATGGTGCCCGAAGCCGCCATCGCGATGCTCGCCTGCGCGCGGATCGGTGCGGTGCATTCGGTAGTATTCGCAGGATTCAGCCCGGAGGCGCTCGCCGGACGGATCGAGGATTGCCAGTCGGACATCGTCATCACCGCCGATGAAGGCCTGCGCGGCGGCAAGCCGGTGCCGCTCAAGGCCAATGTCGATGCCGCGCTCGAAAAAGCGCCCGCGAAAACCGTAATCGTCTACCGCCACACCGGCTGCGAGATCCCCATGCGCGAAGGCCGCGACGAGTGGTGGCATGACGCCATGTCCGATGCCTCGCCCGATTGCCCGGCAGAGCCGATGGACGCCGAAGACCCGCTGTTCATCCTCTACACGAGCGGCTCCACCGGAAAGCCCAAGGGCGTGCTCCACACGACCGGCGGATACGCCGTGTGGACGAGTATGACGCACGAATACGTGTTCGATTACTCACCTGGTCAGATCTACTGGTGCGCAGCGGATGTCGGCTGGGTCACCGGTCACTCCTATGTTGTCTACGGACCGCTCATCAATGGCGCGACGCAGGTCATGTTCGAGGGAGTGCCCAACTACCCCGACTTCAGCCGCTTCTGGCAGGTGGTGGACAAGCACAAGGTCGAGATATTCTACGCCGCCCCCACGGCCCTGCGCGCGTTGATGCGCGAAGGCGACGAGTGGGTGACGAAAACCGACCGTTCCTCGCTCCGCCTGCTTGGCTCGGTCGGCGAGCCGATCAATCCCGAAGCGTGGGACTGGTATCACCGCGTCGTGGGCGAACGCCGCTGCCCCATCGTCGACACCTGGTGGCAGACCGAAACCGGCGGTGCGATGATCACTCCCCTGCCCGGCGCGACCGACCTCAAACCCGGCAGCGCCAGCGCGCCGATGTTCGGCATCAAGCCCGCCCTGGTCGACCCTGAGAAGGGCACCGTGCTGGAAGGAGCGGCCTCGGGCGCGCTTGTCATCACCGATAGCTGGCCGGGCCAGATGCGCACCGTCTACGGCGATCACGACCGCTTTTTCCAAACCTATTTCAGCCAGTATCCGGGGTACTATTTCACCGGCGATGGCTGCCGCCGCGATGAAGACGGCTATTACTGGATCACCGGGCGGATCGACGATGTGATCAACGTCTCCGGCCACCGCATGGGCACCGCCGAGGTCGAAAGTGCGCTGGTCGAACACCCGCTCGTCTCCGAAGCCGCTGTCGTCGGGATGCCGCACGATGTGAAAGGCCAGGGCATCTACGCCTATGTCACCACCAATGCCGGGGTGGAGGACAGCGACGATTTGCGCCGCGAGCTGGTGCAGTGGGTGCGCAAGGAAATCGGACCCATCGCCACGCCCGACGTGGTGCAGTTCGCACCCGGCCTGCCCAAGACCCGCAGCGGAAAAATCATGCGCCGCATCCTGCGCAAGATCGCCGAAAACGACACCGGCAATCTTGGCGATACATCGACACTGGCCGATCCGGGCGTGGTCGACGACCTGCTCGCCAATCGCCCGCGCTGATACGAACGAAGGACAACCCATGAAAAAGCTGCTTTTAACCTGCGCTGCCACGGCGCTGATTGCTCCATCGACGTCCGCGCAGGACGCTCCGGCAGGCACTGAGGAAGCGCGGCCCGTCAGTGAACAGATCGGCGCAGGCGGCAGGCCTGTCGGCGCAGCGTGGAGCCGCAGCCCGGTCCACGCCGAGAACGGGATGGCGGCAACGGCGCACCCGCTCGCGACTCAGGTGGCGCTCGATATCCTCAAAAGCGGTGGCAACGCGGTCGATGCAGCGATTGCGGCCAACGCGGCGCTCGGGCTGATGGAGCCGACCGGCAACGGGATCGGCGGCGATCTGTTTGCGATCATCTACGATCCGGCGACCGGCACACTGCACGGGATCAACGGATCGGGCCGCTCGTCCTCCGGGCAGACCCTTGACGAGCTAAGGGCAAAGCTTGGCGATGCAGACAGCATACCGCCGGTGGGCGCGCTTCCCGTGACCATTCCCGGCACCGTCGATGCGTGGTTCACCATGCACGAACGCTTTGGCTCGACACCGATGGCCGACATTCTCGCGCCCACGGTGAAGTACGCCCGCGAAGGCCACCCGGTCGCGCCGGTGATCGGCATGTATTTCAGCCGCGCGCTGAGGGCTTATGAGCGGCGGCAGCAAACGACGCCGTTCGAATTTGCCAATGCCCGCGCAACGTGGTTCGCCGATGGTCCGCCCAAGGCGGGCGAGATTTTTCGCAATCCCGATCTTGGCCTGACATTGGAGACGATCGGGCGCGAGGGCCGCGATGCCTTTTACGAAGGTGCGCTCGCGCGGGTCATGGTCGATTACCTCCAGCGCCAGGGCTCTGCCTATTCTCTCGAGGACTTTGCCAATCACACCAGCACCTGGGTCGATCCCGCCTGCGTTGCCTACCGCGGCGGATACGAGCTGTGCGAGCTGCCGCCCAACGGGCAGGGCTTTGCCGCGCTCCAGATGGTCAACATCCTCAAAAACGTGGACCTTGCCCAGTGGGAGCGGGGTTCGCCCGAAGTCATCCACTACATCACCGAGGCCAAGCGTCTCGCCCACGCCGATGTCGCGCGGTTCTATGCCGATCCCGATTTCTCGCCCTTTCCCATGCAGCTGCTTACCGACGAATATGGCAAGGCGCGGTTCGCGCTGATCGACCCGGCCCGCGCCACGCCTGAATTCGAGCCCGGCACGATCGAGATCGAGCCAAAGCTGGAGGGTGAAGGCGACACGACCTATCTCACCGTCGTCGATGGCGACGGGCTGATGGTCAGCCTGATCCAGTCGAATTATCGCGGCATGGGATCGGGCCTCACACCCGATGGTCTCGGCTTCATGTTTCAGGATCGCGGCGAGCTTTACAGCCTCGATCCCGCCCACCCCAATGCCTATGAACCCGGCAAGCGCCCGTTCCAGACGATCATTCCGGCGTTTGTGAAGAAGGATGGCAAGCCGTTCATGACGCTCGGCCTGATGGGCGGAGGAATGCAGCCGCAGGGGCACGTACAGGTCCTCATCAACATCGCCGATTACGGCATGAACCTGCAGGAGGCAGGCGATGCCGCGCGGATCAATCACGATGGCGGGCGCCAGCCGACCGAGCCGCTGACCGGCCCCGCTGCCGATCCGCTCGGCGCGCTGAATGTCGAAGCGGGCATTCCGGCGGAGACGGTAGAAGCATTGAAGGCGATGGGACACAACGTGCGCGTGGTCACCAACGGGATCATGTTCGGCGGATACCAGGCCATCGCCCGCGACCCCGAAACGGGCGTGCTGACCGGCGCAACCGAAATGCGCAAGGACGGGCAGGCGCAGGGTATTGAGCGCCGCGCAGGCAGCAGCGCTCACACCCACCCCGCTCTGCGCAGTCCAAGCTTGCCCCGCGCAGTCCAAGCTGCGAAAGAGCCGAATAAACTAGTTTCAGGAGTAACTTGTGGCCGGAATGGTGCCGTTTAATTGGGAAGACCCCTTCGATCTCGAAAGCCAGCTGACCGAAGACGAGCGGATGATCCGCGACACCGCAAACGCATTTGCCCAGAGCGAATTGCAGCCGCGCGTGATCGAGGCGTATCGCAACGAGACGTCCGCACCTGAACTGTTCCCGCTGATGGGACAGGCGGGCCTGCTTGGCGCAACGATCCCCGAAGAATATGGCGGCGTCGGCGCGTCCTATGTCGCATACGGCCTGATCGCGCGCGAGATCGAGCGGGTGGACAGTGGATACCGTTCGATGGCGAGCGTGCAGTCGAGCCTCGTCATGCATCCGATCCACGCTTACGGTTCCGAAGAACAACGCCGCAAATATCTCCCCGGCCTGTCCTCGGGCGAACTGATCGGCTGTTTCGGCCTGACCGAACCCGATGCCGGTTCCGACCCTGCGGGCATGAAAACGCACGCGAAGCAAGACGGTGATGGCTACGTCATCAGCGGCGAAAAGACGTGGATTTCCAATTCGCCTTTCGCGGACGTCTTCGTCGTCTGGGCCAAGTCCGAAGAACATGGCGGCGGCATTCGCGGCTTCGTCCTCGAAAAGGGCATGAAGGGGCTTTCCGCGCCCAAGATCGAAGGCAAGATTTCACTGCGCGCCTCGACTACGGGCGGGATCGTGATGGAAGACGTCAAGCTTCCCGCCGATGCGCTGCTGCCCGATGTTCAGGGCCTGAAAGGTCCGTTCGGCTGCCTCAACCGCGCACGATATGGCATTTCGTGGGGCGCGATGGGGGCGGCGGAATTCTGTATGCGCGCCGCGCGCCAATACGGACTCGACCGCAAGCAGTTCGGTCGCCCGCTCGCCGCGACGCAGCTTTACCAGAAAAAGCTTGCCGACATGATGAGCGACATCGCGCTGAGCCTGCAGGCTTCCCTGCGCGTCGGACGCCTGATGGACGAAGGCCGGTTCGCGCCCGACATGATCTCCATCGTGAAACGCAACAATGTCGGCAAGGCGCTCGATATCGCCCGTCAGGCGCGCGACATGCACGGCGGAAATGGCATTTCCGAGGAATACCAGGTGATCCGCCACGCGGTGAACCTCGAGACGGTGAACACGTATGAAGGCGCGCACGATGTCCATGCCTTGATCCTGGGCCGCGCGATCACCGGGATCGCGGCGTTTGGGTGAACGTGCCTCTTCGCTGCACTCCGCGCGCTGTCCTACATGCGTGACGGCGGCTATAGCGATGGTATGAGAGTGATACTGCCCGCCGAAACGACTGCGCCAGAGCGCGGCATCGGGAGAGCGGGTTTTTGGGTCCTGGACACTGTCTCATGTGTCTCATGGAAGGAGAGGGTTCGATGACGATGAGGCTCTATGGCTATTACCGCTCATCGACCTCGTACCGGCTGCGGATTGCGCTTGAACTCAAGGGGCTGGAGTATGAACAGGACCCGGTGAACCTGCTGGAACGGGTGCAAAAGGGCGAGGCTTTCACCAGCCGCAACCCGTTTGCGAGTGTGCCCATGCTTGAGGCGAATGGCCGCGACCGTGCGCAGTCGATGGCGATGCTGGAATGGCTGGACGAGGCCTATCCCGACAACCCGTTGCTGCCCGCCGATATCGAGGACCGCTACACCGTGCGCGAACTGGCCTATGCTATCGCGACAGAACTACACGCGCCGCTCAACCTGCCGGTGCTCAAATACCTGAAAGACCCGCTCGGCCATTCACAGCGGGTCGTGGACCACTGGTATCGCCACTGGCTCAAACGCGCGCTGATGCCGGTGGAGACGCGGCTGGAGCAGCTCGGCGCGGGCGACTTCCTGCTGGATAAGCCGGGCATGTTCGAAACTGTGCTGATCCCCCAGATCTACAATGCTCGCCGGTTCCATTACGACCTGTCGGAAAGCCCGCATATCTGCCGGATCGAGACCGCCTGCCTTGCCCTGCCCGCGTTTCAGCGCGCGCATCCGAACAACCAACCCGACAACCCCGCTTAACTGACCGACAGAAAGGCAAAAGCCTCATGAAACTCGCAACGCTCAAGGATGGAACCCGCGACGGCAAGCTCGTCGTCGTGTCGAAGGACCTCACCCGCTGCTGCGCCGCCGGCTACATCGCGCCGACGATGCAGCGCGCACTCGATAACTGGGAGCGCGTCGCGCCTGAGCTGGAACTGCTCGCAACCGACGTCGAACATGAGGCGGTGCCGTGCGAACGGTTTCACGAACGCGAGGCTCATTCGCCGCTTCCCCGCGCCTATCAGTGGGCGGACGGCTCCGCCTACATCAACCACGTCGAACTGGTGCGCAAAGCGCGCGATGCCGAGGTGCCCGACAGCTTCTACCACGATCCGCTGATGTACCAGGGCGGCAGCGACGGCTTCCTGCCCCCGCGCGCCGACATCCCGCTGGGCGATCCGGCATGGGGCTGCGACATGGAGGGCGAGGTTGCGGTCGTGGTCGACGATGTGCCGATGGGCGTGACCGCCGAAGACGCAGCGAAGCACATCAAGCTGGTCATGCTGGTTAACGATGTGAGCCTGCGCGGCCTGATCCCCGGTGAACTTGCCAAGGGTTTCGGCTTCTTCCAGTCCAAGCCTGCCAGCGCGTTCTCCCCCGTCGCGGTCACGCCGGACGAGCTGGGCGAAGCGTGGAAGGACAGCCTCATCCACCTGCCACTGATGGTCAACTACAATGGCGAACCGTTCGAGCCGCGCCGAAGTGGGCGAGGATGCGACCTTCAACCTCGCGCAGCTGGTCGCCCATGCGGCAAAGACCCGCTCGCTGTGCGCAGGATCGATCATCGGGTCGGGCACCATCTCGAACAAGGGCGAAGATGGCGGTCCGGGCAAGCCGGTGGCGGAGGGCGGCCTGGGCTATTCGTGCATCGCGGAGATTCGCATGATCGAGACGATCCGCGACGGCGAACCAAGTACCCGGTTCATGCGCGCAGGCGACACGGTGAAGGTCGAGATGCGCGATGCAGACAACCACTCGATCTTCGGCAGTATCGAGCAGACGGTGGTCGCAGCCTAACCCTTTTCGAGCGAGCGGCGCCGAGCGATATTGCCTTCGCGGCGCTCGTCGATCTTGTTCACGAAGCAGTGGTTCACGTCGCGGTGCTCAGCCTCATCCGCGCGCACGGCGATGATGACATCGCGCAGGCGCGCGTCGCTCGGCAGCTGCCAGTAATCGATGGCAATTTGCGGTGCGGGTATGTTTTCATGACGTCCCGCATCGACCTCGGCGAGATACTGGGTGTAGCTGAAAACGGCCTCTTCCTCGAAGTATCCGACCACGCGGTGCGCAGTGCGCGGCGCGAGCAGGTAGAGGAAGAAGTAGAAGTTGTAGAACACCATCTGCACGGCAATGATGAGCGCGCGTTCGAACCGGTTCGGCTGAGCAACCTCGATAAAGGTCATCAGGTGCATCCGCTCGTTCTCCGCCTCATCAAGCAGTGTGCAGAATCCAGCCATCGTCATCGCGCATGTTGCGCAGCGCGCGCAGGTGCTGCCACAGCCCGCCGACCATGCCGGGGACAGCGGCGACCGTTTCAAGCACGACGGCGCGGTGGCCATAGCGCTGCGAGAAGAACGCATCGGCAAAAAAACGCAGCAGCTTCACGAAGGCAAAGGCAATCCGGTCGCTCGCCGATTGCGGCGCGACATGCGTGTCTAGCTCGGCATCCCAGTTGACCTGCCGAACCAGTGGACGGGTATCGAATTGTTGCATGGCGGGGCTCTCCATTGATTGCCCGATATCTAGTGCCTGAGCGCCTCGAAATCCCGCGAAACGCTCACACCAGGTGTTCTAATTCATGCAACAATCAGAAACCTAAGCTCTCCGCGACTGCAGAATTTACAATCTTGCCCTTATGCACATTCAGCCCGAGAGCGAGGTGCGGATCGTCCTCGCGCGCCGCAATACCCTTGTTCGCAAGCGCGAGGCCGAAGGGTAATGTTGCATTGTTCAGCGCATAGCTTGAGGTGTGCGGAACAGCGCCCGGCATGTTGGCGACGCAGTAGTGAATGATGTCGTCGACAAGGTAGGTCGGGTTTTCATGCGTCGTCGGTTTGGACGTCTCAAAGCAGCCGCCCTGGTCGATCGCGACGTCCACCATCACCGCGCGGTGCTTCATCAGCGGCAGCATGTCGCGGCTAATCAGGCGCGGCGCGCTGGCACCGGGGACGAGCACGGCGCCGATCACGACGTCGGCTTCGGTTATGGCGTCCTCGATCGTGCCCGCGTTGGAATAGCGCGTGGTGGCGCGGCCCTGAAACATGTCGTCCAGCTCGCGGATACGCGGCAAGGAGCGGTCCAGGATCTCGACATTTGCGCCGAGTCCCACCGCCATGCGCGCGGCCTGAGTGCCGACGACGCCGCCGCCGATCACCACGACCTTGGCCGGCAGAACTCCGGGAACGCCGCCCATCAGAATGCCGCGCCCGCCATTGTTCTTGTGGCTTGCCTGGGCGCTTGCCTCGATCGAGAGACGCCCGGCAACTTCGCTCATCGGGGCAAGAAGGGGCAGCGATCCGTCGGGCGCGGTCACGGTTTCGTACGCGACCGCCGACACACCCGATTCCATCAGGCCGCGTGCCTGCTCGGGATCGGGGGCGAGATGCAGGTACGTGAACAGGATCTGCCCTTCGCGCAGCTGCGTCCATTCGTTCGGCTGCGGCTCCTTGACCTTGACCACCATGTCCGCGCGGGCGAACACTTCGCCAGCCGTATCGACGATGGTTGCGCCGATCTTCTCGTAATCCTCATCGGTCTTGCTGATCCCGAGCCCGGCGCCGCTTTCAACGATGACGCCGTGGCCCTTGGTCACATATTCACGCGCAGCCTCGGGGGTGAGACCGACCCGGTATTCGTGATTCTTGATCTCTTTGGGAACGCCGATGAGCATTGTATTCTCCTACGGGACTCGGGCGGCTAGGCGCTAGCCGGTGCGCAAGAATGTTACAATCTTGAGCAAACTTTGTCGATCCGGCAAATGGGGTTTTGAGCCCGCGGGGCTTTCCTACTACGCCGTTTTCATGACAAGGCGATGCTACGCCGAATGGAGATTACGATTGCCAATGTTGGAGAAGTGTCAAGCGTATCCAACAAGCCTATAATTTCTATTTTTCAGTGCTTTGATCGTAAATCATACGGGTGACACATTGTCCAGCATGTCATCCGTATCATACAAGAGGAACGCCCGAATGACTGCCTATCCCACCCTCAAGATGCTGATCGGCGGCGAATGGATCTCCGATGGCGGCGCAGGCACCATGCCGGTCGCGAGATCCGGCGACCGAAGCAAAGCTGGGCGATTGCCCCAAGGTTTCTGCCGAGCAGCTCGATGCAGCCGTCGCGGCAGCGGATGAGGCTTTTCCGAAATGGGCCGCGACACCGGGCGCGGAGCGTCACAAGATCCTGCGCCGCGCCGCCCAATTGCTACGCGAACGCGCGCCCGACATTGCGCGGGTGGTGACGCTGGAGGTCGGGAAACCGCGCGCACAGGCGCTCGGGGAAACGACCGGCGCGGCGGACCTGATCGATTTTCTGGGAGAGGAGGCGAAGCGGCAGGGCGGCAGGCTCGTGCCGGTGCGCGGCCCCAACCTGCTCCAGCAGCGCGTGACGCAGGAGCCGATTGGTCCCGCCGCGCTCTTCACGCCGTGGAATTTCCCGATCAATCTGCCCGCAAAAAAGCTCGCAGGCGCACTCGCGGCGGGGTGCTCTTGCATTCTCAAACCTGCGGAAACGACTCCGGGCTCGGCGCAATTGCTGGTCCAGTGCTTCACCGATGCAGGCGTGCCCAGCGGCGCGATCAACCTGGTCTTTGGCGATCCGGCGATGATCTCCGAGCACCTCATCACAGCGCCCGCAATGCGCAAGATCAGCTTCACCGGCTCGACTGCGGTAGGCAAGCAGCTTGGCGCGCTGGCCGCGCAGGGCCTTAAGCGCTTCACTGCGGAGCTGGGCGGACATGCGCCGGTCGTGATCGGCGAAAGCGCGGATTTCGAGCGCACTGTGGCGGCCTGCGCCGCAACCAAGTTTCGCAATGCCGGGCAGGTCTGCGTCTCCCCCACGCGCTTCCTTGTCGCGCGCGGGATCTATGACCGCTTTGTGAGCGAGTTTGCTGCGCGCTCGCAGGCACTCAAGATCGGCGATGCGAGCGCGGATGACAGCGTCGAGATGGGGCCGCTCGCCCATGCGGGACGCGTGGCGGCAATGGAGAATCTGATGGGTTCGATGGGCGGCAACAAGGGTGAGATCGTCGCGGGCGGCTCTGCCCTAGACGGCGCGGGACACTTTTTTCAGCCCACCGTTGTCGCGGGGCCATCAGCCGACAGCCGCCTTATGACAGAAGAACCGTTCGGACCAGTCGCGGGGATCGTGCCCTATGACTCTATCGAAGACGCAGTTCGGACCGCGAACTCGCTGCGCTACGGGCTTGCGGCCTACGCCTTCACCGCCGACCTCGATGAAAGCCACTATCTTGGCAATTCGCTGCGTGCGGGCATGGTCGCGATCAACCACTTCGCGGTCGGCTCGCCCGAAACCCCGTTCGGCGGCGTTGGCGATAGCGGCTTTGGATCGGAAAGCGGGGTCGAGGGCTATCTTGGCTACACCGAAACCAAGCTCGTCACCGTTGCAAAATCCGGCGGTTGATCCGGGTCAGCGATCGGTGCGGTACGCTCCGGCGGCCCTCACGTCGTCCAGCGTCGGGTAGCCGTTGACTGCCATCAGCAGGTCTGCCTCGGCCAGCATGGAGCGCAGCACCCATGCCGTACCCTCGGCCCCGCCAATCGCGAGGCCATAGGTGTAGGGCCTGCCAACGCCGACCGCCCTTGCGCCGAGCGCGATGGCCTTGATCGCATCGGACCCCGACCGGATGCCGCTGTCGAACAGGACCGGCACGTCGCCAGCGGCTTTTACAATGTCCTCGAGGAGGTCGATCGTCGCAATACCGCCATTGGCCTGTCGTCCGCCGTGATTGGAGCAGTAAATCGCATCGGCCCCGGTATCGACCGCGCGGCGCGCGTCGTCGGGATGGCAGATGCCCTTGAGCACGATCGGCATCTTGGTGACGGACTTGAACCATTTCATGTCCTCCCAGGTCAGCACCTGGCCAAAGACTTGCGCGAACATCCCGATAGCCGCTGCCGGATCTTCTTCGGGCGGCTTGTCCAGCAACGAACGGAAGATCGGATCGCAGAAATAGTTGGTGAGAACCTTGCCGCGCAGCTGCGGGAAATTGGAGGCGTTGAGATCGCGCGGCCGCCAGCCAGTCACCCACGTATCGAGCGTGACGACGAGCGCGGAATAGCCCGCATTCTCGGCGCGCCCGATCAGGCTCTCTGCAAATTCTCGGTTGCGCGGAGTGTAGAGCTGGAAGAAGGCAGGCGTATCGCCGCAAGCTTTCTTTACGTCCTCCAGCGGGTCGTTGGACAGCGTCGAGGCGCAGAACGGAACGCCGGTCATGGCTGACGCTTTGGCCGCCGCCATGTCGCCGTGCTGGTCCTGCGTAGCCTCTCCGTTGAGGCCGATGGGCGCCATGAACAGCGGCGCGTCGAAGGTCTGCCCGAACAGTTCGACCGAGAGGTCTCGCTCGGCGCAGTCGACCATCATGCGCGGGACCATGCCCCAATGATGGAAAGCGGAGGCGTTGGTGTCCTGCGTGTGCTCATCGCCGCACCCGCCTGCGACGTAATTGGTGAGCATCGGTCCAAGCGCTTCGTGAGCGCGCATTTCCAGCGTCGCAAAATCGACCGGAAAGCGCGGCAGTTGTCCGCTCAGTCCGGCATTGTAGATCTCGTTCTGCATCCCGCCGAAATTGCGCATCTGGTGTTCTCTCCCGAAGAAATCGTTGCAGCGAGAGTGAACCAGAACGGCGGCGATGGGCAAGCGGTTTATCGGGCGCCTAACCCAGTCGCCGCGCAAGCCGCTGCAAACGCGGTCGGACGCGCAAGTGCCATACATAAAGCCGCTCAAGGACACGCAGCACCAGCCCATTGCGCGCAATCAGTCCGAGCGGGCGCAGCGCCGGGATCGCCCGCCACATCGCCCCGAACGCCGCCGCGCCGTCCAGTATTGTCCCGTTTTCACGGGCGTGAAACCGTTCAAGCAGCATTCCCTGATCGATCGGACAATTCGGATCGCCATTTTCGGCGACGTCGATGAAATGAATGGCGTCCTTCCGATCGAGCTTGCGCATCAGCGATATTTCACGCTGGCAAAGCGGGCGCGCACCATCGAACCAAACGGTCACGCGGCTATCGCTGGTAGGATCGGAGGATGTGGCAGTCATGGGGAAGATGTGCGCCTCGAGTGCACAAATTCAAGTGCGGACGGATGGTGGAGCCTGGGCTTCAACTCCAAACTCATCGCCCTTCGCACCGGATCAGTTGCGCCCTTCGACCTGGTTTATGAACCGTGCGACGGCCAAGGCGCGGCTTACACCGTAGCGTGCGAGATCGTAATCGGGATATTCCGAGACCGATACCGGCGTGGCATCGGGCGAACGCTCGATCACCTGCTTGATCCGGTCGATATCGAGCCTTTGGGCGATTTCCGGGATATCACCGAGCCGGTCGATTTCGGCAAGCATCCGGTCTTCATCACGCTTGCGGCGCGTATGCCAGTCGGAAACCTGCTCACCCCGCTTTGCCCCCAGCACTTCGGGCGGGAGCTTGCCGCGCATCATGCGCTTGATGAGACGGCGATCGACGCCGTTCTTGTAAAACTGGTCGTCCGGGATGGCGTAGCAGAATTGCATGAGCTTGCGGTCAACGAAGGGCGTGACCAGTTCCACCCCGTGCATCATCCTGTTCGCCTCGATCAGCCCGCCGGCATCGTGGCGCGCGCCGCGCCGCATCATGATGCGCATCATCTGACGCCGATCCGGACGGCGGCGGTAGCGGTCATCCCAGTCCAGCGCCTCGAGCCGCTCGCCCACCTTCATGTCGCGCGCATATTCCGGTCGGATCGCCGAAAATGCCGTGAATCCCGTCGCTGCGTCGTGACCGCGAAACCGCATATACAGAATCGTACATCGCATCCGGCATGTTCGTGAGCAGAGCTTGAAAGGCGACACTCGAAACCTTCGTATTCGGACGAAGCGCGGAAAACTGACGGATCTCGCGAGCAAATTTCACCCAGTTGCCAGACCTGAGCCACTGCGCGAACAGAATGTGCGATGCGGCGAAACTAAGATTTGCATTGCCATCCGAACCGCTAACCATCAGCGACACACGGTCCTGCTGGGCACGGTGCTGGATCGCGCTGCTCCACGCGCTCGAGCCAGCACCTCGCAAAGGCATATCCGCGTAGGACTGAACCATATCGAGCCCCTGATCGAAAGCGAGGTGCTCGCCGCTTTCAAAGTGCGCGTCGATCTCGGGATACAAGTCAGCAAGGGCGCGCACGGGGCCGCTTTCATCGCCGAGCCGGGCCTTGCGCGTGCGCTGGTCCCACGACTTTTCCGGCACTGCCGTATAGGCCTTGAGTATGCCGGGCGCTGCTGTCCCGTCCCGCCGCATATGCTCAATCATCGCGACCGCGAGGCTTGTGGAATCGAGTCCTGCGCTCAGGCTGATCGCGGGCAAGGACGGAGTCCGAAATGCGCTCTCAAGCGATTTGCCAAGCAGGTCGCGTGCCTGTTCGACATAGTCGTCATCATTGGCCAAACGGATCGGATTGACGTTTTCGAATAAGTCGTGGGTGGCAAGGCTCGGCGCGCCGGCCCCCGTGACCGTCAAAGTCTGTCCGAGACCGACAACAGAAACGCCCTTGAAGACGGACCGGCTAAAGTCCTCGTGATTGAGGACCAGCATGTCCGCAATCTTGACGTCGTCGAGCTGTCTGGGAATTTCCGGATCGCTGAATATCGCCTTGGTGCTGGTCGATACGATGATCCGGTCAGCATCGGCGTAATAGTAGATATGCTGAGACCGTTCGAAACCGCGCATGACCGTGAAGCGGTTTTCCTGAGTATCGCACACGATCATTCCGTAGCCGCCAAACAGGTGGTCCCGGCATTCCTCCCGCCATTTCATCCACGCTGCAAGGGCAAGGTCGCAATCGGGGGTGCGAGCAAGCATCGCTGCATCGAGACCGATTTTCTCGGCCAGTTCGGAGCGGTGATTGAGCCGTCCGAGAAACAGCAGATGCCAGCGCTCCGCCGCTGCGGCAGGCTGGCGCTCGAACTTGTCCTGAGGCGTGAAGCCGGCGCTTTGCACCCAGCTCAGCGCGAACGGGCCAGCCGCTTCAGCCGCCTGCCGGTCCGACCCGAAGATACGCAAGGCGCTCGTCATGCGCCTGGCGTTTTCGAGAGGCGCACCGCGTCCATCGCGCCAGAATTCGATTGCAAATCCGCTCATGGCGACAAGCCTTTAGGGCGTGGCCGGAGCTTTATCTACGGCTTCTTGCCTCGTTCCATGGATTCCCGGTCAAGCCGGATCAGATCTGTTGAAAAGACCCGGGGCTGATTTCTCAATAGGTCGATGAGGTCACACCTGACACGGAGCGCGGCCAAGATTGTTTTACCCAGTTAAAGGCAACAGCTTACGTGCTGCGGAGACGATCTAAACTTCAGAATACACTGCGCCTTTTTGGCAACGCCTCTGCGCTGTGAGCGTTTCGTCGTTTCTCAAATGCGGTGAATTGGTAGTTGGTGCAAATTTCGCATCCAGACCATAAGGTGCTGTTTTTCCGTGCAATTAATGCAAACCCAGAAAACTGGAGCGCCGATGGCATCGGCAAGCGGAGCTTTTCCGAAGCTTTCGCTGGGATCCGCGAAATCCAGAATTTCTCAGTTTAACTGAATGTTACGGAAGCCCGACATACGCGTATTTGTACTTGCCCCGGCATTCAGAGTTCGGCATTAGCGCTTGCAGTTTGCGGCGAAACTCCGTAATTCTTGGGCAAGCTAATTCTTACATCATCTACAGGGCAGAAAAAATGACGAAACAGATCGATACCACCAACGCACCTAAGGCTCAGTGGGAAGCTCCTGAAGTGGTGGGCCTCGACATGGACCTGGTCGATGTAAAATCGCTGTTCGCAGCGGGTACCGACGGTCTTCTTCCAGGCGGCACTCAGTCTGATAGCTAATTTTCGTGCGCGGATGCGATTGATTCGCGCTTTTCAGTCAGGGCATCGCCCGCTGATGTGATTTTACGGGCCTCTCTTTGCGGAGAGGCCCGTTTTCTATGCAAGCCGTTCGCGATCAATCCCTGACTTCGATCAGCCCTTGGTCGCTCAGCCCTTGTAGAAATGCGATCGTCTGATGCTCGCATGTCGAGGCATCGACTTCGAATTCCTCCTGCAGCGAACTGCAAATGCCCGAAACCTTTTGAGGCGTTTCGAGCATCGCCCAAATCCGCAATCCAGTCGATTTGAGCGAGGAAAAGTTACCTTCATCGAGGTGCATAAGGATCGTCTCGCCATCGACCTGGCTTTCGACGAAATTGTCCGACTTCGATACCGTGTGATCGAGCGTGACGGGTGTTGGTTTGCTCATCTGAAAATCCCTTATAGATACCCAAGTTCCTGCATCACCGCGGTGTGACGCGAGGTCAATTCCTGTTGGAGCTGCGGCGAAAGTTTCTCTTTGCCCTCGCCCGACCTGCCAGACCGAAAAAACCGTTCCGATTTCAGCGGTCGCTCGTTGAAGCCCTTCTCCGCTTCGATCTTCTGCAACCTTTCAAACCGGGAGGCTTCTGCTGCCTGCTCGTATGACATTGCAAATTTGGAATCATCCAGACCCGCGAATTCTGCGATCTGCTGCAGCTTTCCTGCGGTATCGGCTTGCAGGTCCTCATATCTCACGACCAGAACCGGCACTTCGGACTGGCTCGTCCAGCTGCGATAATGCTGCGACCAGTCACCGAGCAATTGATGCAGCTGTTCGCGGTTATTGCCGCCGATCTCCATGTTCGGATCGCTCATCGACCTCACGGTCTTCTCGAAAGAGGAATCGCCGCGATGATGCGAATAGGAAACCGCAACGTCGAGCGGGTTCCGCACGATGTAAACTGCCCCGCGAGAGCAATCGCCCGGGAATATCGGCTCGCCGTCCGAATTAACCTGAAAGCTGTCATGGGCCTTCATGAAGACGACATCCCCGGCCTGGGCCGAAATGCCGCGATAGACATCGGGCCGCGACCGGTCGATCTCGTCCTTGCTCAATTCGTAGGTGTTCGCGCCCAGCAGGTGGTCGAAGGGCCAGCGCGCACTCGCGATACCTGGCAGTGCATTGAAATCCTGTGATGCGGCATCGTCATCATCCGCCAGGTTGAGCAAATTGCCCAGCAGCAACCTTACCCAGGTGTTGCCAGACTTCGGATAGCTGGCAAGCCAGACAATATTCCCCGCCACCATCACTCAGTCGGCTGATGTTCTGAGCCCAGGGCAGAAGCGATGAAATCAAGTGCCGGTTCGTAGTTGTCGTCAGCGAATACCCGCGTGAATTCATAGACCTCGACAGCTTCGAACAATCCCTTGAGCGCGGTGAACAGGCTCTTGCGGCCCATCAGCGGCTCGGCATAGTGCGGGCGAAAGAGGTTGCGGCGTATCACCTGAAGCGCCTCTGCTCCGGCCAACCGCTCCAGGACGTTGTCCTGTGTGGCATCGCTGCGGCCTCTTCTGAGCACGATCAGCTTCTTGAGCGGTGCGGCGGTCAAGGAACTGCGCACAGGCGGCTTGGCAAAATGCTTGTCCAGTTTCACGCGCTCGCGCACCGGGTGCAGTACCTCCGCGCCGGTCGCCTGCACGGCATCACCCCAAAGCTTCAACTGCTTTTGTCCGGCGTGACAAAACGCCCCGCCCGAGCTGTCGGCAGGGTCGTAAATCAGCGTGTCATCGGTGAAGAAGGGATAACCCCGTTTGGCCAGGTTGGCCGCCAATGTCGATTTACCAGCGCCCGAATGACCGGTGTAGCCAACGATCGATCCATCGACGATGTTGGCGCTCGCATGGATCGGGATCAGCCCTCGCTGATAGCACAAGGCACCCCATGCCGACCCGAGTATGAACAGGATGATATCTCGCGCGCCCGTTTGAGGTCCGCGGCGGTAAGTGATCGTCTGGCCGTCTTTCACATGGAGCCGGCTTCCGTCCGGGACCCTGATGAGAAATTCGCCTTGCTTCAGCTGATAAGCGGTTCCTTGCTCGCTCGCATCATCGACCGATGAAGGGACATCGCCCTCACGGATAACCACATCAGCGCCGTGCTCGACCATCGGTGCAGCCACCCGCGCGCCAAGATCAATGTCGGTGGAAATTGAGAACGGAAACGGCACTGCGGGTCTAGACAAAGGAAAATCCGAACTGATCACTGGCTCTTGAAGGCTGGGCCTTGGGAAAATGGCTTTTGGCGCAATATGTCCGCTCTAATACGGCTTGTTTGCATTGCGGCAAGAGGATTGCGCGCCTAGTCCCGCTTTTTGAAGATGCAATGGTCCCTCGCCCCGAAAGAAGCGGAAATACCGCTAGAGTTACAAGTTCTCGCGGCGTGCTGCGACCATCCCTGCGATGCGGATACTGCTTCGCGGGTCGAGGCGCTTGCCAGCCGGATCGACAATTGGGACGCGTTCGATCTGGCTTCGCGGCGTCACAATCTTCAGGGCTTTGTCCATGATCGGTTGAGGGATTTTCCCGCCCTGCCCGAACACCTGAAATCGCGCTGGTCGGCGGAAGCGAAGAGGCGGGCTCTATACAACCTCGCCCAGGCAAGAGCTACAGGCCGCATTCACGGCGTCCTGAACGATGGCGGGATTTCCAACCTAGTGCTCAAGGGCTTACCGCTGGCCATCACGCTTTACAGCTCGCTCACCATGAAACGCAGCACGGATATCGATTTGCTGGTCTCCCCGCAGGACGCGTGGAGTGCCATCGAACGGCTCGCCGATGCAGGGTTCAAAGAATATGGCAGCGGCACCATCCTGACCCGCCGCCAGTTCGAGGCCGTCCAGCGCCACTTCAAGGAAATAACCCTGAAGAGCCGCGAGAATATCGTGGTCGATCTGCATTGGAAATTGGTTGGCAGCCGTGATTTGCTGAAAGGAATCAAGCCGTTCCAGAACGCGCGCTCTGTCGCGGTCGAGAATATCGGCGACATCGCAACCTTAGGTGAAGGCGACGAGTTCGCGTATCTCTGCGCCCACGGGGCCCTTTCCGACTGGAGCCGCTTGAAGTGGCTCTGCGACGTCAACGCGATCCTCAATTCGAAGTCGCCGGATGAGATTGCCGCGCTCCACGATCACGCCGACAGCATCGGTGCGGGGGTTTGCGTGCTTCAGGCCTTGGGATTGCGAGAGCGATTGTGGGGTCGATCGATGCCTCTGTCACTGCGCAAGAGGCTGGACGCTCTGGCGCGCCCCCAATTGTTCGCCTATCCGATTGAACGCATGGTCGAGCCCTACAGACCCGCATCGTCGCTCGAAACGCTCAAACGCATTGCGCGCCAGGCCCGGATACGCAGTATTCTTTATGAAGATCGGAGTCTTGCCGCATCCGAGCTTCGCTCACACTTGCATGCGCTGCCGGATGTCCTCGCTGCGCCTCTACCGCGAAGGCTCGACTGGCTTTACGTTCCGATGCGGCCCCTGATGTGGGCAGGACGCAAATTGCGACGTTAGCAAATTGCGGCCAGAACGGCAGCTGGTGCGGTCTGAGCGAGAGCAGCCAGTGCTTGTCGAATAAATCGCGCTTGGCTACTCAATTGGGCGAGGCAACCAATCGAGGCCGCCGAGAAGGGGAACACCCGATCGCTTCGCAGGCCAAATCACATTCTGGCCCGGTCAGTGCGCCGGCACTGCCTTCGCCATTGCTGGCTATCGGGGTAACCGGTCATCGAAGCTCGCACCCGGCATTTCCGGACGACGCTGCTTCGCTGGAAGCAGCCATGCGCAACCTGCTCGACGCACTGCGAGACGCAGCCCTGCGGGCGGAAATCCACGGTGCAGAAGGGAAAGAGCGACAATTCAGGTTGATCACCTTGCTCGCCGATGGTGCCGATCACATGGCCGCGCGTGCCGCGCTTGAGCGTGAATGGCCTGTGGTCGCGCCTCTGCCATTCGGTGTTCGCCTTAACACCGCAATCAATGCCGAGCCCCAGAGCGAAGCCGACGCGCGGGCGATCCTTTCGGGGCAATCGCTCGAAAACGGCGATGTGTATGCTCGAGCCCAGGCGATCGAGGAGCTCGCCGAGGCAGCGCAGGTTTTCGAACTGGCGGACGAGGATGACGTTGTCGAGCGGGCGTATCTGGCGGCTTGCGGCGTTCCCGACCATCCCGCCGCCATCAGCACCTTTGCTCATCTCGGATCACGCCGCGCCAGTCTTGCCGGACGCATCCTGATAGAACAGTCCGACATCCTGATTGCCGTCTGGGACGGCGCAAGCACTGACAATCCCGGAGGAACAGGTCACACCACGCTGCAGGCGCTTGAAGCAGGAGTGCCCGTGGTCTGGATCGACCCGGCACGGCTAGATGGACTGGTGCATCCTGCACTCTCCGGAGCAGTTGGCAGACTTGGGGACCTGTCCCACGCTCGACAGGGACGCGGAGAACCGCAGCGCCGCTCTCGATCATCTCGTCGCCGAAAGCATCGGCCTTCCCGCACCGGACGAGGATGGTGCGCACACCGGACTTTCTGCGCTCGATCAGAGCGTGTGGCGCGACCGGAGTTCGATCACCAGTCATGGCTATCGCCGCATCGAAGCCTTGTTCGGCGAGGACAGCTGGCGACGAAAGCTCGGCTCGGTTCGCCAGCATTTCGAGCGGCCCGAACGCATCGCCGATGGAAGCGCAAAGCCGCTTGTGGACAGCCTCTCCAAACTGTCTGGCGAGAACACGGCTCTGATGGACGGCGTCAAACACGAGCTGCTGCCCCGGCTCGCCTGGGCTAACGAGATCGGCGCGCGCCTCTCCAATCTTTACCGCTCCGGCATGGTCACGAACTTCACTCTTGGCGCGATGGCGATCATCGCAGGCGTGCTTTACCTGCCGCTGGTCGAAACGTCCCAGAAGTGGATATTTGCTGGGATAGAGCTGGCGCTGTTGCTAGCAATCCTGGTCAACACCGTGACCGGCCAAAAGGCAAGGTTGCATGGGCGCTGGCTCGAAACGCGGCGAGCCGCCGAATATCTGCGCCACGCGCCGGCGCTGCTCGCGCTAGGAATTGCCCGGCCTGCAGGCTCCTGGCCTGCCGGGCTACGCAGCGCCTGGCCAGAATGGTATGCCAAGCGCATAGTCAGGCAGATGGGCCTGCCCCCGGCCCGGATCGACAAGGCCTATTTGCGAAAAGTCGCGTCTGTCCTGCAAGAACATTTCATCGTCTCGCAGCGCGATTATCACATTGCGAAGTCGGCAAGGCTCCATGCAGCCCATAGCGCGATAGAGCGCCTGGCCGAGCGTCTGTTCGTTCTCGCCGTGATAGTCGTCGCCCTTTACCTTGCCGCATTCGGCGCTTCACGCTTGGGCTTGATCGAACCGGCTGCGGTAACCGGGGTCGCGAAATGGTTCACGGTTATCGCCGTGGCGCTCCCGACAATTTCCGGCGCGCTCGCAGCGATCGCTTATTTCGGTGATTTCGACCGTTTCGCTGATGTCTCCCGCATGACGGCGCAAAAGCTCGACGGAATTGCAGATCGGGTTGCGCGCTATATCGCGCTGCCAGACGAGAGCCTCACCTATTCGCGGCTGGCTGATCTGGCGCGCCTCACCGACGAGACGACCTTCGCCGAGATCCAGGCATGGCAGGCGGTGTTCAGCGGAAAGCGAACCACCGTTCCGGCCTAGGCGCTGGAGACAGTCTTTCCCTGCACCTTGGGCTTGGTCTGGATTGTGAAATAAATGATGAGGCTCACCCCGACAAGGCTCGGTCCAGCCCAGATCAGGGGATT
The DNA here is from genome assembly GCF_055808355.1 of Erythrobacter sp. K21-9. NCBI lineage: Bacteria > Pseudomonadati > Pseudomonadota > Alphaproteobacteria > Sphingomonadales > Erythrobacteraceae > Erythrobacter > Erythrobacter sp. K21-9. Next base: position 2,378,645 of record NZ_CM147866.1, read on the forward strand.
GAAGACCTGCTCAGGAATCCAGCGGATCAGACCGACCGAGAGGAAAGCGGTGTAGGCCGAAATGCCCATGCCGAGCAGGGCGCGGAAATGCTCACCAATATAGCTCTTGGGATGAACCTCTGCTCGCCAGATGAAGACCTGCTGAAGCGTCATCGCGACGATCCCGACCACAGCCACGAGCACCATCAACGGATGCCCTACACGCAGGCCATAATACCCACACCACAGGCCGGAGATGACCACCGCCAATATGACCGCCTGATACCTCGGAGAGCGCAGCAACATCCTGTCACGCGAATGCCGGATGACTGCCAGGCCATAATCGACGAAACCGATGGTCAGCGTGCCAAGATACAGCATCATCCATCCGAACAGGCCTGCAAACAGGTCCCGATCGGTGACTGAAGGTATCCGCTCTTCGGGACCGTATAGCGACAGCAGCGCCATGGCGATCGCAAGCGCACCTGCGCCGACAAAACCATAGCGCGCAATCCGGCCCCACTTGCGATGGATCGCAGCCCCTTTTTTCGTGGCAATCGGCACCCAGAAGGCGATCAGACCAATGGTCCCGGCTGCCACGTGTATCCAGATGAGGACTTCGAACAAATGCATGAGGCAAACCTGTACATTTTGGCGCAGCGGCGCAAGCCTCGGCAATTGTCCCTAAAGGGGGTGTCAGGCTTTCGACACGAGCCAGGCGCAATGACGCGATCAACGTCTGGTTAAAACCGGTTTACCCTTTTCGCCAACCAGATTTTACAAGTGAGCGTGCAGTTTTGGCTCAATGCCGAAGTTGCATACCTCGAAACGCGCCCTGCGCGGCGGGCTGGCGGGCGCAGCCCTCGCTTGGGGGCGAAATGAGCGCGCTCGACCGCAACATTGCTTGCATATGACCAGCTTCCGAAAATGGTTCCAACCTCGTATACCTTATCAAATAACTATATTTAAAGCATTGAAGTTACGGATTTTTTCCCGTTCGAAGTGCGTCGGGTCAGAATTCTTCACAGGCAAGTGTCTGCAGAATCGCAACACTCTCACTCGCTCTCACGGCGCGCCCGCAACATCCTGATTTTCAATAAACTCTCGAGTCGCAAGCCCGCAATTGCGGGTCAATTTGGCCGCTGCGATTGGCAAATGTGTTGTTTCAGCACCGTGAGCCACGTAGGATTGGCGCGAGGACAGTGGGGGGTATCGGGTGCAAGACGCCGAGAGTTCTTCGACAATTTTTTCGAGTGAATGGCTGCTGGGCCTGTACCTCGTCGTCATCATCTTGCTTCTCGCCGCCGGGACCTCGCTTCCCTACTGGCTTGACCGGTCGGAGCACTCAATTGTCATCTCAGATCTTGGTGCAGATAACGTAATCGGTCCGGCTGGTCAGACAGCCGGCGAAGATGCCAGCATCGCTGCAACCTTACCGGCGGATCAGGCTTTCGCTAATCTTCCACCGGAGAGCGATGTAGGCGGCACGGACGCGGCGATGAGGGTAGCCGAGCTAGACGTTCGGGCGGCACCCGGCACTCTCTCGGATACAACCGATGACACGTTCGCCTCTCTAGGGGAGGTCGATTTCGACCTTGGTGAGCGGACTTCGGTTACGCCTGATGCGAGGCTCGCCGGAGGAAACCGGATCGAAGTGCAAAAGACGCTGTTCGCACAAGGTGCCCCGCTGGGCTCGCTGACTGTGACAGTCGATCAGAACGCACGGCTTTTCCTGCGCGGCGCGCAACTGAATGAATTACTCAAGAGCTCGGCAATATCGCTTGGAGCGTCAGCAAAGATCGCATCCAATGAGCTGATATCATTCCAGAGGCTACGCGAAGACGGGATCAACCTTCGATACGACCCAATGGACGACCGAATTATCCTGCAGCCCTAGTCAGGGCGCCGCGAGGCTTTCGAACAGTAGGCAAATGGACCGTCTGATTGACCGGAAGGTGGCGGAGAGACAGGGATTCGAACCCTGGGTACCCGTAAGGGCACAGTAGTTTTCGAGACTACCCCGTTCGACCACTCCGGCATCTCTCCGCGTCCCCGAGGGAGCTTCAATAACACCTGGAAGGTACTGAAGCTGGTCAAAGGGAGCGCGCCCGTTAGCGCAGCCTTGGCTCCTTGCCAAGGCCTATTGGCCCACAAAAATGGGGCATATCTCCAAGTCCGCCGCTACCTGGCGCTTGTTTTGCAGTTGCGAAGGTCCATATTCCTTGGACTATGGAACGCTCAGAGTTCTTTTCGACCCAGGCAGGGCGCACAATCAACGCGCCGCGCCAGACCCGTACGCGGTTTGGTATCGGCGACGTCGTGCGCCATCGCATGTTCGATTTTCGCGGGGTCGTTTTCGATATCGATCCTGTCTTCGCTAACAGCGAGGAATGGTACCAGTCGATTCCCGAAGACATTCGTCCGCCTCGCGACCAGCCGTTCTACCATCTCCTCGCCGAGAATGAGGAAGAGAATTACGTCGCCTATGTCAGTCAGGGCAATTTGCTTGCAGATGCCGAGCATGGTCCGGTGGACCACCCGACCGTCTCCGAGCTGTTCGAACAGTTCAAGGACGAGCCGCTATCGGATGCGCCGCTCGCTGACTCACTGATTGGCCGCAAGGGCTGCCGTTCAGCTCTTGAGCTTCCAGCCCGACCGCAGCACGAAATAAACAGCGACTGCGATCAGGGCATTGAAGATGCCTATGCCGATTGCGGCAGCCATGACGTCACCCGATCCCCCGATATCGCTTTCTCCGAGGAAGCCGTAACGAAAGCCGGAAATCACGTAAAAAAACGGATTGGCCCTGCTCACCGCCTGGAAGGCCGGCGCGAGGTTGTCGATGATGTAGAACGTGCCCGACAGCAGCGACAGCGGCGCAATGATGAAATTGGTAATCGCCGCGTTGTGATCGAACTTTTCAGCCCAGATCGATGTGGCAAGGCCCAGCAGGGCCAGCATGACCGAGCCCATTAGCCCAAACCAGACGATCGCCCATGCGTGTTCGACCGTTAGGCTCACGCCAGGCCAAAGCGCCATGGCCAGCGCAACCGCGCAGCCGACGGCGATTGCCCTTGTGACCGCAGCCAGCACGATCCCGCTCATCAACTCTCCCGGCGAAAGCGGCGGCATCAGCAGGTCGATGATCGTGCCCTGGATCTTGCCGGAGAGGAGCGAAAAAGAGGAATTGGCAAAGGCATTTTGCATCATGCCCATCACAATCAGGCCCGGCGCCACGAAGCTTGCGAATGGCGCGCCCAGCACTTCACGCCCGCCGCGCCCCAGGGCGACGGTGAAAATGACGAGAAACAGCAATGTCGTGACAGCAGGAGCCCATATCGTTTGCGTCTGCACCTTGAGAAACCGGCGCACCTCCTTCATATAGAGGGCGAACAGACCTGTGCGGTTTATCCCGGTGATCACCGGCTGGCCGCGCGGCGGAAACCGGGTGCTCCCCCCGGTCGCAACTTCATCGGGGGCGGCGTCCGACATCGGGCCTGCGGCGGAATCTCGTGAAGCTTGCTTTTGCATGGCTTCGCCGCCTAGGGCCTTGGTCAGAAACTGACAAGCCGGGCGCTTGAACAGAATTGAGAACGGATAGACATCTATGAGCTGGACTGACGAGCGTATCGGAACGCTCAAGAAGATGTGGGAAGGCGGATCAACCGCCAGCCAGATCGCAGAAGAACTGGGCGGCGTGAGCCGCAATGCCGTGATTGGCAAGGCGCACCGCCTTGGCCTCAAGTCGCGTCCTTCTCCGGTGAAAGCCAATGAGAAGAAGAAGGCAGCCAAGAAGACGGCGACGAAGACGGCGGCGACCACGAAGAAGGCTGCGGCCAGCACCGCAAAAGCTGCATCGGCGAAGCCTGCGGCAAAGCCAGCAGCAGCGTCGGCAGCCTCCGCAGCTGAAAAAGCCGACGCGCCGGCCAAGAATGATGGTTCGCCCTCACAGCCTGTTCCCAATCCTACGCCCGACCTGCCGAAGATCGTTTCGGTCGGCCCCGGCGGGTTTTTGCGGCAGGGTCCGGGCGATCAGCAGCCTCCGATCCCGCCTGCTCCGCCGCGCCGCCTTGTCCCGGCCAAGCCGAGCCCCGAGATTGCCGACAAGACCAGCCTGCTCGATCTTTCCGACAAGGTTTGCCGCTGGCCAATGGGGCATCCCGGCGAACCGGATTTTCATTTCTGCGGCGTGGCCGTGAACCCGGGCTTCCCGTATTGTGTCGAGCATTGCGGTACGGGCCTATCAGGCACAATTGCCGCGCGGCGCGCGCCGTCCGCCTCCGCCCCTGCCTTTCGGCGGCCCGCGAGTGCGCTAAGGCCATTATTTGAATATCCGAGGCCCGCCGATTGCTTTCGGCGGGCCTTTTGATTTTACCATCCAGTCCATCAGCATCCGATCGGAGAGCACAATGCCGCTTTCGCTTCACACCGCTTATGTCCCGAGCGCCCTACAAATGCTTGGCACCGCCGACCATCTGATGAACACAGCAGAGAAATGGTGCGCGGAACGCGAGTGCGATCACTCCGCGATCATCGGCGCGCGGCTGATCGATGACATGTTGCCGTTCTCGTATCAGATCAAAAGCGTCGCCGAGCACACTGCCGGTTCGATCGAGGCCGTGCGCAAAGGCGTCTACAGCCCAGACCTCAACCCGCCGCCAGCCACATTCGATGATTTGCGCGCAAAGATTGCGGATGCGCGCGAGGTCATGAACGCCCTTGGCGAAGACGAGATGGAGGGATGGATCGGTCGCGACATGCGGTTTGAATTCAAGCAGCGGGGCATGGATTTCACTGTCGAGGATTTCCTGCTCAGTTTCAGCCAACCCAACTTCTACTTCCATGCAAGCGCCGCATACTCGATCGCCCGGATGCTGGGCGTGCCGATTGGCAAAATGGATTTCATGGGCGCTGTGCGCGTGAAGAGAAGTTGATATGCTGGGCTCGAAGTTTCTGATCCGGGCCGCCGGAGGCGCGTTGGCCCTGCTGACGCCGACAGCGGCGTTCGCCGACATTCCGGGTCCGGTCCGCGCCATGATCGACGCCGCCCTGGCCTCGGGCGACGAGGCCAAGATCCGGACCGTCATCGAGCTGGCGCGTGAGACCAATCCTGATGAATCTGACGAGCTCGACGCAATTCTCGGCGATTACGAAGTCCAGCTGGCTGCCCAAGCTGAAACTGAGGCTGCTGCGGAAAAGCAGGCAATCCGCAATGCCGGCGTCTTCGAAAACTGGTCCGGCAAGGGTGAACTTGGCGCATTCCGCGCCACTGGCAACTCATCGAACACAGGGATCACCGCCAGTATCTCGCTGAAACGCGAAGGCATCGACTGGACGCACAAATTGCGCGGACGCGCCGATTACCAGCGCAACAACGGGGTGACGTCGCGCGAGCAATATTCAGCGACCTACGAGCCAAATTACAACATTTCGGACCGGCTCTTTGCCTACGCCCTTGCCCAGTACGAGCGGGACAGGTTTCAGGGCTTTTCTGCGCGCTATTCGGTGTCAAGCGGCCTTGGTTACCAGATCATCGATCGGCCCGACCTCACGCTCTCTGCGAAAGCCGGTCCGGCCTACCGCGTCACCGAATTTGTGACCGGCGAAAGCGAAAGCCGATTGGCTGGCCTGATCGGTGTCGATTTCGACTGGAGCATCACCGACCGGCTGACGCTCACCCATGACACGAACGCCCTGGCAGAGACGGGCGGATCAGCGACGGTCATTATCGATGGGAACAACACCAGCCTCGACCTGGTGACGGGCCTCAATGCCAAGATCAGCGACAGCCTGACAGCGCGGTTTTCCTATGCCGTCGAATATGACAGCAACCCACCTCCGAGCGCAGTCGGCACCGACACGCTGAGCCGGGTGACGCTCATTTACGGCTTCTGAGGCAGCGGATCAGCTATGAGAGCTATGTTTTGCGCGCGAACCAGATCGTGTGGCGCGGGCCCTTGTTGTTCGGTAGCGTGCGCGCACTTCGCGCATGTCCACGCTGAAGCCCGCATCCATCAGCCGTTTCGTGAACTTATGATCAGGCGCTGCCGACCAAATCGACAGGATCCCGCCAGGCCTGAGAGCTTCGCGCGCCTTGGCCAGTCCGGTGCGGGTGTATAGCCGGTCATTTGGATCGCGAACGATCCCGTCCGGTCCATTATCGACGTCCAGCAGGATCGCATCGTACTTATCGCAGGTTCCATCATTCGCGTCGTCGATCAGCGCACCGACATCGCACAGGACAATATCTCCGCGCGGATCCTTGAGCGTGTCCCCTGTCAGTTCAGCCAGAGGTCCTTCGGCCCATTCGAGTATCTCGGGGACGATCTCGGCAACGCGTATCTCGGCATTCTGCGGCAACGCCTCCAGAGCCGCGCGGTAGGTGAAGCCCATCCCGTAGCCGCCGATGAGAATACGCGGCGTATTGGCGGATAGCTCAGCGATTGTCAGTACCGCGAGTTGCTCTTCGGAGAACTGCATGCGGGTGCCCATCAGCTCGTCCCGGTCGAGCATGATCACGAAGTCACGCCCGTGGCTGACGAGCGTCAGGGTCTCCTCCCCTCCGGGAATGGCCGCATTGGCAATCTGGATACGTTCAAGCATCGCGCGGGCCTAGCCGCACTTCGGCCTAAAAGCACCACAAACTCGCACATTGCAGAGCCCTGCCAATCTGCTGGTTCGCAAGTGAATGTGTCTGCTCCGCCTCTCCCTCGGAAAGCGACTTTATTTTGTGATCTCAAGGACCATGTTTGTAGGCGTCTCTGCCGCGCACTTCACATGACTGAAGCCCGCTTCGCTCAGCACCTCGGTAAGACGTTTCTGCCCGGCCTGAGCGCCCAGCCCATATCCCACGTCCTGCGCGAGCGAAGCAGGCGTGCAGGCGGTCGTTGAGAAGCCATAATATATCTGGCCGAGAGGATGCATATTGTCGGACAGGCAATCCCCCGCCATCGGTTCGACGATCATGAATGTGCCATCGTCCTTGAGCGTCTCGCGGACACGCTTGGCCGCTCCGACAGGATCGCCCATGTCGTGCAAGGCATCGAACATGCAGGCAAAGTCGAAATCCGCACCGTCGAAATCCTGCGCTGCCGCGACCTGAAACTCGGCGTTTTTCAGGCCCTCTTCCGCTGCATTCTGCCGAGCCTGATCTATGGAAGGTCCATGAAAGTCGATCCCGACAAAGTGCGAGTTGGGATAAGCCTTCGCCATCATGACAACGGACGATCCGTGCCCGCAGCCAATGTCCGCGACTTTCGCCCCTTTCTCGAGCCGATCGTGCACCCCTTCGAGAGACGGAATCCATTCAGAGAGCAAATGCGCTTGGTATCCTGGCCGGAAAAAGCGGTCGGTCGCGCAGAAGCAGCAAGGTGATTGTTCGCTCCAAGGACGTCCCTTACCTGATTTGAAGGTGTCGACCGCTTTGACGTGCTCTTCATACTGAGAGACGATCGCCTGGAAAAAGCCCTGCATGCAGGCCGGCTGTCCTTCACGCGTGAATATCAGTGCCTGCTCTTCACTCAGATGGTAGGTCTCGTCATCGGGATTGTATGACACGTAGCCGCCCGCCGTGACCGATCCCAACCATTCTCGAAGGTATTTGGGGTTCATCCCGGTCTTTTCGGCAAGACCATCTATGGTGACAGGTCCGGCCTTGTCGATTGCGGCGAAGACCCCTGCCTGATCGCCCAGATAGCACATGAATACGCCCATGGCCCCGGCTACATCACCGACAACCTTGCCAGCGAGCTCTTCAAGCCTTGCCTCGTTAACTTCGCTCATCACACGTTCTCCCGTTGAAAGACGTGCGACCCGTGCCGGTGTTAGATTTGCGCAGTCCGACTCGCTGCTGAACGGCACTGTATCACGCGGTGAGTTGCAAATCCTGCAAGAAAGACAGGGGCCGCCCGGATTATCTCCGAGCGGCCCCAAATCACTTTAGATCGAAAGAGCTTAGTCTTTCAGAAAGTCCGGCATCTGGGCGGGACCATCATTGCCGCCCTTGTCACCGCCGCGATCATTGCGCGGGCCACGGCCGCCGCGTCCGCCGCGGCGATCGCCGCCACGGCCACCGCCTCGGCCGCCCTTGTCACCGCGCGGTTCGCGCGGCGGGCGGGTGTCTTCCAGCTCCTCGCCGGTTTCCTGATCGACGACACGCATCGACAGGCGGACCTTGCCGCGCTGGTCGATTTCGAGAACCTTGACCTTAACTTCCTGCCCTTCAGAGACGACGTCGGTCGGTTTCTCGACACGCTCGTTCTTCATCTCGGACACGTGGACGAGACCGTCCTTGCCGCCCATGAAGTTCACGAAGGCACCGAAATCGACGATATTGACGACCTTGCCTTCGTAGATCTTGCCAACTTCGGCTTCTTCGGTGATGCCTTCGATCCACTTGCGAGCTGCAGCGATTTCGTCAGCGTTCGAAGACGAAATCTTGATCGTACCTTCGTCGTCGATATCGACCTTCGCACCGGTTTCGGCGACGATTTCACGAATGACTTTGCCGCCCGTGCCGATAACGTCGCGGATCTTCGACTTGTCGATCTGCATCGTTTCGATACGCGGAGCGTGCTTGGACACTTCACCGCGCGAACTGCTGAGGGCTTCGGTCATCTTGCCGAGGATATGCGCGCGGTCGGCTTTCGCCTGCTCGAGCGCCTGGGTCATGATTTCCTGCGTGATGCCGGCAACCTTGATGTCCATCTGGAGCGAGGTGATGCCTTCTTCCGAACCTGCGACCTTGAAGTCCATGTCGCCAAGGTGATCTTCGTCACCGAGAATGTCGGACAGGACGGTGAATTCTTCACCTTCAAGGATGAGGCCCATCGCGATGCCCGAAACCGGACGCTTCAGCGGTACGCCTGCATCCATCATCGAGAGGCTGCCACCGCAGACCGTCGCCATCGAGGACGAGCCGTTGGACTCGGTGATGTCGGACAGAACGCGGATCGTGTACGGGAATTCTTCCGTATCGGGCAGAACCGGGCGCAGCGCGCGGAATGCGAGCTTGCCATGGCCGGTTTCGCGGCGGCTGGTGAAGCCGAAGCGGCCAACTTCGCCGACCGAATAGGGCGGGAAGTTATAGTGCAGCATGAAGTTGCTGTACGAGAGGCCTTCCAGCCCGTCGATCATCTGCTCGGCATCTTTCGTGCCCAAAGTGGTGGTGCAGATTGCCTGCGTTTCACCGCGGGTGAACAGCGCCGAACCGTGGGTGCGCGGCAGCAGTCCGACCATCGCCTCGATCGGGCGAACTTCGTCGGTCTTGCGTCCGTCGATACGCTGACCATCCTTGATGATCGCCTTGCGAACGATGTCGCTTTCCAGCTTCTTAACGAGCTTGAGACGGCCCATGTATTCGGCTGGGTCGCTCTCGGCGAGGTCGGCATAGTGATTGCGCGCCTTTTCACGGGCGGCGTTCACGGCGTCCTGACGTGCCGATTTGTCGGTGATCTTGTAGGCTGCTGCCAGATCGTCACCGATGACACCGCGGAGATCATCAAGAGCGGCAGTCTTGTCTTCAACCGGATCAAGCTCCCACGGATCTTTCGCAGCTTGCTCAGCGAGATCGATGATCGCGCCGATGACCTTGCGGCTTTCCTCGTGAGCGAACATCACCGCGCCGAGCATCTGCTCTTCGGTAAGTTCCTTCGCTTCGGATTCGACCATCATCACGGCGTCTTGGGTCGCAGCGACGACGAGGTCGAGATTGCCGTCTTCACCCAGCGCGTCGGCGACGGTCGGGTTGAGAACGTATTCGCCGTTGTTGTCGAAGCCGACGCGTGCAGCGCCGATCGGGCCCATGAACGGCAGACCGGAAATGGTGAGCGCAGCCGATGCCGCGATCATGGCAACGATATCCGGCTCGGTCTCACCGTCATACGACAGAACCTGACAGATGACGTTGATTTCGTTGTAGAAGCCTTCCGGGAACAGCGGGCGGCACGGACGGTCGATCAGACGCGAAGTCAGCGTCTCTTTTTCGGTCGCGCGGCCTTCACGCTTGAAGAAGCCACCCGGGATACGGTACGGCTGCGGAGAATTTTTCCTGATAGTGAACGGTGAGCGGGAAAAAGTCCTGCCCTTCCTTCACGGATTTGGCGGCAGTAACTGCGCACAGCACCACGGTTTCGCCATAAGTGGCCAGAACGGCGCCGTCTGCCTGACGGGCGATCTGTCCGGTTTCGAGGGTGAGGGTCTTTCCGCCCCACTCCAGCGATACGGTTTTCTTGTCGAACATGTATTTTCCTTTTGAACCCGCATGCCACATTGCAGTGCGGGGCCTACTTTTTCCGAGTGTGCCGGCTCGGTCCGGTGCGGAGCGTCTGTCTGCCCCAAGGCTTGCAAACCGGATGTTCGCGAGCCCAAATGCGAAAAAGGCGGCCCGTTGGAGCCGCCTTGATCACGAAACTCTTATTTACGCAGACCCAGCTTCTGGATCAGTGCGTTGTAACGCTCCACGTCTTTCTTTTTCAGATAGGCGAGCAGGTTACGGCGCTTGTTGACCATCATCAGAAGGCCGCGGCGCGAATGGTTATCTTTATGATTGCCTTTGAAGTGATCGGTCAGGTTGCGGATGCGCTGGGTCAGGATGGCTACCTGTACTTCCGGGCTTCCGGTGTCGCCTTTACCCTGGGCGTGGTCCTTGATGATCTTGGCTTTTTCTTCGGCGGTTACCGACATGGTATTCTCTTTCTACTCAGCGACATCGGGAAGGTTAAAACCCCTCACGACCTTGGCCGTGCCATCCATGATTTCCACCAGCGCCACCGGAACATTGTCCAGCATCGCACAATAGAGCCCGGATGGTTGGGGCAGTTCAGACAGGACCCGGCCCTGGCGGACCGCCTGCGCGTCTGTCTGATTGAGGTTGAGGGCCGGGATGTCGTCCAGCCCCGCCTCTAACGGCAGGAGGAGGTCTTCAAGGCTCGCGCCCTTACCGATTCCGTTCAGATTGTCCAGTGAAATCGCTTGGGTCTGAAAGAAAGGACCAGCCTTGGTACGTCGTAAATAGGTAACATGACCGCAGGTTCCAAGGGCGCGGGCGATGTCCCGTGCAAGAGAGCGGATATATGTGCCCTTCGAAACATGCGCGATGAGCGTCACGCTTGATGCGACGACAAGCGGTGCAGTTGGATCGTAGGGATCAGGGCGGCCTTCAGAATCGGCGAAGGACGAGCCCAGCTCTTCGGAACCGGTATAGCTCGATGCCAGTTCGAGCGAATGGACCGTAACATTCCTGCTCTTGAGCGCCACGTCCTCGCCTTTACGGGCAAGGTCATAGGCGCGCTCGCCATCGACCTTCAGTGCGGAATAGGCTGGCGGGACCTGCTCGATCTCACCGGTGAAATGGCTGAGGACCGCGGCAATCGCAGCCATCGGAGGAATACGGTCCGACCGGCGGATCACCTCCCCCTCGGTATCGAGCGTGTCGGTTTCCTCACCGAATTGAATGGTGAATTCGTAGACTTTGCTAGCATCGAGCATACGCCCGGCAAGCTTGGTCGCTTCGCCCAAGGCAATCGGGAGCACACCTTCGGCCAGCGGATCAAGCGTGCCGCCATGACCGACCTTGGTCTTCGAATAGCCTCCCTCGCGCAAATTGCGCTTTACCGCCGCGACGGCCTGCGTCGAGCCGAGGCCTCTGGGTTTGTCGAGGATCAACCAGCCGTGCGGTGGGGCTTTCTTTTCGTTCATGTCTCAGCCGGGCGCGCCGAGCGGTCAAGGAACACGAGCCGCGCGCGATTGCCGAAGACCATCAGATTGGTCAGCAAGGCCACGAGTACGGAACTGAAGAGCACGAAGAGCATCACATCGATATAATGAACCCAAGGAAGGCCGATGGTCGCGTACCATGTCACTCCTCCGAAATTTGCCGGATCGTAGAGGTAGAAGGTGTGGAAAGCGTAGAGCAAAAATCCCCAGACCAAGCCGGCAACAGCAGCGCGCGCATCCATGTTGCGAAACAGGAGAGCCGCAATGAACGCCGACAGGATCGGCATCGAGAGCAACCCGTTGAGTTCCTGAAGAAGATTGATGATGCTGTCGGCTCCGGCATAGACCGGAACCAGCACGATTGAAATCGCCATTGCCACGATCCCGACAATTCGGTTGAGCCTTTTCACATCGACTTCAGGGTTGAGGAAACGGCGATGGAAATCGACCGACCACAGCGTGATGGTCGCGTTCATCACTGCCGAATAGGTCGTAAGGACTGCTGCAGCAATCATCGCCGCGAACATGCCGCTGGTCCAGTCGGGTAGCACTTCGCCCACGACCATCGCGTAGGCTCGGTCGCCGACATCGCCGAACAATTTGTATGCCACGATACCGGGCAGAACCACGATCGGAGGGACAATGAGCACCCTTATGATCGCTGCGGCAATCACGCCCTTTTGGGCCTCTTTGGCGTTAGGCGCGGCAAGCGCCTTCTGCGTGATGTTCTGGTTCGTCGACCAGTAGAAGATCTGGATAAACAGCATCCCGGTGAACAGGGTATGGATCGGGATCGGACTGTCGAGCGATCCTATCATGCTGAGCCGGTCTTCAGGCACCCCAGTCGTGATATCCCAGCCGACAGCCTGCATCGCCAGGAACACTACGACCAGAGCCAGCGCCAGAATGCCAACACCCGCATAGGTGTCGAGCACCGCGACCGCCCGCAGCCCTCCAAGGATCGCATAGGCCGCTCCGACAAAAGCGAATATCGCCGCAATCGCAACGACGGGCGCATCCACACCGAACAGCGTCTGCATGAACAGCGCGCCGGAATAGATGACAGCTGGAAGGTAAATGAAGAAATTGCCGAACAGGAACAGGCCGGAAATGACAGTGCGAATGCTAGCTCCGTCATAACGCTGCTCGAGCAATTGCGTGATCGTGGTGCAATTGTTGCGGTAGTAGATCGGCACGAATACGAAGGCGAGCAGCATCAACCCGACAAACCCTGCCAGCTCCCACCATGCGAGCAGCAGCATCTGGTTGCCGTTCATCCCGACGAGCTGGTCGGTCGAAAGATTGGTGAGCGTGATCGCGCCGGCAACGAATACCCAGCTCAATCCTCCTCCCGCCAGGAAGATTTCACGGTCTGCCGAAGCGTGGCTTTCGGCCCGTGCTGCCGCGACCTTGCGCCATGTGAGAATGGCGAGGATCGCCATCAGCGCGAGGAACACCGCGACCTGAATCACACTCATGAACTACCCTTTTCCCTGAACCCCGCATCTTACGGCGGATTTTCGTTGTCCTAACCGAACGGGTGCCGCATGGCGATGGGCAATGATCGAGCGTGACCCAGCCCTCCCCCGCTATGTCGAACTGCGCGCTGGCGGTACGTTTGTGGCTTTGGACGCGAACGCAGGTTCGCGTCCCATCCTTCTGTTTTCAGGGCCCGACATTCCCTCAGCGGATGCGGCGGAGCTGGCGCTGCTGGCAACGCGCCAGCACGCACCGGGCAGCGCGGCGGTTCCGGTGCGTGGTTCGCTTCTCGCCGAAATAGGTTCTGGCACAGCAGCCCCCTCGGGACTGCTTGCACATCGCGCAGGTCATGACTGGGCCATCGACCTGCAGGTCGTGCGGGTAGATCAAACCGAGGGCAACGCCGTTGCGATCTCGTGCGAAGACACAGATGCGCAAATTGCTGTCCGTCACGATCTAGCGCTGCAGCCAGACACCGGGATGCTCGTGTCGAGCACGGTCATCGAAAATCTCGGCGATAGCGAGCTGGAAGTCGAATGGTGCGCGGCGCTCTGCCTGCCATTCGACCCTCGCCTTTCGCGCTTCCTCAGTTTCACTGGGAAATGGGCGGGCGAATTTGCCATTGAGGAAGCGCCCGCCTTTCAAGGCAGCAACGTCCGCGAAAACAGGTCAGGTCGCACCGGTCACAACGTCTTCCCTGGCGGTATTCTGGCCGCGCCTCAAACGACGGAGAACGCAGGATCTGCGATGGGCTTTCACCTTGCCTGGAGCGGAAATCACCGATTGCGGATCGACCGGGGCAGCGACAATCAAGCGCAGGTCCAGCTCGGCGAGCTGCTCTTTCCGGGCGAAATCCGGCTCTTGAAAGGCGAATGCTACCGCACACCCGAATTGCTTACCGCGTGGTCGGATCATGGCCTGAATGGCGTCAGCCAGGCTTTTCATACGCATCTGACCAACGCGGTCTCGGATCCTCGCATCCGCTCAAAACCGCGCCCGGTGCATTACAACACATGGGAAGTGATATATTTCAATCACGATGAGCAGGCTCTGCTCGATCTTGCTTCACGCGCCGCAGATGTGGGCGCGGAACGCTTCGTGCTAGATGATGGATGGTTCGGATCGCGCCGCCACGACCGCGCGGGCCTCGGCGATTGGTGGGTGTCCAAGGACGTATACCCCGAAGGGCTGCACGCCTTGGTCGAGCATGTCCGCGATCTTGAAATGGAATTCGGGCTTTGGTTCGAGCCGGAGATGGTCAATCCCGACAGCGATCTTTACCGCGCGCATCCCGATTGGGTGCTTGGCATCGATGGTGTCGAGCCGATCCCATCTCGCAACCAGTTGACGCTCGATCTTACTAAACCGGAAGTTCGGGAATACCTTTTCGACCGCATTAGCGCGCTCGTGGCGGAATACGGTATCGATTACATCAAGTGGGACATGAATCGCGACACCCACTTTCCCGGCAGCGCTGGCAGGGCCGTGATGCACCGGCAGACACGCGCGGTTTATGCTCTGATGCAAAGCTTGCGCAGTGCCCATCCGGACCTCGAAATTGAAAGCTGTTCCTCGGGCGGAGCGCGAGCGGATTTCGGTGTCATGCGCCATTGCGCCAGGATCTGGACTTCGGACAATAACGATGCGCGCCAGCGTCAACAGATCATGCGCGGGGCCAGCCATTTCTTCCCGTTATGGGTGCTCGGCAACCATGTCGGGCCACGGCGATGTCACATCACCGGAAGACGCTTCGACATGGCATTCCGGGCGGGCAGCGCGATGCTTGGCCACATGGGGATGGAGCTGGACCTGCGCGCAGAGAGCGAAGCCGAACTCCAGGTCCTCAAAGCGGGCATCGCGCTGCACAAGCGCCATAGGCAGTTGATCCACCAGGGCCGCTTTGTCCGGCTTCAGTCCCCCGATCATACCAATCTCGTCGGCTGCGTGGCCGAGGATTGCAGCGAAGCCCTCTATTCCTATACGATCCTGGATACCGAATTATCGACCTTGCCGCAGCGGATCGTCTTTGGCGGCCTCGATCCGGCACAGCTTTACCGCGTCAGGCTTGTGTGGCCGCAGCACAATCCGTCGATTAGCGCACCGTCTATTGTCGATGCCGCAGACCTCATGAATGGCGGCCACGTCTTTTCAGGTGCAGCCCTTATACGGCATGGTATGCAACCGCCTCTCACCTTGCCAGACACGTGTCTGATCTATCACCTAGAAGCCTGCGAATGACAGAGCCCCATCCCGAGAATTACGACCTTCTGGTGGTCGGCGGAGGTATCAACGGTGCCGGGATCGCGCGCGATGCTGCGGGACGCGGCCTGAAAGTCCTTCTAGTCGAAAAGGACGATCTGGCCAGCCACACGTCGAGCGCCTCGACAAAGCTCGTGCATGGGGGCCTGCGTTACCTCGAACACCTTGAAGTGCGACTTGTGCGTGAAAGCCTGATCGAGCGGGAGCGGCTGCTCAACATCGCGCCTCACATTATCTGGCCGCTGAGATTTGTCCTGCCCCATGACAAGGGTCTTCGTCCAAGCTGGATGCTGCGTCTTGGGCTGTTCCTCTACGATCACCTTGGCGGGCGGAAACTGCTTCCGCCGACGCGCACAGTGAACCTGCGCGAGCCGCCACACGCATCGGTGCTTGAACACCGGCTGACCAAGGGCTTCGAATATTCGGACTGCTGGGTGGAGGATTCGCGCCTTGTCGTGCTCAATTGCCTGGATGCGAGGGAACACGGTGCTGTCATACGGACACGAACCGAATGCGCGCAGCTTGAGCGTGACGGGGACAGATGGACTGCCACGATTCGCAGCGGCGACAGCGAGGAGACTGTCTCCGCTCGCATGGTCGTGAACGCCGCTGGACCGTGGGTCGACGAAGTCCTGACCCGCGCCATTCCAGGCGCACATCATGAAAACCTTCGGCTGGTAAAGGGGAGCCATCTGATCTTTCCTCGCCTGTTCGAGGGAGAGCATTGCTACATTTTTCAGAACAGGGACGACCGCATCATCTTTGCGATTCCCTACGAACGCGATTTCACACTCGTCGGGACGACGGACCAGAGTTTCGAGGGCGATCCGACAGGGATCGACATTTCGCCCGAAGAGGCCGCCTATATCTGCGATGCAGCAAACGAATATCTGCGCGTCGATGTCTCGCCCGAGCAGGCCGTTTCGAGCTATGCCGGCGTGCGCCCCCTATACGATGACAAGTCGGCTTCCAATTCGACCGTCACGCGCGATTACGTTTTCGAGCTCGACAGGGGTGCCGACGGAACGGCGCCCGCGCTTCTCTCGATCTTCGGCGGCAAGATCACGACCTACCGTAAGCTTGCGGAACACGCGCTTGAAAAACTGGGTGTTTCCGGAGCTTCATGGACGGCAGCCAAAGATTTGCCCGGCGGTGATATCGACCCCGAGCGCTTCGATGAATTCGTCGCGCAAACCTCACAGCGTTTTTCGTGGCTCGCGAACAGCGCGGTCATTCGTATGACGCGTGCCTATGGGACGCGCATCGATGATATGCTTGGCGAAGCCGAAGGCTTGAACGATCTCGGCCCGCATATGGGCGGCGACCTGTATGCGCGGGAGCTTGAATACCTTGTGAGGGAGGAATTCGCGCATAGCGCAGACGATGTGCTGTGGAGGCGCAGCAAGCTTCGTTTGCACCTCGACAAGGATGCGCAGGCACGGGTGGCGGACTGGTTCGCCAGACAAGCGATCCCGGCGTGATCCAACCTGGTGAATTGAAGCGGTCTCTGGGCGGAAAAGCGGTGTTCCGCCGGGATCATCGCAAGGCCGATGGGCGCATGCTCCATCTTTACGGTCGCAATCCCCATACCTTGCCGCTCGAATCCGAAACCGCAGATGACATCGCGCAAGGCGGCGAGCTACGTTACCACCCACTGCGCGATGAATGGAATGTCTATGCCGCGCACCGGCAAAACCGCACCTTCAAGCCATCTGCAGCTCAAGACCCTCTTGCTCCGACCCTGAGAGATGGCCCCGAGACCGAGATCCCTTTCGCGGATTTCGAGCTCGCGATTTTTGAGAACAAGTTCGCTGCCTTTCACCCAAGCGCTTCCGATGCCGCCAGCTTGCCGGGTGTTGCGGCTGAGCCTGCCAAGGGAGCGTGCGATGTCGTGGTGTACGGGCCGGAGAGCAGCGGCAGCCTTCACACCATTGGTGCAGATCGTCGGCAGGTCCTGATCGCAGCGCTAATCGACCGCTATGAGACGATGTTTGCAAGCGGGTGCAATTACGTTCTGCCATTTGAAAATCGCGGTGATGAGGTGGGCGTGACCCTGCATCACCCCCACGCCCAGATTTACGGGTTCAAACGCGTTCCGCTGGTTCAGAAACGCGCGGCAGACGCGTTCGCGAACGGCTACGACTTGGCCAGCGAGATAGAGGCCGCAATGCCCGATTACGGACTCGGCGATCGCGGCGGCATAGCCGCGTTCGTCCCGCCTTTTGCGAGGTTCCCGTACGAAGTCTGGCTTGCTCCCCGCATCCGCCGCGAAGGACCGTGGGATTGCGCCGACGGCGAGCTTGAAGCTCTGGCCGAGTGGCTTGGCGAGATGACGCGGCGCTATGATGCGCTGTTCCAGCAGCCGTACCGCTACGATGATGGCATTTCATGCTTCCCCGGCTGGCGGATCGGCGAATTATCACTTCACGGTGCAGTTCTATCCGCTGCTTCGCGCTCCGGGGCGGATGAAATATCTTGCTTCTGTGGAGCAGCACACCGGCACCTATACAGTCGACGTCATGCCCGAGGCAGCAGCACAGGCGCTGAGGGGCCTATGACCACCGGTGAAGCCGCAGCCGCCCGCACGCCGGGCCGGGTCAACCTCATTGGCGAGCACACGGATTACAATGGCGGCATGGTCCTCCCGGCGGCGCTCTCTGTCGGTCTCGAAGTGACGCTTTTGCCGCGAGATGACACCGTGGTGGCTGTCAGTTCGAACGGATATGACGCACCTGCCATCCGCGACCTCGCCGACGATGCCGTGGGCGAGTGGGCAGACCCCTGCGTCGGCGCAGTGCGCGAGGCTAATGCGCTCGGACTGCTCGATGGCGGTGCAACGATCGACATCGTCTCGACTATCCCCGAAGGGTCTGGCCTGTCTTCCTCCGCTGCCTTGATCGTGGCTGTGCTGAAAGCGGCCCGTGCCGTGAAAGGCGAGGGGCTAAGGGATATCGATCTCGCGATCGCGGCACGCCGGGTCGAAAACCAGTATATGGGCGTGCCTTGCGGGATCATGGACCAGATGGCTGTTGCCCTGGCTTCTCCGGGAACGGCAATGGCGCTCGATACGAAAAGGCTCGAATATCGGCTGATTCCGCTGCCTCGAACCCATGACATGGTGGTGGTGCACTCCGGCGTGACGCGCAAGCTCACCGATGGGCGCTACGCTGCGCGCAAACGAGAATGCGACGCGGCCAAGCGCTATTTCGAAACTGAGGACTTGTGCCTGCTGGACCTCGACACGGTCGCAAGCTCCAAACTGGAAGAAACGCCGAAGAAGCGCGCGCTGCATTGCATCACAGAAAATGCACGGGTTCACGTAGCAATTGCAGCGCTCGACGCTGGCAACATCGATGCATTTGGCCAGGTCATGAACGAAAGCCACGCATCGATGCGCGAGATGTTCGAAATGTCGCTCCCAAAAATCGATGCACTGGTCGAAAGCGCGGTCGATCTTGGTGCCACAGGCGCGCGGCTGACCGGCGGCGGCTTTGGCGGCTGTATCGTGGCCTGCATTGAAACGCGCGCCCGCGCCGATTGGCTTGATGCCTTGCTGCAACGCCACCCGCAGGCGCGACTTATCGACGCGGTGAGCGGCGCCTAATTGCCGCTCACAAATTGCGCGACAGCAAGGTACTGGCCCATCACCCATTCGACCCGCGGCATGATAAACTGCGAGATCCAGCCAGTCCCAAAAGCCCAGCTTGCCGCAATCAAAGCGATCAGCAGGAACATGCCGACCTGCTGCAATTTTTCCCACTGCATCCGCATCGCGCGCGGCATTAATCCGCCGACGATATGCGATCCATCGAAGGGGGGATCGGAAGCAGGTTGAAGAGCCCCAGGAACACATTGATGAGGATCGAATAGAACAGCATCGTGGTGAGCGGTCGAAAATTGCCGTCCGCATCGGTGAGCAGCATCGAAGACGTTTCGCTTGTGCCGAATTGCACCTCGGCTGGAGCAAACACGCCGAACAGGATTGCAGCGACCAATGCGATGACAAAATTCGTCCCCGGACCCGCTGCGGCGACCGCCATCATTCCAAACCGCGGATTATCGAGCCGGCGCTGGTTGACCGGAACCGGCTTTGCCCAGCCGAAAATCGGGCCACCGAACAGCGCCATGACGCCCGGTACCAGTAGCGTCCCGATCGGATCGACATGCGGGATGGGATTCAGCGTCAATCTGACCGCGCTCGCTTGCGGTGTTATCGCCGAGCAGCTTTGCCATGTATCCGTGCGCAACTTCGTGAAACACGATTGCGACGACGAGGCACGGGATCAGGACCAGAGCCAGTGTTAGAGTTTGCAGCATGACAGCTACGTAGGGACCGTGAGGTCAATCAACCAGCCCATTCGTCCCTCAACAGCCCAAACACCGCCGTATCGCGCCTGTAACCGGTCCACGTCACGCGGTTCTGCCGCAGCACCCCTTCCTGCTGCGCCCCTAGTTTCAGGACAGCCGCCATGGAGCGCGTGTTGCGAGTATCGACCCGAAATTCGATTTTCGTGAAGCCGCAGGCCCACGCGTGTTCGATCATCAGCTTTTTCATTACCGCATTGAAGCCGATCCCTCGCACACGCGGGCTGATATAGGTCCCGCCAATCTCGACGACGCCGAACGGGTCGGGATTGATATAATTGCTCATGCCGACGAGGCCGCCATTGGATGCGTCAATCACAGCAAATCGGACCCAGCTTTCGAGAGAATGGAAGGCGGCCATAGCCTCGTCGAAATCCTCGCCCAGCATGTTGACCGGATAGATTTGCCAGATTTCCCGGTCTTCGGAGCAAGCCGCTCTCAATGGTTCGACATGGTGCGCGGCGAATGGCTCGATCCGGACACGGTCACTCTCAAGTACCCGAGACAAAGCGGATGGATCGGGTTTCATTCGCCAAGCGCCTCGCTGAAGTGTTTGCGGCAAAGCGCAAGATACCGGTCATTCCCGCCGATTTCGGTCTGCGCGCCTTCGGCCACGGGCTTGCCCGCTTCATCGACGCGGAGGTTCATGCTCGCCTTGCGTCCGCAGTGACAGACCGCCTTCAATTCGACCAGCGCATCGGCAATGCCGAGCAGCGCTGCCGAACCGGGAAACAATTCTCCCTGAAAATCGGTGCGAATGCCGTAGCAGAGGACAGGGATGCCCGCTTCGTCGGCGAGCCTTGCGAGCTGCCACACCTGATCTTTTGTGAGGAATTGCGCTTCGTCGATCAGGACGCAATCAACCGGCGCCTTCTCATGTGCGGCGTTGATGGCCGACCATAGATCTGTCGTCGGCGCATAAAGCTTTGCTTGTGCCTCAAGGCCGATGCGGCTGCGGACCATCCCCTCAGACCGCGTATCGAGTTCCGCAGTCCAGAGCATCGTCTTCATCCCGCGCTCGCGGTAATTGAAGTCGGCTTGCAGCAGCGTTGTCGATTTGCCTGCATTCATGCTCGAATAATAGAAATAGAGTTTGGCCATGCGGGCGAGATTACAGCGCAAGCTGCCTTCGACAAGCACGAAGGGGTCAGCGTACTCAAACCATCAACATCTGACACCATTCAGAGGGCAGACAGGCGCTGCGCGCAATGCTAGCCCCCAAAGATCGTGACCAAGCAACAGGGATACAAACATGGCGACTGCAGCTACGGCTGAAAGCAACCGGGAGGGCATGTCAGGCGTTCTCGGCTGGATCGAGCGAAGCGGCAACAAGCTGCCTGATCCGGTGTTTCTGTTCTTCGGACTGATCTTCGCCCTTATCGTAATCTCGATAATCGCAAGCCTCACCGGCTTGTCGGCGATCCATCCGACGCAGGTCGATCCCGACACAGGCGCTGCACAAATCATCACCGCGACCAGCCTTCTCTCAGCTGAAAACATTGCGAAGCTTTGGGTCGACATGCCGACCACGTTCACGCACTTCCATCCTCTCGGATACGTGCTGGTGGTGATGCTGGGAGCGGGCGTCGCCGAACGCTCTGGCCTGTTTGGCACAGCGATGCGCGCTGGCGTGCGCGATGCACCAAAGTTCCTGCTGACCCCGATTGTCGTTCTAGTCGGAATGCTGGGCAACCTTGCTGCAGACGCAGCTTACGTGGTTCTGATCCCCCTTGCCGGCATCATTTTCCACGCCGCCGGACGCAATCCAGTTGCCGGTATCGCGGCAGCGTTTGCGGGTGTCTCGGGCGGTTTCTCGGCCAATTTGTTGCCCGGTCAGCTCGACGCGCTGCTATTTGGCATCACCGAAGCGAGCGTAGGCACCGTCTTCTCCGGTTACACGGCAAACATCGTCGGCAACTGGTATTTCATAATGGCGATGACCTTTGTTTTCCTGCCGGTCATCTGGTTCGTCACTGACAAGATCATCGAGCCTCGCCTCGGTGCATTCGAGCCCTCGCGCGCCTCTGTGGTTGAAGATGAAGACACAGACCGGCCCCTGACAGACAAGGAGCGTAAGGGCCTCGGCTATGCCGGTCTTGCGGTCCTGTTCGTGGTGCTGCTCTGGCTCGGCTTTACCTACGGTCCGGGCACGCCCCTGATCGACGAAACGGCCAGCGCCGAAGCGCAGATGAACCCGTTCTACAAGAGCCTTGTGGCCGGGTTTTTCCTGCTCTTCCTGCTCGCTGGCTGGGCCTATGGAAAAGGCGCAGGCACAATCGGTGACCACCGCGACCTGGTAAAGATGATGACCGGCGCGATGGAGGACCTCGCATATTACCTCGTGCTTGCTTTCGCCGCAGCGCATTTCGTGGCGATGTTCGCATGGTCCAACCTCGGCCTTATCCTCGCAGTCCACGGAGCCGCCTTCCTGGGGAGCACCGAAATGCCCCCTTGGCTGCTCCTCACTTCGATCATCCTCGTGTCCGCGCTGCTGAACCTGTTTGTCGGCTCTGCCAGTGCGAAATGGGCGCTGATTTCGCCAGTGATGGTCCCGATGCTCATCCTGCTCGGGATTTCGCCGGAAATGGCAACTGCGGCCTACCGCGTCGGTGACAGCGCGACTAACATCATCACGCCGCTGATGGTCTATTTCCCGCTGATCCTGATTTTCTGTCAGCGCTGGGACAAGGAGTTTGGCCTCGGCTCCCTCGCGGCGGTCATGCTGCCGTTCTCAATCGGCCTCATGGTGTCAGGATTGCTGCTGACGATCGGCTGGGTCGTTCTCGACTTGCCGCTTGGCCCCGGTGCCAATGTTTGCATCGAAGTGCCCGGCGCCGATACCATCATCGAAGGGGCGTTTCCGGCGCGGGCTTGCTAAAGGAGCCGGCAACTGGACGGGCGGGCTGTGGCTTGCCCCGTCAGGCACTCGGTTCGCGGCAAGGGTCGATTAAGGTGGCGCCTTTTAATCTCAATGGCCGTAGTAAGAGGCGCAAGGAGCCGAATTGATGCTGAGACGCCGCCTGACGATCCTGCCATTGCTGGCGCTCGCCGTGCTGGCCAATTCCAGCGCGCCGCGCGACTATGTGCTCGATGCAGGCGGCAGCGAAGTGACGGCAAAGGTGCCGTTCTTTGGCCTGTCCAGCAAATCGATGAAGTTCCCGAAGATGTCTGGCGAAGTCAGGATCGTGCCCGGCTCACCCGAGCAGGCGACGATCGACGTCACATTCGATGCAACGGCGCTAGAGGCTCCTGACGAAACCACATTGAAGCGGCTTCGCGGCGAAAGATTCTTCTGGGTGGAGAAATACCCGACCGTGCGCTTTGTGGGGAAATCGCTGAAGCTGAAATCGCCTACCCAGGGGACAGTCGCCGGAGACCTGACGGCGCGCGGTGTTACACGCCCCCAAGTGCTGGACGTTACTTTCGACACCGATCCGGTGGCATCCGCTCCTGGAACACCGGTCCGCTTCACCGCGACGACGACCATTGACCGGCGCGAATACGGAATGAAGAGCTATCAGCTTATCGTCGGGAACAAGGTCGATATCACCATGCGCGCCCGGATGATGCCAAACTAGGCTTCCGGTTCGTCGCCATCCTCCAGATCGCGTGCGACCTTGGGGTCGCGCAGCAATTCTTCGATCCGGTCCGCTTCGGCGAAGCTCTCATCCTTGCGGAATTTGAGCTTAGGCGCGAATTTCAGTCCGAGCCGCTTGGCAACCTCCCGCTGGAGAAATGCGGTATTCTGGCGAAGCGCATGGACAATGTCATCCTCGCCCGCACCCAGAAGAGGTTTCACGTAGGCAGTCGCGTTCCTGAGGTCCGGCGTCATGCGGACTTCGGTCACGGCGATATTGGCGGCGCTCACCACGTCATCGTGAACTTCCTGTCTCGCGAGCAGCTCGGACAGGATATGGCGCACACGCTCGCCAACTTTCAGCACGCGGACCGATTGTTGTTCGGCAGTGTAAGGGTCTTTGCGCGCCATCAGCTCATTCCGGTTTCTGTCGGCGACGGGCGCGGAGTGGGCAGCGCGGTAGAGGTTGCGCGCGCCATGATCGTGCCGTCCTCGGTCAGCAGCTCGCCTTCGAGGAAGACCACGCGCCGCCCGGCTTTCACCACCCTGCCCTTGCCGATAAGCGGGCCTTCCGGGATCAGGCGAATGAGCGTCATCGAAAGCTCGAGATTGAGAGGTGCCATCTCGCCGCTGGTTGCCGCGACAAAGGCATAGCCCATCACATCGTCAAGATAGCCCGCAACCAGACCGCCCTGGACGCCGCCGCGCCAGGTGGTCATCTCACGCTTCACGGTGAAGCGCATGGTCGCAGTCTGCGTCGCCTCGTCGAACGAAACGAATTCCGAGCCCAGCAGCGATGAATGCGGCGATTGGTCGGAATCCTGCGCGAAGTGGTCGGACGTGTTCATCAACCTTTCCAAATCGCTGCGTTAGACTTCCAGAGTCCGCTCACGCTCCTCGACTTCGAAGACTTCAAGCTGATCGCCCGGCTTGATGTCGTTCGTGTCTTCCAGAACCACGCCGCATTCGAGGCCAGATCGCACCTCGTCCACGTCGTCCTTGAACCGCCGCAGCGAAGCGATGGTCGTCGCCGAAACGATGACGTCTTCGCGGGTAAGACGCGCGAACAGGCCTTTGCGGATAACACCGTCTTCCACGAGCAGGCCTGCCGCCTTGTCCTTCTTGCCGGACTTGAAGACTTCTTTGACCTCGGCGCGGCCCACGACGGTTTCGATCCGCTCCGGTCCAAGCTCGCCTGCCATCTCCTTGGCGACTTCTTCGGTGAGGTGATAGATCACGTCGTAATACATCATCCGCGCGCCGTCGCGCTTCACCAGTTCGCGCGCCTTGGCATTGGGACGAACGTTGAAGCCGATAATTGGGGCCTCCGAAGCTGCTGCAAGCGTAACATCGCTCTCGGTGATCGCGCCGACGCCCGCATGGAGCGCGCGAACCTTGATATCTTCGGTCGAGATGTTGTGCAGCGCGCTGACAATGGCTTCGACAGAACCCTGCACGTCGGCCTTCACGAGGACAGGCCATTCGATAACGTCCGATGCGAGGTTGTTGAACATCGTATCGAAACTGGTCGGAGCCAGGGCAGTGCGCTTTTCGGTCGCCTTTTCGCGGCGATACTCTGCCACTTCGCGAGCGCGCTGTTCGTTTTCGACAACGGTCAGCTGATCGCCAGCCGACGGCACGCCGCCAAGGCCAAGGACTTCGACAGGCATCGAAGGCCCGGCTTCCTTGATCTGCTTGCCCTCGTCATTGACGATTGCACGCACACGGTACGCTCTCGGTACCGACGACGAAAGTGTCGCCGCGTTTGAGCGTGCCGCGCGTGATCAACACGGTCGCAACCGGGCCGCGGCCCTTGTCAAGCTGTGCTTCGATCACGGTAGCGTTGGCTTCGCGATCCGGGCGTGCCTTGAGCTCAAGAAGTTCGGCCTGCAGCTGGATTTTCTCGAGCAGTTCATCGAGCCCTGTGCCCTTGGTCGCCGAGATTTCGACGTCCTGCACGTCGCCTGACATTTCTTCGACAATCACTTCATGCTCAAGCAGGCGGCTGCGAATGTTGTTCGCATCGGCTTCCGGTTTGTCCATCTTGTTGATCGCGACGATCATCGGAACGCCCGCCGCCTTGGTGTGATTGATGGCCTCGATCGTCTGCGGCATGATGCCGTCATCCGCCGCCACGACCAGCACCACGATATCGGTGACGTTTGCACCGCGCTGACGCATTTCCGAGAATGCAGCATGGCCCGGCGTGTCGAGGAACGTGATCTTCGCACCCTTCTCGCCCTTTTTCGCGCCCTTTGTCGTGATCTGGTAACTGCCGATGTGCTGGGTGATGCCGCCGGCCTCGCCCTTGGTCACATCCGTCCCGCGCAGTGCGTCGAGCAGCGAAGTCTTGCCGTGATCGACATGACCCATGATCGTGACGACCGGCGGACGCGGTTTCAGGGTCTCTTCTGGATCGACGTCCTCTTCGGTCGAGATATCGACGTCGGCCTCGGAGACCTTCTCGATATTGTGCCCGAATTGCTCAACGAGCAGTTCTGCGGTCTCTTGATCAATCGTCTGGTTGACGGTGACCATCATGTCGAGATTGAACAGTTCCTTCACGAGGTCAGCACCCTTCTCACCCATCCGCTTGGCGAGTTCGCCGACGGTGATGGCCTCGGGCACGATGACATCGCGGACCTGCTTTTCGCGCGGCTTGGCTGGGCCGCCCTGCGCACGGCGCTCCTTCTCACGCGCACGCTTAAGCGCGGCGAGGCTGCGCGCTCGGCGTCCTTCGTCCTCGTTCAGCGCCTTGGTAACGGTGAGCTTGCCCGAGCGGCGCTTGTCCTTGCCGCCCCCAGTGTCCTTGGCGGTGCGCTTGTCTTCTTTCTTCTTCTTTTCAGGACGCTTTGGCTCGGGACGAGCGATAGGTGTGAATTTGCGCGCAGCGGGCGCCGAAGTGTCGGCGTCTGCTACGGCGCTTGCGTCTGCTTTGGCAGTCTCTTCCTGAGCTTCAGCTTCGGCGGCAGCTTTGACCTCTTCAGCGGCCTGCTTTTCAGCTTCCTTTTCTGCCTTGCGATTATCTTCGCGCTGCTGAGCCTCTTCCTTGTCCCGCTTGCGAGCCTGTTCTTCTTCCCGCTTGCGATCCTGCGCAAGCTGGTCGAGGCGCTGCTCTTCCGCTTCACGCTGAAGCCGCTTTACACGCTCCTGCGGCGTCTCGCTGGCAGGCGCTTTCTTGGCAGGTTTCGCCGCAGCCGGCTTCTTGGCTGCGGGAGCCGGGGCGGGCTCTGGCGCAGGTTCGGGCGCCGGCGCCGGTTCAGGCGCGGGCGTTTCGCCCGGCTTCAAGAGCTTGCGGCGGCGCTTGACCTCAACCGCAACCTTGTTCGTACGGCCGTGGCTGAAGGTCTGCTTGACCTCGCCAGCATCGACCGCCCTTTTCAGGCCAAGCGGTTTGCGGGTGCGTTTTTCTTTATCGTCGCTCATTCTAGCTCAATAGTCCTTCACGAATTAATTCTGTCGCCGCCGGATGTTCCGGCTGGCGCTTGGCCGGCTTCATCATCTACCGACCGATCACAAGAGGCTGAAATGCCACTCACAAAGCTCGTAAGGCGGCTCGCCGCCTGCGCAACTCGGGAAGCTGCGCGTTTCTGGCTTGGCGCGCTCGCGTCGCCCGGCCGCCCCGAAACGCCCAAATGGACGACATTCTCGCGGCCCAATGCCACAGACAGCGTGTCGCGGTCCAGTGGCAAGACCTGTCCGCGCTCGCCGGACCCTTCAATTTCGGCGCCGACACGCCAGGCCTGATCGAGCTTTTTGCGCCCATCGGCGCTGCTATCACTTGAATGAAGCAGCAGCCCGATACGGCCTTGCCGCGCTTGCTCCTCTATCCGGCTGGAACCAAGCACAATGTTGCCAGCGCGAAGTTCGAGACCCAATCGGTCGGTGAAATGCCGGGTCAGCGCCATTTCGATCTGCTGCGGCAATTCGTCCGAGTAGGAAAGGGTGACGCCGTTCGGCCCGCCCTTGAAGGCGCGCATCAGGGCTCTCTTGAAATGGCCATCCGTAATCGCTGCTTCAAGTGCGCTACGATCGGGGGCGATCCACGCACCGCGCCCTGGCGCCTTGGCGCCGGGGTCGGGCAGGACCACGCCGTCAGGAGATACAGCCAACCGCACTAGCGTAGCGCGCGGACCGCTTTTCCCTGAAAGGATGCAGCGCCGCTCGCTCCCGGAAGCGTCGGCAGCTTCCGGGGAGCGGGGCGTTTCAGCGATGTCAGAACTTACGCGCTCATTGGGTGGAGTCCGCATCGGCGGCCTCCTGAGTGTCAGGCTCAGCGGAAGCCTGAGCAGGCTCCTCGTCTTCGAACCAGTGCGCGCGGGCCGCCATGATGATCTCGTTGCCCTGCTCTTCCGATAGGCCGTATTCGCCGAGAACGCCGCCCTTGTCCTGCTCACGCTGCGGGCGCCGCATCGGCGGGCCATCGGCATTGTTGCGGCGGCGCGGTGCTTCACGCTTCTTGGCGATCAACTCGTCGGTCGCAAGATCGGCGAGATCATCCAGATTCTTGATCCCGGCCTTGCCGAGCGTGACAAGCATCGCTTCGGAAAGGTGCGGCATTTCAGCAAGGTCGTCTTCGACGCCCAGTTCGCGGCGGGCGGCGCGGTGCACCTCTTCCTGCCGCTCGAGCGCTTCAATAGCGCGGCTCTGCAATTCTTCGGCGAGTTCCTCGTCGAAGCCTTCGATCGCAGCGAGCTCGGCCTTGTCGACATAGGCGACTTCTTCGAGCATCGCGAAACCTTCGGCCACGAGCAGCTGCGAGAGCGTTTCGTCGACGTCGAGTTCTTCCTCGAACATTTTCGAACGCTCTGCGAATTCCTTGGAGCGCTTCTCGGAAGCCTCTTCCTCGGTCATGATGTCGATCTGGTGTCCGGTCAGCTGACTGGCGAGACGCACGTTCTGGCCGCGGCGGTCGATAGCCAGCGAAAGCTGGTCATCAGGAACGACGACTTCGATGCGGCCTTCTTCCTCGTCAAGGACAACGCGGGCCACGGTTGCAGGCTGAAGCGCGTTCACGACAAAGGTCGCGGTGTCTTCCGACCACGGAATGATATCGATCTTTTCGCCCTGCAACTCCTGCACGACGGCCTGGACACGGCTGCCCTTCATTCCGACGCAGGCGCCGACAGGGTCGATCGAGCTGTCATGGCTGATAACGCCGATCTTGGCGCGCGAACCCGGATCGCGGGCGGCGGCCTTGATCTCGATGATACCATCGTAAATTTCCGGCACTTCCTGTGCGAACAGCTTGCGCATGAAATCAGGCGCAGCGCGGCTCAGGAAGATCTGCGGACCGCGATTGTTGCGCTCCACCTTGGTGATGAGCGCGCGGACGCGCTCGCCAACACGGGCAGCTTCGCGAGGGATTTGCTGATCGCGGCGGATGACACCCTCGGCGCGGCCCAGATTGACAATCACATGGCCGAATTCGACCGACTTGATCACGCCGGTGATGACTTCGCCTGCGCGATCCTTGAACTCTTCGAACTGACGCTCGCGTTCTGCATCGCGGACCTTCTGGAAGATCACCTGCTTGGCGCTTTGCGCGTCGATACGGCCCAGATCGACCGGCGGGAGTGGATCGACGAGGAAGTCACCCACTGCAGCATCTTCCTTCAGCTTGGCAGCCTGTTTCAGGTCGACCTGCTTGAAGTAGTCTTCGACTTCCTCGACCACCTCGACGACTCGCCAAAGCGTAAGGTCGCCGGTCTGGGGATCGAGCTTGGCGCGAATATCGTTTTCCGCACCATAGCGGTTGCGCGCGCTTTTCTGGATCGCCTCTTCCATTGCTTCGATGACGATCGATTTGTCGATCATCTTTTCGGACGCAACCGAGTTTGCAATTGCGAGGAGTTCTGCCTTGTTGGCGGAAATGGCACTGGCCATCAATCGTCTGCCTTTTCTACTTCTTCGATTTCGTCGGCACCGCTCGTATCAAGCGGCTTTGTTGCAGCGATAAGCGCGTCTGTCAGGACGAGTTTCGCCGTATGTATCTGTTCGCGCGGCAATTCGACCGCGCCATTTTTCTTATCGGTCAGTCGCACCATGCCGGCCTCAATGCCAACAAGGTCGCCCTTGAAGACGCGCTGGCCCTTGTCATCGCCCGACCAACCCTTGGTCATGACGATGCGAGCTTCGTGACCGGCCCATTCGGAGAAATCCTTCTCGCGGGTGAGAGGACGGTCAATTCCGGGCGAAGACACTTCGAGGTGATACGCACCTTCAATTAACGCTTCGCCCGCTTCTTCATGGGCGTCCATCATGTCGGAGACACGGCGCGAAAGCTCTGCGCATTGTTCGATCACGAGCTGACCCGTCGCCGGATCCTCAGCCATTATCTGGAGCGCTTCGCCGCCATCACCGGCTTCCGACGGCATCATCTTCACGCGCACAAGCTCGAAACCCAAAGCTTTTGCTTCGGGTTCGATCAATTGTGTCAGGCGTTCAATGTCGCTCATCGGGTCTCCGTCTAACCGAGCAATATGACAAAGGCGATTGGGGCCGGCCCCTCTCGGCGCCAGCATCCAAACCTTGTATCGACAATGTCGGGATGAGACGCAAATAGTCAGGCATCGCCGCGATTGCAACGAAAAAGGGCCCGGTATCCACCGGACCCTTCTCGCCAATGCAGGTTTCGCGCGATCAATGGTGGTGATCATCTCCGTGGCCGCCATCGTAATTCTCTGGTGCCCAAGTCACGTGGGTCACAAACTTGACCCCGCCGGAATCTTTTTCGAACCGGAACGGTTTGCCATTGGGCAGAAATGCGGTGGGACGTCCCCAATTCGCAGGCGTGTTGCCGACTGCCGGAAGCGCGACGCGGCTCTTGTTCTTGCCCTTGCCGCCGCCCTTCCCATCAGGCTTGCCACCGCCATTGCCGCCACCTTTGCCCTTGCCGCCTCCGCCGTCACTGTCGTCAGGGCCGCCCGAGCCGCCCCCATACATCCGGGCAAGCTCCTCAAAATCATGAGCATCGGGGCTTTCATTGCCATCCGGCTGGCGAGTGTATTCCATGCAGGATGTCGTAAGGTCGACGCTGAAATCCTCGTTCTGGTGACCAAGGCCGTCATCCTGCCCGATCTCCTGACAGGTGACCAACTGCCGCCAGCTGTATGTGTTGTAGGCGTCTCGTTCGAAGAAATTGTCGTTCAGTTTGGTTGAGCCGGCTGTGATCTGGTCGTTAGACAAAGCGATTGTTGCAAGGCCCAGCCAGCCAACGTCGCCATAATCGTCGTTGCAGACCTAGATAGTGCCGGTGACCATCACGCAGCTCGAATTGTTGCCATATTCCATCGGAGACTGAATGGACTGCGACGAGTTCCAGTCACCCATGGCGCGATCGACATGTGCGGTCCAGCGTGCGTCGGTGTTGTCGACCACGGTCGCGGCAACCGGATTCACCCCATCAGAAGCCCATGCGTAGGAGCCCCATTGGTGATGCGCCATCAGCGGCCCTGCACAAATCGCTGCGCCAACACCGGCTGCACCCATACCGACTGCCAGCAGGGCAGCTGTAGCCCTCCGGCGGCGCGAGATTGCATGTGTCATTTTGTCTTCCCGTCCGGCCCATCGAAATAAGAACCGAAATCTGAACGGGAACAGCTTCCAGCGACTGAAAGAAGATGACTGACGATTAAGCCTAACCGATATTCACCGATTTGCTTTGGGCCAAAAAAAGAGCCCGGCGCGAACCGGGCTCTTCATCTTCTTACGGTGCGTTCGTTTACTGAACGACGCGGATCACGTCGGCATTGCCATCCGGATCGCCGCTGACCGTGCCATCATTGGCCGAGGCGCCTTGCAGCAAGATGCCCGCGAAATGCGGTGCCGCCATCGAAGTGCCGGAGATCGTGTTGTAGCCGCCGCTCTTCCATGTCGACTTAACAGCTACACCAGGCGATGCGTAATCGACCGGCGGGTTGCCAAAGTTCGAAAAACTGGCGAACCGGTCACCCTGCGAGAACGCCGAGATGGTGTAGATGTTGTTGCCGTTTGCTCGCGCAGGCGAACTTTGATTGGCATCACGACTTTCATTTCCCGCTGCGAGAACAAACTTCACGCCGGTTTGCGACGCCGAGATCACTGCCTGGTCAAGCGAGGTGCTGACCCCGCCGCCAAGGCTCATGTTCGCGACATCACCTGCGCTGCCATTGGCTGCAACGTAATCTACGCCGGCAATCACGCCGGAAGTCGAACCCGAGCCGCGGCGATCAAGCACACGACCCGACACGACCGGCGCTCCCGGAGCGACGCCGACGACACCAATCGCATTGTCGATCGCGGCAATAGTGCCGGCAACATGTGTGCCGTGGCCGTTCTGGCCATCGGCATCACGCCCGACTGCGTTGAAAGACCGCGACCTGTCGACGTTCAGATCGGGATGGTCGAGGTCGATCCCGCTATCAATGACCCATGCGGTTGCGAAAGTGCCTGCTCCGCCGCCATCTTTCGGCGGTTTCTTGCCGCGTTGGGTGGTCGTGACGACCTGATCCTGATCGCAATAGGCGATGTTGGGCGAAAGGCGCTGCATCCGCTCGACCGCGGTGGCGCTCATATTGGTTGAGAACCCGCGGATCGTGTTTCGGTAAACCCGCTTCAGCTGGCCGCCATTGGCATTGCTGAGCCGAGCGGCTTCTGCACGGACATTGCCGCGCGCCACATCCTGCGTGTTGAAGACGCAAATAAAACTGTTCGGAATCTTATCGCCTGCGCGAGGGCCGTTTCCCTGACCCTGTGCTGGCGATGAAAGGGCGATCCCCATGCCCCCGAGTGCGACCCCAAGTGCAAGCATTGATTTTGTATTCAGTCCCAAGACTCTACTCCTCCACAAAAGAGGCCGCAGCTGATCCCCCAGCATCCGGCCTCCGGCGGTCATTCGCCGAACGTTTTGTCCAACCAACACCCGACAAAGCACAAGGCGAGAAGGTAATTTGTGAAGGAAATCTTGCAGGTTGCGATGAAGTGAGGTCGAAAATTGCCCGAATTCGATCGGATTAGTTGCCGCTACCCCAACCACCGACATCCTCGTCGGACCCGTTGCTGGTGCGACCAGCTCCGCTCTCGGCGCGTTCATAGCCCCACCCGCCTTCGGCGAGTTGCTCACTGCGACGTTCTTCCTGCTTGGCTGCGATTGCGCTTTCACGCGTACGTTCGGCACTCGCGGCAGCCTCAGTAGCGAAAACAGTTGTTCCATACGTTATGAAAAGGCCGAACAGGGTTATCGCCCCGAATCCAAGAGCGAATATCAGCCGGATACTACCGAAAATGGTGTCGATCACGTCGCTTACGATGCGCATGGAGCCTCCTTCAAGCCGCCGCAACATACGCATACGATGTAAAGGATGGGTTAGCGCGCCGGCGAGGCCCTAGTCATCGGTTTCCTGCATCAGCGCATGCTTCTTGATGGCGTGGCGCAGCTGGTCATAGCTCAGCCCCAGGGCCTTGGCGGTCTGGCGCTGGTTCCAGCGATGCTTGCCCAATGCGTGTTCGACAATCGATCTCTCATGCGCATCCACGGCTGCGCGCAGGTCATCGATATTTTCGAAATCGACGCCCATCGTGACGCCGCCCTCCGGTGATGCCGAGGCCGGAGCTGGCAAGCGAACATCGGATGCACCCGATTTGCGGTGCGGCGGGGCCTCCGGCTTCCACGGACTGTCGAACGGATCGAACTGGACATGCGCGATCGGGGATTCAGGATCATCCCAGCGGTAGACAGCACGTTCGACCACGTTGCGCAGCTCGCGCACGTTGCCGGGCCAGGCATACTCCTCGAGGCTTTTCATGACATGGGACGCAAATCCCGGCCAATGGTGCCAATCGAGCTCGGCCGCCATGCGCCGTGCAAAATATTCTGCCAGCACGCCGACATCCCCTTCGCGTACGCGCAGCGGCGGCAGCGTAATGACCTCGAAGCTCAACCGGTCCAGCAAATCGGCACGAAAATCTCCGCTCTTTGCTAGAGCCGGAAGGTCGTCATTTGTGGCCGCGACAATCCGCACGTCGACCCGCACCGGCCTCGAAGATCCGATCCGCGTGACCTCGCCATATTCTACCGCCCTCAGCAGCCGCTCTTGCGCGCCCATCGACAGAGTGCCCAGTTCGTCGAGGAATAAAGTACCCTTGTCGGCTTCCTCGAATCTTCCGGTGCGAGCTTTGGTAGCACCAGTGAAGGCTCCGGCTTCGTGACCGAACAATTCGGCCTCGATCAAGGTTTCAGGGAGCGCCGCGCAATTCATGGTGACAAGCGGCTCATCCCAGCGTGTCGACAGACGGTGAAGCCGCTCGGCTATGAGTTCCTTACCGGTTCCGCGCTCTCCAATAACGAGCACAGGCCGGCTCATGGGGGCAGCGCGCGAGGCGCGCTCCACCGCATCGAGGAATGCGCCGGACTGGCCGATGAATTGATTATCCCGCTCCACAACCAACCTATAGTGAAATTTCCCAATGCTTGGCAACAGAAACCAACATGAGGTATTTGAATTCGATCAAGAGCCGCAGAATTTCGGGGTTTTTCGGTTTTGGCACGCAGGTTGCAGATACGTGGGTAAGAATGGCGACACACCGGCACGGGGCCGGGCTTCGCAACGCCGGGAGAAACCCACGATGTACAAGAGCCTGTTTTTAGCAAAGAGCTTCTGGTCCAGCAAACTTGGCCAGGCCGCGCTTGCCAGCATCACCGCGATGACCGCCATGGTCGTCTTCACCACTCAGTTCGACGCGAGCGAAGCGCACGCAGCAACTCTCGCCCATCCGCATGCTAGTTCGGTCATGCTGGTCGAGATCGCTTGAGCATCCTCGTGAGCAAGAACGAATCCAATCCGCTTGGGCCGGAGCGAGCAAAGTCCCCCGCTAAGCCTGCATCTGGCTCGGGCAAATCTGCGCTAGGCCTTGATAGCAGCACCGCTCCGGCCCGCCCTGCGGGTTCGCTTCAACGCCAGGGCAAGCTTTCCCGGCTCGATGCCGAAATCGAAGCCTTGCGCCGCAGCCCCACCCCGACGCAATCTCAAGAGCGCAAGCGCGAAAACGATTCGAAGCAGAGCGCAACCAACCCATTTCTAGACGGAGTAGCCTTCATGGGTATTTTCAGCCGCACGCGCGACATCGTCGCCGCCAATTTCAACGACATGCTCGACAAGGCGGATGATCCGTCGAAGATGATCCGCATGATCATCCTCGAGATGGAGGAGACATTGGTCGAAGTGCGGGCAAGTGCGGCACGCACGATTGCCGACCAGAAAGAAATGCACCGCCATGTCGTCAAACTGGACCGGCTGCAGAATGACTGGGCCGAGAAGGCGCAGCTCGCATTGTCGAAAGATCGCGAAGATCTTGCCCGTGCAGCGCTGGTCGAAAAGAAGAAAGCTGTCAGCATGGCCGACCAGCTGAAGGCCGAGATTGCAGTGCTCGACGATGCTCTTCGCGCTTACGAGGACGATATCCAGAAGCTGCAGCATCGCCTGCGCGAAGCGCGCAGCCGCCAGACTGCCATCGCGGCACGCCTCGAAAGCGCGGAAAACCGCGTCAAGCTGCGTACACTGATGAGCACCGAGCGGACCGACGAAGCGCTGTCGCGTTTCGACCAGCTCGAACGCCGTGTCGATTACGCAGAAGGCCGCGCCGACGCGCTGTCCATCGCCGAAGAGGGCCAGCCGTCGCTCTCGGACGAGATCGCCGCACTCGAAGGTGCTGATGCGATCGACGACGAGCTTGCAGAAATGAAGAAGGCGCTCGGCAAGGACAGCGCCCAGAGCAAACAGAGCAAAGGGGAATAAATCGTGGACGCTGACCTTGTAATAATTTTGCCCGTTCTGTTCATCGCTCTGCCGTGGATCATTCTTCACTATGTGACGAAGTGGAAGACCGCCGCGACCATCACCAGCGATGACGAGGTCCTGCTCGAGGAGCTCTACAACCTCGCCAAACGGCTCGATGAGCGCATGGACACAGTCGAACGCCTCGTCGCATCCGATGACCCATCGTTCTCTCCGGTAAGGCGTCTCATGGCGGACCAAGAGAGTGACAATCAGCAGCTGCGAGAACTCGAACAGCTGATGGCCGAAAAGAAAGGAACCAACCAATGAATTCGCCCCGCACCACAATCTATCGCGACAAGGCCAACGGCAAATTGATGGGCGTGTGTTCCGGGATTGCCGAGTACACTGGCATCAATGTGCTCTGGATCCGGCTTGGCCTGATTGCTCTGACAATCGGTTTGGGCTGGCCAATCCTCGCCTACTTCGCCGCCGGCTTCCTCATGAGCAAAAAGCCGCCGCACCTTTACCGCGATGAAGGCGAACAGAAGTACTGGCAGCGCGTCCGGCAGAGCCCCAAGCGCACGGCTCGCGAAATTCGCGCCAATTTCCGCGACATCGATCGCCGGCTTGCCGCTGTCGAGACGCACTATGTCAGCAGCAATCCACGCCTGACCGCCGAAATCGAGCGCCTGCGCTAAGGCAGACAACACTTACCGGGAGGCTTACGTGCCAGGGGAACTCATACCAATCATCGCAATCATATTCGGTTGCGGCATCCCGATCACCGCAATCTGGGCAAAGCATAAGCAGAAGATCGCCGAAATGCAGGTCGACACGACTGCGCGAGCGACAGCTGAGAAAGCCGCGCAATATACTAGCCAGATCGCAAAACTCGAGGACCGCGTTCAAGTACTCGAACGCATCGTAACGGATCGCGGGTACGACATCGCCACTCAAATCGAAGCGCTACGCGACACTCGCGAGGTCGAGCAAAGCGGCAGCGGTGTCCCGCTCGACATCAGCGAAAGGGAAAAGGCATGAGCATCGACGCAGCAGCGACGCTGGCTCCGCACCTTCCGTGGATAATCGGGGGCGGACTGGCCTTGGGAGCCGCAGGTATCGCAGGGTGGATCCATACCACTCGCTTGCGGATCAAACATGGCTACCCGCTCGAGGGGACATGGGGACAAGCGCTCAAGCCAGCAACCGACAACGAGGCCAAACAGCGCGTCACCCTGCTCACGCAAGAGAACGCCGAGCTGCGCGCTGAACTTTCGTCGGTGAAAGATCGACTCAACAATGTCGAACGCATTGTCACCGATAGCGGCTATCAGCTCGGTAATGAGATCGACCAATTGCGCGAGCGCTCGCTGGAGCACCGCGCCGACGAGGGGAGTGCGTAATGCCCGAGATCGCAATCATCTTTTCGAGCGTCATAGTGCTTGTCCTGATCCTCGGCATCAGCATCAACGGGATCGTGTCCAAGGTTCTCGATTACAAGCGCTCTCAAGCCGGGATCGGTTCTGCGAACCGCGCGAACGGACCGCAGGTCAACGAAATCGCTGAGAGGACCGAAATGATCGAAGACCGGCTGCGCGCGCTTGAGCGCCTCGCCACAGATCGCGGCCAATTACTTTCGGACGAAATCGAGGCGCTGCGAGACGATATCGACGCGCGAAAAGCGATCTCCAGCCAACGCAATGCGGAGCAAGCCTGATGTTTGGTGCAGACACCCCCCTTGTCATGGACGCCTTGCAGATTGCTGCCCTTGCGGCTTTCGCAGCCGGCGGCGCCATCTACCTGCTCCTTCGCCGCTTTCGTAAAGCTTCATCCTCGCCGACTCCTGGCAGCATGAAGCCTGATCTCGAAAAACGGGTACAGGTTCTTGAACGGATCGCAACCGACCGGTCAGCGGATCTTGCCGAAGAAATCGAGGCTCTGCGCGAACCATCTGCGGCTTCTCGGGAACTGGAGAATAGCCGACCATGAACTGGCTCACCGTCGCCTTGATCGTGTTTGTCCTGCTGTGGATCTACGAGCGCGGCCGCAGCACTCGGCTACGCCGCGAAAACCGGCAGATGATGGACCGGGACGCCCAAGGAGGCACAGTCCCGCAGCAGAAGGCTAAACAGAGTGCAACTTCGGACGAGGTCGATGCGGCGGAACTCGCAGAGCTGCGCGAGCGCGTTCAGGTGCTCGAGCGGATAGCGACCGAAGAAAACAGCTCCGAGGCGCGCAAGGCGCAGCGAATTGCCCGTGAGATTGAAAGCCTGCGCGGTGACATCGCGCGGCGTTCCTCAAAGACGACGGAGGAATTGAACGAATGATGGACCCGATTTTCGTTATCGCAGCCACCTGTCTGGTCGGCATCAGCGTGGTCGCCTTTGCCTTGCTGAGGGCGTGGCAGGGCTGGCTTGAATTGAAGCGCGAAGAGCTCGACCGGCGGGCCCGTTCCGGCGGAAATGTAAGCGAACCGGAAATCGAGGGCGGCGCGGGAGTGGGCGCGGCTCGCATCGAAATGGCCGACCTCAAGGAACGCATCAAGAAGCTCGAGGCCATCGCCAGCGGTGTGGAACTCTAGAGCGTTACGGCCATCCGGAGTGGACTTGAGCAAAAGCGCTCCTAAATAGCGCGCATGCGAACGCTCCCTGACATTCTCGAAGAATACGAATTTCTCGAAGGCGACGAACGGTATCGCCTGCTGATCGAACTCTACCGCGAGCTTGAGGATATGCCCGACGCGCTGAAAACCGATGCGACCCTCGTCAGGGGCTGTTCGGCGGCGGTCTGGGTCTACCCAACGGAGCAAACCGAAAAGTTGCATTTCCTTGCCGACAGCAACGCTGCTATCACCAAAGGTATCGTCGCGCTCGTGATCGCCGCCGTGCAGGACAAGCCTGCCGAGGAAGTGGCACAAATGGATGTGAAATCTGCGCTCGAGCCCTTCGATCTGAAGAACCAGCTTTCGTCCAATCGCACGCAAGGCGTCCCCAACATGATTGCCCTGGTTCAAGAGCACGCGGCTCGGCTGGCTGCGGCCTAGAGGCGGGCCAGGATGCGTCCGCTATATACGGCAGGAGGCATCGTCGCGGTTGCTTTGGCCGGGATCGGCGCGGTGCTGCCCATCATGCCGACTGTGCCGTTCCTGCTGCTGGCCGCGTTCTGCTTTGCTCGCAGCAATCCGGAATGGGAAAAGCGGATTGTCGAGCACCCGAAATGGGGGCCGCAGCTGCGCGACTGGCGCGAACGGCGCGCCATCAGCCGTCCCGCCAAGCTTGCAGCCATAGGCGCAATGAGCATCGGCGCGGTTCTTACATGGCTGACGTTGGGCGCGCCCTATGTCTGGATTTCGCTCACCATCCTGGTCGTCGCCGGCAGCTGGATCGCAACCCGTAACGAATAGGGATCAGGCCCCGGCGCTCTCGCGAACGACGGCCTGTCCGGCCTCTTTCTGTTCGCGCAGCTCAGCCTTCAGTTTCTGAGGATCGCGTGCGATCACGAAACCGAAGCTTACCCCGCCCTCTTTGCCGATTGTCGCGTGGTGCAATTTGTGGGCCTGGACCAGCCGCTTCGCATAGCCCTTTTTCGGGACCCAGCGGAAAAAGCGCTGATGGACCAGCCCGTCATGGATGAAAGCGTAGATCACGCCGTACAGGTTCACGCCAAGGGCTGCCCACCAAAGCGCGTCCCAATACAGCGCCCCGAAGATGTACATGGCGGCATTGATTGTGCCGAAAACAACTGCGAACAGGTCGTTCTTCTCGAACATGTTGTCATGCGGCTCGTGATGATCGCGGTGCCATCCCCACCCCCAGCCATGCATGATGTATTTGTGCGCGTACCAAGCGAACAGCTCCATACCGACCAGCGCGGCAAGGGTGACCGAAATGGCTTCGAGCCAGCTCATGCGGTGATCTCCTTTGCTGCCTGTTTCGATCCGATCCCGGCGCGCCGGGCTCGGGGAAGCGCCCACCACGGCACGTCGGGCCGCCGGTGATGCTCAAGATGATAGCCGAAATGAAAACAGGTTGCGAGACTGGTCAAGGTACCAAATTCATCGCTCCGCGTGTTGTGGTTGTCGACAAAGGCCGCGTCCACCTCGGGCTCGCTATGCCGATGCGGGCGGAAGGTGCCGAAGTAGAATAGCTGCAACGAGGACAGGAGAGCGGGCGCACCGTAGAGCACCACGATCTGCGCCATCGGGATCCCGATTACCAGCCAGTAGATGCCAACGACCGTGTGCACATAGAGCAGCGATTGCCAGCCGAAATAGCGTTTGAAGAAACTCGCATACCAGCGCGCGAAAGCGGTTGGGTTATGCTCGTCGAAGTCGGGATCGCCTGCCTTTCCGGCAAGCTTGTGATGTGTGAAATGGGCATTGCGCAATTTGCGCCAGCCAAAGCCCGCATAGAGAAACAGCAAAACGGTTCCAATCAACGAGTTCGCTCGCGGGCTGCCCGGCACGAGGCTGCCATGCATCGCGTCATGGCAAACGATGAAGACACCGACCGAAAGCCAGACTTGCACCGCTGCCAATGCCAGTGCGACCGGCAGGCTTGCCCATGTCAGTTCGAATACGAACATCCCGTAGGCGTGAATTCCCAGCCAACCACCGGCAATCAGCGCGGCAAGCGCAAGGCCGATCGCACCCTGAGAGTTGCGGCCCGGAAGGGTGAAACGCTGGTGCATCTTAAACAAATACGCGCGGACGGCTCATTCGGGTGCGTATAGAGGTTTGAAACCGCGGTGCAAATTGCGAAGCGCCGAATGCGTGTTGCGGCTCAGTCGTCTTTGGAGAAGAACAGCTCGCGCATATGCTCGCCGATCCGGGCCGGGCGCAGCGTCTCGGCATCGATGCAGCACCAGCTCGATTTGACCTCTGCAAGCACGTCTTCTCCGCGCCGGATGACTGTGTGGTAAAATGCCCTCGCCCCCTTGAAGTGCTCAAGCACCGTGCTCGCGATCACGTCATCTTCGAGGAAAGCCGGTTTGCGGTACGTGATCTCGTGCTTGAGCGCGACCCACGCCTTGGTCGCGACCTCATCTACCGGAGCCAGCTTTTCCCAGTGTGCGAGCACCGCATCCTGCACCCAGTTGAGATACCGCGCATTGTTCACATGGCCCATGAAATCGATATCCTCAGGCAGGACCTTGATCGGAAAGGCAAATGGTGAGGAAGGCGCGGTTGCTGACATGGATGTTAGTTAGGCATGGAATGCTTTCAATACCATGACGAAATGCCGCTGGTACAATCAGTAGCTTGCCAGTGTTGCGTTATCGCCGCTAATCGCAGCACTGAAACACATTGGAACCCATGATGGCCACCAAACCGCGCACGCTTTACGAAAAGATCTGGGACGACCATGTGGTCGAAACGCGCGACGATGGCACTGCGATAATCTATATCGACCGTCACCTCGTGCACGAAGTGACCAGCCCGCAGGCATTCGAGGCGCTCAGACTCGCCGGACGGCCCGTCAGGAGGCCCGAACTCACCCTCGCCGTGCCTGATCACAACCTCCCGACAACTCCGCGGCGCGATGCGAGCGGCGCGAAGGTGCCGATCGCCGACCCGCAAAGCGCAGCCCAGCTCGAGGCGCTCGAGAAAAACGCGCCCGAATTCGGGATTCGCTATATCGGCGATGCCGATGACCAACAGGGCATCGTCCACGTAGTCGGGCCGGAACAGGGGTTTTCGCTGCCGGGGACTACCATTGTCTGCGGCGATTCCCACACGGCCAGTCATGGCGGGCTCGGCGCTCTTGCGTTCGGGATCGGTACCAGCGAAGTCGAGCACGTGCTCGCGACACAAACCCTGCTGTTGCAGCGCTCCAAGGCGATGGAAGTGCGAGTGGAAGGTGACCTTCCCCCCGGTGTAACTGCCAAGGACCTGATCATGCACATCATCGGCGTCATCGGTGCGGCAGGAGGGTCGGGCCATGTCATCGAATATCGCGGGCCGGTCTTCGAAAAAATGAGCGTCGAGCAGCGCCTAACCGTGTGCAATATGAGCATCGAAGCCGGGGCGAGAGCCGGATTGATTGCACCGGACGAAACCGTGTTCGATTACCTCAGGGGCAAGCCAATGGCTCCGATAGGAGACAATTGGGACGCAGCAATCGCATATTGGCGCACGCTCAAGAGCGACCCGGAAGCGCAGTTCGATAAATCTGTTGTGATCCAGGCGGGCGATGTGCAACCAACCGTGACATGGGGCACCAGCCCGGAAGATGTCGTTGCCATCGGGGGCGAGGTCCCCTCACCCGACAGCTTCGCCGACGAGAGCAAGCGAGCGGCTGCGCAAAAGAGCCTTGAGTATATGGGGCTCACACCGGGTACGAAAATGACCGATGTGCCGGTTGAAAACGTCTTTATCGGATCATGCACGAACAGCAGGATCGAAGACCTGCGCGCCGCTGCGAGCATTTTGAAGGGCCGCAAGAAAGCGGCTAATGTGCGCTGGGCCATCGTCGTGCCCGGTTCAGGTCTCGTCAAACGGCAGGCCGAGGAAGAAGGTCTCGACCGCATCTTTCTCGACGCAGGCTTCGAATGGCGCGAGCCGGGCTGTTCGGCCTGTCTCGGCATGAATCCGGACAAGGTTCCACCGGGCGAGCGCTGCGCATCTACATCGAACCGCAATTTTGTAGGGCGCCAGGGACCAGGTGCGCGCACGCACCTGCTTTCACCCGCAATGGCCGCTGCAGCGGCGGTCACTGGTAAGCTGGCGGATGTACGGGATTTTGATTGATCAACCATCGAGGTCATGTGAACCTCGTTCTGCTTGCCCCTGTCCCTGACCCCAGCCATAAAGATAAACATGACCAAGAAACCCCCCGAAGATTCCGCGAAAAACAAATCTGCGCGTAATGCCGCAATAGGCGCCGCTGCGACAATCGGATCCGCTGCAATTGCTGCAGCCCTGCTTTATGCCGGGAAGCGATTTCGGAAGACGCCCGAAGGCAGCGCGACCGGATCGGACCCGTCCGGCAAGATACCGTCAGGCGAACCGCCAGAAACCGACTGAACCACAGGGCGTATTTGCGGGAGAGGCACGGATGAGACTTTTGCTTGCGACACTCGGCGCGACCGCGCTGACATCACCGCTGTCGGCGCAAGGTGCGCAGCAGGAACCCGATCTTGAGATGTGGCGCCTCGATTGCGGCCAGATCGACCTGAGCGATGCAGCCCCATTTTCAGACGCCCACCTGTATGACGGTGAACCGCGCACACTGGTCGTCAGCTGCTATCTCATTCGCAATGGCAGCGACTACCTGCTGTGGGATGCCGGCCTGACAAAGACCTTGTGGGTGAGAGTTTCACTCAAGGTGTCTTCACGCTGTCAGTGCAGCAATCGATAGTGAGCCAGCTTGAACAGATCGGCGTGTCGGCAAGCGACGTTACTTACGCAGGTGTAAGCCACTACCATTTCGATCACGTGAGCCAGCTGCCAGACTTCGCAGATCTCGACCTTGCTGATCGGAGCCAAGGACTGGGAAGTGGTCAAGGCGACGGTCACGCCCAATGAACTCGTCGATCCGCGTCCGTTCTCACCGTGGCTGGGCGACGATGCGGGCGAAGTGACGGCTATCGCCCATGACCACGATGTTTTCGGAGACGGCTCCGTGCTGGTGAAAGCCATGCCGGGACACACTCCCGGTCATGCAAGCCTGCTTGTCAGGATGCCGGAAATGGGCGACGTCCTGCTGACCGGCGATCTCTTCCATTTCGAAGAGCAGGTCACCAATCGCGGTGTGCCCGAATTCAACACCGATCGCGCCGACACTCTGGCATCGTTCGAACGCTTCAATGCGATTGCGGAATCGCTCGATGCGACTGTGATCATCCAGCATGATTCGCGCCACTTGGGGCGGCTGCCCGCTTTCCCGGCATCGGCTAAGTAATGGAACAGCTCAAAAGCGTCGAAGGCCGCGCCATTCCCTTCGGCGCAAAGAATGTCGATACCGACATAATCATCCCGGCCAAATGGCTGAAAACCATCACCCGCGAGGGCCTTGGCGAAGGCGCCTTTGAATCGCTTCGCGCCGAGCCCGGTAACGTCTTCGACGATCCGGCCAATGCAGGGGCGCCGATCCTGATCGCGGGCGACAATTTCGGTTGCGGATCGAGCCGCGAACACGCCGCCTGGGCAATTCTCGACCTCGGCATTCGCGCGGTTATCGCACCGTCCTATTCCGACATTTTTTCCGGAAACGCCGTCAAGAACGGCATACTTCCCGTCGTCTTGCCGCAGGACGCGGTCGACCGCTTGCTCGAAGTCGCCCGCGAAGGGCACGAGATAACTGTCGATCTCGAAACGCAGACAGTCACGACGCCGTTTCAGGACCGTTTCGCTTTCGACATCGATCCATTCCGCAAACACTGCCTGCTGAACGGCCTTGACGAAGTCGCGCTGACACTTGAACGGCAGGGCGCAATCGGAAGGTTCGAGAGCCAGCGCGCGGGAGCGCAGGACTGGCTCACCAAAGGCACCCAGATTTAATGGAGAGACCCACGATGAAAGCCATGCGCAGCCACGAGACTGGTGGACCGGAAACGCTTAAACTCGATGAAATCGAAACGCCTTCCCCCGGAAAGGGCGAAGTGCTGGTGGCGGTGAAGGCGTGCGCGATCAATTACCCAGACACGCTCATCATCCGCGATCTCTATCAATTCAAACCCGAACGCCCTTTCGCACCCGGCGGCGAGCTTGCTGGAGTGATCGAAGCGGTCGGCGAAGGCGTTGAAGGCTATGCGGTGGGCGACCGCGTGATGGCCGGTATCGGCAATGGCGGACTGGCGGAAAAAGTCGTGGTTCCGGCCGGACGGATGTTCCCCATCCCCGACGGCGTGCCCTTCGAGAAAGCGGCATCGCTGCTGATGACTTACGGCACAACGATCCACGGCCTGAAAGATCGCGGGCACATCAAAGAGGGCGATACCGTCCTCATTCTGGGTGCAGCCGGCGGCGTCGGGCTTTCTGCGGTCGAGCTGGCCAAGGCGTTCGGCGCGCGCGTTGTCGCTGCCGTATCAAGCGCGGCGAAGGGCGAAGTCGCCAAGCAGGCCGGCGCAGATGAGGTCGTGATCTATCCGCGCGAGGAAATGGACAAGGCCGCCTCCAAAGAGCTTTCAAACGCGTTCAAGGCCGCTTGCGGTCCCGGCGGCGCGAATATCGTCTATGACATTGTCGGCGGACAATATTCTGAACCGGCCCTGCGCTCGATTGCTTGGGAGGGACGCTTCCTTGTGGTCGGCTTCCCTGCGGGGATCGCAAAGATGCCGCTCAACCTCACACTGCTCAAATCGTGTGATATCTGCGGGGTATTCTGGGGCGCATTCACCGCGCGGGAGCCCGAGAAATTCGTAGCCCAGGTCAAGGAGCTCTTCGACCTCA
This sequence comes from Erythrobacter sp. K21-9, assembly GCF_055808355.1. Taxonomy (NCBI): domain Bacteria; kingdom Pseudomonadati; phylum Pseudomonadota; class Alphaproteobacteria; order Sphingomonadales; family Erythrobacteraceae; genus Erythrobacter; species Erythrobacter sp. K21-9. The sequence goes on from NZ_CM147866.1 coordinate 2,423,166, forward strand.
TGAAGGCGGGCAAGATCGATCCGCTGGTGTCGGAAACCTTCCCGCTTGAACGCGCAGGCGAAGCAATAGCCAAGCTCGAAAACCGCGAGGCTGTCGGAAAACTCGTCGTCACGATGTAAAAAGAAGCCGGGCGCGGCGCTTGTGACGCGCGCAGCGCGCACCTATTTCAGAACAGACACAATGCAGGAGGGACATTCATGACCGATTTCAAGGACCGTGAACGCGCGGAAGAAGCCAAATTCGCAATGGATGAAGAAACCGCTTTCAAGCTTGCAGCACGGCGAAACCGACTGCTTGGCGAATGGGCAGCTGGCCTGATGAACCTCACTGAAGAAGAAACCGACGCTTACAAGAAAGCTGTCGTGCAGGCCGATTTCGAGGAAGCGGGCGATGAGGACGTCATCCGCAAGCTGCTCGGCGATCTGACCGCTGCCGATTGCGAGGTCAGCGAAGCCGACATCCGCGCAAAGCTTGAAGAAATGACCATCCAGGCCAAGCGCCAGTTGATGGGCGACAGCTAAACCATGCCAATGTCCCGTTCCGCCATCGAGACCGCAATCGCCGCGGCCCTTCCCGGCGCGAAGGTCGATTTGACCGACCTCGCAGGGGACGATGACCATTGGGCCGTAACGGTGGAGGCGCCGCAATTTGCCGGTAAGAGCCGTGTCCAGCAGCATAAGCTGGTCTATGCCGCGCTCGGCGGACGCATGGGCGGCGAACTGCATGCCTTGCAAGTGACCACCGTTGTCCCCACGTAAACTCGCATCAGACACATATTACCAGAGGCCGCATATCATCATGGCTGATACCAACACCCGCATCTCATCCCTTGTCGGCGACAACGATGTCGTCCTGTTCATGAAGGGCACTCCGCTTTTCCCGCAATGCGGCTTTTCCAGCCGCGCGGTTGCGATCCTCGATCACTGCGGGGTCGCCTACGAAAGTGTCGATGTGCTGCAGGACATGGAAATCCGCCAGGGGATCAAGAGCTATTCGGATTGGCCGACCATTCCGCAGCTCTACGTCAAAGGCGAGTTTATCGGCGGAAGCGACATCATGATGGAAATGTTTGAAGCAGGAGAGCTGAAGCAGCTGCTTGACGAACAGGGCGTCGCCAAAGCGGAAAGCTGAACCCCAGCTCGATTTGCCCCGCGCACAAAAAGAAACCGCCTTGCTGACCAAAGCAAGGCGGTTCTTTTTTAACGGGGAGATCGGACCTAGAGACCAGAAAAGGTCGATCTCGTTTCGAAGACCACTTGGGCTGCCCTATACCATGCATCGGCCGTGCCAAACTCGATTGGCGGCTCGAATGCGCGGCTTACGGTGGTAAACGCAATCTTTACAGAGCCGCATCTGTAAAGTTTCTCGACACTGTAGATGCTGCTTTTCGCGATTTCCGCCGCACCCTTGGCAAGAGCGGCTGGACGCGCCATCACACAACGCATGTCTGAGACTTCCAGCCCTGAGGGCATCCCCGCAGCGACGATCGTCATCTTCCGCAAGGCCGCAGACGGCGGCCCGCCCGAGTTGCTGATGACGGTGCGCTCACGCAATATGACCTTCGCCGGCGGGATGGCAGTGTTTCCGGGCGGGCGCGTCGATCCGGCAGATTATGAGCTGGCGCAGGAAACCGCGAGCAGCGGCGACATTTCGATCCCAGTCGATGAAGCCGCGCATCAGATCGCGGCCATTCGCGAAACGCTTGAGGAAACCGGACTCGCACTGGGACTTTCAGGGGACATCACAGCCGAAAGAGCTGCGGACGCTCGGGCAATGCTCGAAACCGGCGGGGAACTGGCTCCGGTGCTTGAAGCGTTCGGCTGGACGCTCGATTTTGCCCAGATCGTCCCCTTCGCACGCTGGTTCCCGCAGAATGAGAAGCTGAGCCGGGTCTATGACACCCGGTTCTATCTGGCAGATCTCGGTACCGGTGAGGTCGATGTGTCGATCGACCATGCCGAAAACACGCACCTGTTCTGGGTAAGCGCACAAGGCGCGCTGGACGCCGCCGAGCGCGGCGAAATCAAGCTTATCTTCCCTACCCGCCGCAACCTGGAGCGGCTCGCCCTGTTCGGCAGCTTCGAGGATGCGCGCGCTCAGGCTGAAGCGATCCCGGTGAAGACCATCATTCCCAAGGTCGATGAAAATGGCGGCAAGCCGGTGCTCACGATCCTCGAAGACGCAGGCTATCCGGTAACGTCAGAGCTGCTGCAAAGCGTAGCTCGGGGATAGGAATTCAACGCCGCGAAACGTGAAACCGGTCTTCGCGAAAATCGGCCACGCGGTAACCGCGCTCGCGCATTTCCTTGCGATAATCATAGCGGGCATCGGCAATTTCGCGCCGGTATTCCTCGTACGCGTCTCGGCGATCCTCTTCATCGGTCGCCCGCTGCAGATCGCTTGCAAGCTCGCGTTTCGCCTCACTGATATCGGTCTTGTAATCGAGCCAGTATGAATTGCTGTCATTGTTTGGCGCATGCGGAAGACCGCGATCGCGCTCGACGATTATCGGGTGGGCAGCAGCCGACGCCGGAGCGGCGAGAACGGCAATAGCAAGAGTGCACTTGAACAGTCTGTTCATTGAACTTCTCCTTGGCAAGACGGGGAGCCGGACACTCCAATACTGCACCTGAACCTCGCGCGAATCGTCTAGGCTTGCGGCGGGATGGCCGCACGAACAGTTGCTTTGGCAGGATGAGATGATTGGCGCGCCCGGCAGGACTCGAACCTGCTGCCTCAAGATTAGAAGTCTCGCGCTCTATCCAGATGAGCTACGGGCGCGCACGCACGTCCCAATAGCGTGCTTTGCCAGCCTTTCAAATCGCGCTAGGGCCGCGGCATATGGATAAACCCGATCCCGCAGCCGAATTCGACGACGATCCGAGCGACGGGATCGTGGCGACCAGCAATGCACCGGTGGCATTCCGGTATTACGATTTCGTCATGGCGGCGTTCGTCGCGATCCTGCTGCTGTCCAACATTATCGGCGCGGCCAAGCTTACCTTTGTCGAGGTGAATTGGTGGCCGCAAGGGTGGTGGCCAGCCGCCGACGGCGTTTTCATCTACGGCGCCGGCATCCTGTTTTTTCCGCTGGGGTACGTGATCGGCGATATTCTCACCGAGATTTACGGCTTCGCCCGCGCGCGCAGGGTCATCTGGACCGGCTTTGCAGCGATGATCTTCCTCGCTTTCATGAGCTACATAGTCGTCAGCCTACCGGCGTTCGCCCAGTGGACCTGCTCCGCTTCCGATAGCCTCACTTTCAAGACTGGCACAGAAACGGTTCCGGGGTCGATCTGCCAGGAAACCTACAATTCGGTCTTTGGCAGCACATGGCGGATCGTGGTTGCATCGATCACCGCGTTCTGGGCAGGCGAGTTCGTGAATTCGTACGTCATGGCCAAAATGAAGGTCTGGACCAAGGGCAAGGCTCTCTGGACGCGCACCATAGGATCAACAATCGTAGGACAGGGCGTGGACAGCCTCATATTCTACCCGATCGCATTTTACGGCATCTGGACCACCGAAGCCGTACTGACGGTGATGGTCACAAACTGGTTGCTCAAGGTCTTGTGGGAGGCCGCTCTAACCCCTGTCACCTATGCCGTCGTCGCGCGGCTCAAGAAGGCGGAAGGGGTCGACCTGTTCGACACTGACACGGATTTCTCGCCCTTTTCCGGGAAAGAGCATCGCGCCGAGGCCTAGCCGCTATTTCGCTGCGATTTCCGTCAAATCATCTGCTTCTGTGTGCAATTCTCCATCGGCCACGGTTTCGACAGTCCATTCCATCCCGAGCCTTCCGGCGAGGAGCTTCAGATCCTTTTCGGTCGGAATGCCGCACAAGGCCGCGTGGCTTTCTTCGAGCCGAAGTACGAGATCATCGCCGCGCACTATCAGGCGGCTGACTTGCAATGATCGGCGTGACTTTGCGCCCAGCCTGCGCGCCAGACGCACCGCGAGGCCCCAGCATATTGCTTCTTCGAGCGCCTCGCTGCTCGCAAGCTCTGTCACCTGTGATGGAAGATCGAGATTGTTACCATTTGCCGCGATCGCCGCTGCAAGCATGGCGCGGCCTTCGCTGGAAATGGCAATCCACCGTTTGTGCAGCGCCCATTCGACGGCTTGGGGATGCCTGATATTCGGCTCGATCTGCATCGAGGCGAGCGCGAGCATCGTTGCGGCGAGGCGCAGGCGCTCGCTGCCATGCTTGCGCGACGGCGCAGCGTCCACGGTCCAACCGGCGATCTGCGCCGCCAGCGTCGGCGGAGCCCCGCGCTGCGCTGCGAAGACGCCCACGCCGGCAAGCAAGGGATCTTGCGCCTTCCCATGCGATGGCAAGCGATCGTAGAGCAGACCCTCACGCAGACCCCATGACGAGAAAACGAGGCCGCTCGGTTCGATCCGTGACAGGAGCGCTTGGAGCAGCACCGCAGCATCTGGAAGCTTTCCGGCTCGCATGGAGGAAATCCGGTCTCTATCCTTCAAGCTGTCGGAGGTCTCCGAAGCGAGCGCCTTGGCAAGGCTCTGCGCGCCCTTCTCGTCAAGTTCGAACCCGTGCGGGTCGGACAGGGGATGGCCCTCCTCCTGCATGGCGTAGACCGCCATGCAGCGCCATGTCCCGCCGACGAGGTAGAGCGGCTGCCCCTTGCCGATGGTCTTGCCAAAGTCGCCTGCGCCTTTCTTCAGCGCTTTTTCCAGGGCTTTGCGCATGGCGGCTTCACCGGACTTTTCGTCGCGATAATCGGGCAGGCGCAATGTGCCTAGCGGGAGCGATATCGCTTCGCCAGCCTCTCCGTCTTCGATGGCGACAAGTTCGAGACTTCCGCCTCCGAGGTCTGCAACCGTCCCGCTTGCTCCGGGAAACGCGCCTGCCACACCGTTGGCGCTGAGGCAGGCCTCCTCCTCTCCGGAAATAACGCGGGGTTCGAAGCCGAGCGCGCGCAGGCTCTCGACAAACTCGCCGCCATTGCTTGCATCGCGCACCGCCGCCGTGGCGACCGTTTCAACGTCGTCGATCGCGAGGTCATCCAGAAGCAGCGCAAATCGGCGCAGTCCGCGCATCGCGAGATCAATCGCCTCATCAGCGAGCAGCCCTTTGCTGGCAATATCGCGCCCGAGCTGCGCGGTGACCTTCTCGTTCAGCAAAACCGTGGGCGCGCGCATCGAGCCGCCATAGACGACCAACCTGACGGTGTTGGACCCTATGTCTAGGATCGCCCTCGTGGGTATCCTGCCGGAAAATGCACCTTCGCGCTCTGCACGCTTCTTGCGATAGCTCATCGTGCACGGCCTTTGCGCAGCGACAATTTGGGCACTGCACCCGCCTCCAGCGCGCCGCCGCGCCCTGACAGTGACGGGTTGGTCATGAAATAGCGGTGGCAGTTGAACGCCTTACCGTCGGTCTCGACGCGCGAATAACTGCCATCTGCATTGAGCCACCAGCTTTGGTCGGTATCGAGCATGTTGGCGAGAAGGACCTGCTGCAGCACCTGATCGTGCACGGTCCGGTTCAGGATCGGGATCAGGCTTTCCACTCGCCGATCAAGGTTCCGTCCCATCAGGTCGGTCGAGGAAATGAAAACCGCCGCATTTGGCCCCGGCATGGCCTGTCCATTTGCAAACGCATAGATACGGCTGTGCTCAAGGAAGCGGCCAATGATCGACTTTACCCGGATGTTCTCGCTCATTCCGGGTACGCCGGGTCGCAGGCAGCAAATGCCGCGCACTACAAGTTCGACCTGCACGCCTGCATCGCTGGCGACATAGAGTCGGTCGATCATGCCTTGATCAGTGATCTGGTTGCATTTCATCCAGATAGCCGCAGGCTTTCCCTTCCCGGCATTGGCAATTTCTGTATCGATCCGCCGATAGAGTTCTTCGCGCAGGTCGAGCGGCGCAATTGAGATCAATTCCAGCGCATTGGGTTCGACATATCCCGTGACGAAATTCATCATCTTGGCTGCATCGCGGCACAGCTTTGGATCGGCTGTGAAGAACGACAGATCAGTGTAAATTTTGGCTGTAATCGGGTGATAGTTTCCCGTCCCGAAATGACAGTAAGTCCGAAAGCCATCATCCTCGCGCCGGACGACCATCGCGACCTTGGCGTGGGTTTTCCAGTCGGTGAAGCCGTAGATGACCTGCACGCCGGCTCTTTCGAGCTTGGTTGCCCATGTCAGGTTTTGCTCTTCGTCGAAGCGGGCCTTCAATTCGACCACTGCTGTCACCGACTTCCCCCGCTCGGCGGCATCGATCAAGGCATTGATTACCGCCGATTGAGAACCTGCGCGGTAAAGGGTCTGCTTGATCGCGACGACATCGGGGTCTTCGGCGGCCTGCCGGATGAAATCGACCACCACTTCAAAGCTTTCATAAGGGTGGTGAATGATGATGTCTTTTTCGCGGATCGCCGAGAAGGCATCGCCGTCATGCTCGCGGATGCGTTCTGGATACCGCGGCGAGTAGGCGTCGAATTTCAGGTCGGGCCGGTCCTCGTTGACGATTTCCGAAAGCCCGTCGATCCCAATCATGCCGTCGGTCTTGATGACAGCCGCCTCGTGGACGCCAAGTTGTTCGAGCAGGATGGCTTCACCCTTGGGGTCGAAATCATCTTCGAGCTCAAGCTGGATGACCTGGCCGCGCCTCCTGCGCTGTATCGCGCTACGGAAGGTCCGCACGAGATCTTCGGCCTCTTCCTCGATCTCGATATCGCTGTCGCGCAAGACGCGGAACAAGCCGTCGCCCTCTATCGTGAAGCCGGGAAACAGGTTGTGCGCATAGCGCTGGATGAGGCTCGCGATCGAGATGTAGATGGCCTCGCCTTCATCGCCGCGCTCATTGGGGACGCGGACAAATCGCGGCAGCGCGCTCGGTATCAGGATCATCTCGATGATCTGGTCCTGATCGGCGTCGCGGGTCAGCGTGAAGAGCAGCCCCATCCCCTCGTTTTGGACGAATGGAAACGGGTGGGCGGGATCGAGCGCCTGCGGCGTGATGACCGGAAGGATTTCTTCTAGAAAGAAGGACTTGAGCCATTCATGCGCCGCCGGGTTGACCCGCTGTTCATCAGCGACATGGATGTCCGCTTCGGCGAGCCGGTCGTGAAGGTCGCGCCAGATGTCCTGCTGCCAATCGGTCAGCATCGCCAGCTTTTCGCGAATCGCGGAAAGCTGCTGGGTCGGGGTCCTGCCATCGATCGAAGGTTTGTCGATGCCACGCTGCGCCTGCCCGACCAGACCGGCTACGCGGATCATCATGAATTCGTCGAGATTGCTGCCCGAGATCGAGAGGAACCGCAGGCGTTCAAGCAGCGGATAACGGACATTGTGAGCCTCGGCGAGGACACGCTCATTGAACGACAGCCACGACAGTTCGCGATTGAAGTACGCACCCTCCTGTTCAGCCGCCAGATCGGGTTTCGGCGGCCATGCGGGCGGTGTCGAGATCGGCTTTGCGGCCTTGTTGATGATCGGCGTACTGCTCATGACTACAGCTGCTGGCCCTTATCCGATGCAATTCCTCACGCGCACAGGCTGCGCATCCTAGCATTGCCGCGCGGTGTAAATCACGCAGCGCGCCTTGTCACATCTTTGTCACCATTGAACGACCAAGCGAGCCGCGATATGGTCAGATGAGTGAACGGCTATCAGCGATCTGCGTGATACCGCGCTTGCCGTTGGCATCGCGGCCTAGCTGCACAATCACGTCGATCACGCTCGCCGAATAGGCAATCGTATCGGTGCGCGTCAGCCCGATCCCCGTCTGCATCACCATCAGGGAGAGCTGCTCGAGCGCGCCTCGCAGCGAGTTTGCGTGGATCGTCGAGAAGCTGCCGGGATGTCCGGTGTTGATGGCGCGCAGGAACGAAACGCTTTCCGCGCCGCGAAGTTCGCCCAGTACGATGCGATCAGGTCGAAGGCGCAGGGCCGCCTGAAGCAATTCGTTGGCGGTAACCTTGGCTTCGCCGAGTTCCCCCTTCACCGCGACGAGACCGACGGAATTTTCGCCGGGGAATTTCAGTTCCGGGGTATCTTCGACCAGAACCACGCGCTCCTGCCGGGGGATCTCACCCAGCATCGCGTTGAGGAAAGTCGTCTTGCCAGTGCTGGTGCCGCCCGAAATGAGGATGGTGCGGCGGTTGCGGATTGCCTCGCGCAGATAGGCGATCGGCTCCATCTGTGCATCCGGCATCACGACTTCGGTCTCGCCCTTGAGCGGGCCGCTGTCATAGGCATCGAGCGGAAGGTCAAGCCGCCTGTGTCGGCGGATCGCCATGACCCAGTGCTTGCGGCTTGCCGGCGGGCCGCAAAACTGGATACGTGCGCCATCGGGCAAAGTCGCGCCCAGCAATGGATGCTCGCGGTTGATCCCTTGATGCGAAACACGAGCGACCTGCTCAGCCAGACGTTGCACCAGGCGGTCATCGATTTCGGGCGTCGCAATGCGTTTTATGCCGGGGTCCGAGGCGTCTTCGATCCAGACCTCACCAGGCTGGTTGACCATGATCTCCGTCACTGTGTCCCGGTCGAGCCAGCGCTTGAAAGGCTCCAGATAGGCATCGAGATAGACGCTGCGCTCGCTCATGGAGATCAGGCTGTCCCGCTTTGCAGCATCTTCCGTGTCGGAGCTGTCGCCGCCGGAAGACAAGGGATGGATATCGGCGCTCATGAGATCGCAGCTGCCTCAGGATCCCGATACGGTTGTGAAATCGAGGTCGCGCGCTGCAAATACACGGATCGGCTCGCCAGGACGCACGCGGATCGTCGGTCCGATATCGCCATCCTGTTGCAGCGCCGTACTTGCCGCGCTTGACCCGCCGCCAACCACGAGCGAGGCTCCGCCCGATGCAACCGCCGCGATACCGTCGATCGCCGAAAGCAGAAGAGCCGAACCGAAGCGCTTGAAGAAATGATTGTCGACATCGCCTTCAAGGCCAGTCGTTCCATCGAAAGCGACGGCGGGCGAAGCAATATTGACTGAGGCTCCGTCAGGCCGGATCAGGCGCTGCCAGATGACATAAGCGCGTTTTTGGCCATTCTGGACGCCCGATTGGTACTGACCGATGAGCCGCGACGAACGCGGCACCAGAACCCGCGTTCCATCGAAACTGCGTACGTCCTGGCTGACCACTGCCCTGACATAACCCGGCACATCGGTGTTGATCGCCGTTTCAAGGATCGCAGGAATCAAAGTGCCCTGTGTGACCGTGGTCGATGGGTTGGTCATGGCGCGGGCCTGAGCCGGAGCGCCGCCAACGCCGCCAATCCGGCTCGCAAACGCCGCTGCGGCACCTTCGCCGCCGCTATCGCCGGTGCTAGGACCGGTGAGCGCTTCCGCGCCTGCGGGGGCTTCTGCAAGGCGATTGGCCTGCGCAGCGGTGCTCGCATCGTAAATCATCGTCGGGCTGGCATAGGGATTGGTTGCAGGCGCCAATGATTGGTTCGGATTGTTGGACAGTATCGGCGCAGGCGCAGGATCAGGCATCGGCATGACCTCTTGCGGCGGCGGCGCAACCACAGGCGCGGGAACCGCAACCTGCTGCGGCGGAGCGATATTTGCGTTACCGACCGGCTGCTGATCGGGGACCTGTGCGGATTGCATGGCCCAAAACGTCGTGGCCCCAAGCAGACAAACTATGGCAACGCCAGCTGCGAGGCCAAGCCCGTCGGACTTCGCTTTGCGGTCGGCAATGGCAGGAAAGCCGTTGCGGCTTGCAAGATCGATGATCTCGGCCGATTCAAGCTCTCGCGGATCGTTCTCATTCGCTTCTGAGCCATCGCCGCTCTTGGGCGGCAGTCGCATCGCCAGACGCATCACTTAATCTCCATCGCAAAATGCCTGAGGCGGACGATCATGATCCCTTGCCCCTGCTGCCAACCTTGTCGCCACTACGTGCGCTTGTCCGGACGGGTCCGGTATTGGTCAAGGTGGCAGAATCGCCGCCCGAACGCAGGATGACCTGCGCTGGAACTGCATCGACCACGACGGTCTCGCCGCGCACCGTGAAATTGACCGGACCTTCTTCGCCGTCATCGTTCGTCACGAGGATAGCAGGGATCGGCGTCCCCTCTGGCCAGGTGAGGAACAGGGCCTCGCCATTGTCGTAAGCGCGCGCCGGGATCAGGTCGCTGTCACCCTTTGCCGCCCATTCGAAATTGAGCGTCGACGGATCGGCCACTGCGTAGGGATCGGTGGCTGCCGCCATTTCGCTCGGATTCGCAGCGGCTCGCGCTGCTTCGGCTTCGGCAGCCAGCCGTGCGGCCTCCCGGGCTTTCTCAAGCTCGGGGTAACGGAACTGCAAGACATAGAGCGGCGCATTGCGAGGACTCGCCACTAAGTCGAACAGATATGTCCGCTTGTTTGTGACGACGGTCATGTTGGTCCGCGCATTGCGTGCAAGCGGCTTCACGAACAACAGCGACTGCGCCTTGTTCGGTTGCACCTGCCAAGCCTGGCTGTCGCCGATAGCGACATTCTCGATCGCTTCATCAGGAGCGAACTTGATCGTCGTTTGAACCTTTACCTTGCCGTTGATTTCAACAACGGTACCGCTGCATCGTAAACGAGCGTGCGCAAGCGCGTATCTTGCGCGGCCAACGGGCTCGCAATGACGAGCGCGAGTGCGCAGATCACGGGAAGCCGAGTAATGTCGGCGCGGGTCATCATGTATTCTCCGAATTGCTTGCGGCGCCTGGTTTGCCGCGCTGCGGTGCCGAACGAAACCGGTTGCCAATTCCGCGCGTGCGTGAGTTGGCGGGGTTAAGCGGCGCAGTCTGACCGCTTCCTGAAGTTGTCGCAAAAACCTTGGTCTCGCGAACATTTGTCGCGGGGCCCATGCCCGTGTCATTGGCGGCTACAACGGACGTTTGCGGTGCCACGCCGGTCCTGCGCTGGCCAGCCTGCACTGCTGCCGGAGCGACCTGAGCCGCGCGCGGTTGAACCGGAGCGGGTGCGAGGGCGGCGGGCGCTGCGCGCGGACTGTCGATGCGGTCTTCCCTGGACGGTACAAGACCGAAGATCTGCCAGTTCGATACCATCGTGCCGGCAACCTTGAGTGCCATCAGCATCAGCGCAACATGTACCGATCCCACGAGGAAGAACGCCATCGCAGCCTGCTGATCGATCTGCCCCGGCACCGCGACGAGAGAGGCGAGGATCGGCACAGCCATCTCCAGCATGATCGAGCCGCCGAGCACCGCGAAAAGCGGCGCCAGCGCCAGCATGGTCACGCCCTTCAGCCAACCGGTAAAAAGCCCGCGCGTGCCATTGAACAGTGCGAGCACCACGAAGATCGGACCAATAGCAAGCAACAGTGCCAAGCCAATCCGGGCGGTCACCAGCAAGCCGACCGTTCCCAGCAGCAGGAGCATCGCCCCCAGCCACATCATTCCTTCCGGTGAAAATGCGCTGATATCGGTTGTATCTCCGCTCGCCTCCTGCACGGCGAGGAAGACGATATCGAGCTTCGTTGCAAAGGTAGCGGTCGCCGACCCGTCCGTGCCGGTCAGTATCCGCGCAATCTGATCGGGTCCGCCGATGAAGATATTGTAGAAGATCGACGAAAACGCCGCAAAGCTGGTGGCAAAGGTCAGCACGAGGCCCAGCGTCATGAGTTTCGGGACTAGAGCCCTGACCGAAAGGTTCGACCGCCCAAGCATCAAGCTGATGCCGAAGAACGCGACATAAAGCACCAGCATCAAAGTCAGCGCGAATGCCAGCTGCCCATCAGTCCCGAAAAGCCGGCCAAAAGCCTGCTCGCTGACCTGCGAGGCTATGCAATCGACCGCAGCCAGCGCGGCTGCAACGCCTGTGCCCATGTCTTGGGCAGCGAGGTCACACGTCGTCGTCATTCCGCCGCCTGCCATACCGGTAACGGAATTCCATTCTCATCCACTTCGCCCGTGCCATCGGGCCATGCACTGCCGGTGAGCGCGGGATACCACTGCGACGGCTCGTCACCGACCGCTTCGCGCAGCAGGTCAAGCCTGCGCACAGAAGCCTCGCGGCCAGAGAGAATGGTCAGCACCTCGGGCGCTCCTGACAGGTCGAGCCTGACCACGACGCTGGCATCGGGCTGGCGCACCAGGAAGCAGCGCGAATGCGCCGGCAATGTGCGGATCAGCGCAAGCTCGTGGTCAGTGAGACCAAACCCATCGCAGTAATCCTCCGGCCGCGCCCGGCTGTTGGGCATGAACACCATGGTCGCAGTCTGCTCGACCAATGCGGTCGAAATGCGGCTTTCCAGCGCGTCGCGGGCTGATTGCGTCGCAAACCCGACAAGCGCGTTGCGTTTCCGCAAGGTTTTCAGCCAGTCGCGAATGCGCGCGGCAAAGACCTCGTCATCGAGCGCTTTCCAGCCCTCATCAATGAGAATGATGGTGGGTTTGCCATCCAGCCGTTCATCAATGCGGTGGAACAGGTACATCATGACCGGCGTGCGCAGGCGCGGATTTTCAAGCAGCGCGGTCATGTCGAACCCGAGGACGCGCTGATCGAGATCGAGCGCATCGTGCTCATTATCGAACAGCCATGCGTGTTCGCCGCCATCGCCTCTCGCATTACCGATCCATGCACCCAATCGGTCGGCCAGGTCGCCCGGCTCTGGCCGCTTTGCCCCAGCAAGCAATTCCTTGAAATGGCGCAGGCGGCGAAGGCTTGCATCGTTCTGATACGCAGCATCGACCGCCGAGCTGATCAGCGCAAATTCCTCCGGACCGTCCGCATTCAGCAACACGCCGAGCCAATCGCGCAGGAACGCCTTATTCGAAGGGGTGTCGGGCAGAGCAAGCGGATTGAAACCGGTCGGTTCGCCCGGGCTTATCCGGTCATACCGGCCGCCGATCCCGCGGATGAACAACTCGCCCCCGCGATCCTTGTCGAACAGGATGGTGCGGGGCGAGAACTTCTGCGCCTGCGCCGCGAGGAAATTCATGACCACGGTCTTACCCGAGCCCGAAGGTCCGATGACCGAGAAATTGCCAAGGTCGCCGTGGTGAAAATTGAAGAAGAACGGCGTCGCACTGGTCGTCTCGAGCAGGGTTACCGCATCGCCCCAGTGATTTCCGCCCGCCTGTCCCAGCGCGAACCCGTGAAAGCTGCCAAAGCTCGACATGTTCGCTGAGGAAATAAGTGCCCGGCGGACAATATATTCCTCGTTGCCAGGAAACTGCGCCCAGAAGGACGGTTCAAGATTGGTGTCTTCGCGCACCGCAATTGCGCCAGCGTCAGCGAGCGCGGCAGAACAGGCAGCCGTCGCATCGTCGAGCCGGTCGAGCGTGCGCTCCCGCACGAGCACGGTCAGATGGTGATCGCCAAAGCCAACCGCACCGTTACCCAAAGCGTCCCGCGCAGCCATCATGTCGGCGCGCTCTGCGGCGGCCTCTTCGTCGACCGACCGCAAGCGCCGCAGCGCAAGGTCGATCCGCTCGCGCGCGGTCGTCCGCTCGTTGGGCGCGTAGCTTTCGGTGACGATCATTTCGTAAGGCAGCCGCAAGAGCGGGTCGAGTAAGCCGGGGGACGTGGCCTCCGGATAATCCTTGAGGCCAAGGATCGCGGAAAACTCCGGATCGCCTGACCCGCGAAGCTCCATCGCATCGAGGCCAAAGCTTGCTCTGCGATAGGGCAGCATCTGGCCAATATCCGTGCCGTCCTGCGGACGGCGGACCGGGCGCATTTCGCCATTGTAGATCGCCGAAAGCAATTCGAGCATTTCCGAATTGGTGCCGATGCCTGATCCCGCTGTGGCATAATCGGCAAGCACGCTCGCACCATAGGCCGATAGCGACGCAACGAGCCCGGTGGCTGCCGCCTTGAGGCTGCGCAAGTCCTTTGGATCGGCCTGCAATTCGTCCCTGCCGCGGCGCTTCAAGAATTTGCCCATGCGCTCGGGAAGGCCGGTCTTGCCCCTCGCCGGACGGCGAATGAGCGTTATGAACTGGTCGTTGATGAACAGCGAGCCGCCTGCCAGACGCTCTCTCCAGCGCGCATCGATATGGCGCGAGAGAGGGTCGTCGAATTCGGCATCCAGTTCCACTTCGACGCGGCGCCGGATCACGTGATGATACAGCACAAACCGGGCATCGAGCGCCGAACGCAGCATCACCTCACGCGTTGCAGCATGGGCGCTGAGCGCGTCGGAATCCTCGGTTTCGAACAGCAGGCCCGGCACCTGGATCGCGGTCATCACCGATCCATCGCGCAGCAACACGGTGCTTTCATCGATCAGCCGCTCGTACGGCAGGCGATCTCCGGCGCGCGCTTCCTTAGCGCTCCATGCCGCAGGTCCGATCCATTTCTTCATTTCGAACGGCCCTCCTTTCAGGCGGCCATCTATACATCAAAATCAGGGGGCGTAGCTGTTGCAGCCCCACCTTTTGTAATTGGGCGCGCGCGGGCACTTCGATACCTTGGTGATCCAGAGGTCGAAAATACGCGGTTCGCGCAGCGAAGCAAAGTATCCGATCACATGCATGACCACCGGCACGAGCAGGAACGCCACAATCAGCGCGGCGTTGGCGATCAACAAATCCTTCAGGATCAAAAATGCGATTGTCGTCACCATCATGTTGATGACGAAGAAATTCAGCGTGACGCCCGCAAACATCTGCGGACGGGTAAGGGCGCGGTGGACCGGGTGACGGGAAAGATCGCTCATCGCCCGGTTCCTATCCTGCCGCAGCCTGAATGCCGGCGACGATCGTGGTCGCGCCGAACAGGATGAACACGCCGATTATCACGGTCGCGCCAAAGCGCCAGTTCATCCGGCCTGTAAGCATCATGAAGCCGATTGCAGCGACCGCCATGACCGCTACGGTCGTGGCCACTGTCCCCAGCAAGGTGCCCTGCAGCCAGAGCAGCGCGTTGTTGATCGGTCCGGACCCCGCCGGATCCACGCCTTGGGCAAAAGCCGCACTCGGCATCAGCATCGCCGTAACAAATGCGGCCACGCGTGCAGGCAGATTGAAAAGCGAATTCATCAAGTTGTCCATTATCCTCAAAGTCTTATCTAGTGCCGGCCCAATCACGCTTACCGTGCATCAGGCCGCGAATGGTTTGCGAGACGGCCCATAATGGCAGCAACATATTGCTTCGTCTCACGAATATTCGGGATACCCCCAGCCCTTATAACACGGCCCGGGCCTGCATTATAAGCGGCAAGCGCCATTTCCAGGTCGCCGTCGAACCGGTCGAGTTGTTCGCGAAGGTACCGTGCACCGCCCTCCAGGTTCTGGTGAGGATCGTCGGGGTCGACGCCGAGATACGCGGCAGTACCCGGCATCAATTGGGCCAGGCCTCGCGCGCCAGCGTGAGAGACGGCGTTTTCGCGCCAGCGGCTTTCTTGCCATACAAGCGCCTCCAGCAGGCTGGGACTAAGATCGTAGCGCTGCGACAGTTCGTGCACCTTTGCTGCGTAGATCGCAGGCACACCTTTCGTGTGCATGACCGGATCAGCCGCGATCCCATCGGATATGACCACGGCATTGAGATCGACGCGCGCATTGTCCATCGGCGCGCTCGCACTGGGCAGCGCCATGACAAGATCGCCGGCAACCCACCGGGCGCCGTCGCCATCGATTTCCAATACATCGGCCTGCGCATGTGCTGCACCCAATGCAAATAAAGCACCGATGCAGTATTTGCCCGCCCGCGCGAGAATCATTCAGAGCCCTCCAGCAACTCTTCTTTGTCTATCGTAAATGACAGGCAGGTGACAGTTCCGTGTGTTCAGGGGAGGCATAGACCAGCCGGACGGGGTCAACCTCTCTACTGCACCTCGACATTACGAGGCCCATTCAATTACGCGCGCCGGTTGCGGGCACGAGAGTAAACCGAAGCTGAACAGCGTGATTTCCGTCGAGATCAAAGGTGTGGATGACAGAAAAGCAAAGGGGCGATTTCACACCCGTGAAACCGCCCCAAGCATCAGACATGATTGGATTTACTGGCGAAGCGCCGTCCGGCTCGCAATGCGCAGGTCTCCGGCATCGAGCATCCGCAGCGCCTTTCGCGCAAGACGGCGAGAATCGGTCAGGTCGCCGCTGGCGGTTTCCAGCTCGATAGGCTCCGGACTTTTCAATGCCGCATTGAAGAGGGCCCGCGCCTTAACATCGTCGCCGCGATGCGCATGAGCGATGCCGAGGTTGATCAGCACTGCCGGATCATGCGGGTTTTCGTTCAGTTCGCCCTCCAGCATCCGCATTGCCTCAACGCCTTTACCTTCAGCCAAGGAAGCTGCGCCCAGCTTGGCATCGGGTTCAGCAGAAAGCTGCGCGTCGATCGGTGCGCCTGGCATCGGGTTGGCTGCGGCGATCGCGAGAGCGATGGCAGTAAGTGTCA
Source organism: Erythrobacter sp. K21-9 (assembly GCF_055808355.1). Classification (NCBI taxonomy): domain Bacteria; kingdom Pseudomonadati; phylum Pseudomonadota; class Alphaproteobacteria; order Sphingomonadales; family Erythrobacteraceae; genus Erythrobacter; species Erythrobacter sp. K21-9. Next base: position 2,439,501 of record NZ_CM147866.1, read on the forward strand.
TTTCATGTCTCCAATCTCGTGTGCGAGTAATGTGAAACATGTTTCATAAAAATGCAATATTACTGAAACATTGTCATCTGAGCGCCATTTTGTGGCGTAACCTATTGATATGAAAGTGCAATGTAATGCCCTCATATCTCCGGAGCAGAGCCTATGCATGACTTTTTTTCGTAATATATGTCACATTTGAGTCACATACCGGAAAAGTGACCGATTCTGACTTCGCCCCGTAATGCTGCAAGAATTCTGTCACGCACGCACCTTAGCGCGGCCCCTGCGAACTTTATCGCGTCTATCGATTCTCGGTTTTTTGAGGGGACCGCTCGCTGTGAAAAACATTCAACGTACACTCGTCCTTGGCGCCAGCATCATTGCGCTTGCTGGCTGCGGCGCGGACGAAATCGTCTCGCCCGGTACCAGTGGTGATATCATCATCAACAACCCGGCCCCGTCGCCGACACCGACCCCGACATCGACTTCGACCCCGACCGTCACACCGGCATCAGGCTGCCCTACAATCAACACGGCAGGAGGACTGACCGATGCGGGCACGATCAGCGGACCAACTGGTGAATATCGTGTGTGCCAGCTCCCATCCACCTTCAACGTGGATGACAATCTGCCGTTCGTGAACGGCCTGCTCTACCAGATCCAGGGACGCGTGAACGTCGGCACGGATCAGGGCTTCGGCAGCACCGGTACCGATGTGACACTGTCGATCGAACCGGGCGTTATTCTTTTCGCTCAGGCCGAATCATTCTTCGTCGTGAACCGGGGCAACACTCTCGAAGCCGATGGCACCGCGATGATGCCGATCGTCTGGACGAGCCGCGATAACGTGCTGGGCCTCAGCAATGATAACAGCCAGGCACAATGGGGCGGCGTCGTCCTTCTTGGCCGCGCGCCCGTGTCCGATTGCTCGGACCAGACCTTCAACACTGCGTCCAGTCCCAACGCCAACCCGCAATGCGAACAGCAGCTCGAAGGCACGGTCGTTGCGACGCCGTTCGGTGGTACCAATAGCTCCGATAGCTCAGGCTCGTTCACTTACAACCAGATCCGCTTCTCCGGCTTTGAGCTCCAGCAGTCGAACGAGCTCCAGTCGCTCACGACCGGCGGCACCGGCTCGGGCACGGTCATCGAGAACTTGCTGTCGTTCAACAGCTCGGACGATGGCCTCGAATTCTTCGGTGGATCGGTCAATGCGCGCAACATCGCTGTCATCGGTGCGTCGGACGATTCGCTGGACGTGGATAGCGGCGCTCAGGCGAACCTCGAGACAGTCGTGGTCGTTCAACGCACTGGCACCGGTGACAGCCTCATTGAATTCGATTCGCCGGACGATCTCGCCGACGGTACTCCGGGCAATGCCCTGCCGCAGTCGACCCTGCAGGTGAACAACTTCACATTCGTCCAGCGCTCGTCCAATTCAAGTCAGGCGATCCGCGCGCGCGGCGGTCCTGCGCTTGGCCTGACGAACGGCGTGATCGATGTCGACAGCGCCGATGATGTCTGCATTCGTATCGATGAACAGATCACGCTCAATGCGATCATTGGTTTCGATTCGGTAGTCTGTGACGGGGCGAACCGCCCGGTGCGCGGTGATGCCGGTGTCTCCGATGCCGAAGTGCAAGCCGTCGTCGATGCGGGTACCAATAACGACTTTACCTTCACGCTGTCGCTCACGAATACCTTCGTGAACGGTGCGAACGAGAATGGTCATCCGGTCTTCGACGCGACGGCGCGCTCGTCCTTCTTCAACGCATCGACCTTTATCGGTGCCGAGGATGACAACGTATCCGATGTCTTCGGCGACTGGACCTGCAACTCGTCCACGATGAACTTCGGAAGCGCCACCGGCGATTGCACCTCGCTGCCGGTCTACTGATCGCGCCTAATCTGTTTACGGGGAGGCGCTGCGCATTCGCGGTGCCTCCCCCGATCATTTTTACCGGGCCAATCAGGGCTCGCCATGTTTCAGGACCTATAAATGAAGGGGTCTAAGGTTATGTCGACTGGCAAGCGTCTTGCAGGACTGCTGCTTCTCACTACTTCGCTCACGTTTCCATCCGCTCTTTACGCGCAATCGACTGACGAAGCCGATCCGCAGCAAGCGGAAGACGAGCTGATCGAAGACGTTGATGGTGTCCAGGAAGAGGACGTACAGGAACAACCCGACGTATCCGTACCCGGCGGCGGTATCATCGTCACCGAGCCGGCGCAATCGCAATCCGGAACGCTCCTCGACACAGGTTCTCAACGTCCTTTCCGAAGCCGACATTGCTCGGACTGGCGAGAGCGACATTGCAGGTGCGCTTGGCCGCGTCACCGGTCTGTCGGTCGTTGGCGATGGCCGCGTGTTCGTGCGCGGTCTCGGCGATCGCTATTCGCTTGCCCTGCTGAACGGCTTGCCGCTGCCAAGCCCGGAACCTCTCAGCCGCGTGGTGCCACTCGACATTTTCCCGACCAACGTGATCGCATCTTCGCTCGTGCAAAAGACCTATTCGGCGAACTATCCCGGCGAATTCGGCGGCGGCGTGATCAACCTGACGACCAAGGCTGTGCCGGTCGAGGATTTCCTCAGCCTCAGCTTCTCGGTCAGCGGCGACACCGAGACGACATTCGAAAACGGCCTCACCTATTTCGGTTCTGACTGGGATTACTTCGGGTTCGACAATGGCAACCGCGATATCCCTTCCAATCTGCAGGCTTTCCTCGACAGCGGTGAGCGTATTGGTTCGGTGCCTATCGACGTGAGCGAGGGGATTGCGGGGCAGCTGCTTCCGACCAATCTCGTCACGCTTCAGAAAGACAACTCGCAGCGCCCGAACTTCTCGGGTTCTGTCACCGGCGGCGCGTCTTTCGAATTAGGCGGCGATACCTATCTCGGGTTGATTGCGACCGCATCGCTCAAGAACAGCCTGCGCAACCGCACTGTCATCAGCCAGGGCGGCAGCTCGGACCTGTCCGAGCTGTTTCAGGATTTCCGCACCTTCATCACCGATGAAAACGTGCTGTTCAACGCCCTCGTATCCTTCGGTCTGGATACCGGCCCGCACACGATCCGCTGGACCAACCTCTACATTCGCGACACGCTGAAGACCGCTCGCCTCGAAGAAGGCACGGATATCCTGCCCGGCTTTGACGGCTTCGATTTCCAGAACCAGCAGACTGCATGGTTCGAACGCCAGCTGATCGACACCCAGCTTGTTGCCGAGCTCGATTTCGACAGCATCGATGTCGACCTGCGCGGCGGCTATGCCCGCACCGACCGCGAGGCGCCGTTCAACACATCGGTCAGCTACACCCGGACCAACATTCCCGGCGATCCGTTCGGCGACCTTTTCGTCGCCTACTTCAACCAGCTTTCGGATGCCGGCATCACCACCGTCGCTTTCGACGACCTGCAGGAAGAGCTGTGGTTCGGCGGCGCCGACCTTTCCTATGAGCTTGCCGACAACTTCGAGGTCACCGTCGGCGGTGCGTATTCCGATACGACCCGCCGGTCTTCCAGCCGCGAATTCCGTCCTTTCATTTCGGGCGACGTTCTCGGTGACGAGATTGTGCCTGCGCTTGGCCTGCGCCGTCCCGGTGACATCATCAACGGAGCGACCCTCGCTGGTTTCAACGTCACCCTGACCGAAGCCTCCCCCTTCCCGGTGTTCGACGCCGGGATCGAAATCATGGCAGGCTACGGCCTGTTCCGCTGGCTTCCGACCGACACCCTCACGTTCGAGGCCGGGGTGCGCTACGAAGATGCATCGCAGTTCGTTGCGCTCGACCAGTCGATCTTCAACACGCCGATTGGCGGGGCCACACCGACCAATCTCGACAACGATTATTTCCTGCCCGGCGCAACGATCACCTGGGAGCCGGTCGATGATCTGCAACTGCGCCTCTCGGCTTCGCAGACCATTGCCAGGCCGCAGTTTCGCGAGCTTGTCGAGCAGACCTATTTCGATCCCGAATCCAACCGCCGTTTCCGCGGCAATCCGCTGCTCGAAGACAGCGAGCTCATCAATGTCGAAGCCCGCGCCGAATATTATCTCGGCGGGCCCAACCGTGTCAGCCTCGCGGGCTTCTACAAGGAAATCGACAACCCGATCGAGAACACGCTGATCTCCGCATCGGGCCAGGTCCTGACCAGCTTTGCCAACGCCCCTTCCGCACAATTGTACGGCGCGGAGTTCGATTTCGTTTACGGCATCGACCTCTACGGACTTGGCGGCACGTTCTTCGAGACCAAGCAGCTCCTCCTTCTCGCCAATTACACCTACTCCCAGTCTGAAATCTCCGTCGGACCCGGTGACATTTCTCCGACCACTTCGAACCCGAACCAGCTTTCCAGCCTGATCTTCGACGATGGCGCGCCGCTGGTCGGCCAGTCCGATCATGTCGCCAACGTCTCATTCGGCATCGAGGATACGGAGAAGACCCAGCAGCTCACCCTGCTCGTCAACTACGCCAGTGAACGCGTGACCCTGCGCGGCGGCGCGCTGCCCGATGTGGTCGAGGATCCGGGCGTGACCTTCGACGTGGTCGCGCGCTCGGAGCTCGGCGCATTCGGCGTTCCGCTGGAGCTGTCGTTCGAAGTGCGCAACATCTTCGAGCCGCGACAATTTCGAGTTCCAGCAGCTCGGCGACAACCGGATCGAGATCAACACTTACGAGGTGGGAACCTCCTTCTCTCTCGGTATCAAGGCTGAATTCTGATCGGAACGGGGCGGCGCATGGGTCCAAGGCCTGCGCGCCGCCTCATCCATCTTTCACTGAAACCTGATCCATCGCCGGCATCTGCATAGCCATGCCGGTCGGCCATTTGGGCCGATAAGGCGCCTCAAGCGCGGCCAGCTCTTCATCGCTCAACGTAATGTCGAGCGCGGCGACCGCGTCCTCTATATGATGCGGTTTCGTCGCTCCGATGATCGGCGCAGCCACCGCCGGGCGGGTAAAATGCCACGCCAGCGCAAGGCTCGCCATTTTCTCACCGCGCGCATTGGCGAGATCGGCCAGCGCGGAGATAATCGCACGGTCGGCAGCGTCATCCTGCTTGTAGAGCATCTTGCCCACGCCATCTGTTTCGCTGCGCACTGTCTCCTCGCCCACGGGCCGCGCCAGCCTGCCGCGCGCCAGCGGGCTCCACGGGATCACGCCCACGCCCTCCTCCTGGCATAACGGAAGCATTTCGCGTTCTTCCTCGCGATAGAGCAGGTTGAGCTGGTTCTGCATCGACACAAAACGTGTCCAGCCATTTGCGCGTGCCGTCTCCTGTGCCTTGGCAAACTGCCATGCATACATCGAGGATGCCCCGACATAGCGCGCCTTGCCCGCCTTCACGATGTCGTGCAGCGCCTCCATCGTTTCCGCAATCGGCGTCTCGTCATCCCAGCGGTGGATCTGGAACAGGTCGACATAGTCCATTTCCAGCCGCGCCAGACTGTCATCGACAGCCTGCATCAGGCTCTTTCGCGACAGCCCTCCGGCATTGGGCGCGCTGCGCCACGGACCGTAGGCCTTGGTCGCAACCACAATCTCGTCGCGCTGCGCCATTTCCTTCAGCAGCTTGCCGGTGATTTCCTCCGACGTGCCGCCCGAATAGATATTCGCGGTGTCGAAGAAATTGATCCCCGCCTCCAGCGCGGCGCGAAAGAACGGTCGGCTCTCATCCTCGCCCAGCAGCCAGTCACCATGCCACCCCTTGGACGTATCGCCATAGCTCATGCAGCCCAGACAAAGCTGCGAGACCATCAGGCCGCTCGGGCCAAGCCGGGTGAATTTCATCTCAATCTCCTGCGCAATGTCCGGCCATGACCGGGCGGTAAAGCTTTGCAAAAGTTTCCAACGCTGCTTGACACTTTTTCCAACATGTCACCCGTTCAAATCCGCCCAATTCCCTGTTTTTCATGGACAAACCCGTGTTGGATACGCATGACAACTCTCCAACTTCGTTTGCAATGCTCGCCGGCCCGATTTCAGCTGCTGCGTTGGCACATCCGGGGCCATGTAGGAAAGGCGGATGCCGCGTTTACGACAGCGTCAGGCCGCCATCGACGATCAGCGTCTGCCCGGTGATGTAGGACGCTAGCGGCGAGGCGAGGAAGAGCGCCGCGCCCGCCATGTCTTCCGGCGTTCCCATCCGGCGCAGCGGAATGGACTGGAGCGCACCTTCGCGCCGGTCAGGATGCTCTGTGGTGACAGCGGTGAGCTTGGTCGGGACAAGGCCGGGGGCAATACCGTTCACGCGGATCCCGTCCCTTGCCCATGCCTCGCCAAGCGTCTTCACAAGGCTCACCGCCCCCGCTTTCGAGGCTGCATAGGCAGGCGTACCGATGGTCGATTTGAACGCCGCGACCGACGACACGACGATCATCGCTCCATCGTTGTCGGCCAGCCCTGTGTGAAAGGCGCGCGCGACGTCCATTACCGAATTGAGGTTCACGTCGACTACCGCGTCCCAGCCCTCGCGGCCAAACTCCTGCCGCTTGTAGCGCACTACGCCCTGGCTTTGGACCAGCACGTCCACCGCGCCGATTTCACGCGCCAAGGCTTCCGCAGCATCGCGGTCGGTGACGTCGAGCCGGTGGTATGCCAGCCCGCGAAAATCGCTGTCTTCGGCTTCGAGATAATCGCCCGCATCGGGCCGCGTGCCGGTGACAATGACCTCGGCCCCGCACGCGCGAAAGCCCTGCGCGATGCCATTGCCAATCCCGCTCGACCCGCCAATGACGAGCACGCGCATACCGGAAAAGTCGAGGGGATCGGTCATCGGCAAGGACTCCTCAGATCGAACGGCTCACGACTTCCTTCATGATCTCGCTCGTGCCGCCATAGATGCGCTGCACGCGCGCATCGCGCCACAATCTCGCTATGGCATATTCGTTCATGTAGCCTGCGCCGCCATGCAGCTGGAGCGCAGCGTCGACGCATTCCCACTGCATTTCGGTGTGCCACAGCTTGGCCGCGCTGGCTTCGTCCGTGGTCAGTTCGCCGCGCAGGTGGCGGGCGATGGCCCAGTCGAGATGAGCCCAGCCGACCTGCAGCTTCGCCTTGAGATCGGCGAGTGTGAACTTGGTGTTCTGAAACTCGAACACGGTGCGCCCGAAGGCCTTGCGGTCTTTCGTGAACTTCACCGCTTCGTCGAACGCGCGCTGCGCGCCGCCCTGTGCAGACACGGCAATGCTGAGGCGCTCCTGCGGCAGCTCTTCCATCAGGTGCACGAACCCGCGCCCTTCGCCGCCTAGGATGTTGGTCTTGGGCACGCGCACATCCTGAAAGAACAATTCGGAAGTGTCGGCGGAGTGCTGACCGATCTTGTCGAGATTGCGACCCTTTTCAAAGCCGGGCGTACCGGCATCGACCAGCACCAGCGACGTGCCTTTTGCCCCCTGCGATGGATCGGTCTTGGCGACGACGATCACGACATCGGCGTTCTGGCCGTTGGTGATGTACGTTTTCGAACCGTTGATCACGAGGTGGTTGCCGTCTGCCACCGCCGTGGTGCGCACGCCCTGAAGGTCGCTGCCGGCACCCGGCTCGGTCATGGCGATCGCTGTGATGACATCGCCGGAGATCATGCCCGGCAGGTATTTCTCTTTCTGCTCGTCGCTGCCGAGACGCTCGAAATAATTGACCGTGATGTCGTTTTGGAGGGTGAAACCGGCGGAGGTGCCAAGGTAGCTCAGCTCTTCGGCTAGCACGCAGTTGAAGCCGAAATCGAGGCCCAGCCCGCCATGTTCCTCGGCGACGGTCGGGCACAGCATCCCCGCCTCGCCCAGCGCCTTCCACGCCTTGCGCGGGACAACACCCTCTTCCTCGTGCTGGTCGAGAAACGGCTCCATATGCTCGGCGAGGACTTTGCGAACAGTATCGCGAAACGCCTCGTGGTCTTCATTGTAGGCGGTGCGGTGGGCTACATCGAGCATTGAGAGGTCTTCTCCGGGATTGGGTTTTGATCTGGAACGGATTGAAGCGCGTGGGATGGCGGCGGTCAAGCGCGAAAGGGAGTAGCGAGCAAGCTTACGGCGGAGAAAAAATCCGGGCGAGTTGCATTCAATGCCATCAGGCCTACAACCACCGCATCGGACGGCGCAGGAATCCTGCCGCAGCCGGTTTCATGGGTCGCACATGAAATGCCATGCCTTGGGGGGTATCAATGGCCAGCACTGCGACCGCATTCGACACACGGAATCTCGACGCTGCAACTCCGGACATGGTGCCAGCCGGTCCCACGTCCAGCCGCATTGTCACCCTGGATTTCGTCCGGGGAGCAGCCTTGTTCGGCATTCTCCTCATGAACATCACGGGCTTTGGATTGCCCAATGCCTACAGCAACCCGGCCAATGCAGGAGGCGCGGAGGGCGCGAACCTCCTCTCCTGGATGATCATCCAGATCGGCTTCGAAGGGACGCAGCGCGGGCTTTTCTCCATGCTGTTCGGTGCGGGCGTCATTCTGTTCACGAGCAGGCTGGAGGCGAAGGGCCGCTCCGACGTGGCCGACATCTACATGCGGCGAAATCTCTGGCTCGCGGCGTTCGGCCTGGTCAACGGCTATCTCCTGCTGTGGAGCGGAGATATCCTGTTCTATTTCGGATTGATTGCCCTGCTTATCTTTCCGTTTCGCAACATGATGCCGAAATGGTTGCTCCTGATCGGAGCGGGAGCGCTGCTGTTCAGCGCGGCGCTCAGCGTGAAAAGCGCGGCGGGCATGATGTCCGATTACGATGCCTATGCCTCGTCGCAGGTCAGCGGCGCGCAGCTTGCGGATGAGAAACGGGAACAGGCCAAACTTTGGGAAAAAGCTGTCGCCGATCACGAGCAAACCGATGAGGAGCGTCAGGCATACATAGCCGAGCGGACAGGCAGCTATGCGAGCGCATTCTCACAAGTTGCAACCGAGACCGGGCGGGCGCAGAGCTGGGGTTTTTATCGCTACATGGTCTTCGATGGACTGGGCATGATGCTGATCGGCATGGCGCTGTTCAAATGGGGCGTCTTCACGCTTGAAAGATCGCAGCGCTTCTACTGGGGTCTGGTCATCGTGGGCTATGGCATAGGATTGACCACGAACACGCTCGAAACGCGGTGGGTGATGGAGAATCAATTCAGTCTGCTGGCCTTTAATCAGAGCTGGATGACCTATGATCTTGGCAGGCTGGCGATGACGGCGGGCCATCTCGGACTGCTGCTGTTGTTAGCGCGATCGGGTGTATTTCCCTTGCTCCAGCGCGCGGTCGCCTCGGTAGGCAGGATGGCGTTCACAAATTACCTGACGCACTCGATCGTCTGTGCAATTTTCTTCGTGGGGCTCGGATATTTCGGGCAGCTCCAGCGGTTCGAGCTTTATTACGTCGTTCTGGTCGTTTGTCTGGTGCAGCTAATCGCCAGCCCCATCTGGCTCAAATATTTCAAGATGGGCCCGCTCGAATGGCTATGGCGCTACCTCACCTACATGGAGGCCCCGGCGATGAGGAAGAGGGCGGAGCAGTTGGCCTGAATGTCCGATCGCATGGTTGAGGATCGCGATCACTGATGCTTTAAGACACTATGCCCATTCGGTTCGCCGCAGACCTGCCTTATACTCTCCATACCAACAGGGAACTCGGCTTGATGCTCGCTGGCAAAAAGCCGCTCGCTCATTTTTCTCATCTGAAGGACAGAATTCCCGAAGTGGTGATGAGGTATCTCCGACTGTTTGACCGGCATGTCGAAACAGGTCTGTTCAAGAGAGAGGATATCTTTTGCGCGTCGGAGTTTGACCGCCGCACAATGTTGCACCGGATATTCTTCGTACTGCCGGGAGAGGAATGGCGCATCAAAGAGATGGTGGAGCTTTTTGAGAGCAACGTATGGAGCGAAAAAGAAGAGCGTAGAGAAGGCGAGCTTCTCGGATACGATGACTGGATGAACGACTACTTCTTGTCGATAAAGTATCCCACCTGATTTATTCTTCGCGCACCCTAAGGTGCATCACCCCACGAACGCGCGTTCGATCACGAATTGGCCGGGCTTGTTGTTCGCGCCTTCGGTGAAGCCGCGCTGTTCGAGGTCGGCGGCGTGGTCCTTGATCATGGCCATCGACCCGCACAGCATCACGCGGTCGTTTTCCGGATCGAATTTCTGCGGGCCCTTGGAGTCCTTGAACAGCTCGCCGCTATCGATCAGCGTCTGGATGCGGCCCGTCGTGCGGAAATCCTCGCGCGTTACGGTGGGGACGTAAATGAAACGCTCGCGGTCTTCGTCTTCGAGCAGGGGATCGCCTTCGAGCTTGCTTTCGAGCAGGTCGCGGTAGGCCAGTTCCTCGACATGGCGGACCGAGTGGATGGCGATCACTTCGTCGAACATGCCGTACACTTCCGGATCGCGCACGAGGCTCATGAAAGGCGCAAGGCCGGTACCGGTCGACAGCATGAACAGCCGTTTGCCCGGCAGCAGCGCGTCGGTCACCAGCGTGCCGGTCGGCTTCTTGCCGAGATAGATCGGATCGCCCACCTTGATATGCTGGAGCCGCGAGGTGAGCGGGCCGTCCTGCACCTTGATCGAGAGAAACTCCAGCTCCTCGGCGTAGCTTGGGCTCGCCATCGAATAGGCGCGCAGCAGCGGTTTGCCGTTGTCACCCGGCAGACCGATCATCACGAATTCGCCCGAGCGGAAGCGGAAGCTTGCCGGGCGGGTCATCTTCAGGGTGAAGAGGCTATCGGTCCAGTGATGGACATAGGTGATGGTCTCGACGGTGAGCGCACCGCTTTCCTGAAATTGCGAACGGTCGGTGATCGGCTGGTTCAAAACTGGGACCTCGGAAAATTACAGAACAGGCCGCATGCGTGCGGTACGGATTGCAGGCGCAAATGAACGTTTCGCGTCCGCGCTTCAAGGTAGTTTAGTGATAAGGGGTGAAAGAGCGGCTTGCGTGAAAGACGCAGCCGCTCCCGTTCAGTTCCAGCCCGCCCGGTCGAAAATCTCCACCGCTTCGCGCTGGTTGCGGCCGATTTCGGCAGCGTTGAGCGTGTCGGGCTTGAAATCGCCGAGCGCTTCCACCGCCGAGTTCGCTTCCAGCCCGCTCACCGCCGGATATTCGTTGTTCCCGTCGGCAAAGTAACGCTGCGCGCTTTCGGAGGTGAGGTATTCGAGGAAGCGAATGGCATTTTCGCGGTTCGGGGCGGTCTTAACCAGACCCGCTCCGCTGATATTGATGTGCGTGCCGTTGCCGTCCTGATCGGGGAAGATCACGCCCAGCTTGCCGAACAATTCCTGCTGTTCCTCGTCACCGCCAGCAAAGCGCGCGAGGTAATAGGTGTTCACCACCGCGATCCGGCATTCACCCGAAGCCACTGCCTCGATCTGCGCGGTATCATTGCCCTGCGGATCGCGCGCGAAATTGGCGACAACGCCCTCGGCCCATGCCTCTGCGGCTTCCTCGCCGCGATGGGCGATTATGCTGGAGAGCAGCGAGATGTTGTAGATGTTCGAGGAGGAACGGATGCAAATCTCGCCTTCATAAGCGGGATCGGCAAGGTCGGCGTAGGATTCCAGGCCTTCGGGTTCGCCCGCTTCCTTGTTGTAGATGATGACGCGGGCACGGGTCGACAGGCCAAACCACAGGTTTTCGGGATGGCGCAGATAGATCGGCAGCCGCTCGGCCAGCACTTCGCTTTCGACCGGAGCGAGCACGCCCGCCTCTTCGGCGCGCCAGAGCCGTCCGGCATCGACGGTGATCAGGATGTCGGCGGGGGAAAATTCGTCCTCGCTCTGGATCCGTTCGATCAGGGCGTCGGCTTCGGCTTCGATCAGATTGACCTCGATCCCGGTCTGCTCGGTAAAGTCCTCGTAGAGCGCAAGATCGGTGTCGTAATGGCGCGAGGAATAGAGGTTGACCTCGCCCAGATCGGCCTCCGGCTCTTCCTCGGCTCGCGCACGCAGTCACTGCAAGCGCCAGCAGGCAGGCCAAAACACCCTGTTTCATCGAAAACCTTTCCATCCAATTCTTGCGATTGATTATCATTATTATGGCTCGGCGCAAGCGCTATCTGCGTTCAAAAGCGCGAATACTCGAAGGTTTCGGCGATATGCGATATTTGCGCTCCGGCGCGATCGCGGAGGCGGTTTCGACGGTGATTTCTGCGCCGCCTGGCGCCCTCAGCAATACGCGGTGCCCCTGGCCCGACGGGTGGACATCGCGCACCGTCATGCCCTCGGGATCGGGGACAAGGTCCAGGTTCTCGGCAAACAGGAGCAGGTCTATTTCGCTCGCATCCGGCAATTCGCCTGCGATCGTGTCGCGCAGCCATGTGCCAAACTGCGTGCGCAGGCCTTCACCCTCGCGCGTGGCAGTCACCACCTGCGCTCCGCCGAATATCGCGCCAACCGAGGCCGTCGCAGGCGCTTCATGCAGATCGTGCGGCGTGCCGAACTGGATGACGCGCCCCGCCTCCATCACCGCGATCCTGTCGGCCACATCGAGCGCCTCTGACGGATCGTGCGTCACCAGAACCGCCGTCGCGCCCTGTTCGCGCAGCACTATCCGGCAATCGCGGCGCAGGCGGCGGCGCAGCACGATATCCACGCTGGCAAACGGCTCATCCATCAGCAGCACCTGCGGACCCGGAGCCATTGCGCGGGCAAGCGCGGCGCGCTGCTGCTGCCCTCCGGAAAGCTCATGCGGATAGCGGCTGCCAAGACCTGCCAGTCCCACGTGATCGAGCCAGCTTTCGATAGCAGCGGTGCCCGCCGCTTCCATTCCGAACCCGACATTCTGCGCAACTGTCATATGCGGAAACAGCGCGCCATCCTGAAACACCATCCCGACCGGGCGCTTTTCCGGCGGCGGGTTTCGCGCAGGGTCGGCCAGCATATCGCTGCCCAGCCGGATGCTCCCCTGCTGGACCGGCAATAATCCCGCAGCGAGGTTCAGCAAGGTTGACTTTCCGCAGCCCGACGATCCAAGCAGGCACGTGATCTCACCTGTCGGGGCAGTGAAGCTGATATCCTCCAGCGCCCGCAACTGATTGGCCCCTTGGCCGTAAACATGGGCAATATGGCGAAATTCAAGGCTCAATTATGGGTTCCGGCGCAATGGGTCGCGATCTCGTGGTAAGCCGCCTTAGGCAAGTTGGCGCATCCGACGCAAGCGCGCCGCGTTCTTACGCGAGAAGCGGGCGCGTCGATGGCTGGCTGGTGTCCGCGATGCTTGTCGCGGCACTTGCTGCCCTTCCCATTCTTGCGATCCTGTTTTCCGCGCCGAGCGGCGGCGTTGAAGCCTTGTCACACCTCGCCAGCTCGGTGCTGCCGCGATACACCGCCAACACCGCGCTGTTGATGCTGCTGGCTGGCGGGTTGGCGCTGGTCGTCGGCACGGGCTGCGCGTGGCTGGTGAGCGTGGCCGAATTTCCGGGACGGCGCGTGCTCGGCTGGGCGCTGGTCCTCCCGCTCGCCGTGCCTGCCTATATCGCGGCATACATCTATGCCGACCTGCTCGACTTTACCGGACCGGTGCAAACCGGCTTGCGCGCGGCCACCGGCCTCGCGGCTGGCGAATACTGGTTTCCGCAAGTCCGGTCGCTGAGCGGCGGGGCGTTCGTGCTCGGCATCGTTCTTTACCCCTATGTCTACCTGCTCGCCCGCGCCGCTTTCACCGCGCAAAGCCGCGCGCAGTTCAAGGCGGCGCGCAGCCTCGGCGCATCACCGCAGCGGGCGTTTTTCCGCGTCGCCCTGCCCGCTGCGCGCCCGGCGATTGCGGGCGGGCTGGCGCTGGTCCTGATGGAAGTGCTCGCCGATTTCGGGGTCGCGCAATATTTCGCGATCCCCACGTTCAGTACGGGCATCTTCCGCAGCTGGCTGGCGATGGGCGACAAGCAGGCCGCGCTCAAACTTGCCAGCGTGATGCTGGTGTTCGTCATCGTCCTGATCGCGCTGGAGACGGCAACCCGCAAGGGTCGCAGCGAAAGCCGTGACGGACTTGCGGCTAGCGACAAAGAGCCGCTGGTCGCGCTCTCTGCGCTGGGCAAGACAGGGGCGGCGATTGCCTGCACGATCCCGGTCCTGCTGGGCTTTGTCCTTCCTGCGCTCCACCTCTTCTGGCTCGCGTCCAGCGACGTGGCAATTGCTGCCTCCGGCGAGCTGGGCACCTATGCCAGCGGGAGTCTGTGGCTGGGCCTTGCGACGGCGGTCACCTGTCTGCTCACTGCCCTCCTGCTCGCCTTTGCCAAGGCGCGTTCGGACAGCCGCGCGGTCAGGGGCACAATCCGCATCGCCACGCTGGGTTATGCACTGCCAGGCGCACTGCTTGCGGTCGGCTTGCTGGCACCTCTGGGCGCGGTCGATGTCGGACTGACCCGGTTTGCGCGCGACAGCCTCGGCCATGGCGGCGGGCTGTTGCTCACCGGCACGAGCGTGATCCTGATCTATGCGCTGTCGGTGCGGTTCCTCACCGTCGCCTACAATTCGGTCGAGGGCGGCTTGTCCAAGATCCCGCCATCGCTGGACGCCGCGGCACGTTCCCTGGGTGCGAGCCCCGCGCGGGTGCTGACGCGCATTTACGTGCCGCTGCTGCGGCCCAGCCTTGTGGGCGCGGCGGCGCTGGTCTTCATCGACACCGTCCGCGAGCTGCCCGCCACGCTGATACTGCGACCCTTTAATCTCGAGACACTCGCAACCCGCACCTACCGTCTCGCCAGCGATGAACGGCTGGTCGAGGCATCGATCCCGGCGCTGATCCTGCTCGCAGCCGGACTGCTGCCTGTGTTGTTGCTCAACCGGATTGCTAGGCAGTAAGCGGTCGGCGCAAAAGTGTAAGGATGACTGGTCACATCTATTCGTCCACCTTTTCATTTCTGGCGCTTGTCCAAAAGCCGACCAGCGTTCACAAGAGCGTGTAATGGCTAAGTTTCCTTTTTCTGCGATCGTCGGACAGGACGAGATGAAGCAGGCGCTGTTGATCGCTGCGGTCGATCCCAGCGTCGGCGGGGTAATGGTTTTCGGAGATCGCGGGACGGGCAAATCCACCGCCGCGCGCGCGCTGGCGGGCCTCTTGCCGCCAATCTCCGCTATCGAAGACTGCCGCTATGGCTGCACCGGCGAGGAAAAGGGCACATGCCCCGATCCGTGCACTTCGGGCCGTGTGCGCAAGCGTGACGTGCCATTCGTCGACATGCCCCTGGGTGCAACAGAGGACCGGGTGATCGGTTCGCTCGACCTCGAACGCGCTCTGAGGGCGGGCGAGAAAGCGTTCGAACCCGGATTGCTGGCCAAGGCGCATCGCGGGTTCCTTTATATCGATGAAATCAACCTGCTCGAAGATCACCTTGTCGACCTGCTGCTCGATGTCGCCGCATCGGGTGAGAACGTGGTCGAACGCGAAGGGCTGTCGGTCCGCCACCGCGCGAAATTCGTGCTGATCGGCAGCGGCAACCCCGAAGAAGGCGAACTGCGCCCGCAATTGCTCGACCGTTTCGGCCTGTCGGTCGAAGTGCGCGCGCCGACCGATATCGAAACGCGGGTCGAAATCATGCGGCTCGTAGCGGCAAATGAGCGTGATCCAGTGGGGTTCGCGAAAGATTGGGCGGCCAAGGACGAGAAAATCCTCAAACAGGTTGCGCGCGGCAAGGCCAAACTGCCGAAGCTCGAGGCGGGCGAGGATGTGCTCACCGACGCCGCCGAATTGTGCCTTGCGGTCGGCGCGGATGGACTGCGCGGCGAGCTCACATTGATGCGGGCGGCACGCGCGCTTGCAGCCTTGAACGGCGCGCGCGCGGTCACGCGCGAGCACCTGATCGCGGTTGCACCCTCGGCCCTGCGCCACCGCCTGCGCCGCGATGTGCTCGATGAAACCGGATCGACCGTTCGCATCACCCGGGCGATCGACGAATTGTTCGGATGATACCGGCGGACCCGCCCGATCCCATTCACGACGCCGCGCTCGCGGCACAGCTGTTCCTTCTTGCTCCGGCATCGTTTGGCGGCATGGTCCTTCGCGGATCGAGCCCAGCGCGCGATGCGCTGGTCGCCGCGATTGGCGAGGCGGTGCAGACGCGCAAGCTTCCCGGCCATGTCGATGACGAGCGTCTGCTGGGCGGCATCGACATCGCCGCAAGCCTTGCTTCCGGACGTCCGGTTGAGACATCCGGCATACTCGCCGAGGCCAAGGGCGGCGTGCTGATCGTGCCGATGGCAGAGCGGATTGGTGACGCGATTGCGGGACGGCTCGCACAGGCGCTCGACCAGGGGGACATTGCGCTCATCTTGCTGGACGATGGGGCCGAGCCGGATGATGCGCCGCCTGCCAGCCTGATGGAGCGGTGCACGTTCCACTGCGAACTGTCGCACTCGCGCGCACACGAGGCTGTGACCCTGAATACGGCGGACGCCCTCGACTTGGCTGAAATCGGCCCGCTTGGCGATCTGGCGCTAAAGGCGCTGGCCGCCACCGCCGCGGCGCTTGGCGTGCATTCGCTCCGCCCGCTGCTGTCGGCCGGTCAGGGTGCAAGAGCGCGCGCGGCGCTGGCCGGACGGCGCGAGCCCTCCGATGCCGATCTGGCTGCGGCAGCGCGCCTGGTGCTCGCCCCGCGCGCGACCCAGCTTCCGCCTGCCGAGGACGACCAGAGCGAGGACCAACAACCCGAGCCGCCGCAGGATACGGGCGAGGACCGGCAGGACACGGAGAGCAAGCGCCCCGACCAGCCGCTCGATGAAATGCTGGTCGAGGCTGCTTCCGCTGCGATCCCGGTAGACCTGCTCGCTCAGCTTGCCAAAGGTCAGGCGCCGCGGCGGACATCGGGAAGCGGTTCGGGCCAGAGGCGCAAATCGGGTATTCGCGGGAAGCCGCTGAGCGCGCGGCCCGGAATGCCGAGCGGCGGAGCGCGCCTCGCGCTGATCGACACGCTGCGCGCCGCAGTCCCGTGGCAGGCAGTGCGTCGAAGAGAATTGGGCCGCGAGCAGCCCGCCACAAACACACAGGCCATCCTCACCCGCAAGGACGATCTGCGCGTCCGCCGGTTCGAGGAAAAGGCTGCGCGGGTCACGATTTTCGCGGTCGATGCCTCCGGCTCGGCCGCCGCTGCCCGCCTTGCCGAGGCCAAGGGCGCGGTCGAACTGATGCTCGCCCAGGCTTACGTGACTCGCAGCGAAGTCGCGCTGATCGCTTTCCGGGGCGAGAGCGCGGAATTGCTGCTGCCGCCCACCCGCTCACTGACCCGCGCGCGCCGCGCGCTGTCCGAATTGCCGGGAGGCGGCGGGACACCGCTGGCAATGGGTCTCAACGCAGCGCGCGAAACGGCTCAGTCGGTCATGGCGCGGGGCCGCACTGCCAGCCTCGTGATCCTTACCGATGGACGCGGCAACATAGCTGCCGACGGATCGCCGGGACGCGGGCAGGCGAAAGCGGACGCGGAGGCCGCTGCGAAGGCCATCGCGCGCGACGGTATCGACGCGCTTGTGATCGACATTTCCGCTCGCCCCGGCCCCGATGCACCCGCGCTCGCCGAAGAAATGCGCGCCCGCTTCCTCGCCTTGCCGCGCGCCGATGCACAATCGCTCCACGGCGCGATCGCAGCGATGCAGCCTGCCCGGAGCGCAGCATGAGCCGCGCGCTGGAATGGGAGCGCGAAGGGCTGATCTGGCCTCACCGCGAGGCGAGCGAGTTCGTGCCGGTTGGCCGCGCCCGCTGGCATGTCCAGCGCATGGGCGATCCTGAGAAACCGGGCCTACTGCTGCTCCACGGAACGGGAGCGTCGGTCCATTCATGGCGGTCCCTGATGCCGCTGCTGGCCGAAACGCACCACGTGATTGCGCCGGACCTGCCGCGCCACGCCTTTACGACCGGCCATCCGCCAGAGGATATGTCGCTTCCTCGTATGGCAAGCGCACTGAGCAGGCTAATCCACTCGCTCGATCTAGCGCCTGATGCCATCATTGGTCATTCCGCAGGTGCGGCGCTGGCGCTGCAACTGGCGCTCGATCACGGCTTCGATGTCCCGGTCATCGGCCTCAATTCCGCCCTACGGCCCTTCCCCGGCCTTGCCGCACAGCTATTTCCGGCGGTCGCCAAGCTGCTGTTCGTCAATCCGCTCGTCCCGCGCCTGTTCTCGGGCGCGGCGGCGTTATCGGGCGATTCCGACCGGTTCATCTACCGCGCGACCCATTCGCACATCGATGCCGAGGGGCTGGCCTGCTACGAAGCGCTGCTGTCCAATTCGCGCCATACCAAGGGCGCGCTGGCGATGATGGCGAACTGGGACCTGCCGACACTACGCGCGCGAATGAGCGCGATCTCCAACCCGGTCCTGATGGTGCATTCGGACAAGGATGCGGCGATTCCGCTCGACTGGGCGCGCGAGGCGCAGGGCTGGCTTCCCGATGCCGAGCTGCAAGTGCTCGAAAACCTCGGCCACCTCGCGCATGAGGAAGCACCCGGTATCGTCCATGAACGCATAACCGCGTTCCTCGCGGCCCATGCTATGGCGCGAACGGATTAAGGCAAACAGGACCAGGGAGCGCGCGCGATGGACGGCAATTTCGGCTGGATCGAGATCGTGTTTTTCTACGGCATCGCGATCAGCTTTGGCCTGTGGCAATATTTCAAGATGGACCGCGACCTGAAGCAGATCCGCAAGGAAAAGGCTGAAGCTCAGGCGCAAGCTAAAGCCGAATCTGAGGCCGACGGCAGCGATGAAACTGCGCAGGACTAGCCGTTATCGTTTCTGGCGCGGCATCCGGTAAGGCAGCATGAACTGCACCAGCGGAGAGGCAAAGCGGCGCATGTCGAGGCTTTCCTGCACAGACACCACATCTTCGCTGTAAAGCTTCGAGGCAAGCTCGGACCGGGCATAGAACGGCGTGTCCTCCCATGTGCGGCTCACTTCGGCAAAGCCGATTTCCGAGCGCGTGCGGCGGGCAATGCCCCATTTGCTGCTGGGCAGGTGAGCAGATGGCGGAAGGTCTGTCTCCTCGGGAATTCCGTCCGCCCCGAACCGGATCGCGCTGGCGAAGACCGACCCGTCGCCGCGTTCCCCTTCATAGCAGACGACCGCGCCGCGTTTCATATGCGCACGCGACCAGTGCCAGACACGAAAGCCATCTTCGAGCGGTTCGGCGCCGCGATTGTGGTCGAAATAGCCCGAGCCTTTCCATGACACGCCGGGCTCTTCCATCTCGACCTCGATCCGGGCGCGCGGAGCCATGCAGTGCCAGATGTGGTTTTCTGCCGGGTCAAGCGCAAAGCTTGCCGGATTGAGCGATTCGGGAATGACGCGGACCTTGCCGCGCACCGGGCGGCGAAATGGGTTGAACAGCCGCTTGTCGCGCTCTTCGATTGCGATTTCCAGCGCATCGCCTTTCCATTCGACATGGCTGGGGCCGATCTGGAGGTTGGTCACATCGCGCGATACGCAGCCCGACGGTCGCTCGGTCATCGCCCAGCGTGCTTTGGGGCCGTAGAGGGCGACATTCAGCGAGCAATGGTTAAGCGGATCGCTGCGCCCGCTGCGCTTGTAATAGGGCGAGAAAACGCTGCCCAGAAATGCGATGATCGTCAGCCCGTGCTGCCCGTCTTCGCTGATCGCATCGATATACCACCAGGTGTAGCCGCCTGGTGGTATCGCCGCATCGAAGCGAGGTCCCGTTCGATCGTTCGCGCTGCCAGCAGTCCGGACAAGGCTGCCATCGGGACTCCGGTACGCTGGATGCGTCGCTCCGCCTGCGCAATACAGTCCCGGTATCCGCGTTTTCGGACCCTGCCGCTGGAAGGAAGCCGCCCAGCCGTGCGACGCTCTGCCATAAAGGGCGCCGCCGGTCGCCGGGAACAGGTCCTCCCAAGTCTCCGGCGTCGCCAGCTCGTGCGGCATCGGATCCTCCAGTGTCAGCCCGCATCGTCGAAGGCTGCTCCTCATGGCGTGAGTGCATGTCTCGATCTCCTCGGCTGAGTAGTGATGGGTATCGCCATTGGCAGGCGCGTTGACGATTATCTGGATACGTTCCCGAGATTGGGCTCGGGATCGGGCGCGGTCCTGTGCGGCGGCGCGATCGCTCGCGCTGCGGTCCTGCGCACACAGGTAGACGGTCGGGTCGGACGGCGATCGCCCTGCGCCAATATCACGGAATTCGCGCTCGTAATCGGGCGAGAAGAACACGTTGTGATGGCTGAGGTCGAACCCCGATGTCTCGGCATGAGCGAACCAGACCAGCGCCGATAGCGAGCGCTTGCTGCGCGGCATCGACCGGACCGATTGCGCCGCATGCTCTCCCAGCTTGCCCTCGGCCAGCGCCTCGGGATCGGCGTTGGAGATGACCGCGTCGGCAGCAATCGTGTCGCCGTTGGTCAGTCGCGCGCCGCTGACCCTGCGCCCCTCGACCAGGATCTGCGCAGCGTTGGACCCGGTGTGGAACTTCACGCCCTTGGTTTCGGCCAAGGCCCGCAATCCGTTCGCGAGCGCGCTGATGCCGCCATCGATGAGCCACACGCCGCGCGCCTCGGTATGCGCAATCAGCATGAGCGTGGCAGGGGCCTGAAACGGATCGGAGCCGCAATAGGTCGCATAGCGGTCGAACAGCTGCTGGAGGCGCGGGTCCGCAAAATGCTCGCCCAGCGCCTTCCAGAGATTGTCGAACGGACGCATCGCCATCGCATCGCCAATACGGTGCAGCCCGATCCGCCACATCATCGGCAGCGGCGTCGCGGATTTGTCACCGCGCAGGAATGGTTCGTCGAGCACTTCGTAGATGCGCCTGGCTTCCTTGCGAAACGCGCGAAATCCAGCGGCTGCATCCGCCCCTGCGAAATCGCCAATCGCCTCTTCGCTGCGCAGCGGATCGGCAAACAGGTCGAGTTTTCCGTCACTGTCCCACGCATGGCGCGCGATGATCTCGGCCCGGCGCACATTGATATAGTCGTCCAGACGCGCTCCGCAGGCGTGGAATATCTCGTCGAACACGTCGCGCATGGTGAACACGGTCGGGCCGGCCTCGATCGGCTGGCCATCGACTTCGACCGTGCGGGCCTTTCCGCCTACCCATGCCTCTTTCTCGATGACGGTCACGTCGTGACCGCGCGCAGCCAGCATGGCCGCGCTCGAAAGCCCGCCCATTCCGGCGCCGATAATCGCGATCCTTTCGCTCACCGTCCTCCCCCGATGCGCGCGCCATTGCCGCCATGATGGCAGCACCGCGCGGACATTATCATTGACCTTACTCTATCATCTGTCCAATCATTTGGACAAATGGGATGTCAAAACGCTTGGAAATGACGGAGAAACCTTCGCGAAAGGTCCGCTGGATCGCGCGGCGAAACGCAATACTTGCCAGCTCGCGCTTCCAGTATTGGGCTGCGCGAATCCCCTTCATCAAATCGGTGGCTCGCAGCCGGGCCACGCAGATGTTCGATCACCTCGTCGGTTTTTCCTATTCGCAGGTGCTGCGTGCGGCGGTGGAGAGCGGGCTGCTGGACCTGCTTGCCAAAGGCCCGGTCAGCGCGGCCCGAATAGCGGCGGATACGGACCTCAGCGAAGACGCAGCGCTGCGGCTGCTCAGGGCAGCGCGCGCGCTCGACCTTGCAGAGCAGGCCCACGCCGATGGCTGGATGCTGGGCCAGCAAGGCGCAGTCCTCCAGGCCGATCCCGGCGCGCAGGCGATGATCCGGCACCACCGGCTCCTTTACAGCGATCTCACCGACCCGCTCGATCTGCTGCGCCGCGACCGCAAGGAGCCGACCGCTCTGTCGCGCTACTGGTCCTATGCCGGAGCGCTGCACGGCGCCGCCGAGCGGGGCGAGGAAACACAGGAATACTCGCAGTTGATGGCCGCATCGCAGCGATTCGTCGCCGATGAGGTCATCGGTGCGTTCCGCTTTCCCAGACAGGGCCGCCTGCTCGATGTCGGCGGTGGGCATGGCGAGTTCCTGCGGCGGGTCGGATCGACATATCCACAACTGGAACTGGGCCTGTTCGATTTGCCCGAGGTCGCAAAGGCAGCGCGCGAACCCCTCAGCCGCGCGGTCGGCGAAGGGCGCCTGACCTGTCATCCCGGCAATTTCTTCGAAGACCCGATACCGCAGGGCTACGACCTCGTTTCTCTGGTCCGCATCCTGCACGATCACGATGACGAACCCGCATTGGCGCTGTTGACGAATATCCGCAGCAGCCTCTCTTCGGGCGACCGGCTGATGATCGCGGAACCCATGGCGGGCATACCCGGAGCAGAGCCGATGGGGGACGCATTTTTCGGCCTCTATCTATGGGCGATGGGATCGGGCCGGCCGCGCACACCTGACGAGATCGCCGCAATGCTGCGCGAGGCCGGGTTTGCCCGCTCTCGGCTGGTCCCGACAGCACAGCCGGTCATCGCCAGCTGTATCGTCGCGTCAGCCTGACGCTTGAACTGTCTGCTTTAATTGACACTAAGTGCTGTAAGGCGTAGCACACAGATGGAGAACCATCTCTGGCCACCGCGTGAGTCGCACGGTCAGCCGAGAGAAGGCAGAGGGGAAAGTCGCTTAGGATGAATGCACTGGCTGTCATACTTGAAGGACCCGAGCAGCTTGCGCTGCGGGAGCTTGAGTTGACGCCAGCAGGCCCCGGCGATGTCGTGATCGAGATCGCATGGAGCGGCATCAGCTCCGGCACCGAAAAACTGCTGTGGACGGGCCGAATGCCCGAATTTCCCGGCATGGGTTATCCGCTTGTCCCCGGTTACGAATCGATTGGCCGCATCGTCGATGCCGGCAGCGAAGCGTGTGGGCGGATCGGCGACTGGGTCTTTGTGCCCGGCGCCAATTGCTACACCGAGGCTCGCGGGTTGTTCGGCGGCACCTCCAGCCATGTCATTGTGCCATCGGCCCGCGCCCTGCCCGTCCCAGAGCGGCTCGGGCAGTCCGGCGTGCTGTGCGCGCTTGCGGCGACCGCGCTTCACGCGATCAATGGCGGCAGCGCCCCTGACCTCATCATTGGCCACGGTGTGCTCGTACCGATTGCTGGCCCGCCTGACAATCGCACTGGGAGCACCTGCGCCGACCGTCTGGGAGACCAGCGCAGCCCGGCGCTCCGGTGCCTCGGGCTACGATGTCACCGCACCAGATGCCGACGAGCGCAGCGATTACCGCGCAATCTACGATGCGAGCGGCGATGCCGCGATCATCGATGCCGCGACCCCGCATCTCGCCAAGGGCGGTGAAATCACGCTCGCGGGATTTTACGCCGAGCGGGTCAATTTCGCCTTCCCCGCCGCCTTCATGAAAGAGGCGCGCTTGCGCATCGCCGCAGAATGGCAACCGCAAGATCTGACCCAAACGCTCGACCTGATCGAAGCCGACAAGCTCGACCTGTCGAACCTCATCACGGATGCACGCCCAGCCACCTCGGCGAGCGATGCCTATCCGCAGGCCTTCAACGATCCTGCCTGCCTCAAAATGGTTCTCGATTGGAGCAACGCCCAATGACGATGTTAGACGTTCAGACGGAAGCGCTGCGCGACGAAGCCTCGCAGGAACCCGATCCGGTCCACACCGGCGAGGTAACGAGCGAGACGCAGGTTATTGCGATTTATGGCAAGGGCGGCTCGGGCAAGAGCTTTGCGCTGTCGAACCTCAGTTACATGATGGCGCAGCAGGGCAAGCGGGTGCTGCTGATCGGCTGCGATCCAAAGAGTGACACAACCAGCCTGCTGTTCGGCGGCAAGAGCTGCCCGACCATCATCGAGACATCGTCCAAGAAGAAGCTCGCGGGCGAGGAAGTAACCATCGAGGATGTGTGTTTCCAGCGTGACGGCGTGTTCGCGATGGAACTGGGCGGTCCCGAAGTTGGCCGCGGCTGCGGCGGGCGCGGGATCATTCACGGTTTCGAATTGCTCGAGAAGCTCGGCTTCCACGAATGGGGATTTGATTACGTCCTGCTCGATTTCCTCGGCGATGTGGTGTGCGGCGGGTTCGGCCTGCCGATTGCGCGTGACATGTGCCAGAAAGTGATCGTCGTTGGCTCCAACGACCTGCAATCGCTCTATGTCGCGAACAATGTCTGCCATGCGGTTGAATATTTCCGCAAGATGGGCGGGAATGTCGGCGTTGC
The DNA here is from genome assembly GCF_055808355.1 of Erythrobacter sp. K21-9. NCBI lineage: Bacteria > Pseudomonadati > Pseudomonadota > Alphaproteobacteria > Sphingomonadales > Erythrobacteraceae > Erythrobacter > Erythrobacter sp. K21-9. Next base: position 2,463,542 of record NZ_CM147866.1, read on the forward strand.
CGGCATGATCGTGAACAAGGACGATGGCACGGGCGAGGCGCACGCATTCGCGGAAGCTGTTGGCATTCCGGTCCTGACAGCGATCCCTGCGGACGACGATATTCGCCGCAAATCTGCAAATTACCAGATCATTGGCAAGCCGGGCGGCGAATGGGCCAGCCTGTTCGAAACGCTGGCGCAGAACGTCGCAGATGCGCCGCCTTTGCAACCAACGCCGGTCGATCAGGACGGACTGTTAGGCCTGTTCAGCCCCGATCAGACGGGCGGCGATATTCAGCTGATACCGGCCACCCAGGCCGACATGCGCGGCGGTGTCTTCGAAGAGAAACCATCGCTTGAAGTGATTTACGACGAGGTCTGATGCGTGACTGACCTTTCTGCCTCGAACGCACAGCGCGCACCGGACCGGATCGATCTCGATTCGGGCACTCCCGACACATCGGGCGGTGACGGCTGTCACGGCGGCAAGGACAAGATGCTCGAAGCCGCGCGCGCTGCGGGCAAGAGCGAAGTTCTCGATCAATATGCCGCCGATTACCCGGTAGATCCCGAAAGGGGCCCGCACGATCAGCCTCAAAGCATGTGCCCAGCCTTCGGGTCGCTCCGAGTGGGCCTGCGTATGAAACGCACTGCGACCGTCCTTTCCGGCAGTGCCTGCTGCGTTTACGGCCTGACCTTCACCTCGCATTTCTACGGTGCGCGGCGCACGGTCGGCTACGTCCCCTTTTCCTCCGAAACGCTCGTAACCGGCAAGCTGTTCGAGGATATCAAGGAAGCGGTCGAAGACCTCGCCGATCCTGAGAATTATGACGCGATTGTTGTCACGAATCTGTGCGTACCGACCGCCAGCGGCGTGCCGCTGCGGCTGCTGAAAAAGCAGATCAACGGCGTGCGCATCATCGGTATCGACGTGCCGGGCTTCGGCATCCCGACCCATGCAGAGGCGAAGGACGTCCTTGCCGGGGCAATGCTCAACTATGCCCGCACCGAGGTCGAAGAAGGCCCGGTCGCCGCTCCGAAAGAACGCTCCGACAAGCCGACCGTCGCGCTGCTGGGCGAAATGTTCCCGGCAGATCCGGTGGTTATCGGGCAGATGCTCGAACCGCTCGGCCTTGCCGCTGGCCCGGTCGTGCCGACGCGCGAATGGCGCGAGCTGTACTCCGCGCTCGATTGCTCGATCGCTGCGGCCATACACCCGTTCTACACTGCGAGCGTCCGCGAATTCAAAGCTGCCGGGCGTCCCGTGATCGGTTCGGCCCCGGTAGGCATCGACGGCACGGCAGCCTGGCTGCAATCGATCAGGGACGAACTCGGATTGCCGCAGGACAAGGTCGATGCGGTCAAGGACGCAATGACCGGCGCAATCAAGGGCGCGCTCGCCGCCAATCCAATCAAGGGCCGCGTGACCGTTTCGGGCTACGAAGGGTCCGAATTGCTGGTCGCCCGCCTGCTGATCGAAAGCGGCGCGGAGGTGCCATATGTCGGCACGGCCTGCCCCGCGACGCAGTGGTCTGACCATGACCGCGAATGGCTGGAGGCGATGGGCGTGCGCGTGAATTACCGCGCCAGCCTCGAAGACGATATCGCGGCGGTCGAGGAATTCCGCCCCGACCTCGCCATCGGCACCACTCCGGTTGTGCAGCACGCCAAGGCCAAGGCGATCCCGGCGCTGTATTTCACAAACCTCATTTCCGCCCGCCCGCTGATGGGCCCGGCAGGCGCGGGCAGCCTGGCAACTGTCATCAATGGCGCGATGGGCAACAAGGAGCGCTTCGACAAGATGCGCGACTTCTTCGAAGGTGTCGGGACCGAACACGCTGCTGGCGTGTGGGAAGAAACGCCGATCGACCGTCCGAAATTCCGCAAGAAGTATGCGGCACTGAACGAAGCGGCGCGCAAGGCGTCCGAGGCGGTGGGCACATGAGCCTCGTCCTCGATCACGATCGCGCAGGCGGATATTGGGGTGCGACCTACGTCTTCACCGCTGTCAAAGGCCTTCAGGTCATCATTGACGGACCCGTCGGGTGCGAGAATTTGCCGGTGACATCGGTGCTGCATTATACCGACGCCCTGCCCCCGCATGAGCTTCCCATTGTCGTCACCGGACTTGGCGAGGAAGAACTCGGCAAGACCGGCACCGAAGGCGCGATGAAACGCGCATGGCAGGCGCTTGACCCTGAACTGCCCGCCGTGGTCGTGACCGGTTCGATCGCCGAAATGATCGGCGGCGGCGTGACGCCCGAAGGGACTAATATCAAGCGCTTCCTGCCGCGCACCATTGACGAGGATCAATGGGAAAGCGCCGACCGCGCGCTGACATGGCTGTGGACCGAATTCGGCCCCAAGAAATCGCCCAAGCCCAAAGCGCGCAAGGACGGTGAAAAGCCGCGCGTCAACATCATCGGCCCCAGCTACGGCATGTTCAACATGCCATCGGATCTCGCGGAGATTCGCCGCCTGGTCGAAGGGATCGGCGCAGAGGTTGGCGTGGTCTTCCCGCTTGGCTGCCACCTTGCCGATATCCGCCAGCTCGGCACGGCCGACGCGAATGTCTGCATGTACCGCGAGTTTGGCCGGAACCTGTGCGAAACGCTCGAGCGCCCGTATTTCCAGGCACCGCTCGGCCTGTCATCGACCACCAAGTTCCTGCGCGCTCTGGGCGAGGAACTCGGCCTCGATCCGGAACCCTTTATCGAGCGCGAGAAGCACACCACTATCAAGCCGCTGTGGGATCTGTGGCGCTCGGTCACGCAGGATTTCTTCGGCACGGCCAATTTCGGCATCGTTGCGAACGCAACCTATGCGCGCGGCATCCGTCACTTCCTCGAAGAGGATATGGGCCTGCCCTGCGCGTTCGCCTATTCCCGCGAAGCCGGCGTCAAGCCGAAGAACGAAGACGTGCGCGCATCGATCCATGCCGCACCACCGATGGTGCTGTTCGGCAGTTATAACGAACGGATGTACCTGGCGGAGTGCCCCAGCGGCTTCGGTCCGACGAGCACCTTCATCCCCGCCAGCTTTCCCGGCGCAGCAATTCGCCGTCACACCGGCACCCCCTTCATGGGCTATTCCGGCGCCACGTATCTCGTGCAGGAAGTGTGCAATGCGCTGTTCGATGCGCTGTTCCACATCCTGCCGCTGGGCACGGACATGGACAAGGCCGAGGCGACCCCTGCCCGCAGGCAGACCGAGGTTTCATGGGAAGACGCCGCCAAGACCAAGCTCGACAGGCTGGTCGAGGCGCAGCCGGTCCTCATCCGCATTTCCGCTGCCAAGCGCCTTCGCGATGCAGCCGAGCATACCGCGCGCCAGCGCGGACAGAGCGCAGTCACGCCCGATTGCCTCGACAACGAATTTTCTGGGGCGCAGCTAGAAGGGGAAACCGCATGACGCATCATGCAGTCGCCTTCGCTGTGCCCGGCATCCAGATTGCCCTGAAAACGGGCACACCAAATCCACGTGGGGGATCACGCGGGGATGCCGACGGGGGCTTCGGCCTCCACTCCAACCAACTGATACGGAGACTTGATTATGGTTGATCCGACACCTGGTGAGCGCATTGGCACTCACCTGACGCCTGAAGAGGCCAAGGAAATCCACAAGGGTTTCATGGGAACGTTTACCCTTTACGTGGGCATCGCAATCGTTGCGCACGCACTGGTATGGTTTGACAAGCCTTGGTTCCCGATCTGATCCACACAGTATGATCAGCCAATCCGCGGAGTTCGAACTTCGGGGGTTTGGCCGAGACTTACGACTGCAAATTTCAAAGGAATTTCATCATGTGGAGTATTTGGCTTCATTTCGACGTCCGCCGCGTTCTCGTGGCCCTGCACGTCGGCCTGGCTGTTCTGGCCTTTTCGATTCACTTCATCCTGCTCAGCACGGATCGCTACAACTGGCTCGATAACTCGACCACTGGCAATCCGACCGCGACGGCTGTGGTTGAAATGTCGGAAGCTCCAGCAGCAACCTGACGGTCAATTAAAGATGCGAGGGGGCAGGTTCGCCTGCCTGCCTCCTACTTCTTTTCGATAACAGATTAACACCTGCCCTCCGGGCGGGAAGGATGGACCTATGGCGCTCCTTAGTTTCGAGCGGAAATACCGCGTGCGCGGTGGAACATTGATCGGCGGTGACCTATTCGATTTCTGGGTCGGGCCGTTTTATGTCGGATTCTTTGGGGTCTTGGTGGCAATCAGCGCGGCGTTGGGAACAATGCTGATCTTTGCCGCTGCAGCCGAAGGTCCGACCTTGAACCCCTGGCTGATCGACATCAAGCCACCTGCAATTGAAAACGGACTTGCCTTCGCGCCCTTGTCAGAGGGCGGTTACTGGCAGGTCATAACAGCCTGCGCGATCGTCGCTTTTTCGTCCTGGGTACTCAGGCAAGCGGAAATCTCGCGCAAACTCGGCATGAGCCTCCACATCCCTGTGGCATTCAGCTTTGCCGTCTTCGCCTACATCACGCTGGTCGTGATCCGTCCGGTGTGGATGGGAGCCTGGGGACACGCTTTCCCCTATGGCATCTGGTCACACCTCGATTGGGTATCGAACACCGGGTACATGTACGCGAACTTCCATTACAACCCGGTGCATATGCTGGCGATCACGTTCTTCTTCACGAACTGTCTCGCACTTGCACTCCATGGCGGACTGGTGCTTTCGGCGGTCAATCCGAGCGATGGGACCGATGTCAAGACACCGGAATACGAAGACACGTATTTCCGTGATTTCATCGGCTATTCGGTCGGTACCCTCGGCATTCACCGCGTCGGCCTGTTCCTTGCTCTCAACGCAGGATTCTGGAGCGCCATCTGCATCGTGATTTCGGGAACCCTGTATGTCGGCAGCTGGCCGGAATTCTGGGATTTCTGGAGAAAGATCCCGATCTGGGAAGGAGGGCCGATCTGATATGGCTACCTATCAAAACATCTTCACACAGGTGCAGGTAAAGGGGCCGCCCGAAATGGGCGTGCCGCTGCCGGCAGGCGAAGACATCCGCATCCCTTCCACCGGTTACAATTACTGGATGGGCAAGATCGGGCAGGCGCAGTTCGGCCCGGTCTATCTGGGCACGCTGGGTGTAATCTCGCTGACGTTCGGGTTTGCCGCCTTCATGATCATCGGCCTCAATTTCTGGGCCGAGGCCGGGTGGAGCCCGCAGACGTTCATGCGCGAGCTGTTCTGGCTTTCGCTCGACCCTCCGGGACCGGAATACGGGTTCAGCCCGTTCGTACCGCTGAATGAAGGCGGCTGGTTCATCCTGACCGGCGCATTCCTCAGCATCTCGGTGCTGGCATGGTGGGCGCGGACCTATCGCCGCGCGAAAATGCTCGGCATGGGAATGCACATCCCCTGGGCGTTTGCGAGCGCGATCTGGCTGTTCGCGGTGCTTGGCTTCATCCGTCCGTTGCTGCTTGGCAGCTGGGCCGAAGCGGTGCCCTATGGCATCTTCTCGCACCTCGACTGGACGAACAACTTCTCGCTGATCCACGGCAACCTGTTCTACAATCCGTTCCACGCCCTATCGATCGTCTTCCTGTACGGATCCGCAGTGCTCTTCGCGATGCACGGCGCAACGATCCTTGCGGTGGGCCGCTATGGCGGTGAACGCGAGATCGAGCAGATCACCGACCGCGGCACGGCCTCGGAACGGGCCGGCCTGTTCTGGCGCTGGACCATGGGCTTCAACGCCACGATGGAATCGATCCACCGCTGGGCTTGGTGGTTCGCGGTGCTGACGACCTTCACCGGCGGGATCGGTATCCTGCTGACCGGCACGGTCGTCGATAACTGGTATGTGTGGGCGCAGGAGCACTATTACGCTCCGAAATAAGCGCCATCAGGAAAGGGTAGAGCCCGGATCGCTTTCGAACCAGCTCTACCCGTCGGCATCAAAAAGCCCGGCTTTGCAGAAATGCGAAGCCGGGCTTTTTCATGACCGCGCCTGAAACCGGCTGCTCTCTATGAGCGGCGATCCATACGCGTCCGCAGATCGACCAAGTGAAGCGGCAGCGAGAGCGCAAGCGGTACGGCGATCCAGTACCACGGCGCGCCCACAAGCGCAGCGCGCAGGGCCATGACGATCAGGACGGCCGGGCCGAGAAAGCCTGCGATGTCGGCCCAGCGCCAGCCGCGCAGCTTGAGCCACACGGCCTCGACCGCCAGAACGACGAGGATCAGGTCAGCCGCGTGTCCTGATTGAAAGAACCAGTTCACGGCCATCTCACCTGGCTGCGATTACCCGAACGGGCCATTGAGGTCGATCACCGCCCAGTTGAGCGCGCCGGCAATGCTCACCCAGATCAGGTAAGGCGCCAGCAGCCAGGCAGCGAGCTTGGAAAATCGCCCGCAATAGATGATGAGCGCGAGGATCGAGAGCCACAGGAACACCAGCTCGATCATGGCCCAATCGGGCCGCTGCATCCGGAAGAAAATCAGGCTCCAGGTGATGTTGAGAAAGCCATTGAGGGCGAACAGGCTGATGACCCATTGCGCACTCGCGCTATCCGGAGCTGCGCGCCAGGCGGTGATGCCCGAAACCCAGATCAGCGCGTAGATGAAGGTCCACACGATCGGAAACAGGCCGTCGGGCGGATTCCAGCTCGGCTTTGCAAGGCTTTGATACCACGGGCCGAGATCGGTGATCGTCGCACCCAGCGCCGCAACGCATCCCGCCGCGATGGTCGCGACCAGAACCGTCAAAAACAAGCTACCCTTCATGGGATGGAGCTTAGCGCGTTGCAGCCCGCATTCCCAAGAGGTGCGCGCAATCTTTCAAGAAGATTTTTACATGCGCCATCGGTTTCTTGCGCACGAGCTTCTTGTTCATATACGCCTGCCAGGTGAGCTGCTGCACGTCCTTGTCGTCGCACATCGTCACAAAGCGCTCTCGCCGCTTGTCGCTCGAATACCAGAAATATTGCATCATCCCGAGGATCCAGAACACGCGGTACCGTGCTCCTTCATGAAGCGGCTGCGTGCGCGTTTGAGCGCCTTTGCCTCGCCAGTCTTGAGGAATTCGCTGGCAGCTTCGGCAACGTAGCGCCCGCCGGTCATGGCGTAGTAAATCCCCTCGCCCGAGGCCGGCGCAACCACGCCCGCCGCATCGCCAGCGACGATAACGTCGGCTCCATTGTCCCATTTCTTGAGCGGTTTCAGCGGAATGGGAGCGCCTTCGCGGCGGACCGTTTCGCAGCGCGTCAGATCGAGTTCGTTGCGCATTTGCGAAACAGCTCCGCGCAGGGAGAAGCCTTTATTCGCGCTGCCAACGCCGACGCTGGCGGTGTCGCCGTGGGGGAAGACCCAAGCGTAGAAATCGGGCGAGAGCTTGCCTTGGTAAAAGACATCGCAGCGATTGGCGTCGAAAGCTTCGCCATCATTGGCGGGTGACTTGATGATCTCGTGATAGGCGAAGACGCATTTCACCCGCTCGGCGCCGGGGAGGCATTGTTTGGCGACCGAAGATCGCGCTCCATCTGCACCGACGATGCAGCGCGCGCGGACGCGTTCGATGGGGCCGCCGCGTTTCCGGCGAAATGTCACGAGGGGATGAGGGTTCTCATCGCGCTCGACCTTTTCGAACACCGCTGTCAGCCGTTCCGCCCCGGACATCCGGGCGCGCTCACGCAGCCATTCGTCGAACTCGTCGCGATCGACCATACCGACATAGCCGATCTCGCCCACGGGCATATCGACCGCCCGGCCCGAAGGCGCGATCATCCGGGCGCAGCGTGCACGGGCAACCAGCAGGCTTTGCGGGATATCGAAATCCTCGAGCATTCGCGGAGGGACAGCGCCGCCGCACGGCTTGATCCGCCCGCCGCGCTCCATGAGCAGCACCGAATGTCCTGCCATCGCAAGATCGGTCGCGGTGGTTGCTCCGCATGGGCCTCCGCCCACGACTACGGCGTCATAAATTGTCTCTGTCATGCGAACACCTCTCCCTCGCCTGCTCTCTTCAGGCTCGTCTCTTCAATACGTGCTGACCCAGCGCTCGCGCTTGTTGCGCGCACAGCGAGCGCAGCGGCGAGCACGAACAGCCCGGCCTCGATCGCGAATATCAGCTGAAATGCGCTGCCGTCGCTGGCGAGCGCGCCGCGCGCGGCATCGACGCCGAGTGCGCCGAGCAATCCGCCGAGGCCAAAGGCGATGGCCTGCGCCGCGCCCCATACGCCCATGCGCACGCCTTCGCGCGTTCTCGCCCCCGCTCCCGCCAGGCCCATCATCGCGCCGATCGCGGCGACCGCGAACAACCCGTTGCAAAAGCCGAGCGCAAATACATTCGCAGCAATCGGCCAGCCCGGGCCGACGATCGCGGCCATGGCAAGGCTTGCCAAAGCGAGCGCCGATCCGAGGCAGCCAAACACGATCCAGTGCCGGAGTTCGACCGGCATTCGTCCGGAAAACGCGCTGCCGCCGATCCCGGCAACGATCATTCCCGCAAGCACGCCGCCGCTTTGCATCCCGCCCAACTGGGTGGATTGGCCCGGCGTCATGCCGAAAACGAGGCCCGCGAACGGCTCCAGAATCAGGTCCTGCATGTTGAACGCCATCATCGAAACAAAGATGAAGATGGTGAAACGCCGCGCGGCTTTCTCATGGAGGATTTCGCGCAGGGCATCGCCAAAACCGGGTGCAGGCTCATCCTTGGCGGTCTCGGCAAAGGCTTGGGAGCCCAGGCCGCCGCGCGGCTCCAGGCGGAACACGGCAAGGCCCGTCACCGCGATGCAGACCAGCAGGAGCCCCGCTGCAACCATAAGCAACCGTTCGGGCGAATAGGGTTGGAGCAGCGCGCCGACCGTGATTGCGGAAATCACAATCCCGGCGACCATCATGATCCATGTCGTCGCTGCGGTACGCCGCGCGCCTCTCCGGCGCGACCCCGGACGCTAGAAGCGCCAGCGCCGACGTGCCGCTCGCGCCGACGCCGATGCCGATCAGCGTATAGGCGAACACGCCGAGAATCATGGCGAGGGTGAAATTACCGCTCATCATGACGGTTGTTTGCACCGCCAGTATCGCGCCAAGGCCGAGGACGATGATCCCGCCGACAATCCAGACGGCCCGGCTTCCGGTCCCAAGAGACGATTTGTCCGAGCCATGCCCCCACAGCGGGCGGCACAATTGAACGGCGTAATGCCAGCCGACGAGCCCGGCGGGGATTCCGGCAGCAAGGGCATATTCGACCACCATCAGCCGGTTGAGCACCGTCGTCGTCAGCATGACCATCGCACCGATCGACGCCTGCACCAGCCCGATCCTGACAATGGCGAGCCAGCCGAGGCCGGGCTGCACCTGATCGCCGCGAGCCATCAGAGGTATCCCCCCAGACCGAGTGCCGCCGCGAGCATACCCAGCACATAGAGCGTCACGCCCACGCCGTTATACCACGGCGCATATTTCTTCGGATCGCGCAGCAGACGCGGCATGGCTGCGAATTGCGCGGCGAGAACAAAACCAATGAGCACTGCCGAGAGCGCGTAACCCCACCATGCGAGCAGCGCGATCACCACGACTTGCGCCGCCGCCATAACTGAACACGCGAACCTGGCGGCCCCGCCCACGCCCATGATCACGGGCAGTGATCTGAGCCCGGTTTCCCGGTCGCCCTCCACAGCCTTGAAATCGTTGAGCGTCATGATGCCGTGCGCGCCGAGGCTGTAGAGCACCAGCACGATCAGCACTTCTGCGGACGGCAGCGTGCCGAGCATCACGGCTGCGCCTGTGAACCAGCTGAGGCCTTCATAGGTAAGGCCGACGACTGCCGGGCCGGTCCAGCCGCTCGTCTTGAAACGAAACGGCGGCGCGCTGTAGCCCCAGGCCAGCGCCAGTCCGACCAGTCCGGCAATGAACACCCAGATGCCGAGCATCCACGCGACCGCCGCTGAAACCAGCGTGCCGATCAATGCGATGTAGAGACCCCAGCGTCCGGCGATGCGGCCCGAGGGGATCGGTCGGTCCGGCTCATTGATCGCATCGACATGCCGGTCGAACCAGTCATTGACCGCTTGGCTGGTGCCGCAAACCAGCGGACCTGCCAGCAGGATACCGCCCAGCACGAACAGCCAGCGTCCATCGAGGCCGACGCCCGACGATACCGCGCCGCACATGAAGGCCCACATAGGCGGGAACCACGTGATTGGTTTCAGAAGCTGGACGACGTCCCTCAGCGCCGGAATCGGCACAGGGCGAGTCGAGACCGCAGAGCTTTCCATGGGGAGAGGCTATGCTTGACAGTCGTGTGCGTCAATTGAAATTGACACACGATTCCCACAGGGGTGAGAATTGCCCGGTCCTGCGGTAAATTCTGAGGAATTCAGGGCGTCACACCTTACACCTGGGTGTCACTTGCAATTGACGCAACAAAGCCGTTTCAGTTCGCGGCGAATGGAATGGAAATTGCGGGAATGATCGCCCGATAGCGGCTGCGATCACTCGCCCTCTTCTGGGTCGGACGGAAGATTGCCCAGGCCGTAGCGGTGCAGCTTCGAATACAGGCTCTGGCGCGACAGGCCGAGGATTTCAGCCGCCGATGCGCGGTTGTCCGAAGTGTAGGTAAGCGCCGCCTCGATGCACAGCCGCTCGATCAGGTCGGTGGATTCGCGCACGATATCCTTGAGCGACATGCGCCCGACCAGATCGGTGAGCTGCTCAACCGAACGCGGCAAATCTTCGGCCCCCGGAGGGAGATCCCGCAAGCGCCGGCCGATCGGCCTGATGACGAAGGCATAGAGCGATTCCTCGCCGCTGCTGCGCACGGCGGAAAGTTCCACCGGCTCGCCTTCGATCTCGCCCCCGGCGCGCAGCACCGTGCTGACATTGCGCGCCGAGCCGTGCTGATCGATCTGGCCTTCGATCAGGTCAAGGTCGATCCCCGGGCGGTCGATCGTCTCGGACAGGTGGCGTCCACGGATCTGGTCGACGCTCGCGGCATGGACCAGCTCGACGAAAGCGTGATTTGCGCTCACGATCTCGAGGTTGGCATTCGCCATGACAAACGCATCGGGCATCCGGTCGACGAGGTCGAGCAGCGGAGAATCGTCCTTCGCCTCATTGTCGCCGACGGGCATGAGGCGCAGCAGCAGGAATTGGCCCCGATCCTGCGTGAAGCCGGTAATCGAGGCGGTAACCGGGCGCGAACCCTTGGCCAGTTTCAATTCGACCGGCGCAACCGCATCGGACGCCATGGCAGATCCCGCAAGCGCCTGAAGCGCGTCGCGTGAACCCTTGTCCATCAGGCTCGGCAATTTCTTGCCCGACAGCGCACCTTGGCGCTGGCCGGTCATCGCATGCGCTGCCGGATTGGCCTCGCGGATACGCAAGGTCGATGCCTCGACGATGAGCACCGCCTCGGACGACGTTTCGAACAGCATCCGGTAGCGCGATTCAAGCTGGCGCATGCGCATATAGTCGCGCTCGAGCGATTGCTGGACCTGAAGCAGGCGTTGCTGAAGCTTGCCCGCATCTCGCAGATCGCGGCCAAAGGCGATGCGGTGTTCGCCGCCGTTTACACTGAGCACTGCGTAGCGAATGGGGACGTCGCCCTTGCGAGTGGGGTGGTTGACCTGGCGCCAGTGCTGGACTTCGCCGCGCCGGGCAGCGGCCAGCATTTCCATGACCTTAGGCCGGCTTTCGTCGGTGACGGTCTCGATCCAGTTGGTCCCGACCCAATCATCCAGCTCAGGGAAATCGGACGGGTCGAACGCTGCATCCAGTATCGTCCCGGCATCGTCCAGCACCAGCGTAACATCGCCCGCCACCATCGCCAGCTTCATCGCGGCGTCGGCGTCAAGCGTGTTGAACAATTCGGCGGCTTTGCCGAACGGGTGCTTGCCTTCGATACTGTGCTTACGTGTGAGCATTCATGGTCCCGGTCTAGCGCATAGATTGCGCTCGCAATGGCATTGATCGGACCAGTTTGTTGGCCTCCTCAAGCGCGGCGCGAGCGTCGGGGCCGGTCCCATCGGCTCCTACTTTCGCGACGAGCGATTGGTCGAGATTGACCATTCGCCCGCCGATCAAAATGGAAATATTCGGATTGGCTGAAACGCTGCGCATTGCTGTAATCAGATTCGAGATCGTGGCGCTAGGGAAGTCGCGAGAGATGGTCAATCCTGCGACATCGAAATGCTTTTTCGCCAGCCTGTCGAGCAGTTCGCGTCGCTCGGCCTTGGCAAACGCCTCGCTGTGCCAGCCGGCGCGCGAAAACACTTCGTCTATCATCAGCGCGCCGAAACTGTGCTGGTCTCCCGGCATTGCGGAAAACAAAGCCCGGCGCTTTTTCGCGTCTGCTCCGCCCGGTCCGGCCGGAGCGCGCGATGCGATATCGCGCATCACTTCCTGGAGCCGCCAGAGCCCCATCGTGACGTCGACAAAATCGCATTCGTCGCTTTCCCACATTTCACCGAGTCTGCGCGCCGCCGGAGCAAGCAGGTCGAGATAAACGGCTTCGACGCTGACGCCTGCATTGAGAAACTTGTCAACTTCGTCGATCAGTCCCGCCGCCTCGAGGCTCAGCGGGAGCTTTGCAAAATCACTCGCGTCGGACGGATTGATCTCGCGATCTTGCGCAACCCTGTCTCCGGATTGACCTGCGCCGTGCGCCATCAGCAGCTGCGGAATGATATCGCCTTCTATAATGGCGTTGATCGACTGGTCGGAAAAACCGGCTTTGGAATCGGACTCGAATTTGTTCGCCGATTTCCCGAAGCTCAGCGGATTTGTGATTACTTTGCGCAATGCAGCCTGGCTGGCGCCGAATACGCCCGAAGCCTTGGTGTTTGCCATCAGACCCTCCCAGTCTCCCGGTCCACAATGCCGGGAACGGCGCGGATCACGTCGCCGCTGGTGGATCGAAAATTATCCGACCTGTCCACCGCCAGCGACTCACACCTACGCGCTTTTGTCTGATTGAGCAATCGGTGCTGACGACAAGGTATGTCAAGTAAACAAGACGTCCACTTGCATTGACACTTTATACAAGGATGGCGTAGTTATCGACTCGAGAGGGAAAGGTGGTCTTGAAAAGATGACTCGGCGGGATCTTGCATCCTCGGTCGCCACCGCATCCGAGACGTTGCGGAAAGACGACAATCAAGGGATCAGCGGGGCGCTTTACTCAGCGGATGAGAAGCGGCGCCGAGACGAGTCGGCCTGGACCATTGTGCAGGGCGTGCTCGCTCCGCTGCAATTCGCCGTATTCATCGTCAGTCTTGCACTCGTGTCCCGCTACCTGCTGACCGGCGAAGGCGCATTTGCTGCCGACACCTCGATCGTTATCAAGACCCTCGTCCTCTACACGATCATGATCACCGGCTCGATCTGGGAGAAGGTCGTGTTCGGTCGCTGGCTTTTCGCACCGGCATTCTTCTGGGAGGACGTGTTCTCGATGCTCGTCCTCGCGCTGCACACGCTTTACCTCGTGATGCTGTTTGGCGCCCTGGGCACGGTGGAGCAGCGCATGTTCGTCGCTCTCGCTGCCTACGCGGCCTATGTTATCAACGCGGCACAGTTCCTGCTGAAGCTGCGCGCAGCACGGCTTCAGGCTTCGCAGATGGAGGCCCTGCCAGCATGAGCGCTGTGTCGACCCTTTCCGGCTGCACCGCAAAGGCCCCCGGCCAGACGGCTGGCGAAGACCGGCCCATCCTGCGCGAGCGCGGACAGCGGGAAGTTTTCTGCGGCCTGACCGGTATCGTCTGGCTCCACCGCAAGATGCAGGATGCGTTTTTCCTCGTCGTCGGATCGCGCACCTGCGCGCATCTGCTGCAATCTGCGGCGGGCGTCATGATCTTCGCCGAACCGCGCTTTGCCACGGCGATCATGGAAGAGCGCGATCTTGCCGGCATGGTCGATTGCCAGGACGAGCTCGACCGCGTGGTCGGACGGCTGCTGGAACGTCGCCCCGATATCAGGACGCTGTTCCTCGTCGGCTCTTGCCCTTCGGAAGTCATCAAGCTCGACCTTGCCAAGGCCGCGGAACGTCTGGGCGCGCAGCACATGCCGCAAGTTCGCATCCTCAATTATTCGGGCAGCGGCATCGAGACCACCTTCACCCAGGGCGAAGATGCCTGCCTCGCTTCGCTTGTTCCTGAAATGCCTGCCAGCGCAGCGGATGCTCCGCAGGAATTGCTGATCGTCGGATCGCTCCCCGACATTGTCGAGGACCAGTTCATGCGGCTCTTCGCAGAGCTTGGGATCGAGCGCGTCGGCGCGCTTCCGGCGCGCAATGCCCGCGACCTTCCTTCCGTCGGACCGAACACGCGCTACCTTCTGGCCCAGCCTTTCCTCGCCGAAACCGCGATGGCGCTCGAAGGGCGCGGCGCGCAGCGGCTCGATGCGCTTTTCCCCTTCGGAGCGGAAGGCACGACCGGCTGGCTCAAGGCTGCTGCGGACGCCTTCGGTATCGACGAGATGCATTTCAACCGCGTCATTGCACCCGGCCGCGAGCGCGCGAAACGTGCGATCTCCCATGCCAAGGCGCAGCTCGAAGGAAAGCGGATCAGCTTCCTGCCGGACTCGCAGCTTGAAGTGCCGCTTGCCCGCTTCCTTGCGACCGAACTGGACATGGTGCCGGTCGAGGTTGGCGCGCCCTATCTCCACCGCGCGCACTGCGCGCAGGAACTCGACCTTATCCCGCCCTCGGCCCGCATCAGCGAAGGGCAGGACGTCGATCTTCAGCTCGACCGGGTGCGCGCAGACCGGCCCGATCTGACCGTCTGCGGGCTCGGCCTCGCCAATCCGCTCGAATCCGAAGGCCTTTCGACCAAGTGGGCGATCGAACTCGTATTCTCACCGATCCACGGCTTCGACCAGGCCGGTGATCTCGCCGAACTCTTTGCACGCCCGCTCCGGCGGCGTGACGTGCTGGAGGTATAGGCGATGCAATTATCCGTCTGGACCTATGAAGGACCGCCGCATGTCGGCGCGATGCGCGTCGCGACCGCGATGGACAAGCTGCACTACGTTCTCCACGCGCCTCAGGGCGACACCTATGCCGATCTGCTCTTCACCATGATCGAGCGGCGCGGAAAGCGCCCGCCGGTCACCTACACCACCTTCGAAGCGCGCGACCTAGGCAAGGATACAGCGCAGCTGTTCCAGAACGCCGCGCGCGATGCCGCTGCAAGATTCAAACCGCAGGCGATGATCGTCGGCGCGTCCTGCACTGCCGAACTGATCCAGGACGATCCGTCCGGTCTCAGCGAGGCGATGGACCTGCCCTGCCCCGCAATCCCGCTGGAACTGCCAAGCTATCAGCGCAAGGAAAACTGGGGCGCTGCCGAGACGTTCTACCAGATCGTGCGCAACCTGGCGGACAAGACCATCGTGCGCGAACCGCGCGAGGGCCGCGCCGCGCGGGCCAATATTCTCGGCCCGTGCGCCTTGGGTTTCCGGCACCGCGACGACCTCGTCGAAATCCGCAAAATCCTCGATACGCTGGGCGTAGAGGTCAATCTGGTGGCGCCGCTGGATGCGACACCGCAGGACATCACGCGGATCGGTGCGGTACGATTTCAACATCGTTCTTTATCCCGAGATTGCTGACGAAGCGGCTCGCTGGCTCGAAAAGACATTCGACCAGCCGACCGTGCGCAGCATCCCTATCGGTGTGGGGGCCACACGTGCTTTCATTACCGACGTCGCCGAGCTGGCAGGTGCAGATCCCACGCCTGCCCTCGGCGACACCTCTTCAAGAATGCCCTGGTGGAGCCGGTCGGTCGATTCGACCTATCTGACCGGCAAACGGGTGTTCATTTTCGGCGACGCAACCCATGCCGTGGCCGCCGCCCGGATCGCCCGCGATGAGCTCGGCTTCGAGGTCTGCGGACTTGGCTGCTACAACCGCGAATTCGCCCGCGAAATCCGCGCCGCTGCGAAGGAATATGGCGTCGAGCCGCTGATCACCGACGATCACCTCGCGGTCGAGGACGCGATTGCAGCCGCTTCGCCCGAGCTGGTGCTCGGCACGCAAATGGAACGCCATATCGCCAAGCGACTGGGCCTTCCCTGCGCGGTCATTTCCTCGCCCGTCCATGTGCAGGATTTCCCGGCGCGCCATTCTCCGCAAATGGGCTTTGAAGGCGCGAACGTGATTTTCGACACCTGGGTCCACCCGCTGGTGATGGGCCTCGAAGAGCACTTGCTCACCATGTTCCGCGAAGACTTCGAATTTTCCGACGAGGCGGGCGCATCGCATCATGCCGCGCATTCGCCGCGCACTCCGAAAATCGAAGCCGACGTGCCTGTCGAACCGGTGGTCCCTACCAATGACGGATCGATCTGGACCAGCGAAGCCGAGCGCGAACTGAAGAAGATTCCGTTCTTCGTGCGCGGCAAGGCGCGCCGCAACACCGAGGCCTTTGCGCAGCATCAGGGCCGCGCCGAAATCGACCTCGAAACGCTCTATGATGCGAAAGCGCACTATGCCCGGTGAAGCGCCCGCCTCGATCCTTGCGCACCGCAAAACGCCTGTGCGGGCAGTAATCGTTACGCTCGACAACCACCTGAAGGGCGCTGTCGAGCGCGCTGGCAAGCAGCTCGCCGAAGAAAACATCGAGCTGAGCCTGCATGCCGCTGCCGATTGGGACCGCGACACGAGCGCGCTGGAAGCCACCAAGCAGGCAATCGAGGAAGCCGATATCGTCATCGCGACGATGCTGTTCCTCGACGATCATTGCCGCGCGATCATGCCCACGCTTGAAGCCCGCCGCGAGGATTGCGATGCGATGGTCTGCCTGATGTCTGCAGGCGAAATCGTGAAGCTCACCCGCATGGGCGGATACAGCATGGATGCCCCCGCAAAGGGTCCGCTGGCACTGCTCAAGAAACTGCGCGGATCGAAGAAAGCCGGGGCAAGTTCGGGCGCCGGGCAGATGAAGATGCTGCGCCGCCTGCCCAAGATCCTCAAGTTCATTCCCGGCACGGCGCAGGACGTGCGCGCCTATTTCCTGACGATGCAATACTGGCTCGCCGGATCGGACGAGAATGTCATTGCGATGGTGCGGTCACTGATCGACCGCTATGCCGCTGGCGAGCGCGCGGGCCGCCGCGGCATTACCAAGGCTGAAGCGCCGCTCGAATATCCCGAAACCGGCGTGTACCACCCGCGCAGCAAACAGCGGATTTCCGAAAGCCTGCGGGTTCTGCCGCGCGGCAAGGCGCCCAATGGCACGGTCGGCCTGATCCTGCTGCGTTCCTACCTGCTGGGTCACGATTGCGGGCACTACGATGCCGCCATCGCCTCTTTCGAGGCGGCAGGCATGAAGGTCGTCCCCGTATTTGCCAGCGGTCTCGATGCGCGCCCTGCGATCGAGAAGTTCTTCCTCGACCCGGAAGGCGTCCCGGTCGTAGATGCGATCGTCAACCTGACCGGTTTCTCGCTGGTCGGCGGCCCGGCCTATAACGACGCCGAAGCCGCGCGCGAGGTGCTTGGCGAACTGGACGTGCCGTATCTTGCAGCGCACGCCATCGAATTCCAGACGCTCGAGGAATGGCGCGAACGCCCGCAAGGTCTCCTCCCCTTGGAGGCCACCATGATGGTCGCCCTGCCCGAACTCGACGGCTCGACCGTGCCCAGCGTAATCGGAGGCCGCGCCGGGGACGCTGCGACATGCCGGGGCTGCGAGCGCAAATGCGAGCGCCCTTCTTCCGATCACCTGCGCCCGATGCAGGGATGCCCCGAACGGACCGAAGCGCTTGCTGCGCGCGTATCCAAACTGATCGAGCTTCGTCGCAGCGAGCGCGCCGAGCGCAAGCTGGCGGTTGTCCTGTTCAATTTCCCGCCCAACGCAGGCGCCACTGGCACAGCGGCATTCCTGGCGGTTTACGAATCGCTTCACGCCGCGCTGCGCAGGCTTTCAGAAGAGGGCTACAGCGTCGACGTCCCCGAAACTGTCGACACGCTGCGCGAGGCACTGCTTACGGGCAATGCCGAACGTTACGGCGCCGACGCCAATGTCGCCGCGCGCATTCCCGCAGACGAGCACGTCCGCCGCGAACCGCATCTTGCCGAAATCGAAGCGCAATGGGGTCCCGCGCCGGGCAAGGCGCAAAGCGATGGCGGCCATATTCAGGTTCTGGGCGCGCATTTCGGCAACGTCTTTGTCGGCATCCAGCCTGCTTTCGGCTACGAAGGCGACCCGATGCGTCTGCTGTTCGAGGGCAATTTCGCCCCAACCCACGCTTTCAGCGCATTCTACCGCTGGCTGCGCGAGGATTTCGGCGCGCATTCGGTGCTGCATTTCGGAACCCATGGCGCGCTCGAATTCATGCCGGGCAAACAGACCGGCATGACCGGCGATTGCTGGCCTGAGCGGTTGATCGGCGACCTGCCCAATTACTACCTCTATGCTGCCAACAACCCTTCCGAAGGAATGCTGGCCAAGCGGCGCTCGGCCGCGACGCTGGTGAGTTACATGACCCCGCCACTCGCGCAGGCCGGGCTCTACAAGGGGCTGACCGAGCTCAAGGCAAGTGTCGAGCGCTGGCGGATTACCGCCGACGACGAGGACGGCCATGCCGAGCGCGCCGATCTCGCCGAGATCATCCGCGATCAGTGCGATGCGCTCGATATCGAATGCGGCGAAATTGGCGGCCTCTCAGGGCGCCTCTATGAACTCGAAGCGACGCTGATCCCGCACGGACTGCATGTCCTGGGCCAAAACCCTGCCGGTGCACAGCGCGACGACATGCTCGACGCGATGCAAGAGGCGGCAAATGGCGCGGATAGTGACGGGGATGCCGATCGCGCTGCGCTCGGTGCGAAACTCGACGAGAGCGACGAACTCGGCTCGCTCATCCACGCGCTGGATGGCGGCTATGTCCAGCCGGCTCCCGGTGGAGACATCGTCGCCAATCCCGATGTGCTGCCCACGGGCCGCAATATTCACGGGTTCGACCCGTTCCTCATCCCCAGCGCCTTTGCGTGCAAGCAGGGCCTCGACCAGGCAGAGCGCCTGATCGCTCGCCATGTCGATAGCGGCAAGCCCTTCCCGGAAAGCATCGCGATGGTGCTGTGGGGCACGGACAACATGAAGTCCGAAGGCGTACAGATCGCGCAGGCGATGACGTTGCTCGGCGCGCGGCCACGGCGCGACAGTTATGGTCGCCTGTGCGGCGCGGAACTGGTCCCTCTCGAAGAGCTGGGCCGCCCGCGCATCGACGTGGTCATGACCCTCTCGGGCATTTTCCGCGACCTGCTGCCGCTGCAAACGCGGATGTTGGCGGAAGCGGCCCTGCTCGCCAGCCAAGCCGATGAACCGGCGGAGGCAAACTTCGTGCGCAAGCACAGCCTCGCGCATCAGCAGGCGCATGGCTGTGACCTCGAGACCGCTTCGTTGCGGGTCTTCTCCAACGCGGAGGGGGCCTACGGGGCGAACGTCAACCAGATGATCGACGGCGGGGTCTGGGCCGATCCGGATGAACTCGCCAATGCGTTCGAGATCAACAAGGGCTTTGCTTACGGCGTAAACGGCGCGCCGGTTCAGCACCGCGAATTGCTGCAAAGCGCGCTCAAGGACGTCGAGTTTACCTACCAGAACCTCGAAAGCGTTGAGGTCGGGATCACCGATCTCGACCAGTATGTCGATGGGCTTGGCGGGGTCAGCCGCTCGGTCGCGCGGGCCAAGGGCGAGGATGCGCCCGTCTACATCCTCGATGCCACCCGCGGCAATGCCAAGGTGCGCACGCTCGCCGAACAGATCGACCTTGAAACCCGCACCCGCACGCTCAATCCAAAATGGTTCGAAGGGATGCTCGACCACGGTTTCGAAGGCGTGCGCCATATCGAAATGCATGTGACCAACACCCTCGGCTGGTCGGCCACGACCGGTCAGGTCCAGCCGTGGGTCTACCAGAAAATCAGCGAAACCTTCGTCCTTGACGAAGCCATGCGCCGCCGCCTTGCCGAGCTTAATCCGAAAAGCTCGGCGCGGGTCGCAAACCGGCTGCTGGAGGCGTGCGACCGCCACCTGTGGGAGCCTGATGACGAAACACTCGCCGCCTTGCGCGAGGCCAACGACGAGCTCGAAGACCGCCTCGAAGGCGTCTTCGCAGCCGAATGAATTTACACAGAGGGATCTGACGCCATGAACTTGCAAACACCCAATTCGGCCTTCACTCCGCCAGACGGCGAGGGGTCCGTTCAGGTCCAGCTCGATCCCAGTGACAAGATCAAGGGCGCGAAGGTCTTCGCGGTCTACGGCAAGGGCGGGATCGGCAAATCGACCACGTCGTCGAACCTGTCGGCAGCGTTCTCCAAGCTTGGCCACCGCGTGCTCCAGATCGGCTGCGATCCCAAGCATGACAGCACATTCACTCTGACCAAGAAGCTGATGCCGACCGTGATCGACGTGCTCGAGACGGTCGAATTTCACTCCGAGGAATTGCGCCCCGACGATTACATGTTCGAAGGCTATAACGGCGTCATGTGCGTCGAAGCAGGCGGGCCTCCGGCAGGCACGGGCTGCGGCGGATATGTTGTTGGCCAGACAGTGAAACTGCTCAAGCAGCACCACCTTCTCGAAGACACCGACGTGGTCATTTTCGACGTGCTCGGCGATGTCGTGTGCGGCGGCTTTGCTGCCCCGCTCCAGCATGCCGAGCGTGCGCTGGTTGTCGCCGCGAACGATTTCGACAGCATCTTCGCCATGAACCGCATCGTCGCAGCAATCGGCGCGAAATCGAAGAATTACGACGTGCGGCTCGCCGGAGTGGTCGCCAATCGCAGCCGCGAGACCGACGAGATCGACCGCTTCTGCAACGAAATCGGAATGGAGCGGCTCGCGCATTTCCGCGATGTCGATGCGATCCGCCGCTCGCGCCTGAAAAAATGCACCCTGTTCGAAATGGGCGACGATCCCGAAGTGATCGCGGCGCAAGACGAATATTTGCGGCTCGCGGCGATGCTGTGGGCAGGGGTCGACCCGTCGAGCGCACAGCCGATGAAAGACCGCGACATCTTCGACTTTTTGGGGTTTGAATGATGGCTACACATCCTGACAGCAAATCGGCATACACCGATTTCGAGGCTCGCCGCGAAGCTCTCGCGACCTATTTCGATTCCACCGCCAAGCAGGCCTGGATCGACCTTACCTCCAACACCAAGGTCAGCGGTATCCGCGCGACCGTTCGCGCCGGGCGCGAAGACATGCGCAAGGTGCTGATGGACTGGCTGCCCGCCGACCTGCGCCGCACCCGGGTACTGGATGCAGGCTGCGGCACTGGCGCGCTGGCAATCGCGGCAGCGTGCCGGGGCGGCGAAGTGACGGGCATCGATGTTGCCGGCGGCCTGGTGGACGTCGCGCGCGAACGCACGCCGAGCTTCATCGGTCATGGCCGGATCGACTGGATGGCGGGCGACATGCTCGATCCGTCGCTCGGCACATTCGCCCACGCAGTGGCGATGGATCTCGCTCATCCACTATGCGCCCGAAGACCTGGTCGATGCCGTCGAGAAACTCGGCGAGCGCACCACTCGGTCCATGCTGTTCACCTTCGCGCCGCTTACCCGGCTGCTCGGTGCGATGCACACGGTCGGCAAGGTCTTCCCGAAAAACAATCGCTCGCCCGCCATCGTGCCGGTATCCGAAACCGAGCTTCGCGCGCGGCTTGGCCGGCTCAAAGACTGGAAGATCGTACCGGACGCAGCGCGTATCGAGCGGGTTCTACACCAGCCAGGCGCTTGAACTGGTAAGGCGTGGATGAGCGCTTCGCCCCGCCCTTCTTCCAAGGCTGCGGCCAACTGGACTGAATTCGCAATGGCGATGCTGCCATTTGCGGACGCGGCTAGCATCGATTTGCCGCTCGGCAGGTTGCTGCGGCTGGCGCTGTTTCAGTTCAGCGTGGGGATGGCGACAGTGCTTCTCAACGGCACGCTCAACCGGGTGATGATCGTAGAGCTCGGCACACCGGCATGGATCGTCGCGACCCTTATTGCGATCCCGCTTCTGGTTGCGCCGTTCCGCGCGCTGATCGGGCACAAGTCGGATACGCACAGATCGGTTCTTGGCTGGCGCCGCGTCCCGTACATCTGGTTCGGCTCCCTGCTTCAATTCGGCGGGCTTGCGATCATGCCGTTTGCGCTGCTGCTGTTCGACAATCCGGACCGGTTCAACATTGCGGTGATAGCGGCAGCGGCCTCGTTCCTGATGACCGGAGCCGGTTTCCATATCACTCAGACCGCCGGACTCGCGCTCGCAACCGATCTCGCCCCGGCAGACAAGCGTCCGCGCGCGGTCGCGCTGCTCTATGTGATGCTGCTGATCGGCATGATGTTTTCGGCTTTCGTCATTGGCGGCTTGCTGATCGAATTCACCCCGACCCGGCTGGTCCAGGTCATCCAGGGCGCAGCGGTGCTGACGATGATCCTCAACGTAACTGCCCTTTGGAAGCAGGAAGCGCGCAACGTCGAGATTACCGCGCCGGACCGCGAGACGCCGGATTTCCGCGAGCTGTGGCAGGCTTTCGTTAAGGACGTACCGCAACGCCCGGCTGCTGATCGCCATCGGTATCGGCGCAGCTGGATTCGCGATGCAGGACGCGCTGCTCGAACCTTACGGCGGGGAAGTGCTCGGCCTTTCGGTCGGCGCGACCACCAGCCTCACAGGCGCATGGGCGTTTGGAGCGCTCATTGGCTTCATGGCTTCGGGCCGGATGCTATCGCGCGGGGGCGATCCGCTGCGCATCGCCGGCCTGGGACTGGTGACCGGCGTAGCTGCTTTCCTCATCATCCTGTTTGCCGCACCTTTCGGCTCTGCGCTGATGCTCTTTATCGGGGCTGCCGTCATTGGCCTCGGCCTCGGCCTGTTTTCGGTCGGCACCCTGATCGAGGCGATGAACCTCGCCAAGAGCTCGACCGCCGGTCTCGCACTCGGTGCCTGGGGAGCGGTGCAGGCGACTTGTGCTGGAGCGGGCATAGCTCTCGGCGGAGCGCTGCGCGACACCGTCTCCTTCATCGTGATGAACGGCGATCAGACCGCCGCCATATCCACGCGCGCAACCGGTTACACCACCGTCTACGTGCTCGAAATCCTGCTGCTTATTGCAGGCCTCGCCGCGATCGGACCGCTTGTCGGTAGCGCTCGCAGAACCGCCACCGATCCACGGGAGGGCGCGGGCCAGCCGTTCGGCTTGCGCGAGTTCCCGACATGAATGCGGCCGCCGCTTTCGCCGCAATTAGTACCGAGAGGAACGTGAAATGAATAACACTTACATTGTCGGGACATTCGACGTCGCCGAACTCGCCTTCCTTGCTTTCTTTGTCTTTTTCGTCGGGCTGGTGATCTATCTCAACCGCGAAAGCCGCCGCGAGGGCTATCCGCTCGAGGACGAATTTACCGGCAAGGTCGAAACCGGCCTTCCGCTTTCCGATGCGGGAAAGAAGACCTTCAAGCTTCCTCACGGGCGCGGCACCTATGTGCCAGAGGACGTCGCCCGCGATCCGGTCAACGTCCCCGGTGAGCGCACTTTCCGCGCAGGCGGAGCGCCTTACGTGCCGACCGGCGATGCGATGAAAGACGGCTTCGGCGCGGCATCCTATGCCAACCGCGAAGATTATCCCGACCTGACCTTCGACGGCAAACCACGCATCGTGCCAATCGCCGATAGCCATGACATCGTGATCGCGCCGAACGATCCGAACCTGGTGGGCTGGCCTGTCATCGCCGCCGACAAGACGGTCGCCGGCAGGGTCAGCGATATCTGGGTCGATCAGTCCGAGCACATCATCCGTTACATCGAAGTGACGACCAATGCCGGCACGAAAGTCCTCGCCCCGATGAATGTCGTTGCGGTCCAGACCAAAGGCCTGCTCACCGGCATCCTGCCCGACAACCCCGAGCAGGTCGAGATAAGCGCCATCACCTCCGAGCAGTTCGAAGCCGTACCGCGGCTTGCAACAGCCGGTCAGATCACGCGGCTCGAAGAGGACAAGATCATGGCATATTACGGCGGCGGCTACCTGCACGCGACCGCGGAACGGAGCGAACCGTGGCTTTGAACACCGCTCCCACCGAGGCCCAAGGGCCGAGCGCCGATGGGGACCCGATGGGTACGCCTGCGGCTGATGAACGCGCGCTTTGGCAGGGACGGCCCGATTTGTCAGTCCTTGCCCGCACGGCGTTTCACACGCGAACCGTGGCGCTCTACTTTGCCGGTTTGATCGCGGTGTCGCTGATGTTCGGTAACACGACGAGCGCCGCTGTCTGCATGGTGCTGGGCATTGCCGCTCTTGCAATCCTGCAGGGTCTTGCCTGGCTTAGCGCGCGAAGCACCTTGTACATCATCACCGATGTCCGGGTGATCATGCGTATCGGCATGGCGATCGAAGCGCGGATCAACATTCCGCTCAAGCATATTGGCGCCGCGCATCTCAACAGTCGCGGCAAGGGACATGGCGACATCGCGCTCGAACTCAACGGTGAGCGGATGCTGGGTAACCTGCTGATGTGGCCTCATGCGCGTCCGTGGAAATTCACCAAGCCGCAGCCAATGCTGCGCGCTGTGCCGGATGCCGCCCATGTCGCCGAGTTGCTGGCCGATGCGTGCGCAAACGTGAGCGCAATCGAGCACAATTTGACCGAGATCAAGGAACAGCCGGTGCAAAACGGTCAGCAAGTGAACGGCCCTGCTGCTCGCCCTGCAAACAGCGGTGCTGCGGATCGCGGGTTTGAAGGAGCGCCGGCATGATCGTTCGCGAGTACGAAGAAGACGAAATCACCGTCCACAAAGTGCCTCTCATCCTGATGGGCAGTGTGGCGGCGTTTTCCCTGGCGC
The DNA here is from genome assembly GCF_055808355.1 of Erythrobacter sp. K21-9. NCBI lineage: Bacteria > Pseudomonadati > Pseudomonadota > Alphaproteobacteria > Sphingomonadales > Erythrobacteraceae > Erythrobacter > Erythrobacter sp. K21-9. The sequence continues at coordinate 2,488,319 of NZ_CM147866.1, forward strand.
TGACCGCGGCGGTCAGCCTGGGCTATGTCGATCGTACCGCGATAGCGAATGATGTACGCGCGCAGGAAGGCACGACCGCAACCGCGACGCGCAGCCTCAAATTCTACGATGAGGCGGATGGATCGGTGCGGGTCGAGGATGCAGCCAGCCGTGCAGAAGTGGCGCGCTTTGGCGTGGGGCATGGCGGATTTGTCCGCTCCAGCCTGCGCAGCCTCGTCCACGAACGGCGCATCCGGGGCATCGGCCCTGCGACGCCGTTCGACCTGATCGAATGGAGCGACGGATCGCTGTCCCTGCGCGACAGCACCACCGGCGAAAGTGTCGAACTGGCCTCTTTCGGGTCGGACAACCGGGCGGTCTTTGCCGCCATGCTACAAGAGGAGACGCGTTGATGGGATCCAGCGCCACCGCAGTGAGGCGTTTCGATACGCCCTGCACCATCTCGGTCGAGCAAAGCTCCGACCATTTCCATGCACATGTCGAACTCGACGGGAATGTTGAACTTCGCCCGGGCGACAAGGTGCGCGTCCACGGCGATCCGATCGCGATCCCGTTTGGCCACAGCGCGGTTTTCGAGCGCGCCGCGACAGTGACGCGCGCCGGTCCGCTGAGCCGCGCCCTGACCCGGCTCGCAGCCTATTTCGACTTGAAGGAACTTTACGAAGTCAGCTTCAATCCAGGGAGGATCAAATGAACGCTCATGCACCGATAACGAGTGACGACGCGATGGAGATCGCGACCCAGGACACGATCTTGACCCCGCGTTTCTACACGACGGACTTCGACGCGCTGGACGCCATCGACGTTTCGCTTGTCCGCGAGGAATGGGACCAGCTGATCGCCGACATGAAGGGCGATCCGAACAAGACCCACTTCAAGCACAATGACAGCTTCACCGGCGTCATCGAAAACCTCGAACCGGAGCTGCGCGCCGAATTCACCGATTTTCTCGTCAGCTCCATGACCTCGGAGTTTTCGGGCTGCATCCTGTATGCCGAAATCGCGCGGCGTACGAAGAACCCGGACGTGAAGCAGCTTTTCAAGCTGCTCGCGCGCGATGAGAGCCGCCATGCCGGGTTCATCAACGAAAGCTTGAAAGACGCAGGCATAGGCGTCGATCTCGGCTTCCTGACCAAGACCAAGAAGTACACTTATTTCAAACCGAAATTCATCTGGTACGCGGTCTACCTGTCCGAAAAGATCGGCTATGCCCGCTACATCACGATCTACCGGCACCTCGCCGCCAATCCGGAACACAAGTTCCACCCGATTTTCGACTGGTTCGAAGAATGGTGCAATGATGAGTTCCGCCACGGCGAGGCCTTTGCGATGCTGATGCATGCCGATCCCAAGCTGCTGAAAGGCTACAACAAGCTCTGGATCCGGTTCTTCCTGCTCTCGGTCTATGCTACGATGTATGTGCGCGATCACGCACGTACCGGTGTTCCACAAGGCACTGGGCGTCGATCCGACCGAGTATGACTACGAGGTCTTTAAGGTCTGCAACCAGATCAGCCGGCAGGTCTTCCCGGTGGAGCTCGATATCGACAACCCGGCCTTCCGCGCCAATATGGAGGCGCTGCGCCAGGCAGCCTTGCGGATCGAGGCTGGCAAGGAACAGGGCGGCCTTGGCGGCCTGGCGAAACGCATCAGCGGGACGGCAGGCGCTGGCTGGAACTTCGCCAAGATGTATTTCCAGCGGACCAAGTCAAACACCCTGCCCCAATCGATCCGGCTGCAACCTGCATGGTAAGCTGGAGCGGCCATATTGTACCGTTCATAGTGACGGTGGCGATCTGGTTTGTCGCGACCGGGCTGATTGCCTGGGCCGATAACCGTGAGCGCGCTACGTTTTCGCGCAGCCTCATGATTGGCGGCGTGTGCGGGATTGCGGGCCTGATCACGATCCTCATTGCATCGCAATCGGCGGCGCTTTGGGCCGTGTATCTGGCCTTCATCGGTGCGCTGATGGTGTGGGGCTGGCACGAGATCGGTTTTCTCACCGGCGCCGCAGCAGGCCCAAGGCGCGTACCGGCAGAGGAAGGTCTGACTGGAGCACGCCGGTTTGCGCAGGCCAGCGCGACGGTGATCCATCACGAGGTCGCATTGGCGCTCACTGCGTTGCTGCTGATTTCGCTGTCATGGAACGCGCCCAATCAGATCGGAGCGACCGTGTTCGTGCTGTTGTTGGCCCTGAGACTTACGGCAAAGATCAACATGTTTGTCGGCGCGCCCAATTCCACCGCAGAGATGCTTCCGCAGCATCTCGCCTATCTGAAAACGTATTTCGACCGGAACCGCATGACCGTGCTCCTCGCGGTCTCGATTATCGCGATCGCGGCAATGGGCACCTGGTTTGCGTCGCTGGCTCTCGCCGCTCCCGTCGGAAGCGCCGAAATGGTTGGGGCCAGCCTGCTGACCACGTTGTGCTTTCTGGGCGCGCTGGAGCACCTGTTTCTGGCGCTGCCGTTTCGAGATGGGATGCTGTGGGGCTGGGCCCTGCCGAGCCGCGCGCCGCGCAGCGTGTCCGGACAGTCATCCAAACCGGATCTGGGATCATGAGAATGCAAGTAGAAGGAAAGATGATGGACTACGAAACCTATTTCGCAAGCGAGCTTGACGGCGCGCGCGAAGAAGGACGGTACCGCGTCTTCACCGACATCAAGCGGCATCGCGGCAAATTTCCGCACGCCACTCGCTTTGTCGAAGAGGAGACCCAGGCGGTCACCGTGTGGTGTTCCAACGACTATCTCGGCATGGGCCAGCATCCAAAGGTGATCGAGGCGATGCACGATTGCCTCGATGAATGCGGCGCGGGCGCTGGCGGCACGCGCAACATTTCCGGCACCAACCACTACCACGTGCTGCTGGAGCGTGAACTTGCCGACCTCCACGGCAAGGAAAGCGCGCTGCTGTTTACCTCCGGCTATGTTTCGAATTGGGCGGGCCTTGGTACGCTGGCAGGCAAGATACCGGGCTGCGTCGTGTTCTCCGACGCGCTCAACCACGCTTCCATGATCGAAGGCATTCGCCACAGCCGTGCGCCATACAAGATCTGGAAGCACAACGATCCCGAAGACCTCGACCGGATGCTGTCAGAGTTCGGGCCCGAAGTGCCCAAGCTGGTCGCATTCGAAAGCGTCTATTCGATGGACGGCGACATCGCCCCGATCGCGGAAATCCTCGACGTGTGCGAAAAACACGGCGCGATGAGCTATATCGACGAAGTGCACGCGGTCGGCCTCTACGGCCCCCGCGGCGGCGGCATTGCCGAACGAGAGGGCCTGATGGACCGTATCACCGTCATCGAAGGCACGCTGGGCAAAGCGTTCGGCGTGATGGGCGGTTACATCGCAGCCAGCAGCAATCTCGTCGATTTCGTACGCAGTTTCGCCAGCGGTTTCATCTTCTCGACCGCCCTGCCCCCAGCAGTCGCAGCGGGCGCGGCGGCGAGTATCCGCCATTTGAAAGAAAGCGCCGAAGAGCGCGAGGCGCAGCGCGACCGCGTAAAAACGGTTCGGCGCAAGCTCGATATCATGGGCATTCCCCACCTCGACAATCCGAGCCACATCATTCCCGTGATGGTCGGCGATGCGCACAAGTGCAAACGCATCAGCGACTGGCTGATGGACAATCACGGCATTTATGTGCAGCCGATCAACTACCCGACGGTGCCGGTTGGGACCGAACGGCTGCGCCTGACGCCTTCTCCGGTGCACAGCGACGGCGATATCGATGCGCTCATCAATGCCCTGAGCGAAATCTGGTCGCAGTGCGAACTCGCTCGCATGGCGACTGCCGCCTAAAGCGAGCGCTCAAGCGGCCTGCCTGATTTGCGGCGGACCACAAGAAAAGGGCGGTGTGGCTATCCACACCGCCCTTTCTTTTGGCGATTGCCAAAGGCGTCCGAAGACTTAGCCGCCGAGCATGCCGCCCGATTCAGCTTCTTCGAAAATCTCGGTGAACTCGCGGTACGGCGAGACCCGGATGGCTTACAGCCTTTGCAGCTTCGAGATTGTCGGTCATGCCATCGCCTTCAACGATGATCATGCCGATCATGCCGGCTGCGTAGTGCGGAATGCACTGATAGCCGTAGATGCCGGGCTTTGGCAGGACGTAGGATACTTCCTGGTTGATTTCGCCTTCCCAGCCGCGCGCACCGTCCGGGATCATGCCGTCGATCGAAGACGACTGGTGGGTCGGGTCGGTCGGGATGAAGCGAACCGTATCGCCGACCTGCGCAGTGATAAGGCGCGGCTTGAATACCTGAAGCCCGCTCGAATCGTCCGGGTCACGGGTGTACATGTTGATGTCGATCACGGTGCCGTTGGCTTCGACTTCCGGATCAGCGGCAGCTGCCGGTTCTGCCGAGGCTGCGGTATCTTCAGCCGGTGCTGCGGCCTCTTCTTCGACAACGGCTGGCGCTTCGTCGGTACGGCCACCACAGGCCGAAACCGTCACAAGACTTGCCAGCGCAATCGCGCTCATCAGGGTAGTACGCTTCATGTGTCTATTTCCTCTGTCTGACTAAGCAAACCCGCGGACCAGCGGGCATAAATCCAGTTTTCGCGGGAATGATTTCGCTGGAGTGGCACGGTTTCCCACCAGACCATCCCGTGCTTTCCGCGTGACCTTAACGCACGAGATGCTTTCAGTTTCCCAATAAATTTCGCGCACTCGTTCGGTGCATCGTGAATAACCCCAAGTCCACCGCACAGCTATGCCATTGCCTTGCGCAGCGCGCGCGCTACACAGGCGGCATGAAAAAGCTATCGCTCAACTTGATCGTCGCAGTGCTCATCCTGCTCCTGCCGCTCTATTTCATGGCTGCAGCTCTCGGGACCAAATTCGGTCTGTGGAGCTGGCAATTCAGCCTCGGAACGCTGATCAGGGACGGCGGGCCTATCCTGCTCGGCCTGACGGCCTTGGTATCGCTCATCGCGCTGATCCTTGCCGTGGTGAAGAAGCCGCGCAAGGGCTGGTTGCTGCCGGCTGCGGGCATTGCCATTCCGCTCGGCGTGTTCGCAATGCTGGCGACGACCGGCACGACCGCGGTCGACAATCCTATCCATGATGTCGCGACCGATACCGCCAATCCGCCGGAGTTTTCAGCAGCAACGCTGCAAGCGCGCGAGGAATTCGGCGCAAACCCGCTCAACGACTACCAGACCCCGCTTGGCGAGCTGGAGACGTATAGCGGCGCGGATCCTGAACTGGCGATCAAGTCGCACGCGCAGATCATCAATGAAACCTACGCAGACCTCGCTCCGCTGCCGCTTGGCGGCGCGAGCAAGGAAGATGCGATCGCGGCTGTGGCTGCGGCCATGGGCAATCTGGGCTTTGCCGATATCCGCTCCGACGCAGAGGCAGGCCGTGTCGAAGGGGTCGCCGAAACCTTCTGGTTCGGTTTCAAGGACGATGTCGTCGCCCGCGTAGGCGAAAACCAGATCGACTTCCGTTCGGTCAGCCGCGTTGGCCGAAGCGACCTTGGCGCCAATGCAGAGCGAATCGCCGAACTGCGTGAACGGGTTTCCAGCCAGATCGGCCAGCGCTGATCCCGCTACCCTAATTCACTCCCTGAACCTCAAGATGGCGAGCGCGCTGCGCTGGACCACGGTCGCGGTGCACAGCGCCGCATAGCCATAGGCCAGCACCGCGAACCACGCGGGGAACAGGCACATGGCGATGAACACCGCGATAGTCTCGGTGCCCTCGGCAATGCCGGTCGAATAGAAAAAGCTCTTCTTTCCATGCGCAGCTGTCTCCTCGCCGCGATTGCCCGCTATGACGGCGAACGCGAGGAAGCTGACGCCGGTAAGCACGAAACTCGCCACCAGTGCGAGCGCCGGTAGCGTGTTGTCCGCTGCAAGCACCCCGAAGCCTAACGGAATGGAAACGTAGAACGCGAAATCGGCAACGACATCGAAATAGCCGCCGAGATCGGTCGGCCCCTTGATCCTCGCCACCGCGCCATCGAGCCCATCGGAAAGCCGGTTCGCGATGATGAGCGCCAGCCCCAGCCAGATATTGCCGAGCGCGATGGCCAGAGCTCCGCCCAGACCGAGCGCCAATCCGCCCAGTGTCAGCGCATTGGCACTGATGCCTGCCGATGCCAGGGCACGCGCAATCCGGGTGAGCGGCGGGTCGATCAGCGGTCTGAGTTTTGCATCGAGCATTGTTCCGCGCGCCTCAGCTTCCGATTGTGACGAGCCCGATCCAGGCTCCCGTCATTGCGGTGGCGATATTGCCTGCGATCCAGCTGCGTATGCCGAGACCCGCCGCTTCCGCGCGCCTTTCCGGGCACAGCGTCCCGATAGTTGAAACCAGCAGGCCGACGCTGGCCAGATTGGCAACACCGCATAGTGCGTATGTGACGATCAGCAGGCTTCGCGGGCTGAACGTGCCATCGGGCAGCGCGGCTAGCTCGAGATAGGCGACATATTCGTTGAGGATCGCCTTGGTCCCCATCACTCCGCCCGCCGCTTGCGCTTCTGCCCAAGGTACGCCGATGGTCCACATCAGCGGGGCGAACACCCAGCCGAACACGCGCTTCAGGGTCAGCGGCTCGCCTTCGACCAGCGGCAGCAGGGCAAGCGCCTGATCGGTCAGCGATACAAACGCAAATACGACGATGATGACCGCGATGACAGCGAGGAACAGCTGCATCCCGTCCATTGTGCCTTTGACGATCGCATCGATGCTGCTTTCATATTTGAGGTTGGCGGATTTGAGGCCGGGCTCCGCGTCCTCGTCCTCCGGTTCATCGGTATCGGTCGCTCGGTCGTTCTGCTTGCCTGGCACCATCAGCTTGGCGATCAGGAGCGCTGCGGGGAGCGATACCAGCGAAGCGGAGATCATATGGCCGACCGCATCGTCCACCGTCTCGCGCAAGGTCGTCGCATACAGGATCAGGATGGCGCCGCTGATCGTCGACATGGCCAGCACCATGACCTGGAACAGTTCCGCCCTGCTCATCCGCGAAAAATAGGCGCGCACGACAAGCGGGCTTTCAACCACGCCAAGGAACATGTTCGCGCCGCCCGACAGGCCCACCACCCCGCTCACGCCGAGCGATTTGCGCAGCAGGAATGACAGCCCGTTGACGAGCCAGCGCAGGACTCCCCAATGCCACAGCAGCGCGGCCAGCGCGCTGAAGACTATCACCAGCGGCAGGATCTGGAACGCGATGATCAGCGGGGGATCAATGCCCTCCTTCAATTCGAAAGGCAGCGGCGCACCGCCGAGATAGCCGAACATATAGGACGATCCATCAAGGGTCGCCCGCTCGATCGCGGCGACGCCCTCATTGGCGAGCGTCACGATGTCCCAGATAAACGGCACGCGCACGATCAACAGCGCCAGCACGCCCTGCAGGGCCAGTGCTCCGCCAATCCAACGCCAGCTCGGGCGGCCAGCGCGATCCTCGCTAATCGTCCAAGCTATGAGCAGCAGCACGGCAATGCCGAACACACCGCGCAGCTGATCGAACAATTCCAAACCGCGTCCCCCGATGTGCGCCCGCGTGGACGCCTCAGTCAGCCCTTCTTGCCGAAAACATTGTCCAAGGCCAGCGTGTCGAACTCGCGAAACGCAATCAGGGCAAGCGCGGCGCCCGCAACGGTGATCGACGGGAAGAACAGCAGGTTGGCGTCGTCGGGATTCGCGAAGAGGTACCGTCCGAACGGATCGAGGAAATGCCGCCAAATCGGAAACGCCCCGCCGACAAGGATTACAGCCGAGCCAATCAGCGAGAATTTGCGAAACAGGCCGAGCACGACCAGCACGCCAATCACGACCTCGACGCTGGCGAAGGCGAGTTGAAGCTCGCTTGCCGAGCCGACGCCGCCGTAATACTTCTCCGACAATTTAGTGCCCATGCCTTCTCCGAACAACCTGACGCAGCCCCACAGGACAAGCAGCATCCCGGTGCCGACCCGCATGATGAGAAGTGAGATTGAACGCAGCATTTCTTGATAACTCCGATGCAGGCCGGGCCGATCAGCCGCGGCGCCAGGAATGGTATTTCTCGACCCATTTGAGCAGGCCATCGGGCTTGTTTGCCCGTTTCCAGTTGCCGGCGGCGAATTTGTTAGCTTCGGCCATGGTTGGATACGAATGGATCGTGCCGAGGATCTTGTTGAGGCCGATCTTGTGCTTCATCGCGAGCACGTATTCCGCCAGCATTTCGCCCGCATGGTTGCCCACGATCGTCGCGCCAAGGATTGTGTCCTTGCCCGGCGGGGTCAGCACCTTGACGAAGCCCTTGGTCTCGCTTTCGGTGATCGCCCGGTCGAGATCGTCCAGTTCGTAAGTGGTCACCTCATACTCGGTGCCCTGCTCTCTGGCCTCGGTTTCATTAAGGCCGACGCGGGCGAATTCCGGGTCGAGGAAAGTCACAGCCGGGATCACACGGTAATCGGCCTTGAACTTCTTCAACTGGCCGAACAGCGCATTGACGCTCGCAAACCATGCCTGATGGCTCGCGGTGTGGGTGAATTGGTAAGGCCCGGCGACATCGCCTGCGGCAAAGATGTTCGGGAATTTCGTCGCGAGAAATTCATCGGTGCTTACCGTCTTGTCCGTGTCGACGCCCAAATCCTCCAGCCCGAAACCAGTCAGCCGGGCCTTGCGCCCGACCGCCACGATCAGAGTGTCGAAGGGAATTCTCGTCTCGCCACCTCCGCTTTCGGCAATCAGCGCCCCGCCTTCGATCCGCACAGCCTTGTGTCCGGTCAGCACGGTGACGTCTGCTTCCTCGAGTACGGAGCGGGCGAGCGCGGACACTTCGTCATCCTCGCGGCCCAGCAGCTGGTCGGCCATCTCAATCTGAGAGACATTCGAGCCAAGACGCGCAAGTGCCTGTGAAATCTCGCATCCGATCGGGCCGCCGCCAAGCACGGCAACACGCCTCGGCGCTTCATCCATTTCGGCAAAGGCATCCCACATGGTCTCGCTGGTGAGGTATCCGCTGCCCTCGATCCCTTCGATCGGAGGGACCACAGGCTCTGCGCCGCTGGCAATCACGATGCTGCGGCTGGTGAGGCGCTGGGTCTCGCCGTCATTGCGGGCGATTTCAACTGTCCACGGGTCGATGATTTTCGCATAACCCTTGACCACATCGACCCCGAGTTCGGTGTAGCGCTCGACGCTGTCATGGGGTTCGATGGCCTTGATGATGTCCATGACCCGCGCGATGGTCTCGCGAAATGGCACTTCGGGCTCTACCGGTTTGAGGCCATACCGGTCGGCATGACGCATCGTCGATGCGACCTTGGCGCTCTTGATCAGGGCTTTGGAGGGTACGCAGCCGGTGTTGAGGCAATCGCCGCCCATTGCGTTCGCCTCGACCAGCGTAACCTTCGCCTTCACCTGCGCGGCGATGTAAGCGGATACGAGCCCCGCAGAGCCCGCGCCGATCACGATCAGGTTGCGGTCAAAGCTCCTGGGCTTGCTGAAACCGGCATAGACCTTGCGGCGCTTGATAATGCCGATGATACCCTTGGCGATCCACGGCGCGATGCCCAGAAGCACGAATGAACCGATGACAGCAGGCGAGGCGATGCCGGAGAGGCTGTCGATCCGGGCAAGCTGCGTACCGGCATTCACATACACTATCGTGCCGAGCAGCATTCCGACCTGGCTGACCCATGCGAAAGTCCAGGTCTTGATCCGCGTCAGCCCCATTACGAGGTTCACGACAAAGAACGGAAACAGCGGAATCATACGGATCGTGAAAAGGTAGAATGCGCCATCGCGTTCCAGCCCTTCATTGATCGCCTTCAGCCGCTCGCCGAACCGTCCTTCGATGCTGTCGCGCAGGACGTAGCGCGACGACAGGAAAGCAAGCGTGGCGCCCAGTGTGGACGCGAAGGATACGAGCACCGTGCCGACCACAAGGCCGAAGAAAGCGCCTGCCGCGAGAGTGAGGATGGCCGCGCCGGGGAGCGATGCGGCGGTGACGCCGACATATATCGCGAAAAATGCCGCGAGGACGAGGACGGGGTTATCCTGATAGAACTGGTCGGTGTCGCTCGCGACCTGCTTGATCCCGTCCAGCGTGAGATAGCTGCCGAGGTCGAACAGGAAATATGCCGCGATAAGCACGGCGAGTGCGGCGATGATGATGATTTTCTTCATGATACCCCTGACAAAGGTGTGTTCGGCGCTCTGGCGCGATTGGTTACACGGTGCCGCCGAGCCGGGCGTATTTCTTTATCCAGCGCGTGTCGATCCAGTGTTTGAGCCGCGCCACCCAGCGCCCCTGCGCCGCTAATGCCCCGAAACTTGCAATTGCCGATCCGTTCCCTGCCGAAATCAGGTAGAGATTGCGCCCGCGCGGACGGTAGATGCCATCGGGCTCCGCTCCAGCGAGAACCGCGCGCAGGTTTTCGGCGAGGACCGGTCCGGCATGAACCGCATGCACCCCGGAATGCGGCACAGATATATCCGTGCGGTGCGCCACATCGCCGGCGGCAAAGATGTGCGGATGGGATGTGGAGCGCTGGTATCGATCGACCGCGATGAAACCCTCGTCATTGCAGGCCAACCCGCTTGCGCTCGGCCATTCCGGCGCGGTGCTGCCCAGTGCAGCGATAATCAGATCGACTTGCTCGAACCGCTGCTCGCCTGCGGCGAGGACTCCTCCGATTATTTCCGCATCGCTTCCGAACGTCGCAATTGCCTGCCGATCCAGTTCCCCAGCGACCTTCTTGCGCACGGATCGGGACAGATCTGGGAGAAGTCCGTCCTCGCCGGTGATTAGCGACACGCAATGGCGCTCACCATCCCCGCTCATATTGCCGAGCGCAAACGCGATCTCCACGCCTCCGGCGCCGCCGCCGATCACGCAAATGCGTGCCGGACCGGTCTGCGCAGCGCGCCATTCAGCGAACTTGTCGACAAACGCATCGATGGGTCGGATATCGACAACGCGCTTGTCATCACCCAGCAGGTCGCGCGCGCGGCCCACTCCGCCGGTGTCGATCGTGGCAATGTCGAAGGGGATCGAGCGGCCCTTGCCGGTCGTGACCAAGCGCTGCTCGGCATCCACGCTCACACAGCTATCGAGCACAAGATCGGCCCCGGCCCGTCTCACGAGGGAGGCGATGTCGGCTAGTCCTGCGTTCCTGTCATACTGGCCGCTGATCCATCCAGGCACCATGCCGGAATACCGCAGCGCCGGGTTCGGCGTGAGCACCGTCGCCCGCTCGGCGGGCAGTCCGCGCTCTATCCAGTCCGCGAGGACCGCCACATGCGCGTGACCGCCGCCTACAAGCAGGACATGTCGTGCAATGTCAGGCAGGGTCCGCGCCCTAGCCGCGAACCGATTGTGCCAATTCGGCAGCTTCGCGCGCCAGCTTGGTCACCGCGCCATAATCGCCTGCCGCAACCGCATCTTTCGGGGTCAGCCAGCTTCCGCCGCATGCCAGCACATGCGGCAATGCGAGAAAGTCAGCAAGGTTGCTTGGGGAAACGCCGCCGGTTGGCATGAACCGCATCTCGCGAAACACCGAGCCCAAGGCCTTGAGCATCGGCACTCCGCCTGCAAGGCTTGCGGGGAAGAACTTCACCGCGCGAAGCCCCAGTGCAAAAGCGCGCTGAACCTCTCCGGCGGTCATGGTCCCGGGAAAGAATGGCAGATTGTTGTCGAGGCAGTAGACCGCGATCTCGTCGACCAGCCCCGGCGACACCACGAACTGCGCCCCGGCCTGATGCACCTGCTTGGCCTGGTCGAGCGTGAGCACTGTCCCTGCGCCGACAATCAGATCATCGCCCGAGCCGAGGATCGCCCGCATGCCGTCCAGCGCGCCTTCGCTGCGCAAGACCACTTCGATCACGCCAAGCCCGCCTTCGCCGAGCGCCCGCGCCGTGGCAATCGCCCGGTCTGCATCTCCCTCATCGATCAGCGGCACAACCGGAGCTGCATTCAAACGGTCATCGAGATTGGCCATGTAATCTTCCTATACCCAGATCAGGGTCGCCCTCTTAGTAACAAATTGCGCCTTCGCCAAAAATCCTGTCCGCGCAATCTGTATAATCCCGGTTTTACTGCCGGGGAACCTGACGCAGCGCAAAGCGTTTTGTCGGGGCAGAGGTGAACAACAAATCGCCCTGGCACCCGGCTGGAATACCGGTGTAATCACTAACACGAAATGCTTTTTTCGACGCTGATTGGACGGAATTCTGGCGATGCCCCCGGCGACCGACAATGCGAGCCACGGTTCTCGATTATCACTGGTGAAGTTCTTTCGCCGGTTCTTCGAGATCCTGAAACCTGAAGCGAGCTTTTACTGGCTTTCGCTGGTCTATGGCGTCGGGATCAGCCTGCTTTCGCTCGCCACCCCGATCTCCGTCCAGATGCTGATCAACACGGTCGCCAACACCGCACTTGCGGCCCCTCTCGTGGTGCTTTCGGTCACCTTGTTCGGACTGCTGGTGATATTCGGGCTGCTCAACGCCTTGCGTATTCACCTGATGGAATTGTTTGCCCGGCGGTTTTACGCTCGGATGGTGGCCGAAATCTCGCTGATTTCGGTTTATGCGCAAAACCCGTTTTTCGACGACAACAAGCGCTTCGCTCTGTTCAATCGCTACTTCGACGTGATCATTGTCCAGAAGGCGCTCCCGGTGCTGTTCATCGGCGGGTTTACCGTTGTCCTGCAAGTTGCAGTCGGGTTTGTCTTGGTGTCGCTTTACCACCCTTTGTTTCTGGTTTTCACCCTCGTGATGAGCGCGCTGATCTGGGTGATCTGGCTAGTGTGGGGCAGCCGCGCGGTTCGCACCGGGATCGACCTGTCGCATGCCAAGCATGAGACAGCGGCATGGCTCGAAACGCTTGGCGGATCGAACGGCTTTTTCAAGTCGCAGCGGCGCATCGATTATGCGCTCGACCGGACCGATCACTTCACGCACGGCTATATCGACCATCGCAAACGCCATTTCCGCCAGCACTTTGCGCAAACGATCGCTTTCCTGCTGCTGTATGCTGGGGCGAGCGCGGTGCTGCTTGGCCTTGGCGGCTGGCTCGTCATCCAGGGACAATTGAGCCTCGGGCAATTGGTGGCGGCGGAGCTGGTGCTGTCGGTCGCGTTCTTCGGCGTTGCGCAATTGGGCACCTATCTCACCTATTTCTACGACCTGTGCGCAGCCGTGGAGGAGCTTACGCTGTTCTACGATGTCGAGCAGGAAGAACCTGCAGGTGCGAGCCCCGTGAGCGGCGACGATCACACGCTCGTTTTCAAGAATGTGCGGGGCACCGCGCGTCACGAAGAAGCCGAACTCAACCTCGTGATCCCCAGCGGCGCGATCGTCATGGCTGCTGCCAGCCAGCCGGGGGTCCAGAGGCTCCTCACCAACCTGATGCGCATGCATGAACTTCCCAAGGGCGGCTTTGCCACAATGGGTGACATCGACCTGCGGGATATCGAGGCGTACAATCTGCGCAAGGACGTCCACGTACTTGAGCGGCCCAGCTTTGTCGGGATGACAATCCGCGAATATCTTGGGCTTTCCTGTCCGGAAACCGCGCCCAAGCGGATGGTCAACGCGCTCGATACGGTGGGGCTGACGGACACGATCTCGAATTTCGAAAAGGGGCTGGATACGGCGGTCGCCTCGACAGGCTGGCCGCTTTCGCCGGTCGAATTGCAACAGCTCAAGCTTGCCAATGCACTGCTCGAGCAGCCGCGCATCCTCGTCCTCAGCCAGCTGTTCGACTTGCTCGATGAAGATCACCTCGCCCGCGCGGTCACCGAACTCCGCGAGCAGTCCTATTCGACCGTTATCTGTTTCTCGAACAGGCGGATCGACCTGGGCTTTGACCGCTTCCTGTATCTAGAGGCCAGGCAGCAAAGCTATTTCGACAATTTCGACGATTTTTGCCTGGCCGTGAACCAGAAGCCGTCGCGCAGGCCGTCCGGCCCCCGACCGCTGGCGCCGGATACAGGCGTCGACAAACGCGGGGTTGCGAGCTCATGAGCATTATCACTCCTACCAAGCAAGACCTCGCCCACTTCACCGCTCTCGAGCAGATCAGCACCCCGAGGATCATGCGCACGGTGTATGTCATCGTGCTCGCTGCAATCGTGGCGCTGGTCGGGTTCCTGATTTTCGTCCCCTGGGTCCAGACCACCGGCGGTCAGGGCGTTGTGACGACGCTCAATCCGAATGAGCGCCAACAGGAAATCAACGCGCTCGTCTCTGGCCGTATCGAGGAATGGTATGTGCGCGATGGCAGCGCCGTGCTGAAGGGTGATCCGATCGCCCGTATCGCCGATATCGATCCGCAACTGGTTGAGCGGCTGCAAGCAGAGCGCCAACAGGTGCAGGTCCAGCTCCAGTCGGCGAAGAACGCGCTCGCGACCGCGCAGATCGACGAACGGCGCATGGCGGAATTGTTTGCCGCCGGCCTGAGCGCTCGCCGCGATTACGAGCAGGCCCAGATCAGGGTCGAGGAGATGCGAGGCCGTGTTGCCGAGGCGCAGGGGAGCCTTGCCCGCGCCGACACCGCGCTCTCGCGCCAATCCGAACAATTGGTGGTCGCGCCGCGCGATGGCTTCATCCAATCGGTCAATGCTGGTGATGCCGCAACGCTCGTGAGCGCAGGCGATGTGCTGGCCTCGTTCGTGCCCGAAACAGCCGAGCGTGTGATCGAAATCTTCGTCGATGGCCGCGATGTGGGCCTGATCCAGCCGGGCGAACAGGCCCGTGTCCAGTTTGAAGGCTGGCCCGCGGTTCAATTCAGCGGCTGGCCGTCTGTTGCCATCGGCACGTTCGCAGGCAAGGTGACGACTGTCGATCAGTCCGCACAGCCGGACGGCCGCTTCCGCGTTCTCATCGCCGAAGACCCTGAAGGTGAAGTGGCCTGGCCAGAGGACCGGTATGCGCGCTTTGGTGCGGCGGTACGCGCGTGGGTCCTGCTAGAAACTGTGCCGGTGGGTTATGAAATCTGGCGCCAGCTCAACAACTTTCCGCCTGAACTTCCGCCCGCACAAAACACCCAGGGTCAGGCTCTTTAACCATGCGACGCCAAGCGGCAATCGCTTTAGCCGCCGCTTTTGGCATGCTGGCAGGACCGCTTGCGGCGCAGAATATCGAGCCCGTCGGCGACCCGCTAGAAGAAGCACTAACGACCGGGCCGCTGCTGCCCGAAGAAGTCCTGCGCAGCTCGGCGCTGACATTTCCCAGCATTCTTGAAAGCTTCGAACGCGAAGCGGCTGCGCGCAGTGACCAGCTCGCAGCGGACGGTGCGTTTGACCTCATGCTCAAGGCTGAGGCTTACGACCGCGTCACCGGGACATTCTCCGGTGGCTATGCCGAGGTGGGAGCCAACCAGCCGCTGCGTCCTATGGGGGCAGAGGTCTACGGAACATACCGCCTGTCCGACGGACGCTTCCCGATCTATGAGAATATCTACAACACCAACCAGCTCGGCGAATTCAAGGTTGGCGCGCTGTTTTCGCTCCTGCGTGACCGGCGCATCGACAGTCGCCGATTTGCCCTCGAAGACACGCGTATAGCAGCGAGCCAGGCCCGTCTCGACGTCCTGTTGGTGCAACTCAATGTCCAGCACGAGGCGCTCAAGGCGTATTGGCGCTGGGTCGCGGCGGGCAATGAAATCCGCGTTTACGAAGAGCTGCTGGAGATTGCGCAGGCACGCACGATCGGTCTCTCCCGGCAGGTCAGCGCAGGCGCGATGCCGCGGATCGCGCTCACCGAGAACGAACAGAATGTCATCCGCCGCAAGACGCTCTTGGCTGAGGCGCGCCGCAATTTTGCGACCGCTTCCAACAGCCTCGCCTACTATCTGCGCGGCAGTGACGGGCGGCTGATAACGCCCACTCGCGAGCAATTGCCTGACGCCGAAATCCTCGAGGTCTTGCCCGACATGCAAAGCCTGCTCGCCACCGGTCGCAGCGCGGTGCTGGAGGCCCGGCCCGAGCTGCAAACCTTCCGGCTCGCGATCGAACGGGCGTCGAACAAGGTGGAGCTTCGC
This sequence comes from Erythrobacter sp. K21-9, assembly GCF_055808355.1. NCBI lineage: Bacteria > Pseudomonadati > Pseudomonadota > Alphaproteobacteria > Sphingomonadales > Erythrobacteraceae > Erythrobacter > Erythrobacter sp. K21-9. The sequence goes on from NZ_CM147866.1 coordinate 2,504,313, forward strand.
CGCAACGACCTGCAGCCGAAGCTGGACTTCAATGTCGAATTGTCGCGCGATTTTGGCGCTATCGGCGATGGCGGACCGACCTTCGATTCGACCGATACGGTGGTCGGCGTCAAATTCACTGTCCCGCTCCAACGCCGCGAGGCGCGCGGGCGATTGCAGCGCGCCGAGGCTGAATTGCGCGAGATGGAATTGCAGGAAAAGCGTGTCGCCGACAGGATCGAGGTTGAGCTCGACAACATTCTCACAAACCTGAATGCGGCACTGGAACTCGCCGAACTGGCCGACGAGGAAGTCGAACAGGCCAGCGCGATGGTCGCAGCAGAACGCAGGCGGTTCGATCTGGGAGCAGGCGATTTCTTCCTCGTAAACCTGCGCGAAGAGAGCGCGGCGGATGCACAGATTCGCGCCATACGCGCCGACCTGACAGGCAGGCTGGCTGCGGCAGGCTATTCCGCAGCGACGATGGATTTGGACGAACTCGGGCTCGAATAGGAGCGTCCCTGTTCTCGCACCGCGCAGCTGGTGCCCGCGCGCGTCCTATTGCAGGGCTGCCAGCGCCTCGGGTGTGTCGATATCGTTAAGCCATTCAGCCGGGCAGGTTATGACCTCCTCCGAACCAAGCAGAGCGCGAGCGCCCTTGTCGCCGGACGAATTGGCAAGGGTCGGCAGATGATCCGAACCCAGGATCGCTGGCGGCGAACGCATAGATCCATCGGATGAGCTGGCGATAAAGCTGGGACCTCGCGTGCGCACAGCTTCGACCAGATCGGCAAAATGCTTTTCCGGGACCAACGGCATGTCGGCGAGCGCGATCATCAAGCCATCGGCCTTCGCCGCAATCGCCAATCGCGCTGCAAGCGCCACTGATGTGCCCATCCCTGAGCCCGCATCCGGGTTCTCGTGTATGACAAATCCGGCATCCTGCCAGCCTGCCGCACACGGGTGATCCTGCGCGCGGCTGATTACCCACGCATCCTCGAACAATTCGCGCGGGATGGCCCGGGCAGCATGGAGGCCGAGCATGTCGCCGCGAAACGGGGCCGACAGCTTGTCATGCTCGCCAAACCGCTGAGATGAACCGGCGGCGAGCAGTGCAACAACAAGGCGGCGGCGGTCAGCCAATTGCCGACTCGAAATCGGTTTCCTGATAGCTGCGGATCACCTGCGCCAGCGTCGATAACGCTAGCGTTTGCGGATCGCGGGAGGAATGAAATACGCCAATTGGGGCATGCATCGTGGAAAGCTGCAGCGGCGTTATTCCTTTCGCGATCAGCGCCTCGCTCCGCATGGCATGAGCCTTTTTGCCGCCCATCGCTCCAATGTAGAAATGCGGCAATTGGAACGCGCGCGCCATGAGGTCGATCTCCCAGTCATGGTCGTGGAACAGGAAGACGAATGCCGTCCAGGCATCGCCTGCAAGCGCCTCTACCTGCGTGGTTCGATCGAGGATTGTGACCTTGGCCTCGGCGGGGTCGATCGAGGCTGCGATACGCTCGTCCGGGGTCAGGATACTCGTGCCGCATCCGGCGGTCTGTGCGAGCCGGTGCAAGGCGGCCACTCCCGCGCCGTGGCCTATGATCGCAAGCTGCGGCTCGGGCCAATATCCGAAGACTGCGGTGCCATTCAGAGCGTCGAAAACTGGCGCGCTCCATGCTGGCAGGTGCTTGGCGCAGCCGGGCTCGAGCGCAATGGAAAATGGCAAGCGGTCCCGGATCGAGGCGAGGCAGCGCGCCGCGACGTCGCTGGTCCCGAGCGGCTGGAAGTGCAGGTCCAGCCCGCCCCCGCAAGGCAATTTGATGTCGAGATAGGCCGAGCCTGTCCCAAAGCGCACGATCCGAGGATCGCCTGATCGAAGCGCGTCGATTGCTTCGGCCACGACTGCGGTTTCGATGCAGCCACCCGAAAGCGATCCGGCGTACGACCCGTCGCTGCTCACACCCATGAGCGAGCCCGGATTGCGCATCGACGATCCCTCGACTGCGCATATCGTCACGAGCACGGTGTCTTCGCCGGCCAGACGGCGCTGGTCGAGAAATTCAAAGACTTCGCGAAAATGCACAGTGCCGGGCAGCCTTTGCCTATTCGCTGAGGCTGGACAGGTAGGCGATAATCGCTGCGCGGCGCTCTTCGTCGTCGACCGCTCCGGCTACCATAATAGTGCCAGGAATTGCACCGGCGGGATCGGCCAGGAACCGGTCTAGCTCCTGCTGGTCCCATGCAATTCCCGACGCGGCGAGCGCTTCGGAATAGGCAAAGTCCTCCAATATTCCGGCCTGCCTGCCGACCACGCCGTGCAGGTTTGGACCGGCTGCCGACCGCGCGCCTTGCTGCGCCACGTGGCACGCGCTGCACATTGCAAACGCCGCCTCGCCAGCCGCGACAAGGTCGAGCGAACCCTGTGCGCCTGCGCTCACCGGAACAGGCTCGCCGGGCTCGCGCACGACGATCTGTTCGACCACCGGCTCCTCGACCGGACCGCCGCACGCAGTCACGCCAAGAGCCAGAAGGACGGCAGCAACCGCAGCAACGTTACGCATGTTCGATCCTTCCCACGCCCGGCGCGATCAGGCGAATTGCTTTGCGATCGGCAATTCGCGCAGCCGCGTCCCGGTCGCAGCGAAGATGGCATTGGTCAGCGCGGGCGCTGCGGGGGAAGGCCCGGTTCGCCTGCGCCGCCGACCGGGACGTCGCCCGAATTGATGAGCGCAACTTCGATATTCGGCGTCTCGTCCATGCGGAGCATCTTGTAATCGTGGAAATTGCTCTGCTTCACCGCGCCATCTGCAAGCTCGATTTCGCCATACATTGCGGCGGTCAGGCCGAAGACGATCCCGCCCTCGATCTGATTGCGGAATCCGTCGGGATTCATGACGTAGCCCGCGTCGCAGACGGCCCAGCAATTGGTCATTTTCGGTTTGCCGCCCGCCATGTCGACCTCGATGACCTCGGCCACGATGGTGCCGAAGCTCTCGACGATCGCGACGCCTTTTGCCGTGCCTTCTGCGCGCGCCGCTTTCCAGTCGCTCATCTCGGCGACCTTGCGCAATACAGCCGCATGCCGGGGCGCATTCTTCAGCATCGCAAGGCGATATTCGAGCGGGTCCTTGCCCGCTTCGTGAGCGGCTTCGTCGATAAAGCTCTCGACAAACCATCCCTGCTGCGAATGATCGACCGACCGCCATGCTGCGAACGGCAAGTGCAGGTCGCTCTCGGCCACCCGAACAGACGTGTTCGGGATGTCGTACATGGCCGGCACGCTCGCTTCGACCGGATCGTGACGCTGGGTGAAGATGCTGTCATAGGCGACCAGCCTGCCATTGGCGTCGAGCCCGCCTGTGTGCCGGCTTAGATCGGCGGGACGATAGACACCTTTTTGGGTGTCCTCCTCGCGGCTCCAGATCATCTTTACCGGATAGCCAGTGGCTTTCGCAATGCGAACGGCCATCGTCACATAATCGTTTTCGAGCCGGCGACCGAATGCGCCGCCAAGATAGGGGTGGTGCACCGTGATATCGTCCTTGGACAAACCGATCGCGTTCTCGATGGCCGTGCGCGCCATGAGCGGGACCTGCGTACTGGTCCAGACGTCGCATTTGCCGTCTTTCACGAGCGCGGTGCAGTTGACCGGCTCCATCGGTGCATGGGCGAGATACGGCACCTTGTATTCCGCCTCGAATGTCGTCGCAGCCTCGGAAAGTGCCGCTCGGGCATCGCCCTTCGCCGCCGCTTCCTCGCCGCCTGCGTCACCTGCTGCATCGATTGCCGCAGCGAATGCCGCAAACTGGTCATCCATCGAGAGAACCGGGCTTTCAGCCTTGCTCCAACCAATATCGATGGTGCTGACCGCCTGCTGCGCCTGCCAGTAGCTGTCGGCGACCACTGCCACGAAATCGCCCATGTTGAGAATCTGCAAGACCCCCGGCATCTGCTGGGCGCGTTCGGCATTCATGCTGGCTACACTGGTGCCGGAAACGGGCGGCCTCACGACCGCTGCATAGCTGAGATCGAGACCTTCTGGCGAAGCATCGATGCCGAATTCTGCCGTGCCGTCGATCTTTGCCGGGATATCGGTGCGCGCCTTGCTCTTGCCCATCAGCCGGTATTCGGACGGCGATTTGAGCTTCGGCGTGTGATCCATCGGTTGCTCTGCCGCTGCGCTTGCAAATTCGGCATAGGGCGCAGACTTGCCGGACCCATCGTGGAAAAGAGTGCTGTCGCGCGTGGTAATCTCGGCAACGGGCACATCCCACGCCTCTGCAGCCGCACCCTTCAGCATCTGCCGGGCTGCCGCGCCTGCGATTCGCATCTGATACTGACCGGTCGAGCGGATGGATGACGATCCGCCCGTGATCATGGCGTCGGCAAAGCGGTCGATTTGCGTGAACAGACCGTCCCAGGTCGGCTCGATCCATGCTGCTGCGTTCATGGTGAACGGGGCTACGAACATGCGCGCAGTATCGCTGACGACATAGCTGCCATCGGTCGGCGCCTGCATCACGCGGACATTTTCCCACGCCGCGTCCAGCTCATCAGCGAGCATTTGCGCCAGCACCGAATGCGCGCCCTGACCCATTTCGCAATGCGGAACGATGGCGGTCACGATGTTGCTTGCATCGATCTTGACCCACGAATTGACGAGCTGCTCACCCGAGCCAGAGGCGACTTTCGGAGCGAGCGAGCCGACCGGATTTCCGGGCCTGACACCGATGCCGATCAGCAGGCCGCCGCCTGCAAGCACACCGGCACCGATAAATCCGCGGCGGCTCCACTTGGCGAGTTTGCCGCGTTCTTTCTTGGGAGTGAGATCGTTCATGGCTCAGGCCTCCCCCGACATGCGTTCGTAGAGCGGTTGCTCGATGCCGGCGGCGACTTTGATTGCCCGGCGAATGCGGGTGTAGGTGCCGCAGCGGCAGATATTGCCCGACATCGCAGCGTCGATATCCGCGTCACTGGGGCTTGGATTGTCGCGCAGCAGCGCGGTTGCCGCCATGATCTGGCCGGATTGGCAATATCCGCATTGGGGAACCTGCTCGCTTATCCATGCCTGCTGGACCTTGGTCAGTTCGCCGTCCGGTCCGGCCACACCTTCGATGGTCGTGACCTCGCGCCCCTCTGCCTGAGCGACCGGGGTGGAGCAGCTGCGCACAGGCTCTCCGTCGAGATGTACGGTGCAGGCTCCGCACTGCGCGATGCCGCAGCCGAACTTCGTGCCATTGAGGCCGAGCTTTTCGCGCACGACCCACAGGATCGGCATGGCCGGATCGGCGTCGACCGTTACTGGCTGACCGTTAAGGTTGAAACTTGCCATCGGTATAGTCCTTGCGCTGCGCTCGGTTGCAGTTCGCAATCTATCGCACGGCGGGGACGAAGGGAAGAGCAGCGCCAAATACTCTTCCTGAAAGCGCGATGCATGGTTATCCAAACAGCATGGAACCCACGACTTTCGAAACATTCATGGCGCTGGATATCCGCGCAGGGACGGTCATCCTGGCCGAGCCGTTTCCCGAAGCGCGCAAGCCCGCATTCAAGCTGGTGGTCGATTTCGGCGAGGAGCTGGGGACGCGCAAAAGCTCAGCGCAGATTACCGAGCACTATTCGCCAGAGGGCCTCATCGGCTGCAAGGTCATGGCCGTGGTCAATTTTCCGCCGCGCCAGATCGGGCCTTTCATGTCGGAGGTGCTGGTACTCGGCTTTCCCGATGCCGAGGGAGCGATCGTCCTCGCTGCCCCCGGCGACACAGTGCCCGACGGCGCGCGTCTGGCCTAGACGAGGTCGCCGAGCGCGTCCTTCAGCGGATCGAGCCAAGGCTCGAAGGGCTTCCAGGCGTCCTGCCCCTTGCGATTGATCGGCTCGCGCACCTGCTCGCTCGATGCGGTGCGCACCGCCCTGTCGGTCTTGTGAAAGGCGAGGCACGCCTCCTCGAACGGAACGCCCAGAAAGTCGAGCATCCGCCGCGTCTGGCCTTCGAGGTCGTCGAGCACATCTTCATGCTGCACTTTCAACACCTTGCCGGGCAGCACGGCATCCCAATGGTCCATGAGATCGACGTAGTCGGCGTAGTAGCGGCCCACTTCGTGCAAACCGTAAGTGAATTCCTGCCCCTCGGCGAAGAGCTGCTTGAAGCCCGAAAAACAGCAATCCATTGGCGCACGGCGCGCATCGATGATCTTTGCATTGGGCAGGATCAGCTGGATGAGGCCGATATGCCGGAAATTATTCGGCATCTTGTCGATGAAGAACGGCGCGCCCTGACGGTGGATGCGGGTGTTCTCGATGAAATCGGCGCCAAACTTCTCAAGCTGGTCCGCCGAAAGATCGTGCAGCACCTCAGGGTAGAGCGATTGACCCGCCTTGCGTCCGCGCAGGCGGTGAGCGAGCGCGAGGATATTGGGCAGCTCCAACGTGCCATCGATCTGTGAATGGCTCGCAAGGATTTGTTCGAGAAGCGTCGATCCGGCGCGCGGAAGGCCAAGGATGAAGATCGGGTCGGGCGCACCGTATCCCTTGCCCGCCTGCTTTTCGAACAGCTCCGGTGTGCAAAATTCGCGCTGTCTGCCCAGCTCGGCGGTCATCGCATCGGCGCTGTAGCGGGTCTGCGCGCGCTTGAGGGTGTTGCCTGCATCGTAGAACCCGAAGCTTTCTTCATATTCTCCGCGATCCTCCAGCGCCTTGCCAAGGGCGAAGGAAATGTGGACGCGGTCCATGAAGGCGAGATCCTGGCGCTCCGCCTGCTCATTGAGCGCGGCAACCTCGTCATCGGCAAACCGGAACGTCTTGAGATTGGCGAGCGCATACCACGCATCGCCGTGATCAGCCTTTGCCGCGATGGCCTGGCGGTAACTCGCAATCGCCTCCTGCTGCGCGCCGGTCGTCTTGAGCGCGTGGCCCTTGCTGGTCAAATTGGCGGGATCGCCGGGAAGTTTTTCGAGCACGGCATCGAACAATTCCAGGCCGCGATCGTAATCGCCTGTCTGCATGCTTTCGATCGCGAGGCGCGACTGGAACAGGACGTTGTCCGGATCGCGCGCATAGAGCGTCTCAGCTTCGCTGCGCGCCTTTTCGAAATCCTGCTCTGCGCCGCAGCGCGTCGATATAATCGAGGCGCAATTGCACGTCATCAGGCGCAAAGGTGACCGCGCTTTCGAGCAGGAATTCGGCATCATCCAGAATGCCAAGCTCGATCCCGATCTTCGCCAGCAGCCGCATTCCCTCTATATTGCGCGGGTTCTGCCGCAGGTAATGACGGCATATTTGCTCGGCCCGGATGAGCCGCCCTTCGGCAAGGTGATTGGTGACCGCGACCAATTCGCGCGGGAGCTTTGCCAAGCGCTGCTGCTGCGCTGCGGCAACCTGCGCTTCTCCGGTCCGGCCCATCTCGCCGAACAGCTGTGCCTGCTCGCGAAAGCTCGCCTCAAGCGCGGGATTGAACCGCGTCGCGCGAACGAAGGCGGAGAGCGCGGCCCTCTCATCCCCCTGAGCCAGAGCAAGGTGCCCCTCCTCCTGCCACGCACGGCCATATTCAGGCATGGCTGCGTGGAGCCGCGCGAGGTAGGTCTTGGCCGCGGCGAATTCCTTCAGGTACCGCGCCGCAACCGCCGCAAGGTAGAGCGCTTCGCCGTCGCTCTCATCGCTTTCCAGCAGCGCGCGCGCGGCGGCAAGCCCGGCTTCGAACTGGCCTGCCTGCAAATCCTGCTGTGCTTCCTTGAGCTGGTCCTCGCGCGTCATCATCGCCGCCTTATCAAAGAAAAGGCGGGAGCGAACAATGCCTGTTCACCCCCGCCCTTTTCATTCGCTCGTTCGCTGCGATCAGTAGTCGAAGCCAACCCGCATACCCACGGTCAGCGGGCGGTTCGTCACAATCCGTGCGCGGTCATTGCCGAACGTGCCGGAAATCTGCGCGCGCTCGTCGGTCAGGTTCTCTCCGAAGATTTCGAAGCTCCACTGGTCCTTCTTGATCCCGGCGCGAAGGTCGAACAATGTGTAGCTGTCCAGCTCGATCTTGTTGATTTCGATGATGTCGGTGAATTTCTTCGCCGAATACGAAACCTGCGGCTGGATATAGGCTTCCGTCGTGCTCGACAGATCCCATTCGTAACGCACGCGCATATTTCCCTGGAAGCCGGGCGCATAGGCCAGTTCCTCTCCGGCAATCACGTCGGTGGTCGGCGTCAGGACGTCGGTGATCTCGGTGTCGAGAACCGAGAACGCACCGGCAACCGTCAGACCGGGGACCGCGTAAGGGGCAAACGTGAAGTCCGCCTCGACACCGTAGATTTCTGCATTCGCGGCATTGTCCGAGAAGAACAGGTTGGTGATCGACGGGTCGAAAATCTGCGTCTGCAGGTTCGAGATATCGACGAAGAATGCCGAGCCGTTGAAACGGAACTGGCCATCAATAAGGTCCATCTTCCAGCCGAGCTCGTAATTCTTCACTTCATCGGTATCGACGGCGAACGGGACGGTGAAGCCATTCGGGCCAAGTGCGCCGCCGGGGCGGTTCAAGAGACCGGGACGGAAACCCTCCGAATAGGTTGCGTAGAACAGCAGATCTTCGGTCGGGGTCAACGTTGCCGTGCCCTTGAAGATGAAACCATCCGTTGCGGCCACATCGGGCGCGCGGATCGCGTTGAAAACCTGCTGCGCCTGCGTCGCGCTGAGACCGGCAGCCTGGATATCGGCGAGGCTGTCATTCAGGTCGAAGGTCTGGCGAAGTGCCGCGCTGCATGAACCGATAAACGTAAACTCGCCGTCGCCGTCATACAGATCGCTGATGTCGGTGCCGAATGCGTTCTGATCGGTTCCGCCCGAATTACAGAACGAACCGTTGGCGCTGCCTTCGAAATCCACTTCGATATCGTAGTAACGGGCGCCCAGTGTAAGGGTCAGCAGATCTGGCACAACGTCGAAACTGGCTTCACCGAAGAAACCGAACTGCTCATCGGTACGGCGAATATCGTTGCGAAAGATCGTTTCGGCCGGGAACGGTCCCGGATCGGACACGAAGCCAGACATCTGCGGGAAGTTCGGTGCGAACGGGCCGAAGGGCTGCGCTACGACATTGCCGGGATAGGCAAAATCGACGCGCTCTTCGAGCGACAGGTCGGAGTAGAAACCGCCGCCCTGAAACCGGACGCGCCAGTCGTCAGGCGTGCTGAAACGCAGTTCCTGGGTGAACACCTCAGTCTTGCTGAACGAGTTGATGTAGAGATTTGGTGCCTGGCAGGTGCCGCTCGGATCGGCAGCGCCCGGATAGGTTACCGAACCATCGCAAATGTAATAGGGCAGGTACTGACCGACGAACATGTAATCGGTGTAATCCGCACGCTGGGTGCTCTCACGATCGGTGTAGGCGCCGGTGTAGACGACATCGAGCATGGCCAGACGGCCCTCGACGGTCCAGCTGGTGTTGGAGAAATCGTCTTCGAGACGGTCTTCTTCGAAACGCTCGATCTCAAGATCGTCGAGACCGCCCAGTTCCGGATCGGCGAAGAACACACCGTCGGACTCGAGGCTCTGGCGCTGATGCGCGACGGTCACGGTCCAGTCCGGGGTAACCTCCCACAGACCGGTCACGCGGAAGCCGGCATATTGCGTGTCGTTGAAATCGTCCTGCGCGATGCCGGTATTGTCGGCCTGCAGGAAAGTGACATTCGAAAGGTCGGCCCCGGCCTGGAAGCCGCCGCGGTTTGCGTTCACCGGAACGCCGTTTGCGCGGACCGTGCCCGCCGGGCGGAACCGTACCGCTTTCCGTGAGGTCGCGGGTGCCGGGTACATTATCGATGTAGCCGCCCTGGCCGTCGAGATAGACCACCCCGCGAAGTGCGATGGTCTCGCTTACAGGCACGTTCAGCATGGCTTCGGCCTGATAGCTGGATTCGCCGCCCTTGGTGAAGGACACGCCGCCCGAGAATGCGGCATCGAAACCGCTGAGGCTTGGCTTGTTGGTGATCAGGCGGACCACACCGGCCTGCGAGCTTGCTCCGAAAAGCGTGCCCTGCGGACCCGAGAGCACTTCGATACGCTCAAGGTCGGCGGCGTATACGTCGAGGTTGCGGCCAGGCTGGGAGAGCGGCTGATCGTTGAGATACAGCGCAACATTCGGTGCGAGACCGGCAACACCGGCGACGGTGATGTTCGGCGTGGTCGAGGCAAGGCCGCGAATGTAGATCGTGCTCTGGCCCGGTCCGTTGCCGCCAGCCGTCACCGTCGGCAATTGTTCGAGGTAATCCTCGAATGTATCGATATTCAGTTCGTTGAGCTGTTCCGCGCCGATTGCTGCGACGGAAACAGGCACGTCCTGCAAATCCTCGCTGCGTTTTTGCGCGGTAACAACGATGGTTTTGACACCGCCGCGCTGCTCAGGCTGCGCGGCTTGAGCCGTGCTTTCCTGTGCGGCAGCAGGTGATGCGATAGCGATTGCGAGCGCGCTTACAGACGCGCCGCCGACGAATTTCGACATTAAAAGGCCCCTTTGAGCTTTCGGAAGGGTCGCGAAGCGGAACTGCAACGGCGTTACCCAAGAAATGAACGCAGGAATTGCGGCAGTGCGTTCGATTCGGGCCCGGATAACAAGCGCACCCGGCAGTGGCCACAGCCGCCGCATGAGAATTCAGGAACTAAGCTGACGATGTTGCAAAAGAACAACATTGCAGGGTCTTTGGAGTAAATCACAATATAGGTGATTTTTCACTCACATTACGCGAGGTTTTATATAAATAATTCGACATGAATAGAGCTGGAAATCGGCACTATTGACGATACATTTCAATTAAAAATCAAACTATACTTATATCAAGGAAAGGTCTAATCGAAGTCATTGGGCGGGCGATACTTTCCCGTCCCAGTCCTCGCAGCCCTGAGCGGTGGTGGGCACACCATGACGCTTGCGCACGATATCGAATGCCACTGCCTTTACGATGGCCACCGCCATGGCGAGCACCACGAAGGAGAATGGCAGCGCCCCGATGATCATCGTGATGCGGATGGCCTCGATGCCGCCGAGGATCAGCATCGAACCCACCACGAACGAAAGGGCCAGCCCCCAGAACAGGATGTGATACCGGCGGCTGCCCTCATCATCGCCTGCGCCGTTTATCGTGTTGACGATGAGGATTGCGCTGTCAGCCGACGTGATCAGATACGTCATGAGCAGGATCACGACGAGGCCCGACACGATGAGCGCAAGCTCGGGGCTCAGCAACACAGCCAGTGTCGCATACAGCTGGTCGGAGATGCCGGTGCCTAAGATTGCGCCTTCTGCCGCGCCGCTCAATTCCAGCTCGATCGCGGTTCCGCCAACAAGAGCCATCCAGACAAAGCACATCAGCGACGGCACGATCGCCACCCCTAGGATATACTCGCGGATCGTGCGTCCGCGCGAAATCCGCGCGATGAACATGCCGACAAACGGCGCAAAGGCGATCCACCATGCCCAGTAGAAGACCGACCAGTCGAGCTGCCACTGCACCAGCGCATCTCCGGCGGCGCTGCCGTCGCTGCTGAACAAGGTCAGCGAGTTGGCAGGCAGGGTGACGATGTAGTCCCAGATGCCGACGCCTAGCAGTTGGAGACCATAAAGGCCTGAACCGACAACCGCGAACAATGCGAGCAGGGCGAAGGAAAGCCCCATATTGATGTTCGAAAGCCACTTGATCCCGCGGCCTACACCTGAAAGCGCGCTGATGGTCGATGCGCCCACGAGCACAAGCAGCGCGCCGATGATCGCTGCGGGCGACGCCGATCCATCACTGGCCAGCAGCCAGTCGCCAAACCCGACCCGGTGCAATCCTGCCACAAACTGCTGGACGCCCAGTCCCAGAGTCACGGCAACACCCAGGATCGTCGCGACCACGGCAACCACATCGACCACGTGTCCCGCCATGCCCGACATGCTTTTCCCGAACAGCGGCACAAGGCTTGAACGGATCGTGAGCGGCAGCCCGCGCCGGTGCGCCACATAAGAGATAGCGAGGCCGACAAGCGCATAAGTGCACCATGCGCCAAAGCCCCAGTGCAGGAAGGTCCACATATACGCGGACCGAACTGCCTCAGCCGATTGTGCGTCCACAGCGCCCCGGATGATGTCGGGATTGCTGGCGAAATGCGCGAGTGGTTCTCCGGTCGAATAGGTAAGCATCCCGATGCCGATGCCCGCACCGAACAGCATGGACACCCACGAAAACCGCGAAAACTCGGGCGCTTCGTCCTGCGGGCCCAGCCGCAGACGCCCGCTTTGCGGCAAGAGCGCCAGTCCGAAGCACACGACAATCAACAAGGCGACGAGATAGACGTACCAGCCACTGAAACTCGCGATGATCGTCGCATTGGCAGCTTGCAGCATCTCCATCGCGCCGAGCGGCAGGATGGCCCAGATGATGATGAGCGAGACGATGATCTTGCCCGGGATCGACACTTCGCGGCTGAAACCGTCATAGAAACCGCGATCATGTGTCCTGATATGAAGGTCGACCATCGGCGGTTCGATGGGAAGATCGCTTGTGGATGAGGGTTCAGCGGTTTCGCTGGTCATGAAATGGTTTTCTCGGGTCTGCTGACCGTCAGGCCAAAGGCTGTGTGATCGAGCGCGGCCTGAAAAGACGGCCTTCGAATATCGAAATCCGGCGCTGATGGATGTGCACACCTTCTAGGGGCCTGCCGCTGTTTTGCAAGCCGACCGACGGATCGGCGGTGTGCGCCCGGTATGCGGACCCTTTGCCACAATGGCGCGTTTAAGAGCCACAAGGCCCGTTCCAGGTCACACAATTTTTGGATGGAGAGATGCGGTGGCCGCTTCCGATCATGTCGATATCAACCGGTTCATGGAAGGCGTGAGGAAGCGCAATCCGGGCCAGGACGAGTTTATTCAGGCCGTGCAGGAAGTCGCGCAGGACATCTTCGAGTTTATCGAGGACAAGAAGGAATATCACGAAGCCCAGATTCTGCGCCGGATTGCCGAACCCGACCGCGTCATTTCGTTTCGTGTATGCTGGGAGGACGACAATCACTGTATCCGCGTGCAGCGGGGATGGCGGGTCCAGAACAACAACGCCATTGGTCCCTATAAGGGCGGCATCCGGTTTCACTCTTCGGTCAATGAAAGCGTCCTGAAATTCCTCGCTTTCGAACAGACCTTCAAGAATTCGCTCACCGGGCTTCCGATGGGCGGCGGAAAGGGCGGATCCAACTTCAATCCCAAGGGCAAGAGCGACAGCGAAGTCATGCGGTTCTGCCAGAGTTTCATGACCGAACTCTACCGGCATATCGGGCCGGATACCGATGTTCCGGCTGGCGATATCGGAGTGGGCGGGCGCGAAATCGGCTATATGTTCGGGCAATACAAGCGCATCACCAACCGCTGGGAAGGCGTGCTGACCGGCAAGGCGATCGAGTATGGCGGATCGCAGATGCGCCCCGAGGCGACCGGCTACGGCGCGGTTTACTTCCTGCGCAATATGCTCAAGCAAAAGGGCGAGGATATCGACGGCAAGACGGTACCGTGATCTCGGGCGCAGGCAATGTCGCGACCCATGCCGCAGAGAAACTCTGCCAGCTGGGCGGAAAAGTGCTGACGCTATCGGATAGCGACGGGTTCATCCATGACCCCGACGGCATCGATCAGGACAAGATCGACTGGGTAAAACGGCTCAAGAACGAGCGGCGAGGACGGATCAGCGAATATGCCGATCATTTCACCAATGCGACCTTCCACGAGGGCAAGCGCCCCTGGGATGTGCCATGCGACCTCGCCATGCCCTGCGCCACACAAAACGAACTCAACGAGGAACAGGCGCGCGAACTTGTCGAAAACGGCTGCATGGCCGTTTCAGAAGGCGCGAACATGCCGACCACACTCGAAGGGGTGAAGGTCTTCCATGACGCAAAGATCATGTACGGACCCGGAAAAGCCGCGAATGCTGGCGGTGTCGCGGTCTCGGGTCTCGAGATGAGCCAGAATTCGGAGCGCATCAGCTGGAACCAGGAACGGCTCGGCGACATGCTCACCGAACTCATGGAAGGCATCCACGAAAAATGCGTGGAATATGGCGACCAGGGAGACGGATACGTTGACTACGTGAAGGGTGCGAATATTGCAGGCTTCAAGAAGGTCGCCGACGCCATGCTCGCCTTTGGAGTCGTCTGAGGGCAGCGTCAGGACGGGATTGGCAGGCCTCCCACACATACAATGGCCGAAAATTTGAGTATTGTGAGAACCGTCAAGAAAGCGATCCTGAAGGCCGAGATCATACTTGGCCTCGCCGCCGCGCGCGCGCTCATCACGCTTGTCCCGTTTCGCTGGTGGCGCAAGACCCTCGGCCCTATCGGCCGCAGCGCGGATGCGCCGGCGGCTGACCTGACGCCAAAGCAGATCAAGCAGGCGGGCGATATCGGGCGGATCATCAAACGCCTTGCGCGCAAGCAGAAATTCGAGGCCGTCTGCTTCCCTCAGGCCATCACCGGACGCTGGGTCCTGGGACGGCGCGGCATTCCCTCGCAGGTCATCCTCGGATCGCGCAGGGACGACACGTCCGAAGGCGTAGCGCTGCACGCCTGGCTCAAGGTCGGAGATCAGGTTGTTACCGGGCAGGACGAATACGAGGAATTCCAGGCCTTCTCGACGCGCTGAACGAAAAAGTACGGTCTGCTGGCCGCTCAGGATCAGGAAAGCGCTGCGGCGATCAGTCTCACCCCGAGCCCAGTTGCAATCAACACCACTGCCGCCCCCAGAACATTCGCGATCCATCCGTTGGCGTGGCGTCCCAGAACCGATTCCTGATTGACGACGTAGAGTAGGAACAACGCGATAATGGGGAGCAGTAATCCATTGGCGAATTGGGCCGTGACGATGATTTCTATCGGACGGATCCCGGTCAGCGACAGACCAGCACCGATCGCAATGACGCTCAGGCAGATCAACTTGAACGCAAGCGATTGCTGGCCGCCTTTCACACTCAGGATTTCAGTCATCGCGTAACCGGTCGCCAGCGGCGCAGTGATTGCGCTTGTCAAACCTGCTGCGAAAAATCCGATGCCTAGAATGTAGCTCGAAAATGAACCGAAAAGAGGTTCGAACTGCCGCGCGAGGTCGGCTGCACTTTCTGCCGAAATTCCAGCTGCGAACAGACTGGCCGCGGCGGTGGAGGCGATGAGGATGGCAATCACTCCGCCAAGGCCGATTGCCGCCGCCGTATCAGTTCGCATCGCGCCCAGATCATCCGGGCCCGACCACTTGTTGCGCACTGCCGTCGAATGAAGAAACAGGTTGTACGGGACGACTGTCGTACCGATCAAGGCGATGACGGTGAGCAGCGCGCCATCAGGGATGCTGGGCACGAACATCCCCGTCGCAAGCGCTCCAAGATCAGGCCTGACAATCGCAAAGGTTGCGACGAATGACGCCGCCATGATGCCAACCAGGCCGAGCAGGACCCGCTCGACCTGCTTGTACGTCCCTGCGAGCAATAATGCAGCGGCGAGCACCGAAATCGTGAGGATGCTTGCGGTGAAAATGGTCTTGGATTCGCCCGTGACTGCCGTGATTCCGATCGCAGCGCCCGACAGGTTCCCCGCTTCGTAGGCCGAGTTTCCGAGATAGAGCGCGAGGCCGATCAGGATAATCAGCGGCCACTTCCAGATCGTCTTGTCGAAAAGCTCTGACAGCGTCTCGCCCAGCCCTTTCTGCGTGACAACACCCAGCCGCGCTGCCATTTCCTGCAAGATGATTGTCGCTGCGGTCGCAAACAGCAGCGCCCAAAGAAGCGCATAGCCGAATTTGACGCCCGCCAGCGTGCAGGCGGTGACCGTGCCGGGCCCGATAAACGCCGCGGTGACTAGCGCGCCGGGCCCGATATTCCGGATGCGCTCGATCATGCTGCGCCGCCCGAGGCGCTTATCCGAACGCTATGATATCGATCCATATCCACCCCCTGTTGGTGTCCGGATTACGATTGTATCGCCCTCCTGGACCTCTGCCTCGCCGCAGCCGCCGAGTTCCTCCACCGAACCGTCTGCGCGCTCGATCCAGTTGCGACCAGGACGGCCATCCTCTCCGCCTGCAATACCGACAGGAGCGACCACCCGGTGATCGGACAGTATCGTGCATCGCATGGCTTCCTCGAAACGAATGCGGCGCGTTATGCCGTCTCCTGCATTCCATTGCCCGCGCCCGCCCGATGCGCGGTCGATCCGAAACTCGGCGAGCATCACGGGATAGCGCTGCTCGAGGATTTCGGGATCGGTCATGCGGGTGTTGGTCATATGCGTATGAACTGCCGCGGCTCCATCAAAGCCCGGCCCGGCAGGAGCGCCCGAGCAGATCGTCTCGTAATATTGATAGCGCTCATTGCCGAAGGTGAGATTGTTCATCGTCCCCTGGCTCGATCCCAGCTTGCCAAGCGCGGCAAACAGCGCATCGGTGATGGCCTGACTGGTTTCGACATTCCCGGCCACGACCGCGGCAGGAAATTCGGGGTTCAGCAACGACCGCTCCGGCACGATGATGTGTAGGGGCTTCATGCAACCGGCGTTGAGCGGAATGTCGCTCGCCACGAGGCACCGGATCACATAGAGCACAGCAGCTTTCACGACTGCGAAAGGCGCGTTGAAGGCGCTGTTCTGCTGCTCGCTCGTACCTGTAAAATCGATGACAGCTGTGCCCGTTTCGTGGTTGATCCTGATGGCTACCGCAATCTGCGCGCCGCTATCGACGGTCAGGCTGAACTCGCCATCCTCAAGCTCCCGCAAAACGCGCTTCACCGCCAGTTCCGCGTTGTCCTGAATATGCTGCATGTAGGCGTGGACCGCCTCCAGCCCGTAATTTGCGACCAGTTTTCGCAGCTCTAGCCGCCCCTGCGGCATTGGCGGCGACCTGCGCCATCAGATCGGCGATGTTCTGCGGTATATTGCGCGCCGGATACGGCCCATCCGCAAATGCCCGCTGGATCCGCTCGGTCATGAAAGTGCCGTTTTCGACGAGCTTCAGGTTGTCGAGCAGCACGCCTTCTTCGTGTATCGTCCGTCCATTCGGCGACATTGAGCCCGGCGATATCCCGCCGACGTCCTCATGATGCGCGCGGCTGGCGACGAAAAACATGATGCGCCCCTCATCCTCGTCGAAGACCGGCGTGACGACCGTAATATCGGGCAGGTGAGAGCCGCCATTGTGCGGATTGTTCTGGACGAAGGCATCACCCGGATTGATCGTCTGCCCGCTCTCGATGATCGTTCGCACGCTTGCGTCCATCGAGCCCAGATGCACCGGGACATGCGGCGCGTTGGCAACCAGATTGCCCTCTGGATCGAAGATTGCGCAGGAAAAGTCGAGGCGCTCCTTCACATTCACGGATTGCGAGGTGTTTCGCAGGACGATCCCCATCTGCTCGGCAACCGACATATAGAGATTGTTGAATATCTCGAGCGTGACCGGATCGGCGTCCAGTCCGGCAAGGTGGCTTACGGCGGCCTCCCGCTCTTTGGCAGAAAGGATCAGATGCCCGAATGCGTTGATCGATCCCGCCCAGCCCGGCTCGATGATGATCGTGCCTGTCGGTTCTGTGATGATGGCCGGACCGGCGATTTCGTGACCAAAGCCCAGCGCCTCGACATCGAAAACGGGCACGTCATGCCACTCGCCTTTTGTGAAAAAGCGTGAGCGAGCCAGCGGTTCAGGCGAGCCGCTGTGTTTTTCCGTTTCGTACCGTCTCAGGGTTCGTCTCGCCGCCGCAGCTGCATTCGGCAATAATTGTATCGAGCAAGATCACCTTGTCAGGCGCGCTGAAGCCGTATTGACGCCGATGCGCTTCCTCGAAACTGGCGCGCATGATCTCAGGCTCGTCGACCGCGACCGTGATGGTCGTATCCGTGCCGCGGTAGCGCAGCAAAGCCTCGGCGCGGACCGACACTGGTCCATCGATGACGCCTTGCGCCTCCAGATCGGATAATGCCTCACGCTGAAGCTCGGCGAGGATTTGCGACACGTTCTCGCCGTTCCCGGCACCGAGTTCCTGCCCGAAGACCTGCTGCCGTTCGACCTTGGTTGCAGCCAGTCCCATGCCATAGGCAGACAACACTCCCGATAGCGGGTGCAGCAGGATCGTCCCGATCCCGAGCCGCTCCGCCACCAGGCAAGCGTGCTGACCGCCCGCGCCGCCGAAGCAGTTGAGCAGATAGTTCTTCACATCGTAGCCGCGCGCGACCGAGATCTTCTTGATTGCCTGCGCCATGTGCTCGACCGCAATGTCGAGAAAGCCCTCGGCGACCTGTTCTGCCGAACGTCCATCGTCGATGGCCTTGGCGATGGCGGCAAATCCGGCGCGCGCGGTCTCGACGTCGAGCGGCTGGTCCTGACCAGGACCGAAAATGCGCGGAAAGTGATCGGGTCGCAGCTTGCCCAGGCAAACATTGATATCGGTCACGGCGAGCGGGCCTCCCCGCCGGTAGCAGGCTGGCCCCGGATCGGCACCGGCGGATTGCGGACCGACCTGAAACCGCTCATCATCGTATCGCAGCACGGACCCGCCGCCTGCGGCCACCGTGTGGATATGGAGCATCGGAACACGCATCCTGACACCGGCGACCTGCGTTTCGTAGACCTTCTCGAGTTCGCCAGCATAATGGGAGACGTCGGTCGAAGTGCCGCCCATGTCGAAGCCGATGACGCGGTCGAAACCGGCCTGCCGTGCGGTGTGCACGCTCCCGACGATCCCTCCTGCGGGACCGGAAAGGATCGCATCGCGTCCGCGAAAGCTCGCTGCATCGGTCAGACCTCCGGAGGATTGCATGAACAGCAGTTTGCCGGGCGTTTGCGCCTTGCCGAAAGCGTGCGTGAACTGATCCACATATTGGCGCAGGATCGGTGTGAGATATGCGTCCACCACGGTCGTCTCGGCGCGTGAGACGATCTTGGTCAGCGGACTGACGTCATGACTCATCGAAACCTGCGTGAAGCCGATCTCGCGAGCCAGTTTGGCCAGAACCTGTTCGTGTTCAGGGAACTTGTAGGCTTGCAGAAGCGCGATCGCGATTGACATGAAACCTGCATCGAAGGCCGCTTGCAACTTTTGCCGGGCCGCGCCTGGATCGAGCGCTATCTCGACCTCGCCGGACGCTCGCACGCGCTCGTCGATTTCCACCACGCCATTGTAGAGCAATTGGGGCTTCTGGATGTCGAGGGCAAAGGTATCCGGCCGCGTCTGGTAACCGATCTCGATCACATCGCGGTGACCGCGCGTTGTCGCAAAGACGGTGGGTTCGCCCGCGCGTTCGAGCAGGGCGTTGGTGGCTACCGTGGTCCCCATCTTGATTGCGGATATCGCATCTTCGGGAATGGCTTCGCCCGCTGTGATATTCAGCATTATGCGGATACCGTGAAGCGCCGCATCCTCGTAATTCTCAGGATTTTCCGAGAGGTATTTGGCGGTCCTGAAATGGCCTGAGGGCGTGCGCGCGACAATATCGGTGAAGGTCCCGCCGCGATCGATCCAGAATTGCCACCTGCCCATTCCTGCCTCGCGATTGCGCTCGCTTCCCTTCATAAGCGACTGATGCCCGAAGCCGTCCGCATCGTTAAGCAGAAAAGCTCGATCCGGGCCGGCCCATCCGGTCGACAATGGTCGGATGGGGATCGAATTGCCATTCGTGTTTGCGCCGCGACATGAGCGCTGAGATTATCGAAATTGCCGATTTTCCATGCGAGACGGTCCCGCTCACATTCCAGTCTGCGATCCAACATAGGGCTGCCGGATGCGCCAGCCGTGCTTTCTCCTCTCAAGCACGGTTGCCTGATAGATGTGTTGTCGGCCAAGGTAGCCCCTTTGCAGGGTGCTTTGTCCTTGCCACGAAAGGGGGGAAATGGACGAGACGAATTCAGCCTCGGATTCCGGTGGAGCGGCAACCGAGGAGGACATGGATCACGGTCCCTCCTCACCTCAATCGCCGGATGCGGGCCCGCCAGAGACAGCAGAGACAAACGCCTCGGAGAGCGAATATTGGCGTAAGAACATCCGCCTGCTCGTTTCGCTCATGGCGATCTGGTTTGCCTGCTCTTTCGGAGCCGGGATATTGTTCAGGGACTTTCTCGATCAGTTCAGCATCGGCGGCTACCCGCTCGGCTTCTGGTTCGCCCAGCAGGGCTCGATCTACATCTTCATCGCGCTGATATTCTTCTACGTAGTTCGCATGAAGCAGATCGAACGCAAGTTCGATCTCGACGACTGAAAGGGGCGGACGTGGACACGCAAACCCTGGTCTATATCTTCGTTGGCCTCAGCTTTGCTCTCTATATCGGGATCGCGATCTGGAGCCGCGCCGACTCGACCAAGGAATTCTATGTCGCAGGTGGGGGTGTGCACCCGGTTGTAAACGGCATGGCGACCGCAGCGGACTGGATGAGCGCTGCCAGCTTCCTGTCGATGGCAGGACTGATAGCCTTCATGGGCTATGACGCCTCTGTCTACCTGATGGGCTGGACCGGCGGCTTCGTGATGCTCGCCCTCCTGCTTGCTCCATATCTGCGCAAGTTTGGACAATTCACCGTGCCTGATTTCATCGGCACGCGCTACTATTCGAAAACGGCGCGCGTGGTGGCGGTGATCTGCCTGATTTTTATCAGCTTCACGTATATCGCCGGACAGATGCGCGGCGTTGGGATCGTGTTCTCGCAGTTCCTGCAAGTCGACATAACTACCGGCGTTATCATCGGTATGGGGATCGTGTTCATCTACGCCGTCATGGGCGGGATGAAGGGCATCACCTACACGCAGGTCGCGCAATATTGCGTTCTGATCGCCGCCTATATGGTGCCGGCATTCTTCATCAGCTTCATGTTGACGGACAATCCGCTGCCGCAGCTTGGTCTGGGGTCGGAGCTGAATGACGGGTCCGGACAATACGTCCTGCAAAAGCTGGACAACGTGCTCGTCGAGTTAGGGTTCGGGCAGTATACGGTACGGGTCGAAAAGCACGATCGACATGTTCTGCATCACGCTCGCCCTGATGGTTGGCACCGCCGGTCTGCCGCATGTCATCGTCCGCTTCTTCACCGTGCCCAAGGCATCGGATGCGCGCAAATCGGCAGGCTGGGCGCTGGTTTTCATCGCCCTACTCTACACCACGGCTCCCGCGATTGGCGCGTTCGGGATCTACAACTTCATCGATAAGACGAATGAGACCGAATACAGCGAGGCCGAAAGCTGGTTCACCAATTGGGAAGGCGCCGACCTTATCGCCTGGCAGGACAAGAATGGCGACGGGATCATGCAGTACCGTGCCGGAGAAGCCTTTGCTGGCAAGCCGGAGTTTACCGGAGAGACGGGCCCTTCGGGTGAGCGCGTCGTCGCGAACGCGCCGAACCCGGACACCGAGAACGAAGTGTATGTCGACCGCGACATCATGGTTCTTGCCAATCCGGAAATTGCCAACCTTCCCGGCTGGGTGATTGCCCTCATGGCTGCCGGCGGTCTTGCAGCGGCGCTTTCCACGGCGGCAGGGCTGCTGCTCGTGATTTCGAGTTCGGTAAGCCACGATCTGCTCAAGAGCACCTTCGCGCCCAGCATCTCGGCCAAAAGCGAATTGCTCGCGGCACGCCGGAGCGGCAACGGCGGCGATCATCGTCGCGGGCTATCTCGGTGTCTATCCTCCGGGATGGGTGGCGCAGGTTGTCGCGTTCGCTTTTGGTCTTGCCGCATCGAGCCTCTTTCCGGCGATCTTCATGGGCATCTTCTTCAAGTCGATGAACAAGGAAGGCGCAATTGCAGGGATGGTAAGCGGCCTGCTCTTCACCTTCGGATACATTCTGTATTTCAAGCTGCTTGATCCGGCGGCGAATGTGGCGGAAAACTGGCTCTTCGGGATCTCGCCCGAAGGCATCGGAGTGATCGGCATGCTGACAAACTTTGGCGTCGCCATCGCGGTTGCCAGCGTGACAGCGAAGACCCCTCTCGAAATCCGCAAGCTGGTCGATTCCATCCGCGTACCGCGCGGAGCAGGCGAAGCGCAAGTACACTGATCCGGGCTCTCCGCGCATCACAAATCGACAGGCGGCACGATCGGTCGGCGTGCAGGACGATGCGCTGGACGAGGAACCTCTTGCAACATGCCGTTCACCAAGCGCCTGGCGAACGGATTTCGGGCTTCGGCAGCGAATCCAGCAGGCGGTATCCCAATGGCAATCGGCCCCGCAGGCAGTGTGCTTGCGGAGCCGATATCACGGGGCAGGCAGCATGTGCCTAAAAGCTGTAACTGACACCCGCGCTGATGACCCAGGGATCGAGATTATGCTCGGTTTCGATCACGAGCGTATTGCCTGCAAACCATCGCGCCGTCGTGCCGATGAAATAGCGCTTTGCATCGACGCTTACGCCAAATCCATCGTCGCCGACCGGCACATCGAAGCCCGCCTGCAAGGCTAAGCCGAGCTCATCGGAAAGGTCCGTGTCGGTCACTCCAAGCGGAACGACGGCAGCGCCCGGCTTGTCGCTCAACCAGATGAAATAGGCCGGACCTGCCCCGACATAAGGCTTCACTGCGCCCATATCGAAATGCAACTTGGCCGTCACGGTCGCGGGCAGAAGCAAGGCATCCGACACCAGTTCGGTTCCCGGAGGAAAGCCCGAAACCGTATCGACATCGTGCTGCGTCGTTCCGGCAATCGTCTCGATGGAGAAATTGTCGGTTACGAAATACTCCACTGCGATAGTCGGCACGTAATTGTCGTTTGCCTTCGTATCGATCCCGGCGGGCAAGCCGACAGCGTCGACATTGACTTCGTCAATTTCGCCATCTGGCAGGACAGCGGTTGCAAAAACTTTCAGCTGCACATCCCCGGCGCGGTCCTGAGCGGCGGCTAGGAGATGCCACCAGCGCGACTGCGGCGCTCGTGACGGCAAGAATTGTCTTCATGATACCTTCCCTGGAAGCCGCAGTGGCCGCCCGATGCGACCGAGGGTTGTTGCTGCTTCGAGCGGTGAAATACCCGGCGCAAATGCATCCACGCATTGATCTCGATCAAAGACGCATCGGCATTGGCAGCGCAAAACACACCGAGTCGATGAACAAGCTTGCAGGTAGCCGATGACCGGTGTGGCATTATTCGACGTATTCATGCGCGCCGCATTCGGCGTGGAACCTGCCGCGGGTGCTGGCTTGCAATTGAAGACGATGGCTGCTGCGGCTTCACTCCAATCTCAGGATTCCGCACCACTCGATCACGATGAGGGGAAGGTCCTCTATATCGGTGCAGGCGCGACCAAGCTCGTGGCGCGCGCTTCGGATGATCGCGAGCAGATCATCGCGTTTCACTTTGGCGGGGACATATTTTCGATCCCTGCTGACGATCTGCATGCCTTCGGGGTCTCGGCGCTGCAGCCGAGCGAGTTGCTGATCTTCCCCGCCCGCGCTTTCTTCGAGTGCGCAGCGGAAGACCCGCGCATCGCAAGAGCTATGCTGGAACGTCAGCGAACCGCCCTTCACCGGTGCCGCGACAAGACGGTCGCACTCGGCCAGAAAAACGCACTTGAAAGGGTTGCGGGGTTCCTTGTCGCGATGGCCGACCGGATCGGAACCGGAGACGGCCGCCAGCGGGTTCTCGACCTGCCGATGTCGAGGCGGGACATTGCAGATTCGCTCGGCCTCACGATTGAGACGGTCAGCCGCCAACTTGGCAAACTGCGCGAGGATAGCCTGATCGAAACCCGCGGCCGGTCGCAGGTCGTCATCCGCGACATCGGGCAGATAGCTCGCCGAGCGGGGCATTTTCAGAAATCCGAAAAGTCGAGCGAGCCGGGGACCGCATTTGATCTCGATCAATGTGAGCCCGGCCATGTCCGCCTAGCGAAATCACGGACAGGAGGAAATTCGTAATGGAAAGCGTAGTGGGTCGGTCCGGCCTTTGGTTCGTGCTCATCATTCTGTCGCTCGCGGCCTTTGTCGGAGCGCAAGATCCCGGCTTTGCCGCGCACGCCCTGATTGTCGGAATCGTCGCATTCGGATTGATGATCATGACGCTCGTCAAATACGATCCGATGGCGAAGGCGCAGAGCATCTTCCGCATGCCGGAAGGACCGTCGCGTTATGATGACGACGTCATCCGCTGGGGCGTGATCGCCACGGTTTTCTGGGGGATGGCCGGGCTGTTGGCAGGGCTCGTGATCGCGCTTCAACTCGTCTTTCCCGAGCTCAATTTCGAGCCTTGGCTGAATTTCGGACGGCTTCGTCCGCTGCACACGTCTGCGGTGATCTTTGCCTTTGGCGGCAATGCCTTGCTCGCAACCAGCTTTTACGTCGTGCAGCGCACCTGCCGCACCACACTGGCCTTCCCCGGCCTCGCGCGGTTCGTGTTCTGGGGTTACCAGCTATTCATCGTGCTGGCGGCAACCGGCTACCTCCTCGGCGTCACCCAATCGAAGGAATATGCCGAGCCGGAATGGTATGTCGATTTGTGGCTGACCATTGTCTGGGTCGCCTATTTCGCGGTTTTCATCGGCACCATCGTGCGCCGCAAGGAACCGCACATTTATGTGGCCAACTGGTTCTACCTCGCCTTCATCATCACCATCGCGATGCTCCACATCGTAAACAATCTGTCGATGCCCGTGAGTTTTCTGGGATCGCGCAGCTACAGCGTTTTTGCCGGCGTGCAGGACGCGCTGACGCAGTGGTGGTACGGTCATAACGCGGTCGGTTTCTTCCTGACCGCAGGCTTCCTCGCGATGATGTACTACTTCGTGCCGAAACAGGCCGAACGCCCGGTCTATTCGTATCGGTTGTCGATCATCCACTTCTGGAGCCTGATCTTCCTCTACATCTGGGCGGGTCCGCATCACCTGCACTATACCGCCCTGCCCGACTGGGCGCAGACGCTCGGCATGGTGTTCTCGATCATGTTGTGGATGCCCAGCTGGGGCGGGATGATCAACGGCCTGATGACGCTCAACGGCGCATGGGACAAGGTCCGCACCGACCCGATCATCCGCATGATGGTGCTTAGCCTGGCGTTCTACGGGATGAGCACGTTTGAAGGCCCGATGATGAGCATCAAGGCCGTGAACAGCCTTTCGCACTACACCGACTGGACAATCGGCCACGTTCATTCCGGCGCGTTGGGGTGGAACGGCATGATTACCTTCGCCTGTATCTACTTCCTCGTGCCTCGTTTGTGGAAGCGGGAGCGGATGTATTCGCTGCGAATGATCAACTGGCACTTCTGGCTCGCGACGCTTGGCATCGTTTTCTACGCCGCCAGCATGTGGGTTGCCGGGATCACACAGGGCCTGATGTGGCGCGAGTATGACGCGAACGGCTACCTCGTGAACAGCTTCATCGACACCGTCACGGCGCTGAAACCAATGTACATGATGCGCGCCTTTGGCGGCCTGCTTTACCTCGCAGGGGCAGCAGTCCTCACCTTCAACGTCTGGATGACAATCGCCGGGCGGATGCGGGACGAAGCACCGCTCTATCAAGCCACCTATGACGCCGAAGCGGACCGTCCGCTGTCGCCGCAGCCCGCAGAATAAGGAAGCGATAAATGGCTGATCCAATGGTCAAGGAAACGGTCAAGGGCCACAAGCGCATCGAGCGCAATGTGACTCTGATGGCGGTCGCCACCCTGATTACGGTGGCGATTGGCGGATTGGTGCAGATCACCCCCCTGTTCTACCTCGACAACACGATCGAGAAGGTCGACGGGATGCGTCCCTATACCCCGCTGGAACAGGCTGGACGCGACATCTACATTCGCGAAGGTTGCTATACCTGTCACAGCCAGATGATCCGCCCGTTCCGCGACGAGGTTGAGCGCTACGGCGCATACAGCCTCGCAGCCGAAAGCATGTTCGACCATCCTTTCCAATGGGGATCGAAACGGACCGGGCCCGATCTGGCGCGCGTCGGCGGGCGCTATTCGGACGAATGGCACGTCCAGCACCTCAACGATCCGCAAAGCGTTGTGCCGCAAAGCATCATGCCCAAATACAGCTTCCTCTCGAAGACCGACCTGCACATCGCGGATGCCGGCGCAATGCTGAGCGCGCTCAGCACGGTCGGCGTGCCGTACACTGACCAGGACATCGCTCAGGCCGAAACCGACCTTTACGGACAGGCCGATCCGGATGTCGATCTCGTCGATTTCGAGGCCCGCTATCCCAAGGCGCAGGTCCGCGATTACGACGGCGACCCATCACGCGTGACAGAGATGGACGCGCTGGTCGCCTACCTGCAGATGCTCGGCGCGCTGATCGACGTGAACAGCGCGGCGGCGCAGCAGGAACTTGCCGAGGAGACCGGTACCGGTGACCGATTACGAAACCCTGCGCCAATTTGCCGACAGCTATGGTCTTTTGGCGATGGCGATCATCTTTGTGAGCCTGTGCCTTTGGCCCTTCCGCCCCGGCTCGCGCGACCAGAACCACCACGCAGCCCACTCCATCCTTGAGGATCACGAAGATGGCGAATGAAACCGGACCCGGCAAACGGATTGACGAACCCACTGGCACCGAAACCGTCGGCCATGAATGGGACGGGATCGAGGAGCTGAACACCCCGCTGCCGCGCTGGTGGCTGTGGACGTTCTACGCGACTGTGGCCTGGGGCATCGCCTACACCATATTCTATCCCGCATGGCCGATGATCGACCGCGCTACCACCGGTGTGCTCGGATGGTCGAGCCGCAGCGAACTGGCGCAGGACATGAGCGCCGCCGACCTCGCGCGGCGCGATGTCTTCGAACAGATCGCCGCAACCGATATCGCGAAACTCTCCGCCTCGCCGCAATTGCAGCAGCAGGCCATCGCGGGCGGCGCGGCGGCCTTCAAGGTGAACTGCGTGCAGTGCCACGGAGCCGGTGCAGCCGGGATCGCGGGCGGCTACCCCAATCTCAACGACGATGACTGGCTATGGGGCGGCGACCTTGAAGCAATCGAGGTGACTTTGCTTCACGGCATTCGCTGGGAGGGGTCGAACCAGACACGGCTCAGCTACATGCCCGGATTTGACGGCATCTTCGACGATGCCGAGCTGGATGCACTGGTCGGCCATGTCCTTTCGCTGAGCGGGCGTGCCGACGCCAACGCGGCTGGAGCAGCGATCTACGAGCAGAACTGCGCCGCCTGTCACCAGCCATCTGGCGAAGGCGACCGCATCCAGGGCGCGCCTGCGCTCAACGATGCGATCTGGCTCTATGGCAGCGACCCGGCGGAGATCCGCGAGCAAATCCTCTATCCCAAGCACGGCGTCATGCCCGGCTGGAAAGACCGGCTCGATCCGGCAACGATCAAGATGCTCGCGGCCTATGTTCATTCACGCGGCGGCGGCGAAGTTGCCGAGCAGCCTGATGTTCCGGACGAGGCAGAGGACACGGAAGAAACCACGGTAGCCCTCAATGGCCGACCCTGATGATCCCGATGCCAATGGTCCCGAGGATGACAAGAAGCCGCCCGGCGACTGGGGCGGCGCGCTAGATGTAGCCGAGGCCAAGCCGCTCGCCGCCACCCAGCGCCATGCGCAAGGCCAGCCGCCACCCGCCAGCGTGCCTGAAAAGCTCTACGAAAAGAGCCCGACGGTCCATAACAAGCGGATCGACGGGCCTTTCCGGCGGTTCAAGTGGGCGGTGATGATCGTGACGCTCGCCATTTATTACGGCGCGCCGTGGATCCGCTGGGATCGCGGTCCCTATGCCCCGGATCAGGCGGTGCTGATCGACCTCGCGAACCGCCGGTTCTACATGTTCGGCATCGAAATCTGGCCGCACGAGTTCTACTTTGTCGCCGGGCTGCTCATCATGGCGGGCATCGGCCTGTTCATCGTGACCAGCGCCGTGGGCCGCGCGTGGTGCGGCTATGCCTGCCCGCAAACGGTCTGGACCGACCTCTTCCAGCATGTCGACCGGTTCTTCGATGGCGACCGCAACGCGCGCGTTCGGCTCGACAAGGCACCGTGGGGAGCGTCGAAGATCGCGCGGCGCGGTGGCAAGTGGGCGGTCTACCTCCTGATCAGTTTCTGGACCGGAGGCGCGTGGATCATGTATTTCGCCGACGCACCGACACTCACCTACGAATTCTGGCGAGGAGAGGCGGCTCCGATTGCCTATGCGACGGTCGCTGTCCTGACCGCCACTACTTTCGTGCTGGGCGGGTTCATGCGCGAGCAGGTCTGCATCTATATGTGCCCGTGGCCGCGCATCCAGGCGGCGATGATGGACGAAAAATCGCTGCTGGTGACCTACAAGGATTTTCGCGGAGAACCGCGCGGCAGCCTCAAGAAATCGCAGAAAAGCCCCGGCGAATACGGTGATTGCGTCGACTGTCTGCAATGCGTGCAGGTCTGCCCGACCGGTATCGACATTCGCGAAGGGCCACAGATCGGCTGCATAACCTGTGCGCTGTGCATCGACGCCTGCGACCGTGTGATGAAAGATGTCGGAAGGCCGCGCGGTTTGATCGACTATGCGACACTGGAAGATTGCGAAGCGGAGGCCGCCGGTCAGCCTGCGCGCCCTGCCTGGCGAGCGCTGCTGCGCCCTCGCACCATTGCCTACCTCATGATATGGGACGGTATCGGCGGAGCATTGCTGTTCGCCCTCGGCATCCGCACACACACCGAGATTTCCGTCCAGCCGGACCGCAATCCGCCTTTCATGCTGCTTAAGGACGGCTCGGTTCGCAACGCCTACACGCTCAAACTGCGCAATATGGAGAGCCGCCCGCGATCCATGCAAATCGCTTTGGATGGACTTCCCGGCGCGGTGTTCTGGACCGACACTATCGTACCGCAGAGATGCCGCCCGCGCGCAGCGGGTCGAAGTTCCGCCCGATGCGACGAAGACCGTCCGGGCATATGTCCTCGCGCCTTCAGAAACTGCTGAGCAGAACTTCTCCATCCGTGTCACCTCGCTCGACGAGCAGCGCGAGACCGACAGCGGGCAGACCCTCTTCACCAGTCCGGGAGCACCGCAATGAAACGCGCATTCACAGGCCGCGACATGGCCAAGGTGATGGTTGGAGGCTTCGGCATCGTTGTCGCCGTCAATTTCCTGATGGCGACCTATGCTGTTACCGGCTTTGGCGGAGTCATCGTCGAGAACACCTATGTCGCCAGCCAGAAATTCAACGGCTGGCTTAGCGAGGCGGAGCGCAGCAAGGCGCTGGGGTGGAGTGCCGAAGTGACCCGTGATGAGACTGGACATCTCAAGGTCGCGACCGGCGGAGTGCCGGATGGCGCAATCGTGTCCGCCGAACTGCGACGACCTGTCGGGCAGCGGGACACCGCTTCGCTGATTTTTGCGCCCAGTCCGGAAGAAGCTGGCACGTACCGCTCGACCGCGGCGGTCGGATCGGGCCGCTGGATCGTTCGTCTTCGAATTGAAAGCAGCAACCTCGAATGGGCTGAAGAACGGAAAATCAGATGAACGCGCCCGCTGACATCCTGGCAGGCCAGGGCGCGAACCTCATCGACACCCGGCTGACCGCGCCAGGCATTCGCTGCGCAGGGTGCATCGGCAAGATCGAGCGCGAACTGTCTGCACTTGCCGGGGTCGAGACGGTCAGAGTCAATTTCTCGGCAAAACGTGTCGCGGTGCTGCACAATCCTGCGATTGATGAAGACCAGTTGGTCGATGCCTTGCGTGTTCTGGGATTCGAGGCGCAGCCCGCCGCCGACAATCCGCTGGGCAATGACGATGCAGAAAGCAAGAAGTTGCTGCGCGCGCTGGCTGTCGCGGGCTTCGGCATGATGAACATCATGCTGCTCTCGGTAAGCATCTGGTCGGGCGCCGAAGGGGCAACGCGCGAGCTGTTTCACTGGCTCTCCGCTCTGATCGCGCTGCCGGTGATCGCCTATTCCGGCAGGCCGTTCTTCGCCTCGGCTCTGATGGCGCTGCGTTATCGCCGGACCAACATGGATGTGCCGATCTCGATCGGCGTGCTGCTAGCAACCGGACTCAGCCTGTACGAAACCGCAACCGGCGGCGGGCATGCCTATTTCGAAAGCGCAGTCATGCTGCTGTTCTTCCTGTTGTGCGGCAGGGCGCTCGATGCATCGATGCGCACCCGCACCCGCGCCGGCATTGGCGCGCTACTGGGCAGTATGGGCAAGACCGCCAGCGTTATTGCCCCGGACGGTTCGACGGCGCGCCTGCCCGCTGACGAGCTGGAACCGGGAATGCAGGTGCTCGTCGCTGCCGGAGAGGCTCTCGCGGTCGATGGCGAAGTCCTTCAGGGCGATGGCGCGATCGACAATTCGATGCTCACTGGCGAAAGCGCGCCCGAGACTGTCAGCGCGGGAAGCATCGTCCATGCAGGAGCAATCAATCTCGGCGCGCCACTTCGGATACGGTTGACCAAGACCGCTTCTGACACGGCGATAGCTGAAATCGCGCGCCTGATGGATGAAGCGGGCCAATCGCGAAGCCGCTATGTTCGCATCGCCGACCGGGCCTCTCGTCTGTATGCGCCCGCAGTACATACACTGTCGCTGCTGGCCTTCATCGGCTGGATGATCGCAGGGGCCGGATGGCACCAATCGCTGATTATCGCGATTGCTGTCCTGATCATCACCTGCCCCTGCGCGATGGGACTCGCAGTTCCCGCCGCACAGGTCGTCGCATCCGGCGCTTTGTTGAAGCGCGGCCTGCTGGTGAAGGATGGAAGTGCGCTCGAACGACTGGCCGAATGCGACACCGCGCTGCTCGACAAGACAGGAACGCTTACCCTTGGCAAGCCGGTGCCCGGTGTTTCGGAGCTCGGCAGCGAAGAGAAGTCGGTCGCATTGGCACTTGCCCAGTCAAGCCGGCACCCCTTGAGCCAGGGCCTGACCGAAGCCTTGCAGGCTGGCGGCGTTACCCCCGCCGAACTGCGGGAAATTCGCGAAGTCGAGGGCCGGGGCGTCGTTGGCAGCTGGAACGACATGAAGGTCGCCCTTGAGCGCCCTGAGCAGACCAGCGATGCAATTTCGGTAAGCCTACGGATCGGCGACACGTCGCACTTGCTGCGCTTCGATGATGAACTAAGGCCCGATGCGAAGGCGGCGATTGCCGAGCTGCGAGCACTGGGATTGAGTGCCAGCATCCTGTCAGGAGACCGAAGCGGCGCGGTCAAGGCTGCCGCGAAGAAGCTCGGTCTTGCATCGCAGGCCGGCGCAACCCCGCAGGACAAGCTCGCGGCGCTTGAGGCGCTCAAGGCAAAGGGCAGGAAGCCATTGATGGTCGGCGACGGGCTGAATGACGGCCCCGCCCTCGCCGCCGCTCACGCCTCGATTGCGCCCGGCACTGCCAGCGATGCCAGCCAGCAGGCTGCCGATGCCGTATTTATCGGGCGCAGCCTGATGCCGGTTGCGCTGGCGGTGAAAGTTGCCCGGCGCACGATGCGCATCGTGCGGCAGAACCTCTCGTTCTCGGTCCTCTATAATGTGCTCGCAGTCCCACTGGCGCTCTTTGGGTATGTCACCCCGCTGATTGCAGCCATAGCCATGTCGATCAGCTCGCTAGTCGTCGTGGCCAATTCGCTCCGGCTTGCGCGTGTAGCCAACGCAGCAAGCGCATGACCGGGCTGACCTTCCTTATCCCGATCGCGCTCGGAATGGGGCTGCTGGGACTTGCGGTGTTTTTCTGGGCGATGAAGCACGGCCAGTTCGAAGATCTCGACGGAGCTGCGCAGCGCATCCTTATCGACGATGAAGACGAGGAGGACGAGACGTGAGCTTTTCGGGTATCCTCGCGGCGCTTTCGGTGACTTCGCTGGTTCTGGGTTCACCTGCTGAGGAAGAAGATGCGCTGATAACCACACTTTGCGGCGGCGGGACCATCTCGATTCCTATCGGCGATGATAGCGAACAAGAAGCGCCTTGCGCGGCCAAAGCGTGCCATGCGGTCAATTGCCGCAAACCATTTGATCCAGATCAACGACGCAAAGGTGACCGCCCGCCATCACGCTGAGCATGTGGACATATCATTCAGACCTGCTCGAACACGCAGTGCCGCGCTACACCAGCTACCCGACCGCCGCCGATTTCGGATCAATCGCTCCTGACAGGCTTGCCGAGGCAATCGGGTCTGCTGACGGCGATATCTCGCTGTACTTGCACATCCCTTTCTGCGAGAAAATTTGCTATTATTGCGGATGCAATACCGGCGCTTTCGGTCGGCGCCAGCGGGTCCAATCCTACCTTCGGGCCCTTCACACCGAGTTGGCGAGCGTTGCCGATCTGCTGCCCCGATCGGCGCGGGTTCGGCGCGTTGCTTTCGGCGGGGGTAGTCCGAACGCGATCCTGCCAGCCGAATTCCTCGATCTGGTCGACGCGATCACGCGCAAGTTCGCGGTTGCCGATCCCATCTGGTCGGTCGAACTCGACCCTCGTTCCATGACGCAGGCCTGGAGCGAGGCTATCGCCGATGCCGACATCACCCGTGCGAGCATGGGCGTGCAAACAT
The DNA here is from genome assembly GCF_055808355.1 of Erythrobacter sp. K21-9. NCBI lineage: Bacteria > Pseudomonadati > Pseudomonadota > Alphaproteobacteria > Sphingomonadales > Erythrobacteraceae > Erythrobacter > Erythrobacter sp. K21-9. The sequence continues at coordinate 2,536,726 of NZ_CM147866.1, forward strand.
TCGCGGCGCATTGCCAGAAAGCCATCGGGCGCGAACAATCCGATGCAATGATCTGCCGCAGCATCGATTGGCTTCGCGCCGCCGGGGTGAACTCGCTCAATTTCGACCTGATGTATGGCTTGCCCAAACAGACCGAAGCCGATCTTCAGGACAGCCTCGAATACACTCGCCTGCTGGGAGCAGACCGTATTGCGCTGTTTGGATACGCGCATGTGCCCGGCCTCGTACCGCGTCAGCGGATGATCGATGCGGACGCCCTTCCCGGAGCCCGGCAGAGGTTCAGAATGGCCGAGCTTGGCTACGACTACCTGACGCAAAACGGGTTCGACGCAATCGGCTTCGATCATTTCGCATTGCCAAGCGACCCGATGGCGGCTGCGATGAAGGCTGGGTCACTGCGTCGCAACTTCCAGGGCTTCACCGATGATACGGCAAACGCGCTTATCGGGCTGGGCTCCAGCGCGATCAGTGCATTTCCAGAATTGCTCGCCCAAAACGAAAAGAACAGCGACCGCTACCGGATGTTGGCATCGCAAGGACGGCTGACGGCAGCCTATGGAGCGGTGCGATCGCGGGAGGACCAACTCCGAGGTGCCGTGATCGAACAATTGCTTTGCCAAGGATCCGCGCAGCTTTCCCCGTGCCTCTTGGCGCAATCGCACAAGGATCTCGCGCCATTCCTCGAACGAGGTCTTGTAAGGCTCGAAGGTATAACCTTGTCGATCCATCGGGAGGGCATTCCCTACGCCCGCACCATCGCCTCGCTGTTCGATGGCTATCGGGCAAAGAACCAGAAAGCCTTCAGCTCGGCGATTTGAATGCTGCAATGCAGCATGACGGCACCGGTAGGAAAGTTGGTTTTGCGTTCACGAAGCTCGTGCCGAAACGTTCGGGCCACTTGCCGCGATGACATCAGCCGACTCCCGCACGCGGTATTCCGGGCTCAACCGAACCCCGAAATCGGAAAGCCAAATGTGAACATTCACAATCGAGCAATTATCTTTCTCTTTGTGAACGCTGCATTTTTTGTATATTTGCGACACATCTGACATCGAGCAAGAGCTCGATCTAGTTCGCGTCTTTTGCGCAGTCCTGAAACCATAGGCGAATACATCTCAACTCCAATCTGGACGAAGCCGGATCGAAGTCGGCGCGAACGAATCGGGATGTCGCAGCGCACAATTTGGGTCAGTGGTGGGTCTTCCAAAGCCGACAGGATGGCGCATTTCGACCCGCAATTGAGGGCGTGCCAAAATGGAGCACTCCCTTCGCGCCTACGTTAAAGTACTGAAAAATAATGCTTATGTAGGAATACGGAGTTGTCAAACCGTGGTTAACTAACTTCTGCTCACACGTTTGGGAACAACCGACTCGACATGTCCCCAAGGTAAGGATAAGATTTCCTTATCAAATTGGGGGTCTGACCATTCAGGTTAGCATTTGGTTCAGTCTTCCAATTAAAATAAAACAGGGTTCGCGTACTTCCTCAATCGCTAGCGAGGTACCCGAAAATGTTACACCAAGCTGATATCAGCGTTTCGATCGTTTGTCCCAATTCCTTGGCAAAGGAAGGCCTGAGAAGGATTCTTGCCGAAGACCAGTTCGAAGTTTGTAATTCGTTTGAAGATGCGGCTCCGCTTCTTGCAGACGACGCAAATATCGCGGATCTGGACGAGCGTGGCATAATCCTCTTCGAAACATCAGGATCCAATGTCGAGCAACAGGTGGCGGCCCTCAGGGCCAAATACCCAGAATGCAAGCTGGTGCTGCTCACCAATGCATTCGAGTTCGACACAATGATCGACGTCTTTCGTGCAGGCGCAGACGGCTACATCATCAAGGACATCGATTGCCAGTCCCTGATTGAATCGCTCAAACTCGTCGCTCTTGGCGAGAAGATCCTGCCCAGCCAGCTCATCAAGCACCTGCCACTGCGCAGCGCCATGTCGAGCGCTCCACGGACCGACGGGTCGGAAATGCTGGATTCGCTGTCGGAGCGGGAGATTGAAACTCTCCGCTGCCTGATCATGGGATACCCGAACAAGGTTATCGCTTATCGGCTCGATATCAGCGAAGCCACGGTCAAGGTGCATGTGAAGGCGATCCTTCGCAAGCTGGGCGTCCAGAACCGGACCCAGGCTGCAATCTGGGCGGTCAACCACGGCCTCGATGCGAATGCTGCATGTGCAACGCTCGCTGCGGAATCTTCCGATGACAAGTCGGACGAAGAAGAATTCGAGCCGGCACCTCTGAACGTCAACGCTTGATTTGAATTGCTCTCGGGGCGGTAGCTCCGGGAGCACCTTCGGGTGCGAAACCGCTCCCGAATTTTCCAGAAATCAGAATTGGCATGGCGATTATGACCATGCATTTCAGCTTATTGGGCAGCTTGATACCGCCCTCACCTCCGCGCAAATTCAGCATAGGATTGAACATGCGTGACGGAGGTTTTGATGCGCATCGCGATGATTGGGTCTGGCTATGTCGGATTGGTTTCGGGAAGCTGCTTTTCGGACTTTGGGCATCACGTCGCCTGCATCGACAAGGATGAGAGCAAGATCGACGCTCTCAAGGCTGGCCAGGTGCCGATCTTCGAACCCGGTCTTGAGGCCTTGATCGCCCGCAATGTTGAAGCGGGCCGCCTGACATTCGAAACCGATCTGAGCGGTCCCGCAGCCGAGGCCGACGTCATCTTCATCGCAGTAGGCACACCCTCGCGCCGCGGCGATGGGCACGCCGACATTTCCTTCGTCGAGCAGGCCGCACGTGAAATCGCCGGAGCAATCGAGGGTTTCACCGTGATCGTGAACAAATCGACCGTCCCGGTGGGAACCGGAGACATCGTCGAGCGGATCATCCGAGAAATCCGCCCAGAGGCCGACTTCGCCGTCGTGTCCAATCCGGAATTCCTGCGGGAAGGCGCAGCGATCGAGGATTTCAAGCGTCCCGACCGGATTGTCGTCGGCGGCGACGATCCCAGAGCCCTTGCCGCCATGCGCGAGGTGTACCGCCCGCTCTATCTTAACAAGGCCCCGCTGATCGAAATGAGCCGATCTTCTGCTGAACTGGCGAAATATGCCGGTAACGCATTCCTTGCGACCAAGATCGCTTTCATCAACGAAATCGCCGATCTGTGCGAGCGCGTGGATGCGGATGTGCAGGACATTGCGCGGGCAATTGGCCTCGACAACCGGATCGGCCGCAAATTCCTCAATGCCGGCCCCGGCTATGGCGGGTCGTGCTTTCCAAAGGACACGCTTGCGCTGCTCCAAACCGCCAACGATGCCGAGCGCCCGCTGCAGATCGTGGAGGCTGTGGTCTCGTCCAATGACAAGCGCAAGTTCGCCATGGGCCGCAAGATCATCCAGGCCGTCGGCGGCAATGTGTCTGGCAAGCGTATCGCGATACTAGGCCTCACCTTCAAACCCAACACGGACGATATGCGCGACAGCCCCGCCATCGCGATCATTCAGACGCTTCAGCATGGCGGAGCGAAGGTCGCCGCATACGATCCGGAGGGGACCAAACAGGCGCGCCAATGGCTCGACGACATCGAATATTGCGCATCGCCCTATGCCGCGATCGAGAATGCCGATGCTGTGGCGATCGTCACCGAGTGGGACGAATTCCGTGCTCTCGATCTTAACCAGGTCAAGGAGCGTCTGAACGACAATGTGCTCGTCGACCTGCGCAATATCTACGACCGCGAAGAGGTCGAAATGCACGGGATCAAATACATTGCGGTCGGACAATAGCGCTGTGCGCAGCGGTAGTTCGGGGTCGATGACGCGCGAGGTCGCCATGCTCGCGCGCTTTCTATTGGCCGGCGCATTCAACACGGCGATTGGATATGGCTTCATCCTTGCCGGGCTGTTCCTGGGCGCTGGCGATTATCTCGCCAACATCATCGGATTCGCGCTCGGTTTACCCATCGCCTATGCGCTCCACCGCAGCTTCACCTTTCGGGTCGAGCGCAGGGCCAGCCCAGCCGAAGCGGTCCGTTACGCACTCGCGGTGCTGATTGCATTTGCGGTCAACCTCGGCGTCGTCGCGGCGGGCCGGAGTATGGGATATGTCGAGCACCCGCTAGTCCAGCTTGCAGCGGTCTGTGTCTACGCCGCAGTGTTCTATGTCATCAGTCGGATGATGGTATTCCCCGCAGCCGAAACGGCTTCGGATCCTGGAAGTTGAGCTTTTTCTCGATGATCGGGTCGGCGTCGCTGCGCGATTGAATGAACAAGCGTACCGATATATTCGCCGAGAATGCCCATGAAAATTGCATTGATCGAGATCGACATCAGCAGCAGGATCGTCGTCGTCGCAAAGCCCGCTGGCCAATTCTGGCCCAGCAGCACGCGTCCGACAATATAGCCGAATGTGATGAGCAGGCTGAGAAACCCGATCAAGAGCCCGGCGTAGGACGCCAGCCGCAGCGGCAGCAGCGAATGGTTGAGCAGGCCGTCGACGGCGAGCGATATCATTGACTTGAGCGGAAACTTGCTTGTCCCGGCAATACGGTCCGCACGGTCATACTCGAAGCCTATCTGCGAGAATCCCATCGAGCTGATGAGCCCGCGCAGATAGGGGGTGGTATCATTCACCTTGCGCAGTTCGTTGAGGATCACGCGGTCGCACAGCCGGTACTCGCCGGCGTTGACCGGCAGATCGTCGTCGCTGATCCTGGCGATGAGCCTGTAGAAGCTTCGCCGAAGCGCGGCGACCACAAAACCATCGGCCAAGGTGCGCCTGATGCCGAAGACCACTTCGTGTCCCATCCGCCACAATTGCAGCATCTTCGGGATCAATTCGGGCGGGTCCTGGAGGTCGCTGTCGATCTGGATCGAACATTCGCCCGACGCCGCCTTGTACGCGCACAGGAGCGACCTCTGATAGCCGAAGTTGCGCGAGAAACGGATGACCTTGAGCTTGTCGTCTTTCCGCGCAAGTCGGCGCAGGATTTCGAATGTCCGGTCGGTTGAATGATTGTCCGTGACGATAATCTCGTAATCGTAATCGGGCAGGCGCTCGAAAGTCTGCACGATCGTTTCGTAGGCGCGCTCGACATTGTCCTCTTCGTTGAAGGCGGGGACGAGGACCGAGACGAGAGTCTTTTTCTGCTCAGCCATGAGCAGCCGCCGATGACGCTTCGCGGCCCGCGCCTATCTGCGCGCGCCTCGTCTTGATCAATTGCGACAATCCTTGCCTCAGCCCGATCTGGGGCGACCATGAATAGGTTTCGCGCGCGAAGCTCGGATCGCATCGTAACTCGCTGACTTCCGCGCCGGGAAGCGGCCTGCGCTGCTCGACGATGGCGGGATCGCACCGCGTCGCCGAAATCACTTCAGCGGCAACTTCGCGCATGCTCGGCGCGGTCCCGGTCGAGATGTTGACGACACCGCTATTCGCGTTGCGCGTTTCGGCAAGAGCAAGGAAGGCCGAGACCACATCGTCGACATGGATGAGATCGCGGCGGTCGTCGGGGCGTTCCACCTTGATGGGTTCGCCCAGCAAACAGGCGTCGACAAGTTTCGGTATCAAGAATGCTTCCGATTGGTTCGGCCCATAGGTCAGCGCCAGCCGTGCCGTTATCGCCGGAAAAGGCAGCGCCACTTTAAGCATGTCGAGGAAATGCGCGCCCGCGAGCATCGCCGCACCATAAGCGCTGACCGGTCTCTCGCGCTGTCTTTCGCGGTAAGGCAGAGGTGCTGATCCGTATTCGGCAATAGTGCCTGCGCGAAAGAAACCCCGAGGCGGAACCGGGAGTTCCGCGAGCGCCTGGACCAAGCCGATCAGTGGTTTGACAACCTCGTCAATCGACCGCAGAGAAGCTTCGAAATCCGGGACATTGGCTCCGCGGCTTGGGCTGGCGAGGTGAAACACGAGCTCCTAGCTCGTGCCGATTGGACGGCAGCTTCGACTGAGCGCGAATCTCCAAGATCGGCGGTATGAACCGTGATTTCGCCCTGATATGGCGCGATCCGTTCAAGCGAGGTCCCTTCCCGCACCAGGGCATGCACCTGCGCGCCTTGCTCCACCAATCGGCGGACAAGGTGAGAGCCGATGAACCCGGCAGCCCCGGTAACAAGGCAGGTGCGGCTCGTCCAATCCCAAAGCCCCCGCTGCTTACGAAACAAGTCGCGGCTTGGGGAACGGCAGGAGGAACTGTCCGCCGCGTTCACGGAATGCTTCCTGCTGCTCGTAGATCTCGTCGAAGAAATTCCATGCCAACATCAGCAAAACGTCGGGTTTCTCTTCCTCGATCGCCTCGACAGGTTTGATCGGGATACGAGTGTTCGGAGAGAACATGCCTTGTTTGAGCGGGTTCTTGTCAACGAGGAAATCGAGGTGCTCCGCACCGATCCCGTAATAGGTAATCATGGTGTTGCCGCGCGCCGACGCACCGTATCCGGCGATCGTCTTTCCCTGCGCTTTCAGATCGTCGAAGATTCGGCGGAGGTCGGCGCCATTGGCATCAAATTCGGCCTTGCGCGCATCATAGGTCGCCTGATCGAGCATTCCGCCAGCGGCCTCCTGCTTCAGCATCTCGGAAACAGTCGGTGAGACCGGGAAGGCCGCCGACTTACGCGTCATGAACACCCGGATCGAGCCGCCGTGAATACCTTTCAGGAAGGTGACGTCGCTGACTTCGAGATCGAAGGCTTCGGCCAGCTTCACCATCGACAGAATGCTGAACTCGGACACATGCTCGTGGTACATATTGTCGAATTCGGCACGCTCGAGCATCTCCTTCGCCCACGGAACTTCTATGATGAAGGTCCCGTCATCGCTGAGCAGGATGCACACGGCTTCCATGAAGTTGTGAAGGTCACCAATATGGTTGAAGGTGTTGGTCGTGGTGATGACCTTGGCCGCGCCGTGTTTATCGCGCACCTCACGGGCGGAATCCGGGTAGAAATAGTCGATATGGGTTTCGACGCCGCGCTCCGCCGCGATCTCGGCGATGTTTGCCGCCGGATCGAAGCCGAGAGTGGTGCAACCACGCGCGTTGCATGCTGCGAGGAGCAAGCCGTCATTGCTGCCGATATCGACGATCAGGCCGGTAGTCCCTGCGCGCCCGGCGATGACGCCTGCAAAGTCTTCAAAGTGGCTGTGCATCGTCGCCGCGCCCGAGGGCACGTAGAGATAATGCGTGAAGAAATCCTCCGGGATCTGGTCTGCTACCGCGATCAGGCCGCATTCCAGGCACGCCTGCGCATTGAGCGGAAAGGATGGCTGGCTGTCGCCCATGTCCTCGGCGCGAATCAGCATCTGCGCCGGAGAATGCTCACCATATTCCAGGAACAGATATGGATCGTCCGCGCCGCATGCGCGGCACTTTTCCATGGTCGAGCTGGGTATTTTCTGAGTGGATTCCGGATCAAGCATGGATAGCCTCGCTGGTGCTGGTTGCGGATTTCGACTTGGCGAATTCTTCAAAACATTCGTGCAGGTAATCGAGCTGTGCATCGTTCAGGCCGTGATGGCAGGCGAGCAAGATGCCGCCGCGCATGACCGCATCCGAAACCGGATAGCCGTCCGCGCTTGTCCGGCATTCAACGCTCTTCATCGCCGGTTGCCGCAGGATGTTGCCGGTGAAGACAACCCGCGTCTGAACATCGCGCTTCTCAAGGAATATCTGCATTTCACGGCGGGTGAACGGCGCGCCATCTTTCAGCGTCAGGGGGAATGCGAGCCAACCGGTGCGCGATTGCTCCATCTGCTTCGGCAGCACGAACCAGTCTTCATACTTGCTGAAAAACTCGAGCTGCCGTTTGAAATTGTGCTCACGCAAGGCGATGTTGTTGTCGAGCTTTCCAAGCTGGATCAGGCCGAATGCAGCGCCCATCTCTGACGGCTCGACATTGTAGCCGAGCTCCGAGAAGACGAATTTTGCATCATACTCGATGCCATCCAGTTCGATATTGAAGCGGTTCTCGATGCTCTCGGAGACTTCCGCCTCGACAAACAGCGACGATGAGCGACCCCATGATCGCAGCAGCAGGGCCTGCTCGGCGAGTTCGGGATCGGACACGCAAAGCATTCCGCCATTGCCGCCCGCATTGATAACGTGGCTGCCGTAAAAGCTGGTGGTGCTGATATGCGAGCGCGTGCCTGTGCTGGTGCCGCGCAGGGTCGCGCCGAGCGTGTCTGCGCTGTCCTCGATCACCATCAGGCCGTGCTTGTCCGCAATCTCGCGGATGCGGTCCCAATCGGGCAGGTTGCCGATCAGCGAGGGGATCATCATGGCCTTCGTCTTCGGCCCGATCATCGCCTCGATCTGTTCGACGTCGATATTGTAGGTGCCGACCTCGGCATCCACGAATGCGGGGACGAGCCCTCCGCGCACGATCGGCGCGACCGTGGTCGCAAAGGTCAGTGCAGGCGTGATCACTTCGCTGCCTTTGGGCAAGCCAAGCAATTCCATCGCCAGGTAATTGGCCGAGGATCCCGAGTTCACCATGATCCCGTGATCCTTGGCGAACAGGGCAGACACACGCTCCTGCATCTCACGCACTTTGGGGCCCATCTGGGTCGACGTGCGTAGCACCTCCACTACGGTACGCAATCTCTTCTTCGCCGTGAACCGTCTGTCCGTAATTTACACGCATATCGTCAGCTTCTCTTTCTCATTCTGGACCGGACGTTCTGCGCCCGAATATTGGCGGATTTGATCGAGGGTCACGCCGCGCATGTCGGCCTTCCCGTCGGCATAGGTGCGATACCAATCGGCGGTCATTGCGATGGCTTCATCGGTGGAGAGCTGCGGCTTCCACCCAAGCCTCTGGCGAGCCTTGCTGCTATCGAGGGTCAGCATTCCGGCTTCGTGCGGATCGCTTTCACGCTTTCCGAAGAGTATGTCTAGCCGCGCCCTCTCCCCACTGGTCCCGGAGACCGCGCGCGATCGTATCGACTTCCATGAAAGCATCGGCGGGCGGCCCGAAATTCCAGGCTTCGGTGTAGGCGCTGCCCTCATCCGATATAAGTTTTGCAGCAATCTGCAGGTAACCGGACAAAGGCTCGAGCACGTGCTGCCACGGCCTGACGCTCGCGGGATTACGGATCGTCACTTCACGACCTTCGAGAGTTGCGCGGATGATGTCGGGGATCAGCCGGTCAACCGCCCAGTCGCCGCCTCCAAAGACATTGCCCGCGCGCACTGTTGCGATCCGGGGGCTACCGGGCTGCGAGAAAAAGGATTGGCGGAAAGCATTGGCGATGATCTCCGTGCAGCCTTTCGAGGCGCTGTAGGGATCGGATCCGCCGAGCTGGTCGTTTTCGCGGTAGGGCCATGCCCATTCGTGGTTTTCGTAGCACTTGTCGCTGGTAACAACGACGACGCCCTTGAGATTGGACATGCGACGCGCCCGGTCGAGCACAACCGCCGTTCCGGTCACATTGGTCGCAATGGTTCCGACCGGATCATCATAAGACGGCCGCACAAGCGATTGCGCTGCCATGTGAATGATAAGGTCGGCGTCGCAATCCGCGCTTGCGCGCTCGAACTGCTCCGCATCCCGGATGTCCGCAATACGGTGATCCACGAGATCGCCGATGCGCGCGCTTTCGAACAGCGATGGCCCTTCTGGCGGAGGCAAGGCGATGCCGGTCACTTCGGCGCCAAGCTCCGCAAGCCATATGGACAGCCAGCCGCCCTTGAACCCGGTATGTCCGGTGACAAGGACGCGCCGCCCGGCGAAGGCATCGCGCAAAGCTTGATCAGATGATGAGGCGCGATCAGACATTCAGCAATTCACCCGCCATGTCGGTGCTGGTGATCGCCTGGCCGTTTTTGAAATCCATCCACGGCGGCAGGTCCTGCGAACCCAGCTTTTCCAGCGTGTCGCGGTCCCTGATCGTGTCCATTGGATGCCAGAATCCGTGATGCTTGAAAGCCATCAGCTCGCCGTCATGGGCGAGGCTGGTCAAAGGCTGTTTCTCAAGCGGCTCGTCATCGCCTGTGAGATAATCGAGCACACCCGGTTCGAAGACGAAGAAACCGCCATTGATCCAGGTCTCGTGCTTCTGCACCTTCTCGGTGAATTCGGTGACCTTGTCGCCAGAAAGCTCCAGGTTACCGAAGCGTGCAGGCGGCTGAACCGCGGTGACGGTGGCAAGCTTGCCGTGCGATTTGTGGAAATCGACCAGCGCTTCGATATCGACGTTTCCGACACCGTCCGAATACGTGACCATGAACGGCTCGTCGCCCAACCAGTCCCGCAAGCGGCGAATGCGCCCCCCGGTCATCGTCGACAGGCCGGTATCGACGACAGACACGCTCCAGTTGAGCTTGCTGGTCGGGCGCAGATCCATCTCTCCATTGCCAATGCCGACCGTGAAGTCGTTGTTCATCAGGTGGAGGTCCTGGAAGAAGCTCTTGATCGACATCGCCTTGTAACCGCAGGCGACGATGAAATCGCCGAAGCCGAAGTGGTCGTAGATGTCCATCACATGCAGCATGATGGGACGCCCCGCGACCTCGACCATAGGCTTGGGGATACGCGTGGTTTCCTCGGCAAGGCGAGAACCCAGACCACCGGCGAGCAAGACAACCTTCATCGCTTCTTCCCTTCACTTCGAAACAGGACGCGCGGAATTCATTATTCCGATGCCCGCAATCTTAGGCGAGAGGGCCTCCGCGCCGAAGTGGTCATGAGGGGTAGGTAGGTTTAGTCAGAAATTGCCCCAAGGGGCTATTGGCCCGTTCGGAGACAGTCACTGCGGAGCGACATACAGATCGAAGCCTTCAGCGACGCCCGTGCTCTCATAAACTGCAAATCCGCGCGAAATCGCGTACTTCGCTAAGGCCTCTTCGATCGGTTCGGCCCGGTTGACCAGTATTGCATCGGGCCGGTCTGCATCGAAGAACGCCTCGAGCTCATCAGGTGATGTAGTGCGATAATAGGCGCGATCCTCTTCGGACATGTATGGCGCGACCCGGTAAACGAATTGCCCGGCTGCAAATTCGGGATAGATGCCATACCCCCCTTCGAGCGCCATCACTGGCGTCAAAGCGGCGACCCTGGCCCCCGGTGCCAGCCCGGCCTCCTCCCCGGCGGCACCGACTTCACGTTTATAAGCGATAGTCTCCCAAGAACTAGGGCTGGTCAGCTGCACTAGGCCCGGCAGGATGCGTGTCGCGCCCATCACGAGCGACATGACGGCCACAGCGAACATCAACGGCAAAACGATTTGAGCGCTCTTCGGCGGGATGATTGCAGCCATGACAATGAAAAGCAGGATCAGGAATGGCAGCAATGGCACAAAATACTGCTTGAAAGACGGGGTCGGAACGAAGGCAACACCCAGACTGCACACGAGCATGCCGATAAGCAGGATGATGCGCCAATCGGCAAGCACCTGCACACCCGACCGCATCATTGCGCTCGCTCCCAATGCAGCGATTCCGGCGATGCCGAGCAGGGTCGAATTGGCGAACCATATCTGTTCGGCAAGCAGGATCTTGTCCTCTAATCCGACCGTCTTCGGCTCATCGACACCCTGCCAATAGACAGGCTGAAGCTCGGTGAAATAGCGCAGTGTGTGCGCAAGGAAGCCGTCGGGATCGATTGCGAGATACGCTAGCGCAGGGATGCCGCCCACAATCCCGCCGACTGCTAGCGGAAGGAAAGTCCGCAGCAGGCGCTCGCGGAATGGTCTCTCGCTTGGAGCAAGCAAGGCAGCCAGTGCAAACGCCGGTGCTAGCATTATGAAATTGACCTTCAGACCAATCGTAAGCGAAACGAACAGTCCCGCGAGAAACGCCTCGAGTCCGGCTCTTCGCGATTGAGACAGCGCCCCAAGCAGAAAATAGAATGCGAGAAATGTGAGCGGGATCGGCAGGAAATTGTTGCTGACAATCATGCCTGAAGGACCGAGCAACAGCGCATTGCCAAGCAATAGCGCGCTGGCCGCGAAGAAGACTTCCGCACCCAAATTCAGACGTTTGACGATTAGCCAGATGGCCAGGATCGCTGTCAGCCAGGCTCCCAGTATGACGAGGCGCCCGGTGAGGAGGTAATGCTCGGTGCCGGTGACCGCGAAGACCCCGCCAAGCAGGAAGGCGAGATTGGGCAGGTGGTTAAAACCCAGGTCCCGGTAGAGATCGCCGCCGCCAAGCTGACTTGCGACCGAGACAAACATGTTCTCGTCGCGGTTCAGCGGATAGGACAGCACACGCCCGGCGAGCCCCAGCAGGGCAAGCGCCAGCGCGGCGAACCCGGCAAAGGTCACCATTGTTGAGCCTGAGGATTTCTCCATCGCCGCCGTATCCGTGCGCGTCATTTCCAAAAGACCAGATCCCCCTCCCCGCTATGTGATGGACGCGGGAGCAGAAACTGGCGATGACAAAGAAGGCGTAATCCCTCCGGATGGTTCACCCGTTTCGGCCCTCCGAAATCGCTAACACCCAAAAGGGGTTAGACCGAATGCACTGGCTCACGCAGGCCACTTCACGTGCTAATCGTGCACGAACACTTGCAAAGGCGGTCTTTTCACTTGAGCACGATGCGTGTCGCAATATTGGTCACGGCTCTCGGCGCGGGCGGCGCTGAACGAGTCATCGCCCAGTTGGCGCGGCATTGGTCGGGCCGGGACTACTCTGTCAGCGTCATAAGCTTCGATGCGGCAGATGATCCGGTCTATCACGACATGCCGGAGAACGTGCGCCTGACGCGGCTCGGCTGTCCGGAAGGCGGGACAGCCGGCTACATGAAGCGTCTTGTCAAGCTGAGATCTGCACTGGCGGATACTTCACCGGACATCCTGATATCGTTCCTGACCAAGAACAATCTACTTGCTTCTATCGCGAAGGCGGGCTTGCCGTTTCAATGGATTGCGTGCGAGCGTAACAATCCGGAGCGCCAGAAAGCGCATCCGCTGTGGAACCGTATGCTCGATCTTGCCTACCGTAAAGCCGACGCAATCGTCTGCCAGACGCGCGGAGTGACCCGGTGTTTTCCCGCGGTACGTGCAGGACCGCATTACCATCATTCCTAACCCGATCGCTCCGGCGGCGGGTGATGTGTCTCCGAGAGCCAAGCGTGTCACAGCGGTCGGCAGACTGGATCATCAAAAGGGATTCGACCTGCTAATCGACGCGTTTGCGAAGATTGCCCCGAAGCATCCGGACTGGATGCTCGATATCTGGGGCTCAGGTCCGGAACGCGCCGCATTACAGGACCAGATCGCTGTTAGAGCGATGCAGGATCGGATCAATCTCCGGGGAACATCGCGTAAGCACGCAGGCTGGCTCGATGACGCAAGCCTCTTCGTGCTCTGCTCGAGATATGAAGGTTTCCCCAATGTGCTGGGTGAAGCGATGTCGGCAGGCCTGCCCGTCATCGCCACCGATTGCGATTTCGGACCGTCTGACATGGTCGAGCACGCAAAGGATGGATGGCTGGTCCCGGCTGAAAACGAGGCCGGTCTTGCCCAGGCGTTAGACTGCCTGATCTCGGATGAGCCGCTTCGACAAGCCTTGGCCGAAGCTGCCCCAGCGGCGGCGGCGCGATTTGCGGCGGACACCGTGATGGCCAAGTGGGACGAATTGATCGACCGCCTCATGCTCCAAGGTCGCTTGGAAAGCTCGCCGGGTGGCGCGAAAAACCGGGCCTATCCCGCTCAATGAGCGCCGAGATCATTCCCATCCTGTTCACGTCAGCCGGGCGCCGGGTCGAACTGACCCGCTGCTTCCGCGCCGCAGCCCAGCGCCTTGGCCTGAAGGCAGAGGTGCACGCTTGCGATCTCGACCCGGCACTAAGCGCAGCCTGCAATGATGCTGATCACGCGTTCGCGGTCCCTCTCTGCACAGCGTCAGACTACATCGATGTCCTGTTCGATTATTGCCGCGAGCATTCCATCCGCCTGCTCGTGCCGACCATCGATCCGGAATTGATGCCGCTGGCAGAAGCGCGGGAGCGCTTCGCATCTATCGGCACGTGGCTGCATGTCAGCGGGCCAGAGACGATCGCAATCGTGCGCGACAAGGGCAAAACGACCGACGTGCTGCGCGAGGGCGGCGTGCCCGTCCCCATGACCGCGCCGATCGAGGCCGTGCGCGCTTCGCCCGATGAATGGTCATGGCCCGTCTTCCTGAAACCTGCCGGCGGAAGCGCGAGCCGGGGTATCGGATTGATCCAAAACCCGGAACAGATTGCTGCGGAATATCCCGAACCGATGATCGTCCAGGAATATCTTCAAGGCAGTGAATACACGATCAACATCTACATCGATGCGCAGGGGCAGCTTGTGACAGCGATACCGCACAAGCGGCTTTCGATCCGGGCAGGCGAAGTGGAAAAGGGCATCACGGTCCGGCGCGCGGAGATCTGCGAAATTGCAGAAAAGCTCGTCGCTGCCCTGCCCGATCCGACCGGCGTCATGTGCTTCCAGTTGATCGAGGATGCGAACCGAGGGCTGCGCATATTCGAGATCAACGCTCGGTTCGGGGGCGGCTATCCATTGGCAGACCGGGCAGGTGGGCGATTTGCCGAGAGTCTCCTGGCGCGCATTACCGGGCAGCCCGAATGTGCAAGTGACACTTGGCGCGAGGGCGTGACGATGATGCGCTACGATGCGGCGGTCTACCGTGATTGAAGTCGAAGCGGCTGTCATCGTCCTGGACCTGGACGACACGCTGTACCTCGAACGCGACTTTGCGCGCAGCGGTTTTACGGCGGTAGCACAGCGTTTCGCACATCGTTTCGACGCTGACGAATTTGCGCGATATTGCAGCACAGCTCTCGATGAAGGGACACGCGGCAATATCTTCGATCTTGCGCTGCGCAAATCCGGCGTCGAACCCTCAGCCGATCTGGTTGCACGGCTGGTCAAGACCTATCGCGGTCACACGCCCGATATCACGCTGTGTCCTGACGCCGAGCGGTTCCTCGACCGCATGGGGGCGGCAGTATCGGCTCTCATAAGCGACGGACCCGAGCCTACCCAGCGGGCCAAGGTCGAGGCGCTGGGGCTAAGCGAGCGGATCGACCACGTTTTGCTTACCGGAGCCTGGCCCCAAGGATATGGCAAACCGCATCCGCGCGCCTTCGAAGCCGTCCAGCAGTGCTCCAATCGCAAACCTCAGGAGCACATCTACATCGCCGATAACGGTGCAAAAGACTTTCTGGCTCCGGGCAGGCTCGGCTGGACGACCATCCAGATCCTTAGAGATGGGCGAGTGCATGACGGTTCGCCGCCCACACCGAAACACGCAGCAGATGCCGTGATCTCAAGCCTCGATGAAATCGCTATCACGGTCCCGACTCAGGCGGCCTAGCCGGGCTTGTGGTCTCCGCCATTGTCCATCGCCTGCGCTGCTTCGGTTTCACTCTCGCCAAAAATCATGACGAGGAACGTCCTGAGCAGAATCTGAAAATCGAGCCACATGTTTTGGTGCTGGGCGTACCAGAGGTCGAGATCGATCTTGCGGTCCAGCGAAAGGCGCGTGTTACCATTTACCTGTGACCATCCGGTCAGGCCCGGCCTCACATCGCCCCTCGCCTCGCCGCGCGCTCCAAGTTGCTCTATCGTTTCGGGCAATAGGGGCCGCGGGCCCACGAAGGCGAGATCGCCCGCCGCGATGTTGAACAGGCCTGGCAGCTCATCGAGCCTGCTGCGGCGCAGGAACCGGCCAAATCCGGTAACGCGCTCCTCATCAGGTAGAAGCGATCCATCCGCCTTGCGGCCATCGCGCATGCTGCGCAGCTTCACCATCGTGAAAGTCTCGCCGCCAAGCCCGCTTCGGGTTTGCCGGAAGATGACAGGAGACCCCATCGTCACAAGCACGGCAAGCGCAAGGATCAGGATCACCGGTGAGAGAACCAGTAGCAAGGCGGCTGCCACGATCCGGGAAATAAGATGGCCCATGAATCGCACCCGCCGCGCCGTGCCGGCAATCAGGCCGCGCGCGGTTGACGTACCGAACATGCCTGCAAACCGGTTACGCAGATTCTCGACCCCGGTGGGCGGATCGAAATAGCTCGAATAATAGTCCGAGGAGTCCATGTAGAACTGAACCGAGTCGCCATAGCGCCTGCGCGCATGTTCGGCATAATTGACATGGTCGAAGATCACACCGCTCGGACGGAAGCTCAACAGCTGCAATGCAGCGCGCATCTGTTCGCTCGTCGTCCGGCCCCAGCGCGCGACCATGATCGTCTGATCGGCATAATCGCACATGGCCCTGGCATCGCGCACGGCAAGCGCCGCAGGTGCGTTGATGACGATGAAGTCGAAACGTTCGCGCAGCGCCTCGATGAGGTCGGTCAACTTGCGCGACGAGATCATCGAATTGGGATGGTCAACGTTACGGCTCGCGCTCAGGATCATGACCGGAGTGGCTTCCTCCACTTCGATATTGTCGTCGTCGAGATGCTCCATAGGGGGCGGCATGAGCGTGTCGAGTTCTACCTTGCCTGCAATCAGGTCAAGCAGGTCGGGCGCGTCGATCTGGTCCTGCAATTGCTGCACCAGACCGCGTTTGCGCAGGTCGAGATCGAGCACAAGAGTCCGGTCGCCGATCGCAGCGCCAGCGGCAGCAAGTGTCAGCGACACGGTCGACTTGCCATCGCCCGGCAACGGCGAGGTGACCAGCAGTACCTGCGCCCCGCCTTGCTGGCGCAGGGCTCGCACGTCGCTGTATGCAGAGCGCGCCACCTCCGCGAAAAGCGATTGCGGGTCGTCGATGACCGGGCTTTCATTCGGATCTCCTTCAAGCTGCTCCTTCGGCATCAGGGGCAGCATTCCGAAGGTCGGAAGGTTGAAGTGGCGGCTGATATGGGCCGCCGTGCGCAACCGGTCATCGAGGAATTCGCGGGTAAAGGCGACCATGAAGCCGAGAAGTAGCGAGGCCAGCAGCGCAAACAGCGCCGACTTCGCAGGCGAAGGCGCAACCGCATCGTAACTCGGCACGGCGGGCGAAACGATGGATGAGGTGACCCCCTCCAGCTGCATTTGCGCGCGCACTTGCTCCAGGCGGTCAGCGATTGTCTGGTAGGCCTGGTCAGCAAGTTCGGATGCGCGGACAAGTTCGCTCAGCTTCACTGAATTGGCGACGTTCCGGTAAGCACGTTGTTCAAGCGAGGACGCGATACCTGCAAGGCGCGCTGCGGTCGCTGCATCGCGGCTGGCTTCGCTCCGGGCAAGGCCAACCATACGGTCGGCATTGGCGGAATTGACCTCGGCCGCAGCGGACCGGGCCCGGTCACGCTCGATCGCGATATTCGAATCGACCGCAGCAAGTTCGGACGTCACCCGCACCATGTCCGGGTGGTTGGGACCGAAATTGGGCGCCATTCGCGATTGTTCCGCCACCAATTGCGCGCGTTGCCGCTCCAATTGGTCGAGCGCAGCTGAACTCGCTTGCGCAGTGCTGGAGTTTTGTGTCGCGGTCGATACTCCTCCGGCCCGCGCCGCTGAACCTGCGCGCGCAGAGCTTGCGGTTGCAGCGGCTGCCGCAATCCGGTTGAGCTGCGAAAAATCCTCACCGCCGCCTGCGCCCACCAGCATCCGGTTCTGACGCCTGAAATCGGCCACCTCCTGCGATGCCAGCTGCGCCGTTTCGCCGCGTTCTTCCAGCTCTTGTTCAAGCTGAATGACGAGTGCTCCCCGGCGTTCGTTGGCGATAGAGCTGCGCACATCGCGGACCGACAATGGGAGCTGGTTGGCAATCCGCGCAGCCAGTTCAGGCGAGCGCGACGTTACCGTGACCTGAAGCAGGTCCGAATTGGGTTCGGACGTGACTTCGATCATCGAAAGCAGCTTGTTCGTGGCGACTTGCTTGACCTGTTCCGCGGTGCCCTCTGGATAATCGATCTCTCGCAGGAAATCGGGATTCTTCCAGCAAATTGAGTTCTGCAAGAACCCGCTCTGCGGATGACCGCGAGCGGTGCAGGCGGACCGCATTGGAAACGCGTTGGTTGTTGCGCGATCCGATGTCGGCCTGGTTCAAACCCACCTCGTCGATGAGCTCGACCTGGACGTGCGAGGTGGAGCGGTAGATCTTCGGTGAAAGCAATTGCTGGGCAAGAACCGCCAACGTTACGACAGCGACGATCGTGATGATCATTGTCTTGTGCCGGGTCGCAATGCGGATCAAATCGCGCAGCGTCACCGGGGCGTTATTGTCAGCCATAAGCCCATTTTGATAGAAATTGGGTTGCGCAGCCGGCGGAAGCGGAGCCTGTTCTGTTGGCGTTAGCGCTTGTGACATCAATCAACCCCGTTCACTCAATCAAATCCGTCTGGATAAGGCGGCCTCTGCCGAACGGCTCTCTCAGCCGATACGGTTCTGCGCACACTATGAGAGTTTCAGGCGAGCAATGATAAAGGGCATACGGAGAACCGGTGGTTCATTGATCTTAGCCCTTTTGGCTGGTGTCCTATCCTTTTGATGCGAGCGAGCTGTAAAGTTCGAGATGGCTGGCCGCGGTTTTGGCGGCAGAGAATTGCGCTCCGGTGCGATGCGCTCCTCGCGAAAGCGACGCATACAGCGTCCGATCCTCGGTCAGGCGAAGGATCGCGTCAGCCAGCTTCACCGGATCGTCGCGCCCAGCCAAGATGCCCGTTTGCTCGTGCGCGACCAGATCGTGATTGCCGGGTACGTCGGTCGCCACGACGGGAAGCGCCATTGCCATCGCTTCGAGAATTGCCACCGATTGCCCCTCGTAATGCGATGTGTTGAGGAAAAGATCGGCATCGCTCAGCAATTGCGCAACATCGGAGCGCTCACCAAGGAAGTGGACAATGTCCTGCAATCCCTCGTCTTCGACCTGGCGGCGCAAATCGGCAAGACCCTCACCCGCTCCCGCTATCCGGAAAACGGCGATTGGTGCGCCGGCTTGGCGTGACTGAACTTCACGCGCCGTGTCGATAAGCAGTGAGTAGTTTTTCTGGTCCGAAATCGCCCCCACGCTCAGGATTCCGCAGGGCGTTTTCGCGGCTTGCCGCGATTCAGTAGCGAGGAAATCGGAGGATACGCCGTTCGATATGCGCTTCGCCGGTTTGCGGCATTGTTCGCTGTATATCGCCTCGGTTTCGGGGCTGATTGCGACATATCCGTCGACCACGGTGTCGATATACCGGAAGAAAATGCGTGGGAACGTGAGGCGGCTGTTGTGATGTGTCAGGATTACACGTCCACCGAACCGGGACCACGCGACCATCGGAATGGCACGCGCGGTATGAGCGTGGATCAGTTCGGGTTCGTCCCGGTACGAGCAAAAGATTGAGGGCGCGTACCGCCGCTTAGTGGGTCTCGCAAGCGACCAAGACCGAGTGACACGAATTCACCGCCTTCATCGCGTATCTGTTTTGCAAGGCGCTGCTCTGTTGCGGGAGAATTGCCTACTGTTTCAGCGTCGCATAGGGCGACGACCGTGTGCTTCACGCCTTCATCGGCAAAGCAGGCATTCAGGCTGACAATCAAACTCTCTGCGCCGCCGGACGCTAGGCTGGTGATTATGGACCAGACGTTCAGGGGCTCTGTATCTGGGCTCTCAGCACCTTCGGAGCTTATGGTGGTCGAAACTAGGTTCATGTCCCCCCTCAGCCGCCTGCTTCCTGATCCCGCTCCACATGGCAAGGTCGAGCAGGATCGCCGTGGAAAGACCGAACGCGATATGAGCGAAATTGGCTCCAATCGCTCCAAATTGCGGGATGGCGATCAGGGCTGTCGCGAAGAAAATCACGGTGGCACATACCGACACTGCGAGGACTTCGGTCGGCCTGTTCATGGCAAGCAATGCCGAGCGGGAGGGAGCTGCATGAAGCATTAATAGGACCGCGACCAATTGGGCGAGCAACAGGGGATAGGCCGCTTCGAATTCAGCCCCGAATGCGAAACCGAGTATTGGCTTTCCTACCAGCCAGACGCCACCAATCGCAGCGAGCGCAAATCCGCCAAGCAGCAATTGTACCCACTTCACGATGTTCTGGAATTCCTTGCGATTGGCGTTGACCCAGTGCCTCGCGAGGTCGGGGTAAGTCACCATCTGAACCAGATCGCCTATTTGCTGCGCAACATGGCCGATCCTTCGGGCAAGGAAATAGAGACCGGCAGCAGCAGGGCCGACAAACAGTCCGACAAGAAGGGTATCGACCTCGTGCGTAAGAGTTCTCAAGGTCGACGAGATGTTGGTCGAAAATGCAAACTTCAAAAAGCCTGCAAACTGGGCAGGCAACCCGCGCCAACTGACGGAAAGCAGGCTCGGCACGCCGCGCGCCTTGAGGCTCCTGAAGCCGAGAAAGTTGAATATGGCTGCGTCGAGCATCTGCATCGCAGCCCACAGGATCACGAAGCCAATCAGCCCCGCGCCCTGCACCATCAGGGTGAAAGCGATGATGAGCCGCCCTATGCCCGAGATTGACTGGATATAGGCAAGCGTCCTGAACCGGCCTGCCATGCGCAGCGCTGCGCTCGGCATCCCGCGGATATTACAGGCAATTGCGATGGCATAGATCGCGACCAGGCCAGTCTGATCGGGTTCAAGACCAATCAACGGCCCGATCACGAACCCGGCGATCACCGCGACAATCGCCGCGGCCCAGGCAGCACAAATGTCGAGCATCAGCCCATAGACATAGAGCCGCGCGATGTTTTCGCTGTTTCCGGAGGTCTCCTCCTCCGCAACGTAGCGGACGAGCGGCTGCCAGGACTCGAAGCGCAATAGACGTTCGCTCACCCGGTACCGACAGCGAGGATAAGCACAAATGCGCCGAAAGCGCTCGGGCCAAGGGCTCGGGCAGCAAAGGATATGCTGCCGAACATGATGATTGCGGTCCCGACATTGCCGCCCAGCAGGTGGGCGAGGCTCTCCATCCGCTGGCGGAGCACACTCTTGCCGCTAGCTTCAACAGCGTTTTCAGGCGCTGTTCCTGAATGGCTTGATGGCGCGCTTTTCATCGAGTGGCGGGTTCCGAATCCCCTGCAGGGGAATGCGCGGGCTTTAGCGGTGCCTCGTCGAGATGCTGTGGGAACCGATCGAAATTCACCGGGGCTTTCCATCGCGCCATATAGAACGCAAAGATTAGCGCGACCGGCCCGAACCAATGGCGCGCATACATGTGCGGCATCGACATCGTGTAGATCAATATGACTGCGAGGACTGCAAAGCATGCCGCAGCGCCGACACGGCTTGTTCGGTACGACCATGATCGCTGTCGCAAACAGGCACAATAGCAAGATCGCCAACCCGATGAACGACAGCGCCCCGCCTTCATTGAGCAGCAACAGCGCCAGGTTGTGAACAGGTGCGCCGTAAACGCTCGCCGCGCGGTACTGATCGACGCCCATCCCGACGATCAAATGAGGATCGGCATTGGCCCACGCTTCCTGGATCAGCGCCGCTCTGCTGACGAATGTGCCAGCTTTGCTGAGGTCCAATCCGACGACAGCCTCGACCACGCGGTCGACAAAAATCTCGGGGAGCGGACCGCCTAATCCGACATACAGGACGGTCCCCATCAGAATCGGAACGCCGATCCGGTGGAACCCTTTCGACCACGTCATCAGGCCGATCAGACTTATCGATACCAGCAGTGCAAGCAGTGAAGTGAAGCTGGCACTGAAAACCATTCCGGCGAGAATTACCGCCGCGATCAATGCCGCAAAGGTATTGCTAATTCTGCGTTCGATTACCGCAGAAAGCAGTATGATCAATGCAAATACACACACAGCGCCATTGGCGTTGGGCTCGGCTGTTATTGCGCCGATGCGGTCATTGCCGCGCACCACAGTTCGCCCCAAAATCGGGGTCAGTGCCGCATACCCGAATACCTGCAATGCCAGGATGCCCAGCACCTGCGACACCGCAACACCATACGTGAAGGCGAGCGCCGATTTCCCTAGAAAATCACGGTCGAAACTGGTCAGCACGATTGGAAGCACCATCAGTGCGATGAAATACTGGGCTGCGATGATCGACCAGCGCATCGCTTGTTCGTTGACAATCGAGCCGAGGAACAGACCGCCGAGCAGCAAGATAACACCGGTCATCCAGAGTGCAGTGAGCCGACCGAAAAGGGCAGGGTTGAGACGGCCTGACAGCAGCAACGCGCCGAGAGCTAGCACAAACGCTGCGTCGGACAGGGTCACGTTAACCTCGGGCAGGCGGATCAACTGCCATGACAGGAAAAAGCAGGCGATGAGCACCAACCAGCGGGCTGCGACATCCAGCATCGCTCCGCCCTGCGGCGAAAGTGCCCCCACAGGCGGGCGCAGCGAGCCTGCGCCCGGCCCGGTATGCTGCCCCGATGCCGCTCCATTCATGCCTGCGATACTGCCCGCCCGCTTCGGCCAAGGCAAAGGCACCTAGGGCGAATGCACGGGGCATTGGCATTACGTCATTTGGCGATACTGGCGCCTCAGGCATCTCGAATTGATAGCTGTCAGCCCCTTGCTGCAACGCGTAATTTGCTGACCTGAACCGCAAAAGGGAGGAATTCGCCAAGTTGGAGGCGAGCGTACAGCATGGGAAATTTCGCGCCATCCGCTTTGCCAAAGCCAAATTCCCGCCGTGCGCCACTGCTTTTAGCGGCCTTTTGTCTGCCAGCCTTTGTTCTGTCATGCTCAAACGCTCCGGTGCGGGAAACCCAGATCCTCGTATCGCAGGACCCGCCGCAACCAGTCGCCTTTCCCGCAGCCATCGGCCACGGCGCCGAAAGCAAAGGGGGCCAGGGCGGACGGGTGATTGCAGTCACCTCGCTCGCCGATAGCGGGCCCGGAACTTTTCGCGAATGCGTAGAGGCCGAGGGACCGCGCGTCTGCGTGTTCCGCGTCGATGGTGTGATCCGCTTTACCCGGCGCCCGCCATTCATCCGCAATCCCTACCTCACTATCGCCGGGCAAACTGCGCCCGGCGTTGGCATAACCTTGAGCCACTCAGGCGGGGCCAGCGGTCGAACACCGCTGGTGATCAAGGACACGCATGATGTGGTCGTCCGCCATATCCGCGTCCGGCTCGACCGGCCCGGCGGTGATCGGCGTGCGGAAGATGCCATCACGATCGAAGACAGCCGCAATGTCGTCATCGATCACGTCAGCGCAAGCGGCGCCCGCGATGAGATCATCAATGGATATGCCGACAACGACAATATCACGATCAGCAATTCCGTGTTCGCCTATGGCATCCCAAGGCACGACAAGTGCGCTTTGCTCGGCAGCGACCCGGCTCGGCCCGCAGAATGTAAGCTTTATCGCCAATATTTGCGCCCATAATGGCGACAGGAACCCGGATGTGAATTTCCCGCGAGGCTCGTGCATCGAGATCGTGAACAACCAGCTCTATAACGCCCAGTCCGAATTTGCCGAAGTCTGGGAAAGCGAAGGCGGAACGCCGGTTTCCCTTGTCGGCAACAGTTTCATAGCAGGGCCGGACACAGGGCTTGGCGCAGTGGGGATCGAGAACGACCGGATAGGATCGAACGCGAGCGCGGCTATCTTCGAGACGGACAACCGGTTCATCGGGAATTTCACAAGGATCAGCGCGACAGCTCGGGAGCGGCTGACGGATAGCCCGCCTTGCGCTCTCACCGCTGCGCCGAAGCCCGCTGAGCTTGCATATGACGACGTGCTGGCGAGCGCAGGAGCCTATCCGCGCGACGCCATTGACGCACAGGTCGTAGGCGAAATCAGGACAAGGCGCGGCAGGATCGGTTACCTCCCGCGCAATCTTGCACAAGCGAGCGGTCGAGCGCCATACATCGACGAGGACGGTGACGGGATGGACGATAGCTGGGAAAGCCGGGCAGGTGCCGATCCTTCGCGTTCCGACCCTTGGGACGATCCAGACGGCGACGGGATTTCCCATCTCGAAGCCTTCCTGACCTACCGTGAAAAGGCGCTGCAGCCATGAGCCCGGCATCTGTTGCCTTGCAAGGTGCGGCGAGCGGTCGAGCGCCAGATGAAGACCGTTTGACGGTGTTCTATCCCATGGCCGGTGACACGATGGGCGGGAGCCATATTTCGCTGTTGGGGTTGCTCGAGGGCCTCGATCCGAAAGATGTTCGCATCGTCATGGGGCTCGAAGTGCCTGACGGTACCGGCTTGCAGAGCATTATCGCGATTTCGAACAGCTCTCCGACCCCGCCCCGCCCGATCAACCTTTCGAGGCGGGCAAGCCATTCGGTGCCTTGAACGCACTGGCGACGATGAAGGGCTTGCGCCGCCGGGCCGCCTTTCTCATCGAAAACAAGATCGACATCGTTCACACCAATGACGGACGGACCCATGCGACCTGGGCGCTCGCGACGAAGCTCGCTGGAAAGAAGCTTGTGTGGCATCATCGCGGCAATCCGGCCGCGCGCGGTTCGCTTCATGTTGCTCCCTGGCTCGCCGACCAGGTCATCACGGTTTCCTCCTTCGCAATGCCCGCAAACCGGCTTGGTGGTTCGGACCGGGCGCATGTCGTGCACAGCCCGTTCGACGTATCGATTTCGGTGGATCGTGCCGCTGCCCGCGCGCGGAATTTGGATGAATTTGACCTGCCAGAAGACGCGATTATTTGCGGATATTTCGGTACCTTTATCGATCGCAAGCGCCCTCTCGCATTTGTAGATGCGGTCATGGAACTGTCCAATCTCACGACCCGCCCCGTAATCGGCTTGCTTTTTGGCGAACCCACAAATGAAGCCGAAGCGCAGGCAATTGCGACGAAAATCGGTGAAAGCGCGGGTGCAGCCATCGACGCAGGATACCGCTCACCAGGCCATGACTGGCTGGGCGGGTGCGATCTCTTGCTGGTGCCGGTACCGTCGATGAGCCGCTCGGTACCGAACGCTGGTTGAGGCGATGCTGGTTGGCGCGCCCGTGGTCGCGACCAATTCCGGAGGCAATCCCGAAGCTCTGGCGGGGGATTGCGGCGCGCTTGTCCCCGATCTCGAAGCCCGAAGCATGGCCCAGGCTGCCATCACTTTGCTTGGCGATGACGCTCGGCGCGCAGAGATGGTCGATCGCGCAATGCGCAGTGCGCGCGAGCGATTCTCGCAGCAGCATCACGTGGCTCAGGTCTTGAAAATCTACCGCCAGCTTGCGGGCCGCTAAGCCCGAATTCAGAACCGGATCCGCACTCCGATACCGCCGCGAAACCGGTCGAATTCCTCCAGGGGAAGATCGCTTCCGCGTGAGCCATAGGATACCTCGCCAATTACCGAAACATTGCGGCTGAACAGGTACTCGATTTCACCGCGCGCGATCACTGTATCTTCGGTGATCTGGCTGTCGATGAAGTCGCTTTCACGGTAACCGATACTGGCGCTCGAATACAGGTTGTGGCGGATTTCCTGCTCCCAGGTTAGCCGAACGGTCGTATCCGTCCGCCCGCTTGCTCCGCCGCGAAATGTCGCAACGTCCCCGCGCGACGCATCGAAGATCACGGCTGCGCGGCGGGTCGGGCGGTAGACCAGCAACCCTTGAACCGAGAGGCCCGTGCGTGCATCCAGCGACGGGTCTTCGGGCTCATTGCGAAACACCCCGGCAGACAGGCTTCCTTCGAAAAAGCCGCCCGGCACGAATTCGACTCCGACCCGTCCTCCATAGATAGTCGCATCGCGGTTTATCCCTTGCGGCGAGACCGGTAGGCGAAAATCGCGCTCGCTGCCGAACACGGAGGCTGTCACGAATGTCCGGCCACCGACCCTGATACCGACCTTGGCCGTCCCGCCATAAACGCTGAAATCGCGGTCATCGTCGATGGCTGCCCGCGCATCGAAATCCGTCGCCTCGGCACGAAGGTCGAGCAGCAGCTTGCCGCGCGAACGGCGGTAGCCCGCCTCGATGGAGGCAATGTCGATCTGCCGCGGGCCTAGCGTCGTCGAGCGCCTAGCTTCAGGATCGCCGCGATCCTCGATCGCCCGCTGCCAGCTGGCGACAAGGCTCAGGTCTTCTCCCTCACGCGGTGTCAGCGCGAGCCCGGCATCGAAGCGGAATGCTTCTGTATTCTGGTTCGATTGATCGGCGAACCGCCGGACTTCAAGTGCGGAATTGAAGGTCGCGGTCAGGGTTCCGCTGCGATGGACTGCGCCCGCCTGCGTCGCCAGAGTGAAGAGCGCGTCGCCTATCCTGTCATCGGGTAGCGCGAATACGTTATCGTCGTATTCGATCCGCGCATCGGCCTCGAGTGTGACTGCAAGTGGGCCGATTTGCTTGGGTATTGTCTCGAATTCCGGATCATCGCGTGGGAGCGCCGGGGCGACCGTCGGCAAGGACTGCGCCAGCAGCGCACCGGGCGTCAGGACAACAGGGGCGCAGATCAGCGCGGACGCGGTCGCCCGCGATTTCGTCAGAACCATTTTTCGAACACCCGGATACGGTCACCAGGCGTGATCGGGGTCTGATTGTCTGCCGAGCCAACCACATCGCGGCCATTGATGGTGCGCGTGATTTCGACCTGGTCCGCTTGTGCCCGGTAGGTGTAACCGCCCGCTGCCGAGATCGCGGCCTGCACGGTCATCCCTTGCCGATACTGAAACTCGCCCGGTCGATTGACTTCGCCAAGGACGTAATACGGGCGAAGCTCGGCTGGCTGGACGTTGACCTCTGGATTGGTGAAAATGCCCGCTGTTTGATAGGCTTGCGCAATTGCCGCCTGCACCTCTGGCAGGGTGAGTCCGCGGACCTCAATTTCGTTGATGTAGGGCAGCGAGATCGTGCCCGCACTACTCACGACATATTCGCCATCCGTGCCGTCGATATCCTCGATGGCGATCTTGATGCTGTCGCCGGTATCGACCGCCTGAGGGCCGGCCTCGACTGCGGGGATCGGCGCGAGACCAGCGAGGCCGCTGCTGCATCCTGCCAGTAAGAACGGCACGCTGCCAAGCATGATCGCTGCTTTGATCGATTGTATCATAGACGCCATTGTTTTCGCCCCCGCGCATTTGCCCGAATTTCGTGGGTATGAGACTAAGGCAATAGCCTAAACCTGCCGTATGCGCATTAGGCGAATATGTGGTGCAATCGTTGCAATGGCGGGCATTTGGAAAAACCCAGCTATTCGTTCGGATTAGCCAAACCGAATAGGTCGAAGGCATTATGAAGCGGCTTCCCTCGTGTGGTTGCGGTGCCATCGGGCAAAATTAAGCCCGAGCAGCTCGCGGGCAAGCGCTGTGTCCTCGCGGTAGAAATCCTCAAGATGCTGGCGCAGATCGTCGGATAGCGGCGGATAGTCGATCTCGCGCGCCATTAGCGAGCGCGCGCTCTCGAACAGCGGATTGCCGCGTAGTGGTTTCACAGTGCTCTTAAGCGGTGCGAGCAGCTGGCGGACCGACAGCGGAAGCAGGCGCGCGCGGCTGTCATTCTCCCTCTCGCTCGCAAGCTCTGGATCGAAGGCCGGCTTTGCGCCGATATGCTGACTGACGGCTTCGACAACCGCTTGAGGACGCATTTGCACGTCCTCGAACAGGAATGCGAGCATCTGCTCTTTCGCGAAATGATCCAGCCATCTGCTGATGTGGAGGCCGTAAAGACCGTCGTACAGGAATCGCGGATAGTCGTTGTCGGTTGTGCGAAGGTAATCTTCGGGCGAGCCGCTTACGAGACCTCGCCGGAAATACATCTTGTAATCGGAATAGGCTCGCTCGACCGGATCGCGCAATTGCAGCACCAGCCGAGCATTAGGGATCATCGCGGCCATTCTGGGCGGAACCTTCGGGTCGGACAAATAGTCGACCGATTTCTCGCCAATTGCCGCACAGGTGGCGGCGGCTGGTCCAAACCAGCTGCGATAGTGCGCTTCGCCCCGCTCATATTCGCGCGAGAAAAAGTGCGGCTCGGGATCCGGCATGTAGATTGCCGGATTCTCCTGTAATTGCGCCTGTATCCACGTCGTCGCAGCCTTGGCCGCTCCTATGATGACAAACTGGGGAAGACCGTCTTGCTCGCTCACAGGTCTATTCCTCCAGCGCGGCGATCAGGGCATCGGCGATGCGGTGCATGTGATCTTCGTCAAGAGTGTGATCGACAGGGAACATCAGCGTCTGCTTGCCCAGGCGGTGCGCGACCGGAAGGCCGCCATCGCGCCGGATTGCGACCCCTTTGAAGGCATCTTCCTGGCTCATATCGGGGCACGATCCCGTCCCGGCGGGGATGCCAGCTGCATGGAGCCGGGCGATCACCCTTGAGCGATAATCTTCTACATTCTCACCGCTTGGCGCGCGAAACTGAGCGTAAAACTTGTAGCGCGCATGGAAGGTTTCATTCCCGATATCCGGGAGCGCGAGCCTCTCATGACCATCCAGACGCGAAGTAAGCACAGCGGAATTGCGCTGTCTTGCCTCCAGCCATTCGGGAAGCTTGGCCAATTGCCGCAAGCCGATCGCGGCCTGAAACTCCGTCAGCCTGAAATTTGATCCCGGGTTATCATGGATGAAGCGGAACTGGCCGGGCGCACCGCCGCCATCGGCCATCTTGGAGAAGTTTTTCCCATGATCCTTGTAGGAACGGCCAGCCTCGTATGCGGCTTCGTCGCGAAACAGGACAAGTCCGCCCTCCCCTGCCGTAGACATGATCTTGTCGGTGCAGAACGAAAACGCGGCGGCGTCTCCGAAAGAGCCGACCCGGCGATCGCCGATAGCTGCGCCGTGCGCCTGCGCGCAATCCTCGATCACGAACAGGTCATAGGCTCTGGCGAGCGCCCCGATCGCATCCATATCGCACGGCCATCCGGCGAGATGGACGCACAGGATCGCCTTCGTCCTGTCGCAGATCAATCGCTCGGCGGACACGGGATCGATGTTCTGGTTGTCCATCAGGACGTCGGCGAAAACCGGAGTTGCCCCGATGGCAAGTACCGCGCTTGCAGATGCGAAGAACGAGCGCGCCGGGACGATCACTTCATCGCCCTGGCCGATCCCAAGTGCGCGCATGGCCACTTCGAGTGCGAGTGTGCCGTTGGCGACACAGAACCCGTGATTGGCCCTGCAAAATCCAGCAAATTCGCGCGCAAGGGCGGATGTGTTGTCGCCGTGCACAAGCCCGTTCACGCGGCCAGACCGAAGCACCTGCGTCGCAGCTTCGATCTCGTCCTGCTCGAAACACGGCCACCGGGTTTCGACCGGTCCCGGCTCCAGAGGCCGCTCAATCATGGCACTTTGCACGTGGGCCATCAGGTCACCGGATCGAGATTGCGAAAGACGCTCCGCTCACGCGAGGAGCTTTGCAGGTCGAAACGGGCACCGCTATTCGGGATCTTGGCGAGATGGTGCGTGATCCGGGTGGCTTCCTCATGGTCGCCATCGCGCACCACCCGTTCGAGCCGCTCGATGCTTTTCTTGATAAAGGGGAGCGGGATCGGCTGAGAGCGCGCTTCGAAAATCCCTTCCACGCGCGAGGATACCTGCTCTTCGCAATTGTCGAACAATTCCTCGAACAGCTTTTCACCGGGGCGCAGACCAACGAATTCGATCGGCACATCGACTTCCGGTTCGAGACCGTAGAGCGAGATCAGACGGTAGGCGAGGTCGATAATCCTCACCGGATTGCCCATGTCGAGCACGAAAATGGTCCCGCGCTCCGAATCCTGCTCAAGCGCCGAAGAGCTGCTTTGCAGGATCAATTGAACCGCTTCTCGCACCGTCATGAAGAACCGTTCGATATCAGGATGTGTGACCGTCAGCGGCTTGCCCTGATCGAGCTGGCGCTGGAACAACGGCAGGATCGAACCACTTGAACCGAGGACATTGCCAAATCGAACCGTCATGAAGCGCGGCGCATTGACGTCGTCCACTCCGCACATGTCGAGCGCCTGGCTGTAGAGTTCGCCTACTCGCTTGGTCGCTCCCATCATGCCGACGGGATTCACGGCCTTATCGGTCGATACCTGAACCATTGCGCGCACTTCGAACTCGCACACAGCATCGGCGACGACCTTTGTGCCGAGCACATTGGTGTGGACGCCCGCGCACGGATTGTTCTCCACGATGGGCACATGCTTGAGTGCGGCAGCGTGATATACGATCGACGGGCGGTGCTTTGCAAAAACCCGGCGCACTTCGGCGGCATCGCGAATATTGCAAATCTCGGCCCTGATATCGAGATCGGGATAGCGTTCGCGCAGGGCCATCTCGATATTGTAGAGATTGTATTCGCAGTGCTCGACCAGGACCAGGCGCGATGGTTTGAAGCTCGCCAGCTGACGGCAAAGCTCACTGCCGATCGTACCGCCCGCCCCGGTCGTCAGAACGCAATTCCCCTCGACCTGCCGCGCGATAAGGTCGCCATTGGTCTTGTATTCGTTCCGGCCCAGGAGCGACTTAACGTCGAGTTCCTGAGGATGATTTGGGCTCGCCCGCAGGAGAATCTCGCTCCAGCAATCCTTGATGCGAGAAAGCTCCAGGCCTAGTTCCTTGGTCCTGTGCGTCAGCCGGGCCATTTCACGCTGGCTCAGATGCATGCCGTCATCGCTCGCAATGACGATAGTTGGCTTGCGTCCCTTCCGGGCCAGTGCCTCGACCACTTCTACGAGCATATCGTGGCTACCGAGCACCTTGGCTTTCCCAACCTGGTCGATCGGATCGCTGATCGATGGAAGCAGGACACCTGCCACTTCGAAACTGGGGCTGTCTTCGGCCTTTATCAAATCGAGCACCGAAAGCGCCCATTGCGGCGATCCAATCAGCAAGGCGATGCCGAGCTGTTCATCCTGGCTTTTCGGCAGGAAGGCGTTCGTTATGGTGTTCGGCCTGAGGCCCTCTCGCGCGGACCGGCGCAGCGACCGCAGGCCCATCATGAACATGACCGACAGCAGCCACTGCATCAGCGCCGCTGCGGCAAACCCCGGGCCAGGCGACTTGCCGAGCATGACCAGAACCGTCGTCCATGCAACAGTGGTCGCTGCGAGGTTGATGAGCACGACAAACATCGCATGGCCGAAACCGAAAAACCGCCAGCTGCGCTTGTATAGTCCGGAAAAGAAAAACAGCGCGGCCGAAAGGCATCCGAAAGTAAGCAGGACACTGGGGTCAAAGAACTGGCGCGCCAGAACCGCGGAGAAGATCAGCGATGCTGTGATGAGCAGGCTGGTGACGACCGCAAGTCCGTCGAGCCCCGATAGAAACACCAGCCGCGCGATCCGCCTGAGGCTTGCCCTGCGCCCCCGCGCCGGACGGCTGTTGTTATTGGCAAATGTACCCGGGATATCTTGCAGACGTGCAGGTTCGGTCGGTTCGTCCTGTTCCGGTCCAGTCGGTGATTGCTGGTCCATTGGTTTCTACCGTTCCTTCACATTGGCCGCGGAAAGCATGTTTGCGCCGGCGCTAATTCTTCACCCCTTGATAACCATTCAGGAGCGTCCCGGCAGACGGGCAAAGTGGCACTAACCAAAATGGTCGGGCATCCGCCGAAGGGAGTGGGCAGTCCTCGCCAAGTGTGATGTGACGGGCAGCTTGGGCATCGCCACGGCGGCTGATCAGTCGGTCATCTCAAACGGGTATGATCCGGAATGCCGATTGCTTGAAAACCGCGCTCCCCGATACTGCCTAACCGCAAGTCCGGTGTGCTTCAGGCCGAACCAGAAGCCCGGCGACACCGGCGGTTTGCTGATCGATCAGAGAGGGCGGATTACGACACGTGAAAGTTTTAGTGCTGTCCAGTCTCGCATATTCGCTGACCAATTTCCGAGGCAATCTGCTTCGGGAAATGCAGGCCAATGGTCACGATGTCGTCGCTGTTGCGCCAGACCGCGATGAAACGGTTTCGCGCGAGCTTGCCAAGAGCGGTATTGGCTTTCGGGTCGTGCCGATGCAGCGGGCTCGCACTGCTCCGCTAGCGGATCTTCGGCTTTTGCTTTCCTATATCTGGCTGATGTTGCGCGAGCGGCCGCAGCTCGTCCTTGCCTACACCCAAAAGCCGATCATTTATGGCGGTCTTGCCGCACGCATTGTTGCGGTCCCGCGTTTTTATGCGCTCATGTCAGGCCTGGGGCATGTTTTCAGTCCCGGTAGCAAGACGAATGCCGCGGTAAAGCTTATCGCGCGGCGCCTTTACCGGATTGCCGTACGCCGCGCGCGGGCAGTCTTCGTCTTCAACGCAGATGACCGGCAGGACATGATCGACCTCGGCATTGTCGAGCCATCCGACCGCGTGATCCAAGTCCCCGGATCGGGCGTCGACCTCGCCAAATTTGAGCATCACCCACTTCCAGAAGGGGGGATGTCATTCCTGATGGTCGCACGCTTGCTGCGCAACAAGGGCATCCCTGAATTTCTCGAGGCGGCACGAGACGTCTCTAAGGATCATCCCGATTGCACTTTCTCGATCCTTGGGCATTTCGACGATCAGAACCCCGAAGGCATCACCAAGGCGGACTGCGAGCGGTTCGAGCGTGAGTATCCGGTCACATTCATCCCGGGCACATCCGATGTGCGCCCCTATCTTGCCGGAGCATCGGTGTTTGTTCTGCCATCGTATTATCGTGAGGGCCTCCCCCGCACGATCCTGGAGGCGATGGCGACCGGACGGGCGGTCATCACCACCGACCAGCCCGGCTGCCGCGATCCGATAGAGGATGGCGCGAATGGGATCATCGTCCCGCCGCGCGATGCAACAGCGCTGGCTGAGGCGATGCGGCGACTGGCCAGCGACCCCGATCTCGCCAGCCAGATGGGCCGACGCTCCCGCGAACTGGTCGAGCAGGTCTACAGCGATGCGCTCGTAAACAGTCAGCTTCTCGATGAAATGGATCTCATCGCAATGCGGCTCGCCTGATGCCGAACCGCGTATCGCCGGTACAGCCGATGTGCAGGCGCAGGGCGATACTGCGCTCGGTAGCCGCGTGGCCAGCTGATGCGCGCCGCAGTGATAGGTGCGGTCGGTAGCACCGCCATCCTCCTCGATGAACTGGCTGAAGCAAAGGGCTGGGAAGTGCCGATCATCGTCACGCTTCCCGAAGAATTGCACGGCAGGCATTCCGACCTTGTCGATCTGACGCCTCACGCCCAGCGGCTTGGCGCAAAGCTATTGCAGACCGGCAAAACGAACGATCACGCGACCCTTGCCGCAATAGACACGGCAAACCCCGATTACATCTTTGTGGTTGGCTGGTCGCAGCTTTGCTCGGCGGAGTTTCTCGGCATCCGGGCAGGCAAAGTCATCGGTTACCACCCTGCAGCCCTTCCAAGATTGCGGGGCCGTGCGGCGCTTCCCTGGACCATCTTGCTGGACGAACGCATCACAGCTGGCAGCCTGTTCTGGATGGCCGAGGGGACCGATGACGGAGACATCCTCGCGCAAGAATATTTTCACCTTGCCGGCGATGAAACGGCAGCGGAATTGTACGACCGCCACATGGATTGCCTTTCCGCCATGCTGAAAGAAGTCCTGCCGATGCTCGCAGCCGGCAAGGAGCGCCGGACCAAGCAGGACGAGCGCTATGCAACATGGGCGACAAAGCGCACGCCAGCGGACGGAGCGATCGACTGGAACGACAGCGCGCAAGAAATCGACCGCTTGATCCGGGCGGTAGGAAAGCCCTATCCGGGCGCCTATTGCTATGCGGGCAAGCGCAAGCTGACAGCCTGGAGCAGTAAGCTGATCACCGCGCCGGACCGCTATCACGCGATGGCCGGGCAGATCGTCGCGCGTGACAGAGGTTCCTTGACGGTCAAGACCGGGTCTGGCCTCATTGAGCTCACCGATTGGGAGATCGAAGGCGAAAAGCCGCCGCTCCTGCACGCCAAGTTGAGGAGCGCATGTGACGGCAATTGAGGATTTCGGACGGGTGCTTGTTATCGCGCCGCACCCCGATGACGAGGTGCTCGGCTGCGGCGGCACGATTGCCAGGCTCACGGCCAGCGGCAATGAGGTGCACGTGGTCGTAGCGACCGAGGGCAAGCCGCCGCAGTTTTCAGCCGAAGGAGTCGAGACGGTTCGTGCTGAAATGCGCGAGGCCCACGAAATTCTCGGAATATCTGGGACCCGGCAGCTCGATCTTCCTGCCGCTGCGCTGGACGCCGAACCATCTGCAAGGATCAACGCGGCCATTGGAGACGTCGTTGATACCATCCGGCCCGATACTCTCCTGCTACCGTTCGTCGGCGACATTCATGTTGACCACCAGATCGTCTTTACCGCCGCGATGGTCGCCGCCCGTCCGCGCCATGCAAAAGCGCCCGCGCGCATTCTTTGTTATGAAACGCTGTCGGAGACGAACTGGTACGCGGCCCCGACCACCCCTGCCTTCGTGCCGAACGTATTTGTCGATATTGACAAGACGCTGCCGCTAAAGGTCGCAGCGTTCCGGAAATTCGCCAGCCAGGTCCGCCCGTTCCCGGAAGAGCGCTCGGTCGAAGCAATCGAGGCTCTGGCCCGTATGCGCGGATCGACCGTATTCTTGCGAGCAGCAGAAGCCTTTGTGAATATTAGACAAATTATCCGCTAAAACCTGGAACAGTGCGCATCTGTTGATGCCCTGATCAGTAGAATCCTGCCGAGCAATTCAGTAGCGCGCGTCAGATGCGCCCGCGACTTGGCAGTTTAAGTCCATCTTAACGATATTCGTCGACAAGACAGCGGTCCAGCGAGAATGGGCCACGGCTCGTCCGACTTCGCCAAAGAGCGGTTTGAACGCATAATTTGGCGAACTAGGGAACGAGACAGAACCCACGAGACAACTCTCGAGAGCGGTAATTAAAGCCGCCATTTCTGAGCACGAAGTCTCGATAGAGAGTTCAATCCGTCCCCCCTTCGCATCGCAAGTGACCGCCGTGAACAAAAATCTATTAAGCTCAGTGTCGGTCCTTGCCGGCGCACTCATGACCCTCTCTGGCTGCGGCTCCGACGAGACCGGGTCGGGGGCCAGCTTCGCTGTGGCCGTTCCGGGCCCGACGCCGACGCCGACGCCGACGCCCGTTCCCACGCCGGCTCCGACGCCAACCCCCGCACCGGCTCCCACGCCTTCACCCTCACCCACTCCGAC
This sequence comes from Erythrobacter sp. K21-9, assembly GCF_055808355.1. NCBI lineage: Bacteria > Pseudomonadati > Pseudomonadota > Alphaproteobacteria > Sphingomonadales > Erythrobacteraceae > Erythrobacter > Erythrobacter sp. K21-9. The sequence continues at coordinate 2,571,633 of NZ_CM147866.1, forward strand.
GCCGGCGCCGGCACCGACGCCGAGCCCTACTCCGTCACCCACTCCGACACCGACACCGACACCGACGCCATCACCGGCATCTGGGCCAACACCGGCGCCAAGCCCCACTCCCTCACCGACGCCCACACCCACGCCTTCGCCGACGCCGACGCCGACGCCGAGCACCGCCTTTGCGCAGGCATTCGTGAACCCGGATAATGGAAACATTCTCGATCGATCCGAGCACCCAAAGGCATTCCCGACGGCGCTCGGCTTCGGCGCTTTCGCCAAGGTTCGTTCACCCAATGCGGTTGTCTACAAGATCAACAGCCTTGAGGATTCTGCCGTTCCCGGCGACGGCAAGATAACCTATCGCGAATGCGCGCAGGCGCTAGAAGTGACCTCACCGTACTCGATCCCGGCAGGTCGGCCTCGCTATTGCGTGTTCGATGTATCCGGTCCGATAATTATGCAGGGGCTGGCCCCGATCGAGGTTCCGGGTATCTACATAGCCGGTCAGACATCGCCCGGCGGGATCGAGCTCCGGCTCGGTTCCAAATACAATCCCGTCGACTCCCTCATCGACAGCCGCCGAGGTGGCGATCACGTTATTGTGAGGCATATTCGCGCGCGTCTCGGTGAGCATCCCGATCGCATCTCAGATAACGGCGATGCCATCCGCTTCAATTCGACGAGCTACCAGATCCTCGATCACGTTTCGGCGATGTTCGGCACAGACGAGAGTGTCGAGGCGAGTTGTCAGAACTGCACGATACAATGGTCGATCATCGGCCCGAATATCTGCCGCGATGCAGGTCACAGCTCAGCGCTTCACTGCAAGACCTTCTTCATGAAGCCGGGCGGCAACATCACGATCGCCTACAATCTCAGCCAGCACGGCATCCAGCGCGGCATCAACGTCGCGCCCGGAATCTATCCGTTCAATCTGGGCAAGACGTCGCAGGCCGACATACTTGGGAACTTCGTCTACAATTTCGTCGAAGAAGGCGGGTTGATCTCCAACCAATACGCCAACGTATACGCGAACTATATGTCGAATTCCTATTTCGAAGGTGCACGCTGGAATGAAAAGAATGGGAATTACCAGACCGCGCTTTATACCAACGCCGACAGTTTCGGTCATGGCTTCTCGATCTACGCGAACGGAAATGTGAGCCCCTACAACTCGGATCCCAGCCAATTCCGGGCCGGGTTCGGGTTGTTCAAGGGCACCACTGCGGGCTCCGTGTGCGGCATCGACGGCTCCGGAAAACGGACCTGCTCGGTTACCGGATTCAACGTGATCCAAAACAGCGGTACGGGTCAGGGCTCCAGATGCTCCGAAAAACTCGCTGCCCAGCTGGGCTATCGTCGATGCCGAACAGGCGCGCCGAAATGTCCTCAGTTTCGCCGGGGCAGAGCTTTGCCGTGACGGGGATTGCCGGGACAATGTCGATGAGTTCTTCGTCGAAGACCTCCAGACATGCGATCGGGCTCCGCGACTTTTTGAAAGCGGCTGGACCTCGCGCGTTGCCGATACGGGTGGGTACGCCAAGCTTGCGAGCACCGGCTCGGCCTGGCCTGATAGCGACAATGACGGAATGCCTGATGTCTGGGAAGTCCAGTACAACAACACCGATCCCAATGTGTGGGACGCGAACGATGATCCAGACGGAGACGGCTACCCCAATATCGAGGAATATCTCAACATGCTCGCCAATGACGACGCGAGATATCGCGGCATTTACAATGCTGGCAACGCAGCGCTCCCGCCGCACAATTGCGGCAAGCCACAGCGTTGAGCGCGCTTTGAGAGCGCTTTTGGGGTCAGAGGTGGCATGAGCCCGATTGTTCAGGCCAAGCTGCCATTTGCAATCGTGACTGCGGGCAATTCTTCGGCCACTGCGGGACGCAAAGCGCTGCCCTTCGTTGGCCGAGGCCTTTGACCATTAAGTATTATCCTCGAATTTCCTGCTCTATCAGGCTGTAGAATAGGCATTATGTGTTCGATCGCGGGGCGCACAATCTTAGCTAACCCGGGGTCGGCAGATTGGATGCAAAGACCGCCTGAGGACGACCACGCCGACACTCGCGGCCTTCGCTTCTGACCGACTGGATGGGAGTTCTGCGCGCCCATGCGAACCACGAGTTGCAAGGATATCGAGGCCGTCAGGATGCTAGTAGATACCGAAAAGTGCCTCGAAGACCTTAGATGTCCGGTCTCCGGTTCGAAGCTGTCGAAAGACGGCGATCACATGGTTGGCAAGGCGGTCAACGGGGAAGCGGCCCGCCGATATCCAATTGTCGAGGGCAAGCCCGTTCTTGTAAACTTCGACCAGTCCGTGGTGGACAAGCAGACCGTTACCAAAGTGGGAACAGCCAGCCAGATTGAGCGGATGTCGTATTCCGGTCCCAGCCGCTTCATCAAGCGCCTGTTGTCGCCCGAGTACAAGGCCACCCTGCAAAACGTCGCCAAGCTGAAAGAGATGCTGTGTGCCTTGCCCGAGCCCGCGCGCCTGCTCATCGTCGGCGGAGGTTCGGTTGGCCGCGCTCTTGAGCCGCTTTACGATGAAGAGCGCATCCAGGTTTACAGCTTCGACATCTATGCCACCCCTTCGGTCCAGTTCGTCGCCGATGCGCATGAAATGCCGCTGGCCGATGACTTTTTCGATGCTGTGATTGTTCAGGCGGTGCTCGAACATGTGCTGCACCCGGACCAGGTCGTCTCGGAAATCTGGCGCGTACTCAAGCCGGATGGTCTGGTCTATGCCGAAACCCCGTTCATCCAGCACGTGCACGAAGGCGCCTATGATTTCACCCGCTTTACAGATAGCGGCCACCGGTTCCTGTTCCGCCGCTTCAGCTTGATCGGTTCGGGCGTGTGCGGAGGTCCAGGCATGCAATTGATGTGGGCTGCCGACTATTTTGCGCGTTCTGTCTTTCGCTCAAGGGCTGCCGGGAAGGTCGCGAAGCTCGCGTTTTTCTGGGCGCAGTATTTCGATCGCATCATTCCTGAGAGTTACGCAATCGATGCGGCGTGCGGAGTATTTTTCTTCGGTCGCAAGTCGGCCTCGACCATGACTCCGTACCGAAGTGATCACGTACTACAAGGGCGCGCAATGATCCTTGGCAGGATTGCACCCGTTTAACATTTCGGTTTCTTGATGCCGAGCAAGGTCGAAAAACCCTTGCAGGTGGACTTGCCGATATTCGTTACCGTCTCGTCGACCTTGCGCGCGCCATATTTGATCTGCTTGTCTGCATATTTGGGATCCGTGACGAACCGCGCGCCGTCCGTGACTGTTTTCGCTGTCTTGTTTGCAGCGTAGCTGACGACGCTAACACCAGTTTCAGCGACACCGCTCACCGCCTTTTGCGCGTTACCGGGGATCCGCCGCGGGTCGAGGATAGATTGGCCGATGCCGTGCGTTGCGCCGAGCAGGCTGTTGCCCAGCGCCTGCGATGTATGCCCCATCGCCATGACCGGGTCATCGCCATTGGCGAAGGTTTCAAACTGACCGACTGTGACCGCCGCGCCGAATTCACCCAGTCCCGTGCTCTCACCTCCGAATGCTTCCGAGCCGAAATCGACAAGGGCAGCCTTGTTGCTGACCGACATGGACCGGGTCGCGAACTGCGTAGTGGAACGGATCGGGCGCGAGCCTCCCATCGAGCGTACGGGATTGGCAGGAGGCCTTAGCCCGGCACGTGCGCCAGAGGATCGATTGCGCGGCGTTGCTGCGCTGCCTGCCTTGACGCGCGCGTCGGTTGCCGGCCGTGGCGATTTGGGCTTGCTGGCCGCGATAACCGGCTGGTTTGCCGGCGCGAACCCGGCCCGCACGCCGCGATTGATCCGCGCCTGCTGACCCGCTCGCTGTAGGTTAAGCCTTTCGCCCGGGCGCAAGTCCAGCTCTCCGCGAACGCGTAATCCGGGTCTTGCACGCCGGGCATCGTATCCTCGTTCCTCAAGCGCTTGCAGGTTGCCCGTCCCTGCCAACCGGCCAACCTGATTGCGGTAGGCAGCTCCATTGAAATCTGCGCGCACGGCCGGTACCGGCGAACATTGTCCGTGTCGGGAGCGCGGCGATAGCGGGATCTTACCGGGTTCACGTCTTCGACCCGGCGGGCTGCTCGCGCGGCTTCGCCCGAGGCCTCCAGCCGCTCAAGCTCGGCTGGACTTGCCGCCGGCTGCTCTGGTTGCTGCCCGACTTGAACCGGCGCCCAATCGGGCGGCGCAACGGATTGCTGCGCAAAGACTGCCTGGGTCATACCGCTGGCAAGAATGATACTGGCGGCGGATAATCCGGCGCAGCGAGCGAGAGTTCTATGATGGGTCATGATTTCCTCCGACAAGGTCAGGTATGCGGGATAATCCGGACGCGGCGCTCAGCACCTGCCGCCAGCGGTCACCAAGCGGCCCGCCTTGCCCGATTTGTCATCGAAGCGGCGCTCGATAGCCTTCATGAAGCGCGGCATCAGCGTTGAAATGCTTCCGCAGGTACCGTCGCTCTTCAGGCGCATCTCCATCACTGGCAGGGCGTTTCTGCCCCCTTCAGCCGGGACAATATCGATATGAACGAAGCGCTGGTAATTGACGCCGCGGCGCTGCTCGGGATTGTATCCGGTCACGCCGTAGCGAGGGTCCGTGTTCGTAACCTTCGTTTCGACCTGTTGGCCGGTCGTTGTCTCGGTGATCGTGCTCGAGGTGGTCTGGCTGTCGTACAGCTCGCCCCATTGCGGACGGTAATAGGTGTAGGTGAACGCCTGGCCCTGATCGATGCCGTAATCGAGGTAAGCGATGAAATCGGCAGGCTGGCCAGGCGCGACAACGCGCAGGCCCTCCTTGCGCATGATTTCGCCTAGCATGAGCGCGTAATTGCGAAACTCCAGCGAGTTGTCCAAATCCTCGCGCCAGCCCATTACTGTGAAGGTTGCGCTTGCCGGCACCTGATCCAGTCTGTGAAAAACCGACACATTGCTCTTCGATCCAGGATTGAGCATGCTGCCCGCACACCCGGAAAGAGCCAGACTGGCAGCTGCTGCGCACGTCAGAAATCCGATCTTCATTTGAATACCCTCCCAAAATTGCGTGGTCACTTGGGAAGCCGCTTTGAGATGCGGATTTGATCATCGAGCCGAAAATCTTTTTCCGCGCTGGGTGCGAATGGGAGTTGTCTGCCGCCATCAGAGCGTCCGCTAGCGTCGCCGAATCCTAACTTACGATAAGGGCGGCAAGCGCGGTCACCCTGCTATCTGATGATCCGAATACGGCTTCGAGATCATCGGCAGCTTGCCGCGCGATCTGGCGAGCTTCTCTCTGCCGTCCCGCAGCGTCAAGCGCATAGGCATATTCGGCATCGGCGAGTGCCAAGTTCCAATTCCTAGCGGGCAATTCCTCGCGCGCGATTTCGCTCGCACGGCGGGCGTGAATTGGCGCTGCTGCATGATCCCCGGCAGCCCGTTTGAGCCTTGCCGCAGCGGCGAGAAATGGGAGCAGCTCGGAACTTTGTGTGCCGACATCGCTCTCCTTTTGCGCAATCGCGTCTGTCAGCAGGTCGGAAGCCTCGGCAAACTGCCCGCTGAGGGTCAGCGTCTCTGCAAGCTCAACCTGAGCTTCAAGCTGGTTTGCTCGGCGTAAGTGCTCGCGCTTCTGCATGGCGGCGCGCAACATGCCTTCCGATGCGCGTAGATCGCCGAGCTTTGCAAGAGCGGCCGCAACACCCATCCGATGCCGTATGGTCAGTTCGCCCGTCTCCCCGAAAAGCGATTTCGAAATCTCCACTCCTTCGCGGTGATAGCCGAGCGCTGCAGCGTGGTCTCCCAGTGCCAATGAATGGTCAGCACGAAGCAAGAGATATGCCGAATAATTGGCGCTCTCCTTACCCTCGTTCGTTGCGATATCAGCTTGTGCGACTCCAAACACTTGCCGCGCGCGATCGAACCGGCCAAGGCGCGTAAGGTACGCGGCGAGGACAATCCGATAGAAGGATAGCCGCCAATGTCCGGGCGGCCAGAGCTGCTCGCCGCGCTTGATTGCGTCTTCCGTGTATTGCACCGCCAGTTCGTAGCGGCCCATGCGGTTGGCGACCAAGCCCAGATTGCTGATTACCACCACAGTGTTCGGATCGAGCGGCCCCAGCGTTCTCTCCGACAGGTCGAGCGCTTCCAGGCCTATTTTCAGCGCCAGCTCGTATTTGCCGCGATTGTCGTAGGTGACCGCGAGATCGCCCAGAATATCGCTCGTCAGTGCATCGCCGAACGTGCCGGCATCACGTTGTAGCGCGAGCGCTTCCTTCCACAACTCGATGGCTTGATCATGCTGCTGGAGATTGGCGCGCACCACGGCGAGCCTGCTGATGAAGAACGGCAGTTCGGCGGGATCGTCGGCAAGCGCCTGGCGGGCCAGCCCGACCGCTTCGGACCGGTGTTTGAGCGCCGTCGGCAGCTTGCGCGCCTGGCTTTCCACCACTCCGAGTTCGTCGAGGCTGCGGGCGAGATCGAGCCTCGCGCCTTCTCCCTGATCACGGAACAGCGCGACCGAACGTTCGAGCAGCGTTCTGGCCTGACCCAGGTTGCCTAGCTCACCATAGCTGACGCCCATGGATCGAAGCAGCGCGCCCTTTACCGCCGGGTCTTCGATCTGCTCTACGTCTTCGAGCCCGCTATCGAGCAGCATTTGCGCAGTGATGGTTTCGCCCGGAGCAGAAACCGGGTTGGCGCTTTCGAAAATGTTCTTGAGGAACTGTGCAACCTGGTCTGATCGCGCCGCTGCCAAAGCGGCCCTGTCGCGTTCAATCGCGAGGTTGACGGTATAAAACGCGGTGCTGCCGATCAGCAGGGCGATGGTGGCCGCAGCGGCGATGAGTGGGCGCTTGTTTCTGCTTGCAAATCGTTTCAATCGGTAGGGAAGGTCGTCGCCCCGGGCCGTGATCGGCAAGCCGCACGAATAGCGGCGCAGATCCTCACCAAGCTCGCGGACGTTTGGATAACGGCGCAGGGCATCCTTTTGCAGGCACTTGAGGATGATGGTGTCGAGATCACCAGCGATCGTGCGCCGGAGCTTGTCCGGAGTGACCTGCCGCTGCGCCCCGATGTCCTGTGCAGTGATCCGGGAGGCCTCCGACAGCGAAGTTGGATTGGTCGCCGCGACAATGCTCGGCTTGCGCGGTTCCTCGTTCAGGATTGCGGTTTGGAGTTCGTGCGCCGACTGCGTCGCCTCTCCATAGGGCGGATGACCGGTCAGAAGCCGGTACATCAGCACGCCGAGCGCATAGACATCTACCGCCACCGAAGCCGGTTCGCCGCGCACCTGTTCGGGCGATGCATATTCGGGCGTCATGGCGCGCTGCGGCGCTGCGGTCTGGGCTAAGTCTTCCCCGACCTCATCGCCTTGCAGCAATTTTGCAATCCCGAAATCCAGCAATTTTGGCTCACCTTGCTGATTGACCAAAATGTTGCTGGGTTTCAGGTCGCGGTGGACGATCAGCTTGCGGTGCGCGTAATCGACCGCATCGCAAATCTTGCGAATGATTTCGAGCCGCTGGGGCACGGTAAGTTGCCGGTCATCGCAATAGCGATCGACATGCTCGCCCTGCACCAGCTCCATCACTAGGTATGGCACCCTGGCCTCGGTCGAACCGCCATCGATCAGGCGAGCGATATTCGGATGATCGAGCTCGGCGAGGATCTGCCGCTCGGTACCGTGAATCGACGGACGGCAACGAGATCGGTAAGCTGCGCGGCCATGATCTTGATCGCTGCAGACTGGTCGAACTCGCCATCAATGCGCTGCGCACGGTAGACGGCGCCCATGCCCCCGGTGCCGATCCGGTCGATGATCTCCCACGATCCGATGCGCCGCCCGGTCCAATGGTCTTCCGGCTCTACGACAGCCGTGCGGATCGACGCCTCTATCGAGCTTACGATAGCGTCCTCGGCGCCGCGGTCTGCTGCCAGCAGGCTGACAAGTCTGGGACCAAGCTCCGGATGTTTCTGCGAAAACTCGGCGACGAACCGGTCTTGCGCGTACCCCTTTAATGCTACTGCGCTTTCGAACGCATCTTCAAGCAATTGCAGATCGTCGGACGCCATTCGAATTCCTTCTACCGGAGAAGCAACAAATCTCGTACCGATCTGATCATTTCTGATCATTCATAGTTTTTTTCGAGCTCATCCTTGAGCCACGCCCGTGCAAACCTGAGGTCGCGCGAGATGGTTGCGGTCGAAAGTCCCGTCACCTGGACCATCTGCTCAGCGGTGAGGCCGCCAAAGTAATGCAGTTCGACCAGTTCGGCTTTGCGCGGGTCGATCTTCTCCAGCGACGCCAGCGCATCGGTCAGTTCGATGAGATCGAGATTACCATCGTACCGAGCCAGCCGAGTCTTCATCGAGCGTTACCCTGAATTGGTCGCCGCCGCGCTTTGCCGCGCGGCGCGCATTAGCTTCATTGATGAGCAACCGCTTCATCATCCGCGTGGCGACAGCGTAGAAATGTGTGCGGTCCTGCCACGACACCTGCGCATCGGCCAGCTTTGCCCACGCATCGTGGACCAGGGCAGTGGGTTGCAATGTACGGCCTGGTTGCTCATTGCGGAAAATGTTCGAAGCCCGGCGGCGCAGTTCATCATAGACAAACTCGGCGAGGGCATCGTCCACTTTCGGATCGTCGGTGCCCCACTCTTTCAAGAGGCCGGTCAGATCGTCGCGGTCCTGCATGGTTTTAATCTATCCGCGCCTCGCCTGCTTGTCCAACGACCCGCTTGCCGCTCCCCTCAGGACGGCTCAAATTAGGGCGAAGTCCTTGCCAACTGAGCTGCTCTACTAGGACTGCGTTAACTAGCCGGGCTGGCAATAGAGACTGAGTTCATTAGGATCGGGTAGAAATGCTCAACCGCTTTTATTTGAGTCGCCATTCGCCAGACGCAATTTGGGGACAGCTATGCCGGACGAGAAAAAAACGGCCATCATCCTGATCCACGGCATCGGTGAGCAGCGCCCGATGGACACCCTTTGGGGCTTCATGGACGCAGCATGGATCAAGGATCAGGAAATGATCGATCCCTATCAAAGCGAGGTCTATTCCAAACCGGGCGGGACCGCCAACAACCATGAATTGCGCAGGGTCACCACTCGCGGCGACAAGCACACCGGTAAGCGCTACGATTTCCACGAATATTACTGGGCGCACATGATGCTCGGCGACACTCTTGCCGACGTCAAGCGGTGGCTGCTTTCGCTGTTTTTCCGGCCCAAGAGCGCCATTCCGCCAGAATATCGCAAATTCTGGTGGGCTGGCTGGATCATCACCTTCATTGCGCTCGCTGCATGGGTCTTCTGGCTCGCAAGATCGGGCAATCTGGGCTGGTTCACCGGCATCCTCTCGTTCCTGATCCCGCTCGTCCCTGGCTTTCTGTTCAGCAAGGTAATTCCAGTTGCAGGCGATGCGGCGCGCTACCTGCAACCCGACCCGCGCAATGTCGAGGCGCGCCAGCGTATCCGCGCCGAGGGCATGGCGCTGCTCGAACGGTTGCAGCAGAGCGGCGAGTACGACCGGATCATCATGGTCGGGCACAGCCTTGGCTCGATGGTCGCTTACGATATCCTCACTCACGCATGGTCGCAGATCGATAAGGATACGCTCAGGGCGCAGCATGTCGCGGATTCCCCCTTGATGGAACGGCTGACCGAACTGGAGGAGGCGGGCGCGGCGCTGTTTGAGCCCGACAAGGTGAACGACCAGCTTGTGCCGATCGCGCCGGGTGAGGAGTTCGACCGCCGCGTCACGGCGTTTCGCAATGCCCAGCGAGCCTATCGTAAGGAACTCGCGGCGCAGGACGAGCCGCTTTGGCTGGTGAGCGATCTGGTTACGCTGGGCTCGCCGCTCGGCAAGGCAGACATTCTCCTCGCTAAGAACACAGATGCCTTCGCAACCCGCAAGGACCGCCGCGAATATCCGACTTCTCCGCCCGAATACGAATACTGGGCCCAGAAGGTGAAGCAGTTCAGCTATCCGCGCGCGAAGAAAGCGCGCATTCCGCATCACGGTGCGCCTTTCGCGCCCAGTGTGTGGTCCAACCTCTATTTTCCGGAAAAATTCCTGCTTTTGGGCGATCCGATTGCAGGGGCAGTCGCGCCGCATTTCGGGCCCGGAATTGTCGATACGAAGCTGCGCAACAAAGGCCTTCGCTTCCAGCATCTCGACTATTGGAAAGACGGCGATGATGCTGTGGCAATGGAGGCGGTCGCGGCGCTGCGCAGGGCGCTGAACCTGCGCGATCAGGACGACCTGTAGGGAAGGAGTGAGCTATGCGCTTTGTCGATCGATCGGGCGTCAAGCCGCCGGAATTCCTGATCACTTCAGGCGAGGCGCGTGCGATGCGCGAGAGCGTCCTCGACCTGTTTGAGCAAAGCGATGCACGCAGAGCGCAATCGAAAGTCTCGAAGATCGCGCGAAGCATCGAGCTCGACATCGTCGATGACTTGCAGTGGTTGTTTGACAGGCGCTGCGCTTTTTGCGAGGGCCCCGGAACCGGTCCCTACAGCTTCCGGCCCGCCAGCGAGGCCGAGCCAGTCGAGGATGGCGCGACCAGCCATCTTTACTATTCCTGGCTGGAGACTTCATGGGACAATTGGCACCTTATCTGCGAAGATTGCCGGCCGAGCAACGAGGCCTATTTCCCCGTTCGCGGAAGTCGTGCCGAACTCCCTTCGCGTGCCCTGCTGGAGGAATTTTGCGGCTGGGGCCGAAAGCGTACCGCGGCTTCCAGCTTCATGGAGTGATCTGGAGCGGCAGCACGACATAAATAACCGCGAGGCGGCCATCCTGCTCGATCCAACGGCGGACCGGCAAATGCACAATCACTTTCACGTCGATCGCAAAGGCAACCTGACTGCGTTGTCGCAGCGCGGTGCGATGACGATCTCGCATTTCAATCTGCAGCGCCCCGCCCTGTTCAAAGAGCGCGGGATAGCGGTCGACGCGCAGGAAAAGCTGTTGGTGGATGATGAGATATCGGACAGGGAGCAGGCCGCGCTGGCGCTGTATCCCGGCATTCTGGCGATCCGTCTGCGGTTCCTCGTCAGGCATATGGCGCGGACATTGAGTACGCGGGTGAGCATGCGCGAAGGCGACCTCGCCGAAAACTTCACGAAGCTCCTTGGAAAGCCCGGAGGCGGTGAGGCTTACCGAGCGGCTCGCACAGCCCCGCACACCGATCTCTCTGTAAAGAAAGCTTCCTCCCCGCCAGCATCGCGGCGCCGTGCACCGATTGAAAAACCCAAACGGGTAATCTCCCTGTCGATCCGGAATTTCAAGTCGGTCGAGAGCCTTGACTTTGCAATCCCGCGGGAACCCCCGCCCAGCGTCGCGCAAACGACCGATGCCGGGACAGGTTCGCTCCTGATCCTTGGCGAGAATGCGACCGGCAAGAGCACGATCCTCGAGGCGGGCGTTCTTGCATTGGTGGACGACCGGGTGAGAGGAGCGCTGCAACTCGATCCGCAACGGCTGGTGCTAGACCCGAAATTCATGGACGCGAAGACCCGCATGGGACAGCGAAAAGAGGCGGTCGTCACCGCCGAAATCGAAGGCGGGGCGAAGCGCACATTGACGATCCGGCCCGGGGGCTTTGACGCGCCCGAGGAGCGCCCGCCGTTGCCGGTTTTCGCCTATGGCGCTTTCCGGCAATATCTCGACCATGCGCCAAAAAGGTTGCCGCCCGCACACCACGTCATCACCCTGTTCCAATCGGACAAATTGCTTCCGAACCCGACCGAGTGGCTCATCAGCCTTGACGGTGAAGACTTTAACATGGTGGCCCGCTCCCTGCGCTCCATCTTCGCGGTAGAAGGCGATTTCGAGGTGATCGAGCGGGACCCCCGCGAGCGCGAATGCTACATTGTCGCGCCCTATCTTCATCTCGGCAAGGAGAAGCTGGAACGCACACCGCTGGACGTCGTTTCTTCGGGGTTCCGCGCAATCATTGCAATGGCCTGCGATATCATGCGCGGCCTGATGAAGCAGCGCGGCTTTCAATCCTTGCGCGGCGCGCGGGCAATTGTCTTTATCGACGAGATCGAAGCGCATCTTCATCCCCGCTGGAAAATCGCGATCCTGTCAGCGCTCCGTGAAGCGTTACCGAATGTGACCTTCATCGTGACCTCGCACGACCCGCTGTGCTTGCGCGGCATGGGCACAGGCGAGGTCAAGGTGCTTAATCGGGTGCGCGGAGAAACCACACCAGACAGCAACCTTCCCGTCTTTATCGAGACGCTCTCAGACCTGCCCAATATCGAGGAGCTGACAATAGAGCAGCTGCTTACCGCGGACTTCTTCCAGCTCAACACGACCGAATCCCGCGCCCTTGAGGCCGAATATGCGCACATCGCGGATCTGCTGAAGAAGCGCAGCGAGGGTGACGACGCTGATGACGTGACGATGACCGAAGATCAGCGCCGGGCGCTGCGATCCTTCACCCAGCAAATCAACGCGGCGCTCCCCGTCGGCAACACCGAGATTCAGCGCCTCGTTCAGGAAGCGGTTGCCGATTATCTTGAGCGGCGATCAGCGAAAACCGCGGCCCGTCTGCAGTCGCTGCGTGAAGAGACGAAGCAACGTATAGTCGATATCCTGGGGACAGCCTGATGCGCTCGATCGCCCGCGATGATGGTTCCAATCCTCCTGATCTTTCGGAAAAGGAGCAGGCGGAGCTTGAAAAGGCGCGCGCCTATTTCGCACTGGACGATGCCGGAAGGAAGAATGCGAAAAAGGTCGATTTCAGAGCTTACAAACTTGCTTCGGTTAAAGCCAAGCTGGAGAAGCTATTCGGCGGGAAATGCGCCTATTGCGAGAGCTATTACAATTCCACAGCGCCAGTCGATATCGAGCACTTCCGCCCCAAGGGCAAGGTTCACGGTTCGCCGGGTCACGATGGCTATTGGTGGCTCGCGGCCAATTGGGACAACCTCTTGCCAAGCTGCATTGATTGCAATCGCAAGCGACGCCAGCCCACGCCAAAGCCTGATGCTGACCTGACCAGGCTGCTGAGCGATGCCGCGCGAACGACGGCAACCACGAGCACGGGCAAGAAGGATTCTGTTTCCGCTTGCCGATGAAACCTCGCGGGCCCTTCGCGAAACCGACCGTATCGAAGCGGAACACCCCTTGCTGCTGAACCCGTGCGCCGACGAGCCATCGGACTTTCTCGACTTCTCCTACGATCCCGCGATCGGTGCCTCCATCGTCTTTCCAAAGAGTTCAGACGGTGCGCGGCGGCTCAATCCGGCGGGGCGCAGCGTGGGTGACGAGCAAATCCGCGAGGATGCCGCTGCCAGTCAGTCTGAACTGATGGGTGCCATGTCAATCCACGTCTACGGTCTTAATCGACTGGGCCTGGTTCAGGCGCGTACGCAGGTCATCCGCCAGCTCGAATTCCTCGCCAGCCTAATCGCCGATCTCGATGAAATGGTCGCGTTAGTCGCGGCGTCGAATGCACCGCAAGCCGTGAAAGATCTCGTCGCCAGCAAGACCAATAATATGAACGACCGGATCCTCTTGGAAATGCGGGCCATGGCGGAGCCGACGGCCCCGTATTCGGCAGTGGCAAAGGCCTGGGTCGACCGGTTCGTTGCGGACATGAGAAACTGAACGAACGGACGCCTTACCGTCGATATTATATTAGTCATTGCTAATTTAGTGAAACGTGATATATAGGCGCTATGAACGCTCCTATGACCATAGATATCGACGCCATGCGGGAAGGCGCCGGCGAGGCAGCGGCATTTCTGCGCGCTATGTCGAACCCTCCTCGCCTGATGATCCTTTGCCATCTCGCAAGTGCGGGTGAGTTGCCGGTTGGCGCGCTCGTTGATCGCATTGAACTCAGCCAGTCGGCGCTGTCGCAGCACCTGGCAAAGCTCCGGCACATGGGGCTCGTCGAGTTCCGGCGCGACGGGCAATCGCTGCACTATCGGATAGCCGACCGCCGGGCCGAGCGACTGCTTGAAACCCTGCATGATCTGTTTTGCCCTGACGATGCAGATCCGGGCTCGCAGCGCGTGGGCTAAGGATCATTCCCTAGCGCCGGGCCAGCGCGATCATGGCTCAAAGAAAACAGAATTTACGAGGTAATCTACAATGCATTCCGATCCGCATCTCGAGCAAGCAGCCGATCTGGTCGCGCAAGTCTTGCGCGGCGAGGCTACGGCGCCTGAGGTTCGCGCTTTCTTCGACGAAGAGACCTTCACTGCCAGCTATGTCGTACATGATGCGGCCTCGAACCATGCGGCCATCATCGATTCCGTGCTCGATTTCGACCAGCCTTCGGGACGCACGTCGACCACCTCGGCAGACGCCATCATCGACTATGTGCGCGCTGAGGGATTGACCGTCGATTACCTTCTGGAAACGCACGCCCATGCCGATCACCTGTCCGCAGCGCCCTACCTTCAGGAGCACCTTGGCGGGGAGATCGTGATCGGGCGGGAAATCCTGACTGTGCAGGAGGTATTCGGCCAAGTCTTCAACGAGGGCAGCCAGTTCGCCCGCGACGGATCGCAATTCGACAAGCTGCTTCAGGACGGTGACCGGCTGGAGCTGGGCGAGACGCAGATCATCGCGCTCCATGTTCCCGGACACACGCCCGCCGACCTCGCCTATCTCATCGGCGATGCCGCGTTTGTGGGCGATACGATGTTCATGCCGGATTACGGAACTGCGCGCGCGGATTTCCCCGGAGGCAATTCGCGAGTGCTCTACCGCTCGGTGCGCCGCCTGATGCAGCTGCCGGAGGACACCCGGGTTTTCCTGTGCCACGATTACAAGGCTCCGGGCCGCGATGAATTCGTGTGGGAGACAACCATCGGTGCCCAGCGCACCGGCAATCGGCACATCCATGACGGAGTGAGCGAGGATGAATTTGCCGCCATGCGCGATGCGCGCGATGCGACGCTCGGCATGCCGCGCCTCATTTTGCCGTCGATCCAGATAAATATGCGCGCCGGCCACCTGCCTGAACCTGAAGGCAACGGAAAACGCTATCTCAAACTGCCTCTCAACACGCTCTAGGAACTGACATGCTACAACCACTCGATCCTCTTGTTGCCTTGTCCGGCGGGTTGCTGATCGGACTTGCTGCGGGCCTCCTCCTTCTGTTCTCGGGGCGGATTGCAGGGATAAGCGGCCTTGCTGCTCGCGCCTTTGGCATAGCTGATTCAGGAGCTCCGCGCGCCCAGGCCTTTGCATTTGTTCTCGGACTGCCAGTTGGCGGCTATCTCGTCAGCTTGTGGGTGAGGACGCCGGAGGTCATTGTGACCTCGTCCGTGCCTTTGCTGATCGTCGCGGGCCTGCTGGTCGGTTTCGGTACTCGCATGGGCAATGGCTGCACGAGCGGGCACGGCGTCTGCGGCGTGTCGCGATTGTCGCCCCGCTCGCTTGCGGCGACTGCGACCTTCATGCTCGCGGGCTTCATGGTCGTCGCGGTCGCCCGCTTCATGATCGCAGGAGGCTGATATGAGGCACATAACAATCGCCCTTCTCACCGGCATCCTGTTCGGCGGCGGTCTTGCGCTGTCGGATATGGTCAATCCGGCCCGCGTCCTCGCCTTTCTCGATATCTTCGGAGACTGGGACCCTGCCCTCGCATTCGTGATGGGCGGAGCAATCATTCCGTTTGCTATCGCCTTTGCAGTATCGCGCAAGCTGCGGGAGCCGTTTCTGAACACTCAGTTCTACATCCCTGAAAACACAACAATCGACCGGCAATTGATCACCGGCGCAGCGATTTTCGGCGCCGGTTGGGGCCTTGCCGGATATTGCCCCGGCCCGGCCATTGCCGGTTTCGCCTATGCCGACTGGCAGCCGATTGTGTTCACCATCGCGATGCTGGCGGGGATGTGGCTCAACCGGCTATATGCCGATTACGGCCCGAAGCGCGCGGTCGCCGCATAGGATGCGATCCGGGGGTCCGACCATGCAGACAGCTGAAATGAGCCTTGGCCTTGGATAGGCTGGCACGCTTCTTCCCGATCCTCGATTGGGGCAGGCGATATGACGGAGCGGCGTTTGGCAGCGACATGATGGCGGCCGTGATCGTCACGATCATGCTCATCCCGCAAAGCCTCGCCTATGCCTTGCTTGCCGGATTGCCGCCGGTCGTTGGCCTCTACGCTTCGATCCTGCCACTCATCGCCTATGCGCTGCTAGGGACCAGCCGCACACTTGCGGTCGGTCCGGTTGCCGTGATCTCGTTGATGACAGCGTCGGCGGCGGGCAGCGTAGCGGCGCAGGGCACGCCGGAATATCTCGAAGCCGCCATCGCTCTCGGCGTCATATCGGGCATCATGCTGGCGGTCATGGGACTGCTGAGACTGGGTTTTCTCGCCAACCTGCTCTCGCATCCAGTCATTTCGGGCTTCATTACGGCGAGCGGTATCCTGATCGCGACCAGCCAGCTGCGCCACATCCTCGGGATCGAAGCGGGCGGCGATACCTTGCCCGAATTGCTCGGTTCGCTGGCCGGGAACCTTGCGCGCTGGAACCTGCCGACTGTCCTTATCGGCGCTGCATCCATTGTATTCCTGTTCTGGGTACGCAAGGGCGCGAAGCCCGCATTCGAGCGGATGGGCCTCGGCCCGCGCCTCGCGGATATCCTTGCCAAAGCCGGGCCGGTATTCGCCGTCGTCGCGACCATACTGGCGGTAAGCTGGGGCAATCTTTCCGAGCGCGGCGTGGCCATTGTCGGCGGGATACCCAGCGGCCTTCCTCCACTCGGCATTCCCGGTCTCAATCCGGGCCTTTGGGGACAATTGCTCGTCCCCGCCCTTCTCATTTCGATAATCGGTTTCGTTGAGTCCGTATCCGTCGCGCAGACCCTGGCAGCCAAGCGGCGACAGCGCATTTCGCCGGATCAGGAACTCATCGGCCTCGGCGGGGCCAATATCGCATCCGCCCTGTCAGGAGGGTACCCGGTTACCGGCGGATTTGCGCGGTCGGTGGTCAATTTCGACGCCGGAGCAAGAACGCCTGCTGCAGGCGCCTTTACCGCTGTCGGTATTGCTCTGGCTTCGGTTTTCCTCACGCCGCTGCTTTTCGCGCTCCCCGTCGCGACGCTCGCCGCAACCATCATTGTCGCTGTGCTCAGCCTCGTTGATTTGCGCACACCCGGGCGTTTGTGGCGCTATTCCAAGAGCGATTTTCTCGCTCATATCGCAACGATAGGCGTGACCCTGATGGCAGGGGTGGAAATCGGAGTGATCGCCGGGGTCGGGACCGGCCTGCTGCTCTATCTCTGGACCGCCTCGCGCCCACACGCAGCGATTGTGGGCAAGGTCCCGGCGACGGAGCATTTCCGCAATGTCGATCGGCACGAGGTTGTTACCTGGCCGCATATCCTCTCGATCCGCATCGATGAAAGCCTCACCTACCTCAACGCCCGCTGGCTCGAAGAATATGTGCTAGAGCGGGTCGCGGAAAAGCCCGAGTTGCGCCATGTCGTGCTGATGTGCTCAGCCATCAACTCGATCGATGCGTCGGGGCTGGAAAGTCTGGAGGCGATCAACCACCGATTGTCGGACGCCGGCATTCTTTTGCACCTGTCCGAGGTCAAAGGGCCGGTAATGGACCGTCTGGCGCAATCGGATTTCCTCGAAGACCTCCACGGTGAGGTATTTCTGTCGCAGGACAAAGCCATTGCCGAGCTATACAACCGCACAGACACGGGCGATCAAAGCGCAGACCACTGGGAAGCGCGAGGTCTGATCTAGGACGAGGACAATTTGCGCTGCATGGCCGGACACGGTCAGCGGGCAGAGCGGTGCTGTTCGCAAATCCAGGTAGTCTCATGCCACTCCTTCAGGTTGGCGAAATACCAGTTCAAACCGAGCGCCGGTCGGACCATCTTGTGCGCGCGGAGCGGCTATGATCGAGCCTCCCATTGCCTGCATCAAGCTGCGGGCGATGGTGAGACCCAGCCCGGCGCCGGCGCGATCCTGCTCACGTGAAATCTCGCCGCGATAGAATCTATCAAAGATCCGCTCGTTCGCGCCCTCGGCAATGCCCGGCCCATTGTCCGAAAAGCGAAGCCCGCGGTGCGCGTCATCTGCGATCGGATCCAACCGGATCACTAGTCCCTCGCGGCGATGTCTGAGAGCATTCTCGATTAGATTTAGCAGAACTTGCTGAATTCGGTCCGGATCGCCCATGATCATGATGGGCGCTGACAAGTTGTCGGTGACTTTGAAGCCTGACTTTCCCGCCGCCGTACTGACAATCGACGATGCGAATTCAGCCAGGTCAAGTTCTACACTGGCAATCCGCAATTGCCCGGACTCCGATAATGCAAGTTGCTGAAAGTCATCGATCAGCCGTTCCAGCAGGGACAATTCGCTCGTCAGCCTCGCCGCCAACCCATCACGGTTCTCGATCAAGCCAGCCTCGAACGCTTCGACTTGCGAACGCAGATTGGTGATTGGTGTACGAAGCTCGTGCGCCACATCTGCAATCATCTGCTTGCGCAATTCGGCAGTTTGTCCGAGCGTCGCAGTGGCCGAATTGAACGCGGAAAAGAGCTCCTTCAACTCGCTGACATGCGGACTCTCGAGTTTCGCGGGCATTTTTCCCCTGTTTAACATCAACGCAGCTTCGGTGATCTGGTCGATCGGTCGCACTGCCCAGCGAAGGACAATCGCGGCAAGCGCCATCCCGGCGATCACGATGAGGGCAAGCCACAGCGCGATCCGCATCCAGGCGCCCTTGGCGAAAGCGGCCCCGTCGACCGAGCTCGGCGGCGGCGGCACCGCGACGAGGTATGCTACAATCTCGTCGTCGGGGCGCCTGATCAGCTGAAAGCGGTCCGTCACCAGTTCCAGTCTGGTTTGTTCCTCCGATCCGCCGCTGGCGTTGATGGAAAGGAGCCCACGCGGATCGAATTCAGCCTTCACGTTCTCAAACAGGATATTGCTCGCGAACAGCGGCTCGAGATTGTTGTCGAGGAGAAGAAAATCGGGACTATCGTCTCGCCGTTCGGCAAATTCGCGGGCGACTTCACCGATGGGCTGCTCCGCATTTGCCAATTCGCGTGCCAGTTCGGCAAGGGCGCTCGCCGAGGCCGCGTTCTTGGAAATTGCCGCCTCGCTGACTTCGGTGAATTCCTCGCGCACCGAGTAGTGCATGGCTGAAATGGTCGCCCATACGGCAAGCAGAATGATGCCCAGAATGAGCGCTGCCAGTCGAATGAAAAGGCTCTTGTTACCCACCGGCAAAACGGTATCCGATGCCCAATTCGGAGAAGATGAAGCGGGGATCGGCACGGCTCTCGCCCAGCTTCTTCCGGATGCTCCAGATATGCGTGTCGATCGTGCGGTCGAAGCCGTCGAAATCATCGCCTAGCGCAAGGTCTATCAGATGCGCGCGAGTGAGCACACGGCCCGACCGCGACATCAGTGCTGCGAGCAACTCGAATTCGCTGCGAGTAAGACTGACCGGATCGCCTGACAGAATTACCACACGCTTGTCGCGGTCGAGGACTAGGTCGCTATGCTGCAAAACGGTACTCGGTTCCTCCCCATGATCGCGCAGAATGCGCCGCACCCTGGCAATGAGTTCGCGCGAGCCGAATGGCTTGCACACATAGTCTTGCGCCCCGATCTCCAGCCCAGTCACGATGTCCTCTTCCGAGGACCGCGCAGTCAGCATGACGACCGGCACATCATGTTGGCCCTTGATCCGCCGGCAGACTTCCAGCCCGTCGAAGTCGGGCAAATTCAAATCGAGTAGCACGAGATCGATGCGCTCGCCTTCGAGCCGCTCACGCGCTTCTTCGCCGGTGGCAGCGAGGACCGGAGCGAACCCTGCATCCGTCAGAAAGAGAGCTATCGATTCCGCGGTTGTCTTATTGTCCTCGACAACCAGTATCCGGGGAGGGCTTCCGGTCTGCACATATTCTCCTGAGTAGCAGTCGAGCGGATTTTTTGCGCTTGCGGGATGTATCCTAGCGCGCAGCAGATGACGCCGCCACTCGCCGCGACATCGCATTGCCAAGTCAAGGGGATGTCAATCAGGCCCAAAGCCGTTGAATTTCCGAGCGAAAACCAGCGCCCGATCCACTGTCGACTTACGAAAGTCGTGCTTTCGCACAATCGCCTTGCGAATGACTGGTGGCCTTCTTGATACGGGCTTGAAGTCGTCTCCCCAATTGAGCGTCCATTCAAGGCTCATGGAGGATTGAAGATGACTGTTCGAATTTTAGTAAAGACGGTTCATCACAGGGTGACTGCGGCAGCGCTGATATTCGCGCTGGCAATCGGGGCGCTTCCCGCATTGGCGCAGGACGGACCACCGCAATTCATATGTGATGCTGTCGACAGGACTGTCGCGATGCTGCGATCGAGTGAGGACGACGCGGCGGCACATTTCGTCGATAATGTGATGACACAGATAAAGCCCGCTGAACGCGCCGCGAATATTGCCGAAGTCGAGGCCATTCGCAGCGCCATCGGGGGCTTTCCCGACGGAATAGATGTTGAAGGGCGCCCGGGCGGGGTCACGCTGATGCTGTCAAGTGCAGCCGGCCGCCAAATGCTGCATCTCGATGTTACGCCGCAAGGAGTGACCCGCATCACGCTCGAAAGCGGGGGCGGCGCGTCTCCTTCGGCGGGCAATGACCGCGATATTCGAGCCGAAGAACGAGTCATGGCGCTTGAAACAATCCACCGGACGGAATGGGATGACTTCGTGGCAACCCATCTTTCGGAAAGTTTTCGCGCCGCGACTTCCGCTGCCAAACTTGCGGCCCTGCGTGAACAACTGGTCGGCGCTGCCCGTCAGGCGAGCAGTTCAGGTCTGGATATCATGGATCAGACATATCGCCTTACGCTCGGTAGCCCGCAAGGCCGCGTCGCAATCAGTTTTACTCTCGAGGATGATGCGCCCTTCAGGATCAATTCTATCCATGTGGAGGACGCTGATGCCAGATTAAGCCTGCCAGAAATAACGCCGGAGAATCTCGACGAGGTGCTAGGGATGGCTGAGAAAGCGGGCCTCGACGGTGTTGTCTATGCCATGGTTGATGGAGAAGAGCTGACCCGCACTGCCCTAGGCTATGCCGACCGCGCTCTTGGCCGCGCGATGACCACCGAGATGATCTTCGGTGTCGGTTCGCAGCCGATCGATTTCACGACCACCCTCGCCCGGATCGCAAGCGCTCAGGGCTTGCTCGATCTCGATGCCCCGATTTCGAGATACGTCGCTAACGTGCCGGCGGACAAAGCCAGCCTGACCGTGCGCCACCTTCTCGACAACATGAGCGGCCTCCCTGATTTCGTCGATAACGAAACCGACTGGGACCCCGACCTGAGCTGGATCACGCGCGACGAGTTGGTGCGCCGTATCCTCGCGGCCAATCTGCGTTTCGAGCCAGGCGAGCGGCGTGGCCATTCCCATGCGGGCTTTTCTTTCCTAGCCGCCATTATCGAGATCGCGGTCGGAACACCCTACATCGAGTACCTCACGGAGCAGATCCTGACGCCCGCAGGGATGACCCATACCGGCCTTTACGGCAACGCGATGGGATACCGAATTGAAGATTTCGCTGTAGGCGGCGGAGCCAGCATTGTCGGTTTACCCAATATCGGGCCGAATTGGGGGCCGACGAGCTGGCTTGTCATGGGCAGCGGCGGGATGGTCTCGACACTCGATGATATCATTCGGTTTACCCGTTTCGTGCAGACCTCTGAGATATTGCCGCCCGAAGCGCGTGCGCAGTTTCTCGGCCAGACCGTCAATTTCAACGGTTCGATGCGAGGGTTTGAAATGTTCGAATATCGCAGCGGCGATGGCACGCTGATCCTACTGTTCTCAAACTCGGCATCGCCCAACCAAACGTACCGCGACCTCGCTGCGCGGTTGGAACAATTCGGATCAAGTCTGCCATCGAGATAGCTCGATTCCGGGCCAACAAGTTGGGCCCAGCCGTTGCGGTCAAATTGCTTGGAGAGTTCGAAAATCGGCCAGTTCAAGAACCGAGCCACCAAGCGGCGGCGCCGAAGGTGGTGCGGATGAGGCACGTGCAGCTAATCCGAGGCGATGCCATCAATATCTCTTTGATATTGTTCGCACATGAGACCGGATTTGGGCCTCAATCCTAAACACGTAATCCGCGCCCACGCCTGCTCTGACCAAAGCGAACATACAGCGCGTTTCCTGCGCGAGAAGCTCAAAGACCCGGCGCTTTCGATGCGTCTCCGCATCCCGCATATTTCGACGACCATTGATCTTCGTATTTGCGATAAGTGCATGAATTCGCATCAAGTGTCATGCAAATGCTCGAATCGAGATCGATGCACACGAATTTAGATATTCAGCCAAATCATAGAGAATTAGTTGAAACTTTATAAAATTGTGAACTTGGAGGGTCCTTTCCATACCTCAATTTGCTTAATTGACTTGTCGAAACAGAACAAATTACCCTCAAGAAATCACGAGAATCTCGCTGTTGTGGGTGATATCGGATGAAAAATTTGCAGAATCTGCTTAAATCGGGCGCTCAGGTACTTGATCTCTCAGAAGAAATAGAAGCCTTGCGCGCTATAGAAGCAGTGGCGCACGGGTGGGCGGACCTAGCGCCTCACATTGACGGTTTCACCTCGGCGGTCGGCTTTATCGAGAGCATCGCCGAAGAGATCGACAAGGACGAGGTTCGAACCGCCTTTTCTACGATCGGTCTCGACGGCGAATTCGAAAGCCTCAAAAAGCATCGTGAGAAGATCTCAGCCGCGTTCGAGAAGGCCGGGGTCAAGAACGCCGAGCGCCTTATCCACCCACTCTCGCAAAATCCCGAGAGCGTGCATTCGAAGAACATCGGGGCGGTTGGCTGGAGCCTGATTGACGCGGGCAATGCCGAAGCCGCGGCCGATGATGCGAATGGTGCGAATTACGATTTCGACCTAGGCGGCAAGGCCGAGCTGGCACTCGAAGGCGGCGCGCTTTGGCCCTATTCGCTCGATACCCCTCGCAGCCGCTGCGTGCGGATCGGCGTGTCCGGCAAGCTGTCGGCGAAGGGCGATGCGGCAGCGCCCTTCGGCCTCGGCTCTGTCGGCGCCTCGATAGCGGTCGATGGTGCGACCAGTCTCGACTACTATTTCGAGCCGGCTCGACCAAGGCCTCCTGCTGTGCGGAGCCGCGGCGACACGGCTCGCGCACGTCCCCAACCCGTTTGACCTTGCCGCGGTCAGATCGGCGATGAATTCGGCGAGCGACTTTTTCGGATACGACCTCATGCTGCGCGGCGGGATCACTGCACAGATGCAGGTCTCGGTAGGCCGGGGTTTCGACATTCCTGCCGTCGGTCGGGCTGCAATCGACCTCGAGTTCAAGGCTACGCTGGTTCGCAAGCGCAAGTTCCAGGTTTCACTGCGCCGTATGGGCGCGGCCAACGCGATCGATCCCGACCTGCGGCTCGTTGTATCAGGTCAAACTAGCCAGCGTGACACGGCTTCGCTCGGCGTCACCATCGTGCTCGAGTTCGGCGAGCTGGCAGATTACGTTCACGCGCAGCTGGAACCGCTGGTTGCCGAGTGGGACGATGCGCTCTCAACCATCGAGCCGTTCCTCAAACCGGGTACCTATTTGCGCGAAAAGGCTGGCAGCGCCCTCGCCGATGTGGTCGACAACCTGTTGGATGACGATCAGATCGCAGCCGCAATAAATGCCGATATGAGCATATTGCTGGGCACGTCAGAGGCGTCGAGTATTGCGACAGGCGATTTTCTCGCCAAGGAAGTCGAGGGTGCGCTCAATCGTCTTGTCTCGGCAGGGTTCGGCGAGGTCGACGAGCAGGCCGAAACGCTGCTTACCGCACTCAAGGCTCGGTTGCCGCTATTTGCTTCGCTGGACAAGGGCGATGCCGTGCTCGGAGAGCTGAAAAAGCTTACGAACGAGTTGAAGACCGATCTGACGAAAAAGCTGCAGACGGCCACGAGTACCAAGCCGAAACGCGAAAAGATCGCCAATACCCTTAAACGGATAGGTGCCGACGTTAACCGAGTTGTCGCCAATGCAGACGACGCGTTTGCGGGTGTTCGTAGACTTCTGGCCGAATATGACGCGACAGTGAAGAAAGCGATGAATGCACTGACAAAGGCCGCCAACCGCCAAGTCAGCCTCAGCGTCACCTACGCGACAGTCAGATCTGACGATAGCACCATCGAAATCAACGCCAAACTGTTCCCTGGCGCATCGCAAGACGAATTCGAAACGCTGTTGTCAGGTAACTTTGCGGACCTTTCGATGCTGGTTCTTGACCCCAATATGCATGTGTCTTTCGAGGAGGGGACCAACCTTAAACGCGTTGTCGCGCACCAGGAGACCAATAGCGGTGCGTTCGTCGGGTTCGGCGTGCAGGCTGATTTCAGTACGGTGTTCTCGGGCAAGGCCGAGATCGAAGTTGATCACCGCGGCAACGTCACGATCCTGTCGCGAGGGCAGGCACAGGACATCTCGACCAACGCCTTTGGCGACAAGGAAACCACCGAGGCGACCTTCTTCGATGTCATCAGCATAGCTCGCGCAAGGGATGCGGCGAGCACGCCTGCCGACCCAGATATCCTCGACTTGGGCCTCAACCTGCGGCGCAGGGATGAGAAAGGGCTAAGTTCGCATGAATTGGAGGTTTTGATCGGGGACCTCCTCGAATACGGGCTGATTACAAAGAAGGGAGCAGGAGAAGCGGAGGCTGCGGTCAATGATTGGTTCGCAGCTGGAAGTGCCCGTTCGGTCCCAGCTGTGCTGGACGTAGCGCTTCCCTTGACCGGCAATCAAATCCTGCAAGTGCTCCATGCCATCCCCGAGCAGACGATGCGCGATTCGGTCAATGCGCGGATTGCGACCGCGACCGGCACCGACAGCGGCAAGCTAAGCCGGCACCGTAACGGTTTGAAAGCGGCGCTTGCGCCCCTCAGGATGAGGTCTGGTAGTGATCTGGAGATCATGATGGGCCTCGGCAAAAAGGAATGGTCGAAACGGGACGCATCGGAAGCGATCGCGAATTCGATTGGCCTGGGCCCCGGTCGGAGCCGCGCGATTTCTGACTTCGAGGTGTTGCACGAGCGGGTGTCAGCAGCTTGGGACTTGATCAAACTTTCCCAAGAATTGCGCATGCTTTCATCCGAATTACCAATTGTTGCGGGCAATCCGGATGATTGGGATTTTCACCGCTTCGCCAAAGCGCAAAAGCGGATCGCGAAGAGAACTCGAAATTGGCTTGCAACGGGACAGAAACTCATTGTCTTTGGAACCGATGGCATCGACCAGGAAATGGCCGCCTTCTTCATCGCATTGGGCAGCATGGCGGGTCTGTCCGAGGCTCAGGTGCGCAAGACGATTACGCTCAGCATTCAACATACGAAGGAAGCCCACAAACTGATCGTAGTGAGCTAGATTTGCGAAGACATGGTCCTGGCGGACTTGGCATCATGCTGCTTTTAAAAATGGAATGGTCTTGAGGAATGCTAGAAATTGACAGCATGGGCCTACCGACAAGAAGGCGAATTTACCAGCCGATCACCTGATAAAAGATAGACAGTTTGCAGCCCTTGTATCGCCGCGTTGCCCGAATTTAACCTGGTTCCTACGAAGGCGCCCTCGCCGGTCGTGTCATAGCCTGCCGCCGGGCAGGTCGGCATCGCTATCAACCTACATATTGCCAACGCTTTACCATGCAGAAGGTGCGTCCGAGGACAGAGCTGGAGATCTGCAACATCTATCGCAGCGCGAATACGGCGTCCGCGCTTACCAGCCGCATGGCAAAAATTATCTGCGGTTCATCCGCGCCGGCTCGATTGAACCGAATTCTCTGTTCGGATCAAATCCGTTTGAAATTGAACGAAGCGTTGAGCGCAAAAACTGCCAAGCCCGCGAAAACAGACACAAGGATGCGGGCAACCAGGTAGTGCATGGATGTCCAAGTGGTCAGCGCCCAGAACATTACGACAGTCACTACGAGTCCAACAATCGCATTGCCCAAGAAAAGCGCGTAGCCGGTTGAGACCCCCTCGCGGTGCCAGCGAAAATCCATGTCCGGCCGAACACATAATGGATGCTGTTGGCGATCAGAAAGCTGATTGCAGTGGACAGGACAGGATCGGTTCCAGCCTGTTCGACCAAGACCCACAGGACAGCCAATCCGATCACAAAGACGCCTGTGCTCACCACTGTGTTGCGCACCAGCATCGCGCCAACGCGGCGTGTGAAAAATCGAGAGATCACGGCTTTGATAAGTGCACTTGCACCATCTGATTTTCACACTGATGCTGCGGAGAGCGGCATAGGACGCGGGTTGTCTTCACCCGCATCATGCCACTCAGCCCGCCGTGGAGCGCCAAACCAGAGGAAAAGGAGTGGAAGTTTGATGAACAGCAGTTCCGAATGGATCATCCAGTCGATCCAACGTTCCCAGGAATTGGGTTGGCGGCGCGCATTTTCCGCGAGCCATTCATCATATGGCTCGAAATGGCTCGGCTCGTCCACATGCACGACTTCGAAAATCCGCATGAGCGCTTTGTCTGTCTTGACGATCGGGTGATCGAGCAAGACCTCGATCTGCTTCAATCCGCGCTTTTCGGTCAGCGAGATAACCCTACACAGCCGTTCGAACAGATCGTCACTGGCGATGATGGCGTCAGTGTCGAGGTCGTCAATCGAACTGCCGAAAGTGATCTCGATGAAGCGATCAATATGACCGAATGCCCGGTCGAGCGCGATCGGCATCGTCCCGCGCAGTTCGAACCAGCGTTTGAACATGACGTAATGCTTGCGTTCATCTGCGCGATGTTTTTCGACAGCAGAGATGAATTCGGTCGCCTCCGGATGCTTCGCCCTCACCGCTTCCAGCACCCGATCAAGCGCCGTGTATCCGCGATGCTCGTTATAAATGTAAATCGACCCGAGCAGATCAAGATATCTATGAGCGAACCAGCTTTTCATAAAGCAAGTCTGTCATAGAATCTCAATCTTGTCAGGTGCTGTGAGTTTTGTTGCCACTTGCCTCTCATCGACGCGCTGACGAGCATGCCAACTCACCCCAATGGAACGCCAATCTGTCTCATGATCAAAGCGCTCTGAGCCGCGTTTTCTAGTCCATAAGAGTTAACTCCGGATAGGCTCATCGCGATACATAAGCGCTGTGTTTTTCAAGAATTTTTTCGAATAGAACAATGTCAGATTTTCATGGGGTGCAATCATTCCGCGTGAAGGTCGGCCACTGGATCGGAGCACCCCGCTTGGACGTGTCATACAAGTTCTGGGCCTATGCTCGATTGTGGCTGTCAGAGTTATGGAAGGGGCCAAGATCCAATGGTCTTTTGCACTTATTCAGAGGCTCGCCGCGGCATTAAAGAGGGGAGGGAGATATATGGCAAAGTCTGCGCATGACAATTTCGAAGACAATCAAAAAATCGAAGGCTCTTCGAACCGTAGCTTTGGCTTTACTGTCGGTGGAATCCTCCTCGCGATTGCACTCATCAGGTGGACCTTCTTCGAAGCCGGCATGACCAGTACTGCAGCGATTGCAGTTCCCGGGGGTCTGCTCGTCATTCTGGCTCTGTTGCTTCCCAGCTCGCTCAGTTCGCTCAATAGAGCATGGATGAAATTCGGATTGCTACTGGCCAGCATCATAAATCCGATCGTGATGGCTCTGATGTATATCGTGCTTTTCGTGCCCATCGGTCTTGGAATGAAGCTGTTCTTACCGGGATGCTCTCAGACAAAAGCACCGACGCGAGGCGTCCACTTACTGGATTGCCCGCGATCCACCGGGTCCGTCTCCCGAAACAATGAAAAACCAATTCTGAAGGGCAGAGGATGGAGCTTGTCAAAGAACTTTGGGCATTTTTGAAAGCCAGAAAGAAGATCTGGATGGCGCCGATTATGGCGATCATGTTCCTGTTTGGTCTCTTGATAGTGCTGACGCAGGGCACCGCAATCGCGCCATTTATCTACACGATCTTCTGAAGGCTTCCGCGAAATGCGCATTCTGGGAATATCGGCCTTCTACCACGACAGT
Source organism: Erythrobacter sp. K21-9 (assembly GCF_055808355.1). Lineage (NCBI taxonomy): Bacteria > Pseudomonadati > Pseudomonadota > Alphaproteobacteria > Sphingomonadales > Erythrobacteraceae > Erythrobacter > Erythrobacter sp. K21-9. Next base: position 2,599,664 of record NZ_CM147866.1, read on the forward strand.
GCAGCTGCGCTTGTCGAGGATGGCAATATCGTCGCTGCAGCACAGGAAGAACGATTCAGCCGCCGCAAGCACGATCCCCGTTTCCCCAGTTCTGCGATCTCGTATTGCCTGCAAGAGGCTGGCTGCACGCTCGAAAGCGTTGACCACGTCGTCTTTTACGAGAAGCCGTTCGTTAAATTCGAACGCTTGCTTGAGTCGTATTTTGCAACAGCTCCGCGGGGTTTCAGCTCTTTCCGGCTGGCGATACCGCTCTGGATCAAGGACAAGCTTTTCCAGAAAAAGCTCTTGCGCGATGAGTTGATGAAATTGCCGGGCGGACACGCCTGGAACGGTTCGCTGCTCTTCACCGAGCATCACCAGTCGCACGCAGCCAGCGCTTTCTATCCCTCGCCGTTCGAAAGCGCCGCAGTGCTGACGATGGACGGCGTTGGCGAATGGTGCACGACCAGCCTCGGCCACGGCTCAGGCAACCGCTTCGAAATACAGAAAGAGCTGCACTTCCCGCATTCGCTGGGCCTGCTCTATTCGGCGTTCACCTATTACACGGGTTTCCGGGTGAACTCGGGCGAATACAAGGTAATGGGCCTGGCCCCCTACGGTAATCCACGATACGTGCAGAAAATTCTCGATAACCTGATCCACGTGAACCAGGACGGCACGTTTCACATGGATCAGAAATACTTCAATTACATCAGCGGTTTGACGATGACATCAAAGGCGTTTGATCGCCTGTTCGATGGGCCTCCACGCAAGCCCGAAGATGACCTGACCCAGCGCGAAATGGACTTGGCGGCCTCCGTGCAAAAGGTCACCGAAATGATTGTTTTGCGGCTCGCCAAATCGATCCAGGCCGACACGGGCGAGCGCAATCTGTGCCTCGCTGGCGGTGTAGCCCTCAACTGCGTCGCAAACGGAAAATTGCTGCGCGAAGGGATTTTTGACAACATCTGGGTGCAACCAGCAGCGGGCGATGCCGGCGGCGCCTTGGGCGCCGCGCTTTCTGTCTGGTACCAGTTCCACGATCAACCGCGCACCGTGCGTCAGGACGGCAGCGATGCCATGGCCGGATCATATCTCGGCCCATCATTCGAGCAGGCCGATATCGAAAGCCGTTTGCAAGCAATCGGCGCGAAATTCGACGTCAGTGCTGAGCCGGACGTGATCGAACGGACGGCAGACGCACTTGCTGATGGTCAAGCCATTGGCTGGATGCAGGGCCGAATGGAATTTGGTCCTCGCGCACTGGGAGGACGTTCGATTCTCGGTGACCCGCGATCGCCCAGCATGCAGCGCACCCTCAATCTGAAGGTGAAATACCGCGAGAGTTTCCGTCCCTTTGCTCCGTCCGTGAAACGCGAAAGCGTTGCGGATTGGTTCGAGCACGACAGCGACAGCCCATACATGCTCATGGTCGGCGACCTCGCCGAAGATCGCCGTCTTGAGATGACCGAAGAGGAGCAATCCCTGTTCGGGATCGACAAGCTCAATGTCGCACGGTCCACCATTCCTGCCATAACCCATGTCGACTATTCGGCCAGGATTCAAACCGTCCACCGCGAAACTAATCCGCGCTATTGGGACCTGTTGAGCGCGTTTGAAGATCGCACGAATTGCCCGGTCCTGATCAACACCAGTTTCAACGTGCGCGGTGAGCCGATTGTCTGTACACCGGAGGACGCTTTTCGCTGCTTTATGGGAACAGGCCTCGACTATCTGGCGGTCGGCAATTGCGTCATGACCAAGGATCAACAGGATCCCGAACTTGCCCAAGACTACAAGAACCAGTTCGAGCTCGATTGATGAACGCAACCGCGGATATCGAACGGGCTGACACGATCCCGCCGGTTGATCAGCAACCGTCATCGCCCAGCCGATCGCTGGCAATATTGCTGTGCGGTTTGCCCGCAATCTACTTCGTGGCCGTAGCGGTTTATGGACTGGTCAATTTTTCTTCCTACGGGGCCGAGCTACCGCAGTTCTTGCGCTATATCGCAGGACCGGGCCTGATAGCGCTCGCGTTTTTCGCGGTACGGCTTCCTTCTGTCCGCTCGGAGGGGAGCAAATGTGGGGCTAACCGCAACTGCTGTCTTGTTCACATTGTTGCTGATCGAATTATTTCTGAATGCTCGGGTCGTATTGGCAATGCTGAGTATTGTCGGGATGGTCGGCAACGATACAGTTAGCGGTGACGAAGTGGCTCGCGGGCGTGACGGCATCCCGCCCATGTATTCGAGCAAGCATCTGACGGAAGAACTGGAGATCGAGCGCCTCGATCAGGCCATTCTCGGCGGTATCCCGGGCAAGGAAGTGCTGTTGTGCGCGCACGAAGGTAAGCCGCTCTATTACACCGCCGACCGGTATGGTTTTAACAATGATGATACGATCCATGACCAGCCGCTTAAGGTAATGTTGGTGGGCGACTCGTTCGTCGAGGGTCATTGCCAGCCGGGGCCAGATACGTTCGTAGGCAAAATGCGCGACCTGCAGCCGCAGACCGCCGGCATCGGGAAGCGCGCAGCAGGGCCACTCCTCGAGCTCGCCTTGATTGGCCGCTACGGGGCAGCGTTCGAGCCGGATTATGTCGTGATGGCATTCTTCGCAGGCAATGATTGGAAAAATCTGTCGCGAGAAACGTCCATGCCCTGGCTGGCGCAGTCCATGAACCCGGGGGTCGAATTCGGCGATCCGCATCTTTCCGACGATACGATCCGCGGAGCTGGAAAAATCGTCGATCAATGGTGGGAAGAAGATATTTCCCCCACTACGATCTTTTCGAAGTCATCCTTCGTGAGGAATATTTTTGCCTTGAACGAAGTATGGGGCCTCCTCGGCCTCGATTATCCCAGGGTAACACGTGATCAGCCAATCTACGGCGATGTATTGGCGCGTGCCAAGCAAATCACGGAAAGTTGGGGCGACCGCTTCGTTCTTGTCTATATACCGCAAGATGCGCGTTTTCGGGGCTTCTTCGACAAATCCTTTGCTTACGACTCCCTTCGTTCCAACGTGCTTGATGCCGCCGCAAGAGAGCAGGTCCAGGTCATTGACCTTACTGAAGTCTTCGGCAGGTTCGACGATCCCACAGCCCTTTACGCCTCCGATGGCCACTTTAGCGCCCAAGGTGCCGAAGTGGCGTCGGGAGCGGTGAATGAGTGGATCGTGTCGCTTCAAGAGGCCGAACAATAGGCACGCTCCCCAACACAAGCGTTGCGCTCAGCCTAGTCACAACTTGGCTACGGGAGGTTAAGGCCCGCTTTCGATAGGATCACTTAGCGCGGTCGTCGACCATTTCGCGGGCCACCGCTCTTTCGAACAGCATCTGCTCGCGCGATTTGTTGTCATTGGCCTGGTGGGCCGTCCAGCGCTCGGGCGACACAGCCTGCCCTCCGACGATCATCCTGAGTTCGAGCATGGCCACCTCTCCATTCCTACCGCTGCACGCGGCCTGATCCGTCGCCGCTCATCAGTTTTTCGACCTCGGGCACGGTGACGCGGTTGAAGTCGCCCATGACCGAGTGCTTGAGCGCGCTGGCTGCGACGGCGAACTCGAGGCTCTGCTGGCGGTCCGCGTAAGCGTTGAGCCCGTAGATCAGCGCCGAGGCGAAGCTGTCTCCGCCGCCCACCCGGTCGACGATATCGGTCAGCTCGTACTTCTTCGAGAGCATGAAGCCGTTGTCTCGCGTGCGCAGGCAGGCGGACCAGTTGTTGCGGTCTGCGCTGAGGCTTTCGCGCAGGGTAATCGCGATCGTGTGCATATCGGGATAGATATCGAGCACCTTCTGGCCCAGCGCCTCGTATTTGGCAGTGTCGAGTTCGCCGGATTCCACATCGACATCGACCGAGATGTCGAGCGACTTCTGGCAGTCTTCCTCATTCGCAATGCCGACATCGACATATTTGACCAGCTCGCGCATCACTTCGGGCGCGCTCTTGCCGTATTTCCACAGCTTGCCGCGATAGTTGAAATCGCACGAGACGGTGACGCCCGCCTCCTTCGCCGCCCTCACGCACGCCATCGACAGGTCCGCCGCCGACTGGCTGAGCGCTGGCGTGATCCCGGTGATGTGCAGCCATTTGGCGCCCTTGAAGATTGCCGGCCAGTCGAACTCGTCCGCGCTGGCATTGCAGATCGAGGAGTTCGCGCGGTCATAGACCACCTTGGAGGGACGCTGGTTCGATCCCGTCTCCAGAAAGTAGATCCCCACCCGGTCGCCAGAGCGGCTGATATGCGCGGTGTCGACGCCGAACTTGCGCAGTTCCATGATCGCGTTTTCGCCAATGTCGTTATCCGGCAGCGCGCTTACGAAGCCGGCATCGAGACCATAATTGCTCAGCGCAACCGCAACATTCGCCTCGCCCCCGCCAAACGTCGCCTCGAATTCCGGCGACTGGAAAAACCGCATATGTCCCGGCGTCTTGAGCCGCAGCATGATTTCACCAAATGATAGAAAATCAGTCATGAGGAAGAACTCCTGTCAGCGGGCAGCCTGCGCAATTGCCACAGCCTGCGCCGCAAGGTCAGTGATCCGGGCGTAGTCACCGATCGCGACCGCGTCCCTGGGAGTGAGCCAGCTACCGCCGCATGCCAGCACGCTGGGAAGGGCGAGAAATTCGGCCAGATTGTCCGCCGAAACACCGCCGGTCGGCATGAAGCGCATCTCGCGGAAGACAGAGCTGAAAGCCTTGAGCATTGGCACGCCGCCAGCGAGGCTCGCCGGGAAAAACTTCACATTACGAAGGCCCAGCGCATAGGCGCGCTGGACTTCGCCCGCTGTCATTGTGCCCGGATAGAAGGGAATGTTTTCATCGAGGCAATAGTGTGCAATTTCGTCCACCAATCCGGGCGAGACGACGAACTGCGCTCCGCTTGCGCGAACCGATTTTGCCTGATCCAACGTCAGCACGGTGCCCGCCCCGACGATCAGCCCTTCGGTTTCGGTGATGATCGCCTCCATACCTTTTTGCGCGTCGTCGCTGCGCATCACGACCTCGATCACGCCCAGCCCGCCAGCGGATAGCGCTTCAGCAGTTCGAACCGCGCAGGCGGCATCGTTTTCAGCAATCAGCGGCACCACTGGTGCTGCTGAAAGCCGCTGAGACAGTTCGCCGGTCATCGGGAAATCTCCGTTTGTGCGCGTCTTACGAAAAGGCGAGACCGCCATTGATATCGACATTCGCCCCGGTGATGAACGACGCTTCGTCGGATGCGAGGTAGGCGACCAGATCAGCGGCTTCCTCGGCCCGTCCCTGGCGGCGCAGCGGCGTGGAATTGGCGACATTCTCACGCGCCGCGTCGGGGGTGAATTTGTCATGGAATGTGGTCGCAATCATACCGGGGCACAGCGCGTTGACCCGGATACCTTTCGGCCCCAGCTCCTTTGCCAGCCCGCGCGTGAATGTCATCACTGCACCTTTTGCCGTGGCATAGGCAGTCGCGCCGCCGCCGCCGCCATCGCGGCCAGCGAGCGAGGCCAGGTTCACGATCGCGCTGCCTTCTTTCATGAACGGCGCCGCTGCCTTGCAGGCGAGGAATGTCGAGGTGACGTTGAGCTGCATGACGAAGTTGAAAAACTCCTCGTCCATCTCTTCGAGCGTCTTGCGCGCAACGAGCCCACCAGCATTGTTGACGAGGATATCGATGCTGTCGCCGAAGGCCTCGCGGCTTGCGGCGACGAGCGCATCGACATCGGCAGACTTGGTGACGTCGGCCTTTACCTTGACACCCTTACCGCCAGCAGCCTCGATGGCCGCCAATGTCGCATCGGCGTCGGCCTCGTTGCTGTTGTAATTAACGACGACGTTCGCGCCTTCGCCTGCGAGCTTGACGCAAATTGCGCGGCCTATGTCACGGCTCCCGCCGGTAACGACAGCAGTCTTGCCTGCAAATTTCATTGGTTCCCCCTTCTAGGAAAGTGCTTGGCCAGAGGCCGATTTCGGTTTGAGTGGTTTGATTTCGGGGCACAGGATAAGCACCGAAACTACGGTCATGATCGCAAGCCCCGCGCCGACGATAAAGGCAGGCGCATAGCTGTTCACGGTGATGACCGGGATCAGGAAATTGAGCAGCACCACCGCCAGCTTCGCAGCCGTGCCGGCAAAGCCCGCAAGCGAGCCGACCGACTTGCCGCTATAGAAATCGCTCGGCAGGGTCTGGATATTGCCTACCGCAGTCTGAAAGCCGAACAGGATGACAGCCATGAGCATGACCGCAAATAGCGGCGCGCTGGCCTGAGAGGTGGCGAGCAGCGACACCAGCATGATGACACCGCCAAGTGCGATCACGCTCTTGCGCGCGCGGTTGACGCTCCAGCCGTACCGCGATGCGGTTCTGTGCGAGCAATCCGCCAAACCATGCGCCGAACATTGCTCCTATATAAGGGATCGCCGCATAGGTCGCGATTTCCTCAACTCCGAAACCGTAGGTTTCGTAGAGATAGAGCGGCAGCCAGCCGACGAACAGCCACCAGATCGGATCGAGGAAGAACGAGGCCATGATCACGCCCCAGCTTTCCTTGCGGCTCAAAATCTCGCCTGAATTAGGCGCGTAATCGGCGACCTCATCGACATCCTTGTTGCGTTGTCCGGTCAGGATGAACTGGCGTTCTTCCTCTGTGATCCAGGGGTGCGCATCCGGCCCCGATTTATAGACGATAAGCCACGGGATCAGCCACAAGAACCCGAGCGCACCGATCGCGATAAAAGTCGCCTGCCACGATCCGAGGAAGACGAACATTAGTCCAACAACGGGAGCGGAGACGATGCCGCCAATCGCCGCGCCCGAATTGAATATGCCCTGCGCCAAAGCGCGCTCGTTGATCGGAAACCACTCGGCATTGGCCTTCGTCGCACCGGGCCAGTTGCCTGCCTCCGACACACCCAGGATGCCGCGATAGATCGAAAAGCTGACCATGCCATTGGCCACCGCATGCATCATGGTTGCCGCCGACCAGACTACTATTGACAGGACAAAGCCCAGGCGCACCCCGATCCAGTCGAAAATTTTGCCGAACAACGTCTGACCGAACGCATAGGCGAACGTGAATACGTTGATGATGATCGCATATTCGGCCTTGCCGAGATCCAGCTCCTCGGAAATCTCCGGCCACAGGACGGCGAGAGCGCCGCGATCGATGTAGTTGATGATCGTTGCAAGCGCGACGAGGCCAACAATCCAGAAGCGCAATTTACCCTTGGGCATGCTCAGGCCTCCTTGCCCAGAAACTCTTCACGAACGCGGCTGAAAGCGTCGATCAGCACGCAATTTTCGAACCAAGCGCGCAAAATCATGATTGCCGATCCATAATGACGCGTCTGACGGGTAATCCCGTCGCACGCATTGTCTGACGGAACATCCCTTGCGACCACAAAGGGCAGACCTGCCGCGCTAACCACATTGGCCATTCTAGTTCTCCCCTCCAGTCAGCGTGACCACATCGGCAAACCCGTTCCAGGCGATATCTTCGCCATCCAGCGTAACGCTGTGATCCACATCGGGATCGGAGTTGTGCGAAACAGCGATTGCATGGCGCTGCCCCGATTTCAGGGTCACACGCACAATGTCGTAATTGCCCACACGTTCATGGGTCATGTCAGCCACGCGGCTGCGGCTGGCGACGGTCTGTTCGGCAGCGCCGTCATAGTTTCCGTGTGCTTCCAGCAGGCTTGCGAAACTTGCTGCCCCGCTCCGCACCGCGCGCAGCATGATGAGCGGTTCGCGGCGCAAATTAAAACTGGGATCGTTCGCCCCGCTCTCGCCCAAAACCGCCTGCGCCGGATTGCCGGTTGCAAACCTGTAGGTGTAGAACCGTCCATCGAGGATCCAGGTTAGCGCTCCCTTGCCCTCATCCAGGTCCGCAATCGCGTCGACCCAGATGTGCTGGTAGCCAGCTTCGTCTCCAAGGACTGGGCGCTGGGAGGTATACGCCTCGGCCTCGAAATCCATTTCCATGATGTGGCCGGAATAATGCAATGGCAGATCGTATTGATGCGTATCATCGCTCGACGCGCGCACTAGGTCGAGCACCAGCGGAGCTTCAAGGCCTTCGATTTCCGGCATAATCAACGTGCGCCGCATCACCACACCAGGATAGGCACCGCCGATCCGCGCGCTTGAAACCTGAAGTCCGGGCGCATCGGAGAAATAGAGCTGCTCCGGCCACTTTTCATTTGCGATGTTTACATCGCCATCAAAATGGCTGCTCTCGTCGACAACAAGAGTGTTGTGCGCGACGCTCGATTTGGCCCAGGTGGTGTTTTCAGGCAGGTAGCGCCCGCCTTCCTTTGCCACGATGTTGAGGAACCGCGCGGCGCCGTAATCGCGCACAATCTCGTTGCCGTTGTCGTATAGTTGCCAGGCAAGTTTGTCGAAATGGCCATGGCCCATGCCCTGCGACGAATTCTTGGCCACGAGAGCGGTATGCCTGGCGCCCTCGCCCCGGCGCAGGATTGCGACTGCGCCCTGCTGCCCATCCGGTCCGTCACTCAGGAGCATAGATTTGAACGGGAATGGTTTTGCTTTTCCCGCCGCAAGATCGCGCGCGACCTGCATGCCATTGGGCGTCAGCACAGTGCGGCCCTGAAACTCTGCAATCGACAGGAGCGAGGGATCGCCGGTCTGGGCATAGGCGATTGCGACCCCGTCATAGAGTTCAGCCGTTTTCAGGCTCTTGTCGCGGATCGCGTCGTTGAACGGGAAGAAGTACCCCTGGTAGCTGAGTTGAATGGTCGTGCGCAGCGCCTTCAGCAGGATCCCGTTGCGGTGCTGAAATATCGCACGCTCTGGCTCGTTGCGCTCGATTGCATCGGCAAACACCAGGAAGGGGAGCAGCGCGAACCGCTGATAATAGGGGCCTTCGGTGTAATACCCATCGGGCGAGAACAGCAGCTCTGTCTGACGGATGAAGCCGGTTTCACCGCTCTTGGCCGATCCCAGCAGGGCAATGTCGACCATGTCCCGATCGCCCAGCAGATAACCGGTCATTCCAACGCCAGCGGTTGCCCAGGTCGCGTGATTATGGATGCGGTTGAAAGTCCGCTCGGATTCGACCGACAGGAATTGCACCGCGGGGCGAAACACGTTGTCGTCGATTGATGCGCGTTCTTCAGCAGCCAGCGTTTCGCGGATGTTGCCATAACCCTGCACCGCGTGGACCAGCCACATGGCATCGTTCAAAACCTGCCAGAACAGCCGCCCGACGTTCTGGTTTGCCTTTGCAGGATGATCGCCGAGAGTGGGATAAAGCTCGGCATATTCAAGCAACATGTCCCGCACATAATCGCGGTATCTGTCATCGCCGGTTATCCGGTATATCTGGCCGCCGAGATAGATCGCCCTGTAATTGCGTTTGTGCTGTTCATGAGTGTAGCCGCCGCCCGGATCCATGGGCACCGGAACGACCACGCCCTCTTCCATCATGCTATCAACAAACGCCTTGGCCTGCTCCAGTTCGGCGGCATAGAGCGGCGGCAGCTCGGCCTGGGCTGCTTCGACAGCCTCTCGGTCCGATGGCAGAGCAGTAGCAGCAGCGGCTGTGTACGGTAGAAGACACATGGCTGCTGCCGCCGCGAGAAGTTTCACAAGCCTCATTTACTTTCTTCCGCAGCGAACTCGTTGCCGGACAGCAGAGCGCGGTGCTCGCCTTCATAGTTGAGCTCTTCGAGGATAAAGGTCGGCGTGTTGGCAAACAGGTTTTCGCGAATTGCCGTCTTCGGCGCGCCTACCGTGTGGACAATGCGAAATGCTGCCGAGTCTGCCACATTGTTGCGCTCAATACGCGCAGTCTGGACGCCGTGCAGGTTGATCGAGGCACTCAGAATGTTGGTCGCAGCCAACCCGACACCGACCATGTTATTGTCGGAGAATGTGACGAAGGGGCCAAACGTACTCTCATCACGGCCACCGCGATAGATATTGACGACCGGTCCGCCGACATTGAGAAAATTGCTGCCTGTTATGTCGAGATACTCAACATTGTACTGGCCAAAATCTTCGGTTTCTGCAGCGGTACGAGACAACCGTGCCGGTGATGTCGGAAAAATTGCTGTTTCTGATCGATACCCGATCGGCAAGCGCGCTCTTGCCCAGAGTGATCACGTTGAACGACCTGTTCACGACCAACCCGCGCACTGTCACCCCGTCCATCTCGATTTGCATGTTCGATTTGATCGGATAGGTGGTTGTGCGGATCGCCGAATTGCCGACCGAATCCGGCGCGAGTGCGCCGTCGATCACGAGATTGGCGAGCTGCAAATTACCGCCTTCGCGCAGTTCGATCAGGGTCGGGCGGGTGAAAAACACCGTCGGCGCTTCCTCACCCTCGGCTTGGCCTCCATTGATCGTAAGCGCCTTGTCGAGAGGAATGGCTCGATTGACGATGTACTCGCCGCTGCCCAGCAGCAGGACATCACCGTCGCCAGCCGCAATCGCCGCTTCGACCAACGTCTCCTCGCCCGGCGCCACCTCGATCACTTTGCCCGAGGAGCCGAAAGACGCCCCCATGCCGGGTTTATCGTACCATTTCACTCCGACGTCAGCGAGCGCTACCGGCTTGAGATCGCGCGGAGCGCCAACGTTTTCGAGTTCAGGATCAACGGGATAAAGAAGGCCATTGTCGGCGCGCGCCATTTCCACCGGTGCATGTGAGAAATCGCCCAATGCCTTGTCCACGCCGCCTTTGGCAACATGGTTTCCGGAGAAACTGATCCCGGAAATATCACCGTAGACCTCTATGAAAGACTCGCCCTCAATCCCGCTCAGGAGATTGTTTGCGAAGGTCGAATTGCTGGGAGGGGCCGAACGCTCTTCGTCAGCACCGACATTGAATGCGACCCGCCTGCTGTCGATGATGGTGTTGTTCTCGATCTGCGCGTTCTCGACCTCCACATAGCGATTGACTGGCGAATTGGGCACACCGTTCATGATTGCCAGCGCGCTCGAAAACGCGGTGCCGCGCATCCCTTCGATGTAGTTGTCGCGTACGATCTGGCCGCGATTGATGACGCGAATGCCGCCGGTGTAATCTTTGCCTTTGCCAAGAAAGATGTTGCGCTCGATGATGTTGTCATCCCCGTGACGCAGAGTAAGCGTCCCGCGCGAGCGCAGAAACACATTGCCGCGGAACACATTGCCGCCCGATTTTGACGAGATGATCTCGACCTCGCCATCGGTCCGGTCGAAGATGTTGTTCTCGACCGTGGTTTCGGACCGGTGCATCGAATACCGGCTTGTCCCGATCCGCAACGTCTCACCGCCGTTCGAGCCCAGCACCGGGCGCGGACCGAAATAATTGTGGTCGATCCGGTGCCCGTTCTCGCGGCTCTCTTCGCTGTCGAGACGCACAGCAAGGGTAACGCCCTTGTTCGTCTTGCCGACAAGGTGGTTGTGATCGAAGCGGTTATTCCTGCCGTAGATGCCGACCCAGTAATCACTTTCATAGCGATCTGGCTTGCTGAAGTTGTCGATCACGACCTCGGTGACACGCGAGTTGCGCGACACATCCTGCTTCGTGCGGCGGAACGAAATGACCTCGCCGCGGGGACTGTAGCCATCCTTGAAAACGAGGCCGGTCACAAGGATATGCCGACCCCCGATACGGAGGCTGGATTGACCGGTCAGGACGACCTTCCCGGCTTCTTCGGATATCACGGTGATCGGCTCTCCGGGACGCCCTTCGCCGGTGATGACCAGCTCGAAATCACGCCATTCGCCGTTCGCCAGAATTATAACGTCGCCGGCCTCGACACCTTTGAGCGCGTGGGCGTACTCGTTCTGATTACGGACAAAATAGTTCTCGGCCAGGGCCGGTGAAGCTCCGAACCATACTGCGAGCAGCACAAGGACAAGCCTCGCCATCATCCCTCAATCCCCTCGTCCAATCTTATGCTCAAAGACTATACGGGCGCGAAGCGGCTTGTCAATCAATCTGGCATATTAAAAATGAAGAACGTGTATTACCAATTTGGCCTAGCCAATTTTGGCGACCGCTGCGAAACGCTTGCGGCTTTTGGACACCTGTTCCTGCACCTCTTCGAGCGCCATCCGCTCGGTCGCGTCGAGCATGGCCTCGATCAACCGGTGGAAGTGTTCGCGCATCGCATTCCGCGCCGCAGCAGGGTCGCGGTCGCGCAGCGCGCAAAAGATTGCTTCGTGTTCAGCCGTACGCGAATCCGCATCGTGCTTGCACACCGCCTGATAGGTAGCCTTCACGTCAGGAAGTTCCTCGCGCATCCGCCAAAGCGACTGCACCGTGTGCATCATCGCCGCATTGTTCGACGCCTCAGCGATGACCCGGTGGAAATGCTTGTCAGCATCATCGGCAGCCGAATCGTCTCCGGTGCGCATCTGTTCGATCAACTGCGACAGCTCGCTGATCGCTTCGTCGCTGATATTGTGAGCGGCCAGTGCAGCAGCCTCCGATTCCACCAACAGCCGCGCTTCCGTAACCTCGAACGCGCTCGCCGATGGCAACGCCGCCTCTTCTTCGGGTTGCCGTTCGCTCACATACACGCCTGAGCCAGTTTTGATCTCCAGCCGACCCACAGCCTGCAAGGCGATTTCCGCCTCCCGGATGGTAACGCGGCTGACGCCCAGCCGCTCGGCCAGTTCCCGCTCTCCGGGCAGGCGTGTCCCAGGAGGAAAGGCGCCGTCTTCGATCAGGCTCGATATCTTTTCGGCTACTGATTGAAAAAGTCGCTTACCTGTCATCGTCGTCCTCTGAGCTTTCTTGCCTTAACGTATACACCCTTTTGCAATGCACATTCCCGGCGAAATTGCCAGTCGAACTGGTTGGCCGCCACCACCTGACACTCGCCGGGATGGCGGCCGACCCAACCTAGAAACGCACCCGCGCGCCGACAAAGTACCGCGGACCATAGACCTGGATCGACGCGAAATCATCGGGAGCGCCGCGGAAATTGGTTCGCGGTTCGTTGAACAGGTTGATACCCTCAGCAGTGAGGCGAATGTTGTCGTTGACCTCGTAAGAGACGCGCGCCTCGAAAACGCCCACATCATCGACATAGCGGACGCGGCCCGGCGTAGCGACAAATTGCTGGAAGTACTCGCTGCGATACTTGTAAACGCCCTGAAAATCGAAATCGCCGATTTCGTAATAGACCTGGCCCGAGAACACATGTTCCGAAAAGCCGAAGAGGTTGGACGGCGGGATAAGGCCATTGATGGTGGTCTGCACATTGTTCGCATCGACCGTTGTGATCGCGCCCAGCGTATCATCTTCAAACTCGAAATCGGAATCTGCATAATTGTAGCTGAGCTTGAATCCCAGACCATCGAATGGGGCCGGCAGATATCCGAAACGGTGCGCTGCGGTAACCTCGATCCCATAGATGGTGTTGGTCTCGTCATTCGTGTTGACGGTCAGCACTGGTAGATCGACGAGTTGGCCCGAGACCGAAAATGTTTCGGTGATAGCGGTGGCCTCAAAGCCGCCGTTAAAGCTCTTGTAATAGGCATTGAAGGCCAGGATGGTGTCATCATTCGGATACCATTCGAGTCCCGCATCCACATTCCACGATAGCAGCGGATCCGTGGCTGGATTGCCCGTCGCATTGACGCTGTCGATGCCGTTCTGGATCGCCTGATCGGCGGTCGTAAACTCGTCGTTGTTGGTGACGAATGTTCGACCATTGCCAAGCTCCGAGGGATCCGGACGCGAAAGCGACCGATAAACCGCGAACCGACCAAGCAGATCGGGATTGAATTCTGCGACAAGATTGAAACTCGGCAAGAATTCTGTGTAACCGCCGCGTGTGACGTTCCTTACCAGCGCGCTGATATCCTGCTCGATCGTGAATTCGTCGGAGGAATCCGGATCGGTCGGATCGCCGGCGACGAAATTCACAACCAGGTCGGAGCGAAAGCCGGTTGTCGTGACATCGGTGCCAACAAGCCGGACGCCCACATTCCCCCGAATCGGGAGAGAACCGACCTCGCCATCGAAATTGGCCTGTATATAAGCCGCCCACGTCTGCTCGAGCACATCAGTATTGTCGATGGAATCAAAATCGCCAGAGAGGTAGATCGGAACACCGTTCTCATCAAACTGCAGCCCTCGGGGGTCTTCGCGCTCTAGCACCTGCGCGATGCACAATGCATCGAAGGTCGCGAACGTATTCGAGGTGCTGAGGACGTTGCCATCAAGATCGACATTGGTGATGAGAGGGTTGCCGCCAGAGGTCGACTGCAGGAACCCGTCCACCGGGAACGACGTGCGACACTCCTGGTTGGCTACGAAAAGCGCGCCAGAGCCATCCGTGTCATTATAGGTTTCTTCGAACCGGCTCAGGCTGTCATCGGAGCTGCCCTGTGCTCCGGGAACGTCGCGGTACACGAGCTCCTGGTAGCGAGCACCGGCCATCAGGCTCGAAAAGAAGCCATCGAGTTCGTATTCGGTGTCACCCCTTACAGCCCAGACCTCGTTGAACCGGTCCTGCTCTAGATCGGCGCGCACTCGTGGATCGTTCGCGAACAGGGTGTAATCGGTCACATCGAAGTTCTGCGTGACGAAGTTCAGGCCTTGTGAGCCGTTTTGCCGGATCAGGACCGCGGTTTCGACCCGGTCATCCGTACCGTTCGTGCGTACCGGCATTGGGCGTCTGATCGCTTTCGAAGACTTCAGGGAAGAACGGGTTTCCGTCGGCATCGGTGTTGCCAAAAATGCTCTCGCCATCTTCGGTACGAAAGCGGACCTGGACCGCCTCTTCAACGCGCTGGGTGCGTGAATAGGAAGCATCGAGCGAAATCGTCATCCGATCGGACACCTTGGCATCGAGCGAGAGACCCCCGCCGTAATACTCCTCATCGCGTTCGAGATATTCGCTCACCGCTTCGATACGTTGCTCATTGGTGAATTGGCGCAAGGCGCCACTGTCGGTGAAGATCAGGTCAAAACCGGGTATGGTGTTGGGATCACCCGGACCGTCAATTCGGCGGCCCTCGGCAAAATTCAGGTCGCTGCGCTGCTCGCGGAACAGGCGCTTGGAATATTGGAAATCAGCCATGATATCGACGTCCGGGCTGGGCTTGTACTGGACGGAGCCAAACACCGCCTCGCGCGTGTCATCGGTGATGTTCGTACGGAAAGAATAGCTGTTTCGCGCGATAACAAAGGGCAGATTGACGGTGCCATCGCGCAGCCCGGCGATTGTGCCGCCGCTTGTATCGCAGTTTCCATCATCGAACACACCATCGCTTGTCGTGCTGGGATCGATCACACATGCACGGATAGTGTTGGAGACGTTCGCCTCTTGCTCGGGATTGGTGGTTTCGTTGCGCTGATAACCGATCGCAATGCCGAATTCACCATCACCGGCCTGAAACTGGTCGACGAAGCTTCCGGTCGCCCGGTAGCCGAATTTCTGGAAGCGCTGTTCGGAATCGATATCGAGGTTGTCGGGGTTTATGTTTAGCTTGAATTCGCCTTGGATGCGGCGCTTGCCGTAGTCGATCGGCCTGATCGTTTCGAGCACGATCTGACCGGCGACCCCGCCCTCGATATAACTTGCGGCCTGCGTCTTGTAGATGCCGACCTTGTCGAAGAGTTCAGACGGGAATTGGCTGAAATTGACTGATCGATCCCCCGACCCGTTGGTAGCAATCCTGCCATTTATGACGGTCGAGCTAAGGAACGGTCCAAGTCCGCGAATGGAGATCTCGGTCGCACCGCCCTGTTCGCGGTGTGAGCCAGCGCCTGTAAGCGTTTCAAGAGCTTCGCCAATCGATAGCGCCGGAAGATCGCCAATTTCGTCGGCGGCGAGCGCGTCGAAGACCTGGATGGACTGGCGCTTTTCGTCAATCGAACCCTGGATGACGGCACGGATGCCCGAGACGACGATTTCACTATCGCCCTCCGCCACCTCGACCTGTTGCTGGTCGCTGGAATCCTCATCCTGCGCGTAGGCCGGAACCGCCCCGAAGGCCGCCCCCGCCAACAGTGCCGCAGATACGGATACGCGCGCGGTTCCACCGCAATTTGCTGCACGACGTGCCATTTTCACCCCTCCCTCAAGGTATATTTATGGCACTTGGGATAATGGCCTGACCACATTTGTCAACCTATCTGTCATACCAGTTAGAGTCCGCACATCAGACCTATGCGTCACTCTCGCCCAAGACTTTGCAACCTGTCCACTCAAGTGTGCTATTTGTATTCGAGTACCATTCACGCCGTGGCTATCGATAAAAAGTCCATCGGGCAGACCAATTTGCCTCGGTGGGACCATCAAGTGATCGAGATATCACTGACTTCAATGGGATTGCACATTGGTATGACATAACGGCGGTTCAGACGCCCCGATCTAGTTAATGCAAGACTTTACTGGCGCAGCAGTCCCTTACTCAAATCCAGTTCAGGCCCTGGCATTCTGCCACTCAGCCGATGCGGCTGAAAACGATGGTCGTCTTTTCGAGCCCGAATGCGAAGAAGGAACGCGATCACGGCTCGAGCTGGACAAAGACGAGCAGATCATCGATCGCGCCCGCGACCCTGTCTCCATCGAGCTTCCACTTTTATTACCGCTTCGCGGCGACAGGAAACTCGTCACTAGGTCCTCGCTCGCATCACCGCGGCCCGATGGCGCGCCGAAAGGCGCCCTGCGAAAGGCGCATGCCGTGCTCTTGAACGAGCGCGGTTTCCGGGTGATGCAGACCGCGCCGGTCTCGCCATACGATCGCAATATCCTGCGCCTCGCATTTCTCCCGCCCGACATTCGGCAGGCGATCATCACCGGTCGGCAACCACCTCATCTGATCCTCGAAAATCTCCGGCAGATGACGATCCCGCTGAGCTGGGAAATGCAGCATGTTGCGCCGGTAGTTCGTGAGCCCGATACAGGCCTTGCAGGCGCAAAAACCCTGCAATCCGGCGAATTGGACGGCCCAAACAGACATTAAATGCCCTGCTATATTAATACAAGAAACCCCTTCCCTTGGCACACAACCCACGGGAAATAGGAGGTCCTGCCGGGTTGAATCCGTGCCATACCCGCGAAAATGCCTGTTACGGCTTGAGGCACACAAACCCGCCTGTTCTGCGGGCTTTCGCGGACGACCTAAAACTAGAGACGGGTGCTCGAGATAGGTGGCGGTGCTGTCAGTCTAACGCGAACTCGTCTCCGTTCGATACAGAGCGCCCTGCCCAAACCTCCGGTCAGGCCATGGGCGATTGCCACTCCGCCAGAGCGGCGGAACGGGTGGCCTTGTAGCTTTGTCTGTCGATGAGGTGGCGGTCGGAGCTGAAGTGGTTTTGGACGTTGGCATGGACTGAAGCGAATTTCTGAAGAGATTTCATCCTCCTGAAACGCAGCATCACCCTTTCTCTTCGTCGGAACGGCAAGTGTGAGTTCTCTACTCGATTGTTGGCCCAGCGACCTATCTCCTGTCGGCCCTGGTTTCCAAGCTCGCTCATGGCCGCTTTGTAGGACATCAGGCCATCAGTGGTGATGGTTTCGACAGGTCCGTGGTTCTTCAGCGCGTTTCTCATGAAGCGTAGGGCCACCTTATTGTCGCGTTTCTTAGTGACGAAGCTCTCAAGCACTTCGCCTTCTTGGTCGATCGCTCGCCAGAGGTAGTGCGTCTCTCCGTTGATCTTCACAAGCATCTCATCGAGAGGCCAGCGCCACTGCCTGAAGCCTCTCATCCGGTTGATGCGCTGGCGCTTGATGTCCGCTGCGAACATGGGGCCAAACCGGTCCACCAGAATCGGACCGTCTCGTGACAGATATCAATGCCGCGCTCCGCCAGCAGATCCTCGACATTCCGCAGGCTCAGCGGAAAACGCACATACATCATCACCACAAGGCGGATAATTTCCGGCGATGAGTTGAAATAACGAAACGGGCTGGCTGGGTTCTTCTTGCGAGGCATTGCCCTGCCCTAGCTAATCACCCGCGTTACACTAGCAGGTACATTTGCTCTGACAGTGCCAATCGCTCCGCTAATTGGCCGGAATATTGCACGATGGATCATCTCGAAGAACAAAGTCACCCATTGCGCTGTTCGTTGCCTCAGGATTTTGAAACGGGGTCCAATGGCCAGCGCTGTTAATGGTTACGACGGTCAGATTCGAGGCGCCGGCCAACGCCTTGTTCTCCATCTGCTTCACAAAGGTTTTGTCTTCTGCGCCCCTGACAAGCAAGACAGGAATTTCGACCAAAGATCTATCCTCCGGCCAGTAATGCGCTGAAGGATTGAGCTGATCGAATGATGGAACATTCGCCTTGTACCACTGAATACCGGCATAGAGCGCGCCCTTTTTGCCAAGCGCGGCGCGGAACAGTGCTCCTTCGCGCTCTTCCAGCACCGCGGTTTCAACCATCCGCTTGTATGCGAGGTTGTAGAACGACGATGCAAATGTATCCGTAGCCGCCGTTTCGCGGTCGATTGCGAGCAGCCTCGACATGTAACTGGACGCTGCGCGTTGTTCCGGATCATATGCAAGAAGATCCAGTAGCAGATTGTAAGATGGAGCGCTGAAGACAGCCAATCTTTCCACTTTGTTCGGATCCCATTGGACATAGCTCCACGCGAGCGCGCCGCCCCAATCGTGTCCGACGAGCGTTATCTTTTCTCCCGGCGCAAGATCATTGATCAGAGCGTCCAGGCGTTTCGCAAGGGTCTCGACCTTGTACGCATCGTCTGATTGGGGTTTCGCCGATAGCCCGGATCCCGGCGCGTCGATTGCAATGACGCGCCGGCAATGCCGCAGCGACTCCATCTGATCGCGCCAGACATACCAGAAGCTGGGAAAACCATGCACGAAGAGTACTGTCGGCCCCTGACCTGCCTCCACATAATGTATGCGCTCATTGCCTTCGCCGCTGAAGCCGCTGCGATAGGGCGTGCCGGGTCCTGCGAGTTCGTTTGCGTAATCGACCGCCGGGTCCGACGCCACCTGCTCCGCGATCTTCTCTGGCACTAAAGGAGCGGGTGGCTGTGCCGGTTGATGTGAGCACGCTGCCACGGTCCCACCAAACAGTGCAATTCCGAGCCTTCGCATTGACAGTCAACCCCTCTATTGTATTATTAGTCAATAACGGATGGGGTGAGGAATGAAAAGCGGATTTGCGATAATCGGCCTGATGGCTGCCGCACTTGCTGCTTGCTCACCTCAGGTTGGCGAAGAGGCGCAGGCATTGCCTGAAAGCGGCAAGGCTGCATTGGCTGAACGTCTCTATGAACAGAACTGCGCCTCCTGTCATAATGGGGGTGTCAACGGCGCTCCGACCCGTGCCGCATTGGAAGAGCGAAGCCAGGCGCAGGTACTCGCCTCAATGAATGGCGGGATCATGCAGGCACAGTCGGCCGCTCTGTCTTCTATCGACCGCGTCGTGTTGGCTGAGTATTTGGGTAGAGGACAAGCGGCGCGCGAAGCCACCGGGCCGCGCTGCGAGGGCACTTTGCGATTCTCCGGCGCGCCTTTGTGGGGCCGCTGGGGCAACGGCAATGCCAACACACGTTTTCAGTCGCGCCAGAATGCGGGTCTGGGCGTTGATGAGGTCGAGCGGCTCGAACTGGCATGGGCATTCGGTTTTCCTGGCGCACAGAGAGCACGCTCTCAGCCAGCCATCACACCCGAAGCGCTGTTCACTGGCAGTCAGTCGGGTCATGTCTATGCTCTAGATCCTCAAACCGGATGCATATGGTGGACCTATGATGCAGGAGCTGAGGTTCGCAACGCGCCGGTGATTGAAACCGGGACCGATGGCCGACCACAGTCGCTCTATTTTGGCGATGTCGATGCGGTAGTTCATGCAGTCGATCCTCTCACAGGGGAGGGACGCTGGTCTAAATCGGTGCGGGATCATCCCGACGGCACGATCACCGGGAGTATTGCTCTCCATAAGGACACCCTTTTCGTGCCCATGTCGTCACTTGAAGTCGTGTCCGCGTACGATGACCAATACGCTTGCTGCACTTTTCGCGGCGGTGTCACCGCACTGGACGCAGGCAATGGCGAGCATAAATGGCGGTGGTTCTCTGTCGATGAACCGACGAAAACTGGCAGCAACAGCATTGGCATCGACGTCCTAGCGCCCAGCGGCGCACCCGTCTGGTCAACGCCAACGATCGATGCGAAGCGCGAGTTGTTGTATGTCGGGACGGGCGAGAACTACACCTCGCCAGCGAATGGCAACAGCGACGCCATTGTCGCTCTGTCGCTGAGCAACGGGCGGCTCCGCTGGGTCTCCCAGACGGTGGCAGGAGACGCTTGGAACGCAGCGTGTGGCCGCGACCCGAAGGCCAACTGTCCTGAAGAGGACGGCCCAGACTTCGATTTTGGTGCGGCACCGATTCTGGTCGAGCTTCCATCGGGCAGGGATATCATTCTGGCCGGGCAGAAATCCGGGGAAGTCTTCGGCATGGACCCCGATGACAGCGGCCGTATCCTTTGGAGTGAACGCGCCGGTATGGGCGGGTTCAATGGCGGCATTCACTGGGGCATGGCAAGCGATGGTAAGACGCTGTGGGTGCCGATTGCTGACACGCCCGGCAACCGCTTCACTGTCGGCCCACCGCGACCCGGCATTCACGCATTCGAAGCAGCGACGGGTCGTAAGCTGTGGTCGCGCATTGAAAAGCCGACTTGCGACGAACCGGGTTATGCCTGCCAGACAGCTCTTTCCGCCCCATTGACGGCGATGCCCGGCGTCATCTTTGCGGGAGCGCACAACGGACGCTTGATTGCCTACTCGGCCTTCGATGGCAGAGTGCTGTGGATGGACGAGACCAATCGGACGTTCGAGACTGTCAACGGCGCCGAGGCGAGGGGCGGATCGATCGATAGTGCCGGTGTCGTGGTCGCCGGCGGCATGATTTTTGTGAACTCAGGCTACGACAAATTCGGCGAGATCGCAGGCAATGTCTTGCTCGCCTATCGTCCAGCGGGAGAACGGGAATGAAACGCCTTTTGGTTGCGGGCATCGCTTGCTTTGCATTGTCGGCTTGCACGACTTCCGCTGGCCGAACGGGCGCTGCCACTCCCGCTTCACCGGACTCCATTCTAGGCGTCCATCATGTCGGAATCACCGTTTCCGATATCGATGACACGGTGGCATTCTACGGCTCCGTGGTCGATTTCGATCTGGTCGAACGCCGCATGGTGGATGCATCGAGCCTGCCCGCCGAAGTCCTTTCAAGGCGAGAGGGGCAGATAGAAGTTGCGCTGGTTCGAACGCCTACCGTCTTTCTCGTATTGACCGACGTGGAGCCGGGCTTGGATGCGGAGCCGGAAAAGCGCTCGGTTACAGGACCGGGCTACACCCATATTTGTTGGCAGACCCATGCCGACAATTCCGGCTACCAGCGCTTTCGCGAAGCTGGGCTCGACATTCTCTCGCGCGGGAACGACGCAGTTGATCTTGGTGGATACGGTGTCACATATGCGTATGGGTTCGACCCCGATGGCATCATGATCGAAATGGAACAGCTCGAACGCCCTCGGCGGCAAGATGATGCTTGGTTGACGCACATCGCTAACGTGCCCGGCGACAAGGCGAGGATGGTTGATTTTTACACCAAAATTCTCGGCTACGGGCCACATCGCGAATTGCCTGCAACGCGAATGGAGACCATCGACGATGTGGTCGACATCGACGGAACGGTCGTCACCGCAAGCTGGTTCGCGACATGGAACTTCGAACTGGAATTCTGGAACTACGAAGAACCAGCCACGCCGACCTCGCGCACGGACTGGACGCTGGAGCGAATTGGCTACAACAGCTTGTCCTTCGAAGTCTCCGATCTCGATGGCACGATAGCCCGCCTCGAACCCCAAGGTATCGAGTTCGCTGGTCCGGCGTTTACTCTCGGGGGGTGGCGGGTGCGCTATGCTCGCGATCCCGAGGGAAACCTGCTGGCCTTTCAGCAAAATATCAGTGCAGGCAGAGATCGCTCGATTCATGAAATGCGTTGGCACGATCCAGCATCATACCCGCTCCCGCCTCTTTGACGCCGCAGCTCTGGATTCTCAGCCAGTGTTTGCTACACCTTCCGCAATGGCATCCACCGCCCGCAAAGTGCGCACCCGGCTCGATCCGGCAGAACGCCGACGGCTTATCCTCGATCACGCGGCCGAAATGGTCGGGCGCGAAGGGGTTGCCGCGATCACCATGGATTCTATCGCGCAAGCAGCTGGTGTGAGCAAATCACTAGTCTACAACTACTTCCCCAATCTTAATGAACTTCTCAGCGAGCTGCTTGAACGCGAGCTACGAATGCTTCGGCGCGAACAAAGCGAGGCGGCGCAAGACGCCAAGACTTTCGAAGGTCTCGTGCGCGGTATCACACACGCGTATATCAAATATATCGATGAGCGCGGTCTGATTATCGACCGTTTGCAGGCTGAACCGAGCGTCAGCGCGGTCCACGATCCGACCGAATATGGACGCGACGCAGCAGTCGACTATCTAGCCGGGATTATCGGTAAGCATCTCGACCTGCCGCAAGATGTTGCGCAGGCATGCGTTGACATCAGTTTCGGTCTTCCCGCATCAGCTGGGATATACCTCCTGCGCGACAAAAGTCGTCATACGATGAGCTGGAAGCAGGTCGAGGACATTACAGTGACCATGATTATCGGCGCAATCATGGCAATTAAGGACGACTACATCCGCAAACGGCAGTCATTGCGAGGCGAATAAGCGCCGCACACATTACTACATCGGGAAGATCGACTGGCCGCCATCGATCACGAGCGAATGGCCCGTCACAAGGTTGCTTTGCCGAGAGGCGAGGAAGACCGCGACGCCCTCCATATCCTCAAGTGTGCCGAGCTTTCCGGAGGCAGTGCGCCGCAAGCAGGCGTCTTGAAACGCTTGCGGTGTTTTCGTCGACATCTCAGTCTCGATAAAGCCGGGCAGAATTGCATTGGCCTGTATGCCCGCAGGCGCCAGCTCAATCGCCAGGCTCCGGATTAGCCCGGACACCGCAGCCTTCGTGGCCGAATAGCCGCCGCCGGGAATTCCCATCAGCGCAGCAATGGAAGACGATACAATGAGCTTGCCACCTTCACCTTGCGCAAGGAACTGTTTTGTCGCCGCCTGCATCGTCGCCGTTACGCTGTTCAAGTTGAGGTCAATTGTCGACTCCCAATCGTACCGGTGTGTGATCGACAAAAGGTTTTCGCACGCCCGAACCGCCGGCATTGGCGAAACAGCTGTCCAGCCTGCCGAACCGTTTAATCGTAGCCGACATCGCCGCGTTGATCGCTTCGGGATCCGTTACATCGCAGACGTACCCCTCCGCTTCCACGCCGAGGTGGATGAGCTTATCAACGGCAGAGGCATTGCGATCAACATTGCGGCCCCAGATCGCAATGTGAGCTCCTGCCTTGGCCAAACCTCTGGCCATGCCCAAGCCAAGCCCGGTGTTGCCGCCTGTCACCAACGCAACATGCCCCTCCAAATCGAACAATCCACCCATCAACTGCGTCCCCTTTGATTTTCGCGACCCATCAAAATCCTACGCGCAGCGCAATGCCGTAAATGCGCGGATCAATGAGAAAGGCGCTGCGAAAGCTCCCGACCAGATTGGAGTTCACCTCGAGAAAAGTGATATCGTCGTTGTTGGTCACATTTTTCACGAATGCGGTGAGGTTCCAGTCGCGGTCTTCGAGGGCGAACTGCAGCGAAAGGTCGAGCTGTTCCCATCCATCAACCCGGTCTGCCGGAACATTGAATTCCCGGCTGAAGAACCCTGTCTGACTGTAGAAATCCACCCTCGGTCGCACTGTCCAATTGCTTCCGCCGATGAAAGTGTATTCGGCGGCAAGCTTGAAAGTGCGCTCTGGCGCATTGGGGAGCGTATTGCCCTGCAATTGGAAGAAAGCTCCTCCGCGCGATGGATCAGAGGAGAGAAAGTCGCTGCGGACTTCGGTGTCGAGCAGACCAAGCGAGCCCTCAAGGCGCAAACCGTCCTGCGGCTCTGCCACGGCCTCAAGCTCGAAGCCCTGAATCCGCGAAGACGGGATGTTCACGTTGGTTGCGAGCGTACCGACGATGTTGCCAACGATCAGATCGGAATAATCGTAGCGGAAGATAGCGGCGTTGACCGTCACACGCCGGTCCATGAATTGGTTCTTGGTGCCTAGCTCGTATGAATCGATGGTTTCCGAGTTGAAGGTGGGCGTACCGAGGTTGCCGGGATTGAAACCGCCCGATTTGAAACCGCGCGAATAGGTGAAATAGAAGTTGTTGTCGGGCGTCGGCTGCCAACTCACACTTGCGCGACCAGTAACCGCATCGAATTCCGCCTCTCCAATGAATGGCGCGCCGAGTGCCACGAATCCACTTGCGGTCGTGATCGACTTGTCATCCTTGGTGTAGCGCAGCCCGCCCAGTATGCTCAATTCGGGCGTGATGTCATAGTAGAGTTCGCCGAACACTGCGTAGCTATCGACATCGGCGTCGCTGGTGTTTCCGCTGGTCGTGAAGCCCAAGGTGCGCGTAACGGGCAGGTACGTGGTGACTTCGCCCGAACTTTCCGCCCACAGATAATAAGCACCGACGAGGAAATCGAACGGCCCGTCGAAATTGGAGCCAAGGCGCAGCTCCTGGCTGAATTGTTCGCGTTTGCCGAAGGCTTCCTGCGAGGTGCGGTAATCGGTCGTGGTGACCGCCTGGCCGCCAGCGCGAAGATTATAGGTCAGCACACCGTCACCGTTTCCGGCATCGGCGATCGTGAGCGGGCCAAAGGCGGTTGTATAGGTTCCCGGTTCGAATGCGCTCGGACGGGTGCCCTGATCGAAGTCGCGAAAGGATTCGTTTTCACCGACGCGGTAACCGGTGACCGAGGTCAGCGTGAGAGCTCCGAGTTGCTGTTCGATTTGCAATGTGGCGAGGAAGTCCTCGATATCCTGCTCGGGTTCTATATCGATGCGCACTTGGCGAAGATCGGTCGGATTGTCGGAATAGGTGCCGGGCCTGACTGCTCCGCCGAGCAATCCGTCGATCCCGAATGCGTCCGGAAAATCGAAGCTGACCGTCTCGGACGAACAACCGAACGTTGCATCCGGCGTGCACAGGCTTTTCACTGCATTCGCGCGATTGGAATCTTCCCGGAAGTAATTGAGCACGAGGTCGATGGTTGTCGTGTCGGTCGGTTCAAACCGTGTGCTTGATCGCAGGCTGTATTGATCGCGGCCATCGATTGGCTGATTGTTTTCAAGATTGAGTGTGTATCCGTCACGCTTGAGGACGTGCGCAGCAAAGCGTTGATAGAGTCCCTTTGCAATCGGCAGATTGATCGCGGCCTCCGCGCGAACGCCATCAAAGTTTTCAAGCTGTAGCTGTGCGTAGCCTTCGAACCTGTCAGTCGGGCGCTTGTTGACGATATTGATCGCACCGCCAGTGGTGTTGCGACCAAAAAGCGTCCCTTGCGGTCCGCGTAGCACTTCGATCCGTTCCAAATCGAAGAACTCACCGAAAGTGCTGCCCTGCTGCAGGAATACGCCGTTGACGAGAACGCCAATATTCGTATCGGCGCTGCCGCCGAAACTCTGTGAACCCACCCCGCGAATAGTCAAATTACGATTGGCAGACAAAATCACGTTGGGGGCGTTAAACTGCAAATCTTGCGAGTCTTCGATGCGCGCGGCCAAGAGGTTCTCTGACGTTAACGCTGTGATGGAGATCGGAACGTCTTGGACATCCTCCTCTCGCAACTGCGCCGTCACAATAATAACATTGTCATTGTCTTGCGACGCACCATCACCGGCTTCGTCCTGTGCCAGGGCTGGCGATGCGGCGAGCGCGGTGGCTAAGGCAAAAGCCGAATATAGCGGTACCTTGCGATTGTATCTCATTATTCCTCTCCCCTTGTGGAAGCAGGAGTGGCACGTATTGTATATATAGTCAATAAGAGCGTTTGGCAGTGCGAAAATCGAACCCATTTGGTATCACGAAGAGGCGTTATTACGCGAGTGGTCAACACCGGTGGATGCCACTTTTCTGGAGTGTCGAGACGCCTGAAGCGCTATATTCTGCGGTTTGATTTCCGAAATAAATGGATGCAATTTGACACCAGCCATGTTCGAATGGCGTTTTGGTTCCGGGCCGTAAATGGATGGTCCGGTTCTGGATCACATCCCAACAAGATCCGCTGTGCTTTGGCTACCCGTAGAGCGAGTGGAGTGTTGGCCATCCAAGTGATTTGCCTCGCTGATTCCTCGGCGATGACAGAATTGACACGGGGTCCAGGCTAAGCGGGCGAGTACCACACGAGCGCGGCGAGACCGATCCACGCCGTTAACATCACAAAGTAAGTCCATCGGCGTGGCCACAGCCCGACCACTAGCAGCGTAGCCGCCGCAGTGCCGCCGAGGGCAATCAACGCCGAACTTGCCGCGAGAGTGCCTGTGCCAGCAAGCGCAGTTTGGATCGCCATGTTGGCCCATTGTGCTGGCAGTAGAACAAGAAGCCACTCGGGTATCGCACCCGGCTGTACAACGGCTGTCGCAATAACAGCAGCCTCGCCTGCGACCACGAACAACGCGATCGACCAGCCTTTGCCCTTTCCGCTACAGGCAAAGAGGGCGCCCCGCGCGGCGAAGCTGACGCTGGCGATAAACACTGCCAGACCGGTCGAAAGCGGGTGCTGCAGGTGTGACATGCCTAGCATGCGCGCGAGAAGTATAAGGCCCGAGCCAGCTAGGAGCGCGAGAAGTACGCCAATCCACAAGCGCCCGGTAGTGGCCGCTCCGATCATTCCCGCCCCCATCAGGCCTACTGCCAGTATAGGACCGCCTATCACAGTGAGCGGTCTAGCATTATTCGGATCAATGAGCAGCAGCATGGCCACGGCGGGTGCTACCGCACCCACTAGTGCAACTGACAGCCAAGCTACCAGAGGCCAAACGAGGGGCTGAGCTTGCGACCAGGGCTTCATGAGACAGACACTGGTCAAAGCCCCCGTCATTGTCGAGGATAGTTGCCCAGCGGTGCCTCACCTCCCGTAAAGGAAGCAATAATTGGGCCGATTCCAGACAGTCAGCCTTAGATTAGGCAAGAAGTGCGACAAGCTATCTCAGAGCAACCGGTCCACGAACGCATTTAAGAAGACTTTCACCGAACGAGTCGAAATCTGCTTTGATGTTCCATGTTTGCTCTTCTTTTTATCTTTCTCGCGCACAATCCTGATCCGATCGCTATCGACGTCTAGCGCGGTGAACCTGAGAAATGGCGCGATCAAAATGTGAGGGTATGCGGAGAGTTTTCTACCAAAGGTTCTGTACACTATTCCGATACCATGTTGAATCGGCATGGTCGTGTAGGCATCAGGCTGAGCGGCGCACGCGACTTGAGTGACGAGCAGGAAGTCTGTCTGACTGGTTGGTGGAGACGAGATCCCGAGACAGAGTATGCCACTCGAGACCACATCATCGTAACAGACGCTGCAGTCCACCCGTACTATGTTCTGGCTTTGCTGAAATAGCGCGATGCTTACGCCGGCAAGCAGCGTCCGAACCACACCCAACCATAGTCCAACCAATGGCGGCTTGTGGGCTGGAAGCGGACCGTCCGTTCTCTGTAGTCAGAGGCTGTGAAGCTGACGGTCTACTGACGATCCAAGTGCGGGCATTTACGGTTAAGCCCCCTTCCTGTAGAATGCCGCCTTGAGGGAAGGCTATGGGACTTGCGGCGACCGATAACGAAGCTCGGATGATATCGAGAGCCGACCGCGTATTCTTTTCAAGCTTTGCTCTCGCTACCACTGCCACGGCGTTCTTCGGCTTCACCTTTACATATTTCACCCCGATGCTGACCGGAAGTTATCCGGATTTGTCGCCATTTGTGCACATCCATGGTTGGTCGTTCTTCGTCTGGTATCTTCTGTTCCCAATGCAGGCTGTGCTGATTGCGGCCAACCGCTCTAAACTCCACATGGCGTTCGGGCGCGCGAGTGTTGCGCTCGCTTTGATCATGATCGTCACCGGAGTATTCGTGCTTTCCGTCCGGATGGATGACGCATTGAGCGGCGACGCTGACGGGTTCCTCGCCTTCCTCCGGTATGTCGGCTCGCTGATCTTCTCCAATATTCTGCTCTTTGCGGTCTTCTTTGCGCTCGCCATTCGCATGGCTATGGAAGGGCGCTTTCAGGCACACAAACGGTGGATGGTGTTGGCAAGTTCGGCTGGCTTGGGTGCGGCACTTTTCAGGGTGTTTGGATTCCTTTTCGGACCAGTCGCATGGGCTGAAACCGGCTGGGTTTTGGCCACGAACGCCTTCATGGTGTCAGCCATGGTCTTTGATCGATTATTTCATGGCAAAGTGCACCCAGTCTATTGGCAAGGATTTGCGTTCGCAATCGCGGTTGAAGCAATCTTATGGCCTTTCCCCGGTAATCCGGTCGTAGCTCAACTTAATTCAGCACTCGCATGGATCGGACACTATGTTAGAGTGATCTATTAGCCCGGTGAGCAATCAGGCCTCTCGGTTTTGACGTCATCGTTAGGTTCGATGTCTATCGGATAGAGTTGGCTGCAACTTGTTGGTCGGAAGCGGATTGTCCGTTCTCGTATTGAAAACAGCTGTTCCACTAGCCTCTTATGAATCAGTTCAGCAGGCACTGACCGGATCGCTGTTACGGTGATGCTGGCGCCAGTCACTGCAAGGATGATATGCGATCTCTATCACCAGGATCTTTAGAACACGCATTCGCCTGGCATTACGAGATCAGTTCGAAGAGAAGTTCGCGTCCATTTCCGTCGCCTCTGTAAGCGAAGCCCAAGGATTTGAGAATGTCATCATTCTCAAGCCTACCGAGTGGTCGATCAATGAATACGCATTGACCTCTTGACGGGAAAGTGAGGAAGCGATCCAATCCTATGTAGGCGTAAGTTGGGAAGAAGCTATGATCCCTGCTGGAATGTAGAAGTTCATCGCGGGATGCTGGATCCACCATTACAGCTCTTGGGATGGCGTCTGATCATGTCAGTGGCCCAGCCGCCCATCCTGCAAGTCCGCATCGCCTAGAATTGCTATCGCAACGTATTGGGCGCGCAGGCCATCTGCTGTTATCTCCACAGGTTCAACTGAAAGCGAACATGGATCGCCGCGACCAGACGGAATATTACCGAAGACGAGTCTAAACACCGAAACGGATTTGCCGGCTCGCGATGTCAGGGAATCTTCACTCCTTGGCCAATCAAGTGCATTCCTCTGGACGTCGCAATTGTCCTGAAATGGCGCATACCGCATCGCTAAAGTCGCCGTGGTTCATTGGTCGGCAATCAAATCCGATTCTTGAAGCGAATACACACCAGCGCCGATCTGCATCTCGCGCCCAGGTACACTGCGGACGTAGCTGATCTTCTTGGCAACGGTTTCAGTACCTGGGATCAACCAGCTATATTCGACCCATCCGCCCTGCGGGTTTGCTGCGACATCGCACAGCGCCTCGCCATAGCGATATCCTGCATAGTCGACGTGCTTGCGAATATCGCCGCCTTCGCGATCGGGGAATGCAGGGTTCGCAAGCACGAGATCGGCCTTGCAATCAACTACGAACACGTAGCTGTCTTTCCGGTGCTGTCAGTCTAATCGCAACTCGTCTCTGGTTGGCGCAGCTATCCCTTACCCGATGTGAGTTCATGCCATGAGGTTCTGCCACTCAGCCAGGGCGGCTGAGCGGCGGGTCTTGTAGGTCTGTCTGTCGATGAGGTGGCGTTCGGAGTTGAAGTGGTTGTGGACGTTGGCGTGGACCGAGGCGAACTTCTGCAGGCTCTTCATCTGCCGGAACCTGAGCATCGCTCGCTCTCTTCGCCGGAACGGTAGGTGCGAGTTCTCAACTCTATTGTTGGCCCAGCGTCTCACTTCCTGCTTGTCGGTATTGCCGAGCTCTCGCATCGCTGCTTTGTACGAGGCGAGACCATCGGTGGTGATCTCACTTGGTGACCCGTAGCGCTTCAGCGCTTTTTTCATAGACTGCAGCGCTGCCTTCTTGTCTCTGGTCTTGGTGACGTAGCTCTCAAGGATCTCGCCCTCCTGATCGACCGCCCGCCACAGATAATGAAGCTCTCCGTTGATCTTTACATAGACCTCATCGAGATGCCACTTCCACTGCCGGAAACCGCGCATTCTGCTTGCCCGCTGACGTCGCACATCAGCTGCAAACAATGGGCCAAACCGGTTCCACCAGTGCCGCACAGTCTCGTGGCAAATGTCGATCCCGCGCTCGGAAAGAAGGTCTTCCACGTTCCGTAGGCTCAGGGGAAAACGCACATACATCATCACGACAAGGCGGATGATCTCCGGTGATGAGTTGAAATAGCGAAAAGGGCTGGCTGGGTTCTTCTTGCGGGGCATCGCCCTGCCCTACCCGACCATACGAATTCGGCTAGAGGTACATTTGCTCTGACAGTGCCCACACGCGCTCCAACAGCGGCTGAAACTGGGCCGATTGCGGACAGTCCGCTTATGGTGGCCTAGGTCGAGAAGCCGCCATTCAGTTTTAAGTCCTTGGTTATCGGGTCGCCGTTTCCATCTCTTCGATGAGGAGCCGATCACACATTTTTCGCATAAGTGCGGCCTTTCCAGCTCGATGAGAACACTTGTTGCTGTGATTGCCTGCGTAAATTTGCCGCAGACAAGGTCAGGTGTCCGGCCTGAGAATCCATCGCCGTTGATTTGACTTGACTCTAATTATATCACTATCTAATTAGATGAGTATGAAAATTGGAACAGTCCTTAAGGCCCTGAACAATCCCATTCGCAGGGACATCCTATCCCGGTTGCAGGATGGACCTTTGACGGCTGGCGAATTGGCCGACGCATATGCGGTCTCGAAGCCGACCATGTCGACACATTTTGCGGCTCTCAAAGAGGCCGACCTTATCAGAGGTGACCGCGATGGTGTGGTGATTCACTATCATCTCAACGCAACGGTAGCCGAAGAGGCGCTCTCGGCGCTTGTTGGTCTGCTCGGCGCTTCAGCTGATGCGACAGCGGAACGCTCTGTTCCGGACATTCCCCAATTAGAAGTGGATCCAAAGCCATGACACGTATCCTAACTGCTTCATCTGCAATTGTGGTGCTTACGGCTGTGATCGGAACGTCACTCTGGTTAATTGGCGTCTCGCCATGGGCAGGCCTACCTAGTCCTGAAGTGTCGCTGGCCAGATCCGTTCTGACCTTCCCGGTCGCATGGGCGGCGATTGGCGCGGTCATCATGTTGCTTGTCGCGGTCGCGAAGAAGCATGCGTTTTCCGGCAGCAAATCGGACGCTGTACCCGCAATGGCGATCCTGACCGGTCCGCTTGTTGCTTTGGTCTGTCAGGTGCTCGCCCCTTTGCAAACACTCGGGGTTATCGCAGAGCAGCAAACCAATATCGTGTTCCTTGCCCTTCTGGCTTCCTTTCTGCTGTTGGCCGGAAATGTCATTGTGACCCTTCCCTTCAATAGCCCGATCGGTATCCGGAACAGCTGGACGCTGGCAAGCCCATCTGTCTGGGCCCGATCACACAGAGTTCTTGGGCGTGGTTTGGTCTTAACCACACTGATTATGACGCCGTTGGCATATGTCTTGGTGCCGGAGAACGCACAGTGGGCGCTGCTTGGTGCGGCGATCGCGGTGCAGGCCGGATCGCTTCTCTTTGCGCGGCGGCTCTTCCTAGAAGAGGAAGCGCTCGACCGAGACCGACCGGAACGCGCCGCGTCCTGAATGCACCGAAGCGAATGATCGCAAGCGCGATCAGTCTCTCACAAATTGCAATCCAATAACCGGAGCAATCAAATGGCATTTTTGCCAACCGTAGCCGCTGCACGAAACAGTTCTATCGCATTACTAGGCATCGTCGCGCTCGCTGCTTGCGCACCATCCGTGTCAGAGGCTTCGAGCACCGCGGCCACTCCAATCGCCGGCAAACCAGCGATCTGGACCATGACCGACGAGGACACGACCATTCACCTTTTCGTTTTCGCTCAGGCGCTTAAGCCGGGCGTCGATTGGCGCAGCGCTGAATTCAAGGAGATCCTAAGCAGTGCCGATCTGGTCGTCATGGAGTCCAATCCTGTCGACCAGTCGGCACAGGCCGAAACCCAAGAGGCGATTCGTAGCACGGGTCTGAACCCTCCAGGTGTAACGCTCTCTGGGCTGCTGACTGAAGCCCAACTCAGCGAAGTGGGCGCTCTTGCCCGTGCTCTTGGCATTCCGCGCGAGGGACTGGACCCCCTTAAGCCTTGGCTGGCTTCGATACAGATCGGATTTCAGGCCGTCACCAGCCAAGGTTTCGATCTGGCCAACGGACCTCCGCTTCAAATAGCGGCTCGTGCCACCCACATTGGGAAGCCGATCCAGACACTTGAGGAACCTACGGATTTGATGCAGCGCATGGCGGCATTTTCCAACGAAGAGCAAGTTGGATTGCTGCTTCACACTGTCCGAACGCTCGCCAATGATCCCGGACAGACCGCACGGGCCAACGCGGCTTGGATAAGTGGGGACGTGGAGGACCTCGGATCGATTCTGCACGGCGAGAAAGGAGCGTGGTCGAGCGACGAGGTCTATAATGCGATTCTGGTTTCGCGGAACGACGAGTGGGCCGATCAGATCGAGTCGTTGCTCCGCGAGGAAGATGGTATCGTCCTGGTAAGTGTTGGCATGGGGCATCTCGCGGGCCAAGACAGCCTCGCCACAATGCTGACAGAAAGAGGATACGAGGTTCGCAGGCACCAGTGAACCACGACGAGGGTTTCACCGCTACTCATTGTCTAGCAGCACCAATCCGAAAGGAGACATCGTGCCCAACAAACTTGCCCACTTTGCCATCGCGGCAGACGATGTTGACCGTGCAAAAGCCTTTTATGAAAACGTCTTTCAATGGGAATTCGAAGCGTGGGGGCCTCCTGGCTTTTACCGGATTTTAGGCGCGGGAGTGGGTGGTGCCCTGCAAAAGCGATCCGATCGATTCTCCGACGGGAAAGGCGGTTTCGAATGTTCGATAGCCGTCGATGACATTCAAGAATCGATGCGGCGGGTTGAGGAGGCGGGAGGTGAGATACTTGGCAAAATTGTGGCGCTTCCCGGCGTCGGAGAACTCTGTCACTTCGAAGATACAGAAGGGAACGTCGCGGTTTTGGTTCAGTATCAGTCAGAGGTTGCCTCGATGATGTATTGGGCTCGCGGGGCATCGTCTGGCGGCCTGCGATGAACGGTTTGAGACTATGAAGTCCGCACGAGGAATGAGAATGCGATATTTTGGCCTGTTTCTAGTCTCATGGACTTTGGTCTCATGCCAACTGTCAGAGCCTGCACCATCGCGTGGACCTCAAGCGGCTTTCGAGGCCTATGTCGCAGCCATCAATGAAGCTGACTATGAGGCGGCCACCGCAATGTACGACGATGCTACAGGCTTTCATTGGATTGAGCGGGGTGACATTGTCTACAACTCTTCCGAAGATGCCGCCACCGCCATGCGCGCTTTGTCGCTAAGTGACGGCAAGCCGCGGATGACGATAGACGCTCTTCGCACTGTCAGCCTTGGTCAAGATGCAGCTCTAGTTTCTGCGCACTTCGATTTCGCCATGCATTCGCCAGGCGGGAACGTCGAGTTCGCCTTCGACGGATGGATGACGGTCGGCATGGTCAAGCGCGCAAAGGGCTGGCGCATCGCCGGCGGGCAGACCGGTCCGGGCCGCTCGGCAAGGGTGGAAGGCAGGCAATCGTCCCGATCGCCAGGTGATTCCGTGCCGTTGGCTGGTCTCGGATGCGACGGGGCGTGTGATGCTCGGTCGATGGCAGATCAATGATCCGGCTCTTGGTCTTTTGCTTGATGGTCTCGCTCGCGGGCGTCCCAGCGACGGCCCTTGCCGAAAGCGCTATAGACTATGAGCGCTTAGAAGAGCTGCATGCCGAACTCGAGGGCGACAGGATCGAGGACGTTCACGCGGTCTTGGTGGATTTCCGAGGGGAGCGGGTCTTCGAGCGGTACTACGCGGCCCCTGACGCCGATTGGGGCACGCCGCTCGGCGAGGTACTGCAGACTTCCGATCGCAAACACGATCTGCGCTCGGTTACCAAGAGCATCGCCGCGCTCGCTTTGGGTCTCGCGCTTGGCGACGACTGGAAAGCCGATTTGAAGCGCCCGCTTGTTTCCTTCTTCCCGGATTATCGCGACCGCCTCGGCTCCGGCACTGCTGACATCTCCCTTCATGATGCGTTGACGATGCAGGCCGGGCTCGAGTGGAATGAAATGTCGGAGCCTTATCGGACGGCGGATGGGCTCGCAAACGAAGCCAATGACGAAATTAGGCTTGGCGCTACGACCAATCCGCTGGGACTTGTTTTGTCGCGAGACGTTGTGGTCGAGCCTGGAACCGAGTGGTACTACAATGGCGGCATCACGCAGACGCTGGGCTACCTTATTGAACGCGAAACGGACACACCGTTTGAACAGTTCATTAAAGACAAACTGTTCGATCCGCTAGCCATAGAAGACTATGATTGGCGCCGTTCCCCGGCCTGGCCGCACCATCACCCTCCGTCGGTTGCATCGGGGCTGCGACTAAGGCCTGCAGACCTTGCGAAATTTGGGCAACTCTTACTCAATCGTGGCGTCTGGAATGGTCAACAGGTCATAGACTCAGCGTGGATCGATGCGATTACGCAGCGCCATGTCGCCCGCATTGCGTGGTTCAATACTGCGCGCATGAAAAGCGGCTATGGTTATCAATGGTATCGCGGGGCGCTTAACGGACACGAAGTCGCTTTTGCGGGCGGCAATGGTGACCAGCGGCTGATGGTCTTCCCTTGCTTAGATCTCACCGTCACGATCCTTGCTGGCAATTACGATGACTTTTCGCAACGGACCGGCGAGTTGATCGGTGGAGCCGTCCTCGAGGCTGTCGTTCTTGAAGCGGGAGATACAGAGTTCCGCTCCGACAGTTCGTGTGGAGATAGGAATGATTGATTGTCGAGTTCCAGCCAACGAGACAAAGATATGGAAGCGGGCGTGACCATCTTGAGAAAAGCGTCCTGCCGCTGCGGCCAATTGAAGGCAATTTGCAACGGCGAACCGGTGCGGGTTTCGGTGTGTCACTGCCTGGATTGCCAGAAACGAAGCGGAAGCGCTTTCGCCACGCAAGCGCGCTGGCCCGAAGCGTGCGTCCAGATCGAGGGCCGGTGTTCGGCCTGGTCCCGGATCGCTGACAGCGGCAACCGTGCAGACTATCGGTTTTGCCCGGACTGCGGTTCGACAGTGGCCTACACCATCGAAGGCTGGCCGGATGTCATCGCCATCCCGGTCGGCCTTTTCGCGGACCCTGATTTTCCGGCTCCGCGCCACTCGGTGTACGAGCATCGAAAGCACGATTGGGTCGATATTTCTGGTGAGGTTGAGCATTCATCGACGCCTAGCAGCTCTCGAATGCCAGGTAGCCATCTTTGATGGGCGACTGAGCTCTCTTCGTGCAGCGGCACTATTTCTAAGAGGTCAGCCTGACAAACACAGTACAAGGCCATAGTGATTTGTAGTACATCAAGATATTGGAATTATTATGAAATTTCTTTCGGCATCCTTTGTTGTAGTGCTACCTGGTCTGACTATGAGCAGCGGAATCCATGCTCACGATGATCTCCCGATCCTCGAAGGTCCTTACCTCGGGCAAACGCCACCGGGCTCTACACCTGAACCCTTTGCACCGGGTATCGTTACAACCGAAGGCTGGGAATATGGCATTTTCTTCACGCCTGACGTGAAAGAGATCTCTTTTCTCGGAGAGAGCGAGGAAACAGGAAAGCAGGAAATTGTCGTTTTTCGGAACAACAAGGGTCGATGGTCCGAGTCAGGTCGATCGCCTCGGGTCAGCCAGCCGTTTATCTCTCCCGATGGTAAGATCATGCATTTGGGCAGGCGATATAAGGAGCGCACCGAAGATGGATGGTCAGAGATAAAAAACCTTGGAGGAGAATTCGAAGATATCCCCATCATGCGTCTAACGGCTTCATCCAATGGCACTTTGGTTTTCGACGAATTCGCTAGAGATGGGAAGAGCATTTTGCGATATTCACGAGTGGTGGATGGCAAACGCGAAGAGCCGATACCGCTTGGCGACGCGATCAATTCTGGAAGCTGGAATGCCCATCCCTTCATCGCTCCCGATGAGTCTTATCTTTTGTGGGATAGCAAGCGCGGAAGCGGATACGGCGACTCCGATATTTACGTCAGCTTCAAACAGCACGACGGATCATGGGGCGAAGCCATCAATCTAGGCAACAAAATCAACACCGACGCTTTGGAAGCCGCCCCTATCGTGACACCCGATGGAAAATATCTGTTCTTCAACAGGAATATGGGCTCTGACCAATACGAGAATGTGGACATATTCTGGGTCGATGCGCAGGTGATCGAGGATCTCAGACCCAAAAATGAAAACCGCGCGGCAACTGCATCCCTCTATCTCGGTCAAACCCCTCCTGGCCTCACGCCCGAAGTTTTTGCGCCCGGCATTGTTTCAATGAGCGGAAGGCCTGAGTTTGGCATCTCGTTTTCTCCAGAGTTGGATGAAGTATATTTCGGAGCAAATGATGATGATTCGGGAACCCAGATATATTTCTCAAGGCTCGAAGGAGGTGAATGGACCCCGATCAAGAAGGCAAATTTTACAAGCGGGAAAATTGATCAGGAAATGCATCCCTCTGTCAGCCCTGATGGAACGAGGATCTATTTCTCTGGGGTTAGCTCAGATGTTTCGTATAACAAGATTTGGTTTGTAGAGCGCCTGCAGCTGGGCTGGAGCGAAGCGAGAAGGCTAGCTTCACCAGCTAATGACGATCAAGTCTTCTTTGCAAATCAATCCGCTAATGGCGGCCTCTACTATTTCAACATATCGCAGTTCAAAGTGTTTTACGCATATAGCGTCAAAAATGATTTCTCGGAGACCGAGCCCGTCGATATCGAATTCGGTGTTCACGCATATATTTCGCCATCCCAGGATTACCTGGTTCTAGACGCCCGTCACAAGGAATACGAAAGTCGAGATGACAATGAGATTTACGTCTCCTTCAAGGAGAAAGATGGGAGCTGGGCAAAGCCGATTAACCTGGGCGGTGACGTGAATTCGCGGCGCAATGACAAAGTCCCTAGTATCTCTCCCGACGGAAAATATCTATTTTTTGGTAGGGATGAAGAGGATGGGAAGTCCAATATATATTGGGTTAGTACAGATGTTATAAAAAGACTCAGGCCTGAATGACGGAGCTCAGGCCAGTCTCGTAGAGATAAATTTCGTCATCTTCTTTCTCCTGATGGATTAGGGTCTAATCACCTTCTTCGGGTTTCAGCTATTCATCTTAAGGGAGAGATTTGGCGGTCCGCGCCCAACCATACAAAAAGCGTCTTGTCGGCCAATGGGGCCGGTAGTGGACGGTCTGCTTTTGGGTGGCGAGGCTTGGAATGGCGACATTTGACTTCCAATCGTGTTTGCAGACATTTCTCTGCCCGCGACCAGAGCGTGAGAGCAGAAATGGTGTTGGCTAAAGCTATGTACTTGTCGCCGCATCGAAGACTGCAGTACGGCTCTATCTCCTTCGAGCAACCGCGCTCAAGCATTCCTGAGGAGGCCAGCGATGAATATGGCGAGGGCGATCTGCATAGTGGCGATTCTTGGTGTCGTCTTTGCGGGCGGATTGGCATCCGCAAAGTCTGTGGCGGCTCAAACCGTAACGATAGTTGGCACGCGACACCTGACAGGATTGGAAACGCGTCCAACGGAAGAACAATACGCTCACACGATCGATGCACTTTCTACATTTGAACCCACACAGGTATGCGTGGAACGAATGGATGGCGAACGGTTGCAAGCATTGGTCCAGGACCCGAAACGAAACTCGTGGTCGCTGAGGCCTGATATACACGGAAGGCCGACTGGAACGCGTTTCATTCCATTGGGGCTCAAAATGCAAACGCAACTGGCCGTCCAACCGGCTGATGCGCGAGAAGAAGCTCGAAATCTTGCAATGCGTTGGGAAGAGATCGATTTAGAAGAGAGGCTGCGACTAATCGCGCTGCAGGTTGCCGGTTACGAAATTTACTCCGCGGTTCTCAACTGGTCGTATCTGGACAACGAGGAGCGTACGGTTGCCGAGGACGACACCCTCGCCCCGGTAGTGGATACGCTCAACGAACTGATTGTCAGCCCGCATGAGGTCTATTCTATTGCCATTCCGGTCGCACGACGCGCCGCACTCCATGAGCTCTGTATGGCTGATGCACTGGAAAACGAGACTGCCGGAATGCAGGCAGCCATTGCTTTCGGGGGCCAGGAGCTACTTGATGACCAATGGGTCGTAGCTCGGTTCGAGGCTTACAACGCGAGAATTGAAGGCGAATGGCTTCCAGCATCGGGCCGCGCAGCCCTGACACGAATGCTGGCTTTCATGAACAGCGATGAATTTGCGGAGTTCGACCGGGAAAGTCAGTGGGAGCTTCTGCGCCGTATCGACAATGAACAAGGCGCGTTCAGGCGAAGATTGATGCACTGGAACGCTCGCACAGCACAGATTTCGGCTGAACTCTTCGAGGCACTCGCGCAAGGTCCAAACGAACGTGTGATGCTGATCATTGGAGCCGCGCATCGACCATTCAACGAAGCGGAAATGAAGTCACAACCGTGGGTGACAATCGAGCCGGCGGCCGCGCTTCTAGTCGAGGCGCCTTAGGCATCTTGGAGTAGGATGGGGCCCAAACTTAGTCTTGGCTCGCAAGCTGCCGCGGGATTCTCGCACCATGTTGACGGGTTTTTCACATCGGGCTGCCGATGCAGCCCGTCAGAACGTGGGGCCGTAAGGCGACTGTCCGGTTAATTGAATGGAACTAAGCAAAGCT
The DNA here is from genome assembly GCF_055808355.1 of Erythrobacter sp. K21-9. Classification (NCBI taxonomy): domain Bacteria; kingdom Pseudomonadati; phylum Pseudomonadota; class Alphaproteobacteria; order Sphingomonadales; family Erythrobacteraceae; genus Erythrobacter; species Erythrobacter sp. K21-9. The sequence goes on from NZ_CM147866.1 coordinate 2,638,498, forward strand.
GCCATTCAGTCTAATCGACAGGCCGGTCTGCAACCACCTGAATTTCGATCATTCCGAACAACTATTGACCATACCAAAGGCGCTACTAGGTCTTTCAATATGGAAAATACGCATCTAGCTGGGGGAGGTTTGAACCATGGAGATCAATGACCTTCCGCCAACAAAAGGAGTAACACGAGCCTATTGCGAAACCTGCGGCGGTCCCCTCGACCTTATCTTCGCACCATTTCGGGAGACAGTGTCTGGCATCGAAATCGACATGGAAGGCTTGCCTACGCTAGAATGCCCAGCGTGTGGCTGGAGGACACTACCAGATCGCACACGCTATTCGATTATGCGTGCACACGAAATAGCCACCAATGAAGGCGCCCCGATCTACAAGAGTAAGCGTAACAAGATCACCGAAGATTTCGGCTTCAGCGATGTGCCGTTCAACTATGATCCTGACGATTTCTATTATTACCCTGGTCTCGAGCGTCCATGGAACAAGGGCTTCTTGACCCCGGTATATTTCAACCGGAAGGTGCTTGCCAAATTTGACGCCGATCCGACCTATCTCGTTCGCTATGCATCGCCCACCTATGGTGACATATTTGGAGAAGGGTTCTCGATCGCCTTCGGTATCAACCGCCACGGCCATTTGATCATGTGGCTAGGTGACATCGCCAAACTCCCCAAGCCCGAACAGTATTATCTCATGAGCGAGAACCGACCATCAGACCACTGTCTCGCGAGCGAATTCTACGACGGTCAGATCGAGTGCATCTTCACCGAACCTCCACGCGAGACGCTTCTATTCGCAGCCCGATCCGATTTTCTAGCGGCCACCTGCAAGCTCTGGGGTACCAAACTCGCCTGTCTCGACGACGAGGTACTCGAACTCGCGGGGCAGTTGACCCGCCCTGTCCACGACACGCCTGCACAGCGTCACTTTGTCTCGGACAATCTGAACAAGGTTCACCTGGTATCTATCGACAATGACACGCTCGGCAATCTCATCGCCGGGTTGGGCATTGCGTGCAATGGAACTCGGCAGCTCAAGCGTCTTCAGGCGCTGATTGGGAGCATCGCTGACAGTGACCGGGCCTACGCACTGATGACGCCCTTCTACACGCTTTATGATTTTCGGGTTTCCTATTCGCATCTTGGCTCGACTGAAGGCGCGGCGAACAGGATGAAATCGGTTACAGATCGACTTGGCCTCGCTGAAGATGCCACTGCTGCGGACATCTACGACTGCCTCCTTGAACAGATGCAGCACTCCTATTCTGTCTTGACCGAGCTGATAGCTAGTGCGCTTCCCCCGAAGGAGCCAGCTAGCGATGCGCAATCGTCCTGCCATCAAGGGGCGTGACAGAAACCGGCCCTGCTGGTGTGGGTCCGGCCTGAAGTACAAGAAATGCCACTACAATCGCGAACAGCAGGAAAGAGGGAACCCATGGGATGCGGTTGCTGAGAATCGCAAGGCGTTCCAGCAGAAGAAGTGCTGGGCTGAGAATGTCGGCCTAGGACTCTGCCAAGGATCAATCATACGAGCCCACACAGTCTCCAAGGGATCCAATCTGAGACAAATCGCGAAGAATGGGCATGTGCTGCAATATGATGCAAGCATTGCAAGCCTCAAAAAGAATGGCGGAAAGTTGTCGGTCGAATCTATCGGGATCAACAAAGCATCGGTCTTCAACGGTTTCTGCGCATACCATGATCAGGCACTCTTTTCCTGCATCGAGAACGAGCCATATTCCGGTCGCCCCGATCAGAATCTGGCAGCCGCCTATCGGACATTGAGCCGTGAGCTCTTCGGCAAGGATGCCATGGCGGAGATGAAGACCATTCTTCGCGACGCTGACAAAGGGCACGACTTGCCGACTCAAATCAGTCTTCAGGCCCTCATTGGGGAGCTGGACGTGGGCAATGCGGCTGCGAGAAGGGAATTGAGGGCGACGCATGACACCCTGACCGACGCGCTCGTCCATCAGCGGCCGGCGGCGCTTCGCTCGTTCGTCATCGAGTTCGATGGCCGGCTTCCCTTCATGTTCGCGGGAGCATGGTCCCCCTTCTTCGACCTTCATGGTGCCCCGCTTCAAACCGGCTATGTGGACGAATTGCTCGAGCAGGTCGTCTTCGCATCCTTTGCCGGCGATCCGGGTGACTTCATCTGTGTTTCGTGGCGCGACACTCCAGATGCGCCAGGAAAGGACATCGCCGGTCAAATCGATGAGTTATCTGGAGACCAGAAGGCAAAGTTCTGCCTTCAGTTTGTCGTCAAACATATCGAAAATATCTTCTTCGACCCGACTTGGTTTAAAGGCCTGAACCGAGGGCAGCGCGATCTTCTCGACGGTCTTGCTTTTGATGGCGTTGATGGTCTGGGCGCACCACCCACCGTCGCGCTCAAGCCAGATATAGAGTTTGTTTTCCCCCAAGCCATCTGCTCGACGTGGGTCTGATCTCCAATTGAAAGATTACTCCTCTGTTTGACCAATGGCAGCTTTCAGGGAGAAATTGAGATCAGCCGGATGACCGAAATTGGGGCGCAAAGCGGACGGATATATCCAATTCAGCGGCTAACGCCTCAACCGCTTTTCAGAGAACCTTGCCGCCTCACCCTCGTCCAGCAGCTCGACCACATCCACCTCGAGCGCGTTGGCGATCCGCTCGAGCACGAGGATGGACGGATTGCGCACCCCGCGCTCGATGCCGGATAGGTAGCCACGATCGAACCCGCTGTCGGTGGCAAAGTCCTCTTGGTTGATTTCGCGCTCTGCCCTGAGGCGCCGTACGTTCCAGCCTATGCGCTTGCGGATCTCCATCGTGGAGCGACGTTCGGGCCATGCGACCCATACGCCCACGACTTATGAGTCTCATTTTACTGGACTAGCTGCCGGGTGAAGAGCACAGTTTGACGCATGGACAAGCAAACCAGTAAGCCCACGAATGATCCTAAGAGCGTCGGCCAAGGTACTGCCAGATTGGCTACCGAGATTCTCCTGGCCGAGGATCCTCAATATCATTGTCCCACCAGAGCCGAAAGAGATGCGCTGCGCGTGGGCTTCGCAATGCGTGGTAAGACGCTGTACGGTGCCGCCTATGACATGGTTCGACTGGACGGACATGTTGATCTGACCAACCCCGGTGCAATCAACAAGGCAATCGACGCCATTTCGATATGCGAGATCAAGTCTACCAACCGAAACTCGGTTGGCGACGATCTAAAGGGGTACTTCTTCAATATCACCGCGGGCGAGCTCCTTACGGCGCAAAGCGTGGGCAAGAGATATTGCTTCGTGTTTGTCAACGTCGTCACTCGCAAGCACCAGGTAATGGGCCTCAACGAAGTCTTCGGTAGATCGCGAGGAATGTACCCAGCTTGGCATATTCGCTTCTAGCAATGTGCGTGCTTGTTCGTGTTACCAGCGTGGCTCGAATTTCGGGAATGGCCTTTTGAGGCGCTTGGGGATCAATGGGCTGTACCGATAATACCTCCGCCTGATGACCGTCCACATCTCACGTCTCAATTTGACGTCGAGATCTCCGCTCTCATTGATGTCCTGAATGACTGAGAAAGCCGTATCTCGATGGTCAAGCAGGATATCGAGCTGCCGCGGGTCCTCTGCAGTGACGGGTCCGTCGAACGAAACTGCGAGATCAGCATGAACAACGATGTCATCGGGGTGCGGATAGACTGCGGGCTCCCTGCGTCCAAGCCTTCGCTCCGTAGCAAACCTCGCGCCCCATTCCTCCTTGTGAGCAAGCGCCTCGCGCAACACGAGTGCTTTCCACTGTGCCTCGTTCTTGCTCGCCTCCATCGTAAGGGAGAGCAAGAGCTTGCCATACTCTGTCTTGTCCTTGCTCGACAGATGCATCGTGCGCAGCTGGTGTTGGAACCTGCTTGTCTCGGCTGGGTCTGCCTTACCCATTGGTGCCGCAAAGAAACGCAAGAGTGTCTGCTCAAGCGCCGTTGGCAAGCTCGGTGTTGGTTGAGGCTTCATCTTGTTTCCGCGCCTTCCGTTGGGGTTGGGGCAATGCCCTTTGGGCCATTGGTGTTCCTTGGGCGGTCGGCCAGGACCAACGTCAGAGCGCTTCGTGGATCTCGGCTTTTGATCTTCATGCTTGCTCATGCTGCGCCCTCCTTTACGAGGTCAGCCTCGAGCTCGCTGAACGACGCGCCATCGCTTTCGCGGTACGCCTCAATCCCATGAGTATCGCGCATGCGCCTGATTGCAGCATCGACGAAGCGGGGCTCGATCTCGATTGTGTATGCACGCCGCTTGGCTGATTCTGCGGCAACCGCGGTGCTGCCAATACCCGCAAAAGGATCGAGTACGATCTCTCCGCGCGCGGTCACATCGAGGATCGCGTCTTTCAAAAGATCGACGGGTTTCGGGGTCGCGTGGAGCTTCAGAAGCTCATCGCGCTCTGCAGAAGCAGAAGTCATGCCATCGTAGTGCCAAGCGGTCGTCCGATTACGACCATGCTTCCCAAGTTGGACGTTATTGCGGTGCGGCGCTGTGCCGTTCTTGAAGTAAGCGATGTGTTCAGTCTGAGCGCGGAACAGGCTTCCTTGCCCCGCTTGACTCTTGATCCAGGTGCACAGCGCCTTGGGACGACTGAACACGATAATGCCTGCCCGCAGGAGCTCGGGCAGGAAATGATAGCTCATGAAGAACGCGTGGAGACTGCCTGACTTGCTGTGCTCTTTCATAAAGCGCATGAAAGTGGTTTGAAATCGCACGAACTCGCTGGGTGACATTTCGCCGTGCGCGAAAGCGAATTCCTCTCTTTTAGGATCGCTGGATATGTCTCGCATCGCCAAGTTATACGGCATGTCAGTGAAGCCGAAGCTCGCGAGCTCACCATCCATGAGGAGCGAAAAGCTCGAGCCTTCAAGCGATGATGCACAAAGGAAGCGGTGAGGACCGACCTTCCATAGGTTTCCCCGCTGCGTGATGACAGGACCATCGGACGGTGCCAGGCACTCTTCGCTCTCTTCGATGGCATTCTCAAGCGCAAGCAGCCGGGTCAGCTCACCTTCCTCGAATGCCAGGTCAGACAGCGCTTCGCTTCCGAGAATCTGCTCCAGTTCCCTAAGGTCCTCGGCCAGCAGCGCTTCGTCGAACTCACCCATGTCGAGGACTCGTTGGGCGTTCATCGCGTAGAGACGAAACTCGTCGGGGTTCAACCTATTTGAGCGCACGACAGTGATCGTTTGCAGTCCGAGCTCATTGGCCGCCAGGACGAATTCCTCGCCGAACACGACGCGATTGTCCTTGTCGATCAGGGGCGGGATTTCCGAGTCGCCAGTTCGCTCAAGCAGCCGCATAGCTGCCTTTAGCTGCTCGCGACTATACTTGCGCCACTTGCGCTTCCTCGGCTTGATATCCGATGGACTGATCTTTTCGATTGTCAAAGAATTCATTTCACTCACCACAGGCAGTTGTTTCAAACTTCTCCGTGGTGGGAATTGAATTATTAGAACAAAACGGGCCCGTAGGCAAGGCTGGCTTTGCTATCTCAGCTTCTCGTAGGCTCTCTTTTGATCCACATAGATTTCAGTCTGTTTCTCAACTGATTGTCAGCGGATTCCCACGGATTCTCATCAATTCTCACGAGTTATCAGGCGACGAAAATGGTCACCGAGAGTGTTTAAGTATCTGTAAATGGTTCTATAAGTCGGCTATCATCGCCAATCCAGTGCGACATCTCTGAGCCAAGAACAGGGAGAAACAGGGAATTTGCCATTCCGGTACCTCTTCAAAGAGCCGCAGAGAAACCGGCCCATTTGCCGCAGATATCTCTCCAGAGTGCGCTCTCCGTGGTACCGATCCACGCGCTCAACCCCGCAGAACTGCGGGGTTCTCACGGACACGATCAGGAAAAACAGGGAAACTCGAGACTAGGTGGCGGAGCGGGTGGGATTCGAACCCACGATACGGGGTTACCGTATACACACTTTCCAGGCGTGCGCCTTCGACCACTCGGCCACCGCTCCGCGTTCCTGTCGTGCCTCCGCTTCGCTTCGTGAGCTTTGCGGCTGCCGGACAGGAATGGGGCGGATAGCGATGGATGCTCCCGCGTGCAAGGCGAACCGTATTATCGCGGCTCCGCATTGCGAAAAACATGCTATACCGAGTCGCATTGGATGGCGCTGCGCGGAATGGCATTCCCTGCGAACGCCGTCACAAGAGCCCCTTTTCGCCCTCAAAAACGCGCGAGAAGGGGTTTTTTGTGCGTGATCATCCTGCCAAGGTGGAAGCATGAAAAATGCACTCCTTGCTGCGGTCGCGGCCATCACCCTCACTCTCCCGGTTTCCGCGCGGCAGGAGCCGACCGGCGCGCCCTCCCCCAACGAAATCGTCGAGGCCGCTTCGCCCGATGAGTGGGTGGCGATTGCAGCGGAAGACGTGCTTGTGATGACGCTCGCACCGGCTGCCGATGGATCGGATCGCGAGGTTGTGATCCAGCTGATGCCCGCGCCGTTCTCGCAAGGCTGGGTGGAGAACATCCGCACCCTCGCCCGCGCGCAGTGGTATGACGGGATCAGCGTGAACCGCGTGCAGGACAATTACGTCGTCCAATGGGGCGATCCAGGATACGACAATCCAGAAAGCGGCGAGACCGAGACCAAGCCGCTGCCTGAGGGTCTGCGGGTGATGGGAGAGAGCGATTACGCGGCTACCGAACTGCTCTCTATCCCACATCCTCGCGGTCGCCCGCGTCTCAACTACACGCTCGGCGCCATGATGATGCGGAATGCAATGATCGCGTCAGGCGACGAGTTTCCTGTACCCGATGAGGGTGCTGATCAGGATGGCGTTGCCGAAGCAATTGCCAGTTTTGAACCAACAGTCGGAGATCAGTACGGCGAGTTGGCATCAATCGTGATGGGATGGCCAATAACGGGGAGCATGGGTTTAGCTGCAAACCGTTTCTGGCCCGTCCACTGCTACGGCATGGTCGGCGTCGGACGGAATTACTCGCCGGATACTGGCTCTGGCGCGGAGCTTTACACCGTGATCGGCCATGCGCCGCGGCATCTGGATCGCAATATCGCTTTGGTCGGGCGGATCATCGAGGGGATGGAGCACCTCTCCAGCCTGCCGCGCGGCTCGGGCACGCTGGGCTTTTACACCGAGGAAGAAGCTGACAAGCGCACGCCTATCCTGTCCGTCCGCGTCGCCAGCGATTTACCTGAAAGCGCGCGGCCTGCCTTCGAATATCTCTCAACGGAGAGCGAAACTTTCGGCAAATATGCAGACGCCCGCGCCAATCGCCGCGATCCGTTTTTCATCCGTCCCGCAGGCGGTGCGGATATCTGCAATATCCCGGTTCCGATCCGCCCCATCAGCGGTGACTGAACGCCTCACTGCAATCCTGCCACTGACCCGTTGGCAAGGTGATCGCGGCACGTATCACCTCGTCGTTTTTAGCGGCGCAGAGGCCGAAGCCGTTGCAATGCATGCCCGCCTTCACCGGCTTGAATTCGGGCGGCAACGCGGCTTTGGATCGGTCAAGGTGCTGGCCCGAATTCGCGACACCGAATGGAAAAGCTCGCTCTTCCCGCAGAAACGGCAATCCGAATGGGTGCTGCTCGTGAGCAAAAAGGTCATGCGGCTCGAGGGATTGGACGAAAACGACCCGGTCCCGATCGAACTCGATCTGCTCTAGGCTCGCTGCATGAACTCGACACGGTTGCCGAACGGGTCGAAGCTGAAGAACCGCGCATACCCTTCGACCGGTTTGTCATCATGTGTTTCGAAGCCAGCCTGATCCAGCCGCTGGCGCAGCGTTTGGAGATCATCAACGAGTAGCGCGGGGTGCGCCTTGCGTGCGGGCACGAATTCCGGATCGACGCCGATATGCAGGCTGACCGATCCGCGCTCGAACCAGCATCCGGACTTTGACAGGTTTGCAGGCTTTGGCGCCTCGTGCATGCCGAGCAGATCGCTATAAAAGGCGCGCGCTTTGTCTTCACCGCCCTCTGGAATGGAGATCTGTACATGGTCGAGCCCGATGATTGCCATCAGATGCGCTCCGCCTGGGCGACCGCATCGCTGGCGCGCAATGCACTGATGATGCGGTTGAGGTGCGCGAGATCCTGGACCTCCGCGTCAATTTCGTAAGACGTGAATGGATGGTCAAGCTGCGTCTGTTCGAGGCTCGTGACGTTCGTCTTGTTCTGCGCAAAGATGCCCGCCATCTCGGCCAGTGTGCCCGGGCGGTCATAAAGAGTGACAGAAAGCCGCCCGACCGCACCCTGCGAGCGTTTGCCCCATGACAGGTCGAGCCAGTCGGTGTCGACGCCGTTCGCAAGTTCGAGGCAGTCGATAGCGTGGACGAGCACCGTTTCACCTTTGCGCCTCAGCCCGACGATGCGATCTCCTGGTACCGGATGGCAGCAGGTCGCGAGCTCGAATGCGACGCCCGGGGTCAGGCCCTTGATCGAGATGATGCCGTCGCGCGCCGACCATTCCTCGTCCTCGTTAAAGTCAACCGTGCAGCCGGGCACGAGCGCTTCCATCACTTCGCGGTCGGACAGTTTTGCCGAGCCGATCGCGAACATCAGGTCCTCCGGCCCGTCGAGGCCAAGTCGATCTATCGCGGCGCGGATCGCCTTCTTGCCGATGCGGGCGGGCACGCGCGTGGCGATCTCGTCGAACAGCTTGGAGCCGATCTGGGCGATCTCGGCGCGCTCTTTCAGGCGCACAGCGCGGCGGATGGCGGCGCGCGCCTTGCCGGTGACGACAAAGCCCAGCCACGACAGCTGCGGCTCGGCCCCTGCCCCCTTTATGATCTCCACCACATCGCCATTGTTGAGCGGCGCGCGCAGCGGCATGTGGCGGCCATTGATCTTCGCCCCGACCGTCGCAAGGCCCAGGTCGGTGTGCACCGCAAATGCGAAATCGACAGAGGTCGAACCCTTGGGTAGCTGGAACAGAGCGCCTTTGGGCGTGAAGGCGAAAATCCGGTCCTGATAGATCGCCATGCGAGTATGCTCGAGCAATTCCTCGGCATCGTGGCTCGCATCGACGATCTCGATCAGGTCGCGCAGCCACCCGACCTCGCCATCGGCTTTGTCATGCTGCTTGTAGGCCCAGTGCGCGGCGAGCCCGAATTCGTTTCGGCGATGCATCTCGCGCGTGCGGATCTGCACTTCGACCCGCATCGAGTTTTCATACATTAGCGAGGTGTGCAGGCTGCGATAGCCGTTGTTCTTCGGAGTCGAGATGTAATCCTTGAACCGGCCCGGCAGGAATTGCCACGTCGTGTGCAATATTCCCATCGCGCGGTAGCAATCGGCCTCGTTCTCGGTGATCACGCGGAACGCCATGATGTCGGTCACCTGTTCGAAGCTGACATGCCGCTCGGACATTTTCTGCCAGATCGAGAACGGGTGCTTTTCGCGGCCCGACACCTCGACGCTCAGACCAGCTTCGGCGAGCGCCTGCTTGATCTTCAATGCAATCGCATCGACCTGCCCGCCATCCTGGCTGCGCAGCTGCTCCAGCCGCTTGGTGATGGTGGCATAGGCTTCGGGTTCGAGCTCGCGGAAGGCCAGCGCCTGCATCTCGCGCATATATTCGTACATGCCTACCCGCTCGGCCAGCGGGGCGTAGATATCCATGGTCTCGCGCGCGATGCGCTGACGCTTTTCCGGTTTCTTGATGAAGTGCAGAGTGCGCATGTTGTGCAGACGGTCGGCCAGCTTCACCAGAAGGACGCGGATATCCTCCGACATGGCGAGCAGGAACTTGCGCAGGTTCTCCGCCGCCCGCTCGTCTTCCGGCATCGCCTCGATCTTGGAGAGCTTGGTCACGCCATCGACCAGCCGCGCGACGTCGGGACCGAAGTTTGCCTCGATATCCTCGATCGTGACCAACGTGTCCTCGACCGTGTCATGCAGCAGCGCGGTTATGATAGTCTGCTCGTCGAGTTGCAGGTCGGTCATCAGGCCTGCGACCTCGATCGGATGTGAGAAATACGGGTCGCCGCTCGCGCGTTTTTGCGCGCCGTGCTTCTGCACGGTGTAGACATAGGCGCGGTTCAGCGCCGCTTCGTCAGCGTCGGGGTCGTAGTCCTTGACCTTTTCAACGAGTTCGTACTGGCGCAGCATTGACTTGAATATGTGCGCACGGTGCAGCCGGGGCAAGCACTAAGGACGAACAAGCTCCGCGCGCCTAAATTCGTATGCGCATACTGGCTATCGGCTGGCGGCGTGCTAACCTCCTGTGAACGTTATCAGGAGAGCCATCATGCACATCGCCCGGTCCGTCTTCGTCGCCGTTGCAGTTTTCGCCGCTGCCGGGTGCAGCGCCTATGCGAGCGAACCCGAAATCGAGGCCGGTCCTGCGGCGACGCGCGCTCTCGTGTTTGCCGATGAGTTCAATTCCGGCTCTCTCGACCGCGAGGCATGGAATGTCATCGGCATGGATTTCTGGGTCAATGACGAACAGCAGGCCTATCTCGACAGCCCCGAAACGATCCAGTTCACCAGCGAGGTCGAAGGCGCAGATGGCGGCGCGCTGGCACTGCGCCCGGTCTACAAGCCCGGCGTCGACACGCGAGAGGATCGCAAGGCCGACTTCATTTCGGGACGGGTCAACACTCGCGGCAAGGTCGAGTTTACGCATGGCCGGGTTGAGGCACGGATCAAGATGCCTGATGCCGAGGGGGTCTGGCCCGCATTCTGGCTGCTCGGCGGCGGACAATGGCCCGACACGGGCGAGATCGACATCATGGAATATGTCGGCGAGCCCGACTGGACCGGCGTTGCGCTGCACGGCCCGGGCTATTCAGGCGAAACGCCGATCGTGAACAAGTTCTTCTTCGATGAAGGTACCGATGCGACCGACTGGCATGTCTACGCGGTCGAATGGACTGCCGATGCCGTCTTGTTCGAAGTGGACGACCGCCTGACCTACCGCGCGACACGGCCAATGGTCGAAAATTACGGCGACTGGCGCTTCGACAATGACAAGTTTCTTATCCTGAATTTCGCGCTTGGCGGTGCTTATCCCCACAAGACGAGCATGATCAAGGAGCCCTATTACGGCATGCCGCAATCGACCGTCGACCAGATCAAGGCCGGCGATGTCGCGATGTATGTCGATTGGGTGCGGGTCTTTGAGCCGCTGGCAAGCGCCGAGTAATCAGCTCCAGGTAGCCCTCGGAGGGAGGCTCATCAGGATCGCGTCGATATTGCCGCCGGTTTTCAGGCCGAAAATCGTGCCCCGATCGTAGACGAGATTGAACTCGGCATAGCGCCCGCGATACTCGAGCTGTGTCGCTTCGTCTTCCGGAGTGAAATCGCTATCCATCCGTTTGCGCACGAGCTTGGGATATATGTCGAGAAACGCTTTGCCGACATCCTGAGTGAATGCGAAATTGCGGTCCCATGAAGGGTCGTCGTCGCATTCGAGGTGGTCGTAGAATATACCGCCGACGCCGCGGTGAACCTCGCGGTGGGGCAGATAGAAATACTCGTCCGCCCACTTCTTGTAGCGCTCGTAATAAGTCGGATTATGCGCCATGCAGGCCGCGCGCATACTGGCGTGGAATTCCTCGGTGTCGTCCTCATAGGGGATCGGCGGATTGAGGTCTGCGCCGCCGCCGAACCAGGCCTTTCCCGTGGTCAGGAACCTTGTATTCATGTGCACCGCAGGCACGTGCGGGTTGGCCATGTGCGCCACCAGGCTGATGCCGGTCGCGGTAAAGCCGGGGTTCTCCGGATCGGCCCCGTTGACGTTGGCGGCAAACTCCTTGGGAAAGTTGCCGCGCACGGTCGAGACATTCACGCCAACCTTTTCGAACACCTTGCCTTTCATCAGGCCCTGCACGCCGCCGCCGGGATCGTCATTGCCCTCTTCCTCGCGGCTCCACGGTGTATAGGCGAATTCGGCATCCGAGCCCGCATCGCGTTCAATCGTTTCGAACGCTGCACAAATCTGGTCGCGCAGGCTTTCGAACCATTCCTTTGCGCGCGCCGTTTTCGGCTCCCAGTCAGTCATTCAGCAATCCTCGTCCCGTTTGCTGCTCGCGGCGTGCGATGACAGCCCGGCTGTCCATCCGCTTTGACACATATCAAGTCAACCATACGTTAGCCAAGACAGCCCTTGCCAAAAGTCACGCCCCGCGCCAAATGGAGCGCATGGTTCCCGTTTCGTTCGCCCCCTTCCCTTCGCTGGGGAGGAACTTGTCCTGATGAAATCGCACGCGCTTTACTGGCCGCGTGAAAGCGCGCTGCTGGTCGCCGACCTGCATCTGGAAAAGGGCAGCTGGTTTGCGAAACAGGGCCAGATGCTCCCGCCCTATGACAGCCGCGAAACGCTCGAGCGGATCGCTGACAGCGTGAAGGCAACCGGTGCGCGCCGGGTCATAACCTTGGGCGACAACTTCCACGATGATGCAGGGACCAACCGGCTCGATCCCTATGCTGCCGGCATGCTGGAGGCGCTGACCCGATCGCTCGACTGGGTATGGATCACCGGCAATCATGATGAGCGGATGCACCGGGCATTCGGTGCGACCTTGACCGAAGAGCTTGAGCTGAACGGCATCATCTTGCGGCACGAGGCCAAGCGCGGAGAGACCAGGCCCGAGCTTTCCGGCCATTACCACCCCAAGATGCGCCTGCGGGTCCGCAACCGCCACATCGCACGGCCCTGCGCTGTGGTGAGCCAGTCCGCGGGCAAGGGCGACCGCATGATCCTGCCCGCATTCGGTGCCTACACCGGCGGAATGGACGCAGGTGCGCCAGAAATATTACAGGCGCTCGGCCCCGCCAGCCAGATCGACGCCGTGCTGCCAGCGAAGGGCAAGCTGGTGCGCTTCCCCCTTTTTCGCGAGGCTGCCTGAGACTCTTGTAGAATTGTGAGGCGTTTCCCCTTACATAGCCCGCTTATCACTTAAGGTTTTCACAGGAGATTCTCACATAGCCCGTCCACCTCGGCGTTCGATGGCCCCGCCAACTAAAAGCGGCCCTCGCTACGATCAGTTTATCCAAGTCCCCAAGGTCCGCGTTATCGATGACGAAGGCGAAAACCTTGGTGTGATGTTTACCCGCGAAGCCGTCGAGCAGGCGCAGGACAAGGGGCTAAACCTTGTCGAGGTGTCGCCCAATGCCGACCCGCCGGTTTGCAAGTTCCTCGATGTCGGCAAATATCGCTTCGAAGCGCAGAAGAAGGCCAATCTGGCGCGCAAGACGCAGAAAACGCAGGACATCAAGGAAGTCAAAATGCGTCCGAATATCGACACGCACGATTATGACGTGAAGATGCGGAACGTGAACAAGTTCATCGACAACGGCGACAAGGTGAAGGTCACTCTGCGCTTCCGAGGACGGGAGATGGCGCACCAGCATCTCGGCATGGACCTGCTCAAACGGGTTCAGGACGATGTGGCCGAAACAGCCAAGGTCGAAGCATTCCCGCGCCTCGAAGGGCGTCAGATGCTGATGGTTCTCGCTCCGAAATAGGCGCGAAATCGTGAGACAGATGAGGCGGGCGTCCCTCGGGATGTCCGCCTTTTTCATGGGCTGGACAAGCTGGGCGCATGAATCTCCGACCGACAAACGGCCAGTGTATTCGATGAATAACACACTCAATCCGATAACGGACGACATCGGGACAAGTGTCTGAGCTATATCATAACTCGCTCACCGGGATCGGTTTCTGCCCGAGAGGGTTATCTCATGAAACCGCCACCCGAACGGCGATAACGCAAGACCACGTGACACACTGCAGGCCCCTCGATTTTCCCCCGTATAGTCGAGGGGCCAACCCTACCAAAGCCTCCTGCGAAGGTCCGGCGAACACGAACGAACAGAAGGACTGAAAGACATGCCCCGCCTTCAGGCGCTGGCCGCTTCGGCTGCCGGCATCCTTGCTCTCGCTGCTTTCCCCGCAGCTGCCGAAAGCACCGCTTCGGCGGATCTCGCAATTTGCAACCTTCGTGCCCTCAGCCAGTCCCAACAATGACAAGATCGACTATTCGATCTGGGACGAGGCCATGAAGAACCTTGTCATTTCGATGGGACCGTCGCTGCGGCAAGGCGCAGGCCGTCCCGATCCCAGTTTCGGCACGCGCCGCCAATATGGCCACGTCTCGCGGTACCGGCTCGAGGGCACGCGGGTCATGTTCAGCTTCCTTGACGACGATGTGAAAGCAAGCTTCGGCGAATATCGCCGCGATCTGGAGGAGACCGCCGGCAAGGTTGATATTCAGGCGCTCTCGCGCAACGAGCAGCTTGCCTACTGGATCAATCTCCACAATGTCGCGATGATCGAGAAGATCTCAGAAGCGTGGCCCGTGCGTCAGCCGCGCGAAATCGAAGTCGGCGGTACACCGCTCGACGATGCCAAGTTCATCACGGTCGAAGGCGTCGCCTTGAGCCCGCGCGATATCCGCGAAAAGATCGTTTACGCGAATTGGAAAGACCCCAAGGTCATCTATGGCTTTTGGCGCGGCGACATCGGGGGTCCGTCGATCCAGCGCGAGGCCTATAACGCCGAGAATGTTGCCCAATTGCTCGAACGCGGCGCGCGCGATTTCGTGAACTCGCTGCGCGGCGCGCAGCAATCGGGCGATACCTTGCAGGTCTCGAAAGTGTTCGAGGAAGCGGCGCCGTTCTTCTTCGAGGATTTCGACAAGGACGTACGGGAGCACATAGCGGCCTACGCGAATGATGAAGTCACCAAAATCCTCGGCGAAACCATAGCAGTCGAAGCGTCGATTGTGGAGTACGACATCGCCGATCTTGCCGGCGGAGTGCGCGAACCGACATATCAGAACATCACTTCTGACGGCGTTTCGACCAGTTTCCGCATCCCGCAAAGCATGGGTCGCCTGCTCGCCCAGCGAGAGCGCAAATTCCAGAAGATCATTCGTGAGGGCCGCACCGGAACGGTGACCTTCAGCAACATCGACCTGCCGGGTGATCCGGAAGGCAAGGACGAAGTCGAATAATTTAGAATTCAGTTCCGGCCATGACCCGAATGGCCGGATACTCCGAAAGACCGCCGGACAGATGTTCGGCGGTCTTTTTGTTTTCATGCCATTTCCGCGCTATGCTCAGTGAGATTGGCGCTGCATCTATGCGCGGTTCGGGGCGGAGTACATGGTGGCCAGTTGGTGGAGCATGATGTTAGCAATGGGGTGCGCAGCGATTGCACTTCCGGTCGCAGCGGCACCTGCTCATGGCCAAACCGGGGCTGCCCAATACGAGATCCAGCGCTCATCCAGACAATCGCTTTTCGACTTTCATGCCGAAAGACGAGATCACTCCGCACCGTATTGATTATTCGATCTGGACCTCGGCGCTTTCCAATTTCGTAATCTCGATGGGACAGCCGCTTCGAAAAAAGCCCTTCAATCCTCCGGGAGTAATCGGCACGAACAGGCAAATCGGCCACAATTCCATCTACCGCTTAGACGGGTCTATGGTCGCATTCTCCTTCATGAACGACGAGGTCATTGCGAGCTTTACAGAGTACCGGCGTGACCTCGAGCGTGTCGCCGACACCATCGATATCCAGTCGATACCTCGCAATGAACAACTCGCCTACTGGATCAATCTTCACAATGCCGCGATGATCGAGCAAATCGCTCAGAATTGGCCGATCCGCCAGCCGCGCGAAATTAGGATCGGCGGCGCGCTGCTGGATGAAGCCAAATTCATCACAGTCGAAGGCGTCGCACTGTCGCCAAGGGATATTCGCACCAGGATCGTCTATCCGAACTGGAAAGACCCAAAGGTCATATACGGGTTTTGGCGCGGCGAGATCGGCGGTCCGGCGATGCAGCGCGAAGCGTATCTTGGCCGCAATGTGTCCGACCTGCTTGATCGCAGCGCCCGTGAGTTCACGAATTCTCGGCGCGGAACGGAAAAGCGCGGCGCCACAATGCACGTGTCTCAAATTTATGAAGAGGCCGCGAGCATCTATTTCCAGGACTTCGAAGCCGATCTTAGAGAGCACCTGCTCGATTATCTCGAAGGCGATATGCTTACCAGGCTCATGAAGACAAATACGATAAAGGCCTCCCTGCGCGAACACGATATTGCCGATCTTGCTGGCGGCGCCCGGACGAACCCGTTCTTTTCCAGCGGCCGTCTTGGGGCCGGTGTTCTTTCCCTGCTCCAACAGCGTTCGAAAAAGCTGCAATACATCGAGCGCAAAGGTCTTCGCAAAGGCGAAGTTATCTTCAGCAATATTGATTTGCCGGGCGATCCAAAAAACAAGGGGGAAGTTGAGTAAAAGAAGCAGATTGCCATCATGTTTGATAATCGCTTCTTGCTCGTCTAGACTTTCCATTATCGGCTCGAGACCGGGAGGGGTCCGACCTGTCACAATAGGAGACACGTAATGAAGCCCCGTTCGATTATCGCCTCCCTTGCCATTGCCAGCCTGTCGGCTCCGCTCGCTGCGGAAAGCGCCGCAACGCCGTTCCAGACGCGCAGCTCCGCTGCGACAACCGATCCAGTCGGTGAGTTTTCGCAGTTTGCCCCATCGGAAGAGCGCAAGCCGCATCGCATCGATTACCAGCACTGGGACGAAGCGCTCGGCTGGTTTGTCATTCCCATGGGCCCTTCAATTCGCGAGGGTGCACCGCGCGCCACGCCGGGCACAGGCACGCGCTTCACCTACGGCCACACCTCGCGCTACCGCCTTGAAGGCAACCGGGTCGCGTTTTCCTTCCTCGACGATAATATTCGCAGTAGCATCACCGCCTATCGTCAGGATCTCGAACGCATCGGTAACGAGCTCGATATACCCTCGCTGCCGCGCAACGAGCAGCTGGCATACTGGATCAACCTCCACAATGTTGCGGTCATCGAGGCAGTTGCCAGCGAGTATCCGCTGCGCGACCCATCCGAGCAATCCTTTGGATCGAACCAGGCCGGACTTCAGGATGCCAAGCTGATCATGATCAAGGGCGTCGCGCTTTCGCCGCGCGATATCCGCGAGAGGATCGTCTACCCGAACTGGAAAGATCCGAAGGTAATGTACGGCTTCTGGCGCGGCGAAATCGGCGGACCGTCGATCCAGCGCCTTGCGTACAATGCCGACAATATCGACGCCCTGCTGTCGCTGTCCGCAGAGGAATTCGTCAATTCACTGCGCGGGGTTGAGGCGTTTAATGGCGCACTGCGCGTCAGCCGCATCTATGAAGAGGCCGAGAGGTTCTATTTCGATGCGACGAGCGATCTGATCGCGCACCTTTCCGCATTCGCCCGCGATGATGTGAAAAGCCTCATCGGGAAGTACGACCGAGTTGCTTATAACCGCTACGAAACCGATGTCGCCGATCTGCTTTATGGACGCGCCGATCCAGGCTTGAACTTCGTGTGCTCGCAAGCGGGCGAACAAGCGGGTCTCGCATTCGCTCCGGGCGGCGCGGCGCTGCAATGTGCCGATCAACCGACCCGTCCCAACCGCGCAGCGCAGCGCCTGATGCAAGAGCGCGGTCAAAAGCTGAATAAGGCGTACAAGCGCGGCATTCGCACCGGCATGGTCATCTATGGCGATGGCCAATACGCTGACGGCGAAGCGGCGAAAGAGGTCGAATAACAAAACGCGCCCGCAGCCTCATCCGGGGCTGTGCATTGGAACGCTGCACTGATAATCCCTCGGGCATGGTCGCTCGGGGGATTTTCGTTTCATGACAGCGCGCCGGATCGGCCTCGTGCTTGGCCCCTTGGTCTTTGCTCTTACATTCCTGCTGCCGGCGCCCGGCGGGATGAGCGCGGAAAGCTGGATGGTCGCGGGGCTCGTCATCTGGATGGCGGCATGGTGGATGACGGAGGCAATCCCGCTCACCGCGACTGCCTTGCTCCCCTTCATCTGGTTGCCTCTGGGCGGAGTGATGACTGCGCGCGAGACGGCGAGCGCATATTACGCCCCGATCTTGTTCCTGCTGCTGGGCGGTGCCTTCATCGCGTTGGCGATCGAGCGGACCGGGCTGCACAAGCGATTGAGCCTTGCAATCCTCAAGACCATCGGGACCGGCGGCGGTCAGGCCCGGCTGCTGCTGGCCTTCATGATTTCTGCCGCGGTCCTCTCCATGCTCATCTCGAACACGTCGACCGCGCTTATCATGATGCCGATGGCGCTGGCTGTTCTGGCTGGGGGTAGCAGCACCGGCCCGCAGCCCTCGGCGGCTGCCGAAGTCCCGCAGCAAGAGGGCCTGCATGGCGCCCTCCCGATGGGCATTGCCTTTGGTGCGACGATCGGCGGGCTTGGGACGATTGTCGGTTCGCCGACCAACGGAATTGCTGTCGCCCTGCTCGATGACATGATTGGCCTGGAGATCAGCTTTGCGCGATGGATGGCGTTTGGACTGCCGGTTGTGCTGATCGGCGTGCCGCTCGCCGCGCTCGTCGTCAGCCGGGTCCAGCGCGTTGCGAGCCATCCCTTCGATGTCGCTGCTGCGCGCGCGGCCATCGACGATCATGCACCGTGGTCGCCTGCCGAGAAACGGCTCGTGCCGATCATCGCGATCACGTTTGCACTGTGGATGACGAGGCTTTGGGTCGCTCCCTTCCTGCCTGAAGGCAGCTGGACCGACGGGACGATTGCGGTGATTGCCAGCCTCGCTCTGTTCCTGCTCCCCGATGGCACTGGCCGCCCGCTGCTGCTTTGGAAAGAGGCGGACCGCGCACCGTGGGGTGTCATCATGATGTTCGGGGGCGGCCTTGCCCTTGCCGCCGGGATGCAGGCAAGCGGTCTGGCCGATTGGCTCGGAAGCGCGCTCCTGCCGCTCGAGGCGGTCCCGCTGTTCCTGATGGCTCTCGCAATTGTCGCAATGGTCGTGCTCATCACCGAATTTGCGAGCAATGTCGCAACAGCCAGCGCGATCATCCCGATTATTGCCAGCCTTGCGGCCGCGCTTGGCCTTGGGGAAAATGCGATCCTGATCGCCATGCCCGCAGCGCTCGCAGCGAGCTGGGGCTTTATCCTGCCCGCCGGGACCGGCCCAAATGCAATCGCTTGGGGCACCGGACGGCTTAGGATCGGGCGGCTGGTGCAGGCCGGGCTCGTGCTAGACCTGCTGGGCATTTTCGCCATCGTCGGGATTGTGTGGGCGATCGCTTCGGTCGGGACGGCCTAGCCAGCATCGCCTTCACCACATGTCGCGCGTGCGCCCCTTGTCGCGATCAAGGTCTTCGCGCGCAATCCGGTCCCAGAACCGCCCTCCGACGATTTGTTCGGCGTCGTAGGTCTTCACGAGAAATTTCTCGAGGTCCTCCGACTGAGTGGCATTGGGTATTTCGAAGGTCCACAGCCGGAAACGCCCGCGCCGGTTTTCTGTCAGAACGCTCTTGATGAAGGCATGGGGGATCGGCACGCTGATGCCGTAGTCTTCCTGCTGCTTGCCGATGCGCTCCACGACTTCGCCGAAGTAGAACACCGGGCAGGTGAGTACGTAGGTTTCAAGCGCGCTTTCGCGCTTATCGAGCACCCGGATCGCCCGCTCCAGCCGGTTCCAGATCCCGCGATTGAAGCCGGGCATTTGCGGGCTCATGTTGGACAACAGGAACGTCTCGGAATTCTGGATGTCCTGCAAATCCTGGTTGGCACTCGCGACGAGGTGGCCGCGTTCGAAACCGCTACCCTGAAACGCCTTGAGACCTGCCCTGAAGCGCTTGGGAATCCGCGAGTCTGCGCGAAAATTGTCGAGCCGCTCAACCATGTCGAGATCGTTGACCAGCTCGCGGTCACGATTGATGATTTCGAGCGTCCATTTCGCCTGCCGGAAATACCACGAATAGCCGATAGTGAAATGCCGACCGGTCAGCACCTGATCGCAGACCGGCGCGCCGTAACGCAGCTCGCGTTGCATCTGAAACGGGTCGTCCATCGCGTCGTCCTCCCACCGCAAGGCTAGGTCTTGTGATACTCTCGCGCAAACCTCGCAACCAACCGGTTGCAACTGCAACTATCGCGCGATAATCAGGCCGCATCGAGATTTGGGATCGTGCGGAGAGGCGCTTCTGCGGAGGTTAGAGGCGGGGGCCGCACGTCCGATTTTAAGCTCCAGCCTTCCTTGGAGCGCTGATTAGGAAGGATATCCGCATGACGGATGCAATCGACGCCACCGACACCCCTACTCCGCGCCGCAATCCAAAGCCGGAAAAAACCACGATCGGCGGACGCGAGCTGAAACCTTCGACCCTGATGATGGGCCACGGCTATGACCCGGTCCTCTCCGAAGGCTCGTTGAAGCCGCCGATCTTTCTGACGTCGACCTTCGCCTTTTCCAGCGCAGCGGACGGCAAACGGCATTTCGAAGGGATCACCGGCAAGCGCGAGGGCGGCGCAGAGGGACTGGTCTATTCGCGCTTCAACGCGCCCAATCAGGAAATCCTCGAAGACCGCCTCGCCATTTGGGACGGAGCCGAAGACGCGCTCAGCTTTTCAAGTGGCATGACTGCGATCTGCATCCTGATGCTCGCCTATGTCAGCCAGGGCGACGTTATCGTGCACTCCGGACCTCTCTACGCTGCATCGGAAGGGTTCGTCGCGAAGGTGCTCAGCAAGTTCGGCGTGACCTATATCGACTTTCCCGCAGGCGCGACCCGCGAACAGCTCGACGAGGTTCTTAAGCGCGCGAAGAAGCAGGCCAGCGAAAATGGCGGCAAGGTCGCGATGATCTACCTCGAAAGTCCCGGCAACCCGACCAACGCGCTCGTTGATATCGAGGCCGTGAAGGAAGCGCGCGATGCCAACCTCAAATGGGATTGCCCCATCGCCATCGACAACACCTTCCTTGGCCCGCTGTGGCAGCGCCCGCTGGATCACGGCGCGGATATCGTTGCCTATTCGCTGACCAAATATGTCGGAGGCCATTCGGACCTCGTCGCAGGCTCGATTGCTGGCGCGAAGACATGGATGGACCCGGTGCGCGCGCTGCGCAACACGATGGGCGGGATCGTCGATCCGAACACAGCCTGGATGCTGCTGCGCTCGCTCGAAACGGTCGAATTGCGAATGCAGCGCGCAGGCGAGAATGCGGAGAAGGTCTGCGCCTTTCTGAAAGCGCATCCCAAGGTCGACGGCCTTGGCTATCTCGGCATGATCGAGGATGAGCGCCAGCAGGATATTTATGATCGCCACTGCATGGGTGCGGGCAGCACTTTCAGCGTGTTTTTGAAAGGCGGCGAGGCGGAATGCTTCCGTTTCCTCGACAACCTCACAATCGCGAAACTTGCGGTCAGCCTCGGCGGGACCGAGACACTCGCAAGCCACCCGGCTTCGATGACGCATCTGTCGGTCCCGCATGCGCGCCGCCAGCAGCTCGGCATTTCGGATAGCCTCGTGCGCATCAGCATCGGCATCGAAGACGCGGACGACCTCATCGCCGATTTCGAGCAGGCACTGGAACACGTTTGATCGCTGGCCTACTCTCTGCCCACATTGGGAGAGAGTAATGACACAGCGCAAACCCGTATTCCTTGTGATCGGCGCTGGTGCCGGGATCGGTGGGCACGCCGCCATGCGCTTCGCCGCAGGCGGCTATCACGCGGTCCTGGCCCGGCGATCCGATGAAGAAAGCCTTGGGCGGCTGATCGACCAGATAGAGGAAGACGGCGGCTCGGCCACCGGCGCGCTGCTCAACGCAGCCGAAGACGGCTCGGTCGAGGAACTGGTCGAGCGGACCGAGCGTGATATCGGCCCGATCGAAGGTGCGCTCTACAATCTCGGCGCGCAGATCGGGAACCGCAAACTGCACGACACGCCGCACCGGACATTCGAGCTTGGCTGGAAGCTCGGCTGCTACGGCGTCTTTCGCCTCGCCCATGCGATGTTCCCGGCAATGGCGGAGCGCGCGCAGACCGGGCGGCACGGAACGCTGCTCGTGACCTCGGCGACATCGGCCATGCGTGGCAACGCCGGACAACACAGCCACGCCGCCGCGATGGCAGGACGGCGGATGCTGTGCCAGACGCTCAACGCGGAATTCAGCCCGCAAGGTATCCACGTCGCCCACATAGTGGTCGATGGCTCGGTCGATGCACCCGACACCTTGGGCAAACTGCTCGGCGACAAATACGAGGCGTTCAAAGCCGCCAAGGGCGAGCAAGGCGTGATTGATCCGGCCGAGATCGCCGAAACCTACTGGCACCTCGCGCAGCAACCACGCAATTGCTGGACCCACGAGCTCGATATTCGCCCATGGTCCGACGTGGCGTGGTGGAACGACAACCCGAACCCGGAGATCGATTCAAGCGCTGCAAAGCCGGGATTTTCTGGACCGAGAGATTGATCTTGGAGCAGCTAGACGCGTTTGTCCGAGTTTAGTGGTGAATGTCCGGTGGTTGCTGGAAAGCGGACGTTCGCTCTGGAGCGCAGCAGGTCGGCAGAAATGATTGACTATTGGCGAAATTGGAAAGATTTATGGGCGATGCTTCCGTACGAAACCTTGCAAGCGTGGTGGTCCGAAACCGCCGCTGACATTGTTACGAATACTACGCCCGAACGAGATATAGTCGCCCTTGAAGTTCGATACGGTGTTACGCTTCCTGATGATTTCCGCACGTATCTACAGCTCGCCATTCCCAATGCAGAAAATTGGGATGAAGAATGTGGCATCTGGTGGCCCATTGAACGCATTAGAAACATTCCAGACGAGTTAGGGTACGACGTCGGAGAGCCAATCACCTCTAATTCATCAAACACCTATTTATTGTCGATCACTGCATCTGGTGCTGGGCGTGGGCCATTTCGTGTACCGAAGATGAAAATCGAGGGAAGGTGGCCCTCATAAACGGAGAATCTGACGGTTATGTCGCGAACAGTTTCAGCGACTTTGTAGAGCGATACATCAACGATTGGGCCTCGCTATGCGGTTTGCACGAAAAGGCTACTGCTCGCGGCGGCATCTAGAGATGGCTGCGGCTATAGTGAATGTCCGCAATCGGGTCGCAAGCGGCCATATCGGCAAGACCTACCCCTTCCACTCCCGTCGTTCCTCGGCTTGGCGGAGCACTTCGTAGCTGACCTGGATCGCCTGGAATTGCTTGGCCGCCTCCTCGTCGCCCGGCTTTACGTCGGGGTGAACCTCTTTCGCCTTGGCGCGGTAGGCTTTCTTGATCGTCGGGTAGTCCGCGTCCGCTTCCAGCTCCAGAACCTCCAGAGCCATCATCTCGTCGGCGCTGCGGCTGCCATCGCCTGATCCGGTCCAGCCATAATGCGACGCCTCGGCATAGCCTGAGCTTTCCTGCTGCTCAGCCTTGGCGCGCTTTGCCTTCTCCTCCTTGTCGAGCCCTTCGAAGTAATCCCACCCCTTGTTGTATTCGGCGGCGTGCTTCTGGCAGAAATACCAGCGATCGGGGCTGTTGGGCGATTTGGGTGCGGGGCACAGGCCCGCCTCGTCGCAGCCATGCCGATCGCATTCGCGCTGCGCCACGGCCTCGCGCGAGGAATCGTAGGAGCGCCAGCGCGGGAAGCCCCAATCGTTGGATCGGCGCGCGCGGCTCACGAAAGGGCCTGCACAGGGGCGCTCGGCGGAATGCTGTTGGTCGAAAGTATCACGCGGTCAATCTAGGTTAAGTGGAATGGAAAGCAAATGAAGACGAAAAGCGGGAACCGGTTGCGATGCGAAATGTTGCATTGCAACACCTTTTGGTAATCCGGCGTCTCTACGGCGCCCCCTTCGAGAGCACAATGAGCCACCAAGTCGCCCTGTCCAGCCTGTTTTCCGTGCTTGCGCTGGCAAGCCTGTGCCTTGCTGCGGGCAATGGCCGGTTCGGAGATGCTGGCGACACCCCGCTCACGATCAGCCAGCCGTTTAGCGCGCAGGCCGAGCTCTTACCCGGCCTGCAAAGCTAACGAAAGCCGATCCCCGATCAGTTGATAATGACGCTGGCCGCACGGCGGTTCTGCGCCCACGCCGCTTCGTTCGAGGCAAGCGCAACCGGGCGCTCCTTGCCGAAGCTGACCGTGCGGATACGGTCGGCGGTCACGCCCAGACTGACGAGATAATTCTTGGCCGCATTGGCGCGGCGTTCACCCAGTGCGAGGTTGTATTCACGCGTTCCGCGTTCATCGGCGTGGCCTTCAACAGTGAAGGTCAGCTGCGGGAAACGCGCAAAATACTGCGCCTGGGATTGGAGAGCGGCGGCATCGGCGCTGTCGATATTGAAGCGATCGGTGTCGAAATAGATCGTGGTCGATGACCCGACTGCATTTTCGAAATGCTGCTGCGTGCCAAGCACCGGTCCGCTTGGCGTCGGCGTGGCGGTTGCAACCGGCTCTTCCTCGCTCGCTTGCGCGGGCGGAAGCTGTTCCGGCGGCTTTTTCTGGCACGCGGCAAGCGCGGTAGCCGAAGCGACAAGCAGGATAGTGGCCCGAAACGGACCTTTCGTGATCGCATTCATAGTGGTCATCCTTTCAGTTCGGGGGCGACCCTCAAGGGTTCTATTGTAATTAAACGCGCTCAGGGCCGGATCGGTCCCCAAGCCGGGTCGGATGCATCGACCGGAGTTGGTAGCCGGCGCTCATTGCGCCCGGTCAGGTCGACCTGC
This sequence comes from Erythrobacter sp. K21-9, assembly GCF_055808355.1. NCBI lineage: Bacteria > Pseudomonadati > Pseudomonadota > Alphaproteobacteria > Sphingomonadales > Erythrobacteraceae > Erythrobacter > Erythrobacter sp. K21-9. Next base: position 2,663,021 of record NZ_CM147866.1, read on the forward strand.
CAAAGGCCCGACCGCCCGGTGTTCCGCTCAGTCCGGAAGAACTGGATGATCCGGCCGTTGGGAGCCCAGGTCGGCGCCTCGTCCTGCCAACCGCTGGTCAAAACGCGCAAGCTCCGCCCGGCAGGTGACATCACCGCTACGTTGAAGTCGCCGGCTATGCGCGTGAAGGCGATCTGGTCGCCGCGCGGGCTCCATTCCGGCGTGGCGCAGCGACCGCCGAAGAAGGTGATGCGCCGCTGGTTCGACCCGTCTGCATTCATAACATAGCATTGCTGCGAGCCGGAGCGATCGCTTTCGAAAACGATCTTCGATCCGTCGGGCGAATACGATCCGCCAATGTCGATCCCCGGCGTATCGGTCAGCCGCACGCTGCGCCCGCCCGATACCGGCACGCGGTAAATGTCGGTATTGCCGGCAACCGACATCGAATAAAGGATCGAGCGGCCATCGGGCGACCAGCGCGGCGCGAGCGTGGGGTTGCTGTTCTCGGTCACCAGCTGCTGCTTTCCACTGCCAATGTCGTAGACATAGATGCGCGGATTTCCGTCGACATAGGACAGGTACATGATCTTCGAATAATCGGGCGAGTAGCGCGGCGTCAGCGCGGTGGCACTGCCCAGCGTAAGGAAGCGGTGGTTTGCCCCGTCGCTGTCCATCACCGCCAGCCGCTTCACGCGCCGATCCTTCGGTCCGGTCTCGGCGATATAGGCGATGCGGCTGTCGAAGAACGGGCTTTCGCCCGTCAGGCGTGCATAGATGAGGTCGCTGCATTTGTGCGCCGCGCGCCGCCAGTCCGCCGGGCGCACGACCCAGCCTTCGCGGATGAGCTCGTCCTGAAGCGCGACATCGTAGAGATAACAGCCGACCACCAGCCGATCATCGCTGCGTGCGCGAACATAGCCGTGGACCAGCATCTCCGCCCCGCGACCGCTCCAGCTGCTCCAGCTTGGCGCGGTGATCTGGCCAAAGCTTGGCTGCGGCAGGCTATCCGGGCCGACGGGCTTGAACAGGCCATTGTTGCGCAGGTTCGCGGTGATGATGCGCGCCACTTCGCGGCCCAATGCCTCGGTGCCGTTGGCATTGGCGGGCGTGGGCTGATCGCGGTCGACCGCGAAGGCCGGAATGGCGACGCCAATATCGGACCAGTCGCTTTCATCGGTAACGGTGAAGGTCAGGCCTCCGTCGTCCGCCTGCTCGCCCGAAGCCTCGACTCCGGTGGTTTCTACCGTGCCGCCTTCTCCCAGCGGCTCGCCAAGGTCTTCGCTTTGCGCGAGAGCCGCGCTTGAGAAGGTGGCGGTGAACAGCGAAAGGGCAACAAGGGCAGTTTTCATCGTGACAGGTTCCTATCGAAGCGTGCGCCGCGGATCGACTTCCACGCATTGTAATATTCGTCGGGCAGGTCGAATGGTGCGGCGAGTTGCACCGCACGGATCGCGCGCTCGGCATGGAGTGATTTTTGCGCTCGGTTGGAGGCGTTCTCGCCGCTCTGGCGCAGCGCGCGCGGGCGGCCCTTGAGCGATCCATCTTCATTGAGATCGAACGCCAGCTCTGTGACCAGCAATTCGGCATCGACGCCGCTGGGCGCGTTCCAGTGCGGCCTGATCTGGCGCACGATGGCCTGGATGATCGAGGCCTTCGCACTCGCCCCTATCTGCGAGGCGGGAATACGGGTTTCGTCGGTGGTCGTCGAGCTTCCGCTACCGGGCAGGAAATCGTCGCCGATGCGGCTTCCGCCGCCGCTGGCCGCGGTTCGCTCAGGCGCGGGACTTGGAGGTGCGCTCGCCGTGCGGGTGGTGGAGACTGGGGGCGGCGGAGGCGTATCGGGTGTAGCCTCGGGCGCATCCTGCGTATCCGGGCCAAGCTCCTCGCCCAGCACCGGCGCAATTGCCGCGCGGCTTTCGGGTACCGGATCAGGCGCGGTCGCCTCAAGCCCGATATCGGTCGCAAGGCTCACCGTTATGCGCTCCGGGATGATCGCCGTCTCATCGCGCACCGGCTGCAGGACGAGTATTGCAAGCACGCCGACATGCAGCGCAATCGCGACCGGGATTGCAACTCGGTCTTCGCTTCGCAAAAGAGCAGTCTCTCCCATACTCAGCCCTTGGCTATGGCTCCGCGCCTGAACCGCTGGTGACCAGCGAGATCGAAGTAAAGCCTGCGCGGTTCAGCTCGCCAAGCACAGCCATCGTCCGGCCGTATTCGACCGCGCGGTCGCCGCGAAACACGATCACTGGCTGCTGTCCGTCCGTCCCGCGGTCGATCTGAGCAAGCGCATCGGGGAAGCCGCCCACCGGCACGGCTTCGTTTTCGATATAGATGATCCCGTCGCCATCGACCGAAATCGTGATCTGCTCCGGCGTCTGATCCACCGGATTGGCGCGGCTATCGGGCAACTCGATCGGCACGCCCACGGCCAAAAGCGGCGCGGTGACCATAAAGATGATGAGCAGCACCAGCATCACATCCACGAACGGCGTGACATTGATCTCCGCCATGGGCGCGCGCCGCGACCGGCGGCTGGAGCGGGACGAGGCGAGGCTCATCGCCATCAGGTTTTGTCCAGTTCCCTGCTCAGCCCCGCATGGACCTTGTCTGCGAAACGTTGCAACTTTGCTTCGTAGCGGTTCACGCGGTTCGAAAAGCGGTTGTAGGCGATGACTGCCGGGATGGCCGCAAACAGGCCGATGGCGGTCGCAAATAGCGCCTCGGAAATACCGGGAGCGACCACGGCGAGCGAGGAGCTTTCCTGCGCGCCGATCTGGAAAAAGCTGTTCATGATGCCCCACACCGTCCCGAACAGACCAACAAACGGCGCAACCGATCCGGTTGTGGCGAGAAAGTTGAGCCGCGTTGCCAACTCGTCGGCTTCCTCGGCGACCTGACTTTCCATCGCTGCGCCGATCCGGTCGCGCGCTGCGCCCCGGTCGACCGCCGCATTCGCGGTCGACTTTTTCCATTCATCCAGCCCGGCAGCGGCGACCCGTGCGGCGGGCACTTCGCGGCGCTGCTGCTTGGTCAGCACCGCATCCCGGTCGCGCGTTTCCCAGAAATCGATCTGGTATTCGCTCGAGCGCCCTTCCAACCGCCCGATCCGCATGCTGAATGCGACGATAATCGTCCACACCCAGATACTCGCGATGATCAGACCGGCCATCACCGCCTGCACGACGATATCGGCGTCGAGAAACAATTCGAGCGGGTCGAGCCGGGTGGATGGCACCGCAGCCAGAATTTCGAGCGAAATGGTCATTGAGCCCCTTGGTCCATGAAAGTTTGAAATGCATCGCGCCACGGCGCCGGCTGGCGGCGCGGACGCCCCTCGAGCGAAATGAACCCGACCCGCAAATCCGCCTCGCACAGCGCCTCATCGCCCCGGCGCGCAATCTGGTGCATCCGGCAACTCGCCGCGCCCAGATCGGTGCAAGTAGTCTCGATCACCACATCGTCATCAAGCTTTGCCGGGCGCAGGTATTTGAGGTTTATCTCGGACACCGCATAGGCGCCCTCGCCCGCCTCGATTGCCGCGCGCTGATCGATGTCGAGCAAGCGCAGCAGGTCGGAACGTGCGCGCTCGAACCAGCGCAGGTAGTTCGCGTGATAGGTGATCCCCGAAAGGTCCGTATCCTCGTAATAGACCCGCACCGCATAGAGGTGCTGCGGTCCATTGAGGACACCGCCCGGGGGAGTTGGGTCAACCATTGCAACGGCACCTAGCGCAGTGAGGATTCACTGAAAAGCGGCGTTTGCGGTTAGTCACATGAATGATGCTGAAACGAGTCTCGCACGCGACGAAACTCACCTCTTGCAGATCATCGGGCCGAGCGGCTCCCCGCCGAAGATATGTACGTGGAGGTGCGGGACTTCCTGCCCGCCATGCGCGCCGATATTGGCCATCAGCCGGCAACCCGGAGCGACCAGACCCTTCATCCGCGCGACCTCACCGACCGCGCGCACGAAGCCGCCGATTTCGGCATCCGATGCCTTGGCGGAGAAATCGTCCCAGCTGACATACTTGCCCTTGGGGATCACAAGCGTGTGAACTTCGGCTTGCGGATTGATGTCTTCGAACGCAAAGGCCCACTCGTCCTCATAGACCTTATTCGAAGGAATCTCCCCGCGCAGGATCTTCGCGAAGATGTTGTCGTCATCATAGGGAAGCGTCGGGTCGATCGGCACGGGGTTTACTCCTGTTCTCCGCCTTCTGGTCCCCAGAACAGCACCTGGACCAGTCCATCGCGGGAAATCTCATCGAACTGATGCTCGACGCCCGCCTCGACGAAAATTCCGTCGCCCGGGCCGAAGCTGCGGGTGTCGCCAGCCTTCGTGAACCGTCCTTCGCCGCGCACGATGATATAGAGCTCGTCCTGCGAATGCGGCTCTTGCACGTTCGGAATATTCGGCTTGTAGACCATCATGCGGAAGGTGCCGTGCCGGGCGACATATTCGCCGGGGTTCTCCTCGAAGTCCGACCGGGTGACGAGCCAGTCCTTGCGTAGGTCGCGCGCCATCAGTCCGCCGACCTCGCGGCTTTTTCTTCCAGCCCCGATAGACCCTCGCGCCGGTCGAGTTCGCCGAGCACGTGCTCGAACGACACGCCCTTGGCATCGAGCAGCACAAGCAGGTGGAAGATCAGGTCGGCGCTTTCGCCGACCAGTTCTTCATTGCTGCCGGAAACCGCTGCGATGACCGCTTCGGTCGCTTCCTCGCCCAGCTTCTGGGCGATTTTCGAAAGGCCTTTCGCGTTGAGCGCGGCAACGTAGCTTTCGTCCGGAGACGCAGCCCGGCGCGCTGCGATGGTTTCCTCGAGGCGTTCAAGCGTGTTCATAATAAGCTTGTCCTTCATCCCCCGCGCGCAGGCAAGCCTCATATCCCTCGGGCCGGGAGGCCAGCATCTCGCAGGGCCTTGTGCGCATCGCTGATCGAGTGCTCGCCAAAATGAAATATCGAGGCGGCGAGCACGGCGCTGGCATGGCCTTCGCGCACCCCTTCGATAAGGTGATCGAGGGTACCCACCCCGCCGCTGGCAATCACCGGAATGCTGACCGCATCGGCAATCGTGCGGGTGAGTTCGAGATCGTAGCCTGCCTTGGTCCCATCGCCGTCCATGCTGGTCACGAGCAACTCGCCTGCGCCCAGCTGAGCCATTCTTGTCGCATGTTCGACGGCATCGATCCCCGTCGGCTGACGCCCGCCATGAGTGAAGATTTCCCACTTCGGCGCTGCCTCGCCGGTGGTCGGCACGACCCGGCGCGCATCGACGCTGGCGACAACGCACTGGCTGCCGAATTTCGCGGCGATCTCCGACACCAGTTCGGGTCGCTTCACCGCCGCTGAGTTCACCGCAACCTTGTCCGCGCCAGCGAGCAACAACGCGCGCGCATCCTCGACCGAAGCGACGCCGCCGCCGACCGTTACCGGCATGAAGCAAACCTCTGCCGTGCGCTTTACAATATCGAGCAGCGTTCCGCGTCCTTCGTGCGTGGCGGAAATGTCCAGAAAGCACAGCTCGTCCGCGCCCGCCTCATCATAGGCGCGCGCCTGCTCGACCGGATCGCCCGCATCTTTCAGATCGACGAAATTGACGCCCTTGACCACGCGCCCATCGGCGACGTCGAGGCAGGGTATGACGCGAATGCGGACGGTCATGCGCTCCGCCCCATGATAATAAGGGAAAGCCAGAGCATTAGAACCGTCATGCCGCATAGAAGGAGAATGGTGGACCAGAATATATGCGGGTCACCATCCCGCGTTATGAACCCATCGTTTTGGTTCTGCCAAAAATCGATGGCGAACATTGCAAAAGCTATAGCCCAGAGAAGGGCGGCGAGCGGAGCGGCCCGAAGACCTACGGCGCCCGCAACGGCAAAAATTGAGAAGGCCGCGAACCGGATTGGCCGCTTCTTCACTCGATCAACTTGCCTCATACCCGCGCGCCCATCGCAATCGCCGCCGCAAGATCGAGCCGCCCTTCATACAGCGCGCGGCCTGTTATCACGCCTTCAATACCCTCGTGCGCGTTGAGCGACAGAATGTGGATGTCGTCCAGACCCTTCACGCCGCCGCTCGCGATCACGGGAATATCGACGCGTTGTGCGAGCTCAACCGTCGCGTCGATATTCACGCCTTTCAGCAATCCGTCGCGCCCGATGTCTGTGAAGAGCAACGCAGCGACGCCCGCATCCTCGAACCGTCGGGCGAGGTCGACCACGGGCACGTCGGACACTTCCGCCCAGCCCTCGGTCGCGACCATGCCGTCCTTTGCGTCCACCGCAACGACGATGCCGCCTTCCCATTCGCGCGCCATTTCCTTGACGAATTCGGGGTTCTTGAGCGCCGCAGAGCCCATCACCACGCGCGCCACGCCAAGGTTGAACCATCCCTCGACCGCCGCCGCATCACGGATACCGCCGCCGAGTTGGACGTAGCCGGGGAATTTCTCGACGATGGCTTCGACCGCCCCGCGATTTTCGGTGCGTCCGGCGAAGCTGCCGTCGAGATCGACGACATGCAAGTGCTCAGCTCCGGCCTCGGCAAAGATCATCGCCTGCGCCGCAGGGTCGTCGCCGTATATGGTGGCGCGGTCCATGTCGCCTTCGGAAAGACGCACGACTTCGCCGCCCTTGAGGTCGATAGCGGGGAATACGATCATGTTGAGCCTTCCGAACACCGGTCCATCACGGATTCCATTCCAGAAAGCGCGCGAGCGTTTCGAGGCCGTAAGCCTGGCTCTTTTCGGGATGGAACTGGACGCCCGCAATATTGCCGCGTGTAACCGCTGCGACCAGGCCTTCGCCGTGATCGGTCATGGCGGCGATGTGGTAGGGATCATCGGCAACGAGGTGATAGGAATGCAGGAAATACGCCTCCCCTTCCTCGATCAATGCGTGCCCGCGCGCATGGGGTAGCATCGCGACGTCATTCCAGCCCATATGCGGCACCTTTATCGCCGGATCGCGCGGCTCGATCAGGCGAACCTCGCCCGGTATCCAGCCAAGACCTCGCGTAATGCCGTGCTCGAGCCCGCGTGTCGCCAACAGCTGCATCCCGACACAAATGCCGAGAAATGGCGCACCGCCCATTTCCACCCGCTCGGTCAGGGATCTCGACCATGCCGGACACGCCTTTCAATCCTGCGGCGCACGCCTTGAACGAACCCACACCGGGCAGCACGATGCGGTCGGCTCTGCGAACGACATCCGGGTCGGCAGTGACGGAGACGTGTGCTCCGACCGCTTTGAGCGCGTTGTGGACCGAGTGGAGGTTGCCCGCGCCGTAATCGATAAGGGCGGTGGTCTGCGCCATCAGCCGCCAAGCTGCCCTTTGGTGCTCGGGATCGCGCCGCCCTTGCGCGGGTCACGCTCGACAGCGATCCGCATCGCGCGCGCAAAGCCCTTGTAGATGCTCTCGCAGATATGATGGTTGTTCGAGCCGTATAGCAGCTCGATATGCAGCGTGATCCCCGCAGTCTGCGCGACCGAGTGGAACCAGTGCTCGATAAGCTCGGTGTCCCATTCGCCCAGCTTTTCCTGAGTGAAGCCCGCTTTCCACACCACGTAAGGCCGCCCGGAAATGTCGAGCGCGACGCGCGAGAGCGTTTCGTCCATTGGCGAATAGGCGGCGCCGTACCGCCCGATACCGGCTTTGTTACCAAGCGCCTCGGCAATCGCCTGGCCCAGCGCAATCGCCGAATCCTCGGTCGTGTGGTGCTGGTCGACATGCAGGTCACCGTCGACCTTCATCGACACATCGATCAGCGAATGCTTTGAAAACTGCTCGACCATATGATCGAGAAAACCGATCCCGGTCGATATGTCGTATGCGCCGGTGCCGTCGAGATCGACGGAAATTGCTATTCCCGTCTCGGCGGTCTTGCGCTCGATCGTGCCCGTTCGGCGGGCGTTTTCAGCGATATTGGACATGGTCAGGCGCTATAAGCCGGTCAGCGCGGAGCGCAAGTTGCACGGCGTCCACACTACGGCCCGGCCCCCCTCTAATTCTTGCCCGAAACGCCGCTAAATGCTTGACCATCGCCGCGCGCCTCGCCACGACTCTTGTGCATGAGCGAAGAAACGCCCGACAGCCTGATCCCGTACGACGAGATCGTACAGGAGGCGCTCCGCGCCGTGGTCGGCCGTGTGCTCGGTGAAATCGAGCAGGGCGGCAGCGAACTGCCCGGCAATCACCACTTCTACATCACGTTCAAAACCGGCGCACCAGGCGTTTCGATCCCGCCGCATCTGCGCGAACGCTTTCCCGACGAAATGACCATCGTGCTTCAGAACAAATTCTGGGACCTCGACGTGCGCGAAGACGGCTTTTCGGTCGGCCTTTCGTTCAACCAGATCCCGGCCAAGCTGCAAGTGCCATTTGCCGCTATCACCGCCTTCGTCGATCCGGCGGTCGATTTCGGCCTGCAGTTTCAGGCGACCGCCGGCGACATGGCCCCCGAAGGTCATGAAAATGCCGAGAATGACGAGCCCGACGATGGTCTAGGCCCCGATGATGGCGGCGATGACGATGGCTCGAACGTCGTCACCGTGGACTTCGGAAAAAGAAGTAGGCGCCGCGCGCGGAAACGCTTTCGATCTCGTGCGTTGATAGTCTGATATGAAGAAACCACGCCCGGACCGCTTTACCCGCACCCTCGCAAAGGCCGACGTTGAGGAAGAGACCCGCACGTCGCTCCTGATCCCCAGCCCCAACCCGGCAACCAACCTGCTCATCACCGATATCGTGGTGCGCGGGGCAACGACCCTGTTCCGCAAGAACATCGAGAAAAAGGTCGCCAAAGCGAGCTACAAGGATGAGGCGAAAGCTGAATCGCTTATCGACGGGCGCACGATGCTCACCTCTCTGGCGCTATACGGCGCGAGCAAGCTGGCGACCCGCTCACCGGTCGGTCTCGGCGTCGTCGCTGGAGGACTGGTCGTGAAAACACTCTACGACCGCGGTAAATCCCGCCAGATGAAGCGTAAGCGGCGCGCGCGGCGTTCATAATCGACGCACTTAACCGGCGGACAGGTCCTCACCCCCCTTGATTTAGCGCAGCGCTTTGCGGCATCGGGGTTTTCTTTGGGGAACTCATGGCCGATTTCAAAACTATCGACAAACTGCACCGGCGCGGCCTGCTGTTCATCCTGTCCTCCCCCTCGGGAGCGGGCAAGACCACCTTGTCGCGCATGCTGCTGGCCGCCGACCCCGAAATCAAGCTGTCCGTTTCCGCCACCACGCGCCCCCCGCGTCCGGGCGAAAAGGAGGGCGTGCATTATCACTTCGTCAGCGATGCGCAGTTCGATGCGATGGTGGAGGAAGACGACTTTTACGAGTGGGCCGAGGTTTTCGGCTATCGCTACGGCACTCCGAAGGGGCACATCCGCGAAGGGCTGAAAGAAGGACAGGATTACCTGTTCGACATCGACTGGCAAGGTACCCAGCAGCTTTACCAGAAGGACCAGCAGGACGTCGTCAGCGTGTTCATCCTCCCGCCAAGCCTGCCTGAATTGCGCCGCCGTCTGGAAGCGCGCGCGCAGGACACCGAAGACGTTATCGATGGCCGCATGGAACGCGCCCGCGCCGAAATCAGCCATTGGGCCGAGTACGACTACGTCGTTATCAATGACAATGTCGACGAATGTTTCGACCGCGTACGCGAAGTGCTGGACGCAGAGCGAATGCGGCGCACGCGGCAGACGGGGCTCATTCCGTTCGTGCGAGAGCTGATGGGCGGTTGAGCAGCCGCCCGCACAGCATTCAACTCGCCGCGTTGGCCACCATGTCACGTTGAAGCGTGCGGCCCGCCAGCAGGTAATGCAGTGCCGCCCATCCATAGCCGCAGACAAAAATCACAATCGACCATTGCAGGCCGCGCGCATCGGCACTGGCGCAGGCGGAAAAGCTTTCTGCTTCAACACCAGTCAAGGTCGCTTCGACCTCTGGCGCTATTGCCATCAGTGACTTGCACGCCTCCAGCGTCAGTCCCAGCCCCTCCCCTGTCAGAAACGTGGTCTTCAGAAAGGTCGAAAGGATACCGATCAATGGCGGGCCAAGCCCATAGCCGAGCAGATTGACCACAAAAAGCGTGATCGCCACCGATGTTGCGCGCATCCGGCTGTCGACCACTCCGCCTGAAACCGCATACATCGGGCCGAGGTAGAAATAATGGATCATCGCAGCGACCATCAGTGGCGGCATCGCCAGCCAAAGAGAGTCGGTGAGGAACCCGAAGGCGTAGAGCGGTACCGATGCCGCCATGCCAACCGCAGGCAGCCAGGACAGCGCCTTGGGGTGGCGTTTCGACATCTTGTCCGCCAGCCAGCCCGAGCTGAAGACGCCGATTGCCGCCATCAGGCCCAGAATAATCCCGAACAGCAACGAGGCTGTCTGGATCGAAAGACCGTGAGTGCGGATCAGGAACGAGGTAGTGAATTGCCCGACGCCGTAGCCCACGAACGAGGCCAAGGTCGCGCCTAAGACGACATGCACATAGGCGGGCTTCCTCATGAGCGCGCCGAGGGCTTCACGAAAGGAAGCCTTGGCAAGGCCCTGCAAGGCAGCCGGATCGGTGTATCCACGCGGCGGTTCCTTGATGCTGCGCCATACGATCAGCGAAAGCAGCAACCCCGGCAATCCGACCGCGACAAACGCGATGCGCCACCCTTCGACCTGCGACCAATCCAGATCGCCAAACAGGAAGCCCAGCCCGATGGAGTTGATCCAGGCACCGAAGGCTGCGCCTTCCATCCCTGCGATCTGACCGCCGAAGATTGAGGCCAGCATTCCGCCCAAGGGCACGCCCAGAGCATAGGTCGACACTGCCGTGGCGCGGCTTGCAGGCTTAAAATAGTCCGCGATGAGGGACTGCGCAGGCGGCGTGCAACCCGCCTCCCCGATGCTGACGCCAACGCGGAACAGGAATAGCATCAGGAACGACATGGCAAAGCCGCACAGCGCCGTAAACAGGCTCCATACACCGACAGCGACAGCGATGATCACAACACGATTGAAACGTTCCGCAATGCGCGCAATCGGGAGGCCGAGGAATGTGTAAAGCACCGCGAAGGCAGGTCCGCCAAGCAGCCCCATCTGCCAATCCTCAAGACCGAAACTCAGCTTGATCGGCTCGGTGAGGATATTGACGATAGTTCTGTCGATGAAATTGAAGATGTAGACGATCAGCAACGCGGTCAGGACATAAGTCCTGTAGCCGGTACGATCCGAAACCCTGAGAGGCATCGTGAATTTGCTGCGGGTCATTCACTGTCAGATCCGCGATACGACTTCTCCCAGAGCCCATGATCCATACCCGCCGAATTTCCGAGGCGTGCTGATGCGATGCTCTATTTTCTGGCTCGTATCTTCTGCGCTTTTCCAAGCCCCGTAAAGACCGCGCACAAAAGTGCTAGGCATCGAAGCAGTGCATTGGCTCTTGAGCGCACCGGACTGCGCTTGCTCGGTAACGAAAGAAACCGCGCTCGATCAACGCTGTTGATGGGCCAATAAAGAAGGCCACCGGATTGCTCCGATGGCCTCCAATTCAGGTGTTTGTGACCGGTATCAGCCAGCCGGATCGTTATATTGCCCTGGCATCAATGCGTTCACCATTCCGCCATCGACGGTCACGGTGTCGCCGACTATGTAGTCGCCCGCGCGGCTACAGAGGTAGATCGCAGCCGCAGCCATGTCTTCCTTGGTCCCGATGCGTTTTGCCGGGATCAGCGAAGCGCTGGCGTCGGGGGCGTTCTTCGCCGCCTTGTTCATCTCGCTCGCGAAAGCGCCCGGCGCGATGGAGGAGACGATGATGTTGTCCTGGATCAGGCGGGCTGCCATCCGCCGGGTCAATTGGATAACGCCCGCTTTGGAAGCCTGGTAAGCGTAGGTCTCCCACGGATTGATCCGCTGTCCATCGATTGAGGACACGTGGATCACCTTGGCCGGGTGGTCACCCTTCCCGCCTGCCACGAGCAAGTCGTGCAATTTCTGCGTAAGGAAGAACGGCGTCTTGACGTTCAGGTCCATCGTCCGGTGCCAGCCAGCCTCACTGAATTCGAGATAGGGCTGGCCCCAGGCCGCACCGGCATTGTTGATGAGAATATCAAGCTTGTCCTCGCGCGTCGCCATTTCATCGGCGAGGTGCTGGATGCCGTCCATCTGCGAAAGGTCGGCGGGGATGCCGATCACCTTTTCTTCCCCGAACTCCTTGATGGTCGCGTCCATCTGCTCGACCTTGCGGGCCGAGATGTAGACCCGCGCGCAACCCGCCGCGAGCAGGCCTTCGACGAACATTTTGCCGATGCCGCGGCTTCCGCCAGTCACGAGCGCCACGCGGTCGTCGAGGCCGAAGAGTGATTGAATATCCATGATCAGTACCCGCTCAGTTCGGCAACGCGGTTCGCATGGAAATATTCATCGCCGAGGAATTCCTGCAGAGCGCGGTCGCGCTTCATGTAGAGGCCGATATCGTATTCATCGGTCATGCCGATGCCACCATGCATCTGCACACCTTCCTTGACCGCGAGGCCTGCCGCCTTGGCGACCTTGGCTTTGGCAACCGAGCTCATCAGCTCGGCGCTTTCGGCCCCTGCATCAAGCAACTGCTGGGTCTTGATCACCACGGCGCGCGCAATTTCAACCTCGGAATAGAGATGGCTGGCGCGGTGCTGGAGCGCCTGGAACTCGCCGATCAACCTGCCGAACTGCTTGCGCTGCTTGAGGTAATCGACGGTTATGTCCATCGCCCCGCTGGCAACGCCTACGCCCTCAGCTGCCGCACCTACGCGGCCTGCTGTGAGAACCGCGTTCAGGATATCGCGACCGCCGTCGACTTCACCGATGACAGCATCGCCGTCGAGCTCGACCCCGTCGAACTTGATGTGCGAGGCCACCGAACTGTCGACGAGGCGGACCGGGTCCTGGCTCATATTGGCCGCGTCTTTCGGGACGGCGAACAGCGTGATCCCGTCCTCGTCCTCATCCGATCCGCTGGTGCGCGCGGCGACGACTATCATGTCCGCGCTCGCACCCTGGATCACGAAGCTTTTCGAGCCGGTCAGCTTGAAGCCATTGCCCGATTTCTCCGCCTTCGCCGCGATACGACTCGGGCGGTGCTTGGCGGTTTCATCGATCGCGACGGCAAACACGCTCGCGCCTTCGATCAGTCCGGGTAGGTAACGCCCGCGAAGGCCGTCGCTGCCATGCTTGAGGGCGGTTGCGGCCAGGACCGAGGAAGTCAGGAACGGTGAGGGCGTCAGGTTGCGCCCGATTTCTTCGAGCACGATACCCGCCTCGACATGACCCATGCCAAGGCCGCCATCGTCTTCACCGACAAGCATTCCGGTGAAGCCCATCTCGGCCATCTGCTTCCACAGTTCGTGACCGAATCCGTCGGGGCAATCGCGGTCGCGCCAGTGACGCAGCTGTTTCTGGATGTTGCCTTGTTCGGCCATGAAGCCGGTCGCGGTATCGGCGAGCATCGCCTGATCGTCGTCGTGATAAAGGGGCATATCGCGCCTCGTCCTCTCTCGAAAATTGTTTTCTGGGGGCCGCGCACGATGTTTCGCCGGCGGTCCCGGTTATTCGGATCGCCGGATCAGGAGCCGGGAAGCTCGAGAATGCGCTTGGAAATCACGTTGAGCATGACTTCGGAGGTGCCGCCTTCGATCGAGTTCGCTTTCGTGCGAAGCCAGTTGCGCGATGGCTTGCCGCCGCCGGTTTCCTCGCTTTCCCATTCGAGGCTGCGCGAACCGCCAGCCGACATCATCAATTCATGCCGGCGTTTGTTCAGCTCGGTTCCGACATATTTCATCATGTTGGGCTGTGCCGGGTGGGCCTTGCCGACCTTGATCTCGTCAAGGAATTTCTCGCCCATCGCGCCGTAGGCCAGCGCATCGACATCGAACATCGCCAGCTCTGCGCGCAGCACCGGATCGATCTCGTCGCCGGACTTGGCCGCGTGGCGGGTCATGGCAGCGCCGATTGCGCTGGTCCGGTCGCCGCCGCCAGCACCAGAGATCATCTCGCGCTCATGGCCCAGCAGGTATTTCGCAACGTCCCAGCCGCGGTTGATTTCACCAACATAGGCGGGGATCCCCTCGCCATAGCTCTTGGGCACCTTCACATCGTCGAAGAAGGTTTCGCAGAACGGCGAGTTGCCGCTGATGAGCTTGATCGGCTTCGTTGAGACGCCCTCGTTCTCCATGTCGAACAGCATGAAGGTGATGCCCTGGTACTTGTTTTCCTTGTCGGTGCGCACGAGGCAGAAGATCCAGTCGCACTGGTCTGCATAGGAGGTCCAGACTTTCTGGCCGTTGACGACCCAGTGATCGCCCTTGTCCTCGCCGAAGGTCTGCAGGGAGACCAGATCACTACCCGAACCCGGCTCGGAATAGCCTTGGCACCAGCGGATTTCTCCGCGCGCGATCTGGCCGAGAAAGTGCTTCTTCTGCTCTTCGGTGCCGAAGTGCAGCAGTGCCGGGCCAAGCATCCAGATGCCGAAGCTCGAAAGGGGCGGTCGGGCGTTGATGCGGCCCATTTCCTCGCGCAGCACTTTGGCCTCGGCCGGCTCAAGTCCGGCACCGCCATAGGCTTTCGGCCACGCCGGAACGGTGTAGCCCTTGGCGAGGCAGGCTTCGAACCAGGATTTTTGCGCGTCGTTCTTGAAAGTCGCGTTGCGGCTCGCCCCAATAGACGTCGTCTTCATCGCGCACCGGCTCGCGCATTTCGGGCGGGCAGTTGGCCTCAAGCCACTGGCGGGTTTCTGAGCGGAAGCTTTCTAGATCGGACATCACCGACTCTCCTGTTTGATCTCTCACTTAACGCTTACGTTATGGTAATTCGCACCGGCCCTGCAAGCGCGGAATTGGTAGCGCTGCACCCATCTCGCGATGCCGTAGCGTCATCGAGTTTACGTTGACGGGAAGCGCGATGCGCCTAGGCTTGGACCGAGTGTACGGGACAATGTTTGGGAGAGCATTTGTGAGCGGATTCGCATCGCCGGTGGCTGAAAAGGCTCGCCGCAAATGACCATTGTCCAGGGAAAGCTGCCGTTCAAGTTGAAGCTGATCCACGGCTTTGGCGCGGTTGCATTCGGTGTAAAGGATACCGGGTTCTCGTTCTTCCTGCTGCTGTTTTACAATCAGGTTCTGGGCATGGATGCGGGACTGGTCAGCCTGGCCTTGCTCATTGCGTTGCTGGTGGATGCGGTGATCGATCCGATCCTCGGCAATCTTTCAGACCGGACGTACACCCGCTGGGGCCGCAGACTTCCCTGGCTGTATGCTGCGCCAATTCCGCTGGCATTCGCATGGGTGATGATGTGGTCCCCGCCCGGCGGAGAGGCGCCCAGTTTCCTCGGCCTGCTTGGCATCGCGGTCGTCGTGCGTATTCTGCTTTCGGCTTGCGAAGTGCCTTCGGTTTCGCTGCTGCCCGAGATCACCTCTGACTATGATGAGCGCACCACCTTGTTCCGCTATCGTTACCTGTCGGGCTGGATCGGCGGCATCTCGATGATGATCCTTGCCTACACGGTATTCATGCCCGGCCCGGAGGGGTTGCTGCAGCGCGATGGCTATGTTGGCTTCGGCATTTTCGGAGCGATCCTGATGGCAATTTCGGTGCTCGGATCGGCAATCGGCCAGCACAGCCTTGTCGCCCGCCTGCCCGAGAGAAAGCCCGAACCATTCAGTCTGAAAGGCGCATTCTCGGAAATTTTCGAAGCATTCAGCGAAAAGGCGTTCCTGATCTTCGCGGCGGGCGGACTGGCCGCCTATATCAGCCAGGGCATGACGTTTTCGATCTCGAATTACGTCAACGTTTTCGTGTGGCAATTCGACCGGACCGCGCTCAATCTCTACCCGATCATTCTGTTTCAGTCGGTAGTCCTGATGTTCTTTATCGTCAGTCCGATGCACAAGCATTTCGGTAAGCCGAAAAGCGCCGTGATCGGCGCGCTAACTGCGCTGGCCTTGTTTCTGACGCCTTATGCGTTTCTGCTGCTCGGTGCGTGGCCGGCCGTTGGCACGCCGACCTCCACGGCGCTTTATTTCGCATTCCTCCTGCCCGCCAACACGATGGGGATCGTTGTGATGATTTCGGCGAGCTCAATGATCGCCGAGATCGTCGAGGCGTATCTGGAACGCACCGGCAAGCGCGCCGAAGGAGCGTTCTATTCGGGCAACTGGCTCGTCCAGAAATGCGCAACCGGCCTCGGCATTTTCCTGACCGGGCAGATTATCGCCATGTCGCAGCTATCCAACAATGCCGATCCGGGAGATGTACCATTCGAGGTCATCACGGACATCGTCCTGCTCTATGCGGGTATCTCCATCGTGCTTGCTCTTTTCGCTGCCTATTGGCTTGGCCGGTTTCCGATCCGGCGCGAGGATCACGAGGCGCGCGTTGCGGCAATGAAGGCCAGTCAGACGCCGGATCCCGACGTCCGCGCCTTCGAGTAGCCCCACAAATGAGAGCTTGGCGCGACTGGCACGCTCTGCCACGGTCCTGCCCAACAGATTCGATTGCAATTCAAGACTAGAGAGAGGATCAACCCCATGGATTTTCAGCCGACAGAACGTCAGGTCTATTGGCGCGACCAGCGTGCGCGATTTCATCGAAACCCACGTGCGCCCCAACATGGACACTTACAAAACGCAGGACGCCGAAGGTGATCGCTGGAAGGTGATCCAGATCATCGAGGACAAGAAGAAGCTCGCGAAAGAAGCGGGCATCTGGAACCTCTTCATGCCGCCGCGCAATGACAGCCATCATCATGTCGATGACACGTTCGAGTTTGACGGTCCCGGCCTTACTAACCTCGAATACGCGCTGTGCGCCGAGGAAATGGGCCGCATCGGCTGGGCAAGCGAAGTGTTCAACTGCTCTGCGCCTGATACCGGGAACATGGAGGTGTTTCACCGCTACGGTACGCGCGAGCAGAAGGAACAGTGGTTGGATCCGCTGATGAACGGCGAGATTCGCTCCGCCTTCCTCATGACCGAGCCCTACACCGCCTCTTCCGATGCGACGAACATCGAAACGCGGATCGAGCGCGACGGCGACGAATATGTCATCAACGGTACGCAAATGGTGGTCATCGGGCCTCGGCGATCCGCGCTGCAAGGTCGCGATCGTCATGGGCAAGACCGATTTCGAGGCCAAGCGTCACGCGCAGCAGAGCATGGTTCTGATGCCGATAGAGGCGCCGGGCGTGAACATCATCCGCCATCTCCCCGTCTTTGGCTATGACGATGCACCGCACGGCCATATGGAAGTCGAGATGAAAGACGTGCGCGTGCCGGTCTCCAACATGCTGCTGGGCGAAGGGCGCGGGTTCGAGATCGCACAGGGCCGCCTCGGCCCGGGCCGCATCCATCACTGCATGCGCACTATCGGCGTTGCCGAGGAAGCGCTGGCGAAAATGTGCCGCCGCCTTCAGGAACGCGAAGCTTTCGGCAAGCCGATCTACAAGCACTCGGTCTGGGAAGAGCGCGTTGCGCGCGCCCGCATCGATATCGACATGACCCGCCTGCTCTGCCTGAAAGCGGCAGACATGATGGACAAGGTCGGCAACAAATCGGCCAAGCAGGAAATCGCCATGATCAAGGTGCAGGCCCCGAACATGGCGCTGCAGATCATCGACGATGCGATCCAGGCCCACGGAGGCGGCGGCGTTTCCGAAGATTACGGTCTTGCTCAGGCCTATGCGCATCAGCGCACGCTGCGCCTTGCCGACGGTCCTGACGAAGTTCACGCGCGTTCGATTGCGCGCATGGAGTTCGGCAAGCACGTTCCCAATGAAGGTCCGACAGCCAACGCCCTGCGCGGCGATACCGGGCGCGCAGCCAATGATACGGGCGCGCTGAGTTCGGGCGATATGGGCGCGACGCGCTAAACCGCGCGCGGGGCAAGGAGAGAGGCCAGACATGGCGAAAGCAGCAATCCTGGAAACTCCGGGCGAACGGCTCGTGATCGGCGACATCGAGGTCGCCGATCCGATGCCGCATGAGGTCCTGATCGACACCAAAGCGTGCGGCCTGTGCCATTCGGACCTGCACTTCATCGACGGGCACTACCCGCACCCCTTGCCCGCGATACCGGGCCACGAGGCCGCTGGCGTCGTCCGCGCGGTGGGCAGCGAAGTGAGAACGGTGAAGCCGGGCGACCACGTCGTCTCGTGCCTCAGCGCCTTTTGCGGCACCTGCGAATTCTGCGTGACGGGACGAATGGCACTGTGTCTTGGTGGGGCGACCCGCCGCGGCAAGGGCGATGCCCCGCGCATGACGCTTGCAGGCGGTGATCCGGTCAACCAGATGCTGAACCTGTCGGCCCTATCCGAGCAGATGCTGATCCACGAGAATGCGTGTGTCGCGATCGACAAGGACATGCCGCTCGACCGGGCTGCGGTAATCGGCTGCGCGGTGACGACGGGCGCGGGCACGATCTTCAACGCCTGCAAGGTGACACCTGGCGAGACCGTGCTGGTTGTCGGCTGCGGCGGGGTTGGCCTTGCTACGGTGAACGCCGCCAAGATTGCAGGCGCGGGCAAGGTGATTGCGGTACGATCCGCTCCCCGAAAAGCGCGCGCTCGCAGAAACGCTGGGTGCGTCTCACACCGTCGATGCGATGGCAGAGGACGTGGTCCAGCAGATCATGGAGATCTCCGGCGGCGGCGTCGATTGGGGTATCGAAGCGGTCGGCCGTCAGGCCTCGGCCGATCTTGCAGTAGCTAGCCTGCGCCGAGGCGGGACGGCTGTTATTCTCGGCATGATGCCATTGGATTGCAAAGTCGGGCTCGGCGCGATGGACCTGCTCGGCGGGAAGAAGCTTATGGGCGCGATCATGGGGATGAACCACTTCCCGGTGGACCTGCCGCGGCTTGTCGATTTCTACATGCGCGGCCTGCTCGATCTCGACACGATCATCGCCGAGCGCATTGGTCTTGAAGACGTCAATGCCGGTTTCGACAAGATGCGCGAGGGGCATTCGGCGCGCAGTGTGGTGGTGTTCGACTGATGTCCGATCAGAAGAATGCAGGCGGTATGCCCGATATCGATTTCGACAAGGAAATGGTCGGCACGGTCGAAGTGCCAGAGGCGGACAAGCTCGACCTCGTCAAGCTGACCGACTGGTTCGAGTCCAATGTCGAAGGCTTCGCCGGACCGATCAGCTACACCAAGTTCAAGGGCGGCCAGTCGAACCCGACCTACAAGGTAGAGACGCCGGATGCGAATTACGTCCTGCGCCGCCAGCCGTTCGGCAAGCTGCTGCCATCGGCGCGCGCGGTCGACCGCGAATACAAGGCGATGACGGGGCTTTACCCGACCGGCTTCCCGGTCCCGCGCACCTATGGGCTGTGCGAAGACCCCGAAGTTCTCGGCTCAAAGTTTTTCGTGATGAGCATGGCCGATGGCCGGTCCTTGTGGAACGGCTCGCTGCCCGATTCCTCGCCCGATGAACGGCGCGAGATCTACCATTCGCTGATCGATACGATGGCGGAGCTTCACCTGAACCGGCCGGAGCAGATCGGCCTTGGCGATTACGGCAAGCCAACCGATTACTGCGCGCGCCAGATTGCGCGCTGGTCAAAGCAGTACAAGCTCTCTGAAACGGAGAACATGCCGGAAATGGAGCGGCTGATCGAATGGCTACCGCAAACCATTCCGCCGCAACATGAAAGCTCGGTGGTGCACGGCGATTACCGGCTCGACAATGTCATCTTCGCGCATGACGAGAACCGGATCATCGCAGTCCTCGATTGGGAGCTGTCTACGCTGGGTGATCCGATTGCCGATTTCAGCTACCTGATGCTCAACTGGTTCCAGCCTGCCGATGGCCGCGCTGGCCTGCTCGGCCTCGATCTGGCGGCGCTGGGCATCCCCTCGGTCGAGGAAGCCGTGGAGCGCTATGTCGCGCGAACCGGATATCCTGTTCCGCCGATGGACTGGTACTTCGCGTACAACCTCTTCCGGCTCGCGGGGATCATGCAAGGCATCAAGAAACGGGTGATCGACGGCACGGCCTCATCGGCCCATGCCAAGGCAATGAGCGACCGGGTGAAGCCGCTGGCCGAGCGCGCCTATGAATTCGCCCGCGCCGCCGGGATGCCCAAGTAGCGGTCAGACCTAGAACGACGCACTGAAGCTGACGAGCGCGCCCATGTCATCGGATGCGCTTGCGACGTGTCCGGGCTCGCGCCGATAAAACACGCTCGCCCGTGCATAGCCGAAGAATAGCGGCGATCCCCATGCGAATTCGCCCATGATCTCCCGGCCCTCGGGTGAGAGCGACAATCGCTGGCGGCCAATCACGGGCGTCTCGGTCGCGTAGTCATACGCCACAGCCAGATCGAAATTGATCCCGCCCCCGCTTACCCGCAGCGGCTGGCTGACGCGGAAGCCGAGGCTGTCGCCATTCGTCAAAGTGCTTCGCCGCGACAGGTCGAGCGACCATGCCTCGCTCAGCATTTGCGACCCCGCGCCGAGCAATTGCCCTCCGCGCGGCCGGGTGAGACCTGCCCTGATCGCAGCCCCAACTCGCCAGTTCGGTCCGATCCGCTGGGCGAGATCACCATCAACGAACAGAGTGTCCGCTCCGCGAAGGCCGAGTGCAGCATTGAAGTGCCCGCCCAGCAGCGTGTTGTCCTCGGACAGCCAGGTCAGCGCAAGCGAAGTGTCGAGGCCACCGAATGTCCGGTCCGCAGCCAGACTGAAACTGGATGTCGGCCGGCGCTCTCGCACGCCGTAAACAATATCGACCGCCTTGCGATTATCGCCAAGCCACGCGCGCCCGGTTTCGGCGGCGATACTCAGTCCCCACGGGCCGAGCTCATGCCGCGCGGCGAACGAGACATCGCTGCTGGCGAGAAAGCCTGTATCGCTGCCAGCGCGCGGTGCGATGGCGAAGGCGGGACGCTTGGCGCCCTGCAATTGCCCGACGAGACCGCTTGCGCCTTGCGATATGCCGAAACCCAGTTGCAGGTCCGGGGAGACGCGCGCAGCCACTCTGGCAGCCAGGACGCGGGCGCCCAATGCCTCTTGCGGGGTCAATTGCAGCGCGCTTGCCCATCCAAGGCCCGCCGCTCTGGGGCCCCCACCCACGGTTACCGCGAGCGACAGCCCGTCGCCGCCGCTTGCGCGGGTGATGCCCCCACGCTCGACAGCGCCGCGTAACCGCTGGATCTGCGCTGCGTTTGCCGTCTGGTGGCCGAACTCGGCATTGTAGGCCCGGCGGTATTTGTCGAGGACAACCGTACCGATGGATGCTCCATCAAGCGCGTCCCCCATAGCCGCCGAGCCAAGCGCGAAATTGTCCGCCAGCGCGAGCGCGGAGCCGCTGCCCGCGAGAGTTGTCGTGCCGGAAGGGGCGATGGCGGCGGCAATGTCGAGAATGCCCGTGCCGAACACCTGGTCGATCCCCGCAGCGCCAGCATCGCGCGCCGTGTCGAGCAGGATTTCGACGATCTGCTCGCCGGTGAGATTCGGGAACGCCTGCGCGAGCAATGCGACCGCGCCCGCGACCTGCGGCGAGGCAAAGCTGGTGCCGCTAAATACGGTGACGAATTGCTGCCCGCCAACCGTCTCGACGAACACCTGCCCGTCTTCGTAAACGCAGCAGACCCGCTCGCCGAGAGCGGTAAGGTATGACGAAGCGGAATTGCCAGCGCGGTTGCTGAAATCGGAAATCTCGCTTTGCGCATCGACCGATCCGACGATGATTACATTATCGCCGCCGGCCCTCTGGATGCTGGCGGCGAACGGGTCGGGCTGGTCGGGGTCGATCGTGGAATCGCTCCCGTCTCCGCCATTGCCTGCCGCAACGATTACGACCAATCCGGCATTGGCCGCGCGGGCGACCGCATCGAGCACGATTTGCGAAGCCGCGCCTCCGCCAAGGCTCAGATTGACGACCGTGGCGCCCGTATCGACCGCCAGATTGATGCCAGCGGCAATGTCGCGGTCAGCGAACTTGCAGCCCAGCGTGGGATCATCGGGTGTGTCCGTGCCGCACGTGCCCGGATCGTCGGCCCGGATTGCGAGCACCTGAGCGTCGAACGCAATGCCGAGAACGCCCGTATCGTCGCGCCCCGCAGCCGCGACAAGCGCCACATTGGTCCCGTGATCGTCGAGCGGGTCGATGCCCCTGTTGGCGGCGACATCTTGCGATTGCGGATGGATGCGTCCGGCAAATTCAGGGCTGTCGCTGTCTATTCCTGTGTCAACGACCGCGATGATCTCTCCGGTCCCGGTGAAGTTCTGCCGCCAGGCATCATCCGCACCGTGAAAGGCGGGCCCATCCGACCGGCGAAATTCTGCCGTGTCGAAGTTCGTAGGCGGCGGAGGCGGAGGTGGAGGTGGCGGCGGCGGTGGTGGGGGCGGCGGCGGAACCGAATTGATTGGCGTGTTGGAGGATGGCCCTCCCCCACCGCAAGCACTCAGCGCGGCGCAGACGGCGGCGGCGGCTGCGGCCTGCCCCACCCGCTTCCAGCTGATGGGCGCATTCCCCCGCGCCAAGGAACCTTCAGAGGCGCTTCGGGGTTTCGACATGTGTGCGACCTCTAATTGAAATTCCCCCCAACCCCTCCGGCATAGGCCGGAAATCTTAACGAAGGCAAGATTCCCTCGCGGGCAACCGCAATTGCATATCGCCTTGTCGCACCGCCATTCCGCAGCTAGCAGCGCTTCACAACGCTATCCTGACGTCAGCCAGAGGTACCATGACCGAAACACTCATCGCCGATATTGAAACCGCCTGGGAAAACCGCGCGGAGGTCACGCCGGGCAGCGATGTCCGTCACCCGGTCGCGGAGGCGCTCGCAATGCTCGACAGCGGCGAAGCGCGGGTGGCCGAACCCGACGGCAATGGCAGTTGGCGAGTCAATCAGTGGCTCAAGAAAGCAGTGCTGCTGTCTTTCCGTCTGAGAGACAACCGCGTGGTCGAAGGCGCGTCGGCAGGCGATCCCGCGTTCGACAAGGTTCCGACCAAGTTCGCCGGCTGGGGCGACAACCGCTTCCGCGAAGCAGGCTTTCGCGTCGTGCCCGGCGCGGTCGTACGGCGCGGCAGCTTCATCGGCAAAGGCGCAGTGCTCATGCCCAGCTTCGTCAATATCGGCGCTTATGTCGGTGAAGGCACCATGGTCGATACCTGGGCGACGGTCGGGTCGTGCGCGCAGATCGGCAAGGACGTGCACATTTCCGGCGGTGCAGGCATTGGCGGCGCGCTCGAACCGTTGCAGGCCGATCCGGTCATCATCGGAGACGGCGCGTTTATCGGCGCTCGCAGCGAAGTTGCAGAAGGCGTGCGCGTCGGCGAAGGTGCGGTGCTTTCCATGGGCGTTTATCTCGGCGCATCGACCAAGATCGTCGACCGCGCGACCGGAGAAATTCACATGGGCAACGTGCCGCCATACGCGGTGGTGGTGCCGGGCGCACTTCCCGGCAAGCCGCTGCCCGATGGCACGCCCGGCCCGTCGCTCTATTGCGCAGTCATCGTCAAGACGGTCGACGCGCAGACACGTTCGAAAACAGGTATCAACGAACTGCTTCGCGATTGATTTTCCAGCCTTTCCACGATCGGGCTTTCGGGCCGGGTTGCGCTCGGCTATAGCAGTTCAAACGGAGTTATCATGGCTTACAAAGACAAGAACGAAATCCACATCGAAGACGACGATGCACGCGGTGCCAGCACCCCTGGCATCATGCGGTATGTGCTCGGAATCAGCCTTGTTCTTGCGGTGATCGCGATGACGATCGTGTGGATCGTGCCAGCCCTCTGGGGTTGATATCGCCGCTCCGATCGGAGCCTGCCGGAACCTGCAGGCTCTGTTGGCATTTATCTCCTGGACAATATCAGGAGATCAAACGTGAGCAATTCCAACAGCTTCCAGACCAACCAGTACGTCAAGTGGAACTGGGGCAATGGCGAGGGCAAGGGCCAGATCACGGAGCGTTTCGAACGCGAGGTGACCCGGACCCTTCAAGGAACCGAAGTCACCAAAGACGCTGACGAGGACAATCCAGCCTATCTCATAAAGCAGGAAGACGGCGACGACGTGCTCAAGCGCGGCAGCGAGCTTGAAGCGCAGGACTGATGCCCGAAGCGAAGAGCAAAGCGCAGCAGCAAGCGGCAGGGGCAGCCCTGTCCGCCAAGCGGGGCGAGACGGAGAAGTCCGATCTGCAAGGTGCCTCCGTGCAAATGTATGAAAGCATGAGCGAAAGCGAACTGGAGGAGATGGCCTCCACTCCGCGCGAAGATCTGCCTGAAACAGCCAGCAACGACTGATTTCTAACGCCCAGATGCGCGATCCATTGGAATCGCGCCCCGCTTACGCACGGATGAGCGGGGCGCGGCCGATCTCGTCAATCTTCCTTGGGCAAAAGGCTCTCGATCGGAGGCTGGTCGGCGACGCGCGCTGCATATTGTTCGGCGTCGCGCAGCACGCGGATCGCGTTGCGGCTTGAAATAAGTTCAAGCTCGACCTGAGAATAGCCGCGCCGGGCAAGTTCTGCGAACAGCGCCGGGTAACCAGAAGCGTCCTCCATGCCGACCGGACCTGTTGGCATGCCGTCGTAATCTGCGCCGATGCCGATATATTCGACCCCTGCGACCTGTTTGATGTGGTCGATGTGATCGGCCATGTGGCCGATATCGGTCTCGGGCTCAGGGTTGGCTGCGTCCCACTCCGCCATTGCCGCGGAAACCACATCGGGCAGGCCGAGATGAAGCGACTTTTGCCGCGCCTCTTCCGCTTGCCGCTCGGCGTACCATTGCCGCCGCTCGTCATTAAGGAAGCCGGGCAGGCCCACTACCATCACGACCCCGCCATTTTCGGGCAGGCGCGCAAGCACGCTGTCAGGCACGTTGCGCGAATGGCCGTTTATTGCACGCGCGCCAGAGTGACTGAAAATAACCGGGGCCCTCGCTACATCGAGCGCATCCATCATCGCCTCTTCGCTGACATGGCTGAGATCGACCAGCATCCCGATCCGGTTCATTTCGCGGATCACGTCCTTGCCGAAATCGCTGAGACCGCCATGCTCCGGTTCGTCGGTGGCGCTGTCCGCCCACGGCGTGTTCGCTGAATGCGTGATGGTCATGTAGCGCGCGCCGAGCGCATACATCTGGCGCAGCACTGCCAGGCTCGACCCGATCGAATGCCCGCCTTCCATGCCCAGCAACGAGGCCACCCTGCCATCGGCCATCGCTATCTCGACCTGATCGGCGGTCTCGGCATAGCGCAGGCTGCCCGGATAGCGCGCGATCAGCCGCTTCATCACATCGATCTGCTCCATCGTCATTTGCACTGCCTCGGGCTCCGACAGGCTGGCCGGGACATATACCGACCAATATTGCGCGCCTACTTTTCCTTCGGCGAGCCGGGCGAGGTCGGTGTGCATGGTGCGGCCCTGCGGATGGGTTGCACCAGTGCCGGTCGTATCGCTGAAATCGAAATCATTGATTTGATTGTCAAAGCGCGCGCGCAGCTGGATCGGGACATCGTTATGACCGTCGAACACCGGCGCCGCCTCCAATGCGGCGTTGGCGGCGATCACCGCCGGATCGGTCTCGATCTCGGGGGCGATATCCTCGGCCACGCTCTGCGCGGCGAGCGGTGCTCCCATACAGGTGACAAGAGCGGCGATCGAGACGCCGAATGAGGAAAGGAAGGTGTGTTGCATGTTGATCCAAACTCCCGGTAACTGGCCCCGAATGCAAAGGGGCACGACATGACCGGGGTTGATAGCGCGGACGCACTTATCGAACAATTGCAGCTTGCAGCGCATCCGGAAGGGGGCTGGTACCGCGAGACATGGCGCGCGGCACCCGGCGGTTCCGGGCGGGCACGCGGCACGGCGATACTGTTCCTGCTGAAGTCCGGCGAAAGCTCGCACTGGCACCGTGTCGACGCCGATGAACTGTGGTTCTGGCAGGCTGGTGATCCGCTCGAACTGCTGATCGCGGATCAGGATAGCGGGCCGGTTCGCAGCGTGGCGCTCGGCGGGGATATTGGTTCCGGGCACGTGCTACAGGGCATCGTGCCAGCAGGCGCATGGCAAGCGGCGCGTCCTGTACCGCCCAAGCAGGGATCTGCGGGCTTCACACTGGTATCCTGCGCCGTTGTGCCGGGGTTCGATTTTGCCGGGTTCGAGCTTGCTCCTGCGGGCTGGGAGCCGGGAGCATGATAAAGCTGGTTCTGCGCGTCCTGCTCGCTGCGTTCTATGCCTATGCGGGTTATGCGCATCTCGTGCGGCCCGAGCCATTCCTTGCGATAACGCCGGATTGGGTGCCCTATCCCGAAGCTGTCATATGGTTGACGGGTATTGCCGAAATGGCTGGAGCGGCCGGGCTCCTCCAGCCGTTCTCACGCAAATTGCGGCAGGCGGCGGGGATCGGCCTGGCGCTTTATGCCCTGTGTGTCTGGCCAGCCAATATCAATCATTTCGTAATGGACATGGCGCGCGAAGATGGCGGGCTGGGCCTGGGCTATCACATCCCGCGCATGATTGCGCAGCCGATCCTGATCTGGCTGGCGCTGTGGGTGGGCGAAGTCATCGGACCGAGATCGAAAGGCGCATGAGCACCGCCGAGCAGACCATCGAAACATTGCTTGAAAAGCGCGGCGCGGGCCGAACGATCTGTCCAAGCGAAGCTGCACGGTTGCTGGCAGGACCAGGCGAAGACTGGCGCGGCCACATGGACACTGTCCATAGGGCGGCCGATGCGATGATCGCCGCAGGAAAAATCACGATTTCCTGGAAGGGTGAACGAAAAGAGCAGCGGCGCGGGCCATATCGCATCGCGCGCCGCTAGCTCCTATCGTCCGTATAAAGGCTCAGGCCTTAAGTGAGGTGCTTGGACACCGCAGCAGTCATCTTGAACATCGAGATCTGCTCTTTGCCGATCACGGCGCCCAGCTTGTCGTCCGGGTTGATCTGACGCTTGTCCTTCGAATCCTGAAGGTCATTCGCCTTGATGTATTCCCAGACCTTCGAGGTGACCTGAGCGCGCGTCATCGGACCTTTGCCGATTACGTTCTCGAGTTGACCCGAAAGTTGCACCGGTTTCTGCAGTGCGTTGGTCTTGCCAGCCATGGTATTTCTCCCTTTTATGATGGCGGGTTAGGTAGTTTCGTCTTCATCCCACGCCATTCCCACATCGGCTTCGACGCCGGTGAATGGTGCGGTCAGAACTGCGCAGGCGGTAATGCTACCCTTGATCGAGGCTATCAGATCCTCGCGGCTTGCGCCGGGCATCAGGGTGAGCGGAAGTTCGGTTGCGAACAGCTGAAATACGTATTGCCGCGTCTCGCCCACGGGCGGATCGGGCAGAAGCCATTCGGAATTGCCGTGGGCATTCTTGCCGCTGCGGGGCGGCACTTCGCCTTCGAGCAGCTTTCCGCGCTGCCCGGCAAGGCCCCAGACGAGCCAGTGGCATTGCGGCGTGGCACCATCGCTGGTCGCGTCCTCGACAATCAGGATCAGTTCCTGCGATCCGGGAGGCGGCGCGCTCCATTCAAGGGGAGGCGCAACGGCATCTTCTTCCTTCGCCGTAAAGCACGGGTCGAGCTCTTCGCCTGCGTCAAACGCAGGACTGGTGAGCGCGAAGCCGCCCCGGCCAAACGTGCGCGCATCGCCGAGTTCCGCAATCGCGAGGCCGGAATGGCGCGCGGCAGGCGGAAGCTTGGCGGCAAGCCAGTCGGGAAGGTCAGTCATGATTCTGTCTTTCCATATTACCTTAGCTAGTCCCATCGGGGGCAGGAAACGAGGCGTGCACCCCCGATTTGCCCCGGTTTCTGCGGAAAAACACGATAAAAGGACCGAAAATCGGGAAAATCCGGCACATCCCCGCCTTTGACGCGGCAAACCCACTTGCCGCAGCGGCTGGATAACCGCATGTTCATGCAGCTTGTTCATTGACGTTTCTCAGAATTTTCCTGTCCTCGGAGTCGCACCCCATGCAATTTGGTCGTACCGCACTTTCTGCAACCCTCGCGCTCGCCCTTGCGGCGTGTGGCGGAGGCGGAGGCTCCACTCCTCCACCGACAAGCGGCGGTCCGACACCAACGCCAGCTCCTACGCCGACCACGGCGGCGTGTTCGGTCAGCCAGCAGCAACAGGTCGCCTTCGACATCATCGACGAATGGTATCTGTTTCCCGACCTCATCGCCCAGAACGTCAATCCTGCGAACTTCAGCACCACGCAGGGCTATATCGATGCGCTCACCGCGCCGGCACGGGCGGCGAACAAGGATGATTTCTTCAACTTCGTGACCATCGCATCTGAAGAGGACGCGCTGATCAACTCGGGCTCCACAGCAGGATTCGGCATCCGGCTCGCCTATGATACGTTCAACGACCGGGTCTTCCTCGTCGAAGCCTATGAGAATGCACCCGGCTTTGCTGCAGGGATGGATCGCGGGACAGAAATCCTTGCGATCGGGACTACGTCCGGCAACCTTGTGACGGTTTCCTCACTTATGGCATCGGGAGGCCCGCAGGCGGTGGTCAATGCGCTTGGCCCTAGCACCGCTGGAACCACGCGCGTCCTGCAGTTTGCACAGGTCGGCGGCGCCGTTATCGAAACCAGCATTGCAAAGGCTGACTTCTCGCTCGATCCTGTTTCTGATCGGTATGGCGCCGTGACCCTGAACGATGGCGGGAAGAATGTAGGCTATGTCAACCTGCGCACCTTCATCGTCGACGATGCCACCAATCAACTCAGCACCGCCTTCGGCCAGTTCCGCTCGCAAGGGATCGACGAGGTCATCATCGACCTGCGGTACAATAGCGGCGGACTCGTGACGGTTGCGGAAGATCTCGGCGACCTGCTTGGCCGCGACGAGGTTGGATCGGTGTTCAGCGAAACGGTGTGGCGCGCGAGCAAATCCAGCCGCAACCGGACTGAACGGTTCGAAAGCAAATCGAATGCCATTGCGCCGACGAAAATTGCCTTCATCACGACGCGCAGTTCCGCCTCTGCAAGCGAGCTGGTCGCCAATTCGATGCGGCCCTATTTTCCGGACAGCAATATCGCGCTGATCGGCACCAACACCTCGGGCAAGCCAGTCGGGCAGAGCGGCTTCGATGTCGCCAGCTGCGACCTGCGTTTCCGGATCGTGACCTTCAAGACCGATAATGCCAACGGCGAGGGCGAATATTTCGACGGGCTTGCGCCGTTCTTCGTGAAGACCTGCCGCGCGAACGACGATATTTTCACGCAGCTCGGCGATCCGGTACCGAAGCCTCGATTGCGACCGCGCTCGACTTCCTCGCTGGTCGGTCATGCACCGCGATCAGCGGCGGCACCGGACAGGGCGTACAGGGTGTCGGTGGACGCGAGATACTCCAACCTGAAGGACCGAATGCCGCGCAACATGAATTGCCGGGATTGTTCTAGAAAGCTCGCGCCGCGCCTCGGCGCTGCGCGCCGGAATTACATCTCAGTCGTCGTCGTTTTCCGCGCAGGCGATCGCTTCCGCGATCACTTTCTCGGCTGAAACGGGTTTGGGCACAAGCTTCGCCTTCAGCGTGCGGATCGTCTCGTTATGCCGATCCAGATCGCCGGAATGAAGGATGTACGGGATCGAGAGGCCCTCAAGTTTGCGCGCGACCGGAAGGCAGGTTGATCCTTCGCCGAGCGACACGTCAAGGATCGCAGCGTCGATGTCGTCTGCGTCGTCGATCAGCCTCATGGCTTCGCTACAAGACGCCGCGCAAAGCATGGTACAGTCGTGGTCTTCGCCGCTGAACTGCAAATCCATCATGATGAGCGGCTCGTCCTCGAGCACCAGGAGCGTGCAGGGCTTCGGCATCAACTCACCTTGGTCGGGATTTTGACGGTGGCATGGAGGCCGGAAGCCTGCCAATCGCGAGTAATCGAACCGCGTCCGGTCGATAGCAGCCGGTCGACGATGGCCGTGCCAGTGCCGCCGGTTATCGCTTCGGCATCGACCGAAGGGCCGCCGGTCTCGTTCCAGTCAATCACAAGGTCCTTGCCATCGTCCGATAGCGCCCAGCTGACCTCGACCTTGCCGCCTTCTGCGGTCCAAGCGCCGTGCTTGGTCGTGTTGGCGGCCAATTCGTGCAGGACAAGTCCAACGACCGAAATCGCCGTGAACGGCATGCGCGCACCATTTCCGCGCATCTCCAGCCGCTGCCCGTCCTGATCATACGGAGAGAGCACCGAGCGAATTGCGTCGCCGATTGCGATGTTACCGGTCGATGCTTCATCGAGCGTTGTCTCGTACGCGCGGCCCAGCGCCTGGATGCGCGAATTGATCTCGGCTGCTTCACTCTGGACGCCGCGCACACGCCCGGTCACGTTCACGATGCCGGAGATCACCGCGAACATGTTCTTCATGCGGTGCGATAGCTCGCGAGCCATTTCGCGGGCATGTTGTTCTTCAGCTCGCGCAGCGCGCACGTCGGACACGTCCCATTGGCTCCCGAAGAAGTAAGCGAGTTCGCCCTTGTCGTTGTAGATCGGGCCAAGGTGCAGCGCGTTCCAGAAGGAGGTACCATTCTTGCGGTAGTTGAGGATCTCGACCACGACAACGTCTTCCGTCTCGAGCGCCTTGCGAATGCGGGCTACCGAGTCCTTATCGGTCTCCGGCCCTTGCAGGAAGCGGCAATTGCGGTACGACGATTTCCTCTTCGGAATATCCAGTCAGGCGACGGAATGCCCGGTTTGCAAAGACGATCGGGAGATCCTCTGCATGCGGGTCGCTCAGGCAGATCGCCATGCGGGTCTGGGCCATCGCCTGTTCGAACAGCACTCCGGATGCGCCGGAAAACTGGTCGCTTGAATGTCCTGCCCTGAATCGCTCGGGCGAGTCGTCAAACCGCATCGACCCCTGGCCGCCGCGCTTCGGATCGCGTTCGTCATCTGTGTTCACTTGTTACCTGCTTTCCTGCGTCTCGCATCGCTGGAAAAGAGGGGGAGCACAGCGAGCGCAGCTAAATGTCTGTTTCCCTACCAACGGAAAACAGGCTGCTGTGTTCCGAGAATCAGGTGGTCAGACGGCTCTCAGAGCCCTTCGGGAACGGTCTCGAATCCGGGAATTCCTGCAAGATCAATCCATTGCTGTTTGCTCTTGGTGTAGCACTGGATTTTCGGATCCAGCGCCGAAGTATCGTCCAGCGTGCCAGCCTTGATGAACATCATGCCTGCGGGCGCTTCGAGGCGCGTGAAAACAGGCGAGCCGCATGTATCGCAGAACTGGCGTCTGACCGTCGCTCCGCTATCGCCGGTGTCGTTGTAGGTCTTGACCTCGCCTTCGATGTCGAGCGCGGCTTCATCCACCCCGACTATGATCGAAAGCACGCTGCCGGCTTGGCGCTGGCAATTCTTGCAATGGCACACCACGCAGATCAGCGGCTCGGCATTCAGCGTGTATCGCACCTTGCCGCACAGGCATCCACCGGTTTGCGCCATCTCGGCCTCCCTATCCTTGGTCAGGCATCATCGCCCTGCGTGAACAGGAAAGCAAGAAACCCGAGCGCGAACACCGCATCGAGTGCGAGCACACCCGCAATGAGACCGCTGCCTCCATCGCCCAATTGCGGCGGAAGCAGCAGCGCGACCACGCCGATCTTGCCGATCACCCCCGCCCACAACGCCGGGGCATAGCGCCGCGGTTCGCGCGCAACGAGCGCGTAGATCACGCCGAATGCGAACACCATCAGCCCCACGATGCGGTCGTCGAGCGTAGCCTGCGGCGACAGCATCCCGGCCAGCCCGACCACGAAGTTGAACAAAGCTGCCGCCCAGAAGAACGCGCGCCACAGCGGCCCGACCTTTCCGGTGCCCAGCGGTGATCCCACGATACCGTCGCTCATGGCGTTTCTTCTCCCGAAAATGGATTGTCGCTGCTGTATCCGCAGCCGTAAAGTGTCCTGTCGTCGACTGCGGCGGTGACCGTAAAGGGATAGGAGCGATCACTCATGCCGTCGCTGCACAGACCCGGTGTCAGCGCGATCACGACGGTGCGTCCGTCCATCTCCCCGGAAAACCCGAGGCCGTTATTGCCGGCAAAGCGGGTTGCGGTGAACGATGTGCCTTCAAGGTTTTCTGGAGTGGTGTAGGTCGCAAGGTAGCCCTCGCCCTCTGCCACGATCTCGACATTCCAGAATGGCTCCGTGCCGAGCAGGGTCAAGTCTGCGTCCGGCGCGATGCCGCTGTAGACCTCGCCACCGGGATCGATGCCGTCCTTGGTCGAGCACCCCGCCACAGCAAGCGCTGCTGGCGCGATCAGGCACAATATGCGGCGCGTGCAAATCATCGATATTGCCCTCCTCCTGCGGCCTATGGACCTAATGCCCTCAGCGCTCAAACGCAAAAGGCGGGCCCCGCAGGACCCGCCTTCGCGATTACTGATCCGTGCTGCAATTATTGCGGCATCAGCACGGTGTCGATGACGTGGACGAGACCGTTCGATGCCTCGACATCGGTCGCAGTCACGGTCGAGGTGCCGCCGGCTGCATCGGTAAGGACCACCGCTCCGTCGACGACATTTGCGGTCAGCGCGCCGCCGCCCACGGTGTTGACGGTGTAACCTTCTTCACCGGCTTCTTCGATTGCTGCGGTCAGCGTGGCAGCATCGATCGAACCTTCGACAACATGATACTTGAGAATTTCACCCAGGGTTTCGGTGTCGTTGGTGGTCAGTTCGGTCAGGGTCGCTTCCGGGATCTTGCCAAACGCATCGTTGGTCGGCGCGAACACGGTGAACGGACCTTCGCCCGACAGCGTTTCGCCAAGTCCGGCTGCGGTTACGGCTGAGACGAGGGTCGAGAAGGTTTCGTCGCCCTGTGCGACTTCGACGATATTGCCGGTCGCGGTGGCTTCGGCGGTCACCGCGGTTTCATCGGCGGTCATCGCGTCATCGGTGCCGGCTTCACCGCCGCATGCGGCGAGCGCAAGCGCGATGGAAGAAGCGATCGAGAGTTTGAGCGTTTTCATATTGAATCCTTGAATTTTGGGAATGTCAGTGCGGAAAATGGCCCGGGTGGATGCCCGGCCCTCTTGAATATACGAACGGACTGCCGCTCCGGATGTTCCGAGATTCATGTCCGCACCGCGCAATTATCTATCGCCGCCATCACCCATCTTGCCCTGCCACTCGCTTCATCCCGAAGTGCGGAACCCAAGCTGCCCGGTGCGGTTGCCATAGCCATGATCATCGAACCGACCCGCGCAGCTGCCCTCTCCCGCCTTACCGAATTCCTGCCGCGCACGGGGAGAGCCTATGCGAACAGCCGCAATTACGATGACGGCGCACCTGGCGATGGCGTGCGGGGCAATGTCTCGCAGCTTTCGCCCTGGCTCCACGCGGGCCTGATAGGCGAAGCCGAAGTGGTCGATGCGGTTCTTTCGCGCCACGGTCATCAGGCCGCCGACAAGTTCATCGCGGAGGTGTTCTGGCGCATCTACTTCAAAGGCTATCTCGAGCAGCGCCCGACAATCTGGCAAGCCTACCTTGAGGACCGCGACGCCGCGCTTGCTGAAACTGACAGCAACAGCGGATTGCACACCGCGTACACCGAAGCTGTCGAGGGCCGCACCGGCATTGCCGCATTCGATCACTGGGCGCGCGAGCTGGTCGAGACCGGATACCTGCACAACCACGCGCGGATGTGGTTTGCGAGCATCTGGATCTTCACGCTCAAGCTCGACTGGACGCTCGGCGCCGATTTCTTCCTGCGCCACCTGATGGACGGCGATGCGGCCTCCAACACCTTGAGCTGGCGCTGGGTCGCCGGACTTCACACCAAGGGCAAGACCTACCTCGCAAGGCCCGGCAACATCGCGCGCTACACCGCCAACCAGCCGGGTGGCCCGCTTGAGGCCGAGGGGCTTGCAAGTACCGCCCCGCCGCTCGAGGAGAGCCGCGAGCATCCCCGTCAGGACCTCAGGCTGCCAGGCAACCCCGGCGACGGTCTGTTCGGCGATCCCTATGCGTTGCTGCTGCATGACGAAGGCGCAAGTCACGTCCCGCTCGACTTGCACACACCGCCCGCACTGGTGATCGGCGCAGCCCGGCCCGAGGCGCGCTCACCAGGCGAGATCGGCATCAAAGCGCGCGAATTTGCACGCGGCGCAGTCGTGAGCGGCGCGGCGCAGGCCGCCGAAGCGTTCGGATGTGAGGCGGTAATGTGGGCGGCTGGCAGCAATCTTGCCGACCTGCTCGCCAAGGCCGGTGTGAGAAACGTAGCGCTTCCCTTCCTGCAAACCGGATGGACCCGTGATGCGCTCATGCCGGAGCTTGCCCCGATGGTAGAGGCGAGCACGGCTGTGCAATTGCTCGGCGAACTCGACCGGGCGACGTGGCCCTTTGCCAAGGCGGGCTTTTTCGGGGTCAAGAAGAAGATCGAAAGCGTGCTCGCCGAAACCGGGATTACCGGGGTGGGAATGGCTGATCTCGGAGACGATGGCGGCGGGATGGAAGCCGCCGGCTGACGCTCCGATTGCCCGAAGGGCATGAGACACATGAGACAGTGTCCTGGGGCGAAAAAACCGGTCACCCTTGTGCCCCCGGTCTGAAACAGCCTTGCGCCGCGTAACGGGGGAGAGGAAATAAAGGGCACAGCAGCCCCCTATCGCCTCTCGACCCCTGTAGGAAAGTGCGCAGGAAAGCGCGCAGCTTTAGCCGTCGATCGCCTTTTCGGGCCGCGCTTCGTGCTTGTGCTTTTCGCTCTTGCCGAAATGGCGCTCGAGCCGCTGGGACAGGGTCGTTGCCGCCTTGCGAGCCGCGCTGTCGACATCGGCAGCCTTGCCGGTCACGCCAATCGGTTTGCCGCCGCGTGGGCGCGCTTCGATCGTGCAGTGCTTGTCGTCGTCTCCGCCCTTGCGCGCATTCTCGTCCGAGACATGCACTTCGAGCCGGGTCAGCCGGTCTTCAAACCGTGCAAGCCGCTGGCGGACTTGGCTCTCGATCCGCTCCGCGACATTCGCGGTTCCCATGACCGAACTGTCTGAATTGAACTGGAACTGCATGCGGGGTTCTCCTCTTCTTATGATCTCTCCGGCGAATGCATCGCCTGATAAATCATATGGGAAGCGAACCCGCGCTTAACAGGGCCTATTGCTGCTCAAGAGCCTCGGCTGCGCGTTTTGCGGCGCGCTCTTCCTCGGCCTTGGCCCGGTCGCGCGCGACGGCGCGTGCCTGATTTGCGAGTGCGCGCCAGGTCTTTTCCGAGCGCAGCTCACGATCGCGGACATTTTCAAGTTTTGCTTCTTTCGCCTTCGCCGCAGCTTCGTCAGCGCGGTCGCGATAGAATTCGTACGTCTGGGCCATGCATGGCTCCTGCTGGAGTGGAGGAAGTGCAGTTGCAGGAAAACAAAGGCGCGGCAGTTTCCCGCCGCGCCTTCGAAAATTCTGCTTAGTCAGCAGCCGAGAGGTTCACGGCGCTTTCCTTGCCGTTGCGGCCCTGCTCAACGTCGAAATTGACGCGCTGGTCCTTGTCGAGGCTGTGCATGCCGGCAGCCTGAACCGCGCTGATGTGCACGAAGCTGTCAGCCGAGCCGTCGTCGGGCTGGATGAAGCCATAGCCCTTGTCGGTGTTGAAGAATTTAACGGTGCCAGTCTTGGCCATGATGTGTTCCTTTCGAAGAACGTAAGTGCCCGTCCGCAAGATTGCAGATGGGGTCGTGCGTCAAATCGTTCAGGGAAAGGAAGTCGTCGTCTGGTTTACGCCGGGGCCGATGCACGAAAAGGGCAAGGGCAAGCGGCGGCAAGTCAAATTTCGAAGTCCGTCGCAAATTCCGACGTCAGCGCTGGCGGTGTAGCACGGCTTTGCCCGAATACCTAATTATTGCTGGCATGCGTAATATTTGGCCTCCCGGCGATCCTCCGGCTAATGCCATTTTTCATGACCATTACCATTCTCATCGATGCCGATGCCTGCCCTGTGAAGGACGAGGTGTACCGGGTTGCGGGCCGCTTCAAGGCGGAGGTCCGCGTCGTCAGCAATTCGCCGTTCCGCATTCCCGATCACCCCCGGATCAAGCGCGTCGTGGTCGATAACGGTTTCGACGCCGCCGATGACTGGATCGCCGAACACGCCGATGCCGGCAGCGTTGTCATCACCGCCGACATCCTGCTGGCCGAACGCTGCCTGAATGCCGGGGCGCATGTCCTCGCGCACAATGGCAAACCGTTCGACAAGGCCGGCATCGGCAGCGCCATCGCCACGCGGGCAATCATGGAGGACCTGCGCGCGGGAATGGATGGCATCACCGGAGGCCCGCCGCCCTTTTCCAAAACCGACCGCTCGCGCTTCCTGCAGGAGCTGGACCGGGTGATGGGCAAGCTATCCCGCTCCTGAACACGGCACTTTTTCGGGGCTTGCGCATTGAATTCCTGAACAAAACTTCAGGAGAACCTCATGACCGACCGCACCCTTTCCGACATTGCTGCCAAGCTCAAATCGGTCGACATCGCCATGCTCGTCACCAAGACCGGGCCGATGGCAAGATCGCCGCGCGCCCGATGTCCAACAACGGCAATGTCAGCGCTGAGGACGGCGCCACCTATCACTTTGCCACCGACGATGGCCGGATCGACGACGACCTGCGGCGCTCCAGCGAGTGCGGCGCGACCTATTCGGACGGCGAGTTCTACTGCGCCGTGCAGGGCACCGGCACGGTCATCCGCGACCGCGCCACCCACGAACAGCACTGGGTCAAGGATCTGGAAAAATGGTTCGACAAGGGCCTCGACACCGAAGGACTGATCCTGATCGAGGTTGCGCCTGCGCGCATCGACTGGTGGGAAGGCCGCGAACAGGGCGAGATCACGCTGAACGGGTGACACATTGTCCAACATGTCATGCGTATCCTACACGAGGAAACCGCGCGTTGCCGCCATTTCGGCGCTGTAGGATACGGGTGACAACTCTCCAACATCACGCGCCCTCTCCCCCCGCATCCTCCTCCCCGCCATAAAGCTCTTCATATTCGAGGCGGCTTTCCTCGTCCCATGTCTCCGGCCCGTTGGCGACACGCTCCACCAGCGGGCCGAAATCCTGCGCGCCGTAGCCCGAGGCCGGATGGGTCGAGCGCGCGCGCGGCGGACCAAAGCGATCGCGCATGGCGAGCAGCGCCACCGTCAGCCGCTCGTCGAAGCGGCGCGAGGTATGGACCAGCTCACCCTGGTAGAAATGCGGAACCTCGACCCCGTGCATCGCCCGCTCCAGCGCAGCCTCGGCCAGTGCATCGAAGCGGACATGCAAGGCCGCATGCCACGCCAGATCGAACGGCTCGCCCTTCAATCGCGCGCGCAAAGCGTAGGCGGACTGGCGCGACATCCCCACAGCTCGCGCCGCCTGCGTAACGGAATGCGTCGATGCTAGCGCGGTGAGGAATTGGGCTTGCCGCCCGGACGTCCATTGCGGGGTGGCTGCGGTGAGGGCGGTGGTGGTTTCGGGAGTGTCTGCCATCTGCGAGTTTAGGGCAGATTTTGGCGGTGTAGGAAAGGCCTAGGAGTTTACCACGGATTGCCACGCCAAACCGGATGTTCAATAGTGTGACCACAATTCGGGAGCACTTATGATCGAATCAATTCTTGGATCGAATACTAATCTTGGGCTTGTTTTTATCGTCGTATTCGCCGTGGCCGTTTTCCTTTTTAAAGAGTTGCTAGGCTCGCCGAAAAAGGGAACGCGAAACCGAAAAGGCAAGGTCTACGAGACAAAGAACTGGAAGAAGGGAAGCGGCACAAATCACAAGCGGATTACTGACGCTGCTGACCAGCTCAAATTGATTATGAAAGCGGATTTCAAATCACGCGCACTGCTAAACAAGCCCGAAGCGAAGGTCTTCAAGGCGCTCGATGCTGCGGTGATTGAACGCAATTCTGGTTGGCAAGTGATGGCGCAAGTTTCGCTCGGGGAATTTCTTTCAAGCCCAGACCGAAGCGCGTTCTTTTCTGTGAATTCAAAGCGCGTCGATTTTGCTCTGATGGACGAGAAGTGTTGCGTGATCCACGCGCTAGAATACCAAGGGAGCGGACACCATCAGGGCAGCGGAGCGGCGCGCGATGCGGTGAAGAAGGAAGCGCTGCGCAAGGCAGGCATAGGCTATCACGAGATCGTCGCTGGCCACACCACACCGAGCGAACTCAAAGCGCTGGTAGAGAAGCTGGTTCCGGCGGGTTGAATGCAAAATCTGCGACTTACCGATTTTAGACCTTCCACACTCTCTCCCGAGCGACCTCTGACATCCGAGCGGTATTTGCTCGGATCACTTTTTCGTCAAGCTCATCGGCTTGCTGGAGGATGTCAGGTAAGATGTATCCACGCTCTTTGAGGATTTGCTTCTTCACCCCGAAATCGTTCGTCGAAAGCATTTCATTTGTTTTTGCATCAACAAGGATCAGGTTCCCGAGCTGGCCGATCACTTGTTCGTCGACTCCGTCCTTCATTTTCGACTGCGAGACTAGATGCTCGATAGTCAACTCATCAGATTCACCAATGGAGGGTTGGCCCTCAAAAATCGCTATCCTCTTCAAAATGTATTGCACGAGCGCTTTTTGAGACGAGTGAACTTTCGTATATAAGATTTGCTCAAATCCCGCATCGAACTCCGACGGAATCGGTTCACGTTCGCGGAGTTTTTCGACAAGTTCTGATATATGCTGACCAACTTCGTTGCCGTCATCCGCGTTGAAGATGGCCCTACCAAATGACGAATACATTCCGGAGATGCCACCAGACGACCTTGAGGAAGTCACCGCATTGAATGAAAAATGAAACTTCTCAATTGCCTCAATAGCGTTTCGCAGACTGCGATACTTGATAAATTGATCACGGTAAGCTCGAATAAGCGATAAGACTCCCGGCGTAGGCTGGACTACGCCAAACACCCTTAGGGCTTCGAAAGACTTCGCTACGTCTCGCTCAGATTTCCCCCACTGATAGTCAGTGTCGAAAATCGAACGCCAATGGCTCGCATCAGAAACAAAGCGGTCGAGATGTGACTTGGCGTTCTTCTTATCGATTCGTTGCTTAGCCTTTTGAAAAGTCTTTGCTTTCGTAACGAAGTCGTATCGAGATTGCCAAGAGTGGACAATAAACGTGTCCGCGTTCAATCGCATCGGAGCACTATCGATTGTATCGAGAACCTTCGTCCATTTCAGCTTAGCGTTATCGACCCCCCCGGACGGTTTGATGAATTTGGTAAAATGATTTCTCAGCAGATCTGACAGCGCCAGATCTTTGCCGCGTGTGTTGAGGGTCTCGAATATCAGATATGCGTCATCCTCATTCTCAAGTGTAACTGTGATGACACTTAGATCAAAAACTGTGTCCCTTAGCCCTGAAAGCCACTTGATCGCGTCATTGACATTATCTTCCTTGGCCTGTTCTTTGTTATGAAGAAATTCATCAACGTGTTCTTGAATGTTTGATTTAAACAAGTCGAATGCTCGCTCAATAGCGATCTCTTCGTGCCCGATGTCGAATGGTGCTTCTGCTGGGCCATTCTTGAGGACCTCTTCTTGTAGATAGGGAAAAGAAGATTCTGTCTGGAGAACATACTCTGTCTGATTCTCGCGATTCCGCTGTTCGATATATGCCTGTAGGCCGTTAGCCAGATTGATTTCGCCCAACGAATTGAACGCGTCCCGGATCGCACACAGCAAAATTGTGATTGTGGTGAGTCGCTGTTGCCCATCAACTACAGCGACGGAGGAACGCCCCTTCTCGTATACCACCATCGAACCGATGAAGTATGCGCTGCCATACGCGTCCAAGACATCTTGCCAAAACTGACTGATCTGGTCCTGTTCCCACGAATACGATCGCTGAAAGCGCGGGATTACAAAAGTGCTCGCTTTCAGCAGCTGCTCGACAGTTTTGTCTTGCGATTCGATCTTCATTGTCGGTCATCATCCATTGGCTAAGAAGTCATATCTGGCTGCGCCAACGTGTTAGTGCCTTTCATCTTCAGGCAGGTAAAGCTTCTCGCCCTTCTCTTTGTAGACCCGGCTCATCTCTTCCATCCCCGCCTCGTTCTCGGCGCGCTCTTCTGGCGTGTTTTCGCCTTTCAGCTTTTCCGCGGCGAGGAAGCTGTTGGGGTCGTTGTTCTGCTTCGCGGCAAACTCGCGCACTTCCTGGCTGATCTTCATCGAGCAGAACTTCGGCCCGCACATCGAGCAGAAATGCGCGGTCTTGGCGCCTTCGGCAGGCAGCGTCTGGTCGTGATATTGCTCGGCCGTGTCGGGGTCGAGCGAGAGGTTGAACTGGTCGCGCCAGCGGAATTCGAAGCGCGCTTTGCTCAATGCATCGTCGCGGACCTGTGCGGCGGGGTGGCCCTTGGCAAGGTCGGCGGCGTGCGCGGCGAGTTTATACGTAACCACGCCGACCTTCACGTCGTCGCGG
This sequence comes from Erythrobacter sp. K21-9, assembly GCF_055808355.1. Lineage (NCBI taxonomy): Bacteria > Pseudomonadati > Pseudomonadota > Alphaproteobacteria > Sphingomonadales > Erythrobacteraceae > Erythrobacter > Erythrobacter sp. K21-9. The sequence goes on from NZ_CM147866.1 coordinate 2,703,388, forward strand.
TCGGGCAGGCCGAGGTGTTCTTTCGGCGTGACGTAGCAGAGCATCGCGGTGCCGTACCAGCCGATCTGTGCCGCCCCGATCCCGCTGGTGATGTGGTCGTAGCCCGGCGCGATATCGGTGACGAGCGGGCCGAGGGTGTAGAACGGAGCCTCGCCGCGCGCCTCCAGCTGCTTTTCCATGTTCTCCTTGATCTTGTGCATGGGCACGTGGCCCGGCCCTTCGATCATGACCTGCACGTCCTGCGCCCAGGCGCGCTTGGTCAGCTCGCCCAGCGTGTAAAGCTCGGCAAATTGCGCCTCGTCATTGGCGTCCGCGATGGAGCCGGGGCGCAGGCCGTCGCCCAGCGAATAGGCGATGTCGTACGCCGCGCAGATCTCGCTGATCTCGTCGAAGTGCTCGTAAAGGAAGCTCTCCTTGTGATGCGCGAGGCACCATTTCGCCATGATGGAGCCGCCGCGTGAGACGATGCCGGTGACGCGCTTGGCCGCCATCGGGACGTAGGGCAGGCGCACGCCGGCGTGGATGGTGAAATAGTCGACGCCCTGTTCGGCCTGTTCGATCAGCGTGTCGCGGAATATGTCCCAGGTGAGGTCTTCGGCGACGCCGCCGACCTTCTCCAGCGCCTGGTAGATCGGCACGGTGCCGACCGGGACGGCGGAGTTGCGGATGATCCATTCGCGGGTGTCGTGGATGTTGCGGTACGGTGGAGAGGTCCATGATCGTGTCCGCACCCCAGCGCGTCGCCCACACCATCTTGTCCACTTCGGTCGCCACGTCGGAGGCGACGGCGCTGTTGCCGATATTGGCGTTGATCTTGACGAGGAAGTTGCGCCCGATTGCCATTGGCTCGGTTTCGGGGTGGTTGATGTTGTTGGGGATGATCGCCCGTACCGCGCGCAACCTCGTCGCGCACGAATTCGGGGGTGATCACATAGGGGATTTCCGCGCCCCAGCTCTCGCCGTCGCGCTGGAAGTCGGCGGCAAGCTCGCGGCCAAGGTTCTCGCGCTCAGCGACGTATTCCATCTCCGGCGTGATGATGCCCTTGCGGGCGTAGTGCATCTGCGTGACGTTCATGCCCGCCTTGGCGCGCAGAGGTCGCTTTATGGTGCTGGGGAATTGCGGGACGCCGCCGGAGCGATCGGGGCCGAGCTGGCCGTTGTCTTCGGGCTTTACCTCGCGCGCGTCGTATTCCTCGACGTCGCCGCGGGCCATGATCCAGTCTGCGCGCTTGGCTTCGAGACCGGCATTGATGTCGATCGCGACATCCGGATCGGTGTAGGGGCCGGAGGTGTCGTAGACGCGCACCGGGTCTTCGCCGCCCTCAAGGTCGATCTCGCGCATGGCGACCTGCACCCCGCTGCCGGTGCGCGCGCCAACATGGACCTTGCGGCTGCCACGGATCGGCCCGGTGGTTACGCCAATTTCTACAGGTGAATTGATATCGGCCATGCCTGCGAAGTCTCCTCAAGGGCAGACGGGACTTCGGGCGTCGAAAGCGCCCTTCCCTCCGCCCGTATTAACGGGTTCAGGTTCAACGGGTCGGGCAGCACAACCTGCCCCTCTCAGCGAATGCTCGCTCCCCGGGGATGCTTCAGGAGATAGACCCTGCCTGCCGCCGCGTCTAGGGCGCAAGGAGCGATGACGCAGCTTTACCGCCTCGATTGCAGCGCCGCCCGGATTGCGGAGCGCTTTGGCGCCCGTGCCGGAGGGGACCCGTGGGCGGGCGGTTATGTCGCTCCGTCAAACTTCGCGCCAATCGTGACGGCGGGGCGCGAGTTCATTGTGGGAGCGCGCCCTGCCACTGGGCGGCTGGAGCCGCGCATGACGCCAAGATTTTGGGGCGTCATGCCGCCGCCGGGTGCGGACGATCCCGCGCGGCGGATCACCAGCGTGCGCAATCCCGACAGCCCGTTCTGGATCGGCAATCTGCGCAACAGCGAGTTTCGCTGCCTTGTCCCGGCGACCGCGATCATGCTGTGGGGAAGCGGCACCGATTACGAGGGGCGCAGGCTGAGGCACTGGTTCGCTTCGGAGGGGCAGGACCTCTTTGCCATGGCAGGGGTCTGGAAGGACGAGGATGTGCCCGCCTTTGCCATCCTCACACAGAAATCGCGCGGCGCAGCGCGGGAGGCAGGGTGCAAGGCGATGCCGCTGATCCTGCCCGATCACGAAGGGGCACGGCAGATCTGGCTGCATGGCGGGTGGGACCGCGCTTGTGCGATAATCGGCACTCCGCAGCTTGCTTTGACCGGGATAGCCGCTCCGTCAGTTCAAGGTGTGGATGGGATCCGCACTTCCTGACCTTCGCCGGTGAAATAGGCGCTGCCGTTGCCGGCGAGCCAGTCCGGTTCCTCGACCGGCACGTGCATTCCCACCTTCTCTTCGGCGTTGAGCGTTTCCCCGATCAGGCTGCCTGCATCCTCCTCTCCGAGAAACCAGAATGGCACGATAGCGAGGCCCGTCCGCGCGCTGCTGAGAAATTCGGCGTGCGGCTCGAAATGTTCGAGGCCGGTGTCGGCATCGCCAAGGTGCATGACGCGGTGCGCACCATCCGGGCCGCCCTGTGCCGTTACCCGGTAGGTGATGTTGTGCACATCGGCATGGCGCGCGGGCCAGCCGCTATGCGGCGAGCGAAACGCCTCTATTGTCGCGCCTCCAATGGCGATCGGCTGCGCCTGCTCTCCATTGGCCAGCGAGATGCCGCTGATCCGCGCGGCGAATGCCGGGTCCCAGCCTTGTGCGCTTCGCATCATGTCGACCGCCTGCATCGGCGCGACCAGCCGCACGTCCGGCTGCGCTGCCATCAGGCGGTTGATGTGCATGGCAGAGAAGTGATCGCCATGCGCGTGGCTGACGAACACCGCGGCGATATCGTCATAGGGCGGCGCACCCTCGACAATCCGGTCGATCAGACCCGCATCAAGCGGCTCAAGCGTGCCGAAATGGCTGTCATAGAGCGGGTCGAACAGGAACTTGACCGGCTGCTGCGGAGTGCCGATCCGCGTAGCCACACCCGCATTGAGGATCGCGGTCGCCTTGGCGTTGTCATCGGCTAGCGGGGCCTGGTCTGGCAAACGGGTAGAGGCTTCATCGCGCACCTGCTCGGGCGAACAGCCAGCCAGCGCCAGAATTGCTGCCAGTGTGATCATCGCTTGCGCTGTTTGCATCGCCGTTGCCTTTCTATCCGTCCGCTCCTGCAAAGCAGTATCGCATCCCCCGCCGGGCAACACCGAAGCCGCGCTCGATAACCTCCCGGCTCTCGGCGCTTTCGGGATCGCGGATCGGGTTGGTGTGGTTGTAGTGAATGAAGTGAACCTTGGAGCGCGCCTCCTCGGGAATCCCGGCCAGCCGGTCCATCGTGCGCGAGACGCGCGGGTGCGGTATCTCGCTCATGTCGCGGCCCGGTAGCTCGTTGTCGTCCCAGAAAGTCGCATCGATAAACGCGTAATCGAACACGGCCAGGAAATCGGCGAGCGACTGGCTCGTTGCATCCTCCAGCCCGTCCCAGCTATCGAGATCGGGCAGATACAGCACGCGCTTGCCGGCGGCCATGATGACAAGGCCCACCGTCTCGGAATATTCGTCGCGGTGCGGCACGGGAATCGGGAGCACGCCCAGGTCGCCCGAGACGCGCGTGGCGGTGTCTGCCGCCATTTCGGTAATGGCGATATTGCCCAGAGAGACCAGCTGCTCCCACGGGCCGTTCGATTGCAGGAACCGGGCCATGCGCGGCATCGCGAAGACTGGCACGTTGTCCGCGCCCGCTGCCTCGCGCCCGAAATAGGCGAGGCCGAGATAATGCCCGATATGCGCGTGGGTCAGGAACACGCCGTCAATGCCAAGCCCCTGTTCCGGCGGCTCGATCCGGTCGAGCATTGCGAGCTGCTCGGTGATCGCGGGCGCCGCGTCGAACAGGTAGCGCTGGCCATTCTCGCGGTCGATCAGCGCAATCGAGGATGGCAGCAGGCGCGGCCCCGCATCATCCGCATTGCCGATCTGCGGCGCGCCTGCATCCTGCCCGGCTCCGAGCACCACCAGCTCGAGGGCGCACGGCTCGGGCGCAGCAGCGGCGAGCGCCGCGCTGGCCGCAATCACATGCGACAGGATCACTCGATGATCCGGTCGCGCACCATCACGAAATCGACATCTTCCAGCACGGTGACATCGGTGAGCGGGTTGCCCTCGACCGCGATGATATCCGCCGAATAACCCGGCGCGATGCGGTCGATCTCACCTTCCATCCCGATCACTTCCGCAGCGATTGTGGTCGCGCTGGCGAGCGCTTCGCGGTCGGTGAAGCCGCCCGCCTTCATCAGCGCGAACTCGCCTGCATTCTCGCCATGCGGGAACACACCTGCGTCGGTTCCGAAGGCGATTTTGACGCCGTATTCGCGCGCGCGCTCGACTATCGTGCCGGCAAACTGGCCGACCTGGTTGATCTTCGCATCGACAACCGGGGTGTAATAGCCGGTGCCGACATTGCTCTTGATCCCCTCGAACGCCATCAGCGTCGGGATCAGGACCGTGCCGCTCGCCTTCATCGCTTCGGCGGCGGCTTCGTCGATATAGGTGCCATGCTCGATCGTGTGCACGCCTGCGCGCGCCGCCGCTTCGATCCCGCGCGCGCCGTGGGCGTGGGCGGCAACCTTGAGTCCGAGCGTTTCGGCTGTGTCGACAATCGACTTCATTTCCGCATCGGTGAAATGCGCCTCGAGTCCGCGTCCCTGCTGTGAAAGAACGCCGCCTGTGGCGGTGATCTTGATGAGGTCCGCGCCGTATTTGGAAGCAGTGCGCACTTTCTCTGCACACTCGACAGCACCGGTGCAGGCAAAACCCGATGACAGCGCATCATTTACGTGACGGGTGAAGCCATTGGTGTCGCCGTGCCCGCCGACAATCGCAATCGTGCGTGCGCTGGTGACGATGCGCGGCCCCGGCACGACCCCGTCGGCAGTGGCACGGCGCAGGCTCTGCATAACCTGATCCGTGCGCGATCCGACATCGCGAACCGTGGTGAACCCGGCAAGCGCGGTTATGCGGGCATTCTTGGCCGCGATCAGAGTGTACCATTCGGGAGGATTGGTCGCCCGGCGCCAGAACTCGCCCGAGGGATCGCCGGACAGGTGCGTGTGCAGGTCGACGAGGCCGGGCAGGACGGTCTTGTCCCGCAGGTCGATCTGGCGGTCCGACCCGTCCACGAGCGCGATACCCTCCTCAATGCTGGTGATGCGTCCATCGACGACGACGATGGTCGCCTCTCCGGTCGGCTCGCCGTCTGCATCGGTGATGACCGACCCGGCGTGAATGACCACGGTTTCGGCGGCTGCAGGCGATGCGAGTGCGGCCAGCATTGCGGCTGCGGGAACCGCAAGTTTCGTCAGGACTTTCATTTGTATCATCTCCCTTTGCCTCCTTGATGACGCGGCACGGCGCTCAGCACAAGAGCAAGACTTTCCGCCCGCGCCCGTGCTTAATTTGCCATACAAGTGCTGATCGTTATGAAGGCGGGCAATATTCAACCAGACAGGGACAACAATCGCACATGACCCGCACGATCCTGAAAGCCGCCGCCTTCACCGCCGCGCTGCTCGCCAGCGCCTCGCTCACCGCGACTGCGCAGGCCCGCCCGATGACGCCGGAAGACGTCGCCAAGCTTGAAAGCGTCGGCACGATGGCGATTTCTCCCGACGGCAGCCGCATCGCCTACACCACGTCGGCCCTGCCGGACGTCACCGAAGGTGAGGACAATGGCAGCTTCAAGCAGGAGCTGAAGATCGCCACCGCGCCCGGCTTCGACCGCTCCTACCTGCCCGAAGACATCAGCCCGTCCGGCGTCGCATTCTCGCCCGATGGCCGCTTCGTCACGTTCCTGTGGGCGGATGAGGACGAGGACCGCGCCGTATGGGGCGTGCCCGTCGATGGCGGCACCTATGTGAAGCTCGCCGCGGTCGAAGATACGGGCGTGCGCTCCTACAAATACAGCCCCGATGGCGCGACGATCTACATGCTTACCGGCGCAGGCGAGGACAAGCAGCGCGAGGAGCAGTCCGAAGGCGGTTTCAATGCGCGCGTCTACGAGGAAGAATTCCGCCCGGCGCGCATGTTCGCGGCTACTGTCGGCGCAGAGCTGGACGAGAGCCCGCGAGAAATCGGAGTCCCCGGCTATGTGAGCGCGTTCGACATTTCGCCCGATGGCTCGTTTGCGATCATCGACACCACGCCCAGCCCGCTGGTCGATGACAGCTACACCAAGAAACGGGTCAATATCGTCGACCTGTCGACCGGCACGGTGCGCGCGGAAGTCGCCACGCCGGGCAAGATCGACGACGTTGAAATCTCGCCCGACGGAACGCAGCTTTCGCTCATCGCCGGGATCGACATGAACGACCCCGCCGCGACAACGCTGCACTTCGTCGACACCGCAACCGGCGCATTCCGGGCGCACAATCCCGAAGCCGCCGAAGCGGTCGTCGATGCCGAGTGGCTCGATGACGGGCGGCTCGCAGCGATCGTTCACATCGGCGTTCGCAGCGTCCTGCGGATGCACGATGCCGAGGGCAATCTGCTGGAGGAAATCGATCCGGGCGCGCTGATCCTGACCAGCATCGAGGCCGAGGGGGACCGCATCGCGGTTTCCGCCAACTCTCCCACGCACCCGACCGAACTGTTCGTGCTCAACAATGGCAGCTTCGAGCGCTGGACCACGCACAATCCGTGGCTCTCGGAAATCACGTTCGGTGAGCAGCGCGCCTACACCTATACCGCGCGCGATGGTCAGCAGGTCGAAGGCGTCCTGATCGAGCCGGTCGGCGGCGCGCCCGCTGGCGGCGCTCCGACGATCATGAACGTGCATGGCGGCCCCGAGGCGCATGAAAGCAATGGCTGGCAGACCGCCTATTCCAAGCCGGGCCAGATGGCCGCCGGTCAGGGCTATGCCGTGTTCCTGCCGAATTATCGCGGCTCGACCGGATACGGCGTCGCCTTTGCCAAGCAGCACCAGGGCAATTACACCGACCCCGAGTTCACCGACATCGTCGATGCCAAGCGCGCGCTTGTCGCCGACGGGATCACCGATCCGGACCGCACCGGCATCACCGGCGGCTCCTATGGCGGCTATGCCAGCGCATGGGGTGCGACCTATCACTCGGCCGAATATGCAGCCTCCGTGATGTTCGTGGGTATCTCCAACCAGGTCAGCAAGTTCGGCACCGGCGACATTCCGTACGAAATGTACAACGTCCACAGCCGCAAATGGCCGTGGGACGACTGGACCGCGATGCTGCAAGTGTCGCCCGTCTATCACGTCGACAAGGCAAATACGCCGACGCTGATCATGCACGGAGAAGAGGACACCCGCGTCGATCCGGGCCAGAGCCTCGAGCTGTACCGCTCGCTCAAGGTGCGCAAGCCCGACGTGCCGGTGCGCCTCGTCTTCTATCCGGGCGAAGGGCACGGCAACCGGCAGGCGGCCAGCCGTTACGATTACAGCCTGCGCATGATGCGCTGGTTCGACACGTATCTCAAGACCGGCGACCGCCGCGCAGAAATGCCCGACCCGCGCCCGCAGCTCGCCGAAGGCGCAGCCGGCGCGGTGATGGACGAGGATGACAGCGAGGATTGATTTAAGGAAATGATAGCCAGCGCGCGTGTATAGATCCCTTCGGGAGGTATTCATGCGCGCTGGCTTGTCATTGCTGATCGCGGCCGGGTTCCTGCTGGTGGCATCGGGCCTTGCGCGCGAAGTAACCGGCGAAGTGCCCGCGCTTGTCCGGCTGTTCTTGCTGATAGCGGGCGGATCGCTCTTCGCAGGCGGCATCTATCACGGATTCTTGCGGATCAAGCGGCGCGATGCCTACCGGCATGGCAGACCGGTGACCGGCACGATCCGGCTGGGTGAAAAGCTCGATTCCGACGACACCACGGCGACGCTCGTTTTCGAAAGCGCAGGCGGCTCTTGGCTGATCGTGGTCGATGCGGGCGGTGTCTCGATCCTCGAAGATGATGCGCAGCGCCTGCTGGATGCGACCGCATATCTTGGTGACGACAACCGCATCTATGCGCTCGATTATGGGCGGCGAAAGCTCATGCCACTAAGTCCCGGAAAGACAGTCACTGCGGATACGATCCGGCAATTGGAAGCCAAGCTGGACGACGCCTTGAGGGCGCAAGCCTAGAACGTGTAGCCCACACCTAGCCCGCCGATGAACTGGTCCGCGCTGCCTCGGATTTCCGTGTAGGGCGTATCGGCTCCGTCGCCCAGCAGCCGCGAATATCCGCCGATTGCGTAGATATTCCAGCCGCCATTGGCGAGATTGTTGTCGAGATCGATCGTGCCGATGGCATTCAGACCGAGGCTGTTGAGCCCGCCATCTGCCTGGAATTCGGGCAATCCGCTGGCCGCGCTTTGGGCCGGGGACACCGAATAGTAATAGTCGGCGAAATTGTCGTCCACGAACTGCGCGCCGATGGTCAGCAGTAGCGCCGATCCGCGGCTCATGGGCGAAAAGTACGACACGCTCGGCTCGACCAGCATCCCGTCATGCGCGCCCAGCACGTCCCACCGGACTGCAGTCGAAAGGCTCACCCGGTCGAACTGGTTGAGCACGCCCGGAAACGTCACGCCGGCATTGGCCCCGACCTCGAGCGCGGTGTCGAGCTCGCCCGCCGCGATCACGACCTCGTCCTCGATCTGGTTATCGCGTTCATTGCGCAGCCTGACCGATGGGCCGAAGGAAAAGCTCGTCTCGGGCGGACCATCGCCGGGAGGCTGCGAGAGGATATCGAAATTGAAGCCGGGTCCGTTGGGACTGATGCCGATACCGCCAACCCGCCCGACCAGCAGTGGCAGCGGAAACACGACATAATCGTCCGACCCCGAATAGCTCGGAACCAGCCCGGCTCCGATGCCCACGGTGAGCCAGGTATCGTCGAACACGATGTCGGACATGTCGATACCCGGAGGCGGTCCGCCCGCTGGTGGTCCCTCAGGCACGGCCTGCACCGGCGCGCTTTCGGCTTCGGCGGCGGCGCTTTCGTTTTCAGAGGCGGCTTCGGCCTCGCTCTCACTGGCGGCAATGGCCGGGACCGGCGCAAGCAATAGCGCTGCGGCGGCGGTCATTGTCGGCAGTGCAGTGCGGCGCGAAGGACTGGTCTGGGGTGCTTTCATCGTATTCCCTTGTATTTTCCCCAACAACTCGCCGCGGACCCTTTCGTTTCCCCTAGGCCGCTGCCCTCACCCGTGCAAGGATTGCCCGCGGGCTGCCCCTGCGCCGCTAAATGCATGAAATTGCGGGCGGCACCGCGCGATTATTGCCCCGGCGCGTCCACTGGCCTAGGGCGGCAGTCGCATGACCGATTCCTCTCCAGATGCAGCCCCCGATTTCGCTTCAGATGCGGCGTACGACATCGCGATTGTCGGCGGCGGGCTGGCAGGCGGGCTCATCGCCCTCGCACTGCATCAGAGGCGCCCCAACCTGCGCATCGCCGTAATCGAAGGCGGACCGGTGCTCGGCGGCAACCACCGCTGGAGCTGGTTCGAAAGCGACCTCGACGCATCTGGCAAGGCGCTGCTTGAACCGATCGCGCAGACCGCGTGGGACGCCGGATACGATGTGCGCTTTCCCAAATATTCGCGCGCGCTCGATACCGGTTACCGGTCCATGTCCTCCGCCGATTTCCACGAAGCCTTGTCCGAGATACTGCCCGAAGGCACGCTGCATCTGGGCCGCCGCGCCGCCGCGCTCGATGCCGGCGGTGTCGATTTCGAAGACGGCTCGCGCCTCGATGCGCGCACGGTAATCGACTGCCGCAGCTTCGCCCCGAGCGAGCATCTGCGCGGGGGCTGGCAGGTTTTCCTCGGCCGGCACATGCGGCTTGGCGAGGCACACGGGATCGGCCGGCCCGTCATCATGGACGCCGCCGTCGATCAGGTTGCGCCGCACGGCAATGGCGGGGCCTACCGCTTCGTCTATGTCCTGCCCCTCAGCGAAGAGGATGTGTTCGTAGAGGACACCTATTACGCCGACGATCCGATGCTCGACCGCGCGGCTTTGTCGGCGCGGATCGACAGTTATTCGCGCGAGCATGGCTGGGACGATGGCGCGGTCGTAGGCCATGAAAGCGGCGTGCTGCCGGTGCTGACCGGAGGGGACTTTACCGCCTATCAGGAGGAGGTCCGCATACCCGGCGTCGTGATCGCTGGCGCGCGCGGGGGCTTCACCCACCCGCTCACAAGCTATACGATCCCGATCGCGGTCGGCAACGCGCTCGCCATCGCCGAGAAAGCCGACCTGCCGTCCGCCCGCCTTGCCGAGATCATGGAATCGCGCGCGCGGCGTCACTGGCGCAGCACCGGCTTTTACCGCCTGCTCGGCAGGTTTTTGTTCTTTGCTGCGGACCCGGATGCCCGCGTGAACGTATTCCAGAGGTTCTACGGGCTTCGGAAGGGACTGATCGAGCGGTTCTATGCAGCCCGTTCGACGCGTCTGGACCGGGCCCGCGTCCTTTGGGGCAACCCGCCCGTATCTATACCGCGCGCGATGACCGCGATGTTTAAGCGAGGGAAACCCCTCAAATCGGAGAAAACGGCATGAATGCCCCATTGACGCAAGATGCCAAGCTCAACCTCAATCCCTCCGTCACTGGAGGAAAGGGCATCAACCCCGACATCGCGAGGAAATACGAAGGCAAGACTGCCTGCGTGATCGGCGCAGGCTTCGGCGGCATGGCGCTCGCGATCCGGCTGCAATCGGCGGGCATCATGACCACCGTGGTCGAGAAGCGCGACAAACCCGGAGGGCGAGCCTATTACTGGGAAAAGGACGGCTTCACCTTCGATGCCGGCCCGACCGTCATCACCGATCCGCCCTGCCTGAAAGAGCTGTGGGAGCTGACCGGGCACGATATCGCCGACGACGTCGAGCTGATGAAGGTCCACCCGTTCTACCGCCTCAATTGGCCCGACGGCACCAACTTCGATTATTCGAACGTCGAGGATGAACTCAACGCCGAAATCGCCAAGCTGAACCCCGACGATGTCGTGGGCTATCAGCGCTTCCTCGAATATTCCGCCGGAGTGTTCGAAGAAGGCTACGTGAAGCTCGGCCACAAGCCGTTTCTCGATTTCAAGTCGATGCTGAAAGCCGCCCCTGCACTGGTCAAGAAACAGGCGTGGCGCAGCGTCTACGATCTCGTATCGAGCTACATCAAGGATGAGCGGCTGCGCGAGGCGTTCAGCTTCCACACGCTGCTGGTCGGCGGCAGCCCGATGAAAACGAGCGCGATCTACGCGCTGATCCACAAGCTGGAGAAAGACGGCGGCGTCTGGTGGGCGCGCGGCGGGACCAACCGGCTGATCGCGGGCATGGTGCGCCATTTCGAGCGACTCGGCGGCACGATGCGCCTCGATGACGGGGTCAAGCAGGTCCACACGCTCGGCACAAAAGCGACCGAGGTCGAAACCGAAAGCGGCTGGAAACAGCGCTTTGACGCGGTTGCCTCCAACGCCGACATCATGCATTCCTATAAAGACCTGCTCGGCGGATCGGAGCGCGGCAAGAAATACGCCAAGTCGCTGAACCGCAAGAGCTTCTCACCCTCTTTGTTCGTTGTGCATTTCGGCCTCGAAGGGGCATGGCCGGGCATCGCGCATCACATGATCCTGTTCGGCCCGCGCTACAAGGGGCTGGTCGACGATATCTACAAGCACGGCGTGCTGCCGCAGGATTTCTCGATCTACCTTCACCACCCGACCGTGACCGATCCGAGCATGGCACCGGAGGGCAAGAGCACGTTCTACGCGCTCGTCCCGGTCGCGCACATGGGCAAAATGCCGGTCGATTGGGACGAGGTCGGTCCGGTGCTGGAAAAGATGATCCTGGATGAAATCGACCGCCGCCTGATCCCCGACATCCATGACCGGATCGTCACCAAGTTCAGCTACGCGCCCAAGGACTTCAAGCACGACCTCAACGCCCATATGGGCAGCGCTTTCAGCCTGGAACCCGTGTTGTGGCAAAGCGCCTATCTGCGCGGCCACAACCGCGACGACGTGATCGACAATTTCTACCTCGTCGGCGCCGGCACCCACCCGGGCGCAGGCATCCCCGGCGTGGTCGGCAGCGCGAAAGCGACCGCAGGGCTGGTGCTGGAGGATTTGGCGAAAGCATCCTCCCCGTGACGGGGAGGGGGACCAGCCGCAGGCTGGTCGAGGGGCACCCCGGATGATCACCGGCCCACGCCAAACGGTGAAACTCGCGCGCAAATTGCGCAGTGAAATGTCGCTCCCCGAGACATTGTTATGGCGCGCATTGCGCAACCGCCCCGGCAGCCACAAGTTTCGCCGCCAGCACCCGGCAGGACGCTACATTCTCGATTTTTACTGCGCCAAGGCAAAGCTCGATATCGAAATAGATGGCAAGGCCCACGATGGAGCCGAAACTGCAGCCAAGGACGCTATCCGCAGCCGTTTTCTCCGCTCGCAAGGGGTCGCGACAACGCGCATCCCTGCAAAACTGGTGCTTGAAGATTTGAATGCAGTGGTTAGGCGTCTGGTGCAGATTTCCGATGACAGGATGAACGAATTGACTGTGCCCCTCCGCCAGCCTGCGGCTGGTCCCCCTCCCCATGCTGGGGAGGATGCATGAAACGCCTCGCCGTCTATTGCGGATCGGCTTCGCCCGAGGATCCGCGTTATCTCGAACTCGCTCGCGATATCGGCACCGGCCTTGCCGAGCGCGGAATTGGCGTTGTTTATGGCGGCGGCAGGCTTGGTCTGATGGGCGCGGTTGCCAATGGCGCGAAGGAAGCGGGCGGCGAGGTCATCGGCGTGATCCCCGAAGCGCTCGTCAATTCCGAGGTTGCCAATCACAAGTGCGATGAGCTTCTCACCGTGCGCGGAATGCACGAGCGCAAGCAAAAGTTCACCGACCTTTCCGACGGCTTCGTCACCATCCCCGGCGGTGTCGGCACGATGGACGAATTGTGGGAGGCGATGAGCTGGGCGCAGCTTGGCTATCACTCCGATCCGGTCGGTCTTCTTAACGCGTTCGGCTTCTACGACGACCTCATCAAGTTCAACGCGAAGATGGCCGCGGTCGGCTTTGTCCGTCCGGCGCACCAGAACATCCTGATATCGTACCGATACGCTCAATGAATTGCTGGCCAAGATGGAAAGCTACAAACCGCATACCCCGATCTTCAAGATGAAGGCCGACGATTTGTGACCACCCGCGAGCGTCCCCTTGCCGCGAATTTTGTGCGCGGCACGCCAAGCGTTGCGGGTGGCGGGCGCAACCGGGCCGCGCTGGTCGAAACCGCGCGCGTCAGCATCCGCGAAGGCTCACACAGTTTCCACGCCGCCGCGCGTCTGTTCGACAAGACGACACGCGAACGTGCCTGGCTGCTTTATGCGTGGTGCCGCCGCTGCGACGATATTGCCGATAATCAGCACATGGGCGGCGAGCTGGGCGATCAGGCCGATGCCGAACAGCGGCTCAAATCGATCCGGCTGCTGACCCGCCGCGCGCTCGACGGCCTCCCCACCGCAGACCCGGCGTTCGACGCCTTCGGCCTCGTCGCATCCGAAGTCGGGCTGACCGAAGAAATGGCCGAAGCGGTGATCGAAGGCTTCGCGCTCGATGCCGATGACTGGCGGCCCCGGACCGAGGCCGACATGATGCGATACTGCTATCACGTGGCGGGTGCGGTCGGAGTGATGATGGCGGTGGTCATGGGCGTCGATCCACGCGACAGCGACACGCTCGACCGCGCCAACGATCTCGGCCTTGCCTTCCAGCTTTCCAACATTGCGCGCGATATCGTCGAGGACGATGCCGCGGGCCGGTGTTATCTCCCCGCCGAATGGCTGGCCGAACAGGACATCGAGCCGGGCCAACATACCAAACCGCACCACCGCGAAGAGCTTGCCGAAATGGCCGCGCGGCTCGTCGACCTTGTCGAGAGACACGAAGCCGCCGCCCGCATCGGCGCCGCCCGCTTGCCTTTCCGCAGCCGCTGGGCGGTACTGTCCGCCGCGCGCATTTACGGTGCAATCTACCGCAAGGTGCGCGCACGCGGGACCGAGGCGTGGAATTCGCGCACCTATGTGCCGCGCTGGGAAAAGGCGTGGCACGGCGCGCGCGCTTTCCTCTCCGCAGCGATCAATCGCGAAAAACCTCCTGCCGATCCAATAACATGGGGAATTGCGGATTTCCGACCAAGTGCTTGAAGCGAAGGCCGTGCTGTCTTATCGCTGGCAGCCATGAAAAAACTGAACGCACTTGCCGCGCTCGCCCTTGCCAGCGCCGCCACCGTCACAGCCACCCCGGCCCACGCCCAGGCCGATGGCTTTAACATCACCGAAAGAAGCGATGTCATCGACGCCGCCGAAACGTTCCTCGCCGCCTTGAGCAGCGACGACCGGACGGCGCTTTCGGCGGTGATGATCCGCGAAGGCACGATCTTCGTCCACGACCTCACCAATGCCTCGCGCCCGAAAGTGACGATCGTGCCGGTTGCCGATCACCTCAAGCGCTGGGCCACGAGATCGGGCGATATCGATGAGCGCATGAGCTACGACCGGGTGCTTGTCAGCGGCAACATGGCGCAGGTCTGGGGGCCCTACAGTTTCTGGGTCGATGGCGAAGTGACCCATTGCGGAGTCAATTCCCTTAGCCTCGTCAAGCGCGGAGGCCGGTGGAAAGTCGGCAATACCAGCTACACCATGGTCCCGCCGCGCCAGTGCCTCTTGCTCGGTGCGCCGATGCTGAAACCCGGCATCGCGCGGTGATACGCAAGCTGCTGATCGCCAATCGCGGCGAGATAGCTTGCCGAATTATCCGCACCGCGCGCACCATGGGTGTGGCGACCGTCGCGGTTTATTCTGACGCCGATGCCAAGGCGCTGCACGTGCGTTCAGCCGATGAGGCGGTGCATATCGGCCCCTCGCCCGCTGCCGAGAGCTATCTTGTCGGCGACAGGATTATCGCGGCGGCGAAAGAGACCGGCGCAGACGCAATCCATCCCGGATACGGCTTTCTGTCCGAGAACGCCGATTTCGCGCAGGCAGTGCTGGACGCGGGGCTGATATGGGTCGGGCCAACGCCTGACAGCATCCGCGCGATGGGCCTGAAGGACGCCGCCAAGACGCTGATGATGGAGGCGGGCGTGCCCGTCACCCCCGGCTATCTCGGCGAGGACCAGTCGGTCGAGCGCCTGAAATCCGAAGCGGACGCCATCGGCTATCCCGTGCTGATCAAGGCTGTCGCGGGCGGCGGCGGCAAGGGAATGCGCAAGGTCGAGAAGGCGGCGGACTTCGAGGCCGATCTCGAAAGCTGCCGGCGCGAGGCCAAGGCCAGCTTCGGCAATGAAGAGGTGCTGCTGGAAAAGTGGATCACCTCGCCCCGCCATATCGAAGTGCAGGTCTTCGGCGATAGCCACGGCAATGTCGTCCACCTGTTCGAACGCGACTGCTCGCTCCAACGCCGCCACCAGAAGGTGATCGAGGAAGCCCCCGCCCCCGGCATGGACGAAGCGACCCGCGCAGAAATCTGCGCCGCCGCCGTGCGCGCCGCCAAAACGGTCGATTACGAGGGCGCAGGCACGATTGAATTCATCGCCGACGCCAGCGAGGGCCTGCGCGCCGACCGCATCTTCTTCATGGAGATGAACACGCGCCTTCAGGTTGAGCACCCGGTGACCGAGGAGATCACCGGGGTCGATCTGGTCGAATGGCAGTTGCGAGTTGCGAGCGGCGAGCCGATCCCGCTCAAGCAGGAGGAGCTGAGCATCAACGGCTGGGCCATTGAGGCGCGGCTCTATGCGGAGGACCCAACTTCAGGTTTTCTCCCCAGCATAGGACGCTTGGAGCGTCTCGATCTCATGGACCACTCAGGCCGCAGCGACACTGGGGTGGTCCAAGGCAGCGAGGTTACCCCCTTCTACGATCCCATGATCGCGAAGATGATCGTGCACGAGTTTGATCGCTCGGATGCGATTGCTGAGCTCATCGACAAACTCGAAACTGCCGTCGTTTGGCCGGTAAAAACCAACAAGGGCTTTCTGGTCAGGCTACTCAATGACGAGGACGTGCAAGCTGCCGATCTCGACACCGGCTTGATTGCTCGAAAGTTTGACCAGCTAACGAGACGTCCAATGCCGTCCGACCGCGTCCTTAGTGACGCGGCAGCATGGCTTCTGCGCGAAAGCAGCGATTTCGATAGCGTTGTCACAGGCATTGGCGCCTTCCGGCTCAATGCGGCCTCGCACACAAACATGCGGTTGACAGTTGACGGGGAGGAGCGCGATTTCGAATTTTCGCCCACTCCTGAGGGTCAGTACTTCGAGCATGGCTTTGCTCCTATCGAGGAGCCGGGTCGCCAGTTTGTTCAGATTGACGGCGATGTTATCGCAATTTCTCTTCCTCGAAATGACGCAGGCGGCCACGCCTCCGCCGCCGATGGTGCGATCCTCGCGCCGATGCCGGGGAAGGTCATTGCGGTCGATGTGGCCGAGGGCGATGCGGTCACTGCAGGCCAGCGGCTGATGGTGCTCGAGGCGATGAAGATGGAGCACGCGCTCACCGCGCCCTTCGACGGGACCGTGACCGAGCTTTCCGCCAGCGAAGGCGGACAGGTGCAGGTCGAGGCGGTGCTGTGCGTGGTGGAGCCCTCAGAGTGAAAGTTGCCGTCAGGCGACAAACGGTTGCGCAGCAACCGCAAGGGCGACCGCCCGCCCGCAGCGACGCGATCTTTGATCGCATGAGCGAGGATTTCGCGCGCCGGATGGCGTGCGGAACACATAAATGACCTGGCAAAAGGAACTCGAAGAACTGCGCCGCCGCGAAGCGCTTGCCGAGGAAATGGGAGGGCCGGACAAGGTCGCCAAGCAGCATGGGCGCGGCAAGATGGATGCGCGCGCGCGGCTCGCGGCGCTCTGCGATGACGGCTCCTTCCGCGAAATCGGCAAGATCGCCGGCAAGGGGCATTACGACGATAATGGCGATCTGACCGGCGTTACCCCCGCCCCCTTTCTGTTCGGCAAGGCCACGATCAACGGCCGTCCAGTCGTCGCCACGGCGGACGATTTCACCATTCGCGGCGGTGCGGCAGATGCGGGGATCAGCCGCAAGATGGTGCAGGCCGAGACAATGGCCCACGAACTCAAGCTCCCCATCATCCGCATGATCGACGGCACCGGCGGCGGTGGCAGCGTCAAAACGCTCGAACAGATCGGCGCGACCTATATCCCCGCCGTTCCCGGCTGGGGCGACGTGGTGGAGAACCTCGACACCGTGCCGGTCGTGGCGCTGGCGCTCGGCCCGACCGCCGGGCTGGGCGCAGCGCGCACGGTGGCGAGCCACTACTCGGTCATGGTGCGCGGGCTCTCACAGATCTTTGCCGCTGGTCCCGCCGTTGTCGGCGCGATGGGCGCGAATTACGAGCAGGCCAAGGATCACGGGCAAGCCAAGGAGGAACTCGGCGGCGCGGACATCCATACCCGCAACGGCGTGGTCGATGACGAAGTGGCGAGCGAGGCGGAAGCCTTCGCCCGCGCGCGGCATTTCCTCGCCTTCATGCCTGAACATGTCGGCCAGCTGGCGCGCCGATCCAATTGCACCGACCCGGTTCATCGCCGCGAGGAGGAGCTGCTCAGCCTTGTCCCGCACGATCCCAAACAGGTCTATTCGATGCGCCGCTGCCTGGGGTTGGTGTTCGACCAGGGAACCGTGTTCGAAATCGGCAAGAACTGGGGCCGCGCGGCGATCACGGCCCTCGCCCGGCTCGATGGCTATCCGGTTTGCGTGGTGGCGAGCGACCCGAGTTATCTCGGCGGATCGTGGGAGGCCAAGACATCGGAAAAGGTCGAACGTTTCGTCAAACTGGCCGACCAGTTCCGTCTGCCCATCGTCCACATGGTCGACAATCCCGGCTTCATGATCGGGCGCAAAGCGGAGATGGCGGGAACGATCCGCTACGGCGTGCAGGCGATGAACGCGATCTACCGCGCCACCGTCCCGCTCGCCAGCATCGTCCTGCGCCGCGCATACGGCATCGCGGGCAGCGCGATGAGCAATGCCGAGAGGTATCAGTACCGGTTCTGCTGGCCGAGCGGCGACTGGGGCAGCCTGCCCATCGCGGGCGGGCTGGAGGTAGCCTACAAGTCAGAACTCGAAGCCAGCGATGACCCCGCAGCCGAGCTGGAAGCGATTAGGGAGCGGCTGGCAAAGGTCACTTCGCCCTTCCGCAGCGCCGAGCGGTTCAACGTCGAGGACATCATCGACCCGCGCGATACGCGGCCCTTGCTGTGCGAATTTGCGGAACTGGCGTGGCGTAAACTCGAGACCGAGTAGTTATTCCGCAGGCGCCGTGCCGGGGCCCATCTCGTCTTCGGGCGGGCCGAACAGCTTGCCCTTTTCGCTGAACAGCACGAGCGCGAGGCACGTCAGCCCGCTCGCCAAGAGCGCCAGTGCGAGCGGCTGCGCGGTGCCATCGAAGGCGTAGCCAATCGCCGCGCCCAGCACCGCCGCCATGGTCAGGCGGACGAAGCCGTGCACGCTGCTCGCTGCGCCTGCAATGGCGAAGAACGGGTTCATCGCGATCGAGCCGAAATTGCTGCCGATAAAGCCGAGCAGCATCATGTTGGTCGCCATCAGCGGTACGAAGACAAGGAGGCTCTGCTGCGGCTGGAAGGCAAAGAACACCTGCGCCGCAGCCACTGCGATGAAGGCAAACAGGGCGGTGTGGCTCACCCGCCGCGCACCGAAGCGTTCGACAATGCGTGAATTCGACCAGCTTGCCAGCGCCATCGACCCTGCGCAGATGCCGAACACGATGGGGAAAAGGTCGCCTGCGCCGAAGGTCTCGGTGATCAGCTGCTGCGAGGAATTGATGAACCCGAACAATGCGCCGAACACGACCGCGCTGCCAAAGATATACCCTACGACGCTCGGCAGGCTGACCGCGCGCGCCATGTTTCGCCCGATCACGCGTGGACGGATTTCCTGGCGGTTATCCTCTGTCAGGCTTTCCGGCAGGCGGAAATAGACCCAGCTTCCGATGATGATGCCTTGCAAGGCCATCGCTACGAAGATCGCGCGCCAGTCCGCGACCATCAGGATCAGCTCACCAATGCCGGGTGCGAGTGCGGGGACCATCAGGAAGATCACGAAGATCAGGCTCATCATGCGCGCCATCTTGTCGCCGCCCACGCGGTCGCGGATAATCGCGGGGGGAAGCGCGACGATGCCTGCGCCGAAAAATCCCTGCGCGGCACGAACCGCAATCAGCGCCTCGTAGGAGGTGACCAATGCGCTTGCGAAAGAGAGTGCGATATAGACGCCGATAGACCCGAGCAGGATGGGCCTGCGCCCGAACCTGTCCGCCAGCGCGCCCGGCACCAGCGCGCCGATCCCTGCGGTGAGCAGGTAGACGCCGATCACGAATTGACGGTCATTCCCTTCAACCGAGAGCGCCAGCGCAAGCTCGTCGAGCGCGGGCAGGATCGCGTCGATGCCGAAAGCCTGCAAGGCCATCAGCAGCGCCATCATCCAGATAAGCTCGGTCTCTCCCATCGATCTGGGAGTGCGCGAGGCGTCTGCCTTTTGGGCACGCGCAGGAGGGGTGGTCGTGGTCACCATCGGCGGCCCTTTGCCCAAAGGCTCGCCGGAAGACCACTGTTCTTTTCGCATGTGCACAAAATCTTTGTGCACGCGAAAGGTTCCTCAGCGCGGCGCTTGACCCTATCTTTGCCGCATGGCTGAACCGGCAACCAGCGATGAAGATGAAGAGGCGGCAGGCCTGCGCAAGATCATCCATGTCGACATGGATGCGTTCTTTGCCAGCGTCGAGCAGCGCGACAATCCTGAATTGCAAGGCAAACCCGTCGCGGTCGGCGGATCGGGCGGGCGCGGCGTGGTCGCAGCGGCGAGTTACGAGGCGCGCAAGTTTGGCGTGAAAAGCGCGATGCCATCGGTCACAGCCAAGCGGCTGTGCCCCGACCTGATCTTCGTCAAAAGCAATTTCGACGCCTACAAGGAAGCCAGCCGCCAGATCCGCGCGATCTTTGGTCACCACACCCCGCATGTCGAACCGCTCAGCCTCGATGAGGCGTTCCTCGACGTGACCGAGGACAAGCTTGGCATCGGCAGCGCAACCCGCATTGCCGAACTGATCCGGCAGGAGATCAAGGCCAAGACCCGTCTGACCGCGAGCGCGGGCGTGTCCTACAACAAGTTCCTCGCCAAGCTGGCGAGCGACCAGAACAAGCCCGACGGCATGTGTATCATCCGACCCGGACAAGGCGCCGATTTCGTCGCTGGCCTGCCGATCCGGCGATTTCACGGCGTCGGGCCGAAGGCGGAGGAGAAGATGAAGCGGCTCGGCATCGAAACCGGAGCGGATCTCGCGGCGAAGGACATCGCGTTTCTGCGCGCCAATTTCGGCAGCTTTGCCGATTACCTGTTCCGGGCTGCACGCGGGATCGACCTGCGACCGGTGCGCGCGCACCGGCAGCGCAAATCGGTCGGCGGGGAACGCACCTTCAGCGAGGATATTTCGAGCGGGGCGCAGCTGCGCGAGACGCTGGATAACATTGTGGACATCGTGTGGACGCGCGTGGAAAACGCCGGCGGAAATGACAGGAAAGTGCGCGGGCACACCGTGACGCTCAAGCTGAAATTCACCGATTTCCAGCTGATGACGCGCGCAAAATCTGTGTCCCACTGGGTCGAGGACAAGACCGAATTTGCCCGCCTTGGACGCGCATTGCTGGAAGAGGCGCTGCCGCTGCCCATGCCGATCCGCCTGATGGGTCTGACGCTGTCCAATCTCGACCGCGGCGACACCAAGGACCCCGCACCCGACAACGCGCAGCTATCGCTGCTCTAATCGGCGCCTGTCCCGCGTGCTTTCCACGCCGCAATGCGCGAGCGGGTTAGCTTGCCCAGCGGTTCGGGGAGCGAATGCGAGGGGAAGAAACGCGCGGCGATCACTTCGCGCCGGTCCGGTACAGGGCGGGTGTTGCAAATGGCGGCGAACAGGTTGGCGGTATGCGGCGCTCCGGACAATTCCTCCTCCAGCGTTGCCACCCGTTCCAGTGCCGTGATCTCGACACCCAATTCTTCGCGCACTTCACGCCGGGCGCATTCCGCCGGGTCTTCACCGGGTTTCAGCCCGCCGCCTGGTAGCGCCCATACATCAGGCCCGTAGGAGTGGCGCAGCAGCAGCACATCGCCGTGCATATTGGTCAGAACCACGCTGACGCCCGCAATCGGCTTACCGTGAAACTTGCGCCAGCGGTGCCGGATCTTGTGCGCCAGCGGCATCAGCGCGCGGTGCAGGGGAGCGGGGATCAGACCAATCATCAGGTGAAGCAGGCGATCTCTATGTCGCCGCGTGCCTGCGCGGCTTGCAACAGGCGCGCGGCGGGCAAATCATGCTCGCCCGCAGCAGCCCCCTCGAACACCGCGAGCTTGTCCTTCGCCCCGCCGAGTGTGAACAGGATGGCGTCCGTATCCAGCAAGGCTGGCAATGTCAGGGTGATGCGGTCGAACGGCGCGTGAGCAGGCAGCGGATCGGGGGTGAGGCGGCGGACACGCTCCGGATCGTCCAGTTGGGGATCGGTGTTCGGAAACAGCGATGCGATATGACCGTCTGGTCCCATCCCGAGCCACGTCAGGGCAAAGCGCGGGGGTGCGCTCTCTTCTGTGAGCGTGATCACTTTCGCGCCCGCCGGCTCGAGCAGCGCGCGCATCTTGCCGGTGTTGGAGGCATCGTGATCTTCGGGCACGATCCGGTCGTCATTGGGCCAGAAGTGGAGGCGCCCCCAATCGAGATCGCGTTCGACCAGCTCGGCCAGGATCGGAAACGGTGTCGATCCGCCCGGTATGGTGACGGCGACCGATCCCTCGGCCGCTTCCAGCGCCGATGTGAGGCGGGATTCGAGCCAGTCGGCAATCGTGCCTGTCGGGGCATCATGGGTGAATGTGACGGTGTTCATGGCGCGAACTATAGCAAAAGGGCCGCTCCCGGCTATGCGGAAACGGCCCCTTGGACGTGTGCGCCTGTAAGCGCATTCGTATTTCTTATCCGAGCAGCGAGTTGAGGAACCAGACGCGTTCCTCTGCCATGTCGGTCCAGTCGTCGATCAAGCCGTCGGTGGCGTTGTCGCCTGCCTGTTCGGCAAGGTCCTTCATGCCCTTTAGGCGGTCAACCATTGACTGGTTGTCGTCACGCAGTTCGGTGATCATGTCTTCGGCGCTCAGCGTGGCGCTATCCTGGTTTTTGACCTGAGTCATTTCCGAAATCATGCCGACCGAGGTGATGGTGTCGCCGCCCTGCTTGCGGGCACGCTCACCGATCGCATCGATCTGGTCGCGAATTTCGATCGCCTGTTCGTCGAACAGCAGGTGCAGGTCGCGGAACCGCGGACCCTTCACGTGCCAGTGAAAGTTCTTGGTCTTCACATACAGCGCAAAGTGGTCTGCGAGCAGCCCGTTAATCTCGGCGATGAGTGCGGTTTTCGAATTGTTGTTGGGATCAAGCATGCTTGTCCTCCTTGTCATGTGGATGGGTGACGCCCGGCTCTTGGGGAGAGTGAGACGCCTTTTGTTCGTTCACTAATGCAACGGTTCGGCAGGCGATTTGTTTCGAGGAAAACCCAATCGCACTAATCGGGTAAACCGATCACATGGCCGCGTAACGAGCGTTCAATCCGATCAATAGCGCCGCAACAATCAAACACACGCCAATGGCTCGCCGTATCCACAGCAGCGGCGCGCGCTCCAGCCGGTCCTTGCCCAGCAACCAGCCCATCGCGATGGCCGCAGCGCCGCCCAGCGCGCCGCCGATCACGGTCACCAAGGGGTAGACGGCCTGCGCGGCGAAGGCGAAAATCACGAAGCGGGCAGCGTCCATGATCTGGCGGGTGAACACGACCGCGCCGATGGCGACGTAGCTGCGCGTGGGTTCCTTCATGCGTTTCAGCTGCACTGGCCACAGCATCTCGATCCCGGCCATTCCCAGCGCGATGGCCACCAGCATGTCTGCGGCGCGAGAGGGCAGCAGTCCGGCGATGCTCCAACCGGCATAGGCCATCACCCCAGCGCTCGCCGCGGCGCAGGCAATGCCGACCACCAGGATCGGCAATGTGCGGCCCGCCGCGTCGGAGAACTGCCCGACGATGAGCTGGTCGCGCCCGCCCAGCGCGATCACGAATGTCAGGATCAGAGTCAGCAGGAAAGCATCCATTACGCCCGCCGCCCTAGCACGCTGGGCCGCACTGACCAGCCCGGCGCGCCGCGATCCGCGCCCTGCTTCATTTTGGCGGGTGGCAGCGATCCGCGAACCGGCCTAGGCATGGCCGGGAGAGACATGAAGGAGAGGCAATGAAGCTCGAACAAGGCATGGCCGCCATCGTCACCGGCGGCGCATCGGGACTGGGCCGGGCCAGCGCGGCGGCACTCGCGGAAAAAGGGCTGAAAGTCGCGATCTTCGACATCAATGACGAGGCGGGAGAGGAGCGCGCCGCCGCCATCGGGGGCACTTATCACCATGTCGATATCACCGACGAACAAAGCGCACTGGACGGCTTTGCCGCCTCCCGCGCCGCGAATGGCCAGGAACGCGTCACCGTCCACTGCGCAATGGCATCGAAGCGCGGCAAGACCGTAGGTTATGACAAGGAGACCGGCGGATACAAGCGCCTGCCGACCGAGGATTACGCGTTCGGCGCCGAGGGCATTCTCGTCGCCAGCTACCGCATCGCCAGCATTTCTGCGCTCGGCATGGCGAACGCCGATCCGGTCAATGCAGACGGGGAGCGGGGCTCGATCACGCTTACCGCCAGCGTGGCGGCGCAGGACGGGCAGATCGGGCAGGTCATCTACGGATCGTGCAAGTCGGGAGTGAACGGCCTCGTCCTGCCGATGGCGCGCGACCTGATGGATCTCGGCATCCGGGTAAACTCGGTCATGCCCGGCATCTTCGCGACCCCGCTGATGCTCGGCATGAAGGACCGCAACCCGCAGATGTGGGACCAATTGAACGCCAGCGTCCCCTTCCCCAAACGCCTCGGCGAACCGGAAGAATTCGCGTCGCTCATCGTCGAGATCGCGCGCAACAGCTACATCAACGGACATCAATTGAGGCTCGACGGAGCGATAAGAATGCCGCCCCGGTGATCTCTCACGGCCTACCGGCCGGCGGGCAGTCGCCCTTGCGATCCTACGGCCCGAATTCCTCTAATCTGAAAGGTTCTCCACGTGGCCACAACTACCAACGAATACCCGACCAAAGCTTACGGCGCGACCGCGCCCGACAGCGGCGTTGGCCCGATGGATATCACCCGCCGGGGCCTGCGCGATGACGATGTCCTGATCGAGATCAGCCATTGCGGCATCTGCCATTCGGACCTGCACTCGGCGCGCAACGATTGGGGCTTTACGACCTACCCGATCGTTCCGGGGCACGAGATCGTCGGCACGGTCAGCGCGGTTGGCGACGATGTCACCAGGCACAAGGTCGGCGACCGGGTCGCCATTGGCTGCATGGTCGATAGCTGCCTCGAATGTAAGCATTGCGAGGCCGACCTTGAACAATACTGCCTCGATGGCGGCATGACCGGCACTTACAACGGCAAGGACCGGCGCGACGGATCGACCACATTTGGCGGCTATTCGGAGCGGATCGTGTGCCGCGAGGAATTCGTTCTGAAGGTGCCGGACGCTCTGCCAATGGCCGAAGCTGCACCGCTGCTGTGCGCCGGGATCACATCCTATTCGCCGCTGCGCACGTGGAAGGTCGGCCCCGGCTCGAAAGTCGCGGTCGCAGGGCTTGGCGGGCTTGGTCACATGGGCGTGAAGCTGGCAGCGGCGATGGGCGCGGAAGTGACCGTCCTGTCCCGCAGCGAATCCAAGCGCGAGGACGCCGAAAAGCTCGGCGCGCACGCCTTTCTAAACACCGGCGACAAGGCCGCGATTAAGGCCAAGGCGGGCTATTTCGACATGGTGCTCAACACCATCCCCGTGCGCCATGACGTCACCCCCTATCTCCAGCTGTTGCGGATCGACGGGGTGCAGGTGCTGGTCGGCATGATTGACATGCTGCCCGAGCTTCACACCGGCGTGCTGCTGGGCCGCAAGGTGCTGACGGGTAGCGGCATCGGAGGCCTTGAGGAAACGCAGGAGATGCTCGATTTCTGCGCCGAGCATTCGATACTGCCAGAAATCGAGACGATCGCGATGCAGGACATCCAGACCGCCTATGACCGGATGGAGGCAAGCGATATCAAGTACCGCTTCGTCATCGACATGGAGAGCCTGCGCGAGGGGTGAGTGCGCGCGTCTCGCTTACGACCGCTCGGCCAGCGCCAGTATGAGCAATCCGAGCGCAATGGTGCAGGATAGTGTCCGTACGTGATTGAACGGCAACCAGCGCTGCATGTACCGCGCCCACATCTTTTCTGCGTCATCGCCCCGCGCGGCGGTTGCTTCGAGAGCGTTGTTGAGCGGCACATTGCCCGCGACCGTGACGACGAACATGCCCGCGACGTAAATCGCGCTCCCGGCCAGCATCGCTGCCGCTCCCGGCGCAGACAGATCGAGCGCAGCGATTACGAACAGCGCCGCGCAGACGAGAGTGCTTGCGAAGAATAGCGGCAGGAAAGCGGATTGCACGATCACTCGGTTTATAGACTGCATCGCAATCATCCCCATCGGACGCTCGATCCGGTCGAGCGAGCGCATCACGAATACCGAGAAGGTGAAGTAAACCCCCGCCATCACCCCGACAGACAGGGCTGCAAACCACAGCGCCAGGTCAATCGCAAATGCCATTCGAATACCCCCTCCGGATGCAGTGATCGAGCAGCGGGTTTCATAGCAAATCGCACCGGGCGCGGCCAATGAAGCGAAAAACCGAGGAACGTGCCTGACCGACCGCGCTCAAATAGCGAAGCGGTAGCGCAAAGAAACACGCGCTCAAGAAGCGCAGCGGTAGCGCAGACAAAAACTCTGGAGCGGGTGAAGGGAATCGAACCCTCGTCGTCAGCTTGGGAAGCTGCTGCTCTACCATTGAGCTACACCCGCTCGGCGCCGCAGCGTTTGTCGTGTGAGGCTGCGCGCGTCAACGCGAATCTTGCTCGCCGGCAATCCGGTGCGGCGAAGAACTCGATTGAAAATTGCTGCCTGGTTGCGCTAAACGGCGGTCATGAATTACGCTGCAAAGAACGTCCTCCGCAAACCCGTTTTGGCCCTCGCGCTGCTGGTCTCCGCTGCGTGCGGTGGCGCCGCGCAGGCCGCCGAAGTGACGATGTTCCGAAGCCCTTCGTGCGGGTGCTGTCTCGAATGGCTCGAACACATGCGCCAATACTGGACCGCTGCCGGTGAGACCGGCGAGGTGAAGTCGGTCAGCACTCCGGATATGCAGTCGATGAAACGGCGCGCCGGTGTGCCCGCCGACCTTTCCTCGTGTCATACAACGCTGGTCGATGGCTATGTGATCGAGGGTCATGTGCCCGCTGCCGATGTGGCCCGTCTGCTCAAGGAGCGGCCCGAGGGCGTGCGCGGGCTGGCGGTCGCGGGAATGCCGATCGGCTCGCCCGGCATGGAGTATGGCGACCGCCAGCAGGCGTACAATGTCGTCGCTTTCGGGCCGTACCGGACGCACCATCTGGTCGAGCTATCCGGCAAGCGGCGGCTAAACCTCTCCGCCTGCCAAAGCGTCAAAAACAAGCACTTTAGCGAGGCGGCTTCCCCTTGCCGCTGCGCGCGCGCTGTTGCATTGGCTGCAGCAAGGAAGAGGAGATTCCCCCCATGCGTCAGATTGACCATTTCATTGTCGGCGACAGCCCCGCCCCGACCCGCAAGCATCAGGTCTGGAACCCGTCCACCGGCGAGGTCCAGGCAGAGGTCGGCCTTGGCAATGCCGCCTTGCTCGACCAGGCGGTCGCGACGGCGTTGAAGGTCCAGCCCGAATGGGCCGCGACCAACCCGCAGAAACGCGCCCGCGTCATGTTCAAGTTCAAGGAGCTGATCGAGGCGAACATGCAAGCCCTCGCCGAGCTGCTTTCCTCGGAGCACGGCAAGGTGATCGACGACGCAAAGGGCGATGTGCAGCGCGGGCTTGAAGTGATCGAATATGCCTGCGGCATCCCGCAGGTGCTGAAGGGCGAATACACGCAGGGCGCCGGTCCGGGGATAGACGTCTATTCGATGCGCCAGCCGCTTGGCATCGGGGCCGGCATCACCCCGTTCAACTTCCCGGCGATGATCCCGATGTGGATGTTCGGCATGGCCATCGCTGCGGGCAATGCGTTTATCCTCAAACCGTCGGAGCGCGATCCAAGCGTTCCCGTGCGCCTCGCCGAATTGTTCCTTGAAGCGGGCGCGCCCGAAGGGCTGCTGCAAGTCGTGCACGGCGACAAGGAAATGGTCGACGCGATCCTCGATCACCCGGCGATTTCGGCGATCAGTTTCGTCGGGTCGTCCGACATCGCGCAATATATCTACTCACGCGGGACCGCGAATGCCAAGCGTGTGCAGGCCTTTGGCGGCGCCAAGAACCACGGTATAGTCATGCCCGACGCCGATCTCGATCAGGTGGTGAACGACCTGGCGGGCGCGGCCTTCGGCTCGGCGGGTGAGCGCTGCATGGCGCTGCCGGTGGTTGTCCCGGTTGGCGAGGACACTGCGGAGCGGCTCAAGGAAAAGCTTATCCCGGCGATCCACGCGCTCAATATCGGCGTGTCGAGCGATCCGGACGCGCATTACGGCCCGGTCGTGACCCCGGAGCACAAGTCCCGCATCGAAGGCTGGATCGACACCGCCGAGAAAGAAGGCGCTGAGATCGTCGTCGATGGCCGCGGCTTCACGCTTCAAGGCCATGAAAAAGGCTTCTTCGTCGGGCCGACCCTGATCGACCATGTCACGCCCAAGATGGAGAGCTATCAGGAAGAGATCTTCGGCCCCGT
Source organism: Erythrobacter sp. K21-9 (assembly GCF_055808355.1). Lineage (NCBI taxonomy): Bacteria > Pseudomonadati > Pseudomonadota > Alphaproteobacteria > Sphingomonadales > Erythrobacteraceae > Erythrobacter > Erythrobacter sp. K21-9. The sequence continues at coordinate 2,731,355 of NZ_CM147866.1, forward strand.
GCTTCAGATCGTGCGCGCTAACGATTTCGAGGACGCTTTGCGCCTGCCGAGCGATCACCAATACGGAAACGGAGTGGCGATCTTCACCCGCAACGGCCACGCCGCGCGCGAATTTGCAAGCCGCGTGAACGTCGGCATGGTCGGCATCAACGTGCCGATCCCGGTCCCGGTCAGCTATCACTCATTCGGCGGTTGGAAACGTTCGGGATTTGGCGACATCGACCAATACGGGACCGAGGGCCTCAAATTCTGGACCAAGCTCAAGAAGGTCACCCAGCGCTGGCCCGATGGCGGCGGTGATGGGTCGAACGCATTTGTCATTCCCACGATGGGATGACGGGCCTTGAAACGCGCGCTGACTTATCTTGCATTTGCCCTGCTGGGCATCGCGATAGGAGGGTATTCCGCGCTGGCAATGGCCGGTCTGCTGCCCGGTGATCGCCGCACTCAGGGTCCGATCGAGCTGGACAAGTGGTACGGCGATTTCGCCATGGGTTCGGAAGATGCAAGCCCGTATTCTCGTGCCCGGATCGCGCGCCACGGCCTGCTCGCATTGGCCAATACCGAAGCGGTTTACTTCACCCGGAGTGTCGATGATGGCGGCAGGCCGTTCTCCGAGGATTGCCGATACCGGATCAGCGGCGGCGCGATGCCAGCGCGCTGGTGGTCGGTGACGCTCTATAATTCGGATAATTTTCTGCCCGACAACGCCGATGGCGCGCTCAGTTTCGATGCCAGCCGCGCCGAAGCGCAAGGCGGCGAAGGTGGCGCATGGTCCGCGATCATCGCACCTTCAGAGCCCGGAGGCGAGACCGGCTGGATATCGAGCAGGGCCTCCGGTGAATTCGATCTGACCTTCCGGCTCTATGTTCCCGATCAAGGCGTGCTGGAGCGGCCCCGAGAAACGATCGCGGCGCCATCGGTCGAGCGCATCGGATGTTCAGGGGACGCGGCATGAAGCGGTTACTGGGTCCGCTCGCCGTCAGTGCCGCGCTCGGCATCATCGCTCACGCCGCGATAGTCCACTATGCGCCGTCATTCATCATGGACCGCGCCTACACCTTGATCGGCGAGCGCGGCACGCCGGTTCACGGCTTCGCGCTCGCTCCGCAGATGCGGCCCGATACGCAAAGCGTTGTGCGCCCCTCCCCCGATCTGGCCTATTCGGGATGCCGGTTCGACCTTGGCGAGGCTCCCGATGGCGTGCGGGTGAGAATGGGCGGTTACGAGGGCTATTCCAGCCTGTCTTTCTTCGACGCACGGACCAACAATTTCCGCACCATTCGCGGCAATGGCGAGCCGCAGGAAACCGTACTGCTGGCAGAGGGGAGCGGCGCCGCTGCCGAGAATGCGACCTACACGCAGTTTGATAAGGGCATCATCCTGATCCGCCGCCTCGCTCCGACCGATGAAGATTACGCGCGGGTCGTCGAAGCGGCCAGGAACGATATCTGCAAAGCTCTGTAGGACTGCGCCCGGCTTATGCAATTTGATCGGACAGCGCATTTGGCTCGCCGCGCGCGCTTCGCTAAGGCAATCTCACCGCAATTGGCGGCACCACGGAGCTGGAACGATGATGCGACGAGTTACGGGCTTGGCAGCGATGGCGCTGCTCATGACTGCCTGCGGCGCTGGCGATGAGCCGGTGGAACAGCAGCAGGCCGAAACGCCGTCCGACGAAACAATGCCTTCCGGCGAAACAATGATGCCGGTCGAACCCGATGGCGGCATCGGGGATGGCGCGGGGCCACCGGGCGGGTCCGCCGCGCTGACCCCCGCCCGCTTTCATGGCATGTGGGATTACGAAGGCGGGACCTGCAACCCGGCCAGCGACATGCTGATGGAAATTTCTGCATCCGAGATCCTGTTCTACGAGATCGATCGGCGCGGTCAGCGGAGTGGAGATGGAAGGCGACGACGTGGTTGTCCGGCTCGACATGGAAGGAGAAGGCGAAACCTGGACGCAGCAGACGAGGTTCTCGCTCGTTGGCGATGGCGAAGACCAGCGCTTGCATGTCTCTGACGGCGAAGCGCCCAAGGAAGACGATGATTATCCCAGCAAACGATGCCCGAGTTGATGAGAGCCACGATGACACGATATCTTGCCGCCCTTCCCCTTGGCCTGACACTCGCCGCATGTGCGGGCAGCATACCTGCGCCTGACGCCAGCAAAGCGCCCGCCGAACCGCTCAGGAAACCGGCAAGCGCTGTATGCGATGCGGAGCCGGTGCAGGGGTTTATCGGCGAGGAGGCCACACAAGCGGCAGGCGCAGCGATCCTCGCCGAAAGCGGTGCGCGCGCCTTGCGCTGGGGGCCGCCCAACACGGCATGGACAATGGACTACCGCGAGGACCGCGTGAGCGTGCGTTATGATGACGACATGACGATAATCGCGATCTCCTGCGGATGACGGACAGGCAGCACGCGACATCGGGCTCCCCGTTCGAGGAGCAGTTCGGGTTCTGCCGCGCGGTGCGCGAAGGCAACCGGATTATCGTCGCCGGGACCGGTCCGATCGAACCCGGCGGCACCTCGACGCCCGGCGGCGCAGCGGAGCAGGCCGCGCGGTGCTGCGAGCTAATCATCGCCGCTATCGAGGATCTGGGCGGGAGCGCGCAGGACGTCGTGCGCGCGCGGATGCTGCTCACCGATCCGCACGATCAGGACGCGGTCGGCGCAGTCCATGCGCGCTATTTCGGGAGCGCGCGGCCTGCCGCGACAATGGCCGGGGTAGCATGGCTGTGCCGCCCGGAATGGAAAGTCGAAATCGAAGCCGAGGCCATCCTTTCCGGCGACTAGGCCGGATGCAATCCTATTCCCGCTGCGGCCAAGCGGCGCTCGGACAAGCCGATCAACTGGTCCAGCCGTTCCATCGCTTCCATCTCTTGCGCCGTGACGATCGGCTTCAAGGCTCCGTTCGCCAGCTCGAGCGCGATAACAGGCAGCGGCAAAGTCAGACCGGGCAATCTTGCTGCATGATCGTCGCGGTGCAGTTCGACCTTTTCCAGCGGAACGCGCTGCAGGAAGCGCTTCCATTCGCGCTTCACCGTGAAGAACCCGAAAGCCAGCGCGCACAGGGGACATGGGTAGCTTTGCGCGGCGAAGGTCTTGTGAAAGCTGTCGCGGAGCGCGTTCAGCAATCCACCATCGGCGTTATACACCAGGATCAGCTTGGGCGGTGTCGGGGTCATACCGTTACTACGTCCGAAGCGCCAAATCGGTTACCCGTCACGCAAGACCACTGGCAAAAATCTGGGTGTCAGGCCCCTTCCCTCGCCCTGACCAACGGGCTAATGCGCCCCTCATGCAAGGACAATTCTCACTCACCGACGATCAGCTCGCGATCCAGGAAATGGCGCAGCGTTTTACAGCCGACAATATCACGCCCCATGCCGGGGAATGGGACGAGAAACACCACTTCCCCAAGGACGTGATCAAGCAAAGCGCCGAGCTTGGCTTTGGCGCGATCTATGTTTCCGAGGAATCGGGCGGAATTGGCCTCGGGCGGCTCGAGGCTGCGCTGATCATGGAGGCAATGGCCTATGGCTGCCCGACGACCAGCGCGTTCATCTCGATTCACAACATGGCCGCATGGATGATCGACCAGTTCGGCGGCGCGGGCGTGAAGGCGAAATACCTGCCCGACCTTATCGGGATGGAGAAGATCGCCAGCTATTGCCTCACCGAACCGGGCAGCGGATCGGATGCGGCGGGGCTGAAGGCCAGCGCGAAACTAGATGGCGACCATTACGTGCTCAACGGCACCAAGCAGTTCATCTCCGGCGGCGGCGTCAACGATGTCTATGTCACGATGGTCCGCACCGGCGAGCACAAGACCAAGGGTATCACCTGCCTCGTGATCGACAAGGACACACCGGGTGTCAGCTTTGGCGCGCCGGAGAAGAAACTCGGTTGGAACGCGTCACCCACCGCGCAGGTCATCTTCGAAGATGCGCGCGTGCCGGTAGAGAACCGCGTTGGCGATGAGGGCGAAGGGTTCCGGTTTGCGATGATGGGTCTCGATGGCGGACGCCTGAACATCGGCGCGTGTTCGCTTGGCGGCGCGCAAAGGTGCCTCGACGAAGCGGTCGCCTACACCAAGGATCGCAAGCAGTTCGACCAGTCGATAGCGGACTTTCAGAACACCCAGTTCATGCTCGCCGACATGGCGACGGACCTCGAGGCGGCGCGCGCGCTGCTTTACCTCGCAGCGGCGAAGGTCACCGACAACGCGCCGGACAAATCGCGCTTCTCGGCAATGGCAAAGCGGCTGGCGACCGACAATGGCAGCAAGGTCGTGAACGACGCGCTGCAACTCTTCGGCGGCTACGGCTATCTCAAGGATTACCCGATCGAACGCTTCTGGCGCGATCTGCGCGTGCACTCGATTCTCGAAGGCACCAACCAGGTAATGCGCATGATCGTCGGCCGCGATCTGCTGCGCCAGTAAGGACCGCGAAATCGATGACTAAGCACGTTAACATCCACACTCATGGCCGCGTCGGCCATATTTCGCTCAACCGGCCCAAGGCGCTCCACGCGCTGACGCTCGACATGTGCCATGCGATGAGCGCGGCGTTGACCAGGTGGGAGCACGATGACGCGGTTGAGGCGATCATTATCGACCATGCAGAGGGCCGGGGGTTCTGCGCGGGCGGCGATATCACGATGCTGCGCAATTCGGCGCTGAACGATGGCGGGGTTTCGGGGCGCAAGTTCTTCCACGATGAATACCAGCTCAACCACCAGCTGTTCACCTATCCCAAGCCGATCGTCGCGTTCATGGACGGCATCACGATGGGCGGCGGGGTCGGTATTGCCCTGCCCGCGAAATTCCGCGTCGCGACCGAGAACACGCGCTTTGCCATGCCCGAAACCGGTATCGGCCTGTTCCCCGATGTCGGCGGCGGCTGGCATCTCTCCCGCCTTGGCGGAAGGCTTGGGCAGTTCCTTGCGCTCACCGGCGCGCGGCTGGATGGGGCTGAGTGTCTGTGGACCGGCATTGCCACGCATTACGTGCCGAGCGAGATGATCGGTGAGCTCAAGGCGCGCATAATCGAACGGCCCGGACGCATTGCGGGCATCCTGTCCGAGCCGGTCGGCACGCCGCCCGAGGCCCGGATCGAAGGCAATGCCCTGCGCATCGCAAAACATTTCGCCTCCGACAATTACGAAGAGATCCTCGCCAGCCTCGAAAACGAGATCGAGACGGATGAAAATGGCGGCGCTGCATGGGCGGCGAAGGAGCGCGACACGCTCGGCACCAAAAGCCCGCAGACCTGCAAGGTCGCGCTGCGCCAGCTGGCAGAAAGCAAGCGCCTCACCGATTTTGCCGACAACATGCGCATGGAATATCGCATCGCCAGCCGCGTGCTTACCCGGCCCGACTTTGCCGAGGGCGTGCGCGCGGTGATCGTCGACAAGACCAATGATCCGCAGTGGGACCCGCCCACGCCGCAGCAGGTGAGCGATGAGCTGATCGACAGCATCTTCGCCCCGCTGCCCGACAATGAGGAATGGAAACCGCTATGACGTTCGAAACCATCACCGCCGAGAAGAATGCGCAGGGAACCAAGGGCGTCACTCTGCTGACGATCAACCGGCCAAAGGCGCTCAATGCGCTCAATTCGCAGGTGCTGGAAGAGCTGATCAAGGCCTTTGCAGACTATCAGTCCGATGACAGTCAGCTGTGTGCGATCCTCACCGGATCGGGCGAGAAGGCATTTGCAGCGGGCGCGGATATCAAGGAGATGTCCGACAAGGCTGCGGCCGATTTCTACCTAGACGATTTCTTCTCGCCGTGGACCAGCGAGATCGTGAAGAAAACCCGCAAGCCGTGGATTGCCGCGGTGAACGGCTTTGCATTGGGTGGCGGATGCGAGCTGGCGATGATGGCGGATTTCATCATCGCATCGGACAATGCGAAGTTTGGCCAGCCCGAAATCAAGCTCGGCGTGGCGCCCGGCATGGGCGGATCGCAGCGGCTCACTCGCGCCATCGGCAAGTCGAAGTCGATGGAAATGTGCCTGACCGAGCCGGATGATGAGCGCCGAGGAAGCCGAGCGCAGCAACCTGATCGTGCGCGTGATTCCACAGGCCGACCTGATCGCCGAAGTCTTGAAGACCGCCGCCACCATCGCCTCGATGCCGCCGATGGCGGTCATCGCGAACAAGGAAATGGTGAATTCGGCTTTTGAAATGACGCTCGATCAGGGCCTCATCGTCGAACGCCGCATCTTCCAGATCCTCACCGCGAGCGAGGACAAGGCCGAAGGCATGGCGGCGTTCATCGAGAAGCGCGAGGGCAAGTGGAAGGGGCGGTGAGATATATCCTCACCAGTGTACTGATTGGGTCAGGATTTTTCTTGAATCATCGCTGGTGGACAAATCGACATAAGCGGAAGGAAAAGGTGTGCTGACGCTGTCTGCTGCGGGAATGTGGGTGGACGCAAAGGGGCAGCCAACATCATTACCGCAAGTCCTAAGGGCCTTTAGCGAAGCAATACCAATGTTCTTTGGTCTTGGGCTTATCGCGCTCGGCAGCGCTGTTCTTATATCCGGAGAGTAAAATGAAAATCGCATTCATCGGCCTCGGCAATATGGGCGGCGGGATGGCCGCGAACCTTGTGAAGGCGGGGCACTCGGTACGCGCTTTCGACCTCTCGCAGGATGCGCTGGCTGCGGCCAAGGAGTCCGGCTGCGAGACCTTCGGCTCTGCGCGCGCGGCCTGCGAGGAAGCCGAGGTCGTTGTCTCGATGCTGCCCAACGGCGCAATCGTGCGCGATGTCTACCGCACCGATATTATCGGTCAGGCCCCGAAAGGCGCGGTGCTGCTCGATTGCTCGACCATCGACGTTGCCACCGCGCGTGAAGTCATCGCGACCGCCGAAGAGGCCGGGTACGATATGGTCGACGCACCGGTTTCCGGCGGGATCGCCGCAGCGAATGGCGGCACGCTTACCTTCATGGTCGGCGGCAGCGAGACCGCGTTCGGACGCGCAAAACCGATTCTCGAGGCGATGGGCAAAGCCGTGATCCACGCAGGGGACGCAGGCAACGGGCAAGCGGCGAAGATCTGCAACAACATGTTGCTCGCGGTCCAGATGATCGGCACCTGCGAGGCGTTCTCCATGGCCGAGAAACTGGGCCTCGACCCGCAGACATTCTACGATATCTCCTCGGTATCTTCGGGCCAGTGCTGGTCGATGACAAGCTACTGCCCGGTCCCCGGCGTCGGCCCGCAAAGCCCTTCGGACAATGACTATCAGGGCGGATTTGCCTCCGCATTGATGCTCAAGGATTTGAAGCTGGCGATGGAAGCGGCGGAGACGGCTGGCGCGAATACCGCCCTCGGCAAGCATGCACAGGAAATCTACGAGGCGTTTGCCGAGGAAAACGGCGCGCTCGATTTCTCCGGGATCATCAAGACGCTCTGATCTCGGCGATAATCCGATCGAGCCAATCGCGCGGGGCCTTGCGCCGTCCAATATCGGCGACGAATTCCTGCCCTCGCGCGACGCTCCTGAGACGGCGTTGTCCGTTCTTGGCGCGCAGCCAGCGATCCGCGCGGTCGTGATAGGAAAGCCCGCCGCGCCTCAGCCACTCGGGCCGATGCCACAGCGTCGGCGGCCCGCCCGGCACTGTCAGGCGCAGCGCATCGCTGGCACGGCCCGCCTGCACCCCCTCGCCCCGCCAGATGCAATCGTTCCTATGGTGCATCGCGAGCGCATGCGGATGGCCGATCCTGGCGAGATCGGCAGGAGCGTCGCCCGCCAGAGGAACGATGTCTTCCACGCGGAGATAGCCGAATATGCGGTGGTGCGGCTCGGCAGTATGCTCGTCCGCAAACAGGCCGAAAAACACGAACACATCCCCCAGCCCCGCGCCTTGCCGCTCCAGATGCGTCTGCGCCGCGCCGCACTGGCCGAAGATGCAGGTGCCGTCCTCAAGGAACATGGGATCGTGGTGGCACAAATCATCCGCACCAAGCTTCCCGCGACTGGATTTTGCGGCCAATGCGCCCAGTCCCAGATCGCCGTACGTCGTAGTGCTCGCCGCCCCGGCAGGGATCGGCAGGCTCACCGGACGTCCGCCGACAATCGGGGACGGGCCGCCGCCAGCACTGCTGTCAAAACCCTTGCGTGAAAAGATGATCCGCATGGGCATCCCCATGCCCTGCGACAAAAAGTTGCACAAGCTGCACCATTCCTTGCTTTGCGCCGCAAGGGCTTTGGCGGTAAAGGCGGCTCGTTATGACCCAAGACACTGCCGAACACACAAAAGTCACCGCGCTGATCATGGCGGGCAAGCGCTCAGGCGTTCTCGACCCGCTGGCCCAGCGCGCAAATGTCGCGCAGAAATGCGTCGTCCCCGTCAATGGCGTGCCCATGGTGGAGCGCGTGGTGCAGCAGGTCTCCGCCTGCGACCGGGTCGGCCCGATCCGCATTGTCGCACACGAACCTGATGAAATCGCTGCACTTCCCACTGTGGCGAAGCTGATCGAAGAAGGCCGCCTGACCTTCACCGAAGGCAAGTTCAACATTGTCGACAGCGTCTTTTCCGGCGCCGACGGGGCGGATTTCCCGCTGCTGATCACGACCGCCGACAATTGCCTGGTCACGCCCGAGGGCTATGCCGAATTCATCGGCAAATGCCTTGCCGCCGATGCGGGCGGCGCTGCCGGCCTTGCGCGCAAGGAAGACGTGCAGGCCGCCGATCCCGAGGGGCAGAAGAAGTTCTACGAATTTCGCGATGGCGGCTATTCGAATTGCAACATGTACTGGCTCGGCAGCGAAAAAGCGCTGAGCGCGGCGGAAATCATGCGGGAAGGCGGGCAATTCGTGAAATTTCCGCGCCGCATCATCAAGGCGTTCGGCCTGATGAACCTCATCCGCTTTCGCATGGGCTGGGGATCGAAGGAGAAGCTGTTCGAACAGATCTCCCGCCGGTTCGGGTTCAAGCTCGTGCCGATCGTCCTTTCCGATGGTCACTATGCAATCGACGTCGATAATGAGCGGACTTTCGCCGTGACCGAGAAAATCCTGAAGCGCCGCGAAGGAGAAACTCCGGGCGCATAGTCGGCAGAAGGGCCGCAGCGCGCGAGAATACAGATGGGACGCCTGTTCACAAATATGGGGTGGCTCCTCGGAGGGCGCGGCGTGAACGCCGTGCTCAGCCTGGTCTACCTTGCGCTGGCCACGCGCACGCTGGGGCTGGAGGCGTTTGGCCATTTCGCCTTCATCGTCGCCATCGGACAGGTCGTGACGGGCCTTGCGAATTTTCAGACGTGGCAATTCATCGTGCGCTGGGGCGCGAATGGCGATGGGCCGCATCCCAAGAACAAGATCGAGGCAACCGGCTTTGCCATCGCGCTGGACCTGCTGTCGGTCGCGATGGGCACGGTGTTCGCAGCGATCCTCGTCTGGAGCGCGCCCTTGTGGCTGCCCTTGCCCACTGACCTGCTGTGGCTGACCTTTGGGTATTGCGCGGTATCACTGCTCTCGATCCGGACGACTCCGACCGGCCTGCTGCGGCTCAATTTCAAATATGGCCGCGCTACCGCTGCCGAGGCCGTCCAGCCGATCATCCGCGCGGGCGGAGCCGTGCTGGCATGGCTGTTCATGCCAAGCGTAGCAGGCTTCGTCCTCGCCTACGCCGCAGCCGAGATTGCCGTTGCCGCTGCCCTGTGGTTCGCCGCCGCCCGGACCGAGCGTATCGATCTGTCCGCGCTCAGCCTGACCCGCATCCCGGCGCGGCACAAGGATGCATGGCGCTTCGTGTGGTCCACCAACATGTCCGGTAGCCTGACGATTGCGGGCAAGCAGGTGATGATCCTGCTGGTCGGAACGTTCGGCGGAGCAGCGCTTGCAGGCGGTTTCCGCGTCGCGAGCCAGCTGGGGCAGGCGCTTGTTTCGCTGGCGCAGACCGTGTCCAAGGCGATCCTGCCCGAGCTTGTCCACGCCAAGGAAGACGCGCTCTCGATTGCGCGCCGGATGGCGAATATCGCTCTGATTGGCGGCGTGATGGCGGTGCTGTTTGCGCTGTTCTTCGGGCGCTGGGGTCTTGAGATCATCGCGGGCGAGGATTTCCGCGTGTTCTATTGGGCGATGGTGATCCTTGCGATTGCTGGCGCGGTTGAACTGGTCGGTGCAAGTCTTGAATCGTTGCTGGTATCGGCAGGCCGCGCCGCCACGGCATTCCTCGTGCGCGCAGTCCCGACGATCCTCGCATTGGTCCTGCTCGATGCGGCGATCGACTGGAACGGGGCGAAGGGCGCTGCCTTTGCCGTGCTGGGATCAAGCTCGCTTGCCGTGGTCGGGTTCTACGTTGCGATCCTCAACCTTCAGCAGATCAGGATCGTGGTCGAACCCGACGCCGACGCGGACAGTGTGAGATCGGACGAAGAGCCAGGCGGGGCAGACCATGCGCCCGCCCCGCCCGTCAAACACTAGCGGCTATTCGGCAGGCTCCGACCAGGCGAGCTTGGGCTTGCGCGCCGCGGCGGTTTCATCGAGCCTGCGGCGCGGCGCGTAATAGGGCGCCTGCTTCATGCTCTCATCGCCAGCAAGCGCGCGCTCGGCAACGCTGCGGAACGCGGCGATGAACTGGTCGAGGCTGGCCTTGCTCTCGGTTTCGGTTGGTTCGACCAGCATCGCTCCATGGACCACCAGCGGGAAATACACCGTCATCGGATGATACCCCTCGTCGATCAGCGCCTTCGCAAGGTCGAGCGTCGAAAGCCCGCCGCCGAAATCCTTGTCGCCGAACAGCGCCTCATGCATGCAAGGGCCGCTATCCGCGAATGGCGCGTGGAGCAGATCTTCGAGGCTGCGCAGCACGTAATTGGCGTTGAGCACCGCGTCTTCGGCCACCTGTTTGAGGCCATCCGCGCCGTGGCTTAGCATGTAGGTCAGCGCGCGGGTGAACATGCCCATCTGTCCGTGAAAGGCAGTCATCCGGCCAAAGGTCGGCCCGCTTTCCAAATCATTGTCTTCCTCGACGAGGTAATATTCGCCGCCTTGTGCCTTCTTGACGAACGGCAGCGGCGCGTAGGGCGCCAGCGCTTCGGAGAACACCACCGGGCCGGAGCCGGGACCGCCGCCGCCATGCGGGGTGGAGAAGGTCTTGTGCAAATTGATGTGCATTGCATCGACGCCGAGGTCGCCGGGACGCACCCGGTCGACGATGGCGTTGAAGTTCGCGCCGTCGCAATAGACGTACCCGCCCGCATCGTGGACCGCATCGGCGATTTCGCGGAAGTCCTTTTCGAACAGGCCGCACGTGTTGGGATTGGTGATCATCACGCCTGCGACGTCAGGGCCGAGGCGTTCCTTCAGCTTGGCGACATCGACGCGGCCTTCTTCGGTCGCGGGAATATCCTCGACCTCATAGCCTGCAAAAGCGGCGGTGGCAGGATTGGTCCCGTGCGCGCTTTCGGGCACGAGCACGACTTTGCGCGCATCGCCGCGCGCGGTGTGAGCGGCGCGGATTGCAAGGATGCCGCACAGCTCGCCGTGCGCGCCCGCCTTGGGGCTCATCGCGACCGATGGCATGCTGGTGAGCTTGCACAGCCAGTCACCCAGCTCATGGATGACTTGCAGCGCGCCCTGTACGCTTTGCTGCGGCGCGAGCGGGTGAATGTCGGCAAATCCGGGCAGCCGCGCCACCTTCTCATTGAGGCGGGGATTGTGCTTCATCGTGCAGCTGCCAAGCGGGAAGAAACCGAGGTCGATCCCGTAATTCTGGCGGCTGAGGCGCGTGTAATGGCGCACCGTCTCCGGCTCGGTCAGGCCGACCAGGCCGATCGGTTCGGATCGGTCAAGTCCCGCCAGCCGTGTCGGCGCATTCTCGTCCAGATCGGGCAGGTCGACGCCGGTCGTCTCGGCATGGCCGATCTCGAAGATCAGCGGCTCTTCAAGCATCAGCGCACGGTTGCCGGTCGAGGTTTCCGGACCGTTGTGCAGGCCGTCTTCGGAGACATTGTCCAGCTCTGGCATCTGGGGCTTCCAGCCGGATTTGTTGGGCGCGTTCATTGGGCTGGCTCCTTCGCCTGCGTTTCAGCCAGGGCATCGTGCAATTCGATGGCGAGCCGGTCGATATCCTCTTCGCTCGTCATCTCGGTGACCGCCACCAGCAGCGCATTTTCAAGCGCTTCGATGCCCGGATAGAGTCGCCCGAGCGACACTCCACCCAGAACCCCGCGATCCGCCATGTCGCGCACGATCTCGCGCGCAGGCTTCCCGTCGAGCATCACGGTGAATTCGTTGAAGAACGCGGTGTTGAGCAGCCTTACCCCCGGCACTTTCTCAAGCCTGTCGGCGGCCATACAGGCGAGGCGGTGGTTTTCCGCCGCCAGCTCGCGCAGGCCCTTTTCGCCGAGCAGCGTCATGTGGACGCTGAAGGCGAGCGCGCACAGGCCCGAATTGGTGCAGATGTTCGACGTCGCCTTTTCGCGGCGGATGTGCTGCTCGCGGGTGGAGAGCGTTAGCACGAAACCGCGCTTGCCCTCGGCATCGGTGGTCTCGCCGCAAAGCCGCCCGGGCATCTGGCGCACATGCTTGGGGTCGCGCACCGCGAACAGGCCGAGATACGGCCCGCCGAATTGCAGGCCGACGCCAATCGACTGCCCCTCGCCCACGACGATATCCGCGCCAAGCTCGCCGGGCGACTTGATCGCACCGAGCGCTACCGGCTCGGTGTTGACCGCCACCAGCAACGCACCCTTTGCATGGGCCGCCTCGGCAACCCTGGAAAGGTCGCTGATCCTCCCGAGAATGTCGGGATATTGCACAACCACGCAGGCGGTCTCTTCATCGATCCGGCTGATGAGGCCGTCGAGGTCCGGCTCGGTCTGGATCGATGGCTGCGCATCCGCAATTTCGTCCCCTGTGAACTGCGCCATCGTCTTTACGACTTGCGAGTAATGCGGGTGGAGAGCGCCGGAGAGCACCGCGCGCTTGCGCTTGGTCACGCGGGTCGCCATCGCCACCGCTTCCCAGCACGCGGTCGAGCCATCATACAGCGAGGCATTCGCCACCGCACAGCCATAGAGCCGCGCTACCTGTGTCTGAAACTCGAACAGCATTTGCAGCGTGCCCTGCGCGATTTCGGGCTGGTAGGGCGTGTAGGCGGTCAGGAATTCGCCGCGCTGGATTACCGTGTCGACGCTTGCCGGAACGTGGTGGCGGTAAGCTCCCGCGCCGAGGAAGAACGGCGCATCGCCTGCCGCCAGGTTCTTGCCCGCGCGCGATTTCATGTGTCGCTCAACCGCCATCTCGCTCGCATGCAGCGGCAGATCGTGGATCGGCCCGTCAAGCTGCGCAATGGCAGGCACATCGACGAACAGATCGTCGATCGAAGACGCGCCGATGCGCTCGAGCATATCGGCGCGGTCGGTATCGGTTAAGGGCAGGTAACGCATGGTGAAATCGGCCTTGTGAGAGGAGAGGCGTCAGATGATGCTCAAAGGCTGTCGACGAAGGTCTTGTAACCCTTGTCGTCCATCAGCCCTTCGAGTTCGGAGGTGTCGGAGATCGTCAGGCGGAAGAACCAGCCGTCTTCCTCAGGCGAGGAATTGACGAGCGCGGGATCGTCTTCGAGCGAGGAGTTCGTTTCGGTGATCTCGCCGCTGATCGGGGCGTAGACGTCGCTGGCTGCCTTGACGCTTTCGACCACGGCGGCATCCTTGCCCTTGCCGATTACGGTGCCGACATCGGGCAGTTCGACGAACACGATATCGCCCAGCTGTTCCTGCGCATAATCGGTAATGCCGACCGTGGCGCTTTCGCCTTCGACGTCGATCCATTCGTGTTCATCGGTAAAGTAACGCGGCATCAAATCAGCTCCCTCGGTAATAGCGGTGCGGGACAAAAGGCATGGGTGAAACGGTGGCAGGCAGGCGCTTTCCGCGGACTTCGCATTCGAGCGCGGTGCCGTCTGCGGCGTGGAGCGCATCGACATAGGCCATGGCGACCGGGCGGTCGAGCGTGGGCGAGAACCCGCCGCTGGTGACGGTTCCGATCTTGATTTCGCCTGCAAAAACATCGGCGCCTTCGCGCGCGGGCATCCGGCCATCCAGCAGCAGCCCGACGCGGCGCCGCGCCAGCGTGCCGCCCTCTGCCTCCGCCAGCCGCATGGCGACCGCCTTGTGCCCGAAATAGCCGCCTTCCTTGCGGCGCTTTTTCGACAGGGCAAAGGCGAGGTCGGCAGTGACCGGATCGGTTTCGACGCTGAGGTCGTGTCCGTAGAGCGGCAAACCGGCCTCGAGGCGCAGGCTATCACGCGCGCCAAGGCCTGCAGGTTTGACGCGCTCGTCGGCGACCAGCGCATTGGCGAGATCTTCGGCGCGGCCTTCGTGGATCGAGATTTCGAACCCGTCCTCGCCGGTATAGCCCGCGCGGCTGACCCACAGATGCGCCGTCTGCCCGTTATCGGTCCATTCGAACAGGCCGGCGGTCATGAATGTCAGGTCGCCCGTCCCCGGGATCAGCTGTTCGAGCACATCGGCGGCCTTCGGGCCTTGCAATGCGAGCAGCGCGTGATCGTCAAAATGGGTGAGCGTGATTGCGTCCGGCAGATGCTCACGCAGATGCGCGATATCGTCCCACTTGCACGCGCCGTTCACGACCAAGGCAAGATGCGGGCCGGTATTGGTGACCATCAGATCGTCGATCACGCCGCCCGCTTCGGTAAGCAGCAGCGAATAGCGCATCTTGCCCGGTTTCAGGTTCGAGATCGCGCCGGGCAGCAACTTTTCCAGCTCGTGCGCGGCATTGTCGCCCTTGAGCGTGAGCTGCCCCATATGAGACACATCGAACAGGCTCGCGCTTTCCCGCGTCCAGTTGTGCTCGGCAACGATGCCTTCGTACTGGATCGGCATTTCGTATCCCGCAAACGGTACCATGCGCGCACCTCGCGCGCGGTGCCATGCATCCAGCGGCAGGGCCGCGAGCGGCGTTTCATTGCCTGCTGTTTCGTCGCTCAAAATATCAGTCCCCGGACAAGCAAGCCAACGCCCCGGTCGGTGCGTCGTTCCTGCCCCCTCTGTCGGGAAACCTGAGAGCTTCAGCCGCGCGCAAATGCGATGCGCGGCCTCCCCTTCGGTGGTGCCAGCGGCGATCCGCCGGCACGCTTTCCAGAGTGCCTGTGCCTGTTCGCGGTCCGTTTGCCTGAGAGTTTCCGGGGCGGTTGCTCCTTCGGCGCCGACCCGGATTACCGGGCCAATCTCTCCCGCGAGAGACGCCGGAATCACTCCCGGCAGGCAATACTCATGTTGCGTATGCGAAACGGCGCGTCAATCGCCCATCGGTATATTCCGGGAAAAGACGAAACATTCGTGCGTTCAGCAGCGCTTTCCGGCTAATCCAGATTGGGCCTGAGCCAGCGTTCCGCAGTGGCCAGATCGACCCCGCGGCGCGCGGCGTAATCCTCCAACTGGTCACGCCCGATGCGGGCAACGCCGAAATACTGGCTTTCCGGATGACCGAAATAGAACCCGGAAACCGCCGCTGTCGGCCACATCGCAAAGCTTTCGGTCAGCGAGATGCCGACGTTCTTCTCCGCGTCGAGCAAGTCGAACAGGATCGGCTTCAGCGAATGATCGGGGCAGGCCGGATAGCCCGGCGCAGGCCGAATGCCGCGATACTTTTCCTTGATCAGCGCATCGTTGGTGAGCTGTTCATCGGGAGCGTAGCCCCACAGATCGGTCCGAGCATGCAAATGGAGGCGTTCTGCAAAAGCTTCGGCAAAGCGGTCTGCGAGCGCTTTCAGCAGGATGTCGGAATAATCGTCCTTGTCCGCCTGGAAGCGCGCAATATGCGGCTCGATGCCGTGGATGCCGACCGCAAAGCCGCCGATCCAGTCGCCATCGGGGTCGATGAAATCGGCGAGGCACATATTGGCCCGCTCACGGCTCTTCTTCACCTGCTGGCGCAGGAACGGCAGGCGCAAATGCTCCTCGCGATTGACGCGGTGGATCGTCACGTCGTCGCCGTCTCGGGCGCAAGGCCAGAAACCGGCCACTCCGCGCGGCGTCAGCCACTTTTCCTCGATGATCTGGTCGAGCATTGCATTGGCATCGTCGAACAGCTGGCTCGCGGTCTCGCCCACCACTTCGTCGGTCAGGATTGCCGGGTAATTTCCGTGCAGCTCCCACGCGCGGAAGAACGGCGTCCAGTCGATGTAATCGCGCAGGTCCGCAAGGTCCCAGTCGTCGAAGACATGCACACCCGGTTTCAGCGGCGGCGCCGGCTTGTCGGACAGATATGCATCGTAGTAATTCGCCCGCGCATCTTCGAGGCTGAGCAGCGCGCTGGGCGTCTTGCCCGCCCGCGCAGCGCGTACTTTCTCGTATTCGCCAGCGGTGTCGCCCACGAACTCATCGCGCTGCGTATCGGACAGCAGCTTGGACGCGACGCCGACAGCACGGCTCGCATCGAGCACGTGGATGACCGGGCCTTCGTAATTCGTATCGATCTTGAGCGCGGTGTGCACCTTGCTGGTGGTCGCCCCGCCGATCAGCAGCGGCATGGTCATCTCGGCGCGCTGCATCTCTTCGGCGACGGTCACCATCTCGTCGAGTGACGGAGTGATGAGACCCGACAGCCCGATCATGTCGGCATTGTTCTCGTTCGCGGCTTCGAGGATTTTCGGCCACGGGACCATCACGCCGAGATCGATCACGTCATAGCCATTGCATTGCAGGACCACGCCGACGATGTTTTTGCCGATATCGTGCACGTCGCCTTTGACGGTGGCCATGATGACCTTGCCCTTGGCCTTGCGCTCGGCTTCGGGGAGCAAGTCCTTCTCGGCCTCGATATAGGGTATGAGGTGGGCGACGGCCTTCTTCATCACGCGGGCGGACTTGACGACTTGCGGGAGGAACATCTTGCCGCTGCCGAACAGGTCGCCGACGACATTCATGCCATCCATCAGCGGACCTTCGATGACCTCGATCGGCCGCCCGCCCGCCTCTGCGGTGGCAGCGCGCATCTGCTCGGTATCGTCGACGATATGCGCGTCGATGCCTTTCACGAGCGCGTGTTCGAGCCGTTTCTCGACTGCCCAGCCGCGCCATTCCTCGGCGGCTTTCTCGTCGGCGACAGACTTGCCCTTGTGGCTTTCTGCAAGGTCGATGAGCCGCTCGGTCGCATCGTCACGGCGCATCAGGATCACGTCCTCGCAAGCCTCGCGCAGTTCCGGGTCGATCTGGTCGTACACGTCAAGCTGCCCGGCATTGACGATGGCCATGTCGAGCCCGGCGGGGATCGCGTGATAGAGGAAGACCGAATGCATCGCGCGGCGCACGGTTTCGTTTCCGCGAAAGCTGAAGGAGAGGTTGGACAGTCCGCCACTGGTCTTGGCGTGCGGGCACTGGCGCTTGATTTCCTGCACCGCCTCGATGAAGTCGAGACCGTAGCGATTGTGCTCCTCGATCCCGGTCGCCACCGCGAAGATGTTGGGGTCGAAAATGATATCTTCAGGCGGAAAGCCCTCAGCGACCAGCAGGTCGTAGGCGCGCTTGCAGATTTCGACCTTGCGGGTCTTGCTGTCGGCTTGCCCGACCTCGTTGAAAGCCATGACGACGACTGCCGCGCCGTAAGCCATGCATTTGCGTGCGTGTTCGAGGAACGGCTCTTCGCCTTCCTTCATGCTGATCGAGTTTACAATCGGCTTTCCCGAGACGCATTTCAGGCCCGCTTCGATCACTTCGAATTTCGAACTGTCGATCATGACGGGCACGCGGGCGATGTCGGGCTCTGCCGCGATTAGCTTGAGGAACGTCGTCATGGCGTGAACCGCATCGAGCAGCCCTTCGTCCATGTTGACGTCGATCACCTGCGCGCCGTTTTCGACCTGCTGGCGAGCGACTTCGACCGCGGCGGCGTAATCGTCCGCCATGATGAGTTTCTTGAACCGGGCGGAGCCCGTCACATTGGTGCGCTCACCGATATTGATGAAGCGCGCGCTGGTAGTCTGTTCGTTCATCAGGCGGCCACCACGAACGGCTCTAGCCCTGCGAGCCGCATGGCTGCCGCGGGCAAAGGAACGGTGCGCGGAGCCAGCCCGTCAACCGCATCGGCAATCGCCTTGATATGCGCAGGACTGGACCCGCAGCATCCGCCGAGGATGTTGGCCTGCCCGTTTTCGGCCCATTGCTTGACGAGGCCCGCCGTCGTCTCCGGCATTTCGTCATATTCGCCCAATTCGTTGGGCAGGCCCGCATTGGGATACGCCATCAGCAATGTGTCTGCGATGGCGGACAGGGACTGCACATGCGGGCGCAGCTGGTCGGCGCCAAAGCTGCAATTGAGCCCGATGGTGACAGGGTTCGCATGGCGCACCGCGTACCAGAATGCCTCGACCGTGTGGCCCGACAGATTGCGCCCCGAAAGGTCGGTGAGCGTCATCGAGATCATCACCGGCACGTCGCGGTCGAGGTCCGCCTCGAGCTGTTTCACCGCCATGATCCCGGCCTTGGCATTGAGCGTGTCGAACACAGTCTCGATCAGGATGAAGTCGCAGCCGCCTTCGATGAGCGCCGCCGCCTGATCCTTGTAGACGGCGGTGAGTTCGTCGAAATCGATCTCGCGAAAGCCGGGGTCTTCGACGTCCGGACTGAGCGAGAGGGTCTTGTTGGTCGGGCCGATTGCGCCTGCGACGAAGCGCGGGCGGCCATCCTTCGCGGCGTATTCATCGGCCAGCGCGCGCGCGATCTTGCCGCTCGCGATGTTGATCGCGGCGACCTGATCTTCGGCGGCGTAGTCGGCCTGGCTGATCCGGTTGGCCGAAAACGTGTTGGTCGAAATCACGTCGGACCCGGCGTCCAGATAGGCGCGGGTGATGTCCCGGATTACGTCGGGCCGGGTCAGCGCGAGGATATCGTTATTGCCTTTCTGGTCGGCCTTCAGACCCAGATCGCCGGCGTAATCTTCCTCGGTCAGCTTGCGGTTCTGGATCTGCGTCCCGAACGCGCCATCGAAGATCAGCACACGCTCGGCAGCGGCGGCCTGCAGTTTCTCGCGCGCGCTCATGCCGTTTCTCCCGGTCCGATTTCTTGCGGGCGTTTGCCCAGCATGTGGCAGATCGCATAGGCGAGCTCTGGCCGGTTGAGCGTGTAGAAATGCAGCTCGCGCACGCCGCCTGCATAAAGGCGGCGGCACAGCTCGGCAGCGACAGTCGCGGCGACGAGTTTGCGCGCGGCGGGCTTTTCATCGAGCCCTTCGAACAGCCCGTCCATCCACGCCGGAATTTCTGCGCCGCAAGCGCCTGCAAACTTGCGCGCTTGCGCGACATTGGTGACCGGCAGGATGCCGGGGATCACAGGCTGCGTGATACCGCTCGCGGCCAGTTGGTCGCGGAAGTGGAAGAACTTGTCCGCCGAAAAGAAGAACTGCGAAATTGCCCGCGTCGCGCCTGCATCCAGCTTGCGCTTGAGGTTGTCGATATCTGCCTGCGGGCAATCGGCGTCCGGGTGCGTTTCGGGATAGGCAGCAACCGAGATTTCGAAATCGGCGATCCCCTTGAGGCCCGTTACGAGATCGGCAGCGCTGGCATAGCCTTGCGGATGCGGAGTGAAAGGCGCGCCCGGCTCGCCCGCATCGCCGCGCAAGGCGACGATATGCCGCACGCCAGCCTCCCAGTAATGCTCGGCCACTTCGCGAATCTCGTCCTTGGACGCGCCGACGCAGGTGAGGTGCGCGGCCGCCGGGATGTTCGCCTCGGCAATGATCCGCGCGACGGTTGCGTGGGTGCGCTCACGCGTCGATCCGCCCGCGCCATATGTGACCGAGACGAAGCTGGGGTGCAGCGGTTTCAGCTCCTGAACCGCGTCCCACAGCTGCGCTTCCATCTTCTCCGATTTGGGCGGGAAGAATTCAAAGCTGACGTCAACGTCGCCGGGCAGGCCTGAGAACAGCGGTGTGTCCACGGCTGTGCGGGCTTCGTGCAACTGATCGAGAGTGGGGGTCATGCTGATCGCTCTTTGGCAGGTGTGGGAGAGGTATGGCCCTCGGGCAGGTCGCGGCGTTTCCCGAGCCAGATTTTCACGACAAGTTCGCCGCCATCCAGCGCAATCGGTTCGCGCGCGGCAAAGCCGGAGGCGCGCAGCAGGTCGCGCATCTGCCGGTCGGAAAATCCGAGCCGCGCATGCAAGTGGCGGGTGCGAAGTTCCTCGCGGTCATGGCTGGCGAAATCGACGATGGCGATGCGCCCGCCGGGCCGGGTGACGCGCGCCGCCTCGGCCAGCGGCAATGCGGGGTCCTGCGCGAAGTGAAGCACCTGATGCAGCAGCACCGTATCGAAACTGGCGCTTGCAAACGGCAAGTCGGAAAAGTCGCCCTGCACCAGCTCGATCCGGGCGGCGGGCAGGTGCTGGAGCTTGGCCCGCGCGACGCGCAGCATTTCGAGGTTCTTGTCGAATGCCACCACGCGCTCGGCATCGTCGGCGAAGAATTCCGCCATGCGGCCTGTCCCGGTCCCGATATCGAGCACCGCGCCCACCGGTGCATCGCCCAGCGCTTCGGCAAGCTGGCTTTCGACCTGCGCATCCGGGCTGTGCAAAGCGCGCAGATCATCCCATTCACCGGCATGGCGCGCAAAATAGTCTTCGGCAGAGGCTTCGCGCGAATTGCGGATCGCTGCCAGTTTTTGCCTGTCCGCCTCGCAGATCTCGGCAAATCCGGCATTTTCGCGCTCGGCGATGGCGAGCAGGCGCTCGACCCCGCCGACAATCGGGTCGGCATTGTCCGCCCCGCTGGCCGAACGCAGGAACACCCAGCTGCCTTCGCGCCGCCGCTCTGCCAGACCGGCATCGCACAATATCCCGACATGGCGCGACACGCGCGGCTGGCTTTGACCCAGAACCTGTGCCAATTCGCCCACGGCCAGCTCCATCGTCCCGAGCAGGCGCGCAATGCGCAGGCGGGTCGGGTCGGCCAGTGCCTTGAAGATCGTTTCAACCGTCATCCCGAACGGATATAAAGATATTTTTATATCTGTAAATGCGTCTCTGAAAGTATCAGGCTTGCAATGCGCGCGCCGGGCGCAGAAACCACGCGGATGAAACTTGGCTGCTGCTATTATCCCGAACACTGGCCAGAGGAAATGTGGGCCGGAGATGCGCGGCGCATGGCCGAGATGGGCCTGTCGCTTGTCCGCATCGGCGAGTTCGCCTGGAGCCGCATCCAGCCGGATGGGATCGGTTTCGAATGGGGCTGGCTCGACCGGGCGATCGAGACATTGCATGGGGCAGGTCTCAAAGTCATACTCGGCACTCCCACCGCGACTCCGCCCAAATGGCTCGTCGACCAGATGCCCGATATGGTCGCCGTGGATGAACAGGGCCGCCCGCGCGGGTTCGGGTCGCGGCGGCATTACTGCTTTTCGCATACCGGCTATCGCAAGTTCTCGCGGCTGATAACTCGCGAATTGGCCAAGCGGTATGGCGAACACCCGGCGATTGCAGCGTGGCAAACCGACAACGAATATGGCTGCCACGATACGATCCTGAGTTTTTCGGACGCCGCAGCGGAGCGCTTTCGCGACTGGCTGCGCGCTCGTTACGGCACAATCGGCGCGCTCAACACCGCTTGGGGCAATGTCTTCTGGAGCATGGAATACCGTTCTTTTGAGGAGGTGGACCCGCCCAATCTGACCGTAACCGAGGCCAACCCCGCGCACTGGCTCGATTACCGCCGCTTTGCCTCAGACGAGGTGGCAAGCTTCAACCGCGAGCAGGTCGATATCCTGCGACAGCATTCACCTGGCCGCGACATCACGCACAACTTCATGGGGTTCTTCACCGAATTCGACCACCACCAGGTCGGACGCGATCTGGATGTGGCAACATGGGACAGTTACCCGCTCGGCTTTCTGGAACAATTCTGGTTCGGTGAAAACGACAAGCGCGCTTACATGCGGCAGGGTCATCCCGATATCGCCGCCTTCCACCACGACCTGTATCGCGGCTGTTCGAACGGGCGCTGGGGCGTCATGGAGCAGCAACCCGGCCCTGTAAATTGGGCGCGGTTCAACCCTGCTCCCCTGCCCGGCATGGTGACGCTGTGGACGCTCGAGGCGATGGCGCACGGGGCCGAGTTCACGAGCTATTTCCGCTGGCGGCAGGCTCCTTTTGCGCAGGAACAAATGCATGCAGGCCTGCTCCGCCCCGATAGCCGCGACGCCCAAGCGGCGGACGAAGTGCGCGAAGCTGCCGCCGTCATCGATCGGATAGGCATGCAGGAGACGGTACAGGCGCCGGTGGCACTGGTCTTTTCCTACGAGGCTGCGTGGGTGTGCGGGATCCAGCCGCAGGGGCAAAGCTTCCGCTATCTCGAGCTTGTTTACGAATGGTATTCGGCGCTGCGGCGGCTCGGCCTCGATGTCGATATCGCCGCCCCAGGCACCCCGCTCGGTGGCTACGCAATGGTGCTGGTCCCGACCCTGCCGATCATGCCCGAGGGGTTTGCTGAGGAGCTTGCCGCGCTTGACTGCCCGGTGCTGCTTGGCCCGCGTTCGGGCAGCAAGACGCACAGCTTCGCTATCCCCGAAGGCTTGGCCCCCGGCGCGGTGCGAGAGCTGGTCCCGGTCACTATCGCGCGCGCCGAGAGCCTGCGCGATGGTCATGCACAAGCGGGCGAGGATTTCGAGATCGCCCGCTGGCTTGAGCATGCCGAGAGCAAGCTGGAGCCCGAATTTGCCCTCAAGGACGGGCAGGGCGTCGTCTATGCGAGCGAGAATTTCCGTTACCTGGCCGCGTGGCCCGACCGCGCGCTCCTCACGATGCTGATCGAGCGCATGGCCGGTAAGGCCGGGGTTGCCGCTGCGCCCCTGCCCAAGGGCCTGCGTGTCCGGCGGACGAAGACGCACATCTTCGCCTTCAACTATGCGGCGGAGCCGGTGACATTCGATCTCACCGGCGAGACGATTGCGCCTGCATCCTTCTCCATCGCCGAGCGCACCGCATGAATGCTTGCCAAGGCGCGGCGGCGGCGACATGGGCAGGATCATGAGCGAGCGGCGCACTTATGCGATTATCGGCTGCGGAATGATGGGCCGCGAGCACATGCAGAACCTCGCGCTGGTCCCCGGCGCAAAGTTGGTCGCGATTGCCGATCCCGATGCCGGATCGCGCGAAGCCGCAGCCGCTTTGGCGCGGCAACTGGGGCAGAATGTGCGGGTATATGGCGACAACGCCGCAATGCTTGCCGATGCAGCGCCGCAAGCGGTCATCATCGCCTCGCCCAACTTCACCCATTTCGATGTCGTGAAGCCGGTGATGGATACTGGCGCCGCCATCCTGCTTGAAAAACCGATGTGCACGGCAGAGGCCGACGCGCTGGCGCTGGCCAAGGCTGCGCGCGGTTATCCCGGCCTGTTCTGGGTCGGCCTCGAATACCGTTACATGCCGCCGGTCACACGCTTTATCGAGCAGGTTCATGCAGGCGAGGCGGGCGATATCAGGATGCTCTCAATCCGCGAACACCGCTTCCCGTTTCTTGAGAAAGTCGGCGACTGGAACCGGTTCAATCGCAACACCGGCGGGACGCTGGTTGAGAAATGCTGCCATTTCTTCGACCTGATGCGCCATATCCTGCGCGATGAGCCGGTGCGCGTATTCGCCAGCGGCGCACAGGATGTGAACCATCTCAACGAGCGCTACAATGGCGAGACACCAGACATCATCGACAACGCTTTCGTCACGGTCGATTTTGCGGGCGGCGCGCGGGCCATGCTCGACCTGTGCATGTTCGCCGAGGGGTCGCAGCAGCAGGAAGAAATCGGCGCGGTCGGCCCGACCGGCAAGCTGGAGGTGAAGCTTCCCGCGGGCGAGGTCACGTGGTCCCCGCGCGACAGGTCCGGGCCTGTGCGAGAGCCGGTCGAGACCCCACCAGATGCGCTCGCGGCGGGCGATCACCACGGCGCGACGTTCTTCCAGCAGCGCGATTTCCACGCGGCGCTTGTAAACGGTACAAGGCCGCTGATCGACGCGCGCGACGGCTATCGCTCGGTCGTCATGGGCGCCGCCGCGCAGCACAGCATTGCCACCGGCCAGCCGGTCGATATCACTTTCGCAGACAAGGATTGAACGTGCTTCCCAACATGCCCCGCATCGGCTTTGGCCTCTGGAAAATCCCGCAGGAGGACACCGCCGCCTGCACCGTCGAAGCAGTGCGCGCAGGCTATCGCCATTTCGACAGCGCTGCCGACTATGCCAATGAGCGCGAAACCGGCGATGGCCTTGCGCAGGCCATTACCGAAGGGCTCGTCCGCCGTGAGGATCTGTGGGTCACGTCCAAGCTGTGGAACACGTTTCACGCGCCCGAGCATGTCGAGGAGGCGTGCCGCAAATCGCTCGCCGACCTGCAACTCGATTATCTCGATCTCTATCTCATCCACTTCCCGATTGCGCTCGAATATGTGCCGATCGAGGAGCGATATCCGCCCGAATGGCTGCACAATCCCGATGCCCCCACCCCGATGATGAAACCGGCCCGGGTGCCGCTGCACGAGACATGGGCGGCAATGGAGGCGCTGGTTGGCAAGGGCCCCGTGAAGAATATCGGCGTGTGCAATTACAACTCGGCCCTGCTGCACGACCTCATGAGCTATGCGAAGGTGAAGCCCGCAATGCTCCAGATCGAGAGCCATCCCTATCTGACACAGGAACGCCTGATCCGGCTCGCGCGCGATTACGGGATCGACGTGACGGCATTCTCGCCGCTGGGTGCGCAGAGCTATTTCGAGCTCGATATGGCGACCAAGGGTGAGAGCCTGCTGGGCGCCGCGCCCGTCATGGTCGCTGCCGATGCGCATGGCAAAACGCCCGCTCAGATCCTGCTGCGCTGGGGCATCCAGCGCGGGACCGCGATCATTCCCAAGACCACCAGACCGGAACGGATGCGCGAGAACCTCGCCATCGACGATTTCGAGCTGTCGCAGGTCGAAATGGCCGCAATCGGGGCGCTCAACCTCAATCGGCGCTTCAACGATCCGGGGACTTTCACAGAGGCGGCCTTTGGCAAATTCCACCCGATCTATGACTGATTTTCCGGCGATCATCACCGGCGGCGGCGATCTCGCCGCATTTCTGCGCACCAACAAGGCTGCGGTCGATGCCGCTTTGAAGGACGCAGGCGCGCTGCTGTTTCGCGGATTCGACGTGCCCGATCCGCTCGCCTTCGACGTGGCGGTCGAGGGGTATGGCGAGCCGGGCTTCACCTATGAGGATTCGCTGTCGAATGCGGTGCGAACCAATGTCACGCCGCGCGTCTTCACCGCGAACGAAGCACCGCCGACGACCGAGATATTCCTGCATCACGAAATGGCGCAGACGCCGCTCTATCCATCGAAGCTGTTCTTCTATTGCGAGATTGCCGCGAGTGATGGGGGCGCGACGCCGCTGTGCCGGTCGGACTGGGTGCTGGAGCGGCTCGAACGCGCGGCCCCGCAATTCCTCGCCCGTATCGAGGCGCAAGGCGTGCGCTACACCAACGTCATGCCAGGCAGCGACGACGCCGGATCGGGCCAGGGGCGCAGCTGGCGCAGCACGTTGAGCGCCCCGGACAAGGCCGCTGCCGAGGCGCGTCTGGAGCAACTCGGCTATTCGTGGGAGTGGCAGGCCGATGAGAGCCTGCGCGCGACCACGCCTGTCCTGCCCGCCGTGCGCGATCTGGGCGATGGGCAGCGCAGTTTCTTCAATCAGCTCATCGCCGCCTTTCGCGGATGGACCGATAGCCGCAACGATCCGAACCGCGCGATCACGTTCGGCGATGGCGAACCGATCACCTCCGATGACATGGCCCCGGCGATTGCGATTGCCGATGAGTTGACCGCCGACCTTGAATGGCAGGCTGGCGATGTGGCGCTGGTTGACAATTACCGCGTCATGCATGGCCGCCGCCCGTTTTCGGGCAAGCGCCGGGTGCTGGCCTCCCTCATCGCCTAGACGGACCGCCTTCCGGTACCGCAGACCACACAGCCGCATTGGCGATCATCAGCGCTCCGATCAGGGCGGCAAACAATGCGCCCGGTCCGCTGTCGCTGGCTACGCCGAGCGGTGAGAACAGCAGATACGCCGCGACTACGCAGCTGAAGAGCGTCACCGCCAGCGGCCTGGCAAAGCGCCAAGGTGTCATGTCGACTTGCTCGTTGCGGGCAAACTCCCATGCCTGCTTGCGAGGCCGCAGCCATCCGCAGGCGAGCATGATGCCGACCTCGACCGCGAACAGGATCGCATATTGGTGAATGAAGTGGAGCGTGACCACATCGTCCAGCACGAACCTGAGCAGCGCGTAGGTGACGACGTGGAACACGATCACGATCTTCGCTCCCAGCGCCGGAACGCGGGCCGTGAACAGGCCGACAATCACGATGACCACGGTCGGGATGTTGTAGAAGCCGGTGAAGATGCGAATGATCTGCCACAGCCCTTCGGGTGCAAGCGCCAGCATCGGCGCGACCACGAAGGAGAACAGCGCGATCACCACGCTGGCGATCTTGGCAACGCGCACCAACTCGGCATCGCTCGCCGTCCCGCCCTTCGCAGGGGCATAGACATCGAGGCTGAACAGCGTCGCGGCGCTGTTGAGCAGCGAGTTGAACGAGCTGAACACCGCGCCCAGCAATACCGCGAGGAAGAAGCCGGACAGGTAGACCGGAAGCACATCGCGGATCAGGCGCGGATAGGCCTCGTCGATTGTGCCCAGACCGGGTCCGTAAAGGTGGAACGCAATCACGCCGGGGATCATCATCAGGAACGGTACGAGGATCTTGAAGAAGCCTGAGAACAGCACCCCCTTCTGCCCCTCGGCAAGGCTTTGCGCGCCCAGCGTGCGCTGGATCACATATTGGTTGGTGCACCAGTAGAACAGGTTGGCGAAGATCATCCCGGTGAAGATCGTCCCGAATGGCGTAGGATCGTCGGCGCCGCCGATCGCGCTGAGTTTCTCGGTGTTCTCGCTTGTCAGCTGAGCTAGACCTGCGCCGAAATCTCCTCCGCCCAGCGCAATCAGCCCGAAGATCGGTACGAGCACACCAATGATCAGCAAGCCGACGCCGTTGAGCGTATCCGAGATGGCGACAGCGCGCAGGCCGCCGAACACCGCGTAGATCGACCCGGTGACCCCGATCAGGACCACCATCGCCACCAGCGCCTCGAAATCGCCGAGCCCGGTGAGCGCTGGCACATCGAACAGCGCGATCACTGCAAGGCTGCCGGAATACAGAACGCTGGGGATCGTCACGAGGCCGTAGCCGAGCATGAACAGCACCACCGACATCCGCCGCACCACCGGATCGAAGCGGTCGTTGAGGAATTGCGGCAGGGTCGTGAACGCGCCTGCGAGGTATTTGGGCAGGAACACCAGCGCCATCGCAATCGTCGCGGCAGCTGCCGTGACCTCCCAGCCCATGCTCGACATGTTGTGGCCATAGGCCGACCCGTTCAGCCCGATCAGCTGTTCGGCGGAGAGGTTGGTCAGCAGCAGCGACCCGGCGATGAATGTCGCCCCCAGCCCGCGTCCGGCGAGGAAGTAGCCGTCCTTTGTCTCGACCGTCCCGCGCGTCTTGATCCAGCTGATCCAGCCGACCAGCGCCATGAAGAACGCGCAGCTCGCCAGCGTGAATATCAGCGACATGCCCGTCACGCGCTGCCCCTTGTCCGTTTGTCCGGCGTGTTACACACAAGCGCCCCATTGGCGAATATTGGCCATGCCAATTTGCCTAGTGATTTCCGGGCTTTGCCGGCAATCCCGCCGCTCAGGGTGTGACTTTTCACGTGTGTTGGCTCGCGAGGCATTCATCGGCACCGGGCTTACAGCGATATGCGCAAGTAGGAAAATCATTGCCCCGTCCGGTACGCGATCATTGCAATGCGCCCAGTAAATCCCGGTAATGCGCAAGCAGCGTATCGCTTCCAAATTCCGGCGTCGCGGCGGCATCGTATTCGCCTTTTTCAGGGTCGAAAACCAACATGCTTTCGGTCGCGTAATAGTGCGCGATCCGGGCATATTCGGCCTTTTCTGCAAACCAGCCGGAGAACGGCGCGCCAAGCGACAGGATACGCGCAATTGCCGGGAACAGGCCGGGCGGGATGGAGCGAAAGCGCGGCGTTTTTCCGACCGCCTCGAACAGGATCTCGCCCTGCTCCCGCAGCGTTATGGCCGGGCCGGGACCGCCGATTGGCAGCACTTGGCCTCGCCGCTGCGGATCGCTCACACAGTCCGCGATGAAGCGCGCCAGATCGCGGTCGCTGATAGGCTTGCACCGGGTTAGCGCGCCGTCTCCGAAAATCATGAAAGGCGCGCCATTCGCCACGCGGCGGACCTGCCCTGACAGCGATTTGAAATAGGCGGTCGGGCGCACGATCGTGTGGTCCACCGGGCTGGCAATCAGCTCTGCCTCGAAGGCGAGCTTGGCATGCTGAAAAGCGAGACGCGGCTTTTGCGCGCAGATCGCGGAAAGCAGGATGAAGTGCTCCGCCCCGGCGGGCGTCGCAGCGGCCAGCAGGTTCGCATTCGCTCGGTAATCGACCGCCTGCGCGTCCTTTGGCGCACCGCTGCGTGAAGCCATGCAGGAAATGACGCAGGCGGGCGCAATTTCCTCGGCAGCTTGGCCAAGCGCGTTCGCGTCTCCGGGATCCACGAACACGGCTTCAGCACCGCCGCCCCGCAACGCTTCGGCGGCTTCCTGCCCCGAGGCGGAATTGCGCAAAAGGCAGACAACTTCGTGTCCATCGTCGGCAAGCGCCCGCGCGACCGCTCGGCCAATCGTGCCGCTCGCCCCGGCAAGCAAGACCTTGAGATGCTGAGCCCCGTCTTCCACGGACGGGGCCTTAGCGCATCACCACAGAACGATATAGAGGCCGACGAGGATCGCCACCGTGATCATCGCCAGTGTGTTGAACAGGGCGGTCGTGGCAAAGCCGATATCGCCCAGCCTTACGGTCCGCTCTTCATCCGGAGCCGGTGTCATCCGCGAGACTGCGATCGCCGCGACCAATCCGACAACGAACACGATCCAGATCCGCACCACGAATGGCAGATCCGGGAAGACCGCGTTGACCACGATGTTGAGCGCCACCGAACCGATCAGCGCGGTAAACGCGCCTGCGGTGTTTGCGCGCTTGTCGAAAAAGCCGAGCAGGAACACGATCACGATGCCCGGTGCGATGTAGCCGGTGTATTCCTGCACCGTCTGGAACGCGCTTTCGAACCCGCCAAGGAACGGGCGCGCAAGCACCAGAGCAATGCCCATCGCGACGAACGCGGTGATCCGGTAGACCATCACATAATGATGCTCGGACTGTTCGGGCCGCGCGCTGCGATAGAGGTCCATCGTGAAGATGGTCGAGATCGAGTTCATCATCGATGCGAGCGAGGACACGATTGCCGCGATCAACGCTGCGAAAACCAGCCCGCGCAGGCCTGCGGGCGCAAAGCCCATCAACTGGCCATATGTCCGGTCGGATTTCTCCGCGAGCGCCGCGCTATCGAGCGCGCCCTGCTGCGCAAGGATGACTGCCGCGATGCCCGGAATGACGACGATGAACGGAACCAGCAGTTTCAGGAACGCGGCGAATGCCAGACCCTTTTGCGCCTCGCCAAGGTTCTCTGCACCCAGCGCGCGCTGGATGATGTACTGGTTGAAGCCCCAATAGCTGAAATGCAGCACCCACAGCCCGCCAAGCAGCGTCCAGATGCCCGGCAGCTTGTCATAGCCATTGTCGCCCTCATCGAGGATCATCTCGAAGTGGCCCGGCATCTCCTGCATCAGGAAACCGAAACCGGCGATCGCTCCGTCGGCGGGAAGCGCATCGAGCGCGAACCAGGTGATTGCAATGCCGCCGATGATGAGGATCACCACTTGGATGATGTCGGTCAGCGCGACCGCTTTCAGGCCTCCATACAGCGAATACAGCACGGCAAACGCGGCCAGCGCCAACATCGATTGCATGACGCCCCAGCCGGTGAGGGTATCGACGGCAAGGCCGCCGAGCCACAGTACAGCGGTCAGGTTGACCGCGGTGTAGAGCGCGACCCAGAACACGCTCATCAGGTTCTTCACGCCCGTTCCGTAACGCTGTTCGAGGAATTGCGGCATGGTATAGATGCGCCGCTTGAGGAAGATCGGGAGGAAGTATTTCGCCACGATCAGCAGGACGATGGCCGCCTGCCATTCATAGGCCGCAATCGCGATGCCGATGGCAAAGCCCTCGCCCGATTGCCCGATGATCTGCTCGGCGGAGATATTCGACGCGATCAGCGAGGCCCCGATCGCCCACCACGGCAATGCGCGCCCGGCGAGGAAGTAATCCTCGGTGTTCTTCTCGTGCCCCTCCGGTTCCCGGCTGACGAACAGCGCAATACCCAGAAGCGCGAGCGCGTAGCCCGCGATGATGATGATATCGATAGTCTCGAGCGTCACGCCGTTTACTCCCCCGGGGGCCGATGGCTCTTTGCGGCCTTGCCCCGTTTGTTATGTTCTATGCGCTCAGAAAGAGCACTCTGCCCCCTCGGCAGCATCTTCGCGTGCTATAGCGGAAATCTGGATCGTGAAAGGCGCTTGCGACCGGATGGTGAGCGCATTGCTCAATCCCGCAAGACATTCCTCGGTCAGCACCATTTCGCGCCAGCCCTTGCCCTCTGCGACCGAAAGTTCCTGCGTCACATCCAGAGCAGCGCCATTGCTGGCGAGCACCACCGGTCCTGCCGGACGCTGTGTGACCTGGTAGGTGATGCGGTAGGCATTGCCGCCCTGCGGTCCGCTCAGATCGAGCGCGGTATCGGGGCCAAAGGTGATGGCGCGCGCGTCTTCCTGTGCGTTGCGGTCGATGCCGCGCGCGACAATCCCGCCCGCTTCACCGCGAAGATCGGGCAATTCGGTGCCCTTGGACAGCGCCTTGACCCGATCGGTCAGCCTGCCGGCGGTGAACCAGTCCGCAGCGCCGCCCGCGTTGAGCGCGCTGCAGTCCTCGTCCAGCACACCAAGCGGCGTCGTGTCGTCCAGCGAGCGGCCAAACCCGTACGGAAACAGCGCGCCCTCGGCGCTGTTGAGCGGTTCGCCCGTGCATGCGGCTGGCCAGGTGAAGGACAGTTTGCCGGTGGCCGGCTTCTCACCGAACAGGACATCGGCAACCCCGCCGCCCTCGCTGCCGGGAAGCCATGCGGCGACGAACGCGTCGGCTGCATTAAGCTCGCGGTTTACCCACATCGGACGACCCGAAAGGAATACCGCGACCGTCGGGATCCCGTCTTCCTTGAACTTGCGCAGCAGCTTCAGGCCTTCTTCATCGCGGAATGCGAGATCCTTCCGGTCGCCGACAAATTCGGCGTAGGGTTCCTCACCAAATACCACGATAGCGACGTCGACCGCGCTTGCCGGGCCAAAATCGCCATCCTCGACGAGGCTGGCAGTTGCGCCGCTCGCTTCGGCCTGAGCCTTGATACCGGCATAGATCGAGGTCGCGCCCGGGAAATCGGCGTTGGTCAGCTCGCCGCCGCCTTGCCATGTCAGTGTCCAGCCGCCCGATTGCTGCGCAAGGTCATCGGCCGCGCTGCCAGCGACGATAATGTTCGCGTCTCGCTTGAGCGGCAGGACACCGCTGTTCTTGAGGATGACCATCGATTTGGCCACCGCGTCACGCGCAACCGCACGGTGCGGCGCAAAGCCGAGCTTGTCCCAGCGTCCGGCATTGGCGCGCAGCGAGGGCTTTACCTCGCCATCGAGAATCCCTGCGCGCTGCTTCAGCCGCAGAACGCGGGCGACGGCTTCATCGATCCGCGCCACCGGGATCGTGCCGTCCTTTACCTGCGCGAGAGTGGTTTCGTAGAGCGCCTTCCAGTCTTCGGGCACCATGTAGACATCGAGCCCGGCCAGCAGCGCCTGCGGGCAATCGGTGTTGGTGCAGCCCTTGATCTGGCCGTGCCCGTTCCAGTCGCCGACGACCAGCCCGTCAAAGCCCATTTCGCCGCGCAGCAGGTCTGTCAGCAGGGCTTCGTTGCCATGCATCTTCTTGCCGTTGATCGAATTGAAGCTTGCCATGACCGACCCGAGACCGGCCTCGATTGCCGGCGGATAGGGCGTGACGTGAACTTGCTTGAGATATTCGATATCGCCGTTCACATCGCCCTGGTCGACGCCCTGTTCGGTTCCGCCGTCACCAAAAAAGTGCTTGGCCGTCGCGATCACCCGGCCTTGACCGAGGAAGTCGTCGGAGCCGGGTTTTCCCTGTAGCCCCTCGACCATCGCAACGCCCATCTTCGCGACCAGCGAAGGGTCTTCGGAATAACTTTCATACGTCCGGCCCCAGCGATCATCGCGGGCCACGGCGACGGTCGGGGCGAAGGTCCAGTCGATGCCGGTGACTTCGATCTCCGTCGCGGTGGCGGCGCCGATCTGCCGGATCAGGTCCGGATCGCCTGTCGCGCCAAGGCCGATATTGTGCGGGAAAATGGTCGCACCGATGACGTTGGAGTGACCGTGAACCGCATCCGTGCCCCAGATCGTCGGGATCGCGGGCTCACCATTGGGCAGCGGCTTGGTCGAGGCTTCCCAGAATTCATCTGCCAGTTTCAGCCAGTCGGATGCGGGGGCCATGTCGTTGTTGTAAGGGCCGGAATTGCCGCCATTCAGGACCGTTCCGAACCGGTATTTCTCGACATCGGCAGCCGTGATCGAGGATATGTCCGGCATGATCAGCTGGGCGACCTTGCGCTCCAGCGTCATACGTGAAAGCAGGTCCGCGATCTGCTGCTCATCCGCCAATTGCTGCGGAGCCTGAGCCGTCGCCGCAGGCGCGCTCGCAGTGGTTTCCACAGGCATCCCGGCACACGCCGAGAGCAATCCAACACAGGCACTCGCCGCCATCAGCCGCGCTGAAATACGCATTTCGGTAAAGTCCCTCCCAAGACCGGAACGTTCAGTCAAATCCCATTATGAGAACGTTCACAAGATCGCATTCGTCGCACGCACGACAACAAAAATCAAGACTTCATGCGCGCCGTGAAACGGTTGCCAACAACACAGCCGCCAGACCCGCCAAACCGGCAAACAAGATGAACAATGCTGCAAAGCCAAAGCCGGGGACCAGGCTCAATGTCAGCCACGGCATGACGATCGACGGGATCGTATTGGTGAGGTTGAAAATACCGAGATCCCGACCGCGATGCTGCGGCAGTGGAAGCACTCTCAGGGTCTGACTGGTATGCAGCGACAGGAAGATCGATGCGGCGATCCCGAACAGCACATAGCCGGTGATGGCGACAGGCAGGCTCGAAGCGCTCGCCATGATCGCGAGGCCAATGGCAGCAAACGACGCGCTGGCCACGAGCGGGGCCAGCGGACGGTCGTTGCGATCCGACCAGCGGCCAAGCAAGAGCGACAGCGGGACCGACACGACCAGAACGGCGCTGAAGATATTTGCCGCCGTGTTCTCGTGAAAATCGGCAACGATCGATCGCAGCCAGAACAACAGGAACGCAAACAGGCCGGCCTCCGATATCTGGACGAGGAACCGAGCGAGCCACATGCGGCTGACCGCGGCGCGCGACGACCCCTTGTCGGCTGCGTCCCGCCTGCTGCGCACGATCGGCTCCATCAGCGCGGGACGCTGCCGCCCGCGCCCCGTAATGAGCAGCGGAAGCACCAAAGCGGACACGAGGCCTACAACTGTCAGCAGGCGGAATTCCTCCGCCACCACACTCTCGAACGTGACGAGCGACCCGGCCAGCGCGCCCAGCGCCGGAGCGATGGCCAGCATCCCGCCGAGCAATCCCTTCTGATCGTCCGGCGCGCAGTCCCCAGCCCATGCGAGTAGCGGGGCGAGCATCATGTTGAGCCCGATCTGCCATGCCATGACCAGAATGATGAGTTCGCTCAAGGAGGACGCCCGGCCAATCGCGAGCAACAAAAAATTCGAGATGACCAGCCCCGCCAATATCCAGGGCGCGCGCGTTTTCGTCCGGTCGCTGAGCATACCGAAGGCGATATTGGCGAGGCTTGCAACGATCGCCCCGAAGAAAGTTACGCGGGCAAGCGCCGGAACATCTTCAGCGCTCATCAGGACCGTAATCTTGAGCGGCAGCAGCACGGTGAGCAGCGGCACGTAGGCGACCGCGCCCCCGCCAGCGGCGAGCGCAAACAGCGCCAGAAACCACACGGGTTGCTGCGGGACTGCTTCGGACCGGGCGTTCACTTGGGTTTCGGCGCAGGCCCAGTGGAGGCGCGTTCGACCAGCTGCGCCGGCACGTCGATAACATCCGTTACTGGCGGCGCTTTACGCGAATTGATGAGATGCTCGACCGCAATGGATACGGTTTCGGCAATGGGCTGATCGACTGCCGAAAGCGGCGGCTGACTGAACCGTACGATGGGCGTATTATCGAAAGAGATCAACGAGATGTCGCGCGGCACGTGCAGCCCGCGATCGCGCGCCACTTCAAGCGCTGCAAGCGTCATCTGGTCGCTGCTGCCGATGATCGCGGTGAGATCGGGATGCCGGTTGAGCAAGGTGCGCGCCGCCCGCGTGCCCGAATCGTAACTGAAATCGCCGCGCTCGCACAGCCCTTCTGCGCTGATGCCATGCTCTTCCAGCGCGCGCCTCCACCCGTCGACACGCCAGCCGCTCAGGCTGTATTGATCCGGGCCTGCAATGATCGCGATCTTGCGATGACCCAGTTCGATCAGCCGCTTGGTCGAAATATAAGCGGCGCCTTCATCGCCCATGGTCAGCCGGACACCCGGACCCTCTTCGGTCGAACCGATGCGGGCAAAGGGAATATTGCGCTGGGCGAGCAGCCGCTTGATCTGGACGTTCTCGGAGTGCGGCGGGGTCAGGATCACTCCATCCGGCTGCAACGCGGCAACCGTTGCGCCCAGCTCGCGCTCGACATGATCGGCATGGGTGTCGACCAGCTCGACGATCATCCGGTAACCGTGTTTCGAACATGTCAGCGTCCCGCCGAGCAACATCTGGTCGACCCAGTCGGTGCCGGTGCGCTCACGCCAATCGGCGAGCGTGCGTTCACGGTCGTTGATCGCGAGGATCAGGTAGCTGCGCGATCCGCTCATCCGCTGTGCGGCGAGCGAGGGGACATAGCCAAGCCGGTCGATCGAGGCCTGCACCCGGTCGCGCATTTGCGGGCGCACATTGGGCTCGTCATTGATGACGCGGCTCACCGTTTGCAACGATACGCCTGCATCTTCCGCCACCTCGCGGATTGTCACTGAATTGCGTCGCCTGGCCATTTCAATCTCGTCAAAACCTGGCCCGACGCCAGTCCACCGATCCGCTCTATACCAGCAATTCGGGCACTTGCACGTGCGATGTCCGCGCTTGCCACAGGGAAGGCCGGCAAGGCACCCCGGCGCGCGACTGGCCCCTTAAAAGAGAAAGAGGGGACTTTGCCCCCGCGCAAAGCCCCCTCCCTCGTCTCGTTCGCTTAATCTAAACCCCTAGAAATCGAAGCGAGCGAGGAACGTGAAGCGGCGATCGTTGCGGAACGCCGAACGTGTGACACGGGTGCCGTCGAAGTCGACGACCTGACTGGTTTCCGTCACCTCATCGAGCAGGTTCACGCCCTGCGCGCCAAGCTTCAGATATTCGGTCACCGAATAGAAGATCGACGCATCGAGCTGCCCGGTATCTTCCTGCCAGATCGGCGAGAACGGGAAGATGTCATCGCGCGGCGTGATCAGGAATTCCGAGCGCCAGTTATAGGCTGCGCGCGCGGCAAACGGTCCCCGCTCATAAAAGAGCGTCGCGTTGAGCGCATGTTCGGAGATACCCGCCAGCGGCTGTTGAGCCACGAATGCACCTGCATTCAGCTCGTCTGCCGCCGTGGTGATCGACGATTGACCAACATCGGAGAGACCCGGGTTCGAGAAGTCGCTTCCATCGACATAGGTGTAGGTCACCTGCGTGCCGAACCCACTCAGCAAGCCCGGAAGGAAATCGAATGTCTGCTGGTAAGCAAACTCGAAGCCCTTGAGCAGGCCGCTCTGCGCGTTGGATGGACCTTCGACGGCGACCTCGAACGGAACAGTCGTTGCGTATTCGACTGTCGTGAAGCCGGTATCGATGAACCCGTCGACGTCCTTGAGGAAGCCGGACAGGGTGATCGAGCCAACCTCAGCGAAGTACCATTCGACCGAGAGATCGTAGTTCCAGATATCGACCGGGAGCAGGTTCCTGTTGCCTGTCGAAAGCGCGAAGAGCGGGCCGTTGGCGAGCGCATCCGGGCCCGCATTGGCCAGCGCCACGGTGTTGTCGCCAATCCCGCCGCCAGCACGGAAGAGCTGAAGGTCAGGACGCGCGATGTTTCTCGACACCGCACCGCGGAACAGCAGGCCGTTGCCGACATCCAGTTTCACGTTGAAGCTTGGCAGCCAGTGATCGAACGTGATGTCACGGTCGTCGATGATGACCTCACCGGTATGCGCAGCGGCAAACACGGCCAAACGGTCCTGGGAAAGCTGGCAAATACCCGAAAGGCTGATGGGAGGCGGAGCGCCGCCAAAATTACAACCGGCGGTAACTTCCGACACCTGCACGATACCGTCGCCGTTTCCGCCGCCGACTTGCACTCCGTTTTCAATGACCGGTGTGTCGAACCGTCCCGGATCAGGCAGACCGATCCGTCCCGTGGTGGAGATCTCTGTCTCTACGTAGCGTACGCCGAAGTTGCCCTCGACATTCCAGCCATTGCTGAAGTCGTGACCGAAATCGATCCGAGCGTAAGCAGCGTTGGTGACTTCGGCGACAGTCGATACCTCGCCGGGGCAGAACACGCCTTCGATGTCGCACGGGACGACGTCACCGGTAAGCTCATCCACTCGCGTGCGTCCGTTTACGCCGTAGTTGAAGCGCTCAGGCGACTGGCCAAAGGTCTGAATTTCCTCGAATTGCTGATCGGTCAGGCCAGAGAGGTACTCATTGAGGAAGTCATCTCCGCCGAAATACCATGCCGCGCCATTAGCGACCGGTGTCGGCGCATTGCCGCGCTGGAAATTGTCAGCAAAGACATCGCGATATTGCGCAAAGGCCGGGAATTCATCGACATAAGCGCCGCCCGCGATTGCAAATTCCTGACCCGGCAGGCCAGTGTAGAAACGGCCTGGAATGAAGCCATTGCCGAACGGACCCGGTCCGCTCGCGCCGCAACCCGGACCTTCACCCCATGGAGCACAGCCGGCGCGGCCAGCCCACGGAGCCGAAAGGTTGCCCCAGGTGCTGAAATTGGTGTTGCGGGTCGTGCGATCACGCTCGGCCCAGCGAGCGCCAAAGCGTGCACTCTTGAAGAAACCATCGTCGCTGATGTCATATTCAGCATCGAAGCGCAGGCTTTCCAGATCGCCTTCGTTCTTCTCGCGGCTATCGAGGCCGAACCAGTAATAGGTGTTGAGGCCGGACGAGAAATAATCCGCTTCCGCACCCGGAGGCGCAAGGAAGGAAACCTGCGGCGTGCTGCCGGTGAGGTCGAGATCGATGTTGGCCCAGGTGCTCAGAGCGCCAAAAACGGAATCGCGCGCAAGCTCAGAGCTGATGCTCTGCGCCTCGAAGTTGACCCGGAACCGGTCCGTGACGTTCCACTTCACATCGAACGAGAAATCCTCGGTCGTGGAATCGAGCTCACGCAGGAAGCGCAGCAGATCGACCGGAATGCCGCCCCGACCAAACGGGTTGGCATACGCATCGCCCGGACGCTGGGTCAGGATACCGCTCTGGAAAATACCGTTCTCGTCGAACTGCAAGGTGCTGCCAGCGGCGGCAACCGGGAACAGCGCCTCATCGTCAACGCGTGCGATCAGAGCATATTCTTCGGTGGCGAAGGTCGTATCGGACCGCAGCCATTCGAACGTCGCGACGAAATCGCCGGTGGGATCTTCGTATTGAAGCACCGCCGACCATGCTTCGCGGTCGCGGTCGAGATTGGTCGTCCGGACGCCTGCACCCTTCGGCAGCAGCACCGAGCCGGCCGGCGGGAAGTTGGCTGCATCGAAATTCGGATCCCCGACGAAGCCGCCGGACCCAACCGAAAGCGCGCGCAGGCACGGACCGGTCAGCGAGGCATCGCGGTAGCAAGGATCGGCTACCTGCGAGGCATCCGTCCGGCTCTTGAGTTCGGACTTGGCATAGGAAAGCTGGAAGCCGAGCGAACCGGCAGGCGATTCGTACACGGTCGAACCGAGCACGGAGAATTCAGGTGAAGCCTCCTCGCGAAGGTCGCCGTAATTGACACCGACCGTTCCCGCGAGACGCGTGCCGGGATTGTCGAGCGGCTTGCGCGTGACGAGGTTCACGGTGCCCGAAGGACCGCCCTCGATCATGTCGGCAGTCACGTTCTTGAACACTTCGACGCGGTCGAGCAGCTCTGGCGAAACATCGTTGAAGCTCAGGACGCGGCCACCGGTCGCGGAGAAGATGTCGCGTCCGTTAAGCTCTGAGCGGGCAAACGGGAGACCGCGAATGATGACCCCAGTGCCCTCGACCGAGAAACGGTCCGGGTCGGTGGTCTTTTCAAACCGGCCGATCGTGATGCCGGGGATACGCTGGAGGGTTTCGGCAACCGAACGGTCGGGAAGCGCGCCGATGTCTTCGGCAGTCACTGCATCGACGAACGTGTCCGAATCGCGCTTGATGTTCTGCGCGTTTTCGAGCGACGCCTTGAACCCGGTGACCACGATGACGTTGCCGCCATCTTCAGCGACCTCGGCGGTCTCTTCCGCCTGGTCTGCATCCTGCGCCAAGGCCGGAGTAGCAATCATCGCCGACATCGCGAGACCGGATGCCGTACTCATCGCAAAGAAACGCCGCGAAGGCGCAATACGAGCCATCTTCATGTAAGTTATCTAACCTCCCCAAGACCCCATTCAGGGTTCATGCCCATTTTGAGCTGAGTGTTGGGTAGCGAAAAATGTTAGCGTTCACAAGAGTTGCAATATAATGTTCACAATCCGGCTTTGATGTGTGGGATTTTGTCCACACTGGGAACAATGTAGAAGCGTACGCACATGCGCACAGGCAGAGGGTAGAGATGACAATCAGGAAGATCGTAATAGTCGGTGGCGGTACCGCCGGATGGATGGCCGCCGCGGCGTTCTCG
This sequence comes from Erythrobacter sp. K21-9, assembly GCF_055808355.1. NCBI lineage: Bacteria > Pseudomonadati > Pseudomonadota > Alphaproteobacteria > Sphingomonadales > Erythrobacteraceae > Erythrobacter > Erythrobacter sp. K21-9. The sequence goes on from NZ_CM147866.1 coordinate 2,770,459, forward strand.
CGCCTGCTCAAGGGCAACGACCTGGGCGTCACCCTGATCGAATCGGAGCAGATCGGCACGGTCGGCGTTGGCGAGGCGACCATTCCGCCATTCGTCGAATTCAACGACCTGCTCGACATCGACGAACGCGAAATGCTTTCGGCGGTGCAGGGATCCTTCAAGCTCGGTATCCAGTTCGAAAACTGGAACAGGATCGGCGACAGCTACATTCACCCCTTCGGCGCCTATGGCTATCCGATGGGCGGCATCTCGTTCCACCATCTCTGGCACAAGCTGTCCCAGATGGGCGACAACCGGCCCATCCAGGTTTTCAATGTCGAGACGATGGCTGCATATTTCGGCAAGTTCGCCCGGAGCGAGGATTACCAGAAGGACCGGGGCGATCTGCCGCCAGTCAATTACGCCTACCATCTCGATGCCGGACGCTATGCAGCATTCCTGCGCAAATACGCTGAGAAGCGCGGCGTCGTGCGGCAGGAGGGCAAGGTCTGCGACGTCAGCCAGGATGCCGACACGGGTTTCATCACATCGGTCAAGCTTGAAGAAGGCGCCGAGATTGCCGGCGACCTGTTCATCGATTGCTCTGGTTTTCGCGGGCTGCTTATCGAACAGGCGCTCGAAACCGGATATGAAGACTGGACGCATTGGCTGCCATGCAACCGAGCTGTCGCCCTGCCGTGCAAGCGCGAAGACGGTAGCCCGCCCCCGCCTTTCACCCGCGCAACGGCGCACCGGGCCGGTTGGCAGTGGCAAGTCCCGCTGCAGCACCGCAATGGCAACGGCCATGTCTATTGCAGCGACTTCATGGAAGACCAGGAAGCGCTCGACATTCTGGTGGGCAATATCGCAGGCAAACCTCAGGCCGACCCGAACTTCCTGCGGTTCACGACCGGGCATCGCAAAAATTTCTGGAACAAGAACGTGGTCGCCTTGGGGCTATCGGCGGGCTTCATGGAGCCGCTGGAATCGACGTCGATCCATCTCATTAACACCGGGATCGATAAACTGGTTTCGATGCTGTCGCTCAACGGGATCACGCAGGCCCAGCAGGATACCTACAACCGGCTCACGATCCGCGAATATGCGCGGATCCGAGATTTCCTGATCCTGCATTACAACGCCACCTCCCGCGACGATTCCGATTTCTGGAATTATGTGCGCACGATGGATGTGCCCGACACGCTCACGCAAAAGGTCGAGCTCTTCAAGGCGAATGGGCAGATCTTCCGCGAGGAAGACGAGCTGTTTACCGAGACAAGCTGGGCCGCCGTAATGCTCGGCCAGGGGATCAGCATGACCGGCCATAACGCGATGGCGGATACGCTTATGGAAGCGGGCAATCGCAAGGAAATCGACGAGATGGAGCAGTCCATCAAATTCCTCGTGCAGCACATGCCGGGACACGGTGATTATCTTGCAAAATACTGCCCAGCCAAGGCGGCCTGAGGCGGCACAGGGATAAAGGCTCCGTTCAGGCTTCGTCGCCCAGCAGGAGCAGAGCTACTGATAACGTTCACAAATACTGGAACCTGCAAGAGCGGGTCGAGGGATCATGGGGAAAGGCAAAAACATGAAAACTCATCTCAAGATGCTTTGTGCTGCGTGCGCGCTGGCTGCGGGTGCGATGCCGCTCGCCGCGCAGGATGAGGCGGCGCTCAAGGCGCTCGACGCGCAGCTTCCCGGCGACCTCGTCAACGATCCCTCCCGGATCGACTGGCAGAGCTATGGTGCGGACCTCGAAGCCAGCTCGGTCGTGGACGAGAGCATACCGGGCGGCGGGGCCGCGCGCCGGTTCGAGGTCAAGCGAGCCTCGGAACACATCTACACCGCCGGGACGAATATTCCGCTGATCGAGAATGTCGATCGCGGCGACATCGTGACGGTGGGCTTCTACGCACGCACGATCGAGGCAAGGACCGACGATGGCCGAGGCGTGCTGCGGGTGCGCTTTCAGAAGAACGCCGAACCCTTCCCCGGATTTGGCGAGGAGACGCTTTCCATCGGCACAGACTGGGAGTGGTATGAGGTCAGCGCCGAGGCGGAACAGAAACTGCGCAGCAAGGACGGGATCATCGCGCTGCAATTCGGGCGTACGCGCCAGACAATCGAGATCGGCCAGGCCATCGTGGTGACTGGCGCGCCGAAGATCGCGGTCGAAGGGCCGGTGACGGTCGCAGCCGCGCGCTCCGAAGTGCCGGAGCTTGAAATGCCGGAGGGCCTTGCGGCAACCGGAACGCTCATCAACAATCCCGGGCAGGCGCGGTGGAAGTTCGGCGGGTCTGCGGGCACGTATGAAAACCGCGACGAGCCGGAAATCTGGATGATGAAAGCAACGCGGTTCGAAGTCGCTCAACCTGCGACCGAGCTAACGGACCTCTATGCCGCCGTGCCGATCAACCAGGCGATCAAGACCGGCGACGACCTGATAATCGCGATCGCAGCCCGCGCCGTAAGTTCGGCTGCGGCTGACGGAAAAGCGGTCGCAGCATCGCGCATTCAGGGGACTGCGCCGCCGTTTGAAGCCTTCGCCTCCAACCGGTTCAAGGTCGGTCCGAACTGGCAGCTGATCAAGATCCAGACCAAGGCTCCGCGCGATTACACGCCCGGCGGGTCCGAATTGCAGCTCTATTTTGGCGGAACGCAGCAAGCGGTCGACCTCGGCCCGGTCTACATCTTCAAGACCGAATAGACACCGGCCTGCCGGCGCAAACAGTGCGATTTGCCGTTTGCCGGAAAGCTGTTACGCATCTGCCGCAATCACAGGTGCAACAGTTTTACCGGAGATCGTCCCTTGAAAATCGCCCGCCTCGCTCTTGCTGCAACCGCCCTTGCCAGTTGCAGCTCTGCCGCCCTGGCAGACACCACGGTCCTGACCGCAGACGCCATGGTCGATGTGGAGAGCGGCGAATTGATCGCCGATCCGGTCATCACGATTGTCGACGGCGTGATCGAAACTGTGGCTTCGGGCGAAGCCCCGCAGATCGAGGGCGCCGAATATATCGACCTCGATGGCAAGACGATCCTGCCCGGCATGATCGACATGCATGTGCACCTGACCAGCGACAGCGATGTTCACGGCTACCGGCGCCTCGCAATTTCCGATGAGCGCGCGACCATCACCGGCGTCGTCAACGCCAGGACGACGCTGATGGCGGGCTTCACAACGGTGCGCAATGTCGGCGCGGGAAGCTTTGGAGATGTGGCGCTGCGCGATGCCATCAATGACGGCGATATTCCCGGACCGCGCATGTTCGTGTCCGGGCCGCCGATCGGGATTACCGGCGGGCATTGCTCGGACAACAACCTCCTGCCTCCGGAATACGAGGCAAAGGGGGAGAACGTCGCGGACGGGCCGTGGGCCGCGCGCGCGGCGGTCCGCAAGAACAACAAATACGGCGTCGACCTGATCAAGACCTGCTCGACCGGCGGCGTCCTGTCCAAGGGCACGAAGGTCGGCGCGCCGCAATACACGCTCGAGGAACTGACCGCCCTCACCGAAGAAGCGCACAGCCACGGCCTGAAAGTTGCGAGCCACGCGCATGGCAGCGAAGGGATCGTCAACGCTCTGAAAGCCGGGATCGACACGATCGAACACGCCAGCTTCATCGACGATGAGGGCATCCGCCTCGCGCGGGAAAACGGCGCTTACCTCTCGATGGATATCTACGTCACCGAATTCATCCTCGGCGAAGGAGAGGCCGCTGGAATTCTCCCCGAAAGCCTTGAGAAGGAGCGCCTGGTCGGTCAGACCCAGCGCGACAATTTCCGCAAGGCGCACGAGGCCGGCGTGAAGATCGTGCTGGGCACCGATGCCGGGGTCTATCCGCACGGCGACAATGCAAAACAGCTCTCGCGCATGGTCCGTTTTGGCATGACGCCCGGCGAAGCGCTCCGGGCCGCGACCTTCAACGCCGCCGATGCACTTGGGCAGGCGGGCCGCGTAGGCATTATCGCGCCCGAGGCATCCGCAGATATCATCGCGGTGGATGGCAACCCACTGGCCGAAATCGGCTTGCTCGAACAGGTGACCTTCGTGATGAAAGCGGGCGAGGTCTACAAGGGCGACTGATATGCCTGCGGCGACCCGATCCCGGCTCCCGCTGCAAGGTTGCGGCCCAAATAATGGCATTTTTGCAACATAATTGCAGAGTGAACGACAGAAGCGTTACATTGCACTGAAACATTGTTGACACTCCGACCTCCTTGGAGGGAACGTGCTGCATCGCAGCATCGAAGGAAAGTCATGCAAAAACATTCAGGGTCGAGCACTCTCAAGCTCTCACGCAACGCCATTCTCCTTGCAGCGGCCAGCGCCATGCCGTTTGCCGCTCACGCCCAGGACGCTCCCGATCAGGAGCAGCAACCGGTCGTCGAAGAGCAGCAAGCGATCGTCGTTATCGGTTCGCGCATCGCTCGTGATCCGAACATCGGATCGCCAGCCCCCGTGATCGCGATCGATGCCGAGGACCTCAAGCAGTCCGGCACCGTCGACGTGGTCGACGTGCTTCGCGATATTCCCGCGCTTTCCACATCAACCACATCCGAAGGTTCGATCGACGGTGTCTTCGCCGCAGATTTCGATGTTGGTCAATCTGTACTCAACCTGCGCGGTCTGGGATCGAATCGCACGCTCGTCCTCGTCAACGGCCGGCGTCACGTGTCCGGCGTTGCCGGCCAGCAGGCGGTCGATGTCAATTCGATCCCGACGGCTCTTATCGAGCGCGTCGAAACCCTGACAGGCGGTGCATCGTCGCTCTACGGTGCCGACGCGGTGACCGGCGTGGTCAACTTCGTGCTGCGCGACGATTTCGAGGGGCTGGAAGCCAACGTCCAGTCCGGCATTTCGTCGGAAGGCGATGCGTGGCGCATCAACGGTGACCTCACCTGGGGCACCAATTTCGCCGATGGCCGCGGTAACTTCACCATTTCCGGAGAGTATGCGTACTCCGACGAACTGCAATTCGGCGACCGCGCGTTCTCGCGCAATAACGGCATTTTCGACGATCAGGGCAATCCCGCGCTGCGTTTCCAGACGGGCGACATCGGCGGTCCCGACACGCCCAACTTCAATGGCAGTGCGCCGGGCTCGCTGATCCCGACATCCGGTTTCGGCTTTACGCCGACCGCAGCCGAACAAGCGCTGATCGACCGGGCGGCGAACGCCACCACGCGCTTCATTGCCGGCGATCCGCGCTTCTCGCTCTCGTCTGCTGGCGGCGTCGTCGCGCCGGGCGATATCGGGCTCAGCAATGGTCCCGACATCAACGGCAACGGCATTGCCGACTGCCTTGAATCAGCGGTCGGCTTCAACAGCACGTTCGAGCCGGGCGCCTTCGGCCTTGCCGGCGGCTGTGCGGTGATCAACCCGAACGGCAGCCTCTCTGTCTACCAGGACGGCCTCGTCACCGGCATCTTCAACCAGTTCGGCGGTGATGGCATCCAGAACAATTTCGATGTCAACTCGCTGACACCGGAAACAGAGCGCTGGTCGGTCAATGCCAACCTGACCTATGAGTTTTCTTCCGAGGCGACGTTCTTCTTCGAAAGCAAGTACGCATCGAGCTCGGCTGAATTCCAGGCACAGCCAAACACGTTCTACGATCTTCTCACGATCCGGGCGGATAACCCGTTCATCACCGGCGATTTGCAGGACTTCGTTGCCCCGCTCTTCTTTGGCGATGGCGTCGAGGAAGGCCTGTACCTGACGCGTGACCCTGCCGATCTCGGCCCGAACCGTGATCGCAATGAATTCGAGACGATGAGGTTCGTCGCCGGACTGCGCGGCGACATCACGGATCACCTGAGCTATGAAATTTCTGGAAATTACGGACGTTTCAAGAGCGAATTGATCGATAACAACAGCGTGGTCCTGGACCGGTTCTTTGCTGCTATCGATGTGGTCACCGATCCAACGACCGGCAATCCGATCTGCCGCTCGGACATTGATCCGACCCCGCCGGCAACCACGCCCTTCGGCATTCCGGTCGGCGACCCCGGCTTCTTCACATTCAATCCTGGCGATGGCTCCTGCCGTCCGGCCAACGTCCTTGGCGGCGTCGGCGCGATCAGCCAGGAGGCGATTGACTTCGTAACCGCGACGACTGTCGATGAATTCGAGCTCGAACAGCTCGTATTCAGCATGATCTTCACTGGTGATACCGGAGCATTCTTCGAATTGCCCGGCGGCCCTGTCGGCTTTGCTGGCGGTTTCGAATTCCGCGAAGAACAGAGCACATCGTTCTTCGATCCGCTCGTTCTCGGTGTCGTCCCGGTCGATACTCCGGATGCGAATGCGGGCGACCTTCTCCGCGATTTGCCAAACCCGCAGAATTCGCTGGTGTTCGATCCCGAGCAAACGCTCAACAATTCGTCGGGCGAATTCACGGTTTATGACCTGTTCGCAGAAGTCCGGCTGCCGATCCTCGCCAATGTTCCTTTCGCCGAGAACTTCGAGCTCAGCGGTGCAGTCCGCTATTCGAACTATTCGACCGTTGGGAACACCTTCACCTGGAACGTCAGCGCCCTGTACGCACCGGTCCCGGACATTTTGTTCCGCGGAACCTATGCCGAGGCGGTGCGTGCGCCGAACATCAACGAATTGTTCGATCCCGCGCAGGGCACCACCTTCCGTCCGGTCGATCCGTGCGATGTGAACGAGCTTGCGACTGCGGCTGACCCGGCACTGCGCCAGGCCAATTGCACTGCGTTCTTCTCCACGATCGGATTCGATCCGACATTCGGAACAGGAACCTACAGCTACGTCGATCCGCTCACCGCGCGTTTCTCAGGCTCGATTGCCGGTAATCCGGACCTGCAGGAGGAAAGCGCGACGACCTGGACGGTCGGAACGCAGATCACGCCCAGCTTCCTGCCGGGCCTCGCGCTTAGCGTCGATTACTACAACATCGAGATCGAGAACGCGATCAACCCGGTCGGCTCGCAGGACATCGTCGACAACTGCGTCGACAGCTCAAGCATCGCCAACAGCTTCTGCACGGCGTTCGATCGCCGGACGGATAATGGCGGCTTCGCGTTCCTGCGTCAGGTTCCGCTGAACTTCGCGCGGCAGGAAACTGCGGGTGTCGAAGTAATCGCGCAGTACCGTTTCGACCTTGGCGATCACGGCTTCACCCTGAATGCGAGCGGCACATGGGTGGACAAGCTCGACGACTTCTTCGATCCGAGCGACATCACCAATGTCGATCCGGAACTCGGCGAGCTTCAACGAGCCGGAATGGGCTGGACGCGCTGCCCTGACATGGGACTGGAGTATCCTGAGCCTGACCTGGAGCACGACCTACCTTGACGCGCAGGGCCTTCGGGCCGTTGAGATCGAGTCGGTCGGTCAGGGTCCTTCATTCCAGTACACCCCCGAAAACGGCCTCTCCGATGAGACGTTCATCCACGACATCTCCTTCACTCTCGACGTGAACGATATGATCGATGTGTATGGCGGCGTGAACAACATCTTCGATGAGAAACCGTTCGTGACCGAGCAGGCCTTCCCGGTCAGCCCGGTTGGCACCTACTTCTTCATGGGTGCCCGCGTTTCAATGTAACGCGTTATCTCGATGACCTTCCAAAAGGCGGGGCGGCAGCGATGTCGCTCCGCCTTTTTCTTTGCTGCGGTGAGATTCCACGGCGCATCTTTCGCTCCGCAGGAATGCTTTATCGAACATTCACCATTTCCGCGTAAATCCCCCGCCATGAAGCGGACAAACCCTGCCTTGGCCATCCTTGCCTCCTGCGCGCTGCTCAGCGCGTGCGGCCTTGCGCCCGAAGAGAAGCTCGCCGAAGCCGATACGGCCATCGCCGCGCACGATTACAGCGGTGCCAAGGTCTATCTGGTCTCGGCGCTGAAGGATCTGCCCGGAGACGCCGAAACCTTGCTCCTGCTCGCCAGCACACAGATCGCAATGGGCGACGGAGACGGCGCGCTTGTTTCGCTGGACCAGGTGGCCCCGGACATGCGCGACAAGCCGCACTATTCCGAGCTGCGATCCGAAGCGGAACTGCTGCGCGGAAATTACGAAGCCGCGCTTGAACAATTGGGCGAACCCGCGACCGCCAATTCCGCCCGCATCGCTGCTCTTGCCGAGCTTGGCTTGGGCAATCTCGAGGGGGCCAGGGCCCGGATCGAGACGGGCAAGGATATGGCCGGGAACAAGGCAGGATTGTTCTCCGTACAGGCCCGCATCGAGCTGAGCGAAGCCAATCCGCAAGCCGCGCTTGCTACCGCCAAACGGGCACTGGAGATCGACCCGGAGAATATCGACGCGCTGCTGGCGAGCCGCTTCGAGCTATCAGGCAGCCTATGACCTGCCTGCAGCCCTCTCGGCTTATGAAAAAGCGGCAACGCTTTACCCGCAAAACTTCGCTGCGGAGCTGGGCCGGGTCTCGGCCCTTGGCGACATGGGCCGGTTTGACGAGGCTCAGACAGGGACCGAGCGGCTGTCGCAAATCGCGCCGGGATCGATCGATGTCATCCATCTGAAAGCCAAGCTTGCGCTGGCCAAAGGGCAGTGGGAGCGCGCTCGTTCGATATTGCAGGGGCATGAGAGTGCCTTGCGGCAAAACCCGTCCATGCAGGCATCCTATGCGACCGCCCTGCTGCGCGTCGGCCAGGTCGGGCAGGCGCGCGCATGGCTCGAGCCGCTGGTCGAAAGCTTTCCGGGAATGCGCGAACCGCGCGCGCTCCTCGCCGAAGCCCAGCTTATGGCGGGAGAGCCTGCCAAAGCCCTCGCCACGATCCGCAGCCTCGCTGAGAGGCCTGATGCGCGACCGGAAGAACTTCAGATCGCGGCTCAGGCAGCCAAGGCTGCGGGCGACGGCGCGGCGAGCCGCTACGCGAGGCGTATGCAGGTTTCGACCCCCGAATGGATCGGCGGAGAATTGGCCAAGGCCGATGCCGCGCTGCGCAACCAGCAATGGAGCCGGGCGGTAAAAAGCTATGAAGCGATCAATGCGCGCACCAGGTCTTCGAACGCGATGGTGCTCAACAATCTTGCTTTCGCAAAATCCAAGATCGGCGATGTGGATGCAGCGCTGCAACTTGCGCTGCGTGCGGTCGAAGTGGCGCCTGACCATCCCGCCATCCTCGACACCGCAGGATGGCTACTCGTGCAGTCCGGCGAAGACCGCGAACGCGGCATTCGCATGCTCGAAACGGCCAGCCACCTCGACCCCGACAACCCGGCCATCGCCCGGCGCTTGAGCCTCGCCACGCGCGACTAGGCAAACGTACCCAAACGGGAAAGGCCGCCCCCGAGATGCCGAATGGCAATCCCGGACGCGGCCTTGTTTTTCGAAGACTGACTGACTTCAGGCGTGATGCCTATGCGTAGGCGAGGTTGCCTTGCGCAGGAAGGGGACTACGCGGGCGGCGGCGTGTCAGCCCGAAGCCAAGGAGGGCCAGCGCAAACAGCCCGAGCATTCCGCCAGGTGCAGGGACCGGGGTTCCGCCACTGCTGCTGGTTTGCTGGCCGCTGGCCGAAGTCACATTGCCCGCACCCGTGATCGACTGATAGCGAACGAAGAAATCGTCGAGCGTGATCGATGTTGGCGCAGTCAGGAAGTTGAGCGAAAGGCTGCCTGTGCCGGTCTCTCCGGCAGTCACGCCGTTCTTGTTGCCTGCGCAGGAATTGCTGCCACCGGCCTTGAAGCACACATCGACCGACCCGATCCCGTTGGGATATTTCGAGATCCGTCACGACAAAATTGTAATCGCCAGTCGCCGAAGCGCTGCTGATGTCGGGGTCGGTGTTGAACGCGAAGCTGGAAATTCGCGAGATCCAGGCCTTGATCAGTGGTGTTGGTCACAGCGTAGTCGAACTCGTAGGTCGATCCGTTGACCGCGGTCAGCGTGAAGACCGTTTCCGCAGACAGGCCGTCGATGGTCTGATTATCGACGAAACCGTCATATGTGATCGTGAAGCTTTCACCCACGTCACTGGCGTCCAGCATGATGGGCTCTGCGAATGCAGGTGACGCGTACGCGGCGCCCACCATTGCGCAAATTGTCGCTAGTTTCTTGACGCTCTTCATACCAAACGTGCCTCGTCCAAAGATTGATTTACCATTGACGAAGCAAAGGGTGTGCCAACCTGCGGATCAGGCCAGTTACGAAGGTTAACAGCGCGGCCGGGAGTGCGCGCATGTCAAGAATGCCGACAGGCAGGCGGCAGGTCCAGATGCTCGGATTGAAAAGCCCGTGGTGCCGCTTAGCAGACTCGAACTGCTGACCCCATCATTACGAATGATGTGCTCTACCAACTGAGCTAAAGCGGCATTTCAGCGCAGTTTCTGCGCCGGAAGTGGAGGCCCGAGCCGGAATCGAACCGGCGTGCAAGGATTTGCAGTCCTCTGCGTAACCACTCCGCCATCGGGCCGAGCCATTGCTGCTCGCGGGTTGCGAAGCAACAAACGGAGCGCGCCCACTAGCGATTCGGCGCAGCAAAGGCAATCCGGCAATCGCGAAGACGTGCGAGCGGTCCGGCTTTTCTGCTCGAAAGATCTCTGCCTTACGCAACGTCAGGCTGGACCGATCAGGTTCGCATGGGCACATGTCGGAGATGACCATAGCCAGCCTCCTCGAACCTGTGACCGGCAAATCCGGTCCAGCCAGCCTCGTCCATGCTGCCGACTGGATGCAAGGCCGGACGTTGTATGGAGGAGCCTCCGCGCTCGTGGCGTTCACTGCTGCGCAGCGGGCATTTCCGGGCCTTCCGCCGCTGCGAGCAGCGCAAATCGGTTTTGTCGCACCCATCGGCGAAGAGATCGAACTGGATGCACAAATCGTGCGTCAGGGTCGCAACGTGACCCAGGTGCGCAGCGAAATCCGTTCCGGCGGCAATGTCGCGCTCACCGCATTCTGGCTGTTCGCAGCCGGGCGCGAGGCAAATGCGGTGCGATCTGCCGACCCGCTGGCGGACTGGCCGGGCGGTCCGGATGATAACGCCCAAACGATGCAGGATCAGGGGCCATCGTTCATCCGGAACAATTTCGATATTCGCTTTGGACAGGCCAAGGATGCCGATCATGGCGCGACGATTCGCCGCTGGGCGCGTCTTACCGAAGATCATGAGCTCGACCCGGTGAGCAAGCTGATCCTGATGGGCGATGTCATGCCGCCGGGGGCGATGCGGATCATGCAGCGCAAGGGACCGATCAGCTCGATCAACTGGTCCTTCAACGTGCTCGATCCGGAGACACGGTCCGAAGGCGGCTGGTATCTCGCCGAAAATGCGAGTCAGCATGCGGATAGCGGATATTCGTCCGAGCGGCTTCGTATGTGGGATGCCGAAGGCCGTCAGGTGCTCGACGGCCTCCAATGCGTCGCCATCTTCGGCTGACGAGCGGCGTCAGACGTCGTCGAAAGTCGCTTTGCGCCGTTCCATTCCCGCCATCACGGCTTCGACCTGGTTGCGGGTTCGCATGATGCCGTGCTGCTCGATGCTTTCCTCAAGCAGGATCGTGTCGGTATCGCGTTCGAACATGCCCGCCTGAAGCCGTTTGGCGGCGCGGATGGCGTGCGGATTGCGGTTGGCGATCTCGGCCGCGATTTCGGTGGCACGGACAAGCGGATCGGTATCGACGTGGGTCGCGAGGCCGAGCGCTAGCGCCTCCTCGCCCGTGAATTCGCGGTTGGTGTAGATCAACTCGCGCAGCACATCGTCGCGGACCAGACCGCGCCACAGCGCATAACCGCCCATGTCCGGCACAAGGCCCCATTTCAGTTCCATGATGGCCATGCGCGTTTTGGGATGAGCGACGCGGATGTCGGCGCCGCTCGCGATTTGCAGGCCCCCGCCGAAGCAGACCCCGTGCACCGCCGCGATCACCGGCACCGGCAGCTTGCGCCATTGCATTGCGACCTGCTGGAACTTGTTCGAATTGCCGTAAGTGCGCTCGGTCAGTTCCGGCTCGTCCGGGCTTGGCGTGCGAGCAAAGCTGGACGTGTCGAGCCCGGCGCAAAAGGCTTTCCCCTCGCCTGACAGGACCACCGCGCGCAGGCCCTTCATGCGCTGAAGCACGCTTCCTGCCTCGATGATCCGCTCGAACATTTCCGGGTCGAGCGCGTTCATCTTGTCTGCCCGGGTCAGGCGAACCTGTGCGACGCCATCGTCGCCCAGTTCGATAGCGATCCGGTCATTCGTAGTCATGGTGGCGGCTTGTGACATGGGTGCTCCTCAAAAACGCGCGTGCACTTTCGTGACCGCTGCATGAGGCTACCCAAGATCGAGCGCAAGTCCAGAACCGACATTTCACGAAAGCGAGCTGGCCTGCCTCGGCTCAAAGGAAAAGACGCTCTGCGCGATTGGCATGTCGATGAAGTACCCGCGCTCGGGATGCGTCGCCAGGATGCCGGCAAGACCGTAAGGTTCAAGCTTGGCGCGGATGCGGGCAACGTGGACTGCGACGCTGTTCGTTTCCGGGTCGAAATGAATGCGCCAAACCTCGGCGAGCAATTGCCGGCGAGACATCGGCTCGCCGGGTTGCTCTGCGAGCCGCCACAGCAGCTCGAACTCGCGCGGGTAAAGGCCCAGCCAGCGATCGGCGATTCGAGCATCGCGGTGGAACAGGTCGAGCATGACATCGCCCACCTCGCGAAACCGCGGGATAAGGGTATCGCTATCCGGAAAGATGTTGGACGCGGCGTTGGAATTCACAAATTGCCCCCTGCTCGCATCGAATAGACCGAGCTGTGAGTGATGATGAGATGATCGATCAATTCGATATCGAGCGCTTTGCCGACTTCCACCAATCGGTGGGTCGACGAAATGTCTCTGGTGCTGGGCCTGCAATTGCCCGACGGATGGTTGTGCGCCACGATGATGGCCCGCGCGCCCAAAGCGAGTGCGCGGCTGAACAGATCGCGCATGCGAACGGAGAGAAACGCGCTGCCACCCTGGCCAAGCCCCGCTTCCGCGAGGAAGCGGTGATCCTCATCGAGGAAGATGGCATGGAACCGCTCGCCTCCGTCAGGTGCGCAGAGGATGGCCTTGCGCAAATGTTCCACGATCGCTGCTGTCTGAGCCTCTGGAGCCGGCGGAGGCTGGCTTGCAGGGCGGATCATCGCCGAAATCATGAGCGCGGTCCGGGATAGCCCGAAGGCGCGCTCGCAATGAATGGTATAGTGATAGGAACCCTCCAGTCGCGGTAGGGGCCGTATTTCTTTTTCCGCTGCGCATGGCGAATGATCCCGATGCCAAGAAAGATCAGCTGGAACCAGCCGGGCGCGGCGACCATCGTCATGTAGGCCACTGGAGAAATGGTATCTGCCAGGCTCCGCGCGACATGCGCAGTCATGGCGAGAACCTGCATCCCTGCAATAAAGAGGGTGTAATTGCGGTTCGCGTACAAGGCCAAGGTGATCCAGACGATCCCGGCCACAACATCGGTTGTGGCCAGGAATGCGTCTGTATCGGTCAGCATGAGCCCGTCGTCCCAATAGGCCCTGTAAACCCGGCCCGGTATCTCGAACACCAGCACCCACGTCATCGCTGCAATACGCTCCGGGGCTGACCCCCAAAGGAATGCGGCGACGCAGACAACCACCGTCAGCAAGTCCTGAACGAGTGGGCGATAGTCGGAGAAGATGAGTTCAAGCACTGCAGGCGGTTTATCAGACGGCAGCGAGGTCCGGTTGTTTTTCCTCGGTTACCATCTGCATCGATGCAGCAGGGATATCCGTTTTCTGCGCGTCATCGCCCATCGTCTCTTGCGCGATGTTGCTGAGCTCGTGGTGCACGCGCAGGAGGCTGGTCGACATCGCCATCGCCTGTGCCTCGGCCTGGTTCAGCCGCATGAGCGCTTTTTGTCCGGTGTCGACCTCCACAAGGGGATTCTGCCGAGCGGTCAGCATCGCCTGCTTGAGGCGCGAAAAGGCAATCATCGATTCGTCGGCGAGCGCTTCGGCTTCGCGGATCAGTTTTCTTAGGTTCTGCGCTTCGGTCTGGATACGGTCGGTCATGATAAATTCTCCAGCCCCGCCTCCGCTCACTAGGAGAAGCCTTGTTCATCTACGGGGATGGTCGCACGTCCATCCAGCGCTTCGCTTATCGTCATCGCAGCCGTTACGGTCAGAACCACAGCGGCCAGAAAACCGAACGCGATCCCGATGATCGCGCCAAGGCGAAACAGGATGGCGTATTCGCCATCGAGCAACCCGGGGACGACCTTGGGTTCGCCAGGACGCAGCCAGGGCGCCTGTTCGATTAAGGGCAGAACGTCGCTCATCACGAGTTCGCCCTGGTCGACCCGGCGACCTTCATTGCTCTCCGGATCGTTAAGCGGGACCTGATTTTTATTGTATACAGATTCGCTGAAGCCCTTCACCGAACCTTCAGCCGCCACGCTATCCCCTTCAGGTTTCGCGTCTTGCGCAGCGATATCAGGCGGTTGGCTTTCACGATACCGTTCGACCAGATCGCCAAGGTTGCTCACCTCGAAAATGTCTTTCAGCGCGCGAATATGCTGGTTGATCCGGGTCTCGGAAACACCGAGTTCCTGCGCGATCACCTTGATTGGCATGCGCCGATCAATTCTTTCAATCACGGCCTGCTGCCTTTCGGTCAGCGGGCGCGCCGCGGGGGGCGGCATCACATCCTCCATTATCTAATAGCTGATAACATAGTTAACGCATGGTCGCTCCGATAGCTCCGAGATATAAGGACGATATCGGTTCAATATTGTAAACATTGGTTAAGTCGCCGGCCCGTTCACGCCAAGTGACGACAGGTAGCGCTTGATATTTCTCGCAGCCTGCCGCAGCCGCTGCTCGTTTTCGACCATGGCAATGCGGACGTAACCTTCGCCTTTCTCTCCATACCCTACTCCGGGCGCAACGGCGACTTGCGCTTCGGTGAGCAATTGCTTGGAGAACTCAAGGCTTCCCATGTCGGCAAGTGCAGGCGGCAGCGGCGCCCAGGCGAACATGGATGCTGACGGTGCCGGAACGTCCCAGCCAGCGCGGCCAAACGCCTCGACCATGACGTCGCGGCGCTTGCGATAGAGGTTGCGGTTGCTTTCAACAATGTCTTGCGGACCATTGAGAGCCGCGCACGCGGCTGCCTGGATCGGAGTGAAAGCACCATAATCGAGATACGATTTAACCCGCGTGAGTGAGGCGATCAGATGCTTGTTACCAACCGCAAATCCCATGCGCCAGCCAGCCATCGAATACGTCTTGCTCATGCTGGTGAACTCGACCGCAATATCCTTCGCGCCCTTTACCTGCATGATCGAGGGCGTCGGTTCGCCGTCGTAATAGAGCTCGGAATAGGCAAGGTCCGAAAGCACCCAGACCTTGTTCTGCTTCGCCCAATCGACCAGCCTTTCGTAAAAGGCGAGGTCGACCGTTTCGGCAGTTGGATTTGAAGGATAGCTCACCACCAGCACGCTGGGACGCGGCACGGTGTAATTCATCGCGCTCTCGAGCGACCGCCAATATTCTTCGTCGGGGGTCGTCGGCACGGCCCTGATGGTCGCACCGGCAATGATAAAGCCGAACCAGTGGATCGGGTAGGACGGATTGGGTGCGAGCACGACATCGCCGGGCGCGGTGATGGCGTTGGCGAGGCTGGCAAGCCCTTCCTTCGAACCCATCGTCACGACCACTTCGGATTCAGGGTCGAGATCGACGCCAAAGCGCCGCTCGTAATAGCCTGCCTGCGCGCGCCGCAGTCCCGGAATACCCTTCGATTGCGAATAGCCGTGGGCATCGGGCTTGGCCGCGACTTCGCACAGCTTGTCAATCACATGCTGCGGCGGAGGCTGGTCCGGATTTCCCATTCCAAGGTCAATGATGTCCTGCCCCGCCTGACGCGCAGCATGCCGCATCGCATTGACTTCCGCGATGACGTAGGGCGGCAGCCGCTTCATGCGGTAAAATTGTTCGTCCATTGATACCCTGCCCTGATCCGCCCTGGTCAACATGACAGCGGACACGAAAAAGATAGTAAGCCATTTACAGTCGATGTGGGAAGGCGTTTCCGCTAAAGTTATCGGCAAGCAATTCACGCGGTGCACACCGGCCTCAACGCAGCGGCAGCCAGGGAACTCATTGAATCATGGCAAATAATGACAGCGGAAATCCATTCGGGGGCGCAGAGCCCTTTCGCGCTTTCTTCGACATGCAGGGCGAAGCGATGCGCGAGATGTTTTCGGGAGCCACTCCGGATGCAGGCGGCATATCGGTACCGGCCTTGCGAACATGCCATCGTCGATGCCGCAAAGCATGAGCGCGGCCGATCTCGCCGAATGGGCCAAAGCCAGCAGCGAGTTGCAGAAGATGTGGCTCGAATTTGCTGGATATCAGGCCAGAAAAGCCGCCGAGAAAACCACCGAAGGCAAGAACCTGCTCGATCCGGCGCAGTGGCTCGTCATCTCCAAAAGCATGGTCGAGCAATTCCCGAAAGGCGCGTTCGATGCGCAGGCCAAGCTGGCGCAGGATTCGCTGGCACTGTGGAAAGGCGTATTCGAACGCTTCATCACTCAGCCAGCCAAGGGCGGCGAGGTAGATGATGACCAGACCGCGCTACCGATCAAGGATCGGCGCTTCGCCGACCCGGCATGGCGCGAACACCCGGCCTTCGCGCTGCTCCACCAGACTTACCTGATGCTGACCGAGTACTTCCGCCAGTCGGTGAAATCGATGAGCGGGCTGGACAAGGAGAAGCGCAAGCAGCTGGATTTCGCGGTAAGCGCCCTCTCCGAAGCGATGAGCCCGGACAATTTCCTGCTTACCAACCCCGTTGTCATGAAGCGGACGATCGAGACGCGCGGCCAGAACCTGGTGCGCGGGATGCAGCACCTCATCAACGATCTGAAGCGCGGTCAGCTTACGCACACCGATCCCGACGCGTTCACCCTTGGCGAAAATCTTGCAGCGACGCCGGGCAAGGTGGTGTACGAAACACCCCTCTATCAGCTGGTGCAATACAGCCCCTCGACAAAGGAGGTGTTTGAGGTTCCGCTGGTCATCTTTCCGCCGTGGATCAACCGGTTTTACATCCTCGACCTGACACCCAAGAAAAGCTTCATCAAATGGGCGGTCGACCAGGGCCTGACGGTCTTCGTGGTGAGCTGGAAATCGGCAGATGAGACGATGGGTGATGTTGTCTGGGACGATTACATCCGCTCACAGATCGACGCCATCGACCAGGTTCGCGAGCGGCTGAAAGTGCCTGCAGTCCATGCAATCGGGTACTGCGTTGCCGGAACGACATTGGCAGCCACGCTTGCACTGCTCGCCCGCCGGGATGAGGCCGGCAAGGTCAAGAGCGCGACATTCTTCACCGCACAGGTCGATTTCGAGAAGAGCGGCGAGCTGAAGCATTTCATCGACGATGGCCACCTGGACATGATCGGCAAGCTCTCGCCCGACGGCTATCTCGACGGGCGGTATCTCGCTGCGACCTTCAACGCCTTGCGGGGCAAGGACCTTATCTGGAATTACGTGGTCAACAATTACCTGCTCGGCGAGGACTATCCGGCCTTCGATCTGCTGCACTGGAACGGCGATGTCACCAACCTTCCCTCCAAGTGGCACAACGATTACCTGCGAGACCTGTACCGCGACAACAAGCTGGTCGTCCCCGACGCCCTCAGCGCAGACGGCACTCCGATCGATTTGACGAAAGTGAAGACGCCCAGCTTCGTCCAGGCCGGCAAGGAAGATCATATCGCCCCTGCCGAAAGCGTCTGGCGCATTACTAATCACTTTTCCGGCCCGATGGAATTCCTGCTCGCAGGATCTGGTCATATAGCAGGCGTGGTCAATCCGCCCGCGGCGGGCAAATACCAGTACTGGGTCGGCGACAGCAGCGCTCCGTCGCTCAAGGCGTATATTGAAAGCGCCGAGGAACATCCCGGCAGCTGGTGGCCGCATTGGCTCGGCTGGCTCGAGCAGCAGGACGACAACAAGGTGCCTGCAACCGGCAAGCGCAAACCCGGCGGGCGCGGAGACAAGGTGATTGAGGATGCGCCTGGACGCTACGTCAAAACCCGCTAATTTATTTGTCGCTTTCGCTTGATATCAAGGGAACCCAGCACCAGGTTTCGCGTTATATTTCAGAGCAGATAGCCATTTATTGTGCACTGCACAAAAATTCCTTGACTTCGCAGCTGCAATGCTTATTTTGTGCAGTGCAACATGAAGCGAGGAAACCATGGCTGAAGCCAACACCCAATCGAAAATCGATGCTGCTGCCGAAAAAGCATATGAAGAGGCAGCCGCAAAGACCGCCAGTGCGAATAAGGTAGCTGAGGCTGTGGAAGCCGACGCTTCGAAGCCGGCGCCCAAGGCCGCTGCCGTCAAGAAAGCGGTCGCTGCCCCGGCAAAAAAGCCGGTACCGCGAAGAAGGCTCCTGCGAAGAAAACCGCAGCGAAGACTACCGCGAAGAAGGCCCCGGTGAAAAAGACCGCTGCCAAGAAAGCGCCGGTGAAGACCGCCGCCAAGAAAACTCCCGCCAAGAAGCCCGTTGCCAAGAAGGCGCCGGCCAAGAAGGCGGCCCCGAAGACCACGAACACCAACCCCATCACCAAACTCAAGGAAACCATCATGGCTACTGCAGAAAAGAAAGACATCACCTCGACCGCCAAGGAAATGGCTGCTGACGTGCAAGAGCGCGTGAAGACCGCCTACGCCAATGCAGGCGAATTCGCTGGCGATTTCGGCGAGTTCAACAAGGCAAATGTCGATGCAGTCGTTGAAAGCGGCAAGATTTTCTTCTCCGGCGCCCAGGAACTGGTCCGTGACAATGTCGAAACCGGCAAGACCGTTGTCGAGACCGTCACCGAAGACGCCAAGAAGATGACTTCGGTCAAGTCGCCAACCGAGCTGTTCCAGCTCCAGGGCGAACTTGCACGCCGCAACTTCGACGCAGTCGTCGGCTACGGTTCGAAGCGCACCGAAGCATGGGTGAAGCTCTATAACGACGCATTCGCTCCGATCTCGAACCGCGTGAGCGTTGCTGCCGAGAAGATCTCGAAGGCTGCCTAAGCACAAGTTTCTAAGCCGGGCCTCTCCTCTCTCTCCCAATCCCGGTTTATGAAAGCGCGCTTAATTGCGCAGGGCCGGATGGACCGTATGGTCTGTCCGGCCCTTTACTTTGTTCCAAACGCCACTTGCCATCGACCCCCGATGGAACCGCTGCGGCGACGCCTTGTTAAGGCAAGGCGCTCTATGACGATGCGCGAACCCTTGCGATCATCGATACAGAATCCCATAATGGAGCCTCATGGCAAAGCCCCGCCCCACTCTCGATCCTGCCGATCTGCATCTGACGCTCGTGCCGCTGGGTGCGGGCGATGACGATGCTGGCAAGGATGGCGATAGCGGCGGCGACAGTGAAGTCGGCATCGCGACGAAGACACGCACGAAGCCAAAGAAGCCGAGCCAGTACAAAGTCTTGCTGCTGAACGACGATTACACCCCGATGGAATTCGTGGTGATGGTCCTGAAGCGCTTCTTCTCGATGGACATCGAACAGGCCACGCAGGTCATGTTGCATGTGCATCAGAAAGGCGTCGGCGTGTGCGGCATCTTCCCCTACGAAGTGGCCGAGACCAAGGTGAACCAGGTGATGGACTTCGCCCGGCAGAACCAGCACCCGCTGCAATGCACGCTTGAAAAGGCGTGAGGCAGCCGCACCATCCTGAGCCCGATCCCGTTGGACGGGGGCAGGAAAGTGTGTGGGACTACCCTCGCCCGGCGATTGCCGAACCAACCGCGCGCCGTATCCAGATCATCCACCGCGGCGTTGCCATTGCCGACAGCACCAATGCCTGGCGCACGCTCGAAACCAGTCACCCGCCGACCTATTATTTGCCGCAATCCGATATCGCGATGGAGCACCTCTCGCCCAATGCGCGACGGTCCATGTGCGAATGGAAAGGTCAGGCGCGCTACTGGGATGTGAGCGTCGCCGAGGACCGGATCGAGGCCGCCGCCTGGTCCTATCCCGATCCCACGCCGAGCTTTGCCGGCATTCGCGATTTCTTGGCCTTCTATCCTGATCCGTTCGACCAGTGCCTTGTCGATGGCGAAGTCATCACGCCGCAGCCGGGCCAATTCTATGGCGGGTGGATCAGTCAGTACGAAGCCGGCCCCTTCAAGGGCGGACCGGGCAGCCGGTTCTGGTAAGCGGCGCCGAGCCCTATCGGCTGCTGCAAGACGGCACATGACCGCGCGGTAATTTCGCGCTATGGGCCGCGAAGAAGCGGAAGCCGGTGCTATCCGGCGTTCCTGTGTTGAATACGAGCGACGCGAAGGCCAGTTTGACCACGTGCTGAATGCCATCCCCAGTTTAGACCGGTACATTTTCCGGCTGGTGATCGTTCCGATGTTGAGCGTGTTTGCGCTCGCCGCCTCGCTCCTGCTGCTCGACAAGATGCTTCGCCTGTTCGACTTCGTGGCGGTCGAAGGCGGGCCGATCGGCGTCGTCTTCAAGATGCTGGGAGCGTTGATCCCGGAATATGCGAGCCTCGCCATCCCGCTCGGGCTGCTGCTCGGCGTGCTGCTGGCGTTCCGCAAGCTTGCCACCTCCAGCGAGCTCGACACGATGCGCGCAGTGGGCCTGTCCTATTGGCGATTGCTGCGCGTTCCCTATGCGATCACGCTCGTGCTGGTGGCGGTGAATGTCGCGCTGGTATTCTACGTCCAGCCGCTCAGCCGTTATTATTACGAGCAGATGGAATATGAGCTGCGCTCGGGTGCCCTGGGCGCATCGATCAAGGTCGGCGAATTTACCACTTTGGCCGACCGCATGGCGCTGCGTATCGAGGAGAGCGAGGATGACGGGCGGCGCCTGATCGGTATTTTCGCGCGCGTCTCGAACAGCCGCGACCAGGTGCTCTCGATCAGCGCCCGCGAAGGCTCGTTCCTTGCAACCAATGACGACCCCGACACGATCATCCTGCGCCTGAGCGAAGGCACTATCATCCAGGACACCGGCAGCGAAACGCCGCGTGTCCTCTCCTTCAGCCGGCACGACCTGCCGATCGACCTGCCCGCTATCGAGGAATTTCGCGCAAGAGGCGACGCTTCGCGGGAGTTCATCCTGCCCGAATTGCTGCGTATCGGCTGGAGCGACAATGCGGCGGAGCAGGTGCGCGATGCGAGCCAGGCATCGTTCAATTTTCGGCTTGTCGAAGTGGTTATGATGCTGCTGATGCCGTTGCTCGCGGTCGCGTTGGCGATCCCTCCCAAGCGATCTACCAGTGCGCTTGGTGTGTTTGTCTCGATCGTGATGGTGGTCGCCTATCACAAGGTGAACCAGTACGGAGAGGACGTCGCGTCGCTGGGGCGGATCGACCCGATCATCGCGCTTTGGGGGCCATTTGTGGTCTTCGCCGCACTGATCCTGTGGATGTATCACAGGGTTGCCCATGTGCCGGGCGGACAGGCTATCGGCGCGCTCGAGACGGTGTTTGCCAAGGTCTCGAAGAAGCTGGCGAAGCTGTTTGGCCGAAGGCGCGCGAAAACCGCGCTGCCCGAGGATTCCGATCCGCAACTGGCTCCGGCTGAATAGGCAGAGACACCGCACCCTATGCAGCTCGATTTCTTTCCCTCGCGCACGCTTACGCTTTACCTTGCGAAAGCCTTCGTGGTGCGCATTCTGGCCGTGCTCGTCATGCTCGTGCTGGTTCTCATGGCGCTCGATCTGCTGTCCGCAACGGGCGATATTCTCACGCCCGAGGGCAATGGCCAGGCCGAGATCCTGAAATATGCAGGCCTGCGCATACCCCAGTTGATATCGCGTTTCCTGCCCTATTCCGTGCTGCTTGCGACGCTGATAACGCTGGTCACGCTCAACCAGAACAGCGAAGTTGTGGCGATGAAAGCGGCTGGGCTGTCTGCCCATCAGGTGCTGGCCCCGCTCCTGCTCACCGCTGCGCTCGTTGCTGTCATCAGCTTTGCCTTCAACGAGCGGGTGGTTACGCGGGCCAATTCGACACTCAAGGCGTGGGAGGCAGCCGATTATGGCCCGATCCCGCAGGAAAGCGGCGTCCGCTCGAACGTGTATCTGACGGATGGCGCGCATATCCTGACCGCAGCGACACTGAGCGGGTCGGGCGAGCGGATCACTCTCAATGACGTGACATGGTATGAGCGCGGGCCGAGCGGGATTATCCGCGAGCAGATCAATGCCAGCGCCGCGACCTACGCCGCGCCGGGCTGGAAGCTTGAAAGCCCCGTGCGCTTCGATGTCGGCAGCGCCGAGACAATCGATCTCCCGGCCCTAACCGTGGGAGAGACGCTGACTCCCGAGCAGATCGACCTGCAATCGGTCGATCCCGATGCGCAGTCTTTCTGGGAGCTCTATGAAACCATCGATGCCTATGAGGCTGCCGGACGGCGCACCTCGGAAATGCGCGCCAATTGGTGGCACCGGTTGTCCGGCCCGCTGTCTGCCCTGCTGATGCCGCTGCTCGGTTCGGTCGCGGCCTTCGGTCTTGCGCGCTCGGGACAATTGTTTGTTCGCGCCGTGATCGGAATGGCTTTGGGTTTTGCCTATTTCGTGGTCGATAACGCCGCGCTCGCAATGGGGAGTTTCGGCGGGTATCCGCCATTCCTCGCCGCGTGGGCACCCTTCTTCCTGTTCCTGCTGCTGGGCGAAACGGTGCTTGTGCGGACCGAGGAATGAGCGCTGCAAATTACGGTGGCGACTGGTCGCTGCGGCTCGCACGTCTTGAGGATGCGGACGCAATGCCCGCTATCGAAGCGGCGGCTGGCAAACTGTTCGAAAGCGTCGCAGGACTTGCCGGAATCGCCGGTTCGCACACCGTCCCGGTCGACCGCTTGCGCCGCCTGATCCGCAAGGGTCATTGCCTCGTTTCGCATTCTGGCGAGCGCTTGATCGGCTTTCTCGTGGGCGAACCATTTTCGCGCGAGCTTCATATATGGGAATTCAACGTCCATCCGGACTTTCAGGGTCGGGGGATCGGCGCTGGCCTACTGCGCGCATGTCAGATCGACGCGCGCAATTCCGGGTTCAAGGCGATAACCCTCACGACTTTCCGCGACGTGCCCTGGAATGCACCGTTTTACGAGCGGCTTGGCTTTGAGGAAGTGACGGCGCTGGATGCGCATCCACGGCTGGCTGGCGAGCTGGCGCTTGAGGCCGATAACGGTCTACCTCCAGAGCGCCGCTGCGCGATGATCCATTTTCTCGATTGATCGCGTTGATCAGCGCCGGATCATGGTGCTGCGCGCGATCCTTCCGACCAGCGGGTACATGCCCGGGTGGTTGGCGCCCTCATAGGTCGAGCCTGCGCCAAGCTCCCTGACGAGCCGGCGATGCGCCTCCGGCAGGTCGTGATACGGCATTGACGGCATCAGGTGGTGCAGCGCGTGATAGCGCAGCCCAACGGGCGCCCACACCTCGGCGATGCGGCCCGGCGGGGGCACGTTTACGCTATCGAGAAACTGCGCGGTCACCGTCATCGGCTCGCCTTCGTTTTCCCAGAGATGCGCAACCAGTGTGCGCAGCTGATTGAGCACCGCCGTTACCGAGAAGATTGCCAGCGCGATCAGCACAGGACGCCAATCGAAGACCAGCGGGCTCAGCAAGATTGCGATGGACCAGACACTCGCGGCAGCTTCCTGCCACAGCACGCGCCCGCGAAAATCGCCGGTCGGCGGCTTGCGGCGAAACTCGGGATTGATCGAGAGCGAGGAGAAACGCTGCCACACGAACTTGCGCACCGGAGGAAGGATTGCGCCCAGCGGCACGAGAATGCCGAAGCGCAGGATCAGCGCCGCCGGGGCAAGCAGCGCAATCAGCACGAAGACGGGCAAGCTCCACGGTTTCATCAGCGCCAGCGGAAGATATTCGGGATCCTCCACCGTTCCGTATTGCGCGCGCTTGTGATGGATCACGTGCACGCCTTCATACATGAAGCTTGGGGTGAGCATCGGAATGCCGACCAGCAGGTTCCAGCCAAGGCGGAACCCGGGCAAGGCGTCCTTGCGGATATGGGTAAGCTCATGAATGAACATCAGCGCGCGGTAGAGCGCGAGCGCGGCAACCACGCCAGCAATCACCGAAATCGCCGTGCTGCCCGAAAGAATTGCTACGGCGATGCCGGAATAACCGACCACCGCCGAAACTAGCATGTCGGGCCAGTAGATCGCAGCCCTGGCCTCGCCCAGATCCTTGGTCAGATCACGCGCAGCGCGCAGCATGTCCTTGTCATCGCTCGTCTGGAACTCTGCGCGCGTGGCAGGGGCCTTGTGGCGGGTAGCCAAGGAAGCGCCTTCGGCGGTTAAGGGGGTCTGCTGGGTATTCATACTTTTAAACTCGTGGGCGCATTACCGCAATTTGTGCGACAAAGCCAAATGGACTGTGTTGGCAAGTGTGATCGACTGGCTTGCTTGTCAGACCCGTTCAAGGGCACAGATGCATTGAGATAAATCGATACGGGGCAGCCTGCGTGACAGATGCGCAAATAAGCATTGAGACCATCGACGACAAGCGCGGGCGCGCACGCTTTGTCGACCTCGGACGCGACTTTTCAGCGCGGGTGGAAAACTCGGTTCCCCAGCTTCGCAGCGAGCAGCTGGAACTGGTGAATCCGAAAAAGAACCCGTTTTTCGAGCATGCCCGCGCGCAATTCTTCATCGCTCACCGCGCGGGCAAACCGGTGGGCCGCATATCGGCGCATATCGATGAACTGGCGCTGAAAATGCCGCGCGAGCAGGGCTTCGGACCCGGCACCGGCATGTTCGGCTATTTCGACGCCGAAGATCAGGCTGTGGCCAACGCCCTGATCGCGACGGCCGAAAGATGGCTCAAAGATCAGGGCATGACCCGCATTGTCGGACCGATTTCGATGTCGATCTGGGAGGAGCCCGGACTTCTCGTGCGCGGGCAGGATCATCCTCCGATCATCATGATGGGCCACCACCCCGCCGAGTATCGCGGTTGGATCGAAGCGGCGGGGTACACACCTGCAAAATCGCTTTTCACATATGACCTCGATATCAGCGGTGACTTCACGCCGCTAATCCAGCGCATCGTCAGATCGGGAGAGCGCAACGAACGGATCACAATCCGGCGCGTGAACAAAAAGCGCTGGGACGATGATGCCGAGGCGATCCTCGACATCCTCAATGACGCGTGGTCGGACAATTGGGGCTTTGTCCCTCTCACCCCGGCGGAGGTCGCCCATACCGGCGTCAAACTGAAGCCGATCATCCACGAAGAACTCAACATGATCGCCGAGGTGGACGGACGTCCGGTCGCGTTCATGCTGACATTCCCCGACCTCAATCAGGCCTTGGCAAAAATCGACGGAAAGCTCTTCCCGTTTGGTTGGTTCCATCTGCTGCGCTGGCTGAGGAAACCTTACGGGGCAGACATGCGGGTCCCGCTCATGGGCGTCCTCAAGGAATTTCAGAGCTCACGCATGGCGAGCCAGTTGGCCTTTATGATGATCAGCGCGATCCGTGAGGAAGCGAATGGAAAGTTTGCCTCGACCAGAGGCGAGCTTGGCTGGGTCCTTGAAGACAATCAGGGGATGGTCGCGATTGCCGATACCATCCAGAGCACGGTCAACCGCGAATACGTGATTTTCGAAAAACCGCTGACCTGAGAAGACCACCGATAGCGAAAAAGGCCCCCACTTCGGAAAGTGGAGGCCTCGGGATCGTATCACCAGCCGCTTGGACGGGAGGGGGTCTCGGCGGTGATACAAGGATAATGCGCCTCCAAAGAACCGGTTCCCGCACGCCTGAATTTTTTTGAACTTTTTTCTTCTGGTGCGGATCGAATGGCCTTTTGGATGGTAGCTCAGAAGACCGGTAGACTTTGTTTGGAACGGGAACGCTGGTCTGTTTGAAGAGCAATTGACAGGCACCGAACTTGGGGGCGACGGACGCGTATCAACACGCTATGGCCGCACATTGTTTGCCCCGTGCGGGTGTAAAAGTCAGTTTGAGAAAGCGAGTTTTTATGTCGTTGGGTCAGCAAGTCGCCGCAAACCTCCCTTTCCTTCGCCGCTATGCGCGCGCGCTAACAGGATCGCAGACAACCGGTGACGCATTTGTCCGCGCAACCCTTGAGGCGGTATTGGCAGATGATGAGGTGAAAGCATCGCTGGATGGCGGCCGGATCCCGCTCTATCGCGCATTCAACAAGGTGTGGTCGAGCGCCAATGTCGAAGTCGACCGCGCAGAAGTCGCCAACGGCGAACACGAGACAGGGGCACAATCCCGGCTCGGCGCGATCACGCCGCTCAACCGCCAGGCGCTTTTGCTGACGACGCTGGAAGACTTCTCTCCCGCACAGGCGGGCCAGATCATGGGCCTCGAAACCGCAGAGATCGAAACGCTGGTTGCAGAGGCGATCAGCGAGATCGACCGTGAGCAAGCCACGTCGGTCCTGATCATCGAGGACGAGCCCCTCATTTCCATGCAGCTCGAAGACCTCGTATCGGCGCTGGGCCACGATATTTGCGGGACAGCCGCCACGCGGACACAGGCCAGGGAGGTTGTCGAGCAAAAGACACCGGGCCTGGTATTGGCCGATATCCAGCTCGCCGACGGGTCATCGGGCCTTGATGCGGTCGACGATATCCTTGCGATTGCAAAAGTGCCGGTGATTTTCATCACGGCCTATCCCGAACGGCTGCTGACCGGTGATCGGCCCGAGCCGACCTATCTCGTCACCAAGCCTTTCCAGGAACAGACCGTTCGGGCTGCGATCAGTCAGGCGCTGTTTTTCGGGTCCACCCGCCCGCTGGATTAAGCCGCGGTTTCCTCGGCGGTTTCACGGATCTGGAAATCGCTGCGCTGGCGCACCGGGACGCGAAGTGTGCAGCGCACACCCTCGGCTTCGAAGAAAAGCTGGACAGGCTGCTTGAGTTCGTGCGCGACAATCTTCTCGATCAGATCGGTCCCGAACCCGCGAGCGCGCGTGTCCGCGACAGCCGGACCGCCACGCTCCAACCATTCGATCTGCGCCAGTTGATGGTCCAGCAACTGCCACCGGACCGATACTGAGCCGCCCGGCACACTGAGCGAGCCATACTTTGCAGCATTGGTGGCGAGTTCGTGCACCGCGAGCCCGAATGAAAGGGCATCGTTGGGTGCCAGTTCGACCGGCGGCCCCTCAATAACGATATCGTTCGCCGTGTCTGCGACAACGTGCTGCAATTCGGCTTCGATCACCGCGCGGATCGGTGTAGTCCCCCAATCGGTCCCGGTCAGGAGGTCATGCGTCGCTGAAAGCGAGCGGATGCGCCCTTCAAGGCTGTCGGCAAATTCATCGAGATCGGTGCTGCGTCGGCGCGTGAGCGAGAGGATCGACAGGACATTCGCCAGCGTGTTCTTGACCCTGTGATTGAGTTCGCGGCTGAGTGAATTGCGGATCGAGTGCTGCTCTTCGAAGAATGCAAGCCTGGTCTGGTCTTCCTGCGCCTGGCGTGTCAGCAATCTGGCCAGCAGCATCAGCAGGCTCGCAACCGCCAATCCGAACAAAAGCGTCACCATCGAAAGCGGCGCGAGGACGCGGGTGTCATAGGACTCGACCACGAGCAGGAGGCGCCGGTTCGCGATATTCACGCGCTGTTCGATCTGATGGGTCGGTTGCCCGGCCATCAATCGGCTGACCATCAGGTTCTGCGCATCGAGCGCTCCATCATAGAGTCGCACACCATGGTCGGCGGGCACAGCATTCTCGATGGCCGCATCCAGAAAGCTTGCGGCGTTGAACGGTGAATAGACGAAGCCCGACAGGCTTGTTTCGCTGTCCCGCGTTGCCGGATCGCCCGAATAGACCGGCATGAAGATCAGGAAACCGGGAGCATTGCCCGCCCCTTCCTGTGCCAGCACGATCCGCCCTGATGCGGTCGGCTGCACCGTTGTTTTCGCTTCGTCCATCGCCTCGGCGCGGATGGGATCGGAATACATGTTGAAGCCAAGCGCCCTGCGATTGCGCTCCGTCTCAGGAGACAGATACGTGACCGGAGCAAGCCTCGGCAGCGATTGTCCGGACTTGGGGCGGATCGCCGGAAAGTCGGGCTGCGCCTCGCGAACGCGCTCGATAAATTCGGCCTCCCCGGCGCGCGGAACGTGTGTCACCCATCCAATGCCTTCCGCCCCCTTGAAATCGACATTGACGCGCAGTTCGCTGACAAACTGGTTGAAGACCTGCGGCGTGACCTCGTCGACGCTGGAAAACAGCGCCGCGCCCGCTCGCAAATACGACGAATAGCTGGTGCCGCGTCGTTCGAGGTCCGAGGCGATCGACTGCGCGTATTTGCTCATTTGCGCAGCTTCTCGCGCGCGAACATTGCTTTCGATCGAAAAGACACTCAACGCCGTAATGGCTGCAATGGCGGCGAAGATCGCTAGCGGTATCGCACGCGGATAATTCAGGAGCCAGCGGCGCGCACGGTTGCGATCGGTTGCACGCCGCTCCGCGCGCTTCCGTTCCGCCCCATCAGAGGCACCCACCATTGGCTTTGAAGCGTTGATCCCCATCTCTACCTTCATTGCGAGTGTGTTTGGACGGAACCAAACTGACGCGGCATCGTTCCCACTCCACATCGCAAGGATTGTCCAAAAAGGACCAAATTGCGCGGACTTCGTGGAGTTCGCAGCTAAGGGATCAAGGCAACAGATATGCCGCCGCACGATAAAACAGACGACGAACCAAAGCCCAAGGGCAAGCCCGGAACTGGAAAGCACTCGCCGGAATGGGCCGACGGGCTGCGCCATCTCTATGACGCAGTTGTCGATGAGCCATTGCCGGACAGCTTCAAGGACTTGCTCGATCAGCTTGACCAAAGTGACGCCGCACCCTCTTCCGACGAAGGAAAAGCTGGCTGATGGCTGAAAAAAGGAATTGCCAAAGCGCACCGCTTCGCAAAAGGCCGACTTCAAGCGTGAGCTTACCGAAGTCGTGCCGCACCTGCGCGCATTTGCGCGCGGTTTGTGCGGCCGGCCCGACATGGCCGACGATCTCGTGCAGGAAACCATGCTGAAGGCATGGGCAGCGCAAGAGCGGTTCGAACCCGGCACCTCAATGCGCGCCTGGACCTTTGTGATCCTGCGCAATGCCTATCTCACCGATATGCGGCGCAACAGGTTTCGCGGTGAATACGACGAAGGCGTCGCAGAGCGCATTCTGACCGCTCCAGCGGGTCAGGAAGAGCCACTGCACCTTTCCGACATGCACCGAGCGCTGCTTACGCTTCCGCCGGAACGCCGCGAGGCATTGCTGCTCGTGGGTGCTGGCGGGTTTTCCTACGAAGAGGCAGCAAATATCTGCGGCTGCGCAGTCGGCACCATCAAGAGCCGTGTGGGCCGTGCCCGGGCGACGCTCAATTCAATGCTTGCCGACGGCGATATTCCGCAGCGTTCACTCAACGATGCAAGCGCGCACCGCGCAATCCTCGAAGAGCTGGACGATGTCGCTGCCGGCAAAGGCGAGGCAGCAGCGAAGGCTTAATCGGCGCTGCCTGCTCCGTTCCCGCGATCCACGATCGAGGCGACCGATACGTTCATCGTCACATTGGCGAGGGTCCGCATGATGTCGGGCAGCATCTCGACTGCCACCAGCAAGGCAAGCGGCTCGATCGGGACACCCATTGCCAGCGCGATCGGTCCGATCGAAACAACGAAGCTGATCGATCCGGGCAGGCTGACCGATCCGATGCTGATGATGACGGCGATGAGAATGCCGATCACGATCAGCGCGGCAGGAATGTCGATCCCGGCAAGCGCTGCCACGTAGAGCGCGACGGCGAGGTTCATCGCGACACTGGTGGCCCTGAAAATCGCAACCGCCAGCGGCAATACGAATTCGCTTGTCTCGGCTCTCAAACCGAGCCGGTTCGAGCTGTCGAGCATGGCGGGAAGACTGGCGAGCGAGCTTTGGGTCGAAACGGCCACCGCCTGGGCGGGCAAGACCGCAGACGCGAAGCGGAGCGGGCTGACGCCGCCAAGCAGCCATGCCATCGCGTATGCGAGGATAAGAATGAACCCGCCCATGGCCGCCACCACCAGAATGTAATGCGCTAGCGCGGCAAATGCACCGCCGCCGCTTCGCAGGCCGACGCCGAACGCCAGCGCAATCACGCCAAGCGGCGCAGCCCACAGCACCCAGCCGATGATCAGCAGCATCGCATTGGCAAGCGCATGAAAGAAACCCAGCAATGCCGTGTTCTGGTCCTTTGGCAATTTCGCAATCGCGACAGCAAACAGGGCGAAGAAAATCGTCAGCGGGAGCATCGCAGTGTCGACCGCCGCAGCAATCATGTTGGGAGCAATAAGCGATTCCGCGAAATCGAGGATGCCCGGGACGACCTGCTCTTCTTGAGGGACATTCGCCAAAAAGCCCGCCGCAGCCTCGGGGATCGGCACCGCCTGCAAAATCAGCGGCATCGCGAAGGCGGTGAAAATACCGCCGGCAATCAGCACAGCAAACACCAGCAGCAGAAACTTGATCGCCGCCGCGCCGGCCCTTGCGGCGCGATCATCTGCGCAATGCCGAGGACCAGCAGGCTTGCGACCAGCGGGATGATCGTCATCTGCAATGCGCGCAGCCACAACGTGCCGATCAGCGCGATGCTGTCCTGAACCCACGGCGCGGTGCCGCCGTCCGAAAACGCGACACCAAGCGCGAGACCGGCGATAAGAGCGACGAACGTCGCCACGACAGGCAGCCGAATGGTAACGAGTTGAAAGCCGCTTTCCGGCGTGCCGCCAGTTGAATTCGCCAAGAAAACGGCTCCCTGTAATGCCTGATGCCCTTCCCTTCGGGCGATAACCGCGCCAGAAGCGCCTGACAAATAATCGCGATCAAACAGAGGTAATCTCCCAGCATGACACGCAAGTTTTTCGGCACCGACGGAATCAGGGGCCGCACCAATGCCGATGTAATGACCGCGAAGACGGCGATGCGGGTCGGTCAGGCCGCCGGCAACTACTTCGTGCGCGGCAAGCACCGCCACCGCGTCGTCATCGGCAAGGATACCCGCCTCTCCGGCTACATGATGGAGAGCGCGCTCGTTGCCGGCTTTACCAGCGTCGGCATGGATGTGATCATGACCGGTCCCCTGCCCACTCCAGCGATTGCTCTGCTCACCCGAGAGATGCGCGCCGATCTGGGCGTGATGATTTCCGCGAGCCACAACCCCTATGCCGACAATGGCATCAAGCTGTTCGGTCCCGACGGTTTCAAGCTGTCGGACGATGCCGAGGCTGAAATCGAACGATTGCTCGAAACGGAGCCGAAACTCGCCGAAGCCGAAGCGATCGGACGGGCGCGGCGGATCGAGGACGCGCGGGGGCGCTATATTCACGCGGTCAAGAATTCGGTTGCGAGCGAAGTGCGCTTCGACGGGTTGAAGGTCGTGGTCGATTGCGCTCACGGGGCCTCTTACCAGGTTACCCCGTCTGCCATTTGGGAACTCGGGGCAGAGGTCATCACGCTCGGCGTGTCACCCGACGGCACCAATATCAACGACGGCGTGGGATCGACCGCAATCGACACTCTGCAAGCGAAAGTCGTCGAGGAAAAGGCGGATATCGGCATTGCTCTCGATGGCGATGCCGACCGGCTGATCGTCGTCGATGAAAAGGGGCAGGCGGTCGACGGCGATCAGATCATGGCCCTGATTGCGACCAGAATGCATGAGAAAGGCGCCCTTACCGGCGGAGGAGTGGTTTCGACCGTCATGTCCAATCTTGGGCTTGAGCGGTATTTCGAGGCGCTCGGATTGACGCTTGAACGAACCAAGGTCGGCGACCGCTACGTGCTTGAGCGCATGAAGGAAGGCGGTTTCAATGTCGGGGGCGAGCAATCGGGCCATATGATCCTGCTCGACCATGCTACGACAGGCGATGGCACGGTCGCAGCGTTACGCGCGCTGACCAGCCTCGTGCGCTCTCAGAAACCCGCCAGCGAGATCCTCCATCTGTTCGATCCCGTCCCGCAATTGCTCAAGAATGTGCGCTATGATGGAGATTCGCCGCTCGGCAACGAGCAAGTCCGTGCGGTCATCGCCGAGGTTGAAAGCGAGCTGGTCGGCAAGGGCCGGCTCGTCATCCGCCCATCTGGCACGGAGCCGGTGATACGGGTCATGGCCGAGGGCGATGATGCGTCACAGGTCGAAACGGTGGTGGACCGCGTGTGCGATGCGGTGCGCGCCGCCGCTTGAGGGGGCATCTGACCATGCTCGAAATGCGTCCCGATTGTGAGCGCTGCGGCGCAGACCTCCCGGCAGAAGCGCCCGGTTCTTTCATCTGCAGTTTCGAATGTACGTTCTGCGCGCGGTGCGCGGAACAGCTCGACGATCAATGCCCCAATTGCGGCGGAGAATTGATGGATCGCCCTACGCGCGCCGCGGCGCTGCATGACAAGTTCCCGCCATCGACGGTCAGGAAATATAAGGCGTGAGCAATGCTCCCCCTCCCCGGGTGCTCGCGATTGCCGGCTCCGATTCGTCCGGAGGCGCCGGCATCCAGGCGGACATCAAGACCATCGCCATGCTCGGCGGCTACGCGATGACAGCGGTCACAGCCGTCACGGCCCAGAACACTTTGGGCGTTCAGGCGATCGCGCCAATGTCCGGCGAGGTCGTCGCCCAGCAAATCACCTCGTGCCTTGACGACATTGGCGTGGATGCGATCAAGATCGGAATGCTGCACGATGCCGACATCATCGCGCATGTCGCCGAAGCACTTGTCGGGGTCAAAGCCCCGATCGTCCTCGACCCGGTCATGATTTCGACCAGCGGTGCTGCCCTGATTGCACCTGAAGCCATCGAGGCCCTACGCGAAAAGTTGTTCCCGCTCGCAAGCCTGGTCACGCCGAACTTACCCGAACTCGGTCACCTGCTCGAGCGCAATCTGACCGTCAGCTCGCAAATGGCTCAGGCCGCAGAGGAGCTGTCGCACAGGACAGGAGCCGCTGTTCTCGCCAAAGGCGGTCACACAAGCGATGCGCGGATTATCGATATACTCTACGTGCCCAGCGAAAGAGCGGTGCAGTTCGACCATGCCAGGATCGACACAAAGCACACGCACGGCACAGGTTGCACGCTGTCTTCGGCCATCGCCACCTTGTTGGGGCACGGACAGCCGCTCGAACACGCGGTGCGGTTGGGACGTCATTTCGTCCGCAGCGCGATCGAGAACGCACCGGGCTTCGGCTCGGGCAACGGACCGCTCGGCCATCATGCCGTGAGACGGCTGTCCGACGAAGTTTAAGCCGCCGATCCGTTTTCCAGCTCGTAGAATTCCTCGATATGGGCCCAAGCCTCGTCGGCTGTCTCGCACCAGTGGAACAGGTCGAGGTCCTTCTTCGAGATCGTGCCCTCCTCGGCAATCGCTTCGAAATCGACGACGCGCGTCCAGAAATCCCTGCCGAACAGCAGGATCGGTAGCGGCTTCATCTTGCCGGTCTGGATCAACGTAAGCAGCTCAAAGAATTCGTCGAACGTGCCGAAGCCGCCCGGGAAGACAGCCACGGCCCGCGCGCGCAGAAGAAAGTGCATCTTGCGGAGCGCAAAATAGTGGAAGTTGAGCGACAGATAGGGCGTAACATAGCTGTTGGGTGCTTGCTCATGCGGTAGGATGATGTTGAGCCCGATAGATTCGCTGCCCGCATCGCTTGCCCCGCGATTGCCCGCTTCCATGATCGAGGGCCCGCCGCCGGTCGTGACGACGAACTGGCGTTTGCCATCCTCGATGATCGCTTTTTCGGAAACGAGCCGCGCCAGCTTGTAGGCCTCATCGTAATACTTCGCCTTTTCCGCGAGGCGCGCGGCGACCTTCTGTTCGAACTCGGTCCCGTCCTTCGCCGCCTCGATGGTGGCCTGCGCTTGCTCTGGCGACGGGATGCGGGCCGACCCGTACATCACCATGGTCGAGCCGACGCGGGCCTCGTCGAGCAGCATTTCAGGCTTGAGCAATTCCAGTTGGAACCGGACGGGCCGCAATTCATCGCGCAGCAGGAAGTCATGATCGCGGAACGCCAGCTTGTAGGCTGGGTGCTCCGTCTGCGGAGTGCGATCTGGCGCTTCCTCGGCAAAACGGGATTCTTCTCCCGCACGGTAAAATCGGCGGTCTTTGAGGTCTTTATCTGTCATTGCTGCAGCCCTAGGCGCAGGACAAGCCATCGGCAAGGCAGCGCGTATCAGTGATAGTTAGGTAATGGATGCCCCGTGAGGATTCGAACCTCAATTGACGGAGTCAGAGTCCGTAGTCTTACCATTAGACGACGGGGCAGTGCGCGGCAGGTCGATAGTGCGACTCTTGCTTTGCGAGCGCGCCTCCTAGTTTTGGCGAGAGGCAAGGTCAAGGCTTCGTGCGCTGCGGAGCGGCTCCCTGCACGCAATAGAAGCCGGCCGGATCGGCGGCGCACTCGTTTGCTTGCTCTCTGTTCCCGCTTCGGTTAGCATTTGTTTCAGGTGCTCGTGCAACGACAACACGAGTGGTATGAAAGAAATAGTATTATGGCGGACATGCTTCCGCCGGACGAAGACAGGAGTGCTGGTAAGAACGGGGGCGGCAAGTCCGGCAAGGTAGCCGATTTTCGCTACAAGCGTCCCCTCCAGCGTGATGAAGCCCACTGCGACCGCAAGGCCGATGGTCGTGCACGCGGAACTTCGGCATCAATTTCCAAGCACAATGGCAAGCGCCCTCACCGGCCGGGCGAAGCGTATGCTGCGCTCGACCTTGGCACGAACAATTGCCGCTTGCTCATCGCGCGCCCATCGGGCCGCGATTTCACAGTCATCGACGCGTTCAGCCGAGTGGTGAAGCTGGGCGAGGATCTGGCCAAGTCCGGGCGATTGTCGGACGAAGCTATGGACCGCGCGCTCGGTGCACTTTCAGTGTGCGCCGACAAATTGCGCCGCCGCAATGTTCGCCTCGCAAGATCGGTCGCTACCGAGGCGCGCCGGCGAGCAGCCAACGGGCCCAAGTTCATCGAACGGGTGCGCGAGGAAACCGGGATAGTGCTCGACATAATCACCGCCGAGGAAGAGGCGCGGCTGGCCGTGCTGGGCTGTCATATCCTGCTCGAGAATGGTCAGGGACCGGCGGTCATATTCGACATC
This sequence comes from Erythrobacter sp. K21-9, assembly GCF_055808355.1. Lineage (NCBI taxonomy): Bacteria > Pseudomonadati > Pseudomonadota > Alphaproteobacteria > Sphingomonadales > Erythrobacteraceae > Erythrobacter > Erythrobacter sp. K21-9. The sequence continues at coordinate 2,805,535 of NZ_CM147866.1, forward strand.
GGCGGCGGATCGACCGAGCTCGTATTGCTCGAACCCGGCGGCAAGATCCCGCGCATCATCGACTGGCAGAGCGTCCCCTGGGGCGTTGTCTCGCTTACCGACACGGTCGGCAGGGGCGAAGACACTCGTGCAGCCCGGCTGGATCGCTATGCCAAGATGCGGGAGATCGTATCGGGCAGCTTCGCTCCGTTTGCGGACCGGATTGCAGGTTCCGCGACCGAGGACGATATCCGCCTGCTCGGCACGAGCGGAACGGTGACCACGCTCGCCAGCCTCCATCTCGAATTGCCGCATTATGACCGCAAGGCTGTCGACGGTTTGATCGTGCCCTCGGCTGCCATGCGCGCCATCAGCGAGCAATTGTCCGGTATGTCGCCGGCTGAGCGCAGCGAATTGCCCTGTATCGGCCATGACCGGGCAGACCTGGTCGTGGCTGGCTGCGCTATCCTCGATTCGATCCTCGATCTTTGGCCTGCCGAGCGGCTTGGCGTTGCCGACAGGGGCATCCGCGAAGGCATCCTGCGCAGCCTGATGGCAGCCGAGCGGCAAAGCGAGCGGGCGCTCAAGGCGCTCAAGGATACACGATCCGGGCAGAGCGGCGCGTGACGCGTTCAGGCCGCAACCCTGACCGCCGCGTCAGGACTGCGAAGAAGCGCACGGCGTCATCGACACGCTGGCTCGAGCGGCAGCTCAACGATCCTTACGTCAAGCAGGCCAAGGCAGACGGCTATCGCAGCCGCGCGGCCTACAAGCTGCTGGAGCTGGACGACCGTTTCAATCTTATCCGGGGATCGAAGAGGGTGGTCGATCTGGGCATAGCCCCCGGCGGGTGGTCACAGGTCGTGCGCGCCAGGGCCCCGAAAGCCAAGGTCGTCGGCATCGACCTGCTGCCGACCGACGCCATCGAAGGCGTCACGATATTCGAAATGGATTTCATGGACGAGGCCGCGCCCGCAGTGCTCGAAGAAGCGCTCGAAGGGCCGCCCGACCTTGTCCTGTCCGACATGGCAGCAAACAACGTTGGCCATAAGCAGACCGATCACCTGCGCACCATGGCCTTGGTCGAAGCGGGCGCCTGGTTTGCGGCGGAAACGCTCGAAAAGGGCGGAGCGTTCGTGGCAAAAGTGCTCGCGGGCGGCACGGACACTGAATTGCTGAACCTGCTCAAACAGCACTTCAAGAGCGTCAAACACGCAAAACCGCCGGCGAGCCGCAAAGGCTCATCCGAATGGTACGTCGTTGCTCAGGGGTTCAAGGGCCGCGATTAGGCGCGGCCACCTGAAAAGAGTTTACTCGTACCGCTGCGACTTCGTTGATTTCTGCCGCCGCATCCTGCTCGGCCTCGGCCTCGGCAGCGCCTTCCGCTTCGCCTTCGGTTTCAGCATCGGGCGTTTCTTCAGCCGCTGCCTCTTCCACATATTCGGGAACCGCAAGGCCGGACCCATTGGCGTTGAGATACATCGCGACAGCCGCGCGGTCTTCGATCTTGCCGAGACCGGCAAAGCTCATCGAAGTGCCCTCGATATAGCGCTTCGGGTTGAGCAGCCATTCGTTCATTTCTTCCCAGCCCCAGTTCCCGCTCGCGCCGGAAAGTGCCGAAGAATAGTTGAAGCCAGCCTTGCTGGCGAACGGCGCGCCCATGATCGCATGCAGGTTCGGGCCGACCCCGTTAGGGCCGCCCTGCGCCACGTTGTGGCACGCCTGACACTTGGCAAAGACCTTCTCGCCCTTGGTAACGAGCTCGTCCTGCGGCATCATGTTGAGTGCAGCGGCCATCGTCATTTCAGGCTCGTGCCGCGCCCTCTTCTTCAGCGGCTTCGATGAAGTAGCCGGGCTGCTCCGGCATTTCCGGATCGTAGCCGTGAAAGAACTTGTCGCTCAGGATCGAGAGGCCGAGGCCCAGTCCTGCTGCGAACAGAACCCATCCGGCAGCGGTGTTGAAGAGATCGCCGCCACTGTTTTCCGTGGCAGGATCTCGCGTCTGAAGAGTTTTCCTGTGTCATCCCGGCGCTCCATTAATGCCGCCTACGTCCCTAGGCAAGAGCGATAGCGACATCATTTGTTGCGGACGGCGCAAGCAGGCTTGCCGCGCGGTCCGCGCCGCTCTAGCACCGCTGCCAATTATGCGCAGTTTTCCCGGACCAGCCCTCGCCCTTGTCGACACGCTTCGCGCCGCCGCCGAGGCCGAGCCTGAACGCGCCATAGCCTTCCAGGGCTCGCCCGGCGCCAATTCGCACCGTGCCGCGAAAGAGGCCCGCCCCGATGCGCTGCCCCTACCGTGTTTCAGCTTCGAGGATGCACTTGAGGCGGTGAAGGATGGCCGCGCGGGCCAGGCAATCATTCCAATTGAAAACTCGCAGCATGGGCGCGTCGCTGACATTCACTTTCTGCTGCCCGAAAGCGGCCTCGCCATCGTTGGCGAATATTTCATGCCGATCCACCACGCGCTGATGGGTCTTGGCAAAGGCCCGTTCGAGGCCGCCTACAGCCATCCGCAGGCGCTCGGCCAGTCGCGTTTGTTCCTGCGCGAACGCGGTATCGTGCCGCTCAGTCATGCAGACACGGCGGGGGCAGCCGCGTTCGTGGCGGAGAAAGGCGACCCCAAGCTTGCCGCCATAGCGCCATCGATCGCCGCTGAACTGTACGGCCTCGACATCGCGGAAACCCATGTCGAGGACAGCGCCGACAACATGACGAGGTTTGTGGTTCTCGCTGGTGACCAACTGTCGCCCGAAGACCTCGCGGGCAAACAGGCGATCACGACATTCGTGTTCGAGGTGAAGAATATTCCGGCGGCGCTGTACAAGGCCCTCGGCGGCTTTGCGACCAACGGCGTCAACATGACCAAGCTGGAAAGCTACCAGGAAGGCGCGAGCTTTTCCGCGTCGAAATTCTACGCCGACATCATGGGCGCGCCCGGCGATCCCGCGGTCGATCGCGCGCTGGAGGAATGTGCATTTCATTCGAAAGAGTTGCGGATGCTCGGAACCTATGAACAAGGGCGCGCACGCGGTTAACCATTGCCGTGTGGCAAAGCGGCATTCGCCTGTTGCGCCCGTATGGGAGCCGTGCCACCACATGCGCTGAATGACCTATGCGGCGCCCACTTCTCCTGCCGAAATCCAGCCCTCCTCCGCAGCCACCACTTCCGGACCGGTGCCTGAGAGCTGGGAAGGTGTGCGCGGCGACAGCGACCTCCAATTCGAACCCATCGATATCCCCGCCCCGGTGATCGAGCCGCCGAATTTCTTCGAAAGGGCGCTGCGGGCGCTGTTCGAGTTTCTTGGCGATGCGCTTGCACCGGTCGGCGGCTTTCTCGGGTCATCATGGCCTTGGCTGAAATGGGTGCTGCTTGCCGCGCTCATTGCCTTTGTCCTCTACCTGCTGGCGAAGACATTTGGCCCGCTGGCGAGCAAGAAACGAGAAAGCAGGGAAGCCGAACAAGAGCCTGATTGGCAACCCGATCGCACGGAAAGTCTTGCCCTGCTCGAGGATGCCGACCGACTGGCAGCCGACGGGCGTTTCGACGAGGCGACGCACATGCTGCTGCAGCGAAGCGTGAGCCAGATCGCGGCGGCACGGCCCGACTGGGTCGAACCGTCTAGCACCGCAAGGGAACTGGCGGCGCTTCCAGCACTGTCGGAGGCGGCGCGCGCGGCATTCGCTACGATTTCGGAACGGGTCGAGCGAAGTCTGTTCGCGCTCCGCTCGCTCGATGCCGCCGACTGGGAAACCGCCCGCGCTGCCTATGCCGATTTCGCGCTCGTTCGAATTGGGCACGAATCATGAGCGGCGCGTCCGCTGCACAAGGCGGCGCATCGCCGTTCGACCGCAAAACGGTCTTCGCCGTGGTCGTCGCAGGTTTCGCCGCGTTTATCGCCATGCTCTATTTCATCAGCGCCGGTGACACAGGCGATCCCGGCAACAGGGGCGCGGCCCATGCCTCCGCCACCGGGCTCAACGGGTATGCCGGGCTGGCCCGGTTGCTCGATGAAGAAGGCTACGAAGTAAACCAGTCGCGCAGCCCCAGCGGCCTTGAGACGAGCGGCTTGCTGGTGCTGACCCCGGATTTGAACACCGATGCGGAAGAATTCGGGCAAATCCTCGAAAATCGCGAGTTTGTGGGACCGACGCTCGTCATCCTGCCGAAATGGAGGGCTAGCGGGCCGCCGCGCGATATTCCGGATGAGGTTGCGGACGAGTTCAAGGAAGGCTGGGTCAAGCTCGACCGGGCTTTGACATTGAAGTGGACAGGCGAATTGCCAGAGCCGTTCCGGTTCGAGCAGCAGATCGAGACCCTCGAAGCGGATGAGGTTCCCAACTGGGAAGGCCTTGACCACGAAGGCAATTTACCAACGAAGACAATCGCCTACACCGAAGAGGACGACTTGCGGCAAGCGCTCGTGACAGATGCCGCGGGCCACGTCCTTGCGCTTCACATTCTCGGTGAAGAAGGCACCGATTATTACGAGAATGCGCACTGGACGACTTTCGTGGTCGAACCCGACCTGGTGAACAATTACGGCCTCGCCGACCCCGAGCGCGCGAAGGCCGCGCTCGCGCTGGTGCGAGAGGCCGGATACGGGGACACCACTTCGGTCACGTTCGACTTGACGCTCAACGGATTTGGCGGCGCGATGAACCTGTTGACGCTCGCTTTCCAGCCGCCGTTCCTGGCTGCGACCTTGTGCTTGATCCTGGCCATGCTGATTATCGGGTGGCGTGCATTCCTGCGCTTCGGCCCTGCGGCTGCGGGCGGGCCGGGCCTTACCTTCGGGAAAAAGCGATTGGTGCGCAATGGCGCGGGGCTGATCATGCGGGCCAAGCGGTTTGCCTTGCTAGCCGAGCCCTACACCGCGCTCTCACAGCGCCGCCTCGGCCAGATATTGGGCATCTCGAAGCCCGATCCGGAGGCGATAGACGCCGCACTGGCCGTGCGCCTGCCGGACGAAGAACCGTTTTCACAGCGCGCAGCAAGGCTGCAGAGCGCCGATACACCAGCAGAAATACTGCACGCCGCACAGGCGCTAAGAGAGCTTGAAGGGAAACTCGCGAAATGAACATGAGCCTAGATGAACTGCGCGCGCTCGCGGACGCAATCCGCGCTGAAGTCGCAAAGGCAGTCGTCGGTCAGGACGAGATGATCGACCATTTGCTGGTCGCTATGATCAGCGAGGGTCACGTGCTGCTGGAGGGGCCGCCGGGTACGGCCAAGACATTTCTTGCCAACACTTTTGCGGCGGCTCTTGGCCTCGATTTCGGGCGCATCCAGTTCACTCCCGACCTGCTGCCCGGCGATATCCTGGGATCGAACCTGTTCAACTTCCAGACCAGCCAGTTCACCCTTACGCGCGGGCCGATCTTCTGCGAGCTGCTGCTCGGCGACGAGATCAACCGCACGCCGCCCAAGACGCAGGCCGCCCTGCTCGAAGCGATGCAGGAGCGCCGCGTCACGCTGGACGGGGAGACGCACCAATTGCCTTCGCGGTTCATGGTCGTCGCGACGCAAAACCCGATCGAGAACCAGGGGGTATATCCGCTTCCCGAAGCGCAGCTCGATCGCTTCCTGTTCAAACTGCTCGTCCCCTACCCCGATGAGGACGAGGAAACTCGCATCGTCACCCATTTCGGTAAACGCCAAGGCCCGCAGCAGCCGGCGGATTTCGGCGTCACTGCCGTCGCCGACCAAGCGAAGCTTGAGGCTGCAAGCGGCGCGCTCGATCATGTGACCGTCGCCGACGAGATCACGCAATACGTGGTCCGGTTGGTGCGCGCGACCCGCGAACATGCCGAGCTGGCGGTCGGAGCCTCCCCCGGGCAGCGGTTATGCTGGCGAATGCGGCGCGCGCACGGGCAGCACTCGCAGGGCGGGCCTATGCGATCCCCGACGATGTGAAAGCGCTGGCTGTGCCGGTCCTGCGCCACCGCCTCTCGCTCAGCCCGGCAGCGGAGATAGAGGGCCGCAATATCGAGACGCTGGTGGCAGAGCTAATCGATAGCACCGAGGCTCCGCGCTGATAGGCCCCTGACCCGATGAGCCGATTTCGCCCCAACCTTCCGCTCGTACCGACAGAGCGCGCAGCCTGGCTGATCGCTGCGTTCGCGCCGGTTGCGCTCGTGATCGCCGCGGTTACCCCGGGGCTGTGGGTGATTGCGCCAGCCGCTGCGATTGCGCTGATTGTCCTGATCGTCCTCGATGGTCTTTCCGCTGGATCGTGCGAGGAATGGAGCGCGCAGGCGCCGTCCGACACGGAAGTAGGCCAGTCCACTCCCGTGGAGGTGTTCGCATGGTTTTCGCGCAAGTCGGCGAACAGGCCCGAGGCTGCGCTCGCGTTTGACCCGCGCCTTGGCGGGTCCGGCAGGGCTTCGCTGGACCTGATCCGATCGCAGGACGGCGCCTGGTATAGCGGCGGGTTCGACCTGCATCCCGAGCGGCGCGGCACGGCGGTCATCTCCCATGCCTGGCTGCGCTGGACCGGCCCGCTCGGATTGGGCGCGCGGCAGGTAGCGAGACCGCTCGCGGACGAAATCCGCATCTGGCCCGACCTGTCGCCGGTGCGCAGCCGTGAATTGCAGACTTTCCTGAAGGACTCGCAAACCGGCCTGATCGCCCGCCGTATCCGCGGCGAAGGCACCCAGTTCGAGGCGCTGTCCGAATACGAGCCCGGCATGGATCGCCGCCGCATCGACTGGAAAGCAAGCGCCCGCCACAACCATCTCTATGCCCGCGAGAACGAAAGCGAGCGCGATAACCAGATCGTGTTCGCGTTCGATTGCGGGCAGGCCATGTGCGAGCCGGTTGACGGCATGCCGCGTATCGACCGCGCGGTGTCGGCAGCGCTCACCTGCGCTTACGTTGCGCTGAAGGGCGGCGACCGGGTTTCGCTATTCGGATTTGCGCAGCGCCCGCAGGTGATGACGCCATTCATCTCGGATCTCGCGCGCGTTCCACCGCTTGCAAAGCTCGGCAGCCGCGCTCGATTACAGCGCCGCCGAACCGAACTTCACCCTCGCTCTTGCGACGCTCACAGCCAAGCTGAAACGCCGGTCGCTGATCGTCTTGTTCTCCGACTTCACCGATCCCACCGCTGCTGAGTTGATGGTCGAAAGCATCGGGCGTCTGGTGGAGAAGCATCTGGTACTATTCGTCACCATCGCTGATAGCGAACTCGACAGCTTCATCGGCGAAGAGCCGGGCGACATTGCGACGCTGGCGCGCAGCGTAACCGCCGACACTCTCGCCCATCAGCGCAGCATCGTGCTTCAGCGACTGCGGCGCATGGGGGTCAATGTTATCGAGGCGCCTTGGGACAAGATCGGATACCAGCTGATCGACCGCTATTTCATCATCAAGAACAGCGAGGCGATCGGATGAACGCCCCGACTGCCTCGAATTCGGTTACAGACCGCATCGGATCGTGGTTTGGCCGAAGCAAGATTGCCGCGCCCGCCGATATCGAGAATGCCGCGCTGCGATCCGACCGATTCCGCCTGGAGCGGGAGAGCGATTGGCGGCGGCTTGAAGAGATTGTCACACGCATGGAGCGCGGCGGGCTGCGCAAGATTGGCGATGATGACCTGCTGGCACTCCCGACGCTCTATCGCACCGCCGCATCCAGTCTGTCGGTCGCCCGTGAGACCTCGCTTGATGCGGCAACCCTCACCTATCTCGAAAGCCTCGTCCAGCGCGCGTGGTTTCAGGTCTATGGGCCGCGCAAGGGCTTGTTCGGCTGGTTGCGCGAGTTCCTGTTCGGCGGTTGGAGCCGGGCGGTCCGCGAAATCTGGCTCGATGTGTGCATCGCCTTGTTCGTGATGGTGGCAGGCGCTGTCGTGGGCTGGCTTCTCGTTGCGCAGAACACCGACTGGTATTACCGCCTCGTCCCGACCGGCCTCGCCGATAGCCGAGTGCCGGGCGCAAGCCGCGACGTGCTGCTGGAGACGCTCGAGGTTGAAAACAGCGCCGGCGGGCTGTCAGCCTTTGCCGCCTATCTTTTCAGCAACAATGCAGGCGTCTGCATCCTCGCCTTCGCACTTGGATCTCGCGTTCGGCATACCCTCACTGATGTTGCTCATCCACAATATGGCAATGCTTGGCGCGATGGTGTGGCTGTTCGCGGGACAAGGCCTCGGGGTGGAATTCGCCGCATGGTTGAGCGTGCACGGCACGACCGAGCTTTTCGGCATATTGCTCTCCGGCGCAGCGGGTCTGCATATTGGCCGTTCGATGGCGTTTCCGGGAACACGCTCCATTCTCGATGCAGCATCGGAAAGCGGTCGCCGCAGCGCCGTCGTGATGGTTGGCGTCGTGCTGATGATGGTCATTGCCGCTCTGCTCGAAGCCTTTCCGCGCCAGCTTGTTGGCGGCGCAGAAAGCCGCTTCCTGATCGGAGGCATGTTCCTCGTCTTCTGGCTCGCCTACTTCTTCCTGTACCGCCCCGAACGGGTGGAGGAGGACGAGGCATGAATGCGGCAAATCCCGTTCTTGACCGGGCGAACAAGCGCGAGCGCGTGCTGCTGACACCAGAGGGTATCGCGGTCCCAGTGACGATCGCCTCGCGCGGTTCGCGGCTGGGCGCGTTGATCCTCGATTTCACGATCATCTTTCTCGGTCTGTTTCTGATCCAGCTGTTTCTGATGCTGGTCGCAGGCGGTCTGTTCGAAGAAGCGGTCAATGCCGCGGAGGACAGCATTTCAGGCGCCGGAGAATTCCTGTTCATCCTGCTTATCCTGATCCTGTTCCTCGCGCGCTATGGCTATTTTCTCGCTATGGAACTGGGCCCGCGCGGTGCGACGTTCGGCAAGCGGGCGGTCGGCATTCGCGTCGCTGCGCGCGGCGGCGGGCGTCTCACACCCGAAGCCGTGATCGCCCGCAACCTGCTGCGCGACATCGAATTGTTCATGCCGCTGGTATTTCTCATGGTCGCACCGAGCGGCGATGCAGGCAGTTTCGGCATTGCCGGGGCAATCTGGTTCCTCGTTTTCATGGCGTTTCCCTTTTTCAACAAGGATGCGCTGCGAGCAGGCGACGTGATCGCGGGCACTTGGGTGGTCGAAGCGCCGCGAACCAAGCTGGCCGATGCGCTTTCGACACAGGGCGCCGCCGCGCGAAAATCGAGCGAGGTCACAGGCGTTCACTACGAATTCGGCGACGATGAGCTGTCGGTCTACGGCGAACGCGAGCTGCAAACGCTCGAACGGATGCTGCGCGATGGCCAGCCGGACGCACTTTCTGCCGTGCACGCGACAATCTGCAAGAAGATCGGCTGGGATCCCGGCGCCGGTGATGAACGCGCATTCCTCGAGGCTTTCTACGGGCAGCTGCGCGCCAGGCTCGAAGGGAACATGCGCTTTGGCAAGCGCAAGGCGGACAAGTTCTCGTGACCCGCTTCACCATCGAGCAGGATGATCTGAAACGCCCGGATGTGCTCGAATTGCTGCAGCTTCACCTGGACGAGATGCACAGCTGGTCGCCCGCCTGCAAGGTGCACTCCTTGCCGCCAGAGCGGCTCCGCGCACCCGACGTGACCTTCTTCACAGTCAGGTACGGTAATCGGCTCGCCGCCATTGGCGCGCTCAAGCAGCTCGGCGACAAGCGCGGCGAACTCAAAGCGATGAGAGCTTCGCCCGAATATCGCGGCAAAGGCGCCGGTAAACTGCTATTGGAGCACCTGATCGCTATCGCCAATGAGCGCGGGTACACGTGGCTGGGTCTTGAGACAGGCCGCCCTGCACCGTTCCTGCCAGCGGTCCGCCTGTACGAAAAACATGGCTTTACCGAGTGCGACGCTTTCGGAGATTACGTGTCCGACGAATTCAGCCTTTGCATGGAGAAGCACCTGTGACCTTCGACCGGCGCGCAATCCTGGGCGGAAGCCTCGCGCTGGGCGCTTCTGCCTGCCTCCCGCCTGATCAGAGCCCGCTGGGGCGGCTTACCGCAAAGCTGCGCATTATCGAGGCCGCCGCGGACGGCATGCTGGGCGCGGAAATCCTCGACACGGCAAGCGGCGCCTCAATCGGGCTCAACCGCGACCGGCGCTTTGGCCACTGCTCGTCATTCAAACTCTCGCTTGCAGCGATGGTTCTGGCGCGTGACGCCGCAGGTCAGATCGACGCCGATCGCCGTGTTTCGTGGAGCGAGGACGACCTGATGTTCGTGTCGCCTTTCACAACCCGGCGACTGGCCGAAGGTGCGACTCTGAAGGAGCTTGCCGAATTTACTCAAAAATACTCGGACAATGCTGCCGCCAACATCTTGCTGCGGGAACTCGGCGGCCCCGCAGCCTTGACCGCTTTCTGGCGCAGCATTGGCGACGATGTCAGCAGGCTCGACCGGATCGAGCCTGCGCTTAACAATGTGCCCGTCCCCGAAGTGCGCGATACGACCACTCCGGCAGCAATGGCGCGGACATTGGCAAAGCTTACGCACGGCGACGTCCTTCCCGAAGCGGAACGTGAGACTCTCAGGCAGTGGATGGTCGATACGGCGACAGGAGCGAGGCGCGTGCGCGCCGGACTGCCTGACGATTGGCGCGCAGGGGACAAGACCGGCACGTCGATCTGGCCCGGAATGGGCAGCCTCTATGTCGATATCGGCTTCGCGGAGCCGAAGGGCCATGCCCCCGTAAGTTTCGCGACCTATTTCAGGGCCCGCCAAACGCATGACGGGATGGACCCGGCGGCGGAAAGCGCCCTGGCGCAAGTGGGCGGCGTGATTGCCGACTTCGTGAAGCGGGACCGCGCGTTCCCCTTCTAGTCCTGCTGCGAGAAACATTTTCGGCGGCCTGGCGCGAGATGCGACCGATTCCGGAGGCGCGCGGATACGGGCCGGGCGATAATCGAGAGTTATTCTTTGGCGAAAATCGCCACTTCATTGACCCCGTCACTCGTCGCGCGGCCCCGGTACATGCCGGTGGTGTTGAAGCTGTAGAGAGCCTGCCCATCGGGTGTGACGAGGATCACCCCGCCATCGCCGCCGAGTTCCTTGACTTCGGACATGACGGCGTCGGCGGTCTGCTGGATCGTGGCAGTCTTTTGCAAGTCGCTCACTTCACCCGGCTGCGTCCCAAGATAATTTGTCGCTTCCACGAAACGCAGCCGCGCGCAAATCTCCTGCGCAACGCCCACACGGATGAAGAATTCGCCCCATCCTGTCGCCGATATCGCGCAGCTGCGATTGTCTGCATAGGTTCCCGCGCCGATCACCGGTGCGTCGCCAATCCGGCCCCAGCGTTTGCCAGTCATGCCGCCGGTCGAGGTGCCCGCCGCAAGGTTGCCTTCCATATCGAGCGCCACCGCGCCGACCGTCCCGAACTTGTGATCGACATCGAGCGCTGACAATTCCTGTGCCTTCATCCGTTCAAGCGATTCCATGCGCCGCTCGGTCGCAAACCATTCCGGCGGCGCGGTTTCGAGGTCCTGCTCACCAGCGAACTCCTCCGCGCCTTCGCCCATGAGGAAGACGTGCGGGCTGTCCGTGCGAACCTTGTCCGCGAGCAGAATGGGGTTCTTGATCGTGGTCACACCCGTCACCGCGCCTGCACTCCGGTCGCTGCCATCCATGATCGAGGCGTCGAGCTCGTTGCGCCCTTCCCATGTGAACACCGCGCCGCGCCCGGCATTGAACAGCGGATCGTCTTCAAGCGGGATGATCGCCGCCTTGACCGCGTCCATCGCGCTCCCGCCGCCTGACAAGACCGCCTGTCCGGCATCGAGCGCATTTTGCAGCGCCGCTTCGTAAGCGGCGCGGCGCTCGGGCGTCATGGCGTCGGGATCGAGAGTGCCCGCTCCGCCATGAATGGCGATGGACCAGCGCGGCTCGGCCTCGTCCTGAGCGTGCACGGGGAATGCGAGAGCGAGGACAACGGTGACGAAAAGGGGGATGAGTGTTTTCATGAGTTGAAGGACTAACCCAATCGCGGGCATGACGCTACCTCGGTGCAATGGCGAAACTGGAGCGAACTGCATGAGCGATTTTGGCGCGCAATCGACCACGGACGAAGTCCTGATGGGCAAGGACATGGCGGGCATGACGGTGTTCATCACCGGCGGCAATTCCGGTCTCGGCCTGGAAACGGGGCGAGCCATGACCGCGAGAGGCGCACATGTTGTCCTTGCAGGCCGAAGCCAAGCGAAACTGGACGAGGCTGTCGCTGCGATCCGCAAGGATCACGAAAATGGCGCTATCGACACGATTATTTGCGATCTGGGCTCACTCGAAAGCGTGCGAAGCTGCGGCACCGAGGCACGCAGCCGGTTTGGCAAGATCGACGTCCTCATCAACAATGCGGGAGTAATGGCGCGCCCGAAAAGCACCACCGCCGACGGGTTCGAAACGCAGTTCGGCACCAATCATCTCGGCCATTTCCTGCTTACCAAGCAATTGATGCCGCTGATCGAACAAGGCGCAGGCAAGCGGATCGTGAACCTGTCGAGCCGCAGTCACCATATTTCTCCCGCCAACCTCGATGATCCGAACTTCCAGGATACGGCCTACGATCCCTGGCTCAGCTATGGCCAATCGAAAACCGCGAATGTGCTGTTCTCGGTGGGTCTGGAGCAGCGCTTTTCGGACAAGGGCATCCATGCCTATGCCGTCCATCCCGGCGGCATCGATACCAATCTCGGCCGACACCTGAGCGACGAGCAGGCGCAGGCGCTCATCGACCGGGTCACCCAAAGCGATCCCGACTTCGCCTGGAAATCCGTCCCGCAAGGCGCAGCGACGCAGTGCTGGGCGGCCACCGCCCCTGAACTCGAAGGCATGGGCGGCGTTTATTGCGAGGATTGCCACGTGGCTGAGATCGATGACGAATCCTCGAACAAGGGTGTCCGCAGTTACGCTCTCGACAAGGGTAATGCCGACCAGCTCTGGGCGATCAGCGAGGAAATGGTGGGCGAGCGTTTCGCAGCCTAGGCAGCGATAAATTCGCCCAGTAATCTCAAGGTGTCCTTTGCTTCGCGTGTCGGTGTCACCGCCATGAAGACATGCGGCGCGCCTTCATATTCGTAGAGCTTCGCATCCACTCCCGCATCGCGCAATTTTCCGACAAAGATGCGGCTGTCGATGATGAAAAGGTCGTGGCGCCCGGTCCATATCCGGGTCGGTGGAAGCAGCGCGAGATCGTCCTTCGGGGCGAATAGCGGGCTGCACTCGGGGCTGGCCGGATCGCGGTCCCCAGCGAACATTTCTCCGCAAGCGCGCAAGGTGCCTACTTTGAGCATGATGTCATGCGGTTCGACTGCGAGCATGGCCTTGTCCTGCATGGTCACGTCGAGCCAGGGCGCGAACAATGCCAACTTGCCCGGCTGCGGCCCGCCTGCAGCGCCAGCCGCAGCGCAAGGCTCAGCGCCATGTGACCGCCTGCGCTATCGCCATTGAGGATGATACGCGAGGGATCATGCGAGGCAGCGAGTTTGGCAAACACCGCATCGGCCAGCGAGTCCTGCGCTTCATGCGAGCTTTCCGGCACCACTTCGTACAGCGGCAAGGTGATGCTGACGCCAAGCTGGTCCACTATCGCCTCGGCAAGCGGCCAGTGCTCCTTGAACATCGGAAGCACGAAGCCGCCCCCGTGAAAATACACCATGTGCCATTGGCCGGGTCCGGAGCGGGGATGCAGCGTCACAACCGGCTGACCGACCGCCTCCCAGCGCATCACCTTGAACCTGTCTTCGAATTTGGCGGGCATGGGCGCGTCTTTCGGCAAATCGCGCTGCGCCATATCTTCCGAGAACCCTTGCGCGGTATGCGGGAAGACAGGCTTGCGCTTTGCCATCAGCCATTTGATCGCGCGGAGCAGGAGGCTCGGCTTGGCCGTGCGCACTTCGATTGAGGTATCGCTGAGCAATTCGCGTCTCCCTATTCCGGCGAACCTGACGCCCACCCGCCTGCTGTCAAGTCTTCACGCCGGTGAGCAGCCCTTCGCGCAGCCACTCACCTAGGATCGCTCCTGCCCGCATCGCAGCATCGTTAACCGCCTCTGGCGCTGGATCATCGCCCGCCAGCAGGACTATCGCCTCGCCGTAAGTCGCGCCGTCCTGCATGGCGCGGAGCGCGCTCACATTGGCCGGATCGACCAGCTGGAAGGTCGGGCGCTCCCCTTCGCGCCAGACGAGGCAGCCCCGGGTTTCGGCAAGTCTCGGCTCCGGACGGTCGGCATCCGAACCCTTGTCCAGAGCGTTCCAAAGCCCGGTCAGGTTGGTATCGACCATACGGCCAGTTGCTCTTGGCTGGAATTCGAGGCGCAGCGTCATCCAGTCCTCGTCGCCGAACGTGCTCGTCAGATCAGCAAATGCAGCCGCATCGAGTGGAGCGCTGTCCGGAGCGGTTGCTACCTGGAGCATGGACCATTCGAGCCATGCAAGATCGGCCACTTCCGGATTCTTGGCGAACAATTGCGCGCAGGTGGCGTCGAAGCCGGCTCCGGCCTCGTCGATCGTCCAGCCTGAGGGCGGATTGGCAATCGCGTGGTGTGCGCTCGCCTGTTTGAAGGCGCGGCTGCCGACATAGCGCTCGGTCCTCTCGAAGGTGCTTTCAAGCGCGCCGACAAGGGCAGAGCGATAATTGCCGCGATAGACCGCCATGCCTGCGGTCTGCCGGTTGGTCCAGCCATCGGGCAACGGAGCTTTTTCATCGAGGATGGCGCGCAGGAAAGCCTCCTGCCGCGACTTCAGGTCGGACCCGTCGCTCATGCAGGGACCGAAACTGCGCCCGCAATGCCGCGCGCGCGGTCAAGTTCGGTGAGCAGGTCGGCAAGCGGCGGGATGTGCTCATCGCGCTCGATCATCGTGGCGACCGGCTGCGGAAGCATGGCAAGCGCCTTGGCGTAAAGGTCCCAGACGCCATCGGCGACTTCGCGGTCATGCGTATCGATGATGACATCGCGTTCGGGCGTGGCGGGATCGTGGCCGGCGAGGTGGATCTGGCGCACCCGGTCCAGCGGCAATCCGGACAGATATTCCTCCGCGGAAAAACCGTGATTGCGCGCGCTGACATAGATGTTGTTCACGTCGAGCAGCAGATAGCATCCGGTTCGCTGCGCCATCTCGGACAGGATCTCCCATTCGGTCAGCTCGTCTTCGGGGAAGGTGAGATAGCTCGACGGATTCTCGAACAGCATTGCGCGGCCCAAATGGTTCTGCGCTCGGTCAATATTGGCGCACACCGCCTGCAATGCTTCTTCGGTAAGCGGCATGGGAAGCAGGTCATGGCTGTTGTGCGCGCTCGTCCGGGTCCAGCATAGGTGATCCGACACCCATAGCGGGTCGATCCGCTGCTCAAGCCGCGTCAGCTGCTCCAGATGCGCGCTGTCCAGCCCGCCCGCCGATCCGATCGACATGGAGACGCCGTGCAGAATTACGGGGAACTTTTCACGCACCTGATCGAGCACGCGCAGCTGACGTCCGCCTTCGACCATGTAGTTCTCGCTTATCACCTCGACGAAATCGACCGGCACATCGCCGTCGAGGAAGCTGTCGTAATGCGCGCGGCGAAGGCCGAGGCCAAAGCCGCCGAAAGGCTCGATTGGGTCAGGATGCTGCGACATAGGCGCCCTTCATAGCAGAAGTTTCCAAAAGTCGAGGGTGGCAGCCCGGCCCCGCATAGCGCGCAAGCACCGATCAAGGGGGTCAGGAATTCGGTGCCAACCACGCACCGCGAGACCGGACTGCCTGACGGTCCGCGAAGCCAGGTCAGTCCGAAACCTTCCCTTACCCGCGCGCCGTCATTGGCACGTTGTTTCGCTGATGGAGGTGCGATACCTTTCAGTCAGCGGACATGGGGGTGTTCGCTGGAAGGACGCGCGGGGTTACACTGCGCATTGCGAAGGGGATCGCCGGCAAACTTTTTCACACGAATTGTAACCGTTGCCGCTGCTGGCGCGAATGACGTGACATGTCCGGCCCATCGCCGGGCGCCTGATTTTTTGAAGAGTTTGGAGAAATGTCATGAATGCCAAGTCGATCGCTAACATTGCAGGCCTCGCCCTTACCGCAGGGATCGCAGCCGGTCTTGCAACCACTCCGGTGACTGCCGCCGGCCCCAAGGAGAAGTGCTACGGCGTCTCCAAGGCCGGCAAGAACGATTGCGCCGCCGGTCCGGGTACAAGCTGCGCTGGCACTTCGACCCGCGATTATCAGGGCGATGCGTGGACCTATGTCGACAAGGGCACCTGCGTGACGATCAAGACGCCCAAGGGCAACGGCTCGCTAAAGCCGATCAAGCGATAACGCGCTCGCGCTGATGCAGCGCAGCCAAGTTTCAGGCTTTAGGAGGCCAAGATGAGTGGATTTGTTTCAATGTATAACCGCCTGACCGATGTGTTGTCGGGCACACTTATGGAAAGCATCGCGCAGCTTCTGACGCGCATCGCGCTCGCCGGGATTTTCTGGCGGTCCTACCAGACCAAGGTTGTCGACGGCACCTGGCTGCAAATCGATGAAACGCAGTACTTCATTTTCGAGAACGAATTTGCAGGCCTGCCCATCCCCACCGATCTTGCGGTGCCGATGGCAACCTATGCCGAATTCCTGTTTCCGATCCTGCTGGTGCTGGGCCTTGGAACGCGGTTTTCCGCTCTTGCGCTGATGATCATGGCACTGGTGATCCAGCTGTTCGTGTTCCCCGATGCGGCGCATTTCTTCGGATGGGCCATTACCGTGCTTGCCCTTGGCGGGTTTCTGCTGAGCCGCGGCGCCGGGCTGTTCTCGCTCGACGCCCTGATCGCCAGGGTCACGGGTTCGAAAGCCGGGTAAATGGTTGCCGATGAACCCACCTTCGCCCGCCTCATGGCAGCGACACAGGACGGCGACAAAGCTGCCGGCAATGTGTTGCTGTCCGAGGTCGGTGTCTGGCTGGAGCGGTATTTTCGCCGGCGTGTGCCTCCCCATCAGGTCGACGATCTGATCCAAGATGTGCTCATCGCGTTCTATACGAAGCGCGCCACGTGGGATCCCGCGCGTCCGTTCCTGCCGTGGCTTGCGGCCATCGCGCGGTATCGCTGGGTCGATCACCTGCGCAAAGTCTATAAGCACGACAGTCAGGAACTGATGGACGATGATGCGGTAGAAGACAGCGAAGAAGAAGTAGTCCTCGCCCGCGTCAGCCTCGACCGGCTTTTCGGATTGATACCAGAAAAGCAGGCCGAGGTGATCGAGATGGTGAAAATCGGAGGCCTTTCGATCCGGGAAGCCGCCGAAAAAACCGGGCAGAGTGAAAGCCTGGTCAAAGTAAATATCCACCGCGGCCTGAAGAAGATGGCTGCGTTGGTCGAGAAAGCTGATTGATATGGAAAAGTACACGAACCGCGCAGACCTGATTGCTGCAATGACCGATGACCTGAAGCCCGTGCGCCGGGTTAAACCGGTCGAGGGGCTGGCGCTTATCGCGTTCGCAACCGTGGTCGCCGCGGTCGCCTCTGTCGCGATATTCGAATGGTGGTCCGGCCTGCTGACTGGCGAGGCATCGGGATACTTCCTGATCACGCACGGCCTTTTGCTGGTCCTTGGCGCGGCGAGCGCCGCTGCTCTCGTGTCCGGCGCTTTGCCGCGGGTGGGAGCAAGGGCCAACGCCCCGATGTGGGGCGCCGCCATGCTCGCAATTCTGCCGGTTGGCGCTGTGCTCAGCCTGCTGTCCGGCCAGGGCTCGCACGCCAATGAGGGCCTCAACGATCCGGTCGCCTTGCACTGTGTAACCGCTTCGCTGTCGGCGGGCGCGCTGGTCGCTATCGCTGCCGTCCTGTGGCTGCGCCGGGGCGCTCCGGTTTCGATCGAGCGCTCGGGCTGGCTGACCGGCCTTGCTGCCGGATCGCTCGGCACGCTCGCCTACGGCATCACCTGCCCGCTGGACACGTTTTCGCATGTCGGATTGTGGCACGTTGCCCCGGTCGCGATTTCAGCAGTGATCGGCCGCCTGATCGTCCCGCCGCTTATCCGTTGGTAAGTTATATGTGAGCCGCCCCAACAGGCGGCTCACAACCATTTCCAGCGCCAGAACAAAAGCAGCTGGATGCCGATGATCGCAAAGCAGATACCGGCAACAATCCAGAAAGCCTCGGCATTGTCGATGCCCGGCATTCCGCCGACATTGATGCCCATAAGGCCGGTGAGAAAACCCAACGGCAAGAATATCCCGGCGACGATCGTAAGCATGTAGGTTGCGCGCTCATTCGAAGCGAGCGACCGTGCACGCAGTTCATCCTGCAATACGAGCGCGCTTTCCTTGCTGATATCGACATCGTCGAGATACCGCCGCAACCGCTCGATCGCTTCCATTATTTGACGCTGGTCATGATCCTCGAACCAGATCGGCGCATCGCGATAAATCGTCTCTAGAGCCTCATGCTGAGGCGACATATGCCGCTTCAGCGCCAGACAATTGCGCCGGATCGAGGTGATCCTGGGCAAGATTTCATCGTAATTATCTTCGACATCGAGCTCTTCCAGCTCGTCGATCTGATCGTTCATATCGACAATCGTCTGGTTCATGCGAACCACCAGCTGCTCAATGACCATGGTGATAGCATTCGCGGCGTCAACCGGCCCTTTGCCCTGATCGAGCAATGCGAGGACATCACGCGGTGTCTGCATCGGCAATTTGCGCAGAGTGATAAGCCGCGATCCATCGCACCACAATTGCAGCGAAATCATGTCTTCGGGCTGGGCATTGGGGTTGAAGTTGATCCCGCGCAATGTGGCCACAAGAGCCCCGCCCTCATGCAACGCGCGCGTACCGGGTCGAATCGGAAACAAGCAGCTCTGCGGTCGTCGGGGGAATGCCGAGGTCGGTTTCCAGCCACGGCTTCACTTCCGGGGCGTTGCGACGAAGGTGCAGCCAAAGGACCTCGCCGGGCACCTTGGGTTGCCAGTCATCCACTTCCTCTCGCCCGATCTTGCGCGCACCGCCTTTCCCGTCGAGCACACGTCCAAAAATCAGCGGGCCCTTACCCTCGGTTGCGTCTGTCGCTGTTGCTTCCATCAAGACTTCATGCCGCAATGGCATTGGCTTGTCATTGCTCCTTCACGCAAGCGGGCCTATATGCAGCGGCATGTCTTCAGTAAGGCCCTGGCGCGATATCGAACGGCGGCAATGCCGCCAAATCTTGGTTGGCGATGTGCCGGTGGGCGGCGATGCGCCGATTACCGTGCAGACGATGACCAATACCCCGACCGAGGATGCGGTGGCGACGATCGACCAGATCCGCCGCTGCGAAGAGGTTGGCTGCGACATCATCCGCGTCTCTTGCCCCACCGAGGAAGCGACCGCAGCATTCGGCAAGATCACGAAGGCTTCGCGCATCCCGGTCGTTGCCGACATCCACTTTCATCACAAGCGCGCTCTCGAAGCTGCCGATGCAGGCGCGGCCTGCCTGCGGATCAATCCCGGCAATATCGGATCCTCGCAGCGCGTGGCCGAAGTCGTGCGCGCCGCCAAAGCCAATGGCTGCGCGATCCGGATTGGAGTGAACGCGGGCTCTCTTGAAAAGGACCTGCTGGAAAAATACGGCGAACCCTGCCCCGAAGCGCTTATCGAAAGCGCGCTCGATCATATCAAGCTGCTCCAGGACCATGACTTCCATGAATTCAAGGTCGCGGTGAAAGCCAGCGATGTGTTCCTCGCGGTCGCCGCCTATCACGGGCTGGCCGAGACGGTCGATTGCCCGCTGCATCTCGGCATTACCGAGGCTGGCGGGCTGATTGGCGGCACGGTGAAGTCCTCCATCGGCATGGGTTCGCTGCTCTGGGCCGGGATCGGCGATACGATCCGCGTCTCGCTGTCGGCCGAGCCCGAGGAAGAGGTTAAGGTCGGCTACGAAATGCTGAAAGCGCTCGGCCTGCGCACCCGCGGCGTCCGCGTCGTGTCCTGCCCGAGCTGTTCGCGCCAAGGCTTCGACGTTATCCGCACGGTCGAGACGCTGGAAAAGCGCCTCGAACACATCAAGACACCGATGAGCCTCTCGGTGCTTGGCTGCGTGGTCAACGGTCCAGGCGAGGCGCGCGAAACCGATATCGGCCTCACCGGCGGCGGCAATGGCAAGCACATGGTGTATCTCTCCGGCGTGAAAGCGCATGCTATCGAGGACGAGGATATGCTCAATCACATCGTCAAGCTGGTCGAGGACAAGGCAGCCCGGATCGAGGCAGGCGAAGACACCGCCTTCGATCCGCATGCTCCCGAGGCAGAAGCCGCCGAGTAGGATGGCGGACACCTCGAACTCCACTGTCACGGCGACGACACCGGCTAGCGAGGAAGAGGCGTCGCTCATCAGGCACGACATGCCGGCGGTCACAAGCGCCTCTGCAGGCCGGGTTTCCACCGGAGCGGCTGCGGTTGGCGCGCTCGCGATCGGAGCCATGGCGGTAGGCGCACTTGCGATTGGAGCGCTGGCAATCGGACGGCTAGCGGTCGGGAAAATGCGGGTTCGCGATCTTCATATCGACCGCCTGCGCGTCGGCTCACTCGAGATTGAAAACGAAACGGATCCTGAGTGATACGACCGGCATTCAGCTTGGGGGCAGCGCTGGTGCTGTCGGCAGGGATCCTGGCCGGAGATTATTTCCTCTCCGGTGGTGCAGCAGCGCATGACTATCCCGAAGCGAAATCCTATCTCGTATCTGACAATGCGGCTGCCGATGTCGACGCCGCGCTCGAGCGCGCTGCTCAATCCGGCAAGCGCGTGCTGCTCGTCATGGGCGCCAACTGGTGCCATGACAGCCGGGCGCTGGCAGGCTGGCTCGGTACCGATCGTTTTGCAGAGCTGATCGACGCTAATTTCGAGCTTGTCTTCGTCAATATCGGGATGCCGCAATCGGGCGATGGCCATAATCTCGCTATCGCGCAGCGCTTTGGCCTCGAAGAACTGCCCGGCACGCCCAATTTGCTGGTTGTCACGCCTGAGGGCGAACTCGTGAATGCGGACACTGCGACGACCTGGCGCAATTCCGCCAGCCGAGCCGAGGACGAGATTTTCGAAGAACTGGCAACACTCGCCGGCAAGGCTGTCTGACCCTGCTCCACGTCGTCCATCACGCCGACTATATGGCTCCGCAGCCAACACGCGGCACCTTCAAGTTCGACAAATATTACCTCGTCATGGAGGCGCTGAGACAGAGCGGAGCCGCGATCACCGAGCATGCGCCCGACCCCATGCCGCGCGCTTGGCTCGAGGCGGTGCATGATCCGCAGTATGTCGACGAGGTGTTCCGTGCAGAGGTTCCGCGTGACAAAGAGCGGCGGATCGGGTTTCCGGTCACGCCGCGCATCAGGGACCGTGTGCGGCACACCAATGGCGGCACCTGGCTCGCGGCCCGGCTTGCAATGCAGCACGGCTATGCTGCCAACAGCGCAGCGGGGAGCCACCATGCCCTCGCCGATACAGGCGCAGGTTACTGCGTGTTCAACGATCTCGCGGTCGCCTCCAATCGCCTGATCGCACAAGGGGATGCAAGCCGCATCCTGATCGTCGATCTCGACGTGCATCAGGGCGACGGGACCGCCAGCCTTACAGCGACGCGCGAGGACATCTTCACGCTATCACTCCATGCCGAAAAGAACTTCCCGGTGCGCAAGGCGCGCTCCAGTCTCGATATCGGCCTGCCCGATGCGCTCGATGACGACGGCTATATGGAGATGCTGGACAAACACCTCCCCGCCATCATGGCCGACTTCGCGCCCGACCTGGTGCTCTACCAGGCCGGGGTCGATCCGCATGTAAACGACAAGCTTGGCCGACTATCGCTGAGTAACGAGGGGATCGCCGCGCGCGACCGGTTTGTTGTCACACAGGCCCGCCAGCGCGGAGTGCCAATCGCCTCGGCACTTGGCGGCGGATATGGCGACGATCAGCGCGAAGTCGCGGGCCGTCACGCCCGTTCGATGCTGGAAATGGCGCAGGCAAATTCGTCCCTCCCCCTTGCCGCTTCTTGATGATAGACACGTCTTGCGGGTCGCCCGCAGGAGCACCGTGAATGTCCGAATTCGAAACCGATTACCTGATTGTTGGCGCAGGCGCTGTCGGCCTCGCATTTGCAGATACATTGCTGGACGAAGACCCGGATTGCCACATCACTATCGTTGACAAGCACGCCAAGCCGGGCGGCCACTGGAACGACGCCTATTCCTTCGTCGCCCTGCACCAGCCGAGCGCGACTTACGGTGTCAATTCGATGGAATTGTGCTCCGATCAGGTCGACACGCGCGGGCATAACGAGGGCATGTATCCGCTCGCGAAACACTCGGAAATTCTCGCCTATTACGGCAGGCTGATGAACGAGCGGATGCTGCCGAGCGGACGCGTGGCTTACCACCCGCTGAGCGAATATCGTGGAGGTGAGAACGGGACGCATCACCTCAAGGGCATCCTCTCGGGCGAGCAAACCAGCGTGAAAGTCAGGCGCAAACTGGTCGAAGCGACCTATTTCCAGACTTCAGTGCCCTCTACCCACACGCCGAAATTCGAGATCGCCGATGGCACACGTTTCGCGGTTCCTGGCGGACTGCCTGCTCTCTGGCAGGATGCGGACAACCTGCCCGAACACTACATCGTCCTTGGCGGCGGCAAAACCGCCATGGACAGCGCTGTGTGGCTGCTAGAAGCAGGCGTTCCAGCGGAAAATATCGGTTGGGTGCGCCCTCGCGACAGCTGGATGTTCAATCGAAAGCTACTCCAGCCCGCGCGGCACGGCCTCGAGGGTCTTCTCAAATTCCAGATCGATCTCGTCGAGGCTGCAGCGTCTGCCGAACACGGCGACGAGTTGTTCGCAGAGCTGGAGCGGCGCGGCACAATGCTGAGGATCGACGAAACCGTCACGCCATCAATGTTTCACTATGCAGTGATATCCGAGGGCGAAGTCGCGCTGCTTCGCCAGATCGAGGCGGTCTACAGGCAGGGTCGCGTTACCAAGATCGAACCGGGCGCAATTCACTTCGGTGACGAGACCGTGTCAGTGCCAGACAACACTTTGTTCGTGGATTGCACCGCGACCGCCGTTCCGTTCGAAGCACGCGCCCCGGCAGGTCCATTCTTTCAAGGCGACCGGATCGTCCTGCAGCTCGTTCAGGTCCCGTTTGTGCCATACAGCGCTGCGCTCGCCGCGTTTATCGAAGCCAATTTCGACTCCGATGAAGAGAAAAACAGGCTTTGCCCGGTCGCGCCTCTGACCGATCTGACCGCGACCTACCCCTACGCGATCATGGCCAATCTATTGAGTAATGTGATTTTGTCGCAGAACGAAAAAACCAATGCGTTCAATGCGAGAAGCCGCCTTCACCCCACGGGACCGGCTATTGCAGAAATGACTGCCAAGCAGGATCCACGGCTTGCCGAACTCGCGAAGATCGGCCCGAAAATTGAGTCAAACATGCCCGGCGTCATCAAGCTTGGCATGAAAGCCAAGGCTATTCACGAAAGCACTGCCGGACCTGGTTAAGACCCGCACATTTTCCTGTTCACGGGAACTCCATCTTTGCGCTATAAGTATAGGAGTCATGAAACGACGCGATCTACTGAAGACCGGTATTGTTGCAGGTGCGGCCCTGTCGCTACCTGCGACCGTCGCCGCTGCGCCGCGCAAAGGATCCACCCGTGACCGCGCGCTCTTCAAACTGGCGAAGCGCGAACTCGACCGGGCTGGCGATGTAATCTGGAAGAAGGACATCGTTGGGATTTCCGACTTCGGTGTCCACTCGGCAGAGCAACGCTTTCATCTCGTCAATCTCGACCGCCAAGAAGTTCAGAGCTTTCACGTCAGTCATGGCACCGGCTCTGATCCCGAGCATGATGGCTGGCTCAATCGCTACAGCAATGTCGAAGGCTCGAACGCGACAAGCAAAGGCGCCTATGTCACATGGGAATGGTATGTCGTACCGCTATGGCACCTCGGTGCGACTGGGCGGGCTGGATGCGACCAATGACGCTGCATTGCGCCGCTATATCGTGATGCACCGCGCCAAATATGCCGAGCCCTCGCACATCGACCGCTGGGGCCGCCTTGGCCGCTCAAACGGCTGCTTTGCACTCGGAGAAGAGCAATTCCGCGTCGCGCTGCTCAACCTGTCAGGTGGGCGGCTGCTCTACGCCGACAGCCTCGGTTGGTCGGACGACTCGCTGGAAATTCTTCAGCCGGATGAACCGAACACCACGCAGCGGTATGTGCCGGGGTCGTATTAACCCCCCACCCGCGGATCGTCCTCAATCACGATAACTTCATCGTCGATCTCGTTGCTGCGATTATCGACGCGCGGCTTGTCGAGGCTGGCAAGAACCGGAGCATCGCGTTCGTAGATATCGTCGAAGGTCTGCATCTCGCCATTGATGTCCGATGCCATCGTGAAATAGGTGATGTAGGCGGGTAGCTCGTCCTTCATGAAAACCTTGGTGTATTCGCCCGAAGTAGCGATTTCGACCGCTTCGTCCTTGCTCGCAGCTTTACCCAGGATCGCCATCGTAATCGCCAGTTCGAGCGCGCGCTCGGTGCGGATGCAGCCGTGGCTCAGCGCCCGGTTGTCGTTTGCGAAAAGATGCCGGGAAGGCGTGTCGTGGAAGAAGATTGCGCGCGGGTTCGGCATCTCCAGCTTCATCCGGCCCAGCGAATTGCCCGGTCCGGGCTGCTGGACGACTGTGATCCACCCGTTCTCGCCTTTGGTTGCCTTGTATCCGTTGCGCTTGGCCCAGGCGGGGTTGCTCAGCACCTTGTTGCCGAGCCCCTCGCCCTTCACGATCGATTGCGGCACCGTCCAGGTCGGGTTGAACACCACGCCCTCAACCTTCTCAGCCAGCTGAGGCGTCGCGGTCCGTCCGGGTTTGCCCACCACGGTCCGGTAGGTGCTGATGATCGTGTCCCCGACCGTTAGCCGCAGCTGGAACTCGGGCACATTGGTAATCAGGTATTTTCGCCCGAGATCGCGCGCCAGCCACCGCCAGCGGTCCATATTGGCGCGGATCAGCTTGCGTTTTTCGACCTCGGATTCGGGCGTCTCGGCAAGTTCGGCCTTGAGCCGTGCGTAATCGGGGTGCGTCGGATTGAGCTGTGCCAGAGTGCCAGCGACAGCCCCGGTTTCCAGCGCCTCGGTCAGCAGGTCGCCCGTGCGGAAAGTGTCGCGGTCGGGATCGACCACGAACCACTGCTCGCGCGCTTCCATCGGGGTGCGGCCATCGCGCAGATCCTCGACCAGCCATACGAAATTCTTGGAAGCCAGTGCGTCGAGCTCCTCCGACGGGCCGGACTGCACTGCAACCTGCAGCGCCTGCAGGTCATAATCGCGCGGATCGAGACCTTCGGCGGCGATTCCCTCGATGAAAGCGATCAAGTCCTGCGCTGCACCAACCGACCATGGCTGCACAATCGGTCCCGGAGGAGCAAGGTCGCCTTGCACCACTTCGCCAGAGACCATGCGCGGGAAGGCTTCTTCGAAACCGGTTTCAGGCTGGACGTCCGGCTGCGCTTCTGAACCCGCAGATTCCGTGGTTTCCTCAGCGGCTTCGACTTGCTCGTCCTGAGCAAGTGCCCCGCTCGAAATCAGGGCCGTGGCTGCGATGCCGCCTGCCAAAGTGCTGATCCATTTGCGCATATTCGTCTCGTTCGTCCCGATTCTGCCGCCATGAGCGACCCTTATTGCATGTTCTGGGCACTATATCCCCGCTTACCTCCTGCTATCAAGCAGCACTGCTTACCCTGCGATGAATTGTGCGCAGCCTTGCACAGTCCAGCGTGACGCAGCAGCGGCTTGCCCTTAAGGGTCCCGCTAATGCCTGCACCATCCAGCCCTTTAAGCCGATTGCTTCCATTTGCCGCCGCTGCCGTGGGCGTGGGCTTCTTGTCGCTGATGGACGCGCTGATGAAAGAGGCCGCCCTTGCTACCGGAACCTACACCGCGACCGTGCTGAGATCGCTGTTCGGCGCGGCGATCATTGCGCCGTTCTGGCTGGCCCAGCGCAAGGGATGGCCCGGCCCGGACGTGCTGAAACTGCACATAGAGCGCGGGATCATCTCTGCGTTCATGGCGCTGAGCTTCTTTTTCGCGCTGACGAAACTGCCTCTGGCAGAGGCAATCGCGATCAGCTTCATCGCGCCGCTGATCGCACTGTATTTTGCGCGCGTGCTCTTGGGGGAGGAAATCCAGCGAAAAGCGATATTTGCCAGCATCCTCGGGTTTGCCGGGACATTGGTGATCGTTGCGGGCAAGCTCGGTGACGGCGACATGACCGCGGATGTGTGGCTCGGGATTGCCTCGCTGGGCTTCTCCGCAGTGCTCTATGCCTATAATTTCGTAGTGATCCGCCGTCAGAGCCAGCTTGCAGGGCCGGTCGAGATTGCGACCTTCCATAGCGGCGTAGGCGGCGCGGTCCTGCTGCTGTTCGCACCGTTTCTCGCCACGGTTCCGCAAACCGGTGCCTTCTGGGCCATTGCCGGAGCCGGCGCGCTGACCGGCATGGGCGCGATGGCGATAGCGTGGGCCTATGCCCGGTCGGAGGCTCAGGCGCTTGTCCCGATCGAATATACCGGGTTCCTGTGGGCGAGCCTGTTTGGCTGGCTGTTCTTCCGCGAACCGGTTACATTGCCGACATTGGCAGGGACTGCTCTGATCGTGACAGGGTGCTGGATCGCCACGCGAAAGCCCAGAAGCGCGCCTGCCGCAGCGGCAAGCTGACCCGGCAGTCGCAAGCGACTCGCAACAGCCCTCCAGACCCTTGACGCAAAGGGCAAGGTCTAGCAGGTGCACCTCATGAAATTCGAGCCCGGGCCGGGATGGCCCAGGCACCCCTCCGCGCCCAGGCATGATACTGGCGCGGGACAGCCAACAAGGATGGGATATCCCGATGACAGCTATCGGCAAGGACTCGCTCAAGACCCGCTCGACTCTCTCGGTGAACGGCACCGACTACGCCTACTATTCGCTGGCCAAGGCGGTCGAGCAGCTGGGCGATGTATCGAAGCTGCCGAATTCGATGAAAGTCCTGCTCGAAAACATGCTGCGGTTCGAGGATGACGGCTTCACCGTCGGACGCGAGCATGCGCAGGCTATCGTCGACTGGCAGAAGAACCCCGTCACCGGCAACGAAATCCAGTACCGCCCTGCGCGTGTGCTGCTGCAGGATTTTACCGGCGTGCCCTGCGTGGTCGATCTTGCCGCGATGCGCGATGCGATCAAGGAGCTTGGCGGCGACACTGCGAAAATCAATCCGCAGGTTCCGGTGAACCTCGTGATCGACCACTCGGTCATGGTCGACGAGTTTGGTCATCCCAAGGCGATGGAAGCCAACATGGCGCTCGAATATGAGCGCAATGCGGAACGCTACGATTTCCTCAAATGGGGCTCGAAGAGCTTCGAGAACTTCTCTGCCGTCCCTCCGGGCACCGGCATCTGCCACCAGGTAAACCTCGAGCATATTGCGCAGGGCATCTGGTCGAGTGAGGACGAGAACGGCCAGATGGTCGCCTATCCCGACACCTGCGTCGGCACCGACAGCCACACCACCATGATCAACGGTCTTGGCGTGCTGGGCTGGGGCGTGGGCGGGATCGAGGCCGAAGCCGCGATGCTTGGCCAGCCGATCTCGATGCTGATCCCCGAAGTCGTCGGCTTCAAGCTGACCGACCGCATGGCGGAAGGCGTGACCGCGACCGACCTCGTGCTCACCTGCGCGCAGATGCTGCGCGAAGTGGGCGTTGTCGACCGCTTCGTCGAATTTTACGGACCCGGCGTTGCCACCCTCACCCTTGCCGACCGCGCGACCATCGCCAACATGGCGCCCGAATACGGCGCGACTTGCGGTTTCTTCGGCATCGACGACAAGACGATCGAATATATGCGCCTGACGGGCCGGAGCGAAGAGAACCTCGCTCTGGTCGAAGCCTATGCCAAGGAGCAGGGAATGTGGTTCGATCCGGCAAATGAGCCGGTGTTCTCGAACACGCTGGAACTCGACGTTTCTTCGGTCGTGCCAAGCCTTGCCGGACCCAAGCGCCCGCAAGACCGCGTGATCCTTCCCGAGGTTGACGAGCTGTTCAACAGCGACCTCAAGACGACTTACAAGAAAGACGCCCCCGTCCGCACTGCGGTCGAAGGCAAAGACCACGATATCGGTGACGGTGACGTCGTGATCGCGGCGATCACCAGCTGTACCAACACCTCCAACCCGGACGTGCTGATTGCTGCGGGACTGGTCGCGAAGAAAGCGGTCGAAAAAGGCCTGAAGCCCAAGCCGTGGGTCAAGACGTCGCTTGCTCCGGGGTCGCAGGTGGTCACCGACTACCTCGTCAAATCCGGGCTGCAGGACGATCTCGATGCAATCGGCTTCGACCTCGTCGGCTATGGCTGCACGACCTGTATCGGTAATTCGGGACCGCTCGCTCCGCCGATCAGCGCGGCGATCAACAACAACGATATCGTCGCCGCCTCCGTGCTGTCCGGCAACCGCAATTTTGAAGGGCGCGTCAGTCAGGACGTGCTCGCCAACTTCCTCGCATCGCCGCCGCTCGTGGTCGCCTATGCCCTGAAGGGAACCGTGACCGAAGACATCACCACCACGCCGCTGGGTCAGGACCAGGACGGCAACGATGTGATGCTCGCCGACCTGTGGCCGACCAATGCCGAGATTGCCGAGCACCGCGCGGCCAATATCGACCGCTCGATGTTCGTGAGCCGTTATGCCAACGTCTATGACGGCGATGAGCACTGGCAGGCGATCACGGTCGAACCTTCGGACACCTATCAATGGCGCGCCGGGTCCACCTATGTCGCCAACCCGCCCTATTTCGACGGGATGGAGATGACGCCGGCAGAGATCACCGACATCGAGGGTGCGAAGCCGCTCGCGATCCTCGGCGATTCGGTCACGACCGACCACATCTCGCCAGCCGGCGCAATCAAGGAAGACAGCCCCGCTGGTTCCTACCTGAAGAGCAACCAGGTCCCGAAGAAGGACTTCAACTCTTACGGTTCGCGCCGCGGCAATCACGAAGTCATGATGCGCGGCACTTTCGCAAATATTCGCATCCGCAACGAGATGGTCCCCGGCGTCGAAGGCGGGGAGACCACCTATAATGGCGAGCGAATGCCGATCTACGATGCCGCCATGAAGCACAAGGCAGACGGCACGCCGCTGATCGTCGTCGGCGGCAAGGAATATGGCACGGGCTCCTCACGCGACTGGGCCGCGAAGGGCACGATCCTGCTCGGTGTGCGCGCCGTTATCGTCGAGAGCTTCGAGCGTATTCACCGCTCGAACCTCGTCGGGATGGGCGTGCTACCGCTGCAATTCAAGGACGGCGATACGCGCGAGACGCTCGGCCTGACGTCCGATGACACTTTTTCGATCAAGGGGCTGGACGGCCTCACGCCCGCTCAGGACGTGAAAATCGAAGTCACCCGCAAGGATGGTTCGACCTTCGAATTCACGGCGCTGTGCCGGATCGATACCGCCAACGAGATGGAGTATTACCGCAATGGCGGCATCCTCCATTACGTGCTGCGCAAGCTTGCGGCCTGATGCCTTGGTGATCCGTCATCTCTTCACGATTCCCGTGGGAGCAGCGCTTGCCGCGTGCGCTCCCGAGGGGGCGGTGAGCGAAATCGTGAAGGATGAGATCAACGAATCGGCAAGCCGGGACGAAGTGGCAGGTCCGGTAGTCGACCTCACAGTGCAGCAGGTGCGCGCGCGGTTGGACAGCGGCAAGGTCCGCCTGATCGATGTGCGCACCGCGGAAGAAGTGGCCGAGGGCATGATCCCCGGCGCAGAGCATATACCGCTCGACGAATTCGATCCGGTGGCCTTGGACACAGGCGATGGCAGGGAAATCATCCTCTACTGCCGCTCCGGCAGGCGTTCGGCGATAGCGGCTGAGCGCCTGGCCGAGCATCTTGGTCGGCCTGTGCCGCACCTTTCCGGAGGCATGAAGGCCTGGCAAGAGGCCGGCGGCGCGGCGCAGTAATCACGCCGGCGGCGGCCCGAGATCGGGATGATTATTGCGCGGGTTTGCGGAGCTTTGTCTTACGCCGTCCGAGAATCGCAGCGACAGCAAGCCCGAACAGCGCCATCATCGGCGGTGCGGGAACTTCCGTTCCGCTGGTGGTTCCGCCCGAGGTCGAGCTGGTCGAAGAACTTGAGCTCGAGCTTGAGGACGAGGACGAAGACGAAGAAGAGCTGCTGCTCCCCGATGATCCGGAGGTCGAGCTGCCCGACGAGGAACTCGACGAGCTGGACGAGCTTGATGACGAACTCGTGCTGCTGGTCATGTCGCCCGACGAACTACCGCCGGTGCTCGATCCGCCCGAGGACGAAGAACTGCTGGATGAGCTCGACGATCCGCCTGTAGAAGTCGCGCCGCTGCTGGTCCCCCCGGACGAAGACGAGGAGCTGCTGCTGGACGAGGATGAACTGCTCGACGACGAACTCGAAGAAGACGACGAACTGGAGCTCGACACATCGCCCGAGCTGCTCGATACGCCGCCCGTGCTGGATGAGACCGAACCGGTCGAGGTGGAGACGTTGCCGCTGCTCGTGGACACCGCACCCGTGCTGGATGACACCGCGCCGGTCGAACTTGAAACATCGCCGGACGTTGTCGACGTCGTGCTGGAAATGCCCCCGGTGCTGGTGGAAACCTCACCGGTGGAGGTCGAGGTTGAGACCTGACCGGTCGAGCTCGAAACCTGCCCCGTAGAAGTGCTGATCCCGCCCGACGACGATGTGGTCGATGTCGAATTGTCGATATCGATGTCGATATTGATTGGGGGAGGGTCGAGCGGAATGTTCACGTCGCCGGAGCTGCTGCCGCCATCTCCGGGATCATCAGAGTCGCCGCTGGTCCCGCCTCCGGTTGTGGTCGTGCTGACCACGGATACATCGCCGGACGACGATCCGCCTCCGCCGAAGAAGCCTCCGAAGAATCCGCCCCCGAACCCTCCGCCAAAGCCGCCGCTGCCGCCGATGACCACGGGCGCCCCGCCGCCGCTACCGCCGACCGGCGGAAGCGGAGGGAGCGGTGCAGGCGCGTAGGCAATCTGCTGTATCGGCGGGCATTCGTTGGGATCGATATACGCCTGTGTTGCACCGTCGGGCAGCGGCGCGTTCTGTGCGACTGTTCCGGCAGGGCCATAGCCGATCGGCTGGCACTCGATCGTGCGTTCTACGATCCGGCGACGACGCTGCTCGGGCGGAGGTATCTCACGCTGCCGGGTCTTGATGTATTTCAGCTCGTCCTGGAGGGTCTGCTCGTCCAAGTTGGTCGTATATTGCGGGTCGTCGGTGTTGAGCGGCTCCGCCACGCGGACGGCCCCGCCCTGGATCAGGGCAACACCCGCGACGGCGGCGGAGAGCTTAGCAGCTGCCAGTTTGAGCGACATATTCCGAACCTTGCTTGCCTGGACCGGCTCGATACGGACCATCCGCATCTTCACCAATTCACAGCAGGTCATGGCGATCAATCGGGTGAAGCCGCAATGCGATTAACCATCTTTACAGTCGGCTAACCGCCCAAACCCTGCGGAATCGGCTGATTTTCGGGGTCGCTGTCCCGTATTGATACCGAAACCGGGCCGCTTGTTAGTCGCTGTCTTAACCTTTGGCGCACCTCCGACCGATTACTTGTCTTCACCGAACAAGCCTTCTTCTGGTGGCGGCTGCGGACGCGGCGGGGTCATCTCCAGATGCTCCCACCCCGCATCGTTGAGCATCCGCCCGCGCGCGGTTCGTGCCAGCAGGCCGAGCTGTATGAGGTAGGGCTCGACCACCTCCTCGACCGTATCGCGCGGCTCCGCCAGTCCCGCGGCGAGCGTCTCCACCCCGACCGGTCCGCCCTTGTAGGTGGTTGCGATCATCGAGAGATAGCGCCGGTCCATGGTATCGAGGCCGAGCCGGTCGATCTCCAGCCGCGTCAGCGCATCGTCGGCGGCAGCGCGGGTGACTACGCTCTGGCCTGCGACATGGGCAAAGTCGCGCACCCGGCGCAGCAATCGGCCTGCCACGCGCGGCGTCCCGCGCGATCGGCGGGCGATCTCGCGCGCGCCGTCCGCATCGATGTCCAGCCCAAGCAGCCGCGCGCCGCGCGTCACGACCTGGTCCAGCTCGTCATGAGAGTAGAATTGCAGCCGCACCGGGATGCCGAAACGGTCGCGCAGCGGCGTCGTCAGCAGCCCCTGCCGGGTCGTCGCTCCGATGAGCGTGAACGGCGGCAGGTCGATCCGCACGCTGCGCGCCGAGGGCCCCTCCCCGATAATGATGTCGAGCGCGCGGTCCTCCATCGCGGGATAGAGCACCTCCTCGACCACCGGATTGAGCCGGTGGATCTCATCGATGAACAGCACGTCATGCGGTTCGAGATTGGTGAGCAGCGCGGCGAGGTCGCCCGCCTTCGCGATGACAGGCCCGCTGGTCGCGCGAAAGCCGACGCCCAGCTCGTTCGCGACGATCTGCGCCAGCGTGGTCTTGCCCAGCCCCGGAGGCCCGAAGAACAGCGTGTGGTCCATCGCCTCGCCGCGCTGGCTCGCGCTGTCGATGAACACCCGCAAATTATCGCGCGCACCCTCCTGCCCGATGAACTCGGCGAGCGATTTGGGCCGCAGCGCGGTGTCGAGATCGCCGGGTTGACGGTCAGGGGAATGGAGGGGGACGGGATCGGTCATGCTTTCAACACCAGTTTTACCAGCGCTGCCACAGCGATATAGGCCCATTCATAAAGCGGCAAAAAGATAAGGCCCAATGCAGTCGTGCTACTCGTCGATACGAAGCCCATGTCGTAAGCACCATATGTGCCGAACAGGATGAGCGGGATTAGAGCGAATACCCAGAAATCTGACGTTAGCCCGCGCCACGCGACGAACACCGTTGGCGCGATAGCCCATGCGGCAAAAGCCCATGAGAGCGGGTCAGTCAGCATTCCGCCCATCGACATGTGATACATGACGTAGATCAGGAACGCGATGTGCAGCGCAGCCGCCGCGAGCCCGATTTTACCGAGCGCGCTCAAAACGGGTTCACCGTGTAGCCGCGTTGTTGCAGCAGCGCATGGGCGGTCATGGCGGAGAGGTCCATCTCCACGCCTTTGATCAGGTCATCGGCGCGCACGCCCCAGGCGCTTGCACTCTGGCCGCATACGATGAAGCGTACACCGTGCTCCAGCATGGCGCGCACCATCGTATCGGACGCATTCGCTTCCATCGCGCGAGCGTCGCGCGATTGTTCGGTGATGAGGTCGAGCACGGCCTTGCCATGCACCACGACGGCGATGTCGATGTTGTCCTGCGGCACTCCGGCGGCGACGTGCATGTTGATGAAGCGCGCCGCGCTCTCGAACTTGCGATTGCGCGCGCCTTCCTCGGCCTTGTCTGCCACGTCGAACGCGATGCGGAACTCGGTATCTCTTGCGATCCCGTCCACACCTTCGACAGGCGCATGCGGGCCGAATTCAGCGAAGATCGGGCCAGTGTCGAAGGCGCTAAAATCGGGCTCCTGTGCGGCGGTACCGGCGAGGCGAGCGCGAGCAGCGGGATGATCAATAGTTTGCGCATATTCGTCTCCATCACCCAGCCGCTTTCTTCAGTGCCACGCGGATCAGCTCGCCTTCGCTCGCGTCTTCGCCCAGTTCGCCTTGCGCCCGTGCCACGGCCTGCGCCGCCACCGCCGGTTTGAAGCCAAGGTTTTCCAGCGCGCTCACCGCATCGGCGCTCGCTGCGCCCCTCGGAGCAATCGCCACGCCGCCAGCCACACTGCCGCCCGGAAGCGCGCCGGCCTTGTCCTTCAGCTCGTTGACGATCCGCCCCGCCAGCTTCGGCCCCACGCCGTTGGCCCTCGCCACGGTCGCTGCGTCTCCGCCCGCGCAGGCATCGCGCACCTCCCCGGTCGACAGCGCCGAGAGGATCGCCAGCGCCACCTTGCTGCCCACACCCTGCACCGTCGTCAGCAGGCGGAACCAGTCGCGCTCGCTGCTTTCGGCAAAGCCCAGCAGGCGCATGTCGTTCTCGCTCACCTGCAAATCGGTGTGCACCGTGCAGGCCTCACCCACCTCGCCCAGGGCTGCGAGCGTTTTGGTCGAGCAGTGGACCAGATAGCCCACGCCCTGCACATCGACGATGGCCCAGTCCTCGCCCGTCTCGTCGAGCCTGCCTGAAAGCTTTGCAATCATGCCCGACTTGTCGCCCATTGGCGGCCCGAATGCCAGTGAGTCGCGCCACTTGTCCGCAGGCGCTGGTCCACCATGAGACACATGAGACAGTGTCCAGGGGTAGAAAACCAATCGATCACAGAGCGCCGAATTGATCGGGACAGGCGATCAGGAGAAGGAGCACGGCGTTTCGTCATCGCCCAGCACTCATATCGTCGCACGCACGTGTAGGAAAATCGCAGGCGCCCTCGCGCCATTCTCGACAGGTCGTCCTTTTTCGCTAATGCAGCATATATGAGCTTCAACACGTTCGGGCGCATGCTGCGCTTCACCACATGGGGGAAAGCCACGGCCCCGGCCTTGGCGCAGTGATCGACGGGTGTCCGCCGGGCCTCGCTTTGCGCGAGCGCGACATCCAGCCCTTCATGGATGCCCGCAAGCCGGGTCAGAACCGCTTCACCACGCAGCGCAAGGAAGCCGACGCGGTGAAGATCCTGTCCGGCGTGTTCGACAACGCCGATGGCAAGCAGGTGACGACCGGCACGCCGATCCACCTGATGATCGAGAACACCGACCAGCGATCGAAGGATTATTCCGAGATCGCAAAAAGCTATCGCCCCGGTCACGCCGATTACACGTATGACGCGAAATACGGCATCCGCGATTTTCGCGGCGGCGGACGTTCGAGCGCGCGCGAGACCGCAGCGCGGGTGGCCGCAGGTGCCGTCGCGCGGCTCATCATCCCCGAAGTGACTATCACCGCCTATGTCTGCGAGCTGGGCGGCGACAAGATCGAACCCGAGGCGATCAACCTCGAAGAAATCGGCAACAATCCGTTCTTCTGTCCCGATAGCTGGGCGGCGAAACGCTGGGAGGAACTGGTCGAGAAAGCGCGCAAGGACGGATCGTCGCTCGGCGCAGTGGTCGAATGCATTGCGGAAGGCGTTCCCGCCGGATGGGGCGCTCCGGTTTACGGGAAACTCGACAGCGATCTTGCGAGCGCGATGATGAGCATCAACGCGACCAAAGGCGTCGAGATCGGCGCCGGGTTCGAGGCTGCACGCCTGACCGGCGAACAGAACGCCGACGCAATGCGGTACGGGCAAGGACGGCAAGCCGGTCTTTGCCAGCAACCATGCAGGCGGCACGGCAGGCGGCATCTCGACCGGACAGCCGGTGGTGTGCCGGGTCGCGTTCAAGCCGACCAGTTCGATCCTCAAGCCTGTCGAGACGATCACGAGCTCTGGCGAGGCAACCGAGATCCGCACCAAAGGCCGCCACGACCCCTGCGTAGGCATCCGCGGCACGCCGGTAGTCGAGGCGATGATGGCGCTGGTGCTGGCCGATCACAAGATGCTGCACCGGGCTCAGCTGGGACCAGGTGAGAACGACCGCTAAGGAACCGGTTGCGGCTATCTTGAATGCGGCACACTTGGTTTAAAGACGACTGAGGCAAAAGATCGCCGATCTGAGTTCCGTTCTGGCCGAGGCCCTGCATCTTCCGCTCTTGCCAGCCACTAATGCGTGAAGCCTGGCAAACCATGTTTGAGCCCTTTGTGTTCAAATCGCATGGCGAACCGATGGATCGCGGACCACCCGCACAAAGGCGCGGTCTTGGCCCGCTGAACCCTCGCACAGAATACGGATGTGGCAGTCTCGCGGAGCCGGATTATCGCAAATGATGGAACGGGCTTTCAAACAGCGCTTATGAAAGGCGACCGATTGCGCTCCATTTCGCGGCCAAGATCGGCTCAGTCCGGTTTGCGATAGACACCGATCATGGACTTCGCCAAAGGAGCGATCCTCCCCACGCGGTGGAAGTCGATTTCCTCCATTTTCACGCGCGCAAAAAGGCGTCCCATCGTGTCGCGGCTGAAGAATTTGATATGGCCGCCTTCCCACAGCGCGGTAAAGTGGTTGTCCATCTTGCCGCTAACGGCCAGTGCGAGATTTTTCAGGTAACCATGATAAGGCGTCGATATTATCGCGATGCCATTTGGCTCCAAAAGATCGTGTACCCGCTCCGCAAATTGCCTCGGCGAAAAGACGTGTTCGATTACTTCGAGGCTGAGGACGACAGGGAAAGTCCCGAATTTTGCGGCCAGATCGTCATCGGTCGATCCGGCGTGCAAGTCCAAACCCAACTCGGACGCGATTTCTATTCCGTCTCGAGAGGGTTCGACTCCTGAGACTTCGAAGCCGCGATCACTGAGAAATTTTGCGTTGGCACCGTTGCCATATCCGAGCTCGAAAATCTTCTTGCTGTGGCCGTGCTGCTCCAAAATGGCCGATACTGCAGGCATCAAATAGGATTGAGTATGCGCCGCTGACCTATTCTTGAAAGTGTATCCGTCAGTTCCCAAAATCTGATCCTCTTGTTCGCTACGCGCTTGGCATCGGCTTGTGAAACGCGCAACACGAATTAGTGCGAAGGGGTCGAGATTCAGGCACGCATTTTGCGTTAAAGCCTCTTTATGACTGACAAAAAAGGGGGCGGACCCGCAGGCCCGCCCCCTTTTCAATTCGAACCCTTGCGGGCCTTAAAGTCCGTCGACGCTCTTACTGACGAGGATGTTCACCGCGACGCGGCGGTTCTGCGCCTTGCCTGCTTCGGTGTCATTGCTCGCTGCCGGATCGGATTCAGCCATGCCGGTCGGGCTCAGCATCCGCCACGGTGCCCAGTCGCACTGCTGCTGCAGGTAGTTGACCACGCGGTCGGCGCGCTTCTCGCTCAGCTCCTGGTTGATCTCGTAGCTACCGGTCGAATCGGTGTAGCCGACAACGAGCAGGAGCGCGTTTTCCATGGCATTCGCTTCGGCTGCAGCCGAGCACAGCTCGGTGCGGGCCTGGTCGGAAAGCTGATACTTGCCGGTGTCGAAGTACACGTTGGTCGTGCCGCGAATGTTGTACTTGTCGATATCGCCAAAGCGTCCGCGCAGTGCTTCGGTGGCGATCGCATTCTCCTCGATCGCCGCGCCCTGCTGGGCGAACTGCTGCGAGGTGCCGCTGCGGATCATGGCGGCGGTGCGCAGATCCTTGTTCTTCAGGTCGATCTCGCTGGCAACGAGGCCGCGGCCCCACTGTACGGTTTCGACACTCACGGGCAGACCATTAAGCAGCGAATCTGCCGTCAACTTGTCCCGGTCGAGGCCGAGGAAGCCGCCGCGCGACTTGATCTCAGTGCCAGCGCCGACGGTCACGATCGTGCTGGTTCCGTCAGCTGCGGTAACCTGGATCTGGTTGCCATTGCGAGCCGAGATCAGGCCTTCGAGTTCCGGTCCTTCGGTAAGGCCCGTAAGATCGGCAGGCGGCGAACCGACGACCGTAGTCAGGACCTGACCTTCGTCGGTGTCCTGGTCCTGTGCGGCGAGCGTGGCCGGTGCTGCAATCAGCAGCATGGCCGGAAGGGCAAGAGCCTTTGGCGCGTTGGAAATGAAAGTCATTACGATACTCCTTAAAAACCTACTTCAGCCGTTCCGGCGTCCTTGCGGCCAACTGACCGCCCGCCCCCACGATGAACTACCCGACATATGGCCTGAAAAATGGCGGCCCGGCTGTCAGAACCCCTGTCATCTCGAAATGGAAGATGTGCGTCATGGATGCCGCTCTTGGGCACCATGCGAGGCGTGAGTGTTCGTCCCTAGCTTTCTCTCACATGAACGCGCCAGACCCCACCGGCTGTTGTGCGGGCAATCTGAGCAGATGTTGCGACGAACCGTTAAATCGGCTGCCTAACGCGGCTCTCAATCAGGGCTCGGGAGCCCGAAGAATCCCCCTCTCCGGCAGGAAGCAGGCGCGCATCGAGGCGCCGAAGAGGTGCGCCCGTGCGCTTCGATTCTGGCGCATCGCCGGTTTGGAACGAAATCGATTAGTTCCCGTTTGTGTGATTGAAAAATCCGATCTTCGCAATCGCACAAATCAGCTTTTGTGCATTGCAGCGCGCCCTACATGGGACGTGTAAGTTTCAACCAATCCTAATCAGGGGAATTATACAATGGGCATTATCGGCTCGACCATCAAACCGTTCAAGGCCACCGCATTCAAGGCCGGCGAAGATTTCTTCGACGTCACGCAAGACGACATTGCCGGCAAGTGGGCCGTGTTCTTCTTCTACCCGGCAGACTTCACCTTCGTGTGCCCGACCGAGCTCGAAGACCTGGGCGAAAAGTATGACATGCTGCAGAGCATGGGCGTCGAGGTGTTCGGCGTTTCGACCGACACGCATTTCAGCCACAAGGCATGGCACGACACGTCGGAAAAGATCGGCAAGCTGAAGTTCGCATTCCTCGGCGACCAGATGCACACGCTGGCGAACAATTTCGGCGCGCTGCGCGAAGATAGCGGCCTTGCCGACCGTGCGACCTTCGTGGTCGACCCCGATGGCGTGATCCAGATCATGGAAATCACTTGCGAAGGCGTGGGCCGCAACGCGAATGAGCTGACCCGCAAGATCAAGGCGGCACAATATGTCCGCGCCAACCCCGGCCAGGTCTGCCCGGCTGCGTGGGAAGAGGGCGGCGACACGCTGGCTCCTTCGCTCGACCTCGTCGGCAAGATCTAATCAGACACGGGACCGCACGCACCCTTCCTCCAATCCCAAGCGCGCGGTCCCGGAAGTCCGGGCCATCCCCCAAGAGGCCCGGACCCGACAAAGGGCCCGGATCGAGCGTCCCCTCCTCCCTCTCCCTCCTCCGGAGCGGACGCCGATCCGGGCCCGACTTGCCTCTCCTCACGAGGTGGCACCAACCAACGACTTTCCAGGCATTCCCATAGAAGAGGCCACTTATGCTCGATGCGACCATGCAGACCCAGCTCCAGCAATATCTCGCAAACCTGCGCGAGCCGATCGAGCTCGTCGCATCGCTCGATGACAGCGAGAAGAGCGCGCAGACGCGCGAATTGCTGACCGAGATTGCCGAGCTGCACGACATGGTCAGCGCGCAGTTCGATGGCACGCATGAACGCACGCCCAGCTTCATCATTCGCCGCGCCTCCGATGCGGACAAGTGGGTGCGCTTCGCAGGCCTGCCGATGGGGCACGAGTTTACCTCGCTGGTGCTCGCGCTGCTTTGGGCTGGCGGCCACCCGCCCAAGGTCGATGCCGACCTGATCGAACAGGTCCGCGCCCTCGAAGGCGATTACGATTTCGAGATGTTCTTCTCGCTCAGCTGCCACAACTGCCCCGACGTGGTGCAGGCGCTGACGCTGATGGCGCTCGAGAACACCCACATCACCGCGACCCTGATCGAAGGCGGCACGTTCCAGGACGAAGTGGAGGATCGCGGCGTCCTTGCGGTCCCGGCGACGTTCCTCAACGGAGAAAGCTTCTTCAACGGCAAAATGGAACTCGCCGAAATCCTCTCGAAGCTCGATAGCGGCGCAGACGAAAAGGCCGCCGAGAAGCTGTCGGCCAAGGAACCATTCGAAGTGCTGATCATCGGCGGCGGCCCCGCTGGCGCAGCCTCGACCGTCTATACCGCGCGCAAGGGCTTTCGCACCGGTATCGCGGCTGAGCGCTTTGGCGGGCAATTACAGGATACGCTCGGGATCGAGAACCTGCCCGGCACAAGCTACACCGAAGGGCCGAAGCTGTCGGACGCCCTCAAGTCGCAGACGCTCGAGAACGAGATCGACCTGATGGATCTCGCCCGCGCGGTCCAGCTGAAGCCCGCGAGCGAAGCGGGCGGGATGCACGAGGTTACGATGGCGAATGGCGCGGTGCTGAAATCGCGCGCGCTGATCCTTTCAACCGGTGCGCGCTGGCGCAATCTCGGCGCGCCAGGCGAAGCCGAATACCGCAACAAGGGCGTGGCCTATTGCCCGCATTGCGACGGCCCGCTGTTCAAGGGCAAGAAAATCGCGGTCATCGGCGGCGGCAATTCCGGCGTCGAGGCGGCAATCGATCTTGCGAAAATCGTCGGCCATGTCACCCTGATTGAATTCGACACCAAGCTGCGCGCCGACGAAGTACTCCAGCGCAAATTGCGTTCGCTCTCCAATGTCGAGATCATCACGAACGGCCAGACCACCGAAGTCACCGGAGACGGTGCGCGGGTGGACGGCCTCGTCCTCAAGGATCGCGAAAGCGGCGAGGAACGCCGGATCGAGCTCGAAGGCGTGTTTGTCCAGATCGGCCTTGTGCCGAACACCGAATGGCTCGAGGACACCGGCCTTGAACTCTCCCAATACGGTGAGATCGTGATCGACCGGCACGGCGCGACGAACCTGCCCGGCATCTATGCCGCGGGCGATGCGACCACCGTACCGGACAAGCAGATCGTGGTGGCGATGGGCGAAGGCGCAAAGGCAGGCCTCGGCGCGTTCGACTACCTCATCCGCAACGAGCCGGTCGAGGATATCGCACAGGCGGCATGATTAATCGTGCAAACCCATCCGGGCCAACAATGTCCTTGCTGAGGCGATCGTAGATCGTATCGTTCTAGCCGTGGCGGTCGCCCTGAGGCCGTTTGGCCGCCGGTGCGTTCGGAAGCTTTCTGCCTGCTGAAGCGGACATTCAAGCTTGTTCAAGCGCGTATTCGCTAGATGACTCTCATGCAGAAACAACTTGGCCTTCTCGCCCTTGCGCTTGGCGCTGCGGCGCTTGTTCCCGGCTCGCTTGTCGCCATGCCTCCTGCCAGCGCGTGGGAGATCGGCCCGTGGGTGCGGGGCAAGAACTATTCCGTCGGGATGCCTGAAACCCCGCGCGAGAACCGCGACGGATCGATCACCGTTGATTTCCCGCAGGCCGGGCGCGGCGAATGGGATGCCCTGACAACCTCGATCCGCCCGCTCGAAGGCGTGCAGACAATCACCGTGCGCTACCGCATTGACGCCCCGCGCAGCACGCGCTTCGTCGCTGTCGAGAAGCCGCGGGAGGCCGCGACCGTTTCGCTGTATTTCCAGCAGGCAGGCGACAATTGGACCGGGCGCGGCAAGTTCCAGTCTTACCGCTGGTATGCGCCATTAAACGGAGTCGTCCCGCTTTCGGCGGGTGAGCATTCGATCACGGTCAGGCTCGATGAGACGTGGACAAATGTGATGGGTCAGTCTTCCGCAAAACATGTCAGGGGCTTCAACACAGCGCTGGCGAATACATCGACCCTTGGTCTCGCCTTTGGATCGCGCACGCGCCGCAGCCACGGCGTCTTTGCTACCGGCCCGGCACGCTTCACGCTGCTCTCGGTCGAATTCGACTGATTGCGAACACGTCCGGTCGCTCATCTACTCAATCAATCAATCTTCGCGCATTAATCGATTGGACTGATTAGCCCGCTTCCATCATCCTCCTGACATCAAGCTCGGGTAATCCCGAGTCCTGAGAGAGATCAGAGGAGAGAGACATGGACGCGAAGACAGGCGATATGAGTGGTTGTCCCTTCAGTGGGAACGGCGAAATGCGCACCCTGCTGGGCCGTACCAACAAGGATTGGTGGCCCGAGGCAACGCAGCTCGACATCCTGACCGAACAAGGCAAGAGCGCCAATCCCTACGGCGAGGATTTCGACTATGCCGAGGCTTTCAACACGGTCGATTACAAGGCGCTGAAGGATGACCTCACCGCGCTGATGACCGACAGCCAGGATTGGTGGCCCGCCGATTACGGACATTACGGCCCATTCTTCATCCGCATGGCGTGGCACGCCGCCGGTACTTACCGCACCGGTGACGGGCGCGGCGGTGCGGGCACGGGCCAGCAGCGTTTCGCTCCGCTCAATTCCTGGCCAGACAATGGCAACCTCGACAAGGCGCGCAGACTGCTGTGGCCGATCAAGCAGAAATATGGCCGCAACATCAGCTGGGCCGACCTGTTCATCCTCACCGGCAATGTAGCAATTGAAAGCATGGGCGGACCGGTCTTCGGCTTCGGCGGCGGCCGTGCGGACGTGTACGAGCCCGAGAGCGTTTACTGGGGCACCGAAGAGCAATGGGTGAACGAAGGCGTCGCCACGCGCATCCAACCGGATGCCGGCAAGGCGCTCGAAAACCCGCTCGCCGCGATCCAGATGGGCCTGATCTACGTCAATCCGGAAGGACCCGGCGGTGAGCCAGATCCCCTGCAAAGCGGGCGCGATATCCGCGAAACATTCTCGCGAATGGCGATGAACGACGAGGAAACTGTCGCGCTTACCGCTGGCGGCCACGCCTTCGGCAAGGCGCACGGTGCAGAGCCTGCCGACACGTTCGGCGGCGCGCCCGAAAGCGAAGCGCTCGAACTGCAGGGCTTTGGATGGCTCAACGACGAAGACGAAATTGGCAAAGGCCATATTACCACCTCGGGAATCGAGGGCGCATGGACGCCGAACCCCACGCAGTGGGGCGGCGACTACTTCCGCTTGCTGTTCAAATACGAATATGAACTGGTCGAAAGCCCGGCAGGCGCGAAACAGTGGACGCCGATCGATCCGGACGAGTCCGACATGGCGCCCGATGCGCGCGATCCTTCGAAGAAGGTTCCGACCATGATGACGACCGCCGACATGGCGATGAAGATGGACCCGGAGTATCGCAAGATCTCCGAACGCTTCCGCGACGATCAATCAGCACTCGACGATGCGTTCGCGCGCGCGTGGTTCAAGCTGTGCCACCGTGACATGGGACCGAAGGTCCGGTATCTTGGCCCGGAAGTGCCTGAGGAAGACCTGATCTGGCAGGACCCGATCCCGGCTGGCACGCAGCCTTCGGCGGGCGCGGTTTCCGACTTCAAATCCAAGGTGCTGGATAGCGGCCTCAGCGTCAGCGAGCTTGCGAAAGCGGCATGGGCCTCGGCGTCTACCTATCGCAATTCGGATCATCGCGGCGGCGCCAATGGTGCGCATATCCGCTTTGATGCGATGAAGAACTGGGAAGCCAACGATCCCGATGAGCTGGGCAAGGTTCTGTCGAATCTGGACGAGCTTCGCGGCGACATTTCGATGGCCGATGCCATCGTGCTGGGCGGCGCGGCAGCGGTCGAAAAGGCGGCAAAGGATGCAGGCTACGACGTCAGCGTCGATGTCACGACCGG
Organism: Erythrobacter sp. K21-9; assembly: GCF_055808355.1. Taxonomy (NCBI): domain Bacteria; kingdom Pseudomonadati; phylum Pseudomonadota; class Alphaproteobacteria; order Sphingomonadales; family Erythrobacteraceae; genus Erythrobacter; species Erythrobacter sp. K21-9. The sequence continues at coordinate 2,848,637 of NZ_CM147866.1, forward strand.
ACGCGGCGACGCGACCGAGGAGCAGTTCGACTCCGAAAGCTTCGAGCCGATGGAGCCGTTTGCCGATGGCTTCCGCAACTACCTCAAGACCAAAGCGAACGTCCGCACCGAGGACATGCTGATCGACAAGGCGCACTTGCTGGGCCTATCGATCCCCGAACTGACCGTGCTGGTCGGCGGGATGCGGGCGCTCGGCGCGAATTCGGGCAATACCAGCCACGGCGTCTTCACGGACCGCGTAGGCCAGTTGACCCCGGACTTCTTCACCAATCTGCTCGACATGGGCAACAGGTGGACAATCGTCGATGGCAGCGGTGACGAGGAATATGTCGGCAGCGACCGGCAGACCGGCGAAGAAAAGTTCCGCGCCACCCGTACGGACCTCGTCTTCGGGTCAAACTCGCAGCTTCGCGCGCAGGCCGAAGTCTATGCCGAGGCGGGCAGCGAAGAGAAGTTCGTGAACGACTTCGTGGCCGCCTGGACCAAGGTGATGGACGCCGACAGGTTCGACCTCAGCTACGCCAGGTATCACTGAGCGATTTGGCGATAACCCTGATCCCGGGTGGGTCAGGGTCGCAAGAGACCTCCGGCAGACATGCCGGGGGTCTTTTTGCATGAGAGCCGGATGATTGGGATCACCGCCGCCGTTTCAGCACGAGGTAAAGCGCGCCCTCGCCGCCGTGGCGGATATGCGCGCGGCGCACGGCGGCAATGCTTTCGGCGTGGTGACTGGCCGCGATCCAGTCGAGCAGTTTCGCACGGATCGCGCCGCGCTTGCTGCTCCGGTCCGCGGGGTCGACCGGGCGCTCTCGCCCCGCAATCACCAGCACGAGCCGCGCATCCATCGCGCGCGCCTGATCAAGGCCGCTGACGATCCGCCCATAGGCGCTGTCGAGCGTATGGCCATGCAGGTCGAGCGTGTAGTCGGGGGCGATCTGCCCGGCCTTGAGCTTGCGGTTCCAGCCCGAATCGAGCTCGGAGGCGAACATCCGGCGCGGCGCGGCTGGCGCATTGCGCGTCGCGATCGGCGCTCTCTGCGGACGGGTGGGCTGGATGGGAGCAGGAGCCGGTTTTACAGGAGTTCGCGGTGTCACTGGCTTATCCTTGGGCAGGCCCGGTGCCTTGCGCCCGGCAAGCGGCGTGACACTGCGGGCGAGCCGTGCCCAGGCCTCCTGCTCATCGCCGCTCAGGCCGCGCGAGAAACTCACCGGCTTTCGCGAAGGCGGACTGCACTGGCCTTCGGCAGCAGCAGCAGCGCCTTGCCGCGCCCGCTCATCCCTCCTGCGATGGTCCGCGCCTCTGGCCCCGCGCCCCAGAACGTGTCGAAGCGATTGGCACCCTTGATCGCGCCGCCCGTGTCCTGCGCGATCCAGAGCCCGTCAGCCTCGCCCCGGTCAAGGTCGAGCCAGACCGGCGATCCCAGCGGCACGAAGCGCGGATCGGCGGCGACCGAGCTCTCGCGCCGGACAGGGACACCGAGTGTGCCCAGCGGGCCGTCTCCGGTCAGTTCGCGGAAGAAGATCCAGCTCTTGTTGAGCCGCATCAGGTTGCGCCCTTCTTCAGGATTCTCGCGGATATAGGCCATGATCCCCTGCATGGATCCGGCATACTGGCCCGGCCCATCGCCCAGCAGGCCGCGCTCACGCATGACGCCGCCGATCCCGGTATAGCCGCGCCCGTTCTGCCCGGCATAGCCGATGCGTATCACGTCACCCGATGGCGTGCGCAGGCGGCCTGAACCCTGTATCTGGAGGAAGAACAGCTCGACCGGGTCTTCGGCCCAGGCGATCACCGGGACTTTACCCTCCAGCGCGCCCTCTTCGATTTCGGCGCGCTCGTAATACAAGACGAAATCGCCGTTTTCGTCATAGCGGCCCAGCGGCGGACGCCCGGTTCGCTCGGCCTCGGGCATGTCTGCCGGCCATGCGCGCACGAGGTCGCTGGGCATGGCATAGACCGGCGTGTTGAAACGCGCGCTGCGAGTGCGGCTGCCTGAGATTTCCGGTTCGAAATATCCGGTGGCGAAAGCATCGCCCTCGCCCACTTCGACCGCTTCGAAATAGGTTTCGAAGAACGAGCGTGCGCGCGCGGATGGCCAGGTGCCCGCAGCCGCGCACGCAGGTTGCCAATCGGCATTGCGGGTCAGCCCGCTCGCATCGTCGCGGCGAAGCACTTGCGGGCAGGATTCGATGAAGCTCGAAAGCGCGGCGCGCGCGTCATCGGCTCCGAATCCGAGCGAGGCGATGGAAGGTCCGGCGGCTATACCGGCCAGCAATGCGCTTGTGGGGGCTGGCGGGACCGGCATATTGGAAGCGGGCGGAGCAGCGCCGGGCACGATCCGACCGCACCCGGCAAGCAAAAGCAGTAATGCCAATGCTGGCCAGCTACGCATTCGAATGTCCTGTGTCTTGCAGGGCCGGGAAGGCCTGCTGCCCAATCAGCCTTCGTCGGTTTCGTCGAGCACCCAGTTGGGATCGCGTGCGCCGACATTGCGCGAGAAGGTCCACACATCGCGGCTCTCGATCGCATCGTCGAGCGATCCGGCAACCACATTGCCATCCTTGTCGCGCGTGACCGCAGCGATATCGGCAACGAACAGCATTGCGATGCGGGCCATGCGGCCGTCCATCGATGCAGAGTGAATGCGGGTTTCCTCAACCCGGATCAGCTTGTTGTCGACCGTGTGCCCAGCCTCTTCGCGCGCGTCAATCGCTGCGCTGAAACCGGCATAGACATCGTCATCGCACAATTCGCGCAGGGTTTCCTTGTCCCCGGACCAGAATGCCTCGAGCACCATTTCGTAAGCGCCTTTCGCGCCTTCGATAAAGCTTGGCAGGTCGAAAGACCGGTCGGCATCGGCAATTTCGCGAACGCCGCGTTCTACGGCGGGCATGACACCCTCAAGCTCGGCCACGCGCTGCGGAGCGGCGGGCGCTGCGCCCTGCGGCTGCTGCGCTTGCGGCTGAGCATTCTCGCCCGCATCGAAACGCTGCGGGATCGATTCCTCTTCATGCTCGGCCCGGCGGCCAAGCACCGAATACAGCCGAAGCCCCAGAAATGCGGCGATCATGGCGAGAATGATGATTTCTAAAATCACGATATTGGTCCGATTACCTTTGCAGCCGGTCACGCCGGCCTTCATACAGTCGGGATACACGACAGGGCGTTAACGATACCTGTTCGCCTATCCGGGCTTTCCCGGGGATTCTCCCGAAAAAAACGTTACGTGCCTTAAATAGGCATCAATTACAATTCGCCAACGCCCATTAGGTTGCACTCTCGTGCGAATTTCGCGAGTTTCGTCCGGTTGCTTGCACCTCCCGCGCCTGCTAGGCGCGCGCCGCAACAATTGACAAAGTCTCCTGCTCTTGCCCGAAGGCGAGCTTAGCACATTTCAGTACCTCATATCCGAAAGATCCAAAGACATGGCCGACGAAGGCGACATCCTCACCAACCTCGACAACCAGAATGCGGGCGCAAATGGCGCTGACAACCAGCCGACCGCCGCAATCATCACGCAATATGTGAAGGATCTCTCGGTCGAGAACCCGAACGCTCCGGCGGTGTTCCAGTGGAAAGAACAGCCCGCCATCGATGTCCAGTTCAATATCGGCGCAGAAGCGCAGAGCGACGAGGTCCACGAAGTCACTCTGAAGATAAACATTTCCGCGAAATCGGCAGAGGGCACCGCCTACCTGATCGAGCTGGATTATTGCGGCCTTGTCGGCATTCGCAACGTGCCCGAGGATCAGGCGCACGCATTCCTGTTCGCCGAAGCACCGCGCATCCTGTTTCCGTTCGCGCGCCGCGTGATCGCCGATGCGGTCCGCGATGCCGGATTTGCGCCGCTGATGGTCGACCCGATCGACTTCAATGGCCTCTATGTCCAACAGCTTCAGCAGCGCCGCCAGGGCGAAGGCGCAGAGGGTGCCGCTCCGCCCGCTGAAGGCAACGCGTAATCGCGTGAAATCGCGGGCCTGACGCATGAGCCTGCTTAAGAACGTCGGAACCATAGGCGGGCTGACGGCGGTCAGCCGCGTCTTCGGTTTCGTGCGCGACATCCTGATTGCGCGCGTGCTCGGCGCGACGGCGATGGGCGATGCCTGGCAGCTTGCCTTCATGCTGCCCAACATCTTTCGCCGCCTGTTTGCCGAAGGGGCCTTTGCCAGCGCCTTCGTCCCGCTGTTCAACCGGCGGATGAAGGAGGATGGCGACATGGGAGAGGCGGAGAAATTCGCCACGTCCGTGCTCGCGGTTCTCCTGCCGATCCTGATCGTGTTCGGCGCAATCGCCCTCATCGCGATGCCGTGGGTGATCGACTTCTTCGCGCCCGAGGGACTTTCCGACGAAGCCGGTAATCTCGAAATCGCGGTTTTCATGGGGCGGGTCACGTTCCCGTATCTGCTGTTCATGAGCATCGCGACGCTGGTTGCCGCAGTGCTCAATTCGCTGTCGCGCTTTGCCGCCGCCGCTGCTGCGCCGGTGCTGCTCAATATCTGCCTGATCGCTGCGCTGGCGTACGGCCTGACGCTCGGCGGGGACCTGGAGGCGCGCCGCATGACCGCGCAGGCGATGGCATGGGCGCTGTCGCTGTCGGGCCTGCTGCAAGTGGTGTGGCTCGGGTTTTTCATGCGCCGCGCGGGCTTTCGCCTGTCGCTGGCCTTCCCCCGGATCACCCCGGGTGTGAAGGAGCTTGGCATCCTCGTCGTCCCGGCGATCTTCGGTGCAGGCGTGTATCAGATCAGCCGGTTCGTCGACCTATTCTTTCTCTCGACCCTGCCGGTCGGCAGCTACACCTATTTGCAGATGGCCGACCGCTGGAACCAGCTTCCGCTGGGCATTATCGGGATCGCGCTGGGCACGGCGATCCTGCCCGCACTCTCGCGCTATCTCGGGCGGGAGGAGAACGAGGAGGCCGCGCGCCTGCAGTCCAACGCTATCGAACTCGCGATGCTGCTGACCGTGCCGTGCGCGGTCGCGCTGTTCTTTACCGGGACCGCTTTCGTGCGGGTCTTCATGGCGGGGCAAGCCTTCACGCAGGAGGATGCCAGCGTCACCGGCCTCGTCGTGCAGGGGCTCGTGCTAGGCCTGCCCGCCTACGTGCTGGTCAAAGTGCTCACGCCCAATTTCTTCGCGCGCAAGGATACCCGCACCCCGGTCATCACGGCGGCAATCTCGTTGGTGGTGACTATCGGACTCAACATCATGCTGGTGCCGATCTACGGCGTGACAGGGCTTGCCATCGCCGGAGCCGTCGGGGCGTGGTGCAATATCCTTCTGCTCGGGGGCATCCTCCATATCCGGCAATTCTACCGCATGGAGCCGCGCCTCGTCTAGCCGCATCGTTCGCATCGCGGCCGCCGCAGCGGTAATGGGCGCAGCGCTGTATTTCCTGATGGAGCAGATCGGTCCGTGGTTCACGGGGTCGGTGGCAGAGAAAGCCGCCGGGATCGCTGCGATCCTCGGCACGGGCGCGGTCACCTACGGGTTCGGCGCGGTGGTGCTCGGCGTGCTCGACAAGGCGACGCTTCAGCGCCTAATGCGCCGACAAGGTTAGATAGAAAGAATTCTGAATGAGAGTCGTCTCCGGCATCCAGCCCACGGGCAAGCCGCATCTTGGCAATTACCTCGGCGCGATCGTCAATTACGTGAAGCTGCAGGAAGAGGCGCGTGCCTCGGGCGGGGAGTGCTTTATCTTCCTCGCCGATCTCCATGCGATCTCGCAGCCGCATGACCCTGCCGAGCTGACCACCAACACCCGCGAAATGGTCGCGACGCTGGTAGCCTGCGGGGTCGATCCGTCGAAGACAGTGCTGTTCAACCAGGCGCAGGTTCCCGCTCATGCGGAGCTGCAATGGCTGCTCAACGGCACGGCGAGGATGGGCTGGCTGGGCCGCATGACGCAGTGGAAAGACAAAGCGGGCAAGAACCGCGAAGGCCAGTCGATTGCGCTGTTCACCTATCCTGTCCTGCAAGCCGCCGACGTGCTGCTGTATCAGGCAACGCATGTGCCGGTGGGCGAAGACCAGAAACAGCATCTGGAACTCGCCCGCGACATCGCGCAGAAATTCAACACCGATTTCTGCGCCGAAGACGCGCCGCTGTTCACCCTGCCCGAACCCTACATCCCGCCCGCCGCCGCTCGGATCATGTCGCTGCGCGACGGCACGGCAAAGATGAGCAAATCCGACCCGTCCGAAATGAGCCGCATCAGCCTTACCGACGATGCCGATACGATCATGAGAAAGGTCAAGAAGGCCAAGACTGATCCCGAGCCGCTGCCCTCGGAGAAAAAGGGCCTCGAAGGCCGCGCCGAAGCGCTCAACCTCGTCGGGATTTACGGCGCGTTGACTGGCAAGAGCGTGGACGAAGTGCTCGCCGATCATGGCGGTCAGGGTTTCGGCGCGTTCAAGCCTGCGCTGGGCGAAGTGCTGGTCGAAACGCTTAGCCCCATCAATGCGCGGTTCGCGGAATTGAAGGACGATGAGGAAACTCTCGACGCGATCCTTGCCCGCGGAGCAGCACAGGCGCGCGAGCACGGCCTCCCGACGCTCGACAAGGCATACAGGGCGCTTGGGCTGGTGCGCGGCTAATCGCCCTTCACGCGCGTTCAAACGCGGTTCAGACCAGTTCTTTACAGTGCACAGGCTCAGTGACAGATTGACGATTGAGGTCAGGGCCTGCGATGCGGGTCCAGCAAGGGGAAAGCGCGGCTTCACTGGTGGATGCACTTACGTGTTTAATGGATAGGGTACGTTATGACTAAACCGCTTAAGACCACCGCCACTCGGTTGGCACTCCCGCTGCTGCTTGCAGCCGGGCTTTCCGCCTGCGCGCCTTCGTTTAAGGCCGATGTGTCGCGCTTTGCTTCAACTCTCCCCGCACCGCAGGGCCAGACCTTTGCGGTCGTTGCCGAAGACCCCAAGCTTGCCGGCGGGCTCGAATTCGCGCTCTACGCCGACATGGTTGCGGACGAGATGCAGCGCCTTGGCTATAGCGAGGCGTCGTCGCCCGCCGATGCGAGCCTGCTCGTGCGGTTCGATTATGGCGTCGATAATGGGCGTGAGCGCATTCGCACCAACAATGTCGGCGCCGGATTCTACGATCCGTTCTTCGGTCCATGGGGCCGCGGCTTCGGCTTCCGCCGCGGCTATGCATTCGGCTTTCACGACCCGTTCCTCGCCGGGCCGCAGGTGCGCAGCTACACCGTCTATGTCAGCGATATCGACCTGAAGATCGATTCGACCGCCACGGGCGAGCGACTGTTCGAAGGTCAGGCGCAGGCCGCATCGCGGTCCAACCGTCTGCAGACGCTTGTGCCGAACCTTGTCGACGCCTTGTTCACTGATTTTCCCGGGAATTCCGGCGAAACACTGCGGATCACGATCAAGGATGACGGAAAAACCGTGCGCGCGGTCGATTAATCGGTTACGTTGCATTCGTCACAACCCTTGGACGGGAACGAAAGGGCGGCGCAAGGGATCAGCGCCGCCCTTTTTGATTCCAAAATCGTTAAGGTGGTCAGGGCTATGAAAGCCTGATGCGCGCGCTTCCGCTCCTTTCCGCACTGATCATTTCGTTGTTCACCGCGACTGCGGCGCACGCCTGCGCCGTGAATCTGCCGGTCTCCATGCGAATCGAACGGGGCCTCGCTCAGGGCCACATCAGCGGCATCGCCATAGTCTCCGTCGAAAGCGCGCGGCACATCGCCGATAAGCAAGGCGACGCGTATCCGTGGAAGGCGAGCGCCGCGATCATCCGGACCGTCCGGGGCTCTGACCTGCCTGCAACCGCCGAATTCGAGCGCGGCTGGGGATCCTCGGCATGCGAATGGAACAGGCCGCCGCTGCCGGAAAAGGGTGACCGCTGGGCGGTCTATTTCTGGAAGGACCGCGCGGGCAATTACAAGCCCTGGCTTGCCATGCCGGTAAGCGAGGCGCGCGAATTCGATCCTGCTTTCCCGAACGGCTATTGACTAAAGCGCCGCGTGGCCCCCAGTCGACCCGAAACCGCCCGCGCCGCGCGTCGTCGCGTCCAGCTCCTCAACCTCGCTCCACGCCGCCTGCACCACCGGTGCGAGCACCAGCTGCGCCACGCGGTTGCCGCGCGCGATTACGAACGGCTCGCTGCCGTGATTGATCAGGATGACCTTTAATTCGCCGCGATAATCGCTGTCGATCGTGCCGGGCGTGTTGGGGACCGTGATCCCGTGCTTGAGCGCGAGGCCTGAACGCGGGCGCACCTGTATTTCGAAGCCGTGCGGGATCGCCAGTGCAAGACCTGTCGCAACCGGGTGGCGCGCACCGGGATCGAGCGTCACGTCCTCTGCCGAAACCACATCCATCCCCGCCGCACCGCTGGTCGCATAGACCGGCAGCGCGAGGCCTTCGCCGTGGGGCAGGCGTTTGATCTTTACCGGCACTGATACCTGTGTTTGGTCGCCTTCGCCGCCAGCCTGACGCGCGCTCATTCGGCAGCCTCGGCCTTGAAGGACGCCGCGATCCGCTCGACCAGCGCCATCGCAACCGCACTCTTGGGCATTTCATCGAGGCTTTCGACGCCCTCGCCGCTGACGATATGCACGCGGTTGTCGTCGCCGCCCATCACGTCTCCAGAAACATCGTTGGCGATAATCCAGTCGGCGGCCTTGCGCTTGCGCTTCGCCTTGGCATTGGCAAGCACATCGTCGGTTTCGGCAGCGAAGCCGATCACGAGTTCGGGCCGCTCCTTGCCCGCGGCGATATTGGTCAGGATATCGGGATTTTCGGTGAGCATCAGCGCAGGTGGTGCCGATCCGCGCTTCTTGATCTTCTCGCCGGCGTATTCCTTGGGCCGCCAATCGGCGACAGCGGCAACCATCACCGCTGCATCGGCGGGCAGTGCCTGTTTCACCGCCTTGTTCATGTCTTCGGCGCTTTCGACATCGATCCGATCGACACCGGCGGGCGTCTTGAGCGAGACTGGCCCGGCAACCAGCGTCACCCTCGCCCCCAGCGCCGCAGCAGCGGCGGCAATGGCAAAGCCCTGTTTCCCGCTCGAACGATTGGCGAGGTAGCGCACCGGGTCGAGCGCTTCCCAGGTCGGTCCGGCTGTGACCAGCACGTGCCGTCCGTCGAGCGGGCGGTAACCGGCATCCACATTGAAGCCTTCTCCGCCCAGCGCATCGTCTTCGACCGCCTCGATCTCGCCCGCCGCCGAAGCAGCTGCGCCATCGATCACTTCCGGCGCTGTCTTGCGGTCATCCACTTCGTGGTTGATGGCGCCCGGGTCGATGGCCGGAGCGGAGCCAGCAGCGCCCTTCTTGGCCAGCAGCGGACCGCCAAGGTCGGGATTGAATTCGGGTGCTTCTTCTTCGGTCAGATCGGCCAGCTCTTCATCTGGCAGATCTTCAGCGCCCAGTTCTTCCTCGATCTGCTCGTCGAGTTCGGCATATTCCGCCTCGAGATCCTCATGCGTGCGCTTGGCTGTCGAGCGCGGGATGATCCGCGACAGCAATCCGCCTAGTCCGCCGAGCGCACTGCCTTCATCTTCTTCTTCGGGTTCGAGCGCTTCGACTTCGATGTCGGACGCTGCCGGTTTGGCTTTTGCGTCCTGCTGATCGTTCGCTGGCACCGGTGCGGGCTCGGCCTCCTCGACCTCGATGCCGAGTTCAGCGGCAATCTCGCGCCAGATCGCGTGCGGTTCGGGCAAGCGGCCATAGCCGAATTCGCCGCAGGCCATCGGCCCCTCGTCGGGATTGAGAACATTGACGCCCGCCTGCTGGAGCAGGTCGAGATTGCGCTGCGTTGCCTCGTGCTCCCACATGCGCACATTCATCGCAGGCACGGCCATCACCGGCTTGTCCGTGGCGAGGATGAGCGTGGTCGCCAGATCGTCTGCAATACCGACCGCCATCTTCGCCATTAGGTCGGCGGTGGCCGGACAGACCACGACCAGATCGGCCTCGCGGCTGAGCTGGATATGGCCCATCTCCGCCTCGTTCTTGAGGTCGAAGAGATTGGTGTAGACCTGGTTTTCGCTCAGCGCCGCGAGCGACATGGGGGTGACGAATTGCTGTCCGCCCTTGGTCACGACGCAAGTCACATCAGCCCCGCCCTTTCGAATCAGGCGCACAAGCTCGCACGATTTGTAGGCCGCGATCCCGCCGCCCACGACCAGCAGCACCTTGGGTGACGCCTTGCTCAACGTGTGTGTCCCATGCCTTCAGCGGTGCAAAGGCTCTGCCAGCCAGTCATGCTATAAAAAACTCCCGTGCGATGCGCGCGCGTTCCGATGAGAGCGCTGCTGCGCAGCCTAGCCGCACAGCGCCGCGCAGCCAAGACCCCGCAGGCTCCCGGTATGCCTTGCGATACAATGGTTAATTTTTCTTGAGCGTGGAGGCCCTGCAGGCGATAGGTGGTGCAGGAAACAGGGGGGAATTGTGGTCATACTGATATTACGCGCGGTCTTGATGCTGCTGGGCCTGCTGTTCGTCTGGATGGGCGCGGGTTTCCTGTTCCAGCCGATGGTCGCAGGCAGCGATTTCGGGGTCGAAGCAATCGGCAATCGCGGCCTCTCTACAATCCGCGCCGATTTTGCGGCGTTCTTCTGGGTATCGGGCGGCGCGTTGATCCTAGGTGCATGGCGGCGCAGCGGGACTCTACTGCTGGTTACCGCTGCGCTGATGGGGATCACTCTGGCTGCGCGCGGGCTGAGCCTCGCGCTCGACGGCCCTTATGACGGCTGGTACGTGCCCATGACCGTCGAGGCGGTGGCGGTCATCGCCGCCGTCATCGGCAGCCGCCTGCTGCCAGAGCGCACCGCCCTCAACTGACGCGGACCAAGCGGACAGAGCGGCTTTCGGCTATCCCAGCCAGCCCATGCTCGCCGCGCCCCACATGGCGCCCGCACCAGCGAGCAAGGCAACAAGGTATCCCAGCCGAGAGCCGCCTGTGCGCTCCTTGCGGTCGGTCAGCAGTTTGATCTCGGGCAAAGGCGGCGGTTCGGGCGCGCCCCCTTAGGCGGGAATTGCTCCTCTAGTCGGCGGATCAGGCCCGGTATGCGCAACAGCGTTTCGGTGTCTTCCTTGATCCGGTCGGCGACGGCAGCCTCCGGTCCCAGCTCGTCGCGAATCCAGCTGCGCACATAGGGCGCGGCGGTATCCCACATATTGATGTCGGGATTGAGCTGGGTGGCGATGCCTTCGACCATCACCATCGTCTTTTGCAGCAGTAACAAATGCGGCTGGGTCTGCATGTCGAAATCGCGGGTGATTGCGAACAGCCCGTCGAGCATCTGCCCGACGCTGAGTTCCTTCACCGGCTTGCCGCGCATCGGCTCACCCACTGCGCGCAGGGCGGTCGCGAACTCGCCAACCGAATGGTAGCTCGGCACATATTGCGCCTCGAAATGGATCTCGGCGACGCGTTTGTAATTGCCGGTCGTGAGACCGTAGAGGATTTCCGCAAGCCATTGGCGGGCGCGCCGGTCGATCCGGCCCATGATCCCGAAATCGATCGCGACGATAGTGCCGTCATCCTCGATAAACAGGTTCCCCTGGTGCATGTCGGCGTGGAAGAACCCTGCGCTGATGGCCTGCGTCAGGAAACTGATCACCAGCCGCTCGGCGATCGCGTTGAGGTCGTGGCCGCGCGCGACCAGTTCCTCGCGGTTGGAAATCTTGACCCCGTCCACCCATTCGACGGTGAGGACCCGGCCATTGGTACGGTCCCAATCGATGGCAGGGATGCGGTATCCGCCGACCCCGGCCATCTGCTCGGCCAGCTCCGAAGCGGAAGCCGCCTCGCGCCGCAGGTCCAGCTCGGAATTGGTCCAGCGCTTGAAGTTCGCAATGGTGAGGCGCGGGCGCAAACGCGTTGCCTCGCCCCCCATTTCCTCGACATGCGCAGCAGCCCATTCATAGGTCTGGATATCGCGCGCGAATTTCTCGCGAATGCCGGGACGCAGCACCTTGATCGCAACTTCGTGGCCTTCGGTGGTGACACCCTTGTGCACCTGCGCGATGGAGGCTGCCCCGACCGGCACCGGGTCGATCTCGGCAAACACGGTTTCCAGCGGCTGGTCGAAGCTTGCCTCGATCGAAGCCTCGATCTCGCGGAAGGGAACTGGCGGCAGGCTGTCCTGCAAGCTCAACAGGTTCTCCGCAGCCTCTTCGCCCACCAGATCGGGACGGGTCGCAAGCGACTGGCCCAGTTTGATCGCGGTCGGACCGATCGCGCGAAATGCCTCGCCGTAATCGCGCGTTCCGTTCTTGCTCGTGAACGTCGCCCAGCGCGCCAGCTTCACAAGGCGGCGCAGTTGCGCGGGAGCGTTGGGGTCTTGCTCGATCCCCACCAGCGCGCGGCGGCGCGCAAGCGTGACGCCCCAGCGGGCCAGACGAGAGAAGTGAATGACGGGAGATGTCATGATGCTAATGCGTGTGGGCGAACTTTCCGTTCCCGCTCGCTCAAATCTTCCAGCCGGAATGAATGGCGACTGCACCGCCCAGGATCGGCTCGACGCGCGTATTGGCGAAGCCGGCGGCGCGGATCATGCTTTCAAATTCAGGCATGGAGGGGAACTTGCGGATCGATTCGACCAGATAGCGATACGATTCGGCGTCGCCGGCGATTGCCTGCCCCATGCGCGGAAGCAGCTTGTCCGAATAGACGTCGTAGACTTCCTTGAAGCCAGACCACTCGGTGGTCGAAAATTCCATGCAGTAGAACCGCCCGCCCGGCCTCAGGACACGGTGCGCTTCGGCGAGGGCCTTGTCCTTGTAGGTCACATTGCGGATGCCGAACACGATCGTGTAGGCATCGAAACTGTTCGATGCGAAGCTCACGTCCTCGGCGTTTTGACAGGTGAAGACCAGGCTTCCGGTCTCGTCGCTTTCAGTGCGCTCCATCGCTCGTTCCGCGCCGACATCGAGCATGTCCTGATTGATGTCCGCGACGGTAATGTCCGCGCCCCGGTCCGCCATGCGAAACGCGATGTCGCCGGTGCCGCCCGCCATATCGAGGATCTGCTCGCCAGGCTGCGGCTTGACCCGTTTGACGAAGCGGTCCTTCCAGCCGCGATGCATTCCGATCGACATGGCATCGTTCATGATGTCGTATTTGCGCGCCACGCTGCTGAAGACCTCGCCAACGCGGCGGGTCTTTTCCTGCGGTGTTACGTTCTCGTAGCCGAAGCTGACGGTTTCATCGGGCGTGTTCGGGGATGCGTCGGTCATGGGTGCGGGCCTTAGATGGAATTGCCCGTTCGGCAAAGGGTGTTAGAGCGCGTCACGATAAGATGCCACATCACCGGCCCTCTCCCCCGACCTTCCACCCGGAAGGCTGACCATACGATCTCCGGGCGGAAGGGCGGGTCAGAGGGCTGGCTCGGCAATCAAATACGGAACAGCAATGCCTGAACTACCCGAAGTCGAAACCACAGTGCGCGGGCTTGCGCGATTCCTCGATGGCGAGCGGATCACGCGCGTCCAGCTCAATCGGCCCGATCTGCGCCGCCCTTTCCCGCCCGATCTGGTGCAGGTGATGACCGGGGCGGTCGTGACAAGCCTCTCCCGCCGGGCAAAATACGGCCTGCTCCATCTCGACCGCGGGTCGGCGATGATATTTCACCTTGGCATGAGCGGGCGCTGGCGGATCGACCCGGAGGAAGCGGACACGCACGATCACCTGGTGCTGGAAACCGAGGGTCACCGGTTCGCCTTGTGCGATCCGCGCCGGTTCGGCTCGGTCGACCTGGTCGGAGAGGATGCGCTCGATGCGTGGCCGCAATTCGCCGCTCTTGGCCCTGAGCCCCTCGGCCCCGGCCTCACGCCGGAGCATCTCAAGGCCGCGCTCAAGGGCAAGACGCAGAGCATCAAGCTGTGCCTGCTCGACCAGCGGATCGTCGCCGGGCTCGGCAATATATATGTGTGCGAGGCGCTGTGGCGCGCTGGCATCCACCCGCGTAAGGCCGGCGGCAAGGTGACCAAGCCGCAGCTCGCCCGGCTCGTTCCCGCGATCAAGGATGTGCTGGAAACCTCGATAGAGGACGGCGGCTCGAGCTTGCGCGATTACGCGCAGCCCGATGGGGAGCTCGGGTACTTTGCGACCCGCTTCGATGTCTATGGCCGCACCGGCGAACCCTGCAGCCGCGACGATGGCGGCCTGATCCGCCGGATCGCGCAGGGCGGGCGCAGCACATGGTATTGTACAAAGTGCCAGAAATAGGGGCGGCCGGTTGGATGACCCAAGCCGTCCTTGCTCTTCCCAACAATCCTTGACCTTTGCGCCCCCTCCCCTTATGTCGCGCGCTTTCCGGCAGTTGGGGCGAATCCCCTGCGCCGATTTTCGAGCATTACCGATTCAGACATTCGGTCGCCCCCTGGCGGCCATCACAGAACGCGAGACAGACAAGAATATGGCCAATTCGCCGCAAGCCCGTAAGCGTATCCGCCGCAATGCAAGCCGGACCGAGGTCAACACCGCCCGCATGAGCCGCATCCGCGGTTTCGTGAAAAAGGTCGAAGCCGCCTGTGAAGCCGGCGACAAGAAAGCCGCCGCCGAAGCGCTCAGGGCCGCACAGCCGGAAATGGCTCGCGGTGTCGCTCGCGGGGTGATGCACAAGAACACGGTCGCGCGGAAGATGTCGCGCCTCTCGAAGCGCGTCGCTGCGCTCTGATCTGTTTTTCGCGAGCGGCGATCTCGCCGTTTGCGTTAGGCAAATTTACGTTAAGGAAAGTCTTGGGGCTGCGCTGATGAGGCGCGGCCCTTTTGGTTTGTGACGATTGTGACATCAGCCGCGTTCTGCAACTGGCGGTTTTCCTGCGATTCTGCGTCCCTGAAAACGCACTTATCCTTTAGATTCAATGGCTTCAACGCAGGTCTGCGGGTTAGCACTGAGTCAACCGGAATATTTCAGTTTTTTTAAAATTCAGCGCTTGCACTCGAAGCCAATGCGCTCTTTATTTGTGGCTCACCCGGGTCGGGACAGCTCGGGTCTTAACAATTTGGCCGATGGGGGGACGCTTGAAAACTGCGGTTTTCAGGCATGGGTAAACTGCACCTATCGCGAGGATGAAATGCGCTCCGGATGCGGCTCCGGGACGGGAAATTATTGGGGAAAAACTGGTGCATAGTACCGATAAGGCGCGGGCCACGCGTCGGAAAGCAGATGATGATTTGATGGAAGATGCAGAAGCCGTGAATCTCGCTGCCGACTGGGCCGATATAAGTCAGGGACTCCGCAAGGACCTGGGTCATCAATTGCACAGCCAATGGATCAAGCCGATCCAGGTGGGCGGCATCGACAAGGAAACCGGCACTCTCGACCTTTTCCTTCCGACCGAATTTTCGGCGAACTGGGTGAAGGATCGTTTTCACGACCGCCTCCAGCTTGCATGGAAAATCGCACGCAGCGAAGTGCGCATCGTCAACATCCAGGTTCACCCTGGCCGCCGCCAGCTGCCAGAGCTGCGGCTCGACGATGGCCGCCGCGCCGCCAATGACGGTGCCAGCGCGATTGCGGTTGCCGCCGGGACGATCGGCGAGGCGGGTTTCACCAGCTCGGTCGGTCTCGATCCATCCTTGACCTTTGCCGCATTCATTACAGGTGAGGCCAATGTGCTCGCCTGCAATGCAGCGCAGCGCATGGCCGCGACTGAACAGCCGCAATTTTCGCCGCTCTATCTCAAGGGGGCGACCGGTCAGGGCAAGACACACTTGCTCCACGCCATCGGCCACGCTTTCCTGCAGGCCCATCCGCGCGCCCGGATTTTCTACTGCTCGGCAGAGCGCTTCATGGTCGAATTCGTCCAGGCGCTCAAAGCCAACCAGATGATCGAGTTCAAGGCGCGCCTGCGTAGTTTCGACCTGCTGCTGGTGGATGACATCCAGTTCATCATCGGCAAGGCGAGCGCGCAGGAAGAGCTGCTTTACACGATCGATGCCCTGCTCGCTGAAGGCAAACGGCTCGTATTTGCAGCCGACCGCGCGCCGCAGGCTCTCGACGGGGTCGAACCGCGCCTGCTTTCGCGACTCTCGATGGGTCTCGTCGCCGATATCCAGGCGGCTCGATATCGAGCTGCGCAAGAAGATCCTTACCTCGAAACTGTCGCGCTTTGCCCCGCTCAACGTGCCCGACGATGTGCTCGATTTTCTCGCGCGCACAATCACGCGCAACATTCGCGAGCTGGTCGGCGGTCTGAACAAGCTCATCGCTTACGCGCAGCTCACAGGACAGGAAGTTTCGCTGAACCTCGCGCAGGAGCAGCTAACCGACATCCTGTCGGCCAATCGCCGCCGCATCACCATTGATGAGATCCAGCGCACGGTCTGCCAGTTCTACCGGATCGATCGCAGCGAGATGTCATCGAAGCGCCGCGCGCGGGCCGTTGTTCGCCCACGGCAGGTCGCGATGTACCTCTCGAAAGTGCTGACGCCGCGCTCTTATCCCGAGATCGGCTCGCAAATTCGGCGGACGCGACCATTCGACGGTTATCCACGCCGTGCGCCTGATCGAAGACCTGCGCCAGCGCGATGCCGACATGGACGGCGATGTGCGGAGCCTTTTGCGGCAACTCGAAAGTTAATTCGCACATACTTTTCCCATTCAATGCACATGCCTGTCGACAGGGCTACCCACAGCCCTGTCGACAGGCTGTGCACATGATGCCAACAGCTTATCCATGAGCTTGTCCGCGCCTTTGTCCCCAGCCCGACTCGATCGGTTTGCGCGTCATATCGTCCTGCCGGAGATCGGCGGCGCCGGTCAGGTTGCGCTCGCGGGCAAGCATGTTGCGCTGATCGGACTCGGCGGGATCGGATCGCCCGCGCTGCAATACCTCGCCGCGAGCGGGATCGGGCGCTTCACTCTGGTCGATGACGATGCTGTCGATGTGAGCAATCTCCAGCGGCAGACCATCTTCACCAGCCGCGATGTCGGTCACGGTAAGGCGACCAGCGCGCGCCGCTGGCTCGCCAATTTCGACGATGCGCTCGACGTTTCGATTTCGGATCTCGCGCATCACGGCAGGCAATGCGGGCGAGTTGATCGCCGGGGCGGACCTCGTGCTCGACGGCACCGACAATTTCGCAACTCGGCTTGCCGTCTCCGATGCCTGTGTGGCCGAGCGCACACCGCTGCTGTCCGCCGCCGTGGGCCGGTTCCAGGGGCAGGTTGGTGCATTCGCCGGGCATCTCGCCGACCGTACCGTGCTACCGCTGTTTCGTGGGCGATGCCTTCGATGCGGAGGACTGCGACACCTGCGCCGAAGACGGGATGCTGGGCGCGATGGCCGGGTGGGCGGGAAGCTTTGCCGCATTGCAGGCCGTTCGCGTCTTGCTGGCCGGGGTGAGCGCATTTGGCGAACCGCAATTCGGCAAGCTTCACATTCTCGACGGAATGAAGCCGGGGCTAAGGACGCTCAACCTGTCAAAGGACCCGGCCTGCAAGGGCTGCGGGGCCTGATTTCCACTCACGCTTTGCGGACGCCGCGCGATCGCCTAGAATCGCGGCTCAGGAGGCAAAGCCATCATGGACGCAAATTTCCTTCGGCAAAGACGCTCACGGTGAGCCCGATCGCTAGCCAGACCCGCGACCTGCGGGGCGAACACACGCACCGAAGCATCCGCTCACGGCTCGCAAACCCGCGCGGAGAGAGCCCGCTTGGCGACTTTATCCTGGGCGGGATCGACGGGGTGGTCACCACATTCGCGATCATTGCCGGGAGTGCGGGCGGCCAGCTCTCCGCCACGACGGTCATCATCCTCGGCGTTGCGAACCTCCTTGCCGACGGGTTCAGCATGGCCGTGAGCAATTACCTCGGCACAAGCGCCCGCCAGCAGGAGGTGCAGAAAAGCCGGGCCGACGAAGAATGGCAGATCGACGCATTTCCCGAAGGAGAGCGCGCCGAGATCAGGGAAATCTTCGCGAAAAAGGGCTTCGATGCGGCGCTACTCGACGAGATTGTCCGGGTCATCACGCGCGACCGCAAAGTGTGGGTCGACACGATGATGGCCGAGGAATTGAAGTTGAGCGAAGCGGCAGCGCGGCCCGTGCGCGCAGGGCTTGTCACGTTCCTCGCTTTCGGTGTGTGCGGACTGGTCCCGCTGCTGCCGTTTCTCGCCGGGTCCGCCAGTTTCGATACGGCATTCGGCATAAGTGCCATGCTCGCCGCCCTCACCTTTTTCGGACTGGGCCTGGCCAAGGGGATCATTCTCGGCGGCCCCAAATTGCGCTCCGGCCTGCAATCGCTTGTCATTGGCAGCGCAGCAGCAGCCCTCGCCTATGGCGCCGGCCATGTGCTGCGGATGATTTTCGTCGGCGTCGGGGGCTGACTGATCGGCTCACCGCTCGGCTGCCTCAAGCTGTCCTGTGCGGGCTCGATTGCCGGAACTCGGCCCGGCCCCAGGCCATTAGTCTCCTGAAACCAAAGGAGATTTATCATGGCACTCCCCGTAGCCGCACTATCACTCGTAACCCTCGGAGCCGCCGCTGTGTTTGGCGGAAAGTCCTATCTCAACGCCAAGAAGGCGCAGAAAACCGGTGAAGCCGGTCCTTTCGCCGATAGCGAAACCGACCCCGTCGGCATCAAGCTCGAATCGCCGTATAAGGACGACGCAGAGCTTCCTGGGACACTCGAGGATCGCAAGGACCCGCCCAAGGCCCCTAAATCGCCTGGCCGCAAGGCTGGCAAGGTCAAGGCCGAAACCAGCGCGGACACACCGCATGTGACTGAAAACGCCTGATCGCGTTTCAGCGCTAACCCAGGATTTCTTCGGTCCAGTCGGGAACGAGCGTCCCGGCTGGACCGTGGCGCGCTTCCTCAAAATAATGCGCGCCCTCGCTTGGTTCGAGGTTCAATTCTAGCGTGTGCGCGCCTGATTGCCGCGCCTCCTGCACGAATCCAGCCGCAGGGTATACCGCGCCGCTCGTGCCGATGCTGACAAACAGGTCGGCGAGCGCAAGCTCGGCGTAAATTCGCTCCATCTGATAGGGCATTTCGCCGAACCAGACGACATCGGGTCTGAGACTGGGTGCCTGGCAGACCGGGCATCGCGGTGCGTCCGACATTGGCGCATCCCACGCGCTGCGCATCCCGCACGCACTGCACAGCGCGCTCTTCAATTCGCCGTGCATGTGCAGCACGCGGCTCGATCCGCCGCGCTCGTGCAAATCGTCGACATTCTGAGTGACCAGCAAGAGCTCGCCTGCAAATTCGCGCTCGAGCCTGCCCAATGCCTTGTGCGCCGCGTTGGGCTCGACTCTGGCCAAGGCCTCGCGCCGCATGTCGTAAAAGCCGAGCACCAGCGCAGGATCGCGCGCGAACCCTTCTGGCGTGGCGACATCTTCGACCCGGTGCTGTTCCCACAAACCTCCTGCCGAACGAAAGGTATCAATCCCGCTTTCTGCGGAAATTCCGGCTCCTGTAAGGATGACGATGCGTTCGATCTCTGCCATGCTTCGCCATGAAACACGGCAAGCGGTTGAGGATCAATGGCACAATTTGGGGTTATCGGACACAAGGGCCGCATGGGCCGCGCGATTATCGAGGCGATCGAGGAAGCCGGGCATGAATTCCGCGTCGGCGTCGATCTCGGCGGCGATCCTGCACCCCTGCTCGGCCAATGCGAAGTGGTGGTCGATTTCTCCTCACCCGAAGCGATGAAGCAGAATGTCCGCGCCGCAGAAAATGCGGGCATTCCGATCCTGATCGGAACAACCGGGCTGGAAGAGCCGCACTTCGTCATTTTGGCCGAAGCAGCGGAGGCGATCCCCGTCCTTCAAACCGGCAATACGTCGCTTGGCGTCACCCTGCTCGCGCATCTGGTGACGGAGGCAGCGTCGCGGCTGGGGCCGGACTGGGATATCGAAGTGCTGGAAATGCATCACCGCATGAAGGTCGATGCGCCATCGGGCACGGCGAAACTGCTGGGCGAGGCTGCGGCACAGGCGCGCGGAATCGACCTCACCGACAATATGGAAAGCGGGCGGCACGGACAGACCGGAGAGCGGCGCGAAGGTGCGATCGGCTTTGCGACCCTGCGCGGCGGAACCGTGGCGGGCGAGCACAGCGTCATCTTTGCCGGAGCCGAAGAGCGCATCACTCTGTCGCATTCGGCCGAGAACCGCATGATCTTTGCCCGCGGAGCAGTGCGCGGCGCGGCGTGGCTGATCGGCAAGGATGCAGGGCGCTACTCCATGAATGACGTGCTGGGTCTATAGCGCGAGCACCATGACCAAAGACCAGATTTTCGAATTCTTCCGCCGCCTTGCGGAGAACAACCCGGAGCCCCAGACCGAGCTCGAATTCGGCAATTGCTATCAGCTTGTCGTCGCGGTGGCACTTTCGGCGCAGGCGACCGATGTTGGTGTGAACAAGGCGACGCGGGCGCTGTTTGCGCGGGTTCAAACGCCGCAGCAAATGCTCGACCTGGGACTTGAAGGGCTAATCGAGCACATCAAGACCATCGGCCTGTTCAACTCCAAGGCGAAGAACGTGATCGCGCTCTCGCAATTGCTGATCGACGAATATGGCGGAGAAGTGCCTGATACCCGCGAAGACCTCGTGCGGCTGCCCGGCGTGGGCCGCAAGACGGCCAATGTCGTGCTCAATTGCTGGTTCAAGCAGGAGACTTTTGCGGTCGACACGCACATCCTGCGCGTGGGCAACCGCACGGGTCTGGCCAAGGGCAAGACGCCCGAGCAGGTCGAGGCTAAGCTTGAAAAGCGCGCGCCCCAACCCTTTCGCCTGCACGCGCATCACTGGCTGATCCTGCACGGGCGCTATGTCTGCAAGGCGCGCACGCCGGAATGCTGGAGGTGCGAACTCACAGACTTGTGCAGCTTCAGGAAGAAGGTGCTGGAGAAACCGAAGGGGCGCTAGCCGCGCATAAGGGGGCGTTCAGATTGGCAGGCGCTTAATGTCCGGCAGCGAAAGGAGACGTTCCATGATCCGATTTGCATTCGTAGCCGCCAGCGCAGTGGCAATTGCCGGCTGCGCGCCAGTAGAGCGCGGCGACCGCGCCGATCCTGCCCTCGCCGGGCCGGCGGTCAAAGTGCTCGGGGAGCCTCGCAATTGCATCAACCGCTCGCAAATCCGCAACACGCGCGTACGCAGCGATCAGGTGATCGATTTCGAGATGCGCGGCGGACGCGTGTTCAGAAGCGTCCTGCCGAATAGCTGCCCGAGGCTCGGCTTCGAGGAGGCATTTACCTACACCACCTCGATCAACCAGATCTGCAACACCGAGATCATCTATGTTCTCGAACAGATCGGCGGCGGCCCGCCCCGGCGCGGTGCGGGATGCGGTCTAGGCGAGTTTGTGCCGGTTGAGTATGTGGATGAGGATGCGGCGGAGTAGCAGGTCTCCGAGATCGCTCGTTGAAATCATTCGTGCGCAATATTCACGGCTGTCTCGATCAGCGTCAACGAAATAATCGCTCCGGTCCAAAGCAACCGTGACGCATTCAATCAAACATCGTCCGCAGAAATCATCTCGGCACGATCGATCTCGTTCGTCAGCGCCGCCACCGTTGTCGCCACTGCTGCATCGCCGCTGACATTGGTCGTCGTGCGCATCATGTCCATGATCCGGTCGACGCCCGCGACAAAGGCAATTGTTTCCAGCGGCACGCCGACCGCGCCGAACACCAGCGCCATCATGATGAGGCCCGCGCCCGGAATGCCTGCCGCGCCGACAGCGCCCAATGTGCCAAGGATCGAAATCAGGAAGTAATCGCCCCATGAAAGATCGACACCGAATATCTGCGCGCCAAACAATGTCGCGAGGCCGAGATACATCGCGGTCCCGTTCATGTTGATCGTCGCGCCCAGGCTGATCACAAAACTCGCAACCGAATTGCTGATGCCGAGGTTGCGCTCGGCGCAGCGCAGCGTCACCGGCAATGTCGCGTTGGAGCTTGCAGTCGAATAGCTCACCGCGATCGCATCGATGATGCCGCGGAAGAAATCCACGACCGGCAGGCGCGCGATGAACTTGATCATGGAGCCATAGATCAGGCCGATGATCAGCAGGCAGCCGAGATAGTTGAGGAACACAAGCGCGCCGAGCGCCTGCAAGGCATCGAAACCGAGCGCGCCTGCGACCCACGCCATAAGGGCAAAGACGCCAAAGGGGGTCAGCTCCATCACGACCATCGTGACCTTTTGCATCACGACCGACCCGCTTTCGAAGATCTTCAGCACGGGCTCGCCATCTTCCTTCGCCATCAGGATACCGATCCCGATCAGGAGCGAGAACACAATCAGCGGCAGCACGTTGACGTCCGCCATGACCTGCACCGGGCTTTGCGGGATCATGCCCAGGATCATGTCGTTGAAGGTGGTCTCATTGGGCTCCGGCACAGCGCCCATTTCGATCGAGCTGGTATCGACGCCCGATCCCGGAGCTACCAGGGTGCCGAGGCCCAGCCCCAGCCACACTGCCATCTGTCCGGTCACAACGAACAGCAGCAGCGCGCGCCAGCCGACGCTGCCCAGCTTGCGCAGGTCTCCAATACTGGCGACGCCCGCGACAAGGCTGAAGAAGATGAGCGGCACGACCAGCATCTTGATGAAGCCGATGAACACATCGCCGATAATCTTGATGCTCGTCGCTTCCGGTCCCCATATCCGGCCCACGATGACGCCCAGAACGAGCGCCGCAATCACCCGCTGCCATAGCGGTATCTTGAACCAGGCTTTCAGCACTTCAGATCCCTTCTTCGAGTGCCAACGCCCCCAGCGCGGCCCTTGTGTATATTCTGGCTAGCGTATCGAGGTCGGCAATGGCCACAGCCTCGTCGCGTTTATGCATGGTCGCGTTGCACAGGCCAAACTCGATCACCGGGCACACGGCGCGCAGGAACCGCGCATCAGACGTGCCGCCGCTGGTCGAAGCCTCCGGCGCGATCCCGGTTTCCGCCTCGACTGCTCTGGCCAGCATGTCCGAGAACGCGCCCGGCTTGGTCAGGAACGGCTCGCCGGAGATGACGGGCCGCGCGCTACCGCCATGCTTGTCGGCGATTTGAGCCACCTTGCGCGAGAGCGATGCGCCCGAATGCCTGTCATTGAAGCGGATCGAGATGCGCGCCTTGGCCTTGGCCGGGATGACGTTATGCGCGCGGTTCGGCACGTCGACTTCGGTAATTTCGAGATTGCTCGGCTGGAACCAGTCGGTCCCTTCGTCGAGGTACAGGTTGTTCAGGTCCGACAGCATCGCCACCATTGCAGGCAGTGGATTGTCGGCGAGGTGCGGATAGGCGACGTGGCCCTGCGTTCCGCCCACCTCAAGCCAGATGTTGACCGAGCCGCGCCGCCCGATCTTCATCATGTCACCGAGCTGGTTGACGCTGGTGGGTTCGCCGACAAGGCACAGGTCCGGTTCGATCTCTTCCTCGCGTATGTAATCGATCAGCGCGCGCGTACCGTGCAGCGCCGGGCCTTCTTCGTCGCCGGTGATGATGAAGCTGATCGTGCCTGCGTCCTGCGGCACTTCGGCGACCGCCGCGATCATGCTGGCGATCGAGCCCTTCATATCGACCGCGCCGCGCCCGTAGAGCAATTCGCCGCGTTCTTCGGGTTCGAAAGGTGCGCTGGTCCAGCCCTCACCGGGCGGCACGACATCGAGATGGCCGGCAAAGGCGAAGTGCCTTGTGCCTTCCGGTCCTCGCCGGATCGCGAACAGGTTTTCGACCGGAGCCTCGTCGCTGCCTTCTTCGCCGTCACCGCGCTGGAAGCGGTGGACCGCAAAGCCAAGCGGCGCAAGCATCGCCTCCATCTCATCGAAGACCGCGCCGGTGGCGGGAGTGATGCTGGGGGCGGAAATGAGGCGCTTGGCATAATCGAGGGCTGTGGTCATCGCAGGGGGCGTAGCAGGCTGGTTTCGGCGTGCAAGCGGCGGATCATTGGCGCTGCGGTTCTGGCAATAGTCCCGGAGCAAAGGCGCTCTCGAGCAGGGCGGCAATTCGAATACCGGCCTGCTGGACCCGCCGCCGCGCGATCGGCACGCCGCGCACGATGTCCTCCTGGCTCAAAGCGGTCTTTTGCGGCAGGTCCGCGCCGCACACATCCTCGGTGTCGAAGGCGCTGGGGTACACGAAACTGCGACTGATCGACCAGCTTTCCCGGCCCCAATCGGCTGCCGCTCCGCCGCCGAGCTCACTGCGCTCACTAGCCGAGTAGCGCCGGATGACGGGCCGTTCGCCGCTGGTGATCGCGCGCTCTGCCAGCGGCCCATCCCAGATCCAGTGAAGGTTGAGGCTTGGCACGATGCCGTAATCTGTCTCACGGTCATTACCGCCGCGGTCGTTCCTGTCGCCCGAATGCAGCGGCATGTGCACGTCGCCTGCGAAATGCACCATGAAGGCCAGTGCTTCCAATCGGACATGATCGGGCAGGCTTTCATCGGCGAGAATACGGTGATTGCGCTCGATCTGTGCGGTCACGCAGTTTCCGCCGGAGCAATTTGCGCGCGCATTATAGGCCTCGCAAATGGGCGCCGTGCGGTAATGCCACGCGGCGGTGTAGCCCCAGCGCCAGCGGGTCCGGCGCACGCAGTCCGGCCAGACGCTCGCATCCTGAATGCTCGCCAGATCGCACTCCGGCGTGCCCAGCAATTCCTGCGCGCGCATCAATTGCCTGATCTTCGCGCGGGTCTGCGGCGAGACATTTGCCTCGGCGATTTCGGCTGTGGTCCGGTGGGCGTAGAACCCCCAGGCATGGACCGGAGCGGGCAGAACCGCGAGCAGCGCCCAGAGGGCTGCGAGGATCAGTCCGAACCGACGCTCTCGTATTGCTCGATTACCCATTGTTCGTCCTCTGCCGCCGCGATCCATTCCTGCGTCCAGGCATGTTCCCAGACCGCTTCCATGTAGCTTTGCGCGAGATCCGGGTACACCAATGCCGTAAGTGGTGAAGCGGGAAACGATCGGCGCAAAGAAAATATCCGCAGCTCCGTAAGTGCCGAACAGAAATGGGCCGGCCCCGCCATGACGTGCGCGCGCCTCGGCCCAAAGCTGCAGGATACGCACGATATCGGCGCGGGTAGGCTCGGACACGTCCTGCAATTGCGCCCGGCGCCGTACATTCATCGGCATCTCGGTGCGCAGCGAGGCGTAGGAAGAATGCATCTCCGCGACTATTGCTCGCGCCATGCCGCGCGGCGCGTCTTCCTTGGGCCAGAACCGGTCGCGCCCGACCTTGTCGCCGAGATATTCGAGGATCGCGAGACTGTCCCAGATGACCGTTTCATCATCCCACAGGATCGGCACCTTGCCGTGCGAGGGCGCCATTTCGCCCATCTCCTGCTTTTGCTGGTCCCAGTGCTCGCCCAGGATAGGGACCGTGATCTCTTCGAAATGCAGCCCGGATTGCTTGGCCGCGAGCCAGCCGCGCATCGACCAGCTCGAATAATTCTTGTTCCCGATAATGAGCTTCATGCACCTGCTCCACCTTGCTGGCCGGTCCCCATCTGCTTGCCCTAGATATTCAGTCTTTCGCTGTCGAGCCTGAACGGGTTACTATCGGCGCGAATATCTCCCGGAGACACCGCAATGAACATGCCGCCCTTTCACCTCGCCTTTCCCGTCGACGACCTGGCGGATGCGCGCGAATTTTACGGCGATGTGCTCGGCTGCAAGGAAGGGCGCAGCAGCGAGCACTGGGTCGATTTCAATTTTCACAGCCACCAGATCGTGACGCATCTTGCTCCGGGAAAGGCAGGGGACCGAATGAGCAACCATGTCGATGGGCACGGCGTCCCGGTACCGCATTTCGGACTGGTGCTCGGGATGGAGGAGTGGGAGGCGCTCGCGAAGAAGCTGCGAGCAGCAGGAACCGAATTTGTGATCGAGCCGACTGTCCGCTTCAAGGGCAGACCCGGCGAACAGGCGACGATGTTCCTGCGCGACCCATCCGGCAATGCGCTGGAGTTCAAGGCGTTCGCTGACATGGGCCAGCTGTTTGCGAGCTGACAAGGGCCGCAGTTCCGTATTCCGTCAATCGGGATCAGCTAATCATGGGCTTACCCTGCCGGCCAAGTACCCGGATTGGAACTGCGACTAACCCTTTTTGGCGATTGTCCGGCAGAGGGGGCATGGGATAGCTTGATCTCTAGCTGATATCACCAACGAGCCAGCGGGTCACATCGATAAATAGCGCACAAACGCCGCCTTCTTGCGCGCGGCCTGGATGGGCGGATGCATATGACCTGCACAGCGAAAATGACATCGGGGCGGCGTTCCGCGCCACCAAGTGAATGCGGAGCGCTCCGATGAAACCAGCCTTGCTCATACTCGCCCCGGTAAGCGCCGCTTCGATTGGCGCGTATGCCATTGCCCCGACCTCGACAGCGCAGGTCTTCTCCTCGCCGATTGCGATGCTGGCGGCGTTGCAGCAATCCTCAACCCTTGCAATCGGCACCCGGATCGAAGTGAAGCGCTGGGTGAGCGCAACGACAGCGCCGGGCGGAGCGCAGCTTGAGCTGAAATCACCGGGTTCAACCGGCACGATTGTCGGCGGTCCTGTCACGGCGCAGAGCCGCGTGTGGTGGAATGTCGATTTCGATAGCGGCGCGGATGGATGGGTAACGCAAGATCATATCGGTGGTAGCTCGTCGCCGACGCCAAGTCCGACGCCCACTCCGACGCCAACTCCAACTCCAACTCCGACCCCAACGCCAACGCCAACGCCAACGCCAACGCCCACTCCAACTCCGACGCCAACTCCAACGCCAACGCCAACGCCAACACCTCCGCCAGGCAGCAGCTGCACCAGTTTTGCGATCACGTGCGGTGTCGAGGTTGCCTCGCATGTCTGGGTGCGTTCGAACGTGGGCGGCGTGAGGCTCGAGCTCAAGGCACCCGGAGCGCTTGGATCGATCATCGGCGGACCGGTCACGCAGGACTCGCGCACATGGTGGCTGGTCGATTTCGCATCGGGTGAGGACGGCTGGGTGACGCAGGGCAACCTGTCACTCTCAGGCGTGCCGACGCCAACTCCCACTCCGACTCCCACTCCTACGCCAACGCCAACGCCAACTCCTACTCCGACACCAACTCCCACCCCTTCACCGACACCTACGCCAACGCCGACCCCCACTCCGGGTCCGACATTCGGTGCGGCCTTCGTAAACCCCGATGACGGCAACATTCCCGACGCCGCGCATCATCCCAAGGCTTTCCCAACAGCCATCGGGTTCGGCGCCGGGGCGTCGGTCCGGTCGCCCGACGCGGTGGTCTACAAGATCAACAGCCTCGAGGATTCTGCCATTCCCGGCGATGGCAAGATCACCTACCGGGAGTGCGCGCTCGCCCGCGAGGTTACCGCGCCCTATTATATTCCTGCCGCCAGGCCGCGCTATTGCGTGTTCGACGTGTCGGGCCAGATCGTACTGCAAAGCTCGGCATGGATCATTCACCCCGGCATCTACATAGCCGGGCAGACCTCTCCCGGCGGGATCGAGCTGACCCTGGGCGCGCAATACGATCCAGTGGATTCCCTCATCGATACTCGTCTGGGAGGCGATCACGCGATCGTTCGGCATATCCGCACCCGGCTGGGCGAGCATCCCGATCGCATCTCGGATAACGGCGATTCGCTGCGCACGAATTCAACCAGCTTCCAGATTTTCGACCACATCTCCGCGATGTTTGCGACCGACGAGAGCGTCAATCTGGCCGGCTGCGAAAACTGCACAATCCAGTGGTCGATCATCGGGCCGAACATTTGCGAGGACGCCGGGCACAGCAAGGGACAGCACTGCAATTCGCTGTTTATCAAACCCGCTGATTACGTGACCGTCGCCTACAATCTCAGCCAGCACGGCGAGCGGCGGGGCCTGAACCTTGCACCCGGCACCTTCACCCCGACCACCTCGACCGCATCGCAGGCAGACGTCATTGGCAACTTCCTCTACAATTTCGTCGAAGAAAGCGGTCTGCTGTCTAATGGGTCAGGCAGCGTCTACGCCAATTACATCTCGAACTCGCTGTATGAGGGGCCGCGCTGGTCCAATCGCACCGGCAATTATCTCGCCTCGCTGTATATATCCGAAGACCAGATCGGTTTTGGATTCTCGATCTACGGGACCGGCAATACAAGCCCGTGGAACAGCAGCGCCTCCGATTACCTCGCGCCGTTTGGACTTTATGGACAAACGACAGCCTGGACGGTCTGCGGCACACGGCCTGGCAACCGGCGCGATTGCACGGTGACCGGGCTCGACGTGATACAGAACAATGCCCCGGTCACGGCAGCCGGCGCGCCCGTCAATTGGCTGCAGGACTGGATGGTCGTCTCGGGCGAGCAAGCTCGCCGCAACGTGCTGACCTTTGCCGGAGCCGATCTGTGCCGGGATGGATCGTGCCGGGACAATGTCGATGAGATGTTCGTCGAGGATGTGCAGACCTGCGACCGCGCGCCGTTCCTGTTCGAAAATGCATGGACATCCACGGTCGCAGCGACTGGCGGGTACGCGCAGCTTGCCAGCACCGGCGCTGCCTGGCCCGACAGCGACAATGACGGTATGCCCGATATCTGGGAGATCCAGTACAACAGCACCGATCCCAATGTGTGGGATGCGAACGAGGATCCTGACGGCGACGGCTATCCCAATATCGAGGAATACCTCAACATGCTCGCCAATGACGATGCGCGGTACCGTGATATCTATCAGGCCGGAGATGCTGCCCTGCCGCCCCACAATTGCGGACGGCCAACCCGCTGACGTTCTAACCGTGAGCTGGAGGCGGGATGGTCTGCAAGGGGCGGGTTATGCTCTCGCTGGCCTCAGCATCGGCGTCATGACAGGTGATGACCTCGTCTCGATCTTGCCGATGACTTCGAATCCGTGCCGTTCGTAAAGTGAGATATTCCTCGGGTTCGAAGATTCGAGATAGGCCGGCAGCCCTTGCTCGTCACACTTGTGCAAAGCGTGCTTCATCAATGCCGCACCAAGGCCCTTGCCAGTCTGAGACGGGTCGTACCGCGATCAGAGGCAGATACCAGCATTTCTCGTGCGGGTGGAACTCATCCATCTGAGCGAAAAACGAACCGATCTCTTCCATCCGCTCGTCCGCTACACTGCTTGCGAGAATAGCCTCGATTGCATCTCCATCCGGTTCGGTTTCAGGAGGCAGCCACATGGCAGCCGCGTGCCCGCAATCGGTCTTGAATACGCTGGAATGGTCGAAACCCCTGCCCCCGAACGCCGCGATAAACCTTGGCATGACATCAAGATATGTGCCCGCAGCTGGCCAGACCCATCGCGCAACCGGGTCCGCGGCAAATCCCAAGGTAATTGCCTGTACTATGCGATCGCGATCCGAGGGATCGGCAGTTTCGACAAGTGGCGGGGACATACGATTTCCTGACGGCCATGAACCAAGGCGCAAGATTAACACAGAAGCAGACGTGTGTCCGCCTCTCAGTCCAGCGCGTCTTGCCCAAGCGCATCCTGCACGAGAGCGGCCCTTAGCGCGTCGATCCCCATGCCTTTTTCCGCGCTGGTCAGGTGCAGTACCGGGTAGGCCGCCGGATGTTTGCGCGCTTCGTCGGTCACCTCGCCAGCCACGCGGTCCAGATGGCTCGCCTTGATCTTGTCGGTCTTGGTCAGGACGATGCGGTAGCCAACCGCTGCCTCGTCGAGCATTTTCATCATCTCGCGGTCGACATCCTTCAGACCGTGGCGGCTATCGACCAGGACGAGATTGCGCGCCAGCACCTGCCGGCCGCGCAGGTAACTGCGAACGAGCTTTTTCCACTTATCGACCACCGATTTGGGCGCCTTGGCAAAGCCGTATCCGGGCATGTCGACCAGCCGAATTTGCGTTGGCTCACCCACCTCGAAGAAATTCAGCTCCTGAGTGCGGCCCGGTGTCACCGAAGCGCGGGCGATGGACCTACGTCCGGTCAGCGCGTTGAGCAAAGAGGACTTGCCAACATTGCTGCGCCCGCAAAACGCGATCTCCGGGACGGTCGGCTCGGGCAGGAATTTGAGCTGCGGGGCCGACAGAAGGAAGTCGACGCGGCCAGAAAACAGGCGTGCAGCGCCCTTTTCGCGCCGCTGCTGTGCGCGCTCCTCGATCTCCGCGTCCGAAAGTTCAGACCCGCTCACGCTTTGCTCTTTTCTTCCTTGGCTTTCTTCTTCGCTTGCTCGGCCTTGTCCTTTTCCGCCTGCGCTTTCAGCTGCGGATGCTTGGAATAAAGATAGCTCTGCTGCGCCAGTGTCAGGATGTTCGAGGTGACCCAGTAGAGTAGCAATCCAGCTGCAAACGGCGCCATTACGAACATCAGAATCCACGGCATGAAGTTGAATATCTGCTGCTGCATCGGGTCCATCGCCGACGGGTTCAATTTGAATGTGAGCCACATCGTCACACCCAGCAGCACTGCCAGCACGCCAATGCCGAGGAAGCCGGGCACTTCGAATGGAAGCAGGCCGAAAAGATTGAGGATCGTCCACGGATCGGGCGCGGACAGGTCCTTGATCCAGAAATCGATGAACGGTTCATGCCGCATCTCGATCGACAGGATCAGCACCTTGTAGAGCGCGAAAAAGATCGGGATCTGAAGCAGCATCGGAAGGCACCCGGCAACCGGATTGACCTTCTCCTCCTTGTAAAGCTTCATGATCTCCTGCTGCTGTTTTTGCTTGTCGTCCTTGTAGCGTTCCTGGACGGCTTTCATCTTCGGCTGGATCGCCTTCATAGAGGCCATCGAGGCAAAACCCTTTTGCGCGATCGGGAACATCAGCGCGCGCACGACCACCGTAAGCAGGATGATCGCGACGCCGAAATTGCCGACCAGTTCGTTGAGGGTGCGCAGCAGCCATAGCAGCGGCTTTTCAAACCATTCGAACCAGCCCCACGAGATCGCCTTGCCGAAATAGGTAATGCCGGTGTCCTCATACTGGTCGAGGATCACACTGTTCTTCGCGCCGGCAAACAGCTGGGTCGTCTGGGTCAGCGTTCCGCCAGCCGGGACGGTTTGAGCGTTGTAAATCAGGTCGCTTCGAAACAGGTCGCTGCCGAGCGACCGGAAGCCTGCGGTGTCGACGTCGCCGTCCCCTGGAATGAGTGCGGAGTGCCAATACCGGTCGGTAAAGCCAAGCCAGGATGCTGCGCCATCAGGGGTGTCGCGCCCGATCTCCGCCAGCTCTTCATAGCTGTTGGGGTCGTGCAGCGTACCGCCGAATACGCCGACAGGGCCGGAATGAACGATAAACTCGTCGGGAGAGGCGTTGCGCGTATCGCGCTTGATCAGCGCGAACGGCTGGATGATTGCGGCATTGCCGGACGCATTCTCGACCGACTGTTCAGCCGTGATCATGTAATTCTCATCGATCGCCAGCGCGATGCGGTAGGTGCTGCCGCCTGCATCTTCACGCGTCAGGGTGACGGGAGTTTGCGGGGTCAGACGCTCACCGTCGGCCTCCCACAGTTCGCTCGAAGAAACGCGCTCGCCGCCGACCACGAAACCAAACTCGGCGAAATACTGGTTGTCGGTCCGCTCAGGCGCGAACAGGCGAACCGGGCCGCTATCCGCATCGACGCTCTGGCGGTAATCCTTCAGCACGATATCGTCGATCCGCGCGCCTTGCAGGTTGATCGAACCGGCCAGTTTCGGCGTCTCGATCACAACGCGGTTCGGATCGGCCAAGGCGGCGGACAGATCAATTGGCCCGCTCGGCGGAGCGGCGCCTTCGGGCAGGTCGGCAGCAACCGTCGTGGTTCCCGGCGCGCCGCCTGCGCTGGTCTGTGCCGCAGGCTCGACCGCTTCGGTAGGCGCCGAAATGGACGCCTCCGGATAAAAGGTCCGCATCGCAAAATCCCAGCCCAGGATAAGCAGGCCGGAAAGTGCGACAGCGAGCAGTAGATTGCGCTGATTGTCCAAGGTGAGATCCCGTTAAGTCGTCGATTGCTGTGTTATATAGATACTACAGTGCAGAATGCTACGGTGCGGTCACGGCACTGGATCGTGTCCATGCCCGCCCCATGGATGGCAGCGCCCTAGCCGCTTTAGCGCCAGCCATCCACCCTTGAGAGCGCCATATTTGCGCAAAGCCTCGATCGCGTATTGGCTGCATGATGGCGAATATCGACATGTCGGCGGCAGGATGAGCGATGGGCCAAGCTGCCATGCGCGAGCCAAGGCTATCAGGAGATATTTCATCTGACGCGCCCGCCTTTGTTACCCCTGCGCGGTCTGCGGCCCCGGCCCGGGTCGGATTTTCCTTCACGCGCGCGTTCAAGAGCGCGGTCCAGTTCCTGCGCCATAGTCTCAAAATCGCGCTCGACCCCGCCCGATCGCCCGATCAGGACATGATCGTGGTCAGGCAGACCTCCGTCCGGCAACGCCGCCCGCAGCAGTTCGCGAAAGCGCCGCTTCATCCGGTTGCGCACAACCGCATTGCCAATCTTTTTGGTCACGGTGATCCCGTAACGCATCCCCAACCCGCCATTGGGACGGGTCAAGAGCACAAAACCAGCGCGCGCATTGCGCAGGCCCTTATTGGCAGCAATGAAGTCCGCGCGCTTGGTGAGAATTGGGATCATTGGGTTGGTTTTATTGGAAACGGTGCGGCTTCCCGAGTCTTTTTGTTTTGCGCCCTCGAACGCCGTGCAGGTAGCCTCTGGCCGTCCGCGCACAAGGCATCGACTTCGCGTGCGGCTCGCGACCATTCCAAGCCATTGACCGGGAATGCGAACGGGCTCCCGACAAGGGAGCCCGCAAAGGGCGACTGCCCGCCCGCAGCGATGCGACCGCAAGGCCGCATGAGCGAGGATATCGCACCCCGGATGGGGTGCGCCATAAAGTTAAGCGCAGAGTTTCTTGCGACCGCGTTTGCGGCGCGCACGGAGCACTTTGCGACCACCAGTGGTCGACTTGCGCGCAAAGAAACCGTGCCGACGGGCACGCACGAGATTGCTAGGCTGAAAAGTCCGCTTCATATCGTCCTCGATAAACTGGTTCTGTGGGCCACACGGGCGACAATCGGTCGCTGGCGGCTCATCAATAAAAAAAGCGGCCACCGAAAAAGGCAGCCGGTCAGGCGCGCGCCACTATGGGATAGCGCGGCCCGAGTCAAGATGCATCGGGCAAGGAAAGGGCGGTGCGAGCAGGCACCGTCCGCATCATTTCACCATATACGATAGCTGGGGCCGCCTGCCCAAGAACGGTCGGCAAAGCCACCGGCTCCATAGGCAATAGCGCAAGGTCCACAGGCTGCCGATCCGAACCTGCCTCGAGAAATTCGACATGCGCCAACTCCCCGGATGCACGCTCGGAGCGGACGAGCCACTTTTTCATGTCCCGCGCGCGTAGCCACAGCGCCTCGGCGTGCGGCACGGAATTGGTCATGGCGTAAAAGTCGCGCGCGGCCTCTTCGCTCATGCCCATTTCGATATAATAGTCGAGATAGAGGCGGTGCTCGGGCGCGTCAGCGGAGAAATCATCCGGCTCGCGCCCGTGATTGTCGAGCCACGAATGCACTGCAAACTGGGCGCCCGCCGCCATTGTCGACCGCTTCCCGGCGAGGAACAATTCCACCGCGCCCGACCGCACCGAACCACCATCGGGGACATGGGTGCGAAGTCCGGCGGCGCGAATTCGGCGACCTACCTCGAGATTGGCGATATCATTGCTGGTGCCAGGTGCCTCGACCATTTCCAGCACTTCGAGCTCGGGAAAGTCGCGCAGCATTGCATCGAACTGTGCAGGCGTTTGGCTTCCGGTCGATCCGGTAAGCTGCGCACGCTTCGTGCCGATCACGCGAAACGGGCCGTACTGCGCAAGAGCTCTGCCGCGCGCTCTCCGGGGCACGGGCGCGGCATAGCGCGCTGCGCGGTGCGGAGCCTGAGCGCCGGCTACAGTTTCCCGCGTTTGCGAGATCACTTCAGCATTTACAACATGGGTGGTGATCGTGGTGACGACCGTGACCTGGGCCGCATCGTCATCTTCAATCCGTACCCAGCTTTCGCTCTCCGGGTCCCATTCCTCGGTCCAGCTCGTGGTCGAAACGGTGCGCGAACCGTAATAGCCCTGCGCCTGCGCGGCGGCTGGCAGGACCAGTATCTGCAAGAATGCGATCAAGGCGGCGAATAATTTCACGCTCCGACGAATAGGTCCGGGGCGCTTGATTTTTTGCGAAGCTTTATGCTTGCAAAAACCTTTAGAGATTGTGCCTATTCGCTCGACAACCCTCTCTTAACCCTGCAATATCCGGCGCTTATGGGTTGCAAATCGGGCGGGGATACGAAGTGGTAGCGCTGGTGAGGACTGTGGCCTATCTCGGCCTCGATGCGCGCCAGGTGGAGGTGCAATGCCAGGTCGCATCCGGCCTGCCGCGCTTTTCCATCGTCGGCCTGCCTGACAAGGCAGTGAGCGAAAGCCGTGAACGCGTTCAGGCGGCGCTATCTGCGATGGGACTCTGCGCTCCCGCCAAAACGGATCACGATCAATCTCTCGCCTGCCGACCTGCCCAAGGACGGCTCGCATTACGACCTTCCGATCGCGCTGGCTCTGCTGGCGGCGATGGGCGTGACCGATGCCGAGCAGCTCGGCGACTGGATCGCGGTCGGCGAGCTTTCACTGGATGGCAGGATAGTCGCCAGCCCCGGCGTCCTTATCGCCGCGCTTCACGCAAGCGAGGCCGAGGCCGGACTGATCTGTCCCGCCGAACAAGGTTCCGAGGCCAAATGGGCAAGCGGCGCGCCGGTGCTCGCCCCGCACGACCTCGCCGCACTGCTCGGTCATCTCAAGGGAACGCAGGTGCTGGAAGAGCCAGCGCGCGGCGATGTTGCCGAGGCGCCGCCGGTGACCAACCTCAAACAGGTCAAAGGACAGGAAACCGCCAAGCGCGCACTCGAAATCGCTGCTGCCGGAGGTCACAACCTGTTGATGATGGGGCCGCCCGGATCGGGCAAGAGCCTGCTCGCGAGCTGCCTGCCGGGAATCCTGCCCGAGCTCACGCCCTCCGAAGCGCTGGAGGTGTCGATGGTGCAATCGGTTGCCGGGATGCTCGATGCAGGCCGCATCAGTCGCGCCCGTCCCTTCCGCGCGCCGCACCACTCAGCAAGCATGGCCGCGCTCACCGGAGGAGGCCTGAAAGTGCGACCGGGCGAGGTCAGCCTTGCACATCTCGGCGCGCTGTTCCTCGATGAACTGCCAGAGTTTCAGCGCTCGGTGCTGGATTCCCTGAGACAACCGCTTGAAACCGGGCAGGTCGATGTCGCGCGGGCCAATGCGCATGTGACTTTCCCCGCTCGCGTCCAGCTGATCGCGGCGATGAATCCGTGCCGCTGCGGGCATGCGGGCGAGCCGGGCCACACCTGCGCGCGCGGACCGCGCTGCGCGAGCGAATACCAGGCGCGGCTTTCAGGACCGCTGCTCGACCGGATCGACCTCCATGTCGAAGTCGCGGTCGTCAGCGCGATGGATCTCGGCCTGCCGCCGCCAGCCGAGGGGAGCGAGCAGGTCGCGGGCCGCGTGTCAGCCGCGCGCTCGCTTCAGGCGACGCGGGGCGCGCGCTCGAATGCCGAGCTCGAGGGCGAAAAGCTGGAGCGCTTCGCTGCGCCGGACGACGCTGGCAAACACCTGCTGATGCAGGCCGCCGAAAAGATGCGCCTGTCCGCGCGCAGCTACACACGGATGTTGCGCATCGCCCGGACAATCGCCGATCTGGCGGGCGTCGAAACGGTCGGACGGGTGCATATTGCCGAGGCGCTGAGTTACCGCCAGATGGTGGGGCGTAGCTAAAGCGCCCACGAAGTTAATCGCAGCGCAATGTCGAAGCGTGCTAGCGACAATGGTGTGACCTGTTAGGTCGATTCACCGGATTACATGGCATCATCTCTCCCCTCAGAAGCGCCTGAAAACGCGCCACGCCTTGGCCTGATCGGGAAGCTGCGCGACAGGAACCTCGATCGCCGCGCATTTGGACTTGCCGCAGCGCTCGTGATCGAGACGCTTTTCATCCTGTTATTGTTTACCCTTGGAAGCGGCATCATTGGCGAACCGGATGCCGAGGAGACTGTGACCACTTTCACAGCTATCGAACCGAGCGATCCGCCGGGCCCTGCCACCGAGGAAGCCTCGCCTCCGAGCGAACCAGAGCCCGCGCCCGTCTCGCCGGATCAGCCGACCTTGCAAACGCCGCCATCGCCTAACCAGCCCTCCCCTCTGACGGTCGAGACGCCGCCAGTGACCTTGCCGATCCCGATGCCGGCCCCGCCCCAACCTTCGCAGCCCGCTCCGAGCCCAGTTCCTCCCGAAAGGGCTTACGGACCGCCCGACACCGGATCGGCCAGCAGCTTTGACAGCCAGCGCGTGGGCCGTGCCCCGAATGGCGAGCCACTCTTTGCGGCGCGCTGGTATCGCGAGCCAACAGATGGCGAGCTGGCCGGCTACCTCTCAACCGCGTCGGGACCGAGCTCGGCGTTGATCGCATGCCGCACGGTGCCGGATTTTTATGTCGAGGACTGTGAATTGATCGGAGAATCGCCGCAAGGATCGCAGATCGGACGTGCTGTGCTCGCCGCAGCGTGGCAGTTCCGGGTTCGGCCCGCGACCATCGGCGGGCGATCGCAAGTCGGATCGTGGGTGCGGATCAGGATCGACTACATCAGTCGCAGGTGACCAAAGCCGCCGATCAAGCCTCCACGAATTCCCGGATCACCCCGCAGAAATCCTCGCCATATGTGTCCAGCTTTTTCGCGCCGATGCCCTGGATCTCTCCCATTGCGCGGATGGTCGCGGGCCGCTCGCTTGCCATTGCGCGCAGCACGCTGTCGTGGAAGATGATATAGGCCGGAATACCGTTGGCACTGGCGAGGGACTTGCGCTTTTCCCGCAAGGCATCGAACAGCGGATCGCCGACCGGGTTGGCCTCCTGCGCTGATCTTCCGTTGCGCGCTCTGCGCTGCTTCTTTGGCGGTTCACCGATCATGACCGCCCGCTCCCCGCGCAGGACAGGCAGCGCCATTTCGCCGAGAGCCAGCCCGCCATGCTCGGTGGTCGTCAGCATGTCATGCGCCATGAGATGCCGCATGACAGGGCGAAGCAGCGCCGCCTCGTCATCGCCGAGGATGCCGAACACTGACAGTCGGTCATGCCCGCGCTGGCTGACTCGGTCATCGTCGCGCCCCAGCAAGACCTTTTCGATATGGCCGATGCCAAAGCTTTGCCCGGTGCGATAGACCGCGCTCAGCAGCTTGCGCGCTGTCTCCGTCACATCGATGACGCTGGGCGGGTTTTCGCAATTGTCGCAATTGCCGCAGGTCGCGGGAGGCTCCTCGCCGAAATGCCTCAGCAGGATGGCGCGCCGACACCCCGCCGCCTCGACGAGCGCGGCGAGCGCATTTAGCCGCGCGCGTTCGCCCGCCAGTCGGTCCTGTTCGACATCGCCGAGCCACTGGCGCGCCTTGGAAAAATCGTTCGCGCTCCAGAACAGCTGCGCCTGAGCAGGGTCGCCGTCGCGGCCCGCACGGCCGGTTTCCTGATAGTAAGCCTCCAGCGATTTGGGTAGCCCGGCATGGACGACAAAGCGCACGTCCGGCTTGTCGATGCCCATCCCGAACGCAATAGTGGCGACCATTACCATATCGTCAGCGCTCACGAATTCGGCCTGCACCGCCGCGCGCCGCTCTGGAGGCAGGCCTGCGTGATACGCTCCGACAGCCCGGCCCGTTGCGGCGATGCGCGCGGCAAGGTCCTCGGTCGCCTTGCGGCTGTTGGCGTAGACGATCCCCGCGCCGGGATTGCGGCTGATGAACTCCGCGATCTGCTTCGCGCCATTGGCGCGCGGCGTAATGGCATACCGGATATTGGGCCGGTCGAAGCCTGCAACGATTAAGCCATCGCCGGGAATACCGAGCTGGAGCAATATGTCCCGCCGGGTCGTCTCGTCGGCGGTCGCGGTCAGCGCGAGCCGTGGGACATGGGCAAACTGGTCGAGCAGGGGCCTGAGCTGGCGGTAGTCGGGCCGGAAATCGTGCCCCCACTCCGAAACGCAATGCGCTTCGTCAATTGCGAAAAGCGATATGTCGGCTTGATCGAGCAGCGCCCTGAACGATCCGGTGTTGGCGCGCTCAGGTGCTACATAGAGCAGGTCGAGATTGCCGTCGCGCAGGTGCTGGGCCGTGGCCGCGTTATCATGGTCGGCTGACGTCATCGAGGCGGCGTTGATCCCGACAGCGGCGGCGGCGCGAATCTGGTCGTGCATCAGCGCGATGAGCGGAGAGATGACAATCGCGGTTCCGGGACGAGCCATTGCGGGCAGCTGATAACATAGCGACTTGCCTGCGCCTGTCGGCATCAGTGCGCACGTATGCTCGCCGCGCATTACTCGGGACACGACTTCTTCCTGACGTACCGCGAAATCCGCTGAAGCCGAACGTCGTGCGCAGAATGTCTTCGAGATCGGTGCTTACGCCCGTGTCCATCGCCCGGTCAGTCCCATTGCCGCTCGTCAGAAGGTCACTCCGGGCTAGCGCCTTCGCGCGCCTGCCACCAGTCTGCGTAGGTCGAGTTATGCACGAGTGTGCGATTCTGATCGGAGGCGCCGTCACTCCACCATACCGGACCGCGCTCGCCCAGAGCGACCTTGGCCGCCTGCACCTGCGTCCGCGCCGCCTGTTCTGCAGCAGCGTCGTCTGCGCGCTTGGCCGCCGCCACCGCGCGGCGCGCGTCCATCAGCTGGTTGACGAGGTTCTGCCTGCGTTCTTCGGACAGACCCGGATTGCTCGCGCGCCACAGGCGCCCCCGGACAACAATATACCTGCCATCAGGCGTGCGGGGCGGGCCGGGTGGCTTAGCCAGCGGCGGCTTTCTTGGCCGCTTCGATATCGACGATGTCGCCTTTGCCAAGCGCGCTGGCGGCATCAGCGAGCGACCCGTCGGCGCGTTTGCCGAGATCCTCTCGTTTCACCAGCCAGAGATCCTGGTGCGACAGAATCCTGCCATCATGGGCGAGAATCGACACCGGCCCGATCGGCAGGCGGTCGCGCTCATCGACGAGGACCGGGTTCTCGGTCATTTCAGTGCCGTATTTCTGCCCCCACTGGCGCAGCGCAAGCATGGCTGGCAGCAGGTCGAAACCCTTTTCGGTCAGCCGATACTCGATCTTCCGGCGATCGTCGGCGCAAGGTTCGCGTTTCAGGATGCCGTGTTCGACCAGCTTTGCGAGCCGGTTGGAGAGAATATTGCGTGCGATCCCGAGTTCGCTGAGAAATTCCTCGAAATGCTTGAGCCCGTTGAAGCTCGCTCGCAGAATCATGAACGACCAGCGTTCGCCCATCACCTCAAGCGCTTGCGGCAATCCGCATTCGATCAATTCGCGCAGTGGTTCTCTTATATCGCCCATATCAGTCCTCTTGTTGCAACCTATCTAGCGCGAATTTTGGCAATCGCAAAATCGCCTTCGATTGGCAACGCAAACAGCTCGGAAGAAAATTTCAGTTTTTAGTTGCAACCTGCAACCTAATCACATAGGTAGTGATTCGCAACTGGTTTCGATCTGAAACTGTTTCGCATAAACGAGCGCAACTCAAGACTGCCAATTGAAGGATAACGACGAT
Organism: Erythrobacter sp. K21-9; assembly: GCF_055808355.1. NCBI lineage: Bacteria > Pseudomonadati > Pseudomonadota > Alphaproteobacteria > Sphingomonadales > Erythrobacteraceae > Erythrobacter > Erythrobacter sp. K21-9. The sequence goes on from NZ_CM147866.1 coordinate 2,888,189, forward strand.
GACCCTCTCCCTCCCCCGCTCCAGCCGTCTTTCGATCTTCGTGCTGGCCCTTGCCTACACTGGTCTGACTTTCGGGACCGCGATCGCCCCGGCACCCGCCGCGGCGCAATCCGCCCCGTACTACACCGCCAAACTGGCCCTGCCGGTCGATGACAACCGCCCGGTCGCTGGCGGCGTTGCCTGGGCGTGCAAGGACACGACCTGCATCGCGAACAAGGGCCCGTCGCGCCCGCTTCGCATCTGCCGCGGCCTCGCGCGCGAATTTGGTGAGATCATCAGCTTCACCGCCAAGGGCAAGGAAATGACCGAAGACAAACTGGCGAAGTGCAACGGCAACTGAGCCGTCAAACATCTGACCCCCGACGCGGTCGATCCCCCGCGTATGAACCGTCCGGATACTCTCCACTTCGGACGCCCCTGAAAACCCCCGGCGCAGCGCTCCCCAATAGCTGCTCCGGGGGATTTTTTCAGCTAAAGAAATCCCGAGGCTGTAAGCTGCGCTTCGAGAGAGGCGGCATCGGTGAACACATGCGCGTCCCAGCCGCGCGCGCGCGCTGCCTCGACATTGGCCGGATTATCATCAGTGAAGAACAGGGCATCGCCCGGCAGACCGGCGCGCCTTTCGGTTATCTCGTAAATGCGCGGATCAGGCTTTGCGATCTTTTCCGCCCCCGACACGATGATGTCCTGAAACAGATCGAAGATCGGATTTACTGCGCGAAACTGCCTGAACAGCTCGACCCCGAAATTAGTCAGGCAAAGTAGCGGCACGCCGCGTCCATGCAGGCGGCGAACCAGCGGATGCACGCCCTCGACCGGATCGGCGGCGGTTTCGTTGAAGCGGGCCGCATAGGCGGCGATCAGCAGGGCGTGGTCGGGATATCGGGCGATGCGCGCAGGCAGCATCTCACCAAGCGATACCCCCTTGTCATGCTGGAAATGCCATTCCTCGGTAATGACGTTGGACAGGAACCAGTCGAGCTCGCTCTCGTCCTCGATCAGTTTTTCGAACAGGCTGCGCAATTGCCAGTGAAACAGCACGCGGCCCACATCGAAAATGACCGCCTTGTCGCTTTTTCTCACCCCGTTTTCCTTTTCCTCAAACGGCTGCGGCCCGCACTCCTGTCGGAGGCGGGCCGCTGCGTTCGCGCGGTCACCCCATCGGGCAACCGGTACCGATCTGCCTGTTATCAACCCTGGCGGGCTTTGAAACGGCGATTGGTCTTGTTGATGACATAGGTGCGACCGCGGCGGCGAATGACGCGGCAATCGCGGTGGCGGTTCTTCAGCGACTTGAGGCTGTTGCGGACTTTCATGATATCTTCCCGAAAATAAAACAGGCACCGGAGATGGGCTCCGATGCCGGAAAATCAAGCCGCGCGCCTAAGCGGCGAATCGAACAAAGTCAATCGCCTTCGCGGATTTCGGTGAGTTTGCGCTCCCATGCGAGCGCATGAGCGATGATCGTGTCGAGGTCGGCAAATTGCGGCTCCCACGGCAGCGTCGCCCGAATGCGCGAGGGGTCTGACACGAGCGATGCGGCATCGCCGGCCCGACGCCCCTCGATCGTGCGCTCAATCTTCATATTGGTGACACGGTCCACTGCATCGAGCACTTCGAGCACCGAGAAACCCCGCCCATAACCGCAATTCATCGTCAAGGATCGCTGCGGCTGTTCGATCAGGGCCTCCAGCGCCAGCACATGCGCTGCGGCGAGATCACTAACGTGGATGTAATCGCGCACGCCGGTGCCGTCCGGCGTGTCGTAATCGGTCCCGTACACGCCCACGGATGCGCGCTTTCCCAAAGCTGCCTCGACCGCGACCTTTATGAGATGCGTGGCCCCGGCAGTAGACTGCCCGCTGCGCGCGCGCGGATCGGCCCCTGCGACATTGAAATACCGCAGCGCGCAATAATTCAACGGATGCGCAGCCGCCGTATCCTTGAGCATTTGCTCGGTCATGAGCTTCGACCAGCCATAGGGGTTGATCGGCTCGCGCGGGGTCTCCTCAGTAACTGGCGACCTCTCGGGCATGCCATAGGTCGCTGCGGTCGAGGAGAAGATGAAATGCGGGATACCGGCTTTCACCGCCGCTTCGATCAGTGCGCGGCTCTTCACCGTGTTGTTGTGATAGTATTTGAGCGGGTCCTCTACGCTTTCGGGGACCACGATCGACCCTGCAAAGTGCATTACCGCGCCGGTGCGCTGCTCGGCAAAAATGCGCAGTAACAGGCCGGAATCCTCGATATCGCCTTCGTAGATCGGGACATCATCGGGCACGGCAAAGCGGAAGCCGGTGCTCAGATTGTCGATTACCGCGACATCCCAGCCAGCGTCCTTCAAGGCGAGCACCGCATGGCTACCGATATATCCGGCGCCGCCTGTGACGAGGACCGAGGGCTTTGGATAGCTGGTCATGGTAACCCTTTTAACGGTGTAGACGCATTTGCGGTGTGGAACCTGTGTGCATAGCGAGACGTTTTGTAATTGAAAATGCGCTCATTCTGGACGTCTCATAAGGATTGCATCATGACCCGGCCTCTCAGCTTCCCCCGCACTGCCCTTGCCGCCCTTGCATGTCTTGCGCTCCCGGCTTGTGCGAGCACCTATACCGGCCCGGTCGAAGTGACTCGGTTCGTTGCCGACAATCCGGTTGGCCTTGGCGAAGGCCAGATCACGCTCATCTTCCCGGACGAGATGTCCAATGATGCGGCACGCAGCGCCTTTGCCGATGCGGTCGCGGGTGAACTGCAGCAGCTTGGCTACTCGCTCGTTATGCAAGAAGGCGACGGCGCGCAGATCGCTGCGATCCGTACCTCGCGCAATCCAATCGAGCGCGCCGGACGCCGCAGTCCCGTTACAGTCGGAGGTGGCGCATCGACCGGATCCTACGGCAGCGGCGTCGGCCTTGGCGTCGGCATCAATCTCGGCGGCGGGAACAGCAGCGCGCAGCTTGTAAGCGAGCTGTCGGTGCGGATCACCGCCGCCGGCGGGGAAACCTTGTGGGAAGGCCGGTCCCAGCTTCCGACATCGGTCAATTCGCCCTATTCCGAAGTGGGTGCGAGCGCCCGGACGCTTGTGGCGGCGCTGTTCCGCGATTTTCCGGGTGGCAATGGCGAAACGGTGCAAGTAACGGTCGATGAAATCGAAAGGACCCCATGACCTCCATCTTCATCGACTCCGCTTTTGACAGCGGGAATATCGAAACTCTCGGCATTGAAGACAACAGCGCGAAGCTGGCGATCCGCAAGGACCACAATTCCGAATTTGCACAGTGGTTTCACTTTCGGGTGACCGGGACTGCTGGCGAGGAATTCGAGCTCAAGATTACTGGCCTCAATGACAGCGCCTATCCCGGCGGCTGGCCCGATTACGATGCCTGCGTGTCGGAAGACCGCGAATATTGGGCGCGCGCGGCAAGCTCATTCGACAAGACGGAAGCGAACGGCGAGCTGACCATTCGCTATACACCGGCATCGAACACCGCATGGTTCGCCTATTTCGCGCCCTATTCGATGGAACGTCATCACGATCTCGTTGCGGAGGCTGCTGCCTGCGAAGGGGTGGAGCTGACGCGTTTGACCCAGACGCTGGACGGCCAGCCGCTCGACCTTCTCGAGATGGGCGAAGGCGGAACGCAGGTATGGCTTTATGCTCGCCAGCATCCGGGCGAGACACAGGCGGAATGGTGGATGGAAGGCGCTCTGGAGTGCCTCACCGACCCTTCCGATCCCGTGGCGCGCGGACTGCGCAAGCATTGCCGGCTGCACATCGTGCCGAACTGCAATCCCGACGGCTCGCGGCGCGGTCACCTGCGGACCAATGCGGCAGGCACCAATCTCAACCGCGAATGGTCCGATCCAAGCGCCGACAAATCGCCCGAAGTGCTGGCGATCCGCAACAGGATGGACGAAACCGGCGTCGACTTCGCGATGGATGTCCACGGTGACGAAGCGATCCCGGCAGTATTCCTCGCCGGGTTCGAAGGCATTCCCAGCTGGACCGATGAGCTTGGCGAACAATTCTACCGCTACCAGCGCATCCTCGATCGGCGCACGCCCGATTTCCAGACGAAACTCGGCTATCCCAAGGCGCCGGCTGGCAAAGCCAACCTCGCCATCAGCACAAATCTCGTGGCGGAGCGCTACGGCGCGCGCAATGACGCTGGAAATGCCGTACAAGGATCTGGCCGATTTCCCCGAGCCTGAACAGGGCTGGTCACCCGAGCGGTGCAAGCTTCTTGCGCGGGATTGTCTCGCCACCCTGCTCGAATGGCTGGAGACGGAGAAAGGTTAAGCCTCAATCGAGGTGGGCAGGACCGAAAGCGCGCGGGAGCAGCGCCGATAAAGCTGTCTTGCGCAATTCGTTCGTGCCGACGCACAGGATCACGGGATCGGTGCCGCCAAGCTGTGCGATCTCGTTCAGCACCTGACGGCAACGTCCGCACGGCGTGATTGGAGCTCCGTCACCTTTGTCCTCGGGACCAATAACGGCCACGGCGGTTAATCCGCCGCGCCGCCCTTCGCCGAGCGCGCGCGCAACCGCGACTGTTTCTGCGCAGAGAGCGAGACCGTAGCTGGCGTTCTCGACATTGCTCCCGGTGATGATCGCGCCGTCTTCGAACAAGAGCGCTGCGCCGACCTGGTAATCGGAATAGGGTGCGTAGGCATGGGCAGCCGCATCACGCGCCGCTGCAATCAGCTCGGCCTGAGTCTCGTCGTTCACGTTCATCGTTGCACTACCGTCCACTCTATCGGATCGGGTGAGGCTGCGCTCACCAATTGACTGTTCGCGCTCCATAGCAGCCAAGGCCGCCCCGCGTAATCAGGCCGGGCCCGGTCTCGCATCAGCCACAGATCGCGCGACAGGCTGCGCGCTGTGCCGTGCCGGGATTGGAAGTCTTTGCCCAGCTTGAGGATGGCGGGCTTGCCCGAATGCATCTCGATCTGGTTGACGAGCGTGAGCAATTCGCTTTCGACCGCGGCATCGCTGACCGCCGGATCGCAGCCATCTGCCAGGCGAGAGAGCGCGACCGCTGGCGGGAGCAAATCGGCGCTGCGCGGCACCATGCGGGTGAAGCGCGCGCTTTGCGGATCGGCGCGCAGGCATGGGTCGAACGGGTAGATGACGCCGACCTTCAGGCCCGATTCCCGTGCCGATTTCAGCCTTGTTGCAAATCCCGGATCGGGCGCGCCGCCGACAGGGGCAAGCTTGAGGTAGACGAACTCCCCGCCAAGCGCCTTTACCGTCTCAAACTTCGTGCCCGATGCACCGCTGGCGATAACCGCGCCCTGCTCAGGATACATAGCCTCATCGGGCCGCCACTCGCGCATGTCCCACCAGAACCAAACCGCGAAAGCGATCGCCGTCAGCGCCGCAAGCGCAATCAGGCGGAACAGCCAGCGACCCTTGCCTGCTTTCTTGCGCCGCGACGACTGCGCGCTCTTGGCCCGTGCCATAATTGCCGCTCAACCCTTGATATGAAGCACGCAAATCAGCGTGAAAAGTCGCCGAGCGGTCGCAAAATCGGTTTCGATCTTGCCATCGAGCCGTTCCAGCAGCAGCTCGGCGGCGTTATTGTGTATGCCGCGCCTCGCCATGTCGATGGTCTCTATCTCGGCCGGAGTAGCCTTGCGGATCGCCTGGTAATAGCTGTCGCAAATAGCGAAGTATTCGCGGATAGGGCGGCGAAAGCGGGCAAGCCCGATCAACAATGTCTCAAGCTCGCGCTCTTCCTCGTCGCTGATCTGCATCGCCAGCCGCCCGTCGCGAACGCCGAGTTGCAGCCGGTATGGCCCCTTCGCGCCGCGCTCGGCGCTGCGCACCGGCTTGAATGTGTTTTCCTCGATCAGGTCGTAGATCGCCACCCGGCGTTCCTGTTCGACATCGGCATTGCGCCACAGGATCGTCTCCTCATCGAGAGCGATGTGGGCGATGCGGTGCGAGTCGCTGCGCGCGCTCGCGGAATCAGGAGGCGTATCTGCCATGACGAAGCGCCTTCGCAGATAGTCGGGCCACACTTCAAGCACTTCGATTGGCAATCCCCGCTATCCACAACGCAAGCTACCTCTTCGAAAATATATTCAGGCGCTTTGGCCTTGCAAAAATGCATCGAAAAATCGCATCAGGGTTGCATGGCCGAACCAGAAAAACTGCAGATCGTCTCCGGCGATGACGCGACCGCGCGCAAGCTTCCCTCGAACCTTGAGGCGGAGGCCGCGTTTCTGGGTGCGGTGCTGATCGACAACCGAGTGATCGAGGAATTGCAGACTCCGATCCGGCCCGATCATTTCTTCGAGCCGCTGCATGAGCGGATTTACGAGCGAATCAAGACGCTGATCGATCGCAATGCGACCGCCTCGCCGGTGACCCTGCGCCCCTATTTCGAAGCGGACGAGGCGCTGAAGGAGCTCGGCGGTCCGAAATATCTTGCACAGCTCACGGCAAACGGGGCGGGCCTGCTCGCTCCGCGCGAATTGGCCCAGCAGATTTACGACCTTGCCCTGCTGCGCGAATTGGTGAGCGTCGGGCGCGGCCTTGTCGAAGGTGCTCTCGATACTTCGGAGGAAACCGATCCGATGGACCGGATCAGCCAGGCAGAAGCGGACCTGTTCAAGGTTGCCGAGGGTGCCGCGACCGGCAGTGAGGCGGCAAGCTTCCGCGATGCCGCGCTCACCGCGATCAAGATGGCGGAGGCCGCGATGAATTCGGGCGGCGGGCTGTCCGGGAAGACAACGGGTCTCGCCACGATCGACCAGAAGACCGCCGGCCTGCACGACTCCGATCTCATCATCCTCGCCGGACGCCCGGGCATGGGCAAGACCGCGCTCGCCACCAACATCGCATTCAATTGCGCCGAGGCGCATCTCGACTGGCAGCGCGATGGCGGCGAGTTCAATTACGGCGCGCCCGCGGCGTTCTTCAGCCTCGAAATGAGCGCCGACCAGCTCGCGACCCGTATCCTCGCCGAACAGGCCGAAATCAGTTCCGAAGCGCTGCGCAGTGGTAAACTGAGCCGTGACGATTTCCAGAAGCTGAGCTTTGCCAGCCAGCGCCTCGCCGAACTGCCGCTATATATCGACGATACGCCGGCGCTGACGATTGGCGGACTACGCACCCGTGCCCGGCGGCTGAAGCGGCGCCACGATATCGGGCTGATCGTGGTCGACTACCTGCAATTGCTGCAAGGCTCGGGCCGCGCCAACGACAACCGTGTCAATGAAATTTCCGAGATCAGCCGAGGCCTAAAAACGCTCGCGAAAGAGCTCAGCGTTCCGGTGATTGCACTCTCGCAGCTCAGCCGTGCGGTCGAACAGCGCGAGGACAAGCGACCGATGCTTTCCGATCTCAGGGAATCGGGCTCGATCGAGCAGGACGCCGACATGGTGTGGTTCGTATACCGCGACGATTATTATCTCGAATCCAGCCGCCCGGACGTACCCGATGGCTCAAGCACACCCGAGGCGGTCGAGAAATACCGCATGTGGGAAGAGCAATACGAGCAGATCAAAAACAAGGCAGCAATCAACGTCGCCAAGCAGCGCCACGGGTCGACCGGCAACGTCCCGCTTCTGTTCCATAGCGAGTATACGAGATTCTCATCCCCGAATAAGAAAGACTATTCGGAATGGGGCTACGAATAATTGCCCGCTAGATGGGGCGAAGGGTGCGGTCATTCGCAGCCGGATCTCGCGTCAGCCCGATAGCCCTCTGGCGACACTGTAATCGGCAAGGCTGATGTAATAGAAGAAGCGCCTGCGCAGCCGGTCGAAAAACTTGTTGTGCTGTTCGTACCACTTCTGGTCGACCACCATCGAGGCTTCTTCCAGGTGATCGATGAATTCGCGCAGACGCTCGGCAAGAGCCTCGTCTTCCACTCGGACCATCAGCTCGATATTGACGCGGACCGATCGCCGATCGAGATTTGCGCTCCCGAAGTAACTCGCATTGTCGACGACCAGCAGCTTCATATGGAGCTTGCAGGGCTGGAACTCGGCGATCTTGGCGCCCGCTTTCATCAGGCGTTTGTAGAACAGTCGAGCTACAGCAATGGTCGCCTGGATGTCGGATTTGCCTGCCGTAATAAGCCGCGCCTTGCCTCGCCGCGCGACCTTGCCGATCAGTCTCCGGAAACTAAGCGGCGGTCCGAAATAGGCGGTGACGAGATCCAGCCGCTTTGCGCGCACGAGGTCCTTCTTGAACCTGTAGGACCAGTTGCTGCGCCGTGTCAGCGGACCGCCCATCAAAAGCTGGACCGGCCCATCGCCGGGGTCCCAACCCTTGACCATACTGCGGACCTCGCGCAGCTGGGAGCCGTCGGAATTGGTCCAGTCATGAAGCAATTCGAACCATTCGCTGAAGCGTTCGGCAACGTCGCCTTCGATCGCAACACCAAGGTCGCACCATCCATTGTTTTCGGGTGGATCGAAGTAGTGGTCCGACACGTTGGAGCCGCCGGTCATCACACGTGCATTGTCGGCAATCGCGAATTTCTGGTGGTTGCGGATGAGATATTTGACATTCCAGTTGGCCGAGAAGATCGAAAAGTCGCCGCCCGCCTCGGTCAATGGCTCGAAAAAATCAGGAGGGGCGTCGGTGCCGAAATCATCAATGATCAGCGACACCGCGACTCCGCGCTTTGCCGCCTCGACCAGCGCACCGAGCACTTTCTCGCCCGCGCTGTCGTCTTGAAACATGTAATAGAACACGTCGAGAGTGCGTTCGGCCTTGTCGATGTGGTCTATCAAGGCTTCCAGCCGGTCCGAACCGGCGGGATAGAACGTGAAGACGTGCCCTTTGGCCTCCATCTGGAAGCTGTCCTTGTCGCTGTAATCGCTGGTCGGAGACCGCGCTGGATCGGGAGCTTGTTCTTCAGTCACGCAGGCCTAACGCATAGCGGCGCATTCGGTTGCCAATTCCTTGACTCAGCGCCCCTTCGTCCTTAGATGCAGCTCTCCTTCAGACAACTCGATTGAAAAGGCCCGCAGATGGCACGCGTTACCGTTGAAGATTGCGTCGACAAGGTCCCAAACCGCTTCGACCTCGTATTGCTCGCTGCGCAGCGTGCGCGCGAGATTTCCGGTGGCAGCGAACTCACGCTTGACCGCGACCGCGACAAGAACCCGGTCGTGGCGCTGCGCGAAATTGCAGAGCAGACGGTCAAGCCGAAGGAACTGCGCGAATCCCTGGTCACCGGTCTGCAGAAGATCCTTCCTGACGATGAAGACGATGCCGATGAAATCGGTTCGCTGAGCCAGTCGGCAGAGGCGCTCCGGATCACGGCAAGCGCGCCGACACGCTCGACGTCGATCGGTGCCGATTACGACGGCTGATCGCCGTGGAGACATTGCCGGGATACTGTCCCGGTTTGGAAAGGGCCGCCAATTTGGCGGCCTTTTTCGTTTCCAGTGTGCTTACTCATCGGCAAGACGACCAAAGCGCCGCTGCCACATTCTTGCCTTCGCTATAGCCGCATGTAACAATGTCTCGTGCGCGCCTCGCAATAAATATCACTGTTTCTCGTTTTCACAAGGAAATTTAGACCCGCCATGGCATCGATCGCAGTCTACAGTGTGAAAGGCGGGGTCGGCAAAACTACGTTTGCGGTCAACCTCGCATGGTGCGCAGCTGCAATTTCGCGCAGGCAGACGCTTCTCTGGGACCTTGACCCTGCCAATGGCTCGGGATTCATGCTGGGGATCGACCCGAAGAAGAAGCGCGCCGCGGAATCGGTGTTTTCTACCGATCGTGACCCGCGTAAATTGATCCGCAAGACACAGCACGACAATCTTCACCTGCTTCCTGCGGATGAAAGCATCCGGCACCTCGATCGGCAGTTCAGCCAGATCGGCAAGAAAAAGCGTCTCGCCAAACTCACCTCCGCGCTTGCGAAGGATTATGACCGTATCGTGTTCGATTGTCCGCCTGTGCTGAACGAAGTCAGCACGCAGGTCATGCGCGCGGCCGACCTGGTGATCGTGCCGCTGCCGCCATCACCGCTTTCGAGCCGCGCTTTAGAAACCGTGGTGGAGGAAGTACGCGGCAGCGGGAAAGGTCATCCTCCTATCCTGCCGGTGCTGTCGATGCTCGACATGCGGCGCAAGCTTCACAAGGAGGCGCGTGAGGCGAACCCGAATTGGCCCGCGATCCCCGCAGCCAGCGCGATCGAACAATGCGCGGTCGAGCGGCAACCGGTGGGTGCGTTTGCACCGCGATCACCGGGAGCGCGAGCCTTTGCGCAATTATGGACCGCGATCGAGCGCAAGCTCGCAAAACTCTAGGACCGAAGGCGAGGGGGCACACTGGCCCTTCCCACCCGCCGCCGCGATTGTCTATATGGATGCGCAGGTCTTGGGGGATCGGATGAACGACATTACCGAAGGTATTGGCGCCGCAATCGAAGGCGGACTTACCGGGCGAGCAGTCGAGCCGTCACACGGTGAGGCAAGGACTGCCGGTTCCGGCGACGGAGAATGTCTCAATTGCGGCGAGCGCCCGCTTGGGGGCTATTGCCAGAATTGCGGCCAGAAACAGCACGTGCACCGCACTTTGTCGGCTATCGTCCATGATCTGATCCACGGCGTCCTGCATCTCGACGGAAAGTTCTGGCGCACCCTGCCTTTGCTGCTTTTCAAACCGGGCGCGTTGACGCGCCGGTATATCGAGGGTGAGCGGGCAAAATTCGTAAGCCCGATGGCGATGTTCCTGTTCAGCGTATTTGCGATGTTTGCGGTGTTTCAGATGGTGGGCATCACCGCTCCGACCGATCTGGCCAGCAGCGCGCGCTCCGAAGTCGAAAAACTGGTCGCCGCTGAGACAGAGGAAGTGACAGCGCAGCTTTCCGAAATCCGTGCGCGCCTCGACGACCCGGATCTTCCTGAAGCTGAGCGAACCTCGCTCGACCAGCAACGCGTCTCACTCGAAGAGGCTCAGGCGTTGCTGGAAAGCCGCGGCGAAGGAGTGACCGCCTTGCTGACGAGCAACCTTGAGAGACGCGGCGAGGCCAACATCGCAGATGCGAAGCGGCGGCTCGAAACCCTGCCGAAGGGCTCGGAGGAACGCGCGGACCTCGAAGCCGAAATCGAGACTGCCGAAGCCGGCCTGGAAGAGCTTCAGAGGTACAAGGATGGGGTCATCGCGATCGTCCCACTCGATGAGGAAGGAAGTGCCCGGATGACGATCGAGAAATCCGGAATACCTGTGATCGACGACACGCTTGCCAAGTGGCGGCAGAATCCGAGCCTGATGATCTACAAGATGCAGGCAAACGGATACAAGTTCAGCTGGCTGCTGATCCCGCTTTCCGTTCCCTTCGTCTGGCTAATGTTCGCATGGAAACGCCGGTTCAAAGCCTACGATCACGCGATCTTCATCACCTATTCGCTCAGCTTCATGTCGCTCCTGTTCATCGCGTTGTCGCTGCTGGGCGCAATCCAGATGCCGGGGACGCTGATATTCGTATTGCTCGTTACGATTGCACCGCTGCATCTCTACAAGCATTTGCGGCACACTTATGCCCTATCTCGCCTCTCGGCGGTTTGGCGGTTTTTCGCGATGTTCGCGTTCATAGTCGTGGTGCTGGTGCTGTTCTTGCAGTCGCTCTTGCTGCTCGGCGCCTTCTGAGCCCGCACCGGGCAGGCACGAAAAAGGCCGCCCGAATCGCTCCGGGCGGCCTTTTCATTCAAATCAGAGGCGGGATCAGGCGCCTTGCGGGGCTTCGTCTCCCGAGCCTGAATCCTTCTGACCGAAGCGCTTGCCAGCCTTGGGGATCGCCGATCCGTGGGAGGGCTTGACCGCAGTCGGCCCCTTGGGCTCGTCCGGCCGGTCGATCTTCCCGTCTTCCAGAAGCTGGTTGATCTCGTCGCCGGTCAGGGTCTCGTATTCGAGCATTGCCTGCGCCAGCAAGTGGAGCTTGTCCTCCTGCTCGGTAAGGATGTCGGTCGCGCGCTTCAATCCGCCTTCGACCAGGTCCTTGATTTCGGCATCGATCAGCTTGTTCGTTTCAGCGCCAGCCATCGTGCGCGCAGTCTGACCCATGCCGAGATAGCCTTCCTGGCTTTCCTCGTACTGGAGCGGGCCAAGCTTGTCGCTCATCCCCCACTTGGTGACCATGTTGCGCGCAAGATCGGTCGCATACTGGATGTCGCCCGATGCACCGGACGAGACCTTGTCGTGTCCGAAGATGATTTCCTCGGCCACGCGCCCACCCATCGCCACAGCGAGGTTCGCGTGCATCTTGTCGCGATGATAGGAGTAATTGTCACGCTCGGGCAGACGCATGACCATGCCCAGCGCGCGGCCGCGCGGGATGATCGTCGCCTTGTGGATCGGATCGGATGCAGGCTCATTGATGCTGACAAGCGCGTGACCGGCTTCGTGATAGGCGGTCATCTTCTTCTCATCATCGGTCATGACCATGGAGCGGCGTTCCGCACCCATCATGACCTTGTCCTTCGCGTCTTCGAATTCCTGCATCGCGACGAGGCGCTTGTTTCGGCGCGCAGCCAGCAAAGCAGCTTCGTTGACGAGGTTTGCAAGGTCCGCGCCCGAGAAGCCCGGAGTGCCGCGCGCAATTGTACGCGGGTTCACGTCGGGTGCGAGCGGCACCTTTTTCATATGGACGCCGAGAATTTTCTCGCGGCCATCGATATCGGGGATCGGCACGACGACCTGACGGTCGAACCGGCCCGGACGCAGCAGCGCCGGGTCGAGCACGTCGGGACGGTTGGTCGCCGCGACGATGATAATGCCTTCATTGGCTTCGAAGCCGTCCATTTCAACCAGCAGCTGGTTCAGCGTCTGCTCGCGCTCATCATTGGAATTGCCGAGCCCGTGGCCGCGCGAACGACCGACCGCGTCAATTTCGTCGATGAAGACGATGCACGGCGCGTTCTTTTTCGCCTGCTCGAACATGTCGCGGACACGGCTTGCACCGACACCGACGAACATTTCGACAAAATCGGACCCGGAAATGGTGAAGAACGGAACGCCTGCTTCGCCAGCGATCGCGCGGGCGAGCAACGTCTTACCGGTACCCGGCGAACCAACCAGCAGCGCGCCTTTCGGGATCTGACCGCCCAGCTTGGAGAAACGCTGCGGGTCCTTGAGGAACTCAACAACTTCCTCGAGCTCTTCGCGCGCTTCGTCGATCCCGGCGACATCCTCGAATGTCACGCGGCCCGATCGTTCGGTGAGCATCTTGGCCTTGGACTTGCCAAATCCCATCGCGCCGCCTCCGCCGCCCTTCTGGACCTGGCGCAGCGCGAAGAACGCGATGCCGAGGATCAGGATGAACGGTAGCGATTGGATCAGAATGTAAAGCAGCAGATTGGGCTCCTCACGCGGCTTGCCCGAGAACCGCACGTCGTTCTCCTGCAGCAATTGCGTGATGCCGGTGTCTGCCGGGACGGGGATGGTCGAGAATGTCTGCCCGTTCTTGAGCGCGCCTGTGATGAGGTCTTCGCCCAGCGCCACTTCCTGCACGTCGCCATTGGCGACCTGCGCGCGGAATTCCGAATACTGGATTTGAGTACCGGGATTCTGGCCTGCATTGTTGAACAGCGAAACGACCAAAAGCAGGGCAAGGAAAATGCCGCCCCAGATCATCAATTGCTTGATCCACGGGTTCTGGCCCTCGGGGGGCTGTTGCTGCGGATCTTGGGGGTCACTCATCAGGGGGATTCCTTTCTCGCCTGATTATGTAGGATCGGACGTGTGAATGGCAAGATAATGCGCACCTCGGCTCGTCGTGCTAATTTTCGAACACTGCCATGCGAAAAATCGATTTCACCGCTTCGCTGAGCGCGCTCGTCTAGTCTGCGCCGTAAGCTGCGAGGAAAACATCGACTGCACCGGCGATGCGGCGGTCGCTGTCTTCGGCGGAAACTTCGGCTCCGAAACGGCGCTCAAGATCGCCCATCCCCTTGCACATCGACACGAATTGCTCTGCGGCAAGCTCGGCATTGTCGACATGCAGCTCGCCGCTGGCCGATGCATGGGCAAGAAACGCGCTGAACGCCTGCTTCATGCGCCACGGGCCGGCCTCCAGGAATGCAAGACCGATCGCCGGTTCGAATTCGGTTTCGGCAGCAATACGGCGTTCGAACTGGATCATTTCTGGCCGGGAAAGAAATGCGAACATGGCCTTGCCGATGACCGTCAACCGGTCCCGGATCGACCCGCGCGCCATGTCTTCGATGCTGAAATGGCCGCGCATCTTTTCGCATTCGAGCTCGACCGCTGCACCGAACAGGGAGCGTTTGTCGCCAAAATTGTTGTAGATCGTGACTTTGGAAACGCCAGCATCGACGGCGATCTGCTCGATCGAGCTGGCCGCGAAACCGGCATCGAAAAAGCTCCGCGCAGCCGCTTCGATAATCGCGTTACGCTTTGCGATATCGGACTAGCCGCCCCTGGCGTTTTCGAATGGCAGTTGACAAAATGAACGACTCCGTTCAGTTAAACGCGACCGTTCAATATGTAGCTGAGCCTCCACTCAACACAACCCCTCCTGCTTGCAAAGGTTCCTCCGCCCGTGCTCTGGATCGCCATTCGAATGCTGACCGGTGATGCACAGAAGTTCTATGGACTGCTGTTCGGCATCGCGTTTTCGACGCTGCTGATCACTCAGCAGCTGACGATCTTCGTCAACCTGATCGAGCGCGGGGCCAGCGGCGTCTACAACGCGCCCGAGGCGGAGGTCTGGGTGATGGACCCGGTCAGCCGCACGACTGACGTAAATTACGCCATGCCATCGACCGCACTGGATGAAGTGCGCTCGGTCCCGGGTGTCGAATGGGCCGTGCCGCATCTGCGCGCAGTCGCATCGGTTCGGACCCGAACGGGCGACCTTGAGGGCGTGGCCATTATCGGCGTCGACGATGCGACGCTGATCGGGATGCCAGAAAACATGCTCGAAGGGTCGAAATCGGTCCTGTCGCGGCCTGATTCGGTCATTATCGACGATGGCGGGGTCTTCAACCTGTTTGCAGATGGCGAAAATCCAATCGGCCAGCGGTTGGAGCTCAACGACCAGCGCGCCGTGATCCGCGGCGTTGCCGATTCCATCCCGAGCTTCACCAGCCAAGTGGTGCTTTATACAAAATACAGCCAGGCGCTGAATTACGTGCCGGGAACGCGGAACCGCCTGACCTTTGTCCTAGCAGGAATCTCCGACGGCCTCACCGCAGATGAGGTCGCTACCCGCATTGAGGAGCAAACCGGACTTAAAGCGGAAACGCGAGAAGAATTCGCCGAGGCGGGCGTCAATTTCATCGTCGAAAACACAGGCATTCCGACCAATTTCGGGATCACTGTCGTCCTTGGCTTCGTCGTGGGAGTTGCCATCGTCGGCCTGACATTCAGCCTGTTCATCCGCGATAACATCAAGCAATTCGGAGCGCTCAAGGCTATCGGCGTAACCAATGCCAAGATCGTGAGCATGGTCGCTGCGCAGGCGGCGCTGGTCGGAACGGTTGGATATGCGCTCGGGGTGATTGGCACGGTCGCCTTCATCTATGCCTTCAGCGGCAATCCGTTCTTCAAGGGGTTCTATATCCCTTGGCAAATCCCGCTCATCAGCCTCGTCGCGGTGATCGTGATCCTCGCCATGACCGGCTTCATCGCGCTCAGAAGCGTTCTGAGCACCGAACCCGCGGCGGTGTTCCGGTGATGGCCCAAAATAGCACCAGGACGATGGACACGAGCGCAATCGGCGGATGCTCGCCCGATGCCGCAATCTGCGCGCGCAAAATCGTGCGGGATTTCGAAAGCGGCCAGACAACCATTCGCGCGCTTTACGGCATCGACGCCGACATCTTGCCGGGCGAGATGACCTATGTTGTGGGAGAGAGCGGCTCGGGGAAGACGACGCTGATCTCGATCATGTGCGGCATCTTGTGGCCGACCGAGGGAGAGGTCAGGGTCTTCGGGACCGACATCTACAGCCTTTCGGACACCGAGCTTGTCAATTTCCGCCTGAACAATATCGGCTTCATTTTCCAGCAGTACAATCTCATCCCGTCGATCGACGCGCTCGCAAACGCTGCGGTCCCCCTGATCGCCAAGGGCATGGGGATCGATGAGGCGCGCGAAAAGGCCAAGGTGCTGCTTGAGAAACTCAATATCGCCGATCAGGCCGACAAGCTTCCGAGCCAGCTTTCAGGCGGCCAGCAGCAGCGCGTCGCCATTGCGCGCGCGCTCGTGCATGAGCCGCGCCTTGTGGTCTGCGACGAACCGACGGCTGCGCTCGACGCGAGCTCAGGTCGCCGAGTGATGGACCTGCTGCGCGAAGTCGCCATCGCGCCCGACCGCGCCTGCATCATCGTGACCCATGACAACCGCATTTTCGACCTCGCCGACCGCATCCTCGTGCTCGAGGACGGCAAAGTTACGCATGACGGCAATGAAATGCCGGACGATCACTAAGCCCCTTCCCTGCAATCCCTTGAGAAACCTATGGCCCTCCTTCCCCAAAACCTGAGCTTTTCGCGGCAGATCCTCCCGGTGCTGGCGTTGATCGGAATCGTCGTTGCGGCCTTCATGATATTTGGCGGTCTGCCCGACCGATCGACTGCCGAGCCCGATCAGCAGCCGCCCAAGGCCACCGGTGAACTCGCTAACGCTTCAAGGGTGGCGGGATCCGGGCTGGTCGAACCGTCGAGCGAGATCATCGATATCGGCTCGGCCTTGTCGGGGCTAATCACGGACTTGCGCGTCCAACCGGGCGACCGCGTCGAAAAAGGCCAGCCGCTGTTTCTCGTCGATGACCGCGCCGCCCGCGCGCGCCTCGCCGAAGCCAACGCCGCGATCGGTGAAGCCCGCGCGGCCATCGCCGAGGCACAGGCAGCGCAGAGCACCGCCAGCCAGCAGCTCGCCCTCTACCGCAATCTCGATGATCCCGCAGCCGTAAGCCGCGCCGAGGTTATCCGGGCGGAAGGCGACGCGGCGGCTGCCAAGACAAGGCTAAACCTCGCTAGGGCCCGGCTTTCCGCAGCACAGGCTCAGGCTGGCAGCGCGCGCACCGAATTGGGCAGGCTTACTGTCCGTGCCCCGATCACCGGCGAAATCCTCGCGGTGAATATCAGGCCGGGTGAATTCGTCGCCACTCAAGGCGGCAATTCGCAGCCCTTCATCCAGATGGGCGAGACGAACCCGCTGCACGTCCGCGTTGATATCGACGAGAACGAAGCGGCGCGGGTCGAACTTGGCGCCGATGCCGTGGTCTCGCCGCGAGGTGCTGCGCAAATTCAGGCAAAGGCGCAATTCGTTCGCGCCGAACCGCTCGTGGTGCCCAAACGCCAGCTGACCAACAGCGCGGTACCGAACGGGTCGATGTCAGGGTCCTCCAGATCATCTACGCGCTGCCGCAGAGCGAAGCCTTCCGGGTCGGCCAGCAGGTCGATGCGTTTATCCCCGCTAACGAAGCCGCGGCTGAGCAGGAGTAAGAGCGATGCGCCGTCTTCTCGCATTATCGCTGATGGCAGCCTTGGGTGCTTGTGTGGCCGGCCCGCCGCCGGAAGTCGCGACCCCGACGCCGGAATTGCCGGCAGACTTCTTCTTCATCGGAGACGAGCAAACGGCGTCGTCGGTCGAAGCGCTGTTGCCGAATGAGGACCCGGCCTTTGCCTCACTTGCGACGCAGGCACTCGTGGACGCACCCAGCCTTGCCGAAGCGATTGCACGGGTCGAGGCGGCCCGCGCCAGAGCGCGCCGGGCGGGCGCTGAACGCCTGCCCAATGTGAGCGCCGATGCATCGGTGACTGGAACGCGGATCAATCCCAACCAGTTCGGCGATGGCGCGGGCGGGTTTATCGACACCGAGCAGGTGTCATACGGCGCAAATATCGTCGCAAGCTGGGAAGCGGATATTTTTGGCCGCCTCAAGGCTCAGGAGCGCGCAGCCATCGCCAGGATCGACGCGGCCAGCGCCTCTGCCAATGCAGCGCGCCTTGCATTGATGGCTGAGATTGCGGGCAACGTGATCGACTGGCGCGTGCTTTCCGCTCGTACGGAGGCGCTGGAGGAGGATGTCGACGCTGCAACGCAGCTCGCATCGCTTGCGAAAATACGCGAGGATGCAGGCATTGCGCCCGGTTTCGACAGGGTTCGTGCGGAAGCCACCGCCAGCGCATCGCGGTCACGCCTCGCAGCGCTGGCAAGCGAGCGCGCGCGGATCATCGGGCGGCTCGTCACCCTGACTGGCCAGAACGCAGCGGAGGTGACAGCGGCGCTGTCGCAGCCTGCGGCATTGCCCGAACCCAGCCCTGCCCCATCAGCTCTCCCAACCGAGCTGCTCACTAACCGGCCTGACGTGGTCGCGGCTGCCAGCGAACTTGCGGCCACCGATGCAGAACTCGCCGCAGCCGCGCGCTCCCGCTTCCCCAGCCTCACATTATCCGCCGTCATTGGCCTGATCGCGTTCGACCCAAGTGATATTTTCGATGAGGATTCCATCGTCGGCACGCTGGCGGCTGGCCTTGCCGGACCGCTGCTCGACTTTGGCCGGATCGAGGCCGAGATTGATGGGGCGGCGGCCAACAAGAAAATCGCCTTTGCAGCCTATCGCGGGGCCGTTTTCCAAGCGCTTGGCGATGCCGAGGCGGCTTACGGCCTGATCGCTGCCGCCGATGCCGAAGCTGCGCTTGCCGTGAAGGAGCGAGACCAGCTCAGGCGCGCCGCAAATCTTGCCGACACGCGCTTCCGCGCCGGTTTGGCGAATTTCCTCGAAGTGCTCGGAGCGCGGCGCGCAGCCGATGCGAGCGGGGAACGCGCTGCTGCGGCGCTGGGCCGGGCAGAGCGGGCACGCGTCCTGCTGTGGCAGGCTTTGGGGGGCACCCCGGTGAGCGAAAAACCGGAAGGCTAACCGGCGATCCTCTCGATCAGCCAAAAGCTTCCGGTGATACCGATCGCGTAGGTTGCAAATCCGATCGCCGGGGTCTCCGCCCTGGGAACCGCGCGGCGCATCCCTTCGAGCGCTACCAGTAGCGCAGCGATCACCAGCAGCTGACCCGCCTCGACCCCGAGATTGAACGCGATCAGCGCGCTGGCGACTTCGCCTTGCGGCAAACCGATTTCGGCGAGCGCTCCTGCGAAGCCGAAGCCGTGCAACAGGCCAAACGCGAAGGCGGCAAGCCACGGTATGCGCCGGGTGACAGTTGGATTGTCAGGGGCGCGGATCGCTCGCATGACTTCGGCGGCGAGGAAGACAATCGACAACGCAATCAGCGCCTCGACCGGACGGCTCGGCAGACCGCTATAGCCGAGCGTAGTCGCCACGAGCGTGATCGAATGCGCGATTGTGAAAGCGGTCGCGGCCTTGACCACTGCCCAGCCCCTGCGAACGAGGAAAACCAGCGCGATCACAAACAGGAGATGGTCCCAGCCAAGCAGGATGTGCTCCGCGCCAATGATGAAATAATCGCGCGAGACTGCCCATCTATCGGGCTGCGCGGCAATCCGGGCCGTTGGCGCGCTCGACGTCAGCCTGAAGGTCTGCACTGGCTGGTCAAGCGGGACGTAACGCGCAATCGCGTCGGCATTTCCGATGAGTTCACTAAGGCCGAATGCCGTGCCCGGCATCTCGCCGTCGCAGCGCAATTCGGCGCGGCCAATCAAGGCCAGCGGCGCGGCTCGCCTGACCGGCTCTGCGATCACAGTGCAATTGCCTGGCACGACCGGCTGTGCAACTTGAACAGCCGAAGCACCTCCGCTCGCTGCTATGGGCACGGTCCATTCGAGCAACCATTCGCCGGGAGCGGTTTCCGCCAGCTCCATCACCGCAGGCCGAAGTTCATCGGCGGCGAGCGGCCCGGCAAGGCAGGCACAGACGGCCGCGATCAGTACCCGCATGAGCCTCGTCATCGGTCGATCTCGATACGGTAAGCATCGCGCAGAACTTCGTATGCGCGCGACTTTCGCTTGGCGATTTCTGCGCTGCGCCAGTCGCGTTCCACCCGCAACCGCTGGGCGTCAAAATCGGGCAACGAGGTCGTGCGCTCGCGCATCTTCACCAAATGCCAGCCGAAGCCCGATTGCAGCGGCCCTTGCCACTCATCGCCTTCATCGAGATCCGCGATAGCCTTCGCAAATGCTTCGCCGAAAACGACGCGCACATCTCGAAGCGGTTTGGCCTCCAACACCGGCGGCAGTGACGATGCTTCTCCCCTGGACCGCCACTCAGATGCCTCTCCCACATCGTTTAACGCCGCGCGCGCCGATGCGGCATCTGCAAACACGATCTGATCGAAGGTGACCGAGATTTCTGCTCCATATCGCTCCGGATCTCGCATTGAAAAAGCCTCGCAAGGCGTCCTCATCCGGATCGGCGCTTTCAGCAGCCGCAGCCGCCACCAGATCCATCTTGGAGACCAGCCGCCTGCGCACGACTGCATCGCCTTGATCCAGTCCAAGACGCAGTGCCTCTCGGTAGAGCACCTCATCGCGCACGAAGCGGTCGATTTGCGCGTCAAGTTCGGCATCCGTGGGCGCGCGGCCCATGATCCGTTCGAACTGAAGTGCCAGCTGCGCTTGCTGTTCTCGGTCCACGTCTATCACGCGCGATGCAGGATCGAGCGCATTGCCGCCGGTCCAGACAAAGAAGGCGTAGAGCGCAGCGCCCGCGAGCAGAAAATGAACCAGAGGCTCACGGACCCAGCCTGGAAGTTTCACTCTGCGCCTTTCAGGCGTTCGGTCGGAGCCAGATCGGCGAGGTATAGGCGCGCTCTTGCGCCACCAATTCTACGTCGCTGGTCAGCTCGGTGCCATACTGAACGCGGTCGAAAAGCGGCCAACGAGGAGTCGGGATTTCGAGGACGCGGACATAGTAGAAAGCGCGCAGGCCTTCGGTGTAGTCGGGGTCGGTCCACACGCTGCGCAGCTCCGCCGCCCCGATATCGTTCGTATAGGTCGCGGTTTCGCGGTCGACCGTGTCGCCGACAGCAGGAACCTTGCCTCCGCTGCGCACACGTTCGGTCATATCACTCCACACCACGTCATAGACCCGCTCGCGCAATTCGCCCGAGGCATCAAGCCAGCCCTTCACGACCTGCACCCGGTCCAGATTAGCGCCATCCGGATCTTTCATGGCGCTGATCATGAAACTGGGCGCCTCACCGCCATCGGAAAGCTCACCGCCCATCGGCACGCCTTCGGAATACCCCTTGCGGACCCAGTCGCCTTCCCAGTCACCTTCCTCGAAACCGAAGCCACCAAACACTCGCACGCTCATCCGCGTACCGGTGGTGGCGTAGACTTCACGTCGCTCGAAAGCATCGAAGATCTCGGCGCGCGTATTGCCGCGTGCCCAAGCCGCCGCATATCCACCAGCAAGATAATGCCAGCCGAAGCGTCCCTCGCGCGTCCCGAGATTTTGCGCATCGAGGGCGCGCCCACTGCGCGGTTCGTTGCCGGTGTGCTTGCCGTAGAAATTGTCTTCGCTCGTGGTCGCGAGTGCGGTGTGGCTGTCGGTCGATCCGATCATGCCAAACGCGTAGGGGTTCACGCCCATTTGCTCTTCAAGCGTCAGCCCGCGCTTCAATGCTTCGCGGACATAGGAACCAGCCAGCATGTCAGGCTCGGTTTTCCTCGTGAGCGGTAAATTGCCGAGCTCCCAGCCGGTCACCCCGAAGCCGGCCATTTCGTCATTCGGCGAAAGAAACGGGTGGGCTTCGCTGTCACCCTTGATCTGCGTCACCTCCACCACCGGCTCCGCGGCGGCCCTCTTGGCCGCGTATTCCGCGGTCATCGGCGCGCCGCCGGGCATCGTCATCTCGAACATAAGCCCATTCGAGAGGTTGGAATTGTGCGGTATTGCGAGCGCCCTGCCTCCCGTGTTTTCGGCATAGGCGGCCATGTAATCCCACAGCTGCTCGGGCGTGGTATCCAGGCCCGGAAACGGGACGACCTGGCTCGTCTTGTCGCTGCCATCTCGAAACATCACGACCCGGTGCAGATTGTTGCCATCCGGCATCAGCGTCCATTCGAACCCTGCAAACGCCGTGAAGATGCCAGGCCGGTTGTAACGGTCGAGCAAATCGAGCTGCGTGTTCCAGATATCGCGCGTATTCTCGGCCTGCTGCTCTGGATCCCGTAACGCCTCGGGCAAGGTTCCGTCTGCTGCGACCGTTATCAATTCTGCAATCGCAAGCTGCGACTGCTGCGGGCTTTCGTGCATCATGTCGTACCAGCGCAGCAACGTCTCATCGCCCTGCGCGACTACCCCTATACGCGGCGCATCATATAGCCGCCGCGTTGCTCCAAGTCCGTCGGAGTGGTCCGCGATAACAAGGAAATCGAGCGGGCGAGCCAGCTTCGCCTGCGCGCCCGTGGTCGCGGTGACCTCTTCGCCGCTGGCAAATCTTAGCGCTTCTTCCGGCCCAAGCCGCACGCCAAAACCAAAGGCATCTACCGAGTTGTCGGTGTGGAGATGAGTGTCGCCCCAATAAGGTCGGTCGGGAAATTCAGCGAGTTCGATCGTGCCGGTGCCATCGCCGCTCTGGCTCGCATCGACCGCTTCCAGTCCATCGCACGCCGACAGGCCAATCGCCGAAATGCTCGCCAGCGCGAGCCTTTGCCATGCTGATTGCATGCGCTTTCCCCTCTTCTCTCCGGGGAATAGTCTGCCGCTAGAGCTGCGGGTCCGTCAAGCGCCCATCACAAAAGGCATATAGCCACTGCCAGCTGCTTCGGAGCCGAAGTAATAGAAACCCAGCCCGATCATGGCAGCGAGCGCGAGCACCCACGCAATCAGCATGGCAAGCCCGTCGCGCACCATTATGGCGACGCAGATGATGGAGATCGCGATCATCGGACCCGCGCTCGCCCATGGCAATAATTCGAGCGGAGGAACCGCCAGCGCCAGCACGATAATTATGGCCGCCGCGACACGCAGAGAGGGGCCTTCAGCCAGAAATTCGAGGCGTCCTCTTGCTACACCGTCAAGCTTTTCGTACCGGACCGTCCAGCGTCTTGGTAGCCTTTTCGAGCTTTTCCGACGTGACGGATCGGCTCTGGATAAACTTCGGCACCCAAATGTGATCGCTACCCAAGAGCAACTGCAGGGCAATAAGCGCGATGCACAGCGCGAGCAGGCTCGGTACGCCAGGAATTATTCCGATCGGTGTAAGCTCGAGCAGCGCCAGGACCATCATGATCGGCGCGAAACTCCGATCGCCGAATTTATCCAGCACGTCGCCGAATGATACTTGTGCCTCGCTCTCGGCGAGTTCGCCAAGCCCTTCGACGACATCGCCGATAGATTCAGGTTCTTTGGTTTCCTGCGCCATAGCGATGATACAACGCGCTTCGCAGCGGAATCGGTCCCGGAATTATGCAGATTTATGCAACAAGGCCGAGCGCTCGCAGCGGCAGACCACTTCGTCTCTCTGGTTCACAAGTTCATGAATAAAGGTCACAATTCCGGCTTCCGGACGCGATTTGCTCGCGCGCACCTCCTTCACTTCGCTTTGCGCACGCAACGTGTCTCCGATGAAGACCGGCTTGGGGGTGACAACCTTGTCGAATCCCAGATTAGCCACCAGAGTGCCTAGCGTAGTGTCGCCCACTGACAGCCCGACGAGCAGCGAAAATGTGAAAGTAGAATTCACCAGGATTTGTCCGAACCCGCTCTCCTTGGCCGCCTCGACATCGAGGTGCAGAGGCTGCGGGTTGTGGGTCATGGTCGAAAACAGAAGATTGTCGGTTTCGGTCACTGTCCGCCTGATCTCGTGCTGGATCCGGTCACCGACCTGCCATTCATCGAAGTATTTTCCAGCCATCTTGCGCCTAGCCCTTCGTCCAGTTGGCGGCGATTTCGGCGCCGTCTTCGGTGCTTGAACGGATCGCTCCCGGCGTTCGGCTGAACCGCGGCGCGGGCGCTGTGTGCCAGGCCCCGTCATGCTCGACGAATGCCCCGCGCGCCTTCATGTGAGGATGCTCGCGCGCCTCGTCCATTTCGAGCACCGGAGCAAAGCAGGCATCGGTTCCCTCCAGCAGCGCGGTCCATTCGGCCTGCGTCCTGGTCTTGAACATTGCGGCCAGCCGGTCGGCGTAGTCGTCCCAGTTTGCAGGGTTCATCTGACCCTCTGCAAGGTCCGCCGGAGCCCCTGACTTCGCCAGCAGCTCAGCGTAGAATTGCGGTTCAATCGCACCGACTGACACTTCCTTGCCATCGGCGCATTCGAAACAGCGGTAGAAGTGAGCCGCACCGCCCAGCATCCCTTTGCCTCGCTCGGTAGTGATGAAGGGCCGGTCGCGCACACCGAAGAAAAAGCTCATCAGGCTGGTCGCGCCATCGACGATTGCCGCATCGACCACCTGTCCTTTGCCCGACCGCTGCCGTTCGTATAAAGCCGCGAGAATTCCGAAAGCGCAGTACATCGAACCGCCCCCGAAATCTCCGACGAGGTTTTGCGGCGGGACCGCCGGCTCGCCAGCCTTTCCGACGGAAGACAGCGCGCCGGTGACGGCAATGTAATTGATGTCGTGACCGGCTGCCTGTGCAAGCGGGCCCTCCTGTCCCCATCCCGTCATGCGGGCGTAAACAAGGCGCTCATTCGCTGCGAGCAATTCTTTGGGACCAATGCCCAGGCGCTCCATGACACCGGGACGAAACCCTTCGATCAGAACATCCGCTCTTGCAGCAGCATCGAGGCAAAACGCCTTGCCATCTGCGCTCTTGAGATCGACCGCCACACGGTGCCGGGCGCGCTCCACGACGGGATTTGTGATGGCGGCGCCGGGCCGCTCGATCTTGACCACTTCGGCGCCCAGATCGGCGAGCAGCATCGCGACATGCGGTCCCGGTCCGATCCCGGCAAATTCGATGACTTTCAAGCCGGCTAGTGGGCCATTTGCGTCGCTCATGGGGCGCTCTCCTTATGCTTTACCTCTTTGCCGGTGTGACATAACGCTGGCAACAGTTGGCAAGTCAGGAATTTTTGCGCTCTCTCGAACCGATCGCATACCCCGAAAATTCGGCTCACGCCGGGCTGGGAGCTATGGACTTGCTCATTGCCGACACATGGAGTGGTTGCTATCGCGCACGCGAACAAACGCCATTCCAAGAAGCGAGAATCCCCCCGTGAAAATTGCAATTTTTGGCTTGGGATACGTCGGCTCGACTGCTGCCGGCTGTATCGCCAAACAGGGCCATCATGTGGTCGGCATAGACGTCAGCCAGGCCAAAGTTGACGCGCTAAACGAAGGATGCGCACCAGTATACGAGCCGGGCTTGGACGATTTGATCGCAAACGCGCGGTCCGAAGGGCGGATCGAAGCCTACACCAGCATCGCCGGACATCTCGATGATTGCGACATTGCGATCGTTTGCGTTGGCACCCCCAGCGGTGTCGATGGCGCCCATGATATGAGTTTTATCGCGCAGGTTACGCGAAACATAGCCGAAGCAATCGATCCCGCGCGCTCAAACCCGCTGACACTGGCTTATCGCTCCACGATGCGTCCCGGCTCTTGCGAAAACATCATCTGGCCGATCATCGAAAGCGCGCTCGGAAGCGCTGCAAGCAATGCGGTGGAGTTGGTCTATAACCCGGAATTCCTGCGCGAGGCATCCGCAATCGAGGACTATTTCAATCCTCCCAAGATTGTCATTGGGACGCTCGGTGCAAAACCATCGCTCAACATGCATGCCCTGCATCAAGGTATCGATGCTCCGATTTTCGAGGTTGGCTTGCGCGAAGCGGAGATTACCAAATTCGTAGATAACAGTTGGCACGCCGTGAAAGTGGCCTTTGCCAACGAGATCGGCCGAGTATGCCAAAACCTCGATATTTCAGCGCGGCAAGTCCACGAGATTTTCAAGAGCGATACGAAGCTGAACATATCGGCTTATTACACCCGCCCGGGCGGCGCATTTGGCGGGTCCTGCCTGCCCAAAGATGTACGCGCGCTGCAGTATATTTCGGCAGATACGGGATCGGCAACGCACTTGGTGGATTCGCTCATCAGGTCGAATGAGGCGCACAAACATCATCAATTTCAGCACGCTGTTGATGGTCTGAAGCCCGGAGCGAAGGTCCTGCTGGTCGGACTTTCGTTCAAGATGGAAACCGACGATTTGCGCGAAAGCCCAGCGGTCGACATGGCGCGCAAACTGCTCGAAGCCGGGTTCGCGCTGGAAATTCACGACCCACAGATCGAGCCAGACAATCTCGTGGGACAGAATCTCGGCTATGCTTATGCCTGGCTGCCCAAGATCGACGGGTTGCTGGTAGACAAGGAGCGTGCCGAAAGCGGTGTTCATGACCGCGTCATTGCAACCAATCGCCTGATAGACGATCTCGATATAGACCCCGGGAAGCTCGTTGATGTGAGCACGATCCCGTGAATCAGGCGCTTTCTGCTGAAGCAGGCTTACCCTCCATTATCGAAGGCGAACCGCTAAAGGATCGGCATATCCTGATCGTCGTCGAAAACCTGCCCCTGCCGTTCGACCGACGTGTCTGGCAGGAAGCGCGCACTCTGAAAGCCGCGGGAGCGCACGTTTCGATCATATGTCCCACCGGCAAGGGGCATGAAAAACGCTTTGAAGTGATCGAGGGCGTGGAAATCCACCGCCATCCCTTGCCGCTCGAGGCGAAAGGAGCCCTTGGATTTCTAGCCGAGTATGGTGCGGCGCTGTTCTGGGAAACATTGCTTGCCTGGCGCATATTCTTCAAGCGGCGATTCGACGTCATTCAAGGCTGCAATCCGCCCGACCTGATCTTCATTGTCGCCTTGCCTTTCAAGCTGCTGGGCGTGCGCTACATATTCGATCACCACGACATCAATCCCGAGCTGTACGAAGCAAAGTTCAACAAACGCGGGTTCTTCTGGAAACTGATGGTGCTGTTCGAAAAGCTGACATTCAAGGTGGCAGACGTCTCAATCGCCACCAACGAAAGCTACAAGGCGATTGCAATTGATCGCGGAGGCATGACGCCCGATCGTGTCCACGTCGTGCGCTCAGGCCCCGACTTATCGCGGCTCAAAATCGTGCCGCCCGTCAACGGCTGGAAAAACGGACGCGCGCACATGGTGGGCTATGTTGGTGTCATGGGCGAGCAGGAAGGTATCGATCTGCTGATCGATGCAGTCGAACACATCGTGCGACATAGCGAGCGGACGGACATTCAATTCGTTCTTGTCGGTGGAGGACCCGCGCTTGACGACCTGAAAGCGCTTACGCTCGACAAGAAACTCGAAGATTACATCTCCTTTACAGGAAGAGCTCCTGACAAGGACCTGTTCGAGGTACTTTCGACGATGGATCTCGGGGTCAATCCTGACCGGGTCAACTCAATGAACGACAAATCGACCATGAACAAGATCATGGAGTATATGAGCCTCGAAAAGCCAATGGTGCAGTTTGACGTTACCGAGGGGCGTTTTTCAGCTCAGGGTGCTTCCTTGTATGCTGCGGCGAATGATCCGGTTGATCTGGCTGACAAGATCATCGAGCTTGTCGACGATCCCGTCAAACGTTCCGCGATGGGCAAATATGGCCGCGAACGGGTCATCAAAGAATTGAACTGGCAGCACCAGATCGATCCTCTTCTGGCGGCCTATAAGCAGGCACTTTCGCGCTAGAGACAGAGCGGCACAATCTGCCACAGTGGTAAAAACCGCATAAAGCATAACCCGATCTTAAATCCTTTACGCTCAAGAAACCCTGCAAACCGGGGATTTTTGAGAGCTGATGAACGCACCCTTTGACACTCTGGCAGCATTCGGTCCGGATGCCGCTTATCAACCTGCACCCGATCATCAGATCGCCGTGATAGGTCTCGGGTATATCGGCCTGCCAACATCCGCCGTGCTTGCCAGCTACGGCTGGAATGTGTGCGGCGTCGATCTTTCCCAGAAGATTGTCGAGACTGTTAATGCTGGCCGCGTTCATATCGAAGAGCGTGATCTCGATCGATTGGTCCGGGAGGCAGCTGATACCGGTACGTCTTACTGCGTCAACGACGGTCCCGACAGCGCATTTCTACATGATTGCGGTGCCGACACCGCTTCGCTCCGACAATTCGCCGGATATAGCATTTGTCGAAGCTGCGGCTCGCTCTATCGCCCCGAAAATTCTTCCTGGTGCATGCGTCATCGTGGAAAGTACCTCTCCGGTGGGGACGACCGAAAAAGTCGCTGAAATTATCGCTGATATGCGACCTGATCTGAACATCCCGAAATTCGGCGACAAGAACGGCGGCGATATCGCGCTGGCCTACTGCCCCGAGCGTGTTTTGCCGGGGAAGATCGTTCACGAGCTGGTAGCAAACGACCGGGTCATAGGCGGCATCACACCGGCATGTGCGGAGCGCGCCGCCGCGCTCTACACAAGCTTCGTTCAAGGCGATTGCCTGACCACCAATGCGCGAATAGCCGAAACCGTAAAGCTGGTTGAAAACAGCTTTCGAGACGTCAATATCGCCTTCGCCAATGAATTATCGATGATTGCCGACGAGATCGGCGTAAATGTGTGGGATGTGATCCGGCTCGCCAACCGCCACCCCAGGGTGAATATACTCCAGCCAGGTCCGGGTGTGGGTGGGCATTGCATTGCAGTCGACCCGTGGTTCCTCGTCGCCGGGGCTCCTGAGGCTGCGCGTCTCGTGCGGACTGCTCGCAACGTCAATGACAGCAAGGCAGCCCACACCGAGAATCGCATTCGCGCGATCATGGAAAGCGCGCCCGATTGCAAAGTCGCGCTGCTCGGTCTCGCCTTCAAGCCGGATATCGACGATTTCCGCGAGAGCCCGGCTCTTCAAATTGCAGAGAATCTCGCCGACGAATTCGGCCAACGGTTGCTTGTGGTGGAGCCTTTTGCAGAACAACTTCCGGTACGGATTGAGTGATTGCGGAGCAATGCTTGTGCAGCTTGACGTGGCATTGGATGCAGCAGAAGTAGTCGTGGTGCTCGTCGATCACACCGGTTTCAAACACCTCACGGTCGGCGATTTGGCCGGCAAGGTGACGTTCGACACGCGCGGAATGCTCAACAGATGAGCAAGAGCGCGCGACGTCCGCGCATTTTGGTGACCTTTGGAACGCGTCCGGAAGCGATCAAGATGTTTCCGGTCGTAAATGCACTGCGAGATTTCGATCGATACGACGTTCGGGTCGCAGTCACCGCGCAGCACCGCGAGATGCTCGATCAGGTTCTCGAAATTGCTGATATCGAAGCGGACATAGACCTCGACCTGATGCAACCCGAGCAAAGCCTCGATGCACTTTCAGCAAGGATCATCACCCGCTTCGGTAGCGCTCTGGATGATCAGCAGCCGGACCGGGTGCTGGTGCACGGCGACACCTTGACAACAATGATGGCAACCCTCGCATGCTATTTTCGGCGCATCCCGGTAGGACATGTCGAAGCGGGATTGCGGTCTGGTGACATTTATTCACCATGGCCCGAGGAGGTTAACCGCAAGGTCACCGGCACGATAGCCGATCTTCATTTCGCTCCTACACAGAATGCAGCGAACGCCTTGCGGGCCGAAAACATTCCCGCTGATGCCATTCATGTGACCGGTAACACGGTGATCGACGCACTTTTTGACGCGCAGTCGAAGATCCGCGAGGATCCTTCGCGGGCCCCGCAAGTGGAGAGCCTCAAGAACCGTTTTTCCGGTAAGCAACTCATCGCAGTCACTGCGCATCGGCGAGAAAACTTCGGCAGCGGCATGAAGCAGATTGCAGCGGCTCTCCGCGAGCTTGCGCAGCGCGACGATACGGCGATCATCTACCCGATGCATCCCAATCCGAATGTGGTGGATGTTATGCGTCCGGCCCTTTCAACCTGCAGCAACATCGCGCTCATCGAGCCGCTCGACTATCTTGGTTTCGTTGCCATGCTCGAAGCATGTGACATCGTGCTGACGGATTCAGGCGGCATCCAGGAAGAGGCACCCAGTCTTGGCAAGCCTGTCTTGGTCATGCGCGATACCACTGAAAGGCCCGAAGGCATTTCGGTACCGGCACGGCGAAGTTGGTCGGCGCCGATCGCGCCTCGATAGTCATGGAGACCGAGCACCTGCTGAATGACTCCGATGCGTACTCGCAGATGGCGAAGGCCCACAATCCTTATGGCGATGGCAATGCAAGCCGCCGGATCGCGCAGATTATTGACCAAGCCCACGAGGCGGGCGCGTTGAAATGACGATCTTGACGTAATAAAGCGCACTAGCCGCGACAAGCGCGCTCAGGCCGATGTCTGCTATCCAGTTGAGCTTGAGCGGCCCGTAGAGCAGGCCATCGACCGGGCTCAGCGAAATCAATCTCAAAGCAACCAGGAACAGCATGGCGGCGCCCCCGCCCAATGCCACTGCAACTGCTATGTTGCGGCGACCTGCGATGGAATGGGCAGTGCGGAAGAAGTAAAGGAAGCCTGCAAAGCCACCGAGTGCGACTGCAATCGCCGCCAGCGGTACGCTGGAAATCTCTGCGCGTGTCATAGGTCTCCTGTGAACGCATCGCGTCACGAAAGCTGTCGCGCAAGAGATCTTCGATGTCGAAAAGGCGCATTGCAAGAAGCACGGCAAATAGGGCCGCCAAACCAAGCCAGCTTCGCCAATGCCAACTGCGCTGGCCATTGCGAACAGAGGCGGCGATCGCAGTGGACAGTGCGACTATCACCAACAGGTAAAACCCGCTGGCAAAAAGGCTCAAGCTCGTGACGCCGCTCAACATGATGTGTCAGCTCCCCAAATCACGGTAATCAGCCGCAAAGGCGAATGCCTTCATCGCTCTGGATAATGCGAAAAGACCAACCTGCAACCCGGCGCAATGACATCAGGCACAATGCCGCAAGGACGCCTCCATTCGTCGCGCTCTATTCTGCGCTCTTGTGTGTCAAAACGTGGACAAGTCGTGTTGCACTGCAGAACGCGAAGGGTTAAGCGGAAACACCTACTTTGGGAGGGTTGCTTGAAATTCATCGAATTCAAAGGCCATGCAGGGCAAGGCCTTCTTGCAATTATGGCCATATCGATCGCCGGATGTGCATCGACGCCCGAGCCGGTCATCGGAGCGGCCTCCACTCAAGCACGCAGCGATCTCGGACAGCAGAGCTTCAGTTATGCACGACCTGACGTCTATTTGCTCCGACCATCCGACAAAGTTTCCGTCAATGTCTTTCGCGAACCTGATTTTTCGATGGATGCGGTTCAGATCGGTGTCGAAGGCAACGTTTCATTGCCGCTAATCGGTTCGGTTCGCGCAGCCGGCATGACGGCAAAGCAATTCGAAGAGGATGTGACGCAGCGACTTGCAGGTGCCGGGCTTCGATCGCCGACGGTTAGCGTCAATATCGCGGAGTACGCTTCGCATCTCGTGACGGTCGAGGGTGCAGTTGAAACTCCAGGTGTCTACCCTTTCCAGCCGGGCGCACGGCTATCCTCCGCTATTGCCATGGCCCGTGGCCCGACACGAACAGCGGATACCGAACAAGTGGCGGTCTTTCGTGAGACCCAGGGCGGTATCTCCGTCGCAAAGTTCGATTACCAGCAGATGAGTCAGGGAACCATGCTCGATCCGGTACTCGAACCGAATGATCGAGTTGTCATCGGAACGGACGGGTTGTCGGTGTTCTGGCAGGATTTCCTCCGTGCGCTGCCGGCTTTCGGGATCTTCGCCAACCCCAGTAATTTCTGACCGGTCCAATGAACGATCGCTCGATGATCCACGCGCCAGAGCCCAACGGACGGGGCAACTGGCTAGATGTCTACATGCCCGACAATCAGTTGGTTCCGCACCAACCACAGGCCCGGCTCATCAATGTCGCGGCGATCCGAGGGCTCATTTTCCGGCAGCGGTGGCTGGTGGCGGGTGTGGTGCTTGCCGCTACGATCGCCGGGCTGATCCTTACCCTGCTGGCCACTCCGATGTACGAGGCCCGGGCGACCGTCCGGATCGAGCCATATGGTGCTAACATTGTGGAAGGTCAGGATGTCGATCGAGGTGTCGCATCGAACCAGGTCTACGAACTTCTGGCTACATATGTCGGCATCATAACCAGCCGCCGGTTGGCAGAGACGGTGGCAGAAGACCTCAACCTTGGCGAGCGCTATGACCTGCTAGGTCGCGACATTGACGAGCGGCGGCCCGCCAACATGAGCGATGAGGCCTGGATTCAGGCCAAACAGAATATGGCTGCCTCCATTCTGCACGGATCGGTAACTTCGGAGGTTCCGGTCAACAACTGGATCATTTCGATCGGATACCGGTCAGACAACCCGTTGCTGGCCGCTGAATTAGCCAATGCCTATTCGGATGCGTTTGTAGCCACGGACACGCAGGCTACCCTTGCGAACAACGAATACGCGCAGGAATACCTTAGGGAGCAGATCGATCTAACACGCGCGCGGCTCGAAGATGCAGAGCAGGCTGCAAACGCGTATGCGCGCAGCAGCGGGATCATAGTGCAACCCTCTGCAGGCGAAGACGGCGAAGGGGGCGTGACGCTCACATCAAGCAACCTCGCGAGTATCAATGCGCGCGCCGCAGCTGCCACTGCAGCCAGAATTCAAGCCGAACAACGGTGGCGCTCAATTGCAAACCTCCCGGCAGACCAGCTGCCTGAAGTGCAAAACAACTCCGTATTGCAAGGCCTGACGGCGCAGCGAACTGACAAGCAAACCGAACTCATTGAACTTCGCCAGCGCTATAACGATGAATTCCCTCAAATCGCAAACCTGCTGGCGCAAATTGAAACTCTTGACCGGCAGATCGCTCAGACGAGTGCGAATATCAAGGCGACCGTGAGGAATGAATTTGTCGTTGCCCGTAATCAGGAACAGGCGCTGCTAAGCGAGCTTAATTCGGCCACAGGCGATACGTTGGCGGAGCAGGACCAACAGGTCGAATACAGCGTCTTGGAACGCGAAGCCCAGGCATTGCGTGATCAACTGCAAGCGCTGCTCAATCGCTACAATCAGGTCAGCACAGCCACAAATGTACAGACCGGCACGATTAACCCACTCGATTCTGCAGTGGTTCCAAGCTCCCCCTACGAACCAAGCCTGATCCGAAATATGTCGATGGCAATTGTATTCGGCATAGCCTTGGCCGGTTGTCTCGCCGTCTTACGCGAGACCCTTGATGACCGCGTGCGCACGCTTGACGATATCGAAGACCGGCTCGGCCTGCCCCTGCTCGGCCACACGCCTTACGTGGAAGAGAAAGATATCGATTATGAAGGGAGCAATCACTTCGGCGCACTGATGGAGGCTTATGCATCAATCAGGACGACAATCGATTTTGCATTGCCGCGCGACCGAAACGTGATCCAGCTGACCAGCAGCCAGGAATCCGAGGGTAAATCGACAACGGCAGTCATCCTGGCCGAGCTGTTTGCCAGCCTTGGGCGAAAGACCTTGCTCGTCGACGCCGACCTGCGGCGCCCTTCTGTTGCTAGGCTGCTAGATATCGAACGCCCTAAAGCAGGCTTGGTCGAAGTATTGCTTGGACATACGGACCTTCAGTCCGCCGTCATCAAGGGCGTTCATGACAACCTCGAGATACTGCCAATCGGCGAGCTTCCATCGAACCCGACAGAATTGCTGGCGTCATCACAGCTCCGCGATTTCATTGCCGCACAACGCGAGGACTATTCGCTGATCATCTTCGATTCGCCGCCGGTCCTCGGTTTGGCCGATGCACCTATGCTATCGCGGCTGGTCGATGGAACGATCTTTGTCATGGAAGCCAATCGAGTGCACTTCGGTGAGGCGAAAACTGCCTTGCGCCGGATACGCAGCACTGGCGGTCAAGTTCTGGGTGTGGTTCTTTCCAAATACCGGGCTCTCGAAGCAGGCCAAACATATGATTACCAATATCGCTATTATCGATATGGAGAACGAGAGGACCGCGCGTAGCTGTTCTGAGAGCAGTGCGGTACGCAATTCGCAGGCGTCCCCTTCCCCCTCCAGACGCACGCTGCTCGACGACTGTCTCAAAACGACTTATTGGCTCCCCGCCCCGCTAAAGGAATAGGAAGACGTGGCTCAATCGCCAGCTTTTTCAGTCATCATTCCTGCACATAATGAGGAGGCCGTCATTGCCCGGTGTCTTCGTAGTATCCTGAAGGACGCACCGGCAGACCATCGAATGGAAGTCGTTGTGGCGGCGAATGGCTGTACCGACCAAACGGCAGCTGTTGCCCGCACCGCAGCGCCCGATGCGACAATCATCGAGCTCGAATATGGTTCAAAGACCATAGCCATAAACGAAGGCAATCGCGTCGCCGCGCATTTCCCCCGGATGGTTCTCGATGCTGATGTCGAGTGCAGTTTCGTTGCTCTGGAAGCGCTTGCCGACGCCTTGGAAAAACCCGGTGTGATGACTGCTGCGCCCGCGATCAGAATGGATTTGTCCAAATCGAATTGGTTGGTCAAAGCCTATTACCGGGCATGGATGAAGCAACCATACGCGAAGGAAGGAAAAGGCGGCGCGGGCTGCTATGGTCTGTCCCGCGAAGCGTCACAGCATATTGGAGCCTTTCCCACCATCATCGCCGACGACATCTGGATTCATTCGCGTTTCCCGGAAGATCAGAAGCGCTACATAGCCGAGAATGCCATCGGACAGCCGGTATTTACAATCGTCCACCCACCACGCCAGGCGATCGAGCAGATCCGGGTCGAAGCGCGCCGCAGAAACGGCAACGCCGAAGTCAGTCGACGATATCCCAGCCCTTTTCCGGCTAATTCCCCAAAGCCTAGCGGGGTCGGTGCCGCGCTCAAGGCTGGAATTGCACCGATCGACCTGTTGGTGTTTGCAGCCATGAAGTCTGCAGCGCGAATGCTGGCCGCTTGGAACCGTTGGCGAGGTCGCGGCCAGGTCTGGACGCGGGACGACAGTTCCAGACAATTCTCATGACAAGCCGTGATCATGCTCTCTGGGCAACACCTGACTGACCATCCTTTACCGCAACCCCAGACGAAACCGGATCTGACCGAACAGAATGCAGCACCCCCGCCCCGAATTGAGCATAATGATAGTCGCCTACAATTCGCGCGGCTGCATCGAACGGTGCCTGGATGCTGTCACTAGCCAATCCGTGATTAATGACTACGAAATCCTGCTCGTCGACAATGGTGAGGACGATACGGAAGGCTTTGTGCGTTCCAACTTTCCTCAGGTCAAACTGGTCCCGAGCGAGGGAAATATCGGCTTCGCACGCGGCAATAATCTCTTAGCACGCCGCGCCGAGGGATCATTTCTGCTGCTCCTCAACCCGGACATGTACCTGAAGCCCGGATCCATCGATGCCTTGATAAAAGGTGCGCGGCGCCATCCGCATGCGAGTGCCTGGGGCGGAGTTACCGTCACTGCTGATGGTGAGCCCGATACCGGAAACGCAATTCCAATGCCGTCGATATTGGAATTTGCCACGGCGAGCCGCAGGACGTTCACGGGCGGGAACAAGGCTATCGAAAGTCGGACGGAAGGATGAGCAGACCACCTTGCTATCGGGCGGGTTCGTAATGTTCAGCCGCAAAGCCTGGGACCAAGCCGGCGGTTTTGACGAGAGTTTTTTCCTCTATTGCGAAGAAGTCGATTTGTTCTATCGTCTAGCGCAATCAGGGCATGAATTCTGGCAAATAGCCGACGCGCGCGCGCATCACGCCATTGCGCATGGCAACAGCCTTTCCCCGATGCGTTCGCTTTACCGCGCAGCCGGCACGATGCAGTTCGTTCGAAAACACTGGTCGCCGCCGCGGACATTGGCAGCCATAGTGCTCATCTGGTCAGCTGCCGCCGCACGTTTCGGAGTGGGCCAAATGTTCGGTTGGTCAAGCGACAGGCTTGCCAAGCTTGCAGCAGGCTATCGTCCTGTAGCAATCAACCCTCGTTTGTGGATTTATGGCTACGATTGTGAACGCGGCTTGATGACGCGCCTTTCCGGCATGAAGCCTTAAGGAAGCCGCGTTGCAGCATTTCGTTCTCACTCGGTTCAACATCGCAAGCCCAGGCCGCGAGGCACCTATTCGCAATGCCCCCGGGTGGCTAAATCGGCGATTCGACCTGTTCGAGCAATACTGTCTGCCGAGCATGGCCTCCCAATCGACCGCGAATTTCCAATGGCTCATATATTTCGACAAGGGCACACCGTTCGAATTTCGCGAACGGATTGAAAGTGCCCGGCGAGCAGTACAATTTGAACCAATCTTCGTCGACGTGTTTCGGAGCAACGAAGCGGCGAAACATGTGAGCGTGCGGCTCACTGGCGGATCAAGCCGAATTGTCACCACGCGGCTTGATAATGACGATGCGGTCTCGAAAGATTTTCTCGCGCGGGTGCAATCCGAAGCAGCCAGCTTGCCAGATGAAACCATCATAAATTTTCGTGACGGGATCGCCTTGTGCGAAGGCCGCCTCTATTCCGCAGCCGATGAAAGCAATCCCTTCACATCGCTTGTGGAATCGAGCGAGTCCCCTCGAACGATTTGGGCTGCGCCGCACACCGAGCTGGCAAACCGATTTTGTGTTGCACAGATTGTTACCGAGCCGACCTGGTTGCAGGTCGTTCATGGCGAAAACGTCACTAACCGTATCAAGGGGCGACGTTTGAGTGATTCTGACGTGATCGAGAATTTCGCGATTGCACCTTCGGTATTTCTGAAGCCAACCGGAAGCCTCGCAACCGTTGCGGATCAGCTCTTGCTGCACCCTCTGCGTTCACTCCGCGAAGCAGCCATCGCTCTCGCCAAGATCATCTTGCGCCGCCGCTGATCTTGGCCTGATTGTCTGGTCGAGAATTCAGGCCGATTGGTGGTAATTGCGCACTATACCAATTCCCATGTTTCCTTGATTGGCGTCTTCTACGATCTCTTCGGTATCGAAGCGTTGTTTGACCTCTTCCCAGAAGCGATCAACCTGAATTTCGGCGTCGAAGCGATTGGGCAGTACATCATGCATGACTATGATACCGTCATCGGCGATGAGCGGTGCGTAGAGCTCGAAATCACGTTTCACGCCTTCGTACCGG
Organism: Erythrobacter sp. K21-9; assembly: GCF_055808355.1. Classification (NCBI taxonomy): domain Bacteria; kingdom Pseudomonadati; phylum Pseudomonadota; class Alphaproteobacteria; order Sphingomonadales; family Erythrobacteraceae; genus Erythrobacter; species Erythrobacter sp. K21-9. Next base: position 2,925,175 of record NZ_CM147866.1, read on the forward strand.
TGATCCGCATCTATCATTATCAGATCGAAGGGCGCCTCACCTGCCCTCCTGATGACCTCGGCCTTGCTTTCTTCGCTATGTGAATCGCCTCTGATCAGGATCAGTTTTTGATCGGGCTGCGCGAAGGATTCGTAAATCGGGATTTTCCAATCAGGATACCCGCCACCATTTATCCCGAACGGGAGGTCAAGGCTTACGATCGTCGCATCAGCGGAAGCATTCTGGCTGAAAAGAAACAACGTTCCGCCGCGGGCCGTGCCAATTTCCAGAATACGTTTTGGTCCGCGGTCCCGGACAAGTGACATTAGCTGTCCGATCTCATGCCGATTTTGCATCGGCCGAAGAAAGCCCTGTGCGGCATTCATCGCGAAACTAACCTGCGCGTTCAGATCATCGTTTCGACGAAGTTCCGCAAGGTTTTGCTGGAGAGAAGCGCGATTGAAGAAATCTCGCATGTTCACGCGCTGGTAGTTCGCCTTGGCAAGCAGGTTCAGGGGACCCACGAATTTCCCTTCGGACCGAAGTTGGCGCAAGTAGGATTTAACCGAAGGCATGAAGAATTACTCCTGTCGAAGCGCTGCATTTGGGGTCGGCAATGGGGGCCGATCATCGCGGCCATGGAATACCGAAGGTGTCGGCACAAACGAAGCCGCAATCGGTTTCGCGAATTGGCCCAGGCTGACGGTAATACCCAACAGCATGAAGAACCACACTTGTGCCGACAGCCAAATCGACACCGAAACTATCCCGATCGCAAACACTCCGAGCGCAATCAGGACCGCCCGCACCAACCGCCGGTCGGCCAAGCGAAGTTTTACACTGCTGCGAGACAAGGTGACGAGCGCGATGATCGTCGCCAATGCAATAAGCAACGGCGGAATTACGCCGAATTGGATGGCCAACAGAAGCCAATAGTGATCGATCGATTTGGCCATCCATGCTGGCCGGTCCCAGTCCGCATAGCCAATTCCGAACCATGGGTTCTTCTCGACATTCTCGCTGCCGAAGCGCCAGATTAGCAATCTGTAATAGGCATTGTGAGGACTGAGTGAAGCATAGCGCATGATCAAACTGAAGGCGCCTGACTGCGTGCCGAATTCGAGGGCGAAGAATATCAAACCTGAGACCATTAGGAATATTCGCCAGCGCACTTGCTGGTATCGTTCACTCAACCAGTTGTAGATCACTAGTCCCAAGCCTGCCGCAAGCCCGATCAATGCCGCTGAACTTATGGTGAAAAAGCTGCAGATGGCGGCAACGCAGCCCAAAATAGGCGGCCAACCACGCAAACCGGACAGGGCATACAGTGGCAAGAAGCTGGCCAGAAAGATCCCAGCAAGGATCGAATGCGGAAATGATCCTTTCGCCCTCATCAGGCCAAGCCTGACGGGCGTCTCCTGAATGGACGGAGCTCCTGCAATCGCTGAAAAGAGCGGTTGGTAGATATGGGTTTTCGTTAGTGATTCTACTGCGATGATCGCCCCCATCGCAAACAGTCCTGGCGCCAACAGGATCAGGAAGACACGCAAATCGCGAGGCGTCCTAATGACGGCCCGGCCAAAAAAATAAGCAAGCCCGATGTCGCAGATTTGCGCAATCGCGCTGGTGATTGCTTCAGATGCGTCGGTCGTAATGAAGAGTGATAGGGCAATCCAGAAAGTCGCCCCGACCATCGCTAAGTCTGGCCATTCGATACGCATTTGCCCACGTACCGCACGCTGAACGACAAATATCGTCGCGGGCAGAAGAAACAATCGATAGGGCGGCAGGACCGATCCACCGATTGCAACATTGAGCTGCGGCGGTGCTAGCAAAAGGTAGCCGAGCAACACAGCAAGCCAGATCGTCCACATCTCGGTTGGAGAGTGACGATCAATTTCCAAATTTGGCAAAATTGGAGGTTGGCGGAGCCGAGTAGCCATGCGTCAGAACCTATCCTCCCCGGCAGTCTGATCCAAGCAATATTCGCTCGATCTGCAGCGAAAAAGAGGCTGACTGGCGATGCTGAACTCTTTTGCCTGGCTTAAATGGAGGACATGGGCAGATCTGTGCTGTTATAACCTTTTTGGTTAAATGACTTTCCTACAAGTTATCTAAAGGGTTATCACCCTCACCTCAACTAGATACGAGGTAAAGAGATGACATTCGATCCATTTGAATCTGTGGGCGAAAGCATTATCGCTCCTGCCAAAGCGGCGTTCGCAATCACTCCGGCGGATGGCGCCGATCTGCCGAGCGCGACCAAGGCTATTTACATCGGCTCCGGCGGCGATTTGGTTGCAAGAGCAATCGACAATGAATCCGACGTCGTCTTCCGCAACGTGGCCGCGGGCAGCGTTCTCGCCGTCCGCCTGCGTGCCGTGCGCGCGAGCGGTACGACCGCTTCTGATCTGATCGGCCTTACCTAATGCCGTGGCTCGGATTGGGAGTTGTCACCGCAAGTAATGCGGCTAGAAATCCCCACGCAACCAATGGTGTGTATCTAGCCCCTACGTTCACATATGACGGCACGGCAGGCAGCGGCTTTTCGACCACGCCGTCCGATCCGACCCGCACCACGGCCAAACCTGCTGTGCGGCTCATCACGCCGCCAAACCAGCATTTCACATTTGCGCAGGACGTGGGTGTCATGGCGGCTGCGAATGATGGCGGCGACCTGTTCAACACCTTCGGGATCGAAAAGGTTGTCTATCACTTCGAGGGTAGCAGCGCCGAGGTCACTTCGCCGAAGTGGCACACAATCCAGACGCAATCGGGGCCGCGCACCTATTTTGGATGGTGGGCGCAGCTTCGAAAACTCATTGGCACGGTCGGTGCTGGCCATCTGTATATCGAGGCAGTCCCGCGCGATGCGACCATGCAAAGCCGGGTGCTTGGCCCTTACATCTATTCGCCGGTCGATGAGCTATACGACCAGCAGCTTGAGGTCGCCCCATCGCAGCCGGAGATTGCCGGGACGCGCTATCAAAGCATCCTTGCGGCAGGAACCTACGCCAAGCAGCAGAGCGCCCAAAACCCGCTGATCACGATCACAGAGGCGGGCAAGTATGACATTGGCGACCAATCCACCAATGCTTGGGATGCGGATGGCTACTGCAATATCCGCGCGGGCGTCGCGGGCGTCTCTCTCGGCAAGACCAGCTACGCCACAGACGCGGCAGCGGGTATTGCGCCGAACCGAATGAAGCTGCACTTGATCGGCGGCAACGGCTTTACGCTCGATCATCGCTATTCGACCGGATTGCTGACCGCTGCTGGCAATGAGCACAATCACTGGCTCGACGGGATCACCTTCACCAACACCGCGCCCGATAGAAAAGAAGAACTGTTTCGCGGGGGCACTCGCCCGACAACGCGCGCCGTCGCAGGCCGCGCCTATTTCACCGAGTGCGATATCAGCGAGATCGACACGTCGTTCGTCTCGGCCAGCCTGGTGCGCGGCTGCTTTGCCCGCGACATTGGGCAGGACGTTGTGAGCAACTCATTCTGTGTGACGCAATCGGACTTCGGGGACCACGACAACAACATTTGGAACACCGATTTTCCAGCAATCGACGTCCAATATACCGGCTCCGAAACCACGGCGACGATTGAGCGCAGCGGCGGAACCGAAGGCAGTGGCGGCGGCGTTTACACCGTCACTATCGGGGCGACCACCTACACCTTCGACGTCGGGAACGGCAGCGAGGATTTTTTCACCGGCGCGCTGGGAGACGGATACTGGTTTCAGGACGTGGTCGATTGGCTCAATACCCTGCCCGATGTAACCGCAAGCCTTCTGCTCGCGGAGGACCGGCGCGCTGCAACCGGCTCTCTGGCGGGTGATAGGGGGCAAGGTTTCGGCGCAACCGACTTCAAGGCATCGGTGTTGGAGATCCAATCGCACTTCGACAAGCACGGCGATTTCTATCAGCACGATGCAGGCGATTTCGAGAACGTCATCGTGTTCTTCAACCAGCTTCGCCAGGCGCAGACGCAGTGCATATTCCTGTCGCCCGAGTTTAGCGGCACCGAAAGGGACATGCTGTTCCTCGGCAATGTATTCCACACGACCCCGGTAGCCGATCCCAACTTTGACAGCGCCGTGGCGGCTTCGCAATGGGGGCGCAGCAACACGGCGCACAGCCATGTGGTGATCGCCGGGAATTCATTCGTCGATCAGCGCTTTCAGGTCCGCAATGCGACGGGCGCAGTTTCGGACGCCTATTGCCTGTTCTCGAATAATGTCCTGCCATCAATGGCCTTTGACGCAGGAGCGATGGCGAATCTCGTGGTCAAGAACCTGCACCTCTACGATGGTGCGGCCACACCTCCCGGCTCCAGTTTAGTCGCCAAGGGCGGCGATGAAACCACCCTGTTTGCTGACGCGGCGGGCGGGGATTACACGCCAGCAGGCGATTTGCTGACCTCGGGATTTGCCCCGGCATTGCCTCTTGATGCAGACCGAAACACCTACTTGGCTTTCGCAGCTCCTGGCGGCGTTGCGGCAGTGGCGACAGAGTTCGATCCGGGCAGCGGCAGCGCCGATCCAGAGGGCGATCTGCTGGCCGCGATGAACGCCTACGCGCCCTCGCAATCCAGCTATCACGACTACACCAATGCGACCAATCCCGGAACTTGGGATTCTGCAAGACGCGAGCGACAACGATAACGATCACTTCAACGCAACCGGCTCGCAGCAACCGGCTATTGGCGCTGGCGGTGCGACCTTCGATAACGGCGATCAGGTGCGGCAGGATATGTCGGCAGGCACGACCTTCACGGTCATCATGGCCTTTACCAAAGACGATGCCAGCACGATTGGCTCTCTGGTGAGCGACAATGCTGGTTCGGCTCCGGTGCAATACGGTCAGGGCCAGACGGGCGCAGGCCATCAGGCGGACGTTTACGTTGACGGCGTTCTGACCGCCAACCGCGACCTGCTATATCAGGCACTACATCAGGCAGGCGAAGTCGTCGTTCGGATGGAGGGGCTTGATATGTCCGCGCGCACACAGCTTCGTATCGGGCGCGGCGCAACCGGCATGGTCGGAACCGTGCGCCGGGTTTTCGTCATTGATGAAGTGGCTCACGCGGCAACCCTCGCGGATGACCGCGCAAACGCAGAGGCGGCAGCAGCGCTATGATTTGCTGTGCAGTGCCTGAACGCCGACGATCCAACTATGGACTGGTCCGTGGCTGTCGGAAAAGCTTCCGAGAACGTACGGCTATCGTCAATGCCGCACCAATCCAGAACATTTCGAATGCCAGTTGCGCAAATGCAGCGCCGGCAGCGTCGAAGTTCGATATCAGCCAAGGAGCCATAGCCAGCGACGTCAGCGCGATCAGATTGCATACGAACATCGTGCGCGGGCCAATCTCGATGATTATCCAAGCTCGAAGTCCCAGAGTCACGAGCGGAGCACCAGCCGCGAGGACGAGTAGCAAGAGTATCGCCGAAGCCGGTGCGAATTGCTCCCCAGCAACCAGCACCACCAGGATCTCGCCAAACACAAGTACAAACGCACAGGCTCCAGCAGCAATAACAAGGCAGGCTAGTGCAAACTTCACGATAAGTTCGAGTGGCTTTTTCGCGCCATTGATTTCGCGAAACACAGCCTCGAAGCCAGCGCGATAGACCATTTGCATCACCGAAGCGATCCGATCTGCGACCGCATAAAGTCCGACGGCGACCGGCCCGGCGATGGCGCTCAACAAGAGCACAATACCGTGCGTCCGCATTGCCCCGATTGCTCCGGAGCCGCCCGTTGGCAGGCTGAAACCGACAACGCGCTTGAGTTCGCGCGCGCTTGGCCAAGCGGGTTTGCAAGCGTGAATTCCGCGGCTCAGTAACATGCCGGCAGATGCTACCTGGATCAAAGCCGACATCATGATGTAGCTTTCGAGTTCCGCCTCAAGACGCCAAAGCGTGAAAGCTGTGAGGACCGATAACGAAGCAGTTACCATGCGCGCGATGGCGATGAAATCGAACTGGTCTCTTCTCCTCAATATCCCAGTCGCCGGTTCGGGCACGCGAAGCACCAGTGTCGCCAAATGGAGATAGACCACCCATCCCCCCTCCAGTTGAAGTGCAAAAGCGACTGCCAAACCGACACAAACGGCCACGACCCCGCTCGTCAGGTTCATGGCCAAGGCAGCGCCGAAAATGCGGGCCTCATCCTCCCCCTTGTCGGGTAGGGCAAGGACGGCCTGCCAGCACTGCATACCTGCCAACACTTCCAGCATGAGCGAGAGCGCGAGGACGGTTACGTATGAACCGAGCCCTTCAACGCCCAAGGATCGAGCGTTGAAATATGTGCTCGCAAAGCCAGTGACCGCGACGAACGCGAGGGAAGTCAGAGACCAACCCATGTTTCGTCTTAATCTTTGCCACATGCCAGTTTCAATTTCGCTTGATGAGCGATTGAAACCGCTCGGTAATCGCATCGGCCCGCCGAGTTCGAACGGCATCGAATTGTAGCGGTTCGCGGTTTGACAAGCCGCGGATGATATCTTCGAATGGCTTGTCTGCAACATGAAGACCCCATTCGCGCAGCCGTGTTATCATCGCAGAAGAATTTTGCGCAAGGCTCCGCAGATCATGGACCATCACATTCGCAGGACTGGATTGCTCTATGTGATCGAGCAGGCAGGAATTGTAGAATATCCATGCGTCCAGAAAACCGTCCTTTAGTGCTGCGGTTCTTGCCAGGATCTCATTCTTCTTCAGCCAGAATAGCGGGCGCTTCAATCCAGAATACTTGAATTCCTTGATGGCCAGAGGTTCACGCGAAACCAACGAGCCAACCACCTCCTGATAGGAACGAAAAAGCACAATCGATCGGCAATCGAGCCTTTCGCGATAGAACGGAAGAAAAAGACACGTTCTTGGTTCTTTCCAGCCGAACGGTTCGCCGGATGGTTTGCATTTTGTTTCAAGCAAAGTCTCCGCATCGTCGCGATGCGGGCCAGAGATGGTCAATTGGTCATATCGGCATTTATCGAAACGAGGGTGCTCAAGGTCGACCATCCCGTTGTCTGGGAGATCGGCTGACCTGAGCGCGCGTCTGTGCAATTCGAAAAAATCCATGTCCTCGAAATGACCGTCGGTGTTGCCGACACCGTCGGGGAGCAATTCTCCACCCATATCGACACCGCATTCGTTCAGCCAACGCGCGACAAGAGACGTATAGGACCGGTGCATCCCCAGTAAGAGAAGCGCCTGCATTATGCTCCCTCGACCACGTTTTCGTATCCAGCGTCGCGCGCGACTTCCTGAGCCTGCGCTAACAACTTTTCTGGCCGTTGGGCGACATTGCGGCGGCGCCAGCGCACTCGCCAAAGCGGCAGTGGATTGTAGCTAATTTCGCAAATCGTGGTGTATATCGGCAAGCGATGCCGCCATTTGCGGCGCGCGAACTTGTAGCCCTTCACATATCCGCCGCCCAATGACGAGTAAGGGCGGTTATTGTGTACGACAGGTAGCTCGACCGCCCAAGCACTGCGGCCACGATCCCACACGGTTTGCACGAGATCGGTGCCGTAAAGATGAAAATGCGGAAGATCCCTGTCGAATTCGAAGTCCGCCGGGCGCTTGAGTATCAGCAAAAGCTCATCGAGAGACTCAACTGCAGCAGGTGAGAAACCGCGTTCGCCAAGCTCTTTACCCATATTTACGTCCCAAACCCTCCCAATGTGTGTCCCATCCTTGCGGACACCATATGATCCGGCCACCATCCAATCAGGACTAGCTTCTTCGAGGCGGTTCAACTGCTCCACCGCAAGATCCAACCAGCCCGCAGGCAGGTAAACATCCTGGTGAGCGAAAATGCAGATACGTTCATCCGTCTTGGTAAGGCCAGCATTATAGGCCTCGGCCATGCTGCGTGAGTCCCGTATCGCCGTGAGCGGCAGATCGCCGCTCACAATGTCCGGGGACGCAGCAAGGCAGTTTTCCAGTACATAATCGCTGTCAACCGCCGCGATTACGCAGAAGTCGGAACGATCAAAGGTCATGTCTGAAGTGCTTTCCACCAAGCCTCATTGTCGAGATACCAATGCAATGTCTGACGAAGACCCTCGTCAAATCCATGGCTGGGGCGATAGTCCAGCTCCTCTCGGGCCTTGGTCTCATCGATTGCGTAACGACGATCATGACCAGCGCGGTCCGTCACATAGGTCTTGAGACTATCGCTCCGTTTTCCAGTTGCTGCGGGCGCATCAGGATATCTTTCGTCAAGGCCGGATACCACCTCGAACGCTAGATCGACCTCGCGGCAAATCGCATCGATAACCTCCATATTGGGAAGCTCGGCACCGCCGCCGATATTGTAAGTCTCGCCCTGCTTACCGCGAGCCAGACACGCATCGATACCGCGGCAATGATCTTCCACATGCAGCCAGTCACGGACATTCATTCCATCGCCGTAAATGGGCAGCGGTTTACCCGACAAGGCGTTGAGCAAGAATAGCGGGATGAGCTTTTCAGGGTATTGATATGGCCCGTAATTGTTCGAACAATTGCTCGTGGTGACGTTCAGGCCGAAAGTATGATGATATGCCCTGACCAAGTGATCCGAGGACGCCTTTGAAGCTGAATAGGGCGAATTCGGCGCATAGGCCGTCGTCTCGCTAAAAGCGGGATCGTCCGGTTCGAGCGAACCGTAAACCTCATCGGTCGAGATGTGATGAAACCGGTGAGGGACTCCATCGCCGTCGAGCCATACTGCGCGCGCAGCCTTCAGCAGACTGTTCGTTCCCAGAATATTGGTATCGATGAATGCGTCGGGTCCAGTGATCGAGCGGTCGACATGGCTCTCGGCTGCGAAATGGACGATCGTCTCTATTCCGCGTTCGCGCAGAAGCTTTTCAACCAGCTGCGTATCCCGGATGTCGCCTTCGACAAGTTCCGCCTGTTCGACGTCCGCTATGGTCGAGCGGTTGCCCGCATAGGTTAGAGCGTCGAGCACGATCAGCGCGTCGTCTGGATGCTCCTTGCTCCAATAGTGAACGAAATTGCCGCCGATAAAACCGGCGCCGCCAGTTACGAGAAGATTAGCCAAGTGCTTTTTCCTGTTGCAGCATCAGCCGCAGATTTTTTCGCCAGTGCGTTGGTGCGGTGCCGAGCGCCGCGTGCGTTTCGCTGCAATCCAATAACGAAAATTTTGGGCGGCGCGCGGGAGTTGGATATTGCCCTGACTCTATAGGGCGTATGTCCGGGATGGTTTCGAGCATGCCAAGCGCTAAGGCTTCCTCCGCAATCGCCACAGCGAAATCATACCAGCTGGCAACGCCGGCATCGCTAAAGTGATACGCCCCGCTCTTTTCTTTCGCAATTAGCCCCCAAAGGACATTCGCCAAACTCGTCGCCCATGTGGGACAGCCGATCTGATCTGCAACAATGCCAAGCTCATCGCGGTCTTTCATAAGGCGGAGCATCGTCCTCACAAAATTTGCACCGCCCGCTTCATAAACCCAGCTTGTACGTACTAGCAGATCCTTCGGTCGCAACGCATCCTCACCTTCCGCCTTGGTCCGGCCATAGACGGACAAAGGCGCACGGCGAGCGCCTGGCCGATAGGCGCTCACGGCATCTCCATCAAACACGAAGTCCGTGGAAACCTGAACAAGCCGCCCCCCTTCTCGGTCCAGCGCGCCTACGATGTACTGTACTGCTGAGGCATTGACGGCATGCGCTGCGCCTTCATTGCTTTCGGCCTTATCGACGGCAGTATAGGCCGCTGCATTGATGACTACATCGGGAGCTTTGTTTTTTATGAGCGCGGCAACCGAATTCTCATCGGTGATATCGCAATCGGCGATGTCGATCGCAGTAATATCGTTCCCGGCGGGCACCGTCGCCTGGAGCGCGCCGCCGAGTTGACCATCTGAACCGGTGATCAAGATTTTCATGCGAACGAAGCCGCATCAGCAAGGCACTGCCCCTCGCCGTCCTTGCCCGAAATGATCGGCTGGCTACCTTCGAGCGGCCAGTCGATACCGACAGCCGGATCATCCCAAGCCAGTGTATGCTCGTTTCGAGGAGCATAGGGTGCCGTGCATTTGTACAGGAAATCGGTGTCGTCCTCGAGAGTAAGGAACCCGTGGGCAAAACCTTCAGGCACCCAGAGCATACGCTTGTTTACGGACGATAATTCTACACCAATCCATTCACCGAAATGCTCGGACGTCCGGCGTAAATCGACGGCGACATCGAACACTGCACCAGATGTGACCCTCACCAGCTTTCCCTGTGGTTCGGGATTCTGGAAATGCAGCCCGCGAAGGACGCCTTTTTGCGACCTGCTATGATTGTCTTGTACAAAGGCCAGGTCGAGTCCCGCATCCGCGAACACCGACGCATTCCACGTTTCCATGAAAAAACCGCGGTCGTCGCCGAACACGCGCGGCTCGATGACCAATGGCCCGGGGATGGCACATTCGATAATTTTCATGGCGTTGCCGGGGATTCCAAGAGTGCGAGCAGGTATTCGCCGTAACCCGATTTTCGCAGCGGCTCTGCAATCCGGGCCAGTTCCGCATCGTCGATGAAGCCCTGCCGCCAGGCGATCTCCTCCGGGCAAGCAATTTTCAGTCCCTGGCGTTCCTCGGTAATCCGGACATAGGTCGCCGCGTCCAGCAGTGACGAATGCGTTCCTGTATCAAGCCACGCATAGCCTCTGCCCATGATTTCGACCGACATCGATCCTTCATCCAGGTACAATCGGTTGAGATCGGTGATTTCGAGCTCCCCGCGCGGCGAAGGCTTGAGATCGCGCGCCCGGTCCACCACAGTCTCATCGTAGAAATAAAGGCCCGTGACCGCATAATTCGACTTGGGCTGAACAGGCTTTTCCTCGATCGAGATTGCAGTACCACCATTGTCGAATTCAACGACACCGAACGACTGGGGGTCAGTCACGCGGTACGCGAACACGCTCGCGCCTGCAGATTTCTCATTGGCGCTTTGAAGGATTTGAGGCAGGCCGTGCCCATAAAAGATGTTGTCACCCAGGACCAATGCACTGGGGCCGCCCCGCACAAATTCAGCACCGATGTGATAAGCCTGAGCCAGGCCCTCAGGCTTTGGCTGCACTGCATATCCAAGCGAAACGCCGAAATCCGATCCATCGCCCAGCACGCGCTGGAATTGTTCCGCATCTTCTGGCGTGGTGATTATCAGGATGTCTTGAATGCCGGCCAGCATCAGTGTGCTGAGCGGATAATAGATCATCGGCTTGTCATAGATCGGCATCAATTGTTTCGACACGCCGCGTGTCAAAGGATAGAGCCGGGTTCCTGAGCCACCAGCCAAAATGATGCCTTTGCGTGGTCTGCTCACTCTTGCCGTCCTCTACGCATTCTCACTGAGTTTTGCATTGCAGCATGGCCAAAGCGGGTCAATGGGCATGGGGCCTAGAATCACGAAATTGCCTCTGACAGGTAGAGACCATCGGTGGGCCGCTTGCCAATCGATGCCCCAATCGCGATACCGCACACTTTCCTCGCTATTTCAGGATGTATGAAGCGCAATCTGGGCATGACAGAATCCGGGGCCATCGACCAATTTCTAGCCAGTTGTGTGCGCGCTGTAATCCGTGGTTCCGGTATGCCCAAATGGCCTGCAGAATTGAATTCTTCGGACCAGGCCGTGGCCGCTCGCATTTCATATCACGGCATCGCATTGATGCTTTTCGAAGACTCCTCTGCGTTAGCGGGTTGGCCCGATCGTTTGATCGAGGCGGTGCAAGACGAAGCGAGGATGCAGGCGATGTGGGAGGTCAGCCATTCTCGCGTGATGGCACGGCTGGTCGAGGCGCTGCATAATGCCGGCTACCGGTCGGTTTTGATGAAGGGCTCCGCTCTTGCCTATTCCGTCTACGCCGATCCTGCAGTCAGGCGCCGCGGTGACAGCGACCTGCTTGTTGAAACAGGCTCTCGCAGAGCGGTGCGCAAAGTGCTTGCACAGCTCGGTTTCGAACCGACCGGAGGCTCCCACGCGGTTCAGGAATCCTGGCAAATCCCAACCGATGCAGGTTTTTCGCACGAGGTCGATCTTCATTGGATGATCAACGGCAGCGTGGCAGTTTCGCAGGCGCTGGAGCTGTCTCACCCGCGCAAACGAGCAATTACGATGCCGCGCCTTTCACCGAACGCGTGGGGAACCGCGCCAGTCGACACTTTCATACACATCTGCATCAATCGCGCATCGCACGAAGCATTTGGCTACCGTGTCGGGGATAGCAAGTTGTTCGAAGGTGACAGATTGATCTGGGCGGTCGACCTAGATCGCATCGCCTCGATCCTGACACCGGAAGAATGGGATATGCTGACTGCTATCGCACGGAAATGCAAAGCGGCGGACCTTGTCAAATCGGGACTGGACTTCGCACGATGGTCCCTCGGGACGTTGCCTCCAGAACGAGTGACTATTGATCTGGCGGATAGCTCGGCGCAAGGCGATGCCATATCTGTATATTTCAGGACACGGTCAGCGAGCGAGCGGCTGAGAGCCGACGTGCAGGCGGCACAGGATTGGCGGACGAAGTTGACGGTTATCAAGCACCAGGTTTTTCCCGGAAAGCCCTTTATCAGAGAACGCTATCCTCTGAACAAGCGCTGGCCCGTCGCGGCCCTATACACCCGCCGATTGATTGGCGTGGGCGCTCGGTTCCTGCTTGGCAGCGCGAGATGAAGGTGAAGTTCCTGTGGCAACGCGCCCGGCAGTTCAGCGTTGAACTGATACTCATCAGCTGCCTAACGCTGCTTAGCTCCGCAGCAACACTGGCAATCCCGTGGCTGGCCGGTCAGCTTCTGGGGGACATCGTCGAGCCCGATCAAAATGAGCTTGGTCAGACAATTGAATTGCTGATCGGCGCGCTCGTGGTTCTCACGGTTCTCAATATCACGTCAGCCATCATCTCGTCGAGCCGCGTCGCAGCGTATTCTCGCAAAACTTCGGCAGGATATCTACGAACATGTGCAGTTGATGCCGATGGATTTCCACGACCATCGCAGCGGCGGCGATCTCATTTCCTTGATGACCTACGAGGTCGGCAACCTCAGCAGTTTTCTTGCATCAACATTGGCCAATGTGCCCTCCATGTTGCTCACGGCTGGCGGCGCAATCATACTGCTGTTCCTGATCGACCCGTCAATGGCGTTGGTCATACCTTTGCTGATCCCAGTCTTCTTCATAGTTATGAAGCTGATCGGCCGCCGTATTCGCGTGCTGGCAAGACGCGCGCGCAAGGCAGAAACTGAGGTTCTCAGAACCGCCGACACCGATCTGAAGATGCTTTCCGCGATAAAGGCGTTCGCCACGGAAGAGACCCATCGCGGGGAATACGCGGCCAGGGTCGACGAAGCCCGTAAGCTTTCCTTTGAGCAGGCGCGCATCAACGCGTTTATCGGGCCGGTCGTGGCTTTGGTCGCGGCATTGGCGGTCATCGCGATGCTGATTGTCGGTGCGGGAGATCTGGGCGGAGGGGAACGCGATCCGGGAGAGCTCTTTGCTTTCCTGTTGTACGCGGCATTGCTGACGCGCCCGGTCGGAGGTTTAGCGGACCTCTATGGCCGGTTCCAGATCGCGCGCGGTACACTCGCGCGGCTCGAAGGCGTGCTCGATATGGCTCCTGAACCGGGATACGCGCGCGGCGAACCGTTGGGCCGGGCCGAGGGAGCGGTCGTCTTCGAAAATGTGCATTTCCAGTATGAAGGACGCCCGCCCGTCCTCGAAGGCGTCAGCATGGCCATCCGACAGGGTGAAATTGTCGCACTGACCGGCGACAACGGCGTCGGAAAATCTACCTTGGTGAAGCTCTTGCTGCGCTACTATGAACCGCAAGCGGGGCGGATTACAATTGACGGTAAAGATATTGCCAGCCTGCAAATTCAGGCGCTACGCCGCCAATTCGGCTACGTTCCGCAACGGCCGCTGCTGTTCAATGGCACGATCGAGGAGAATATCGCGTTCGGGCATGTGTCTGCCGATGGTACAATCGACACCGAGGCGATCGCGCGCGCGCTGAAGCTCGCACAGGCCGAAAATTTCATTGCAAGGCTGCCCCGCGGCCTGAATACCGAGATCGGCGATTACGGGATCAGGTTGTCGGGCGGTCAAGGCCAGAGGATTGCGCTCGCGCGAGCCCTTTACCGCGATCCACCAATCCTCATCCTCGATGAGGCGACGAGCATGTACGATCTTGATAGCGAGGCGGCTTTTGTCGAAGATTGCATCGAGGCGCTGCGCGATCGCACCGTCATTATCATCACTCACCGACCTGCGAGCCTGAATCTGGCAGACCGCATTCTACGGGTCGGTTCGGATGCAATCCTCGAACTGGATACCTAGAGCCGATATCCAGGCAAGCTGTCGCTCAACAGGCCGCGATTTCCACAAGCTCCTTTGCGAGCAAGTCGCTGGCCAGATCGATGATATCCTTCTCTATCCGGTCCTTAGGAGCATCGTATTCTTCATCGATCGCGTCGCGCAAGGCAGCCACGCTGCGTGGTTCATCGGAAAGCAATTGCCACACTCTGCCGCCAACCGGGTCCAGCCCGAAATAGAGCCCGCTCGCGAGATTGAGCAGCACCATCTCACCGCCGACTTCACGGCCCACAACGTCGTCGCAAGCGCGGATAGTGTCAGTCAGTTTCATCTCGTTCCTTACCTTCACGCAGATTTGTCAGGATCGCATCGCAGACGCTGGGCAATTCGGTATACTCGCGGCGATAATCCAGCGCAAAGCATTCTACTTCGTGTGCCAGCGATGCCAGCCGGCTGAAATGTCCTCGCAAACGAGGCTTGTCCTCGACATCGAGCAGAAAAGCGTGCGGCATCATTGAGGCCAGCGCCTTCTGCTCATTCATGCGTGCGATACACAATGCAGCCTCGTGATCTTCCCCCAAGATGTAGAGCTGGCGCAGACACGCGGGGTCTTGTGAAAATGCAAGACTGCTTCCGGGCCGCAACTCCACCTTGCCCTCGCTGGTGTCGAACCTCTGGCCGCGGCCAAGAATGAATTCGGCACTATCCGGGAAAAGGCGCAGAGCCGAGTGTTTGGGGCGAAGCCAGTGCCCTTCCGACCGGACCTCAAGGTCGATCACATCCTCGGTCATGAACGGGTAGCCAGCCTTGGCGAATGCACCAGCCAGTGTCGTCTTGCCGGACCGCGAAACACCCAGGAAGCCGATCGCTTCCTCACCCACGCGAACCGCGCTGCCATGCAGGAACAGCCCGCCCTGATGATTGCCAATAATCGGGGCTATGGCCGTGTGGAGCAGCCGTTCGATCACTTTCGGCTCGGCCGCTTCGGCGGGATAGGCGTCTATCGCCGTGCAATCTGCCGAGATCAGAAAATCCACCTCGTCAGGAAAGCGCACGAGATATCCTTGTTCGCAGCGATGGAATTCAGCCATGAACTGCCCCGCGGGCGTCACCCAGCGATCATAAGGATCGCTGCCCAAATCGGCTTGGGCGCGCGGCTCATGGATTTCCTGCCTGGTCACGCAGAAGTGTTCCGGGCCAGAACCTTCCGCACAAAATCTATCGCAGCGCTGCGCGTAGGACGGAGTTCCGGGCGCTCTGTCAGAACGGCTTGCTCGATCTGTTCCGAGGTTCGCTTCCCATCCACAAAGGACAGGACATAGGCTGTGTCGGACGCCTTATCCGTCAGCCTGACAGGCTCTCCGTTACGCTGGGGCAAATCATCGCCCGTGAGGATCATGCTTGACCAAGTCGACTGCTTCTGCAGGGCCGCGTCACCGGGAGGCTGGATGTTCCACGAAAGCAATTCACCATCCGACCGGGCGCGAATTGTCACACCGATCCGGTCGCCCGCTTGCACTGCAAAAGGCTTGGAAACCGGAAAAAACGCCTGCCCTCGACCAATATTGCTTTCATCAAACGGGGAGTTTGTCATCCAGACACCCGCGCCCAGATGCGCTGAGAACCAACCGGCGAGCCCATGGAAAACGCAATCGCGTTCAATCTCAAGTTCTGCAAAGAATGTGAAGAGATCTTCGGCGTCCGGGCCAAGAACGACGAGCCCAAGTTGCGCTTCGCGCGAACACAACTCTTCCGTTAGGAACTCCAACGGGTACTTTGAATTGCGCGCGTGCCCGTCCAGCCATCGATATTCTTCCGGTACGGAGCCACTCGACCACGCACTTGCTGCCTTTTCTGCTTTGTCCGACGAAACTCCGGCCAAATGCAGCGAAAGCCTGTCAGGGATCATCTTGCCATCTGGTCTGAGTAGCCTCTTTGCTGCATCGCGCATCATGTCAACGATACCGTAGTCGATACCGAAGAAACCGACATGGTCACACACCAGTGCATCGACCGGCTCGGGAAGCGCCGTGTCGAAAGTGGATCCCGAAATGCATTGATACCTGTTGGTCAGGCCCGCGCGGTTGACCGTCTCTTCAGCGACGTGAATGGCTTTGCTGCTATCGATGCCGTATATCTTGGCAGCGCCTGCATGGAGGCACTGAAGGCCGAGTACGCCCACGCCGCAACCGAGATCGGCCACGACATCGCCATCCTCGATGCTGCCATCTAGCGCCGATTTGTAGAGATCGTACCTGCCCTTGAGTGTCAGGTACGAGATATGTTCGGCCAGTACGCCGGACATTGAAGCTGTACGAAAATTAGAAGAAGAGCGTCAAAACATCATCCGCATGCTGCTGAAGCCATCAGCATCGCCGCCGTTGCTGCCGCCCGTGAGATTGCGGACCGATCCGAAAACCTTCACCTTGGGTGTGGCGTAAGGCCGGAATTCTTTTTGTGCCTTCGACATTGTCATTTCGCCCTTATCATTCCTCAGCTTTAGCAGCACAAGCTATCGTTGTTGCGCTGCAATATCCAGTAAAAATTGCCGAACCATGAAGATGCCCCATAGCTCAAATAACATTTCTGCGCGCCTGCTGTCGTCCGTGTTCGCATCGAGCACCGCGCTCAAGGCTTGTTTATCAACGGCTTGATCCATCGCCTTGGGCCACCCAGCCAGAATTAGCGCGATTACGTGTTCGGCTTCAAGACACGCAAAAAAAGCTGCTTTCGTTCGGCGGTGCACAATTTGCGCTGGAAGGACGTTTTCAAGCGCCCGGCGGTGCACCCACCTCCCAAGCCCGTCCCTCCGTTTCAAATCCTCTGGTAACGAACTGCAGAATTCGATGAATTGCCTGCTGAGCATGGGGCTTCGGCCTTCGATGCCCGATGCTGCGCGCTGCCTGCTCATCAGGTCGTTCGCGAATTGCGTCCAGGTTGACAGAAAAGAAGACTGTTGACCCATTGCGACGGGATTTCCGGGCATCTGCGCATCCCTTTGCTTCATTCGGGCGCGAATGGATGCCGCTATCTGTTCCGGCACATAGTCATGCGAGGGGCCATATGCGCTGGTCAGATCATTTCTGAGCTGACGCAGATGAGCGCGAAAGCCGTCCGGGAGTGCGGCAAGAATTGTCTGGCGCATGGCCGAAGGCAAGGCTTTGAGCAAACCCTGCGCGCCCACTTCCGATCTGATGCCATCCCAATACCGCCCGAACCGTGCCGCTCTCAAGTTTTGCTCTAGGTGTGCGCTCGACCCGTCCAACCACTGATCCCCGCCATTTCCTCCGATAGTGACTTTGGCACCATCGCGGACCATCTGGTTTTCGGCGCCGATGGAATGGGAAGCATTGGGGAAGGTCGCTATATCGGATTCTCGGCTGGTCAGCTGGGCAAACCAGTCGAGCGGCGGCAGGAACAGCGGAACTTCTGTAAGGTTGCCGTGAACGTGCCGGGCTGCTGCGCGGGCGAACTCTACTTCATCGGCGCGAGAACCCGGCTCGCCCGTCAGTGTGTAGCCGCGAATGGAGCGAGCCTGCAGTTCGCCGCTATCCGCGAGCCGGTGAGCGAGACAATAGAGCGCCGAGGAATCCAAGCCTCCGCTGACATCGAACGCCAGCGGGCCAAGAGCGCGCGAGGCCCGCCTGACAACGTCGCTGAGCATATTGAGATACGCCTCGGCATACTCGTCGTCAGATCGGAGATCGCGCACTTCCGAAGTCTGCAAGGTGTAATATTTCGAGATCTTTTGCTTTCCATCGGAATGCGTGAGGGTCGAGGCAATCGGCAGACGATAGATGCCTTTCCAGACGGTATGCTCGATCGAGGCGAATTGCGCGATCGACAGCTCGGCCAGAAATTCGAAATTGGGCTCGGGCCGCGTCTTCATCCCTGAGAGCAGAGCCGCTACGTTCGAGGCCGCCATGAACACGCCGTTGTCGGTACGTGTAGTAGAGCGGGCGCAGCCCTTGGTGGTCACGCGCGCAAAACATCAGGTGGTTGCGCTCATCCGCGACGATGATTGCGAATTCGCCGTCTAGATGGCGGGCGCAGTCCTGACCCCATTGCTCATAGGCACGCAGCGCCAACTCTCCGTCCGACCGATTGCGCAAGGTGACACCGCGCTCGATCAGGTCTCGTCTGAGTTCCTCGTAATTGGTCAGATACCCGTCAAGGACCAGAGCTACACGCTGGTCCTCGGTGACGTGCGGCTGATCCGCATCGAGAGATTCTTCGGTCGTATGCAGCGTGCAGGCAGCCACGGCCTGTCGATCGGAAGTCCACGAGCCGCTGGCATCATGAGGCCTGTCCTCGAGCGACCTCATCATCGATTTGAAGCACCGCGCGTCGATTGGCACATTGGCGAAAATCGCGGCAATCTGAGACATCAAGCCTTCGCAGTCTCTTCAACGAACAAATCGCACAAGGGAACCAGCTCTGGAATGCTGAAGTGATCAGACCAGCGAGCCGGACGGACGAGGTTCTCGCAACCCTTTGGATAATAATGGAGGAACAGCAGGTTGCAGAATGCTCCGGGCTCGATTTTATCGCGATAATGCCACTGAGAGCTGCCATTGAAAATGACCGCATTGTTCGGCTTTAGCGCGTGTGAGCTGAAAGTGAGACGCGATTCTTCCAAGACGTCTCGTGGCTGCCAATCGTTCATCAATTCGGTCGATGGCCAATCTGTGACGTTGCTGAAGTGGATCGGCCACTCGGCGCTCTGCTCGATGCAATAATCCAGCGTGTACATCGCGAACGGCTCGTCCATGTGAAGTGCGCAAGAACCCGATCCGCCATAAAGGCTCAGAAAATTGTATCCGAGCACAAGATCCTTCTGAACCAGATCGCTAACGAGCGGGAGGAGTTCCGACTGCAATTGCAGGAAGTACGGATCATCTTGAACAACTTGCCGTCCGAACGATTTGATCTCATGATCTCGAAATCGAGCAATGAGGCATTGATCGAACGGTTTGTGCGATGCGTTCGGTGGTATCCGCATCGAACAGGTTGTCGATCTTTTTGACCTCGAAATCCGGATCCGGAAGAAGCTTTTCGAACTCGCTTTCGAAATGTCGGAGTGCCTCCGGCCTGACCTCCCTGAGATAAATTCTCGCGGCTTGGTATCGGCGGTGAAACAAGGCATCGTACCATCTCGGCGTGCCCACACGCGCGCACGATGCGACAGCGGCCATGTGCAGGTCGAGATAGGCCGGATCCTCGAGCTTCGATGCGATTGTCGCGGCGCGCATGGAGTACCTTGTCGAACGATTTTCCCAAATTGCGATTGGAAGACCAAGGTATTCCGATCGCGGCGAGCTATATCGCCTTTTGAAACCGTGCGTGGCATTAGACAAGCATGATGGGAACACAAAGTGACACGGTGCCACGCGAAGGAGAAAAACCGCGATTGCGCGATTTGCGCTGGCTCCTGCCCTACAGCCTGCGCGGTCTGAGCGAGCTGCTGCGCGCGAAAATGATCTTTCGCACCCTCAAGTCGAGCGACATTCCCGCATTCAACAAGGCAGCGAGGACACGGACGGTTAAGCCCGTCAACGCGCCGCCGGGATTTGCCGAGCGCGTTGCATATGTTCTTCCCCGCATAGCGCGCCGCCTGCCGTGGCGCAGCGACTGCCTTATCCAGGCCATCGCTGGTCAGAACTGGCTGGCATCGCGCGGTATGGCAAGCGAGATCAGAATTGGCGTCGAACGCCCTGAAGACGGCACGTTCGGGGCGCATGCATGGCTCGTTTGCGGCGACCAGATAGTCACCGGCGGCGACATTTCCCGCTATGATCTGCTGCTTGGAGGCATGGATTGAGCCGCAGACTCAATCATTTGTCGCTGTTTCAGCACGGGTCAGAGTTCATTTACGTGTTTCCCCTAAGGAGTTGTTGTAATCCGTGCTGCACTGCACTAGGCACCATTTTGTAATTTTGCTTGAGGAAACCATACTGATGAGGAAGATCGCTTCACGGCTCGCCGTTGCCACCGCCGCAGCCAGCATGGTTCTGACCCCGATTGCGGCTCAGGCGAACACCCGCGCAGGCGATAACGCGACGATCTATTCGTCCAGCGCTGTCTCGCAGCCGGGCACTGCCCGGAATGCATCAGGCGAAGACCTGGATGGCGCCTTCTTCAATGAACGTTTGCTCTTTGCGCTGATCGCATTGCTGGCCACCGCTGGCGTCATCATTATCATCGACGATGAAGACGATCAGTCGCCAGGGACGTGAAGCAGTCTCATCGCGGCTGAACAGTGACGGACGATAATTGAGCGCACGGTCTTAACGGTCCGTGCGCTTTTTGGTTGGAGCGCGAATGTCCAAGGCCCTGCCGCACGCCCCTTCGCGAACACCACGGGGATTGAACAAGTCTCCAGCGGCTGTGCCGTTCGTGGCAATCGCGGTGCTGATTGTAGTCGCAGTGTTCATGGGAGGAGGCGGAGCCAGATATGGCCTCCTGAACCTTTGCGTCCAGCTCACGGCCCTCGCGGTGCTTGCGATCAACCGGGAGGCTGTCTGGGAATTCTGGACACGCGCTCCCATGGCGCTCAGAATATTGGTCGGCTTGTCCGTTATGGTGCCTATGCTGCAGCTGATACCGTTGCCGGAGCCGGTCTGGAGTGCGCTTCCTGGCCGGGAGCTCGTAAAGCAGTCATTCGAGCTGATCGGTCGATCGGGATGGGCTCCGGCTAGCGTCGATCCGATCCGAACGCTGGTCGCGGCGACCGGGCTTATCGTGCCGGTCACCATCTTGTCCGCCGGCTGGGCTCTGTCACACGATCGATTGGTCCTTGTCGGCTGGATCGTGATCGGGCTTGGTCTGGCGAATGTCGTGTTGGGGATCGCTCAGGTGACCTCGCTGGGTTCGACCGGTAATCTGTATGATGGACAACACGCCGATGTGGTTCTCAAAGGCACGTTTGCTAATCGCAACTCCACCGGCGTATTCCTGATCGCGGCCCTTGCCTTCGCAGCTGTGCTGCCCGCGCCAATACGGCACCCGATCATAGCGCCTGCAAGGGTCGGCTGCGCGCTTCTCCTGATTACGGCGATAATATTGACGCAGTCGCGCACGGCCCTCGTGATCTCCGCACTGCCGATGGCGCTCGCGGCGCTGCGTCTGATTTCTTGGACGCGCGAAGCAAACTTGGCTCGGCACTTCAGCGGATCGAAGCGGATGCGGCTGATTATTCCCGGAGCAATCGCACTTGTTCTCGCAGCAGCAGCGGCCATCATCGTCGCCGCTCCGGGCAGGGTCGGCGATACGATCGAGCGTTTCGAATCGCGAAGTGACGCCCGGACCTACATCTGGGAGGACAGTGAGTATGCCGCGTCACGTTATGCTCCATTCGGATCGGGAATGGGCACTTTCGACGAGGTGTTTCAGGTCGACGAATCGCTCGAGAACACGACCGTGCGCCGCGCAGGCCGGGCGCACAATGACTACCTTGAAGTCTTAATCGAGGCCGGCGCGCCTGGAATGGTCCTCATCCTGTGCTGGCTGCTGCTGGTAGGCTGGCTGTGCTGGCGCGCCCGGGGGTCCGAATGGCGATGGATCGCTTGGGGAGGCGGCGCGGTGCTGCTTGCTATCGCGCTTCAATCCATCACCGATTACCCGCTGCGAAACCAGGCCATGCTGGCGATTGCAAGCTTTGCCCTGCTTCTGCTGGCTCGGTCTGCAATGGACAGGGGTAGCGAAACCCAATGATAGGCCGACTAGCCTGGTATTCCCTGCTTGCCGCAATCGCTGCCATCACGGTCTCCGTGCAGATCGACCGGCAATCGGCAATCCAGCCAGCCTATGCGCCCCTGACGCCAGAGCCGTTCCGAGGGTTCGCACAAGCGCAGTTGGCAGCCATAGCTCAGCAGAGCGGCGATGCAGACCGCGCGGTTACCGAAGCAAGGCTGTTGGTGGAACGGCGCCCCATCCCCGCAGAGACCCTCCGGCTGCTTGCGCAGGCACAATTCGCGGCAGGACACCAAGACGAGGGCTTCGTCACAATCCAGGTCGCAGCGCAGCGCGGCTGGCGCGACCCGGCAGCTCAGGAATCGATGCTCAGACTGGCACTTGCGGCCGGCGATGAAGCCGAAGCGGCGCGGAGATATACCGCCTTGTTCCTGATCAGGAGTACGCAGGATGCGTTATTGCAGGAATTCGGCGCAGACCTCTTCTCGGATGTGGACGGCCCTGCAGTCGCGGAACTCGCTAAGATTGTCGCAGGAAGCAATCGCTGGCGCCGCGCATTCCTCAGCCGAGGCGCCCGCGTAATCCCGCGCGACGCTTTCGCAGCGATCATAGAGACTGCGGCTGAACAAGGAGGCGCGTTCCGATGCGATGACCTGCAAGCCCTCGCACCCGGCATAGCGGCCACAGTCAACGGCTGTGTACCCGAGCCTTGAGGAAAAATGGTGCCCAGAAGAGGACTCGAACCTCCACGCCCTTGCGAGCGCCAGCACCTGAAGCTGGTGCGTCTACCAATTCCGCCATCTGGGCACCGGGTAGCGAGCTGGTCATCGAATACCGCTCGCCGGTAGGCGCGGGCCAATAGCGAGCGGAGCGCCGTGCTGTCAACGCTTTGTGTACCTCGCCTGTGACGATTGTCGCACAGGAACGCTTGCCCACGGCGCCGCGTTGACGCATTGGGCACACACGCATCAACGCTGAACACACGCACCTCATGACCGCACGGGATCATTCGATCATGACCAAGACCTCTCCCCTCGCCGACAAGCTCGTCACCGTCTTTGGCGGCAGCGGGTATATCGGCAATTACGTCGCCCAGAGCCTGCTTGAACGCGGAGCGCGGCTGCGCATTGCCAGCCGCAATCCGGAGAAGGGATTTGCGCTGCAACCGCTCGCCAATCTTGGCCAGCTCCAGTTTGCGCGCTGCGACATCACCAAGCCGGACAGCGTCGCCGCCGCGCTTCACGGGGCCGATTACGTCGTCAACCTGGTGGGCGCGTTCAGCGGCGACCTGGAGGAGCTGATGGGCGAAGCACCCGGCACCATTGCCCGCCTCGCCAGTGAAGGCGATGCCTCCGCGATGGTCCATGTCAGCGCCATCGGCGGGGACGAGGATTCCAGCGCTGCCTATGCGCGCGGCAAGGCGAAGGGCGAGACCAACGTGCTCGAGGCGTTCCCGAGCGCCACGATCATGCGCCCCTCGATCGTGTTCGGTAAGGACGACAACTTCCTCAACATGTTCGGCGGGATGATCTCAATGCTGCCGGTGCTCCCGGTGTTTGGTCCGGATGCCAAGCTGCAGCTGGTCTTTGCCGACGATGTTGCCGAAGCGATTGCGGTCGCTCTGGAAGACCCGGCGAAGCATGGCGGCCATATCTACGAGCTTGGCGGTCCCGAACAGCTCACCATGATGGAGATCAATGAGCGTATCGCCGCAGCGCAGGGGCGCAAGCGGCGCTTCATCGCGATGCCGGACGGACTGTCCTCGGCATTTGCCAGCCTGCCCGGCACACCGATGAGCAAGGACCAGTGGACCTTGCTCAAACCCGGCAGTGTCGTCTCGGGCGAGCACCGCACTTTCGCCGACCTCGGGATCGAGCCGCGTCCGCTTGGCCTTTTTCTCGACAAGTGGATGACCCGTTATCACAGGTTCGGCTGCTTTGGCCGCAGCAATGAGCGCAACAAGGAGCGCATTGCGCGCGGCGTTTCCCGACCCGAGAGCGGCGCAGGCTCCGAACTCTGATCGCTCGTCCATGAGACACATGAGACAGTGTCCTGGGGCAAAAATCCCCGCCTTCTCCTGACCGCGATCAAAACGCGCCGCAGACGGGCTGGACGGGGAGGGATCGCGGTGCATTCCATCGCTGTAGCGCGCACGTTCCAAGTAGGAAAACCCGCGCGTGTCAGACGGATGGCGCAGCTTTAGAGCGCCATGGAATAGAGTTCCTTGAGATCGGTATAAGCCTTCTCGGCGGCGGCCTCATTGTAGGCCGGGCTGTCAGGGACGGTCCAGCCGTGGTCGCCGCTATATACGTCCACCGTGAAGGTCAGCCCCTCAGCTTTCGCCGCCTCGCCGAAGGTCGACTTCGCTTCCGGATCTTCGGCATCGTCATCCTGTGCCACAGCGATCAGCAGGCGTGCATCGACCTGGTCCAGCACATTATGCGGGCTCATCGGATCGTCCTCGCGCACCAGCCCGCCGCCATGGAAGCTGGCCGCTGCCTTGATCCGGTCCGGCACTGCCGCCGCGCTCCAGATGGTGAAGGGTCCGCCCATGCAATAGCCCTGCGTCCCGATCCCGCGCGCACTATCCACCTGCGGCTGCGCATCGAGCCAGCCGACAATCGCCTTCGCATCGCGCTGGATCGCCTCGGCGGTCAGTTTCTCGCGCCAAGGGCGTACCTTGGAAAACCCTTCCGCTGCAATGAAAGAGGCAAAGTCGGCAAATTGCTCGCCCGCCACGTCGCGGTAATAGGGGTTCACGACCAGCACCGCATATCCTTCACTCGCCAGCCGCATCGCCATTTCGATCTTGGACTGGCGGACACCAGCTATATCGGGCCACAGGATCACCGCCGGATATTCCTCGCCCTGTTCTGGATAGACGAGAAAGCCGTCCATCGTTCCGTCCTCGGTCGCGAAGGACACCGCGTCGCTGAACATCGACAAGCCGGTTTCATTTGCGCCCTCGGCTTCCCCGACGGCCGGAGCGCACGCCGCGATCGCCGCTGCGCCCACGGCCGATCCGGCGAGAGCGCCGAATTGCCGCCGGCTGATGGTATTCTTCGCCCAGGTCTTCAGCTTCGCCTCATCGCACATGGTCGCAGTCCTTTCGAATATCCTCGCGCTTTCAATAGGCGCGCGTGGCGGCGATGGACAAGCACTCCTTCACGCGGCAACATGCACCACCAAAGGGAGAGGGATTCCATGAACATCAGAACCTGGGCGCTGCCCATTCTGGCAACCGGCGCGCTGGCGCTGGGCAGCTGCGACAGCGCTTTCGAGGAGCAATTCGCAGGGCAGAGCGGGATAACGCAGGCAATGCTCGTCGGCGCGGACGGCGATCACGCCAACTGGATGAGCCACGGGCGGACCTATTCCGAACAACGTTTCTCTCCGCTCGACCAGATCAACGCAGGCAACGTCGGCGATCTGGGACTTGCATGGTTTGCCGACATGGACACCGCACGCGGGCAGGAAGCGACGCCGCTCGTGATGGATGGGAAGCTCTATGTCACTACAGCGTGGAGCAAGGTGAAGGCATACGACGCTGCAACCGGTGAGCCACTGTGGGATTACGACCCCGAGGTGCCCGGCGAAACTGCGGTCAAAGCCTGCTGCGATACCGTCAATCGCGGTCTTGCCGCATGGGGCGACAGCCTTTTCCTCGGCACGCTGGATGGACGTCTCGTCGCGCTCAGCCGCGATACCGGCGCCGTGCAATGGGAAACCGTCACTGTCGATCAGGCGCAAAGCTACACCGTGACGGGCGCGCCGCGCGTGATCGATGGCAAGGTCATCATCGGCAATGGCGGCGCGGAATTCGGCGTGCGCGGATATGTCGCAGCCTATGACGCGGAAACCGGCGAAGAGGCCTGGCGTTTCTACACCGTGCCCGAAGGAACCGAGGATGAGGGTTCACCCGAATACCTCAAGGTCGCAGCCGAGACGTGGAACACCGAAGTGCTCGCCGGCAACGATTCCATTGGCGGCGGCGGCACAGTGTGGGATTCCATGGCCTACGACCCCGATCTCGACCTGCTCTACATCGGCGTCGGCAACGGATCTCCGTGGAACCGCGCCTACCGCTCACCGGGCGAGGATGGCACCGGTGAAGGTGACAACCTTTATCTTTCCAGCATCGTCGCGATCCGGCCCGATACCGGCGAATATGTCTGGCATTATCAAACCACGCCGGGCGAGACCTGGGACTACACCGCCACGCAGCACATCGTGCTCGCCGATATGGAGATAGATGGCGAAATGCGCGAGGTGCTGATGCAGGCACCCAAGAACGGTTTTTTCTATGTGATCGACCGGGCCACCGGGGAGTTCATCAGCGCCGAAGCCTACATCCCGCAGACCTGGGCCGAAGGCATAGACGAAAACGGTCGCCCGATCGAAAATCCCGAAGCGCGGATCGACAAGACGGGCGAGCCTGCGCTCATCATGCCCGGGCCGCTCGGCGGCCACAACTGGCACCCGATGGCGTACCACCCTGGCGAAAACCTGGTCTACATCCCGGCCTTCGAGGCGGCATGGATCTATGCGCCGCAAGACAATTGGAAACCTGACCGCGCGCGCGGTTTCAATGTCGGCATGGACATGGCGGCGAACGACCTGCCGCCGGATCTTGGTATTCGCCGCGAGATCGAAGGCACGATAAGCGGAAAGCTGGTCGCATGGGACCCGGTCAAGCAGGAGGCCCGCTGGAGCGTCGAGCATTCCGGTCCCTGGAATGGCGGCCTGCTTGCGACCGGAGGCGGCCTCGTGTTCCAGGGCAACCAGTCGAGCACGTTCAAGGCCTATGATGCAGCGGGCGGCGAGGAGTTATGGAGCTTCGGCGCACAGACCGGCATCGTCGCGCCGCCGATTACCTATACGGTCGATGGCGAGCAATATGTCGCCGTGCTGGCCGGTTGGGGCGGCGCGTTCTCGACCTCGACCGATGGCGGCCTGATCGACAAGGACGGCGCGGTGCGCAATATCAGCCGCCTGCTCGTCTTCAAACTTGGCGGTGAGGCTACGCTTCCCGACATGCCGGAGCTTGCCGCCATGCCGCTGGACCCGCCGGTAAGCCGCGCGAGCATGGATACGATTGCCGCCGGGGGCGAAGATTACGCGCGCTATTGCGCGGTGTGTCACGGCCCCGCAGCTGTCGGTGCAAATTACTTGCCCGATCTCAGGCGCTCGGGCGCGCTCGGCAATCGCGGCACCTGGACCTCGATCGTGCATGAAGGCGCGCTGAGTGCAAACGGCATGGCATCGTTCGCGGAATCGCTCAGCGAGGAAGAGATCGAGGCGATCCGCGCTTACGTCATCCACCGGGCAAACGAGGACAAGGGTCTGGAAGGGGCAACGAACAAGGTCGCACGGCGGTAGCGCGCACCGCTCAGCGGTGTCCGCCCATCTGCCATGCCACCGTGAGCGTTCCTGCCGCGAGGACAAGCACGGCTGCGACGCCGGCCCATTGGCGCAGCGGCGAGGTTATTTCGGCGCGCGCCGGGTTGGCGGGGTCATACCGGACGGTCACGGCTTCGCCGAGCGGTCCGGGCTCACTGCGAAATTCGTTCTGGGACTGGACCTCGAATTCTTCCGCTGAACCATCAGGGGTGAACCGAAAGATCGCGCCGTAGCTGTCGTGGGCTTCATCATCGCGCAGAACTCGGTAACCGGTGATGCGGCCCCGCGTTGTCATGCCATGCGCGAGCCTGACATTGCGGTCGGCAAGCCAGAGCGCGATTGCGAAGAGAACCAGCGCACCGATACCGAACAGCGCCTCGGGAAAACCGCCCAGCACTCTTGCCAAGGCATCGGATACACTCATCGCTTCGCTCCCCTACCCGCGGAACACCACCGTTCGGCTGCCATTGGCCAGCACGCGCTCCTCCACGAACAGCCGGACGGCCTCTGATAGCACGCGGCGTTCGATGTCGCGGCCTTTTCGCACGAGGTCTTCGGCGGGGTCGGCGTGCGTGATGCGCTCGACATCCTGGTGGATGATCGGCCCTTCATCGAGGTCGGCGGTGACGAAATGCGCGGTTGCGCCGATGATCTTGACCCCGCGCTCATGCGCCTGGTGGTAGGGGCGCGCGCCTTTGAAACCGGGCAGGAAGCTGTGGTGAATGTTGATGCAGCGACCGGCAAAATGCGCCGATTGCTCATCGGAGAAGATCTGCATATAGCGCGCCAGCACCACCAGTTCGGCATCGGTGTCGGCGGCGATCCGGCGGATTTCGGCTTCCTGCTCGCCCTTTGTCTGCTTGGTCACCGGCAAGTGGTGGAACGGGATTTCGCCGATATCCATCCGCACCGAAGCGGCGCGCGGGTGGTTCGATATGATCGCAACTGGATCGATATTGAGCTCGCCCGTGCGCCAGCGATAGAGCAGGTCGACCAGGCAGTGATCGAACTTGCTGACCATGATGATGACCCGGCGCGGCCTGTCTTGCGCGGCGAGCTTCCACGTCATGCCGAAACCGGTCGCCAGCTTTTCGAACTCGCGGCGCAGGCTTGGTGTATCCGTGCCGGTCGGATCGAAGGCGACCCGCATGAAGAACTGGTCGCTGCTGCGGTCGTTGAACTGCTGCGCGTCGAGGATGTTGCAGCCGCGCTCGAACAGGAACCCGGTGACGCGCGCGGTAATGCCTGGCCGGTCAGCACAGCTTAGCGTGAGGATGAGAGGGTCCGACATCCTACCTCAGCGTGAGCGCCTGTTCGCATTCGGACATCAGCGATACGGTCTTGTGGAAGTCTTTCATGTAATTTCCAGCTAAAATTTAGATAACTTTGGATAAATTCTCAGAAGGACGAATGCCAAGCAAATAAGGTCGATCCGATTATCACAATAGGTATCCAAGTCTTGTCAGTTGATGTGATATAGGATTGCAATTGCAGATTGGGGTTTCGGTATGCTGCGCGAGCGTAACTTGTCGTTTTTACTGGCAGCAGGGTGCCTTTCGATAACGTCCTGCTCAACGTCTGGAACCGATGTTGGCATAGTAGCGCCTCCCCCCTCGCCGGCCGTTATAACTCCGCCTCCTCCACCTTCCCCTCCGCCGATGGGGTGGGAAACGGGCGATCCGGGACCCTCGCCTACACCGGCGCCGACGCCCCTGCCAAGTCCGAACGGAGGAAGCGGCGGGATGGCCGCCGGCTGGGGGCAGTCGACCGGATCCGGCAATACCAGGACGCGCCGCGTTCCAGAAGCGAGCGAGACGCGCGCCCCAGCCGCTGGCGGCCAAGGCGAGTTTGCCTCGGCCATCGAATACGCGGCATCTCCCGAAGCCGCGGCACGAATTGCGCGCGACCATTTCGCGATGCTGCGCGCGCGCGATGCGTGGCTGACCGGACAGGGCACGCTGACCGAGGCATCTGTCCGCGATGTGCTGGCCACATGCGCGGCGATCGGCCTGCATCCGCGTGAATGTGCGGGCAGCATCCTGGCAGGCGAATACCCCTTCGATGTGCTGAACGACACTGTGCGGCAGGAGGCGAACCTGCTGCTGCGTGCGTGCGAGTTGAGCGACAGCATCGCCGAATGCGGCGACCAGATCGAGAACTTCCGTTTCATTCGCGACCTGCCGATCGGAAGGCTGAATCCTCGCCCGCTCGAGATGACGCAAAACGAGACGACGACCTTCACGGCCTTCATCGAGCGGACGAGCATCGTGCGCGTTTCCGGAGAAGACGGGTTTATCGAGCCAGATCAGAACTCCTCAACGGACGAGGGCGAGCGCGATCCGCTCCCGAACAGCGACAATCTGGTCGAATATACGCGCGAGACGTGTTTCAGGCTGACGGCCACGGTGAGCACCGACTTCCGGATCGAAGGTGAAAACCCTCAGTGCCTCACCATCCTGCGATCCGGGCCGCATGCTTTCGCACCGAAATGGGATG
This sequence comes from Erythrobacter sp. K21-9, assembly GCF_055808355.1. Classification (NCBI taxonomy): domain Bacteria; kingdom Pseudomonadati; phylum Pseudomonadota; class Alphaproteobacteria; order Sphingomonadales; family Erythrobacteraceae; genus Erythrobacter; species Erythrobacter sp. K21-9. Next base: position 2,955,071 of record NZ_CM147866.1, read on the forward strand.
TCACGCCGCTGGCCGGGGAGCAGGAGCGCGAGCTGCGCCTGACCCGGATCCTGAAACGCGGCGGGGAGATCGTGGAGGAAGTTCCGGTGAGGCCGTTCCCGATCCCGATCACGGTGGAGCTGGAACCCTCGTTTGCGCAGAAGGTCATCGCATGGCTGACCGAATGGACCGGCGTCGCCGAAGAGGCCCGCAATTTCGTCATCGCGCTGGAGGCTTTGCTGCTCGCGATCAGCGGGGGCATCATCTGGAAATGGCTCCGCCGGCGCAAGCAAGGGCCGGGTGGCGTTCAGCCCGCCCCGCCTCCATCCGCCCTGCCGCCGGCAGGATAGACGATCCGCACCCGGCGAGCGGCCTCTGCAGCAAGTGCGCGGGCCTCGCCGGTCTCGTCAGCGCTGGCAAGCGCCACGCCCATCCGCCGATAGGGCCGGGTCACAGGCTTGCCGAACAGGCGCACGTCGACATCTCCCTCAATTCCGAGCGCGTCGGCCAGTCCTTCGAAGGTGAAATCCTCGCTGTCCCGGTCGGCAAGGATTACCGCCGATGCCGCCGGGCACGTGGCGATCTGCGCAGGCACGGGCAGGCCGAGTACGGCGCGGGCGTGCAGATCGAATTCGGACAGGTCCTGCGACATCAGCGTGACCATGCCGGTGTCATGCGGGCGCGGGGACAGTTCGGAAAAGATCACGTCCTCGCCGCGCACGAAAAACTCAACGCCGTAGAGCCCCCAGCCCCGCCCTTCGCCTTGCAGCGCCTCGACCACCTTGGCCGCCATGTCCTGCGCGCGTTCGAGCACGTCCAGGTTCATGGCGGCAGGTTGCCAGCTTTCCTGGTAATCTCCGCGTTCCTGCCGGTGGCCGATCGGCGGGCAGAAGCTGATGCCGGTCTTGTGCCGCACGGTCAGCAGCGTGATCTCGTAATCGAAGTCGATGAACTCCTCCACGATGACCCGCGCCCGGTCGCCGCGCATATTGGCGACGGCGTAATCCCACGCTGCCTCAAGCCCGGCCTCGCCATTCACCTTGGTCTGGCCTTTGCCCGATGAGGACATCACCGGCTTTATCACGCAGGGCAATCCGCTGTGCCGAGCCGCAGCGCGCACTTCATCGAGGTTCGTCGCATAGCGATAGCGCGACGTGACCAGGCCGAGATCGTCTGCGGCAAGATCGCGGATCGCATCGCGGTTCATGGTGAGCTGCGCTGCCCGCGCCGATGGGACGATATTGAACCCCTCCTGCTCCAGGTCCGCAAGAACCTGCGTGCGGATCGCTTCGATTTCGGGGACGATCAGGTCGGGCTGGTGCTTCTCGGCTGCGGCGCGCAGAGCATCGCCATCGAGCATCGAGAATACCTCCCGCTCATCGGCAAGTTGCATTGCCGGGGCATCGTCATAGGCATCGCAGGCGACGACCCGTGCGCCCAGCCGCTTGGCTGAAATGACGAATTCGCGGCCCAGTTCACCGGAGCCAAGCAGAAGAATCGTTGCAATATGCGCCATGGCGCAAATGCCTAGCGCGCCGCGGCAGCAACTCCAACCGTGCCTGCCATGGATGAGCTTGCCGCCTCCGGCATGATGGCTGCGCCTTCATATCCGATCTGCCCGACCTGCATCCCGCCACCGGCCCTCGCCATGACCAGCGCAAGCTCGGCCTGGCGCAAGGTCCAGTCGACGGTGCATTCGACCGTGGCCAATCCGGCGCTTGCCGAAAGTTGCGGCCCGCGCGCCGAGGATGGCAGCGCCAGGGCGGAGAATGTCTTGAGCACATCGTCCGCCCATTCGCGCGCCGCCTTTGCCGACATGTCCGGCAGGATGACGGCAAAGCGTTCTCCGTCGAGCTGGCCGATCTCGTGACCTGGCAGCGCCATTGTCTCGAGGAACTTGGCGAAACCCCACATGATTTCATCGGAGGTGCGCTGACCGTATTGCATGAAGATCGCGCGCATCGAATCGACTGCCAGCACCGCAACGACCTGTCCGCCGCCCGCAGCGAGATGCCGCCGCAGGCTGGCGCAGAATGCGTGGCGATTGGCGAGGCCGGTGAGCGGATCGGTCACCGCCCGGCTGTGCAATTCGCCTTCGAGCACTCTCTTGTGCTGGACCGAGCGCAGCAATCCCAGCGCACCTTGCACCGCGCCGTCCTCATCCCGGATCGGGCGCAGGCTCAGCGCATACCAGCGCCGGTAGTCCGCCGGGTTGAAAACCGCGTCCGGAGCGTTTGCGATGACTGGAAATTCGCACCAGCTGCGCGGCGCATTGCCGGCAATGACCTTTTCGACAAACTCGCTCACGACATCGCCGTGCTCGCCTTCCGCCAAGTCCGATATGTGCGGCATGACGAGCATGGCCGACAAATCGTGACCCAGTTCGGACACGTTGTCCGATGCGTGAACCATGAACCCCTGTGCATCCAGCCTGACGACGATATCGCCGGATGCCTCTTGAACCAGACCGTGCAGCACACGGCCCTCTACGTCACTCAAACCCATTTTCATGCCGAAAGCCCCCGGCGTTAGCGACCAACCCCTGTCTCTTCGTTTGAGTGTCAAGACGATTCGTAAACTAACAATTCATCGGCTTGGAATAAATTTACCCCTGTTATTCCGTTGCCGAAGATAAATCCTGTTAGTCTCGTGAACTTACTTAACTAAAAAACGAATCAACGCTGGAATTTGTTTACCATAATTCGAAGTAATAAACGTGATCTATTAGACACACCAACGGTATCTCGTCCTAAACCTCGATCATGATACGGATGCTATGCGGGTCGGTTCCGAAGGCCGTAGCAATACGTAAGCGGCATTCCTGAGCGACCGCGCTGCCTTCGCTGGATGGGACCGTATCGCCCAATTCCTCCACCATAACGCCCAGTGCTTCGGCGATCGCCTCGATCCGTTCGGGTAGCGGGCGGGCTTTGCCCTTTTCCCACGCCCAGACGGTCGGCTTGCTGACATCGAGAGCATCGGCAACCTGCGCCAATGTCAGCCCGCGTTCGCGCCGCAACCGGTTGAGCCGGACACCGAAGGGCTCGGAAGCGACGGAGGCAAAGCGCGCGGGGGACGGATCTTGCGCAGTCGCCGGGGAGCGGACCCTGCCCAGCATGTCCTGCGTCTGCGCGGCGGCAAGATCGCTCTCGCTGATGGGCGCAGCAAACGCGCAGCCATACAGCCGCCCGCTCGTCCAGACGACCCGCGCATCGACCGCGCCTGCCTCGGGCAGGTCGACGGCCAGCGCCTCGCCCTGCTCAAGCGGCAAGTCGGTTTCCAGCAGCAATCCGGATGCGGAAAGGTCGTGGACCGTAACGTTCGCCTCGGCCCCGTCCGGCAGCGCACCGGAGGTTTCAAGCTGCATGGCGCGGCGCTGTTCGCGGCGGTCGTCGAGGACGCCGGGGGCTGGATCGAGGTGAGCTTTGAGGACCATGTAATGCGACTCCCGTGTGGAGTGCAATAAGTCCGGTTAGCACCGTTAAACGCGAGTTACCGAGTATGGTTAACAGCGGTCAAATGCCCGCCGGATACCGCAGGCCGAGCCGCGTTAATCCTCCGCGTCCAGACCGTAGGCCGTGTGCAGCACGCGGACGGCCAGTTCGGTCTCGTCCTCGTCGATCATGACGCTGACCTTGATCTCGCTCGTGGAGATCGCCTGGATGTTGATCCCGCGATCCGACAGGGCGCGGAACATTGTGCTGGCGACGCCCGCATGACTTTTCATGCCGACGCCGACGACGCTGATCTTGGCGATCTGACTGTCGGTGATGATGCGGTTGAAGCCGATCATGTCGCGCTTGTCCTCCAGCATCGCCTGCGCGCGGGCGAGGTCTGCCTGCGGCACGGTGAAGGTCACGTCGGTCTCGCCCTTGTCGCGGTCGACGTTCTGGATGATCATGTCGACATTGATGCTGGCATCGGCGAGCGGTTCGAAAATATGCGCCACCGCCCCCGGCTTGTCGGGAACGCGGGTGAGGATGATCTTCGCCTCGTTCTTGTCGTGGGCGATGCCCGTCACGTGCCGGCGTTCCATCAGGCCCTTCTCCACCAATTCGTCCATTTCTTCATCCGACACGATCATCGTGCCGGGCAATTCGTCTGCCGATATTGCATCGTCGCCTGTAAAGCTGGAGAGCACCTGCAGGCGCACCCCTTCCTTCATCGCGAGGCCGACCGAGCGGGTCTGGAGCACCTTCGCCCCGACGCTCGCCAGTTCCAGCATTTCTTCGTAGGTCACCGCTTTCAGCTTGCGCGCCTTGGCCACGATGCGTGGGTCGGTCGTGTAGACCCCATCGACATCGGTGTAGATATCGCAGCGATCCGCGCCGACCGCCGCCGCGACCGCAACCGCCGACGTGTCGGAACCTCCGCGCCCCAGCGTCGCCACCCGGCCCTCGCCCGAGAGGCCCTGGAAACCCGGAACAACAGCAATTTCGCCCGCTTCCATGCTGGCAATCATGCCTGGCGCGTCGATTGTATCGATCCGCGCCTTGGCATGGGATTCGACCGTTTTGACCGGGATTTGCCAGCCGAGCCAGCTGCGCGCCTTGCACCCCAGAGATTGCAGCGTCAGCGCAAGCAGGCCGCTCGTCACCTGCTCGCCGCTGGAGACGACGACATCGTATTCCGCCGGATCGTAGAGCGCGTTCGCCTCGCGGCAGAAATTGACAAGCCGGTCGGTCTCGCCCGCCATCGCGCTGACCACCACGGCAACCTCATTCCCGCCAGCGGCCTGAGCGCGCACGATATTGGCGACGCGGCGAATGCGTTCGGTCCCGGCCATCGATGTGCCGCCGAATTTCATCACGATGCGTTGTTTGCTCTTTGCCAAAGCGCGAAAGCCCCCGCTGGTTAGTGCGCGTTCGCGCTGTTAAGGAGCCTCAATGGGAAACGCAAACGTATCAAATGTAACCATCCGTCCGGAGGAGGCCGCATTCTTCTCCGATCTGGCGCGCGACTGGTGGAATCCTAAAGGCAAGATGGCCAGCCTGCACCAGGTCAATCCGGTGCGCATGGAGTTCATTCGCAGCGCCATCGACGCGCACTGGAACATCGATCCGCGCTCGATCAGGCCGCTTTCCGGCAAGACCGCACTCGATATCGGCTGCGGTGCGGGGCTGGTGTGCGAGCCGCTCTCCCGGCTGGGCGCTGACGTCACCGGGGTCGATGCCAGCGCGGAGAACGTCTCGGTCGCGGCCACCCATGCCGAGGCAAGCGGGCTAGATATCCGCTATATGGCAGGCGAAGTCGGCGGCCTCGATATCGGCACTTTCGATCTCGTGACCAGCGTCGAAGTCATCGAACACGTCGCGGACAAGCGCGCATTCCTCGCCGATGTCGCTGCGCGGCTGGCACCGGGCGGGCTGCTCGTAATGTCCACCCCCAACCGCACCGTGCAATCGCGCGTCCTGCTGGTCGGCGCTGCCGAAGCGGTCGGATACGTGCCTAAGGGTACGCATCACTGGAGCGACTTCATTACCCCGGAAGAATTCGAAGAGCTGCTATCCGAGGTCGGTCTCGAAGTGACGCAGCGCCGCGGCATCGCCTACGGCATCGGCAAGGGGCTGCATCTGTCGGATAACGAGGCGCTCAATTATATCCTCGCAGCAACGCGCAAGGATTAGTCGCCGAGCATGTCGGCGAATTCCTCCACATTGTCGGTGAAGAACCCGTCCGCACCCGATGCAATCGCTTTCGACCACAGCTGCTTGTATCGGCCATCGGCGGCGGGGCCGCTTCCTGTCTGGAGCGCAGCCGGCAGGAAGCCGTTTTCCTTGCGCAGGGTCCAGGGGTGAACCTTTAGCCCGAGGCTTTGAGCATCGGCGACAAGCGTTGTCGCCTCCATGGTCGCCGGGTCGAGGACATAGCCGAGCCAGGGGCCGATCCCGTCGGCATAGAGCGCGATTTCTTCCAGTCCGCTGGGTGTGACCATCTCTGGATAGCGCATATCGGGTTCGTCCACCGGACCGCCCTCCGGGTGGATCAGCTGCACCAGCTTGTAATCGCTGCGCTTGTCGAGTCGCTGGAGCGCGCCGACCTCAAAGCTCTGGATATAGAGCAGGTCGGTCGGTCCAATCCCGAGATCGCGCAATTCGAGCAATATGAGGTCGACCATGTCGATCCCGGCATCTTCGAGCAGGAACGTGGGATGTTTCAGTTCCGGATAGAGGCCGATCCGGCGTCCTGTCTCGGCTTCCTTGATACGGACCAGTTGCACGATCTCGGCGAAGGTCGGCACCTGATAGAGGCCGTTATAGCGGGCATTATCGGGCCGTGCGCTCGGCACGCGTTCCCTTGCACGCAGCGTGCGCAATTCGGCAAGCGTGAAGTCCTCGGCAAACCAGCCCGCGACGCGCTGTCCGTCGATGGTCTTGTCGCGGCGGCGATCCTCGAATTCCTCGCGGCTCGCCACATCGGTCGTGCCGGAGAGTTCGTTTTCGTGGCGGGAGACGAGCACGAGATCCTTGGTCACGACAAGATCGGGTTCGATGTAGTCCGCACCCTGCTCGATCGCGAGTTCGTAAGCGGCGAGCGTGTGTTCGGGCCGGTCACCGCTGGCCCCGCGATGCGCGATGATCAGCGGGTCATCCTGCGCGTAGGCAGGCGCGGATATTGCCGCCGTTGGTAACGCAAGCAATAGCGCCAGTGCGCCCAAGGAGCCCCTCATCAAAATGTCGCGGACCATTCGTCTTCCTTGAAACCAATCAGCGTGCCGTGCGGGTGCACGGCCACTGGCCGCTTGATCATGGAGGGGTGCTGAACGAGCAGCGCTACAGCTGTGTGACTGTCGCGCGCACCCGTCTTTTCCTCATCGGACAGCTTGCGGTAAGTCGTGCCGCGCGTGTTCAGCACCACATCGACGCCGTGCTCGGCAATCCAGGCCTTGAGCTTGGCCGGGTCGGCGCCTTCCTTTTTGTAATCGTGAAAGATGTATTCAACGCCGTTCGCATCCAGCCATTTCCGGGCCTTCTTGACCGTGTCGCAATTGGGGATGCCGTACAGTTCGACCAAAATCATTCTCCGTCAGCCCCGGTCAGGCGATCGGGCACGGCGCAGCAATTAGGTGAAGTCGCCCGCTACGACAAGCGCAAGGCAAGCGCGGGGCAAGCGGCAACAAGGGCGCGCTTTTCGCACGCCCTTGCCTGTCGCCTCAGAGGCTGTCGGTTATTGGCCACTCCGCAGGGGACTGGCGCAGATCAGGTCATTCGCCGGCGCCGTACCAGAGGCCGGTGCCACGCGAATTTGTGTCGGAATACCACTCCATGGTCAGACCGCCGCGGCGCCCTTCGAACGGCCCGGTGCGTCCCTGGATACCGCCCAAGCATCCAAGCGGCGTTTCCGGACCGGGCTTGCCGAGGAAATTGCAGCCATAGATCGATGTGGCCGTGCCGGTTTCGGAAGTCAGATTGCAGGTGAGATGGATTGCGAACACGCCGCCATCGGGCTGGTCCATCCCGACGCATTTGACGGCACCGGAATTCTGGCTGCCATCAGTATAGGTCGCAGTGTAGGCCCCGGTAACGCTACCACCCTGATATTGCGGGCCGTCTTCACCCTCGAGACCGCCGATCTGCTCGACCGGGTCCCACGTCACTTCATAGACAAAGCTTTGTGCATGGGCCGCAGAGCCGGCAAACATGGCTGCGCCAGCCATCAAAGGTAGTGCAAGATTCTTCATGGATTCTCTCCCGAGTCGTCTGCGCGACCACGGTGTTAGTTACCATTTATGCAACTTACAGTCGATCAAGCCCGCTTTGTGTGCGCTGCGGCTATCGCGACAGCGAGCGCGTCGGCAGCATCGGCTCCGGCGATTGCGGCTCCGGGCAGCAGCACCTTGAGCATTGCCTGCACCTGCGCCTTGTCCGCTCCGCCGGTTCCGACCACGGCCTTCTTCACCACCCGCGCGGCGAGCTCGTGCACGTCGAGGCCGCTGGCACCGCAGGCGGCAAGCACCGCCCCGCGCGCCTGCGCAAGCTTCAGCGTCGATTGCGGGTTCTTGTTTACGAACATCTCTTCGCAAGCGGCCCGGCTAGGGCTGGTGCGCGGCAATGACGGCGCGCACCGCGTCATGCAGATGGTGCAGCCGCTCAGCCATCGGAGCCTTTGCGTGCGTTTTGACCTGGCCGTTGGCGATGTGCGTGATGCGCGATCCCTCGGCGCGGATCACGCCCCAGCCGGTGCAGCTGAGCGAGGGATCAAGGCCGAGGATGATCATGAGATCACAGCCCGACCCGCAGTCCGAGCCGCCATAATATCGCCAGCAGCAGTGCAGCGCCCAAGGCTAATGCAAAGGCCCATTCCTTCCAGCTCACGCGGCAAGCCCTCAGGCGTCCAGCTTGTCCATCACGTCGTCGCTGATTTCGTAATTGCCCCACACGGTCTGGACGTCGTCGTCGTCATCGAGCGCGTCGATAAGCTTCAACAGCGTGCTCGCGCCCTTTTCGTCCATCTCGACGGTCAGGTTGGGCTTCCACGCCAGCTTGACTTCCTTGGCCTCGCCCAGCGCCTTCTCGAGGCTGGATGCGACCTCGTGCAGGTCTTCGGCGGCGGTCCAGATTTCATGACCGTCATCGGAGGACGCGATGTCCTCGGCCCCTGCTTCCATCGCCGCTTCAAGGACCTTGTCCTCGCTGCCTGCCTCGGCCGAGTATTCGATATAGCCAAGCCGCTCGAACCCGTGCGCGACCGACCCTTCGGTACCGAGATTGCCGCCGTTCTTTCTGAACGCGGTGCGCACGGCGGTGGCGGTGCGGTTGCGATTGTCGGTGAGAGTTTCCACGATGATAGCGCTGCCGCCGGGGCCGTAGCCTTCGTAGCGAACCTCTTCGTAATTCTCGTCATCGCCCGCGCTCGCCTTGTCGATGGCGCGCTGGATGTTGTCCTTCGGCATGGATTGCGCCTTGGCGGTATTCACCGCCAGCCGCAGACGCGGGTTCATATCCGGATCGGGCGTGCCCATCTTTGCCGCCACGGTGATTTCGCGGCTGAGCTTTGAAAACAGGTTCGAACGCTTTTTGTCCTGCGCACCTTTGCGGTGCATGATATTCTTGAATTTGGAATGGCCTGCCATGAGAACTCTTTTTGCTTGTCTTAAGCGGAAAATAAGAGCCATCGCATTAGCCCGATGAGCGATATGACCACAAGCCCTCTAAGCCCTGCCGAAATCGAGAATGTCTTCGGTGATGACAGCAGTTCTGGCGCGCTTTTGCCCGCCCCGTCTGCGAAAGCCGAATGGCGCCGCTATCTGGCCTTCCTGAAACGGCCCGCACTGCCGGACCGCGTAGGTGCCGCCGCCAACCCCGTGCAGGGGACGGCGCGGATACTGGGGCTCGACCTCATGATCATGACCGCGTTCATCAGCGGTCTGATGCTGATCATCGCGCTTGGCGTGGAATTGCCCGAGAACCTCAACAGCGCGCTCGAGATGAACCTGACGACAGTCGCGCTGGTCGTATTGGTCGCCCCAGTGATAGAGGAGATATTCTTCCGCAGCTGGCTATCGGGGAAGCCTGGCTATCTGCTCGCATTCGCGGTGCTCGTCGTGACCGGAATTGCAACGGCGATGATCGGCGTCTCGGCAACCGGAGAGGCCGCAATGGCCGGCGTCGGACTTGCCCTCATCGCCGGAGTTCTGCTCGCCGGTGTGAGCCAGCTTGTACTCCGCAAACGCCCGCCAATGGGCTGGTTCCGCAAGGTCTTTCCGGGCTTCTTCTGGCTGAGCACGCTCGCCTTCGCGCTGGTGCACCTGCTCAATTACACCGAGGGCGCGCTCGCGATCCTGCTGCCACTGGTGTTGCCGCAATTCGTGCTCGGTTCGATGGCCGCCTATGTGCGGGTGCAATACGGCCTGATCGCAGCGATCGGCCTGCACGCTGCGCATAATGCCTTTGCCCTCACCATCGCCGCTTTGGCGATGGCTGCTGGGCTGGACTAGACTTTCACCGCGGTCCCGCTGGCGGAAACCATCAGCATCGAGCCGGTGTCGCCGATCACTTCGTAGTCGAGGTCGATTCCGACCACTGCATTACCCCCGCGCGCGGCGCATTCCGCCTGCAATTCCTCGATCGCCTGATTGCGCGCGTCAGCAAGAATACGCTCGTAACTGCCCGAGCGCCCGCCGACGATATCGCGGATATTGGCAAACAGATCGCGGAACAGGTTCGCACCGACGATAACCTCGCCAACGACGATGCCGCAATATTCCTGGATCGGCTGCCCTTCGACCGTGGGGGTCGTTGTCACGATGATCCCGCGCGCGTCTTTCCATTCTCCTGCCATCGAATATCTCCTTGGTTAGCTGTATTAAATCGATAACACAGCTTGGAGAAGATGCAATGACATGACGGTAATGGTGCGCCTGGCTTGCCGCTCATTCAAAGACGTCGGTCATCGGCCTCACTGACCTTGCCAGCTCGACATAGAGCGCGATCGCCATCAGGCTAAGAAACCACGTAAAAAAGGCATAGCGAGCGGAAAAAGCAATCTCCATCGCCAGTACAGACTCGGCACTGATGAATTCCGAAATGGCCATCGCCAAGGCCAGATCAACCGCCGAAATGAGAAGATAGAGCAAGAGGAACGCCCATCGCTCGCCCCACACGAAGCGGTGCGCCTGCCCGAGCGTTGGCGAGCGGCGGTCGCAGATCAATCCCGTCTCCCAAACGAAAAACCCAAGGAAGGCCGGGTAAATAATCGTTTCGATGATGGTTTGATGCCATTCAGGCGGAAAGGCCAAGAGCAAGCCGGGCGCAGCGATATAGCTGGCGACAACCAGGGCGTAGCTCAGGCCGAAACTCACGATGCCCAAAATCGCGGCTATGGCAGTCCACATCAGCCACCGAGGCGGCCCCATCTCTAACTTGCCCCGCAGCAATATCCGCGTCAGCGGAAAGATCAGCGCGGCAAAGACGGCGGTACCCACGACCCGCGTAATCGCATTATACTCGAAGTACCCGAATTCGGCAGCCGAGCGACCAATGAAATAAAAGATCGGAACATTGATCAGGAAGAAAACCAGCGCCGCAATCCAGCCTGCCGGGCGCTTGAGCAGCACCAGATAGATGCGCAGGGTCTGCACGGAAACGTGCCCTGTCTCAGCCCATGCCCAGCGCGGCCTTGTAGGTGTCGAGGATCATTTCCTGTTCGCTGCGGTCGTCCGGCTTCATCTTACGCAGGCGCACGATCTGGCGCATGATCTTCGCGTCGTAACCCACCGCTTTCGCTTCGGCGTAGACGTCGCGGATATCGTCGGCGATGCCTTTCTTTTCTTCCTCGAGGCGTTCGATGCGCTCGATCAGCAGACGCAGGCGGTCGTCGGTGGCTTCGGCCATTCTTGAATTGCTCCGGTAAATTGAGAATCGATGCGTGCTGATAAGCGCGCGCCATTGGCTTGGCCAGAGGGGAACGGTGCGATTTGCGCACTGCTTTGCAAACAAACCGTCCTGTAGTACAATCCAAAGAAAAAGCGGCGTCGTGATCCAGGTTAACTAACCGCGGAGCATCACATGCAAAAGAATTCATCGCTTTTACTTGGGCTTATCGCTGCGTTTGGCCTCGTATTGTCAGGCTGCTCCCATCATTTGGCGCAAGTCGATATCCCCGATTACGGGCCGCCGGGCGAACCCGCTTCGCAGACTTCATTCTTTGGGCGCGCAGGTGCGAGCACGAATTCTGCGACCGGCCTGGTCCGGTGCGACAAGGAAGGCTTCGAGCCGCGTCGAGGTGGAGCGGAACATCGGCCAGGGGCTTATCGCTGCGCTGACGCTTGGCACGATCAATCCCGCGACGATCAAGTTCAACTGCATGCCCCCTGCGCAAGTGCCGGAATATGTCTGCGAAGCGGTCGTCGGCGCGCAGGAGATCGTCTGCACCAAAAATCCCGACGGTGAAGGCAGTGAAGTCGTAACGTTCGATTGTGAGCCCGTTACCGCAGGAAGCCCCATTACCGACGGGTTTACCTGCACTCCGCAAAGCTCTGCTTGGACGCGAATACTTCCGTGGATCGAAGCGTCCGAAAGCGCGAGGGGGTAGATCATGCCGCAACAAAACGTCGCCTTCGCCCGCCATAATGTCGGAGCAAAATGGGAAAACTGGCACGAGACGATACCCGATGACGCGACCGGCCCGATCCGCACCGCATGGATCGACGAGATCAATCCGCCTTCCCAAAACCGTACGACCTACTCGGCCAATGCGGTGAAGACCTGCACCGCCCGCATCCAGCAATCCATCAAGGACGCGCTCGATGCCGGTATCGAATGCCGAGCCGTTGGCCGCCGCTGGTCGCTGTCGGATGCCCCGGTGACGCGCGGCGCGATGATCGATCTCTGGCGGCTCAAGGGCAAGCGCCAGATCCGCAAGAGCCAGGTCGATCCGAACTATGTCGGCGGAGATGACACGCGCCGTACGCTGTGTCTGATCCAGGCCGGAAACTACATCTCGGAAATCAACGAATGGCTTGAGGACGATGTCCGCAAGCTTTCGATGCGCACGACAGGTGCAGCCAATGGCCAGACCATTGCCGGAGCCTTGTCGACGGGCACGCATGGCTCGGTGCTTGGCCTGGGCGCGATCCATGATCAGATCGTCGGCCTGCATCTCGTCACCGGTCCCAATCCTTCGGATCAGGTCTGGCTCGAGCGGGCCAGCTATCCGGTCCTGCTACCTGCCGTTACCCAAGGGTACGGCGCAACCCTTGTCCGCGACGACGATCTTTTCAACGCGGCCTTGATTGGCCTTGGGGCGTTCGGCGTGATTCACAACGTGGTGATGGAGACAACGCCGCGCTATCTGCTTGATGCTCACAACACCGATGAGGATGCCAACAACCAGCGGCTGATTCTTGATGCTGATATGCGGCAACGCGTCGGCAATCTCGACTTTTCGGTGGCGCGGCTCGACCCGCCGGGACGAAGCGGCGCGCCCCTTTTCTACCAGCCGATCATCAATCCCAACTCGCACCCGCCGCAAGTCCTGCAAACACACATGTACAGGATCGACTGGGAGGACGGCTATCAACCAGATTACCGGATCAAGGAAGACAAATTCGGTCCGGGCTATGACTTTGTCAGTGTCGCCGGTCGCATTCTCGATGTCGCCGGGTTCCTGGTTCCGATGTTCGCCAACCTCGTCGCGAGCAGCATGTTCAAGTTGGGACCGGCCAAGGGCTCGTGGGGCGAGTTATTCGGTTACAAGGTTCAGCGCACCAAGGTTGCCAGCGGCACGGTCGCGGTCGATATCGCCGATGCGCTGGCAACGCTCGACGCGCTGATCGAACTCAACGCCGATATCGGACCCGTCCCGGTGGTCTATGGTTGCCGCTATGTCGCCAAGACCGCAGCGTTTCTGGGCTTCAACCGCTGGGACACGACATTCGTGGTCAGCATTGACGGCCTCTACAATGACGATTCCATCGCGCTGTTCGGCGCGCTTCCTGCGAAGATGGCGGCCAAGGGGATCGCCTTCACTCAGCATTGGGGCAAGACCAACGCCTATGACGCCGCCACGGTCCGCGCAGCCTACGGCGATGCCGCGGTCGATGCATGGATCGCCGCGCGCCAGCAAGTGCTGCCGGATCCGGCAGTCAGGGCAGCCTTCGCCAACGACCTTATCCGGCGCTGCGGGCTGGACGCCTGACCGGTCAGCGCAGGTCGGGCTTGTTCTTCGTCAGGCTCGCTTCCATCGCCGCGATCTGCGCTTCGGTTGCCGGGATTTGCCGGGTCGCCTTCCATTCTTCCATCGGCATTCCGTGGATCAGCTCGCGCGCTGCCGCCTTGTCGCCGTCATACCCGGCATCGCGGATCCAGTCAGCGAGGCAGTTGCGACAAAACCCGGCGAGCCCCATCAATTCGATGTTCTGGGCATCGTGCCGGTGACGCAGGTGCTTGACCAGCCGCCGGAACGCTGCCGCGGCTACCGCGTCGTCCAGTGTATCGAGCGCATCAGGTGAATTCGTATCCGCAGTGCCTGCTGTCATGTGACTATTCCTTGAGTTGCAAAACTTCCATGCCATAGCTGTCCTCGCACAAGGAAAATTCAAAGCTATGGCAAGACGCGATCAATCAAGGATCGACCCGCGCGGTCGCAAGGTCAAGATTCTGGCGACAATCGGCCCGGCGAGCCGGTCTCCCGAAATGCTCCGACGCTTGTTCAAGGCCGGCGCGGATGCCTTTCGCGTCAACATGAGCCACGGCTCGCACGATGACCATGCTGAAGCGATTAAGGCGATCCGCGCGCTGGAGAAGGAATTTCACCGGCCAATCGCGGTCCTGGCCGATCTGCAAGGGCCCAAGCTGCGCGTGGGCACGTTCAAGGACGGCAAGGCGACGATCAAGCATTCGGCGCATTTCACGCTCGACCGCGACGAGACACCGGGTGACGAGAACCGCGTGTTCCTGCCGCACCCCGAACTGTTCGGCATCATGGAGCGCGGCCAGCGCCTGCTGATCAATGACGGCAAGATCCGCCTCAAGGTCAAGGAAGCGGACGAAAACCGCATCTTCTGCACTGCCGAGGTCGGCGGAGTGATCTCCGACCGCAAGGGAGTGAACGTGCCCGATGCCGAGGTTCCGATCCCCGCGCTCACCGACAAGGACCGCAAGGATCTCGCCTTTGCCGTGCAGCACGGCGCGGACTGGATAGCGCTGTCTTTCGTCCAGCGTCCGGACGACCTTGCCGAAGCGCGCAAGCTGATCGCTTCGCACGGCGGCAAGGCGGTTGCGCTGTGCGCCAAGATCGAAAAGCCGCAGGCCGTGAACCGCCTTCCGGAAATCATCGACATGTCCGACGGCATCATGGTCGCGCGCGGCGATCTGGGTGTGGAGCTGGAGCCGCACGAGGTTCCGCCGCTGCAAAAGAAGATCGTCAACGCAGCGCGGCACGCGGGCAAGCCGGTGATCGTGGCCACGCAGATGCTCGAATCCATGATCGAAAGCCCGATCCCGACCCGCGCCGAGGTCTCCGACGTCGCCAATGCGGTGTATGACGGCGCCGATGCGGTCATGCTCTCTGCCGAAAGCGCGGCGGGCGACTGGCCGCAGGAATCGGTCGCGATGATGCATTCCATCGCGCGCGAAGTGGAGCGCGACGAGGACTATATCGAGCGCGTGCGCTTCCTCGAAACCCCGCCCGACGCGACCACTTCCGATGCGCTCGCGCATAGTTGCATGACCATCGCAGACACGGTTTCGATCAGCGCGATTACCGTGTTCACCGCGAGCGGCTCGACCGCGCGCCGCGTCGCTCGCGAACGGCCCGACACGCCGGTCCTGGTGCTGACACCCTCGATGCGCACGGCCCGCCGGGTGCAATTGCTGTGGGGCACCCACGCGGTTGCGACCAAGGATATCGGCAGCTTCGAAGAGATGATCGCGAAGGGCAAGCGCATGGCGCTGCGCCACGGTTTCGGCGAGGCAGGATCAAAACAGATTGTGCTTGCCGGGGTTCCTTTCGGCGCGCCCGGCTCGACCAACCTGCTGCATATCGTGACGCTCAACGGCGACGAGCTGGAAAAACACGAGCGCTGACGCAGACTTTGCGCGCAATCAGGTCGGAGCGATATCGGTCCTGTAATCGACCCCGCAGGCATCGAGCGCTTCGTTCACCGTCCGGTGAAAGCTGCATTGCTGCGAATTAAGCGAGCCGAGACTGTCGGCCACCGGCTGATGCACGGCGGCGAACCGGGTTTCGATGCCTTCCTCGTGCAGGCGCTGGACCATCCGTTTCAGCATCGCAACGCCGCTTGCATCGACTGCATTGACCGCGCGCATGTCGAGTACGAGACACTCGATCCCGTCATGCTGGCCCAGCCACGCGAATACCTGGTCTTCGATATAGGCGGAATTGGCGAAGAAGATCGAGCGATCGACACGCACGACCAGCGCGGGTTCGGCTTGCGGTTCGACCGTGTCGCGGTCGACCGAGCGGAAGGATTCGCCGTCATCATCGGTGCCGACCCGCGTCACGCGCGGGAGCGATGAGAACCACAGGTGATGCGCAGCAGCCGCCAGCGCTCCGACCAGCAGGCCAAGCTCCACACCAAGCCCTAGCGTCGCAGCAAACGCAATGGCGATGATAACGCCTTCATATCGGTCATGGCGCCAGACATCGCGCATTTCGCGCAGCTTCACGAGACCGAACACCGCGCTGATGACGAGCGCGGCAAGTGCGGTCTTGGGAAGGTACCCAAGCAATGGCGCGAGAAAGAAGATCGTCGCCAACACCAGCAGCGCAGCAATGACGGACGCGAGCGGGGTCTTCGCGCCGCTATCTTCGACCAGCGCCGAGCGGCTAAGGCTCGCGCCGACGGCATAACCGCCCGACATCGCGGCACCGACATTGCCCAGTCCCAAGGCTAGCGCTTCACGGCTGGTATCGAGCGCGCTGCGATCGCTTCCTGCAAGCGATTTGGCAACTGCGGCGGCAGTCACGAAGGTGACGACCGCGACGGCTAGCCCGCTCGGAAGCAAATTGAGCCACAACGCCGGATCGAGCGGCGGGAGCGCCACCGACGGCAGACCGCCAGTGGGCGCTTCGACCCGGGCAACTGTCTCGCCGTAATTGGCAGCGACAAACGCCGCCCCGGCGATGATGAGCAGCGGCAGCGACTTGGTGATGGCCTGGCGCCAGGGCGGCCTGATGCCGACCTTCCAAGCGGCGGGCGCTGCGTAGCGATCGAGCGCGAACAGCAGCACCGTAGCAGCGACGCCGATGGCGGCGGTCACCGGCTGCCAATCGGGCAGCACCTTGGCGAATTCGCTGATCGCCGCCGGGAGGTTGCCCGCACGCTCGGGATCGGTCCCGACCAGTGTCGGCACCTGGCTTGCGCAGATCAGGAAGGCGACCGCGGCGGTGAAGCCGAGCAGCACCGGTCCGCTCACGAAATTTACCAGCCGGCCCAGCCCGAATGCGCCCAGCACCGCAAGGATCACGCCGGACTGGATAGCAATGATCGCGGCGGCGGTCTGAGGTTCGGTCCCAGAGCCGGACGCAGCCTCCGCAATGACAAGCGAGACCAGCGCGACGGGTCCGACAGACACGAACGGGCTGGTCCCGAACAGCAGGTACAGCACCGGCGGCAAAAGCGCGGCGTAGAGCCCGGTTTCGGGCGGAAGTCCGGCGAGCTGCGCATAGGCCATCACCTGCGGGATGAGCAGAATGGCAAGGATCGTGCCCGCAATCCCGTCGGCCAGCGCAGAGCGCCCGTCATACGCGCCGACCCAGCTGAAATCGGGCATCAGGGCGCGCAAATTCATCGAGTCAGTCGCGCTCTCGGCGCGATTGTGCGAGGTTTGGCATCAATCACAGACACATAACTTCAGGCAGCCGCTGCTCGTTCCAGCCGTGCCCGCGCGTCCGTCTCACCTATCAGAGGCAGCAGCTCGCCCATATCGGGTCCGTGGTTCATGCCTGTGAGCGCCTGGCGCAGCGGCAGGAACAGCGCCTTGCCCTTGCGACCGGTCTTGTCCTTGAGCGCCGATGTGAGCTTGCCCCACGGGTCATCCCCCCACGCAAGAGCGCCCGCGGCTTCGGCCAGATAGGCGCGATCATCGCCGGAAAATTCGGGCTGCTCGATCGGTCCGGTGACGAGCCGCCACCATTCGGAAGCCTCGCCCACCGTCTGGATATTGGGCTGCACCGCATGCCATCCGGCCTCGTCCATACCGCCGGGCAACCGGCCTCGCACCGCTTCGTAAGGCATCGCATGAACGATGGCAGTGTTGATTCGCTCCAGATCGGCATCGTCGCATTTTGCCGGCGCGCGGCCAAAGGTCGAAAGGTCGAACGTCTCGATCAGCTTTGCGCGGTCGGCGATTGGTTCGACCGGCAGCGAAGTGCCGAGCCGCGCAAGGACCGCGATGATGGCTTCGGGTTCGATACCGCGCTCCCTGAAAGTGTCGCAGCCGAGCGAGCCGAGGCGTTTGGACAGCTTGCCTTCCTTGCCCACCAGCAGCGCCTCGTGCGCAAAGGCCGGCACGGCGGCGTCCATCGCGGCAAACATCTGGATCTGCACGGCGGTGTTGGAGACATGATCCTCCCCCCGCAGCACCTGCGAAACGCCCATATCGATATCGTCGACCGTGCTGGGCAGCATATACAGCCAAGATCCGTCAGCGCGGCGGATAACGGGGTCCGACAGCAGCTTGGGATCGAATTTCGATGCGCCGCGCACGCCGTCTTCCCAGGTGATCATGGCGGCGTGATCAAGCTTGAAGCGCCAGTGGGGCTGGATGCCTTCAGCCTCTTTCGCAGCGCGCTCTGCCTCGGTCAGGTCCAGCGCGCCGCGATCGTAGATTGGCGGGAGACCGCGTCCGAGCAGAACCTTGCGCTTCAGCTCGAGCTCCTGCTGCGTTTCGTAAGCCGGGTAGATGCGGCCCGCTTCGCGAAGCGCCTCGAAAGCCGCTTCGTATTTTCCAAGCCGCTGCGACTGCCGCTCTTCGCGGTCGGCGGCAATGCCAAGCCAATCGAGGTCGACCCGGATCGCTTCGACATATTCCTCTTTCGAGCGCGCCGCGTCGGTATCGTCGATGCGCAGGATGAACTCGCCGCCGGCCTTGCGGGCGAGCATCCAGTTGTGGAGCGCGGTGCGGATATTGCCGACATGCAATCGGCCCGTGGGTGACGGTGCGAAACGGGTGGTGGTCATGGCGTGTCCGGTAAAGCCCGCAGGCCCGCGCGGCAAGGCTTAGGATGGCGGTGCGGCGTGCGCCTCGGCTGCGACGAGGGCGAGCACCGCGTCCCATAGACGGTGCTTGCGGTCCGGTCGGATTAGCCCGTCGATAGCGCCCTCGAACCCGGAGCGATCGCGCCGCGCTGCGCTGTCGATGAGCGCACCGATTGTCGCCTCGTCATGAGAGAGAAACTGACAGCAGAAACGTGCGACATGAATGCGCTCGGGCCAGCACGACGAAATCGCCTGAGACAGAGCAAGCGCCCGCGCCGCGACCTCCACATTGCCAAGCCTCACTGCGAGTTCCGGCACCGGATCTCGCCGCTCGCGGTCATGCAATGCGATGAGGCGCAGCGAGTAAACGAAACGCGCGGAGATGGGCGACAATTCTTCCACGCACGGCGGATCGGCGAGCTTGGCGATGGTCGATTGACGGGCGGCGAACGATGTAGAGCGGTGAGCCATGGGCCTCCGGTGTGACTGGATTGAACACCACCCATCTAAGCTTTATGCAAATGGTTCGCAATAGCATTTATGTCATTGTGAGAAGAGCAGCACCGAGCGGCCTTGCCCTGTCAGTCTAACGCCATTCTCCCGTGTTCGCTCTGCGCGGGTGACACTGTCAAATGCGCTCGCCAACTGCGTCCACTCCGGTATCAGGCCGATCAGGCACTTTGGTTTTGATGGCGGTGGCACTTCAGCAAGTCCGGCGACTGGAGCTGGCGCTTCAAAGCGCGATAGTTCAAGCGCATCGCCAACAAAGTTTACCTCCCAGATGAACCCCGCGCAAACCGGCTCGAACGAGAGCAGCGGACCATCGACCGAGACTGCGATACCGCGATCGCCGTCGAGCGATGCGCCATCGATCCCCGCTACTCGATATTCACCCAGCAAATCACCAAGTTCGGTTATCGCAGTGCCTTCGGGAGAGCGCTCGGGCTCTTCCGTGCCATCCTGGCCGTGAACAACGACAGGCTCATTGAGCGGGACATCATTAGTGTCCGAGCAGGCGGCCAAGCCAAACAGTGTCAGCGCAATGGCGGCAGGTTTCAGCATGTCTCCAGTCTCGCTCGCGCAGGCTTTACCGGACATGAAAAACCCCGCCGGAGCGCGATGCTCCGGCGGGATTGTTTCATATGCTATGCACGAAAGCGCGCTTATTCAGCCGCAGGAGCTTCGCCGCCGCCCATCGCCGCTTTCATCGCTTCCTCGCTCGACACGGGATCGGCAGCGGGCTCGGGCTCAGGGGCAGCGGCCGCATTGTCCGCTGCAAGCTTATCCTGCTGCTTCTTCCATGCGGCCTTGAGCGCGGCGTCGCGGCTCGAGGCGGTCACGCGCATCCGGTTCATGCCCGCGCCGGTACCGGCCGGGATCAGGCGGCCCACGATCACGTTCTCCTTGAGACCGATCAGCGTGTCCTTCTTGCCCTCAACCGAAGCCTGCGTGAGCACGCGGGTCGTTTCCTGGAAGGACGCGGCCGAGATGAAGCTGCGGGTCTGCAGCGACGCCTTGGTGATCCCGAGCAGGATCGGCGTGCCTTCGGCGGGCTGCTTGCCCTTGCCGAGCTTGGCGTTCGCCTCGTCCATTTCCTCGCGATCAACCTGTTCGCCCGGAAGCAATACAGTGTCGCCGCCCTTGGTGATCTCGACCTTCTGCAGCATCTGGCGAACGATCACCTCGATGTGCTTGTCGTTGATCTTCACGCCCTGCAGTCGGTAGACTTCCTGGATCTCGTTGACGAGATACTCGGCCAGTGCCTCGACGCCCATGACCTCGAGAATGTCGTGCGGGTTCGGCGAGCCGGAAATCAGGGTGTCACCCTTCTTCACGAAGTCGCCTTCCTGCACGTCGATCACCTTGGTCTTGGGGATCAGGTATTCGACTGCATCACCTTCCTCGGGGATGATTGCGATCTTGCGCTTCGCCTTGTATTCGCGAACGAACTCAATCTTGCCCGAAATCTTGGCGATGACCGACATGTCCTTGGGCAGGCGTGCCTCGAACAGCTCGGCAACACGCGGCAGACCGCCGGTGATGTCGCGGGTCTTGGCAGCTTCACGCGATGCACGCGCAAGGATGTCACCCGCTTCGACCGTCTGACCGTCTTCGACCGAGAGCGTCGTGCCCGGTGCGAGCATATAACGCTGCGCTTCGGTTTCGTCCTCGCTCTGACCTTCGCCGAGAAGAGTCATGCGCGGACGCAGTTCTTCTTTCTTCTTGCGGTACGGTTGCCCGGTTTTCGGTCACAACGCGCTGGGCAATGCCCGTCGCATCGTCGGTCTGCTCCTCGAGCGTGGTTCCCTCGACGAGGTCCTGATACTTCACGACACCCGACTGTTCGGTGATGATCGGCAGGGTGAACGGATCCCATTCTGCGAGCCGGTCTCCGACCTTCACCTTGGCGCCGTTCTTGAACATCAAGACCGTACCGTAGGGGACCTTGTGCATCTCGCGCTCACGCCCTTCGGCGTCGATCACGGCAATCTCGCCGTTGCGGGCAAGCGAGAGAATGCGGCCCTTCTTGTCGGTGATGGTCGGCATGTCGCGCAGTTCGATCGTGCCGTCCGAAATCGATTCCAGGTGGCTCGTCTCGTTAAGCTGCGCCGCACCGCCGATGTGGAAGGTACGCATGGTCAGCTGCGCGCCCGGCTCACCGATCGACTGTGCAGCGATAACGCCGACAGCTTCGCCGATATTAACCGGAGTGCCGCGGGCAAGATCGCGTCCGTAGCACGTGCCGCACACACCCTGATCGGCTTCGCAAACCAGCGGCGAGCGGATCTTGGCGGACTGAACTTCAGCCGCTTCGATTTCCTTCACCATCGGTTCGTCGATAAGGGTGCCGGCCTTCACGATGACTTCATCGGTCGCCGCGTTCATGATGTCCTCGGCCACGGTGCGGCCAAGGATGCGTTCGCCAAGCGAGGCGATGACGCTGCCGCCCTGGACGATCGCGCGCATTTCCAGCGCGTTATCGGTCTTGCAGTCCTCGACGACGATCGTGCAGTCCTGCGAGACGTCGACCAGACGGCGGGTCAGGTAACCCGAGTTTGCCGTCTTCAGTGCCGTATCCGCAAGGCCCTTACGCGCGCCGTGGGTCGAGTTGAAGTATTCAAGAACGGTCAGGCCTTCCTTGAAGTTCGAGATGATCGGCGTTTCGATGATCTCGCCCGAAGGCTTGGCCATCAGGCCGCGCATCCCGGCGAGCTGCTTCATCTGCGCGGGCGAACCACGCGCACCGGAGTGGCTCATCATGTAGATCGAGTTGATCTGCGCTTCCTTGCCGTCCTTGTCGATCGGCTGCGACTTGATCTCTTCCATCATGGCGTCCGCCACCTGGTCGCCGCAGCGGCTCCAGGCGTCGATCACCTTGTTGTACTTTTCCTGCTGGGTGATGAGACCGTCCTGATACTGCTGTTCATAGTCGGCAACCAGCGCCTTGGTGTCATCGACCATCTTTATCTTCGAATCCGGGATGATCATGTCATCCTTGCCGAAGGAGATGCCGGCCTTGAACGCGTGGCGGAAGCCGAGGACCATGATGGCGTCGGCAAACAGCACCGTGTCCTTCTGGCCGGTGTGGCGATAGACCTGATCGATCACGTCGCCGATCTCACGCTTGGTCAGCAGACGGTTGATGATGTCGAAGGGAACCTTGTGGTTATTCGGCAGGCATTCACCGATCAGCATCCGGCCCGGCGTCGTCTCGAACCGCTTCATCACGACCTTACCGTCCTCATCGGCCTGCGGAACGCGGGCAAGGATCTTGGTGTGGAGCGTGACGGCCTTGGTCTCGAGCGCCTGGTGCACTTCGGCCATGTCGGCAAAGCGCGGCAGTTTCTCGACCTTCGTGCCGTCTTCGTTCTCGAGGTATTCCGGCTTTTTCTCCTGACGTTCCATCGAGAGATAATAGAGGCCGAGGACCATGTCCTGCGAAGGAACGATGATCGGCTTGCCGTTGGCTGGCGAGAGGATGTTGTTGGTCGACATCATCAGCGCGCGCGCTTCCAGCTGCGCTTCGAGCGACAGCGGAACGTGAACGGCCATTTGGTCGCCATCAAAGTCAGCGTTGAATGCCGAGCAGACCAGCGGATGAAGCTGGATTGCTTTACCTTCGATCAGAACAGGCTCGAACGCCTGAATGCCAAGACGGTGAAGCGTCGGCGCGCGGTTCAGCAGAACCGGGTGCTCGCGGATCACTTCGTCGAGGATGTCCCAGACTTCCTTGCGCTCTTTCTCGACCCATTTCTTCGCCTGCTTGAGGGTCATGGAAAGACCCTTGGCATCGAGGCGGGCGTAGATGAACGGCTTGAACAGTTCGAGCGCCATCTTCTTGGGCAGGCCGCACTGGTGCAGCTTGAGCTCGGGACCGGTCACGATGACCGAACGGCCCGAATAGTCGACGCGCTTACCCAGAAGGTTCTGGCGGAAGCGGCCCTGCTTGCCCTTGAGCATGTCGGACAGCGACTTCAGCGGTCGCTTGTTTGCACCGGTGATGACGCGGCCACGGCGACCATTGTCGAACAGCGCGTCAACGGCTTCCTGAAGCATGCGCTTTTCATTGCGGACGATGATGTCCGGCGCGCGCAGTTCAATCAGACGCTTCAAACGGTTGTTCCGGTTGATCACGCGGCGGTACAGATCGTTGAGATCCGACGTCGCGAAACGGCCACCATCCAGCGGCACCAGCGGGCGCAGCTCTGGCGGGATCACGGGAATCACTTCGAGGATCATCCATTCCGGGCGGTTGCCGGAATCGATGAAGCTTTCGACGACCTTGAGCCGCTTGATGATCTTCTTCGGCTTGAGCGTCGACTTGGTGGTCGCCAGCTCTTCCATCAGATCGTCGCGCTCCTGCTCGAGATCGAGGTCCATCAGCATGACCTTGACCGCTTCGGCGCCGATATCGGCGGAAAACGCGTCTTCGCCGTACTCGTCCTGCGCTTCGAGCAGTTCGTCTTCGGTCAGCAGCTGGAATTTCTCAAGCGGGGTCAGGCCCGGCTCGATCACCACGTAGCTTTCGAAGTAGAGAATACGCTCAAGCTGCTTGAGCTGGATGTCGAGCAGCAGGCCGATGCGCGAAGGCAGCGACTTGAGATACCAGATGTGCGCAACCGGCGCGGCCAGTTCGATGTGGCCCATACGCTCACGGCGCACTTTGGTAACGGTCACTTCAACGCCGCACTTTTCGCAGACGACGCCCTTGTACTTCATGCGCTTGTACTTGCCGCAAAGGCATTCGTAGTCCTTAACCGGACCGAAAATGCGCGCACAGAACAGGCCGTCACGCTCGGGCTTGAACGTGCGATAGTTGATCGTTTCCGGCTTCTTGATCTCGCCGAAGGACCAAGACCGGATGCGCTCGGGCGATGCGATCCCGATCTGGATCTGGTCGAAGGTTTCCGGCTTAGCCAGCTGGTTGGTGAATTTGGTCAGTTCGTTCATGACTTAGTTCCCTCAGGGGGTGAAATTTCTTGAAGAGGCAAAATGAACCGCAGCGATTTGCGCCGACTATTTCGCTATCTCTACCTTGCTCAGACCACTCGTGGATTGATCTGCGGATTCAATTTCAGGCTTGTCCCAAATATGCGGTGAAGCCCGAAGAAAGGAGGCAAATCCGATCACCAGAAATACGACTCCCATCCAACGAAAAATCTCACTGTCACTGTCAACCAAGGAACTTCCGGCAAGGATGGGTATCAGTGATGCCCAAAAAACCATGTAGCCTCTGGTGACGATGACTTTCTCATCATAATCGTGTAGAAATTTCATCGCTTATTCCGCTGCCTCCGGCCATTCGTCGTCGCCCTCTTCGCCGTCGGACAGCGACTTGAGTTCAACGTTCATGCCCAGCGAGCGCATTTCCTTGACGAGAACGTTGAAGCTCTCCGGAATGCCCGCTTCGAAGGTGTCATCGCCCTTGACGATCGCTTCGTAGACCTTGGTCCGGCCCACGACATCGTCAGACTTGACGGTGAGCATTTCCTGCAAGGTGTAGGCGGCGCCATATGCCTGCAGGGCCCAGACTTCCATCTCACCAAAGCGCTGTCCGCCGAACTGCGCCTTACCGCCCAGCGGCTGCTGGGTGACGAGCGAGTACGGACCGATGGACCGCGCGTGGATCTTATCGTCCACAAGGTGGTGCAGTTTGAGCATGTAGATGATGCCCACGGTCACCTTGCGGTCGAACGCCTCACCGGTCCGGCCGTCATAGAGCGTCGACTGACCCGAGCTGTCGATACCGGCTTTCACCAGCATGTCCGACACGTCCGGTTCGCGCGCACCATCGAACACTGGCGTGCCCATCGGGACGCCGGCTGACAGGTTCTGCGCCAGTTCGACGATCTGCGGGGTCGAGCGGCTTTCGAGGTCTTCGAAATACTGCTCGCCGTAAACGTCCTTGAGACGCTCCACGACCGCCTCGGGCGGCTTGGCGTTCTTGTAATCCTCGTCAGCGTTCGGATTGGCGCGCTTCCACTCTTCGAGCTTGTTCGCGATATCCATGCCGAGGCCGCGTGCGGCAAAGCCAAGGTGCGTTTCGAAGATCTGGCCCACGTTCATGCGCGAAGGCGCGCCCAGCGGGTTCAGCACGAGATCGACTGCGGTGCCATCTTCGAGGAACGGCATGTCCTCGACCGGCAGGATGCGCGAAATCACACCCTTGTTGCCGTGCCGTCCGGCCATCTTGTCGCCCGGCTGAAGCTTGCGCTTAACGGCAACGAAGACCTTGACCATCTTGAGCGCGCCCGGTGCAAGTTCGTCACCGCGCTCGAGTTTCTCCTTGCGGTCCTCGAACTTGGCATCGATCCCGGCGACGGCTTCGTCATACTGGGCCTTGATCGCTTCGATCTGGGCCTGACGTCCGTCCTCGGCGACAGCGAACTTGAACCATTCGTGACGCTCGACTTCGCCAAGGACTTCCTCGGTGATCTTGCTGCCCTTTTTCACGCCCTTCGGAGCAGCCGATGCGGTCTGGCCGAGCAGCATGTCCTTCAGGCGGTTATAGGTTGCACGGTTGAGGATCGCACGTTCATCGGCGGCATCCTTGCCAAGACGCTCGATCTCTTCGTTCTGGATCGCGCGGGTACGGTCATCGATCTCGATGCCGTGACGGTTGAAGACGCGAACCTCGACGATAGTCCCGGCAACTCCCGGCGGCAGGCGCAGCGAGGTGTCGCGAACGTCGGAGGCCTTTTCACCGAAGATCGCGCGGAGGAGCTTTTCTTCCGGTGTCATCGGGCTTTCGCCCTTCGGCGTGATCTTGCCGACCAGGATATCGCCCGGATGCACTTCGGCGCCGATATAGACGATGCCCGCTTCATCGAGGTTGCGCAGCGCTTCCTCGCCGACATTCGGGATGTCGCGGGTGATGTCTTCCGGACCAAGCTTGGTGTCGCGGGCCATGACTTCGAATTCATCGATGTGGATCGAGGTGAACACATCGTCTTTCACGATGCGTTCGGAGATCAGGATCGAGTCTTCGTAATTGTAGCCATTCCACGGCATGAATGCGACGAGGCTGTTCTTGCCGAGCGCCAGCTCACCGATATCGGTCGAAGGACCATCGGCGATGATGTCGCCCGCTTCGATCGTCTCGCCCACCTTCACCAGCGGACGCTGGTTGATGCAGGTGTTCTGGTTCGACCGCTGGAATTTCTGGAGCGTGTAGATGTCGACGCCCGACCGGTACCGTCTTCGACATCGCCGATGGCACGGATCACGATACGAGTCGCGTCCACCTGGTCGACGATACCGCCGCGCTTGGCAGCAATCGCAGCGCCGGAATCGCGCGCCACGGTCTCTTCCATACCGGTGCCGACCCAAGGCGCTTCAGCCTTTACAAGCGGCACAGCCTGGCGCTGCATGTTCGAGCCCATCAGGGCGCGGTTGGCGTCATCGTTTTCGAGGAACGGGATGAGCGAGGCGGCAACCGAAACGAGCTGCTTCGGCGACACATCCATCAGGGTGACCGTTTCGCTCGGGGCCATAAGGTTGTCGCCAGCCTGACGCGCCGAGATCAGCTCCTCGACGAAAGTGCCATCCGGGTTCAGCTCGGCGGAGGCCTGGGCAACGGTGTGCTTCTGCTCCTCCATCGCGGAAAGGTAGATCACATCGCCGGTGACGCTGCCGCTATCGACCTTGCGGTACGGTGTTTCGATGAAGCCGTACTTGTTGACCCGGCTGAACGAGGCCAGCGAGTTGATCAGGCCGATATTCGGGCCTTCCGGCGTTTCAATCGGACAGATACGGCCATAGTGGGTCGGGTGAACGTCGCGGACTTCGAAGCCTGCGCGCTCACGGGTAAGACCGCCTGGGCCAAGCGCCGATACGCGGCGCTTGTGCGTCACTTCCGACAGCGGGTTGGTCTGATCCATGAACTGCGACAGCTGCGAGGAGCCAAAGAATTCACGAACGGCAGCCACAGCCGGCTTCGCGTTGATCAGGTCGTTCGGCATGACGGTCGAGACATCGACGCTGCTCATGCGCTCCTTGACCGCGCGTTCCATGCGCAGCAGGCCGACGCGGTACTGGTTTTCCAGCAGCTCTCCGACCGAACGGACACGGCGGTTGCCGAGGTTGTCGATGTCATCGACATCGCCCTTGCCGTCCTTGAGGCCGACGAGTTCCTTGACCACGGCAAGGATGTCTTCCTTGCGCAAAGTCGTCACTGTGTCTTCAGCGTCGAGCTCCAGACGCATGTTCAGCTTCACGCGGCCAACAGCCGAAAGGTCGTAGCGTTCGCCATCGAAGAACAGGCCTTCGAACAGCGCTTCGGCAGTTTCCTTGGTCGGCGGCTCGCCCGGACGCATCACTTTGTAGATGGCCTCAAGGCCCTCATCGCGGTTTTCGGCCTTGTCGACCTTCAGCGTGTTGCGGATCCACGGGCCGGTGTTGATCTCGTCGATGTCGAGCAGCTCGATGCTGTCGATCCCGGCATTGTCGAGCGTTTCGACGTGTTCGAGAGTAAGCTCATCGCCCGCTTCGACGTAGATGCGGTCGGTGCCTTCATCGATCATGTCGCGCGCGGCGTAGCGGCTGACGATTTCCTCGGTTGGAAGCAGCAGTTCCTTCAGACCATCCTTGGCCGCCTTATTGGCAGCGCGCGGGCTGATCTTCTGGTTGGCAGCGAACACTTCTTCGCCGGTCTTGGCATCGACCAATGCGAAAGCAGGCTTCTGCCCGCGCCAGTTTTCTGCGTCGAACGGGATTTTCCACCCATCCTTGGCGCGTTCCCAGACGACCGTGTCGTAGAAATGGTCGAGGATACCTTCGCTATCGAGGCCCAGCGCATAGAGAAGCGCGGTGACCGGCAGCTTGCGCTTGCGGTCGATACGGACGTTGACGATGTCCTTGGCGTCGAATTCGAAATCGAGCCACGAGCCGCGATACGGAATGACGCGCGCGGCAAACAGCAGTTTGCCCGACGAATGGGTCTTGCCGCGATCATGGTCGAACAGCACACCGGGCGAACGGTGCATCTGGCTGACGATCACACGCTCTGTGCCGTTGATGATAAAGGTGCCGTTGTCGGTCATGAGCGGCATGTCGCCCATGTAAACATCCTGCTCCTTGATATCGAGAACGCTGCGGGTCTCGGTTTCCTGGTCGACTTCGAATACGATCAGGCGCAGTGTGACCTTCATCGGCGCGGCATAGGTAATGCCGCGCTGGCGGCATTCCGTGGTGTCGTATTTCGGCGGTTCAAGCTCGTAATTCACGAAATCGAGCTCTGCGGTTCCGGCGAAGTCGCGGATCGGGAACACGCTGCGAAGCGTCTTTTCGAGGCCCGAGACATAATCGATGGCAGGATCGGAGCGGAGGAACTGTTCGTAGCTCTCGCGCTGGACTTCGATCAGGTTGGGCATATCGACGACTTCATGAATGTCGCCGAAAATCTTGCGGATACGCTTTTTCGCAGTTCCCTCAGCCTTGCGGCTGCGGAGCTTGTTCGAGGTTGCTGGAGCTTTCGCCTTGGTCGCCATGGAGGTGATTCGCCTCTTCAGATTGCGCGCGCGGGAAGGAGACCCGCTCGCTTGAATGATATTTCACGTCACGCGAAACGGGGGCCATATACGACGCAAAAGAGCCGCGCGCCTCGGCGCAGACCCTTTCGGGCTGCCGGGATGCAGCTGATCAATCCGTCGCGAATATGGCTAGCGCCGCTTCTATTCTGGAGCCGATTCCCGCGCTTGAATCGGCCTGTCTCGAAGCTGACGTGTGAGGGCTATCTAAGAAGCCTGTTGGATTTGTAAAGGGGGAGTTCGTGAGTGTGCGCACCATCCGACGTGAAATGTACTCGCGCCTTCAGCGTTGCGGGCGGGCGGTCGCCCTTGCAGTCACTGCGCGGCAGATCTCCGCCACCAAGAAAACAACACGAAATCGTCGCGAGCCGCAGGCGAGTCAATCGACGCCATCATATACCCCTAAACGATAACTTCTATATCGTTTTACAATATTATTGATTGACAATAAATCGAGATCGCTCCTAGTTCGTGATTATCGAAAAACAATATCACGCATCAAGGAGAACGATATGTCACAGATGTTCAACCACTCGCTCGCCGTTTTCGGCGCCCTGTTCCTTACCGTCGCCTCGATCGGCGCAATCGTGACCGTCCCGCCCGCACAGGCGCGCGCCTCGCAAGGCTTCCCGGCGTCGGTCGAGCTCGCTTGATCCAGAACGCCGCAAAGGGGAATACCAATGAAAGAACAATTCAACGACCCGCTCCTGCTCGCGGGCAAGGTCCTCACGATCATCATCCAGGGACTGATGGCACTCGCCGGAACGGTGTTGGCCATCTTGATCCCGGTGGTCCTGATTTTCCGCGATGAAATCAACATGGAGCTTAGCGAAGAGCAGGCCGGCATGATCGCCGAGCTGCCGACCATGCCGATTGTTGGCCTGTTCCTCCTGATCATCGTAGTGCTCGCGCTCACCTTCCAGTTCTTCGGAAAGCTGCGCGCCATCATCGCAACCGTCGGCGAACGCGACCCATTCGTCCCGGAAAACGCGGCCCGGCTCAATGTCATGGCATGGCTGCTGCTCGCCGTTCAGGTCCTCATGATACCGGTCGCAGGTCTCGGGCTGCTGGTGGCGAAGTGGGCGGACGAACTGGAGAACGCCGAGTTCACGATAGACGCAGGACTCGATCTCACGGGTATCCTGATGGTGATCGTCCTGTTCATCCTCGCCCGCGTGTTCAAGCACGGCGCAGCAATGCGCGAAGACCTCGAAGGGACCGTGTAATGCCAGCCGATGATGAAGGAGCAACGATCATGGTCAAACTCGACGACCTGCTTCACGAGCGCCGCATGACGCTGACCGAACTGGCCGAGCGCGTCGGCCTTACCCTCGCCAACCTCTCGATCCTCAAGACCGGCAAGGCCAAGGCTATCCGCTTCTCAACCCTGGCCGCGATTTGCCGCGAGCTGGATTGCCAGCCGGGTGATCTCCTCGCTTACGACGCGAGCTGAGCAAGCCATCCGATCCATGCAATGCGAGGGGCCACCGCGTCAGTCAGTGGCCCCTCCGACCAGGACTGCGATCTCAGGGGCGGATCGTCAGCCCTTCGCCGTTTTCGATGGCTCCTGCGAACCCCCACCCACCGAAAGTCTCCGACACCGCAGCCGTCAGGGTGTTTTCTCCCTCCTGCAAATTCAGCAAGACGGCGTCATTGAAGCCGATCGTGCCGAGAAAGAAGAAGTCGCGGCTGCGCCAGCCTGCAATCCCGCTGAAGACCAGCCGACCATTCAGAAACAGCCGGACGCGGTCGGAATAGCCAAAGCGCAAGCGCACTGGCTGCGCCGCATTCGATACGATCCTGGTCGAAACCAGCACGGTGTCCGCATTGTCCTGAGGCCGAGCTGCCCGGCCCAGATCGACGATCCCGCTCGGCTCCACCTGAAGCGTGAGATCTCTGTCCAGAGCTTCCAGCTCGCCGGGCAGGGATATCACGTTGTCGAGCAGGTCTTCGGAAAAGCGCTCTGACACTCGCCAGTTTTCGATGGTTCCGGGCGGTGCAGTCCGAACGTCCTTCGCGCGGCTAGACAATTTGCTCGCCTTGCGCCAAGTCTCGAACAGTCAGGTTTGCGATCCGGACCTTGCCATTCGGTCCGCTGGTGCGAAAGCCAATCCCCCCGCGCCCCCGGTCGGTCGCCAGGTCGGGAATATGCAGCATCGGCTGCTTGCTTCCATTGAAATAGATATCGGCAGTGTCATTTGCGATTATGAACTTGAGTCGGTTCCAACCGTCATAGGTGAAGGCGAATGGCGCCATGGCGTTCGCGTCGGAGAAGATCTGCCACGAAGTCAGCCCGGCGCGCATCGGCGTATATTGTCCGGCATCCGGCAATCCCGATTTGTGCTGGCGAATGTAAAAGTACTCGGCATCGCCAGTATCCGACGCGTGCCACATCAGGCCGCCGAAACCTCGTCTATTCTCGAACGCAATGTCGAATTCGATAACCCCGTCTGTGAAGTCGAGGCCGTCAATCATTGCCGAGGCGCGAGCAAGGATCAGCTCCTGCTGGCCATTGACCTCCTCCACCGAAACGCCGCCTGCCGGGCCAGTGGGCCTGACTTGATAGCTTTCGAATTGGAGCAGGCTCGGCGCGTCATCCTGCGCCTGCGCCATGCTTGCGGCAGTCGCTGCCGTAATCGCTGCAACATATCTCAGATCAAACCAGCCCATCGATTCCTCCACGCAAAACAGATTGCGCGCACGAAGAGCACCCGGTCAGCCCTGCGTATTGAACGAAACGGCCATGATCCGGCGCTGCCTGTGCCATTCGGCGGGACTCGTGCCGATCAGAGCGCGGCATTCTCGGATCATGTGGGATTGATCTGCAAAGCTGTGTCCGGCGGCGATATCCGCCCATGCGGGCTGGTCTGAGCGCTCAGCAGCCAGCATCGCGGTGGTGAGCCGCCGCCTCCTGAGGACCGCGCGCGGCGAAAGGCCGAGACGATCGGCAAAGCCGCGGCGCATGTGGCGTGCACTCAGGCCTGCGCGCGCGGCAAGCTCGCCGGGGCCGAGCATGCCACACGAATTGCGTGCCAGACTTGCGGCCAAGTCGATCCTGTCGAGCTCGACGTCACTTGCTGCAGTGCCGAGCACGGCGAGCATCGCCTGCCAGGCACCGACAAAATCGTCATCATCGGCGCACCGCGCCACCCGATCGAACTTTCGTGAGAGTTTGCTGGGTACTTCGCAATCCTCAGCCAGATGATCCCTGGCGCTCATCCCCAGTCCAGTTTCCATCGCTTCTGGTGCGAGGCGGAGTGCGTAAAGGTCTTCCCCGTGCCGAGGAGCGTAAGATCCGCCATCGGGTTGCGCCCTGAAAATCACGAAATCCCAGTCGGTCGTCTCACCGCCCGGTCCGAACCTGCGGCGCAGCGCGATCGAGGGTTCTGTGAACGGCAAAAGCCGATGCTGTTCCCGCGCACCGTAATGCGAGCGGCTGTACCAGGCAAGATCGACCACGCCGGGCGAACGTGCGGTCAGTTGCCACGCGCGGTAAGAACCGCTTTTCTGGACCGGTTCAGAATTTTCCAAGGCAGGCGTGCTCATCGTCGTTTGTTTCTTGCACATGTCTGCGCTGCATCGAGGGCCGTTTCTACCAGCATCGGACGCCCTTCGACGGGCAGCGTACATCCGCATGGTCACGCTGCGGCACCGGCATATTTGCTTGACTCTGGAGGCGCGGCCTTTATTGGCCCGGCTCGACCGCTTTGCCGAAGGGCTTGGCGGTCATCCGTCCAAGACAGTTGGTGGAGGCAATCTGGCCTCCTTAATTTCCAGCCTAGGCGGGGAACAGAGAATTTCAGGTCCGCTTCCATGCGGTCCGCCCGATGCCGGTCATGGCATCCTCCTTCCCCATCATTGGACCTTATGGCTGTGCCGGTTAGCGGCATGGCCTAATGTGAGCCGGTCGCCCGGAACGTTTCCGCGCGATCATTAGTGAAGGAGTAAGGCATGGATCGTTCGCAAAAAGCCGATGCGGTTGCCCAGCTCAACTCGGTCTTCAACGAGGTTGGTGTGGTGGTCGTCACCCGCAATCTCGGCCTGACGGTGGATCAGTCCACCGATCTTCGGGCGAAGATGCGCGATGCTGGTGCTTCCTACAAGGTTGCGAAGAACCGTCTCGCCAAGCTCGCCCTGAAAGACACCGATTACGTCGGGATCGATGAATATCTCACCGGTCCGACCGCGCTGGCATGGTCGGAAGACCCTGTCGCGGCTGCCAAGGCCGCTGTCGAATTCGCAAAGTCGAACGACAAGCTGGAAATCGTCGGTGGTTCGATGGGTACGCAGGTGCTCGATGAAGCCGGTGTCAGGGCGCTTGCCTCGATGCCGAGCCTCGATGAGCTGCGCGGCAAGCTCGTAGGGTTGGTCAACGCTCCGGCAACGAAGGTTGCCCAGTTGATGAACGCCCCTGCAAGCAAACTTGCCCGCGTGTTCGGTGCCTACGGCGCCAAGGACGCTGCATAAGAGCTGTACGAAGAGACGATTTCGCAAACGCGATTTTTACATGTGTTGGGGTGTGACCTCGTCAGGCCGCCCCGTTTGAATTGGAGTGAACATCATGGCTGATATTGCCAAGCTTGTTGAAGAACTTTCGAAGCTGACCGTCCTCGAGGCGGCACGAACTTGCAACCGCTCTTGAAGAAGAGTGGGGCGTTAGCGCTGCTGCTGCAGTTGCTGTTGCTGGCCCTGCCGGCGGCGGCGAAGCTGCTGCGGTCGAAGAGAAGGACGAATTCGACGTTGTCCTGACCGGCGACGGTGGCAAGAAGATCCAGGTCATCAAGGAAGTCCGTGCCATCACCGGCCTGGGCCTCACCGAAGCCAAGGGTCTCGTCGAAGGCGCGCCGAAGCCTCTCAAGGAAGGCGTCAACAAGGCGGAAGCCGAAGAGATCAAGGGCAAGATCGAAGCAGCTGGCGGCACCGTCGAACTCAAGTAAGAGTTCGCGTCACCAGACGCATCGAACAGCTTTTGCTGATGAGGAAAGGGCGGCGCCAGCGATGGTGCCGCCCTTTTCATGTTCGGACTGCTGAATTGCCACCGGGCGAAGAAGGTGCGGGGCTTAACTCTCGCCAGTGCGGTGGCGGTAGGTGACGTTCACTCGCTCCGACAGCAGCAAGTAGGGCAGCCAGACCAGGGCGCTGATCAGAACCTTGGTCAGGTTTCCGTTTAGTAGTGCGACGAGCGGCTCAGTGAGAAGATGCGAGAGGCTGGCTATGATTCGCCGATGGCCCCGCGCATCTTTACTCTCGTGCGGCTGGGGATGATCTTCCTGCTGCCTGGCCTGTACCTGCTCATCGCCCTGACGCGCCCCGAGCCGCCGAGCTTCCTGCAGATCTACATTGTCGGTTCGCTGCTTGGCCTGCTTGGTCTGTTCCTGCCCAGCCTGTTCATACAGGCCAAGGCAGACCGCCGCCGCGAGGAGATCGTCAATGGTTTTCCCGACTGCCTCGACCTCATGCTCGTCTGCATCGAAGCGGGTCTGGGCATCGAAGCGGCGATGGACCGCGTGGGCCGCGAAATGGTGCAATCGCACCCGCTGGTCGCAGAATTGCTCTCGATCTCTGTGCTTCAACTGCGCGCAGGTGCAACCCGCGAAGAGGCGTTCCGCAAGCTCGCCGATGTTGCGAGCGTCGATGAAATCCGTTCCTTCTCGACGCTGCTCATCCAGTCCGACAAGCTCGGCACGAGCCTTGGCGGGACGCTGCGTGTCTATGCCGAGGAAATGCGCGAAAAGCGCCGGATGCGTGCGGAAGAGAAAGCGCACCGTCTGCCGGTATTGATTTCCATACCGCTCGTGGTTTTCATGCTCCCGACGATGATCGGCGTGATGATGCTGCCTGCGAGTATTCGCATGGTCAAAGAAGTCTTTCCGATGATGGCAGGGGGATAATATTATGAAACATCGTTTGCTGGCTGCGACTGCAATATCGCTCGCACTTCCCCTTGGCGCCTGCTCCGGCGGGCCCGAGTTCAACTTTGCATCTTCCGCCGCCTCCCAAGGCGAGACCGGCGATCTCGACATGTCGGAATATTTCGAACGCCGACTGGTCGACGGTAAGAGGAACCTGATTGCAGGGCGTCTTTCAAAGGCCGCAACTGCATTTCGTCAGGCGTCGCGTCATGCCGATACGGCCGCAGCAGCGGCCAACGGGCTTGCGATCACTTTCGATCGGCTTGGCCGGGACGATCTCGCCGAGAGATACTTCCGTCAGGCCATCGCCATCGACCCTGCGAACAATCGCTTCCAGCGCAATCTCGCCCGCTTCGAGGGCAAGCAGATGCGCGTGCAGCCAGCCGCGCAAGAAACCGGACAGCGCAACTGCGCTCGCAGCGGCTCCGGCCCCTGAACCGAATGCTCCCGAACGGCGCCAAGCGGCTTTGGAGATTACCTCGGTCAAAGTCCGCGCCGAACCGGTCCCATCAAACCGTACCGTCCGCACGGGCGGTGTGCGGATCGAAACCAGTCCGGCCCGTTCTGCCTTCG
Organism: Erythrobacter sp. K21-9; assembly: GCF_055808355.1. Lineage (NCBI taxonomy): Bacteria > Pseudomonadati > Pseudomonadota > Alphaproteobacteria > Sphingomonadales > Erythrobacteraceae > Erythrobacter > Erythrobacter sp. K21-9. Next base: position 2,990,227 of record NZ_CM147866.1, read on the forward strand.
TGCAGGTCGATGACCGCAGCGTGCGCCTGACGCGGGTTTCGCGCAACGAAGTTCGCATCGGGCGGACAGTAACAACACCGCGCCCGGCAGCGCGCATCGAAACCGAGATCGTCAAGCCCGCCACCAAAACGCCCGACATCGTCTACATCAGCCGCCCGGTGATCCAGAGGATCGCTGCGGCCAGTGAGCGAGCAGACCCGGCTTCATCCTTCGCGCTCAACAGTGCGATAGACGCCTCGATCACCGGCTCTGGTGTGACAGCGATCGCCTCGCTCGACGTGGGCACTCGCGCGCCGCTTGCGCTTGGTGAGGCATGGAACAGCGTGCAAATCGGGCTGCTGATCCGTGCGCTCTGCATGATCGCAGGGGCCGCACTGGACATCAAATCGCGCCGAATTCCCAACTGGCTCTGTCTGGTAACGGCCGCAGCCGGACTTGGCTTTGCAGCTTTTGCCGGCGGCCTCGATGCGGTCCTATGGCACGGCGCCTCCTTGCCGTAGCCCTAGTCATCGGCATGGCGCTATTTGCGGCCAAGATGTGGGGCGGCGGCGATGGGAAATTCCTCGCTGCGAGTGCAGCCTGGATTTCGCTTGGCGAGATGTTCTCGCTGATCTTTGCGATCTCGCTCGCAGGTCTAGGGCTGATCCTTGTGCGATTCGTCGCAAGGGGGTTCAAGCTCAGCGCAAGCAAAGATGAGAAATCCGGGATGGTCCCCTACGGCGTCGCAATCGCCATCGGTACTTTCGTTACAGCCGCCATGGCATACCTCCCATTAGACATGAGCTCGAACATCCTCGGCTGAGCGCCGCGCTGGCGCATTAGCGCTTCCATCACTGACCTCGCTGGCCTATCCGGACCGGCTCGCATTGCCGCGGGCGAGGCACGATATGCGAGAACAGGCTCTTCTTGAGACGCCCAGCTGGGGGCAGGAACTGCGCGCGACGACGCTGCTCGCCGCGCCGCTGGCGCTCGCCAATCTGTTGCAGGCGGCAATCTATATTGTCGATGTCATCTTCATTGCCCGGCTTGGCGAGGAACCGCTTGCTGCATCGGGTCTGGCAGCCGGGTTGTTCGGACTGATTGTCTGGTCGCTGGCATCGCTTACCGGCGCAGTCGCCCCCTTGATCGCAGAGGCGATTGGATCGCGCTCCCCTTCGTTCAGGCCCGTTCGCAGAGCGACCCGCATGGCATTGTGGCTGGCGGTGTTTTGCGGGATTGCCGGTATGGGGCTCGCCCTGATGCTGGGTCCGGTCATGCAGATCACCGGTCAGGAGCCGGTAATTATCGGTCTGGCCATCGAATACAATCTGGTCATCATCTACTCGCTGGTGCCGATGCTGCTTTCATCAGTGCTGCGCAACTACGTCTCCGCTTTGGGACGGCCCGTTGTGGCAACGGCGATCACTGCGCTTGGCATACCGGTGAATGCACTTGCCAATTACGCTTTCATATTCGGCAATTTCGGCGCGCCGGAGCTTGGACTCTCGGGCGCTGCAGTGGCGACGATCATCACCGCGCTGGTGACCCTCGTCTCCTACATCGCAATCATCCTGTTCAATCCCGGACTGGCTCGGTTCAGGATCTTCTATCGATTCTGGCGCCCCGATTGGCAGCGGTTCTGGTTGATCGTCCGGATCGGCACACCGATTGCCCTTACCGTCACGGTACGAAGCAGGCGTGTTCAGCGCAGCGGCGTTCCTGATGGGACGGATCGGCGCAGCGGAGCTTGCAGGCCACATCGTTGCGCTGAATATCGCCGCGCTCGCTTTTCAAGTGCCGTTCGGCGTGGGGCAGGCCGCGACAATCCGCGTAGGATATTTTTACGGCGCCAGGGACAAGAGCGGCATCAAGCTGTCAGGTTGGGTGGCGCTTGCTATCGGGACCGGGTTCATGGCGCTCACAGCATCAGCGATGGTCCTGATGCCGGAAACGCTCCTGCGGATTTTTGTCGACATTGGCGACCCGGCAAACGCCGCGCTGATCGGCTTTGCGCTGCAATTTCTCGTGCTCGCTGCCGCGTTCCAGCTGGTCGACGGTGTTCAGGCCGTGGCCGCCGGAGCGCTGCGCGGATTGCAGGATACGCGCGTGCCGATGTGGATCGCGATTTTCAGCTATTGGGTTCCGGGGTTCGGGCTTGCCGTCGGACTTGGCTTCTTCACACCGCTTGAGGGCGTCGGGGTCTGGATCGGGCTTGCCACGGGGCTCGCCTTCGCGGCGATCCTGCTGACGTGGCGGTGGCTGCTGCGCGAACGGCTGGCGCTGACAAGCCGGCACGGCTGATCACCTGCAAATTTCGTGAGAAAATTTTCCTGAACACTTGTTGACTCGGTGACGCCGCGCACCCATCTGCACTTCGCTGGCACTCTCGGGAGGAGAGTGCCAATCGACACATCAACCTAATTGAAAGGTCATCAATCATGGCATTTCGTCCGCTGCACGACCGCGTAGTCGTCCGCCGCATCGAAGCCGACCAGAAAACCGCTGGCGGCATCATCATCCCAGACTCTGCCCAGGAAAAGCCCAGCGAAGGCGAGATCGTCTCCGTGGGCGAAGGCGCCCGTGACGACGATGGCGCCCGCATCGCTCTCGACGTCAAGGCAGGCGACCGCGTCCTGTTCGGCAAGTGGTCCGGCACCGAAGTCAAGATCGACGGCGAAGACCTGCTGATCATGAAGGAAAGCGACATCATGGGGATCATCGCCTGATCGGCTGACCCAACCGCTTTTTTCAACTCACAAGAATTCCAGGAGAAACACCAATGGCTGCCAAGGACGTAAAGTTCAGCCGCGATGCCCGTGAAGGCATCCTCAAGGGCGTCGATACGCTCGCAAACGCTGTCAAAGTGACGCTCGGCCCGAAAGGTCGCAACGTTGTTATCGACAAGAGCTTCGGCGCACCGCGCATCACCAAGGACGGCGTCACTGTCGCCAAGGAAATCGAGCTTCAGGACAAGTTCGAAAACATGGGCGCGCAGATGCTCAAGGAAGTTGCCTCGAAGACCAACGATCTTGCAGGCGACGGCACCACCACTGCCACCGTGCTGGGCCAGGCTATCGTGCGCGAAGGCATGAAGTCGGTCGCTGCGGGCATGAACCCGATGGACCTCAAGCGCGGCATCGACCTCGCTGTGACCAAGATTGTCGATAACCTCGCCGGTCGTTCCAAGGAAGTTGCCGGTTCGGCTGAAGTGGCACAGGTCGGTGTCATCTCCGCAAATGGCGACAAGGAAGTCGGCGAGAAAATCGCCGAAGCCATGGAGAAGGTCGGCAAGGAAGGCGTGATCACCGTCGAGGAGGCCAAAGGCCTCGAATTCGAACTCGATGTCGTCGAAGGCATGCAGTTCGATCGCGGCTATCTCTCGCCGTACTTCATCACCAATCCGGACAAGATGACGGTCGAGCTTGAAAACCCGTACATCCTGATCCACGAAAAGAAGCTGTCGAACCTGCAGTCGATGCTGCCGGTGCTCGAAGCGGCTGTTCAGAGCGGTCGTCCGCTGCTGATCATCGCCGAAGACATCGAAGGCGAAGCGCTTGCGACCCTCGTCGTGAACAAGCTGCGCGGCGGCCTGAAGGTTGCTGCGGTCAAGGCACCGGGCTTCGGCGATCGCCGCAAGGCGATGCTGCAGGACATCTCGATCCTTACCAAGGGCGAAATGGTCAGCGAAGATCTCGGCATCAAGCTTGAGAACGTCACGCTCGGTATGCTTGGCGAAGCCAAGCGCGTCACCATCGACAAGGACAACACGACCATCGTCGATGGCGCTGGTTCGCAGGACGACATCAAGGCCCGCGTCGGTGAGATCAAGGCGCAGATGGAAGCGACCACCAGCGATTATGATCGTGAGAAGCTGCAAGAGCGTCTTGCGAAGCTTGCTGGCGGCGTTGCCGTGATCAAGGTGGGCGGAGCTTCGGAAGTCGAAGTGAAAGAACGCAAGGACCGCGTTGATGACGCGCTTCACGCAACCCGCGCCGCTGTCGAAGAAGGCATCGTCCCGGGCGGCGGTACCGCGCTGCTCTACGCTTCGAAGGTCCTCGAAGGCGTCAAAGGCGAAAATGACGATCAGAGCCGAGGTATCGACATCGTTCGCCGCGCAATCCTGACGCCGCTGCGCCAGATTGCCGAGAACGCCGGCCACGACGGCGCGGTTGTCTCCGGCAACCTGCTTCGTGAAGGCGATGAGACGCAGGGCTTCAACGCTGCGACCGACACGTACGAAAACCTGGTGGAAGCCGGCGTGATCGACCCGACCAAGGTTGTCCGCACCGCGCTGCAGGACGCAGCGTCGGTTGCCGGCCTGCTGATCACCACCGAAGCGGCGATCACCGACGCTCCGGAAAAGGAAGGCGCCGGCGGCCCGGCAATGCCCGATATGGGCGGCATGGGCGGCATGGGCGGCGGCATGGGCTTCTAAGCCAGCCGCCAGCTCCTACGCTGAAACACGAAGTCCCGGTGGAGCGATCCACCGGGACTTTTTATTTGCCCGGCTCGCAACGATCCTGCTTCCTGTGCGTTGGTCAGAAAAGGGAGATTAAAACCATGAAATTGCCTCACAATTCCCATGTTGCCGTGGTCGATGGAGAAACCTTCCTCCTGTTTCGCAACGAAGGGCAATTGTTCGAGCCCAAGCTGCGCAAGGAGACCAGCCCGAACCTCGACGTCACCAATTTCAGTGCCGGGATCAAGCATCAGGACGATATCGGCCAGCGTCTTGGCAGAACCGATCTCGAAGAGCTCGGTCACGCCGCTGCGGCTGCCGAATGGCTGAGCGCCAAGGCCATATCGGGCGACATTCACGACGTCCTCATCATTGCCGACCCGAAATCGCTCGGTGAAATGCGCCAGCATTACCATTCGGAACTCGAGAAGCGGGTGGTTGGCGAAATTGACAAGACTCTCACCGGACAACCAGTCGAAAAAATCGAACAGGCGATCGCCGCCGCCGAGTGATGCAATGCGCAAATACAAACAAGAGGCTCCGCAGGACTTACCGTCTGACGAGGTCTTTCGTTTATCGAAACCGTCCCTTCCCATAAGCCGCAGGCTGCCCCATGCTGCCGGGCGATCTTGGACACGTAGGGGACTTACCGTGAATACGAAATTTGCAGCCATTCTGCTCGCATCCGTGGCGCTTGCCGGATGCGAACAGCTTACCTCGCCGACCGTCGCGACAGTCGAATGCGAAAGCAGTCAGACCGATTGCATCAATGAATGGTTCGAGACGAAATTCGAGGAAGAGCTGAAGTTCAGCCCGATCCGCCAGACTGCGCTCGGGCGTAAGACCGATTACGACCGGATCGACGACCTCTCGCTCGAAGCACAGCAAGAGCAGATACAGTGGTGGCAGGCGGCGGTGGCCGAAATGGAAGCCAACTTCGACTACGACGAGCTTTCGGACGAAGCCAAGCTGTCATGGGACATGTTCCAGTTCCGCGCAGATCAGGCCGCCCGCGCAGCTGAATTCACCGATCAGGAGTACATCCTGCACCAGATGAACGGCGCGCACACGGCCTTACCGAGCTTCATCCTCACGCAGCACAACGTCGACAATGAAAGCGACATGGAAGCCTTCATTGCCCGCATCAGCGGGATCGGCACCGCGATGGACCAGCTGCTTGAGCGCGTAAAGAACAATGCAGCAGCCGGAACGCGCCCGCCGCGCTTCTCCTATGACGCGGTGATCGAGGAATCGACCAAGCTAACCAGCGGCGCCCCCTTCGACGACAGCGAACCATCCGCTATCTGGGAAGCGAGCGAGGCGCATCTCGCGAAGCTTGTCGAAGACGAAACCATCACCGAGGATCGCGCCGGCGAGCTGCGCGAACAGGCGCGCTCTGCGCTGACCGATGAGTTTGCCCCGGCCTATCGCCGCGTCATCGACTGGTATACCGAAGACCGCGCGAATTCCGACGAGACGGCGCGGGGCGTGAACGCGCTCGCGAAAGGCGAGGAGTTTTACAACTACCGGCTCAACCTGATGACGACCACCGATCTGTCGGCGGACGAGATTCACGAAACGGGCCTGTCCGAGGTTGCTCGCATCCGGTCCGAGATGGAGGCGATCAAGGACATGGTCGGCTTCGATGGAAATCTGCAGGAATTCTTCACCTTCGTGCGCGAGGATGATCAATTCTATTATCCGGAGAGTGATGCCGGCGCGCAGCAATATATCGACCAGGCCGAGGAGCATCTCGCCTTCATCAAGGAACGCCTGCCGGACTTCTTCGGGACACTTCCCAAGGCCGACCTTGTCGTGAAACGCGTCGAGCCTTTCCGCGAACAGGACGGCGCTGCGCAGCATTACCGCGTCGGTACGCCCGATGGCTCACGGCCCGGCGTCTATTACGCGCACCTTTCGGACATGCGGGCAATGCCGATCCCCGCTCTCGAAGTGATCGCCTATCACGAAGGCAATCCAGGCCATCACATGCAGTCCTCTATCGCGCAGGAGCTGACCGGAATTCCGAAGTTTCGCGCGCAGGGCGGCTATATCCCCGCATTCGGCGAAGGATGGGCGCTGTATTCGGAGAAGTTGGCCAAGGAGATGGGCGCCTACGAAGACCCCTATTCCGACTTTGGCCGTCTGACGACCGAGATGTGGCGCGCGATCAGGCTCGTGGTCGATACCGGGCTGCACTCCAAAGGCTGGAGCGAACAGGACGCAATCGACTATTTCCTCGAAAACTCACCGATTCCGGAAACCGCCGTGCGCTCTGAAGTACGCCGCTATATCGTCATGCCGGGGCAGGCGACTGCCTACAAGATCGGCATGATCCGCATCCAGGAATTGCGCGCCAAGGCCGAGGAAGAATTGGGCGACCAGTTCGACATTCGCGGCTTTCACGACACGGTGCTGGGAGGAGGTTCGGTGCCGCTTTCGATCCTGGAAAAGCGCGTAGATCAATGGATCGCGAGCGTCAAAGCGGCCTGATCGGCGATCGCCTCGAATGCAAAAAGGGCGGGATGGCATCAAGCCGCCCCGCCCTTTCGTTCGCTTGCGCTTAGACTTTAACCGCCTTGGCGGCTGTCCTCGACGGCCTCGATCACGTCCGGCGACCAGGTCACCTGCGTCTGGGTCTGCGGGTTGAAGCGCGTGTTCGCATAAGACGCAGCCTCCGCCGCCGCGATTTCTTCGGCGGTTAAATAGTCGCTCGGCTCAAGCGCGAAGACGTCGATCCCGCGCGTGATCTCGGTGCCGTAGATGCGGTACGTTGTACCAATAGGACGACCAGAAGCCGCCCACGACCAGCTGCTCGTCATTGATCGCGCCGCGGTCGAAATAGGCTATTTCCTTGGGATTGGCGCTGTCGGTGAAGTCCATCACGCTGATCCCGCCCTGATACCAGCTCTGCACGAAGATATCGCGCCCCGGCACCGGAACGATCGAGCCGTTATGGGCAACGCAGTTCTCGTATTCGCCCTGCGGCCCCGGCATCTTGTAATGGCTGCGAAACTCGAGTTTGCCATCGACGATGTCGTAGATCGCATTCGCGCCCCATGTCATGGGGTCGGACGCACGGCAGCGCGGTCGCCCGCCCCCGCCCCATTCATCGGTGAAGATGACCTTGGTACCGTCATTGTTGAAGGTCGCCGAGTGCCAGTAGGCGAAGCCCTTGTCGAACACGGCATCGATCCGCTTCGGGTTCATCGGGTCGGAAATGTCCATCAGGATGCCATTTCCCGAACACGCGCCGGCTGCGAGGTTCTTCGACGGAAACACGGTGATGTCGTGGCACTGGTTGGTCTGCGCGGTGCGCTGCGCGCCCTCCTCGCTTTCGCCGCCCTTCCACAGGCCGGCGATCTCTCCGGTTTCGGCATCGGCGAAGACGCGCGGGCTGCTGACGATCCGGGCTGCCGCCGGGTTGGCGACAGGGATTTCGATCACATCAATGCTGAAGAGCGCGGTGCGGCTGCTCGCGGGGCTGTCGATGCAGCGAGCCAGCTCTTCCTGATCGCGCGCGCGGCTGGTGCCCGAGTTGTAGACGATGATCTTCTCGGCATCCGCGCTCACGATCGAGTGCGTGTGGCTGCCGCGGCAGGTCTGGACCTGCCCGACTTGACGCACGGCAGTGAGGTCCGAGATGTCGAAGATGCGCAGCCCCCTGAAGCGTTCGTCGCTCACATCATCCTGCGCGCCCTGCAAACCGCAATCGACCCGGCCGCGGGTCTGCTCGACGCTCATGATGAGAATATCGCCGACCACCGAGACGTCGCCTTGGCCGCCGGGGCAGACCACCGAGCTCAGCAGATTGGGAACACCGTCATCGCCAAGGCGGTAGATGTTGAAGCCGTGATAATTGCCCGCGACCATGATGTCGTCGAAGAAGGCCATGTCGGTGTTGGCAAAATCGAGCAGCGGTGTGCGTTCGGCAAACTGGGTAAGGCTTTCCTCGTCTTCTTCATCGCGGACAGGGTCCTCGGCGTCGACCGCGGCAACCGTTGTGTCGTCGTCATCATCCACTTCGACCGCGACAATGTCATCGTCGGCAAGTTGAGCGAGATTGATTTCCGCCTCGGTCACTTCGGCTTCGCTGGCGTCTTCATCGCCTTCACGCGGCGGCACCACTGCGCGCAAGTCGGCAGGGTTCTCAGGATCGAAGAATCCAGCCGGTTTGGAGAGGCTCGCGACCTTGCGCAGGTTCATGATCGCTTCGCCCGCATTATCGAATCCCGAGGCAAGCGTAGCGCGCGGATCGGCCGAAATGCTTGCGAGGATGGTGTCCATTCGGTCGATCTCGCTCGTCTGGTCATTTTCGACATCACCGACAAAGCGGAACAGGATCGGGTCTGCCGCGCTACCGGGCTGACGCAGCAGCGCATCGACCATGTCCACTGCGCCTTCATGGTGCGCAATCATCAGGGTCAGGAACTGGCGATCGAATTCCGTGCCCTCCGCTTCCTGCAACATGGCGATCTGCTCCGGGGACGCCATGCCCTTCATCATGTGATGCATGTGGTCCTGGTGCCCAGCCATGCCTGGCATTGCGACTGGCTGTCCACGCGCCTCGAGCCATTCGCGCATGAAGGTGACTTCATCGTCCTGTCCGGCAAGGATACGCCCGGCGATTGTAACGACGTCTTCGTTATTGGTCCGGTCATCGACAAGCTCCGCCATCACGACAGCCTGCTCGTGATGGACGATCATCTGCTGCATGAACATCACGTCGGCCTGCGTATATTTCGAGCTGGCGAGCTGCGTCGCCTCTTCGGCGCTCAGCGTCTTGCTGTCCTGACCCGGTGCGCCAGGCTGCACGATCGGCGCGCTCTGCGCAAACGCCAGGCTCGACGTGCCGAGCAACATGGCCGAGATGATAGTGCGGGAACTGCGAATTGAAGTGCTTGAGAGGGTCATGGAGCGTCCTGTTGCGATTGGTGGCTGCATAAACAGCGGCGGTTTTGCCGTCAGTCAAGGCCATTTCCACGGGCGTGTATGGCAAATTGCCGGGAACAAGCTAGCCGCTCCGGATTTCAGGTTTTGACACGGTTGTCGGTATTAGCCTCGGCTGCATCCATTATTGGCGCATAATCGAGTGTCCGCGCCGAATTGAGCACTTGCGGGGACGAATCGCACCGTTCTACAGTGCGCCATTAAGTCGGCGGCAACCATATTGTGAGTAACATCTACCCATGAACTCAAAGCCACGCTTCACCTTCATCGCTGCCCTGGCAGCCGGATTCGCTCTGTTGACCACGCCGGTTTCCGCCCGCGCGCAAGAGCAGGCACAAACGCGGCAAGGTAATGAACTTCAATCCAGCTTCGACAGCGCGTTCGGCACCGACCTGCGTAATCCGCAGACCTTCGAGGCCATTTATGAAACCGGGTTCGAACGTCGCATCGCAGAGCTCGCCGATGGTGGAAAGGGCCGGATTGGTGTCGCTGCAGTTGATCTGAAGACGGGCGAGACGCTGACGGTGCTAGGCGATCAGTTGTTCCCGATGGCATCCACCAGCAAAATCGCCGTGGCCGCAAGATATCTTGAGATGGTCGAGCAAGGCAAATATTCGCTTACATCGGAATTCCCGCTGCTAATCCCCGTACGGTCCCGGAAATTCTCCTCTGCCGCTGCGCCTGTTCGCAAGGGGCAATATATGCCGGCGATTGACCTCATCGAGATCATGATCACTCGGTCAAGTAACCCTGCAACCGACGCGCTGCTCAAAGCCGTTGGCGGCCCGGCTGCGGTGAATGACTGGATGGTCCGTCAGGGCATTACTGAATTTAGCATCGACCGCGACATTGCCACGCTTGTCCGTGACGATGGTGAATACGATCCCGCAACCTGGATCGACAAGCGCGATGCGGCGACGCCGCGCGCGATGACGCGCCTGCTGCAGGGCCTTTACCGCGGGGACTTTCTATCCGACCAGAGCCGGCGCGTATTGCTGGGCGCGATGAGCCGCACGGTGACGGGCAAACGCCGGATCGTGGCGCACATGCCGAGCGAGGCGCGCGTGAGCCACAAGACGGGGTCGCTCAACAACACGTCGAGCGATGTCGGCATCATCGAATATCCCGATGGCCGGGCGATTGCCGTTGCGATCTATGTGACGGGCCAAGGCGCTCGCCGCGCCCGCGAAGCCCGCATCGCATCGATTGCCCGCGCGCTCTATGATGGGTTCGATGCGAAGGCCCGTGCCCGCGAACGCCAGCAAAACTGGACAAGCGCTCCCAATACGGGCGGCTGATGCTGATCCCCATCAGAGCATGAAAAAAAGGCGGCGCCCGATAAGGACGCCGCCTTTTCTGTTTCAAGCGACCTTCGCGCCGCGAAGGTGCGAAAGCGTCTACGAATTAATCGGTAGCAGCTTCGGCTTCGCTTTCGTCTTCGATTTCAGCTTCTGCTTCAATCGCGGCTTCTTCTGCAGCGGCGCCAGCAGCGTCCGCACCAGCTTCGACTTCAGCAGCAGCTTCGCCAGCAGCAGCTTCAACGGCTTCAGCGTTCGCTTCGGCGTCTGCAGCCATCGCGTCGCCCATGTCGCCAGCCTGGTCAGCGGTTTCGCCGCATGCAGCGAGGCCCAGAGCCGAAGTAGCAATAGCGGCTGCGAGTACGATCTTACGCATAATATCAAATCCTTAGTCAGTTAATGAATGAAGCAAGGTCAACAATTCTGGCCGTGCCGAAACCGGTATCTGACCCCCGGCTCTGCATGATCAAATAATGGCAGGAATGTGGCATTGCAAGCAAATTAAGGCGTCCCTGCCTCAATTTGGCCCTCTTATCGCCCCATTTCAGACAGCCCGTGCCCAATTCGCGGCGATAGCCAAACCGGCTTACGCAACCGCCCCACCGATGCTAGCAGGCGCTCATGGCCGATCAGCAGCAACACCTCTATCTCGTCGATGGTTCATCCTACATTTTCAGGGCCTACCACCGGCTCCCGCCTCTGACCGACCCCGAGGGGACGCCGGTTGGCGCCGTTTATGGCTACACGACCATGCTCTGGAAATTGGCGGACGATCTCGACGCGGCAGACGGTCCGACGCACCTTGCGGTGATTCTCGACAAGGATTCGAAAAGTTTCCGCAATGATATCTACCCCGAATACAAGGCCAATCGCCCCGAACCGCCCGAAGACCTGCGCCCGCAATTCCCGCTGATACGCGACGCGACCCGTGCATTCAGCCTTCCTTGCATCGAGGAATCCGGGCTGGAGGCGGACGATCTGATCGCCTCCTATGCCCGCGAGGCGCAGCGACAGGGCTGGAACGTGACCATCGTCTCGTCCGACAAGGACCTGATGCAACTGATCGGCGAGGTCGATGGTGCAAAGATCGACATGCTCGACACCATGAAGAGTGCGCGAATATACATTCCCGAAGTCGAGGAGAAATTCGGCGTCGCGCCGGAGCTGGTGGGCGATGTCCTCGCGCTGATGGGAGATAGCGTCGACAATATTCCGGGCATTTATGGGGTTGGCCCGAAGACCGCTAGCAAGCTCATCGCCGAGCACGGTTCGCTCACCGCAGCACTCGATTCTGCAGAGGACATGAAGAAGTCCAAGCTCAAGGAGCGCCTGCTCGAGCACCGCGACGACGCCGAGATGAGCCGCGTGCTTGTCACGCTGAAAGAGGATTGCGATCTGCCGCAGCCGCTGGATGAAATGCGGATCGAGAAAATTCCTGAGGAACCGCTCGCAGCGTTTCTCGAAAAACACGGCTTTACCTCGCTCCTGCGGCGGCTTGGCACTGGATCGGGCAGTCCGGAGCGGACCAATAATCTCCACCCCGCCGCCGCAGAGAAAGCGGGCGATGCCGGTGAACTTTCAGGCAACAGCCAGCCGCTGCCGGAAATGCCCGATGTGGACCGCAGCTCGTATGAGACCGTGCAGACGGCAGAGCGGCTCGAGACGTGGGCACAGCGCGCGATTGCAGCGCGGCTCGTTGCCGTCGACACGGAAACCTCGTCGCTTGATGCGATGCAGGCAGAGCTTGTGGGGATCAGCCTTGCACTCGGACCGAACGATGCCTGCTACATTCCGCTCGCGCATGGCGGCAGTGACATGTTCGACGAAAAGCCCGAACAGGTGGACCGCGATAAAGCGCTTAAAATCCTTGCGCCCATGCTCACCGATGACAGCGTGACCAAGGTATTTCAGAACGGCAAATACGACCTCAATGTGCTTGCCCGATACGCTGCCAATGTCTCGCCGATCGAAGACATGATGATCGTCAGCTTTGCCCTCGATGCAGGGCGCGGCCAGGACGGGATCGGCGGCGGCCACGGGATGGACGAGCTGTCCGATCGCCACCTCGGTCACCAACCACTCGCGTTCAAGGATGTCTGCGGCACCGGCAAGAAAGCGATTCCCTTTGGGCAGGTGCCGCTCGACCGGGCGACCGAATATGCCGCAGAAGACGCCGATGTGACGTGGCGGCTGTTCCAGCATCTCAAACCGCGCCTCGCGGTGGAAGGGGGCACGAAAGTCTATGAGCGCGTCGACCGTCCGCTTATCCCGGTGGTCGCCCGGATGGAGCGCGAAGGCATCAAGGTAGACCGGGCGCGGCTCGCAAAGCTGTCCGAGGAGTTTGCCAAGGAGATCGGCAGGCTGGAAGGCGAGATCCATGAAATGGCAGGGCAGGAATTTGCAGTCGGCAGCCCCAAGCAGCTCGGCGAAATCCTGTTCGACAAGCTCGGATACAAGGGCGGCAAGAAGGGCAAGAGCGGCCAATACTCGACCGATCAGAGCGTGCTTGAGCGGCTGTCCGGTGAAGGCGCACCAATTGCCAACAAGGTACTCGAATGGCGCCAGCTGTCGAAACTCAAATCGACTTACACCGATGCGCTGCAACAGGCGATCAATCCCGATACGGGCCGCGTCCATACCAGCTATTCGCTGGTCGGCGCACAGACCGGGCGGCTGTCCTCGACCGACCCCAACCTTCAGAATATCCCGATCCGCACGGCCATCGTACCGCCAGATCCGCGAAGCCTTCGTTCCTGAAAGGGGCAACATCCTGCTCGCTGCCGACTATTCGCAAATCGAGCTGCGCCTAGCTGCACACATGGCGGAGGTCGACACGCTCAAGGAAGCCTTCGCCAATGGCGAGGACATCCATTCTCGCACCGCGACCGAGATGTTCGGCGAGGTCACACGCGACACGAGGGCGCGCGCCAAGACGATCAATTTCGCAATTCTCTACGGCATTTCGCGTTGGGGTCTTGCTGGGCGGCTCGAGGTTGAGCCCGATGAGGCGCAGGACATGATCGACACCTATTTCAAGCGCTTCCCCGGCATACAGCGTTATATCATGGAAACGTTGGAGACCGTGCGCGAACGCGGTTATTCCGAAACGCTGTTCGGTACCGAAAGACGTGGTTTCCCCGGATCAAGTCGAAGAACCAGGCCGAACGCCAGGGCTCCGAGCGTGCAGCGATCAACGCTCCGATACAGGGCACGAGCGCGGACATCATCAAGCGCGCAATGGTCCGGATGCTGCCGGCGCTGCGCGATGCAGGCCTGCCGGATATCCGGATGCTTCTGCAAGTGCATGATGAACTGGTGTTCGAACTGCCGGAAAGCGATGCGAAAGACGCGGCCATGGTTATCGAGCGTGTCATGGCCGATGCTGCATTGCCAGCCGTTACGCTGGACGTGCCGCTCGCTGTCGATATCGGGACGGGGACCTCATGGGATGCAGCGCATTAGGTTGTAATCAGGGCGCGCAGTCCATAGGGGCCGAGCATGTTTGATAATTTCAACCCCGCAAATTGGGACATCGACTGGAACCTGTTGGCATACGATGCCGCCGCGTCGGCGCTCGTCGTGCTGATCGCGGTCATCCTGTCCTATGTCGCTTACCGCGTCGTGTTTGCGGTGGTGAACCGGTTCACCCGGATGTCCGAAAACGATGTTGACGACCTCATCATTTCCCGAATGCGCAGCCCGATCAAATGGTCCTTCATCGCCATCGGCGTAACGCTTGCTGCGCAATTCGATGATTCACTTGGCCTGCTGTGGGAGCCTTTTGCGCAGTTCCTGAGGCCGGCCCTGCTCGGCTGGATTGCCTACAATGTCGTTCGCGGTTTCACAGCCGCTCTCGAAGCGCGCATGGAGATGCACACCGATCCTGTAGCGATGCGCAGCAGGCGCACTCGGATCGCGGTGTTTTCGAGGATCGCGACCTTCGCAATCATCCTGATCACAATCGGATTGATGCTTTTCTCGATCCCGGAAGTGCAAGCGATCGGGACCACGATGCTCGCCTCCGCCGGTCTGGCCGCGCTCGCTGTTGGTGCTGCCGCCCAGCCAGCGCTCAAATCATTGATCGCGGGGCTGCAAGTCGCCTTGACTGAGCCCATGCGGATCGGTGACCTCGTCAAGGTCGACGATGACGTAGGCCGGGTTGAGGAGATTCACATGAGCTTCGTTACCGTGCGGACATGGGACGAGCGGGTAATCATCGTGCCAACATCGCGGTTCCTTGATGACAGCTTCGAAAATTGGTCACGCCGCGATGAGCAGCTCACCGGCCCGGTCTTCCTCCACCTCGATCCGGCAACGAATGTGGCGCCGATCCGCAATGAATTCGATCGCTTTGTACGCAATCACGAGCTGTTCGACGGACGCAATATTGCCGCCTTGCTGACCGAGACATACCCCGAGAGCATCGAGCTGCGCCTTTCGATGAGCGCCAAGACGATTGGCGATCTGTGGAACCTGCGCTGCGAGACGCGCGAGCACATGGTCGGCTGGCTGCGTGAACACATGCCGGATGCGCTTATCCGGCACCGGCTGGAAGTGCCCGGTGGCCATGCAAAGGCCGGGGAAGCGGCCGCTCCGTAGAGCAGCCGCCCGCCGCTTCAATCGTGTTTCTTGGCCTTCACCGGCTCAAGGGTGTCGGGTGCGAAAAAGCCGATCGGATTTGCCTCGGCCGCGCGTTTCTTCAGCTCTCCGCGCATCTTGCGATATTCGGCTTCCATCCGCGATGTCACCGTAGCGCGCGAGTCCTCAAGCGCTGATGCAAAATCCTCAGCCGCCACTTCGCTGACGTCGCCGCCGAGCCGCCGCAATGCAGCCAGCCCGGCCCGGCGCACCACGTCTTCGAGATCGGCTCCGGTAAACCGCTCGGTCTTGGCGGCGATGTCCGACAAGTCGACGTCGCCGGCCATCGGCATTTCGGAGGTGTGGATCTTGAGGATATGTTCGCGCCCCTCTTGGTCAGGCGTGCCCACGTAGACGAGCTCGTCGAAGCGCCCCGGTCTCAGCAGCGCTGGATCGACCAATGTCGAGCCGGTTGGTTGCGCCGACTACGACGACTGATTGCAGTTCTTCAAGGCCGTCCATTTCGGCGAGGATCGTATTGACCACGCGGCCCGTGACCTGCGGCTCGCTTTGTCCCGATCCGCGCGCGGGCACAAGGCTGTCGATCTCGTCGATGAAGATCACGCACGGTGCAACGGCGCGTGCACGGGAGAACAGGCGAGCAATCTGCTGCTCGCTCTCACCGTACCATTTCGACAAAAGATCGGAGCTCTTCATCGAGATGAAATTGGCCTCGGCCTCTTTCGCGGTTGCCTTCGCCAGCAAGGTCTTGCCGGTTCCGGGCGGGCCGTAGAGCAGGAACCCCTTGGCAGGTCTGATACCGAGACGGCGGAAGGCCTCGGGGTTCTTGAGCGGCAGCTCGATCCCCTCCTTCAGCTTCTCGATCGCGTCTCCGACGCCTCCGATATCGTCCCAGCGGACGTTGGGCACCTGCACCATGACCTCGCGCATGGCCGAAGGCTGGATGCGCTTGAGAGCAGAGAAAAAGTCATCGCGAGTGACACATAAGTCTTCCAGCACGTCCTGCGGGATCGTGCGCTCGTCAAGGTCGAGGCGCGGCATGATCCGCCGCACCGCATCGATGGCGGCTTCCCGCGCGAGCGCGGCGATATCCGCCCCGACAAAGCCGTGGGTGATGCGTGCAAGTTCGTCGAGCTTCACTTCTTCTTCGAGCGGCATCCCGCGGGTGTGGATCGCCAGAATTTCGCGGCGCCCGCTCTGGTCGGGCACGCCGATCACGATCTCACGGTCGAACCGGCCCGGTCGGCGCAGGGCTTCATCGATGGCATCGGGCCGATTGGTGGCAGCGATGACGACAAGGTTGGCGCGCGCTTCCAGCCCATCCATCAAGGTGAGCAATTGCGCGACAAGACGCTTTTCAGCCTCGCCTGGCACCTGGGTGCGCTTCGGCGCGATCGAGTCGATCTCGTCGATGAAGACGATGGCGGGGGCCGCGCGGGTTGCCTCTTCGAAAACCTCGCGCAGGCGCTTTTCGCTTTCGCCATAGCCGGAGCCCATGATTTCGGGGCCGTTGATGGTGAAGAACTCTGCATCGCTTTCGTTGGCGACCGCCTGCGCCAGCCTTGTCTTGCCGGTTCCGGGCGGGCCGTGGAGCAGCACCCCCTTAGGCGGATCGACACCAAGCCGCGTAAACAGTTCGGGGTAGCGCAGCGGCAATTCTACCATTTCGCGCAGCTGCTGGATGGTCTCTTCCATCCCGCCGACATCATCGTAATTGACGACCGCGCGGGCATCGCGCGGCTCTTCGAAATCTGTGCGCAGCTCGACTTCGGTGTTCTCGTCGATGTGGACGATGCCCTTGGGACTGGTCGAGGCGACGGAGAGGCGGATCTGGGTCAGGGCATAGGCCGGGGCGCGGAGCAACTGGCGCACGTCCGACGGCATGTTCTGAACCGGCTGCTGCCCGGTGGTCGCGACCAGATCACCCGCGACGAGAGGTTTCCTGAAGAAATTGCGCTTGAGCGCCTGCGTCGGGCCTTGCAGCCGCATTTCCCGCTGTGCCGGCGCGAACACCACACGCGTCGCCGGGCGCGATTCGGCGGCCTTGATCTCGACATGCTCACCCGATCCTGCCTCGGCATTGCCCCGCTGCAAGCCGTCGAGCCGGACGACATCGAGTGTCTCATCCTCGGCATAGGCAGCGGTCGCGATGGCGGCGGTCGTCCGCTTGCCGGTTATTTCGACCACGTCGCCTTCGGTAATGCCGAGTTCCTGAAAGGCCGAGCGCGGCATGCGGGCGATGCCCTGTCCGGATTCCTCCTGCCTTGCGGCCGCGACTTGCAGGCGAGCGGTTCGACTGGGGGCGGCGGCTTCGGCATCAGCCATTGGCAAATCCTCTGGGCAGTTGGAGTCGTTGGTCGGACAGCCTTTTAGCTAGGCAGCACGGCGGTCCTTTGCAAACGAGGAGGGACGCAATCCGATCCGCTCGAACATGCCAAACCGACCTTTTCCTTCGGCACGGGTCCGCCTCCATTATCTTTTTCGTCAAAAAGATTGCGGGCAGAAAAAAGCCCGGC
The DNA here is from genome assembly GCF_055808355.1 of Erythrobacter sp. K21-9. Classification (NCBI taxonomy): domain Bacteria; kingdom Pseudomonadati; phylum Pseudomonadota; class Alphaproteobacteria; order Sphingomonadales; family Erythrobacteraceae; genus Erythrobacter; species Erythrobacter sp. K21-9. Next base: position 3,008,028 of record NZ_CM147866.1, read on the forward strand.
ACGAAGGCCGGGCTTAACAGTTTGGGAGAGGATGCCTGAAAGGCAGTGACATGTATGCTCGCGGACCATTCATTTCGCAAGTGCGAAAGGCGCATTCTTTGTTGCAAATTGCGCAATAATATCTGGCCATATTGTCCCTGTTGTCCTGATTAACGCAAATTCATTGCCTATTTTTTGTGCATCGGCACGATTTGAGGGCAAATTTGCGCCTGCCAGATTGTGCGGCGCAGCATGATTTGAGTGCTGCGATACCTCATCGACGCAATGGGTGACATCAATCGATCAAACGATTAATCACACGTCAAACAAGACGTTAACGCGACAGCAAAAATCATCACTACGGCAGGCAGACATTTTTCATGAGCAAGCTATTCCCCGATGCCGCCAGCGCGCTTGAAGGCGTCCTTCAGAACGACATGCTTGTGGCTGCGGGCGGATTCGGCCTTTGCGGCATTCCGGAAAGGCTGCTCGATGCGATACAGCAAAGCGGCGTTACCGGCCTGACCTTCGCAAGCAACAATGCCGGGATCGACAATGAAGGCATCGGCAAATTGCTCAGGACGCGGCAAGTGAAGAGAATGATTTCTTCCTATGTCGGTGAAAACAAGGAATTCGAGCGGCAATTCCTCGCCGGCGAACTCGAGGTGGAATTTTGCCCGCAGGGTACGCTTGCCGAACGCATGCGCGCCGGAGGGGCGGGCATTCCCGGCTTCTACACCAAGACCGGCGTCGGCACGCAGGTTGCGCAAGGCAAGGAGCACAAGGAGTTTCCCGATCCCGACGGCGTGATGTCGACCTACATCCTGGAGCGCGGCATCTTTGCCGACCTTGCCATAGTGAAGGCATGGAAGGCGGACGAAACCGGCAATCTCACATTCCGGAAGACTGCGCGAAATTTCAACCAGCCGGCTGCGACATGCGGCAAGGTTTGCGTCGCCGAAGTCGAGGAGCTGGTCCCTGCCGGCGCTCTCGAACCCGACGAAATTCACCTGCCCGGCGTGTTCGTCAATCGCATCATTGTCGGCGCGCCCTATGACAAGAAAATTGAATTCCGAACCACGAGAGAACGCGAGACTGCATGATGAACAAACGCATTCTGACCCTGTGCGCGCTGGCCTCTGCCAGTTTTGGCCTTTCCGGTTGTATCGCTGCAGCCGTTCCAATTCTCGCGGGCGGAGCGCTCACGCGGACTGCAACCGATGGCCGTGAAGCAAATGTCACGGTCGAGCCAGGCGCGTCGGTGCCGGTCGAAACGAGTATGCCTGCGCCAGTCGAATCAGAACTGGCTGAAGCTCCCGCGAATACTGCCGCGGCGCCTGCAACGCGAATGTCCGATGCCGAGATTGCAAATGATCGTCTGATCGAGCCCGGCGCGGCAACCTCGATAGAACCGAGCGCGCCCGCGCTCGCAGAGACCGAACTGGCGCAAGCACCCGTGCAATCCTCCGTCGCTTCTGCCGCACGGATGTCCGACGTCGAGATCGCCAATGACCGCTTGATCGAGCCCGGCGCGGCATCCCCTATAGAAGCGAGCACGCCCACGCCCGCCGAAACTGAACTGGCGCAAGCCTCGGCAAGCACAGCCGTAGCCGCTGCCGCGCCTATGTCCGATAACGCAATCGCCAATGACCGGTTGAATCAGCCCGGCGCGGCAACCCCGGTCGAGGCGCGCGCATCCGGACCTGCCGAAACCGAATTGGCGCAGGCCCCGGCAAACACAGCCGTTTCCGCCGCCGCACCGATGTCCGATACCGCAATCGCCAATGACCGGTTGATTCAGCCCGGTGGGCAGGTGTCAAAGCCGTTGGCCTTTGCGTCCTCTCCGATGCTGGCGGACTTCATCCGCTATGCAGGTGAGCAGGCTTTTGTCGCATCGGAAAGCGGCATGCCGCAGCCATCCGCCGTGTTGAGCGATCCCGGAGCTCTCGATGGAGATCGGCGTCAATGCAGGGTAAGCGTGAACAGGCCCGCTTCCGTTCTGATCGACATCGATCCCGGCGCAGAGCCCTTCGATCCCGAGACTGTCGGCCTAGCCTCCCCCGACCTCGCGCTGAGCCTGAAAGTGCTGCGCCTCGAAGGTGTGGAGATTGCCTGGATTTCCAGCAACTCGTACCGCAAGAGCCGATGTAATTCGAAAAGCCCTCTCGGATAGCGGCCTCGATCCGCAGGGCGAGGATCAATTGCTGCTGCTGCGCTATCCCGGTGACCGCAAGCAGACGCGGCGCAAGCAATTGGCATTGGAGACCTGCCTCCTCGCTATCGCTGGCGATCAGCGCAGCGATTTCGACGAGCTTTACGACTTCCTGAACAACCCTGACGCCGCGCTTGAGCTCAATCGCCTGATGAACAATGGCTGGTTTCTCATCACACCTGCGCCTCAATCACAGACATCGCCGGCTGCAGGGCCGTCAAGCACCCGAGAAGAGCAGCCGTAATGACACAGGACACATCGGGCTGGACCCGCGACCAGATGGCAGCGCGCGCCGCCAAGGAACTGAAGGACGGCTATTACGTCAATCTCGGCATCGGCATCCCCACGCTCGTCGCGAACCACATTCCCGAAGGCATGTTGGTTACGCTCCAGAGCGAGAACGGGATGCTGGGCATCGGTCCCTTCCCCTATGACGACGAGGTCGACCCCGACCTCATCAACGCGGGCAAGCAGACTATCAGCGAATTGCCGCACAGTGCATACTTCGACAGCGCGACCAGCTTTTCAATGATCCGCGGCGGTCATATCGACCTGACCGTTCTGGGGGCGATGGAAGTCGCCGAGAATGGCGACATCGCCAACTGGATGATACCCGGCAAGATGATCAAGGGGATGGGCGGCGCGATGGATCTTGTCGCTGGCGTTAAAAAGATCATCGTCGTGATGGATCACAATGCCAAGGATGGCAGCCCGAAATTCATCCCCGAATGCACCCTGCCGCTGACTGGCGCAGGGGTCGTAGACATGATCATCACCAATCTCGGCGTGTTCCACCGACCGGACAAATCCTCGCCATTTCGCCTGATCGAATTGGCACCGGGCGTGAGCGAAGAAGAGATCGCGGCCAAGACGACTGCCAATTACGAGGTGGCGCTTGAGACCGCTTGAGCCATGTGGCTTGAAGAACTCCGCAATCCCGACGCTCCGCTTGCCGGCGTCAAGGTAATTGAGCTCGCCCGTGTCCTTGCCGGACCGTGGGCGGGTCAGATCCTCGCTGATCTCGGCGCGGATGTGATCAAGGTCGAGAGCCCCGAGGGCGATGGCACAAGACAGTGGGGGCCGCCCTGGGTCGAGCGAACAGGCAGCGACGGCACCGTTCACCGCGAGGCGGCCTATTACCACGCCTGCAATCGCGGAAAGCGCTCGATCATTGCGGACTTCCGCGATGCGGCCGATCTGGAGCGAGTGCGCGAACTGTGTGCATCTGCCGATGTGCTGATCGAGAATTTCAAGACCGGCAGCCTTACGAAATTCGGCCTCGACCATGCATCGCTCGCGGCGGTCAATCCCGGCCTCGTCTATTGCTCGATCACCGGCTTCGGACAAACCGGGCCGCGCGCGCATGAGGCGGGGTACGACTTTGTTATCCAGGGGATGAGCGGGTTCATGTCGCTCACCGGAGAGCCGCAGGGCGATCCGATGAAGATGGGGGTGTCCATATCGGACCTGTCGACCGGAGTTTATGCAGCAACCGGCATACAGGCCGCGCTTATTCAGCGTGCGCGGACCGGCAGGGGACAGCAGATCGATATGAGCCTGCTCGACTGTTCAATCGCGCTATTGGCTAATCAGGCGACGTTTTTCATGAATACAGGCGAAAATCCGCCCCGTATGGGCAATGCACATGCCCAGGTCGCTCCGTACGGTGTCTTTCCGGTGAGCGATGGCCATGTGATCCTTGCCCCTGCCAATGACCGGCTCTTCGTAAAGCTGGTGAGACTGCTCGGACGCCCTGAACTTGCAGATGATCCCCGCTTCGCCAGCAATGGCGAAAGAACCGCAAATGCTGCCGCGCTGGATGCGGAGATAGCTACGGCGACGGCGAAATGGAGCAAGGCGGCGTTGCTCGCCGAATGCGCGACGCAGGGTGTGCCAGCCGGACCAATCAACAATCTGGACGAAGTGTTTGCCGACCCGCAGGTGATAGCGCGCGGGATGCGCGTTGACCTTGGCGGGATGCCGGGCGTGCGCAGCCCGTTCACTTTTTCCGAGGCTGAACTGGCGCTCGACCGCCCCTCACCAATGCAGGGCGAGGACGGCTAGGAGAGCAACTTCGCTCCCGAGCGCCAAAGCCGCTCGAAGGGCCCCTGCCCGAACCTGGCAAGCCACAGCGGCGACCACAGCAGCATCGCTGCGATAGGCACGAAACCGAGCGCGAAGGCCTGCGCACGCGAAACTTGCGCAAAAAGCCCCATGCCCCAGCTCGCAAACATCGCCGCGAGCATCACGCTCGCCATCAGGTAATTGGTCAGCGACAGGCGTCCTGCCGCTGCGAGGCGCTTGGTCAATGGTCCGGAAACGCCGAAAAACGCCATCGCCAACGCCGCATAGGCTAGCGCGAGCAGCATATCGAACGGCGCCGATAGGATGAGCGATGCCGCCCCGACCAGCGCTCCGGGAAAGCCATTGCTCGAAACCCACCACGCAAGCGCGAGCAGCACCGGGATCGCGAGAATAGCGCAAATCGCCGCGAGTCGCTGCAACCGGAACGTCCGCCATTCACCGGCCAGCATCCGGTCCTTCCACAAGGCCATCCCGAGTGTCATGGCCGCGAGGTTGAGCGGTACAGAGCCCGCGATCGCCGCGATCTGGTTAGGGATCGCCGCTGTCCGGCGCGCGATCCGTTCGCCAAACCCCTCGCGCCCCAGTTCAAGCGCATGTCTCAGCGCCGGCTCATCGGTTCCGAAATTGCGCTCTGCATAGAGTGACGCATCCGTCAGCATACGCTCTGCGTAGAAATCGATGACACTGCTGCCGAACAGGACAATGCCTCCTCCGACATGCACCATGACGAAACCGATCGCGATTGCGTAAAGTGCCCGGTGGGACAGCGGCGCAAGCAGCGGCAGCAGCAGGCCTGCCAAGGCATAAGCTCGCAGAACATCGTTGCTTGCCAGCAAGACCGAATGCACAAGACCGATCACAAACAGCACTGCCATGCGCGCATAGTGGCTGCGCATTGGATGCTGCGCATCGCGCTCGATCAGGATCAGGCAGCCCGCACCGAACATCATGGCGAACAGCGTGCGGAACTTGTCTTCTACAAAGACGAAGCTTGCCGCCCAGATCAGGCGGTCGGCACCGCCCTCTCCGCCCCACGCGACCGGATTGTAATAGGCCTGAAGCGGTAGGGCGAAGGCATGGACGTTCATCCACACGATACCGATCACGGCGAGCCCCCGCAGCGCGTCGAGCTCGGCAATACGGTCGGTTCGGGAATTGGGCGCCGCCATCGCAAGCGCCCTTATCACATCAAGCGAGAGCTGCCTTCAGGTCATCGACGAGATCCGTCTTCTCCCACGGGAAGAAGTCTCCATCCGCCGTCCGTCCAAAGTGCCCGTAAGCTGCGCTTTTCCGGTAGATTGGCTTGTTGAGGCCAAGATGCGTCCGGATCGCGCGCGGGGTCAATCCGCCCAGCTTGCCGATCGACTTGATCGCATCTTCGATCGAGGCATCGTCCGCTCCACCCGAACACGTCCCGTGCGTATCGACATACAGCGACAGCGGCTCTGACACCCCGATAGCATAGGCAATCTGGATGGTGCAGCGCTTCGCCAGCCCTGCTGCGACCACATTCTTGGCGAGATAGCGGGTGATGTAGGCCGCGCTGCGGTCCACCTTCGTCGGGTCCTTGCCGCTGAACGCGCCGCCGCCATGCGGGCTTGCACCGCCATAGGTGTCGACGATGATCTTGCGTCCCGTGAGGCCCGCATCCCCGTCCGGACCACCGATCACGAAGCTTCCGGTCGGATTGATGTGCCACTGGGTCTCGTCGGAGATGAAGCCGTCCGGCAGAATGTCCGCCACGACGCCTTTGACATAGGATTTGAGTTCAGCTTCCTTTTCGCCGTCGTCATAGCCTTCGGCGTGCTGCGTGCTGACCACGATTGCTGTGCATCCGACCGGCTTTCCATCCTTGTACCGCAAGGTCACCTGGCTCTTGGCATCCGGTTCGAGGAAAGGAGCTGCACCCGAATGACGGTCTGCCGCAAGCATTTCGAGGATCTTGTGGCTGTAATCGATCGGTGCCGGCATCAAATCGGGCGTTTCGTCGCAGGCAAAGCCGAACATGATGCCCTGATCGCCTGCGCCTTCATCCTTGTTCGAACCATCCTCGCCCGCATCGACGCCCTGAGCGATGTGCTCCGACTGTCCATGAAGGTGGTTTTCGAAGGTCAGCGTCTTCCAGTGAAAGCCGTCCTGCTCATATCCGATGTCGCGGACCGTGCTGCGAACCGCCTTTTCGATCTCTTCTTTGGCGCCGGGTGCCCAGCCGCCGTTCACCGCCCAGTCTTCGTTGTTTTCGTCATACATCGGCGCGCAGCGAATTTCGCCCGACAGGATGACGCGCTGTGTCGTCGTCATCGTCTCGCAGGCGACGCGCGCTTCGGGATCCTTGCCGATCATCAGGTCGACGATCGCATCGGAGATCTGGTCCGAAACCTTGTCGGGATGACCTTCGGAAACGCTCTCGGAGGTGAAAAGAAAATCGCTACGCATGGGGACTCCCGGAGAAATATCGGTATCGGCTGGCGGCCCTTATGCAGATATAAGGAAACCTTTATGTGTTCGGATAGGGCCTAGCCGCGAGCGCTGCGCAGTGCAAGCATTCTCGGGCCCACTATTCCGAGTAGTATCAGCAAGCCAGCCCAGCCCAGCGGCAGCGCATTGCCCAGTCGGGCAAAGAGCGTCGGCGACATCGCCGGCGGAATGATCCCGCTGATGGCATCGGCTTTGCCCGAAGCGATCGATTGGCGCACCTTGCCGCGCGCATCGATCACCGCGCTGATACCGGTGGTGGTGGAGCGCAGGACGGGCAGCCCCTCCTCGATCGCGCGCATCCGCGCTTGTGCGAGATGCTGCGGCGGGCCCCACCATCCGAACCATCCGTCATTGGACGGATTGAAAATGTAGTCCGGGCGGTTGTCGGGATCGACGACCTGACCCGAGAACACGATCTCGTAGCAGATCTGGATGCCGGCCTTGCCATGCACGCCCAGATCGATGGTGCCCGGTCCGGGTCCGGGGTCGTAATCTATTGAGCCAGCCACAAGGCGTGACAGGCCGAGCGGTTCGAGGATCGGGCGCATCGGCAGGTATTCGCCATACGGGACGAGGTGCGCCTTGGCATAATGCCCGGCAATCTCGCCCGCGCTGTCGATGGCGAGCACCGAATTGCGCGCGGAGGCGACCCGCTTGATCCCCGATGTTTCGACAAAATCGAGGTTCACCGCTCCTGTCAGCAAGGTCGCTTCAGGCCCGGCGATTGCCGCCATGCGCCGCCGGGCGAATGCCGGATCGCCGCCAGCAGTCATGCGATCGTAATATCGCTGCGGATAGCCGTCTTCGAGATAATCGGGGACGGCGCTTTCCGGCCACAGGACAAGCCGAGACTGATCGCGGCCCGGCGTCGTCAGTCTCGTAATCCGGTCGAACTGTTCCTCGAACTTGGTCGGATCGTTGATCTCGTCCTGCGTGAGCAGCGGCTGGACGAGGGTATAGGGCACGCCATTGGTAGGCGATGTGACGACGAAATTTGGCAAAAGTATTGCGACTGCAAAAACTGCGGCAAATACGCCTGTCCAGACCCAGCGACGCGTAGCCAAAAACCATTCAATGAGGCTGGCAGCGAGAATTGCGACGCCGGATAGAGCATAGGTGCCAAGCCACGGGAGCAACCGCGCTATCCCGGCGCTGTTCCAGTCACCAAGCAGCAAGAGCCCAAGCGGCGGCCACGGATAGCCCGTGAAGACCCACGCCCGAAGCCACTCGGTAAAGATCCATGCTCCGGCCAGGACGAGCCCAAAAGCCAGCCGCCCGGACTTCCTCGCCAGCAGATGTGCCGTCAAAGCCGCGAGGGCCGGATAGATCGCAAGATAGATGCACAGCAGCGGGACCGCGACCCAGCCAAGAAATTCAGGCATTTTCGCCTGGTGGGTAAACGCGGTTGCGATCCAGTTGTTCGCCAGCGTCAAGTGTGCCCAGCCGAACAGCCAGCCCATCCATGCCGCCGATCGCCAGCTGGCTGCCTCACGCAGCAGCGCGATGAAAACGGCAAGCGCTGGTATCGCAAGCCACCATGCGTGAAGCGGCGGATAGCCGCAGGCCGCGATGAGCCCGAGTATGGCCGAACTCAGCCCGGGCCGAGCCTGCGCTGTTGCATAGACCTGTTCGAGCCGGGCGCGCATCCGAAGCTACTCGCGTGTCTTCAAGCGCCGCCCGTCAGAGCCCGATCAACCGACCGCTTCAAGGCTGTCGTCGCTGTCCTTGTCGGACGCCGAACTCGCGCTGATCGCGGGCGGAAGAACCGACGAATCGATTTCACCGGCACCGGAATTGTCGTCAGACTTGGGCGCGCGAGGCTTGCGGCGCTTGGGCTTCTCATCGCCGCTCGCCGCTTCGCTGCGCGGCTTGCGAGCGCGGCGCTTGGGTTGCTCGGATTCGTCGGAATCATCCCGCGAGGAGGTGTTCTCGTTCTCCTGTCCGGAATCGTCGCCGCGCTGGCTCTCGGTATCGTCCCGTCGTCCGCGCGGGCGGCGATTTCCGCCACGGCGATTGTCGCCCCGGCGGTTGTCACCGTCCTCGTCGTCGCTGTCATCATTGGCCTGACCGCGCTCTTCATTGCGTTTCGCACGAGCTTCGTCCTGGCGCGCCTTGTTATCGGCGATGACGCGGAAATAGTGGTCTGCAAACTGCAGGTAGTATTCGGCCTGGACGCGGTCGCCATTGTGCTGCGCGTCCTGCGCCAGCTTTTTATACTTGTCGAGCAGCTGCGGCGCGTTGCCCCGCGCGCGGCTGTCGATCCGGTTAAGCTGGTTGCCTCCGCCGCCGCCCTGATTGCGATTACCGCGACCGCGGCGACGATTGTTACGTTGGTTATTCAAGGAAATTCTTCCCTTTAGCGACCTTGCGCAATCACAGATTGCACTCTCGGCCAACAGACTGCTCGTCTTTGCGCGTGATACAATTCACGCGCGCTCCGTGCTGCCTTGGCCGGGGGCAAGCCCTGACGGCCGTTTGACATCGAATTTGGAGCTTGGCCGGTGACTTTGCGCAGTTCACAAATCAGTGGCCTGATTCGGAGGTAGCGAGCCAAATCGCATTTGCCAAGCCCTGTGCGCCTTTTCATGTGCGGAAGATCAAGACGCGTGGCCTATTTGCAAGATCACGGCGCATTTCGACCGAAAATCCGGCTTTTTCGGCGATCTTCGTGACGGATTGGGCCTGGGAGGCTCCGATTTCGAAGACAGCGCCGCCGCCATTGTTTAAAAGCTTGCCAAGCTGCGGGACAAGGACGCGGTAGTCGTCAAGCCCCTCGGGTCCGGAAAATAGCGCGCTCGCAGGCTCGAATGCGCGAACGTCCGGCTGAAGCGCGGCATCCTCCTCGACATAGGGCGGATTGCACAGGATCAGGTCGAATGTGCCAAGGCCGCTTGCCCAATCGCCTGCAGTCCAGTCTCTCCGCTCGAAATCGGCAGTACCGCCCAGCCCCAGATCGCGCGCATTGGCAGCTGCCACCTCCAGCGCCGCCGCCGAAGCATCGACCCCGAGACCGCTCGCATCAGGTAGCTCGGCCAGCATCGTCAGCAGGAGCGCTCCCGAACCCGTCCCAAGATCGAGCACCCGTTTCGGCGCAGGGGCGAATTCAAGCGCCGCCTCGATCACGATTTCGGTGTCGCCGCGCGGAATCAGGACGCCGGGTTCGACAGCAAAAGAGCGCCCGTAAAATTCCTGCGTGCCCGTAATATAGGCGACTGGCTCATGCGAAATACGGCGCTCGACAAGCGCGCCGAACCCCTCGGGCGCCTCGCCTCGCATCGCTTTTATCAGCATGTCCGACCGGCTCAGCCCCAGCGAATGCGCCATCAGCAATTCGGCATCCAGCCGCGCGGTGTCGCTGGTTGCGCCGAGCTTGTCTGCTGCCGCGCGGATCGCTTCTGCGACTGTCATTCCGAAAGCGCAGCGAGCCGCTTGCCTTCGTCCTCGGCAATCAGGGCATCGGTCAGTTCACCAAGCCCCGGTCCCGCGAGCACTTCCTCAAGCTTGTGCAGGGTCAACCCGATGCGGTGATCTGTCACTCGCCCCTGCGGGAAATTGTAGGTCCGGATGCGTTCGGAGCGGTCGCCGCTGCCGACCATCGCCTTGCGCGCTTCGGCCTCGGCCCCTTGCGCTTCGTCGCGGGTCTTTTCGAACAGCCGCGCGCGCAGCACCTGCATCGCCTTTTCGCGGTTCTTGTGCTGGCTCCGCCCATCTTGGCAGGTCACGACCAGCCCTGTGGGTTCATGCGTGATCCGGATCGCGCTGTCAGTGGTGTTGACGTGCTGCCCGCCCGCCCCGCTCGCACGGTAGGTGTCGATCTTGAGGTCGCCGGGATCAATCTTGATGTCGACATCGTCCGGTTCGGGCAGCACCGCCACGGTCGCTGCGCTGGTGTGGATGCGCCCGCCGCTTTCGGTGACGGGCACGCGCTGCACGCGGTGCACGCCGCTTTCGAACTTGAGCTTGGCAAACACGCCCTGCCCGGTGACGTTGGCGACGATTTCCTTGAAGCCGCCCACCTCGCTTGCATTCATGCTGACCGGTTCGACCTTCCACCCTTGCTCGGCGGCGTAGCGCTCGTACATGCGGTAGAGATCGCCGGCGAACAGCGCCGCTTCATCGCCGCCCGTCCCAGCGCGGATTTCAAGCATCGCAGGCTTGCTGTCGGCGGCATCGCGCGGAAGCAGCGCTACGGCGAGCGCGCGCTCCTTTTCGGGTAGGCTGGCGCGCAGGCTCGCAAGCTCCTCTTCGGCCATCGCCTTCATCTCCGGATCGGCCAGCATCTCCTCAAGTCCCGAAATCTCCTCGCGCATCGCCTTCACATCGGCTGCGGTTTTCGCGACCGGCTCCAGCTCGGCATAGTCGCGGCTGGCCTGCACAAACTCGTCGCCCTCAAGCGTGCCCGACGCCATCCGCGCTTCGAGCTCGGCGAAGCGGTTGGCGATCTGGTCAAGGCGGGCGGCGGGGATTTGCAATCGGGTTCTCTGGAATTACGGGTGACAGACTGGACCAAGTGTCATGCGTGTCATATAGACTAACACTATGATTTTACGCGATTTTATCATGTATGATACGGATGACACTTATCCAACTTGAAACGGATTTGGCGCAGCTTCGATTTTCCTACCGTTAGCCGTAATTCGGCGCAGTAGGAAAGGGGCTGCCTTGCCGCGCCGTCATCCCGGCCCCAGTGGTCATTTGGCTCGCCGGGATCCCGCTCACTACTTGCAACACTGGAAAGCAATCCCGGATCAAGTCCGGGGTGACGCTGAGTTTCGATTGATGGCGGCCACGATCCTGTCTGTGCTGCCCTCACCCGAAATCCCGTAATAGCCGGTCTCGTTTACTCGCAGGATATGTTGAGGGTGCTGCTTCAGGGCCTTTTCATAACGCTTCTTGGGCGATCCCGAGGCCATGATTTCAGCGACTACCCCTCCAGCGCGAAGGTCAGCGAGAAGCTTGTTCGCAGCAGCGAGGCCGTCGTCATGTTCTACCAGCACAATAGCTGCGAGGAGGTCCTCCTGCTTCTCCCCAACCAACATCGCCAGCCGTTCAATTCCCGCAGCCCAGCCAACCGCAGGCGTGGGCGCGCCGCCGAGGCTTTCCATCAAGCCGTCATAGCGCCCGCCGCCGAGCACCGTGCTTTGTGCGCCCAGCGCATCCGCCGCCGCCGAGCCGTCGTCCGGGATGAATTCGAACGCTGTGTGCCGGTAATAATCGAGCCCGCGCACCAGGCTTTCAGCGCGTTTCCACTTTACGCCTGCCGCGTCCAGGCCGCTGGTGACGCTTTCGAAAAACGCGGTCGCCTCGTCGGTCAGGAAGTCGTCGATTTTCGGTGCATCCGCGAGGAACGCCTTGTCGCGGCGATCCTTGGAATCGAGGATGCGTAGCGGATTCTTCTCGAGCCGCTCCTGCGAATCCTCCGACAATTCATCCTTCACTGCGCGGAAATACTCCACCAGCGCCGAGCGCCATTGCTCGCGGCTGTCGGCATCGCCCAGCGTGTTGAGGTGCAGCGTCACGCCCTCGATACCCAGCTCTTTAAGCAGCTGGTCCGCCATCGCCAGCAATTCGACATCGGCCTGAGGCTCAACCGCGCCAATGATCTCGGCATCGATCTGGTGAAACTGGCGATAGCGGCCCTTCTGCGGGCGCTCATAGCGGAACAGCGGTCCGTGGGTCGCCAGCTTCAGCGGAGCGCGCTGCTGCCAGCCATTGGTGAGAAAGGCGCGCGCGATCCCGGCGGTAAATTCGGGGCGCAGGGTGAGCGAATCCCCGCCGCGATCCTCAAATGAATACATCTCTTTCGACACGACATCGGTCGTCTCGCCGATCGCGCGGCTGAAAACTTCGGTCTTTTCGAACACCGGCATTTCGACCCGGCGAAACCGGTACAGGCGGCGCACGCGCTCGAATGTCTCGACCACGAAGGCGAAGGCCTCGGCGTCGGGGCCGAAGATATCCTGCGCGCCGCGAATGGCTTTGGGTGTATTCTTGGACATGATTTCCTACTTTTGAGCGACGCGCTTAAGACCAAGGGAGGTCTTTCGCAATGCCGCGACAGCGGCTAGAGGCGCGCTCAACCCATTCCCTCCCTTTTCAAATTCGAGAAAATCATGCGCATCGACAAGATCCCCACCGGCACCAACGTCCCCGACGATCTCAACGTCATCATCGAAGTCCCGACCGGCGGCGAACCGGTGAAATACGAATTCGACAAGGAAAGCGGCGCGTTGTTCGTCGACCGCATCCTGCATACGCCGATGCGCTATCCGGCCAATTACGGCTTCATCCCGCACACGCTTTCACCCGATGGCGACCCGCTCGATGCGCTGGTGATCGCGCGCTCACCCTTCATGGCCGGGTGCGTCGTGCGTGCGCGCCCCATCGGTGTACTCAACCTCGAAGACGAGCACGGCGGCGATGAAAAGCTGGTCTGCGTACCGGTCGACACGACCTTCCCGTATTATTCGGATGTCGGCGAGACAAAGGACCTGCCCTCGATCATATTCCAGCAGATCGAACACTTCTTCACCCACTACAAGGATCTCGAAAAGGAAAAGTGGGTGCGCGTCGGTAAATGGGGCGACAGAGCCGAGGCCCGGCAGATCGTCCTCGAAGCGGTCGAGCGCGCTTCCTCCTGAGCCCCCAAGCGCCGGGCGCGGCATGACCCGCGGCGGCCCATCGGCACAATGTTATTCTACTGGGCGCGAGGGATCGAGCAGGTCCTTCGCCTGCTCAGGATCAGACTGGCGCTCGCTTTCAACCATTTCGCTGATTTCGCTCTCGGGCCGCACGTCGTCGCCATCCGCTGGCGGTGAGGCGCGCCTCTTGGCCGGTGCCGGCGTCGCATCGCCATCCTTCGGCGATCGCCCGATAGGCAGGGGGTCGGTTCGCCCGTCAAAGCGCAGGCGGTAGATCGGCTCCGGCAAGGCGAAGCCTGCATCCTCCAGCGCTTCCTTCACCGCTGCAATGGCGAGACTGCGCGATTTAAACCAATCCGCCTCGCGCTGGTCGATCCAGCCGAGGAACAGGATGACGATGTTGGAATCGCCCACCTGCTCGATCCGCCCCGCAGGTTCCGGTTCATCGAGCACGAATGGCAGTCCCAGCAAGACCTCGCTTCCGAGCTGCATGGCCGAGCGCGGATCGTCATCGGCATCGATACCAAGCTCAAAGCTGAAGCGCCTTTGCGGGTTGCGCGTGAAGTTGACGATCACAGCCTTGAACACCTGCGAATTGGGAACGCGCAAGTGGTTGCCTTCCAGTGTCATAAGCACCGTCGCGCGGCTGGTAAGGCGGATCACGCGGCCTTCCAAATCGTCGATCAGCACGTGGTCGTTGGGCCGGAACGGTTGGCGCAGGCTCAGCATCAGCGATGCGACATAGTTCTCGATCGTGTCCCGCATCGCAAAGCCGAGCGCGATCCCGATCACGCCAGCTCCGCCCAGGACCGCGCCGAGCAAAGCGCCCGCGCCCAACATGTCGAGGGCAATCACGATCCCGCCCACTACGAACGCGAACCGGATCGCGCTGCGGATGAGCTCGCCAAGGAAGGCGTTCGGAGCGATCCGGTCCCAGATGAAGCCCAGGCCGGCGATCAGATATCCTACCGCCCCGATGACAAGCGCCGTGAGCATCGCCACGGCGAACAGCGGGAGGCCCGCCATAAAGCTGTCGAACAGGCCCGAAACTTCTCCGAATACCGACAGGTTCTGTTCAACGGACAGATCGCGCTCGATGGCATTCTCGACCGTCACGACGCCTGACACGCGCGACGCGATTCCCTCCGCGCGCGCGATCGCATCGGCATCGGCGAGCGTTCCGGTCAGGCTGACAACGCCTTCGTTGACTTCGACGCCGACCGTTTCGAAGTTCGGGAGTTCTGCGAATATGCCTTCGATACGCTCGGTTATCCGGGCGTCATCGCCCTCGCCCTGCCCTTGCGCGATGGTCTGCTGGACCGGTTCAGACGCCGCGCTGTCCGTCGCAGGAGCCTCGAGACCGGGAATGGCGGCAAGCGCGGGAAAAGCAGCGATGAGCGCGAGAAAAACAAGGATCGAACGGAAAAATTTCACGCAGACAGCACCGCAGCAGCGCCAGAGTGCGGCGCACGTGATCTAAACTTGTTGGAGATGGTTCGGGTTCCCGATGCGAGCCGGGAGCCTCCTCACATCACGGCGAACATGCCCTTGAACAATCCAGTCAGCGCGAAAGGCAGGCCAATAGCCAGCAGCCAGAGTGCTATGATGTCGCGGCGGAACTCGTCTGCCAATGCCGGGTCGGAAGCTTCCTCATCGGACAGTCCGGTCCAGCGCCGCTCGAACCAGCGACAGGCGGGAATGATCGCCGCGATCAGCACTACAAGCGCGAAATAGGGCAGAAGCGAGGGAAGACCTTCGGACATGGCCTTGACGGTCATGAAGATATGCAGGCCGGTATAGGCGAGCAGCGCATAGGCGACGTGGTCGCTAATCGCCTTGCGCCAGTCCTTTACCTCGCCATTCGAGGCAGACTGCGCGGTACTTTTCGTGCTTTGATGCGAATAATCGCCCATTAAGCCGCTCCCCAACGGATTCTCTCTCTCACGGGAGGAGTATCTCAAACTGTGCGATGAGTTGCAAGCGCGGTAACCAAAATGCAACAATGTTGCGCCCCGCGCCTTGCAGAGCAAAGCGAGGCAATGCGGGGCAATGCGTCATGCGTTCGCCCGAAACCCTCGCTCGCATCCGGTCGCTTAAATCCGCATGTAAAGCAAAAATCCTGCCAAAACGGCAAACGGCCCCTTTTCTGTCAGGGCTGGGCTGCTAAAGCTTGGCCGATGAGCGAGTCACCCGCCCTTGAAGAGCTGGCCCAGTCCGCTTCGGACACGGTCGATGCGACCGTGCCGCTGCCTGATGGCGGTCTCGAAGTCGTCTCCATTGCCAAGAGCTACGACAAGCGCGCCGTCCTGACCGATATCTCGCTGAGCGTCGGCAAAGGCGAAGTGCTGGGCCTGCTCGGCCCGAACGGCGCGGGCAAGACGACGTGCTTCTATTCGATCATGGGCCTCGTTAAACCGGATTCCGGGCGCATCCTGATGGACGGCGAGGACGTGACCAAGCTTCCGATGTATCGCCGCGCGATCCTGGGCCTCGGCTACCTGCCGCAGGAAACCAGCATCTTCCGCGGCATGACTGTCGAGCAGAACATCGCCTGCGTGCTGGAAATGGTTGAGCCCGATGCCGAAACGCGCAGCGCCGAACTGGAGCGGCTTCTGGACGAATTTGGCCTCACGAGGCTGCGTGAAAGTCCCGCCATGGCGCTGTCCGGCGGTGAGCGCAGGCGCTGCGAAATCGCGCGCGCCCTTGCGGCAAAGCCTTCAATCATGCTGCTCGACGAACCCTTTGCCGGGATTGATCCGCTATCGATCAGCGACATCCGCGATCTCGTCGCCGACCTCAAGACGCGCGGGATCGGAGTGCTGATCACTGACCACAATGTCCGCGAAACCCTCGAGATCGTGGACCGCGCCTGCATCATATATGGCGGGCAGGTCCTGTTCGCCGGCACGCCGCAGGAACTCGTCGCCGACGAAAACGTGCGCAGACTTTATCTTGGTGAGAGCTTCACCTTATGATGTGCCGGCGGGAGGTGATCTGATGCTCTGGGGCGGATCTTGGTCCGCCGGGTGCTGCACCAGCCCAGCGCGTAGTGCGGCGCAAGCCGAACGGATCGACACATAATGGCGCTCGGACCCAGGCTCGACCTTCGCCAATCGCAACAATTGGTGATGACGCCGCAATTGCAGCAGGCGATCAAGCTGCTTGCCGCATCCAATCTCGAAATCGAAACCTTCATCGGTGACGCGCTCGAGAGCAATCCACTGCTTGAGGCCGGCTCGGTCACCAGCGAGGATACCGGCCCGCCGGGTGAGCCCGATGATATCCCGCGCGAAGAATTCACCTCGGACCAGCTGATGTCGCAGGCGCAGGGTGAGCGCGAGGCTCCGCTCGACCTCGATACCGGAGCGCTCGATCGGGACCGCGATACCGGCGACGGCTCGCGCGGATCCTCCGCGCAAGGCGACGGCGAGTGGGGAGCAGGCGGCGCGACATACAGTGCAGGCGATGGCGATTTCCCTGGCATCGATGCAACCCGCGCGCATGAGATCACACTAAGCGAGCACCTGAATGAACAGGTCGGTTCGGTTGCGGTGAACCCGAAAGAATCCTTCATTGCGCGGCATCTGATCGGATTGCTCGACGAGGCTGGCTACCTGACCGGCGACCTGCGCAAGATCGCCTACGACCTGGGCGTAAGCATGGACGAAGCCGAAGACGCGCTGACGGTCGTCCAGATGCTCGATCCGAGCGGTGTGGGCGCGCGCAGCCTCGCCGAATGTCTGGCGATCCAGGCCCGCGAAGCCGACCGGTTCGATCCCTGCATGCAAAAGATGATCGACAATCTCGAGCTTGTCGCGCGCGGCGAAGTGGCGCGGCTCAAACGCCTTTGCGAGGTGGATGACGAAGATTTTGCAGACATGCTCGCCGAACTGCGCGGCTACGATCCGAAGCCCGGCTTGGCTTTTGCCCCCGACACCGACAGCGCTGTGATCCCCGATATCTTGCTCAATGCCAAGGACGATGGCGGCTGGGACATTGCGCTGAACGAGGAAACGCTCCCCCGACTGATCGTGAACCGCGACTACTATGTCGAGCTCAATGAGGGATCGCCCGACCCGCAGGCGCAAAGCTGGCTGAAGGAAAAGCTGGCCGATGCGCATTGGCTGATCCGCGCGCTCGACCAGCGGCAGAAGACGATTCTCAAGACCGCCGCCGAGATCGTGAAGCAGCAGGACGGGTTCTTCAGGCGGGGCGTTTCGGAATTGCGCCCGCTCACCTTGCGCGAGGTGGCCGAACAGATCGACATGCACGAAAGCACCGTCAGCCGGGTAACGAGCAACAAGTACCTGCACTGCGATCGCGGCTGTTTCGAGCTCAAGTATTTCTTCTCCAGCGGCGTTGCCTCCAGCGACGGCGAAGGCGCATCGTCCGAGGCGATCAAGGCACGCATCAAGGCGCTGACCGACGCCGAAGACCCGAAGAAGGTGCTGTCGGACCAGAAGCTCGCTGACATGCTGGGGGAAGAAGGATTCGACCTCGCCCGGCGAACTGTTGCGAAATACCGCGAGGCAATCGGGATCGGATCGAGCGCCCAGAGGCGGCGAGCGAAAAAGCTGAATGCGTTATAGTGTGCGCATCTCCTCCGGTCGAGGACATCGCGCACCGGATTGCGTTCGCAGAACAAAAACTCCCGCGCCCGGCGGCAGAGGGCGCCAAACCGATATGTTGCACAAAAGACTCGCAAACTTTCGCGCGAGGCGTTTACGGCGCGTTAACCTTTTCCGTTCAGATGTTGTGTGGTTAATACATGGCAACACCTCTTGACGAGGCGTTACCGACACAGCTTGCCAAAAGGTAAGCTTGCCAGGTTCTGGGGCAAAGTAGGGGACCAGATATGCGAGTGCTGTTGATTGAGGACGAGCCGACAACCGCGAAAGCGATTGAGCTCATGCTCACCACCGAGGGGTTTAACGTCTATTCGACCGATCTGGGCGAGGAAGGCCTCGATCTTGGTAAGCTGTATGATTACGATATCATCCTGCTCGACCTCAACCTGCCGGACATGCACGGCTACGACGTGCTGAAGAAACTACGCGTCGCCAAGGTGCAAACGCCTGTCCTGATCCTGTCGGGCATTGCCGAAATGGATAGCAAGATCCGTTCGTTCGGCTTTGGCGCTGACGATTACGTGACCAAGCCGTTCCACCGCGAAGAACTGGTCGCCCGCATCCACGCTGTCGTGCGCCGTTCGAAGGGCCACAGCCAGTCGATCATCCGCACCGGTAAGCTCGCCGTGAACCTCGACGCAAAAACTGTCGAAGTCGACGGCGCCCGCGTTCACCTCACCGGCAAGGAATATGCGATGCTTGAGCTGCTCAGCTTGCGCAAGGGCACCACGCTGACCAAGGAAATGTTCCTCAACCACCTGTATGGCGGAATGGACGAACCCGAACTCAAGATCATCGACGTCTTCATCTGCAAGCTGCGCAAGAAGCTCAGCCATGCATGTGGCGGCGAAAACTACATCGAGACCGTATGGGGTCGCGGATATGTGCTGCGCGACCCGAACGAAGAGGCTGAAGCCGCCTGACGTCACTCGGTTACCCAACGGAAGACACCCGGAGCGCCTACAAGCGCTTCGGGCGTTTTCGTTTGACTAGTCTGCCGCCGAAACCAACGACGCAAAGTCCCGACCACTCGGCTCCTGGAACACGCGCAGGCCGAATTCGGGAACGATCGAAAGCAGGTGGTCGAAGATGTCCGCCTGGATCGCTTCGTATTCGCCCCAAGTGGTCGTGTCGGCAAAGCAATAGATCTCGATCGGCAGACCCTGCGGTCCCGGATCAAGTTGCCGCACCAGCATCGTGAAACCGTCCCCGATGCGCGGATGCCAGTCGATATAGGCGGCTATATACGCGCGGAACGTCCCAATATTGGTGAGCCTGCGCGCGTTGACCGGCTGGTCGTCGCCAGCAAGCTCTGCCTTGTTCCATTCCGCAATCTCATCGCGCTTGGCAGCCAGATAGGGTTTGAGGATGCGGAATTTCTTAAGGTCAAGCACCTCCTCATCGCTCAGGAACCGGATCGAGTTCTGATCAAGCACGATCGACCGCTTGATCCGCCGCCCGCCGCTCTCGCTCATCCCGCGCCAGTTGCGATAGGCGTCGGATACGAGCCGGTGCGTCGGGATCGTGGTTATGGTCTTGTCGAAATTCTGAACCTTTACCGTGTGCAGAGAGATGTCGATCACATCGCCGTCCGCCTGCATGCTCGGCATTTCGATCCAGTCTCCGACCCGCAGCATGTCGTTCGAGGTCAGCTGGACACTCGCCACCAGCGACAGGATCGTGTCCTTGAACACCAAGAGCAAGACCGCAGTAATTGCCCCGAGGCCCGACAACAGCAGCAGCGGCGATTCGTCGATGAGGACCGAGATCATGATGATCGCTGCACCGCACAGGACGATGATCTTCACGACCTGCACGAAACCCTTGATCGGGCGATTGTTCGAACGCGGTTGACGCTCGTAAACCTCGTTCGCGTAGGCGAGCCCCCTGACGATGGCCATCGCCACCGACACCACGATGAGCGCCTGCGCGACATTTCTGACGACAGTATAGACGTCCTCGGGCAGGTGCGGGACAAGGCCAATCCCGCGCGAAACAATCAGGAGCGGCGCAACCGTCGCGAGCCATGCGGCGGAATGGTCTATCGTTTTCGTGGCGCGGTCGAGATACGGCGCGGCAAGTCGCAGCATCACATGCTTGAGCACGTAATTGACCGCCAGGGCTGCCACGGCAAGGGCGACGAGCCCGATCAGCGATTGCACCCACAGCGGCTGGTCCCCGAAGAGAGAAATGAGATAATCCATGAACGGCGCGTTAGCGGTTCGGTAGGGCACCGCTCAACCCCGCATGTCACTCACGAAGAAATCCTCCCGTCATCCGGTCTGGACAACCACCCGCATCAGGCCTTAGCGGACCCACCATGAGTGCGTTCAAAGAAGGCGACCCCACCACCCTCAGCCGGCTGTATGGCCGCAGCGTCGGCAAACCCCTGCGCGCGCGTCAGCAGGGTCTGGTCGATAATCTCCTGCCGAAAATCGCCGTGCCCGAAGAGGGCCCGGTCACGGCCGAGAGGCTGTTTGGCGAGGACTGCCCGCTCCATGTCGAGATCGGGTTCGGCAGCGGAGAGCACCTCGCCTACCGCGCGGACTTGCTGCCCGATCACGGCTTTATCGGCGCAGAACCCTTCCTCAACGGTGTGGCCGCAGCGCTGGGCCATGTGGATGACGAAAAGCTCGCCAATGTGCGGCTCCATCACGGTGATGCGCTCGAAGTCCTCAAGCGCATCCCTGATGGGGCGCTCACTATGGCGTATCTGCTGCACCCCGACCCCTGGCCCAAGAACAAGCATGCAAAGCGGCGCATGATGAATGATGGCCCGGTCGGCCTGCTCGCGGACAAGCTGAAACCCGGCGGCGAGTTCCGCTTCGGTACCGATCACGCGGTTTACCTGCGCCACGCGCTGATGGTGATGCAGCGCTTCACCGACAAATTCGAATGGGTCGTCGATGGGCCAGCAAGCTGGCAGAACCGTCCGAGCGGATGGAGCGAGACGCGCTACGAGCACAAGGCGCGCACCGTGTTCGGTCACGAAGTCTGGTATTTCCGGTTCCGGCGGCTGTGATGGGAGTGCTGCTGGTGCGACATCTGCATTGGCTCTTCAGCCTCGCGATTGCTCTCGACCTAGCAATAATCTTCGGTCCACCGCTTTTCGAATCCGGGAATTGGGTTGTGTCGTATCTTTTGCTGGCAACGCGGTGGTTGGTGATGGTGCTTGCGGTTCTGGCACTCTACAGAGCGCACCAAAGTTCGCATTTTTCGACCAAGGAGCTTGGTTGGAACAGCATCTACTTCATATTCGGCTTCACCGCCGCTGGCGCCGCGAACGGATTTGTAAACACGGTTTCCTGAAGGCGCCGACTGCGAGATTGCATTCCATCCCCGACCGCGTCAGTTTACTCGTTATCAAGGTGGGGACAAAACAAATGGTAGCACGGCGACAGTTTCTCGGCGGACTTGCAATTGCAGCGGGGTCTCTCGCGGCATGCCGCCAGGTGCAGGGCCAAAGCGCACTTCCCGCTCCCTCGCCCGGGGTCAAGGCGACCGCCCTCACCCGGACCGATCTGGAAGACGCGCTGGTCGGCAGCTCCTATCTGGGCACGGGCGGCGGAGGCAGCCTATCTGCGGCGCGCGAGCTGATTGCCAGCGATCTGGCGGCCGGGCTCGCGTTTTCAGTGATCCCGGTAGAGGGTCTATCCGATACCGACCGCGTCGCGTGCCCCTATGGTCTCGCCAGCCTCGCCGACACCAGTGAAGCAATGCAGGCGAAGCTCGATGCGATCGAGAGCCCGGTGGAGATGCCGGTGCAGGCCGCTTTCGAAGCGCTCGAGCGTCATATCGGCCAGAAATTCGCAGGCGTCATCATGGGCGAGATCGGGCCACTCTCCCTTGCCGAGGGGCTCTCGACCGCCGCTCGTCTCGGCGTGCCTGCGCTCGATGCCGATACCGTCGGGCGCGCAGTTCCGGAGATCAACCAGCACTCGGTCAAGGTCGCTGGCATCCCGCTCACCCCGATCGGTGCAGCAACACCGTTCGGTGACGAGATGATCGTCGAGGCACTCGGCGATCCCACCAGAGCCGAAGACATTTTGCGCAGTATAGCGGTGGTCAGCCGGGAATGCGGCGTCACCGACAGCCCGATCACCGGAGCGCAGGCCAAGCAGGATGGCACACTCGTAACCGGCAGCCTCACTCTGGCAAGGAACATCGGCAAGGCGGTGCGAGAAGCCAAGGCGGAGGGGAGCAATCCGGTTGAGGCGGCGCGCGCTGCGGGCGATGGATACCTCCTGTTCACCGGGACCGTCTCCGATTTCGAATGGCGCGACGAGGACGGATTTCTTGTGGGGCAAGTTTCGCTCGCCGGGACAGGCGCGTTCGCGGGGCAGACCTTCGTTTCCGACGTCAAGAATGAGCATCTCGTGGCTCGCCGCGATGGCGCCGTCATCGCCACGTGCCCCGATCTCATCAGCATCATCGACACCGGCAGCGCCGACGGCATTGTCAATCCCGGCTACGAACGAGGACAGCGCGTAACGGTGCTCGGATTTCGCTGCGATCCGCTGTGGCGCAGCGAGGCTGGCCTTGCCGTCTTCAGCCCGCGATATTTCGGCTACGATCTCGATTACGTGCCGATCGAACAGCGGCTCGGCTGACACGATAAAGCGGCACGCAGCTCGTCGCGGACGAGTCCCGCCTCACCGTATCTATCGAAAATATAATAGTTTTTTCGGAACGATCGCGCGTGCGGCCCATTGGTCTTGTGAAAAGCAAATCAAACCAAGGGTAGAATACTCAATGACCATCAACACTCTCAAAGACCTCTATATCGACCAGCTTCAGGACATCTACAGCGCCGACAAGCAATCGCTCGATGCAACCAAGAAATTGCACGAAAAAGCGACCTCCGAGGACCTCCGGTGCGCGCTCGAAGACGGCGTGAAGGGTATTTCGGAAGGCATGGTCCAGGTGCGCAATCTGATCGAATCGCACGACGCCAATCCGAACGGCGAATTCTGCAAGGGCATGGAAGGCCTCGTGAAGGAAGCCAAGGCACATGCCATTGATGCCGATATCGAAGACAAGGACGTCCTCGACGCCTCTATCATCACGCAGTTCCAGCGCATGACGCACTATGGACTTGCAGGCTATGGAACAGCAGTGGCGTTCGCCAAGCGCCTCGGCCTCGACCAGGACGCGGAAACGCTGCAGACGTGTCTCGATAACACCTACGGCGGTGACCGCCGGATGACCGAGATTGCGACCGGCGAAGTCAACAAGGAAGCGATGGCCGCGTAATATCCGCGCCTCTTCCTAGATCACGGATACAGAAAAAAGGGCTCGGCACTGCGCCGGGCCCTTTTTCCTTGTTCGCTACCGGCTCCGATTGGTCAGCCGACCACCCCGGCCCCAGCCAATACCGCCAGCGTCAAGACATCCGGTGCAAGTGCCGTCATCGGCACGATCTGCACCGGCTTTTCCATCCCGATCAGCATCGGGCCGATGGTCGCATTGCCGCCAAGCTCGCGCAAGATCTTCGCAGAAAGGTTCGCCGATTGCAGGCCCGGCATCACCAGCACATTGGCCGGCGCGGACAAGCGGCTGAACGGATAAAGCTCCATCACCTTGGGATTAAGCGCAGCGTCGGGCGCCATCTCGCCTTCATATTCGAAACCAGGCTCTTCCTTGTCGAGGATCGCCACGGCTTCGCGGATATTGTTGAGCCACTGTCCCGACGGATTGCCAAAGGTCGAGTATGACAGGAATGCGACGCGCGGCTCATGCCCCATGCGGCGCGCGACGGCAGCGGTTTCGCGCGCGATATGCGCGAGCTCTTCTAGCCGTCGGACGCTCGTTGATGGTGGTATCGGCGAGGAAAGTCGTGTGGTTTTTGCCGATCATCATGTGGATGCCGAACGGGATCGCTCCCGGCTTCGGTTTGAGGACGCGATTAATCTCCTTGGCGGTCTGGGCGAAGGTTCGCGTCAGGCCGGAAATAACCCCGTCGCCGTGCCCAAGCGCGACCAGCAGCGCGGCGAAGATGTTGCGTTCCTGATTGACCATCCGGCGCACATCGCGCTCGGTATAGCCGCGCCGCTGGAGCCGCTTGTAAAGATAATCGACCATTGCGGGCACATGCTCGCTATCAGCCGAGTTCTGGATTTCGAAACTGCCCGGATCCGAGACCGAGAGCTGGTGCAGCTTGTCGAGAACCGCTTTCGTCCGCCCGACAAGGATTGGCGTGCCGTAGCCGAAATCGCGGAACTGGATCGCGGCGCGCAGCACCACTTCCTCTTCGGCTTCGGCAAAGACCATACGCTTCGGGCTGGATTTCGCTTCGTTGTAGACACCGGTCAGGACCGAAGTCGTCGGATTGAGGCGCGATTTCAGCTGATGCTGGTATTCCTCGAAATCCTCGATCCTCGCCTGTGCGACGCCTGAATCCATCGCTGCTTTCGCCACGGCGGAGGATACGACCTCGATCAGGCGCGGATCGAATGGCGCAGGTATGATGTAGTCTGTGCCGAATTTCTGGTTCTTGCCGTACGCGCTTGCCACTTCTTCGGGCACTCGCTCGCGTGCAAGCTCGGCAATGGCCTGCGCAGCGGCAACCTTCATCTCTTCGTTGATCGTTGTCGCCTGCACATCGAGCGCGCCGCGGAAGATGAAGGGGAAGCCGAGCACATTGTTGACCTGGTTCGGAAAGTCGCTGCGCCCGGTCGCGATGATCGCATCGGGACGAACCTTCTTTGCATCGTCCGGCATGATCTCGGGCACGGGGTTGGCCATTGCGAAGATAATCGGTTTGTCCGCCATTTCCTTCACCCATTCGGGCTTGAGCGCGCCGGCAGCCGAAAGGCCGAGGAAGATATCCGCGCCTTCAAGCGCGCCTTCGAGGTCGGTCGCATCGGTCTGTACCGCGTGAGCGCTCTTCCACTGATCGACATTGTCGCGGCCCGGCGTGATCGGGCCCGAGCGGTCGCACATGATGACATTGTCATGCGGAACGCCCATCGCCTTGATCAGTTCGGTGCAGGCAATTGCAGCCGCACCCGCTCCGTTTACGACGACCTTCACATCTCTGATATCGCGGTCGGTCAGGTGGCAGGCATTGAGCAGGCCCGCAGCGGTGATGATGGCGGTGCCGTGCTGGTCATCGTGCATGACCGGAATGTTCATCCGTTCACGCAGCGCCGCTTCGATGATGAAGCATTCGGGCGCCTTGATATCCTCAAGGTTGATCCCGCCAAAGGTCGGCTCCATCAGTGCGACCGCATTGATGAAAGCTTCGGGGTCTTCGGTATCGAGCTCGATATCGATCGAGTCTACATCGGCAAAGCGCTTGAACAGCACCGCCTTGCCTTCCATCACCGGCTTGGACGCCAGCGCGCCAAGATTGCCGAGCCCGAGGATCGCAGAACCGTTGGAGATTACCGCAACAAGGTTCGCCTTGGCAGTGTAGCGCGCGGCCAGCGCAGGGTCCTGCGCAATGGCTTCGACCGGAGCGGCAACGCCGGGCGAATAGGCCAGGCTGAGGTCGCGCTGCGACGTCATGGGCTTCGTCGCAACGATCTCCAGCTTACCGGGACGAATGGTCTCATGGTAGAACAGCGCCTCGCGAGTGGTGAAACCCCCCGGCGCCCGCTTGTCTGTCCGCCGTCTTGATCGTCCGACATAAAACCCTTTTTCCTTTACGGCATTTGCCTGAATCCTGCCTGCGCTTAGCCCGCTCCGATTACAAACGATAGGGGAAACACGGGCCATACCCGTTCCGAATCACCGCCGCGCTAGCTAGGCCGGTCATATGGCCTCGCCCAAACCCTCCCAGCCGACCCCGATGATGCGGCAATACCTTGCGCTCAAGGAGCAGGCGGACGGGTCATTGCTGTTCTACCGGATGGGCGATTTCTTCGAGCTGTTCTTCGATGATGCGCGCGAGGCGGCGGGAATTCTCGACATCGCGCTGACGACGCGCGGGGAGCATGGCGGAGAGCCGGTGCCGATGTGCGGCGTTCCGGTGCACTCGGCGGAAGGATACCTTGCGCGGCTGATCAAGGCGGGGCAGCGAGTCGCCATCGCCGAACAGGTCGAAACGCCCGGCGAGGCCAAGGCGCGCGCCAAGTCCGAAGGCAAGCCGTCATCGAAAGTGCTCGTAAAGCGCGACATCGTCCGTTTTGTCACGGCTGGCACGCTTACCGAGGAGGCGCTGCTCAATCCGCGCAAGGCCAACCTGCTCGCGGCGCTCGCCGAGGTACGCGGCACTATCGGCATTGCGAGCTGCGATATCTCGACCGGCACTATGGTGCTGGAAGAATGCAGCGCCGACATGCTGGGCGCGCAGCTGGCGCGGATTGGCGCGACGGAAGTTGTGGTGCCGGAAGATTGGACCGAGGGTCCGGAAGACGCGACCTTCCATAATCGCGGCGACTTCTCGAGCGATGCGGGCGGCGAGCGGCTGAAGGCTATTCACGGGGTCGCGACGCTCGACGGTTTCGGCAATTTCTCGCGCGCGATGCTGGCGGCGGTACGGAGGACTGATCGCCTATCTCGACCATGTCGGGCGCGGCAACCTGCCGCTGCTGCTGCCTCCCTTGGTCCGCTCGGGCGCTTCGGGAATGGCGATGGACGAGGCAACCCGCGCAAGCCTCGAAATATTGGAGACGCAGCAAGGCGGGCGCGCAGGCAGCCTGATTGCCGCGCTGGATCGCTGTGCAACTGGGGCCGGGTCACGGTTGCTGGCCGAAGACCTGTCCGCCCCTTTGCTCGACCAATCCGCCATCAATGACCGTATCGCGCTCGCCGAGTTCTGGCGGAGCCGCCCGATCGAGCGGGCGGACCTCCGTGACACTCTGCGCGCGCTCCCCGATGTCAGCCGCGCGCTCGGGCGCATTGTTGCAGGCCGGGGCAGTCCCCGCGATCTGGGACAGGTCCGGGATGGGCTGGCAGAGGCGCAGCGCGTGCATGACCGCTTACAGACCGAAGCGGACCGCCCTGCCCTACTCGATCTACTTCTACCCGACCTGACCGGGCACGGCGCTCTCGTCGATCATCTGGCACGCGCGCTTGTCGCCTCGCCGCCGACAGAGCGCGGTAATGGCGGCTTCATCGCCGATGGCTACGACGCCGGGCTCGATGAATTGCGCGAGGTTTCGGGCAATGCCCGCCGCGCCATTGCAGCGATGGAGACGCGCTACCGCGAGGAAACCGGCATCGCATCGCTGAAGATCAAGCATAACGGCGTGCTCGGCTACTTTATCGAGGTCCCCAGCCGTCACGGCGACGGCCTGATGGAGGCCGATAGCGGCTTCACGCACCGGCAGACCATGAAGGGCGCGGTTCGGTTCAACTCGCTCAACCTGCATGAAGAGGCCTCGCGCATTTCCGAGGCTGGTGGACGCGCTCTGGCCGCCGAAGAAGCGCATTTCGAAGAGCTCACTGGCGAAGTCAGCGCGGTGCGTGAAGCCATTGCGCGCACTGCCTCGGCGCTCGCGCGGATCGATGTCGCGGCGGGCAATGCCGAACGCGCTTCGGAGGGCGACTGGGCGCGGCCCGAAATTACCGCGGATGCCGGTCTTGCCATTACTGGCGGGCGCCACCCCGTGGTCGAGGCTGCACTGGCAAAGGCGGGCGATCGCTTCGTGGCCAACGATTGTTCGCTCAATGCAGATGACAGGCTGTGGCTGATTGGCGGCCCGAACATGGGCGGCAAATCGACCTTCCTGCGACAAAACGCGCTGATCGTGCTGATGGCGCAGGCGGGCTGCTTCGTCCCTGCAGACGCGGCGCGGATCGGGCTCGTGGACCGACTGTTCAGCCGTGTCGGCGCATCCGACAACCTCGCGCGGGGCCGCTCGACCTTCATGGTCGAGATGGTCGAAACCGCCGCGATCTTGTCGCAAGCGACCGAGCGAAGTTTCGTCATCCTTGACGAGGTCGGGCGGGGCACTTCGACCTATGACGGTCTTGCACTGGCTTGGGCGGTGGTCGAAGCGGTGCATTCCCGCCTCGCCTGCCGCTGCCTGTTCGCAACGCATTACCACGAGCTTGCCCGGCTGGCCGATAGCTGTGAGGCGCTCTCGCTGCACCATGTGCGCGCGCGCGAATGGAAGGGCGACCTGGTGCTCTTGCACGAGCTTGCCGAAGGGCCGGCGGACCGGTCTTACGGACTGGCCGTAGCCAAACTCGCCGGCGTGCCGGAACCAGTTGTCAAACGCGCGGCGCAAGTGCTCGCAAAACTCGAAGAAGCGCGTACTGAAACCGGCGGTATCGCTGCGGGGCTTGGCGAATTGCCGTTATTTGCCGCTGCCGCGCAGCAGGGCGACCCGGAACCTACGCCGGAACAGCAGCTTGCAGAGCAGCTATCGCGGACCGATCTCGATGCTCTTTCGCCGCGCGAAGCGCTCGATCTGCTTTACGATCTCAAGCGAAGAATTGCCTCCACCGAACATTAACGGTTGGTGAGTTATGGCATGATCCCATGCTTGCTACCTTGTTCAAAAACCCGAAGGTCGCGCTTGCGTATGTCGGCTTTACGCTGCTGAGCGTGGTGTTGTTCGTGGGGACGGAAGACGATCCGGGCAGTCTGACGCAGACGGTCGATACCCTCGGTAGCGGCAACAATACCGCTCGCTCAGGTCCCGAGCCAAGATTCGGCGATCAGCGACCGGGTCAGGCAAGCGCGGCTCCCGACTTTTCACAAGAGCGCGGCAGCGCAACCGAATTTGCGACCGATGAAGATCTGGTCGACGGCGCAGAAGGGTTCGATCCGTCACCGAGCGAGGATTTTTCCGGCTTCGATCCCAATCCGAACAAGCTGCCGTATCTCAGCGATCAGGACAAGGTCTCAGCGCAGGATTCCGATGCCGGATGGGCAGTCCCTATCGAAGAACCGGTCGAAAGGCTGCATCAGTAGCGTAGGCTTTTACTGCTCTTTGCCCTGATACTTGGATGTATTGTCGTCGTGGTTTGGTTCCCCGGCGAACGCGCCGTTATCGATCCGGCCGGTGTCTTCCATGTCGCGCATTTGGTCGATCATGTCTGTCTCGGTCCCGGCAACTCCATCGACGGAGGGTGAGCCGGGCTTGCGGCTTTCCGTAGCACCTGCCGCTGCGGCATGGTCTTTCGCCTGCATGGCGATTTCCTGCGCCTGGCTGCGGTGATCGTCCTGCTCATCATTGTGCATTTCGGGTGCGAGCTCGGCCTGGCGTTCTTCCTGGCTCTTCACGGGAATGTTGCGGTCGGTCATGCGAATATCTCCTTTGCATGACCAACGGGGGGCTGCGGCCTGTGTTCCGAATTTTACCGCGTCGGAACGGGCGCTTCGCCGCTGTAATCGTAGAAACCGCGCCCGGTCTTGCGGCCCAGCCAGCCCGCCTCGACGTACTTCACCAGCAAGGGTGCCGGGCGATACTTGGTGTCACGGGTCGTCTTGTAGAGCACCTTGATAATGTCGAGGCAGGTATCGAGCCCGACGAAATCGGCCAATTGCAGCGGCCCCATGGGGTGATTGAGCCCGAGACGGCAGCCCTTGTCGATATCCTCGATCCCGGCGGTAGACTGGCCGAGCACGAACACCGCTTCGTTGATCATCGGCAAGAGGATGCGATTGACGACGAAGCCGGGTTCATCCTGGCTCAGGACCACCTGCTTGCCGAGCCCCTCGGCAAAGGCGGTGACCCGGTCGGTCGTACCTTTCGAGGTCGCGAGGCCGGGAATAACCTCGATAAGGCCCATGACCGGCACGGGATTGAAGAAGTGCAGCCCGATGAAACGCTGCGGATCGGGCGAATGGTTTGCCATCCGCGTGATCGGGATCGAGCTGGTGTTCGACGCCATGATCGCGCTATCGTCCAGCACCTTGCCCGCGGCATCGAAAATCGCCTGCTTGATCTGTTCCTTTTCGGTCGCCGCCTCGATTATCAGCTCGGCTTCGGCCATCGGCTCATAGTCCGCCACCGGGGTGATCCGGGTCAGCAACGTTTCGGCCGCGTCTGCTTCGATCTTGCCGCGCCCGACAAGCTTCGTGACCGCTTTCTCGATCGAATCCTTGCCAGCCTGCGCGCGCGCGAGATCCACGTCCGACAGCATGACATACATGCCATGCTGCGCGACGGTCTGGGCGATGCCGGTCCCCATCTGACCAGCTCCGATGACCCCGATTTTCCGCATGATGATTCCCTTCGCAAGCGCAGCATTTTTGTTCGCCGCGCGTGTTAGCGCCGGGGGACGGGGTTGGCCAGAGAAACCCTCTAGCGGTTCGCGCCCGGCACCCATTTCACATCGGCCTGACCGTCATCGTTCAGCACCCGTGCGAGCACAAACAACAGATCGGAGAGGCGGTTGATATAGGCCGATGCTGCCGGGTTTACCGGGGTTTCGGCTGCCATGGCGGTCACGGCGCGCTCTGCCGAGCGGGTGGTCGCGCGGGCGACATGAACGCGCGCCGCCGCCTCGCTTCCGCCAGGCAGGACAAAACTGGTCAGCGGTTCAAGCCGTTCATTCAGCGCGTCAATCTGACCTTCGATCCACTCGGATTGGGATTCGATCATGCGCAGCACCATGTCAGACGGCGCGAAATCGCTGTCTTCCGCCGGTGTCGCAAGGTCTGCACCCAGATCGAACAAGTCGTTCTGTACCCGCGTGAGGAGGGCGCTCAAAGCCTCGTCCCCGATCGCACAGATAGCGTGGCCGATGGCGCTGTTGGCCTCATCGACCTCGCCTATCGCAGCGATACGGGCTGAATACTTGGGACAGCGCGAGCCGTCGACGAGGCCCGTCGTACCATCGTCGCCGGTGCGAGTGTATATCTTGTTGAGTTTTACCATGCCCGCGCCCTAGCGCGCCCGGCACAGGCGCGTCTAGCGTGAGACTGCGAGGATGATCGCGACCACGGCGATCGCCAGCGCCTGATACTTGATCCGGGCAAACATCGCCTTGTTTTGCAGCAGCTGCATATCGGTCGCTGTTTCGCCTTCGCCTGTTTCGAGGTCGATCTTGGTCGTCTGCAGAAAGGCGATCACGCCGCGAATGAGCGAGACGACTACCATGATGCACAGGAATACAAGGGCGGCGACGAGGATATAGGTCATGGAACCTAAATGGAGAGCATCTCGCTAAGTTCCAGATGCTTTTTGTTGCAACCGCAATTGCTCGGCGAGCGCCAGTCCGTCTTCGCCGGCTTCGCGGCGGTCCGCGATGGCAGGCGAACCGCGCCGCTTGGCCAGTTTCTGACCGTCATCGTCCAGCAGCAATTTGTGGTGATCGTAGTGCGGGACGGGCAGATCGAGCAATTCCTGCAATATCCGGTGCACATGCGTCGCGGCGAACAGGTCGGACCCGCGTGTGACGAGGGTTATGCCGTCGACCGCGTCGTCGAGAGTTGCAGCGAGGTGATAGCTTGCCGGGAGATCCTTGCGCACCACAACCACGTCGCCAAATTCACGCGGATCGGCGATGACCGAACCTGCCTCTTCATCGGTCCAAACCAGCTCGCCTAGCTCGTCCATCGCCTTGTCGACATCCAGCCGGAGCGCAGCCGGCTTGCCCGAATCGAGCAGACGCCCTTTGCAAGTGCCTGGGTAGACCGCGCCGTCCTCGCCGCGGCGCAGCCCCAGCGCCTCGATTTCCTTACGCGTGCAGGTGCATAAATAGATCATGCCCATGTCCAGCAGCCGAGATGCCGCGTCCCGGTAGCTGTCGAGCCGGGTCGATTGGGCGGGAACCTCGTCCCATTCGAGCCCCAGCCATTCGAGGTCGCGGCGAAATTCGTCGGCAAACTCCGGGCGCGAACGCGGACCGTCGATATCCTCGACCCTCAAGAGAAATTTTCCGCCAGCCTCCCTTGCCAGATCGTGCGCGTAAATCGCCGAATATGCGTGCCCCATATGCAGGTGGCCGTTCGGGCTCGGCGCGAAGCGGGTAACGATCTCGGGCGACGCATTCATGTTTTGCCCATGCCACAACCGTTATCCATAAGCTATGCACACGGCATCCACAGGCCGTCACTGTGGATATGAACATTGTCATGGGTTTGACTCTTTTTGTTGCCACGGCATGGTTCGATCAATCAGGGAGGAACGCAAAGCGTGTTCAAGAGCGAACTGATCGAAACAGCGGCCAAGTTCCGCAGCGCACAGGAAGACCCGACGCGCAACCTGTCGGCTTGCCCCGCATTGGTGCTCAACGCGGACTACACCCCCTTGTCCTATTATCCGCTGAGCCTGTGGCCGTGGCAGACGGCGATCAAGGCTGTGTTTCTCGACCGGGTGGATATCGTCGAGAGCTATGACCGAGAGGTCCATTCGCCCAGCCTCGACATGAAAATTCCGAGCGTGATCGCGCTGAGGCAATATGTGAGGCAGAGCGAATTTCCAGCGTTCACACGCTTCAACGTGTTCCTGCGTGACAAGTTCACATGCCAGTATTGCGGCAATCCCGATCACCTCACTTTCGACCACGTCATTCCCCGGCGGCTGGGCGGCAAGACGACCTGGGAGAACATCATCACCGCCTGCGCGCCGTGCAACATGAAGAAGGGCGGGCGCACTCCCAAGCAGGCGAGCATGCCGGTTCAGATGAAGCCGATCCGGCCCACCAGCTGGCAATTGCAGCAGCAGGGCAAGCAATTCCCGCCGAACTACCTGCATGAAACCTGGCGCGACTGGCTCTATTGGGACATTGAACTGGAAGCCTGACGCCGGAGGCCGGATTCAACCTGCCTTCGGGAGACCATGCGCCCGAAATCGGACTGCCGTTTGGCTTAGACAACCCTGAATTCGCTCGATATAGCCTCCAGGGTCTAGGACAATGGATCGGGGGAGCCTTTAGTGGAAAGTCTGCTGGCCAAATACGGCAAGGTCACGCCCCTGCGGCAGGAGGAAGAAGACGCCTTCAAGAGCCTTGCCTGTGCCAAACGCAGTTACGAGGCGGGCACGAACCTTGTCGCTGGCGAAATCAGCGAACCCGACCAGCTTTTCATCGTCGAGCAAGGGCGGCTGTTTGCATCGCTTGAATTGCCGAGCGGTGAGCGAGCCATCACCCGGCTGTATTTCTCGGGCGACATCGTCGGCACCGCCAATATACCCTTCGAACACGCCACCCAGACGATCACCGTCAACGCGCCTTCAGAGCTGTATATTTTTCCGCGCAGCCATTTGATCGAAGCATTCACGAATTTGCCGCGCGTGGCTGCGATTTTCTATACATTCGCCGCCATGGAAAGCGCGATCCTGAACGACCGGCTGGTATCCGTCTAGCCGGACCAGGGGTAAAGCGCGGCTGGCCTCCCTGATTCTCGAAATCGAGGTGCGCCGCAATCTGCTGCTCGACATGCCGGAAGATCGGTTCCGGCTCGGGCTGACGCAGGGGCAGATCGGCGATGCGATCGGCCTGACCGAGGTTCAGGTCAGCCGGCTGTTCCGCCAGCTGATCGAAGATGGAATTATCGAGCGCCAGAACGGCGGCACAAAGATCCTCGACCGGCAGCGACTGGTCGATCTCGGCCAGTTTACCGACCGCTATGAAGATCTCGATCTCGACTGGTTCGAAGACAACGACTGATTACGGTCGCACCCTCGCTATCGATCTAATCCTGATTAAAAAATGCCCCGCCGGACAGTCAGGAGTCCGGCGGGGCGAGATATCCACCGCATCGCTGCGCCGAGAACGACAGATACCTCATTCAAACTTTTAAAGTGCGGTTGCGTACTGCAATCCGCCGAGCCTTGGTGACAAAGCAATCACCGGGTCAGCCACTCGCCTGTTTCTGGGCGCCTTCGACCAGCCAGACCCCGGTTTCCTCGACCAGCCTCATCCGGCATACCATTCGACCACCATTGTACAGTTCGGCCCAATCGCCATCGGCGGAGGTTTTCGCGATCTCCAGCGCGCCCGCAGTCGAGTGTGCGTAGAACGACACCGTCTGCTCACCCGCGGAATTGTCCGCTGCAAATTTTAGCGAGTACTGGATCACGTGACACCCCTCGATTGGCGTCATGCAATACCGATCCGTGAGATTACCGCATTAACAAATGATGGGGCTGCCCCTGGGCGAGCGCCCAGGGCCCATGCCTGAGCAAGCGCTATATCGGCGAAGCTTGACCGGTGAGGGCGGATAGGATCAATTCCGAATCCATGATCGCTATTGTCCTTGCCGTCCTCCTGATCGCCGCGACGATCTTCATCCATTACGAGATTCTACGATACACCTCGCTCGGAGCCACCGATCTCCGGGTGCATCCGCGCATGCGGTTGTGGATGATGCTGACAGCGGCGATGATCTCGCACATTCTCCACGTACTGCTTTACGCGGGCGCGTTTGTCCTGCTGGAAGATGTGTTCGCTGTCGGCACAATCGCCGGGCCGAATTCAGGCGCGTATAACGATGCGTTCTATTTCTCGATCACCAGCTACACCACGCTGGGTATCGGCGATATCTATCCGACCGGAGAGGTGCGCCTGCTGAGCGGGCTCGAGGCTCTCAATGGGCTGGTCATGGTCACCTGGACAGCATCGATGACCTATCTGCACATGGAGCGATTCTGGACCATCCACCTGACCAACCAATTCGATGACAAGAGCTAGGTAACTGCGCTGCGCCGATTGAATTGCTCGCGCTGCCATTCCTCGCCCTGAAGCACATCGGCAAGGTGCCGCGCAGCCTCGGCCATGTCCTCGTACCGTAGATAAGCTGGTGCAAAGCCCAGCCGCAGAATGTCGGGATCGCGGAAATCCCCGATAACGCCGCGCGCGATCAAAGCCTGGCACATCGCATAGGCGTGCTCGTGGCGAAAACTCAGTTGGCTGCCGCGCTCCCCGCTGCTGGCAGGGCTTACCAGGTCGAGGTCCACATTCCGTTCGGCAAGGCAATCGAGGAAGAACTCCGACAACGCCTGCGACTTTGCATAGAGCCTGGCCGCACCGATTTCGGCAATCAGGTCGACGCCGACCTCCAGCGCGGCAAGCCCCAGCACCGGCGATGTCCCGCACTGCAATTGCTCTATACCCGGCGCAGCTTCGTATTTATCCGAGAATGCGAAGGGCCGCGCATGGCCGAACCAGCCGGTCAGCGGCTGCTTCAGGGCCGCGTGATGGCGCTCAGCGACAAAGGCAAAAGCGGGCGCGCCCGGTCCGCCGCACAGATATTTGTACCCGCACCCGGTCGCGAAATCGGCTCCGACCCGGTTCAGGTCGACCGGCATCGCGCCGGTGCTGTGCGACAGGTCCCACAGGACCAGCGCGCCGGCCTCATGCGCCGCTTTCGTAAGCGCTGCCATGTCGAACAACTCGCCCGTCTTGTAATGCGCGTGGGTGAGCATCAGCAGCGCGACATCACCGTCGAGCGCGGACTGCAATTGCTCGCGCGGTGCCAGCCTTTGCGTGGCCAGACTCTGCCGCTCGAGCCCTTCGACCATGTAGATATCAGTCGGAAAATTGCCCGGCTCCGACAAAATGACACTCCGTCCCGGGCGCATATCGAGCGCAGCCGCGATCAGCTTGAACAGGTTCACGCTGACCGTGTCGCACGCAATCACCTCGCCTGCGCCCGCGCCGATCAGCGGGGCGATCTTTCCGCCAATGCGCGTGGCCATCTCGAACCAGTCCGCCTCGTTCCAACTGCGGATCAGCCCTTCGCCCCATTCCTGCTCGATAACGCGCTGCATCGCTGCCGGGGTCGCTTTCGGAAGAGCGCCGAGCGAATTGCCATCAAGGTAGATGACCCCCTCGGGCAAAATGAACCGTTCGCGGTATTCGGCGAGCGGGTCGGCGCCGTCGAGTTCGCGGGCTCGGTCTATCATTGCATGGCCCTCAGGATTGCACGGACGGGCGAAGCGTCGCCGCCGATGATCGGCAGCGGCAGTGCAATCAGCTCATAACGTCCTTCCGGCACATCATCGAGCACCAGCCCTTCGAGCACGCGGATATCGTGTTTCAGCACCGCCTTGTGCGCGAGCATGTCCTTTGAATCCTGCGGGTCGATCGAGGGGCCATCGATACCGACGAGCTTCACGCCCTGCACGGCCAACCACGCGATAGTCTCGGGCGCAATAGCGGCGGTGTCCGCGTCCCATTCATCATGAGGGAAGGCATCGAAGGTGCGAAACAGCACCCGGTCAGCGCTGCGGAGATGCGGCAGGTCGCCGACCTCGATTGCGCTACCGACGCCGCGCGCATCGACGACCAGGCATTCACCCAGATACGCGTCCAGATCGACAGAGGCGATATCGGGCGCGGTTTCGCTGTAGTGCAGCGGCGCATCGGCGTGGGCACCCGAATGGGTCGAGAGCGTGAGCGCGGACACATTGACCGGAGAGCCCTCCTCCATCTGCCACGTCTTCGCCTGCGTGAATACGGTGTCGCCGGGCCATACTGGAAGGCCGGGGCGCAATTTCTGCGAAATATCCCAGATGCGTCGTTCGTTGCTGGCCGTCATCAGATCGCGGTCCTGACGCTGAGCAGTTCAGGAAAAAACGCCTGTTTCAGCACTCCGGCAAGATAGGGCGCGCCCGGCGTTCCTCCGGTGCCGCGCTTGAAACCGATGATCCGCTCCACGGTCTTGAGATGGCCGAAGCGCCAACGCTGGAAATGATATTCCAGATCGACCAGCTTTTCCGCGAGTTCGTACAGGTCCCAGCGCTTGTCTGGTGCACGGTAAATCTCCGCCCACGCGCGCTCGACGCTGGCATTGTGGACATAGGGCGCGTCGAGATCGCGCTCCAGCACCGCCGCATCGATTGCAAACCCTCGCCTGGCAAGCAGGTGGATCGCTGCATCGTAAAGGCTGTCGCGAGCCACTTCGCCGCGTAGCCGGTCCGACCAGTTGCCGGTCTTTTCATGCAGCGCGATATGCTTCAGATCGCGCCCGCCCAGCATGAATTCCATCATGCGGTATTGCGGCGACTGAAAGCCGCTCGAGGCGCCAAGATGCGGCCTGATGCGCGAATAATCGTGCGGCGTCATCGTGCTCAGCACGTCCCAGCTCTGGATCAATTGCTGCTGCGCGCGGGCGACACGTGAAAGCATCTTGAATGCGGGGCGCAGGTCATCGGCTTCGATGCATTCGCGCGCTGCGGTAAGTTCATGCAGGCACAATTTGAGCCACAGCTCACTTGCCTGGTGGACCACGATGAAGAGCATCTCGTCATGCGCGCCCGATGCCGGATGCTGGGCCTCAAGGACCTTGGGGAGGTCGAGATAGCTGGAATAGGTGACGTTTTCGGCCATGAGGCACGCCCTAGCGCGCTCGCCGAAGAAAAGGAATTACCCCTTGATAATCCGCGTCTCGGGATAATGTTTGTCGAGGTGCTTCTTGATGATCTTGAGGTTGCGCGAATTGGATCGGAACAAAAAGTCTGCCGCGTCCCCGACCACGGGGATCAGTCCGATAGCCGTGTCAAAAGCCACGTTGGCGCCCATTCGGGTCAAATGCCATTTCGAAAGGCCAAGATTGCGTCCTTCCCAAACAATGTAGGCGCCCATCGCGGTGGTGATGAAATCCCCCACTACCGGGATAAGGCCGACGATCGCATCGAGGCCAATCGGCATGTTTACGCCGGGCACGCGAAAGCTTCGCTCGAGCAGCATTTCGACCGCTTCGACCCGCGCCCTGATCGATGCAGGATCAGTGCCGCTGGGCAATTTCAGGCTGAGCGTTTGCGGGCGATTGGGGCCGTCCATGGGGTCTCCTTGTCCCGCTTATGTGGTGGGCTGCGACAGCGGGAACAAGGGGTGCAGGCCCCACTGATTGGCCTGGTAGGCCGTGACCGCGCCGCGCACGAGCGACCAGCGAACCGGCGCGCCGAGCGGGATGAACACCTCCTCCTCGACCAATGCGGCGTGCGCCTCAGCCAGTACGCGCTGCTTAGTATCCATGCTGCGCTGGGTCAGCGATTCGCGCACCAACTGGTCGACTTCGGTACGAGCACAGGCCGACCTCAAGCTCGCAATTGAACTGGTTCAGAAACCACCGCGGAGACGAATACCGCGCCAGCCGGTCGCGCAATTCAAGATCGGCCCCCTCACCCGGCGCAACGCGCTGCAACGCAATGCCAATCGCGGTCCAGCTTTCCTCAAGCTGTTCGAAGAGAAGGTCGCTTCCCGGCCCCTCCGGCAGGCCGATGCGGAGCAAGGCTTCCTCTCCGCGTTCCCCCTGCCATGCGGCGATCCGGCGCCGTGCAATCGCGCGCCGCTCTTCGATCGACAGGTCGCCCCAGCGCGAGATCGGGATAGACTTGCTCGCCAAACAAGCCGGGCGGCACGATCCACGTGGTCGGCTGCCAGCCGCCGAGTCCAAAAGGCTGGATCAGCGCATCACGGTCGAGCGCCATCGACAAGGCCTCCCGCCGTTCAGGATCGCCAAGAACCCCCGAATCGCTCCGGAAAACGAGGCCGAACAGGCCGAGCGCGGGATCGACCTGGATTGCACCGCGCGAAAGCGGGCCGAGCTGCGCCAAAGGAAAACTCGATAACCGGCCATTCAGCAGCAGGTCGACCTCGCCATCGGCAAAGGCATTGACCGCGTCCTCGGCAGGAAGCGCGCGGATTGTGATGGCGCGCGACAGGTCCTCCCAATCCTCCCGAGCGGCTAATCCGCGCGCCTCCGGCGGCAGCGCGCTGAGCCGGGCAATGGGCGCATTTTCGTCGCGCGAGACGACCATCGGTCCCGAGCCTCCGCCGCTTTTGACAAAGCCAAGCTCGGGCTGCGCGACCAGCCGCAGGAACTCTGGCATGGGGCTCGAGAGCCGCAGCTCGACGACACGCCCGGTCATCGCCCTGACCTCGGTCACCTTGGCCAGATCCAGCCCGAGCGAACTCCCCTCCAGCCGCTCTAGCGTGTCGCTCAGAAGTGCACGGACATCCTCGGCGGTAATTGGTTCGCCATCGGGCCAGGAGGTGTTGCGCAGCCGAAAAATGTAGCTGAGGCCGTCATCGGTCACGATCCAGCGTTCGGCTATCGCAGGGACAATCTGCCCGGCAGGATCGAGCGCCACGAGCCCTTCGTAAGAGGCGGCACGCAGGTGCTGGGCGGCAGGCGAAAGCCGCACACCCTGCTGAAACAGACTTTGCGGCTCACCGATAATCGCAATGTCGACGGGACCGAAATCGGCTGCCGGGCCGCATGAGCCAAGCGCCAGCGCGCACGCCGTCAAGGATAGGAATCGCTTCACGCCGCGGGGCTTAGCAGCTTGCGGCGGGCGGGTCAGCGTTTGTGCGCACGACCTGGTGCAGTAGGTGTGGGTTAGACTTTCCGCAGGGTCTTGGAATCGGACGCCGCTGGGGCACGGTGCCTCCATGACCGGTCCGATCCGGTCTCCGGAGCATTGTCGTCGCTCACAGGCCGCCGGGCACGCTGCGAATCAACCTCTTCATCGAAAGCGATGCCAAATCTGTCGTCCTGAACCCACGCGACGCTGCCATCGACCTTGCCGATATTGCGCATCTCGATTTCGAGCCGGTTGCCGCGTTTTACCCGCAGATTTCCTTCGCCCATCATCCCGCCATCCGACAGATTGCGAACGCGGACCTTGTGGAAATCATCGTCCTGTTCGACCCGGATATTGGCCAGCAGGAACAGGCTATCGCGGGAATCACTCCTGGTTTCGAGACCTGACATAAACGAACCGCCTCCTTAGGGCTCTTGCGTTGCGACCTTGTTATTGGCTTCGCTGCTCCGGCTCTTGCGGACGGACGCAACGAAACACATGGGATCGCGCTAGAAATTCAAGGTTGACGATTCATTAAGTTTGCCGCGCGGGCAAAGCCGCATGGGGGCTGCGTCCCAAACTGATACGTCTGTTAGCCAAATCCCTGTGACGTGCCGGGACTGGCTTGGCTCAGTCGTCGCGGGAGATTTTTTCGCGGCGTTCGTGCGCTTCCTGCGCTTCGACAGTCATCGTGGCGACTGGCCGTGCGATCAGGCGCTTCAGGCCAATCGGGTCGCCGGTCTTTTCGCAATAACCGTATTCGCCTTCATCAATGCGGCGCAGCGCGGAATTGATTTTGGAAACAAGCTTGCGTTGCCGGTCACGCGTACGAAGTTCGATGCCCCAATCGGTTTCGCTCGACGCGCGGTCATTGAGATCGGCTTCGCGGATCGGGCCATCCTGCAGCGATTGGAGGGTCTGGTCTGCCGCATCCCGGATCGAACGTTTCCATTCGATCAAAAGCATCCGGAAATACGCCTGGTGCTTCTCGTTCATATACTCTTCGTCTTCGCCGGGCACATAGTCCGGCGCGAGTATACTCTTCGCGCTTTCCAGAATTTCAGTCTCTTTAGACGCCGCCGTGGCCATGTGATCCTCTCGTCCCAACACTTCCCGCGAGACCGTCCCGTCATCGCGCCCCAAGAAATTCAGCGGCGCGATCCACCCCAGCAAGTCACTGCTTGGTCGGGCCTATAGGCAAGCCGGTAGGCAGGCACAAGCCGTTTGCACTCGAGACTGTTCGCATTCGGCGGAATTGTCCCAAATGCGGGCGGAATTCACACTTAAGTTGCGCCTCTTCCACGAAAAAAGGTCGTGCTGCGTTAACCAATTGTTGACCATGATCCGCAAATTCTGAGGTCAACGCGGTCCGCAAGGGGGTTGGATCGCGCTAAACACGGGGACTAGAAAAATGAAGCTCACACCGCTCAACGGAGGCGAATACGAAACCGCCCGCAGCGCCGATATCGATCTGGCCGTGGCCCGGTACATGGCCGACGCGAGCGGCGGGGATATCACCGCATTGTTCGATCTCGGAGTCGCATTCTCGACCGGTTCCGAAGATGTGACCTGCGACCTCATCGAAGCGCACAAATGGTTCAACATTGCGGCATCGCGCGGTCATGAAGAAGCCGGATTTTGCCGCGCCGACATCTCCGATGAAATGACCGCGCGTGAAATCGCCGAGGCCCAGCGCCGCGCGCGCCAGTGGCTTTCGGACAACCGCGCGAAAGCTGCCTGAGCATAGACTAGGCCTTTTTGAAAGGTGTCCGCTCACCTAGGAAAAGCTGATCGGTGGCGACGCCATCGCGCTCTCGCTCCAGGAAATCGGCGACGGCTTCGCGGAAACCCGGATCGGCCAGCCAGTGCGCCGAGTGGGTCGGTACCGGTTCGTATCCGCGGGCCAGCTTGTGCCCGCCCTGCGCGCCCGCCTCGACCCGCGGCAAGCCTAGCTCGATGGCGATATCAATCGCCTGGTAATAGCACAGCTCGAAATGAAGGAAGCGCACGTCGCGTGTGCATCCCCAATAGCGGCCGTAGAGCGCGTCCGACCCGATAAAATTGAGTGCACCGGCAATGGGATGATCGCCTTCGAAAGCAAGGATCAGGACCAGCCTGTCCCCCATCCGCTCACCCAGCAGCGTAAAGGCCTCGCGCGTCAGATAAGGCGTGCCCCATTTGCGCGCGCCGGTATCCTGATAGAAGATCCAGAACGCATCCCAATGTGCAGGCTTGATATCATCGCCGGACAGGCGCTCGATCCTGAGGCCGTCCTGCGCCGCCGCGCGCTCCTTGCGCAGGTTCTTGCGTTTGCGGGATGCCAATGCGTCCAGAAAGCCATCGAAGCTGTCATAGTCACGGTTGAGCCAGTGGAACTGGATATCGTCCCGGATCAGCCAATCACCCGCCTCGAACAATGGCACCTGCTCATCCTCGATGAAGGTAGCGTGCGCGGAGGACAGGCCGTTCTGGAGGCAAACGGCCTCGGCCCCCTTGAGCAGATGCGGCGCGAGCGAGGTATCGGACAGCAGCAGCCGCGGGCCGCTTGCCGGGGTGAACGGCGCGGCGATTTGCAGCTTCGGATAATAACTGCGCCCGGCGCGCTGCAAGGCGTCCGCCCATGCGTGATCGAACACATACTCGCCCTGACTGTGGCCCTTTGCATAGCTCGGCAGGGCGGCGAGCAGGTTTTCATCTGCGTCGGTGATGACAATGGGGACGGGGTCCCAGCCGGTCCCTTCACCGACACTGCCCGAATCCTCCAGCGCCGTCAGGAATTCATGGCTAACGAAGGGGTTGCGCTTCCCACCCAGCGCATTCCACGCCTCAGCCTCGAAACTGCCAACCGACGGGGCGAGGCGAACCGTGAGTTCCTGCGGCTGGGAATTGCTGCCGGTCACGCGGTCCCCTCGCCTTCGGCGATCAAGGCGTCGGCGTGCTTCAGCGCTTTCGCCCGGCGTTCTGCGGAGCTGATCGTCCAGCTGAGAAGCGGGCGCCCCCCGGCTCGCCATTCGGTTGCAATCCCGGTTGGCAGGTCGCGGACATCCACTGCGAGAAAATCCGGGTCGGCCTGTGTGATAGCTCCTTCGGCGCGCCAGGCGCCAAGCCATCCGTGATCGAGCGTATCGGTGCAGACGAGCCCGCGCGTCCGGTCCGGGTCATGCGCCGCAAACCACTCGCCGCAGCGCGGGTCGAAGCTCATGACGGCAACCGGGCCGCCATAGCCTTGCAGCGCCCCTGAAACCGCCGCGCAGGCTTCCTCGACAGTGAAATCCGGCAGCGACTTGATTTCAACCAGCAGCGGAACGCGGCCATCGATCTGTGCCAACAGGTCGCTCAGGCTCTCGATTCGGTCGCCGGTTTCGGTCAGGTGCGTCTGGCGCAGGCTGTCCGCATCGTGGGCCGCGACGAAGCCGCTGCCATCGGTCAGCCGCTCTAGCACCCAGTCATGAAACACCATCGCGACCTTGTCGCGGCTAAGCTGGACGTCGCACTCGATCCCCATCCCCGCCGCGATTGCGGCATC
The DNA here is from genome assembly GCF_055808355.1 of Erythrobacter sp. K21-9. Classification (NCBI taxonomy): domain Bacteria; kingdom Pseudomonadati; phylum Pseudomonadota; class Alphaproteobacteria; order Sphingomonadales; family Erythrobacteraceae; genus Erythrobacter; species Erythrobacter sp. K21-9. The sequence goes on from NZ_CM147866.1 coordinate 3,050,732, forward strand.
GAAAGCGGAGCGCGAGTTCTCGATCCTCAGACCGCGCGGAGATGTGTCGTGGAGCCCGCGATGGGCGTATTCCCATTCGGTCAGCCAGTCCGGGGCGCGGCATTCATTCATCCGGTGATGGCGATTACGGCATCGACCTCCACCGCCGCGCCAAGTGGAAGCGCAGAAACCCCGACCGCCGCGCGGGCATGGCGGCCCTTTTCGCCGAATACGTCGAACATCAGGTCCGACGCGCCATTGGCGACCTTTGGCTGGTCGGTGAAGTCTTTTGCCGAGTTCACGAACGCGCCGAGCTTGACGACGCGCTCCACGTTTTCGAGCGGGATCAGCGCGGCTTTGAGCTGCGCAAGGATCATCAGGCCGCAGGCGCGGGCGGCGGCCATCCCGTCTTCAAGCGAGACATCTTCGCCCAGCCTTCCGGTCACGATCTCTCCATCGACGAACGGCAACTGGCCCGAGACATGCGCAAAGCCGCTGTGCACCACGACAGGCACGTAACTGGCGACAGGAGCGGCCGCTTCAGGAAGGACAATGCCGAGTTGTTCAAGGCGTGCTTCGATAGTCATGCAGGTTCTCCGTCCAGTCGTTCCATCAGCCACGGTAATGCCTCATCCCACCGGTCGATACGAGCGTCGGCGTGGCCGGCCTTGTGCGCGCAGTCGATCGAGCCGGCGATCATGGGTTCGCCGCACATATGGAGGCGCGTCACATGCGGCGTGGTCTCCAGCACCGAAAGGTGATGCTGCGGCAGGTCGTCGATGAAGAACGCTCGGCTGGGCGCGAATTCCTCGACAATTTTTTGCAAGGCCGGACCCTTGGGCCCCTGGTTCGTGAAGACCGGCGCGGTGATGCCGTGCGCCGCAAGCTGCTCGGCCCGCATGTCCCGGCGCTTGTCGACGAGATTGGTCAGGATTACGATATCGGCATGCTCACCCAGCGCATTGATTGCATCGACCGCACCGGCAATCGGCAATTGGCGGTCCATTTCGGTATCGAAGAAACCGCCCAGCATGTGCCAGACCTCGCTTGCCTCGAGCAGTTTGCCGCTATCCTGCCAGCGCAAGGCCTCGCCGAAATTGGCTCCATCGAGGTTGAAGTCGACACCCTGGCTCTCTTCGAGCCAATCCTTGAAATGCGAGACCATGTGGAGCAGCACTTCATCGCAATCGCTGATTATTAGAGGGCGGCTCATTGAGAAAGCTCCTGACGGGCGGCGACGAGCTCTTCGGGCGTAACGGCAAGCGCTTCGTACCGCGCGGATCAGGTCTGGTTCGTGATTGGCGAGAAAATCGAGCGGCGATGCGAGTATGATGGGATCGTCCAGCCCCGCCCGCAATGCATCGGGATCGAGCCCGGTGAGGCTCAAGAAGCGTTCGGCTCGCTCACCATCCTCCAGCACCCAGCCGAGCGCGGCGAGCGCGAGCGTGCGGGCGGAAAGCTTGCCGGTATCGCCGGGACTTTGCGAAGAATGATCTGCGTGCGGGATTGTGGCGGCCTCTTGGTCGGGGTAGTTGTCGGCAAACAATGGGATCGGGGCGTGCAGTGGCAAAGCGAATAATGGTTGTCGAGGACAACGATCTCAACCGGAAATTGTTCTGCGATGTTCTGAAAGCGAACGGATTCGACGTGGAACCGGTGGCTGACGGCGAAAGCGTGCTTGCGACTGCGCGCGCAGTGACACCCGATCTCATCATCATGGACATCCAGCTGCCGGGCATATCCGGCGTCGACCTGATCGAGGCGGCGCAGCGCGACAGAAACTTGCGCAACATCCCGGTGCTGGCGGTCACGGCTTTTGCGGCCAAGGGTGACGAGGAGCGGATCCGCACAGCCGGAGCGTCGGGCTATCTGTCGAAGCCGGTTTCGATCATGCCGTTCATGAACGCGGTGAAGGCGCTTCTGCCCCATTAGAGCGCCGCTTTCACAGGGTTCTTCGACCGTTTGAATGTCGCCTTGAACGCGAAGCGCACAGGTACGAAAACTTGACAAGCGGCATCCGCAACCGCTTTGCAGCCGTATGCTTTTGGCAATTACCCAGTCGCCGACCAACAGAGAGTAAATCCGCATCATGACCGAAGCCGAAGTCGACACGCGCATCCGTGCCTTGATCGAGCCGTTCAACAAGAAGGGCGTCGAGATCACCAATGCCACGACCTTCCAGAACGATCTGGAATTCGACAGCCTGACAGTCATGGATTTCGTCGCCGAGATCGAGGACGAATTCGACATCATCATCAGCATGAACCAGCAGGCCGAGATTGAAACATACGGTCAGCTCGTCAGCGCGGTTCACAAGCTGCAGGCCGGATCATGAGCGAAGGCATCGCGCAGCCCGATCAGCCAGTGCAACACGAAGGCGGCACCAAAGACCTGTTTTCCAAGTTCGACGACATCATCCAGACCCGCGAGACGCTGCTCGCGAGCGGGGTCGAAGATCCGTACAACCTGGTCATGGAAAAGGTGCTGTCGCCGACCCGCGCGATCTGCAACGGGCGCGACACAATCCTGCTTGGCACTTACAATTACATGGGCATGACATTCGACCCGGACGTGATCGATGCGGGCAAGCAGGCACTCGCCGACTTCGGGTCAGGCACGACAGGCAGCCGCGTTCTCAACGGGACGTATCAGGGCCACAAGGAGTGCGAGGACGCGCTCAGGGAATTTTACGGCATGGACAACGCCATGGTCTTCTCGACCGGGTACCAGGCCAATCTCGGCATCATTTCGACCATCGCGGGCAAGGGCGATTACGTCATCCTCGACATCGACAGCCACGCCTCGATCTACGATGGCTGCGCGATGGGCAACGCTGAAATCGTGCCGTTTCGCCACAACGATATCGAAGCGATGGAGAAACGGCTGAAGCGCATTCCCGAAGGCGCGGGCAAGCTGGTGATTCTCGAAGGCGTCTACTCGATGCTGGGCGATGTCGCCCCGCTCAAGGAAATGGTCGCGATAGCCAAGAAGCACGGCGCGATGGTGCTCGTCGATGAAGCACACTCGATGGGCTTTATCGGCGAAAACGGGCGCGGAGTGTGCGAAGAGCAAGGCGTCATCGACGATTGCGACTTCATCATCGGCACGTTCTCGAAAAGCGTCGGCACGGTCGGCGGTTTCTGCGTTTCGAACCATCCGAAGTTCGACATCATGCGGCTCGTCTGCCGCCCCTATGTCTTCACCGCCAGCCTCCCGCCCAGCGTGGTCGCCACAGCCGCAACTTCGATCCGCAAGCTGATGCACGGTTCGAACAAGCGCGCGCATCTGTGGGAGAATTCGAAAACGCTGCACAAGGGCCTGCGCGATCTCGGCTTCGACATCGGCACCGATACGCCGCAAAGTGCGATCATCGCGGTGATCATGCCCGATCTGCAACGCGGCGCGATGATGTGGGAGGCGCTTCTGAAAGAGGGGCTCTACGTCAACCTCGCCCGCCCGCCTGCAACGCCTGCGAACATGACGCTTCTGCGCTGTTCGCTGTGCGCAGAGCATTCGACCGAAGAGGTGCAGACGATACTCAAGATGTTCGAACGTGCTGGTAAAGCGGTTGGGATCATCTGATTGCAGGCAATAACGGGACTACCTGAATTGATCCCGAGCAGATTTTCTCCAATCTGTTCTGTTAAGTTATTGTAGCTACGAAATATCTCGGTAATGTACCCAAGACATTCCGAGGGGCGTATTTATGAAGTTCAAGGGGTCTTGCTCGCGCATCGCGCTGAGCGTGTTTGGTGTGCCGGCAATTCTGGTTCTTGCAGGATGCGGCGGTGGTGGTGGATCTTCTCCCACACCGACCGCCTCCCCGCCGCCGGTCCAGACTGCTCCCTCAATAACATCGGCCAGTACGACACGTGTGACTGAAAATGTTACTGGCGGCTTTTACACTGCGACCGCAACCGATCCGCAAAATGACCCGATTACATGGGAGGTGTTCTCCGGTGCTGACGCTTCGAGCTTCATTATCGACGGTTCGGGTGTCCTGACTTTCCAGGATTCGCCGAACTTCGACCTGCCCGAAGACGCGAATCAGGACAATGTATACGAGGTATCCCTGCGAGCGACAGCTGGAGGTGAAACGGACCTGCTTTCTTTGCGGGTCACGGTAGATAACGACAAGGAGGGCATCGATCTGCGGCGCATCGTCACCGGTCTTGTCGATCCGGTCTCGATCAGCTCGTCGAATTCCGGTCGCGGCCTTCTTATCGCCGAAAAAGCTGGCCGCGCGCTCTTCCTCGACACGGATACTGGAAATCTTGAAGAGGATATCCTCATCAGGGACAATCGGCGACCGGGTGAGATCATTGCCGCCTACTATGCCTTTTCCGGCTTCAATCAGTATGGCGAAGGCGTGATCCTCATCACGCATCAGCCCGGAGAGGGTCTGATGATGCAGGTCTTCGACCCTGAAGGACGAGACTTTCAGTTTCTGCCATTCGGCGATCCGTGGGCGGAACCGGTCAAGGCGGCGATGATCGACTTGGGAGAACGCGTTCTTCTGGCGGTCGGAGATCCGGGCGGCTCGCTCGCCCAGACAACGAGCTCGGCCTATGGCAAGTTGTTCTCAATCACACCGTTAAATCCATATGCTCTTGCCAGCGTTCCTTCGGCAGGCACACGGCTCCACCGCCTTGAAATGATCGGAGACGGTTTGCGTCAACCCGGTGGTATCGGCATTTTCAACGCCGAACTCGTCATGGCTGATCAAGGCGACACCGCCGCGCACGGCCTTACCCTGTTTCGCGCTGACTGGCGGCCACTCGATTTTGGATGGCCCTTTTATGAAGGAGCCGTGGAGGTACGCGCCGATGCCCCCGCGCGTATAAACGGCCCGAAGGTGTCCTATGAATTGGGCAATGGCCGGGGTGAGGGGCTCGGGCCAATACCGGGATTTTCGATGCCCGGTGCTCCGTCTGGGCTACAGGACCAGTACACTTTTTTCGATGTGTCCGGGAAAGTCTTTTCGGTACCCGACTCGGTATTGACAGACAGCAACCTGCATTTCGGCAATGAGCTTGAAGACCGTACGCTCGATTTCGAGCCGGATGCAGGAAAAATTGACAATCCCGTTGCTGCAACACGTTCCGCCGACGGAGCATTCTTCATCGATGCCGACGGAGAAGTCTTCGCGCTTTTTTCTAGCTGACGTATTTGATCAGCTGGAGCGCTCGTCCAGCTGCTCAAGACTCGTCACGCTGTCGCACGGGTTCTCCGAAGCCTCGTCGTCGCTGCCGCCGAATTGCGTGATCGCAATGAATCCCGCGACAACGAGAACGACGAATATCGTCGTGACCGTGCCAAGATACTGGTCGATCACTCGCTTGATCGGAGCGCCGAATATCTGGAAGAGCACCCCGACCACCATGAAGATCAGCGCCCTGCCCGCGATTGCGGCAGCGAAGAATGTCGCCAGGTCCATCTCGATGAAACCTGCGGTGATGGTCATCAGCTTGAACGGGATCGGAGTGCCAGCCGCCAGGAAAACCGCCGCCGCGCCCTGTTCGCGGATGTAGCAAGCCGCGACCGGGAAACTTTCGCTCAGCCCCAATACGCCCAGCATCCATTCGCCCAGCGTCTCGTAGAGGAAGTAGCCGATAGCGTAGCCGAACAGCCCGCCGAGCACCGAGGCGACCGTCGCGATCGCCGCGAAGCGCAAGGCTTTTTTCGGCTCGGCCAGGCACATTAGACCCAGCAGCGGGTGCGGCGGGATCGGAAAAAAACTGGACTCAATGAAAGAAAAGAAGGCGAGCCAGAACGGTGCCTGCCGGTGCGCCGCCTTTTCCATGGTCCAATTGTAAAGCGAGTGCAGCCAAGCCAATGTCGAGCGGCCTTTGTAGGGGGAGTTGGCGCGAAGGCTTAAGCGACAGCCACACAGGGCGCAAGCGACAATATCACGAACCTATTTGGTTTTTTATATTGACATCGTGACGCTCTTTGGTTAGGAAGGGGCATAGTCGAAAAATAGCGATTCGCCACAAGGCAGCCATCAGAAGTGATGCGCTGCCTCTTTTGATTTGGACGGGAGGCCACGATCATGACAACGCGCGGTGGTCACAAGCCGGCAGGCAGTGACGGTCCCCATTGGCGCAAGCCTTTTCTGGCAAACCTTGCCGAGAGCTCGAACGTTAGAAGTTCGGCTCGCAAGGCCAGGATTGGTGTCGCCACCGCTTACAAACTGCGCCGGGATAACCCTGAATTCGCGCGTGAGTGGATGGCGGCCCTGTGGGAAGGATACTTGCACCTGGAAATGGAAGTGCTGCGCCGCCTGCGCGAGGGCGACCAGCAAACCGACGCCGCCGACAAATACGATTTCGCCAACGCCATTCGGTTGCTCAATGCCCACAGGGAAAATGCAGCAAGAGCGCAGGCCGAACAGCGCAACGTCAGCGCGGCCGAGGTCCGCGCATCGATCGACCGCAAGGTGGAAGACATCCGCATGAGGATCAAACAGGAGGCTCGCCGCGGGACTTCCGGATCGTGAACGAGCGCCTGGATTGGCTCGCGCAGGCCCCTTCCGAAGAACGTGCCCGACTCGCCCGTTCGCTCAATGACGACGAACGCGCGGAGTTCGATTATCACTGGCAGTTCTTTGCCCGCGATGCGCAATTGCCGCCTGAGGGGATGTGGCGGGTGTGGCTCATCATGGCGGGCCGCGGCTTTGGAAAGACCAGAGCCGGGGCGGAATGGGTTCGCCTCGTTGCAGAAAGCAATCCGTCCGCGCGGATTGCCCTTGTCTCGTCTTCGCTCGCCGAGGCGCGGGCGGTGATGGTCGAGGGAGAGAGCGGCATAATGGCATGCGCACCGCCGGACCGGATGCCGCGGTTCGAAGCATCCTTAAGGCGTCTTACCTTTCCAAATGGCGCGCAGGCGCACTTGTTCTCTGCCGCTGAACCTGAATCCCTTAGAGGACCTCAACATAGTCATGCCTGGTGCGATGAGATCGGCAAGTGGCCGCTGGCGCATGACCGCGCGACAAAATGCTACGACAACCTGCTGATGGGCCTGAGGCTTGGCAGCGATCCAAGGATTGCTGTCACCACGACTCCCGGGCCGTGCCGCTGGTCCAGCGGTTGCTCGGGCAGGATGGCGAGACCTCGACGGTCGTCTCGCGCGGATCGACTTATGACAATGCCGGCAACCTCCCCTCACGCTTCCTCGAAGCGATGGAGAGCGAGTTCGCGGGCAGCCAGCTCGCCCGGCAGGAGATTGGCGGTGAACTGGTAACAGATATCGAAGGGGCTTTGTGGACCCGCAGCCTGCTTGAGCAGGTGCGGGAAACCGGCGCTCGTCCTGAAAGCCGCCGGGTTGTCGTTGCGGTCGATCCGCCTGCCTCTTCGACCGGCGATGATTGCGGGATTGTGGTCGCTGCGCTTGGAATGGATGGACGAGCCCGCGCGCTCGCCGATTGCTCGATTTCCAAGGCACAGCCTGACCAATGGGCCGCAGCGGTCGCGAGTGCAGCGAAGGAATGGAATGCCGACCGGGTTATCGCTGAAGCCAATCAGGGTGGAGCGATGGTCGAAAGCGCGCTGCGCGCCGCTGATACCGGCCTGCCGGTAAAGCTCGTCCATGCGAGCCGCGGCAAGGTCGCCCGCGCCGAACCGATAGCGGCGCTCTACGCCGCAGGGCGCGCCAGACATTGCGGGCATTTCCCGCAGCTTGAAGACCAGATGTGCGGGCTGATGCTGGGCGGCGACTATGCCGGACCCGACCGCAGCCCGGACCGCGCCGATGCCCTTGTCTGGGCGCTCAGCGAATTGATGCTCACACCCGCAGCTTTCCCAAGCGTGCGGACGATCTGACAGGCCCCGAGGCCTCACACAAAAGGAACAGCCATGGCTATGTTCGAAACACTGCTTTCCGCCTTCAAGGGCGGAGGGTCAAACCGCGTGCCGCTTGCATCCGGATACCTCCCCGACTGGATTTCAGCGTTTGGCGAGAGCAGCGGCACATCCGCCTATTCCTATCAGGGCGCGGTGAAATCCGGCTTCCTCGGCAACCCGGTCGCCCAGCGCGCCGTGCGCATTGTCGCAGAGGGCGTCGGGCAGGCTCCGCTGTCCGGCAGCGATGACAGGCTCATGGCGCTGGTCACGGCGACCAGTGCGGGCCAGCCGCTGATCGAGACGGTCGCAGCGCATGTTCTCCTGCACGGCAACGGCTACGTCCAGATCATCAAGGATGCGAGCGGACATCCGGTGGAACTGTTTGCGCTGCGCCCCGACCGGGTTCAGGTCGTCACGGGGCGCGATGGCTGGCCCTGCGCCTATGAATATACGATCGAAGGTGACACGGTACGCATCCCGGTGGAGGATGAGGACGGCTGGCCGTCGATCATCCACATCAAGGCAATGCACCCGCTCGAGGATTATTATGGAGCGGGCGCCTTGGAGGCCGCTCACCAGGCGGTCATGATCCACAATGCAGCCGCCGCATGGAACCGGTCGCTGCTCGAAAACGCGGCGCGCCCATCCGGAGCCCTGGTTTACGACGCCGCCGATGGCGCCGGTCTGACGCAAGAGCAGTTCGAGCGGCTCAGATGCGAACTTGAAGGTGCCTATTCCGGCTCGGGCAATGCCGGCCGCCCGATGCTCCTCGATGGCGGCCTTACCTGGCAAAGCATGGCCCTGACGCCTGCCGACATGGACTTTGCGACGCTGAAAAGCGCCGCCGCGCGCGAGATCGCGCTCGCTTTCGGGGTTCCGCCGATGCTGCTGGGGCTGCCGGGCGACAACACCTATTCGAATTACCGTGAAGCAAACCGGGCACTGTGGCGGCTGACGCTGCTGCCACTTGCAACGAAGCTGTTCTCCGCTTTGCAGGAGGGTCTGGATCCGTGGTTTCCCGAAAGCAGTCTTGCGGTCGATCTCGACCAGATCACTGCGCTGTCGGAGGACCGTGAGCGGCTCTGGAAACAGGTTTCGGATGCCGAATTCCTGTCGCGCGACGAAAAGCGCAAACTGCTCGGCTTTCCGCCCGAGGAGGCGCAGCAATGACCCGGGCAGACGTTATCGCCAGCCTGATGGTCAGCGCCAATCACGAAGGTGCAGGAGTCGAAACATTGCGCGCCATCGTCGAAGAGACAGCGGAGCTTGCCGCTGACCGTGTGCTTGGCCGTCTAGGCCTCGGCGATGCGATGGCCGAAGGTGACCTGGGCGAGCTGCGCGAGCTGCTCAAGGCATGGCGCGACGCCAAGTCATCGGCTTGGAAAGCTCTGATCGAATGGGCCATCCGCGCTGCGCTCGCACTTTTGCTGGTCGGGATAGCCGTTCGGCTCGGCGTGTGGGAGCTGCTATGAGCGAGCGCACGCCCATCCGCTTTGCCGGGTATGCCGGCCTGTTCGATCTTCCCGATGCCGATAACGACACAATTCGCGAGGGCGCGTTTTTGGCAACGCTCGCGCAGAGGAATGCTCCGCTGCCGCTGCTGTGGCAACACCGCGCGGACCAGCAGATTGGAGAGATAGAGCATGTCGAGGAAGATGCGCGCGGGTTGCGCGTGATTGCGCGGCTCGACCGCCCCCATAGTCGCGCCGCACAAATGCTCGAAGACCGGCAGGTCAGCGGCCTGAGCTTCGGATACCGCGCCAACCGGTCGCGGATGACCGGCGCGGGCCGCGAATTGCTGACCATCGACCTGTTCGAAGTCAGCCTGGTCACCCATCCGCTTCAATACGGCGCACGCGTTCATCTCATCGCCTGATTACCGCTCACCCGAGCACCCACCGGTCGCCTTTTGGCGGCCTTTTTCATGCCCAACCGAAAGGCCCAACTGCCCTATGGATATCACTGCAACACCCACCGTTCCGAGCGCTCCAGCCGATGGGCTCGAAGAGAGCTTCGACCTCGTCGCCCGCCAGGATCAGGCCGAAGCCGACATTGCCGGCCTGCGCTCCGACGTCGATGAGGTCAAAGCCCGGCTCGACAAGGTTTCGCGCGCAGCTTCGCGCCCCGCTCTTGGGGGCGGCAATGCTGGTGCAACCGAGGAAGTGAAAGGCTTCGTCGATGGCTATCTGCGCCGCGACCGCGAAACCGAAGTGAAGTCGCTGAACGGCACCGCTCCCGGCGATGGCGGCTATGCCGTACCGCGCGAGATCGACGCGGTCATCGCCCGCGAACTGGCCGAAATCAGCCCGATCCGCTCGCTCGCCCAGGTCGTGCAGACCGGCACGTCGGGCTACCGCAAGCTCGTATCAACCGGCGGGACCGCTTCGGGGTGGGTCAGCGAAACTGCTGCGCGCCCTGAAACCCAAACGCCGAACTTCGCCGAAATCGCCCCGCCCAGCGGCGATCTCTACGCCAATCCGACCGCGAGCCAGTCCATGCTCGACGATGTCGGCTTCAACATCGAAACCTGGCTGGCAAACGAGATCGCGATAGAGTTTGCCCGCGCTGAAGGCGCTGCATTTGTTGGCGGCACCGGTGTCGACCAGCCCGAAGGCTTCCTGACCGCGCCGACCGGCATCGCCGAAGACGGCGTACGGGCGTTCGGCCAGGTGCAGTATATCGGATCGGGCGATGCAGCAGGTTTCGATGCTGCTCCCGAAGCAAAGCTGATCGACCTGATCCATTCGCTGAAAGCCGGCCACCGGCAGGGCGCGAGCTTTGTCATGAACTCGGCCACGCTGGCGACGGTGCGCAAGCTCAAGACCGCCGATGGCGCGTTCCTGTGGCAGCCGGGCCTTGTTGAAGGCCAACCGGATCGCCTGCTCGGCTATCCGGTGGTCGAAGCCGAGGACATGCCGGATGTGTCGGGCGGCGAATTCCCGATCGCATTTGGGAACTTCCGTCATGGCTATCTGATCGCAGAACACAGCGCGACCAAGGTGCTGCGTGATCCGTTCACCAACAAGCCGTTCGTCCACTTCTACGCAACCAAGCGCGTGGGCGGCAAAGTGCTCGATTCCAACGCGATCAAGCTGCTGAAAATCGAAGCCTAACCGCTTCGCCTGCGTTCCCGGCAAGGTCGAGTTCCCCCTTCTCCCTTGCCGGTTTCCTGCACCCGCGCCGCCCGAGGCGACCCTCTCGCCCGGTTTCGCGGCGCGGGTGCATTTCTTGCTGAATTCTTCTGGGAGATCCCGCGATGCAGCGGATTATTGTTCAGACCGCCGACGTTTCGGGTGCGGCGCTGGCTGACCTCAAAAGCTGGCTGGGTATCTCCCGGCCCGATGAAGACGAATTGCTGACAGACCTGCTCCAAGCGAGCCTCTCACTGTGTGAAGCGTTCATCGGGCAGGCTCCATTGGCGCAGACTGTCGAGGAGAGGTTTTCACCTCAGGCGGGCCTCAAGAGGTTCACTTCCCGTCCTGTGCAATCACTGGTGTCGGTCGATCTCGTCGCAGACGATGGAACGCTGTCGCCCATGGGTAACGACAAGTACGGCTTTTCACTCGAAGCAGCCCGGATCGCCAGTCTCGTGATCGGGCAATCGCTCGAAGGGCAAGCCATTGCCGCAAGGGTGATTGCCGGCATCGCGAGCGACTGGAACACCTTGCCATCTGCTCTCAAGCAAGGCGTCATTCGCATGGCAGCCTATCATTACCGCGACCGCGAAGCCGGAGGAAGCCGCGCCGCGCCGCCTCCATCAAGCGTGGCGGCACTCTGGCGTCCGTGGCGCTCGCTGCGCCTCGCATGATTGAGGCCAGATCTGACCTCCGCGGCCTGATTGCTCGCCTCAGGGCAAAAGCCGAGCGAGCTGCCACCCGTCATGTCTCGGCTCGGAAAGGCACGCTGGATGGCCGTCATCTCTGGCGCTCCGCCGCCAGCCTCTGGCCCACCTATGGAAAGGACTGACCGCATATGGAAAATGACCTTCGCGCCAGTCTGATCGATTGGCTTCGCAGCGATCCAGCGCTCGCAGGCATCAACGCCATCGAGGAAGAATCGCCACTAACGGCCAGCGCTCCCTGGCTCGGCATTGCTGCCAGCGCCTCGACCGATTGGGGAACGAAAGACAGGCGAGGCCGAGAAGTCCGTGTCGCGCTCGAGCTGGAGAGCCGTGCGGACGAACCGGATGCCAACGCCGCGCTGCTTTCAGCGATCGAGCGCCGCGCGCTCGACCTGCCCCCGTTCCAACCCGGTTTCGAACTCGCTTCGATCCGCTTTCTGCGCGGACGCAGCGAAGCGCGCGCGAACAATCTGCGCGGCGCGCTCGCCGAATTCCGCTTTCGTATCCTCGAACCTTAATGGAGAAACATTATGCCAGCCCAGAACGGCTCTGCCTTCCTGCTGAAAATCGGCGATGGAGCTTCGCCACCAACTTATGAAACGGTTGCGGGGCTTCGGACCACACAATTGTCCATCAATGGTGATCCGGTTGCGATCACCCACAAGGAATCCGGCGGATGGCGTGACCTGCTGTCCGGCGCGGGCACGCGGTCCGTATCCGTCAGCGCTGCGGGCATCTTTCTCGGCAGCACCGCCGAAAGCACGGTGCGCGCCCATGCCCTGTCTGGGACGATCGACGAATACGAGTTGTCGTTCGAAGATGGCGAGAAACTGCAAGGCCGCTTCCTCGTCCAGCGGCTCGATTACTCCGGCGATTTCAATGGCGAGCGCAACTACACGTTGCAGCTTGAAAGCTCTGGCCCGGTCGTCCCTGCGTGAGCCGCCAAGCCAACGCGCTTCGCGGTGAAATCAGGCTGACTATCGGCGGCACTTCTTTCATACTGAGACCCACATTCGAGAGCCTGGTCGCCGCTGAAGAGGAGCTGGGCTCACTGTTTGCGCTGGTTGAGCGAGCTTCGGAAGGCGCACTTACAGTCTCGGAAATGACTGCGCTGCTCTGGCACTGTCTGGAGCCAGAGACCCGCCCTTCGCGCGACGATGTCGGAAAGGCGGTCCTGTCGATGGGTCTGGTGGAGGCGACCAAACCGGTCCGGGCAATCCTGGCCCAGGTACTGCAAGGCCAGCGGTGACCAAATCCACTTTTGGCGATTGCGCGCGCGGCTGGTGCGGCCTTGCATCACAAGTGCTGAACTGGCGGCCAGACGAGTTCTGGAGCGCGACGCCTTGCGAACTCGCAATGGCGCTCTCCAACCCTATCGCTGCTGGATCGACGCCCGCCCCGAGCCGCGAACTGATCGAACACTTGATGGAGCGTGATGCAAATGAATGAAACTTTCGAAGAACTCACTGTCGAAATTCGTGCGGCGACCGAAGGCTTCACCGCCGATCTTGATGCGATGCGCAGCTCGCTTGACACTTCATTGCTCGACGGGTTCGGCAAGGCTGGCAATGTCCTGGAACGCGGATTGCTATCCGCCATCAGGAAAGGGAGCCTCGGCTTTGACGATTTGAAGCGTGTCGCATTCGGCGCTCTCGACCAGATTGCCTCCCACGCCCTGAACTCAGGCCTGGCCTCGCTTTTCGGCGAAGGAGGAGGCGGCTTCGGCGGCCTGATCAGCCAGACATTCGGGTCACTGCTTGGCCTTCCAGGCCGGGCGACAGGCGGCCCGGTTTCACCGGGCAGAGGATATTTGGTCGGCGAAGACGGGCCCGAACTGTTCGTTCCGACCAGCGCGGGCAAGGTCGAATCGAATGCAGCGCTTTCAGGCGCAAGCCGCGATGTGAGGGTAGCCATCCAGCTCTCCTCTCCGCGCGGCACAAGCGCGCCGGTAGCGATGCAGCGATCATCGCGGCAAATCGCGAGCGCCGTTCGGCGAGCCATTCAGGACAGCTAGAACAAGGAGGACGAGGCATGGCCTTCTGGCTCGCCCGCGAACGACGCGGGCAGGAATTCACACATATGCAGCGCTTCGATGCTCGGTTTTGGACCGTCGATTTTCCGCGTCCGGCAATGGCTGCCGCGACCGCACGATCGGAGACTGTCCTGCGCGTAGACGTCGAGCTGCACCACAAGGGCGAAATCATCGGGTTGATCTGGGACAGCGTCGATACGCTCGATCACCCGCTGCTCGCGTACGAGACCAACCGCGATTATTCCAACACGACACTGACCTTTGATTGGCGGTCGCTCGGAATCATTCCGCTCGATGAGCCGAACGGTCCGACGCTGACAATCGAGGGGCGCGATGCAAACGGAACGCCGCGTACGTGGTACGTCAGGCTCTGGAACTACGCGACCGGGACGCCGGATGACGCATCGATCACGCTTCCCTTTTCTGCGTTGGAGAGCGGTTATTCTCTGCCCGGAGAGCCAGTTTATCCGGGCGATATCGACCGCATGTTCATCTCGATCGTCGCCCCTGAATTCGAGGCCGAGAGTACCGAGCCGCTATCGCAGCCCGTGTCAGGAGCGATCCGGCTCTCAAACCTCAACACCGATGGCGGCAAGGCCATGCTCCAACTGGGGGATGTCCGTCTTCCACCGCATGGCGAGCGAATGGCGACCGCTTATGACGATGCCTACAACCAAACGCCGGAGCGGTTGATCCGAAGCATCGTCGCACTCGGGTACCGCGATGACTTTGTTCATTATGTCGGCATGAGCCACTTCATGAAGCTGGAGCGGCAGAGCTCTGGCGAGCTTCTTGCGAAGGAAGGCGGCGAGCTGAGCTTTCCAGCGCGCTTTTGGCACCAAATGCTGTTTCAGGACGCTAGGGACGCCGGTCTCGAAGTCGTGGCGTCGATCTCATACGAACTGTTCGATGAGTATTGCCATGATGAATGGAAGCAGCGGACATTCGCGGGTGCGGAGGCTTTGACGGGATGGGTCCCGCCATCGACGCTGCTTTCACCTGCCAATTCCGGCGCGATGTCATGGCTGCAGGCAAGCGCGTCAAACTTTGCCGGCTTGCTGGAGCAGTCCCAGCAACCAGTGCGTATGCAGATCGGAGAGCCGTGGTGGTGGGTGACGCCGGCAGGAGAGATTTGCCTGTATGACGATGCAGCGAAGATCGCCTTCGGAGGAGCTCCGGTGGACATACCGGATTTGCGCGCCCCGCTCTCCGCTGACCAGACAGCTCTGCTGGATAGCGCAGGCGCGTTGTTGGCGCAGTCGACCGCCGATCTGACCTCGGCAATACGCACTGCGGCGACAGGCTCAACCGAAGTCCTGCTGCTCGCTTTCACGCCAACCATTCTCGACCCCGAAACCCCCGAACAATACCGTGCCAATATGCCGCTGGGATGGGCCGCGCCTGCTTTCGATCGGCTTCAGCTTGAGGATTATGACTGGCTGACCAGCGGAAAAGATGCGCTGCGAAGAGCGGCCTATAACTATGTGGATGACCGGCTCGGTTATCCGCTCGAAGACCAGGATTACCTGTCCGGATTTGTACTCGATCCTGACGATGCAGAACTGTTCTGGGCCCGCATTGATCGCGGCCTAGATGAAGCAGCCGAGCGCGGAGTGGCCCGCCGTTATGTCTGGGCGCTGCCGCAGATCAATCGCGACGGCTACACCCGCCTGCTTTCCAACAATGAGGATGCCATGGAACCGTTCGACGATGTCCTTTATCCATTTGCACTCGTACCGCAACACTGCGGTCGCACCGGAATTTTCGACTTCCGTGACGGTCACGGCCTCGGGACATGAACAGCGCAATTCGCTCTGGTCCGATGCCCGCATCCATTTCGATGTCGGGCCCGGAATACGGTCCGAGAGCGAACTCGCTCAGCTTATTGCATTCTTTCGGGCACGGCGCGGCGCTGGAAGAGGCTTCCGCATCAGCGACCCTTTCGATCACAGCTCGAATGGCATGACCGGCACCCCGACAATGCTGGACGAACTCATTGGTGTCGGGGACGGTGCCACAAGTGACTTTCAGCTGATCAAATCGTACGGATCGGTCGGTGATCCTCAGGTGCGCTCGATCACCCGCCCCCGCGAAGACACGGTCTTGGTTAGCGTCGGCGGGCAGCTCGTGACTAACTGGACGCTGAATCTCGGCGGCGCGCTCCAGCTGGGAGACGCTCCACCCTTTGGGGCGGAGGTCCGCGCGGGCTACCTGTTCGATGTCCCAGTCCGGTTTGCCGAAGACCGGATCGACGTTTCGGGCGTCAATTTTTCCGCAGGCGAAGCGCCGAGCATCCCCCTCATCGAACTGCGAGAGCTTGCCTGATGCGCACCTTCTTCGATCGCGAATTGGACACGGTCGCGACGTTCTGGCGGGTCTACCGCCGCGACGGGACCCTCTTTGCCTTCACCAGCCATGACCGCGACCTGACCTTTGACGGCAAGGCGCACAGGGCCGCGCCCGGCATGGTCCCGGCGGCCATAAGGCTCACATCCGATCTCAGCGATGACAGCGCTGAAGTCGAAGGCGCGCTTTCACACTCATCCATCAGCGAGACCGATCTGGCAGCCGGGCTGTTCGATTCAGCGCTGATCGAAGTGGGCGCCGTGGCATGGGAAACACTGGAGCATCATGTCGTATATTCGGGCCAGCTCGGCAGGATCAAAGACGATCGCCTTGGTTTTTCGGCAGAACTTCGCTCTGCAAAACGCGCGCTGGAGGAAGACCTGGTCCCTCAAACAAGCCCGACATGTCGTGCCGAATTCTGCGGCCCGGGCTGCGGATTGTCAGAGCGACTTTTTTCGAGCGCAGATACGCTCGCGGAAATTGACCTCGACCTTAACCGCGTGCGACTTGCGCAGGCTTCCGGCCTCGATTTCGTGGACGGCAAACTTCGATTTCTAGCTGGTCCGCAGACCGGGATCGTGTTCTTGATCGTGAGCTCAGAGGGGGACTGGTTTACTCTGGATCGATCGCTGGTCGCAGGCGCGGATATCGGAACAAAGATCGAATTGCGCGAGGGCTGCGACCATACGCTTGAAACGTGCAGTTCGCGCTTTGACAATGCCCTGAACTTTCGCGGCGAGCCATTTTTGCCCGGCAACGATGTTCTGGCACGCTACGGACCGGCCTCTGGATGAGCCGCGATAGCGACATCGGCATTCAGCTGGCGCAGGCGGCTGGTCAATTTATCGGATGCCGGTTTCGACTACATGGCCGCGACCCGCGCACCGGCCTCGATTGCGTAGGACTTGTCGGCGCAAGCTTGGCCGTCATGGGCCGCCAGTCTGATCTTCCAGTGGGATACGCACTGCGGAATTCCTCGATCGACTGCTGGCTGGCCCATGCCGAGCTTTCCGGTTTTGAGCCTGTAAAGGGCCCTATCGAAACCGGTGACGTGCTCCTTACAATGCCTGGCCCTGGTCAACAGCACGTCGCCATAGCGAGCAGTTCACTGAGCATCATTCACGCTCACGCTGGCCTTCGCCGGGTCGTGAGGCAACCGCGTGATACAGATTGCCACCCGCGGTCAATCTGGCGGCTTCGCAAACTTCTCTGACAGATTCTCGAATTAAGGAACGCCTCATGGCAACACTGCTTTTAACAGCCGTCGGCACAGCGGTCGGCGGACCTATCGGCGGCGCAATCGGCGGGCTGCTCGGGCGTCAGGTCGACGGCGCGGTCTTCGGTAACGGCTCGACAAATGGACCTCGCCTCAAGGAATTGTCCGTCACTACGTCGAGCTACGGTCAGCCAATCCCGCGGATTTTCGTACCGGATGCGTGTCGCCGGGAGTGTGATCTGGGCAACCGATCTTATGGAGACAACCCAAAAAGACGGTGGCGGCAAAGGAAAGCCATCGACCACTTCCTATAGCTATTCGGCCTCATTTGCGGTGGCGCTTTCCAGTCTTCCCATCTCGCGTGTCGGACGCATTTGGGCGAACGGCGAATTGTTGCGAGGAGCGAATGACGATCTGAAGGTTGGCGGGACAATACGGGTCTATCTGGGGCACGGTGACGACCCTGTCGATCCGTTGATATCGGCAGACAAGGGCGCTTCGGCACCGGCGTTCAGGGATACCGCCTACGCGGTGTTCGAGGACCTGCAATTGGCCGACTTTGGTAACCGCATACCTGCCCTGACTTTCGAAATCTTCGGGCAAACGGATGCTTCGGTTTCTTTGGATGAGTTCGTTCCTCAAAGCGTGAGCAGCGGCCAAGGAATCATTCTGCCCGAGGCTCGAGGCTTTTCTGATGAAGGCGGCTCTCTGTCATCGACTTTATCGGCGATAGACCGCGTCTACCCCCTCACCTGTGTTGTGACCGGCGACGGACTGACCTTGTCGAGCACACCCAGCTCATTTGATGCGGTTCCGATACTGCCAGAGCAATTGTCCAGTCGCGACAGCTCCGACGCTGCGGAGCGCCACAAGCAACGCGGCGAGCAAATCGTACCGGGAGCCAGTCGCGCTGCGATATTACGACGAGGGTCGTGACTATCAGCCTGGCATCCAGCGCGCCAATGGGCCGCGAACGGTCGGGCGCGAGACGACGATTGATCTGCCCGCCACCCTGACTGCGGAAGGGGCCAAGCAATTGGCGAATGCAAACGCTCACCGGTCGCGGTGGCGGCATGAACGCATCACTTGGCGAGTGGGACAACTCGATCCCGAGATAAGACCTGGCATCATCGCAAGGCTCCCCGATGCTCCCGGCCATTGGCTCGTGAGAAGTTGGGAGTGGTATGAGCGCGGCATCGAGCTGGAGCTCGAGCGTGTTGCGCCGCAAATGGCAGCCATAGCTGGAAGCGATTCCGGGACGACAATGGCGCCGCTGGACATAGCGAGCCCGGCCACAGACCTTGCCGCGATCGAGGTGCCCGCCGACAGTCCTGCGGATAACGACACCTCGATCCTGTTCGCAGTCGCCAGCGCCTCGAATGCAACTTGGAAGGGTGCTGCGCTCTATGTGGAGCAAGGCACTTCGCTTGTGCCGATCGGCACTGCAGGTGCAAGCAGAGCAATACTCGGTGAATTGTCTGGCCCACTTCCGCCGTCTAGTGGCAGCTATCTGGAGGCTAACGCCGCATTGGAAGTTACCCTTCTTGGCGATGATCTGGCTTTTCAAAACGCAGACCTGATCGCTATCGCGAACGGTGCAAACCGGTTGTGTGTCGGCGGCGAAATCCTCCAGTTCGTGACGGCGGAACAAATCTCCCAAACCGGTTGGCGCCTGCAAGGATTGCTCCGTGCACGCTGGGGAACAGAAGATGCCGCGCTAGTTGGTCATCCTACTGGGACTAGTCTCACACAAATCGATGACCGGCTCACGCGGCTTAATGAATTACAAGCCCCATCTGACCCTTCGACCCGAGTTGCTGCCATCGGGCGCGGCGACGAGGAGCCAGTATTTGCATCTTTGCAGAATGCAGGCCTCTCTCGCAGGCCGCCGATGCCGGTGCACCCACGCATCGCGCGACTTGCCGACAACGCGCTCGAAATCTGCTGGACTCGCCGGGCAAGAGGGCACTGGCGGTGGGACGCTCTGGGCGAAGTGCCGATCGTAGAAGCCGCAGAGCAATACACGCTTGGCTACGGCTCCTCGGACCAGCCCTCAGCGACATGGTCGCTTGGTGAAGCACATTTCATTCTGAGCGCTGCCGAGCAGGCCACCCTCGTTGATACATTCGGTTCGGCGGCATTGTGGGTCAAACAGGTGGGGACGTTCTCGCTATCGCCGCCGCTCATGCTGGCCTCGCTCAATTAACGATCTCGGAGAATTACCATGACAACCCCAATCTCGTTTCCCTCGACTACGGCACGCTTCAATCTGCCGCTGTTAATTTCAGGCCAGGCGCAGAAGGAATTTTTCTTAAATCAGGCACTTGCGATGATAGACTGCATCGCGCAGTTCGCGGTCGAAAGTGCGATTGATACACCGCCTCCCAGCCCCGCCGAAGGTGATTGCTTTCGAGTTGTCCAAAACGCAACTGGCACATGGGAAGGTCATGATGATCAGATTGCCATCTGGATTGCAGGCGCATGGCACTTCCTGGACCCAGCAGATGGCATGATGATCTTCGACCGTTCGGAAGGGCAATTCAGCTATTATGCCGGTGGCTGGGACCAAGCCGCAAACCCGAGCCGGCCAACTGGTGGAAGCACCGTGGATCAGGAGGCCCGCGCCTCCATCGGACAATTGATCGACGCGCTTCAAAAATCAGGCGTTTTCGGCGGCTCGACCTGATCATCCGCGTCATCTTGATCGCGCTTCTAGTCTATTGAATTGATTGGAGTTGGTCGTTTTTTTGCGCCTAACGCAAGATAGAGGCATTCTTGCAACAGTTTAGAACGAATACTCGCTTGCCACCTTTTGGTCGAGAAGTTAGACACGCTCTGTGCCTCAATCCGATAAAAAGGGGATAATTAGAATGCGTAAACTCGTCATTGGTATGGCGATGGCTTCGACGGCGCTCACTGCACCTGCCACGGCTCGCGAGGGCCAGTGGTACATCCAGGGTGATGGTGGCGCGATGCTTGTTGAAGACATCGATTTCGACGTAAACGGCGGAGCGGTTGATGCTTCTGCCGATTTTGATGAAGGCTACGACTTCGGTGGCTTGGTTGGTTACGACTTCGGGGCTTTCCGTCTTGAAGCTGAAGCCAGCTATCGCGCAGCCGATACCGACGAGCTTTTCTACGGTGCAGCCGTGCCTAATCAGGTGGCAGCCGGGACGACTCAGGAAGCTGCGGGCGAATTCAACGCTTTGAGCTTCATGCTGAACGGCCTTTTCGATTTTGGTGACGATGATGGCATCCAAGGCTTCGCCGGCGGTGGTATCGGTGTCGCTCGCGTAGATATTGACGCTCAGTACTTCTCGAACCTCCCACCGGTATTCGACGATTCGGACACCGGGCTTGCATGGCAGCTGCTTGCAGGTGTTCGTGCTCCGCTCAGCAACAACTGGGACGTTGGCTTGAAATATCGTTATTTCAACGCGGAGAACGTCGAGCTGATCGATACGTTCGGCAATGATCTCGAAACCGATATCAGCAGCCACTCCATTCTTGGTTCGATCATCTACAACTTCGGTGGCGAAGCTCCGCCGCCGCCACCTCCTCCGCCGCCGCCGCCACCGCCGCCGCCGCCTCCACCCCCGCCACCGCCGCCGCCGCCTCCGCCGCCGCCGCCGTGCAACACGGGTCCTTACATCGTCTTCTTCGATTTCGATGAGTCGGCGATCACGGCAGAAGCAGCGACAATCCTCAACAATGCTGTGACGGCTTACGCCAATTGCGGCACGGCCAACGTCATGCTTGCCGGTCACACCGACCGTTCGGGCAGCGTGACCTACAACATGGGTCTGGCGGAACGTCGCAACTCATCGGTGCGTGATTATCTCACCGGTCGCGGCATTCCTGACGCACGCATCAGCAGCGAAGCATTCGGCGAATCTCAGCCGCGTGTTCCGACCGCCGACGGCGTTCGAGAGCTGCAGAACCGCCGCGTTGAAGTCACCTACGGTCCGGGCTCCGGCATGTAAGGTTGAGCTTCACGCTCTGACTAGATTGAGGGGCCGGAGCAATCCGGCCCCTTTTTCGTTGAATGGCAATTAAACAATGAGGAATGACGATGCGCATTGATCGCAAGGTACCTTTGGCCATCTTAAGTGTTGCTGCAGCAGTCAGTTGCTCGCAAAGCGAGGACCCTTCGGTCGAAAACGAAGCCAGCGACCCAATCGGAACCGTCGGAACTGCCATTCTGGCAGATCGAGAAGGGAATCGAGTTGGGGTCGTTTCGCTAAAACGCGAAGGCGATGCACTTTTTGTCAGCGCCGAAATCGAAAATTTGGGGGCTGGTACAAAAGCATTCCACCTACATGCGAAAGGAGATTGCTCGGCATCTGATTTCACCTCGGCTGAAGGCCACCTCAATCCCGCAGGCAACACGCATGGCAGCCTGAGCGAAGGTGGTAAGCACCTCGGCGATCTGCCCAACATAGAGATTGCAGAAGACGGCACTGCGACTGCAGAATTTCCGGTCGAGGGGGCGGCATCCGATACGCTTGGCGAAATCTTTGACGAAGATGGTACGGCCGTCATGATCCACGAAGGGCCGGATGACTACCTCAGCGATCCGGCAGGTGCCGCAGGTCCTCGTATAGCCTGTGGGGTGATCACCTCGGAGACGACTTGAATTAGCCTTTAACTTGCAGCGGGCTCTCCCGCTGCGGTTGCCCTTTCCAAGACACTGGCATTCGCTTTTGGCACAAGACGGAGTGCCGCGACCAATAGCGCCAAGCCAATCGGCGTAATCCACAGGGTCGACAAAACGCCTTTGCTCAAGTCGCCCTCATTCTGGGCCGACACATAACCTGCCATGTACGGCCCGAGCGCCAGACCCACCAAGGTTGTCGCAAGGAAGAATGTTGCTGTCGCTGTTCCCCGCATCCTTGGAAGGACCAATGCCTGGCTACTAGCGGCAGCAGCCCCCAACGCGGATGCCGCGAGCGCCCCTACGACTAAATTCAGCATCAAGAACAGGGCCCAGATGTCGGTCGTGTATTGAACAATCGCAAAAGGGATAGGACTGAGCAGTCCGAACAAGACCACCCAGATGCGACCAGCTGACGTTTTGGTATACAGATAGTCGGCCATCCGACCCCCGAGAATGACGCCGAGGAACCCGCCGGCGGCTCCGCCGCCTCCCAGCCAGAAACCAAGTTCGGCTTTCGAGACGTCGAATACTCGTTCTGCGTATGGCGCCCCCCAGTAAGATGCTGAGTACGCCATGAAAGCAACCGTCCCGTACCCGAGTATCGTGCAGAGGAATGCAGGCGATCCCCAAGTGAGCGCAAAGGTGGGGTAATCGCGCTGACGCAGAGCGCTGGCCCAGCAGAACACTGCGTAATAGCCGATTGCCAGCAGCAGCCATTGATCGGTAATTTGGCCCAGATCGATTCCTAGAAGCGAAGCAAGCGCGCCGCAGATTAGCCCTTGGCCTGACTGCAATATCGAGGTCACAAGAAGAGCGACGACCAAAGCCGTAACGAAAACTGCGATATTGAGCGCAAAAGCTACTCCGCCGCGCGCAGCCGCACCGAGGAATGTAAAGGGCGGAATAACGGTGTAGAGCTCTTTCACAAAGCCGCGGAACGGATGCGGATCCTCCGGCGTGGGCAAGCCATCGATCGCGCCCCTTACCGGCTCCCTGAGCGTGAAGACCCACATCGCCAGCAATAGTCCTGGAATACCTACTGCGATAAATGCCGCTTGCCAGCCTGCGAGACCGAGATACGGGTCGCCTTGAGGAAACGCACGGTTCCAGTTGTCTACAATGACGCCGCCAATCGCGAGCGAAACGCCGCCGCCGATATATAGCCCGGATGAGTAGATCGCGAGGGCCGTTGCGCGCAGGCGAGCTGGAAACCAATCAGAAATGAGCGAATAGGCAGAAGGGCTGGCAGTGGCTTCGCCGACTCCGACACCGATCCGGGCCACGGTCAGCGTGGAAGCATCGCGCGCAAATCCGGATACTGCAGTCATCGCCGACCAGAGGGACAGGCCTATCGTCATGAGGCGGACGCGCTTCCAGCTGTCCGCCAACTTCCCCAGAGGAATGCCGAAAAGCGCATAAAATATGGCGAACGCAGTACCGTACAAGAATCCTAGATACGCGTCGTCTACGCCGAGGTCCGCCTTGATATCATTCGCGAGGATCGAGAGTATCTGCCGGTCGATGAAGTTCAGGACATAGATCAGGACCAATACGCTGAGCGCATACCAGCTGTAAGCTGGGACCGGCTGATCTGCCTGACCCGGCTCGACGGTGTTGGCTTCCTTCAAGAATCGTTCCCCCAAACCCACTGTGATGAAATGTAAAGCGTAACCGTGGCTCTTCTACGCTGCATATCGCGCGCTATCGGTTATTCCCGCTTCGGCAAATCCCTTTTTGCGCAAGCGACACGAATCGCACAGTCCGCATGCAATGTCGTCCTCGGTTGGGTCATAGCAGGACCAGCTCCAAGCGGGGTCCAGGCCGAGCCTGTTGCACTCGGATGCAATTTCCGCTTTCGTCATGTCTTGAAGGGGCGCGTGGATCGTAAATGGCTTACCCTCCACGCCCGCCTTTGTCCCGAGCCGCGCGGTTTCTGCGAAGCTGGAAATGAATTCAGGTCGGCAATCAGGATAGCCGGAATAGTCGAGCGCGTTGACGCCGATGAATACGTCCGCCGATCCTGCCGCTTCTGCGCATGCTGTCGTCAATGCAAGGAAAACGAGGTTCCTCGCAGGGACATAGGTGACCGGGATATCGCTCCCGACACCCTCTTTAGGTACCGCGATGGAATCGGTCAGGGCCGAGCCTCCGAATGCCCTGAGGTCGAGTACAATCTCGACTTGGCTGGCGAGCTCGAGTTTTGCCGCGATTGTCTTAGCCGATTGAAGTTCGAGCCGATGCCGCTGTCCATAATCAATCGACAAGGCGCGGACGTTGAAGCCGCTCTCCTTTGCGATGGCTGCGGTCACCATCGAATCGAGGCCGCCGGACAGCAGCACGATTGCCTTTGGTTTGGATTTATCGGGCCCGGGTTCGCTCATTCAGTGACGATTAGCGCCCATCCCCGATTTCGCAACGTCACATCTGCAAATTCTGGCTGTCAGCAGGTACCCGAGCGGCGCGCCTCGGCTACCATCTGGAAAGGCACTCCAGAGGCAATGCCTTGGCTCTCGATCTGGACGAGCGATCCTGTCTCCCGCCGGATGTATGTGCGACCGTACCCATTGCCAGGACACGTATATTGTACGGTCACTTTCGAAGGCGCATCTTCAACGACGAAGCGGCTGCATCCCCTCTCGGTGTGCCGGAGCTGGATGAGCTCCTGCCCGGACCGAACGCAGATCTTGCGGTCGGGCGATCCGTCGCGGTGCTTTACGGTCCACTCCCCTTTGGCGAGCTTCCCCAACATGGCGAGGCCTTCAGATTGGGCAGCGGAAGGAATGGCCAGGACGAGTATGCCCGCACTCATCGCCAACCCAGCTGAAACCATGAGTTTTTTACCAAGGTAGATCATGTTTCTATCAACGCTCATTTCTCTTCAATCGCTTGCATATCCTAGCATTACCACGATGAGTCGTTTCTGAATAGCGACGAAACGTTAGATCGCGAGCTCGAATTCACGGGCACAAAAGGCGCAATCGACCACCACCTTGCCGTCTTCATTGCGCATCGCGGCCTGTTCCGCCGGTGGAAACCGCGCAATTACAGTCTCGTAATAGTCCGCACTGCAGCGGCAACCGCGCGACAAATCGGGGCCAGGCTGTATCCGGATTTCATCCTCCTCATGAAACAACCGCCAGGCGATCGCCTCCATCGATAACGCAGGATCGAGCAACTCGTCATGGCTGATCGTCGAGCCAAGCGCGAGGATATGCTCCCAATCCGGATGATCCATGCGGACATGAAGGCGCTCACGCCCTTCCTCGCCATCAGCAAGGTGCTGGATCAGCAAGCCCGATGCAACGCGCCCGTCGCTGCCTGACCGGCTGGCGACGCGGATCATGGTCGGGATCTGCTCCGATTGGCTGAAATAGGTTTCGCAGGCTTCGGAGAGTGTCTCCCCCTCAAGCGGAACGATCCCCTGATAGCGCTCTCCTCCACCTGTCTCGAATGTGATCGCGAGGTATCCTTCGCCAAACAGGGCAGCGAGAGTCGGGTTCGCCCCAAGGTCGGAAAGCCGTTCCGAGTCGAAGTCGGCATAACCGCGCACCGCCCCGGCGCGGTAGTCGCAGACCAGCAGCGACACCACGCCCGATTGCGTCTGCGCCTGCATTGTTAGCTGCGCCTCTTCACCCTTGAGCAGACCGCCCATCAGCGCGCTCAGGACAAGAGCTTCGCCCAAGAGATGTGTGATCGGCGCGGGGTAATCGTGCGCGGACAGCACCTCGTCCACCACTCCGTCGAGGCGCACCGCGCGCGCGCGCGTTGCGGGCGGGCAAAGTAAAGCCCAGCAACTTATCTGAAAATGTTTCGGCCTGATTTTCCATATCGGCGATATGGTGGCTGTGCGGGCCAGCGTTAACCCCTGACCGGCGCAAAAACCCTGCGGGTCAGCCGAGTAGCCCGAAACTCCAGAGCAAGACCGACTTTTGCGCGTGGATGCGATTTTCCGCTTCGTCGAAGACAACCGACTGCGGACCTTCGAATACGTCCTCAGTCACTTCCTCGCCCACGTGAGCAGGAAGGCAGTGCAGGAACACCGCATCCGCCTTGGCCGCTTTCATCACTTTCGCATCGACCTGGTAAGGCTCCATCGCCGTGCGTTTTTCGTCGGCATCGGCCTGGCCCATGGAAATCCAGGTGTCGGTCACAACCACATCGGCGCCGCGGGCTGCGGCAAGCGCGTCCTGCGTCAGTGTCACCGTGCAACCGGCAATCCGCGCCATATCGACGAATTCCTGCTCAGGCTCGAAACCGGCTGGCGTTGCGATGCGGAGGTTGAACTTCATCAGGCTCGCCGCTTCGAGGATCGAGTGAAGGACATTGTTGCCATCGCCAAACCACGCAAGCTCCATCCCCGGCAGCGCCTTGCCGTGCTCGATCACGGTAAGAAGGTCGGCCACTATCTGGCACGGGTGCGAGCGATCGGTGAGGCCGTTGATGACCGGCACGCTCGCGTGACGCGCCATTTCCATGATCTTGGCGTGATCGTCGGTGCGCAACATGATCCCGTCGACCATACGGCAAAGGACGCGCGCTGTGTCGGCGATGCTTTCGCCGCGCCCCAACTGGCTCGATCCAGCTTCGAGGAACAGCACCGTTCCACCAAGCTGGCGCATGGCGATATCGAAGCTGGCGCGTGTGCGGGTCGAATTCTTTTCGAATACAAGCGCGAGCACCCGTCCGGCCAAAGGTGCGTCCTCGTCGGCCTTACCTTTTGGCAAGTCGGCGCGCGCGGCCTTGCGGTCGATCGCGTCGTTGATCATTGCCGCGATCGCATCCGGTCCGGCATCGGACAGGTCGAGGAAATGGCGCATTGCCATCAGGCTGGCTCGGGCACCTTGAAGCTGGCGGCACCAGCTGAAAGCTTTTCGAAAAACTCGTCAATCTCGGCATCGCCAATTACCAGCGGCGGGATCACTCGCACGGTCTGGTCGCCCGCCGCCACTGTGAGCAATTGGTGGTTATCGCGCAGGTGCACGAAGAAAGGCCGGCTCTCGACCTTCATCTTGATCCCGAGCATCAGCCCCTTTCCGCGCACAAGTTCGAACAGGTCGGGATAATTGCCGATGAATTGCTCGAGGCGCGTGCGAATGCGTTCGCCCTTTTCGCGTACAGAGGCGAGGAAATCCACGTTGGCAACGGCATCCATGACCGCACTACCGGCCGCCATTGCCAGCGGGTTTCCGCCATAGGTCGAGCCGTGCGCGCCAAAGACCATGCCGCGCGCAGCTTTCTCTGTCGCCAGGCACGCGCCAAGCGGGAAACCGCCGCCCAGCCCCTTGGCCGTGGCGACGATATCGGGTTCGATGCCGTATTGCTCATAGGCGTAAAGCGTGCCGGTTCGAGCGACCCCGCACTGCACTTCATCGAGAGCAAGCATCAGATCGTGTTCGTCGGCGAGCGCGCGCAGGCCCTGCATAAATTCGGTCGAAGCCGGACGAATGCCGCCTTCTCCCTGGATCGGCTCGACAAGGAAACCCGCTGTTTTTGGCCCGATTAGCGCTTTTGCGGCGTCGAGATCGTCGAACTCTGCGTATTTGAAGCCTTCGAGCAGAGGCGAGAATCCATGGTGCATCTTCGTCTGGTTCGACGCGCTGATGGTCGCCATCGTCCGCCCGTGAAAGGCGTTGGCGAAAGTGATGATCTCGAACCGATCCGCATCGCCCTCATCGCCGGCATTCTGATGGTATGCGCGCACGCACTTGATCGCGGTCTCGACCGCTTCAGCACCCGAATTGGTGAAGAAGACCGTGTCGGCGAAGGTGTTGTCCACCAATTGCTGCGCGAGCTTTTCGCCTTGCGGGCTGCCATACAGGTTCGACACATGCATCAGCGTTTCGGCCTGCTTCTGGATCGCTCCGATCAGACCGGGGTGCGAGTGGCCAAGCAGGTTGACCGCGATCCCGCTCGCGAAATCGAGGTAGCGCGTTCCGTCCTCGTCAATGAGGTGGCAGTGCTCTCCGCGAACCGGTACGTACGCCGCAGCGCGGATAGACAGGCATGAGCGGGGTAATCGACATAACGTAAATCCTAGGACTGAAATGGGCTCGAAAAACAAATGGCGGCTCATCAAGGAGCCGCCATCTGGTTTGGAATAGGGCCGCTCGCTTGGTTGGTCAAACGGTACGGATATGGTCGCGGGGAGTTTACTCCTGCACCGGCACGAGATTGACCGCCGAATACTTCCCGCGTCGGTCGACTTCGAGGTCGAATTCAAAGCGTTCGCCTTCGTTGATCGCCGTGAGGCCAGAGCGCTCGACCGCGCTGATATGCACGAATGCATCGGGCTGACCGTCGTCGCGCACGAGGAAACCGAAACCCTTCATCGAATTGAAGAATTTCACTGTTCCGGTGGCCTTGTCGCCGGTCAGCTCGCGCTTGGGCGGGCCTTCCGTCTTCTCGACAGCGATCACATCGCCGACAACCTGAAGATCCTGAGCGGACACTTTCCCGCCGCGATCCACGAGGTTGAACTCGAGCTCCTGCCCTTCGGCCAGACCTTCAAGGCCAGCGCGTTCAACCGCGCTGATGTGCACGAACACGTCCTCGCCGCCGGTTTCCTGCTGGATGAAGCCAAAGCCTTTCTGGCTGTTGAAGAATTTCACCGTGCCTTTGCCGGTGCCAACGACCTGCGCGGGCATGCGGTTGAAACTGCCTCCACCGCCGCCGCCGCGATCACCGCCGCCGCCGCCGCGTGGGCCGCCGCCGCTTCCGCCGCCGCTGTAGCGATCTCCGCCACCGCCGCCGCCGCCACCATAACGGTTGCCGCCACGGTCAGAGCCTCCACGATCATTTCCGTAATCGCTGGGCGGAGGGAAACCATCCATACCGCCACCAAAAGGATCAAAACTGTCCTCGCCGAAACCGTCGCGCTTATCCCGACCGCGCCGACGTCCCCTATCGTAACCCATAATCCAGTACGTACCTTGTCACACTGCCAGACCTTCAATGCGTCGGTATCGGGGCAGCAGTCCGTACCAGACGCAAGCGAGACTTCGAAGTATCGAATATCGCTCTCTATTGCGGGTCATAGCCTACAAAGCCGTGCTTTGCGAACGATTTAACCAGCCGCGCTTCAATCGCGCAAAATTATGACAATTTCGAAGTGCGAGATCGAGCGTTATCGCTCGTTCGCCGCGCGGCAGCTTCGTCCTGCCTCGCTGTGAGCAATTGAGTTTGCGCCGTGGCGTCCCTAGCTTGGAGACCAACAATCAAAGGATGCAGCATCGTGAGCGATTTTCGCAAACTGTCCGATTCGGTTCTCGCCAGCCCGCAAATTTCGTTGAGCGATGTAGCGTCGGCAAAAGACCAGGGCGTAACGTTGATCGTCAACAATCGTCCCGACGGCGAAGACGCCTCCGCTCCGCAAGGCGGCGAGATAGAGGCTGCGGCAAAAGCTGCCGGGATCGGTTACGCGGCGATACCCATCGGTCATTCCGGTTTCAGTGAGCCCCAGGTTGACCAGATGATTGCCGCTCTGGGTGCCAATGAAGGCAAGGCGCTCGCCTATTGCCGCTCGGGTACGAGATCGACGCTGCTCTGGGCTCTTGCACAAGCAAAGTCCGGCTCCGACCCGGACGACATTGCGCGCGCGGCGAGCGAGGCTGGATATGATGTCAGCCCCATTCGCCCGATGCTCGACATGCTCGCGTCTCGTTAGCTCTTATTTGCGATAATCGAGCGGCGGATCGCGGTCGCCCAGCAGCGAGCGATATTCGTAATCTTCGCCCCGTGCAGCATCGAATTCGGCCCGCGCCGCCTCGCGCAGCTCAGCATTCGTGAACAATTCGGTCGCCATCAGTGACATCGCCTTGGCCGCATTTTGCGCGCCCTTGATCCCGATCGAGTGTCCGCTTGCCGCGACAGCCTGCCAGCTATGCGCGCTGGTCCCGGGGACCCACGTCGCCGTCCGCGCGCCAACTGTCGGGGTCGCCCACGAAACATCGCCGACATCGGTCGAGCCATAGCCGAGGCTTTTCTCGTAGGGCTGGATTTCCGAGGCGCTCGAGAGCGGCAGCGCTGCATCGCCAAGCGAAGCCTGCAATTGCTCGGCCCATTCGCGCTCCTGCGGCGTGTAATCGATACCGCCCACGCTGCGCAGCTTGGCATCCATCACCTTGGCCAGTGTTTCATTGACCAGCAGCGGATTGTTGCCGTGGATCACCTCCCAGGTCACTTCGGTGCCGGTTCCCATCGCCGCCCCGCGCGCCGCCTGTTCAAGACGCGTCCAGATCTC
This sequence comes from Erythrobacter sp. K21-9, assembly GCF_055808355.1. Lineage (NCBI taxonomy): Bacteria > Pseudomonadati > Pseudomonadota > Alphaproteobacteria > Sphingomonadales > Erythrobacteraceae > Erythrobacter > Erythrobacter sp. K21-9. The sequence goes on from NZ_CM147866.1 coordinate 3,080,883, forward strand.
TTCGACCCCGTCGGGATCGGGATGGCGGACGTAATAGAATACCTCGGCAAAGTCGGGCACGACGTTGGGAGCATTCCCGCCGCTCGTGATGACATAATGCATCCGCGCGTCCTGCGGCATGTGTTCATGCAGCATATTGGCCATCATGTTCATCGCCTCCGCCCCGTCGAGCGCCGAGCGCCCGCGTTCCGGAGCGCCGGCTGCATGCGCGGAAATGCCGGTGAAGCGGAACTTGGCCGACCGGTTTGCGAGGCTCGTGCGCGCCGCCGCGCTGTTCTCGTCATCGGCATGCCAGTGGATCGCGATGTCGACATCTTCGAACATGCCTTCGCGGGTCATGTAGACCTTGCCCGATCCGCCTTCTTCGGCAGGCGTTCCATAGAGGCGGATGCGTCCCGGCGTGCCTGTTTCCTCAAGCCATTTCTTCACTGCAATGGCGGCGGTGAGAGAGCCTGCACCGAACAGGTTGTGCCCGCAGGCGTGCCCCGCATGCTTTCCGGCAATCTGGTCGCGGATCGCCGAATCGGACTGGTTGATACCGGGCAGCGCGTCCATCTCGGCAAGGATCGCGATCACCGGACCGCCCTCACCCCATTCGGCCACGAAGGCGGTAGGAATGTCGGCTATGCCGCTTGTCACCTTGAAACCTTCAGCCGAAAGCTCGCTTTGCAGCAAGCCCGTCGATTGCGTTTCGAGATAGCCAAGCTCTGCATATTCCCACAGCTGCTGTGCGACGCGCGCGGTGCGGTCGGCATCGAGCCGCCACGAAAGCGGCCGGATCGACGCCCAGCTGCGCGTGATTGTCAGCGGTGAGCGGCGCTGATCCGAAAGCCAGCGTGACGAATGCGGCGGCGGCAAGCGGTGTTGTCGGCAATTTCATCGTTATCTCCTCAACGTCCTGCTTGCCGCAAAGTGAGCCGCATGCCAATCCGTTGAAACATGGAAATTAACCTGCAAATCCTGATTTTTGCCGTTTCACTCGCAGCGATATTCGCGCTGGCCGGCCTTGCGGCACTGATGCGGCTGGGCGGAACACCGGCGCTTGAGAGCGAGCGGGACGCAGCGCGCGCCGCAAACGAAGTTCAGGACGGGTTCGAGCCGTCCGAAATCGCTGTCGATCGAGGCGGGGCCGCGGCAATTCTTTGCGATGCCAGCGGGCAAGTCATGCTGATAAAGCGCCACGGCAACCACTTTGCAGGACGTATATTGACGCCCGCTGCCAAGGCCGAGGCGAGCGGCGAGAAACTGACTATCGCATCGGGAGAGGCGCGATATGGCAGCGTCAGCCTGATCCATCCTGACGCAGCATCTTGGGCTGAGACGATCAATCGGCTAGAACGGCGTCACGATGCCTGACTTTTCGCCAACCCAATATGCCATCCCCCTGTTCGTGATTGCGGTCCTGGCCGAGATGATCTGGGCGAAGCTGCGCGCGCCGGAATCCTACGAACCGAAAGACACGCTGGTCAGCCTCGCATTCGGCCTTGGGTCGACCGTGGCAGGCGGATTGCTCGGCGGATTAGCGCTCTATGTTTTTATCGCTGCCTACCAATACCGCGTCTTCGATTTCGGCGAGCAATGGTGGGCAGTGTGGTGGGCCTGGCCGCTATGCTTCGTCCTCGATGATCTCAAATATTACTGGGTCCACCGCGCCGGGCACCGCATCCGCTGGATGTGGGCGAGCCACGTGAACCACCATTCCAGCCAGCACTACAACCTCTCGACCGCGCTTCGGCAAAGCTGGACCGGGGCATTCACTTTCGGCTTCCTGTTCGCGGTACCTCTGGTCCTGCTGGGCTTTCATCCGGCGATGATCGCAATCTGCGGCGGGTTCAACCTGATCTACCAGTTCTGGATCCATACCGAGGCGATTGGCCGGATGCCGCGCTGGTTCGAGGCGGTCATGAACACGCCGAGCCATCACCGCGTGCACCACGCGACCAATCCGCGCTATCTCGACCGCAATTACGCCGGCGTCTTCATCGTGTGGGACAAGATGTTCGGCACATTCGAACCTGAGCGCGATGATGAGAAGATCCGCTACGGCATCATCAAGCAGCTCGGCAGCTTCAACCTGCTGTGGGCGGTCTTTCATGAATGGATCGGGATGATTGGCGACATCTGGCGCGCGCCGTGGAGGCACAAGCTGTCCTATCTGCTGCGCGAGCCGGGCTGGAGCCACGATGGCTCACGCGACACGTCGGACATGATCCGCGATCGCTGGCGCGCGCGTAATGGCGAAAAAACGCAGATCGCAAAACCGGTTGCTGCGCGAAACCCGATTGAAAGGCCGAGCGAAGCTGCGTAACCCTCTCCAGCAAGAGGAGAGAGCATGGAAAGCTTCGATTACATCGTTATCGGTGGCGGCAGCGGCGGCAGCGCAGCCGCAGGCCGCCTTGCCGTGGACGGCACACGCCGGGTTTGCCTGATCGAGGCCGGCGGGCGCAATGACAACGTCCTGATCAAGACGCCGGGCTTCATGCCCTTCATCCGCAACTCTGCCAATTACAAATACGATACCGTCCCGCAAAAGGGTCTGAACGGTCGCATAGGCTACCAGCCGCGCGGCAAGGGTCTGGGCGGGTCATCTGCGATCAACGCGATGGTCTATATTCGCGGCAACAAGTGGGATTACGACAATTGGGCGAGCATGGGCTGCACCGGCTGGTCCTATAACGACGTGCTCCCCTATTTCCGCAAGGCCGAAGCAAATGAGCGCGGCGCGGATGAATTCCACGGAGGCGGCGGGCCGCTCTTCGTTTCCGACCAGGTCGATCCCAACCCGACCAGCCATGCCTTTGTCGAGAGCGCGGCTGCACTGCAATTGCGTACGAACGACGATTTCAATGGCGAGCGACAGGAAGGCTTCGGACTCTACCAGGTCACGCAGCGGAACGGAGAGCGCTGGTCCTCTGCGCGCGCCTATGTCGAGCCGATCCGCGGACAGGGCAATTTCTCGGTTCGCACCGACACACTGGTCGAAAGGCTCGTGATTGAGGGCGGGCGAGTGACCGGCGCGCGCGTGCGCCGGGGCAAGCGCAGCGAGATGATTTGCGCCCGGCGCGGCGTGATCCTGTCCGCAGGCGCGTTCAATTCGCCGCAAATACTCATGCTGTCGGGCATCGGCCCGGGCGAGCACCTGAAAGAGCACGGTATCGAAGTCGCGCTCGATCGGACAGCGGTCGGCTCGAACCTGCAAGACCATATCGACTATGTCTCCGGCTGGTCGACCACGTCGAATGTGCCGATCGGCGGCACGATCAAGGGCACGCTCAAGATGGCAGGCGCGATCCTCCAGCACAGGCGCAATCGCACGGGCGCGATGACGACCTGCTATGCCGAGGCGGGCGGCTTCTGGAAAACCGACGAGGATGCCCCCGCGCCCGACGTGCAATGGCATTTCGTGCCTGCAGTGCTCGAGGATCATGGGCGCGAGAACGTGAAGGGCTACGGCTTTTCGCTCCATGCCTGTGTCCTGCGTCCGGAAAGCCGGGGCACAGTGCGGCTGGGATCTGGCGATGCCGCGGCTGCGCCGATGATCGATCCCAACTTCCTCGACGATGACCGCGACATTGCTGTCCTTCGCGAAGGCGTCCGATTGTCGCACCGCATTGCCGACGCTCCGCCGCTACAGGCCTATGGCCCGACCGATCGCCATCCGGTCGACATGCAGGACGAGGCCGCGCTCGACAACCTCATTCGTGAGCGTGCGGATACAGTCTACCATCCGGTCGGCACATGCCGCATGGGCTCGGACGAGGATGCTGTGGTCGATCCCACGCTCAAGGTGCGCGGGCTCGAAGGGCTGTGGATGGCCGATGCCAGCGTCATGCCCAAGATCGTCAGCGGCAACACCAACGCGCCGAGCATCATGATCGGAGAGCGCTGCGCCGACTTCGTGAAGGCAGCCGAATAGGCAAACAAACGAAAAAGCCGAGGCGTACGCGCCCCGGCTTTTCCCTTGTCAGTTGAACCCGCCTCAGAACTCTTGGCGAACCGTAGCGCCGAATGTGCGCGGATTGCCGATCCGGTAGCCGAGCCGCGCCCGTCCGCCGCGCTCGCGGTCGAAGGACAGCAGCGCGTTTTCGTCCAGCACGTTGTTGGCATAGACGCTCAGGCTCAGGCCACTATCGAAGTCGAGCCCGGCGCTGAGGTTCACCAGCTGGTAATCATCGAGCAGAAGATCGACCGTGGTCGATGCGGTTGCGGGCGCTCCGCCGAACGGCAGGCCATGCACGAAGGTGCGCGGATTGTCTTCCTGGTCGGCAGGCTGGGTAAAGCGCGATCCGACATGGGTGAACGAGGCAGCGAGAAACGCTTCCGCCGAGTCCGAGATCGGCCATTCATAGCTGCCGCTCGCGGAGAGCTGAAACTCGGGCACGGATGGTAGGCGGTTGCCTTCACGAATGCCCGTGGCACCGGCCAGCGCGCCCGGCAGTGTAGTGTCGAACTCGGCCTCGATGAAACTGCCCGACAGATTGAAGTTGAGGCCCGGAAATGGGTTGAGCCCCAGCTCGGCTTCGATCCCTGCCGAATGCGCATCGGGAACATTGAAGACAATGCGCGAAGAACAGCTGCCCGCGTCGAGCGTCACCTGCAGATCGCTGATGTCGTTGTAGAAGGCAGCGGCGTTGAAGGTGAAAATGTCACCTTGCGTTTTCACACCCACCTCGTAGTTCCAGAGGGTCTCGTCCTCATAATCCTGGAAGCCGCCGAACAGCGCCAGATCCTGTGCGTTGCACAGCGGCACGTTGAGCGGATCGTTGACACCGCCAAGACGGAAGCCTTGAGAGGCCTGCGCGTTGATCGAGACGTTGGGACTGACCTCGTAGCTGAGCAGGAAACGCGGCGTGAAGCCGTCCGAAGACGTCTCGTCGACCACGCCGACATTGCCATTGGCGAACAGGCCGCCAGTGGTGATCGTGCGGGTTTCCTCGAAATCGTAGTAACGCCCGCCGGCCGTGAAGGTCAGCGCGTCTGTGATTTCGAAGCTCGCCTCGCCGAACACGGCGAACTGCGAGATGTCGTAGGGCAAGTCCGAGTTGAACGGCGAATCCGCCGGGAATCCATTGGCAACCGCAGCCGATGTGCCCGCACCGAGCGTGGCGTCGGTAAAGGCATCATAGCCCGGTGTCGGCAGTCGCTGCGCATAGACGCGGTCGACCTCCGAATAGAACACGCCGACCAACCATTGCAGCGGCCCGTCCGTATCGGAGGCAAGCCGCAGTTCCTGTGTGAAGGTTTCAAGATCGGTCGTGTCGCGAAGGTTCGATGGCAGCGTGACCGCCGCGTCCGGGTAGCCGAGATCGACCGAAACCGATCCGGACAGGGCGCTCGCATCGCGGCTCACCAGGATATCGCGATTGGTGTAGGAGCTGACCCCGGTCAGGGTGACCGCACCAAGGTCCGCCTCGACCACCACGTCCGCGATCAGGGTTTCGTCCTCAAAGGCTTCGCGCAGCAGCAGGTATTGCTCGCGCTCGCCCAGCTGGATCGCGGGCCGGGTGGTGGTGAACGGATTGGCGAATAGGTTAAAGATTTCCTGCCGGTTGAACCCGTCGGCGGTCACCTTCTGATAGACCACGCGCGGGGTGATGCTGAAGCCTTCGCCCGTATCGAGGGTGAAGGCCAATCGGCCACCATAGCGCTCACCGCTATTCACATTCTCTCCACCAGCTGGGCCCAGCGCGTCGATGAAACCGGCATACTCGGTGTAATACCCGACCAGCCTGACGGCAGCGACGTCACCCAGTGGCAGGTTGACGGCAGCCTTCGTGTGCCAGCCCACATCTCCGCCTTCGAGGACATTGACGTTCGCCTCGACCGTGCCCTCAGTGACGCCGACTATCGGCTGGTTGGTGATGTAGCGGATGGTGCCGCCGACCGACCCCGATCCGAACAAGGTGCCCTGTGGTCCTCGCAGCGTTTCCACGCGGTTGAGGTCAAACAGGTCGAGGTCGGGGGTGAACAGCGAGAGCGAAATCACCGATCTCGTCGAGATAGACGCCGACCTGTTCCTTCACCCCCGGCTGATCGCGAACCACCTGTCCGGCGGAAACGCCGCGCACCGACACCTGGCTTTGGCCCGGCCCGAGGTTCTGGACCGAGAGACCCGCGACATTGCGCGAGAGGTCTTCGAGCGTCACCGCACCGGACCTCTGGATGTCCTCGGCGGTCAGCGCACTGATCGAGAACGGAATGTCCTGAATCGTTGAATCGCGCTTGGTCGCGGTCACGACGATCACATTGCCGGTGGTCCTCGCCTCCGCCTCGGGCGGAGTTTCTTCATCTTGCGCCAGAGCCGGGGTCCCGCACATGGCAAAGGCACAGCCAGCCAGCAGAGCGTGGCGCAAACGGATGGCGGCGGACGCATTGGTGGTCTTCGATTGCATCAGTGTCTCTCCCTAAAAACCGAGCTTGTCGCCCTGTTGACCGCAAAAAGGCTCTCCGGACGACAAAAACGCAATATGGGCCCATCAACCCGCTCGTTTTTTGCAGTTTTGTGTCACCCGCCAGCCACATGCGAAGCGCGCAAAAAAGAGGCCGGAGCGAACATGCCGCTCCGGCCTTCATCAGTCTGTTCGTTCGCAGGAGGAACGGGTGGAGGCGGGGAAAGAGGGAGAGGAGAGAGTTCTTCCCCCGCCAAGGTGGTTACGCTCAGGTGGTTCGAGCGAATTCAGGATAGGCCTCCACACCAATCTCGGCATGGTCGAGCCCGGCAAGTTCTTCATCTTCCGTCGGGCGAACCCCGATGGTGATTTTGAGGAGGGTCCAGACGATGGCCGAAGCGGCGCAGACCCAGACAGCGGTCAGTGCAACACCGACGAACTGGCCGACGATGGTTGCATCACCGTTGCTCAGCGGAACGACCATTGTGCCCCAGATACCTGCGAACAGGTGAACCGGGATGGCGCCGACGACGTCATCGATCTTGAGCTTGTCGAGCATCGGAACCGCAAAGACCACGATGGCCCCGCCGATCCCGCCGATAACAATCGACTGGCCAACCGATGGTGCGAGCGGTTCTGCGGTGATCGACACGAGGCCGGCCAGCGCGCCGTTCAGCGCCATGGTCACATCAGCCTTCTTGTAGAGAACCTGCGTCAGGATAATCGCGACGACCACACCGCCCGCAGCGGCCATGTTGGTGTTCACGAAAATTTTCGACACGTCCGAAACGTCGCCAACCGTGCCCATCGCGAGCTGCGATGCACCGTTGAAGCCGAACCAGCCCAGCCAGAGGATGAAGGTACCCAGCGTTGCGAGCGGGATGTTGGCGCCCGGGAACACGTTGACCTTTCCATCCTTGCCATAGCGGCCTGCCCTCGAGCCGATGATGATCGCGCCCATTAGCGCCGCCCAGCCGCCGGTCGAGTGGACCAGGGTGGAGCCGGCGAAATCGCTGAAGCCCCATTGGCTGTCGAGATAGCCTGCTCCCCATTCCCAGCTGACCACAACCGGATAGATGATGCCGGTAAGGACCGTTACAAAGATGAAGAATGGCACGATCTTCACTCGCTCGGCCACAGTGCCTGAGACGATCGAAGCGGTGGTGGCGCAGAAGACCATCTGGAAGAACCAGTCGGATGCGACCGAATAACCTGTGTCGAGGTCGGCCTCGCCCACGGCTTGCATTCCATATGGAAAGCCCGCGATGCCAAACAGGCCAAGCGAGCCCTCGGCAAAGCCCGGATAGGCGATCGAGTAACCGATCACCCAGAACATCAGGCCGGCAATCGAATACAGGCCGATATTCTTGAGGCACTGGGTCGAGGTGTTCTTGGACCGTACCAGTCCAGCCTCGAGCATGGCAAACCCGGCCGCCATCCACATGACGAGGAACCCGCCAATCAGGAACAGCAGCGTGTTGAGGATATAGGCGGTGCCGCCGCCGACCGCGTCAGCGACGGGCGCAGCGGGAGCCGCTGCCATCGCCGGCGCTGCAAAAACGCTTGCTCCGGCCACCAGGGCGGCAAGTTTCAGGAAATTATGCTTCATGATGCTTGTCCCCCTTAGAGTGCTGTTTCGCCCGCTTCGCCGGTGCGAATGCGAGTTGCCGATGCGAGATCGAGAACGAAAATCTTGCCGTCGCCAATGGCTTCGGTGTTGGCGGTCTGCTGGATCGTTTCGACCACCTGAGCGGCGATATCGTCGCTCGCCGCGATCTCGAGCTTCACTTTCGGAAGCATGTTGGTCGAATATTCCGCGCCGCGATAAATCTCGGTCTGGCCTTTCTGACGTCCGAAACCCTTGACCTCGGATACGGTCATCCCGGCGACCCCGATGGCGCCCAGCGCTTCGCGGACTTCATCGAGTTTGAACGGCTTGATAATGGCGATGATGAACTTCATGCCTTTTGGCCCCCTTTGGCTCTCCGGGCACATCCCGGTCCCATCAAAGTAGCAAGAGGCGCGCCAATTTGCATCGGGGGCACTGACGCCACGGAATCAGGCACTTTGTTCGCACCTGCACAAATACGCGCGCTCAAATTTTAATCTTTTGATTACTTTTTGGGCAACGCCCTGTCAGGAAACGTGCATTGTCGCCCAAACCGGCAGGTGATCGGAGGCCTGAACCGACAGCCCGCTGTGATGCACTCCGCTATCGACATAACCGAGATCGGGAGAGGTGACGATCCGGTCCAGCCGCGCCAATGGCCGCCGCGCCGGATAGCTCGCGCCCGGAGCCAATTGCTGCCAAGCCATGCCAAACTCGCGCATGGCGCCCGTCAGCCTGCCCCACTGGTTGAAATCGCCCAAGATTACGGTCGGCATCCGAGTGCGCTTGCCGCATGCCGCAATAAGCGCGCGCACCTGGTCGCGGCGCCTGAGCCCGGACAGGTCGAGATGAGTGCCGACGATCCTCAAGACCTGCCCGCCGATAACGATCTCGGCCATCGCCGCACCCCTTGGCTCCAGCGTCGGCAGATCGAGCGGCTGTGCCTCGAGGCACTCGATATCGCGCCGGACCAGCAGGGCATTGCCGTGCCAGCCGATGCTGCGCGGGCGTCGGGCGACATGCAAAGGCCGCCACTTGGTGTCGTCGAGCAGCGCGCGGGGCAGCACGCTTTCACGCTGGCCAAAGCGCCGGTCGGCCTCCTGCAAGGCGATGACATCGGCATCCACTTCGCGCAGCACCCGGATGATGCGTTCCGGATCGCGCCTGCCATCCAGCCCCACCGCCTTGTGGATGTTGTAGGTGGCGAAGGTCAGTTCCATGTGCAGCGCCCGCTCGCTCTATTCGCCTGCAATATAGCGCGAAGTCGCACGGGTCGGCAGACCGTCGATACTCGCGGTGCGCGCAGCCGTTTTCGCCTCCCATCCGGCAGGATCGGCCTGGCGGTGCGCTTTTTTGAGCGTCTCGCGCTCGGTCTCGTAATTCATGAACGGCACGCCCCAGCCGCATGACGTCTGAATGCTCTCCACCGCAATATCGAAGATCTGGCGCGTACCGGGAAGCATCGTGAAATGCTCGGCCAATTCGCCCCAGCCTTCATCTTGCGGAAGCACCGGCTTGCCCCGGCCGTAAATGCGAAGGATCAGCGCAGGTTGATCGAAATTACAGAACATCACCGTGATCCGGCCCTTGTCGGCCTGGGTCGCAGCCAGATGTGCGTGGGTCTCGTTGCCCGATCCGCCGAGGTCGAGATAGGCGACACGCGTCGGCGAAAGCACGCGAAACGCATCGTAGCCCTTGGGGCTGAGGTTGATGCGGCCATCTGCCGCCGCCGTGGCTACGAAGAACACCGGCTGCTTTTCGATCATCGCCATATGCTTCGGGTCTAGCGCGTCGAAAAAATCAGCCATTGTGTCGCTCCGAGAGTGTTAGAGGAATTCGCGTAATACCCCGACGAACTTATCGAACTGATCGTGGTGGAGCCAGTGCCCTGCCTTTTCGAATTCGATCACTTCGTACCGTATTGAAGTGTTCGATCCGGCCATCCTTTGCCGGATTGGAAGCCCAGCTATCCGCGCCGTAAAGCAGCAAGGTCGGGCAGGCGATAGCCGCCCAGGTCGCCTCCATGAATTCATCTGCGACGTCTTCCACGCCCCAGACATTGAGGTGCGGGTCGAACTTCCAGCTATAGGTGCCGTCCTCGTTGCGATTGACGCCGTGGACGGTCAGGTGCCGCGCCTGGTCCTCGGTCAAATACGAGTTTTCCTCGATCATCCGGGCAAAGGCGGCTTCTATGCTTTCGTATTTGCGCGGGCTTCGCCCGGCGGCCTTGCGCTTCTTCTCGATCCATTCGGCCATGCGCTGCGGATATGGCGTAGCGCGCTGTTCGGCCTTCCATTCGGGCGACGGACCGAGTCCTTCGATCGCGACCAGCTTTGTCACCATGTCGGGGAACATCCCGGCATAGCGCAGTGCGACATTGCCGCCCATCGAATGCGCGACCATCCGCACCGGCCCCACGCCGAGCTGGTGGATCAGCTGCGCGAGATCATAGACCATGTCGCCAGCGGAGTAATTCCCGTCCGAGACCCAATCGCTGTCGCCGTGGCCGCGGTGATCCATGGCGATGACATGGTAGTCTTCGCACAAGGCTTCGGCAGTCCAGTCCCAGCTGCGCGCGTGATCGCGTCCGCCATGGACAAGGATCAGCGGCGGCTTTCCCCTCCCTCCCCAATCCTCGTAATTGAGCCGCAGCCGCTGCGAGATGAATGTCTGCGACGTCGGGCCGAAGCGGGAAGGTGTGTAGCCGTTCATGTCCGCTCACATGCCGCGATGCAGCGCGCTCGGCAAGCCTAGCGTTCCTTCGTGGCCGAGAAGGTGAGCTCGGGGTTCTTTTCGACCTGGTAGTTCACGTCCCACGGGCTTTTGGCCATGAAGACGAGATCGCCGTCACGGTCGCGCGCGAGATTGGCGCGGTTGAAGCTCTCGAATTCGTCGAGCGCCTTTTGCTCGCCCTTGAGCCAGCGCGCGGTGGCGAATGGCGAGTCTTCGAGAGCCGCCTCGACCTTGTACTCCGCTGACAGGCGCGAAATAAGCACGTCGAGCTGGAGCTGGCCGACCACGCCGACAATGTGTTGCGCGCCGATCTCGGGATAGAACACCTGAATCACGCCTTCTTCGGAAAGGTCGTCGAGCGCCTTGCGCAACTGCTTGGTCTTGGTCGGGTCTTTCAGTTGCACTCGCCGCAGGATTTCAGGCGCAAAGTTGGGCAGACCGGTGAAGCGCACCGTGTCCTTTTCCGAAAGCGTATCTCCCACGCGCAGGGTGCCGTGATTGGGAATGCCGATAATGTCGCCCGCCTCGGCGGTGTCGGCAATCTCGCGGTCCTGCGCGAAAAACAGGATCGGCGAATGGATCGCGATCGGTTTGCCAAGACCCGATGGCGTCAGCTTCATGCCGCGTTTGAACGTGCCCGAAACCTGCCGCATGAACGCGATGCGGTCGCGGTGGTTCGGGTCCATGTTCGCCTGCACCTTGAAGATGAAGCCGGTCACCTCGTCATAGCCGGGCGCGATCTGGTCTTCGCCAGCAGGCTGCGGACGCGGCGGCGGGGCGTATTTGGCAATGGCGTCGATCAGCTCGGTAACGCCGAAATTCTTGAGCGCCGATCCGAAGTAAACAGGCGTGAGGTCGCCACTGCGATAGGCTTCGAGGTCGAACTCGGGATAGCCAACCTGCGCAAGTTCGGCTTCCTCGGCCCATTCCTCGGGAATTTCGGGATCGCTGTCGCGCTTACCGAGGAATTCCTTCGACGGGCCTTCGGGGCGGCTTACCGTGCCGCTTGCGAAATCGAGCAGGCCCTCGAACTGTCCGCCCATCCCGATCGGCCACATCTGGGGCGACACGTCCAGCGCCAGCATGTCGGCGACCTCGTCGAGCGTTTCGAACGGATCACGCCCTTCGCGGTCGACCTTGTTCACGAAAGTGATGATCGGGACATTGCGCAGCCGGCACACCTCGAACAGCTTGCGGGTCTGCGGCTCGATCCCCTTGGCGGCATCAATCACCATGATCGCGGAATCGACAGCCGTCAGCGTGCGGTATGTATCTTCGGAAAAGTCCTCGTGCCCCGGCGTGTCGAGCAGGTTGAAGGTGATCGTCTCACCGTCATATTCCTTCTCGAACGTCATCACGCTGGACGTGACCGAGATGCCGCGTTGCTGCTCGATCTTCATCCAGTCCGAGCGCGCGCGCCGTGCCTGCCCGCGCGCCTTCACTTCGCCCGCAAGGTGGATCGCGCCGCCTTGCAGCAGCAGCTTTTCGGTGAGCGTCGTTTTACCCGCGTCGGGGTGCGAGATGATCGCAAAGGTGCGGCGATTGGACATAGGTGGATCGGCTGCGCGGCATTACCCGCGCAGCTCCGCTCCCTGCTTGGCCGCGCCCGCAACGATTGCGTCGGAGATCGCCTTGAGATCGGCGTCCTTGTAGGTCTTTTCGTGCGGCTGGAGTGTAACCTCGACCGCCACCGATTTCTTGCCTTCGGGCACGCCTTGGCCCGCGAACACGTCAAACACGCGCGCATCGGTAATGTTGGCCTTGTCCGCGCCCTTCACCGCGCGCACCAGATCGGCGGCGGCAAGCGTCTCGGGCACGAGAAACGCGAAATCGCGTGTCACCGATTGCAATGCAGGCGGCTCGAAGCTTGGCCGAGCGAAGCTCTTGGGGCCCTTGGCGGCTTTCTTTTGCGGTATCGCGTCGAGGAATATCTCGATCGCAGCGACCTGGCCATCGACATCAAACGCCTTGAGCGTTGCCGGGTGCAGCATGCCGAAGCGCGCAAGCACCTTTTTCGGGCCGAGCCGCAGCGTGGCCGACTGGCCGGGATGGAACTGCGGACCAGCCTCTCCCATGACCATCAGATTGCCCACTGGCGCGCCGACCGCTTCGAGCATTTGCATGGCAACCGCCTTGGCATCGAAGGCATCGAACATCGCAGCCTTGCCGCTCGCCCAGCCGCGCGCTGCTTTCTCGCCCGCAAGTACCACGCCCAGGGTCGCGCGCTCATCGCTGAGGCCGCCCGGCCCGCGGAAATACCGCCGCCCAATCTCGAACAACCGGGTCGAGGCGCTGCCGCGCGTCGCGGCACGCTTGGCCGAGGTCAGCAGGCCGGGAATAAGCGAGGGGCGCATGACCTTCATGTCCTCGCTGATCGGGTTGGCAAGCTTCCAGAGATCGTCGGTCGCGGTGAAGTGCGCGGCCTCGTCTTCAGGAAGGAACGACCATGTGATCGCTTCGTCGAGGCCGCTCGCGGCAGCCGCGCGGCGCAGTTTGCGTTCGAGCACCTGTTCGGGCGAAGCGGTCGGGCGAGCGACGCCGTCAGCGCGCGGCAGGGCGACGCTCTCGACCTTATCCAGCCCATGAATGCGCACGACTTCTTCGACAAGGTCGGCTGGCCCTTCGATATCGTGGCGGCGCAGCGGACATGTCACCTGCCAGTCATCGCTAACTTGGAAATCGAGGCTTTCGAGGATGCGCCGCTGCTCGTCCGCCGGCACTTCCACGCCGCCCAGCCGGGCGGTGCGAGCGGTATCGAATGCCAGCACCTTGGGGTCTTTTGGCGGCGAACCGGCCTGCACTGCCTCGCTCGCCTGACCGCCCGCCAATTCGACAATCAACCCGGTGAGCAGGTCGAGACCGTCTTGCAGAAACGCCGGATCGACACCGCGCTCGAACCGCGTGCGCGCATCCGAGGCAAGGCCGAGCCTGCGCCCGGTCACACCAATACGCGCGGGCTCGAAGTAAGCGATTTCGAGCAGCAGGTCGCTCGTGTCATCGGACACGCCCGAATTCTCGCCGCCCATGATGCCTGCGATATCGTGAACTTCCTTGTCGTCGGCAATTACGACCATGCTCTCGTCGAGCGTGTAGGTCTTTTCGTTCAGCGCCAGTACCTGCTCGCCGGGCTTCGCGCGCCGCGCAACGACTGCGCCGTGCAGCTTGGCGAGATCATAGGCGTGCGCCGGACGGCCAAAGCTGAGCATCAGGTAATTGGTGAGGTCGACCAGCAGCGAGATCGGGCGCTGACCTGCGCTCTTCAATCGCTGCGCGAGCCAATCGGGCGACGGGCCGTTTTTCACACCCTTGATAACACGGCCATAGAACGCCGGGCACCCTTCGGGATCGTCGGTGCGGATTTCGACCGGGCACGCGCCCGAGGCTTCGAACTCCGGAAACGCGATCGGCTTGAGCGTGCCAAGTCCCGCTGCTGCAAGGTCGCGCGCGATCCCGTAAACACCCATGCAATCGGGCCGGTTGGGCGTGATCGCGACGTCGATAATCGGAGAAGAGCCGTGATAATCGGCAAAGCTGTGCCCGACCGGCGCATCCTCGGGCAATTCAATGATGCCGTCATGCTCTTCGCCCAGTTCGAGCTCGCGCACAGAACACATCATGCCGTTGCTCTCGACGCCGCGGATCGCGCTCTTGCGCAATTCCATGCCGTTCGACGGGACGACTGCGCCGGGCTGGCCGAGCACGCCTTTCATCCCGGCGCGCGCATTGGGCGCACCGCACACGACTTGCAGCGGATCGCCCGCTCCCGTGTCGACGGTGAGCACTTGCAGCTTGTCGGCATCGGGATGCTTTTCGGCGGTCAGCACCTTGGCGACAGTGAAGCCTGCCAGTCGCTCGGCTGGATCCTCGACGCCTTCGACCTCAAGCCCGATCGCGTTCAGCGTGTCGAGGATGTCCTGAAGGGTCGCATCGGTTTCGAGGTGGTCTTTGAGCCATGTGGTGGAGAATTTCATGCGCCCGCTCCCACTCCGGCGGAAAGCGTCGGCTGGTCGACCGCAGCAAACCCGTAATGCGCGAGCCAGCGCGGATCGCCATCGAAGAACGCGCGCAGATCGTTCATGCCGTATTTGAGCATCGCAAGCCGGTCGACGCCGAGCCCCCAGGCAAAGCCCTGCCATTTGTCGGGATCAAATCCGCCCATTTCCAGAACGCGCGGATTGACCATGCCGCTGCCGAGCAGCTCCATCCAGTCATGGCCCGCATCGTCGCCCGATCCGCCAACCACGCGGCGGCCCCCTTCATTGGAATAGCCGACATCGACCTCGACGCTCGGCTCGGTGAAGGGGAAGTAGGACGGGCGCAGGCGCAGCACGATATCGTCGCGCTCGAAAAACGCTTTGAGAAAGGTCTCCAGCGTCCACTTGAGGTGACCAAGGTGAATGTCGCTGTCGATGACCAGGCCTTCGACCTGATGGAACATCGGCGTGTGGGTCGCATCGCTGTCGGAGCGATAGACGCGGTACGGGCGCGATGAGCCTGATCGGCGCGCCGCCGGGTGTCTTCTCGGCGACCGCTTTCATCGTGCGGATTTGCACCGGCGACGTGTGCGTCCGGAGAAGGATCTCGCCTCCATCACTGGTTTTGTCCGGAAAGTAGAACGTGTCGTGCATCGCGCGCGCAGGGTGCGATTCGTCCATGTTCAGCGCGGTGAAGTTGTGCCAGTCATCCTCGATCTCGGGTCCGGTGGCGACTTCGAAACCAAGATCGGCGAAGATCTCAGCAAGCTCGTCCATCACCTGGCTGACGGGGTGGACCGACCCCTTAGGCGTGGCTGGCGCAGGCAGCGTCAGGTCGAGCGTTTCGCTGGCCAGCTGGGCTTCGAGTTCGGCGGCTTCCAGCTGTTCTTTCTTCGCTTCGATTGCAGCCGCGATTTCGGCGCGCACCGCCTGGATTGCGGGCGCTGTTTCCTGCCGCTCTTCAGGGCTCATTTGCCCGAGCGTTTTCAGGGCAAGGCTCACCCAGCCTTTCTTGCCCAGCGCCGCGACGCGCTGCTCGTCAAGCGCTTCCAGCGACCCGGCATCGGCAATCGCGGCGAGGCCGGCTTCTTTTGTGGTGTCAAATCGGTCATGGTCTGGCTCAATCAAGTGAGCGCGTCCGCTAGCGAGAAATGGCCGACAAGGCAAAGAGGCATTGCCTTTGTGGCTTCATTTTTCGCCGCTCCGGCTGCGATGCGGCGCAGCCTAGCCCTTGGGACGGTCGAGTGCCTGCGCAGCGCTGCCCCATATCCTCGCCCGGGCTTCCATGAAGGAAGACAGGATGGGATGGTCGAGCGCGGCATATTCGCTGGGGTTCATGGTCATGAATTCGTGGAACTCGCGGGTGAACTGCGCCTGGTCGTGGTAATCCGCGTCCATCGCCTCGGTCCAGCGGCTTTCTTGGTGCAGCATGAAGCTTGCAAGGCTGCGGGTGAAGCGCTGGCGGCGCATCAGGCGCTTGGGGGTAAAGCCGAAATATCGGCGGCACACCCGCTCTAGCGTGCGAATGCTCATGCCGCATGCCTCGGCGAGTTCCTTGACCGCCAGGTACGAGCCATCAACCAGCGCTGTGTGAACCCGCAGGATCTTGGGCTCGTCGCGGCTGGGACGCATCAGCTGGCCCATCGTCTCGGCAATCGCAGCGGCCTGTTCTTCGCGCGTAGCTTCGAGATCGCACAGCGTTTCCGACATGGTATCGAACTTGGCAAAGGCGGGGTGCTTCGAGCCGTCCCACAGCGTGTTGGCGAGACCGTGCGCATCGGCATCAATGAACCGCGCCCAGCCGAGCGGGAGGAACCCGATGCCCCACATCTCGGAACTGCCAAGCTTGAAGTGGCAGGGCAGCGAGCTCGGGCCGGTCGCAGAAAAGCGTGCACCCTTCACCGCCGACCCGTTCATGTAAGCCTCGGGCCGCCCCCCTGCGAAGAAGCGGATATTGCTCCATTCGGGCTGGAGGTAATCCTCTACAAGCCCGCCATCGGCCACTTGCAGCGAGAGGTGGTAGAAGGTCGTGAAGCAGCCATCGAACTGGCTTGGCGGCGTGTAGAAGTGGCTGCGAACCTTGTAATCCGCACTTTTCAAACCGCCGTTTGCGTTTCTTGCGACCATTGCACGTAGCTGTGCAACACATGGCGTGTTTATACAAGGGATTTGGCAGATTCTTACAAGTGCCGCGTCAATCTGGCACGCACCAAAAAGGGGGCAGCCGCGATCGCGCTACCCCCTTGTTTGGTAATCTCAATTCCCGTGCCGCCAATTCGGCAGTCCGGGTTATGCAGGCAGCGCGTCTTTCGCCTGAGCGATGATCGACTTGAACGCTGCTTCTTCGTTCATGGCGAGGTCGGCCATGACCTTGCGGTCGAGCTCGATCCCGGCAAGCTTCACGCCGTGCATGAACTGCGAATAGGTCAGGCCTTCGGCGCGGACAGCGGCGTTGATGCGCTGGATCCACAGGGCGCGGAAGTTGCGCTTCTTGATCCGGCGATCGCGGTAGGCGTACTGGCCGGCCTTTTCGACGGCCTGGCGCGCGACGCGAATGGTGTTCTTGCGCCGACCGCGATAGCCCTTGGCTTGTTCGAGTAGGCGCTTGTGCTTCTGGCGCGTGGTAACGCCGCGTTTGATGCGTGGCATGGTAGTATATCCTTCGTTTCGTTCAGGGTGCCGAGCCTCGGCGTTAGCCGTTCAGGTCAATCGAGCCCGTAGGGCGCCCATTTCTTGATCGTCGCGGTGTCGGCGTCCGAGAGGACCTTCGTGCCGCGATTCTGGCGGATATACTTCGCATTGTGGTGGGTCAGGCGGTGACGCTTGCCAGCGACGCCGTGCTTGACCTTGCCGGTTGCAGTGATCTTGAAGCGTTTCTTCACACCGCTCTTGGTCTTAAGCTTGGGCATTTCTATCTCCTTTGATCAGAGACACATTGGACCAGCCCTGGCAGCCCTTGTCGCCAGGCCGGACTCGAAATCTGTGTCGTTGAAGCACGCGCACATAGCGGTTTTGCGGGCGGATGCAAGCGATCTCGCACGTTTTGCGGCCCCCTCCCATGAGACACATGAGACAGTGTCCTGGGGAGAATAACATCCCTCCCGCACGCCCGTTTCAAATTTGGCGTTTGGATCTATCGGTGAAGCGGCGGACATGGCGCGCAAAGTGTCCGATTGCCGCCGAGTAGGAAAGCGAATTCACATGGCGAAGCTTTCGCCCACCAGCTCCTCGCTCACCTGCCACAATCGCCTGGCCACACCTTCGTCCAAAGCGCGCTGCTCGACATCGGCATCGCCCACGGGGCCGCGCGCGTCGAAGAAGCCGGTGGGACCGTAATAGCCGCCGCTCTCCGCCCGCGGATCGCCAGCTGCGAGTGCGGTCGGATAGGCACCCAGCTCCGCCGGCTGCGCGACGATCGCATTGGTGACCTTGTAGACCGCCTTGAACAGGCCGGTCGGCCCGCTGAATTGCAGCTCGGTGTTCGAATATCCGGGATGGCAGGCGACTGACTTGATGCGCGAATCCGCCGCCTCCAGCCGCCGGTGCAGCTCCATCGCATACAGCAGGTTTGCCAGCTTTGAGCGCGTGTAGGACCGGGTCGGATCGTATCCGCGCTCCATCATGAGGTTGTCGAAATCGATCCGGCCAAATTTGTGGGCGATGCTGGAGACGGTCACAATGCGCCCGCCGCGCCCATCGACCTGATCCAGCATCAGCGCATTCCAGAGGAAATGGCCGAGATGGTTGGTGCCGAGCTGCATTTCAAAGCCGTCTGAGGTCTTCTGCTTCGGTGTCTGCATCACGCCCGCATTGTTGATCAGCCCGTAGATCGCTCCAAAGCGCTGCTTCGCCTCGGCGGCAGCAGCGCGGATCGATTGCATGTCGGCGAGGTCGAGCGAGAGCAGTTGGCAGCGCCCCGCACCCGCGTTGACGATCTTGGCGAGCGCCTGCTTGCCCTTGGCCTCATTGCGCGCAGCGATCACGACATCGGCGTTCTTGCTCGCCAGGATTTTTGCGGCCTCGAACCCGATGCCCGAATTGCCGCCGGTTATCAGGAACAGCTTTTCCGACAGGTCGGGCAAGTGTTCAGGCGTCCAATCGGCAATTCCGCTGGTGCTCATATGCGGCATGAAAATGTCCTCTTGTTGCAGCGGGGCTCACCCCATCGCTTCAAGAACGTCTTCGAGCCGTGCCGGGTCCCCGAGAGCTATTACGCGCCCGTCGCTGCCTGCATCGAGCGGGTTGCCCTGCCAGTCGCTCATCATGCCGCCTGCGCCCTCTACCACGGGGACCAGCGCGGCATAATCGTAGAGCTGCAATCCGGCCTCCACGACGATATCGACATGGCCGCTCGCGATGAGGCCGTAATTGTAGCAATCGCCGCCATAGATGATCTTGCGCTCCGCCACCGATTTGGCGACGCCCATGAAGGCATCGACATCGTCGCCGGAGAACTGGTGCGGCGTGGTGGTGCCAAGCACGGCGTCCGAAAAATCCTTGCACGCGCGCACTTGCGCCAGCTTGCCATTGAAGGTCGTGCTCTCGCCGATCCGGCCAACCCAGCGTTCGCCCGCAATCGGCTGGTCGATGACGCCGAGCACCGGCCAGCCATCCTGCATCAACGCGATCAGCGTGCCGAAAATCGGGCGGCCGGCGATGAAGCTGGTCGTGCCATCGATGGGATCGAGCACCCATTGGCGGTCGGCGCCTTCGTTGCGAGCGCCGTATTCCTCCCCGATGATCCCGTCGGCGGGCATCCGGTCCTCGATCAGGGCGCGCATCGCGGCCTCGGCGGCGCGGTCAGCCTCGGTTACGAAGGTGCGATCCTGCTTGCGCTCTTCGCTCCACGCCCCCCGAAACAGCGGGCGAATGGCGGCGCCCGCGGCATCGGCAAGCGCATTGGCAAGGTCGAGGTCGGCAGAAGTCATGACGGATTGATGTCCTTGCGGTCGGTGAACGCTCCGCGCCTAAGCATCCGGATCGCGGCAACGTCAAACGCTTATCGCAAATGTTAAGGCCGGTGTTTGTCGGTTCTGTCCTAGACCTTTACACCTAGGCGGCCTGAAAGGAGCCGGATTTCTTTCGCAGTGGGGTCGCATCCAAGGCAAAAGGAAAGCACGACCGGTTTATGGCTTCATCGGGGGCGACATCAACGAATACTGCGCCGCAAGCTGAACAGGATTTCAGCGGTGCGAACCCGGAACTGCGCTCTGCCCTTGGCTATTCACGCTCGGGTGAGCCGCTTTCGGCGAACCGCGCGCCCGTCGAAAGCCTCTCCCCGTGGGTGGCGCGAGTCTATGTGACGCAGGTCGATCAGGATCCCGGCAACCAGATCAATTGCGGCCTGTTTTCCGATGTCCCGGTGCTGCGCGCGCTCTTCAGCGGCGACTGGACCGCCGAAACCCGCGACGGCGTTGGGCGCTATGGCCAGAGCGCGCTGTTGTTTGGCCCCCAGACCCACCGCATGCCAGCAAGCGTGACGGGGTGCTTCTCGACCGTGGGCGTGTGGCTCAAACCCGGGGCCATGCAAGCGCTCAAGGGGCCTGAAGTGGGCGATACGCTCGACCGGATCATCCTCTACGACCACATCTATGGCGACAGGGAATGGGGATCGAGCAAGCAATTGGTCGAATGGTTCGACCCTTCCGGCCCGCCCGAACGCTGGATGCGTGTAGGCGAAAAGCTTATCGAAAACCTGATCGATCGCACTGGCAGGACAAAGCCCGACCCGCTGATCGAGAAGTTCGACAAGGCGGCGTTTCACGATCCAAACATGAACATCGCCGAATTCGCCGAGGAGCACGCGATCGAGCGGCGGCGGATGGAACGCCTGATCAAGCGGGCATACGGACAGACCGCAACGCAGGTGCTGCGCCGTGCCCGCGCGCTCGATATTGCGGCGCATCTGCGCGGAGTAGCCGACGACCGCGAAGCCGAGGAAGCCGCGCTCAAGTTTTTCGACCAGAGCCACATGATCCGCGAGTTTCGCGCATTTTTCGGCATGACGCCGCGCCAGTTCGCGACCACCCCCCAGCCCTTCATGACGATCACGCTGGAGGCGCGGCAGGCGCGCAGGCTGGAAGTGCTGGGCCGGAAGGACCCGGACACGCCGCCGCCCTGGCGCAATCCGGCGTGGGCCAACGGAAAAACGTGACAACTTCATCGAGCGGGTCCACTAAACTTCCCAACTAGATAAAAACAATCAGGTTGCACCAATGGATTTTGACAAAGCGGCAGAAAGTTCGCTCCTGCCGGAGACCGGAACGACCGATGAGGGTGCGCCGCTATCGTTCAATCGCGATCCCGACCCGCGGATCGAACCGTGGGTCGCCCGGTCGATGGTTGCCTCCGCAACGCAGGCCGAGCCGGTCAGGCTCACCGGGCATCTCTGCAACGACGCGGCTTATCTGCGGTGCGCTGTCGGGGTGGACTGGGTGGCCGAGACTGCGGACGGCCCGCTCGATATTCGCGACGAGACTATCCTTTGCGGCCAGCACAGCCGGGCGATGCCGCTGGCTTATCTGGGCGGTATCAGGGTTGCAGGCCTCATGCTCAGACCCGGCGCCATGCAGGCGCTGTTCGGGCTGGGCGATTCCGACCTGCTCGACCGCATTGTTTCGGTGGAGCGGGGCGGAATTCCCGACCGAGATCTGACCGGCCTGTACGAAGCCGGGATGGAGCCTGATGAATGGCTTACCCGGATCGAGCGCTGGCTGGCCGAATACATCACGCGCAATCGCATCGCGCCGCCCAGCAAGCTGTCGCAGGCCATCGAGCTGCAGGCATTCGCCGAACCGAACCGCCTGCTGCAGGAGTTCGCCGATGAGCACGGCGTGTCGCTGCGCACTGTCGAGCGGACGGCGAAGCGCGATTTCGGCCTCCAGCCCAAGCAAATCATGCGCCGCGCGCGGATCCTCGACCTGGCTGCCCGGATCTGCGGGGTGGCGGACGAGGAAGAGGAAGATATCATGCTGCGCTTCTTCGACCAGGCGCACCAGATCCGCGAATTTCAGGCCTTTTTCGGGATGACCCCGAGGGAGTTCAAACGCACACGGTCAGCGCTGCTTACCTTGAGCCTCGAGATCAGGCAGTCGCGGCGGCTGGAATTGCTCCACCGGATCAAGCCGGGCGCGGTGCGGCCGTGGATGCGCAGGCCGCTGCTCGCTGCGTGAATCGGCGCTCGCAGGTCAGTCGAACAGCGAGCTCACGCTGCTTTCGTCGGCGATCCGGCGGATGGCCTCGCCCACCAGCGGAGCGATGGTCATGATGCGGATGCGGTCGGACTTTTCGGCGGCTTCGGTCGGGCGGATGGAATCCGAAATGACCAGCTCCTTGAGCTTGGACCCGTCGATCCGCGCCACCGCTCCGCCCGACAGCGCGCCGTGGGTGATGTAGGCGGCGACCGATTTCGCCCCGTTTTCAAGCAGCGCGTCGGCGGCGTTGCACAGCGTTCCGCCGGAATCGACGATGTCGTCGATCAGGATGCAGTGGCGCCCCTCGACCTCGCCGATGATGTTCATGACCTCGCTTTCGCCGGGCCGGTCGCGGCGCTTGTCGACGATGGCGAGCGGGGCGTTGTCGAGCCGCTTGGCGAGGGCCCGCGCGCGAACCACGCCGCCGACATCGGGTGAGACGACCATCAGGTCCTGGTCGCCGTAGCGCGCCTGGATATCCGCTGCCATGACCGGCGCGGCATAGAGGTTGTCGGTCGGAATATCGAAGAAGCCCTGGATCTGGCCTGCGTGCAGATCCACAGCCAGCACCTTGTCTGCACCCGCTTCGGTAACGAGATTGGCGACGAGCTTGGCGGAGATCGGCGTCCGCGGTCCCGGTTTACGGTCTTGCCGGGCATAGCCGAAATAGGGGATGACCGCGGTAATCC
Organism: Erythrobacter sp. K21-9; assembly: GCF_055808355.1. NCBI lineage: Bacteria > Pseudomonadati > Pseudomonadota > Alphaproteobacteria > Sphingomonadales > Erythrobacteraceae > Erythrobacter > Erythrobacter sp. K21-9. The sequence continues at coordinate 3,103,470 of NZ_CM147866.1, forward strand.
GCCGCGCCGAGGCCCGGCGCAAAGCATCGATTCCGATCAGCAGTTCCATCAGATTGTCGTTGGCCGGGAAGCTGGTCGACTGGACGATGAACACGTCCTCGCCGCGCACATTCTCATGGATTTCGACGAACACTTCCTCATCGGCGAAGCGCCGGACGCTCGCATCGGTGAGGGGCATTTCGAGATAACCTGCAATGGCGCGCGCCAGCGGCAGGTTCGAATTGCCGGACATGATCTTCATGGTGAGCAGATCCCCGCGTGAAAAGTGACCCTCAACGCCTAGCCGAGCGTCATGGAAACGCAACAGAGGGCGCGCGAGTTTTGCCCGCAGATCAGCGGCGATGACGCTCGATTATTGTGGCAAGGTCCTCGGGCAGTGCCATGGGCTTGATCGGACTGACGTTGGCACCGCCGGTATTGCCAACCGGGATCCAGCCGATCGCGGTTTTCGTCGCCGCTCCGACGATGCGGAGCACCTGCCCCGCCATTTCGCGCCAATCGGCGTTGCGCCACGCCCATTTGAACATGAGTAGATGCACTCGGACATGGTCGCGCGTCGAATATTGGCTGAGGATATGCGCGCGCTCGAGATAGGCAAACTCCCGGCGCGCATCTGGCGCCGATCTTGCAAACTCGATTTCGCGATTTACGAAGTCGTTGAGCGTATTCATGAGGTCATCCTCCTGTCGGAAGAATACCAATCGAGTTGCAAATTGCAACCTTAGCCGATCCGGTGCTCACCCTTCACCCACCTGACGGTCCCCGACGAGGCGCGCATGACCACGCTGTCGGTTGTCATGATTGTCTCGCCGGTGTGCTTGCGGCGGCGTTTTACCCCGTCGAGCAGCGAGCCTTCGGTGACGCCGGTTGCCGCAAAGATGCAATCGCCCTTGGCGAGGTCTTCGAGCTTGTAGATGCGGTTCAGATCTTCGATGCCCCACTTCTTCGCGCGGGCTTTCTCGTCGTCATTGCGGAACACCAGCCGCCCGTTGAACTGTCCGCCAACACAGCGCAGTGCCGCTGCCGCGAGCACGCCTTCGGGCGCGCCGCCTTGCCCCATATACATGTCGATCGTGGTGTCCTCATCGGTCACCGCGATCACGCCTGCGACATCGCCGTCTCCGATCAGCACCACGCCGCAACCGAGCGAACGCAGCTCGGCAATAAGCTCGGCATGACGCGGTCGGTCTAGCGCGCAGACGATGATCTCTCCCGGCTCGACGCCCTTGGCCTTGGCCACGGCTTTGACGTTCTCGGTTGGGCTTTTGGCAAGGTCGATCACGCCTTCGGGATAGCCGGCCCCAACCGCCAGCTTGTCCATGTAAACATCGGGCGCGTTGAGCAGGTTGCCTTCTTCCGCCGCCGCCAGCACGGCGAGCGCATTGGGCCCGGCCTTGGCGGTGATGGTCGTGCCTTCGAGCGGGTCGAGCGCGATATCGATCTTCGGGCCTCTGCCCGGCGCGCCGCCGACCTTCTCGCCGATATAGAGCATCGGCGCTTCGTCGCGCTCGCCTTCGCCAATCACCACTGTGCCATCCATGTAGAGGTCGTCGAATGCGCGCCGCATGGCCTCGACAGCAGCGGCGTCGGCGGCCTTTTCATCGCCGCGCCCGACCAGCTGCGCTGCGGCGACCGCAGCCGCTTCGGTCACACGCACCATCTCCAGCACCAGCACGCGGTCGAGCGCGCTTCCGGTCGAGGTTTGCTTGTCGGCGAGGACGTCGGTCTTGTCGGGGGTGTTCATGAGAAATTCAGTCCCTGTGCTCTTTCAATCGCGCAGCCACACGTGCAGTGTATCGCTCTAATCGCTTAAGCCGAAGGAGACGGGCTTGTCGAGCAATGCTGGCCCCGTTTTGCGCTTTTGCGCCCAGCCCATAATCCTTGCCGCCGCCGTAGGTATGTCGAGCGCGCTAGCCGCGCAAAGTGACGATGCAGCGACTCAAGCTGCACCCGAAGACGAGGCCGAAGCCGAAGCCCTACCCCAGCGGCTCGACCTGTCGGTCACCGTCCCGCGCGAGGAATCGGACCAATTGCTGGAAGAGGATTGCGAGGAAGAGGCCGATGCCGCCCGCATCGCCAATGAGATCGTGGTTTGTCGCCAACTGGGCGAAGCGACCGATGGCTCATGGAACAAGGCGGAGTGGGAGCGCGGCTATGCCGAGCGGACCAAGGGCCGCAGCACGCCCAATACCTTCGGCATCGCCAATCACGGCAATCCGATCGGGTTCGGATCGGTCCCGCCGCCTGCCCTGCTGATCGATGTCGAGGCGCTGCCGCAGGCTCCCGCCGGGTCGGATGCCGACCGGATTGCGCGCGGGCTCCCGCCGCTGGGAAGCAGCCCCGAGGCAACGCCCGAGGAAATCGCCGAGCGCCGCCGCAAGCTCGGGCTGGAAGCGCCGCCTTCGGCAAGCGCACCTGAATGATGCGAGCGCGGCGCCTTCTCGTGGTTGGCGTTTCGCCCGCGACATGGCTGGCAATGCTGGTCGCTGCTCCCGTCGCTTTGGCTGCGCAGCCGCAGGACGATCCGCCCGTGCCCGATGGCGAAGATGAGCCGGTGCGCATCGACATTCTAGCGCCCGCACCCGGAGCCCTGCCGCCTAGCGAGGCAGAAATTCGGGAGTGCGAAGAAGAGATCGACGCCGCCACTGTCACCGGCGAGATCATCGTGTGCAGACAGATCGGGGAAGACCCGGCCTATTATTACAGCGGCGACCGCGACAGTGCGCAGCGGCGTTATGCCGAGGAAACCGCCTTTGCGGGCGAGATCCGTGCGCCCGATGTCGCAGGCGCAGGCATTTTTCGCGGGCCTGCCACGATCAGCGGGCTGTGCTTCATCCCTCCATGCCCCAAGGACCCGGCCCTGCTTATCGATGTGGAGGCGCTGCCCGAAGCCGAACCAGGCTCCGATGCGGACCGGATCGCGCGCGGATTGCCGCCGCTTGGGCAGGAGCTGACGCCTGAGGAAATTGCCGAGCGCCGCCGCGAGCTGGGGCTCGATGGGGCGCTCGCCGACCCGGAGCCGCAAGCGGCTTCGGGCTCGGACTAAGGCTCAGTTCGGAAGGATCGGCATGACCAGCGGCTCGCCGGTCAGGCTGTCGGACCCATCGAGCAGGTCGAGCGCCTTGTGCACGCACCGCTCCGGACCCTCATGCGTGACCATCGCGACCAGGACTTCCTCGCCATTGTTCGCGCGGCCTTGCTGGATCAGGCTTTCGATCGAAACATCGGCATCTCGCATCGCGGCGGTGATCTCGGCGAGCACGCCGGGGCGGTCATTGACGGTGAAGCGGATATAGGTGCGCTCCATCCGGTGGCCGGGCTCGGCAGGCGGCAGTTGAGAAAGCTGCGCGACCGGCATCGAGAACGGCGCGCTGATCTCGCTGCGGCAGATATCGATCAGGTCCGCGACCACCGCGCTCGCGGTCGGCCCGTCACCTGCGCCCGCGCCCTGGAACAGGAGGCGGCCCGAGAAATTGCCCTCGGCGACGACCGCATTGGTCGGGCCATCGACCGGGGCGAGCGGGTGATCCTTTGCAACAAGGCAAGGACGCACGCGCTGGAGCAGGCGGGCATCGCTGCCTTCGCCTTCCACGTCGGCTTGCGCAATCAGGCGAATAACGAAGCCCAACGCATCGGCCTGCGCGATATCGGCGGCACGGACCTGCACGATGCCGGTGGTGCGCACGGCACCGAAATCGACCCGCGCGCCGAAACCGATCGCGGCAAGGATGGCGAGTTTGTGCGCCGCATCGATGCCTTCGATATCGAAGGTCGGATCGGCTTCAGCATATCCCAGCTTCTGCGCTTCGGCGAGGGTTTCGGCAAAGTCCGCGCCGGTCTCTTCCATCTCGGACAGGATGTAATTGCAGGTGCCGTTGAGGATGCCATAGACATTGGTAAGCGCGTTGGCCGAGGTGCCTTCACGCAGGCCCTTGACCACCGGAATGCCGCCCGCCACGGCGGCTTCGAACTTGAGCGGGACGTTCGCCGCCTCGGCAAGCTCGGCAAGGTCGAGGCCGTGATGCGCGATCATCGCCTTGTTGGCGGTCACCAATCCCTTGCCCGCTTTCAGCGCGGCGCGCGAGGCGGCGAGCGCGGGGCCGTCCGATCCTCCGACCAGCTCCACCATGACGTCCACATCATGGCGGGAGGCAAGCGCGCTCATGTCGTCCTCCCACGCATAGCTCGAGATATCGACACCGCGATCGAGCGTGCGGTCGCGCGCGCTCACGGCAACCACTTCGATGGCGCGTCCAGCACGCGCGGCGATCAGGTCGTGATTGGTGCCGAGCAGGCGGATCACCCCTGCCCCGACCGTGCCGAGACCGGCAATGGCGATGCGAAGCGGCGAGGCCATATCGGGATCGGACGAGGGGGTGGGATCAGACAAAAAAGCGCTCCAATGCTGCAATGCAATAGGCGGCGATTAAACCAAGCGGCGGCCTCGTCAAGCCGGAGCGGCGCGGCGGAGCAGGCGCTGGCAGCGCCGCCTAGCCCGTGATCGCGCGGTCGCATGTCCCCAGCTGCTCGATCACGAAAGCGTAATCGGCGGCGGCCAGCCGGCGTGCGGCAGGGTCGCGCGCGAGATTGGCACTGCTCGGCAATTCACGCGGGAGCGAACAAGCGAGCCGGTACCAGCGCAGCGTCTCGCGCTCCGGAGAGCGCGCGGCCGAATCGATGATCTCGCCCCATGACACCCCCCACACCGGGGTCTGGCCCGGACGGCGCAGCACGGTCAGCGAAACGGGAGAGCGATCTCGGGTGCGCAGGAAAATCTGCGTCTCGGATTCGCCCGCTAACGTGCCCTGAACACCCAGCGCATCGGCCACGCCTTCTACCTGCGGAGGCACATCACCCTGCGCGAGTGACGCGAGGATCAGCCGCAGGCGCGCTTCGAATGCGGGTGAATAATCGAGCTGTGCGTTCTCGCCTGTCAGCCGGATTTCGCGTCCTCGCGGCGTTGCCGGGCGGCTCGGAACCGTGTCGGCAAACAGGATAACCTGCTTCTTCCTGAGCTTGGGCGGCCTGCCTTTGGCATCGCGCGGCACGTCGACGAGATAGACGAGCGACTCGCCGATCGCCGTGTCGGCAGCGATCAGCGCGAGCGTGTCGGCCTCTATATAAAGACGTGCGAATCCCGGCTGCAAACCGGGCGCGCGTTCGGCGCTCACCTCGCTCTGGCGGCGAATCTGGGCCCGGATAACGAGGTCGCTGCGTTCAGCGAGATCGACGAGGTCGGCATAGGTCGCACGCTCAGCCGCAGTCGCAGGCTCTGCGGGCAAATCCTGCGCTGTCGCTGGCAACGGAACTGCCGCCGCCAGCACGCCTGCCGCCGCAAGGCCACATAGGCCACTGAAATTGATCTTTAAAATTTGGTTAATGATCGTCATCGTCCAGAAATCCTGCGCCATCGGAGCGGCATTATTCGCACACTTGCCCACCCGAAAGGAAGCGCAGTGAATCGCCCCTGAACCGATAAAGCGTTTGATTGCCTAGGGGTTGACCGTTAAAGCCATCCCGGCTCGCACGGCAATTGGGGACATCGACCGGGCGGGCAAATGCACCGTACATATGGTATATGTCGGTGTCTCGCAGGGCGGAGACTGGCCATTGATTTGGGAACCAGCGACCCTCCGGTGAGGTTTAATATTCTGGGATTCGCGTCTGGGCGGTCCGATTCGGAAAGCATCTGATTCGGACCTGACGCGAGAATTGCGCCGGTATGTCCGCCGGCCTGAGTGATGGAGAGAAAGCGACTGGATGGCCTACGCTGACCAACAAATGAGTGGGAACAAGGTTGTTTCCATAGTCATCGTGGCGGTGATCCATGTGCTGATCGGGTACCTGCTCATCTCCGGCCTGGCCATTTCGGCCGTTAAAGAGGTCGTTGAGCGCGTTACCACGGTCGACATTGAGGAGCCCCCGCCCCCTGAAGAGCCGGATGAACCACCGCCCGAGCAGCCGCAAGAAGTTGCGCCGCCGCCGCCTGTGGCACCGCCGCCTCCGATCAATATCGCGCCGGCTCCGCCGCCGATCCAGACGCAGCCTACGATACCGCCGCCCGCTCCGCCGGCGCTGGTTATCCCGCCGCCTGCACCGGTCGCACCGCCTGCACCGCCGCCTCCGCCGTCACAGGCACGCGGCGCCACCACGCGCGGCGAACGCCGCTGGGCGGCCCGCATTCAGGAAAACTATCCCTCGCGTGCATTGCGTGAAGAAATCGAAGGCACGGTCGGCGTTCGCGTTACCGTCACCGCCGAAGGGCGCGCCACGAATTGCTCTGTCACCGCATCGAGCGGTTCGAGCATTCTCGACGATGCGGCGTGCCGCGGGATGGAACGATATGCCCGGTTCAACCCGGCACTGAACGCTGCCGGCAATCCGACCACGGGGAACTACGCAACGCGGATCACCTATCGTTTGAACTGATAAACATTTCGGGTGTGCCCTGGAGGATAGGGCACATGCACTGAAACGATATTTTCAAGAGGACTACTCGCAATGAACCTTTATACTCTTACGGCTGCTGCCACTGAAGCGCCGGTCAACGAATTCGGCTTCTGGAAAGCAATGGAAGAAGGCGGCCCCGTCGCCTGGTCGATCCTTGGCGTCATGGTCATCATGTCGGTCGGATCATTCTACATCCTGTTCACCAAGCTGTTCGAACAGAACAAGGTGATGAAGCAGTACAAGGCTGTGAAAAGCTCCTACTGGCGCGCTCCTACGCTGAAGGAAGGCGCAACCAAGCTCGAAAAGAACAGCGCATGGCGCCAGCTCGCCGATGACGCGGTCACCGCTCAGGAGCACCACGGCAAGATGGAAGGTGCCGGCAACGAGATTCACTTCGTCGAAGAAGAACTCGCGCACTCGCAGGACACCATCAACCAGTCGCTTTCGGGCGGCCTCTCATTCCTCGCATCGGTCGGTGCAACCGCACCGTTCATCGGTCTGCTCGGAACGGTGATCGGTATTTACCGCGCCCTGATCAACATCGGCATCGAGGGTTCGGCTTCGATCGACAAGGTTGCAGGTCCGGTTGGCGAAGCGCTCATTATGACCGCTATCGGCCTGCTCGTTGCTGTGCCTGCCGTGCTTGCGTTCAACTGGCTGCAGTCGCGCAACCGCCGCATCAACGCCCTGATGACCGATTTCTCGAACGACATCGTCGCGTACATCGGTTCGAACGGCACGATCAAGCCTGCCATTGCTACCGGTGCCGCTGGCAAGCCGAAGCCTGCTGCGAAGCCGGCAACGACTTCGGGCGGCGTCCGCACCCCGCCTACCAAGTCGTAATAACCGGGTGATCTCGGCGGGAGGCGCGGACAGCCTCGCCTCCCGCCTCACCCCACACGACGACTGAAATTTACAAGGGATAGGAATTAGGCAATGGCGATTTCGATGGGAGGCGGGGAGACCCCGATGTCCGACATCAACACCACGCCGCTGGTGGACGTGATGCTCGTGCTTCTGATCATCTTCCTGATCGCGGTCCCGGTCGCGATCCAAACAATCGAGAAGCTCGAGATTCCGGTGTTTGAATCGGTTGAATCGAAGAACAAGGTCGAAAACCTCCTGCTCACGGTCAGCACCACCGACACGTCCGGCCGCAGCGCCGGCGAGCCGGGTTTCGAAGGCGCTTCGCGCAGCGGTGAATGCCGGGTCTATTTCAACAACATCACTCCGGTGACTTCCGAGGAACTGTACGACCGGGCGTTCACGCGCCTCGACAACATCGTGCAGGCAGCCGGCGGACCCGAAGCGATCATGGAAGATCCCGAGCGTATCCCGCAGGTTCACATCCGCGGTGACACCCAGGCGCCGTGGCGCTGCGTTGCCGGTGCGATCTACAACGTGCAGGCAGCCGGTTATCCGACCGTGGGCTTCATCTCGAACCCGGTCGAACCCGGTATCTAATAGTGCATCCGGTCCCGCCTCAGCGCAGACCGGACAGTAAGGAGTAACAATCATGGGTATGGCAGGAGGCCAGCTAGACGGCGAGCCGATGCTCGACATGAACATGACGCCGCTTATCGACGTTTTGCTCGTGCTGCTCATCATGTTCATCATCACGATCCCCGTGGCAACGCACTCGGTCGATATCGATTTGCCGCAGGACAATTCGAACACGCCGCCGCCTCTCATCGATCCGGTGAAGAACAAGTTGGTGCTGACTTCCACCGACCAGATCCTCTGGAACGGCGAGACAATCACCCAAGGCACGCTGGTGACGCTGCTGCGCGATTCGACCGCGATGGCAGTCGAGCCCGAGCTGCAATTCGAACCCGAGGCGCTGGCAAGCTACGACCTGTCGGCCAAGGTTCTGCAGATCATCAAGGTTTCGGGCGTGACCAAGTTCGGCTTTGTCGGCAACGAGAAGTACCGCACCTTCGGGACCGGTGGCCCCGGATCCGGCGGACAGCAATAAGAGCTGGTCCCGCACAGCAAGAATTGAAAGAGGGGCTGCCCGTTTAGGGCGGCCCCTTTTTTGTTGCCGCCCTCCCGTCCCAAGGCGCCGCACACCCATGCCCCGTGCTCTGACGGGGTAGGTTGCAAGCGCCATACAGGTACGCGTTAGGCAACCTATTGGTTATGATATACTATCTTCTTTAGACTGGCGCGAACCGGTTCGGTGCCGGCTCGCTGTATGAGGAGATATCCATGCCGATTGCCCCAACTGCCCACCGCAGCCGCTTTTCCAACAGCCCCCGAAGTGCAAAACCCCGCGCAAAGCGGCCCATGGGCGAGATGAATGTCACGCCGTTCATCGACGTTCTGCTTGTCCTGCTCATCATGATTATCCTCGCCGTGCCGATCAAGACGCACGAAACGACCGTTGATCTGCCGGGCGACCCGCCAGAGGTGCCCTTCGCCATCAAGGAGGAAAACACCGTCTTCATCACGGCCAGCGACCAATTGCTATGGAATGGCGAAGCACTCACGCCCGACCAACTCCGCGCGCAGGTGACCGCCGCAAGCGCACTGGAGCGCCAACCGCTCCTGCGCTTCGAGCCCGACGCCCTCGCCAGTTACGATCGCGCCGCCCGCACCATTGCGCTCATCAAGGAAGCAGGCGCGGAAAGTTTCGCCTTCGTCGGCAATGCGCGGCATCGGGATTTCGGCAATTGAAGTCTGTTGGCAGTCGATAGCCAGATTGAGCATCAAGACACGCGCTACCAGGCTTGCAATTCTAATCGTCGGCTCTCGTCAGCAGCGGCCACGATTTCATCCAAGCTTTCGACCGGATTGGTTTCTCGAAGATGGAGCGTTTCCCGGTGGAAAATCCATGTGTTGGACGGAGAATGAGCTTAAAGAAATCATCCAAGCCGAGAGGACTGGCGATTTCGCAGCGGTCAGGGCCAATACGTCTCGCTGCCACCGCAGTTGCCGTCTCTGGCCAATATCGCATGGCGTCGGTTGCAGACCGGTAGGGCAGATCGCCATTGCGCAAGTGCATTCGCGCCTGATTCTTGACCGACCAATCGATCGAAGATGCCTTTGCATGTAGGGCTTCTTCTATCGCTCGGTCGCCAGCCTCGTCGCAAGAGGCAGAGTCGAACCAGATTACGTCTACATCGCCGCATGGCGGTGCAGGCGACCGGCGATGCAGCGCATCCCACACAGCATTTCTTATGAAACCTGCGGCGATCCAGCAGTCTGCAAGAGCCAAATCGGAGACCAAACCCAACAAGTGCCAACGAAGGGGGTCGGCTCGCAGGATGGCAATCAAGCGCGATTTATCTGACATGGACTGACGCTAGCGAGAGATCAAAGTATTTGAAACGGGCCTTCCGGTGACGATCGGTGGGCTGCGGTGATACGAGTTTGGTGAAAACCGGAGACAGACATCCGACGAAGCATGCGCTGTCTCAATCCTCCAACTCAACCCCCTCCTCCGGCCCGATCCGCATCGCCTCTCCCACCAGCGTTTCCGCTTCTATCAGCAACTCGTCATCGACCGCGCCCTGCGGTACCGCCTCGCGGTCGATCATGGTCATCACCGGCACAGCCAGCGGTGAGACACGCTCCAGCTCGACATGGACCAATTCGTGCTGCGAACGTTCGAGTAAATCGGCGAGCCTCCCGACATCGGTCATCCGCGCGCGGGCATCGGCCCAGGCCGCCTCAAGCAGCACGTGGTCGGGCTCGTATTTCTTGAGCACGTCGTAAATGAGGTCGGTCGAGAAGGTCACCTGCTTGCCGGTCTTGCGCTTGCCTGGATGCTGGCGCTCCACCAGTCCGCTGATCACGGCAACCTCGCGAAAGGCGCGGCGCAGCAGGTGCGATTCCGTCACCCAGTCGGTGAATTCGTGCGTCAGGATATCGGGGGAGAGCAGCGGCTTCGGATCGTCGACCGGCTTCAGCCCCCATACCGCCAACGTGTAATCATTGGCGACGAACCCGCCCGGCATCAGCCCGCGATCCTCCATCCGCCGGGTGATGAGCATGCCGAGGCTCTGGTTCGCGTTCCACCCCTCGAACGTGTAGTAAACGGTGTAGTGCTTGCCGCCATTGGGGAAGCTTTCGACCAGCAATTCGCCCGGCGCTGGCAAGCGGCTGCGGTAATCCTGCACTTCCAGCCACTCGCGCACATCGTCGGGAAAGCGGCCCCAGCCCGCGCGGTCATCGAGCATCTCCTGCACGCGGCCCGCCAGATGCGTGGTAAGCGGTAGGCGCAGCCCACCATAGCTCGGGATCGTCGCGGATGTCTTGGCCGCGCGCACGATCACGTCCATGTCCTTCACGCTCTCCACCTCGAGGCTCATTCCCGAGAAGAAGAACGTGTCGCCGGTCGATAGCTGCGCGGCAAAGCGCTCCTCGACCTTGCCAAGCTGGCGGCCATTCTTGAAGCGCACGGTGAGCATTTCGGAATCGACGATGATCCCGGCATTCATCCGGTGGCGCTGGGCCTGGTTGGGATGCGCGAGCCGCCACACGCCGTCCTTTGCGCGCACGATCCGCTTGAACTTGTCGTAGGCCCGCAGCGCATAGCCGCCATTCTCGACGAAGCCGAGCACACGCTGGAATGCTTTGTCATCGACCCACGCATAGGCCAGCGCGGAGCGGATTTCGGCCAGCAGGTCGTCCTCGTGAAACGGCGCGGCGCAGGCGCAGGCCATGACGTGCTGCGCGAGCACATCGAGCCCGCCCGCGCGAAAGTCCTCGCCATCGCGCTGGCCCTCATCGACCGCATCCTTGGCCGCCATCGCTTCGAGGAATTCGAACCGGTTGCCGGGCACAAGTATGGCGCGGCTGCGCGTGTCGAGCCGGTGGCCCGCGCGCCCGATCCTTTGCAACAGTCGCGAAGAGCCCTTGGGCGCGCCCATCTGCACGACAAGATCGATATCGCCCCAATCCACACCGAGGTCGAGGCTGGCGGTGGCGACCAGCGCGCGCAATTCGCCCCGCGCCATCGCATCCTCGACCTTGCGCCGCGCCTCCTTCGACAGGCTGCCGTGATGCGCGCCGATGGGCAGGTGATCCTCGTTCTCCTCCCACAGGCACTGGAAGATGAACTCCGCGAGGAAGCGGGTATTGGTGAAGACCAGCGTCGTGCGATTCGCCTTGATCGCTTCGTACAATTGCCCGACGGCCCAGCGCCCGGCATGGCCGCCCCACGGGACGCGCTCCTCGATGGGAAGCAGGATCTCGACCTCCGGTTCCGCGCCCTTTTCGCCCAGCACAAGGTCGAGCCGCGTTGATTTCGCCGGTGCCGTCCACGGGTTGCGGGGCAAGCCACTCCTGAAAGCTCAGCGGATTGGCGAGCGTCGCGGACAGCGCGGCCCGCTGGAGGCCCGGCGCAATGCGTTGCAGCCGCCCCAGCGCGACGGCGAGCAAGTCTCCGCGCTTGCCGGTCGCGAAGGCGTGCACCTCGTCGATCACCACCCGGTTGAGCCCGGAAAACAGGTCGAGGCTCTCCGGATAGGACAGCAGCAGCGAGAGGCTTTCGGGCGTCGTGAGCAGTACGTGCGGCGGTTTCTCGCGCTGGCGTTTCTTGCGGTCCGACGAGGTATCGCCGCTGCGCGTCTCGACCGTGATCGGCAGCCCGATCTCCTCGATCGGGGTCAGCAGGTTGCGCTTCACATCGTGGGCAAGCGCCTTCAATGGCGAGACATACAGCGTGTGCAGCCCGTCATGCGGATCGGTCCCGGCAGAGGGTGCGAAATCGCACAGGGTCGGCAGGAATCCGGCCAGCGTCTTGCCCGCACCGGTATCGGCAACGAGCAGCGCGTGCCTGCCTTCGCGCGATTTGGCGAGCATATCCAGCTGGTGGCGGCGAATGCGCCACCCGCGCGCATCGAACCAGCTCTGGATTTCAGGCGGTATGGCCGGGCTGGTGGAAGAGGTCATACCGCGTCAACTCGCGGCAGCGGGAGGGCGTTCCGTCAGATCACGCCTTCTTCGCTTTCAGCGGCCTCTTCCTCTTCGGGCGGCTGCAGTGCCTCAAGCTCGTTCTCGGACTTGCCGATCAGGCGCGCGGCGCGCTCGCGTTCGGCGGCGCTCAGGTCGGAGAAACTGCGCGCTTCGTCAAATTGCTCCTCGAGACTTGCAACACCTTCCATCATGCCGGGCATCACCTCAACCATGGCAGGGCCCATCTGCTCCATCACGCCCATCATCTGCGGATCGTATTGGACAAGGAAGCTTTGCCGCGCGAATTTCGCTCCGACAGGTTCGCCGAAGAAGGCAAGCAGCTGCGTCATTTCCGCTGCATCGAACTTGGTAGTCAATGCGCGCGCATAGGCATCGCGGTAGGCCGGCTCCATCGCGGCAAAAAGCTGGCCGATCATGTCGACGATCAGGTCGCTCATCTTGTCGGTGCGAGCGGAAAATTCCGGGTCGAAAATGTCGAGCGCTTCCTGCGCCTGCGTATCATCGAGGCTGCCGAGTTCGTCCGCTTTGACGCCGGTCACCGCGCCGAGCCTGATGCGCGGATCCTCGGCAAATGCGCCCATGATCGCACCCATCATCGGCTCCATCGTGTCCTTCATGACCACGCCGAACGTGCCCACCGGCATGATCGTATCGACCATGTCCTGCGCGAGCGGCAGCCGCGCCTCCTGTTCTGGCGTCAGCGGATCGACCTTGAAAATCTCGCCGAGCAGCGCGAAGCTTTCCTCCATCTCGCGCTCAAATTCCTTCATCGCCTCTTCTTCCTCGCTCAGGAATTCGAAGACCTCCGCGTCCCCGACTTCGCCCTGTTCCGCAAGGTCGACATCCTCCTGCGCGGCCAGCGGCGCTGCGGTCCCGAGCGCCAAAGCGGGCAGGAAAGGCAAGGCAGCTTTGAATACTATCTTCATGTGAGATCCCTTGAATTGGCTGGTGGTTCTTGTGACCGATGCGCGCGCGCCGCTCAAGGGTGATGAGCCTTACAGCGCCGCCAGCATTTCGGGCGTCACGTCGGCGCGCCGCTCCAGCATCGCCTCGAGCAGAGCAATTTCGGCAGAACAGCGGTTTGCGGACACCGGGTCCTCCATTGCCGCGCGAAGGGCCTCTGTATCGAGCGCGCCCTTGTCTGCTGCCGAGATGAAGGCCCAGTCGGGCAGCACTGCGGGCGCGCCTGCGCTCACCGGCGGCGTATCCTCGAAAGCGCCTGATCGAAGCAGGGTTGCAGCCACGCTCTGCTCGAAATCCACCCAGTCTCCGCGCATGACCGGATTGCCATTGGCGAACACCTCGCCTGTCACGTCGCGGCATGCTGCAATGCCGTCAGCCTGGGCGGTCATCAGCCAAGCGAGGTGCAGCTCGGCGATGGCCAGCGCTTCGTCCTTGGTGACAGCGGCGCGGGCGCGCAGGATGCGAATGCGCAAATAGGCGCGGGCCACATCGAAGCTGCGCGAAGTTGTTTCGGCGCGCAACATCAGCTGCGAAGCCAGCGCCGGAGCGGCGGTGCTAAGATAGGCATAGTCGATCTGCTCGCCGAAGAGCGCGCGTGTCATCGGCTCGGCCTGGGGCGGCAGGTTGGCCGAGGCCCCCTCAGCGCCCGAAGCGGATCCGGGGACAGCTTCCCGTATTGGAGGGGTAGACGAGAGAAGTTCATCCTCGTCCCCGCCGCTGCAAAATGCGAGCAGGCCGAACAGGGCTAGCAGCCACCAGAAACCGTATTTCTTGAGCGAATACCGCTCCATGAACGGCGTCGGGGTGCCGCCCTGCCAATAGGTCGCAGCCTCGCGCTCGCTGCGTTCGTCGGGGGTTTCGACCAATTCTGTGAGCGAGAATTCTTCGGCAATATCCAATTCAGGCTTGTAGCCGCCGCCTGGCGCCCACGGCGTCGGTGGTCCGGTTGCTGCGTCCGCGTTCGCTTCTGGCTCAGGCTCAGGCTCAGGCTCAGGCTCAGGCTCAGGCTCAGGCTCAGGCTGATTTTCCGGGGGCAGCGTGTCAACGCGGTCCGCGGCTGCCGGCTCGCCATTGCCTGCCGCTTCACGCTCCTGCTCGCGAATCATGGCCGAGGCAAAGAACAGCGCTTTCTCACGCGCTTCGGTCAGCTCGGCGAAAGCGGAAATCCGCATCGCTTTTGCATTCAGCTCAGCGCGCTGCTGTTCATAGGCCGCGTGGATCGCTGCCTTGTCGGTTGTCGCAGCGATACCGAGCGCGGACCAAGGCCAGTCGCCCTGTGCGCGCCCTCGCGAAGATTTAGTGCCCAACGCTCTCCCCGCGCTCCAGTCCGGACAGCGCCAGCTGCTCGTCGATCTGGCCGATCAGTCGCTCCAGCCCATCCTCGCTATCGCTTTCGGCGCGGGCGACCAGCACATCCTGCGTGTTCGAGGCGCGCAACAGCCACCAGCCGTCCTTGGTGTTGACCCGCACCCCGTCGGTCGCGTTGACCTCTTCGACCTGCGGCCCGGGATTTGTGGTGAGCCGCTCACTGATCTCGGCAATCGCCGGGAACTTGCGCGCTTCATCCACCTGGAACCGCATTTCGGGGGTGTTGAGCATGTTGGGCATCGCCGATTTCAGCTCGGTCACCGATTTTCCCAGCCGCGCGGAGGCCGCCAGCAGGCGAATCCCTGCATAAAGTGCGTCGTCGAATCCGTAATACTCGTCCGCGAAAAACACGTGGCCGCTCATTTCTCCGGCCAGCGGCGAGCCAGTTTCCTTCATTTTGGACTTAATCAGCGAGTGGCCGGTCTTCCACATCAGCGGCTTTCCGCCATGCTCCGCGACGTGATCGAACAGCGCGCGGCTGGCCTTTACATCGGCGATTATTGTCGCGTTCTGGTGGGTTTTGAGCACGTCCTCGGCATAAATCATCAGCAATTGGTCGCCCCAGATCACCCGGCCCTCGCCGTCAATCGCACCGATCCGGTCGCCATCCCCGTCAAAAGCCACTCCGAAATCGAGGTTCTTTGACGCGACCAGCTCGCGCAGATCCGCCAGATTGGCCTCAACAGTTGGATCAGGATGGTGGTTTGGAAAATGTCCGTCGACATCGGTAAACAGCAGATGATGCTCTCCAGGGAGCTTCGAGGCGAGCGCCTCGAGAGCGGGACCAGCGGCCCCGTTGCCGGCATCCCAGCCGACCTTGATCCCGGCGAGGGCGCCGGCGTCTATCCCGGCCAGTCCTTCGAGCATACGCTCGACATACTCGCCCATGATGTCGGCAGTGGCGACTTCTCCGGCCCCGTCGGTCCAGTCTCCGGCGGCGGAGACTTTCCCGAGCTCCTGGATGTCGGCCCCGAAGAACGGGCGCCCCTGAAATACCATCTTGAAGCCGTTGTAATTGGGGGGATTGTGGCTGCCAGTTATCTGAATGCCGCCATGCACCTCTTCGCTTGACGCTTCCGCGTAATACAGCATCGGCGTCGCGCTCATGCCGATCCGCAGCACATTGCAACCACTCGCCGTGAGCCCTTCGACGAGCGCATGTTCGAGCATGGGTGAGCTCACCCGCCCGTCATAGCCAACTGCAACCGTGGGGCTGGCGAGCCCCTCACCACTGGCGCGGATCAGCATCGTCCCGAAACTGCGCCCGATTGCGCGCGCATCGTCCGGGCCAAGTGTCTCGCCGATGATCCCGCGAATATCGTATTCACGAAGGACGGTCTGATCGAATGTATACGTCATGGGACAAGGCTTCCTGTCGGTTCATCAGGCATTGCGGGCCGTGATTGCACCGCAATTGTTTCAATCCTGCAATGTCTAAATGGAGTTATTACGGATCAATCGGGTCGAGAATCGTCACGGTCAGCTTCGCGGCTGCGATCGGGCAGTTCCTCGAGCAGCAGGTCGCGCGCATCATTGGCCTCGTGAACCTGCCCGTTGGTTCCGCCCTTGTCGGGGTGGACGCTGGCCATCAGCCGCTTGTGCGCGGCGAGGATCTTCTCGCGACTGGCCCCGTCCTCGATCTTCAGCAATTTGCGCGCCCGGAATAGCCGCTGGCTGCGCGACGGCGCGGTGCTCAGGGCTTGCCACGGCCATTTGCCGAACGCCCACCGGAACAGAATGAAGAGAATTATCAGGATAATCGCGATGCGAAGCATGGGTTTACGCTAGCTCCAAACGCGGCTGGCGGCGAGTGAATTCGGGCAGATTTAACGCCTTCAGAAGCGCGCGCAGTTCCTGCCGCGCGATCAGGTGGCTGGTGCCAAGCTCGCCCAGATGCCCCTTGTCCAGCAAGGTCAGGCCGGAAGGGAACAGCTCGCGATAGATCACGCGCTCGGAAAGGCCGTGCGCAACGCGGAAACCGACCCGCTTCGACATTTCGGTGAGCGCCTGCTCGATCCGCATCATGTTGCGCGCCTCGACATGGCCGGTGCGGTTGCGCACGACGATCCAGTCCATCTCCGGACGCTTGCCATCGGCAGTCGCGCGGCTGCGTTTCATGCGCGCCTCCCAGATCAGCTCGGCGAAAAAGGACAGCTTCTTGACCTTGAACGTGTCGGAATCGACCTGCCCGATCAGGTCGAAATCGACAAAGCTGTCATTCATTGGAGTGACCAGCGTATCGGCGTTTTCCGCTGCGGTGCGTGCGACTGGGTCGTCGCGGCCCGGATTATCTATGATCAGGAAATCGCAATTGCGCTCAAGCCGGTCCATCGTGCTGAGCAGCTCCGGCTTGCTTTCCCCGCGAAAGACTTCGCAGTTCGGCGTCGGCAAGGTGATCTTGCGCCGCTCGAGCGTGTTCAGCCGGTTCTCGATATAGCGGTGCGTCGTGCGCTGGCGCGGATCGAGATCGAGCGCGGTCACACGCGCGCCCAGATAGGTGAGCGCAACCGCGATATGCACGGCGGTGGTCGATTTGCCGGTCCCGCCCTTTTCGTTGGCGAACACGATCCGGTGTGCAGGCTTGGGCGTTGCAGTCGGAGGGGTCGGGGAGACTGGATCGTTCATGGCGCGCAAATGCATCCTGAAAAGGGGCCCAAGACGGCGTGACCTGCATTCTTGCCAAAAGCCCTATGTTACCAAGGCTTGAGAGTGGACTGCGACCGTCTACTGTAGGCTGACGAACTTATCCGGGGAGACGAACGGGTGCAAATCGCAAACACGCTCGATGTGTTGAGAACACACATCGCAAAACTGCGTAGCGGCGGCGAGACCATTGCTCTGGTGCCCACAATGGGCGCGCTGCACGAGGGGCATCTGACGCTGGTGCGGCGCGCGCGTGAAATGTGTGACCATGTGGCAGCTTCGATTTTCGTGAACCCTACCCAGTTCGGCCCGAACGAAGACCTCGACGCCTATCCGCGCCAGTTGGAGGCGGACGCCGCCATGCTCGAACGCGAAGGATGCGCGCTGCTCTGGGCCCCGGACGCGCAGGTCATGTATCCCGATGGCTTCGTCACCAATATCTCGGTCAGCGGCGTGAGCGAGGGGCTGTGCGGAGCGTCGCGGCCCGGCCATTTCGACGGTGTGGCTACCGTGGTCTGCAAGCTGTTCAACCAGGTCCAGCCGACCCACGCCTTCTTTGGCGAGAAGGATTTTCAGCAGCTTGCGGTCATCCGGGCCATGGCGCGCGATCTCGACCTGTCCATGCCGGATGCGCGCTCGATCATCGGTGTGCCGACCGTGCGCGAGGCGGATGGGCTCGCGATGTCGAGCCGCAACCGCTATCTCGGCAAGGAAAACCGCGCCGCAGCAGCGACCTTGCCGCGCGAAATGCAGGAGGCCATCGCCCGCATCGAGGACGGGCAGGAGGTCCGCCCGACACTCGCCGCGCTCGAAGATGCGCTGCTGGGCGCGGGCTTTTCCGGCGTCGATTATGCCGTGCTCGCAGATGCCGCTTCGCTGGCACCGCTCGATGCGCTGGCAGATAGGCCGGCTCGCCTGCTGGTGGCGGCAAGGATTGGCGGCACGCGCCTGATCGATAACATGGCAGTCGAGCAGAATCGTTGACGCGGGACCGGCAAACATGGCAATGGGCCTGCGCCTGGTGCGACAAGCGCCGTGAGCGGGTATAGCATAGTGGTAATGCTCCAGCCTTCCAAGCTGGCTAGAGGGGTTCGATTCCCCTTACCCGCTCCAAGCTTTTCCTTGATTGTGGACGATGCGGGTCGGTTGATCCTGCTATCAAACTTGCCCGCCCCAAACCAAAAGTATACTTGTTTTGTGCGGTGCAACCTTTAGCTGCAAAGTCATGCGCACGCTCACTCATCTCGAACGGCTCGAAGCCGAAAGCATCCATATTTTCCGCGAAGTTGTGGCAGAGGCTGAAAAGCCGGTCATGCTGTATTCGGTAGGTAAGGACAGCTCGGTAATGCTGCACCTCGCGCGCAAGGCATTCTACCCTTCGCCTCCACCTTTCCCGATGCTGCACGTCGCGAGCGGCTGGGATTTTCAGGCGCTGCTCGACCACCGGGACAAGACGGTGCGCAATTACAATCTCGACCTGATCGTTGCACAGAACGACGACGCCGAGGCGCAGGGCATCAATCCGTTCGACACCGGCAGCGCGCTTTACAGCCAGGCGCAGCTCACCGATCCGCTCAAGAAAGCGCTTACCAAGCACGGTTTCGATGCGGCGTTTGGCGGCGGGCGGCGCGACGAGGAAAAGGCGCGCGCAAAGGAGCGCGTTTTCAGCTTCCGCACGGCCTCGCATCGCTGGGACCCGAAGAACCAGCGGCCCGAGCTGTGGAACCTCTACAATGCCAAGAAGAACGAGGATGAGAGCATTCGCGTCTTCCCGATCTCGAACTGGACCGAGCTCGACATCTGGCAGTATATTGCGCTCGAAAAGATCGACATCGTCCCGCTGTATTTCTCCGCCCCGCGCCCGACAATTGTCCGCGACGGGCTGACGCTGGTGGTCGATGATGAGCGCTTCCGCCTCGAAGACGGCGAGGAGGTCGTCGAACGCTCGGTCCGCTTCCGAACGCTCGGCTGCTATCCGCTGACCGGCGCGACGCTTAGCGATGCGACCGACATGAACCTGATCATCCAGGAAATGCTGCTGGCCACCGGCTCCGAACGGCAGGGCCGCGCGATCGACAAGGGGCAGTCGGCTTCGATGGAAGACAAGAAACAGGAGGGGTATTTCTGATGGCCGACGCCGCGCACCCCTCCTTCGAAACCGACGCCCTCATTGCCGAGGATATTGACGCCTATCTGGAACAGCACCAGCACAAGAGCCTGATGCGCTTCATCACCTGCGGCAGCGTGGATGATGGCAAATCGACGTTGATCGGACGGCTGCTGTACGATTCGAAGATGATCTTCGAAGACCAGCTGTCGGCGCTCGAATCCGACAGCCGTAAACACGGCACGCAGGGCGAAGAGATCGATTTCGCGCTGCTCGTCGATGGCCTCGCCGCAGAGCGCGAACAGGGCATCACCATCGACGTCGCCTACCGGTTCTTCACGACTGAAAAGCGCAAGTTTATTGTCGCCGACACGCCCGGCCACGAGCAATATACGCGCAATATGGTGACCGGCGCATCGACCGCCGACCTCGCTGTGATCCTCGTCGATGCGCGCAAGGGCGTGCTCCAGCAGACCCGCCGTCACAGCTATCTCGTGCATCTGCTCGGCATCAAGCATCTGGTGCTGGCGGTGAACAAGATGGACCTGGCCGATTACGATCAGGCGACCTTCGACGCGATCGTCGCCGACTACGCCGCCTTCGCCGAGGAAGTGGGTATCGAGGAGTTTACCCCGATCCCTATTTCGGGATTCAAGGGCGACAACATCACCGACTCTCCCTCGATCAACACGCCGTGGTATAAAGGCCTGTCGCTGATCGATCACCTCGAGACGGTCGAGCTTGCCAACACCGCCGCGCAGGAGCGCTCTTTCCGGATGCCGGTCCAGTGGGTGAACCGGCCCAATCTCGATTTTCGCGGATTTGCCGGGCTGATCACCGGCGGCACGGTCAAGCCAGGCGATGGCATCCGCATCGTGCCCGCAGGCAAGACCAGCACGGTGCGCTCGATCACCACCTTCGATGGCGATCTGGACGAAGCGGTTGCCGGGCAGTCGGTCACGCTCACCCTCGAAGACGAGGTCGATTGCAGCCGCGGCGACGTGATTGCCGCCGCCGACGATCCGCCCGAGTCCTCCGACCAGTTCAGCGCGACGATCGTGTGGATGGACGAGGAAGCCCTGAAGCCGGGGCGTGGATACTGGCTCAAGCTCGGCAGCCAGATGGTAACCGCGACCGTGCAGCGGCCGAAATACGAGATCGACGTCAATTCGCTCGAACATCTGGCGGCAAAGACGCTCGAGCTCAATTCCATCGGGGTCGCGGAGTTTTCAACCGACCGTCCGATCACATTCGAGCCTTATGCCAAAAGTCGCCAGCTTGGCGGTTTCATCCTGATCGACAAGTTCACCAACGCTACTGTCGGTGCCGGGATGATAGAATTCAGCCTGCGCCGCGCTCAAAACGTGCATTGGCAGCCGACCACCGTCACCCGCGACGATCATGCCGCGTTGAAGAACCAGACCCCGCGCGTGCTTTGGTTCACCGGACTTTCGGGCTCGGGCAAATCCACGATTGCAAACGAAGTCGAGAAGCAGCTCGCGGTGATGAACCGGCACACCTTCCTGCTCGACGGCGACAATGTCCGTCACGGCCTCAACCGGGATCTCGGCTTTACTGAAACCGACCGGATCGAAAACATTCGCCGGATTGGCGAGGTCGCCAAGCTGATGACGGATGCGGGCCTCATCGTGCTCACCGCCTTCATCTCTCCATTCCGCGCAGAGCGGCAGATGGTGCGCAAGATGCTGCCCGAGGGCGAGTTTATCGAAGTGTTTGTCGACACTCCGCTCGAAGTGGCCGAGCGCCGCGATGTGAAGGGCCTCTACAAGAAAGCCCGCAGCGGCGAGCTGAAGAACTTCACCGGGATCGACAGCCCCTATGAAAAGCCGGAGAATGCGGAAATCGTTGTGAACACGGTCGACATGACGCCGGTCGAGGCCGCCGACTACATCATCAAACAGATCCTGCCGCTGAAATGACGGCTGCAACCATGACAGATGCCGAGCTGGCCGCTCACCTCGCCGAGGTCGCAGGACGCATCCTGCTCGACGTGCGCAGCAGCGGAATGTTCGAGGGCAAGGCCCTTGGCAGCGCGGGAGACGCGACCGCGAATGAATTCCTTTGCCACGCGATCCGCTCCGCTCGCCCCGACGACGGATTGCTTTCGGAAGAGGAAAAGGACGATATCGCGCGCTGCTCGATGAGCCGCGTGTGGATCGTCGATCCGGTCGATGGCACGCGCGAATATGGCGAGCAGCGCAGCGACTGGGCGGTGCATGTCGGCCTTGCGATAGACGGGGTTGCGAGCGTGGGCGCAGTCGCGCTGCCCGGCCTAGATGGCGGCATCGTCTTGCGCACCGACACAGTGTCGGCCCTGCCTGCGCCTGCGGCTAGACCGCGTTTCCTTGTCAGCCGAACACGGCCCGCCAAGGAAGCCGTCGCAGTATCCGAGGCGATGGACGGTGAGCTGGTCGGCATGGGCAGCGCAGGCGCCAAAGCAATGGCTGTCGTGCGCGGCGAGGCGGAAATCTACCTGCATTCGGGCGGTCAGTACGAGTGGGACAGCTGCGCGCCGGTCGCTGTCGCAGCGGCGCACGGCCTGCATTGTTCGCGCATCGACGGCTCGCCGATCCGCTACAACATGGCCGATCCGTATTTGCCCGACCTGCTGATCTGCCGGCCCGAACATGCCGAACAGGTTCTCGAACGGGTTGCCGGGCTGAATTAGGCCTCGGGCTAGGCTTCCGGCTGAGGGGTCTCAGCTGCCACCGGGCCCGCGTCACCAACGATCACCTCGATATCGACCCGGCGATTGGCTGCGCGCCCTGCTTCGTTGGGTTCGCCATCGGGCAAGGCGTTGGGCTCGACTGGGTTCTGCTCTCCGAAGGCGATGAGAGTGATCTGCTCGGCGCTCACGCCGTTATCGACAAGCCAATCGCGAACGGCTTCGCCGCGCGCTTCTGACACGCGCATATTGACCGCATCGCTTCCGCCCGCATCGCTGTGTGCCCGCAGCATCACCGCGCTGTCTTCTGCCATTTGCGCGGACGCGGCCAGCTCTTCGAGCGCCAAAGTGGCGGCAGTATCGAGGTCGCTGCCCCCGTCCGGAAATCCGATCGTCACCGCGAGTGATTCAAGTGGGGCCTCGGGCAATTCAGGGTGTTCGACATCTGACCGGATGATAGAGATCGGCGCGTCGGGATCGGGCGCAGCGGCCGGCGCTCCTGTCGCCTCCGGATCGCCAGTCTCAGCGCCGCCGCCGTCAGGCTGGGTGTTGCACGCAGCAAGCGCGGCGATGGCAAATAGGGTCAGTGCGGCTTTCGTCTCTCTCATCAGGGCCTCGTGATCGAAGTCTTATCTTTCGTGGTTTCTTATGTCGGCTGCGGCTTAGGCGGCGATTGATCGCCTTTCGCACGCCCGCTTTCCTTGGCTGATCGCCGTGCCGCCTTTTCTTCGGGTGTTTTGATCTGCGGCGGCGAAAAGGTGATTATCGTGTCGCCCGCGCGCGGTTCGGGACGCGCGGCGTGGGTGAAGAAACGCAAGGTTCCGCTGCTGCGCACGAGCAGCAGCATGTTCGCGCTGTCGGGCAGTTTTTCCTGCGCCTGCTCGAAGTCGAACTCGTCGGACAGCTTGGTCTTGCGGAACACCCACCCTTGCTGCTGGCGCTCGTGAACATCGGTCACGCCGAAGCCGCTTTCGAACAGCGCGCGCCCGCGCAGGGTCGGCGGGAGGGCGTGCTTGTCATCATCGCCGTCAGCGCTCTCGCCCAATTGGTAGACGCTGTCGCGCCCCACTTCGTGCGCAAATTCATTGCAGACGAGTGTGTTGTACGCCTCGTTATCGGTCGCCGCGACCAGCACTTGATACGGCGTCAGGTCGAGATTGTGTTCGGTCGCCTCGTTCAGGATTTCTCCGTGATAGAACGGCAATCCTTCGCGCCGGGCCGGGCCGAGGCTCTGCCAGCTTGGATCGACGATCATCACCGGTGTCTTGAGCGCCTGCATTTCCTTGGCCAGTGCGATGGTCCACGGAGTCGAACCCACGATCAAGAGGCCGGGCCGCGATGTGCCTTTGACCCCCAGCCATTTGGCCACGATGTCCACGGTAAAGCCGTGCGCGACCACGGTGGTCACCACGACGGCGAAGCTGAGCGCGGTGAGAACCTGCCCGTCGCTGTAACCCAGATCCGCGAGCCGCAGCGCGAACAGGCCGCTGATAGCGACGAGCACGATGCCGCGCGGCGCAATCCACGCGATGAACAGCCGCTCGTTCCACGGAACATCCGATCCGAGCAGGCTGATGAGCACAGTCAGCGGGCGCACCACGAACAGCAGCGCGAGCAGGAACAGGATGAAGCGCAGGCCGACCTCGGTAGTCGGGTCGAGATAGACAAGGTCGCTCCAGCTGAGGCTGGAGGACAGCAGAATGAAAATGCCCGACACCAGCAGGACCGCGATGTTCTCCTTGAACGGATGGATCGAGCGGATGCTGGAAAAGCCGGTATTGGCGAGCGTGATGCCCATGACGGTGACGGCCACGAGGCCCGCTTCATGCTCGATCTTGTTGGTGAGTACGAACACGAATATCACCGTGATGAACAGCACCGGCACCTTGAGGTATTCGGGTATCGCTCCGCGCGGGAAGAGATATGCGATCATGCGCGCGGCGGCGTATCCGATAAGCCCTGCAAGGATCGCGGCGATGATGAGCGGCGGGACCACTTCGATCAGCGAGGCATTGGGGCTTTCGGCGACGCGGCGGAAATATTCATAGGCGATGACAGCACACAGCGCGCCGGTCGGATCGTTGACGATGCCTTCCCATTTGAGGATCGAGTTGGGCCGGGTCTGGACATTCGCCTGCCTCAGCAAGGGGATCACAACCGTTGGTCCGGTCACGATCAGGATGCCGCCAAACAGGATCGCAACCGGCCACGCCAGCCCGCCAATCTGGCTGGCGGCGAGAGCCCCAAGAGCCCAGCCGACGACGACGCCGACCGTGGCCAGCCGCCACACGGCGCTGCCCGAATGTCTCAGTTCGCGCAGGTCGAGGCTGAGCCCGCCTTCAAACAGGATGAGCGCAACGCCGATACCGATGGCCGGGTCCAGCAGGTCGCCGAATGCTGCCTCCGGGTCGAGCAGGCGGAAGCCAAGCTCGCCCGCCACCGGTCCGGCAAGGAAGCCTGCCGCCAGCATCAGGACGATCGCGGGCCAGCCCGTACGCCAGGCGAGCCACTGCGCCCCGATACCGAGGACGCCGATCGTGGCAATTACAAGCGCTTGCGATTCCATCTGGTTTCCCGTCTGCCCTTAGGAGGACAATGAACCGCCCGCCCACTCGTTCCAGCGGCGCGTGACGGCGGGGATAGTGGCGGTATGGCCGCGGCGGGCCCTAGTCGCCTTCGAATTGCATAAGAGTTTGCACCCGGACCCCGGCGTCTTGCAACTTTGCCGCGCCGCCAAGGTCGGGAAGGTCGATCACGAACAGCGCTTCATCCACGGCGCCGCCGGCCTC
Source organism: Erythrobacter sp. K21-9 (assembly GCF_055808355.1). Classification (NCBI taxonomy): domain Bacteria; kingdom Pseudomonadati; phylum Pseudomonadota; class Alphaproteobacteria; order Sphingomonadales; family Erythrobacteraceae; genus Erythrobacter; species Erythrobacter sp. K21-9. The sequence continues at coordinate 3,128,398 of NZ_CM147866.1, forward strand.
GCGCAGCAATTGCGCTGCGGCAAGCGCGGTGCCTCCGGTGGCGATCAGGTCGTCCACCATGACGATGTTCTCGCCCCCGCCAATGGCACCCGGATCGACCTCCAGCCGGTCGGTCCCGTATTCGAGCGAGTAATCGACGCCGATGGTCTCTATCGGAAGTTTGCCCGGCTTGCGCACCAGCACGAACCCGATGCCAAGCTGGACCGCCACGGCCGCGCCAAAGATAAAGCCGCGCGCTTCCATGCCTGCGATCTTTTGCGCGCCCCTCGCTCTGGCCAGATCGGCAAGGTGGTGAACGCTCGCCGCGAGGCCCTGGGAATGGCTGATCAGGGTCGTTATGTCGCGAAACTGGATTCCGGGTTCGGGGAAGTCCGGCACGGTCCGGACCAGCGCCTTCAGTTCATAAGGTGAGAGCCGTGCCTGCGTCATTTCATCCCCGCTCATGCAAAGCGCCCCACCGTCCAGCCTGGACGATGGGGCGCAAAGTTCATCGTGATGCCGATTGGCCGATTACTTTTTCTTGGACTTCTTGCCGGCCCAGATCTGCTTGTATGACAGGAAGGCAAGACCGGTTGCGAATATCAGGAATGCGATCACGAACCAGCCGGTCTGCTTGCGCTGCACCAGCGAGGGTTCGGCAGTCCAGGTCAGGAACGCCGCGATATCGGCCGACATTTGCGGAACCGTCGCTTCGGTGCCGTCATCATAGGTGATGAGGTCCGGGTAAAGCTGCGGCGGCATGGCCAGGTTCACGTTCGAGAACCACGGGTTGAAATAGAGGCCCATCGGCGTCTCGAAACCCTTTTCCTGCGCGTAGGCAAGCTTCTCGGGGTCCGGCTCGACATAGCCATTGAGCAGCGAATAGACGTAATTCGTGCCGTCCTTGCGCGCTTTCGTCATCAGCGAAAGGTCGGGCGGGATGGCGTTGTTGTTGGCCGCAGCGGCAGCGACGTCGTTGGGGTACGGGTTCGGGAAATAGTCGGTTGGCTCGCCCGGACGGGTCGTTGCCTCACCCGTATTCGGGTCGATCCCGGGCACGTTCCAAGTGGTTGCCTCTGCACGAACCTGCGTGTCCGTATATCCGAGTTCCTGCAGGTTGCGGAAAGCCACGTATTTCAGGCCGTGACACGCAGAGCAAACCTGCTTGTAAACCGCATAGCCGCGCTGCAGCTGAGCGACGTCCCACTTGCCAAGCGGACCATCGAAAGCGAAGCCGCCTTCGGGTGCCACCGGCTTTTCCTTGAACACGTAATAGGCGGGTTTCTCGGCTGGCGGGCCAAAGGCGTAATTGTATGCGCCGGGGATCAGCGACCACAGCACCAGCACGGCAGTAATGCCGAGACCGATGAGGATGCCTGCAAGACGGATTGTCATGACCGAACTCTTTCTCGTTATCGGGTCAGAAAAATGGCGGAACCGCCTGCGTTTATTCTAGCCGGCTGAAGCGAACCGTCAGGATCGCTGCCCGGCAGCGGCTTGACCGCGGCCTGCGGGTTGTCCCCGCCGCCATCGGTGCCGCCCGGCTTGTCATCCGAACCCAGCACCGCCTCGGTAATCGAGAACGGAAGTGGCTTGGGCACTTCGATCTGGCTGACGATCGGCAGGATCACCAGGAAGTGCAGGAAGTAGTACGCCGTCGCGATCTGGCTGAGCAGAACATAGGGCTCCTCCGCTGGCGCGCCGCCGACATAGGTCAGCAGCAGCATGCAGGGGATGAGGCCGAACCAGAAGAACTTCTTGAACATCGGGCGATAGTGACCCGAACGCACCGGGCTCTTGTCGAGCCACGGCAGGAAGAACCACACCAGGATCGAACCGAACATCGCGATCACACCCAGCAGTTTCGCCTGGACCAGCACGATGCCGGTGAACGGGATCGTCAGGTCGGCGGTGAAGGCACGCAGGATCGCGTAGAATGGCAGGAAGTACCATTCGGGAACGATCAGCGCGGGGGTCGAGAGCGGGTTCGCTTCGATGTAGTTGTCCGGGTGGCCGAGCATGTTCGGCAGGAAGAACACCATGAAGGTGAAGAGGATCAGGAAGACGCCCAGCCCGAACCCGTCCTTCGACGTGTAATACGGGTGGAACGGCACCGTATCGCTTTCCTTCTTCACCTCGACGCCGGTCGGGTTGGACGAGCCGGGAATGTGCAATGCCCAGACGTGCAGGATCACGACGCCTGCGATCACGAACGGCAGCAGGAAGTGCAGCGAGAAGAAGCGGTTGAGCGCGGCGTTATCTGGCGCAAATCCGCCGAGCAACCAGATCTGCAGCGGCTCACCAATGAACGGGATCGCGCCAAACAGGCCGGTAATCACCTTCGCACCCCAGAAGCTCATCTGGCCCCACGGCAGCACGTAACCCATGAACGCGGTCGCCATCATGAGCAGGAAAATGACCACACCGAGCAGCCAGATCATCTCACGCGGCGCCTTGTAGGAGGAATAATACAGGCCGCGGAAGATGTGCAGGTAGATCACGATAAAGAAGAAGCTCGCGCCATTGGCGTGGGCATAGCGCATCATCCAACCGTAATTGACGTTGCGCATGATATGCTCGACCGTGCCGAAGGCGACTTCGGTGTTGGCCGCATAATGCATCGCGAGAATGACGCCGGTTACGATCTGCAACACCAGGCAGAACCCGGCGAGGACGCCGAAATTCCACATGTAGTTGAGGTTGCGCGGAACCGGATAACCCGCACCCACCGCGTTGTAGACGAGGCGCGGCAAGGGCAGTTTCTCATCGACCCACTTGGTAAAGGCGGATTTCGGTTCGTACTGCTTGGCCCAGGCAAAACTCATATCGTTCTCTCGGTTTTCAGCGTGTAATCAAGGAATTCAAATACAGATACGCGCCATCAGCCTACGCGGATGGTCGTTTCCGATGTGAAGGAATATTCCGGCACTTCAAGATTGGTCGGCGCAGGGCCTTTGCGGATACGCCCGGCTACGTCGTAGTGCGAGCCGTGGCACGGGCAGAAATACCCGCCGAACTCGCCCTTGTTCTCGCCTTCGGCAGCGCCCAGCGGCACACAGCCGAGGTGGGTGCAGACGCCCATGGTGACGAGGATGTCTTCATTGCCTTCGTTGGTGCGCTCAGCCAGCGTCTGCGGGTCGCGCATATTGGCAGCATCATCTGCCTTGGCCTCGGCGACTTCTTCCGTTGTCAGGCGCTTCACGAACAGCGGCTGCTTGCGGAACACCGCCTTGATGCTCTGGCCCGGCTGGATCGCGCCGACATCGACATCGGTGGTGCTTTCGGCGAGCACGTCTTTCGATGGCGCCATCTGGCTGATTGCAGGAAGCAGGACAGCAAGGCCGCCAACGCCGGCAGTGCCCAGCGCCGCAACATGGATCCAGTCGCGGCGGCGAACGCCTTCTTCGCTGTCCGTCACTTCGGGGGCTGCGGTTTCAGTCCCAGCAGAAGCACCAGTAGAAGCCATCGTGTCTTACCTTGCTCAATGTACCCGCGCAGCAACGGGGCCGGCGCGGGGAAAAGTTAAACCTGTTCGCTCATCGGCGTAATCCTGGTTCGATCACCCCTGCAAGCCGCGGGCGAAGCGAGCATCGCTCCGATAAGTTACGGCTCGCGGCGCAGATAGACGCAAACCTTGCGAAATCCAACTGTGTTTTGAGCACACCTTGTTCGCTTTGGCGCAATCCGCAGCGAACCGGGCATCAACGCGTTACAATCACAGGGCGATCGCACTGATCTGGCGTCCATAATTTGACTCGCCGCGCTGAATTGCTCTTCGGTAAGAGTGGCAACGCTCGATATCGCCAAAAGTATCCCGTACCGAGGTCCTCAATTTTCGCGACGCCGCATCGAGCAAGCCGGGCTGCAATGTAACCGGGCAGGTCGAAGTGCCAGCGCTGGCGTCCTTCGCGCGCCGGTGCCGGGGCGAAGAACGGATCGTCGGCGGGCGTGAAATTTTCGCGGAATCGCGCGTCCACTTCATAGCTTCGCTGCGCAATCGTCGGTCCGATAGCAGCGACGATATCAACGCGAACCGCGCCAAGCGTCTCCATTGCATCGAGGGTGTTTTCGACCACACCGCCCTGCGCGCCGCGCCATCCGGCATGGGCTGCGCCGATCACTCCGGATTGCGTGTCGGCAAATAGCACAGGGGCGCAGTCGGCTGTGACGATGCCGAGCGCGATACCCGGCTGCGCGGTGACCAGCGCATCCGCTTCGGGCCGTCCCTCCGGGGCATCATCCCACGGCGCGGTTACCGTGATGACATCGGGCGAGTGGACCTGGTGCGGAGCAACGAGCGGCGCACCCGCGACCAGCGCGTGTGCCGCGGCACGCGCGCACGGCGCGGATGTCATCGCTGTCTCCGGGACCGCCGAAGCCGAACTGGTTACGGCCCCCAGCGCTCCCGAAAAAGCCGTGAGGGACATCGCGGAGCGCGTGGGCGCGGGCGATGTCGAAATCCGGCAGGTCAGCCATCGAGGCTGCGCGAGACCTGCTCGAATGTATCGCGCGACAGACCTTGCGTCCCGGCGATCCGCTCCAGCTCGGCCTTCATCAGGCCTGCCTTGACCGATTCGATCCGGCGCCACCGTCCCAGCGGAGAAACAAAGCGCGCCGCGGTTTGCGGATTGATCGGATCGAGTTCGAGGATCACGTCGGCGATCAGCCGGTAGCCGGAGCCGTCATGCGCGTGAAATCCCTGCGGATTGCCTGCGAACGCCATGTAGAGCGAACGCACGCGGTTAGGGTTCTTCATGGTGAAATCGGGATGCTCGGCCAGCGCCCTTACATGGGCAAGCACGTCCGGGTGCAGCGAGAGCGCCTGCAGCGTGAACCACTTGTCGATCACCAGAGCGTTGCCCTGATAACGCTCGTAAAACGCTTGCAAGCGCTCTTCGCGGGCCGGGTGCTGAAGTCCGCACAGGACCATGAGCGCGCCCTGCCGGTCGGTCATGTTGTCGGCCTGATCGAACTGGCGCGAGGCCATGACCGCCGCGCGATCCGGGTCGCTCGCCGCGAACAGCGCGGCGATCTGCGTCTTCACCTTGCGCGCGCCCCGGCCTGCCAGATCGTCATACGGCACTTCGGCAACCTGCGCGTAAAGCGCCTCAAGCTCGCGCTTCAGATTGAAGCCGATGGCGGCCTTCAATTGCTCGCGCTCCTTGTGAATTTCCAGCGGCTCGGCCTTGCGGATACCGGCGGCATCGCTGCCTACCATCGCTTCGAACAGATACGTCTCGCTCGGCAGCATCATCAGCTCGCCGCGCATCGAATGATCGAGCGTTTCGTCGGTGAGGACTGCGCGAAATGCGTCGCAGACAAACCGCTTTCCCTCGGCGCGCCCGGCCTGATCGAGCTCACGGCTCGCGGCGGCGACAAGGTGGCGCACTGCAAGATCCTGCAAGGCTTCGTATCGGGCGAAGGGATCGTCGTCGTTGGCGGCAAGGAAGACGAGGTCTTCGCTTTCCAGCTCGCGCTCGATCACGACCGGGGCGGTAAATCCGCGATTGACCGACAGCACCGGGACGGGTCCGGCGAGCGGCAGGGTGATCGTCTGTTCGTCATGTCGCAGCTCGATCAGTTGCTCTGCGCCGAGCGCGCCGGTCTCGCGGCAATGGACCGCGACCCTCAGCGGAATGTGCATCGCGCCCTTCTTGGTCTGGCCCGGCGTGTCGGGGACGGTTTGCTTGAAGGTTACATCGAGCCCGTCGCCGTCGCCCAGTTTCTGGCTGACTTCGATACGCGGCGCGCCCGCCTGCCGGTACCAGCGGCGGAATTGCGCAAGCTCGAGCCCGGCGCCGTCCTCCATCGCGGTGATGAAATCCTCGCACGTGGCCGCTTCGCCGTCATGCCGGTCGAAATAAAGGTCGGTGCCCTTCCGGAACGCCTCGACGCCTGCGAGCTGACGCATCATCCGGATGACTTCGGCGCCCTTGTTGTAAACGGTGGCGGTATAGAAATTGCTGATTTCGCGGTAGCTGTCGGGGCGGATCGGATGGGCGAGCGGACCTGCATCTTCGGGGAATTGCGCCGCGCGCAGGATGCGCACATCCTCGATCCGCTTGACCGCCTCGCCCTGCATGTCCTGGCTGAACAGCTGGTCGCGCAGGACGGTGAAGCCCTCCTTCAAGGATAGCTGGAACCAGTCGCGGCAGGTCACGCGGTTGCCCGACCAATTGTGGAAATATTCGTGCGCGATCACGCCTTCGACCGCGTCGAAATCGGCATCGGTCGCGGTGTCGGGGTCGGCCAGCACGTATTTCGTATTGAAGACGTTGAGCCCCTTGTTCTCCATCGCGCCCATGTTGAAATCGGACACGGCGACGATGTTATAGAGGTCGAGATCGTATTCGCGGCCGAACACGTCCTCGTCCCATTTCATCGAACGATGCAGCGATTCAAGCGCATGGTCGGTGCGGGCAAGGTCTTCCTCGCGGACCCAGACATTGCACTCGACCTCGCGGCCCGATTTTGTCGTGAAGGGCGCGGAATTGGCGACGAGATCGCCCGCGACCAGCGCGAAGAGATAGGACGGCTTGGGCCACGGATCGTGCCACTCGGCCCAGTGCGCGCCGTCATCGCTCTCGCCTTCATCGACCTTGTTGCCGTTGCACAGCAGGATCGGGAAGAGGTCTTTCGGGCCGGACATGCGCACGCGGTAGGTCGAGAGCACATCGGGCCGGTCGGGGAAGAAGGTGATGCGGCGAAAGCCCTCGGCCTCGCACTGCGCGCACAGCATCCCGTTCGAGGCGAACAGCCCCATCAGCGCGGTGTTGGCGCTGGGGTCGATCCGGGTCACGATTTCGACCACATGGCTTTTGCCCGGCAGATTTACGACCAGGTCGCCTTCATCCATCGACCAGTCGCCGAACCGCGCGCCGTCGACCGTGACCATGTCGGTTGTCAGCCCGTCGCCATTGAGGCGCAGTTCGGGCGAGATCGACTCGATTTCGGGATTGCGCACGATTGTAAGCCGCGAGGTGACGCGGGTGCTGTCGATGCCGAGCGCAAAGTCGAGCTCGGTCTGCGGCACGAGCCACGGATAGGGCGCATAATCCTCGCGCCGGATCACCGGCGGATCATGCGGCATCTGTGCCGCGTCCGCGAGTTCGGGATTGCCTTCGGGGTTGGTCGGGGTGGTTGCGATATCCATGGGAACTCGATTTCAGTTGATTTGTGCGGGCGTCAAGGGATTAGAACGCATCTATGGCGCGATTGTTCATTTTTGGTCTTGGTTACACGGCAAAGCGGATCGCCGCGGCGGTGCGGATGCGCGAATGGCAGGTCGATGCAACCGGTAGCGACGGCAATATCGATTTCGGCGATGCGGCGGCGGTAGGTGCGGCGCTGGACAAAGCGACGCACATTCTATCCTCGGTCCCGCCCGACCGCAAAGCGGGCAGCGATCCGGTGCTGCAAAGCCATGGCGATGCGCTGCACGGGCGTTCGCTGTTCTACCTGTCCTCCACCGGCGTTTACGGCGACCAGCAAGGCGCCTGGGTCGATGAATGCTCGCCAACCGGCACGGGCCGCCGCAATGCTCGCTCTGACGCCGATGCTGCGTGGATGGCGATGAATGCACGGGTGTTCCGCCTCCCGGGCATTTATGGCCCGGGTCGAAGCGCGCTCGACCGAGTGCGCGAGGGCAAGGCGCGGCGGATCGACCTGCCGGGACAAGTCTTCAGCCGAGTTCATGTCGATGACATCGTGTCCGGAGTGGTCGCGGCGCTGGAGCAGGGCGCACCGCCGGGGGCATACAATCTCGCAGACGACTTGCCCGCCAGCGGCAATGCGGTGACCGAATATGCCTGCCGATTGCTGGGGCTGGAGCCGCCGCCCATGCAGACGCTCGAGGAAGCGAACCTCAGTGAAATGGCGCTCGGTTTCTATTCGGAGAACCGCCGGGTCGCGAACGGCAAGGCCAAGCGAGTGCTCGGCTGGAAGCCGGTATATCCCACCTATGTGCAAGGCCTATCGGCGCTGCTTTGAGCGAAGAGCCAACACCATCCCGATGACCGCGAGCACCATCCCGCCAGCGGTCAGCGCGGTCCAGCGGTAGTCCTCGAACAGTGTCGAGATCGCCATTGCGACAGAGATGGTGAGGATGGAGTTGTAGGCTGTCCTGCCCGCACCGATTTCGCGCACCAGATTGTAATGCAAGGGAAAGGTCACGACCGATCCGATCAGGGCCAGATAGACAATGCCCGCCCAGTATTCGGTGCTTGTCGGCACCGGGGGCGGACCGGCGGTCAGCGCGGCAAAGCCAAGATCGAACACCGTTCCGTAGAGCATCGCCCATGCCAGCAGGCTGACCATCGGCACGCCGCGACCGGTCGGGTTCGCCTGGATCACGTTCGCGACCGAGGCGGCAAGGATGCCCAGCATCGCCAGCACGATGCCCAGCGCGACATTGCCTCCGATCACGCCCGCATCGGGATTGGCGCGCCATTCGTGCACCAGCAGGAACGATACCCCGACAATCGCGATCAGGCTTCCCAGCAGAAACCGGCCCTGTACACACTCGCCAAGAAAGAAGCGGGCGAACAGTGCATTGGGGACCATCAGCAGCCCGAACATCATCGCGACGATACCCGAAGTCACGTACAGTTCGGCGTGATAGACGAACAGGAAATTGCCGCTGAACTGAAAGATGCCGACAAGTGCCGCGAGCATGTGCTCGGGCCGGGTCAGCTTCAGCCGCCGCTTCATGAGGTAGGCGACCAGGAACAGCGCCGGGGTCGCCATCGCAAAGCGGTAGAACACCGACCAGGCGGCAGGCACGCCGTCGATCTGTCCGGTGATCACGAACCACGTCGATCCCCAGATCGAACCGGTGAGGATGAACGGCAGGATCACCCGCCAGCTCAGCATCGGGGACTGCGCCGGGCTCACAGGCCGCAGCTCACAATGATGCAATCGCCTTGCCGAGCGCGCGCGCATCGTCGTCGCTGGTGTTCCAGGCGGTGACGAACCGCGCGGCATCCGCGCCCCAATCGTAGAATTCGAAGCCCTGCCTGCGCAGCGCCTCGCGCTCGGTTTCCGCAAGCCGCACGAACAGCTCGTTGGCCTGCGGCGCGCGCATCAACCGCTCGCCGCAGCCGCTCGCAATCTCCTGCGCCGCAGCGTTGGCGTGGCGCGCATTGGCGAGCCACAGATCGCCATCGAGCATCGCGAGGATTTGCGCCGCGAGATAGCGGCCCTTGCATTGCAGGTGGCCGGCGCGCTTGCGGCGGTATTTGACCTGTGACGCCTGCTCCGGATCGAACAGCACCACCGCCTCTGCGTTCATCCCGCCGTTCTTGATGAAACCGAAAGCGAGGCTGTCCACCGGCCCGGCAGCGTCCTTTGCCGACCCGCCAAGGAACGCCGCCGCATTGGCAAACCGCGCGCCGTCCATGTGCAGGCCGAGCCCGCGCGCCTTGGCAAAATCCGCCAGCGCGCCAAGCTCCGCGGGCGAATAGCTGAGGCCGTATTCGCTGGCCTGCGTGATCGCGATCGCGCGCGGCTGCACCTGATGCACGTCATCGCGGATCGGATCGATCAGCGCGGCGATGCCTTCGGGGGTCAGCTTAGCGCCCTCGCCGCCATGTCCGTCGGGACACAACATCAGCTTTGCGCCGTGAAGGTAGAAGCCGGGCGCGCCTCCTTCATCGACCTCGATATGCGCTTCTTCGTGGCACACGACCGCGCCGTGCGGCTCGCACATCGTTGCGAGCGCGAGGCAATTCGCCGCCGTACCGGTGGCCACCCATAACGCCGCGCAGTCGCGCCCGAACAAATCGGAGAACCGCGCATCAAGCTCGACCGACAGCGCATCGCCGTCATACGGATTGTCGGCAAAGTCGGCGGCGCGCATGGCCTCCCACACCTTGGGATGCACCGGGGCGGCATTGTCGGATAGAAACTTGCTCATGGCCTACCGCCTCTAGAGCCGATGGCTGGCGACGCAAGATCAAGCTTGATCCGCGGGATTCTGATCGGGCTGTAAAAAATATGCCCTATTCGTAAGTGGACGCATCATCCCTGCTCGATTACGACTGGTAACGGATCACTTGCCACGGAGGGGAAAGCCATGAAATCATCGAAGAAACTGCCGATCGGTCTGGCCGCAATCGCTGCCATGACAGCCACATCGGTAGGCGCGCGCAATGCCGACGCACTCCGAGATCTCGTCGGCGCGCGAGCCGGACAGGCAGAGATGAGCGTCGCGCAGCGCGGCTTCACCTACATCACCGGCAATGCCGGGCGGCACAACACGAAGCACACCTATTGGTGGAACCGCGATTCCAGGCAGTGCGCGCATATTGTCACGCGCGATGGTCGCTACACATCGATCACCGATGCCTCCAATCGCGACTGCAACCAGAAAAGCGGCGACGGCGGCGGCGATGTTGCGGCCGCCGTGGGTGTCGCAGCGGGGGCAGTCCTCCTCGGGGCGCTTCTGGGCGGGCACAAAAAACACCATCATGACGACAACCGGCATCACGACGACGATGCACGCGAGGCCCAGTACGAGCGCGGCTACAATGACGGGCTGCACAACCTCGCCTATCACAATTACGACCGCACCGATGAATACTCGAACGGCTATTCGGCAGGCGTCGACCAGCGACAGCACAATTCCGACTACCATTATGGCCACGGCGGTTATGATCGGAAGGCGCGCTTCAAGGACCTGATCGGCAGGAGAGGCCCGCGCGCCCGAGGCGAACTCAGCGATCGCGGCTTTACCCGTGTCGACCGGTTCGGCGATGACAACACCCGCTATTCGATCATGTGGAGGCCGCAGAGCAGACAGTGCCTGCAAGTGACCATCGCCGATGGCCGGGTCTATGACATCCGCGATATTGGCCGGCATCCCAATTGTCGCTGAGCTTTGTGCCCTGAGGCAGGCCGCGGATAGTCGGAACTGAGCTTCTTCGCGGTGCGTTAATCACGCGAAGGAGCATTTCCGATGACCGGCGAGCGAACCAAAGTATCCATAACCCATCACGCGCAAGGACAGGGCGGCAAATATGTCGCCGACGTCGTGGGCGAGGACCATCAGGGCTATCTGGAATGGGAGCCGCGCACCGGTCTGCCGAAGGAGACAGTTGCGAGCGATGTCAGGGTCGCGACGCACACGGTCGTGCCGGATGCCATAGGCGGGCGCGGGGTCGCGGCGCAGCTGGTCGAACGGCTCGTCTCAGATGCGCGCGAGCGCGGCTTCAGGATCGAACCACGCTGTTCTTACGTCGCGGCAAAGTTCGAGGAAAATCCCGACTGGGCGGACTTGCGCGCTTGATTTGTAAGCGCTTCCAGAGCTGAACGCCGCGCCTACGCGGTTTCCAGTTCGGAGAAATCGGTCGCGGCAATAGTCTCTAGCACTTCGCGGCGGACCTCGCGCGCACGCTCCAGTGGCACGCCGGGGATTGCGAACTCGCCGCCTGCGAGCCCAAGATGCACCGTGGCATAGCCGCGCAGCCTCGCAATCGGACCTTGTGCAATTTCGGCCGAATGCAGTTTGAGCCGCGTTGCGATCTGGCTGCGCGGGGCGAGCACGCCCTTGGTCACCATTACCTGCGCCGCGTCCAGCGCGTGGCGCTGGAACCGCCACGCGAGCAGGTTCGCGCCGGCGGCAATCGCTGCCAGCGCGAGCGGGATCGAAACGGCGAACACGAACCACTCCGGACCCTGCGCGAGGGCCACAGCCCCGGTGACGATTGCCGCGAGAAGGAAAAAGAGCGCATCGATAATTGCGCTGTCGTTCCGGGATTTCCTGCTGGCGCGGTGCCAGTCGGCATCATCGTTTGGAAGAGTAAAGCCGACCGCTGCGATGATCGGGGCAATCTCGTCCATCTTCGCAAACGGAGCGACGACGTGGCTCGAGGAACCGGCGTCCTGCGCGAGGCTGACGAAGCGGAGATTGTGCCAGCCGAAGCGATAGCGGAGCGCGCGTGTCCCGATCATCACACCCTGCACGCGGTGAATCGGCATGACCACGTCGGTGCGCGTGAACAGCCCCCGCCTGCGCCGGAACCCGCGCGCGGTGCGCTCCAGCAGGAAACCCCATTCGCGAGTGAAGACCCGGATCATGCCGGTCGCCGATCCGACCACGAACACCGCGAGCAGCCCGGCCAGCGCGCTCACGATCTGCACGGTCGCGCCAAGCGCGGCGACCTCTTCACCGCGATCGCTGAACCATGCGCCGGCCAGGTCGATGGCGTCGCCGATCTCGATAAACCCGTCGAGATATTGGGCAAGGCCGGCCAGCACGGCGAAGACCGCCAGCGAAAATTCGAACAGGCCGAAGGTGAACAGCCGTCCCGGCCCCATCTTGAACAGCGCTTCGGCTTCGGGCTCAGGTTCGCGCCGCGCCGGTTCGCCGGCGGCAGCGGACAGTTCGCTGTGCGCTTTTGCATCGCGTCGCTCGCGGATCAGCTGGCGCAGCTCTTCGCCTGCGTCTTCGGTGAGGTATGTGAGGCTGAGGTCATCGCCGCCCCCGGCCCCGGTCTCGAACTTGACCGCGACCAACCCGAACAGGCGCGGCAGCAGTTTCTGCTCAAGGCTGACGTCCTGGATGCGCTCATAGGGAACCGAGCGCGCCGCGCGGCTCAATACGCCGCTCTCGACTCGAATGTCCTGCGCTCCGATCGTGTAGGTCAGCCGCCGCCAGCGCAGGTAGGAAAACAGACCGCCGATGCCGATGATCGCAACGCCGATGGCGAGCGCCGCGAGGATGCCGTATCCGCCGCCGCGATTGCTGAATGCGACGAGCGCGATGGGCACAAGGGCGTTCTGGACCGAGCTCAAGAGTCCGATCCCGACGCTGAGCGGAGCGGTGCGCTGCGGCGCGGCTTCCGGCGCTTTTGCCGTCACCGGCACGGAAACCGCAGCGCTGTCAAGCGCAGTCTCGCTCACATGCTCTCCCGCTTGATATGCGCGCGGATTTCCTCGCGCATCTGCGTTGCCAGATCATGGCCCAGCCCCGGCAATTGCACCGAGGAATTATGATTGCCGGCGGTGTGGAGCGTCAGCGTCGCGATATCGAAGAACCGTTCGAGCGGGCCCTGGTCGACGTCGATATGCTGCACCCGCCCAAACGGCACGACCGTGTCCGAGCGCCACAGCATCCCGCGCACCACGCGCAGCCGGTCGGCGGAAATCTGGTAGCCGCGCGCAAGGTATCGGCGCGCGGGCAGGCGGATGATGACGAGCACGGCGATCAGGACGACCGCTCCGATCACGATCCCGGTCGGCATGAACTCGTTTTCGGCAATGGCGCTTTCCAGCACCAGTGCGCCGACCAGGAACGGTATCGAGGTGAGCGCCGCCCTGACCCTGAGCGCAGTCTTGTAATTGGGGTGAAGCTGCGTGAGCGCAGTCTCGTCATCGACCGGCCCGCCTAGGGAGGCGCTCGGCGATTGATCGGGCAGGCCTTGCGGCGCAGAAGTTGCGGTTGTTTCCATTCCGCGTTTCATGAGCAAGGCCGCGCAGGCGCGCAAGCGGTAATGCCATTATTTCCGCTGGTTGAAACGCCGCCCGATCATGGCGCTTGCGATGTTGGTCTTCTGCACGTCGATCGCGCCGCCCGCGATCCCCCACGCATAGGCATCGCGCAGGCGCTGTTCCATGCCGTAATCCTTGTGATAGCCATATCCGCCCATCACCTGCATCCCGAGCGCGGTAACCTCGCGCACGATCTCGTTGGCGTAACACTTGGCGACCGAGCTTTCATAGACCGTGGGCAGGCCGTCCTCCTGCGCGCTCGCATTGGCAGCCGCGCGGTGGATCAGCAGGCGCGCGGCCTCGACCTTCATCGCCATCTCGGCCAGCTTCAATTGCACCGCCTGGAAATCGACGATGGGTTTGCCGAACGCCTCGCGCTCCTGCGTGTAGGCCAGCGCCTGTTCGAGCGCCGCGGCCGCCACGGCGAGGCTCTGGGTCGCATTGCCGCAGCGCTCCAGCCCGAAGGCGCTCATCAATTTGCCGAAGCCACCAGCCCCGATGATGACGTTCTCGCCCGGCACCTTCACATCCTCGATCGCAAAGTCGGCGGTCGGGATGCCGCGAAAGCCCATCAGCTCCTCGCGCTTGCCGAACTGCATTCCCTCCATGTCCTTTTCAAGCAGGATCGCGCCGATCCCCTTTGCGCCTGCATCGTCGGTGAAACGGCAATAGGTCACGTAGTAATCGGAGTGCCCGCCGCCGCTGGTCCAGCGTTTGTAGCCGTTGACGACATAGCCATTGCCGTCAGGCCTTGCCTTGGTTTTGAGATCGGTCAGCGCGGTCCCCGCATCGGGCTCCGACATGGAAACCGCGACGATCTTGTCGCCCTTGATGACTTCGGGAAGGACCTTCGCTTTCATCGCGTCCGAGCCGAATTTCTCGATTGTGCGGACCGGTCCGGTCAGCGCCTCGAACACCGGGAAGGCTACCGCGTTGGACACCTGCGCGAATTCTTCGAGCACCAGCAGCGCCTCGACATGGCCGAGGCCCAGCCCGCCATATTCCTCTGGCAGGTTCACCCCGAGAAAGCCCATCTCGCCGTAGGTGCGCAGCATGTCGGGCGGCACGGGATAATCGTTTGCTTCCATGTCGCGCGCCAGCTCCGGCAATTCGGCGCGGGCGAATTTGCGCGCGGTATCTTGAAGCTCGCGCTGCTCGTTGGTCAGGTTGAAATCCATAGCGCTCGTTTAAGTCCTCTTGTCCCGCCTGTGTCCCCTAGCGCATTTGTGAGGGCGACGCGCAAGACCCTAGCGCATAGGGTCGGCAGCAACGAAAGATCAGGAGAGAGACGATGACCAAACTCCATTCCAGCTTGGGGCCGAACCCCCGCCTCGTGCGCATGTTCATGATCGAAAAGGGCCTTGAGGAAGGCAAGGACTTCGAGCGGGTCCATTACGACATCATCACCGGAGAGAACCGGCAGGATTCCAATTACATAGAGAAGAACCCGCTCGGCACGATCCCGACGTTGGAGCTGGATGACGGCACGTGCCTGACCGAAAGCTGGCCGATCTGCGAGTTTCTCGAGGAAGAGCACCCCTCGCCCAACCTGTTCGGCGAAACATCGCGGGAGCGTGCCGAAGTGCGCAAATGGGCGCGGCTGTTCGATCAGGAGGTCGTCGTGCCCATGACGATGGGTTTCCGCGCAACCGGCGGGCGGCCCATGTTCGAACCGCGCATGAGCGTGGTGAGCGAAAGCGCAGGCGCGGAACTATCGGCCATGTCCGACGAGAAATGGCGCTGGTTCGATGGCGCACTCGGCGGGAGCAATCACTTTGCTCTGGGCCGCTTCACCTTTGCCGACCTGCTGGTGTTCGCGTTCGCCAATTTCGGGTTCACTGTCGGCTGGAAGTTGCCCGAGGGCACGGACAATCTCGCGCGGTTCGTCGATACGCATAACCAGCGGGAATGCGCGGGCGTGTGGCAGCAGGCGGAGTAATGCCAGACCTCTCGGGCAAGACTGCAATCGTAACCGGCTGCGCAAGCGGGATCGGCGCGGCGACAGTGCGGCGCTTGCGGGCCGAGGGGGCAGAGGTGCTCGGCACCGATATCGATGCGCAGGCAGGGTCGAAACTCTGCCTCGAAACGGGCGCGCAATTTGCACAGCAGGACGTGGCGGATACCGGCCTGTGGCCGCGAATCGTGGATCGGGCGGTAAGCGCATTCGGGCGGCTCGACATCCTCGTGAACAATGCCGGCGCGGTTTCGCAGCATTCGATCGAGGACGTGACGGACGAGGTATGGGACCGCACCTATGCGATCAACATCAGGGGGACGATGGCGGGATGCCGCGCGGCCATCGCAGCGATGAAGCAGAACCTTGGGGGATCATCGGGCGCCATCATCAACATCGCCTCGACTTCTGCAATGGCGGCGCTGCCGGGCGATGTCGCCTATTGTTCTAGCAAGGGCGCGGTGCGGGTGCTGAGCAAGTCGGTCGCGGTGCACTGCGCCAAGGAAGGCTACAACATCCGCTGCAATACCGTGATCCCCGGCGCGACCGAAACCGGCATTCTCGACAATGCCGAACAGCACATGCCCGGACTGAAAGCGGCTGTGGCGGCGACCTCTCCGCTCAACCGGCTGGGCGATCCGGATGAGACGGCGGCGGCGATTGCCTTCCTCGCCAGCGATGAGTGCCCTTTCATGACCGGCGCGGAAATGCTGGTCGATGGCGGAGCGCTGTCGGTTCACCCCGGCTTCTAGCGCGCACGGCCCTAAGGCGTCGCCATGCGAGCCAGATAGCCGCTCCTGCCCATCTGCGCAGCGGTCCACGCGAACACCGCCATCGCCAGCAGACCCGAGACGAGGCACACCGCAAACACCGCTATGGTCAGCGACAGCGAGCCCTGCGTCGGGGCAAGCCAGTCGCTCACCCAGCCGATCACCGCCAGACCGAGCGCCTGCCCGACAAGGTTGTTGAAGAACAACGCTATCGCGACTGCAAACCCGCGCTGCCCCGGTTCTACCGCCGCCTGTATTCCTGAAAGGATCGGCGCCTGGCTCGCAACATAGATCGCATAGGCAAAGGCGAAATAGATGAGGAATGGCCAGAAGCTGTCCGATGACAGGCTGAGGCCGAGCGGCAGGACGCAGCCGAGGCTCACCATGCCCGGCAGCCACGCCCGCCAGCGCTCGTCGCGCCGGGTGAGCCAGCCTGCGACGAGGCCGCCGAGGATGGGTCCGGGAATGCCTCCGATGAGGAAGGCGAGGCCAAGATAGATGCCGACATCGCCGCTCGAAATGCCGAAATTGCGCATCATCACTGCCGCCATCCAGAACGCCAGCGCATAGCCGATCATGATCTGCACCGCCCATCCGACCGCGAGCCCCATGAACACGCGGTTGCTGGTGAGGGTGCGCGCGGTCTCCCACAGCGGCTGCTGCTCCATCTGCGCATCCTTGGGCGCGTATTGTCCGCGGCGCGGCTCTCGCATGGTGAAATAGACCACTGCGCCGATGGCCATGCCCGGTAGGCCCATCAACACGAACGCCCATCGCCAGCCGAATAATTCGTTGAGCTGACCGCCGACCAGCAATCCGCCCGCCGTGCCCATCGTCGCACCCAGCGTGAGGATGCCCATCGCCTTGGCCAGTTCCTCACGCCGGAAATAATCCGCGACGAGGCTTTGCGAGGCGGGGCCCGAACACCCCTCTCCCACGCCCACGCCCGTGCGCGCAAGGAACAGCGTCCAGAAGCCCGTCGCCAGCCCGCACAGGGCGGTCATCGCGCTCCAGAACGTGATCGCAGCCGACACGATGTTCTTGCGCACCGACCGGTCAGCCAGCCGCGCGGCGGGAAAGCCGACGATCACATAGGTCGCGGCAAAGGCGAGGCCGCCAAGCAGGCCGATCTGGCCGTCGGAGAACGAAAACTCCGCCTTGATGTCCTCCAGCAGGATCGAGAACACCAGCCGGTCCGCTATCGAGAACATGCTGACCATCGTCAGCAGGCCAAGCACATACCAGCGATAGGCACCGCTTTCTTGCGCCGGGGCGGCAGGATCGGTGCCGGGGGCGCTAATGGTGGGGCCGGGCGTCGAGGCCATTATCCACCGGCAGGGTCACCCCGTTCACGAACCGCGCATCGTCCGAAGCGAGGAACAGCGCGCAATTGGCGATGTCGCTAGGCGCGCCCAGCGCATCAGCAGGGAGCGGGCCGCCGGGTATCTCCATCAGCTCCTCGCCCGCGCGGCCCGAAATGTCGCGCACCATCGGCGTCTCGATCCCGCCGGGGGCAAGCGCGTTGCAGCGGATGCCATACCCTTCATCCTGGCAATGCATCGCAATCGAGCGCGTCATGGCGCTGATCCCGCCCTTGGCGGCGGTGTAGGCCGGGATCATCGGGTAGCCCATCAGTGCCGCAGTCGAGGCCATGTTGATGATCGAGGAGCCCCCATGACCATTACTGGCGCCGCCTGCTTTCTCATGCCGGTGCTTCATCAGCGGCAGAGCGTATTTGCAGCCCAGGAACGTGCCGACGACATGGATGTCGAGATGAAGCTTGAAATGATCGAGCGGGCAATCCTCGATATTCTCGAAGATGACATTGCCGGCATTGTTGACGAGGATGTCGAGCCCGCCGTGGCGTTCCTCGACTGCGTGCATCACGTCTTTCCATTGCTGTTCGTCGGTCACGTCGAGCGCCATCGCATCGCCGCCGATAGCGTCCGCCACCTTGTGCGCGGTTTCAACCTCGCGGTCGGTGACGATCACCTTTGCGCCTTCCCGCGCAAGCGCCTCGCAATCGGCCTTGCCAAGCCCCATTGCGCCCCCTGTGACGAGAGCCACCCGGCCCTTTACGCGCCCTTGCCCCTGGCCGACCATATCTCTCTCCTGCGGCTTCTGTTTATGCGAACGAACGTATCGGCAGCGCGGGCGCGCACCACTGGCTAAACAAATGGGTTTTGCATCAAAGTGGGAGGTGCACGGGCGCCGGACGGCGGGCAATCTGTCCAGCAGGAGAACGAGCAAGATGACCGAAGAGGAAATCGCTCAGCTGCGGGCACTGATGGATTGGGAGGGGACGCGCGGCGCCCCGCCAGATGGCTTTCCCAAGCTGCCCGACATGCCCGCTGCGCGCTACACCAGCGAAGAATATTTTCAGCTCGAACAGCAGCATATCTTTCGCAAGAGCTGGCTGTTTGCCGGCCACATGGACGAGATATCCGAACGCGGCTGCTACATGCGCTGGCACAATGCGGGCGATCCCATCGTCATCGTGCACGGAATGGATGGGACGGTGCGCGCGTTCTACAACACGTGCCGCCACCGCGGCGCACCGGTCGTGACCGAGGCATTCGGCAAGTCGTCGCGGCTGATGTGCGGCTATCACAACTGGACCTACAAGACCGACGGGAGCCTCGTCGGCGTGCCCGAGCGGCAGGACTTCCCGCCCGATTTCGACATGAGCTGCCGGGGCCTGATCCCGGTGCGCTGCGAATTGCTCGGCAATGTCATTTTCGTGAACTTTGATGACGACGCGATGCCTCTGAAACAGTGGCTTGGGCCGCTATGGGATGAATGGGAGGAGTTTGCCTTTGACCGCATCCGGCTTGCGGCGCGCCATTCCTTCGATCTCAATTGCAACTGGAAGGTGGCGATGGAGGCCAACATGGAGGTCTACCATGTGCCCTACATCCACCCGGAAACGGTCGCGCCGCTGGTCGATCCGAAGCGCAATCTCAACACCCTGTATCCCAACGGCCATGCACGTATGCTCGCTCCGCCGCCGCACGAGACCGACCGCGAACATGTCCGCGCGGTCGATAGCCCGCCCGGATGGCGGCAGATCGATACGGTGGGCGAGATCGGGCGCACCTGCACGCAGAGCTACACACTGTTTCCCAACTGGGTCTCGCCGCTGTCGAACTATTTCGTCCCGCCGCTGGTGTTCTGGCCGACCTCGCTCACGACAACGCGGCTGGAACTGGTGACGATGGCGCTCGATTGGGGAGACGCGCCCGCGCCGGACCTCTGGACCGTGCCCGATGAAAGCCAGCCGGGCGGGCGGCAGATGAGCCCGATCATCCTAGAGGACACGCAGTTCGGTGAGGCGATCCAGCAGAGCATGCAAAGCGCCGCCTTCAAGAGTGTGCCGCTGTCCTACCAGGAGGCGCGCATCTACGCCTTTCACCAATCGTGCGACCGCATGATCGGAGTGGGCAAGGTCCCGGAGGAGTTGCGCGTGGCGCAAGTGCTCGGGGAGGACTGGACCTGGCCCAATGATCCGCGTGTCAAACAGATGGAACAGGCCGCAGGGGCCCGGCGCGAAGCGGCTGAGTAGCACCTTCCGTTAACGTAAATGACGCTACGGCATCGCAGAATAATCGAGTGATGTTGCCATTTTAGCGCACTTTGCTCTCGTGCCTAGCGCTTTTGCTAGATGAGCGGTGATGGCCCCCTCCATACACTCAGCCCCACATCGGAAGGTGCGAATAACGCATCTCTGGGTTGGGGACTGGGACGCAAGCGACACGCTTTGGCGAACCACAAGGGAGAGAGCATGATGAACGTACTTCACACCCGCATTGCCTCCGGCAAAGGCGCGAGCGCCCTGCGCCGCACACTGCTTGGCGGGGCCGCAATCGCAGCCTTCGCCGCGATGCCACAGGCCGCCCTGGCGCAGGACGAAGACGTCATCGAGGCCGAGCAGGATGACGGCGGGCTGACAGATACGATCAACGACAACGTGATCCTCGTGCAGGCCCGGCGCCAGACCGAAACCCTGCAGGAAGTGCCGGTCGCGGTGACCGTTATCGGCGGCGAAACGCTGGAACGCTACGGTGTCGACCAGGTGGCCGACGTGACCAGCCGGGTTCCGACCCTGAATGTGCAAGTGGGCGGTTCGGGTTCGGGCGGCCAGCTGTCCTTGCGCGGCGTGGGCTCTTCCAACATCTCGGCCGCGTTCGATTCGGCGGTCGCATTCGACTTCGACGGCGTGCAGGTCTCGACCATGCGGCTGGTTCAGGCGGGCTTCTTCGACACCCAGCAGATCGACGTGCTCAAGGGTCCGCAATCGCTGTTTTTCGGTAAGTCGGCTTCTGCCGGCGTGTTCTCCATCCGCTCCGCCGACCCAACCTCGACATGGGAAGTCGGCGGGCGCGCGCAGTACGAATTCGAGGAAAAGGGCTACACGCTCAACGGCTATGTCTCGGGCCCGCTCACCGATACGCTCGGTATTCGCGTTGCAGCGCAGTGGAACGATATCGAGGAGTATGTCGAGCTGCAGGACGGCACACCGGCTGCCAACGAGCCGGTTCCGGGGACAGGACAACCTCGTCGCGCGCCTGACACTCGATTTTCAGCCGAGCGACCGCTTCGATGCCAATTTCAAGCTCCAATATGTTCGCAACACCAATGACGGCGCGATCCAGCATTCGGACCTGAATTGCGGCGCGAACGGTGTGGCCGATTCCATCTTCCTCTTGCAGGGCGGCCTGATCATCGATCCGGGCTACGATTGCAACGACACCGATCAGAAATACTTCCTGCCCGATGCAGCGCCGCCCCTGGCAGGCGGCGTACCCACCCCATCGGAAGCAGCCGGGCGCAACGGTGTTCCTTTCGGCGAAACCGATGTCTGGTTTGGCCGCCTGCTGTTCAACCTCGATCTGTCGGACCACCTGACGCTGACATCGACGAGCGGTTTCCTCGATTTGAACTCGGTGGACTTCGACAACTATTCCTATGGCGGTCTGCTCGCACCAGGCGTGCCCGGAGGCGTGGGCTCTTCCGACCCGCTCAACACGCTTGAGCAATACACCCAGGAACTGCGCCTGACTTCCGATTTCGACGGCGCCTTCAACTTCATGCTGGGCGTGTTCTACGAGGATCGCACTTTCGTGTTCGACACCGCACAACAGGCGGTTAACATCTCGTTCCTCGGTCCAGATCCGGTCACCGGGTTCACCTATGACTGGGACAAGCGCCAGACGACCAAGACCGAAGCGTTCTCTGTCTTCGGTTCGGTCATTTTCGACCTGACCGACCGGCTCGAGCTGTCAGGCGGTGTGCGCTACACCGATGAGACGAAGAGATCGATCATCTCCGTTCCCTATCTGCATACATTCCTGCAAGGGCCGGGCTTTGTGGCACCGGGTTTCTTCTCGGGTCCGATCGATTTTGCCGATGACAACATCTCACCTGAAGTCACCCTGAAATACCAGGCGACCGACGACATCAACGTTTACGCCTCGTTCAAGACCGGCTTCAAATCGGGCGGCATCGACAACTCTGCCCTACCATCAAACAGTCTGAGCGTTGCAGCGCTTTCGGGCGATTTCGGGGCCTTGATCTTCGATTCCGAAACGACACTCGGCGGCGAAATCGGGTTCAAGTCGCAATGGGCTGATCGCAGTGTCACCCTCAACGCGACTGCGTATTATTATGTTTTCGACGATTTGCAGGTGCAGAACTTCGATCCGATCAACATTCAGTTCCTGACACTGAATGCCGGTGAGCTCACCTCGCAAGGCGTGGACGTCGAATTCAGCTGGCGCACTCCGATTGACGGATTGAGCCTGTCGGCCAACCTCGCCTATCTCGATGCGCAGTTCACCGATGAGTTCGTGACCAGTGCAGGCGAGGACCTCGACGGACGCGACGCGGCGCGCGCACCGCAATGGTCGGGCAACATAGCGTTCGATTATTTCGTGCCGCTGGGAAGCAGCCTCGAACTCGGCCTGGGCGGCAATGCGATCTTCTCCGACGATTACCTCACCAATGAAGACACGTTCGCCAATGACTTCATACAGGATGGCTATGTCACTTTCGATGCGCGCGCATCGATCGGGCATCCGGACGGGAACTGGAAACTGTCAGTGGTCGGCGTGAACCTCGCCGACGAGATCTGGACCAACACATCTGCCGGGCGGCCATTCCTGCCGGCCAATGGCGATGACATCATCCTGACCCAGAACCGCGGGCGTCAGGTGTTTGTGGAGACCAGCTTCAAATTCTGACGCATTTGCGATTCGTCACCGAAGGGCGGGCCTTGAATGAGGTCCGCCCTTTTCATGAGGGCGCGGGTTGCGACGGCTTGCTGTAAAAGCGCCCCCACAAAAACGCGCATTGCGCCCCGGCGGGCCAGGCGCGCATCATGCCGACAAGCCAGTCTTCGAAGGAAAACCACGATGTCGCGCGAAGAATTGATCGCCATGACCCGCAGCCTCGTCGAGCACGGCGCGGTCGATACGATGGAATATGCCGATGAGGTCGTGCAGCGTGCCCGCCGCGTCCTACACCGACCCCGACCTTTACGAGCGCGAGAAGCGCAATATCTTTCGCCGCCTGCCGCTGATGGTCGCACCGTCATGCGAGCTGCCCGAGCCGGGCGATTACAAGGCGATGGACATTTGCGGCGTCCCGCTGCTGCTGACCCGCCAGCGCGATGGCAGCGTTGCGGCGTTTCTCAACATGTGTTCGCACAGGGGCAATCCGGTGGTGAGCGGCACGGGCAATGCGAGCCGCTTCACCTGCGGCTATCACGGCTGGACCTTCAAGAATAATGGCGACCTGCTGGGCGTTGCCAGCGCGAAGGATTTCGGCGCGGTCGACAAGGCTGCGCTGTGCCTCAAACGCTTCCCCTCGCACGAAAGCGCCGGGCTGATCTGGGCGACGCTCGATCTCGATTCCAAGCTGGCCATCCCGGACTATCTGAGCGGCTATGACGCGCTGCTCGATGCGTTCGGGTTCAGGGACTGGACCCTGTTCAGCCAGCGCACGATTGCCGGGCCCAACTGGAAGACCGCCTATGACGGCTATCTCGATTTCTATCACCTTCCGGTCCTGCACAAGGACACGTTCGGCGCAGACTTCTTCAACCGCGCGAACTACTTTTTCTGGGGCCCGCACCAGCGGCTCTCCAGCCCGTCAAAATTCGCGCAGAAGACGGGTAGCGACGAACAGCTCGACCTTACCGAGATGAGCGATGACGAGCTGCCGCCCGATGCGCTGACGCAGGGCGTGTGGACGATCTTTCCGCACATCTCGATCGCAAGCTTTTACGGCGGCGGCCAGCGCGGGGCGCTGATCAGCCAGCTGTTCCCCGGTGAGGACGTCGGGAGCAGCACCACGACGCAATATTACGTCATGGAAAACCAGCCCGAGAGCGAAGAGCAGGTCAAATCGGCGCACGAGCAATTCGACTTCCTCGAAATCGTGGTGCGAGACGAGGATTACGCTACGGGCAAGCGTCAGCACGAAGCGTTGCAGTCTGGAATGCTCGAACACGTGCTGTTCGGCAAGAACGAGCGCGGCGGACAGGTCTTCCACCAATGGGTCGACAAGCTGACCAATGCGAGCGACGAGGACTTGCTGGAGATATTCGCAAGCGAGCAGCGCGAAGCTGCGGAGTAATGTGTCTTGCGTCCGCACGCCATCCGGCGCGCGATTTCCTCGCTCATGCGATCAAGGATCGCGTCGATGCGGGCGCCAGGTCGGATGGGCGTGCGCAAGACTAACGACATTCAACCAAACGCAGGCCGGAAATTGCTCTCTCCCCAATCCTGCCGCTTGGTCCATTCGCCCATGTCTTCCAGTTTGCCGTCGAGTTCGGGGAAGCGTTCGTAGACGTGGTCCATGTCGACCTCGAAGGGCCTGGTCGGTGCCTCGTTGTTATATTCGTAGAACGCCTGAATGCCCTTGGCGAAATCCTCGCGCATTTCGGGCGGCATGGTGTCGCCCGCCGCCTCGACCAGGTAGCGACCGAATTCCTCGGGCGTGCACGGATCGTAGGTGATGTCCTTGTCGAGCGCCTTGGACAGGTATTTCGTCACCTGTTTGCCGACCAGGCGCTCCGGCCCGCCAATATTGAGCCACGCGCCTTCCATGTCGGGGCGTTCGAGGCTGGCGAGCATGAACTTCGCCACATCGTCGAGGCTGATCCAGTTCGCTTCAAGCTCGGGGTTGTGCGGGTACACATAGCGCCCCTCATTGACGATGAAAGGCCGCGCCCAATTGGTCAGCAAGTTATCCATGAACAGCGCGCTGCCGAACACCGTGCCCGGAGCGCCGGAGCGCCACAGCGCGTTGATGCCCTTGGTGTTCTCCCCATAAGTGAAGGGATCGCCTGGACGATCGGGTATCCAGCTCGACGTATTCCAGACCACGCGCTTCACATCGAGCTCTGCGGCGACCTTCCCCAGATCGCCGATCAGCACAGCGCGGTCGGCGCGGGCCTGCAAGGGGTGGGTGTAGAAGACATAATCCGACCCCTCGAGCGCGGGCTTGAACGTGGCGGTATCGTAAAGGTCCATTGGGCGCACCTCGACCCGCTCCACGCCGTCGATCTTCGAGCCGCCAAACGGGTCTTCCTGCCGCGAGATCGCGCGCACGTCGTATCCGGCCTTCAGCGCCTGGCGCACCTGCGCCATACCCTGCCTGCCCGATGCGCCGATGACCGTGATGAGTGCCATAGTCTCTCTCCTATAAGATGGCCGCCAGACTAAGTTTGCGCATGGCCCGGCGCACCGCGCCAAAGTGATAGCGACCTAGCAAAAGCGCAGCTTGCCGTAGCGGCCCGCGGTGCGGACAAGATGCGCATGGACAATCAATTCTGGCGCATAGAACGCCGCCCCGAAGGCACGAATTTCTCAAGCGCACTGGCGCTGGTCGAGGAGCCGCTGCCCGAATTGGCGGACGGCGAGATCCGCATCCGCAATGCGATGCTATCGATGGATGCGGGCGCGCGGCTGTGGCTGACGAGCCGCGAAGATGGCTACCAGCCGCCGCTGCCCGTAGGCGCGCCGATGACGGGGCTGGTCGTCGGCGAGGTCACCGCGTCCCGGACCGACGGCTTTGCGGAAGGCGATCTCGTGCGCGCTTTCGGCGTGTGGGGCGCGCTGAGCCAGGTCGATGCGGCAATGAGCGGCGCGATAGAGCTCGATCCGTCGGTGGCGGACAAGCGTGCGTGGTTCGGGCCGCTCGGGATGAACGGGTGGACCGCGCTGTGGGGGATCGAAGAAACCGGCGCGGCCAAGCAAGGCGAGCGCGTGCTGGTATCCGCAGCGGCAGGCGCGACCGGCATCCTCGCCGTGCAGATCGCGAAGCTGCTCGGCTGCGAGGCGTGGGGGATCGCGGGCGGCGCAGAGAAATGCCGGTTCCTGACCGAAGAGATCGGCATCGCGGGGGCTGTCGATTACAAGGGGAGCGATGTCGGCGCGCAGCTTGATGCCGCAGGCGGGTTCGATGTGTATTTCGACAATGTCGGCGGGCCGCTGCTCGACGAAGTGCTCACTTAGATGAACCATTACGGACGGATCGCGGTATGCGGGCTGCTTGCCGATTACGGGTCGGGCACGCGCACATCGCCCGCAGAATTCGACCAGATCCTGATGCGCCGCCTGCGGGTAGAGGGCTTCTTCTCGCCCGACTTCATGGACCAGGGCGAGCGGCTCACCGCGCGGCTGAAAGGCTGGCTCGACGAAGGAAAACTGCACATGCCTTACGATGTGACGCACGGTCTTGAAAACACGCTTGCCGCGTATGAAAAGCTGTTTACCGGCGGCAATATCGGCAAGGTCATCGTGGAGCTCGATCAATGAACATGCGACTGGAAGACCGCGCCGCCATCACCGATGTGATCGCAGCCTATGCGCACGCGATCGACCGCCGCCGCTGGGACATGATGGCGAACCTGTTCCATCCGCAGGCAACATTCGGTTTCGGCACGGTGTCAGGCCCGTGGCAGGGCTTCGTCGATCAGGCGCGCGCCATCATCGACCCCTGCCTCGTCACCCAGCACCAGCTTGGGCAGGTGCAGTTCGGGTTCGATGGCGACGATTTGTGCCACACTGAGACCTACATGACCGCGATGCACACCATTCCGCCGGGTTATGCGATTGCCGATGTCTTCCCCGACAAGGGCAAGGTCTACTCCGCCGTCATCGCGGGCCGTTATGTCGACCGGTTCGAACGCATACAGGGGGAGTGGCGGATCATGCACCGCGAAGGGTTTTACGACTGGCGCGAATTTCGCGAAGTCGAAGGCGTGGACCTGTCCGAAATGCCCGAGGGGTCTTGCGGCTATCACGATGACCGCGATCCCTCGACCCCCGTGGTGGTGCGTTTTCGTTCATGACGCGGGCTATGGGCAGCTCGCAAATTCACTACCGCCGGATCGCGAACACGCCGGTCATCGTCGCGATTGCTTCATCGCCGCGCAGGATTTCTCCGCTGGTATAGGCCGTGCGTCCACCCATCCGGTCGATCCGCACAAAAGCCTCCAGCCAATCGCCGAGCTTTGCGCCGGCCAGATAATTCACGCTCAGCGTGATCGTCGAAGGCGCAAGCCGCGGTACGCTCGGCGTCATACACGGCATGGCTGAGAGCGACGTCGGCGAAGGTCGAGATCACTCCGCCATGCGCTGCGTGCTGGTAATTGATGTGGTGCGGCATGATCCGCAGGCCCGCGACCTGCGGTGCGCCCTCGCGCGCTTTCAGGAAATACGGCCCTCCGTGATCGAGGAAGCCGGGCGTGAAATCGGCCCTGGCAAAACCGGGCGGCGGATCGGGATCGTTCATTGCGCGAATGTAGCGCGCGCCTCGCGGCGCGCCGCTATGAATTATGCCAATGCCCCCTTCACCCGCGCGCGCCTACCCTTGGCTGCATGGGACAGGACACTTTGACCAAATCTGCGCAAGAGGCGGAATCCTTTTGCGATATCGTGCGCGAACATGCGCAGGCGCAAGGCGATACGCCCGCCTTCACATTCGGCGATGAAGTCATCACCTTTGCGCAGCTTAACGAGGGCAGCAACCGGGTCGCCAATGCGCTAACCGGGCTGGGTGTGACCAAGGGAGAGCGCGTCGCATTCCTCGGCAAGAACCACCCGCTCTATTTCGAAGCGCTGCTGGGCGCGGCCAAGATCGGCGCGGTGATGACACCGGTAAACTGGCGGCTCGCCCCGCCCGAAATCGCCTATATCCTCGGCAATTGTGAGGCGCGGATCGTATTCGTCGGCGAAGGCTTCTCCGAAATTCTCGCCAAGGTGCGCAGTGAGACGCCCAAGGTCGATCAGGTCATCGGCATCGACGCGCCCGATCACGCGGGCACCGATTACCGCATCTGGCGCGACGGCTTTCCCGCCGATCCGGCTATCACCAATGTCGGCGCCGAGGACGATGCGCTTCAGCTTTACACCTCGGGCACGACCGGGCGGCCAAAGGGCGCGGTGATGACGCATGGATCGATCCTGTCGAGCCGCGATGCAGCGGGTCAGGGCGAGATGCGCGCATGGCAGGAGCCGGTCGAGGGGGACGTTACCCTGCTGGCCATGCCGTGCTTTCACATCAGCGGGACGGGGACCGGCATCGGCACGATGGTGGCAGGCACGAATTCGATCGTTCTGCCCGAATACGATCCGACCAAGGCATTGGACCTGATCGAGAATTACAACATTTCCAAGATATTCCTCGTGCCCGCCGCGATCCAGATCCTGCTGAATCACCCGCGCGTTCGGGAGGTCGATTTCAGCCGTCTCAAATACGTCACCTACGGCGCATCCCCCATCCCGCTGGAACTCATGCGCGAGGCGATGGAGGTGCTGGGCTGCGGGTACGTTCAGATGTACGGCATGACGGAGACCAGCGGCACGATCGTCGCGCTCGATCCCGAAGATCACGTCCCCGAAGGCTCGCCCCGGATGCGCAGCGTCGGCGCGCCGCTGCCCGGCGTCGAGGTCAAGATAATCGACAAGGACGGCAAGGAAGTGCCCGCGAATACGGTCGGCGAGATCGCCACGCGCTCCTCGAAGAACATGAGCCGGTACTGGAACAACCCCGATGCAACCGCCGAGACCATCGACGCACAGGGCTGGCTGCGCACCGGCGATGCGGGATATCTCGACGAGGACGGCTACCTGTTTATTCACGACCGGGTGAAAGACATGATCATCTCCGGCGGTGAGAACATCTATCCTGCCGAAGTCGAGAACGCGCTCTATGCCCATCCCTCTGTGGCCGATGTCGCGGTGATCGGCATTCCGTCGGAGAAATGGGGCGAAGAGGTGAAGGCCTGCATCGTGGTCAAGGTCGGTGCGGAATTGACCGAGGCCGATATCATCGCCCATGCGCGCGAGCATATCGCCGGGTACAAATGCCCCAAATCGGTCGACTTCATCGCAGCCCTGCCGCGCAATCCTTCGGGCAAGATCCTGCGCCGCGAACTGCGCGCTCCCTATTGGGAAGGCAAGGACCGTGCGGTCAACTGAAGCGGGTCGCTGATGGCCGCGAACGGCGAGCTTGCGATTCGGCAGATCGCTTACTTCGTGCCAGATATCGAAGCGGCCGCGCTTATGCATTCGCGACAATTCGGCTCCGGCCCCTATTTCCTCTTCCGCAACGTACCGCTCGCATCCAGCGTGCATCGCGGGGCCGAACAGCGCTTCGATCATTCCAGCGCTTACGGTCAATGGGGCGATCTGATGGTTGAATTCGTCCAGCAGCACGGCGATGAACCGAGCGCGGTGCACGATCTCTACCCCGCCGGATCGGGCAGGTTTGGCCTGCATCATGTCGCCGTGTTCGTGGATGATCTGGACTGCGCAATTGCGGGTTTCGAGGCGGATGGCATGCCGCTTGCGCAATTGTCCGAGACCACCGGCGGCATGCGGTTTGCATTCGTCGATACGGCCCAGAGCCTTGGCCACATGATCGAACTGTACGAGCCCGGCGAAGCGCTGACGGGTTTCTATGCCAAGGTGCGCGGGGCCGCACACGGTTGGAATGGCGAGAACATCCTGCGCGAGCTTGGTTAGCTCAGCGCGCCAGCCCCGACAGATCGACCTTGGCCGCGCGGCATTCGGCATCGGCGAGCGCTGCGACGACCGAAAACGCCACGTAACCCGGCTCGCCCAGCTCGGCGATCACGTCCGCAGCCTCGCCATCGCTGATCGCGGTGTGCTCGAACGGCATTCGCCGCGCATAGGCAAGCCACGCGCTTTCAGGCGGGCCACCAGCAGGCGCGGTGTCGCCCGGAGCCGCTTCCAGCCCGTGCACCTGCGCCACCGCATGGCGAACCTGCGCGGTCATGTCCTCGCCAAGAGCCGCGTGCGCGGCCTCGCGAAACGCCTCGTATTTCGCGCCCAGCGTGGGCGTGCCCGAAAGCGCAGCGGCGACCGGGCCGCTCATGCCGGTTCAGCCGGTGCAGGGGTCGGCAGGACCGTGCGGTCCATGACCTCCGGCTCCAGCCCCATCGTGATCAGCGCCTTGGCGAGCGCGAGAAACAGCGTCAGGCCGAGCCCAAGCTCTGCGATTTGTTCGGGGCTGAGATGCTTTTGCAAGGCGGCGCGCGCATCGCCGGTCAGCAGCTCGGGATCGTGGATCACGGCGTCTGTGAACTTGAGCACCGCCTTTTCGGCATCGCTCAGCCGGTCCGACGTCTCATAACCCCAGTCGATATCGTCCACGACATCCTCGGCCAGTCCCTGATCGAGCGCCTTGTCGAAGCGGACATTGCGGCAGAACCCGCATTCGGTAACGCGCGCATTGCGCATCCGCGCGACCTCCTTGAGCCGGGCGGATAGCACATCGCTGTCCCAGAACTGCCCGTATAATTCCATGAAGGAACGTGCGAGCGCGGGATGATGCGCGAGGACAGAACCGAGATGCGCCGGCTCGCCGGGAATGGCAGACGACACGCGGGGCGTGGTGGACATGATATTCTCCTGTGCCGCGCAGCATACACTGCGCTGGCCCGATCGCGGCCCTCGCCATTTTCGCAGGGGGTACGCGGCGCGGTGCATGGCATGATCGGCGCTTGGCAGAGGAGGCATTCATGGCAGGCGAAGCGCAGCGGGTCATCGAGGAGTTTTGGCGTATTCAGGATGCGGGCGACTACACCAAGCTGGCGCCGCTGTTCGCCGAGGATGCGGTGCTCGAAGACCCTCTATGGGGCGCGCACAAGGGCCGCGATGCGATCCTCGGCTTCATGACGACAATGGTGAAGGAGATGGGAGAGCGGAAAATCAGCTTCACCGTGGACGAGATATTCGGCGACGATCACGCGGTGTGGGCGCGCTGGACCATGCATGTGGGAGATGGGCGTGGACCGGATGGCTCTCGCGGGGGCGTCGGCATCTACAAGGTTAAGGACGGCCAGCTCACCTATTACCGCGACTATATGGACCCGCCTGCCGAGGAATAGCCGCTACAGCCGCCGATACAGCGGATGGCCACTCGCATCGATCTTGGCTGTCGGCAGCGGGAAGTCGGGGTTCGGTTCGAAACCGGGCTGGTCAACCAGATCGCTTTGCCAATCCAGCAGATAGGTTCGCGCCGCTATGCGCCATTCGCCGCCGCGTTTCTCCCATTCATCGAGATAGCGCCCGCCATAGAGATTGCCCGCCAGGCTGCCGTTGTCCTGCCGCTTTGCGCCTGCGAAAATCCCGTAGCATTCGCTGCTCGCGCTCCTGGCCGAGTGGAACCGGATGAGCGGCTGCGACAGCATGTGCCAGCGCCGGTCGGAACCGCGCTCCACCTCCATCACGATCGGCAGGAACTGGTCGGCGCGCCCCTTGTAAAAGCCGTAATCGACCTCCGCATCCGGCCAATAGCACCCCGCCTGCCCTTCATCGTCGAGCCAGTCGAGCGTGCGCGCGTAGCGCTGGATCACGTCTCCGATAGCCTGTTTGTCGATCAGCTCCTGTAACGCTGCTTCCACGCGCCCTCTCCAATCCGCCAATTGTCCGGGAGCAGTATCGCGGCGAGGCTACCTGAAACACCATAAGCAGTTTCGGGAGGGATGGATGGCCACCGCCGCCAATGATGATCTGGAGGTCGACCTGTTCGACCCCGCAACACAGCAATGCCCCTATGACGCCTACAAGGCGCTGCGCGACGAGGCGCCGGTCTATCACATCCCCGGAACCGACATGTATGTGGTCAGCCGTTACGACGATGTGCGCGCGGTGCTGCTCGATCCTGAACGTTTCCCCAGCTCCGCTGCTGACAGCCAGTTCCGCGCGAGCGCCGGCGATATGGAGCGCGCGCACAAGGTGATGGCGCGCTTCAAGGAGAAAGGCTGGCTGCCCGCGCCGACGTTGAATGGCCGCGATGATCCGAATCACAAGCAGATGCGCGCCATGTTCAACCAGGCGTTCAAGCCGTCCAGGATCAAGGAGATCGACCCGCAGGTCGAAGGGCTCGCCTATGAGCTGATCGGCAGCTTCCTGGACGAAGGCAGATGCGAATGGGTGAAGCAGTTTTGCGTGCCGCTCCCGCTGTTCATCATCGGCGAGCAGATGGGCGCCAAGCGCGAGGACATGTGGCGGATCAAGGGTTGGACCGACGCGTTTTTCCACCGCATCTCGCTGATGCTGCCCGAAGATCGCCACATGGAAATGGTCGACCGCGAGATCGAGGCGCAGCATTACTTCCAGCCGATCTTCGAGCGGCTGCGCGAGCATCCCGATGACAGCCTCATCAGCGTGTTGGTCAACACCGTGATCGAGGAATGGGGACGCCCGCTGACCGACAACGAACTGCGCGCCGAGATGATGGCGGATACCTTCGTGGGCGGTAGCGAGACGACGACCAACGCGCTGGCGGCGGGCATGAAGCTGCTGATCGAGAACAAGGATGTCTGGCAGCAGCTCAAATCCGATCCCGGCAAATATATGAGAACCTTCGTCGAGGAGGTCGTTCGGCTCGAAAGCCCGGTGCAATCGCTGATGCGGTTCGTCAATGAGGATACCGAGTTTGCCGGGGTGACGATCCCCAAGGGGGCGATGATCAACATCCGCTTTGCCGCCGCCAATCGCGATGAGCGCGCATTCGACTGTCCGGAAAAGCTCGACCTCGACCGGCCCAAGGCAGGCGCACACATGGGCTTTGGCTCAGGGACGCATCATTGCCTTGGCGCACCGCTCGCCCGGCGCGAGCTGACATGGGGCTTTACCGCGGTCGTCGACCGGTTCGAGGACATGTGGTTTGCAGAAGGGAAGAACGACTTCACCTATCACCCGCACTTCCTGCTGCGCAGCTTGAAGGAACTTCACATCGAGTTCGAGCCAAAAAAGCGCTGATCAGGCGTTCGCCCGCGCCGCCGTCCTTCCCGCAATATAGCCGAAGGTCAGCGCCGGTCCCAAAGTCCCGCCCGCGCCTGCATAGATCCCGCCGGTCGGACAGGCGATAGCATTGCCCGCGCCGTACAGCCCTGCAATCGGTTCGCCGTCATGGCCAAGGATGCGCGCCTGCCCATCCGTCCTCGCGCCGCCATTGGTCCCGAGCAGGCCCATGCAGATCTCGACCGCGTAAAACGGCGCGCGTGCCACCGCGCCGAGTGTGACCGCTGCCCCTCCCTTCTCATCGGCACGGCTGCGGTCACCGTAGAAGTGATCGTAAGCGGACGTGCCGCGCTCGAAATCGGGATCGTGGCCCGCTTCGGCATGGGCATTGAAACGCTCGACGGTCTGCGCAAGCGCATCGGCAGGAATGCCGAGCGTCGCCGCCAGATCCTCCAGCGTATCGGCGCGTGTCACCCAGTCCGGCACAGGCTGCCCCGGCAGGCGCGGGCCGATCGGATAGCGCTCCACATAGTCTTCGTCGAACACCAGCCATGCAGGCAGGTTCGGGTAGTCGTAGGTCTGCGGGTCGAACTGGTGGAAGGCTCCCGCGAGCGCCGAGTAATTCGCCGCTTCGTTGCAGAACCGTTTTCCCGCGCGGTTGACCATCAGCGAATGCGGCACGGTGCGCTCGATCAGCACGGGCAGCGCGCGCTCTTCGCCGCCTGGCCACGGTGCATCGGGTACGGCCAGCGTCGGCGCCCACCACGCTTGCGTCATGTTGCCGAGCTTCGCGCCGCTTTCCATTGCCAGCGCCAGCCCTTCGCCGCGCGCAGTGGGCGGGCTGGCGGGGGCATCCATCGGGCCGCGCAGGAACGTCTGGCGCTTGTCTTCGTCCCACTCGAACCCGCCGGTGGTGATGATGACCCCGCTTCGGGCCGACAGGGCAAAGGGGTCACCATCGCGCGTGCCTTCGATGCCGGTGATGCGCCCCGTCCTTGCGTCGCCTTCGCGCACCAGCCGCGTCGTCTCGACATTAAGGATCGGCTCGATCCCGCGCTCCAGGCGCGCCTTGAGCAGCCGTGCGACCATCGCCTGACCAAAACCGCGCTCATTGTTCGCCATGCGCCGCTGCAATTCCTCCGGCGGCACGACACCGCTGCCGCCGCCCAAGGGCGTTTCGCGCAGCATCATCGGCTTGGGCTCTTCGATGGCGGTGATACGCCCGGCCCATTCGCCAAGCTCGCCCAGCGCGAACAGGTCATGGTCGAGCGCGCGCCCGCCTTCGGGCTTGGCCCCCGGACGGTCGAGGTAGTAATCGGGATACCCATCGAGCAACGCGACCTTCATCGCGCCGGCCTGTTCGAGAAATTCGAGCGCTTCCGGCCCGTGATCGACGAATGCCTCGAGCGTTTCGTCCACCAGATCGCCGTGATCGAGCGATCTGAAATAGGCGAGCGCTTCCTCGCGGCTGTCCTGCATCCCGGCGGCGCGCTGGCGCGGATTGCCAGCGACCCAGATCACCCCGCCCGACACCGCGCCGGTCCCGCCGATGCGGTCGAACCTCTCGACAAGCGCGACTTTCGCGCCCGCTTCGTGTGCCGCCAGCGCCGCTGACATGCCTGCAGGCCCGCAGCCGAGAATAATTACATCGCAATCGCTCATGGTGTGCATAGAGGCGCGCAAGGCCGCCCCCGGCAATCCCTCATTTTGGCAAGGCGGGCAGGATGAAACCGTTTTCCTACTCGCATGCCGATCGCCATTGTCGCATCCATGTGCTGTGGTTTCCTCGCCCTCCTGTCCGGTGATCGTCTTGCTCGATTAATTGGCGCATTATTGATCGATTGGATTTTTGCCCCTGAACACTGTCTCATGTGTCTCATGGGGTGCTCCCGCAAGGCACGGCCCCTCGCCATTTTGGGAAGGTGCGCACCGCGCCGCTCCCGGCTAGGCATTGGCCTAAGGGAGAGACAGCATGAAGCTTGAAGGCAAAGTCGCAGCGATCACCGGCGGCACTGCAGGACTGGGGCGCGGCATCGCGGAGGCGTTCCTGGCCGAAGGGGCGAAGGTTGCGCTATTCGCGCGCAATCCTGACAAGGGCGCAAAGGTGCTCGATGAACTGGGTGTCGGGGACCGAGCGATCTTCGTGTCCGGCGATGTCATGAACCAGACCGACGTCGAAGGCTTCATCGACCAAACGGTCGAGCACTTCGGCAGGATCGACATTCTCGTCAACAATGCGGGCGGCGCGGGCGATCTGCAGCCGATGGTAAACCTGTCGGACGAGGTGTTTGATGAAACGATGAAGTGGAACGTCTATTCGACCTTCTGGGCCACTCGCCGTGCGCTGAAGCCGATGCTGGAGCAGGGCGATGGACGGGTGATCAACATGTCCTCGATGGAGGGCAAGCACGGCAAGCCGGTCTTCACCGCCTACACCGCAGCCAAACACGCGGTGAACGGGATGACCAAGTCACTCGCGCGCGAAGTCGGCGAAGCAGGCGTGACGGTGAACTCGATCTGCCCCGGCCTGGTTGTGACCGACATCATCAAGAACAACGGCCCCGCCACGGCCAAGGCGATGGGGATGGAATTCGACGAGATGATCACGATGTTCGCGCAGGAATCTGCGATCAAGCGCCCGAATACGGTCGAGGAAATCGCAGCGGTCGCGCTGCTGCTCGCGAGCAAGGAAGGGGCCGGGATCACCGGCGCGATGATCAGCGTCGATGGCGGGACGGCGCAGTTCTAGGAGCCAATTGCGGGCGGGCTCAGCCTTCGTTCTGCTTCGCCATCGCCGCGCCCACCGCCGCCTCGATATCGCTGGCCTGCGGATTGCCGCGCAGCGTCAGGCCGCCATTGGGCTG
This sequence comes from Erythrobacter sp. K21-9, assembly GCF_055808355.1. Lineage (NCBI taxonomy): Bacteria > Pseudomonadati > Pseudomonadota > Alphaproteobacteria > Sphingomonadales > Erythrobacteraceae > Erythrobacter > Erythrobacter sp. K21-9. The sequence continues at coordinate 3,163,736 of NZ_CM147866.1, forward strand.
GATATGCTGGCCGGTCACGAATGCGTTGTCGCTCGACAGCCACAGGCGCGCTTGCGCCACGTCGTCGGAGGTGTTGAGGCGGTACGAGCGGGTAGCGCGGCAAAAACGCATCGACGAGACCGGGTGTCGCGAACGCTCCCTCGGTCATCGGGCTCTCGGTGAATGCGGGCGACACGGTGTTGGCCTTGATACCGAGATGTCCGAAATCGTTGGCAACGCACTCGATCATCGCCTCGTTCGCTCGCTTGGAGCCGATATAGGCGACATGGTTGTTGATCAGCGCCCTGGTCGTCGCCGAGGACAGCGAGATGATCGAGCCTCCCGTCGGGTCCTGCTCGCTCATGACTTTAACAAACGCTTGCAGGAAATGGTGCACGCCCTTGAATTGCAACTCGGCCATCTGGTCGAGCTGTTCCTCGGTCGTTTCGAGCAGGTTCGACAAGAGGCCCCAGCCGGTGCAATTGATCGCCGCATCGACGCGGCCCATTGCGCTCGACGCTTTGCCAGCCAGCGCGTGAACCTGCGCATGGCTGGTGATGTCGCACAGCGCATAATGCCCGCCAATCTCGTCTGCGAGATCGGACAGCACATCCTCGTGCCGTCCTGCGACCATCACGCTCGCGCCCTCTCTGGCGAACAGCCGCGCGATGGTCTGGCCGATATTGTCCTTCGATGCTGCACCCAGCACCACCGCTGTCTTTCCGTCAAGCTGGCCCATGATCTGTCCTCCCGATGATTTGTCGAAGTCACCTTACGCAAGGTCTTTCGCCACCACCCTTCCCAAAAGTGTCCATTGTCGCGCGAGGGTCGGACGCGGCACAGCAGGCGCAACGCTCGAGGGAGAGAGACAGATGTTTACAGGACCAATCGAGGATCGGCTCGAAATCCGCGAATTGCACGAGGTGTACGGCGACGGGGTCGTGCGGTTCGATGCCGAGACATGGGGATCGGTCTGGGCCGATGACGCCGACTGGGACTTCATGGGCATGACCCTGAAAGGGCGCGAGGCGATCGTCGAAACCTGGCTCGGCGCGATGAGCAATTTCGATGCGGTCAGCTTCAGCTGCGTTCCCGCCTCGATCGAGGTCGATGGCGACACCGCCACATCGCGCGTGCAGACGCAGGAAGTGCTCAAGGGCAAGGACGGCTCCACCCGCATGATTGGCGGGCTCTACACCGACGAGCTTGAAAAGCGCGATGGCCGCTGGGTCTATACCAAGCGCGCGTTCCAGATCATCGCCGAATACAACCCGCAAGAGGAGCAGCCTGATGGCCAAGATCGTAATCGCCGCCCAGATCGACCTTGATCCGGCCCAGCGTGCCGAGGCGCTGACCAGCGCCAAACCGCATATCGACGCCGCGCTCGCGCAGGATGGGTGCAACCATTACGAATGGAGCGCCGACGGCAATGATCCGGCGCGCGTCAACGTGTTCGAGGAATGGGAAAGCGAGGAAGCGCTAGCGAAGCATTTCGAGGGGCAAGCCTATGCCGGAATGCGCGACCATATCGGCCAGTTCGGGATGACCGGGGCGGAGAGCAAGAAATACCGCGTCGATGCAGAAGGGCCGGTCTACAACGCCGAAGGCCAAGCCACCGAGGCGTTCGACTGAAGACCCTCGGTGCCATCCTGGCTGGCGGGCAAGCGCGCCGGTTCGGCAGCGACAAGGCTCATGCGCGCTACAATGGCTGGCGATTGATCGACCTCGTAGCCGAACGCCTCGGCGTGCAGTGCGAGACGCTGGTTGTTTGCGGGCGCGAGGAGCCGGATTTCGAGTGCATCCCCGACCTGCCCGAAGCGGGGCTCGGTCCGCTTGGCGGGCTTAATGCGGCGCTCGCGCACGCACAGGCGCACGGCTTCACCCATGTGCTGAGTGCGGGGGTCGATGTGCCCAACCTGCCGCCCGACCTCGCACAAATCCTGTCCGGAAAGGGCGCAGGTATCGTGCGCAGCCAGCCGGTTGTCGGGCTCTGGCCGGCAGGCCTCGCTCACGAACTCGATAGCTTCATCGCCGGCGGAGGGCGGGCGCTCTATAGCTTTGCCGATCATATCTCGGCGCGGCAGGTCGCGTTCGACCCGCCGCTGCTCAACGTGAACACGCCGGACGATTTGCCGGATTAGAGTTTCAGCATCTGCTTGCCGCGGTTCTTGCCGACGAACAATCGCTGGAGCGTTTCGGGAGCGTTCTCGAATCCTTGCTGGATGTCCTCCTGATATTTCAGGCGGCCATCGGCCACGAACGCTTCGAGCCGCTTGCGGATGGCGGGAAACTCGACCGCCCAGTCGAGCACGATGAAGCCCGCCATGCTCGCCCGGCGAAAGATCAGGTTGAAATAATTGCCCGGCCCGGTTGGCATCCCGCCGGATTCGTAGCGGCTGATCCCGCCGCAAACGACAACGCGCGCATTGGTGGCGATATTGGCGAGCATATCGTCGAGGATCGTGCCTCCGACATTGTCGTAGATCACATCGACGCCGCGCGGGCAGTGTTCCTTGATCTGGCCTTTTACATCGTCGGCCTTGTAGTCGATCGCCGCGTCATAACCCGCTTCCTTGACCAGCCATTCGCACTTCTCAGGGCCGCCCGCAATGCCGACTGCGCGGCACCCTGCGATCTTGGCAAGCTGGCCGACCACGCTCCCGGTTGCGCCCGCCGCGCCTGAAACCAGCACGGTGTCGCCCGCAACCGGCTTGCCGATCTTGAACAGCCCGCAATAGGCGGTGAGGCCGGTCGTACCAAGCACCGACAGCACGGCTGTAGGCGACAATTCGGTCTCGACCCTGGTCAGGCCTTCGCCATCATGGACGAGATATTCGGTCCACCCCGTCGTACCGAAAACGAAGTCTCCGACAGCAAATTTGCCATTATTGCTCTCGATCACTTCGCAGATACCGCTGCCACGCATCACGTCGCCGATATTCATCGGCGCGACGTAGTCCGCGATGTTTTCCATCCAGCCCTTTTGCGCCGGATCGAAGCCGAGATAGCGGGTCGCGAGCACCATCTCGCCCTCGTCAGCGTCCGGCAGCTGGGTTTCGACCAGCTTGAAATCACCATCCCCGATTCCGCGTCCGCGGGGGTGACCGTTGAGGAGCCATTGGCGTGTGGTGGTGGGCATCGGGACATCTCCTGAAAATGTGCGTTCCCTAATGCGGGCCTCGCGCCGCGCGCTCCACGGACAAAAGTGTCAGTCGATGCATGCACACCGTGTGGTAGTTTGCGAGCCAAGGAGACATGCGATGGGTATCGAGACTCACAAGACGTTCTGCCGGTTCTGCCATGCAAATTGCGCGATGGAGGTCGATGTCGAGGATGGGAAGGTCCTGGCCGTGCGCGGCGATCCGGACGATCCGGCCTATCACGGCTATACCTGCATGAAGGGGCGCGAGCTGCCGGATTCGCACAATGCGGCACACCGTTTGCATCACAGCCTCATCCGCGATGAAAACGGCGAATTCCAGGAAACGCCGATGCCGCAGGCGCTGGAGCATGTCGCCAGCGAGCTGCGCCGGATCATCGATGAGCACGGTCCGCATTCGGTCGCGGTGTTCATGGGTTCAGGCGGTTTCCAGAACAGCGCCGCGATGGCGGCTTCGCTCAGCTTCGCACAGGCCGTGGAGACGCGCAATTTCTACACCTCTGTCACGCTCGACCAGCCCGCCAAGGTCTTCACGACCATGCGGTACGGCAAGTGGATGGGCGGGCCGAACACCTTTTCGGAAAGTGATGTGGCGATGTTCATAGGTAACAATCCGATCGTCTCGCACTATGCGCCTGTCGGCGGCGTTCCGCCCTTCAGTCCTTCACGCCGCATCCGCGACCGGCAGGCTGAAGGCATGAAGCTGATCGTCGCCGATCCACGCGAAAGCGACGTGGCGCGGCTTGCCGATCTGTACCTGCCGGTGAAGCCGGGCGAAGACCCCGCGCTGCTCGCCGGAATGCTCAATGTCATCATCGAGGAAGGACTGTACGACCGCAATTTCGTCTCCGCCCATGTCGACGGCTTCGATGAGCTTGCCGAGGCTGTGAAGTCGATGACGCCGGAGATTGCGGCGGAGCGCGCCGGGGTCGAGAAGGACCAGCTAATCGCCGCCGCGCGGATGTTCGCAGGCGGGTCGAAGGGCTGCGCTGTCACCGGGACCGGTCCTGAAATGGCGGGCAATGGCGCGCTTACCGAATACCTTGTCTGCTGCCTCAACACGATCTGTGCCCGCTTCAAGCAGGAGGGCGAGAAAGCTGCAATCCCCGGTGTCTTCACCACGCCGCAAGGTCCGCGCCGCGCGCAGGTTGCCCCGCCCGTGCCGATGTTCGGCGCCGAAGGGATGCCCAGATCACGCTTCCGCGGCCTCGGCCATCTTGGCTGGGAGATGCCTTGCAACGTGCTGGCCGACGAAATCCTCACGCCGGGCGACGGGCAAGTGCGCGCGTTCATCTCGGTCGGCGGCAATCCGGTTGTCGGCTTCCCCGATCAGGCGAAGATGGCCCGCGCACTCGATGATCTTGAGCTGTTCGTGCAGATCGATCCGTGGATGAGCGCCAGCGCACGGCGCGCCGATGTCGTGCTGGCGCCGTCGCAATGCCTCGAGCGCGAGGACATCACCAACCTGTCCGAATGGTGGCACGAGGAACCCTATGCGCGCTATGTCGAGGCGGTGGCGACGCCGCCGGGCGACGTCATCGACGAGTATGAAATGTTCTGGACGCTCGCCAAGCATCTCGGGATCACGATGCAGCTTGCCGGCGGCCCGCTGCCGATGGACCGCAAGCCGACCAAGGAGGAATTTCTCGACCTGATGGTCGAGGGATGCCTCGTCCCGCCAAGCCAGGTGCGCAAGGATGCGCAGGCGGCGGGCGGAGACGCAGTGATCTATTCCGATCTGCACCCGGAGGTCGAACCGCTTGAGGAGAGCGAGTTCCACCGCTTCGATCTTGCGGTGGGCGATATGCCGCAGGAAATCCTGCGCTATGCCGACAACACCGCGCAGCGCGATGGGTTCGAATTCAAGCTGATCAGTCGCCGCTCGAAAACGCGGTTCAATTCGATCGGCCACCCGCTCAAGAAACTGCAGGAAAAGACGACCACCAATCCCGCTTATATCCACCCGGACGACATCGCCGATCTGGGGCTGGAGGAAGGCGGGATCGTCGAGATCAGCAGCCCGCATGCGACCATTCACGGCGTCGTGAAAGCAAGCGACAAGGTGCGGCGGGGCCTCGTTTCGATGGCGCATGCGTATGGCGACGCCGATGCCTCGAAGGAGGATGTGCGCGAGCGCGGCTCCTCGACCAACCGGCTCACCAGCGAAGTGGTCGATTTCGATCCGATCACCGGGCAAAGCCTGCAAAGCGCGATCCCGGTCAAATTGGCCGCGGCCTGAATTTCAATCACTCCAAGCGAAGGAATGTCCATGCCCGATAACCGGCGCTTCCTGCTGCAGCGTCGCCCCGATGGCGAGCCGGTGCGCGAAGACTTCGAACTCGTTACCGAGCCAACCCCGGAGCTTGCGGAGGGGCAATTCCTGATCCGCAATCACTACGCTTCGCTCGATCCGGCAATGCGCGGGTGGATGGATGCGGGCGGCAATTACATGCCGCCGATCCCGCTCGGCGATCCGGTGCGCGCGAGCACGATTGGCGTGGTCGAGGAAAGCCGCGCCGAAGGGATTGAAAAGGGCCAGTGGGTGATGGGGCTGAACGCGCTGGAGGATTATTCCATCGGCGTCGCGGGCGGCTTTACCCAGCCGATCGAGCATTCCGCCGTGCCGAATGTCACCAATTACCTCTCGATCTTCGGCGCGGTCGGGATGACCGCCTATTTCGGCTTCCTCGAAGTGTGCGAGCCTAAGGAAGGTGAGACGGTGCTGGTGTCTGGCGCGGCTGGAGCGGTCGGATCGCTGGTCGGGCAGCTCGCAAAAATCCACGGCTGCCGCGCGGTCGGCATTGCGGGCGGTCCCGAGAAATGCGCGAAGCTTACCGAGAAATACGGCTTCGACGCCGCGATCGACTACAAGGGCAAGGACGAGGCCGCGCTGACGAAAGCCATCGCCGAAGCTGCGCCCGACGGGGTGGACGTGATCTTCGAGAATGTCGGCGGAGAAATCCTCGATGCGGGGCTGATGAACCTCAACCTCTACGCCCGCGTCGGCCTTTGCGGCCTGATCAGCGAATACAACACCGAGCCGCGCGGCGCGCGCAATTTGTGGCGCCTGATCGTCAACCGCGCCTCGATCCGGGGGCTGCTGGTCGCCGATTACGTCGAGCGCTTTGGCGAAGGCGCGGCCAAGATGGGCGAATGGGCCGCGGCCGGAAAGCTCTACAGCGAAGAGCACATCGACGAGGGGCTGGAAAACGCCTTCGAAAGTTTCATGCGCCTGTTTGCAGGATCGAACCAGGGCAAGATGATCCTGAAGATCGCGTGATGTAATGCGCGACCTGCTCGTCCTGTCCGGCGGTCATGCCTATGAGCGCGAACCGTTCGCCGAGCTGCTATCGGCGCTTGGCGAGTGGGACATCACGCACCTGATGCACCCCGAGGCGGAAGAGAAAGTCGCCAATGGCCGCGCGCTCGAAGCCGATGCAGTGCTGTTCTACGATATGGGCGGCTACACCTTCGCCGATGACTGGGTCGCCTCGCGCCCGCCCTCGGAAGGATTTCGCCGGGCCGTGGTGGAGCGCTTCAAGGCAGGGCGCGGTGCGGTGGCTATGCACCATGCGCTCGCCGGATGGGCAGACTGGCCGGAATGGCACGAAATGCTGGGCGGGCGATTTCTCTACACACCGGGGCAAGTGCGTGGGAAGAAAGTGCTCGATTCCGGCTACCGCCACGATGTCGAATACAGCGCACGGGTGGTCGCGGATCATCCGGTCACCGCAGGACTGCCTGCCGAATTCACAGTGACCGACGAACTCTACCTCGCCGAGATTTTCGAGGACGATGTCGAGCCGCTCATACGGTCCGATTACGCCTTCACGCGCGACAACTTCTATTCCGCCGCGCTCGGGATTTCGGGCACGCTCTATTCGAACGAGGGCTGGGACCATCCGCCGGGCAGCAACCTTGTCGCGTGGCACAAGCGGGTGGAGAACGCCCCGCTCGTTTACCTGCAATTCGGCGATGCGCCGCAGACCTACGAGAATCCGCATGTGCGCCAGATTCTCGCCAACGCCCTGAACTTCATCGCCGGAGAAAGCCCATGACCCCGACCGAGACCGTCACCGCCCTTATCGGCTGCTGGAACAGCGGCGACATGGAGGCGATGTATGAATTGTGCGCCGATGACGTCGTCTGGCACAATATTCCGATGGACCCGATTGCGGGCAAACCGGCGATGCGAGAGGCGGTGGCCGGCTTTATGGTCAACGTGGCGGGCTGCCAGTGGGACACTCACGCCATTGCTGAAAACGAGAATACCGTCCTGACCGAACGCACCGACGCCTTCACGCTCAAGGATGGCCGCAAAGCCTCTATCCGGGTGATGGGCACGTTCGAGCTTGATGGCGACGGGCTCATCACCAAGTGGCGCGATTATTTCGACATGGCCGAATTCCAGCGCGAATTTGGCAGGGCCTGAGGCGCTTCGGCGAAAAGGGGCCTAACACATTCGCGCATCGCGCAGGGGCGCGGCATGGGGCTAGGCTCTGCCGGTATTTGAGAGGGACCGGAGCCGCCACCATGAACAAGCCAGAGGGCAACGTTTTCGCCCCAGAAACGCTGATCGATCCGTTCGACTATTACAGCGCGATTCACGATACCGGGATCGAGATCGAGCACCTGCCGGAGATGAACACCTTCGTCGTCTACACGTACGACCTGTGCAACGAAGCGAATACGAAGCCGGAAATTTTCTCGAACGACTTCACCGTCCTGATGGGCGCGGAAGACGAGGAGATCCAGGAAATCCTGAAAGACGGCTGGGACAACCCGCCCACGCTGCTCACCGCCGACCACCCGGTCCACACCCGCAATCGCAAGCTGGTAAACCTCGCTTTCTCTGCGCCGCGCGTGAACGCCATCGAGGCCGACATGCGCGCCAAGTCAATTGAACTGATCGAGGATATGGCCGGTTCGGGGGAGGCGGAATTCGTCGAAGCCTTCGCGATCCCCCTGCCGGTCGCGATGATCGCGCACCAGATCGGCCTCGACAACGATCCCAAGCAGGTGAAGGCTTGGTCCGATGCGGCGGTCGACCGCTTCAGCCAGATGGTGAGCCGCGAACGCCAGCTCGAATGCGCACACGCCTTTGTCGAATACCAGAAATACATGAAATCGAAGATCGATGAGCGGCGCGCCAATGGCGGCGATGACCTGCTCACCGACCTCGTAGAAGCGCGGGTCGAGGGAGAAACCCCGCTGACCGACGAAGAGATCATGTCGATCATGCAGCAATTCATGGTTGCGGGGAACGAGACGACGACCTCGACGCTGGCGGGCGGCCTCCTCCAGCTGATCCGCAATCCCGAGCAGATGGAGAAAGCGAAAGCAGCCGCGGGCGGGCGCGATCCGAAGCTGATCGGCAACCTTGTCGAGGAAAGCTTGCGCTATGAAACGCCCACGGCGGGCATGTGGCGGATTGTGAAAGCCGATACGGAGCTAGGCGGCGTGGCGATGCCCGAGGGCAGTGTGGTTCAGCTGCGCTATGCTGCAGCAAACCGCGATCCCAGGAAGTTCGAAAACCCCGACAAATTCGATATCGAGCGCAAGAATGCGCGCGCGCACCTCGCCTTTGGCAAGGGCCCGCATATGTGCGTGGGCAACATGCTCAGCCGCAAGGAAATGCTGGTTGCGTTCGACGAATTGCTCGAGCGGCTCGAAAACTTCGCGGTCGCCGATGAAGAGGGGATCACGATCCTTCCCAATATCCTGCTGCGCGGCGTAACCCGTCTGCCGATCACCTTCACGAGGAAGCAGGCGTGAATTTTGACCTGTCCGAAGAGCAGGAGATGTTCTGCTCCAGCGTTGAGCGCTTTGCCGCGCCGATCGATGTCGAGGCCCGGCGCAAGCTGCGCATGTCGCCCGCGGGCTACGATCGCAGGCGCTGGGAGAGCCTCGCCGAGCTCGGGCTGATCGCGCTCGCCGCAGATGAGGATGCGGGCGGGATCGCGGGTTCGCCGGTCGATCTCGCGCTCGTTGCCGAGGCGATCGGCAAGGCCAATGCGCCCGACCCGTGGCTCGAGCTTGGCGCGCTTCCCGCTCTGCTGCTTGATCGCGGCGGAGCGCATGATGCACTTGAGGCGGTGATCGCCGGACAGCAGATCGCCACTTTCGCCTGGGCCGAGCGGGCGCAGCGTTACAACCTTGCAGCGAAGGGGACGAAGGCCGAGGGCGATGGCCCGGCTCTCTCGGGCGAGAAAACCTTCGTGATGGGAGCAGCGCTGGCGGACCTGTTCATCGTCACTGCCGAGCATGACGGACAGACCGCGTGCTTCCTCCTTTCCAAGGACACCGAAGGTCTCGAAGTGCGGCCTTACCGGCTCGCCGATGGCAGCATTGCTGGCGAGCTCAAACTGACCCGCGCCAAGGCCAGCGCCCGGCTTGACCTGACGCCCGGCCAATTGGCAGCAATTGTCGGCGAGGCGCGTCTTTATGCGGCGGCGGAAATGACCGGGCTGGGTCAGCGCCTGCTTGCCGACACGCTCACTTACGTAAAAGAGCGCGAGCAATTCGGCGTCGCCATCGGTTCGTTCCAGGCGCTCCAGCACCGGCTCGTCGACGCCTATGCCAGGATCGAGCAATGCCGCTCGATGCTCTACCGCGCCGCTCTCGCCGACCGCGGCGACGCGGACGCGTGGCGGCGCGCAGCGGCAGGCGCGAAGGCGTTTAGCGCGGAGAATGTCGATGCCGTCGCGCGCGAGGCGGTCCAGATGCATGGCGGCATGGGGATCACCGACGAGCTTGCAATCGGCCATGCGATGAAGCGCGTGATGGTGCTTGCGCGGCTGCTGGGGGACACCGACACCGTCCTCGCCGAATACGCACTGGCTGCATGAGGGATAAGGCTATGGGCACAAAGATCGATCCGGACCTGTGGAGCGACGATCCCGAGCCGCATCTGATGGGCGGGCGCCTGCCTTCGGGCGAGATCGTGTTCCCGATGCCGCAAGGCGATGCCGCAAAGGACGTGGAGCCCTACAAGCTTTCGCGTCATGGGAAGCTTTGGTCGTGGACCTCGCAAGGTTTTCTTCCGAAAGAACCCTATGAAGGCCCCGGCTCCGGCCCGGACGAAGGTCCGCCCGATTTCCAGCCTTTCCTGCTCGGCTATATCGAACTTCCCGGTGAAGTCATCGTCGAGAGCCGGATCGTCGATGCGCGGCTCGAAGATCTCGACCTGAACATGCCGATGGAGTTTTGCATCGTCCCGTTCAACGACAGCCATGACACGTTCGCCTTTCGTCCCCTCTCACAGGCGCAGGAGAAAGCGGCATGAGCGAGAATGTCTATATTATCGGCGCTGGCATCCATCCCTTTGGCCGGACAGAGGGCCGTTCGGGCCGCGAGCAGGGCGTGTTCGCCGTGCGCGAGGCGATGAAGGATGCAGGGCTAGAATGGTCCGATATCGAATGCGCCTATGGCGGATCGGCAGCGGCCGGCAGCGCCGACATCATGGTCAACGAGCTGGGCCTGACCTCGCTTCCCTTTACCAATGTCGCCAATGGCTGCGCGACCGGCGGCAGCGCGCTGGTGTCAGCGCAAATGGCGATTGCGAGCGGGTTTTACGACCTCGCGCTGGCGGTCGGTTTCGACAAGCATCCGCGCGGCGCGTTCAACGCCAAGCCATCGGATTACGGCCTGCCCGAATGGTACGGGCAGACCGGCATGATGCTCACCACGCAGTTCTTCGCGCTCAAAATCCAGCGCTACATGCAGCTGCACGGGATCAGCCGCGAGACCCTCGGTACGGGTGGCGGAAAAAGCGTTTCGCAACGGCGCGGTGACGCCCCATGCCTGGCGGCGCAGCGAGATCGATCTCGAGACAATCATGAATGCGCCGATGATCAACGATCCGCTCACGAAATTCATGTTCTGCGCCCCGGTCGAAGGCGGCGTTGCGCTGATCCTCGCCAGTGAAAAGAAGGCGAAGGAACTGGGCGCGCTGTCGGACAATCGCTCGGTCAAGATTGCCAAGGTCGCGGTAAAAACCCGCCCACCCGACAGCTTCGAAGTTTTCCAGGCCGGCGTCAGCGTGAAGGAAGGCGGCAAGCCGACCGTACTCGCCTCCCAGGCTGCGTTCGAAGGCGCCGGGATCGGCCCCGAGGATATCGACGTCGCTCAGCTTCAGGACACCGAAAGCGGCGCTGAAATCATGCACATGGCCGAAAACGGCTTTTGCAAGGACGGCGAGCAGGAGGAATGGCTAGCCAATGGCTGGTCGGAGCGCGGCGGCAAGCTGCCGATCAACACCGATGGCGGATGCCTCGCCTGCGGCGAGCCGATCGGCGCATCGGGCCTCAGGCAGGTGTACGAAAACGTCGAACAATTGCGCGGCCGCGCAGGCGAGCGGCAAGTGGCTGTGTCCGACGGCGGGCCGCCCAGGACCGGATACAGCCACGTCTACGGCGCACCGGGCCTTTCTGCGGTCGCGATCCTGGAGCGGTGATGGCCAAGGAACAGGGACGGATGGAGGGAAAGGTAGCGCTCGTCACTGGCGGCGCCGAAGGGATCGGGGCGGCAGTCGGGCGCATGATCGTGGCCGAGGGCGGCAAGGTGCTGCTGTGCGATGTCCAGATCGACAAGGCGCGCGCGCTAGCGGATGATCTGGGAGAGAATGCCGAGGCTTTCGAACTCGACGTGCGCGATCTTGATCGCTGGCACGAAGCGATCAAGGCGGCGCAGGCCCAATTCGGCAAGCTGACGATATTGTGCAACATCGCCGGGATTTCCGAGCCGGGCAATGTCGTGGACGTCGATCTCGATAGCTGGCGGCGCACGATCGACATCAATCTCGAAGGGCCATTCTACGGGTGCCGCGCAGCGATACCGGCGATGGAGGCGAGCGGAGAGCCGTGCGCCATCGTCAATATCGGTTCGATGATTGCGATGCGCGCCGCGGCGTTCGTTGCCGCCTACAGCGCCTCGAAAGCCGGATTGCTCGGCCTCACCCGCAGCATCGCGCTCGACTGCGCCGAACGCGGCGTCCCGATCCGCGCGAACATGGTTCACCCCGGCGCAATCCGCGCGCCGATGTATGACCGCTACAAATATTCGGGCGCCGACACGCCCGAAAACATCGAAACCAATTTTGCCGCCACCCACCCGATGAACCGCATCGGCGAGCCGGAGGAGGTCGCCAAGGCCGTTGTCTTCCTCGCCAGCGATGATGCCAGTTTCACCACCGGCTGCGACTTCACGGTCGATGGCGGCGGGTCGATCAGGAGTTAGAATGGGCCAAGAGACCACAACGCAGCCAGCCACCCGGATCGACGCGCACTTCGTCGCAGCGGGCAAGTATCACGATATCGACTATCCGCGGCTCGAGATCCTCAAGCTGCTCGCCGAGCATCCGCATATCCGCACGACCGTCGCAGCGGATTATTCCGGATTGGAGCGGCTTGATGCGTGCCGGTTCCTTGTCACCTACACCTGCGACCTGATGCCGAGCGAGGAACAGGCGAAGCAGCTGCGCGCATGGCTGGAGGGCGGCGGAAAGTGGCTGGCACTGCACGGGACCAATTCGATCCTCGTCTTTACCGAGGACGGCCTCGTCGATGCGCCGGATATCCGCCCCGATATTTTCGACATGCTCGGCGCGCAGTTCAAGGCACATCCCCCGATCGGCCCGTTCGAGGTCGAGGTCGTGAACAAGACCCACGAACTCACGCGCGGGATCGACGATTTCGAAGTGGTGGACGAGCTTTACCTGTCAAACACCACCGCAGAAATCGACACGCTGATGCAGACCACGTTCGAAGGCGAGGCCACCGGCTTCGTCGAGGAAAAGTGGGAGAAGACCGCCGTGCCGATCCTCTACACCCGCGACATCGGCAAGGGCCGCATCGTTTACAACACGCTCGGCCATTGCCGCGGCCATTACGATCTGCCGGGAATGCAGGATTTCTACCCGCACAAGGAAATGTGCGCGTGGAATTACGACGTTTATTACGACCTTCTGCGCCGCTCGATTGGCTGGGCCCAAAGAGACGAAACGCGAGAGGAAAACTAAGGGACGCGAGCCATGGACATGAATTTCTCAACCGAGGACCTCGCTTTCCGCGAGGAAGTGCGCACATTTCTGGCAGAGAAACTGCCCGACCGGCTGAAAGATGGCGCGCGGCGCACTCCGGGCGTTTTTGTCGAGCCGGATATCGGCATGGAATGGCACCGCATCCTCTACGAACAGGGATGGGTCGCGCCGCATTGGCCCGAGGCAGATGGCGGGACCGGATGGACGCCCACGCAGAAATTCATCTTCGAAAAGGAATGCGCGCTCGCGGGTGCGCCGAGCCTGGCGATCCTCGGCTTGCGGCTGGTCGGGCCTGTGATCTGCGAATTCGGCACACCCGAACAGAAGGAGCGCTTTCTGCCGCAGAATCCTGTCGGGCGAGGATTACTGGTGCCAGGGGTATTCCGAACCCGGCAGCGGATCGGACCTTGCCTCGCTCAAGACAACTGCGCGGCTTGAGGGCGACGAGTATGTGGTGAACGGGTCGAAGATCTGGACCACGCGCGCGCACCACGCCAACTGGATCTTCGCGCTCGTGCGCACCGATGCGAGCGTCAAGAAACAGGCCGGCATCACCTTCCTGTTGCTGCCGATGGATCAGGACGGGGTGGAAGTGACGCCGATCCATTCCATGTCGGGCGATCACGAAGTCAACGCAGTGTTCTTCAGCGACGCCGCGACCTCGGTACGACAATCGCATCGGCGAAGAAGGCGCTGGCTGGTCGATTGCGAAATTCCTGCTCGAAAACGAGCGCGGTGGATCATGCTACGCGCCGCGGCTTCTCAAATCGATCGAGAAGCTCGAACAACTCGCCAAGGATCAACCCTCGGGCGTAAACGGAGCGATGGCGCACGACACGCGGTTCCGCGACCGGCTTGCGCGCGCCCGGCTCGAAGCCGAGGCGCTTGAATTTACCGAACTGCGCATCCTCGCCGAACTCGCCAAGGGCCGCGCGCCGGGGCCGCAAACCTCGTTGGTCAAACTGCTCGGATCGAATATCGGTCAGGAGATCGACACGCTCCGGCTCGAGCTGCTTGGCGCAGATGCGCTGCAATTGCCGCTGGAGCGCCCGCTTTACGGCAATGAAGCACCGGAACCGGTCGGCAGCGAGCTCGCGCAGACCGCGATGGGCAGGTATCTCAACAACCGTGCGGCCACGATCTTTGGCGGATCGGACGAAGTGCAGAAAAATATCATTGCCAAGACCGTTCTCGGTCTCTGATCCCTCATACGAAAGACTCAAGACATGGACGTATCGAAGCTGATGTTCCGCGATGGCCTGATGGACGGCGAGCGTATCCTCGTCACCGGCGGCGGCACCGGGTTGGGCCGAGAAATGGCCGAGGGGTTTCTGAAACTGGGCGCGACCGTCTACATCTGCGGGCGTCGCCAGAACAAGCTGGACGAAACCGCGGCGGAGCTGATGGAGGCGCACGGGGGCAAAGTTGTCGCTCATGCCTGCGATATCCGCGAAGCCGACGCTATCCACGCTATGGTCGATGCGATCTGGGCCGATGGCGGCGCGCTCACCGGCGTGGTCAACAACGCGGCTCGGCAATTTCATCAGCCGCACCGAAGACCTGTCGGTGAACGGCTTCAACGCCATCGCAGACATCGTGATGCGCGGGACATTCTACGTCACGCTCGACGTCGGCAAGCGACTGATCGAGGAGAAGAAAACGGCAAGCTTCCTTTCGATCCTCACCACGTGGGTATGGTCGGGCAGTGCGTTTGTCGTGCCCTCCGCAATGTCGAAGACCGCAATCCACGCCATGACCCAAAGCCTGGCGACCGAGTGGGGCCGCTATGGCCTGCGCTTCAACGCAATCGCGCCGGGTCTCTTCCCGACCAAGGGCATGAGCGCGCGGCTCAGCCCCGGCGGACAGGGCGGAAATTCGAAGAACGACCTCAACCCGATGGGCCGGGCGGGCGAAATGCACGAGCTCGCCAATCTTGCGGTGTTCCTGATGGGGCAAGGCGCGGAATATGTGAACGGACAGACCATCGCGATCGACGGCGCAGGCTATCAGGCGAATGGCGGGACGTTCTACCCGGTGCTACACGCACTGGGCGATGCCGAATGGGACCAGATGCGCGCGATGATCAAGGGCACGAACGAAAAGGACAAGGCGCAAAGAGCGACAGAGTAGACGCTATTTCGCCCCTGCCGCGTCAGCCAGTTTCTGCGCGGTCTTGTAATCCGGCTTGCCGTTGTTGAGCCTGAGCGACTGGTCGGTGAACACGTAAAGGCGCGGGATCTTGTATCCGGCGAGGCCTTCGCGGGCATGACTGTCGAGCGCTTTCTCAAGATCGCCCGCTCCGGCGTCCGGCTCCACCACCGCCACGACCTTCCGGCCAAAGCGCGGATCGGGCAGGCTTACGACGCGCACATCGTGGACGCCTTCGTGCTCCTGCAGAACGGCTTCGACCTCTTCGGGGAAGACCTTTTCACCGCCTGTGTTGATGCACATATTGTCGCGGTCGATGAAGTCCATGCTGCCATCTGCCGCCCAGCGCGCCCGGTCGCCCGTCATCAGCCAGCGCTTGCCGCCGATTTCCGGGAAGGTCTGCGCGTTCTTTTCGGTTTCGCCGAGATAGCCCAGCGGCAGCGGCCCGGTGCGCGCGACGATGCCGACGCCGTCGCTGCCCGGTTCGATTTCCTCGAGGTTCTCGTCGAACAGCTTCGTCTCGCGTCCAGGCAACGCGGAAAATTTCCCGCCCCCGGTCGATCCCGCCGCCGTGGTAATGACGATGGCTGTGCCGGAACTTTCCGACGATCCCAAAGCGTCGATTACCACGAGCGATTTGTGATGCTCGATCAGGCGTTTCTTGACGCTTTCGGAGAACACCGCGCCCGAACTCGTGATCGTGCGCAGGCTCGCGGTCACGTCTGCCGCATCGCCGCGCGCATCCAACCGGTCCGCCAGTGGGAGCGCAAAGGCATCGCCGACGATGAAGACGCCCCTCGCCCCGATCCGTTTCACTTCGTCCAACGCGATATCCGCGTCGAATTTCTCATGCGGCAGCAGCGCCAAAGTCCCGCCCTTCAACAGGTGGATTACCCCGGTGAACTGCCCCGCGCCGTGCATCAGCGGGCTGAGCAGCAGCAGCGGCGACGCGCTCGCCGGGTGGTCGGGGCCAATCTTTGCAGCTTCTGCGACCTGCTCCTCCAGTGAGGCCGCGACGAAAGGCGGCTCGCCGATCCCGCGCTGCCAAACCGATATGCTGAAAGCCTGCCACGCCTCGGCAAACGGCCACTTCACCGCCTTGGGCATTCCGGTAGTTCCGCCGGTCGCGGTGAGGAACAGGGCTTGCGGATCGTCATGCACCGCGAAATCGCCGGGCAGGTCATGCCCGCGCAGTTGCGCCCAATCCTCGCCTCCCACATCGATGGTGAGCGCGTTCCCGGGCATCGCTGCGGCGGCGTCTTCGGCAAAATCGCTTTCGGTAAAGAGCGCTTTCAGACCGAACCGCTCGAAGATATCGGCGAGCTCACGGCTCTTGTAATGATAGTTCACGTTGACCGGGGTCACGCCTGCCTTGATGCAGCCGAAATAGGCGAGGATGTAATCGGGATTGTTGCGCAGCATCTGTCCGGCAATGTCGCCGGGCTCGAGTCCCTTTGCGCGCAGCCCCTCGGCGATTCGGTCGGTCTGCTCGTCGAGCTCGCTCCATGTGACGATTCGCTCGCCGTGGATCAGGGCGGGCCGTTCCGGCTCGATTCCGCTGGCCAGCGCCTTGAGCGCCGCTCCGAAATTCTCACCTTGCCAGACCATCGCGCAATCCTCCTGAACGTCAAAGCGGGCCTAGCCAGCGCCAGCCTCCATTTCCCCTGCGTAAAGTATGAGGCGAATCGATCAAAGTGGAGTAGTGTGACTGCGGAGAGAGTCGAGGAGAGGACCCGGTATGGGAAAAAACGTCGTAGAACTGCGCGCGCCGCAGGGCCGCGAGCAACTTGATCAGCTGCTTGAACAGATCACGATCACCTGTCCGGAGGACATCCACGACGCCGCTGAAAACATGGCCCGCATCGCCCAGGAACGGGGCATGCAGATCGCGATGTGCGACGATATCTCCTCCAAGGAACCGATGGTGGATGCCGACGGCACGATCCTCAACGCGGATATCTTCCGCTGGCTCGACGATGGTGCGCGCTGGTGGGAGGACCACCGATTGGCGCTGCATTCCCCGCTGCCCCGCGCCTGCCGGTATGAAAGCGAGCCGTTCTGGGTGAACAGCCAGGGGTTCAACACGCGCTGGCGCAATTCCTACCTCGATGAGATCGACCTTGCCGATTTTGAAAAACGCTCGCTGTGCAAGGCCGCGATTGTGATCCCCGTGCACCTGCCTTTCGGCCAGATTTCAGCGAACAGCTTCATCAGCATGGACCGCGAGAAAGAGGACCTCACCGAAGAGTTCGCGCTGTATGGCTCGCTGTTTTCGCAGCTCAGCCGCCGGTTTATCGCGGGCTACGTCCAGGCGCACCGGACCAAACGGCGCATCCCGTCGGACTGCGTGCTCTCGAAACGCGAGGTCGAGTGCCTGCGCTGGGCCGCGATCGGCAAGACCGACAAGGAAATCAGCATGATCCTTGAACGCAGCCACGCGACGATCCGCTACCACATCCACCGCGCCGGAGAGAAGCTGGACAGCGTGAACCGCGCGCAGACGATCTTCAAGGCCGGGCAGCTGGGCTACCTGGGGGCGAACTCCTGAGGCTTGCGCCCCACCCGGGGTGCGATCTCCTCGCTCATGCGACCTGAAGCCCGGATCGCTACGGACGGCCTTGCGGCTGCTGCGCAGCCGTTCCCCATCGACACGCCCTCCCCTATTAACCCAGCCTTCTGAGCGGCTCCGACCCATCCCAGCTTTCGCCCGCTTGTTTGATCATGGCAAACAGGCCGGGGCCGTCCTTGCCTTGCTGCAATATCTCGACGAGGTGTCCGGGACCGCGCCCCGGATCGACATAGATGACGCGGCTACCGCCCAGCGCGCCCTCGATCACGATTTCGGCGCCCTGCTCGCCGCATACCCGGTAAGCCTCCTCAATATCGTCGACCAGGATGCAGACATGGTGCAGCCCGGTGACATCGGCATATTCGCCGGAATAGATCGAGGGATGCGCATCGCGCGGGCGGATAAGCTCGATCTGGATATCGCCCCAATAGGCCAGCGCGAGGTCGAACGCTGCCTCGGTCGGCTCGCCCTTGTACTTCATGCCGTCGAGGTGGATGCCTTCCATCAGGAAGAATGGCCCCACGCCCATCGTCTGGGTCCAGTGCTTCACCGCCGCATCGAAATCCTGCGGCACAAATGCGAGCTGCATCACCTCGCCGAGCTGTGAGATGCCTTTTTGATGCGCCATCGATCCTCTCCAATCCGATAGTGTGATCCGGGGGCGAACCTGTGTGATATTGTCCCTTGCGAACACTGCACAAAGTGCGAGGAAAGGGATCGAAAGAGGCCTCTCATGAACGAGATCAAGAACGTCAGCGCCGAAGACCGCTGCCCCGGCATGAGCTACACCGACATGCTGGAGGGCGACACGCGCACTCCGCCCGATTACCTGTTCGAAGAAACCGTCGCGGACATGCCCGACGATCCGCTGCCGGTCGAACCGTATATCAGTGAGGATTTCGCTCGGCTCGAGCGCGAGAAGCTGTGGCCCAATGTGTGGCTGTTCGCCGCGCGCGAAGATGAAATGCCCGATCCCGGCGACACGGTCGTGTTCGAGATTGCGGGCCAGAGCTTCCTGCTGGTCCGGCAAAAGGATGGCGAGGTCAAAGCGTTCTACAATGCGTGCCTCCACCGCGGTCGCAAGCTGCGCACCGACGGCGGAAATTCGATCCAGCTGCGCTGCCCGTTCCACGGTTTCACCTGGCGCAATGACGGCAGCCTGAAGGAAATTCCCTCCGAGTGGGACTTCAAGCATCTCAAGGGCAAGGAAATGTGCCTGCCCGAGGCTCGCGTCGAGCTGTGGCAGGGCTTTATCATGATCACCGAGAACCACGACCTGCCCGATTTCAAGACATGGCTCGGCCCGGCAGCGGAGCATTACGAGCGCTACGATTTCGAGAACCGCTATACCGGGATGTGGGTGCAGAAGAAAATCCCTGCCAACTGGAAAGCCACCGCAGAGGCCTTCATGGAGGCGTGGCATTCGATCACCACTCACCCGCAGCTGCTGCCGTTCCTCGGCGATGCAAACACGCGCTACGACCACATCGGCGATCACTTCAACCGCGCGATCACGCCGTCCGGCGTGCTCAGCCCGCATATGAAGGGCAAGAATTCGGACTACGTGCTGGAGAAGATGAACGAGTTTTCCGGCGGCGAAGACGCGGACACCAATCGCCGCTTTGCCGCAGGCGATGAACCGGCGGAGGGCTACGATTCCGCCGATCCGCTGGGTGCTCGCAAAGTGCTCGCCGAAGCGGGGCGAAAGGGTTTCGCCGAGCAATATGGCTATGATTATTCGGACGCCTCGGACAGCGAAATCCTCGACAACTTCACGTACAATATCTTCCCCAATTTCGCGCCGTGGATCGGTTTCCTCCCTACGCTGACCTATCGCTGGCTGCCCGGAGATACGCCAGACTGGTGCATCATGGAAATCCGCCTGCTGTTCCCCACACCCAAGGGCGAGGAGCGGCCTCGCGCTGTCGAGATGACGTACATCCCGGACGAGGAGCCGTTTGCCTGGGCCGCCGACATTATGGGCCCGCAGCTCGCCAATGTGTTCGATCAGGACATGTCGAACCTGCCGCATGTCCAGACCGGCATGAAATCGATGAAGGAAGGGATGATGGAACTTGGCCATTACCAGGACAGCCGGGTCCGCCATTTCCAGACGACCCTGCGTAAATATATCACGGGTGAGCTGCCGAAAACGGCGTAAGCTGATCGCATGACCATTTCAGTCGACCTCACGGGGCGCACCGCGCTTATTACCGGCGCGTCTTCCGGCCTTGGCTCGCGATTTGGCCGCATCCTCGCGGGCAGCGGCGCAAATGTCGCGCTCGGGGCACGGCGCAAGGACCGGCTTGAAGCGCTCGCATCCGAGATCGGGAGTAAGGCAGCGGCGATCGAGATGGACGTCGCGAGAGAGGCCGATATCATCGCCGGGTTCGATGCCGCCGAGGACGCTTTCGGGACGGTCGATACCGTGATCGCCAATGCAGGCGTCGATGGGGCCGGCATGATGTCCGATATCTCCGAAGACGAAATCGAGCGCACACTTTCGATCAACCTCAAAGGCGCGATCCTGACCGCGCGGGAAGGCGCGCGCCGCATGATTGCCGCAGGCTCACCGAAGGGCCGCATCGTCATGATTGCCTCCATCACCGCGTTCGAGCCCTCGCCCGGCCTCGTCGCCTATTCCGCCAGCAAGGCAGGCGTGGTGCAGGCCGCGCGCAGCATGGCCCGCGAATGGGCGCGCGCCGGGATCTGCGTCAACACGATCTCGCCCGGCTATATCCGCACCGCGATCAACGATGCGTGGTTCGATACCGATCCGGGCAAGAAGCAGATCGCCCGCTTTCCCAAACGGCGCCTGATGGGCGAGGAAGGGCTGGACGGGCCGCTGCTGTTCCTGTGTTCGGATGCAGCGGAGTTTGTGACGGGCAGCGATTTCGTCTTGGATGACGGGCAGACCCTGTAGGGAACGGGTGACAAATCCGGCAGGTTGTCATCCGTATCATACACATCAAGCCATTGAATTGCCTATAGTTTGGTGTGTAGGATACGGGTGACACTTCTCCAACATTTTCGCGAGTCCGGTTTTCAGAAAACCTGCGTCGCCGTCGCATTTCGGGCGCGTGTAGGAAAGCTAGTTCATTCCTTCCAGGCCCGCCGTCCAGTCCTTCGACTTCGCCCATTCCAGATGCGAAGTGTGCTCCATGCCCAGCAGGTCGCGCGCATCCTGCGGGTCGACCAGCAGCGGTGAGACGGCTTGCGAATTGTAGAATGCGTAGAACTTCGCCATGCCGTCATAAATGCTCAAGGGCGCAATTTCGCGCGATCCGGTGACAAGCTCGCTCATGCGGGCGGCGAATTCTTCCGGAGCGAGGCTCTGGAAACGCACCGGCTTGCCAATCGCTTGCGACAGGTTGGCGGCGACCTGGTCCCCGACCAGCGCCTCCGGCCCGCCCAGCGGCACATGCTGCCCATCGGCGGCATCGGTCTGAAGCGCGCGGCGCATCGCCTGCGCTACGTCTTCGAGGCACACCCAGTTGATCTGAAGGTCGGGCTTGGCCGGATAGGCGAACACCCCGTCGCGCATGATCAGGGGCCGGGTCCAGATGCGGTACTGGTTGTCCATGAACACGGTCGGCTCGATGAAAACGCACGGTATGCCGGTCTCTTCCAGCGCCCGCTCGATATCGCGCCTTCCATCATGCGCGGACAGATCGAGATCGTGATCCGCGACATAGCAGGCGGTGTTGAAGACGATCTTCTTCAGCCCTGCGCGCTTCGCCCCGGCGGCAATTTGCTGGCCGAAATGCGCCGCCTTCGCGCGGTCGAATTCGAACGGCAGGTGAAACGCGGCGGCATCCTGTCCGGCAAAGGCGTTCGCCATCGCATCGGCATCGGTGATGTCGGCATGGACCGTCGGCAGACCAGGCCACGGCGTGTCCGCCATCGCATTTTCGCGCCGGACACCGGCAGTGACGTCGAACCCGGCGCCAAGCAGTTCTGCGACCAGCGGCTGGCCCTGATCGGCGGGCGCGCCCAGCGCGCAAACCTTTTCGATTGCCATCAACTGTCCGCCTTGGCTGCAACTTCAGCGGCATCGAAATAATGGATGCGCAGGCTCTTCATCAGGCCCCCTTCGAATTCGCCCATTTCGCACACGGTCTGGCTGAAGGTCTCGCCCTCTCCCTTGGGAGTCATGGTCAGGGTCAGCACGGTCACGGCGTGGGTATCGCCGCCGGTGATGTCGTGAATATCGACCTTCGCCTCGGCCCAGGTGCCATACATCGCTGCCGCGCAGCGTTGCAGCGCATCCTTGCCGCGCCATTCCCCTGCAAACGGAAGACAGTCGGCCTCATACAGCACGAAATCGGGGTGGAGGAGCGATTCCACGGTGTCCCAATCGCGCGCTCCGGCTGCGGCATAGACAGCAGCCTGAATTTCGCGCGGTGTGAGTTCGTTTTGCCCTACCGCTTTGCTACTTGAGGGCGTCTTTTCTTGTCCTATCGCTTTGCTACTTGAGGGCGACTTTTCTTGCCCTACCGCTTTGCTACTTGAGGGCGTCTTTTCTTGTCCTATCGCTTTGCTACTTGAGGACATGCGGCTACCCGATCGTGCCGATAACGTCGCCGACCTTGTATTTTGTGCCCTCTTCACCGGTCGGATGGATCGTGCCGGCTGCCTGCGCTTCGATCTCGACGGTCGTCTTGTCGGTTTCGGCGGTGTAGATGATGTCGCCCTTCGCGACCTGCTCGCCCTCACCGAACATCCATTCGGACAGGGTGACCTCGGTGGCGCTCATGCCGAGTTTCGGGATGCGGATTTCTTCGGCCAAAGGTTTAGTCCTTTCCTACCGACGCTTTGATCTGCTCGGCGATATCGCTCTTTTGCGGGATCCATGCCTGCTCCAGATGAGTCGCGAACGGCACGGCGGAGAATGTGCCCCCGATCCGGCGCACCGGACCTTTCAGATTGTCCCAGCATTTTTCCTGGATGTTCGCAGCGATTTCCGCACCCACGCCGAAGGGCCGGACCGCTTCGTGCAGGGTCAGTGCGCGGCCCGTCTTGTTGACCGATGCGAGCACTGTTTCCTCGTCGTAGGGCGCAATGGTGCGCAGGTCGACGACCTCGACGCTGACGCCTTCCTTCTCCAGCTCGCCCGCGACCTCCATCGCGTCGAGCACGGTGCGGCCATAGGTGATGAGCGAGAGGTCGCTGCCTTCCTTCGCCACCGCCGCCTTACCCAGCGGCGCGCGGTACCCCTCGCCCGGATCTTCGGATTCGAGCCCGTAACACAGGATGTTCTCGATAAAGACGACCGGGTCATTGGCATCGATGGCAGAGCGCATCAGCCCGCGCGCATCGGCGGCGTTGGACGGGGTGACCACGTGCATCCCGGCGACATGGGCGAACCACGCCTCCAGCATGTCGGAGTGCTGCCCCCCAAAGCCAACGCCGACGCCGGTGGTGGTGCGGATCACGATCGGGCACGGCGTCTGGCCGCCCGACATGAAGCGCAGCTTGGCCGCGTGATTGACGATCTGGTCCATGCACACGCCGACGAAGTTCATCAGCATGATCTCGGCAATCGGGCGCTGCCCGGCGAGCGCTGCACCTACCGCTGCGCCAATGATGGCGGTTTCGGAGATCGGCGTCGCGCGGATGCGGTGCTCGCCGTATTTCTCGCTCAAACCCTGCGTGACCTTGAACACGCCGCCGCCCTGTTTGGCGGAGACGTCCTCGCCCAGGCAGAACACGCCGTCATCTTCGGCCATCGCTTCGTCGATGGCGAGGTTGAGCGCCTGCGTCATGGTTATCTTGCCCATCAGGCCGTCTCCTCAAGCACGTCTTTGTAGATCTCGTCCGTATCCGGCAGCGGCGCGTCGAGCGCATGCTGGACCGCTGCGTCGATCTCGGCGTCGATATCGGCGACGATCTTGTCCAGCTCCTCTTCGGTGAACTGCCGCTCGAGCATGACCTTGCGCAGTTTGGGCAGCGGGTCTTCAGCCTTCATTTCTTCAATGTGCTCGGGCGGCATGTAGGAGAAATCGGAGCCGAAGAAGTGGCCCATCATGCGGTAGCACATGGCCTCGACCAGCACCGGCCCCTTGCCGCTGCGCGCGTGCTCGACCGCCTCTTCCATAGCGGGGTAAACCTCGTTGACGTTGTTGCCGTCGACCTTGATCCCCTTCATCCCGTAGCCTTCGGCGCGGCTGGAAATATCCGGGCTGTCGGTGTGATCGGCATAGGCGGTGTGCTCACCATAGCGGTTGTTCTGGCACAGGAAGACGACCGGCAGCTTGTAGAGCTGGGCCATGTTCATCGCCTCGTGAAAGCCGCCGATATTGGCCGCACCGTCGCCAAAACTGACCAGCGTTACGCGTCCATCGCCATTGTTCTGGCTCGCCATGGCAAGCCCGTTGGCGATGGGAATGCCGCTGCCGACCACGCCGGTCGTGACCATGATGCCGGTGTCGGGATCGGTGATGTGCATCGTGCCGCCCTTGCCCTTGCAGGTGCCGGTCGCCTTGCCGAGGCATTCGCCCCACCATTTCTCGATCGGAATGCCCTTGGCGGTTTGTTCGCCCTGCCCGCGATAGGTGCATACGACGTAATCGTCTTTCTCCAGCGCAGCCATAGCAGCAGCGGAGACCAGCTCCTGCCCGCGCACGCAGTAATACATGACGGCAACCTTGCCCTGCATCAGCAGCTCGCGGAATTTTTCGTCGGTGCGGTTCACCTTCATCGTGCGGGTGTAGATGTCGAGCAACTTGTCGCGTTCTATCTCAGCCATGGGATCGGGCCTTCCTGTTTTGAGGTGTGCTTAGAACTGGACGCGCTGGGTAAACCCGCCATCGACCACGATGTTCGCGCCGGTCATGTACGGAACGGCGGGGCTGGCGGTGAAGACGATGGCGTTGGCAACCTCGGTATCGTTGCCGAACCGGCCCATCGGCATTTTCGCCAGCGTGCCCTGGAACAGCTCGGGCATGGCGCCTTCGATGACCTCCCAGTTGCCGCCGGGATAATAGATCGCGCCGGGCGACACGCAGTTCACTCGGATGCCCTGCGGCGCGAGCGCCTGCGACAGCTGCGAGCCATAAGTGATCAGCGCGGCTTTCAAGGCATTGAAGGCTTGCGGTGCGATGAAGGTCTCGAGCGCGGCGGTCGAAGACATGAAGACAATCGATCCGCTGTCCGACTTGTCGAGATGCGGGGTCAGCGCCTCGACCCCGTTGACCGCGCCCATGATGTCGAAATCGAGCGCGTTCTGCCAATCGCCGGTGCCGCCCGTGCCGGAGCTGGATGCGGTGTGGATGAAGATGTCGCACCCGCCCAGCTCGCCAGCGGCCTTTTCCAGCCATGCTTTGTAGGCATCGCCGCCATCGTTCATGTCGAACACTTCGGCAAAGACCTTGCCCGGACCGGCGGCGTCGATCGCTTTCTTGGCGGCTTCGATCTTGTCGTCCTTGCGACTGAAGAACGCGACGTCGGCGCCCTCGGCTGCAAACAGTTTGAGCGAGGCAAGGCCCAGCCCGTGCGCGCCGCCGTTCATGATGACTTTCTTGCCCTTGAGTCCCAGATCCATCGCAAGCTCTCCCAATGCGTCCTGTGTGAAGGACAAGGGATAGCGGAGCGCAGCGGCAAAGCGCACTCGTCAAAAGTGGGGGTAGTGGAGGGAGAACGACTTGGAATGGTGCGAGCCGCAGGCCAATCCAAGCGGGCCGGATGGCTCGCGCCCGGCGTCTGAGGGTCAACAAATAAGGGAGAATGGTGCCACGAGAGAGAATTGAACTCTCGGCCTCGTCATTACCAATGACGCGCTCTACCACTGAGCTACCGCGGCACTCTCAAACAGGCGCGCGCTATTGTCGCGTCGGCCCGCAATGTCAAGCATGGCTTGAAGCCTGCCGCCGATAACGGCAAGGCATTTCGCATGAGTGAAGACAAGAGCAAGAATCTGTCGCGTGAAGAGCGTCTCGCAGCAAAACTGCGCGAGAACCTGCGCCGCCGTAAAGCGCAAGGGCGCGCATTGAGCAGCGAATCGGACGCGAGCGGGGTTTCCAAGGATGGCGACCAGGGCTAGTGGATCGGGCAGATGATCTTCTAGAAACCAATGCCCGAAGCTAAACAATTCGGAGAGCAAATGCCCAAACTGATCCTCGTGCGCCACGGGCAGAGCCAGTGGAACCTCGAAAACCGCTTCACCGGCTGGTGGGACGTCGACCTCACCGAAAAGGGCGTGGCCGAGGCCAAGGCGGCGGGCACGCTGATGAAGGAGAAGGGCGTCCTGCCCACCATCGCCTTCACCTCCTACCAGACCCGCGCGATCAAGACGCTCAATCTCGCGCTGGAAGAGATGGACCGGCTGTGGCTGCCGGTGATCAAGGACTGGCGCCTTAACGAACGTCATTATGGCGGGCTGACCGGGCTCAACAAGCAGGAAACGCGCGACAAGCACGGTGATGAACAGGTGCATATCTGGCGGCGCAGCTTCGACACCCCGCCCCCTCCGATGGAGCCGGGCAGCAAATACGATCCCGGTGCCGATCCGCGCTATGATGGCATCGCCGTCCCGAACACCGAAAGCCTGAAGCTCACGATCGAGCGCGTCCTGCCCTATTGGGAAAGCGACATCCTGCCGGTCCTGCGCAGCGGCGAGACGGTCATCATCTCCGCGCATGGCAACAGCCTGCGCGCGCTGGTCAAGCACCTGTCGAACATCTCCGACGAGGACATAACGGGGCTGGAGATTCCCACAGGCCAGCCGATCATCTATGACTTCGATAACGATATGGTGCCGGGCGAACGGTACTACCTGAAAGACAGCTGAGGATCGCACCGCTCATGGGGGCAGAAAACAAGGGACGGGTCGCAATCGTCATGGGCAGCCAATCGGACTGGCCGACGATGAAATGCGCCGCCGAAGTGCTGGGCGAACTGGAAGTCGAGCACGAGGCGCGGATCGTCTCCGCCCACCGCACGCCTGACCGCATGAGCGCCTTTGCAAAAGGCGCCGAAGGCGAAGGCTTCGACGTGATTATCGCAGGCGCAGGCGGAGCGGCGCACCTGCCCGGCATGATCGCGGCGATGACCCATCTGCCTGTCCTTGGCGTGCCCGTGCAGTCAAAGGCACTGTCGGGCTGGGACAGCCTGCTCTCCATCGTGCAGATGCCCGCCGGAATTCCTGTCGGCACTCTGGCCATCGGTGAAGCAGGTGCAAGGAATGCCGGCCTGATGGCGGCCGCGATCCTTGGCTTGTCAGATGAAGAGCTGTCCGAGCGGCTTCAGGATTGGCGCGCATCGCGCACCGCAGATGTCGGCGAGGCACCGGTAGACTGATGGCCAGCACACCACTTGCCCCCGGATCGACCATCGGCATCCTTGGCGGAGGTCAGCTTGGCCGGATGATGGCGATGTCCGCCGCGCAGCTCGGGTATCGCACCATCGGCTACGCCCCGCCGGGCGATAACATCGCGGCCTCTGCCTGCGCCGATTTCTTCGAAAATGGCTGGGGCGAGCGCGATGCGATTGCGGCGTTTGCTTCGCAGTGCGACATCGTCACGTGGGAATTCGAGAACGTCCCGCTATCCGCGGTCGAGGTCGTTCCGGAAACCATGCTCGCTCCGCATCCAAAGGCGCTGGGCATCGCGCAGGACCGGTTGCAGGAAAAGCAGTTCGTCGAGCAGCTCGGTGCCAGATGCGCGCCCTACATGCGGGTGGAAAGCGATGACGATTTCGCCCGCGCGGTCGAGCAGATCGGCGCGCCCGGCATCCTCAAGACCGCGCGCGATGGTTATGATGGCAAGGGCCAGTGGCGCATCGGCAATGCGCATGATGCACAGGGCGTCCGCTTTCCGGGTCGGCCCTGCATCTATGAAGGCATGGTCGCGTTCGAGACCGAATTCTCGGTCATCCTCGTGCGCGGACGGGATGGCGAAGTGCGCTTCTGGGATTCGACCGCGAACACACACCAGGGCGGCATGCTGGTCCATTGCGTACTGCCAGCAGGCGATCTGGTCGAAAGCCAGGTCGAGGCGGCGCGCAATATCGCCTCCAAGACCGCCGAAGCGCTCGATTATGTCGGCGTGCTGACGCTCGAATTCTTCGCCACGAAAAGCGGGCCGGTGTTCAACGAAATGGCACCGCGCGTGCACAATTCCGGGCACTGGACCATCGAAGGGGCTGCGACGAGCCAGTTCGAGAACCACATCCGCGCCATATGCGGCCTGCCGCTGGGCGAAACCGCCACCCGCTTTGCCAGCGTGGACATGCGCAATATCGTCGGCGAGGATGCGCTCACCGCGCACTCCATCCTCGCCGAGAGCGGCGAGCCGCACCTGCATCTCTACGGCAAGCGCGAGGCACGCTCCGGGCGCAAGATGGGCCATGTCACGCGAGTGAGCCACAACCTGCCGTGAACGCCCCTGCCGAGCCTGAAATCGTCCTCATTTACGCCCGCGCCGCCAACGGCGCGATCGGCTATGAAGGACGCCTGCCGTGGCACCTGCCCGACGATCTCAAGCGGTTCAAGGCGCTCACCATGGGCAAGCCCATGATCATGGGCCGCAAGACGTTCGAGAGCCTGCCCGGCCTGCTTCCCGGTCGCCGCCACATCGTGCTGTCGCGCCGCGACCATTGGGACAGCGAAGGGGCTGAGATCGCGCATTCGGTTGCCGAAGCGCTGGTGCTTGCACAGCGGGACAACGATACGGGCGAGATTTGCGTGGTTGGCGGTTCGGCGATCTACGACGTATTCCGCGCCCTCGCCCAGCGGATCGAGGTGACCGAAATCGACCGCGATTTTCCCGGCGACACCTTCATGAAACCGCTCGGCGAGGAATGGATCGTGACCGCGCGCGAGGATTTTGCGGCTGATGGCGACACACCCGCTTACGCTTTCGTCACCTATGAAAGAGCGACCGATCACAAGGCGCGGGGCATCGCCTGATGCGCTGGCTCGATCACCGCGAAGAGGTTGCCGGCGCGCTGCGCGGGGCGGTGATCGCGCTCGGGAATTTCGACGGTTTTCACTCGGGGCATCAGGCCGTCGCTGGCGAGGCGATCAAGTGGGCGCATGAAGAGGGCCGCCCTTCGATCATCGCCACGTTCGACCCGCATCCGGTGCGCTTTTTCAGGCCCGATGTGCCGCCCTTCCGCCTGACAACGCTCGAGCAGCGGCAGGAGCTCTACCTCGCGGCAGGCGCGACCGCGATGCTGGTGTTTCACTTCGACAAGGCACTGGCGAGCACCAGCGCGGAAGATTTCATCACCGAGATCCTGTGTGAGCGCTTCGGCGCGCATGGCGTGGTGACCGGCGGGGATTTCACGTTTGGCCAGGGAGCGAAGGGCAATGTCGACCTGCTGCGCGGCTTCGGCAGCGAACACGGCCTGAAAAGCCGCGTGGTCGAGCCAGTAAAAGGGCAAGGCGAGGTCGTCTCCTCCAGCCGAGTGCGCGAGGCGCTGCGCGAGGGTAATCCGCAGCTCGCCGCGCAGCTTCTCACCCGCCCCTTCGCGATCCGGGGCATTGTCGAGCACGGCGACAAGAATGGGCGCAAGCTTGGCTATCCCACCGCGAACGTCTCGGTCGAAAGCTATCTGCGCCCCCGGTACGGCGTCTATGCCGTGACGGGCCGTATCCTCAGCACCGGCGAGGAGCTGAAAGGCGCGGCCAATCTCGGCATCCGCCCGCAATTCGAGCCGCCCAAGGAGCTGCTTGAACCCTATTTCTTCGATTTCTCCGGCGATCTCTATGGCCAGGAAATCGAGGTCGCTTTCCACCACTTCCTGCGCGGCGAGGCGAAATTCGATACTCTGGATGCGCTGACGGAGCAGATGGAGCGCGATTGCGATGAGGCTAAACGGCTGCTTTCATGAGGAAATTTGCACTGTGGGGCGGGATGGCGTTCGCCGTCCTTTTCCTGATCCTGTCGGTCACCAATGCCAGCTGGCTCGCCCCCAATCCCGCTGGCGCGCCCAAGCTGATCGCGCACCGGGGCCTCGCGCAGGATTTCGACCGCACCGGGGTTGAGCGCGACACCTGCACCGCGACCCGTATCGAGCAGCCCTATCATGACTATCTCGAAAACACCGTCGCCGGGATCAAGCGCGCGCAGAAACTCGGCGCGTGGCTGGTCGAGGTCGATATCGCGCCCACCAGTGACGGAGAAATCGTGCTGTTCCATGACTGGACGCTCGATTGCCGCACCGATGGCAGCGGCGAAGTGCGCGGCGCGACGCTTGCGGAGCTGAAAGCGCTCGATATCGGCTATGGCTACACCGCCGATGGCGGCAGGACCTATCCCTTTCGCGGGCAGGGTGTGGGCGCAATGCCGACGCTGGAAGAAGGCGTGGAGGCGCTGCGGGTGCGCGACCGGCTGATGTACAATTTCAAATCGGGTGATGCGGGCGAGGCGGATCTTGTCGCGGCAAAACTCGCAGAACTGGGCCGCGACCCGGCGGCGCGCGGCGATGCGTTCTACGGGCACCCGGCCCCGGTGAACCGCATCCGCGAGCTTTACCCCGACGTGTGGGCGTGGAGCCCGGCACGAGGCGCGCACCTGCGCGGAAGATTACATCGCGGTCGGCTGGAGCGGCTACCTGCCCGAAAGCTGCCGCGGCAAGACGATGGTGATCCCGGTCAATTATCAATGGCCGTTCTGGGGCTGGCCCAACCGCCTGATCGCGCGGATGGAAGCCTATGGCGGTGAGGTCATCGTCACCGGGCCGTATGTGGAGGGCGAGCCCAATACCGGCCTCACCCTGCCCGAACAATTCACCGAAATCCCCAATTCCTTCAACGGTTACGTCTGGGTCGAGGACGGCTTTACCGCGATGCCGGCATTGTTTCCCAGCTTCGATGATCGCAGCCAGGAAGAAATCGACGCGGCGCAGGCGGCGCTGGAAAGACGCAGACAGGAATAGGGCGGTCAGAACCAAGCCGCTCAATTAGGGTTTATCGCAGCCGCGAGATGCCCTAACGCGCCTTCCGATATGTCAGACAGCAAACGCGACTTCAAAGATACGGTCTTCCTGCCCAAGACCGATTTCCCGATGAAAGCCGGCCTTCCGCAGAAGGAACCGGGTATCGAGGCGCGCTGGCGCGAGATCGATCTGTACGCGAAACTGCGTGAGGCGCGCGCGGGCCGCGAGAAGTTTATCCTCCATGACGGCCCGCCTTACGCCAATGGCGACATGCATATCGGCCATGCGCTCAACCACATCCTCAAGGACATGGTGTGCCGCGCGCAGAACCTGATGGGCAAGGACGCACCCTACGTGCCGGGCTGGGATTGCCACGGCCTGCCCATCGAGTGGAAGGTCGAGGAGCAGTACCGCAAGAAGAAGAAGAACAAGGACGAGGTTCCCGCAAAGGAATTCCGCGCCGAATGCCGCGCCTATGCGCAGCACTGGGTCGATACCCAGCGCGAGCAGCTGAAGCGTCTTGGCATCATGGGCGATTGGGCCAATCCCTATCTCACCATGGACCCGCAGGCCGAAGGCACGATCGTCGCCGAGCTGATGAAGTTTGCCGAAGCGGGGAACCTGTACCGCGGGTCCAAGCCGGTGATGTGGTCGCCGGTGGAGAAGACCGCGCTGGCCGAGGCTGAGGTTGAATATGAGGACCTGACGGACTCGCCGCAGATCGACGTGGCGTTCGAGATCACCGAAAGCCCGATTGAGGAGTTGGTCGGGGCGCACGCGGTGATCTGGACGACGACCCCTTGGACGATCCCGGTCAATCAGGCTTTGGCCTATGGGCCGGAGGTTGAATATGTAGCAGTCAAATACATTGAGCCACGTCTAGTCCAAACTTCAAGGCCTGGCGACCCGAACACAAATGCGAATTTTGATGAACGGACACAGACTTTTATCTTGGCGAGGGAACGGCTTGATCACCTAAGGAAAGGATTGGCGCAAACTGCTTCCACTCGGCTCGGCGGCGTTATGATGCTTGCCGAGCAGGTTACCTTCAAAGAAGCCTGGTCAGGCAAAGGCTCCGACCTGGCCGGAACCAAGGTCCGCCACCCGATGCACCATCTCGGCGGGTTCTACGCCACGCCGCGCCCGATGCTTGCGGGCGATTTCGTTACTACCGAGAGCGGCACCGGCATCGTCCACATGTCGCCCGATCACGGCGAGGACGATTTCGAGCTGTGCAAGGCGAACGGCATCAATCCGGTCTTCGCGGTCATGGACGATGGCCGCTATCGCGACGACTGGCTCTGGCTCGGCGGGGATGACGAGCGCCGCCGCAGCGTCATCAACAAGCCCTTCAACGCGCCCGACGGGCCGATCTGCAACGATCTGCGCGAAGCAGGCGCGCTGCTCAGTGCGAGTGCAGACTACGAACACTCCTACCCGCATTCATGGCGCTCCAAGGCCAAGGTCATCTATCGCTGCACGCCGCAATGGTTTGTGCCGATGGACAAGGACTTGCCGTGGCTCGAGCCGAAAACGCCCGAGGATCGCAGCTGGGAAAGCGAAGGCGGAGCCATCGACCAGAGCGAAGAGACACTCTGCGCCGCTCCGACCCTGCGCGAGCGTGCGATGGAGGAAATCGAGCGCGTGAAGTTCATCCCTGAAAAGGGCCGAAACCGCATCGGCTCGATGGTCGAAGGCCGCCCCGACTGGGTGCTGTCCCGCCAGCGCGCATGGGGCGTGCCGATCACGCTGTTCGTGCGTCCCGATGGCACGTACCTGCAGGACGAGGCGGTCAATGCGCGCATTGTCGCCGCCGTGCACAAGGACGGCGTCGATGCATGGGACGAGGCGCGCAAGGCCGAATTTCTCGGCGACGATCACAATCCGGACGACTACGAGATGGTCACCGACATCCTCGACGTGTGGTTCGATAGCGGTTGCACCCACGCCTTCGTGCTGGAATCAGGTCGCTGGCCGGACCTGCAATGGCCCGCCGATCTCTATCTCGAAGGGTCCGACCAGCATCGCGGCTGGTTCCAGTCCTCGCTGCTGCAAAGCTGTGCCACGCGGGGCCGTGCGCCCTACGATCAGGTGCTGACCCACGGCTTCACGATGGATGCCAAGGGCAAGAAGCAGTCGAAATCGCTCGGCAACACCACCGATCCGGTCAAGATGATGGAACAGACCGGCGCGGATATCATCCGGCTGTGGGCGCTGAGCGTCGATTTCACCGAAGATCACCGCATCGGCGATGAAATCATCAAGGGCGTGGGCGACCAGTATCGCCGCCTGCGCAACACCTTCCGCTACCTGCTCGGCGCGCTCGACGGATTCGTCGGGGACATGTCCGACAGCGGCGAGATTCCCGAACTGGAGCTGTATGTCCTGTCGCTGCTGAGCGAGCTTGATGGCAAGCTCAAGAAGGCAGCGATGGAGTACGACTTCAACACCTACACCCGCCTGCTGGTCGATTTCTGCAATGAGGACCTCAGCGCGTTCTTCTTCGATATTCGCAAGGACACGCTCTATTGCGACGGGCCGGAATCGACCGCTCGCAACGCCTATCGCACCGTGCTCGACCTGCTGTTCCACGCGCTGGTGCGCTATGCCGCGCCGGTGCTGGTCTTTACCGCTGAAGAAGTGTGGCAAACCCGCTATCCCGAGGACGGCGAGCAGGAGGGCAGCGTTCACCTGCTCGAATGGCCGAGCGTGCCCGCCGTGCCCGCCGACCGCGCGAAGTGGGAAAAGCTGCGCGCGCTCCGTGAACGCGTGACCGAGGCGATCGAGCCGCTGCGCCGCGACAAGGTCATCCGCTCAAGCAACGAAGCCGTCGTCACCGTGCCCGCCAGTGCCGTGCCCGAGGGTGTAAGCGATGAGCAGCTTGCCGAATTGTTCATCACCGGGACAGTGACGCGCGGGCAAGCGGACGAAGTGACTGTCGCCAAATCCACCGATGCCAAATGCGGGCGCTGCTGGCGCTTGCTGCCCGATGTGCCGGAAGACGGCGACCTGTGCGGGCGGTGCGCAAGCGTCGTCGGCGAGGAGCCCGTCAGTGGCTGATCTTTTCACCCGCAACCGGATCATCGGATTGGTGCTCGCCATCTTCATCGCGGTCGCCGACCAGGTGATCAAGTGGTATGTGATCGGCCCGCTCGCCTTGCGCGAAGTGCGCAATATCGAGCTGCTGCCGTTTTTCGATCTCACCTATACCGAGAACCGGGGCATATCGCTTGGCATGTTGCAGGCGACGAACATGGAAATGCGGTTTCTGCTGGTGGCGATGACCGCCGCCATCGCGCTGATCGTGTTCGTGTGGATGCTGCGCGAGAAAAAGCTCGGCGATATCGCCGGGCTGGCGATGATCCTGGGCGGGGCGATCGGCAATATCCGCGACCGCTGGGACCTGGGATATGTCATCGATTATGCCGACCTGCATTTCGGCACGTTCCGCCCCTTCCTCATTTTCAACGTCGCCGATGCGGCTATCACCATCGGCGTTGTCATCATCCTTGCGCGGAGCCTGTTCCTCAGCGAAAAGGATGATGACGAACTGGACGCCAAGACCGTCCCATCGGAGAATTGAATATGCGTATTGTAAAGACCGTCATCCTCCTGACCGCCGGCAGCGCCATGCTGGCCGCGTGCGGCGGCAACGGAATTTTCAACCGCGACCGTCCGGACGAGTTTGCCGTGCAGCGGCAGGCCCCGCTGGTGGTCCCGCCGGATTTCACGCTCACCCCGCCCGCACCCGGCGCACCGCGTCCGGTCGAGGGCACGGCGCAGGATCAGGCGCTTGAGGCGCTGTTCGGCGGCACGGCCCCGCGCAGCCAGATCGAAACCAGCGCGATCGACCGCGCGGGTGCGGCTGCTCCGGGAATTCGTTCACAGGTCGGCGATCCGGGCACGAATACCGTCGCCAAGGGCCGCGTAACCCGCGACATCATCGCCGCGCCCGAAGGTGACGGCCAGGCGGCGCAGGCGGTCATACCGGGCTGATTTTCCGCCCTCCGACTAGATAACTTCGCGGCGCACCAGCATCTGGTCGATCCGGCGGTTGTCCATGTCGACCACCTCAAACAGCCAGCCCTGGTCGCTGAAGGTTTCCCCCGCAACCGGCAGCCGTTTGAGCACTGACAGCGCATAGCCCGCCGCCGTGCCGAACTCGCGGTCTTCGCCGTAATCGAGGCCGAGCCGGTCGGCGAGCGCGTCCGCTGACAGAGCGCCCGATACGAGCAGCGACCCGTCCTTGCGTTCAACGATTTGCGGGATATCGCCTTGGTCGAGGTCGCTGGCGAAATTGCCTGCGATTGCAACCAGCAGGTCGACCGGGGTCACGATCCCTTCGAAATGGCCGTATTCGTCGTGGACCACGGCCATCGCGATATCGGAGGATTGCAGGACCCGCAGCGCATCGAGCGCGTCGAGCTGGTCGGGCACGACCTCGCCCTTGTGCATCATGTCGCGGATCACGACCGTCTCGCCCGCGACCAGCGCGGCAAGCACTTCGCGGACCTTGACGATGCCGAGGATCGCATCGGGCGCACCCTCGGCGACGGGGAGGAGTGAATGCGGGCTGTCGTCGATCGCTTGCTTGATCTGCTCATTGTCTGCATCGGCCTCGATCCAGTCGATCTCGGTGCGCGGCGTCATCATTTCGCGCACGGGCCGCTCGGCCAGGCGAACCACACCGGTCAGGATCTGGCGCTGTTCGACCTCGATCACGCCGGACCGGGTCGCTTCGGCAAAAATCATCTGCAGCTCTTGAGCCGTTAGCGAGCTTTGACCCTTCGACCGGATGCCGAAGAGCGCGATGAGCGTTGCCGACGATTTGTCGAGCAGCCACACCAGCGGCGCGGCAACGCGCGCCAGTAAGTCCATTGGCCGCGCCATGACCAGCGCAATCGGGACGAGCCGATTTGAGCGCAAGCTGCTTGGGCACCAGCTCGCCAACGACGAGCGTGAAGTAGGTTGTGAACGCGATGGCGATGATGAACCCGACATCGCCCGCAATGTCGGCAGGCACGCCGAGCAGCGCCAGTCGCTCGCCCAGTGGGCCGCCAAGGCTTGCACCCGAATAGGCACCGGCGATGATGCTGATGAGCGTGATGCCGATCTGCACCGTGCTCAGGAATTTGCCCGGCTCCTCCGCCAGCCGCAAAGCGATCCGGGCGCTCACGGAGCCATCCTCACGCCGGGCTTGCAGGCGCGAGGTCTTGGCCGAAACGATCGCCAGCTCGGACATGGCGAACACGCCGTTGAGCACGATGAGCCCGGCAATGATGAGCAGGTCTGTCCAGGGAAATGGTGTCACGCCCATCCCGCTAGCACAAATGGTCCGACTTGCCAGCCCGGCGATCGCTGCCAGCCGTGCGAAAACATGTGACGCACCACACGCAAGGCTGGGCGATATTTTCAGGAACGTGTTGCGCCGCCAGCAATTGATTGAGCACGGAGTTCAAGAATAATTTCTGGAGGATAATACAATGAAAACAACACGCATCCTGCTTTCGGGCACCGCCGCTCTCGCGCTTCTGGGCACCAGCGCCTGTGTCACCGACCCCAATACCGGCGAACAAAAGGTTTCGCGCACCGGAATCGGTGCTGCGGTGGGCGGCACGCTCGGCTACCTGCTTGGCGGCGTGGTCGGCGGCGACACCGCCCGCATCATCGGAGCAGGCATCGGCGGCAGCGCCGGCGCAGTGGTCGGCAAGCAATTCGATGACCAGATCAAGGAACTCGACGAGCAGACCGCAGGCAGCGGCGTCGATGTCGAGGAAATCGGCGATGGCGATGCGATTCTCGTGCGCCTGCCCGATGGCGTTACCTTCGCCAGCGGTTCGGCTCGACATCAATCCCGGCTTTTACGACACGCTCAACACCGTCGCAGACAGCCTGGTGCAGTATCCCAACAGCCTCATCAATATTTACGGCTTTACCGACACGACCGGTTCGGAAGCGCTCAACCAGCGCCTGTCCGAACAGCGCGCCGATGCGGTGGCGAACTATCTCGCCTCGCGCGGTGTCGCCCGCGCCCGGATGGAGACGGAAGGATACGGTGAACGCTATGACTATCTTCGCGTGAAGACCGGTGACGGGGTGAACGAGCCGCTCAACCGCCGCGTCGAAATCAAGATCATTCCGGTCACACAGGATGACGTTGCAGCCGCGCGCGCTGCCAACTGATTTCTTTGCGAACACCAATCAAGGGGGGCCGGTCCGCAGGGACTGGCCCCTTTTTTATCGGAACCCTATCGCAGCTGCGCCGCGCGCTCGGCCAGCCGTGCGACGGCTTCGGTGTGTATTCCGGGCGCGCAGACCAGCACCCCGAAATCGCGCGGATCGTGCTTGTTATAGGCGAGCGGCTGTCCAAAGGCGTCCGACACCACTGCGCCAGCTTCGCGCGCGATCAGTGTCGCCGCGGCAACATCCCACTCGAACCCCCAGCGCAGGGTAACGACAAGGTCGGCGCGGTTGTCTGCCACCATCGCGATGCGCAGGGCAATGGAATTGGGCTTTTCGACCGCGACGAGGTCCGAATCGGCGCTCGGAAGCTGGTCCACAGGCACGCGCGCACCGCTGAATTTCCGCCGCGCGCTGGCGGCAAGCGGTTTGTCGTTGAGCGTCGCTCCCTGTCCGGCGACCGCGCACCATTCCTCGCCGCGCGCAGGTGCCGCGAGTATCCCGATCAACGGCTTGCCCGCATTCACCAGCGCGACCGAAATCGCCCAGCCGGTGCGCCCGCGCACGAAATCGCGCGTTCCGTCGATCGGATCGACCAGCCATAACAGGTCGCTGCCCATGCGCGCCTTGTCATCCACGCTTTCCTCCGAAAGCCATCCGGCCGATGGCAGAAGCGCGGCCAGCTCCCGCCGCAGGAACCGGTCCACTTCGAGGTCGGATTCGCTCACCGGATCGCCCGGCGTCTTTTCCCAGCTGTGCAGCGCATGCCCTGCCCCCGGCCAGCGCGAATGGGCTATCCGGCCCGCTTCGCGGACGATTTCGAGAAGGCGAGACCTGTCAATCATGAGAGGTCCTGTCGTGAAGGCACACTCGCCACTTTTCAAGTCGTGCGAACCCCCTTAGGGCGGTCATCAACACGAGTCTCTCCCCAGCGATCAGAACAAAGGGATCACGCTGCCATGAACGTCCACGAATACCAGGCCAAGGAATTGCTCAAGGAACGCGGCATCGCTGTTCCCGATGGCCATGCCGCCCTTACCGTCGAAGAAGCGGTGGCCGCGGCCAAGCAGCTGCCCGGACCGCTCTATGTCGTGAAGGCACAAATCCACGCTGGCGGACGCGGCAAGGGCAAGTTCAAGGAGCTGCCCGAGGACGCGAAAGGCGGCGTGCGCCTCGCCCAGAGCATCGAAGACGTCGAATCCGACGCGCGCGACATGCTCGGCAACACACTGGTCACGATCCAGACCGGCGATGAGGGCAAGCAGGTCAACCGCCTCTATGTGACCGATGGCGTGGATATCGAAAGCGAATATTACCTTGCCATGCTGGTCGACCGCGCAACCGGACGGGTCGCGATGGTCGCCTCGACCGAAGGCGGCATGGATATCGAGGATGTCGCCCACAACACGCCCGAGAAGATCACGACGATCACGATCGACCCGGCGCAGGGCTTCATGCCGCATCATGGCCGCGCCGTGGCGTATGCGCTCGAGCTGGACGGCGCTGTGAACAAGGCGTGTCAGAAGCTGGCAAAACAGCTCTACACCGCGTTCATGTCGCTCGACTGCGAGATGCTGGAAATCAACCCGCTGGTCGAAACGAAAGATGGACAGCTGCTCGTGCTCGACACCAAGATGAGCTTCGATGGCAACGCGCTCTATCGCCACCCTAATGTCGAGGAAATGCGGGATGAAACCGAGGAAGACCCTGCCGAAGTTGAGGCGAGCGAATACGATCTCGCCTATATCAAGCTCGACGGGAACATCGGCTGCATGGTCAACGGCGCCGGTCTTGCAATGGCGACGATGGACATCATCAAGCTGAACGGAGCATTCCCGGCCAACTTCCTCGACGTGGGCGGCGGCGCGACCAAGGAAAAGGTCACAGCCGCCTTCAAGATCATCCTCAAGGACCCGGCGGTGGAAGGCATCCTCGTCAACATCTTTGGCGGCATCATGAAGTGCGACATCATCGCCGACGGCATCGTCGCCGCAGCGAAGGAAGTGAACTTGTCGGTTCCGCTGGTCGTTCGGCTCGAAGGCACCAATGTCCAGAAGGGCAAGGACATCCTTGCGGGTTCGGGCCTGCCCATCGTAGCGGCGGACGATCTGGGCGACGCGGCGAAAAAGATCGTCGCCGAGGTCAAGCAGGCGGCGTGATCGATGCGGTCGCGTGGGCGGAGGTTCAGTCTCCGCCTACGCGATCAAATCGAAAAACCAGCTCACTGATTTCCGGCTCGCTTTTCATGCGGACGGCGGCGACCAGTCCCTTGCCCGGAGCCTGTGGGTCGGCGCAGCGCAAGGTCAGCGCATGGAAATACGCCGCGCACGGCTCGACCGCGACGAGGCGAAAAGTGAGCATCTCGTCCTTTTCCTCCCAGCCGGTCAGGTCGGCGTTGAAATGCTTGAGCCGCAGCACCAGAGTGTCCTCTTCCTGCATGAGGTAGAGAATTTCGGTGAAGCGGATCGCGCCCTCCCCGGTTTCTTGCACGAACGTGCCGACCATCGTGCCGCCGCTCGGAGGAAGCCAGCTTTCCATTGCCGGGGCGCCGCCGATACCCTCGCCCGACCACTGCCCGGCAAGCCAGTCCATCTGGTCGAGCGTGGCAGGAGGCGATTCGAAACCATCCGCGCCCAGCCGGGTCTCCGGCCTGATCTCCTGTTCGGCCTCCTGCGCGTTTGCAGGGCCCGCCAGAATCGCTGCTGCCGCCAAGGCTGCGCTGAATAATTGCCGCATAAAATCCTCCAGGTGCCCGCTAATATAGCGCGCGCGGGCAAAATCACCTAGCGATGCTGGAACAGGCGCACCGCCCTGTTCGTTGCTATTTCGATAGGACGATCAACTTGACGTTTACGTAAACGCAATCTAGGTCGCGTCTCGAAAGTTTCGCCGTGCACGGCGCGTAACCGCGTCGCCACGCCAATGGGAAAGGAAATCACATGAAAATCCTCGTCCCCGTCAAACGGGTGATCGATTACAACGTGAAGCCGCGCGTGAAAGCCGATGGCTCGGGCGTTGATCTTGCAAACGTCAAGATGAGCATGAACCCGTTCGACGAGATCGCGGTCGAAGAAGCGATCCGGATCAAGGAATCGGGCAAGGCCGAAGAAATCGTCGCCGTTTCCATCGGCCCGGCAAAGGCGCAGGAAACGCTGCGCACCGCGCTCGCCATGGGTGCAGACCGCGCGATCCTTGTCGAGACCGATGAAGAGGTCGAACCGCTCGCCGTCGCCAAAATCCTCAAGGCGATTGCCGATGAAGAACAGCCTGGCCTCGTCCTGCTGGGCAAGCAGTCCATTTCGGATGACAGCAACCAGACTGGCCAGATGCTTGCCGCGTTGATGGGCCGTCCGCAGGGCACTTTCGCCAACACCGTCGAAGTGGACGGTGACAGCGTGTCGGTTAAGCGCGAAGTCGATGGGGGCCTCGAAACCGTCAAGCTGACGCTTCCGGCCATCGTCACCACCGACCTTCGCCTGAACGAGCCGCGCTATGCCTCGCTCCCGAACATCATGAAGGCGAAGAAGAAGCCGCTCGATAGCAAGACGCCGGCGGATTACGGCGTAGATATCGCCCCGCGTCTCACCACCACCAACGTTGCCGAACCGCCCGTCCGTCAGGCCGGTGAAAAGGTCGAAGACGTCGCCGCGCTGGTCGAGAAGATCAAGGCGCTCGGGATCGCTTGAGGCGCCCCGCGAGCAGGAAAGGATATTACGGACATGAACACTCTGGTTCTGGTCGAACACGACAATAACAGCGTCAATGACGCAACTCTCGCAGTGGTCACCGCTGCCTCGCAGATCGGCGAAGTGACCGCTCTGGTCGCCGGTCACGATTGCGGATCGGTCGCCGAGGAAGCCGCCAAGATCGCAGGCGTGGCCAAGGTGCTAAAGGCGGACGATGCCGCTTACGGCGAATTCCTCGCGGAAAACGTCGCACCGCTCGTCGCGGGTCTGATGGATGGCTACGACGCCTTCCTCGCGCCCGCCACGACTTCGGGCAAGAACATCGCCCCGCGCGTCGCTGCGCACCTCGATGTGATGCAGATTTCGGACATTCTTTCGGTCGAAGGCGACAAGACCTTCACCCGTCCGATCTATGCCGGGAACGCGATCGCAACCGTGCAGTCCTCCGATCCCAAGCTGGTCATCACCGTGCGCGGAACCGCGTTCGAGAAGGCCGAAACCGAGGGCGGCTCTGCGACAATCGAAGACGCGAGCGGTCCCGGCGACGCCGGTATCTCAAGCTTCGTCAGCCGTGAAGTCGCCGATGGCGGCGACCGGCCTGAACTTGCGAGCGCCAACGTCATCGTATCGGGCGGCCGCGCGCTGAAGGACAGCGAAACCTTCGAGCAGATCATCAACCCGCTCGCCGACAAGCTCGGCGCGGCCATCGGCGCATCGCGCGCTGCGGTCGATGCAGGCTATGTGCCAAACGATTACCAGGTCGGCCAGACCGGCAAGATTGTCGCACCGGAGGTCTACATCGCCATCGGCATTTCGGGCGCGATCCAGCACCTTGCCGGGATGAAGGATTCCAAGGTTATCATCGCCATCAACAAGGACGA
Organism: Erythrobacter sp. K21-9; assembly: GCF_055808355.1. Classification (NCBI taxonomy): domain Bacteria; kingdom Pseudomonadati; phylum Pseudomonadota; class Alphaproteobacteria; order Sphingomonadales; family Erythrobacteraceae; genus Erythrobacter; species Erythrobacter sp. K21-9. Next base: position 3,205,257 of record NZ_CM147866.1, read on the forward strand.
AGACGCACCGATTTTCCAGGTCGCAGACATCGGCCTCGTCGCGGACCTTTACAATGCGGTCCCCGAACTGACGAACGCGCTGTAAGGGCGCGCGCCCTTTCGAAAAACTGAAGATTGTCAAAGGCCTCCGCTGCGCTAATCTGCGCAGCGGAGGTTTTTGTTTATGCGGTTTCACGCACTCGCCAGTCTCGCAGCAGCAGCCGGGCTGCTTGGCATTGCCCCAGTCAAGGCTGCGGTCGGTGACGAGCCGGTTGTCATTGAGCCCAGCACGAACTGGAACGTCGATTTCGGGGACAACAAGTGCCGCCTCGCGCGGGCTTACGGCAAAGGTGAAAACCGCCATCTGATCTTCTTCGATCAATGGGGACCGCGCAAGAAGTTCGGCTTCACCGCGGCTGGCCCCAGCTTCGACCGCTTTCGTGCGGGCCGCGAAGTTGAAGTCCAGTTCGGCGATGCTCAGGATATGCGGCCCACAACGCCCATGATTGGCGACGTGGAGGGCATCGGTGCGGCGGTGATCTACTCATCTTTATCATTCGAGGAGGATAATGATGACAGTGACGATAACTCCGAAGCCTCGGGCCAGCCGGTGCTTCCCTCGATCGACATCGATTACGCTCGCAGCGTGAACGCAATCACGCTCAAGCAGGGCAACCGCATGGTCAGGCTGATGATCGATGACTTGTCCGAAGCGTTAACGGTCATGAACAAATGCTCGGAAAACCTCATTACCGTATGGGGGCTCGATCTTGAGCAGCACAAGACGGCCATTCGCCGGGTAAAGTGGACAAACAGCAAGACGGTAAGTTCTCGGATAGCAGGCAAATATCCACGCACAGCTTTACGGCGCGGAGAGCAGGGCATCATGCGGATGCGGGTGAACGTAAACGCTGAGGGAAAGGTCACGCACTGCGCGATATACAAGGCGACGCTCACCGAATCGCTCGAATCGCCGGCTTGCAGGTCAATGGACAATGCGACATTCGCCCCGGCGCTCGATGCTGAAGGTCAACCCATGCCGTCCTATTATCTGACGAGTATCACCTACCGGATGAGCCGCTAGGCGGCTTCACACCCCCACTACCTTCGCGCAGTTCCGCATGGTCCGCCGCACGATCTGGCGGCGCTGTTCTGCGGTAAACTTGTGCCCCTCGCGCGCAGAAGAATCGCGGTCGAACAGGTGATCGAAGACAATCGCGCGCTCATGTTCGGGGGCCTCCAGCCGGTCGAGCATTCGGTCCATCATCGAGCGCGTCAGGCGGTCGCTGGCCGCGCGCTCCAACCGGGCCTGCGCGCCCTCATCGACGATCTCGAACACCCCTTCCTGCGCCAAGCCATCGACGCGCGCTCGCAGCCCTTCGAGCGAGGTGGTCGTGATACCGGCGGCGCGTGCGCTGCGCCTCTGGTCAAGCCGCACGCGGTGGCGCAGGCTCTGGAGCTCGCGGCGAATGTGCCATGTCACATGGGTCGAAAAGCTGGCCCTGGCAGGCTCGAAGCTGGCGAGTGCGCGGTGGACGCCAATCGCTGCCACCTGCTCTGCGTCCTCGCGGATATCGGTGAGGCCATATCGCCGGATGAGCCGCGCCGTTCGCGGGGCAAGCAGCGCCAGCAATCCGGCGAATTCACGCTCGCTCGCCGCCGCGCCGTCCGGCCAGCACTCCGCACTGCTTAGCTGCCGGGCAATTCGTTCGATTGCACCAGCGCTGCCGCTCGCTTCCCCCTGCGATCCGCCCATTGCTCGCACTCCCCCCACTCCCAGTGCGGAGGTCTTGCCCGGACGGTATTAGCGAGACGCTGACGGACGCCTAGGTTTCCACGCGTAGCTCATGGCCGATCCGGGATACACGCTGTCTGCGCGGTGTCCCCGGTACTCGCGCGCGGCGCTTGGCCGTATCCTTGTGGTCCGAGACAAGCCGGGCTGCGCTCGCAATCGCGTCCTGGATATTGCCTGCGTTCAGCGCCGAGGCGCAGCAAGCACATTCGCGCTGCGCCTCGTGGGTGCGGTCATAGGTCACGACCTGCGCGAGCAGCGCGAACAGTCGATACCGCGCCTCGGCGAAGGCTTCTGCATCGGCGCCAGCGTCGAGCACGGCGAAATACAGCTCCTCGTGCGGGGAATTCGAGCGTTTCTGAGGCCGCCACAGGGCGCGCCCCGCGATCACGCATCCGCCGGATCCGACGTCGAGCACGCACGGCGCGCGGGCGGTTACAAGCGCGCCATTGATGACGCATTGCGCACCGGCTTCCAGCTCAACCGTCTGCGGTTTCCTGACAATATTCTTGGTCATGCTTGTCGTTATAGACCGCAGCCACGGTTAACGGGCGCTCACGGACAGTGTTAGGGGGTCACGCGTAGGCCGGTGCCGGCGAGGCGCGTTACAGGAAGCTGGTGATGAAGTGCAGCGTCATGCCGACGAGCCCGCCGACCAGTGTTCCGTTGATACGGATGAACTGGAGGTCGCGGCCAACCGCGTTTTCGATCCGCCCGGTAATCGTGGTCGCGTCCCAGCGCTTCACCGTTTCCGAAACCAGCGTCACGATTTCGGAGCCATAGCGCGTCGCCACGCCAACAGCCGTGCGGCGCGCGAAGCGGTTGATCTGCATTTGCAGCCGCTCGTCCTGTTTGAGAGCCACGCCGAGATCGGCCAGACCCTTGCGCATCTCGGCGCCAATCCCGCTATCGCTTTCGCGCGCGCGGCGGATCAGCGATTGACGGATACGCTCCCACACGCCCATCCACCACTCGGCCACCGCCGGGTTCTCGATGAGATCGCGCTTCATTTCCTCGGCCCGCTCGCGCGTTGCAGGATCGTGCTGCAAGTCCTGGCTCAGCTTGGCGAGGCCCTCTTCGATCTTGTGGCGCAGCGGGTGCTCGGGATCGACCAGCACTTCGGCCAGCAGCTTGTAGAGACCGTCGAGCACACTCGAAGAGATGCGCTCGTCCAGCCCCGTCCAGCGCAGCACGGCATTGGCGCGTTTGTGGATGATGTCCTTGACCGTCTCTTCATTGTCTTCGAGCGTCAGGCCAGCCCAGCGGATGATCCCGTCGATCAGCGGCAAGTGCCGGGAGTCCGTCATCGCACTTTCAAGCATCCGGCCTGCGAGCGGCGAGACGTCGATCTTGGCAAACTGGCCCGCGAGACCGGAACGGACCTGGTTGCCGAGCCGGTCGGGGTCGAGCGATTCGAGCACTTCTGCCAGCAATTCCGCCGCGCCGCCGGTGATCCGCGAACGGGCGTCCGGACCGGAGCTCTCCGGGCTTGCGACGAGGAAATCGCCGACCGCCTTGGCGACATTCATGCCCGACATGCGCCGCGCGACGACCGCCGGGGTGAGGAAGTTTTCGCGCAGGAACTGCGCCATCGTGTCGGCGATACGGTCCTTGTTCTGCGGAATGATCGCGGTGTGCGGGATCGGCAGGCCAAGCGGGTGGCGGAACAGGGCCGTTACCGCGAACCAGTCGGCCAGACCGCCCACCATCGCCGCCTCGGCGAATGCGTTCACATACCCCCAGGCCGGGTGATTGCCGAGCAGGCCGTGGGTGGTGAAGAACAGCACCGCCATCGCGACGAGCATGCCGGTCGCGGTCCAGCGCATCCGCCGGGCGCGGTCCGCGCTTAGCGGCTCTCCGCCGAACATCAGGGGTACGGGACGCGCCTCAGTCATCGGCTCGCCCTCTGCCCGAAAAATGGGTGCGCGTCACCTCTGCAGGATTACTCCGCAGGTTCCGCTCCGGGCGGAAGTCGCGTGGCCGGGATAGCGCCCGTCGGGGCAGAGCCCGATGGTGCAGGGCCGCCGGGATACGGCCGGTCAGGCGAAGGCTCCCCCGCGCCCGGTCCATACGGCTTCGTATCGTCGCCCGGCTTGTAGGTCAGCATCCGCTCGCGCAGCCACGGACCGACGCGCCGCTCAAACGAATCGGCAAGGCTGAATCCGGCAGGCACGATCACGAGGGTGAGCATGGTCGAGAGGATCAGCCCGCCGATCACGACGATGCCCATCGGCTGCCGCCACGCACCATCGCCCGACAGCGAGATCGCGGTCGGTACCATACCGGCGGTCATTGCGACGGTGGTCATCACGATCGGCTGCGCGCGCTTGTGCCCGGCTTCCATGATCGCCTCGATCTGTTCCGTCCCACGCGCCATTTCCTCGATCGCGAAATCGATCAGCAGGATCGAGTTTTTCGACACGATCCCGAGCAACAGCAAGATCCCGATATAGACCGGCATCGATTGCGCCATGCCCAGCAGCCATACGAGCAGGATACCGCCCAGCGGTGCGAGCGCCAGCGAGGTCATGTTGACCAGTGGGCTCATCAGGCGCTTGTAGAGCAGGACGAGGCAGGCAAACACCAGCAGCACGCCGGCGATGATTGCGACGATCAGGTTCTGCACCAACTCCTGTTGCCATTCATCTTCGCCCACGACATCGCGGATGACGCCTGTGGGCAGCTCTTGAAGGACGGGTAGCGCGTCGACCTGCGCCTGTGCTTCGCCCTTCAGCGCGCCGGCGGCCAGATCGGCCCCGACCAGGACGCGGCGGCTCTGGTTGTAGCGCTGGATCGCGGTTGGCCCCGATCCGAAGCTGATATAGGCCACCCGCCTGAGCGGGACGGTCCCGCCGCTTGCGGTCTGGACGGGCAGGTTCTCGATCGTTGTAAGGTCGGTGCGCGCATCCTCCGACAATTTGACGCTGATCGGGATCTGCCGATCCGCAAGCGAGAAGCGCGCGGCGTTTTGCTCGATTTCGCCAAGCGTCGCGATGCGGATCGTCTGGCTCAGCGCAATCGTCGTGACGCCAAGCTCCGCGGCGATTTCCTCACGCGGGGTGATGATGATCTCGGGCCGGTTGAGATCGGCGCTGATGCGCGGCGCGACCAGCGAATTCAGACCCTTCATCTGCTCGACCAGGGTTGCTGCGGTTTCGTCGAGCAATTCGGGATCGGACCCTGCCAGCATGACGGTGAGATCGCGGCCCGACCCGAACCCGCCGCTTTGCGAACGGAACCGGACGCGCGCATCGGCAACCTGCGCAAGCTGCGGGGCAAGCTCGCGTTCAAATTCAATCGAAGTGCGTTCGCGGTCATCGGTCAGCTTGATGAAGATGGTCGAATTGCCGATCCGGATGCGTTGCAGCATGCGTTCGACTTCGGGTTGCTGATCGAGCAGGTCATAGACCCTGTCGGACACGATTTTCGTGTCGTCCAGCGTCGTTCCCGGCACCATCTCGATTTCGACCGAGGAGTTTTCATCGTCGATGGTCGGCTGAAACTGCGGCGGGATCTGGCCGAACAGCAGGATCGTGACAAGGAACGAGAACCAGCCGACGCCCAGCATCCAGATCCGGTGATCGTAGAACCGTGCCGAGAGGTATTTCGCGCTTTGACCGAACCGGCTGTCAAAATTTGTCGGCAACTCGAAAAGCTTGAAAGTGAGCCAGCCCGCGACGAAGGAAATGATCGATACGAACACCAGAAGCACGATGTCGAACAGTTTGAACGCGAGGAAATGGGCCCAGCTGTTGGGGTCGCTGGACACTGCCTCGGCGGCGCGTTTCGGGATATCGAATTCCGACAATGCGCCGTAGCTGAGGAACATCGCCGCAGCGGTTGCCGCGAGGATCGCGAGCGTCGCGGCGAGCAACATGATCGTATAGAGCAACCGCGAGCGCGGCGGCTCCACACCCTCACGCCGGTCCACCATCTTGCCGCGATTGAGCGTCCATCCCAGCACGCTCATATAGCGGTCCATCCACGGACCCTCGCCATGCGAGGCGTGGCCTTTGGAGGCGAGGAAATAGGCGGCCATCAGCGGCGTTATCATGCGCGCGACTGCCAGCGACATCAGCACCGCGACCACAACGGTCAGGCCGAAATTCTGGAAGAATTGCCCGGAAATGCCCGGCATCAGGCCGACCGGCAGGAACACCGCGACGATGCAGAAACTGGTCGCGACCACAGGCAGGCCGATCTCGTCGGCGGCGTCGATGCTTGCCTGATAAGGCGTCTTGCCCATCCGCATGTGCCGCACGATGTTCTCGATCTCCACGATCGCATCATCGACCAGCACGCCTGCCACCAGCGCAAGCGCAAGCAGCGACAGGAAGTTCAAATTGAACCCGAGCAGGTCCATGAAAAAGAAGGTCGGGATCGCCGAAAGCGGGATTGCAACCGCGCTGATGAAGGTCGCGCGCCAATCGCGCAGGAACAACAGCACCACGACGATGGCAAGCACCGCGCCTTCGATCAGCGCCTTGATCGAGCTTTTGTACTGGCTGTCGGTATAGGTCGTGCTGGTGAACATCCTGATGAAGCGGACGCCGTCGGTTTCCGCCTCGATCTTGTCCATTTCCGCCAGCGCGGCCTCGTAGACCGTAAGGTCGGACGCCCCGCGCGCGCGGTTCATGAAGAAGTTCACAACTTCGCGGTCGCCAACCTCGCTGATCGAATTGCGCTCTGCAAAACCGTCGCGCACGCGCGCCACGTCGGCGAGGCGAACGGTGCGCCCGCCGCCAAGCTGGATCTGCCGCTGCGACAACTCGAACGCGGTATCGTCATTGCCGAGGACGCGCAGCGACTGGCGGGTGCCGCCCACCTCTGCAAGACCGCCAGCAGCGTTCACGTTCGACACGCGCAGCACCGAATTGATTTGCGAAGCAGTCACGCCCAGCGCCTGCATCTTGGCCGGGTCGAGGATCACTTCGATCTCGCGGTTGACCCCGCCGAAACGCTGGACTTCGGCCATGCCCTCGATCTTGAGCAAGCGTTTCGCGACCGTGTCGTCGATGAACCAGCTGAGCTGTTCGATGGTCATGTCGTCCGCTTCGACGGCGATATAGCCGATCGCCTCTCCGGCGACGTTGACCTTGGAAACACGCGGTTCGAGGATGCCGTCGGGCAGGCTGCCGCGCACGCTGTCGATCGCGGTTTCAACCTCGTTCACCGCTTCGATGATTTCGGTGCCGATCTCGAATTCGACGAAGGTCTGCGAATTGCCTTCGCTCGCGGTGGACTGGATCGAGTTGACCCCGTTGATCGAGCGCAGCGCGCTTTCGACGCGCTGGGTGATCTGGTTCTCGATTTCGGTCGGGGCTGCGCCGGGCTGCGAGATGTTGACGATCACGGCAGGGAAATCGACGTCGGGATTGTTGGTGACGTCCATGCGCAGAAAACTGACGATCCCGGCGAACAGCAGCGCTGTGAACAGCACAAGCGGGATCACCGGGTTCCGGATTGACCAGGCAGAGAGATTTCTGAAATTCATGTCGTTCCTGTCAGTCTCTTCGCTTCGCTACGCCTGTCGTCGCCTCGTATCAGCTACGCCGTACATCAATAACGGGATGAGCCTGCATCAGGCAGTCTCGCGGCGCGGCTTGATGGTTTCACCCGGATTGAGGAAGCCGCCGGCCCGCAGGACGACGAGTTCGTTGCCTGAAAGCCCTTCCATGATCGCGATGCCCTGCGGTGTGGACATGCCCGTGATGACGTCGCGGCGTGTGGCTTTATTGTCCTCGCCCACGATGTAGACGAAGCTGCCAGCCTCGTCCGAGAGCACCGCGCTTTCGGGCAGGACCGTCGCTGTGAGCGAACCGCTGTTGATCCGCGCCGTGGCAAAACCGCCGGGCCGCAGTTCAGGCGCGTAGGAGAGCGCGATGCGCGCCGTGCCTTGGCGGCTTTGCGGGTCGATCACGGGGGAAAGCTGCCACACCTGACCCTCGAACGATTTCTCGGTTCCGGTCGGGATCACATTCGCGACGACGCCTTGCGAAAGGCTGGCGAGCTGCGTTTCGCCCAGTTGCGCAAGCATTTCCATCTCGCCGCCGCGCGCGATGCGGAAAAGCGGGGGGCTGCCGCCGCCGACGGTCTGGCCGGGTTCGACATTGCGTTCGAGGACATAGCCCGATGCCGGGGCAACCACGCTGAGGCGCGCGTTGCGTGCGCGCAGTTCGGACAGCTGGGCCTGCGCCACCTTGACGCGGGCTGCGGTCGAGATCGCGCGTTGCGGTGAGCCTGTCGACGTCGGCCTTGGACACGAAGCCGCGCTCCACCAATTGCAGCGCGCGGTCGAGATTGGCCTGCGCAAGGCTGGCATCGGCCTTCGCCACTTCGATCTGGGCCGCCTGCGCTACGGTCTGCTGGCTCTGGACCGAGCGGTCGATCACGGCGAGCACCTCGCCCTGGCGGACCCAGTCACCGGCATCGACCGGCACGGACACGACGCGGCCGCCTTCGCCGACGACGCCAACCGGCATTTCGCGGCGAGCGGCGATCGTGCCTGGCGCTTCGATAACGCCGTCTATCGTCGTCTTGCCCGGAGCGATGACAGTCACGACCGGAGCTTGCTCATTATCGTCGCCCACGCCCGCGGGCTCGCCGCCAGCAAGGGCGAAATAGGCGGCAATGGCCAGCAGCAGGCCGAAGATGATCGCGCCGATGATCAGGAACGTGCGACCCCTGCCGGACAAGCGCTCCCGGCGCGCCTCTGCCACTTCCGCAGGAACGTTATCGGCGACTTCCGCCCTTATGGTTGTCTCGTAATTCATTGCCTGCGGCCTTTTACGGGGCTTGAGAGCGCCATTCTCCGTCGATGCGAGTGTATTACCGGTATAAGTCACCAAGTGCAAGAGCGCTTAGACCCGGCGCAACTCGAGAACAATCGGCGGTTCGACTGACGACTTGCAGGCTAGACGAAGGGCGAGCCGTATTGGTTCCCCGCCCACAAACCAAAGGGCGGCGCAGCCTGATGCCGCGCCGCCCTTATGGTGTGTAATGTGCGCGCATTTGCGCGCCTTATGCGACCTTTGTGGTTTAGCGGACGCGGCCGCGCTGGATGAGGTTCACGACGCCGAGCAGCACGACCGCACCGATAACGGCAACGACCAGCCCGATGATCGAGAATTCCTGCACGCTGCCGGTGATCCCGAGCAGCGGGCCGGCAATCATATTGCCGATGATGGAGCCGACGCAGCCGACAACGATGTTCCAGAAAATGCCCATCGAGGCATCACGGTTCATCACGAGACTGGCCAGCCAGCCCGCGACACCGCCTACGATCAGTGCAATAATCCATCCCATAACCCATTTCCTCCTGTATATTTTTCAAACGCTTGCGACCCTGAAACGAGCAGGGGGCAGGCCTGTTCCCGCCATTTTTCGGCCGGGATGGAGGATGGTCTAGGTCAGATCGGTTCGAAACGCCAAATAGCGACTGCACCGGGCAGGCGCGCGCGGATATGCTTGCGGCCAGCAAGCCGGCGCTGCTCCGATCAGTATTTGAGTTGGCGCTCGTAAAGGTCGCGGTAGTGCTGAATACGCGTCACGCGCAGGCCTTGCATACCCGAACGGTCGACCGCGCGCTGCCAGGACGCGAATTCCTCCAGCGTGAGGCCGTAGCGCTCCAGCACTTCGTCGATGGTGAGCAAACCGCCATTGACGGCAGCCACCACCTCGGCCTTGCGGCGCACGACCCAGCGCTTCGTCTTGGGCGAAGGCAAGTCGTCGAGCGTCAGCGGCTCGCCCAAGGGGCCGATCACATGTGCTGGGCGGATGTCCTGGTTTTCAATCATCAATTATCTCTTGCATCGCCTTCTTGCGCGTTCTCCGCGGAGATACGGCCTATGTCTCCCGAAGATTTGCAGTGCTCTAAAGCATCAGGGTTAACAGTCGGTTCGCCTTCGCTACGGAACCGGAAATAGGTCGCTGCGGCATCCCCGAAACTTGCTGCGCCGCCTTCGATATTCAACCGCGCATCGCGGCTGAGAACCCGGCGCAGATCGCGCGCTGCATTAAGCTTTGCTGTCAGTTCACTCCATTCGAGAGCCCGCAGCGCATCGCCGCCGCTGGAGGGCACGGCATCATGGCTTCCGACCAGCATTTCGCCGTCGAAATCATCACCGCTCAATTCGCGGGCAATGGGCCTTGTTTTCTCGAACATGACCTATGCTCTAAGGCGCGAGATTAAAAATGTGGTAAAACCGCTGTTTACCGGACCTTAGGATTAGCACGGCTCGTCCCGGCTGCACCGTCGCTTCACCGCGAATGGCCCGAAAAGCGGCGGGACTGGCGCAATACCGCCATTGTTCCTATATGGCCGCCCTACAGAATCGCGATCCATGACCATTACGAAATCCCTTGAAGCCAGCCCGACCTTCGGGCTCGATACCGCCGCCCTGTTCGATTTGCCGCGCCCGGCATCCGAATGCCGGATCGTCGTCGCGATGAGCGGCGGGGTCGATTCGTCGGTGGTCGCGGCCCTTGCCGCCGATACCGGGGCGGAGGTGATCGGGATTACCTTGCAGCTTTACGATTATGGCGCAGCAACGGGCCGCAAGGGCGCGTGCTGCGCGGGCGACGATATCGCCGATGCGCGCGCGGTCTCGGACCGGCTCGGCATTGCGCATTACGTCTTCGACCATGAAAGCGCCTTTCGCGAAGACGTGGTCGAGCAGTTTGCCGACGAATATCTTGCCGGGCGCACACCGGTGCCCTGCATCCGCTGCAATATGGGGCCGAAATTCACCGACCTGTTCCGCATGGCGCGCGAGCTGGGGGCAGACTGCCTCGCCACCGGCCATTACGTCCGCAGGGTTGAAGCGGAAGGAGGCCCGCACCTATACCGCGCGCTCGATCCGGCGCGCGACCAGTCATACTTCCTTTATGCGACCACGCAGGAACAGCTGGACTATATCCGTTTCCCGCTGGGCGGCCTGCCCAAGGCGCAGGTGCGCGAGCTGGCCGAGGCGGCGGGGCTGCGCAATGCGGCCAAGCCCGATAGCCAGGACATCTGCTTTGTGCCCGACGGCAACTACGCCAAGATCGTGACCAAGCTGCGTCCCGAAGGCGGCGTGCCGGGCGATATCGTCCATGCCGAAACCGGCGCAGTGCTGGGCCAGCACAAGGGGATCATCCATTTCACCGTCGGCCAGCGCAAGGGCCTCGACATTGGCGGCCAGCCCGAGCCGCTCTATGTCATCGCGCTCGACGCCGAAACGCGCGAGGTTCGGGTCGGGCCCAAGCGGCTGCTCGGCGTGGAAAGCGCTGCCGTGATCGAGACGAGATCGGATCGGCGCGCTGCCGGACGAACCGCTGAGCGCCAAGGTCCGCAGCCTGGCAAAGCCGGTTCCGGTCACGCTCGAAGGGCGCCTCGGCGATGGCGGGACAGTGCGGCTGCATTTCGCGACCCCCGAATTTGGCGTCGCTCCGGGACAGGCGGCGGTCATCTATGCCGGTGAGCGCGTGATCGGTGGGGGGTGGCTCGATTCCACGCGCTCGGTTGCGCAGAGCGAAGCTGCCGCTTAGAGCGCCGGCTCGGTTGCAGTCGGCAAGGGCTTTTCATGTACGATCTGAGTAACAAGCGCATCTATGTCGCCGGACATCGCGGCATGGTCGGCGGCGCGATCGTGCGCCAGCTGGAGGCTCGCGGCGCGCGGGTGCTGACCGCGCCGCGCGCGGTCGACCTGCGCGAACAGGCGGCGGTGCGCGACTGGTTTGCCGCGAACCGCCCCGATGCGGTTATCGTTGCTGCGGCCAAGGTGGGCGGGATCCTTGCCAATGACAGCTATCCGGCGGAGTTTCTCTACGACAACCTCATGATCGAGGCGAACCTGATCGAGGCAGCGCACCGGCACGATGCTGAAAAGCTGCTGTTCCTCGGCTCCTCGTGCATCTACCCCAAGCAGGCGCCGCAGCCGATCCCCGAAGAGGCGCTGCTGACCGGCCCGCTGGAGCCGACCAATGAATGGTACGCGATAGCGAAGATCACTGGGATCAAGCTGTGCCAGGCCTATCGCCGCCAATATGGCCGCGACTATATCAGCGCGATGCCGACCAATCTTTACGGCCCCGGCGACAATTTCGACCTTCGATCCTCCCACGTCCTTCCCGCTCTGATCCGCAAGGCGCACGAAGCGAAGCTGGCAGGCGATGACAGTATCACGATCTGGGGCACGGGTACGCCGCGCCGCGAATTCCTCCATGTCGACGATCTGGCGGCGGGCTGCATCTTCCTGCTCGAAAACTACTCGGGCGAGCAACACGTCAATCTCGGCTCGGGCACCGATCTCACGATCAACGAGCTGGTCGCGGCAGTGTGCAAGGTCGTCGGCTTCGAAGGCGAGGTCGTGCGCGACACCTCCAAGCCGGACGGCACGCCGCGCAAGCTGATGGACGGATCGAAGATCGCCGCGATGGGGTGGAAACCGACGATCGCGCTCGAAGACGGCATCAAGGATGCCTATCGCTGGTTCCTCGAAAACGTCGCCTAGGCACAGCGCGGGTCGGGCGCGTTAGCCCTCCCACTTCTCCAGCACGCAGCCATAGCCATCTCGGTATGTCGCGGTGTTGCTGGTGACGAGCGGGAAGCGCGCGGTCACGCTTTGAGCCTCGGGATCGTCGGACAAGGTGACCAACTCCATCCCTGCAAGCTTGTCCTTCTCGCAATCCTCCATGCTGCGCCCGGCGACGAAGCGGCACGAGCACGCAACCCGCGCGGCATAGGACGAGCCGACATCGGCATAGCCGCCAATCGGCGTACGATAGGTGTAAAGCGCTGCGGCAATCGCTGCGGCGATAACGAGCAACGCCCACGGGAGGATACGGGATTTCGCCGGATGCTTGGAATTTGCCATTGCCACGGCGATATCCTTGGGGAATTGAGAGCGCAATGACCGATCGACCCGCACCGCTTCGTTTTGCCGCTCTTGCTGTTCTGCCTGCCCTGCTGGCTGCCTGCGGACCGGCCCCGGATACCGCGCCGACGCCGCTAAGCGAGGACGCTCTGGCTGCGGTGAAGGCCGATGCGGGCGCGCCCAGGGACCAGCTTGCCCGCGAGATCGACGAGGTGTTTACCGGCGATGACCTGGGTGAGACGCGCGCGCTCGTGCTGATGGCGGACGGCGAGCTCGCAGCCGAGCGCTATGCGCCCGGATACGATGCAGACACGCGCTTTGTCAGCTGGTCGATGGCCAAGACGGTCACCGCCGTGCTGATCGGGATGCTGGTCGCCGATGGCAAGCTGACGGTGGATGACCCCGCGCCCGTCCCGATGTGGCAGCGCCCCGGCGATCCGCGATCCGAGATCACCTTGCGCCACCTGCTCCAGATGCGCAGCGGCCTGCGCCACACCGAAGCGGGCGATCCGCCTTACGAGTCCTCCGAGGTGCGGATGCTGTTCCTCGACGAGCCGCGACGATATGGCGCGCTGGGCGAAGGAACAGCCGCTCGAGGCCGAGCCGGGCGAGCGGTTCGAGTATTCGTCAAACACCACCGTCATCCTCGCCGACATCGCCGCGCGGGCGCTGACCGGCAGTGACGATCCGGAGATCCGGCGCGCGGCGGTCGACGACTTCCTGCAAGAGCGGTTGTTCGAACCGCTCGGCATGAAGAGCATGGTGCTTGAATACGATGCCTCGGGTACGCTGGTCGGCGGCAGCCTGATGCACGCCACGGCGCGGGATTGGGCAAGATTCGGCGAATTCATGCGCCGCGGCGGGCGCTCGGTGCAAGGCGAGCAATTGGTGCCGACCCGCTGGATCACCGCGATGACCACGCCAAGCCCGGCGAGCGGTTTCTACGGCTTCCAGACATGGCTCAACCGCGAAAGCGGGATCGACCGCGACGAGGACATCCCCGACCGCGGTCCGGACACGATGTTCGCCGCCGTCGGCCATATGGGCCAGTATGTGCTCGTCAGCCCCGACCAGCGCATCACGCTTGCGAGGCTGGGGCATTCGGACCGGTCGCAGCGCTACAAGATGCTGGGGCAATTGTTCGATATCGTGGAGCTTTATCCTCAGAGGTAGAATGCACCTTCTACCACGGTCACGCATGGCCCGCCGAGCCATGCGCGGTCGCCCTCCAGCCGCAAGGTGAGGTCGCCGCCGCGCTTGCTCGCCTGATGCGCCGTCAAGCTTTCGCGCCCCAGTTTTGCAGCCCAATACGGTGTCAGCGCCGCGTGGGCCGAGCCGGTCACACTGTCCTCGTCCACGCCCCCGCCCGGCACGAAGACGCGGCTGACGATATCGGTGTTTTCGCCCGGTGCGGTGCAGATGAACTGGTCCGCGCCCAGCTTTTCAAGGCCGCGAATGTCCGGATCGAGCGCCCGTACCGCCGCCTCATCCTCGAACAGGAAGATGTTGTAGCCATCCGGATTGCGGTGGACCGCCTGAGGCATGGCCCCGAGCAGGTGCACCGCCTCGGCATGTTCGGCTGGCTGTGCCGGGATCGCGGGCAGGCCCAGCGCGTATTCAACGCCATCGCGGCGCACGTCGAGGATGCCCGCCTTGCGCGTGCGAAACGTGACCCGCTCGCCGCCATCCCGGCCCAGCAGAACGTGCCCGCTCGCCAGCGTTGCATGGCCGCATAATCGCACCTCCTCGGTCGGTGTGCACCAGCGCAGCTCCCAGTCCGCCTCGCCCGTATCGTCGCGCACGACGAAGGCGGTTTCGGCAAACAGGTTCTCCGCCGCGATCGCCACCAGCACATCGTCCGGAAGCCATTCCTCCAGCACCATCACTGCCGCCTGATTGCCGCCAAAGGGCTCGTTTGCAAAGGCATCGACGTGCCAATAGGGGATTTGCTGGGTCATGGCGTGCACCTCACGGATAGAGGAGCGTGTCGGACCAGCCCAAGGCGTCGCCCGCACCCTCCAGAGTGAACATCCGGCGATCATGCAGCCGGTTGTCCCTGTCCATCCAGAACTCAATTCTTTCAGGCATCAAAGTGAAACCTGTCCAGTGATCCGGACGCGGCACCTTGCCCTCCTGCTCATGCTGTGCCCACAGCTCGGCCACGCGGTCGAGGTAATCCTGCCGGTCCGCAAGCGCACGCGACTGGTCGCTGGCAGCAGAGCCGACCTGGCTCTTGTACGGGCGCGAGTGGAAATACGCATCGGCGCGCTCCGCTGAGACTTCCTCCAGCGGGCCTTCGATGCGGATCTGGCGGCGCAGGCTCTTCCAGTGGAAGAGCAATGCGGCCTGCATGTTGGCGCGAATTTCCTCGCCCTTGCGGCTGTCTGCATTGGTGAAGAAGGTGAAGCCACCGCCGGGCGCTTCCTCTGCGCCATGCCCCTTGAGCAGCACCATCCGCACCGACGGTGCGCCGCCGGGCGTCGCTGTCGCAAGCGCCATCGCATTGGGATCGTTGGGCTCGCTTTCCCGTGCAAGCGCGAACCATTGATCGAACAGCGCAAACGGATCGGCTCCGGCGGGGATCTGGCTGTCCGCCAGCTGGCTGTCGTCGAGATCAGGCATATCGGGCATGTCGGTTCACTGCGCTCCTTCATGAGACACATGAGACAGTGTCCTGGGGTGAAAGTCCCGCCCCCCTGCCGAGGTTCCTCGAAGCGATGGCAATGGATCGGCGAATTCGTGCGTCATCCTCGCGCGATAGACCCCCCGGGCGCAGTAGGAAAGCGTCCCATGGCAAGGCGATACGGCAAGTCATGCTTGCACCTGTGCACTGTCTCACCTAGCTAACACGCCATGGGCGATCCGTACAAAACACTTGGTGTCGCGCGCACTGCGTCCGAAAAGGACATCAAGAGCGCCTATCGCAAGCTCGCCAAGGAGCTGCATCCCGACAAGAACAAGGACAATCCGAAAGCGCCGGAGAGATTCTCCGACGTGACCAAGGCGTATGACCTGTTGTCGGACAAGGACAAGCGCGCGCAGTTCGATCGCGGCGAGATCGATGCCGAGGGCAATCCGCTCAATCCCTTTGCCGGGATGGGCGGCGGTTTCGGTCGCGGCGGATATGGCGGACGGCCCGGCGGCGGCTTTCGCGATCCGGAATTCAGCGGTGCCACACCCGAAGACATCGACCTTGGCGATCTGTTCGAGGGGCTGTTTGGCGGCGGGCGAGCGCGCACCGCTGGCGACGGCGCGGGCGGCGCGCGGCGCGGGTTCGGCCAGCGCCCCCCGCCCCCAAGAAACGCGGCGCCGATATCCAGTACCGGCTCGCGGTTCCGTTCGTCGATGCGGCAGCCGGGCGCGACCAGCGCATCACGCTCGCCGATGGCAAGGCGATCAATCTGAAACTGCCCGGCGGTGTCGAGGACGGCACACAGATGCGGCTCAAGGGCAAGGGTCACGAAGGTCCCGGCGGGTCAGGCGACGGCATTGTCGTGATCGAAGTGGGGAGCCATCCGTTCTTCCGCCGCGATGGCGATCATATCCGCATGGACCTGCCGATCACGCTGGACGAGGCGATTCGCGGCGCCCAGGTGAAATGCCCGACGGTCGACGGCCCGGTCATGCTGACCATCAAGCCCGGGACCAATGGCGGCACGGTGATGCGGCTCGCGGGCAAGGGCTGGTCGAAGAAAGGCGCGAAGGCCAAGGACGGCAAGCCGGCGCGCGGAGACCAGCTGGTGACGCTGGAGATTCAGCTGCCCGAAGACCTCGGCCCGCTTGAGGAAAAGCTCGGCGATTGGGTGGATCTGGCACGGCCACGCGAGAAATTCGGGCTATAGCGCACGGGATGATCTCCCCGACAAACCTTCCCCCACCCTCAGAACGCGAAGTCCAATCGCTTTCGCCCGAGGCGCGCCGGATGAAACGGCGGCGAGGGATCGTGCCTCCGGCTCACTTGACATCCGGCCCGCTCACGAATCGCAAACTGCCAAGCTGGCGCGCGGCGTTATCTGCCGCCGCCGGTCCGATGGCGCCGGGCACGCGCATTTTCGAAGTGATCAAGCGTACGGCTGTTGGCACCTATAATGACGGCTTCATCCACGCCGGGAACCTTGCCTACCTGTCGATGCTGGCGATCTTTCCGTTCTTCATCATCAGCGGGGCACTGTTCCAGCTGATCGGCGAGGTCGCGGAACGCCGGATGATGATCGACGCGGTGCTGCTGTCGATGCCACCAACCGTGGCGCGGGTGATCGGGCCGGTCGCCTCCGACGTAGTCGATGCGCGGTCGGGCTGGCTGCTGTGGGTCGGCGTGGCCATCGGTCTGTGGACCGTGTCGAGCCTGATCGAGACTATTCGCGACATCCTGCGCCGCGCTTACGGCACGAAAGCCAGCCATGCGTTCTGGAAATATCGGCTGTTTTCCGCAGGGTTGATCCTTGGCGCGGTGATCCTGCTGATGGTGTCGCTGTTCGCAACAGTTTCGATCGGCGCTGCGCAGCAAGTGATCGATGCGCGCTTTCCGCAGCTGAACGAAGCAGTTTCGACCTTGCGGATAACGCGTATCATCCCGGCTCTTGGCCTCACCGGATCGCTCTACCTGCTGTTCTACACGTTGACGCCGGGCGAATATCGCCCCCGGCGCTACCCCAAATGGCCCGGCGCGCTGTTCACAGCGGCGTGGTGGCTGGGCGTGACCACCGCCCTGCCCGCCGTGCTCGGACGGTTTTTCACATACGACCTCACCTATGGCAGCCTTGCGGGGATCATCATCGCTCTGCTGTTTTTCTGGCTCGTCGGGCTGGGACTGGTTATCGGTGCGGAATTGAACGCCGCTCTCGCCGAACCCGACGAGTGCACGGGCACGGCGGCGGACACGGACTGCGATGAGGAGGACACTGCATGAGCGATCTGATGAAGGGCAAACGCGGGCTGATAATGGGCCTTGCGAACGACAAGTCGCTCGCATGGGGCATCGCCAAACAACTGGCGGATAATGGCGCCGAGCTGGCATTCTCCTATCAGGGCGAGGCGCTGGCCAAGCGGGTGAAGCCCCTGGCAGAACAGCTCGGCAGCGACTTCACCTTCGAATGCGATGTATCCGACATGGCATCGCTCGATGCTGCCTTTGCGACATTGAAAGAGCGCTGGGACACGCTCGACTTCGTGGTCCACGCCATCGGCTTTTCCGACAAAAGCGAGCTGCGCGGCAAATATGTCGATACCAGCCTCGACAATTTCCTGATGACGATGAACATCTCGGCCTATTCGCTGGTCGCCGTGACCAAGCGCGCAGCGGAGATGATGCCGCCGCTGGGCGAAGACGGCAGCGGGGGCGGCAGCATCGTCACCCTTACCTATTACGGGGCCGAGAAGGTCGTCCCGCACTACAACGTCATGGGCGTGGCCAAGGCGGCTCTCGAGACCAGCGTGAAATATCTCGCCAACGATCTGGGGCCGCGCGGCATCCGGGTGAATGCGATCAGCGCCGGACCGGTGAAGACGCTCGCGGCGAGCGGGATCGGCGATTTCCGCTACATCCTCAAATGGAACGAACTGAATTCGCCTCTCCGGCGCAACATCACGATCGACGATGTCGGCGGTGCGGGGCTGTATTTCTGCTCACCCCTGTCATCGGGCGTGACCGGCGAGACGCACCATGTCGACGGCGGTTATCACATAGTCGGGATGAAGCAGGAAGACGCACCGGATATCGCGCTGGGCTGATTGCGCTGGGCTGAAGGCACTGGGCTTAGCGCTCGGTGATCTCGATCCGGCTGAGCGCGGTGCGCAGGGACTGTTGACCGCTGAATGCCCGCGCATTGATGCCAAGCTGCATCTGCTCACACGGTGCATTCTCAATCGTCAAAACGTTGGCGCCCGCCTCCAGCGCCTGCGCGAAGAACGGCGCTTCCTGCCCTGGGCAGCGCAGCTCGATCCGCACCGCCTCTGCCCGCGCAGAGCTCTCCGGCGTTTGCGTCAGCCGTAACTCGAACGGAGCTGCAGGTGTTGGCAGGATGCGCTGCGCGATGATCCCGCCCTGACCGGGCCGCGCAAACACCTCGAGCTGGTCGCCGCTCAGACTTTGTTGAGCGCGAAAATCGCCTTCGTCGACGAAGCGCCAGTCGAAGGGCGGAAAGTCCGAAGTCCAGTCGAGCCGGGCCATGTCGGCAGGCCTGCCCTCGCCTTCGGTCAACGCCAAAAACAGCGCGCCCGCCACTTCGAGCTCGCCCGCATTGACGAGCGCGCTCACGAGCCTGCGGTCGAATTCGCCGTCCACGAGCTCACGCTCCGCACGCAGCCGGGCGATGCTAAGGAGAAGGTCCGGCTTGTGTATTGCATACGCAGTGAAGAAATACTCGTGCCAGATCGATGATCCGTCGAGCATGCGCGCAAATACCGGGATCGTCCGCTCGTCTAGCAGCGCTTCCCCCAGAACCGGGAAGAACTCGCGTTGATAGGTGGGGTGCGCGCGCAGGATCTGGTCGAGCGTCGCAATCGCCGGCTCGTACTCGCCGCTTGCGAGATGCTTCTCAAGCACGACGCCCTGCAGCGTCAGGTCGCGGCGGTTGAGACGCGATGCTGTGAGCGCAATTTTGTTGCGCTGTGCCTCATCTTCCTGCGCCAGCGCAAGCAGCGCGTGCGATTTGGCGCTGGACGGGTCGCGGCGAAGTGCATCTAGCGACAGGTCGCTCACCGCAGCGGCGGCAGGCTGCACCATTGCCGGATCGGTGAGGCCTTCACGAAAACGCTCGAACGCGGCCTTTTCATACGCCTCGCCATTGGGCGGAAACAGGGCCATCGCGGTTTCAGGCGCCGTGTCGGTCGCGATCATGCTGATGGTCTGAAGCCCGGCGAATACACTTATGGCAAGGCCAGCCGCGACGCTGAGTGCGAGCCGACCAGGATTGAGCACGGCCATCAGGCAGATTTCCTGGAATGACTGCGCGCACGGCCAAACCCGACCACTTCAGTCAGCAAGACCTCATCCATGCCGCGGCGCTGCCTAGATGGCCTCGTCTGCGGACTTCTGCCCATAGCCATATCCATAACCGTAGCCGTAGCCATAGCCGTAGGACGAATTCTTCTCGTCCAGCTTGGTAACGAGTGCGCCGTAGACATGCGCGCCGGTGCTCTTGAGCCGGTCAAGCGCGCGTTCGATAGCCCGCAATTTGATCCGGTCATGTTCGATCGCGTAGACCACGCCGTCGACCGAGCGCGCCAATTCGATCGCATCGGCAAGCGCCAGCATGGGCGCGCTGTCGATAATGACCTGGTCGTATTGCTGTTTCGCCAGCTCGACAATTTCCCGCATCCTCGCGCTGGCAAGCAGCTCGACCGGGTTCGGCGGAGTGCGTCCGTGCGGCAGGAAGTCGAAGCCATGTCCATCCACGGTCACGACTTCGCTGGCGATACTGCCAGCAGCCCCGGTGAGCAACGCGGTCAGACCGCCATTCTTGTTGGCGACATCGCCGACCAGGTCGCTCATGCGTGAGTTGCGCAAATCGGCATCGATGAGCAGCGTTCTCTTGCCCAGCTGCGTAAAGCTGCTGGCCAGCGCGAACGAGGAAATCGACTTGCCCTCTGCCGGTACCGACGAGGTGAGCATGAGCGCCCTTGGCGCACCGTCCGGAGTGAGGAAGCCGAGATTGGTCCGCACGGACTTGTAGGATTCGCTGAGTTCGGACGAACGCTCGAGCAGGTTCTCGCCGAGCGAGATCGCTGTCGATGTGCGGGATGGCACCGAGCACCGGCAGACCAAGCCTCCGCGATACTTCCTGCGGATCCTTGAGCGTCTGGCTAAGGGCAACACGAAGGTAAACAAGCACTGCAACCAGAGCGAGGCCGAACGCCGTGGCGACCAGCAGATTCTGGAACAGCGACGGAGCATAGGGCGATCCCGGCGGCAAAGCACGGTCGATCAGCGTAATGTTGTTCTGACCGGCGCCCGATGCCTCGAGCCCCTTGTAACGCTGCAAGAGCGCATCATAGAGCTCGCGGTTGGTTTCGACCTCGCGCTTGAGGATGCCGTAATTGATGCTCTGGCCCTGCTGGCTCAGGAAGCGGCCCCGGGCCGCTTCGAAACGGTCGCGCAGGCTCGCCTCGCGCATTTCCGCAGATTGCTCGATCGAAGCGGTTTCACGGGCGATCGCTTCCTGCAGCACTTGCACTTCGGTCTGCTTGTCGACCAGCGCGGGATAGCGCGGGCCGAAGTTTGCCTGCAGCTGGGCCAGCTCGGCCTGCGCGGCAACCAGATCGGAGCGGAGCTCGTTGCGCGGGTCCGATGCCGGGAAATCTCCGGTCAATGTCGAGGCACGCGCGGCAATCCTGTCGGATGTCGCCTGCGCCAGTTCCGCGTTGAGCGCGGAGAGATCGTTGGCGATGAGGGTCTGCGTGGCGCTTTCGGAGCCCGCTTCACCGTCATTGTTTTCAAGGATGAGAATGCCATTGGCATTGGCATATTCGATCAGTTCGGTTTCCGACTGGGCGAGCCGCTCGCGCAGCTCGGCGATCTGGTCGTTCAGGTAATCGCGTGCCTGGATATTGTCACCGAACCGCTTTTCGTAATTGGCTGCGATGAATTCCTCGGCCCAGAGATTGGCCAGCCTCGCCGAAACGGTGGGCGAGGGGCTCGAAAAGCGCAAATCGACCAGGTTCGATTGCGTAATCGGGGCAATCGAGATCCCGCCCAGCAGGATATTCTGCAGCCGGCGATCGGTGAGGCTGGCTGCGTTCTTAAGCTTGAAGGCTTCGAGAAATTCCTCGTCGCGAGACAAATTGCCGGCTTCGATAACGCGCGCAGCCATGAACCGCGATTCGAGCAGTTCGTATTGCGTGTTGAGATAGTTCATCTCAGACAGGCGCGAGGTCCGCTCGAGCGGATCGACATTCGTGATATTGGAGGTTTCGTTCTGAATCTCGAGCCGCGCGTCGGCGCGAAACAATTCGGTCGAAAGCAGGGTGATGACGACGCCCGCCAGAATGCACAGCGCAATAATACCGGCAATCCAGTATTTCAGCGCCCGCGCCTCGCTCAGATAGCGCTCGATATCCAGGCTGAAGCGGTCGTCCGCCTGCTCGGGATAACCCTTTTCCACAAATCCCTGATCGGAATAGCCTGCGGACAAGGGATCCCGACCGGCAATAATAGATTTTGTCTCGTTCATGATTACTTTTATCGAACAGCCTGTGAAATGATGACCGCAGCGGTCGAGAGGAACGGCGCACCGATGGCGACCAACCGGTCGACCCGGCGACGTTCAGGCGAATCGCCCACCATCACGATGTCATCTGGATAAAGAGCAGGATCGGCGTAATTGCCGCGCTGGATTGCGCCGATATTGTACACGCCGATATAGCTTTGCCCATCGACAGTGCGCATGATCAGCACGTCGTCGTGCCGGGCATAATCACCGAGACCCCCCGCCATATTGATCGCGCGCAGCAGCGTGATCTTGCCGTTGGCCGGATAGGCACCCGGCTGCTCGATCTCGCCGCCGATCGAAATCGAGGTCTTGGGCAGCTCTTGCGGAATGATGCGCACCTGCGGACTGCGCAGATATTCGCCGCGCAGGCCGTCTTCGATCATGCGCGAAGCTTCGCCAGGCGACATGCCCGCGACCGGCAGGAGGCCGAGCAGCGGATATTGCAGGTTGCCATTGGCATCGGTCAGGAAAGTTCCGCTGAGGGTCTCCGCCCCCACCACGGCAATATCGACCCGCTCTTGCGGACCGATCGTGTAGATGTCGTTTGTCGCGGGCGCAGGCAGTGAGGTAAGATCGGCAACCTCGATACCAGGCGCAGCACCAAAAGTGCGATCAGTGCTGGCGCATCCGGCCAACATCATTGATCCTGCAACCGCGAACACATGCAATTTCGTAAACTTCATTTCAGTCCCCATCATGCCAAGGTGATGCCATACTGCATTTTTCTGCCGATCCAACCGTTTTGCGATTGAATTCATTTCATTTCTTGTGGTTTCCTGGCCCTGCTTCACTCGCATCGAAGGCAAGAGCGACAATGAGCCAAACGCCAATCACCTGAAATAACGGCGTTCTCAGCGGATAATCCACCAACGACGCCGCAGCCAGGATAGCCAAGACTGTAGCCCAAAACACACAACGTGCAAAAGCCGCAGGTTCGCGGGCAAAGATAGTGCGTATGGCTACCGATGCCCAGAGAATCAGGGCGAGCAATATTGCGACGGCCGGCACCCCGCCCTCTATCACCAGCTGCGCCCAGTCGTTATGCGCCTGGTTGAGGTATGCCGGGCCCTGGAACACGGTCGGCTCGACCTCCATGAAGACAGCATCGAACGATCCGAAGCCGCTTCCGAGCAGCCAGTGCGTCGCCATCAAGTCATTCAGGATCGGCACGATGCGCCAGCGCAGATCCTCGAACGCGTTCTGGTTCATCGCATCGATCACGCCGGGCACACGCTCGAACTGGAAAAGCGCAGTGAAAAGCGCGGCAATCGCAGCGAAACCGATGGCGAGCACGGTGCGCGGCCGCTGCGCGATCAGGGCAATGGGCGAAGCGGCTTCGCCCTGCAATTGCGGCCGCGCAAGGCAGAGCCATGCGATCAGGGCGCTCGATACCAGCGCGACAAGCCCAAGGCCGAGACCCGCGCGCGATCCGCTGACCAGCACGGCAAGCAGGACAATCACGAAGGCTGCAGCAAGCGCGATGCTGAGCACCGGGCTGCGTCCGGGTTTGCGCTCCAGAAAGGCAACCCGCGCGATGATCAGCAGCACCAGCGCCGACAGCATCGCCGAGTGGTTTTCGTTAGCAAAAAGGCCGACCGGCGATCCGGCATTCGTGACCGAATACAGGTAAAGCGGCCCTCCGGCCTCTCCCAAGCTCTGGAGCAGGCCGAGCACGGCATCGGCGAAGCCGATTGCGATGATGATCAGCATCAGCGTCCGCAGGCTTGGCCGCAGCGCTGCGGCGAGCAACGCCGCCGTAACGGGGATGGCCAATGCCGCGAGCGCATTCCAGCCGCGCATCGGAACCCATGCTATCGGCCGCCACGTATCGCCAATGCCGTGGATCGCATCAAGCTCGGCAATGGTTTCACGCCCCGGCAGCGCCTGCCACATTGACGGCGGCAAAGGCACCAGTTGCAGCGCGGTCCATGCGGTCAGTGCCGCAAGTAGGATGAGCGGCACGGCAGCCAGTCTTACGCGTTCGGTCGTAAGATAATACAGCGCCGGGATCAGGAACAGCGCACCAAGCGGCCTGAGCGCGGCATTCTGCACCATGTCGAACCGCGCGCTGCCGCCCAGCAGCGCGGCGAGCGCGGCAAACAGCCCAAGCCAGATTACCGCTTGCAAGCCGGTTCGGCTCGGGTTGGTTCGCGCAAAACTGCTCATGCCGGGTGCCATTCGCCGCAGCCGGCGCTCAGTTCTCGATGCTCACGGGAATTTCGAAACCGTTTTTAGCCATGAACGCGTGGCGCTGTGCGTCCCTGAGGTCGGCAGCCACCATTTCGTTGCACATCTCGCGCGCGGTGATCTCGGGCTCCCAGCCGAGCTTGTCGTGCGCCTTGGTCGGGTCGCCAAGCAGCGTCTCCACTTCGATCGGGCGGAAATAGCGCGGGTCGATCCGCATCATCACATCGCCAACCTTGAGCGCGGGCGCCTTGTCGCCTTCGATCGCCGCAACTGTCGCGGTTTCCTTGAGATCATTTCCGCTAAACTCGAGCGTGATGCCCAGTTCCTCTGCGGTCCAGCGGATGAACTCGCGCACCGAATATTGCTGCCCCGTGGCTATGACGAAGTCCTCTGCCGTGTCCTGCTGCAGCATCAGCCACTGCATCCGCACATAGTCATGCGCATGACCCCAATCGCGCAGCGCGTCGATATTGCCCATGTAAAGGCAATCCTCGAGCCCCTGTGCGATATTGGCGAGGCCGCGCGTGATCTTGCGCGTCACGAAGGTCTCGCCCCGGCGGGGGCTTTCATGATTGAACAGGATGCCATTGCAGGCATACATCCCGTAGGCCTCGCGGTAATTGACCGTGATCCAGTAGGAATACAGCTTTGCCACCGCGTAGGGCGAGCGCGGGTAGAACGGCGTCGTCTCCTTTTGCGGAGTTTCCTGCACCAGCCCGTACAGCTCCGAAGTCGACGCCTGATAGAACCGCGTCTTGTTCTCGAGGCCCGAAAAGCGGATCGCCTCGAGCATGCGCAGCGCGCCGATGGCATCGACATCGGCGGTGTATTCGGGCGCTTCGAAGCTGACCGCGACGTGGCTCTGCGCAGCGAGGTTGTAGACCTCGTCCGGCTGCACCTCGTTGATGATCCGCGTCAGGTTGGATGTGTCGGTCAGGTCGCCGTAATGCAGTTTCAACCGCCGGCCTTGCTCGTGCGGATCCTGGTAGATGTGGTCGATCCGCTGGGTGTTGAAAGACGAAGCGCGGCGCTTGATCCCGTGGACCTCATAGCCCTTTTCCAGCAGAAATTCCGCCAGATAGGACCCGTCCTGTCCTGTAATGCCGGTGATGAGTGCAGTCTTCGTCATGGTTGTGTTTTTTCTCTTGCGATGAATTGGCCGAGTTTGCTCGTGTTCTTGCGGATCAGGACGCCGATCCCCCCGACACCGTTATTGCGCAGCGCGCGCAGGTCTTCGCGGCTCTTGCGGATGATGCGTTCAATCGAACGGTTGCTTTCGCCGCCCACGCGCATTTTGACAAGCACTTGCGGAATGTAGGCGAGCCGAATGCGGCCCTTTACCAGATAACGCAACATTGCATCGTAATCGGCGGCTATATCGAAACTTGTGTCATAGAGCCCGTGGCGCTCGAACACTTCGCGGCGCAGGTACAAGGTCGGATGCGGCGGCATCCAGCCGCGTCTCAGCACGTCCGGCGTGTACTCGCCCGAGCGCCAGTGGCGGATCACGCGGTCGGGATTGTCGGCGGCGACATATTGCAGGTCGCCGTAGACCCCGTCGACCGCCGGGTCAGCGAAGCGTTCCGCCACTTTTTCGAGCACGTCGTCGCGCGCGAACATGTCGTCCGAATGCATCAGGCCGATAACGTCGCCGCTCGCGCGGGTGATGCCGCGATTGATCGCGTCGTAAATGCCGTCATCGCGCTCGGACACGAGCACGGTCGCGCCGTCTGCCGCCTCGCGCACGGCTTCCAGCGTGCCGTCGGTCGAGCCGCCGTCCTGAATGACATGCTCGACCGCGCCGCAGGTCTGCGCCTGCACGCTATCTATCGCCTCGCGGATCGTGTTCACGCGGTTGTAGACGGCGGTGACGACGGAAACCTTCATTGCAGACCCGGTGTGCTTGCGAGGCGCTGCGCCTCAGACGCGTCCGATACTGGTGTATTCGAAGCCCTGACCGCGCACATCGTCCGGCGTGTAGATGTTGCGCAGGTCGACCAGCACCGGCTCTTTCGCGGTGGCCTTCACCTTGGCCAGATCGAGCGCGCGAAACGCATCCCACTCGGTCACGATCACGGTTGCATCGGCGCCTTCGATCGCTTCGTAGGGATCGTCGCACATGGTCACCTCGGGCATCAGCGGAGCGGCAAGCTCCATGCCTTCGGGATCGTAAGCCGACACTTTCACGCCCGCATCGGTCAGCGTCTGCGCCACGGCAATCGCAGGCGAGATCGCGCATGTCGTCGGTGTTCGGCTTGAAGGTCAGGCCCAGCAGCGCCGCCTTCTTGCCGCGCGCCTTGTCCGCCCCGCCCAGCGCTTCCAGAACCTTGCGGCCCATTGCGCGCTTGCGGCTCTCATTGACGTTCACCACCGCCTCGATGATGCGTGTCGGGCTGTCGTAATCCTCGTACCGTCTTGAGCAGCGCGAGCGTGTCCTTGGGGAAGCAGGATCCGCCATAGCCCGGTCCTGCGTGGAGGAATTTCGGACCGATGCGGCCATCCATGCCGATACCGCGGCTCACATCCTGCACATTCGCGCCGACTTTCTCGCACAGATCGGCCATCTCGTTGATGAAGGTGATCTTGGTCGCGAGGAAGGCGTTGGCGGCGTATTTGATCAATTCGCTCGTGCGCCGCTCTGTGAAGAGAATCGGCGATTCGTTGAGGAATAGCGGGCGGTAGACCTCGCGCATGACTTCGCGGTCGAAATCGTCCTCGGCTCCGATCACGATGCGGTCGGGATGCTTGAAATCGCCGATTGCCGCGCCCTCGCGCAGGAATTCGGGATTGGAGACGACCGCGAACTTGTGCGACGTGCCCGTGGCGGCGATGATCCGTTCGACTTCGTCGCCCGTGCCGACAGGGACGGTCGATTTGGTCACGACGACGGCGTCATTCGCAAGGTTCTCTCCCACCTCTTTCGCGACCGCGTAGACAAAGGAGAGGTCCGCATGGCCATCGCCCCGACGGCTCGGCGTGCCGACCGCGATGAAGATGGCGCTCGCATCCTTGATGCCTTCGGCCAGCGAGGTGGTGAAGCTTAGCCGTCCGGCCTTCACATTGCTTTCGACCAGCGCATCGAGGCCCGGCTCATAGATCGGCATGATCCCGTCATGCAG
This sequence comes from Erythrobacter sp. K21-9, assembly GCF_055808355.1. Classification (NCBI taxonomy): domain Bacteria; kingdom Pseudomonadati; phylum Pseudomonadota; class Alphaproteobacteria; order Sphingomonadales; family Erythrobacteraceae; genus Erythrobacter; species Erythrobacter sp. K21-9. The sequence continues at coordinate 3,232,399 of NZ_CM147866.1, forward strand.
ACGGTCGATCTTGCTCTGGTCCTTGTCGATGCAGACGACATCATGGCCGAAATCGGCGAAACATGCCCCCGAAACCAGCCCAACATAGCCCGATCCTACCATCGCGATTTTCATGTCATCGGTTCCTTTCGATGGGCCTGATCAGCGGCCCAGAATTTCCGGCAAGCGTTGTTCGAAATAGGCAATCGTCTTGGCCAGCCCGTTCTCGAGCTGGACCTGCGGCTGCCAATCGAGCAGCTCTTTCGCCTTGGTGATATCGGGGCGGCGCTGCTTGGGATCGTCCGCCGGCAGGTCGAGGAAGGTCAGCGTCGATTTCGCCCCGGTCATTTCGATCACCTTCTCGGCCAGCTCCTTGATCGTGAACTCGCCCGGATTGCCGAGATTGATCGGCCCGGTGACGTCCTTGTCCGTGTCCATCAGGCGCAGGAATCCTTCGACCAGGTCGTCCACATAGCAGAACGAACGGGTCTGCGAGCCGTCGCCGTAGATCGTGATGTCCTCGCCCTGCAGCGCCTGCACGATGAAGTTCGACACCACGCGGCCATCGGCATGGTGCATGCGCGGGCCATAGGTGTTGAAGATGCGCGCAACCTTGATCTCGAGATCGTGCTGACGGTGGTAATCGAAGAACAGCGTCTCGGCGCAGCGCTTGCCCTCGTCATAGCACGAGCGCGGTCCGATCGGGTTGACATTGCCCCAGTATTCTTCCGGCTGCGGATGGACATGAGGATCGCCGTAAACCTCGCTGGTCGAAGCCTGAAAGATCTTGCACTTCAGCCGCTTGGCAAGGCCCAGCATGTTGATCGCGCCGTGCACGCTCGTCTTGGTCGTCTGCACCGGATCGTGCTGGTAATGGATCGGCGAGGCCGGGCAGGCGAGGTTGTAAATCTCGTCGACCTCGATCACGAGCGGCATGGTGACGTCATGCCGCATGAATTCGAAGCGCGGTTCATCATGCAGGTGATCGATATTGCGCTTGGTCCCGGTGAACAGGTTGTCCACGCACAGAACCTCGTGCCCCTGTCCCAACAGCCGGTCGATCAGGTGCGAGCCGAGGAAACCAGCCCCGCCCGTCACCAGGATGCGTTTGCGGCTTTCGTAAATGCGGGTCATTTTTGTGTTTGCCCAAAATCGCTCATGTTAAGATGTACCGGACACCGTTTGACGGCTCCTTAGCCAATCCCGCCAGAATATCCAGATCACGAATTGGTGTGCCACCGCCATGCGGACTCAATTAATGTTTCGACATCCGAATATTTCGGCTCGAAATTCAGGCGAGCTCGCGCCAGAGAAGGGTCCGAGACAAGTGTTGGCGGGTCGCCAGGCCTGCGTTCGCATAGATCGACGTCGATCTTGCTGCCGGTCACCGATCGGACAGCGTCAATGATTTCGAGGACGCTGATCCCCGATCCCGTGCCAAGATTGAACCGGTCGGCCTGGCCAGGCGTGCAGTTTTCCAGTGCAGAGATATGCGCATTCGCCAGATCGGTTACGTGAATGTAATCCCGGATGCAGGTGCCGTCGGGCGTGGGATAATCGGTGCCCAGCACCTTGATGCTGTCACGGTCGCCCGACGCCACTTCCAGGACAAGCGGGATCAGATGGGTTTCCGGATCGTGCGCTTCTCCGATTTCGCCATCGAGATCGGCGCCCGCAGCGTTGAAGTACCTGAGCGCCACCGATCCGATCCCGTAGGCTGCGGCGTGATCGGCAAGCACCTGCTCGCACATTAACTTGGAATGGCCATAAGGATTGATCGGTGAGCAGCGAATGTCTTCGGTAATGGGCAGCGTTTCCGGCACCCCGTAAACAGCGCAAGTGCTGGAAAACACAATCCTGTCCAGGCCACACTTTGCCATCGCGTCAAGAACCGACACCACCCCGCCGACATTCGTGCGGTAATACAGGTTCGGCTGCTCCATGGACTCGCCAACATAGGCGAGCGCCGCGAAGTGTATGACGCTTTCGATATCGAATTCTTCGATCGCCGCTCGCACGCTGCTGGTGTCGCAGATATCACCGTGGACGAGTGGCCCCCACTTCACCGCATTGCGGTGACCAGTGCGCAGGTTGTCGAAAGCCACGGGTTCATGCCCCGCAGCAGCCAGCGCCTTGCAAGCATGGCTTCCAATATAACCGGCCCCGCCGGTTACCATGACCTTCATTTACCTACACTCCGAGAAATTGTGGATTTTTAGCGCATTGGCCGGAAATCAAGGGGCTCGCTTCGTCTTCTCGTACGTCAAGATTGACGTCATTCCTTCGTATACCGAAAGCATACAGGCATACGCGAAGCCTGCCGCGCCATCGCGAAAGCCCTGCCTATAGATATAAACATACAAAAATCTAGCGAAAGGACGCAGCGCCAAAGGTAGCCGGGCCGCCTGTTCCTTGGCCCGCCGACGTCCCGCCGATGCGCTGGCTGAAGCGCCTGGCTGGACTGCTGACGATCCGCTCTTGTTGCTGCGAACCTGGGAAATCAGGAGCGCTTCGTCTGCGGCATAGCGGACATGTTTTTCGAGCCATTTTCGCAGTCCGTGCGAGAACGAGAAATGCAGATAGGGCTCCTCGATCTGTCCAACCCGGCTCGCAGGCAGGTCTTCTCTCTGGCCATGCCCGACCTGGATGAACCGAAGGCGATCACGGTGACCAAGCCGCACCTGGTAACTCGGATACATGCCGGCATGCTTCAACCATTGACCGAACAGCATGGTCTTTGACGGAATATTGTACCCATCGATGCCCGCCTCGGGCTCAAGCTCGCGCAGCACTTCGAGCAGCTCCGACGTGACGACTTCATCAGCATCGAGATGCAGCACCCACTCATTCGCAAACGAACCATTCTCAAGGCCGTAATTTCGTTGATTTGCGAAATTATCGAATGGCCGCTCAAGTACGCGAGCGCCAAAGTTTCTGGCCATCTCCACAGTTCGATCGGTACTTCCCGAATCGATTATGACGATATCGTCGCACCATTCAAGCGAAGCCAGGCATCGCGCGATATTGATTTCTTCGTTGTAGGTCAGGATCAGGCAGGACAGCTTCACCGTTCGGAATCCTTCATTCGTATCTGGATCAATTGCGCCGGATTCCCGCCGAAGATTGCATCCGGTTCGATATCCTTCATTGCCACGGATCGGGCACCAAGAATGGCATTGTTGCCAACGGTCACGCCCGGCCCGACAAACGCATCGGCACAAACCCAGGCATCCTTGCCGATTACGATAGGGGTCTTGACCAGCGGCATGGCCGTATCGCGCCAGTCGTGCGTTCCCGCACACAAATGCGCATATTGCGATATGGTCGCGCGCGGTCCGATGTGGATCGGGCCGAGCGCATAGAGGATCGCGTGGTCGCCCACCGCCGCCTCGTCCGCGATGTCGAGGTTCCAAGGGATCGTGATCCGCGCCGTAGGATAGACATGCACATTGGCACCGATCCTGGCGCCAAACATCCGCAGCAGCATCCGTCGCCAACCCCACGCCACACGCGGGCTGAAGCGCCACAGCGGCGCGGCCAGCGTCCACAGCACGCGCCCGATCTGCTCGGAGCAGCTCCATTTCTTCGCCGCGCGGTTGGTTGTGACGTCGGTCATCTCGCTGCTGCCTTCCATCTCTATCGCTGCTCGCCCGTGCTTGGCGCCGCCACGCTTACCCGCGACCGGCGCAGTCGCGCCGACAGCTTCAGCGAGGCGCGCTCGACGAGGGTGTAGAAACCATAGGCGAACAGGATTGCCGCGATCGTCGCAAGGATGAATTTGAGGATGGAAGTGCTCTGCCCGTCCAGTCCCGCCGCGTTGATGATGCCAAATGTCACGCGGTGTGTGGCGTAAAGCGAATAGCTGATGGCCCCGAGCCACACCAAGGGCGGAAGGACGCGCGGCGTCATGCGCGGCCAGCGCAGTTCAGCAGACTTCAGCCAGTGCACAAGGCCTGCTGCGCCGATTGCGAGCGGTACCGCGCTGACCACCTCGTCGGTTACCATGTGCAGAGCAAACCCGCCGAAGAGCGCACCGACCCAGGTGAGCGTCCATAAGAGACCGGCAAGCGGCGGAGCGCGCCCGGCTTCGACGTCGGCCAGATAGGCACCTGCGGCCCACATAAATACGAACGGCAGGAAGATCGGTCCCCCGCCATGTCCATGCGGGAACAACCTGCCCAAATCGAAGATCAGGTAAAGCGCGACATAGGCAGCGCTGACCGCAAACGAGAAAGCCAACGCACCGCTTGCGCCCCGACGGCGATTCATTTCGAATATGAGTGGATAGAAGAGATACAGGTGAATCTCGATCGACAGCGTCCAGAACACCGTATTGCTGCCGAACATCGGTGCCACGATCCCCTGCCCGGTCAGGATGGAGGCGGCAAAGGCCGTCCAGCTCAACTCTCCGACCGCGATATCGCCGCCTTGTAAAACATACAGATAATCCACCAGCGCGGTGCAGATCAGCGCCCCGATATAGACTGGATAGATACGGATGAAGCGGCGAATGAAGAACCGCCGCCAGTCAATCGTGACATCCCTCGAGGCCTTCAATTCAAGCGCGAACCGGCGGTGGATGCAATATCCGCTCAAAACGAAGAAGATCTGCACGCCGAACCAGCCGTAGGAAAAAGGATAGCTCGCATACCCGGCAAGGACTGCCGGATTGGCGGTCAGGCCATGCTGAGCCCAGGCATTGCCGACACCTACCCAGAATTCGGCGCGCGCATGATAGACGACGACCATCAGCGCCGCGATGCCGCGCAACGCGTCGATCGTGTTCAGCCTGGTCTCCGCCGGCGGCTTCATAAGTCCCTTCTCAATCGACAACAACACAATCGGGCCGGGCTGCGCCGCGACAAAGCCAGTCGTAAACCTGCCTGTGTTCGGTCGCAATCCGGTCCCACGAGAAGTCACTTTCGACCAGGTGCCGCCCGGCAGCACCGATCGCATCCAGATCATCGCGGTCAAGGGATCGAAGGATAGTGGCGGCCATTTCGACCGGATCGGTATTTATCTCGATCGCCGCCCCGCTCTGAAAGCCGGACGGAAGGTTGCAGTGGCGCGTCATGATTACGGGCAGGTCGTAGGCCCACGCTTCGAGCACCGACATGGGCAGTCCCTCAGAATGGGACGGCAGAATGAATGCGTGCGCGCCTCTGAGCAACCGGTCCTTGTCCTCGCCAAAGGCCGGCCCGGAAAAGGTCACACCGCGCCGCAGTCCGAGCCCCGCAACCTCGGCTTTCAGGGTTTCGAGGTGGCCGCCATCGTCCCACCCGGCGATGACCAGTTCCCACCGCTCGAACAGGTCCGGCTCGGCCACTGGCAGCCATCGCCCATGCCTGCACCAGCTCCATCAGGCCTTTCTTGGGATGAATCCGGCTGAGAAACAACACAGTGCGGCGGTCTTTTGCCGCTCCGCGCGTCATCCGCTCGGGCAGTTCGGCGCCGTTCGGAATGATCGCAATCGGATTAGCGAGCCCGTAAGCCCTCATCGAATGGGCCTCGGATGTGTTCAGCGCGTGCAGGCAATCCGCGCCTCGCAAGTTCCTGTCCTCGAACAAGAGCGCCGCGATCCGTTTCTTCCATTTGGAATTGGCAAGCGCCCAGGGATCCAGCATCCCTCGCGGTGAGATCATCACCGGCTTGCCGGTCGCGCGTTTCCAGCGATTCACCTCGCGCGAAAAAAGCTGCCACAGGCCATGGAGATGGATGACATCGTGGCAGCCCCTGGCAAGCGCCTCGCGCATATCAGGGGCATAACCCAGAGCCGCCGGACCCCGCGTCTCAAGCAGCGCAGGCTCCAGCGGGGCCCATTCGGGAAAGTCGCGCTCGCTATATTGGTCGCGGAGCGAATAAACCTCGATGTCCGCCCCCGCCTGCGCGAGGTGCAGCGCGGATTTGCGCACGGAATTAAACAGCCCGCCCGCCTGGCGGGACATCGATCCGGCGACGAGGCCGACGGAAAGTGGGGGGCGGTCCTGATCAGCTCTTGCGGCCTGATTGCTCAATCGACCGGGCCAATCTTGCGTGTGAAATAGGGGCCGGACGCATCAAGCGGCCTCGCCAGAACTGCCGGTGCGCCTGCAAACAGGCCGTGCGTCTCTTCGGGTTGGCCGCGGAACATGGAACCGGCGGACAGCACCGTGCCCTCCGGTACGACTGCACCCTTGACGATGATGCTGCCGGTCCCGATCAGGCAATACGGCCCGATGGTCACCGGACGCGACGATTGGCGGCAGGTCCTAATGTCGATGCCATGCGTGAGGATTTGCGAGTAGAATCCGGCCACAGTGCTGAACGCGCCAATTGTCACGCGGTTCGTGCAATCGACGATATGGCGGGAGGTGAGGGAGCTGTGCTCTTCCATGATCAGCTCCGATGCACGCTCGTTCTCAGCCTCGAAATGGCGTTCGGACCTGCCGGGAAATCCGTACACCCAGTTGAACGTGCCGATACGCGCTTCTTCACCGAGAACGACCCGCTCGACATTACGAATGATGCTGAAGTGGCCGATGCGGCTGCCCTGCCCCATCTGCAACTGGCCGACTCGAATGAAGGATCGGCCCAATTGCGCGCTGGGAGCGAACTCGTATCCAAGCAGCCATCGATAGAGGCCGCGCCTGATGCCCGAAGGCGATACGAGTCCCAGCGCAAACGCAAGGCAGGCGAGCCAAAGTGCCGGGAGCCGTGGCGAGTCTTTCATTCTTAATCGCTTCTCGACGCCAACCGGCGATCAGATCGCATAACTGCGCCCGGATGATCCCATCCCCTAGGGCCGCGTCTGACCCGCAAAATGAAGGCGACGACGTTCAGAGCGAGGAAAAACACAGAGAAAGAGACGAAGAAATAGGCGGAATGGTGAGTGGCCAAGTGCAAGAACGGAACGATGCCGGCTGCATACCATAACTTGTCCCAAGAGTTCCCGGCGATGGCTCGCCGCCAGAGACGCGCCATCATATACGCCGGGATGAAAAAGAACAGCAGGCCGAGATACCCGAACTCCATATACGCCGTGGCAATACCGGTCTGAGTTGAACCGGTGGGTACTTCGTAGCGGGTTGTTCGAAACACAAGCTCGGATGGCCAAGGCACAGCCATCAAGTCTTGCTTGACATCGTCCCCGACAAATTGACCTGGAACGTATTGGAAAACAAATCGGTTCCAAGTGTATCCTCCGAAGGAATACTGACCTGTCAGCTGCATGGTGTCTATCAGGTTGGCTGCATTTTGTATTTCAGGCGACGCTTTGGGGTCGTTAATCGGACTGAGAGCCAAGAATTCGATTTCCGCGATTTCGTCTATCGTGGGCAGCCCGCCGTCCGCAGTGATTGCGCGCAATTCAGCAGTCGCAAAAATTGCCAGGGACGCAGCAACAAAGCCGCCCGCAACAACGGCGCGCGGGACAGCCCAATTCCGTATAAGCAACACGGCATAGGCCGCGATCAGCATCATTTCCGCGATGTGCCGACGCTTGAACAATATGACGACATACGGGAAGAACATCAGCAAGTTTATCGCGAGAATTGTCGTGCTGAACGTGGTGCGTCGTTTCAGGAACAATATTGTGGCAAGCGCAAAAGATACGGCTTTCAAGTTCAAAACGAAATAAAGGATTGTCGCGCGTCCGCTCCAAAGATTCCCTGTTTGATCATCTCCGGGCGCGAGGCCGAGTCCGATAAAGGCAATCAGCGCGATGCCGGTAAGCACAATTGACGCGCGCTCCATATCGCGCTCGTCGACCCTGGGCAAAATCCCACCAAGTGGGTCTCGCCTGGACTTCATACCCAGCCGCCAACCAAAACCAATCGCAAGCAGGCACAACAAGGACATCAATATAAGAGCGCTCAACGAGTCCCCTGGAGCCTCTTCGCGCACTATCAGGCTCCAAATTTGCGGCAGCAGCCAGCCGGCAAAGGTCGCCGCGCCCAGAGTCGTGACGTGCAGGTATCCACCTCGCTTAAGGAGGCCAAACACCAGCATAACCACAGTGGCAAAGCACAAGGTGGCGAAGAGGATGGTGCTCAATGTGATTTACGATCTCCTTGAAATTTTGGACTTACTACGAAAGGCAGCGCGGTCGATACAGGTGCGAGGCGATGTCGGTCCCTCGTGGTTAGGTCACTTGTCCTCAAAAACCGCTCGAATCAAGCGTTCAGAATATCCATCCCAGGACATATCGGCCATCGCCCGGCGCCCTTCTTCGGCCATTTCCGCGCGCATCTGGCGGTCGCAAACGATTGTTTCGATCGCGTCGGCAAGAGAGCGCGCATCTCTCGGAGGCACGATCAACCCTTGCAGACCGCATTCCACCAACGAACCGGACTCGCGTGTTGTTACCACGGGGATACCCGATCCCATCGCCTCATAAGTCACTCCGGCGGAGCCCTCCACAAGAGTGGGGAGTACGACGACGTCGGCCCGTTCGTATTCCGCCGCCATCGCACTGCGCGACAATCTCCCGCGAAAATCGATCAACTCAGCTTCAGGATTGTGGCGGACCTCGTCATCGACACCTCCGACAGCGCGAAATTCGAAATCATGTCCACGATTGCGCAGTATGCGAGTTGCACGAGCAAAGTAATGGATGCCTTTGCGAAGGTCTGCCGATCCTGCGAAAAGCACTCGTCCGGGTATTGGTCGATTCTCAAGTTCGAGCCATGAAGGATGCAGGGCATACGGTTCAACGCGGACCTTCTCCGGATCGGCTCCCCAATTCGCGACCAGATCTTCTGCGACGAATGGCGAAGCGCACAAGAACCGGGTGGCAAGACCCAGCATCCGCGGATAAGCCGGATTGTCTTCGCCGATCGCTCCGAGATAGGTGTCGGTCGGTGAACCCCATCCGGGGTTCGAAGCATATTCGGCGGTGATTATACGTTCGTTCGAGAGCGCAATCGTCACATCAGCGACAACTTCCAGGCCCGCTTTTCGGGCTTTCTCCAAAAAGGCATCTGCTTCAAGCGTCTGCCCGCTCATCATAGCGTAGATGTGCGTTGCCTCGCCGAACCCGCGCGCAGACATCGCCTTTGACCATTCTGCGTTGAACTTTCGCCGCGCCAAGACCCTTTCTCGCGGTGTTTGCGCGCGGCGCAAGGCAAGCTCGTACCTGCCCGCTGGCACGTCGAATGTGTGCGTGAGGGGCGCTACATTATCCGGAGGCATCCTGTTGCCAAGCCGCCCCAATTGGCCGCCGATCCCTCCCGGCAAGGGAAGCCGTGCGAGCGCCCGCGCCGCACGCCCGATGCCGCCGGTCCCGGCAAGATCGGTATACAGCGCCTCCAGCCGTCCGGCAGCCGCGAGCGCCGCTGCCACGGCATAGTTCCGCCGCGCGCCCATCTGGATGACGATTGCTCGCCCGTCAGGCACAGGTGTGGAAGTTGCAGCCTCGATCATCATCCGGCCCGGTCAATCCAGCAGCTTGCGATCTGCATCCACCAGCAGGCGCGCGACATCGGCGGCGTGCGTTTTCGCCTGCCACCCGATTGCGTCAGCCGCCTTGGTCGTGTCACCAACCAGTCTGACAGGCTCATTCGGCCTGACAAAGCGAGGGTCGGTTTCGACGTGGTCGCGCCATTGGAGCCCTGCATGTTCGAAGGCCACCTCCAGAAACTCTTCCAGCGAAGTGGCCTTGCCGGTGCAGATGATCAGGTCGTCGGGCGTATCGGCTTGCAACATCAGCCACATGGCCTCGACATATTCGGGCGCGTAGCCCCAGTCGCGCCACACCTTGAGATTGCCGAGCGTCAGCTTGTCGGTGCTTCCGGCAGCAATTTCGGCCACCCCTCGGGTAATCTTGCGGGTCACAAAGCTTGGGCTGCGGCGCTCGGATTCGTGATTGTAGCAAACGGCAGTGCAGGCAAACATGCCGAAAGATTCGCGGTAGACGCGCGTGATATTGACCGCGAAACTCTTGGCGACGCCGTAGGGCGAAATGGGCCGCATTGCCGTATCCAGCGTTTGCGGTACGTCGTCAGGCGAACCGAATATTTCGCTGCTTCCTGTGGTGAGGAACCGCGGTACGTTGTCGAGATCGCGCAGAACTTCGAGAATGCGCAAGGTGGCCATCGCGGTGAAGTCGCAGGTCGATTCTGGGATTTCGAAGCTGACTCCGACATGGCTTTGCCCTGCTAGGTGATAGAATTCATCCGGTTCGATCTTGCGCAGGATGCGGCGCAAGGTCGTGATGTCATCGAGGTCGCAATAATGCAGGAACAGGCGCTTATTGTAGATCGACGCATCGCGCGTCAGATGGTCGATGCGCGGTCGGTCGATGACGCTGGAGCGGCGCAGCGCGCCATGCACCTCATATCCATTATCGAGCAGCAATTCGGTCAGGTAAGAGCCGTCCTGGCCCGTAATGCCGGTGATGAATGCTTTTTTCATGTTAGCTTCCCCGAAGCAGAGGGTGGCAGCGGCGAGCGGAGGAATTCCTCCCATCGGTCAACCAGGCGTTCGAAACTGAAATTTGCGTGATAGTATTTTTGCAGCGCGGCTGTATCGATCTCGCCCCGGCGTATGCGCGCCGCCAGCGATGCGTATAGCGGAAGATATTCGTCCAGATCACCCGAGGTGATCGCGCATTGCCCATTCGCGTAGTCCGGAATTCCGCCCACCCCGTTCGCTGCGAAGGGAATACCGCAAGCCATCGATTCGAGCAGGACGAGCGGCGCGCCCTCCCTGCCCCATGTCGGCAACAGCGTAAGGTCGTATTGCTGGATCAGGTCGACATATTCCTGGCCCTTCGGGTAGCGCCCCTTGAGCGCGATCCTGTCACCGAGGCCGCGCTCGGCAATCGCGGCAGCAAACTGGTCGTGCGCCGCTCCGGACCCCCAGATATCGAGGGATTCTGCGTGCTCGGTGAGGCTTCGCCAATTTTCGATCAGGTAGCCTGCGCCCTTATATTCCACCAAGCGGCTGAAATAGGCGAGGCGCAGCTTGCCATCACCGGATTGCGGCAGCCTCGGTGCGGGCGGGATCGAACAAACGATCTCCAGAGGTTCCGGAAGAGCGGGTATCGTGACGCTTGGTCCATGCCAACCGAATTCCCGCACGAAAGTCCGCTCAACCCCGCTGCCCTGCCCGACAATGGCATCGAATCCTAACCGGGCGAGATCGCGTGGATCGAGGCGGCCATGACGATCGCCGCTCATCACCTCAAAGAATACACGCCGTCCCGCATCCTTGATCGCGTAGGCGAGCAGCATTGCCTTCCAGCCCGTTCCGGTGACGACCACCGCATCTGGCAGCGGGCGCTGTTGCCGGCCAAGCCGCACAATATCGGAAAAGGTTCGGTATTCGCCGATTGTATAGGGCGGGTCCGAAGGCAGGCCGGGACTTGAATCGCGCAACGGGGCGGGAGTCAGGATTTCGGCTGTATGGCCGCGATCGGTCAGCCCCTTTGCCAGCCAGTGGCAATGGGTCTGGATGCCGCCATCATTATGGAGGTAGCCGATCAGGACTATATGCATCGCAACTCTCTAGCGTTCCGTTTGATTGAGGGAAGCACCATCAGGAGGCCCGCCCTGTCATGGGCTTGCCGATGCGCTGAGCTGCCCAGCGCCAACCCTGCCGCATATCCGCGCGCCATGTCGGTATGAGTGCGCCGGACCCGACTGCAGCAAGCACGAAGGCTGCTGCAGCAAGGCCAGAGAGCAGGAAGGCCTGCCAAAAAGGAGAAGTCGAAAGCACGGGCAGGATGGCGGCAAGCGCCAGCGCTCCCAGAAACCCGGCCAATGGAGGCAACATGTCGGCAATCAGTCGCATGCTCGATATGCCTGCCGTGCGCGCCGAAACCATCAGGGTCGGCGCCGCGAGTAACCACGACACCACCGCGAGCGCCCAGGCGACGCCGATCGCTCCCCATTGCAAGCCCAGAATGAAACCAATGAGGTAGAGCGGGCCTGCAACCATGCTGTATTTGAGCATGACATCGCTGCGCCCGAGCGAGAGAAACACGAACCGCGCCATTTCCCATGCGATGCTGGGCAGGATCGACAGGGCCAGGACAGCGAAGATAGCCCCGCTCTTGTCCCATCCCGGACCGAGCGCCAGGTCGACGATGAAGCGGGCGTTCACGAACAAGACCGCGGCAATGACCGCGCTGAGCGCTGCGACCGCACGCGAGGTGCGGGTGTACAGTTCTTCCCACTTGGCGCGGTCGTCCTGCAGGCGGCTGAGCGCAGGAATGACCGCCGATGCCACAGGCCCGCTTATAATGGCGAGCGGCATGAGCAGGATCGAATATGCGCGCGCGTAATAGCCCAGTTCGACACTGCCCCAGCGCCAGCCGATCAGCGCGTTGTCCGATTGCTTCCAGACCCAGCCAAGGATGTTCGAAAGCATTATCTTGATGCCGAAATCGAAAGCCGAGCGGGCGCCGCTCCCTTTCCGGGGCATGGTTGGCCGCCACCGCGATGCGATCCAGAAGAACACCGCGTCGATCGCACCGGCGACAAGCTGACCGGCGACCAATGCCCAATAGCCAAGGTCGGTCTGCCACGCGGCGATGCAGGCCGCGGCAACGCCGGCGATGTTGGCAACAAGCTGGCCGAGATTTAGCTTCAGGAATTCCATGCGCCGGCTGACCAATGCGCGGTGCTGCGCCCTCAAGGCGAGCAGCGGCATGGTGAGAGCGAGGAGGACGATGATCATCGGCACCCGTTCGTCGCCGAATATCTGGCCGGCGAACGGGGCCGCGAGCCAGCACAGGAGCATCAGGCCGATCCCAACCGCCATGTTAAGAAAGAACAGCGCGCTGACGAGGTCCTGATTGATAGTGCGGCGCTGGATCGTCGCGCTGGTCAGACCCATGTCCTGGAACAGCCGGATGAACCCCGTCACGGCCATAGCCATCCCGACTATTCCGAAATCATCTGGTGTCAGCAAGCGCGACAGGATCGCCAGCTGCGCGACCTGCAGCGCAACGAAAAGTGCGTGGGATACAAGCGCGACCGTGCTGCCGCGCGCTGCCTGCGTCCCTAGGCTGGCTTCGTTGTCGGCCTGGACCAAGGCACTCTCGTTCCTCGCCCGGCGCGCCAGACGGCGAGCCTCTTTCGGCGAAGGCGGGGTCTGCCCGGGATCCACGCTGAGCGCCATGACCGTTCCGGCGTCGCGGTCAGGGCCGCCGAGTGAGGAAGATCACGTTCTGCGGTCCGCCGCGGCCCTCGCTAATGACCAGATCGCGCATCGAGGGTTCAACGTCGGCAAGCTGCGGAAACAGCGCCGGATCGTGATCGACATAGGTGACCATGCGGCATTCATGGGACTGCTCGAACCGGGAGCACAGGAGCTGCTCGACGCCGGGCGCAGCACGCTCATGCAACTCGATCACCATGTCGCATTCGCTCAGGATAGGACATTTCTCAAGGTCGAAAAGGACGGCCTCATACCCCTCGCAATCCGAGAAAATAAGAGAATTGGGCACGACGTTATCCTTGATCCAGCTCGCATCACACATGGACTGGACCTCGACATTCGACGTCTCGTTCAGGTCGACGAGGTTCTGGGTCGCATGGCGCGCCCACGCATCGGTATCGAACCCGATCACGCGCGTTTGCGGCATCATCCGGCCAAAGCCCACTGCGTAGAACCCGTCGGCAGTCCCGATATCCAGAAGCATGGCATAATCGCGGCTCGCAATCTCCTCGATCCATGGGTGGAGTTCGGATTCGTAGCTTCCGGTAAGGCGGTGCACGAGATTGCGCTGGCGCGCTGTCTCTTCGGGATAAACCATGCCAGCAAACGGACCGCCCAGCACGGTGCGGTACCGTGCTTCTCGACAAATTTCCGCGATGCAGCAAGGCGGTCGGTGTCGCGTTCGCGCTGCATGATCAAGCGCTGCGAACGGGCCGAAAGCATTTCCAGCGTCAGTTTCGGCGCGACCTGCATTCCGGTATTCTTGATAACTTCTTTCAACTTGGTGAGCATTCACTCTACTCCAGAGAATTCCTGTAGATCCGGACTACCGCTCATGGGCGATGGCGCGGCTGCCTCCCCGCGATCGCAGGGAAGTTCAAAACTTTTTATTTCAGACTGTTGTCGTAAACTGCGCGTTCGCCGCCCTTGCCAGCTTCGACCTCTGCCTGAAGCTGCGAAATTTCCTTTTTCAATGCGTCGTATTCGGCCCTTTTCCGCGCAAGGAACCGGCTAGGTAATCAGCGCCTTCTCAGCCGCTCCCTTTGGCGTCAAGACATATGCGTAACGCCGTTTATCTTTGGCTGCCATGAAGTTTTCCAGTTTAACCAGCCCGGTTTCGACAAGCGCATTGAGAAGGTAGTGCGCACTGCCCACGCTGATGCCGACAGCAGCGGCGAGTTCGCGCTGCGAGATGTTCGGGTTCTCCTCGAGCAGGCGCAGGACACGAAACCGCGTGTCCTCTTTCGATGTTTCGCGTCGCTCAGTCATGGGTGTTTGTCGGGCGCACAGGCTACCGCACCCCGCCAAGCGGGAGCGCCTCGCCGGAATCGGCGCGTGTCGAGATGGATCGTCGCAACTGCATTGTTCAATTTTGAACGGTAGCAGCACATGCAGCGCGCGCAAGCTTCAATTTTACGCTAATCGCGCCGCGCATTCGCTGGTTTTCCTCGTTTATCGTGCGAGAACGCGCCGCATCTGCGAGCGGCACCTTTGCAAGAAAGAGGTCGCCTTTTAAACATTGCGAGACCCGTTGGAATGCACGCCGAGCAATCTACTCATCCTTTTTTGCTGATCGGTTCACGAAAAGAAAAGTGGCTGGATACGGTTCATCATGGCATAGGCGGCCCGGCTGCACCCTGCATTCGTCCGGCGAAAGACGGCATTGTAGCGAGAATTCTGCGTGTGAACGACATCCGCCGGGCAGGTCCGGTGCAAGCGGCTGAGAAAGAGCCCATGTATATCAATGCAGTGTCGAAACCGCGGCACACACGAAATCAATTTGTTCAGGACCGCAATGTCCAGCTCGGCTTGTATCTTGCCTCGGGCCTTGCTCCGCCGACCCTGATCTGGCTCGCGCTGGGGAATTCGCTCAGCTCGGTATTTCTCGGCAACACGCTCTACGCACTTGCCATTGCAACCTCGGTGACCTGGTATGTGCTGACGCGGCTGCGCGAATACGCCAAGGCGCGCCACCTCTCTTACGTGTTCCCGGTGAATTTCGTCGCATTCGGCGGTGTGCTCGCCGGTATCGCGATCCTGCGCGTCACCTATTCGATACCGCTGTTTCTGCTGGGCGCCATTGGTGCCGTGGCCGTGAGTTACCTACTCACAAACTATAATCGGCGTCTTCAGCGTCCGCATTTCATCGTCGCTGGCGGTACGCTCCGATGAAATCCGGGTCGAAGGGCAGTACCTGCCGGCCCCCCCGCTGAATGAATTGGAAAGCCTTGTACAGGCGGGCCGACTCGACGGTGCCATCGTTGCAGACCTGCACCACGATCACCCGGATGAATGGGAGCGGCTTTTCGCAAAAGCTGCGCTCGCCGGCGTTCCCGTATATCATTTCCGGCAAGTCGCGGAGATGCAGAGCGGGCAGGTCAAGATCAGCCATCTGGCAGAAAACGATCTCGGATCGCTGATCCCGAATGTTCCTTACATGACAACCAAGCGGGCGCTCGACATCATCGGATCGCTGGCTCTGCTGCCCTTTTTCGCGATCCTCTTCACTGTCATCTCGGTCCTTATCAAACTCGATTCGCCGGGCAGCATCTTCTTCGTGCAGGAACGGGTCGGACATCGCGGCAATACGTTTCGCATGGTCAAGTTTCGCACCATGCGTGAGCGCGTCTCCTCCGAATGCGAGGATGCCCAGCGGCGCGATGCAATGACGCGCGCGGATGACGACCGAATAACCAAGCTGGGGCACTTCCTGCGCAAGACCCGGATCGACGAGCTGCCGCAGGTAGTGAATGTGCTGCACGGCGAAATGAGCTGGATCGGCCCGCGGCCGGAAGCGCAGTCGCTGTCCAAATGGTACGAGGACGAACTCCCGTTCTATTCCTATCGCCACATCGTGCGGCCCGGAATAACTGGGTGGGCGCAGGTCAATCAGGGCCACGTGACCGACGTTTCGGATGTGAACGCGAAGTTGCGCTTCGATTTCTATTACGTGAAGAACATCTCGCTGTGGCTGGACCTGCTGATCGTGCTCAAGACGTTTCGCGTCATCCTGACCGGGAATGGCGCCAAGTAAGCGCCACAGCGGTGGCTGAGGGGCTTGGGGGAGATAGACTTGCGGACAGTGCTCATCACCGGTTCGTACCGGGTTTATCGGATACCATCTTGCCCAGCTTCTGCTCGATGATGGGTTCCGGGTTGTCGGCTATGACGGGCTGACGGACTATTACGACGTCCGCCTGAAAGAACGGCGGCATCAGATGCTGATGCAGAACCAGCACTTCACGGCCACTATCGGGATGCTGGAGGATTTCGAGAAACTGCGCGAGCTTGCCATGGCGGAAAAGCCCGATGTGATCGTCCATCTCGCGGGGCAAGCGGGTGTGCGCTACAGCCTCGAAAATCCGCGTGCCTATCTCGAATCGAACCTCGTCGGCACATTCAACGTCATGGAGTGCGCGCGCGAATTGGACGTCGATCACCTGCTGATGGCCTCGACCAGCTCGGTCTACGGCGCGAACGAGGACATGCCCTTCGATGAGCAACAGAAATGCGACACGCCGCTGACATTCTATGCCGCGACCAAGAAAGCAAACGAGGCGATGGGCCATTCCTACGCCCACCTCTGGAACCTGCCGACCACCATGTTTCGCTTTTTCACGGTCTACGGTCCGTGGGGTCTAGCCGGATATGGCGCTGTTCAAGTTCACCAAGGGCACGCTCGAGGGCACGCCGATCGACATCTACAACAATGGCGAGATGCAGCGCGATTTCACCTACGTCACCGACCTGGTGCGCGGTATCCGGCTGCTGATCGACACACCGCCCGAGCGGCCCGAAAGCGCGGGCGACATCCCCGAGTGGGACAGCCTCTCTTCCGCCGCGCCCTACCGCGTCGTCAATATCGGCAACAGCGACAAGGTCCGCCTGATGGACTTCGTCGATGCGATAGAGGAGCATTGCGGACGCGAAGCGATCAAGAATTTCATGCCGATGCAGAAAGGCGACGTGCCCGCGACCTGGGCCGATGCGACGCTGCTGCGCGAGCTGACCGGCTATTCACCGCAAACCGACGTGCGCGAAGGCGTGCGCAAGTTTGTCGCGTGGTACCGCGATTATTACGAGATCTGACACCCGAATACGGGCGGCTTAGCTTCCGGGATTTTCAGCCGGCGGCGCTGCGTCGAGCGGGACTTGCTCTTCATCGCCATCATCGAACGGCCCTTCTTTCGAAGGCTCTGCCGGAATCTGACCGGCTTCCTCGTCGATCGGAGGCGGAGTGAGCGTCGGATCGACTTCGCCGGGGACCGGTCCCTGGCGTTCGCGCTCAAGCCGGTCGAGATATTCGCGCTCGATCTGTTCGACGCGGCTCTGTTCTGCAGCGGCATCTTCGTCGATGGTGGACAGCCGCTCCTGCCGTGCCTCTTCGATCAACCGGCCAAACCGTATGTTTTCGCCCTCGGCGCGGTCGGCATAGGCGGCATCGATGAATTGCTGGGTGCACCCGGTAAAGCCGCCTGCGCCAGCAGGGCTGCACGACATTGCACCAAACTCGCCGATATAGCGGATGCTCTCGACGCGGCGCGCCCAGGACGTGTTTTCCGGCGAACCGCTCTGGCGCAAATTGCGCGGGATGCGGTAGCGGTCGGCCTCGACGAGGATTTCGCAGATGACGATCTCGTCCTCGCCCGCCTCGGGACATTCGCTCTCGTCATAGGCGATGACCATGTTGACCTTCTCACCCGGTGCGTCCTGCGCGGCGGCGGGCACGGCTGCCAGCAAAGCTGCGCCAGTCAATCCTGTTGCCATACGTGATGCGCTAAGCAGCTTGGTCATTGGTCCTGGTCCTCTCTTGGGAGCCGGGGGGGCTCGCCGATCCATTCTATCATTTCCGGGCAGATAGTTACATGCCAGTGAATTAGGCGTGAATTGAAGCCGTGGGCGCGGGCCTGGTCGCGGCACCCGGATCGTCTCCTCAAACCCGTTCGCTAACCTTGATCGCGATCTTGCAGCCAAGCCGGATCGCGCCCGACAGCAACGGATAGGCGGGCGCATTCTCAGCGCCATTGGCCAGCGCAGCGTCGCGGTGCGCGCGTTCGTCTTCGCGAAATTCCTCGATCATTTCGGCCAGCTCCGGGTCGGACCCGGTTTCCTCGAGCCGGTCGAGCTGCTCGGAATAATGCTTGTCGATTTCTTCCTCGACTGCGGCAGTGCAGGCCATTGCGGCCTCGGGTCCGAGCAAGGCCGTGCCCGCACCGAGCGCATAGCCAGCAGCCGACCAGAACGGATGCAGCGCCGTAGGGCGCACGCCGCGTTTCGCCAGCATCTCATCGAAACGGGCGCGGTGGCCCTCTTCCTGTTCGGCCATGTGGCGGATTTCCGCCGAGTGCGGCCCGCGGTCGCCCATCACGGCAAGCTGGCCTTCGTAAATACGCGTAGCGCCGAATTCGCCGGCCTGGTCGACGCGGATAATGCGGTGGAGTTCATCGCGGTTCATATTCGTTTCTCGCTTCCTGCGCCCTTAACGCTCAAGGCGAGGATCGCGATCCCGCCAAGGGTCGAAATAAGGAAATTCCAGCCTGCCAGCGAGATGCCCAGCAGGCTCCACGGCGCAACATCGCAGCGCACCAGCGGCGCGGCGGACGGGTTCATCACATCGACCGCACTGCCCAGGGTGGCGCAGCTTGTGATCCCTTCCCACCAGCCATATTCGACCCCGGCATGAAAGCCGCCGATCAGGCCGGAGGTGAGGATCGCGAGGCCCGCCAGCGCGGTCCAGATGCGCGGCGGCTGGATGGCAAAGGCGAGCAGTCCCGCCGCCAGCGCGGCAAAATGCGGATAGCGCTGCCACCAGCACATCTCGCATGGGAACAACCCGAACACGTATTCGGAGATATACGCGCCGCCCAGCAATCCCGCAGGGATCGCCACGGCGAGCAGCCTTGCTTGCTTCACACCCATCATGCGCCGCTATCTAGTCAGCTTAGTTGCGCAGCGCCACCGAACTCTTGGTCGTGCGGCGCAGCGTTTCGAGCGCATAGTGCAGCTGGAAATCCTCGATGCCCTGCTCCTCGAGTTGCTCGGAGGTCAGTTTGAAGCGCGGATCGTCGACCTGATCGATCTCCAGCTCTTCATCCTTGATCCCCAGCTCGTTGATCAGGTGCCCGCGCAGGTCGCTTTCGCGCGTCAGGTATTTCTGGCGCAGCGCAAGGTCTGGATCGGACAGCTGCGGCACAGTGATGTCGGGCTTGATCCCGCCTTCCTGCACCGATGCGCCCTTGGGCGTGTAATACCGCGCGGTCGTCAGCTTGAGAGCGGCATCGCGGCCCAGCGGAAGCAGCGACTGCACGCTGCCCTTGCCAAAGCTGCGCTCACCCATGACCAGCGCGCGGCGATGATCCTGCAGCGCGCCTGCAACGATTTCCGACGCCGATGCCGATCCTGCATCGATCAGGACGATGAGCGGAGTGCCCTCGGCCATATCACCGCGGAAAACGGTTTCGGCATCGTAAAGCAGGGTTTCGCCGCGAGCGCGTCCGCGCTGCGACACGATCCGTCCTTCATCGAGGAACAGGTCCGACAGCGCGACCGCTTCGTCGAGCGAACCGCCCGGATTGGAGCGCAAATCGAGCACGAGACCGCTGACGCGGCCCGTCGCCTCTTCGCGAATCGCTTCCCAGGCGCGCAGGACGTCCGCGCCGACATCGGCGGAAAACTCGTTGACGGTGATGACCCCGACATTTCCGGCGGAAAGCTCGTGCGTCACCGGCTCCAGTTCGATCACGCCGCGCGTCACGTCGACTTCGAATGGCTCATCGCGTCCAGGGCGGAAGATCGTCAGCTGGATCGAAGTGCCCGCCTTGCCGCGCATCCGCGCAACCGCATCGTCCAGATCGCCGCCATAGATCAGTTCGCCATCAAGATGCGTGATGAAATCGCCGGCTTTGATACCCTGCTTGTCAGCCGGACTGCCCTTGAACGGCGAGATCACCTTGACTGCGCCGTCCTCCATCAGGACCGACAGGCCGAGGCCCGAATAATTGCCTTCGATCATGGTCTCGAGTCGCTGCAGGTCGCTGCCATCGAGATAGCCCGAATGCGGATCGAGCGCGCTCAGCATCCCGTCGATCATGCCGCGAATCAGAACTTCATCCTCGACCGGCTCGACATAGCTCGCCTGAATTCGCTGATAGACCGCGAAAACCTTCGAGAATTCCGGTCCGGCGCGGCCATCGACCTGTGCCATGGTAGCGGTGGTGGCGGGGATGAGAGCGACCGCGGTGACAAGTGCGGCGCTGCGCAGAAATGCAGCAATCTTCATGGGCGATAGGGCTCCTTTTCGAACATATTCGTATAGCAGCGCGCGGCTGAATGCCAGATAACAGTCTGCGAGCGTGCGATGCGTCCCGACGCGGGTCAATTTCGCCTCGGCTCGCTAACCGGGCTCGCAGCCAGGAGTTCTGTGCTCAGCCGAGGAATTGCAGCGGGTTGACCGGCTCGCCCTCGCGCCTCAGCTCGAGGCTGATCGAGGGGCTGTCGCGGCTCGCCGTGCCAAGCGGGCTTCCGCCGATCACGTCATCGCCGACGGCGACGCTGGTGCGCGCCAACCCGGTGACAAGGCTGGTCCAGCCGCCTGCGTGCTCGATGATGACGATCTCGCCCATAGCCGCGATACGGGCCGGCAAACGCAATCCGCCCGCTGGCGGTAGCGACGACCTGCGCACCGGGAGCCGGTGCCAACGCCAGTCCCGTGCTCCTGAGGCCGCTTTCGCGCCTTTCGCCAAATCCTGCGAGCGTGCGACCCTGCACCGGAAGCTGGAAATCCTGCGGCGGCGCGACCGCGGCGGTTGGCGAGGCAGAGGGCGCGGGATCTGGTGCGAGGGCCGCGCTCCCGACATTCGTATCGCCCAGATTGGCTGGGCGCATGACGGGGCCGGGCAGGGCGGCGAGTTCGCGGCGCAGGCGCGCCGCTTCATCGATCCGTCCCATCAGCCCATCGAGGTCGCGCGCTTCTTCCGCCAGCGCGAGCGCTCTTTCATTTTCGCGCGAGGCGGTGCTGCGAACCTCGCGCAGGGCGAGACGCTGGCGGGTTTCGAGATCGGTCAATTCACCGCGCCGGGCCTGCAATTCCTGCTCATTGCGGCTGAGCGCGGCCAGCGCCTGCGAGGCAGCGCGTTCCAACCGGCGCACATCGTTCAACTCGCCGCGCAGCACGGCGGTGCGGGCGCGAATTTGCGGCACCGCGCTGTCGAGCACCGCGCGGACATAGACGAGTTCCTTGAGCGAACCGGGTTGCAGCGCCGATAATGCGAGCGGGCGGCGCGCGGTCGTCTGCAATGCTCCGGTCAGGCGCGTAAGCGGCTGCTGGCGCTCGGCAAGCCGGTCGGCAATCGCCGCTCGGTCGGTCCGGGCGAGCGAAAACCGCGCGCGCGCAGCGGAGATATCGGCCTCGGACTGCTGGATCTGCGCCGCAATGGAAGCGGCTTTGCGCGCGGTTTTTTCCGCTGCCTCGCCCGCAGCCTCGGCCTGCCGCGAAAGCCGTTCGGCGCGCGCCTGAGCCTGCCGGCTCGCACGCTGTCGCCTCCCGCAATTGCGCCTGCGCTTCATCCGGGTCTAACAGCGCAACATCGCGCTGCGCCGTGCCCGGCGGCACAAAGGCCGCAAAGGCGGCGAAACCAGCGGCGGCCGCGAGGGCGAAGGAGAGCGCGCGGTATGTCACAGCGCTACCCTGCCCGATGATAGGGATGCCCTGCAAGAATGCTCGTCGCGCGGTAGAGCTGCTCCATCAGCATCGCACGGGCCATCAGGTGCGGCCAGGTCGCGGGACCAAATGCCAGCAACATGTCCGCATCATCGCGTTCGGCCTCGCTGTGGCCGTCGGCTGCGCCGAGCACAAAGCGCGTCTCCCGCATGCCGTCATCGCGCCACCGACCCAGCGTTCGGGCGAATTTCTCGGACGAAATCGCTGATCCGCGCTCGTCGAGCAGCACGGTCTTGCAAGGGGTCTGCGGATCGGGAATGCGTCCGCCGGTTTCGGGCAGTTCGGTCAGTTTGACCGGCCAGGTCAGCCGCTTCTCATACCGCGCAACCAGCTCCGCCTCGGGCGAGCGAGCAATCTTTCCGCGAGCGATAATGTGGAGGAGCAGTGTCAGGAGCCTTGGTGCAAAGCCTGATGAGGCGAGGTTTTATTGTGCGCAACCGCATCCGCGGCCGCGATTTCCTAGGGCCTTTCGGCCCTGCAGGCGGGCGGTCGCGCGCGGACTTTTATGCGGCGAAGCCAAGGCGGACGGGTGTCCGCCGCCCGGCGCCTGAGGGCGCCGACAAGACTACGCCCGGCCCTGCTGGGCCACGCCGCCTTCGAACGACCACATGCGCTCAAGGTTGTAGAAGCTTCGCACTTCGGGGCGGAACAGGTGCACGACCACGTCGCCTGCATCGATCAGCACCCAGTCGGCCTGCGGCAACCCTTCGACCCGGACCGGGCCGTAGCCTGCATGCTTCACCTTTTCAGCCAGTTTCTGCGCCATTGCGGCGACCTGGCGCGTCGAGCGACCGCTCGCAATCACCATGTGATCGGCGATTGAGCTTTTGCCCTCGAGCGGGATCGAGACGATGTCCTGCGCCTGATCGTCGTCAAGCTGGGTCATCACCAGTTCGTGCAGTTCGTGTTCGCTCATATCAGCAACAGCCCTGGACTGCGCTGCCTGAACGGTTTTTGAAGCGCCAGCCGTGGCCGCCGCAGTGTGTGCCTGTGTCATAGGCCAGTATAAGTCTCCATATTACCGGGTAAAAATGGGGATCGGCAACCCGTTTGGCAAGACATTCGGGTGAAGCGCTTATGCGGCGCCTCATGAATCCTCGCTCATTCGGATTGTCTGGAAAGTCAGCCGATCGCGAACCGGGGCGCCTCGATATTCGGATGCCCAATCTTCATTGGCACGGCGAATGGCCGTGGCCGAACGTGGATCAGGATCGAAACGCAAGAACACCAGTGCCGGTGCGCTCCATTGCCCCGTTTTTCGGAAACTGGCGGCAGGCACGGTATAACGCCTGAGCCAGGCCATGGCGGGGCTCGCCAGGGCATCTGCGTTATAACCGGGCCGGGCGATGACCGCAATCGGCATTGTTCGCGCTATATCGCGCCAGCGCCGCCATTTGTGGAATTCAGCGAGGTTGTCGGACCCCATCAGCCACACGAATTCGCGCTTGCGATAGCGGTTCTTGAGCTTCCTCAGAGTATCCACAGTGTAACGCGCGCCGAGCGCCTGTTCGATTACGGTAGGCACGATAGGAGCGCGGCGCGCCTGTGCCCGCGCAGACTTGAGCCGCGCGCCGAGCGGTGCCATCCCCGCTGTGGGCTTGAGCGGGTTGCCGGGCGATACCAGCCACCACACCTGATCGAGGCCGAGCGCGTCCATGGTGAAGCGCGTGATCCGCCGGTGCCCGCCATGCGCAGGGTTGAAACTGCCGCCGAGAAGGCCGGTCCGGATCAGCGCCCCTCTCCGCGCGGCGACAGCTTCAAGGCCGCGCCTGACCGGTGCCGCGCACCAGCCATTTGTATGTCGTGAGACCCTCGAGCGCGACGGGGCCGCGCGCATGCAGGCGGCCGGTCGCAATCCCGATTTCCGCGCCAAGGCCGAACTCGCCGCCATCGGCAAATTGCGAGGAAGCGTTGTGCATCACGATGGCGCTGTCGACCCGGGTCAGGAAATCCTCCGAAGCCGCATCGTCCGCGGTCACGATGACATCGGTATGCGCCGAGGAATGGCGCGCGATATGGGCCACCGCATCGTCCAGCCCGTCGACCATCGCGACCGATAACACCGCGTCGAGATATTCAGTGTCCCAGTCATTGGCGCTCGCCGGAATGATACGGCTGTCGACCGCTTGCATCCGCGCATCTCCGCGCAGCTCGCAGCCCTTTTCGAGCAGCGCGCCGACAAGCTTGGCCGTGCCGGGGAATTGGGTGTCGACCAGCAAGGTCTCCATCGCCCCGCAAATCCCGGTGCGGCGCAGCTTGGCATTGAGCGCCAGCCCCCTCGCCATGTCCGGATGGGCGGCGGAGTGGATATAAGTGTGGCAGATGCCGTCGAGATGGGCGAGCACGGGCACGCGCGCATCGGCCTGCACGCGCGCCACCAGCCCTTTTCCGCCGCGTGGCACAATCATGTCGATCAGGCCCGAAGCGGTCAGCATCGCGCCCACCGCCGCGCGGTCCTGCGTCGGGATCAGCTGCACCGCAGCCTGCGGTACGCCGCCTTGCTCAAGCCCCGCGACAAGGGCGGCAAGGATTGCGCGATTCGAATGCACTGCCTCGCTGCCGCCGCGCAGCAGCGCTGCGTTTCCGGCACGCACGCACAGCGCGGCGGCATCGGCAGTCACGTTGGGGCGGCTTTCGTAGATTATCCCGATGGTTCCGATCGGCACGCGGACACGCGATAGCCTGAGGCCATTGGGGCGCTCGCTCTGGTCGATGATTTCGCCGACGGGATCGGACAGGCTCGCAACCGCTTCGACCCCGGCAGCGACACTTTCGAGGCGCTCTTCATCCAGTCTCAACCGGTCGAGCATCGCGCTGGAGAGACCCCTGCTCTCGCCAGCTTCGATATCGCGGGCATTGGCCGCGAGGATAGCGGCGCTGTTTTTGCGCAGGTGCCGCGCCGCAAGCCTGAGCGCATCGGCACGCGCCTCGCTCGGCATGGCTGCGAGTTCGCGCTGCGCTGCGCGGCCTGCCTTGGCGAGGTCGGAAACAAGGCCTTCCGGATCGAAGGCTTCGGGGGCGGCGCTGGTGGTCATGGCCTAACTCATGTGGGCGATGGGACCATGCGGTCAATGAAAATGCGCTGCACGCGCCTCGAGCGCACACTGCGTTAGCCTCGCAAATTGATTCGAACGGCCGGTCGCACAAAAGTTGCGCCCTAACGCGACCACTTGAGTTTGGTTCCTCAAGCGATTCCAAGTATTTTTGCGGATCTGCACGTTTCATCCCGATTTCCCATCGTTTCGCCGTTGGCGTTAACACTCTGGATCGACCGGGGCAGAATCGGTTGATAGCCACACTTCCGGATCGCAAAACTAAAAAAGTCCGGGGTCGCATTGTCAGAAAAAATCCGCACGCCCGTGGGGCGAACGACTCCGTGAGTGGTTCCCCGATCGAGAGTTCTTCATGCGCTCGCAGGGGCATGTGCGCTTCATCAAGATCTCTTCGCGCGTTCAGATGGCAGCCGCCAGCGGTGTTGCCGGGCTCGCGCTCGTCTGGGGCGCCTCGATGGGCGCGATGGCTTTCGGCCAGTACCAGGCCGAAGCGCATCTCGCCTCGTTCCAGGAAGAAAAGGTGCGCGTCGCCGATCTCGCAGGAACGGCTAAAGGCCTATGGCGGCGATCTGGACCGGGTTGTCGACGATCTTGATAATCGCCAGGAATTTCTCGAAGAAATGGCGCAGATGCTTCCGGACGATATCCGCAGCACCGACACCAACGTTACCGATTCGAGCATCGAAGCGGCTGAAACGATCGAAAAGGTCGGCGAATTCATCCCGCAGGCGCTCGGACTCGCCCGCATTGAAGCCCGCCAGCTGGCGCTGGTCGAACGGCTGACACACTTCGCCGATGCCCGCGCCAAGCGCGCCGAAGCCGCGATGCGCAAGCTCGACCTCGATCCCGCCGCGCTCGCCCGCAATGTCGAGCGCCAGAGCGGAATGGGCGGTCCGCTGGAGATTCTCGCGACCTCTGCCAATGGCACAGTTGATCCGCGCTTCGAACGGCTCGGCCTCAGCCTTGCCCGGATGAATGCGCTCGAACGTGCACTCGACGGTATCCCGCAGGTCGTCCCGGCCAGCATCGAGAAAATCACTTCGAGCTTCGGCTTTCGCCGCGATCCGTTCACCCGGCGCGGGGCAATGCACAAGGGCATTGATTTCAAGGGCGCGCGCGGATCGCCGATCTTCGCCGCAGCCAAAGGCACCGTTACTTTCGCAGGCCGCAAGGGCGGTTACGGCAAGACTGTGGAAGTTCGCCATGAAAATGGCATGATGACACGGTATGCACACATGTCCCGGTTTGATGTGGAAGCCGGGCAGGAAGTGGATGCAGGCGATACGCTTGGCGGTCTGGGTAGCACCGGCCGTTCAACCGGCCCTCACCTGCATTTCGAAGTCCGCATCAACAACCGCGCGGTGAACCCGCGCCCATTCCTGGAGACCGCCCCCGATGTTCTCAAAGAAGTCCGCGGAACCGGTTCCGTCCGACCAACCCCAGCAACGCCCAGCGAGTAAACCTATGGCTTCCGGCAACAATTCCACATTTTCCGTAATCGGTTCCGACATCAGGATCGAAGGCAACATCACAGCCTCCGCCGACCTGCATGTCGATGGGACCATCGAAGGTGACATCAAGTGCACCTCGCTCGTTCAGGGCGAAAGCAGCGAAGTCAGTGGCGGCATCACTGCCGAAACCGCTCGCCTCGCCGGCCATGTCAGCGGCTCGATCACGGCCAAGGAGCTGGTGATCCTGAAAAGCGCAAGGATCGAAGGCGATGTGCATTACGATGCGCTCACCATCGAGCAGGGCGCGCAAGTCGATGGCCGCTTCGCTCCCAACGCCCGCCGCGGCGCAGCGAGCGCAAGCGGCACGGTCCAGGCACCGCGTTCCAGCTCTTCGCAGGGCTCTTCCCAGAGCTCTTCGAAGCCAGCCAAGGGTGACGACAAGGACCAGGCGCAGCTTAAAATCGCGACCTGATCGGGAGCTCTCTACCCGAGAAACCAGAACGCCGCGGCCTGGCAAAGGCGCGCGGCGTTCTTGCATCTGGACCTCAAAGGACTTCGGCGCGCGTTGCCTTTGGGCGGCCTCAGAGGACTTCGGCGCGAAGGGCCTTGCGGTCCAGCTTGCCGATGATGGTCTTGGGCAGGTCCTCGCGGATCACGACCTTGTCGACCCGTTCGTGCTTGCCAACCCGGTCGTTGAGCCACCCCTTGAGCGCTTCCGCGCCGATATCGGTGTCCGGCTCCAGCGTGACGAACACGCGCGGCACCTCGCCGAGGTAATCATCGGGCACTCCGATCACGAGCGCTTCTTTCACCGCTTCGTGCCCCAGAATCACATCCTCGACCACGCTCGGGAACACCTTGAACCCGCCGACCGCGATCATGTCCTTGATCCGGTCGACAATCGCAAGAAATCCATCCTCATCCATCGTCGCGACGTCACCGGTGCGCAGGTATTGCTTTCCGCCGCGCTCCACGAAAACCTCTGCCTGTGTCTCGGGCCGGTTCCAGTAACCGCGCATCACTTGCGGACCGTGGATGGCGAGCTCCCCCGGCTCGCCTTCGGGGGCGAGTTTCGAGGGGTCTTCCTTATCGAGCAGGACGATTTCCGTGCGCGCGACCAGCTGTCCGATCGTGCCTTTCTTGCGGGTGCCCTCATAGGGATTGACCGAGACAACGCCCGAGCTTTCGGTGAGGCCGTAGCCTTCGACCACGCGCACTCCCGTGACCTCCTCGAACTTGGTATGGACCGGCGCGGGCATCGGTGCGCCGCCCGAAATGCAGACCTTCAGCGATGACAGGTCGGTCTTGGCAAGATCGGGGTGGTCGAGCAGCGCCTGAAACATGGTCGGGACGCCGGGAAAGCCGGTGGTGCGGTATTTCTGGATCGTCTGCAGCACCTGCTTGGCCTCGAACCGCGGGACCATCGCAATTGAGCCGCCGCTGGCAACCGCATGATTCAGCAGCGCGGTGTTGGCGAAGACATGGAAGAACGGCAGCGCGCCCATGAACACTTCTTCGCGCGGATTGCCGAACGGGTTGATCGCCGCGACCTGCTGCGCGTTCGTCACCAGCTGGCTGTGGCCGAGCATCGCCCCCTTGGGCCGCCCGGTTGTGCCGCCGGTATATTGCAGCAGAGCGAGGTCTTCGTACCGGGTCGATGGCAATCGCAGGAGCGGGCCTGTCGGGCGTACAATCCTTCCACGCGCGCACCCGGTCGGAAAATTGAACATCGGCGATCTGGCTGCGCTTCAGCAATTTGAGCGCGGTGCCCTTGATCCATGGCAGCATATCGGACAGCCGCCCGACGATGAGCGTTTCAAGGTCGGAGCCTTCCAGCACTTTCGATGCCGTCTCGTAAAGCTCGGGCACGTCGAGCGTCACCAGCGCCCGCGTTCCGCTGTCGCCAACCTGCCATTCAAGTTCCTCGACAGAGTAAAGCGGCGAGAAATTGACCACGATCGCCCCCGCCATCATCGCCCCGTAATAGGCCGAGGCGTAGATCGGGACATTGGGCAGGAACAGCCCGACACGGTCGCCCTTTTCGATCCCCATCGCCGCGAGACCGGCGGCAAAGCGCTTCGCCTCGGCAAGCATGTCACCGTAGCTGTAGGTGCGCCCGAGGAAATGCAGAAACGGCGCTGACGGGTCATGGGCCGCAGTGCGCTCGAGCATTTCAGGCAGGCTCATGAGCTCGAATTCGGCATCCCAGCGGCCCGGGTGATGGTAGGTGGCTTTATTGACATGCATGTCAGCAGTCTTGCGAGATCGCTCCCGCAGAGGCAAGGGAAACCGGATGCTAGCGGCCTATAATCGCGCGATATTGTGCCACGCGGCGGATACCCTGCAACAAAAAGGCCGGCCCAGGCCGCCCTTTCCTTTGGTCTGTTACCGGGTAAACGCCGCTTATTTCAGCCCGCGTTTTCTTCGGGCTTTTCGCCTTCGTCCGCAGCCTCTTCGGCGGCGTCATCGGAAGCAGCGTCATCGGAAGCAGCGTCAGGTTCTGCGCCCGCACCGTCATCGATCTCGCTTGGCGCGGGCGTGGATGCAGCGAAGGCTTCGTTCGGTTCGACGGCAACGCCGTTTTCTTCCGCTTCGCGCTTGGCCGCCAGCCATGCTTCGGCTTCGGCTTCCTGAGCGGCGCGCGCGGCTGCCTTGACGTTTTCCTCGCGTTCGGCCTGCAATTCCTCGATCAGCTTGTCCTTATCCGACCGCTGGTCCGCGCCTTCGACCGGCTCGGGCGCTTCTTCGGTTATGCCTGCGCGCTTCGCTGCCTTGGCGACGACCGCATCGAGCTCGCGCTGCGAACACAGGCCGAGCGTTACCGGGTCTTTCGGCTGGATGTTCTGGATGTTCCAGTGCGCGCGTTCACGGATCGCGCCGATCGTGTTGCGCGTCGTACCGATCAGCTTGGAAATCTGCGCGTCCGACACCTCGGGGTGATTGCGCAGCACCCAGGCGATGCCATCGGGCTTGTCCTGACGTTTCGACACCGGGGTGTAGCGCGGACCCTTGGTGCGGGTCACTTCGACCGGCGCCTTGTGCATCTTGAGCGAATAGTTCTCGTCCGCCTGACCCTTCTCGATCTCCTCGAGCGTGAGTTCGCCGGCATGGACCGGATCGCGACCGGTGTATTTGCTGCCCGCAAGATCGTCCGCCATAGCCTGCACTTCGAGCAGGTGAAGACCGCAGAACTCGGCGATCTGCTCGAATGACAGGCCGGTGTGATCGACCAGCCAGGTGGCGGTCGCATGCGGCATCAGCGGAGTGGGCTGGGTTTTGGCCTGAGCCATGAAATTCTCCGTAAAAATGTAAAGGGCCGCCCCTTTCGGAGCGGCTCGTTGCACCATTGCAGATAGGCGAAAGGTCGGCGCTCGGCAAGCAGATAGGGGCCCGCACGCGCAAACAGTGCAATTAGAGCGCCGTTTCAGCGGTGAGCGACTGGCATTCGTCCTCGCGCAGGGCCACCAATGCGGTGAGGAATTGCCGCGTCGCCGCCTCCCATGTGAACTTGCCGCCATAGGCCGCGCATTCGGCGCGGTCGCAGGTCAGCGCCTCTGCAATCGCGCGCTCGAGGTCTTCCGACATCGCCCCGACCTGCTCGGTCAGGATGTCGAGCGGGCCGGGCACGGGATAGGCGGCGACCGGCGTCCCGCAGGCAAGCGCCTCTATCATGACAAGGCCAAACGTGTCGGTGCGGCTCGGGAAAACGAACACGTCGGCGCCGGCATAGCACCCGACAAGCTCCATCCCGCTCTTGCTGCCGAGGAACAGCGCATCCGGAAATTGTTGTTCAAGCGCGCCGCGGGCCGGCCCGTCGCCGACCACGACCTTGCTGCCGGGATGCGTGGAGGAAAGGAAAGCCTCGATATTCTTCTCGACCGCGACCCGCCCGACATAGAGCTGGATCGGTCCTTCGAGCGCCGCATACTCGCCCGGCGGGGGCGCATCGGGAGAGAAATTCCCCAGATCGACCCCGCGGCTCCAATGGCTGAGATGGGTGAGGCCCTGCTCCCGCAATTGTGCGCGGATCGTCTCTGTGGCGACCATGATGCGCTGTGCGGGCCGATGAAACCAGCGGATATAGGGCCAGAACGTGCTCGCCGGCAGGTGCGTGCGGCGTGCGATATAGTCGGGAAACTGGGTGTGATAGGCGGTCGTAAATGGCACCTTGCGCCTCACGCAGTACCGCCGCGCGGCGAAACCCAGCGGGCCTTCGGTGGCAATATGCACCGCATCGGGAGCTATCCTGCGCAGTTCGCGCCCGACCGCGCCGGGCCATGTCAGCGCGAGCCGGATTTCGGGATAGGTCGGGGCGGGAAAGGAGCGATATTGCTGCGGCGAGATCACCGCGACATCGTGGCCCCACTCGCGCAGGATTTCGCACGTGGTCGAAAGCGTGCGGACCACCCCATTGACCTGCGGATACCAGGCATCGGTGACGATGGCGATCGACTGCGGCGCCTCCCGCGCTCCGGCTGGTATCACCATGCCCGGTTCGTTCACGCAGCCTCCAGCTCAGGCTCGGCAGCGGCGATGCGGGCGGCTTCTTCGCGCTTCTCGCGGTCCTTGATCACGTCGGGCCAGTTGAGGATTTCCATCCGGTACGTCGTGATGTTCGACGAGCGCGTTGCAGCCTTCGACCCAGTCGCCGTCATTCCAGTATTCGACCGTGCGGCCATCATGGTCGAACTCTCGCATTTCGGCGGTGTGGATGTGCCCGCACACCACCCCGTCGACTCCGCGATCACCGGCAGCCCTGGCGACGATTTCCTCGTATTGCGAGATGAAGTTGGCCGCGTTCTTGACCTTGTGCTTGGCCGCCTTGGAAAGCGACCAATAGGGCTTTCCGGCAAGCTTGCGCGCGACATTCACGACGTAATTGAGCCTCATGACGGCATGATAGGCCCAGTCGCCGACAAAGGCGAGCCAGCGGTGCGACAGCATGACGGCATCGAATTCATCGCCGTGCAGCACCATCAGCCGCCGACCATCCGCGGTGTCGTGGAAAGCCGCGCGGCGAATTTCGACCCCTCCGAAATTGAGGCCGGTGAACTGGCGGAACATCTCGTCATGGTTGCCGGGAATGTAGACGATGCGCGTACCGCGCTTGGCACGCTTCATGATGCGCCAAACGATATCGTTGTGCGAAGACGGCCAGTAGAATTTCTTCTTGAGTCGCCAGCCATCGATGATGTCGCCCACCAGGTACATCGTTTCGCTATCGGTGCGGTCGAGGAAGTCTATCAGCATTTCGGCATTGCAGCCGCGCGTGCCCAGATGGACATCGCTGATCCAGATTGTGCGATACCGCGTGCGGCCTCCAACAGCTGGCTCGGGTATCTGCGGCGCGTTGATGGGCAGGCTGGAAAGCATGAAGTCGGTCATGAGAAAACCCCCTCGGCTGGCGTTCTTGCTCCCTCCCCATGACAGCCCATTGTTACAGCCGATTCACAACCGCGTGACGGTTTTGTGTAAATGCGAAAGCCTGGCGACGGCGTGCCGGTGAGCCATTCAGCGCCAAATCTCACGCCATCGGGACAAAGCCTTCGAGCGCCGCGACCCGGTCTATCCAGCTGCGGATCGAGGGAAACTCGGACAGGTCGAACCCGGCATCTTCGGCGACATGGGTGTAGGCGTAGAGTGCAATATCGGCGAGCGAGGCCGACGGCCCGGCCATCCAGTCGCCCTCTGCCAGATGCGCCTCCATTGTTCCGAGCGCTTCGCGTCCGGCAACCTGTTTCGGCATCATCTGGGAGCGCTGCTGATCGGTGAGATTTTGAGTGCCCACGAAACGGCACCAGAACCGCAGGGTCGCGATATTGGGCTCGTGGCTGTATTGCTCGAAAAACATCCAGCGCAGCATCTGCGCGCGAGCGAAGCGGTCTTCGGGAACGAGGTGCGTGCCCTCGGCGAGATACCAGCACGCCGCGTTGCTCTCGGGAAGAAACCGCTCGCCGATCTGGAGCACCGGAATGCGGCCATGTGCATTGATGTTCGCCCGGAAGTGGTCGGTGCGCGTCTCGCCTTTCAGGATATCGTATTGCCGATCCTCGAGCGGTACGGACAACAGCGCCGCTGTCAGCTTGATCTTGTAGCAATTGCCGCTGCGCGGATCTTCGTGGAGGATCAGGGTGTCGGCCATCAGCCGACCTCTAGCACGATCTTGCCGATATGCTCGCCCGCTTCCATCCGCGCATGGGCGGCGGCGGCTTCGGCGAGCGGGACGGTCTGGTCCATCACCGGGGCGAGCTCTCCGCTGGTGAAAAGCAGCCAAGCATTCGCCGCGATCTCATCCGCCAGCGCCGCCTTGAACGCGTCGGAGCGCGGGCGCAGGGTCGATCCGGTCAGCGTCAGCCGCCGCATCATTATCATCGGCATGAACAGCTCCGCCTTCGCCCCGCCCAGCACGGCGATTGTGACGTGGCGGCCATCTTCGGCAAGGCATTGAAGATTGCGCGGCACGTAATCGCCCGAGACCATGTCGAGCACCACGTTCACACCCTCACCGCCGGTATGCTCCTTCACTGCCTCGACGAAATCCGCTTCCTTGTAATTGATCGCGAGATTCGCGCCCACCTGCCGCGCGGCTTCGCACTTGGCTTCGTCTCCGCAGGTCACGATAACTTCGATATCGAATGCGCGTGCGAGCATGATTGCCATGGTCCCGATCCCCGACGTGCCGCCATGCACCAGCAA
This sequence comes from Erythrobacter sp. K21-9, assembly GCF_055808355.1. Lineage (NCBI taxonomy): Bacteria > Pseudomonadati > Pseudomonadota > Alphaproteobacteria > Sphingomonadales > Erythrobacteraceae > Erythrobacter > Erythrobacter sp. K21-9. The sequence goes on from NZ_CM147866.1 coordinate 3,265,437, forward strand.
CCGCTCGCCATCGCGCGCCATTCCGCGCTCGAACACGTTGTGCCAGACGGTGAAGAGCGTCTCGGGCAAAGCAGCGGCGGATTTGATGTCCATGTCTGACGGGACGGGCAGGCAGTGCTGCCACGGAGCGGCGCAATATTCGGCGTAGCCCCCGCCTGGAGTAAGCGCGGCGACCATCTGGCCAACCATTTCCGAGGGCACTTCGCTGCCGACCGCGACCACTTCGCCGGCTACCTCCAGCCCGAGGATCGGCGAGGCTCCGGGAGGGGCGGGATAATGCCCGGCCCGCTGGATGCAATCGGGCCGGTTCACGCCGGCATAGGCAACCTTGATTAGGACATCGTCAGCGCGAATTTCGGGAATGGAGGCCTGCTCCGGCGCGAGCACTTCGGGTCCGCCGGGCGCATCGAAACCGATGGCGATCATTGTCTCCGGTAAGCTTGCCGCGCGCCCATTACCCATAAATATGCCCCGTTTCGCGCCAAAGCGGCGCTATTCGACGCGGCAAATACCTGCCGCGCGCATTGACAGCAAGCCGGTTGGCTTGCGATGCTGCAATCAATGGATGACGGAGACCTTCCGCGCCCGAAAGGCGACGCCGCCAGCAGGCTGGTGTCAGAGGATCTTGCGCCCTATTCGCAGGATGAACTGGCCGAGCGTATCGCGATGCTCGAAGCCGAAATTGCCCGCGTGAAACAGCACCGCGACAAGGCGTCCGCTCATCGCGCTGCAGCCGACGCTTTGTTTGCCAGTCAATCGCCCGGCAGCAAATCCGCATGAGGCGGCACTGCGTATCTCGAAATGCCTCTCAACCGGATTCGCAATTTCCGCAGCCCGACCCATATATGATGAAACCGCCTTTAACTCTCTCGATTAGCAACCTTTCCCCTCCACTCTGCTAGAGATAACTCAATGCCCAGTTTTGCCCAGAATCTTGAACGCACCCTCCACAATGCGCTCGGCCATGCATCCGAGCGGCGTCACGAATATGCGACGCTCGAGCACCTGTTGCTCGCGCTGATCGATGACGAGGACGGGGCGCAGGTCATGGCCGCATGCGGCGTGGACCTGGCGGAGCTGGGAGAGGTGGTTAAGCAATATCTCGACCAGGAATACCAGTCGCTCAAGACCGAGGAAGACGCCGATCCGCAGCCCACTGCGGGTTTTCAGCGGGTGATCCAGCGCGCGATCCTGCACGTCCAGTCCTCGGGCAAGGACACGGTGACCGGCGCGAATGTGCTGGTGGCGCTGTTCTCCGAGCGTGACAGCTATGCGGTCTATTTCCTTCAGCAGCAGGACATGAGCCGTCTCGATGCGGTGAGCTATATCAGCCACGGCATCGGCAAGGGCGGCCGCCAGATCGAGAGCAAGCAGCCCACCGGAAGCGAAGACGCCCCGGGCGAGAACGCCGAGGCGGCCAAGGAGGGCGGCAACAAGAAGGAAACCGCGCTCGACCAGTTCACGGTCAATCTCAACAAGAAAGCCGAGGACGGCAAGGTCGATCCGCTGATCGACCGCGGTCCCGAAGTCGACCGGACGGTGCAGATTCTCTGCCGCCGCTCCAAGAACAATCCGCTCTATGTCGGTGATCCCGGAGTCGGCAAGACCGCCATTGCCGAAGGCTTGGCGCGCAAGATCGTCGAAGGCGATGTGCCCGACGTTCTGGAGCCCGCGGTGATCTACTCGCTCGACATGGGCGCGCTGCTTGCCGGAACGCGCTATCGCGGCGATTTCGAAGAGCGGCTGAAACAGGTCGTCTCCGAGCTGGAAGGGATGCCGCACGCCATCCTCTTCATCGACGAGATTCACACCGTCATCGGTGCCGGCGCGACCAGCGGCGGGGCGATGGACGCCTCGAATCTGCTGAAACCGGCGCTGTCGGGCGGCACGATCCGCTGCATCGGTTCGACCACCTACAAGGAATTTCGCAATCACTTCGAGAAGGACCGCGCGCTGCTGCGCCGATTCCAGAAGATCGACGTAAACGAGCCCACCATCGAGGACACGGTGAAGATCCTGAAGGGTCTGCGCAGCGCTTTCGAGGAACACCACAACGTCAAATACACGCCCGATGCACTGAAAACTGCGGTCGAGCTGTCGGCGCGCTACATCAATGATCGCAAATTGCCGGACAAGGCGATCGACGTGATCGACGAGGTCGGCGCGATGCAGATGCTGGTCCCGCCCAGCCGACGCAAGAAGAAGATCACCGCCAAGGAGATCGAACAGGTCATCGCGACGATGGCGCGGATCCCGCCGAAATCGGTGTCGAAGGATGACAAGAAGGCGCTCGAAAACCTCGGCCGCGACCTCAAGCATGTCGTCTTCGGGCAAGACGAGGCGATCACCCGCCTCTCGACCGCCATGAAGCTCAGCCGGGCAGGCCTGCGCGATCCGGACAAGCCCATCGGCTCGTTCCTGTTCAGCGGCCCGACCGGTGTGGGTAAAACCGAAGTTGCGCGCCAGCTCGCCTCGATCATGGGGATCGAACTGAAACGCTTCGACATGTCCGAATACATGGAGCGCCATAGCGTGTCGCGCCTGATCGGTGCGCCTCCGGGCTATGTTGGTTACGATCAAGGCGGCCTTTTAACCGATGCGGTTGATCAGAACCCGCATTGCGTGCTCCTGCTCGACGAAATCGAGAAGGCCCATCCGGATCTTTTCAACATCCTGCTGCAGGTGATGGATAATGGCCGCCTGACCGATCATCACGGCAAGACGGTCGATTTCCGCAACGTCGTCCTCATCATGACGACCAATGCGGGCGCATCCGATATGGCGCGCAGCGGCATCGGCTTTGGCGACGTGTCGAAGGAAGATGCCGGGACCGAGGCCGTGAACAAGATGTTCACGCCGGAGTTCCGCAACCGCCTCGATGCGATCGTGCCGTTTGCCTATCTCGGCAGGAGCACCGTTGCCCGCGTGGTCGACAAGTTCATTCTTGAGCTGGAGCTCCAGCTCGCCGAACAGAACGTCCACATCCAGTTCGATGGTGATGCGCGCGAATGGCTCGCCGACAAGGGTTACGACAAGCTCTATGGCGCGCGTCCGATGGGCCGCCTGATCCAGGACAAGATCAAGCAACCGCTGGCCGAGGAATTGCTGTTCGGCAAACTGGCCGATGGCGGCGAGGTGCATGTGACGGTGAAGGACGGCAAACCCGCCTTCGAACTCACGCCCGCACCGCCCAAGACAAAGCCCAAGCGCAAGGCTCCGGCCAAGAAGAAGCCGGCGGCGAAGAAGACACCGCCCGCGAGCGATACGGACTCCAGTGCCGAAGCCTCTGACAGCTCCGGCAGCAGCGACAGCGAAAAGTGATAGCCTGCCGGCGCTGGATTTTTCCGCGCCAATGTGATTGATCGGCCCCCAAAGCAATTTGGGGGCCGATCATGTTTACACGCGCACTTCCTTTCCTCGCCGGAGCGCTGGTCTTTTCCGTCCCGCTTGCGGCAGACGATCACGAAACCGGCAGCGCAAGCAGCTCGGCACCAAGCCCGTATTTCACCGGCGCGGACCTGTTCGGGCTGAGCGTCGCGACCGACCCGCAAATCAGTCCGGATGGATCACAGATTGCCTATGTAAGGCGCACCAACGACATCATGACCGACAGCGCGGTCAGCTCGATCTGGTTGGTCGATGTTGCTAGCGGCGCGGAAACGCCGCTGGTCACCGGCAAGGGATCGCATGGAAGCCCGCGCTGGTCGCCTGATGGAACGCGCATCGCCTATGTGTCGACCGAAAGCGGCGGCGGGCCGGAGCTGCATGTGCGATGGATGGCCACCGGCCAAAGCGCCAACATCACCGCCCTGCCAGAAAGCCCTGGCGGGATCAGCTGGTCCCCCGATGGCACGCGCATCGCATACACAGCGCGCGTACCGGCCAAGCCGCTGAGCCTCGGTAGTCCGCCGCCCAAGCCGGAGGGCGCGGAATGGAAAGCGCCGCCCTCGATCACCGATGCCGTGACCTATCGCTATGACGGCGCGGGCTATCTCAAACCCGGCTTCACCCAGATTTTCGTCGTTTCAGCCACCGGTGGCGCACCCCGACAGCTGACCTACGGGGATCGCAATCATTCCGGCGCGCTTGAATGGGCGCGCAATGGCCAGACCATTTACATCAGCGGCAATCGCGACGAGGATTGGGAGCTTGCCGGTCAGGACACGGAGATCTACGCGATCGATCTTGCGTCGGGCGGGATAACCGAAATGACGACGCGTCAGGGGGTCGACGCGTCTCCGCAGGTAAGCCCGGATGGCGGCCGGATCGCCTATCTCGGCTTCGACGATGAAGGCCGCGACTATCACCAAACGCGCCTGTACCTAATGGACGCCGATGGATCGAACCAGCAGCAGATCGCAGCCGGGTTCGATCGCTCCTTCGACAGCCTCGAATGGACCGATGCCGGCCTTTTCGCCGGTTACGAAGACGAGGGTGTCTACCGGGTCGCGCGAATTTCGACGTCGGGCAATGTCAGCGAGCTCGACGCACGGGTCGCATCGCCCGGCTACACCCGGCCCTATGTCGGCGGGCAGTGGTCCGTATCCAAAGGCGGCGCGCTCGCCTTCACAAGCGGAACGCCGACAAGGCCATCGAACATATCCGTCGTGCGAAGCGGACGTACCCGCCAGCTTACGAGCCTCAACGATCTCAAGCTGTCGGGCAAACGCCTCGGCGAAACGCGTCAGATCACGGTCACCATGCCCGACGGCACCGACATCCCCAGCTGGATCACCCTGCCGCCCGACTATGTCGAAGGCACGCAGCGTGCCGATGGTCCTGGAAATACATGGCGGGCCGTTCGCATCCTATGGCCCGCATTTCGCCAGCGACTACCAGCTTTACGCGAGCGCGGGATACGCCGTGCTCTTCACCAACCCCGCCGGGTCGACTGGATACGGCGCTGACTTCGCCTACGGTATCGATGGCACCTATCCCGTACCCAACGATGCAGAACTGATGGCTGCCGTCGATGCAGCCGTTGCGCAAGGCTATGCCGATCCGAACAACCTGTTCGTAACCGGCGGCTCCGGCGGCGGGATCCTGACCGCGTGGATGGTCGGCAAGACCGACCGGTTTGCCGCTGCGGCCTCTAACAAGCCAGTGATCAACTGGACAACCATGGCGCTGATGGCCGATGGATATCCGTTCTTCTCACGCTATTGGATGAAGGGCCCGCCTTGGGAGAATCCCCAAGGCTATTGGGCACGCTCTCCGCTTGCCGCGGCGGCCAATATCAAGACGCCGACGCTGGTCCTCGTTGCCGACGAAGACTACCGAACGCCGCGCAGCGAAGCCGAGCAGCTTTACGGCGCGCTCAAGCTGCTGGGTGTGGACACCGCTTTGCTGGTGACGCCCGGGGCGAGCCACGGAGACACCACCATGTCCCCGAGCCAGCTCGCCGCGAAAACCGATGCAGTTATCAAGTGGTTCGACAAATATCGGACCGACGCGGCTCGCTGAATAGAGGAACGGCTGCGCTCAAGGGGTGTTGAATTCCTGTGAGCGCCCCGTTTTCCTGGATCCGCCCCGAACCCTGGGGCGTGCAGATCATCCCTTCCGATTGCTGGATCGATCCCGGCAAGGCAGTGGGCCGCGCGCTCGTCACTCACGGCCATGCCGATCACGCACGCGGCGGGCACGGTGAAACCTATGCCACACCGGAAACGCTGGCGATCATGGCGCTACGTTACCGCACAGGCGTCGCCGATGAGAGCGGGGAGATCCCGACTAAGGCGATTCCGGTCGAATATGGTGAGACGATCCGCCTGCCCGGCGGCGTCGATGCGACCTATATCCCGGCAGGCCATGTGCTTGGCTCGGCGCAGATATTGCTCGAACATGCTGGCGAGCGCGTTGTCATTACCGGCGATTACAAGCGCCGCCCGGACCCCACGTGCGCGCCTTTCGAAGTCACCCCGTGCGACATCTTCATCACCGAGGCGACCTTCGGCCTGCCGGTCTTCACCCACCCGCCGATCGAAGACGAGATGGCGAAGCTGACCAAGGCGCTCGGCGAAAATCAGGACAAGAGCGCGCTGGTCGGCGCCTATGCACTCGGCAAGGCGCAGCGAGTGATTGCGGGACTCCGGGCAGCGGGGCACTCCGATCCGATCTATCTTCACGGAGCGATGGAGAAGATGTGCCGACTCTACGAAGATCATGGCGTTGCCTTGGGCGAACTGCGGCTAGTCTCCGAGCATGAGAAAAACGATATGCGCGGAAGCATCATCGTCGCCCCGCCCTCGGCGCTAAACGACAGGTGGTCGCGCCGCCTGCCCGAGCCGATCACCGCGATGGCAAGTGGCTGGATGCGAGTGCGCGGCCGGGCGCGGCAGCGCGGCGTCGAATTGCCGCTCGTCATCTCCGACCATGCCGATTGGTGCGAGCTGACGCAGACTATCGACGAGGTCGACCCGCAGGAAACATGGATCACACATGGCCGCGAAGAGGCGCTGCTGCGCTGGTGCGAGCTTGGCCAGCGCAAGGCGCGCGCGCTTGCCCTCGTGGGCCGCGAGGACGAGGACGAATAATGGAGGAGTTCGCCGCCCTCCTGGACACACTTGTCTACACGACCAGCCGCAATCGCAAGCTGGCACTTATCGCCGAATATCTGCGCGAAACGCCTGACCCGGACCGTGGCTGGGCGCTCGCTGCGCTGACGGGCGAGCTCGATTTTCCAGCGGTCAAGTCTTCGACTATCCGCAATTTGATGAAGGACCGAGTCGATCCGGTGCTCTGGACACTAAGCCGCGATTTCGTCGGCGATACGGCGGAAACCGCGAGCCTGCTGTGGCCCGAACCAGAGGTGGTGGACGGCGACGTGCCGAGCGTGGCGCAGGTGGTCGACCGGCTTGCCGCTCTCAATCGCAGCACCGCGCCGAAGGAATTGCCGAAGCTGCTCGACCGGCTCGACGCCAATGGCCGCTTTGCGCTGATCAAGCTTGCGACCGGCGGGATGCGCATCGGCATTTCCGCGCGGCTGGCCAAGACCGCGTTTGCGCAAGCCTTCGGCGTGTCGGTGGTGGAGGTCGAGGAATACTGGCACGCGCTTGAGGCCCCCTATCCCGAGCTGTTCGCATGGGGCGCGGACGGCGCTGGTCCGCCCGATGTGTCAAACAAGCCGCGCTTCCGCCCTTTCATGCTCGCGCATCCGCTCGAAGACACCGAGGTCGATCTTGCAGAATACGCCGCAGAGTGGAAGTGGGACGGCATTCGCGCGCAGCTTGTCCGGGTGGCAGGCGAAACTCGGCTCTATTCGCGCAGCGGCGACGATATATCAGCGACCTTTCCCGAGCTTCTCGATGTCCTGCCGATGGATGCCGTGCTCGACGGGGAATTGCTGGTGCGCGGCACAATGCAGGGCGGTGAAGAAGGCGGCGCGGCGAGTTTCAACGCGCTCCAGCAGAGGCTCGGGCGCAAGACGGTCTCGAAGAAGATGCTGAAGGAGGCGCCCGCTTTTGTGCGGCTCTACGATGCGTTGCTGGTCGAGGGCGATGACATGCGCGAGCAGCCCTGGACCAAGCGGCGCGGCGCGCTCGAGGCGCTGATGGGGAAGCTGCCGACAAGCCATTTCGACATCTCCGCCGTGGTCGAGGCGAACGATTTCGGACATCTCGCCGAAATCCGCGAAGGCGCGCGTGAGGACGCGATCGAAGGCCTCATGCTGAAACGGCGAGACAGCCCCTATATTGCCGGGCGCAAGGTCGGGCTGTGGTACAAATGGAAACGCGATCCGCTGCTGATCGACGCGGTGCTGATGTATGCGCAGCGCGGCAGTGGCAAGCGCTCGAGCTTCTATTCCGACTACACATTCGGCTGCTGGGACGGCGATCCCGACCAAGGGGCAGAGCTGCTGCCCGTCGGCAAGGCCTATTCCGGCTTTACCGATGCGGAGCTGAAAAAGCTCGACCGGCTCGTGCGGCAAACGACGCTCAACCGCTTCGGTCCGGTGCGCGAGGTCGAGCGGACCCTGGTGTTCGAAGTCGCCTTCGACAGCGTGCACACGTCAAAGCGCCACAAGTCCGGCCTCGCCATGCGCTTCCCCCGCATCCACCGCATCCGCTGGGACAAGCCGGTCCATGAAGCGGATCGGATAGAAAGTCTGCGCGCCCTGATCCGTGATTGAGTTGCATATTGCAACTAGCCTGATACTAAGCGTCTGAAGGAGGCTTCCAATGACGCTCTACGACCAATCCATCGCCGTGTTTCGTAGCCGGATCGACACCTTGACCGGTCTGCTCACCAAAGCCGAGGCGCATCCCAAGGGCGATGCCCTGATGGAGGCGCGGCTCGCAGACGACATGCACCCATTCGCGAACCAGGCGCGGTTTGTCGCCAATTTGCCGGGCGAGGCATTACCTCGCCTCACGGATCGCAGCTTTGCATCGCGTGACGAGAACGCGCGCAGCCTTGCCGAGGCAAAGGCTGCACTTTCAGAAACAGCCGCACTGCTCGATGGCGTGACGCCCGACGAGTTGATCGCGCCCGGTGACACGGTGTTGCTGGATCTGCCCAATGGCATGGAGTTCACCCTGACGGCGGAGCAATATGTGCGCGACTGGTCGCTGCCGAACTTCTATTTCCACCTCACAACCGCCTACGCGATCCTGCGCAGCGAAGGCGTCGATATCGGGAAAGCGGATTTCATGCCGCACATGATGCCATATCTGACCAAGGGGCCGGGCTGAAACTTGCCCTTATTCAAGCCCGCATTCGAACACCGCGATGGCGCGCTGCTTCGCGTTCTCGGCGTAATGCGCGACGCCCATCCGCATCCCGGCTATCGCCGCATCGGATAGCTCCTTCATCGGTTTGGCCGGACGGCCCGCCCACAGCATCCGGTCTTCCATCACCTTGCCTTCGGTCAGCATCGCGCCGGCTGCGAGCATGGCGTCGGAGCCGATCACCGCCTTGTTCATCGCAATCGCGCCGAGGCCCACAAAGCCGCGATCCTTGATCGTGCACCCATGCACCATCGCCATGTGCCCGATCAGGACATCGTCGCCGATGATCAGCGGTGATCCCTCTTCGTCACCGGGGCGCGGTGGGTCGCAGTGGAGGACGCTGCCGTCCTGGACATTGGTGCGCTCCCCGATGCGGATCGTGAAGACGTCCGCGCGTAGCACGCAATTGTACCAGATCGAGCTGCCTGCGCCGATTTCGACATCGCCGATAATGGTCGATCCGGGAGCGACAAAAGCGGTTTCGTGAATGTGCGGCGTCTTGCCGTGGATCGGGATGATGTTGACACCGGGGCGGTACATTAGCGATTCTCCCATTGTTGTTTGGAGAGCGAATACTGGATCGTCGGATTGCTCGCATCGGGCATTGCGGGATCCTGAAAATCGAGCTCTTCGCGCCTTTCCATGCCGAGTTTCTCCATCAGCTTCCAGCTGCCGGTATTTCTCTCACAAGTTAGTGCCACGACAAACGGCGCATCGATAGGCCCGAAAGCCCAATCGATAACCGCGCACATGGCCTCGTAAGCGTATCCGCGCCGCCAGCGATCCTCGCGCACGACCCAGCCGATTTCGTGGTCACCGATATTGGGGGCGAGCGGGTTGTCGACGCGCTTTATGCCGCAATAGGCCACGATCTCACCCGTCGATTTTTTGTGAGCGAACAGGAAACTGAATCCCTCTCTGGCGAACAGCGCCATACCCTTGGCATGCCTCGCCTCGATCTCGTGTCGTTCCATCGTCCCGCCGAGATATTCCATGACCGCTGGTGTGTTCAGAACCTCGTCGTGGGTATCTACATCGTGCTCACCGATCTGGCGCAGCACCAGCCGCTCGGTTTCGAGCACGAGGTCACCCATTGCGATGCTCCCACTGCCCCCGTGTAATCGCGTAAACGATCGCCAGCGGATCATCGAGGTCCCACATCGTATCTACGAAATCCATGTCTTCGCGGCGGGTCATCCCGAGCCTCAGCATCAGGCCCCAGCTCGGTGCATTGCCCCTGAAAGTCAGCGCAACCACCTCGTCGGCACCGAAACGATCGAAAGCGAGATCGAGCGATGCGGTCGCAGCTTCCTTTGCATAGCCCTTGCGCCAGGCATCTTCGCGCAGCCGCCAGCCGACCTCCATCGCGCCGAACGGCCCGGCCTTTTCGACGCAGCGTTTAAGCCCGCAAAATCCGAGGATCGCACCGTCGCCTTTGCGCTCGACCGCCCAAAATGTGTGGCCGTGCTTCTCGCGGTAGCCTTCGAGGCGCGCGCGGGCGGCATTCATGGTGTCCTCGTCCGCGACCCCGCCGAGCCAGCGCATCACAGCGGGTGTGTTGGTGACGCGCCAGAATTCCGCCCAGTCCTCCTCGCGCCAGTCGCGCAAGATCAACCGGTCCGTTTCATGGCGAAATTCACCCATTGAGCAGGCGGGCGGCCACTGGCGCGTGATAGGTCAGCACGCCAGAGCACCCGGCGCGCTTGAACGCGATCAGCTTTTCCATCAGCAGCGCATCGCGGTCCCCGATGCCCGCCGCCTGAGCCGCCTCGATCATCGCGTATTCGCCGCTCACCTGGTAGGCAAAGACCGGCACGCCGAACCGTTCTTTTACGCGGTAGATTATGTCGAGGTAAGCGAGCCCCGGCTTGACCATGACGCTGTCCGCGCCCTCGGCAATGTCGAGTTCGACTTCGCGCAGCGCCTCGTCCGAATTGGCCGGATCCATCTGGTAGCTTTTCTTGTCGCCTTTGAGCAGCCCGCCCGATCCCACCGCATCGCGAAACGGGCCGTAAAATGCGCTCGCATACTTCGCGGCATAGCTCATGATCTGGACGTTGGCATGATTGCCCATCTCCAACGCCATGCGGATCGCGTGGATGCGGCCATCCATCATGTCGGATGGGGCGATGATGTCCGCACCGGCCTGCGCCTGGTTGATCGCCTGGTCGACCAGCACTGCGACTGTATCGTCGTTGGTCACATAGCCTTTGTCGTCGAGCAGGCCGTCCTGACCGTGGCTGGTGTATGGGTCGAGAGCGACATCGGTAAGGACGCCGATATCTTCGCCGCACGCATCCTTGATCGCGCGTATTGCCCGGCACATCAGGTTGTCGGGATTGTGCGCTTCGGCTCCGTCATCGCTGCGTTTGTCTGCGGGCGTGTTCGGAAACAGGGCGACGACCGGGATGCCAAGCGCTACCGCCTCTTTCGCCCGCGCCGCGATCCCCTCTACCGACCAGCGTGATACGCCGGGAAGCGTGCCGATCGGTTCTTCTACCCCGCTGCCTTCGGTCACGAAAAGCGGCCAGATCAGATCAGTCGGCGCAAGCTGGTTTTCGCGGTGAAGCGCGCGGCTCCACCCGCTTGCACGAGTGCGTCGCAGGCGCGTGTTTGGATAATGTCCCGTCATGGCTGGCAGGTGTAGCCGCATTTGCCGCAGCGCTGCAATCGCGGTGTGCGAGGCTCCGCCTTACGGGCCGTTCGCACTCTCGCCAATGCGCCGCGCCATGTCGATCTTCTCGATCTCGCGCAGTGGTTCATCGGTTTCGGTCGGCAATGGCTCGAGATCCTCGAGCGCGGCTCCGACGTCGATTTCCTTGAGCTTGATAAGCTGGCGGCGGAAATCGAGCAGCTCAGTGCCCGAAAGCTGGGCGCGCGTAACGAATTTTACGCTGGCCGGATTGATCGAACGACCGCCGCGGTACATTTCGTAGTGCAGGTGCGGACCGGTCGAAAGGCCGGTCGACCCGACATAGCCGATGACCTGCCCGCGCCGGACCTGCTGTCCGCGCCGCACCGCCATCCGGCTCATGTGGCAATAGCGCGTCGAAAGCCCGCCGCCATGGCTCAGCCTGACGGCGATGCCGCAGCCGCCCATTCGGCCCGCGCCGCTAACCGTTCCGTCGGTCACGGCAGCAATCGGCGTGCCGCGCCGGGCGCGGAAATCGAGGCCTGCGTGCATCCGGCGATATCCAAGGATCGGGTGACGGCGCATTCCGTAGCGCGAGGAGACGCGGCCCGGCACCGGCGCGATCAGGCCGCCGCGCTGTTCGCCGACGCCGGAGGCTTCGTAGAACCGACCCTCGTCGCCCCAGCGCATCAGCTGCGTCTTGGGCTGGCCGCCGCGATCGATCCCGGCATAAAGCAAATTGCCCGCCTGCCGCTCACCCGTTGCAGCCCGGCGATAAGCGACGATAATGTCGAATTCGTCCGAGGCCCGCACTTCGCGGTCGAGGTTGATCTGATTGTCGAGCGCCTTGATATAATCCTGCACCGCGCTCGCCGGGACGCCTGCCGAGCGCATCGAACGATAAAGGCTGGGCCCGACCTTGCCGCGAACGCGCAGCGGGGTGTCGTCCACGCGGATGATGTTGCGCTGGAGAGCGAGGATTCCAGCCTGCCCGGTCTCGGCACTTGCCGTGCGCCTGCCCACTTCAAGCTCGAGGTCGAACCGCGCCCTGAACTTGAGCGCATCGAGCGAGCCGCGGCGCGCCCTGTTCGGTGCGGCGGCCCAGTGTGATGTCGATCTGCGTGCCCGGCTCAATCTCGGACAGCGGCATCGCATCGCCAATCAGCGCGCTGACCCGTCCGATATCGGCGCTGGAGACACCTGCGCGGCGCAGCATGCTGGCGAAACTGTCGCCCGGTGCGAGCGTTGCCAGCAATTCGATTTGCGGACGCTCGGGCGCACTAGCTAACGGGATGACCTGCTCCGTCGGTCCCATGCGGCGGCCACTATCCGCACCGTATGCGAGCGGCATGATCATCTGGCTGCGGAATTCTTCGCGAATTTCCTCGCCTTGGGGCATCGCCGACCGAGCCTCCAGCGGCGCCATGTCAGGCCAGAAGGCAAGCGCCACAGCGCCGAGGCCTAACATAGTTCCGAGCCCGCGAAACCACCGCCGGCTCCCGATATTCTGAGCAAGGTCGGGCGCAAGATCGAGCCCGCCCATCCACTGCCCGGCGGAAAGCTTCCACTCGTCATAGCGCTCACTCAGCCCGCTGACCCGCGAGATAACCTGGCGCCGGGCGCGCTGCGGTCCGCTCGGACCCGCCGGGTGTGCCAATTTCCGGAAATAGGGGAGGAGCGCTCTTGCGTCGCCATCCTCGCCGCTCTCACCAGACGCGCGCGCATCGGTGCCCGGCTCCTGTGCAGCCTCACCGACCCGGCGGTCATCATCATCGTGAGCAATGTCGCGCCCGTGGTCCAAGTGCTTTCCCCGAAAGGGCTCTGTTGGCCTTCGTTTCTCGGCTAATGGCGCAAAACCTTGGCCGAACAAAGTAAATGTGCACTTAACCAGCGACCAAGCGACTCTGGGCTGCGACCAGTTGTTGCAGGCGCAGTCTCGGTGCGAATGACGCGGCCCATTGCCCCTCCCCGCCAAGCCTGACAAAAGCGGGCCGTGAGTAGAATTTCCAGCGATTCCAGAGTGCGGGCGGTGCTGGGCCCCACCAATACGGGCAAGACGCATCTCGCAATCGAGCGGATGTGCGGCCATTCGAGCGGGATGATGGGCTTTCCGCTGCGCTTGCTGGCGCGCGAAGTCTATGACCGCGTGCGGGCAATCAAGGGTGATGACGCGGTGGCGCTGATCACCGGCGAGCAGCGGATTGAACCTCCCAATGCGCGCTATTTCTGCTGCACGATGGAAGCGATGGACCGACTGGGCGGCGGCCACGCGTTTGTCGCCATCGATGAGGCTCAGATTGGCGCGGACCCGGAGCGCGGACATATCTTCACCGACCGGCTGATGAATGCGCGCGGACGCGAAGAGACGATGATCCTCGGCTCGGCCACGCTGGAGCCGATCGTCAGGGCGCTGATCCCGCACGCGGAAATGGTCGAGCGCCCGCGCTTTTCCACTCTGACACATTCAGGCACGGCAAAGCTGTCTCGCCTGCCTCCGCGCAGCGCGGTGGTCGCGTTCTCGGTCGAGCAGGTTTACGCCATGGCCGAGGCTCTCAGGCGGTTTCGCGGAGGCGCGGCGGTGGTCATGGGGGCGCTTTCACCGGAAACACGCAACAAGCAGGTGGAATTGTTCCAGAACGGTGAAGTTGACTACATCGTCGCCACCGACGCGATCGGCATGGGGCTCAACCTCGACCTTAATCACGTGGCATTCGCAGCGCTGAGCAAATTCGACGGAACGCGCAAACGTCGGCTGACCCCCGCAGAGATGGCGCAGATCGCCGGGCGAGCGGGTCGGCATCAGACCGATGGTTCGTTCGGAACACTCACAGGTGGCGGAAGCCGCTCGGGCGCGCCGCTTGAGTTTACCGACGAAGAAGTCTTCGCAATCGAGGAGCACAAGTTTGCTCCGCTGACAAAGCTGTACTGGCGCGAGGCCGAGCCGCGCTTTGACACGCTGCCGGTGCTTATCGGCGACCTCGAAAGCCGCCCGCGCCACGATGTCTTGCGCGCTGCCCCGCAGGCGATCGACCTCGCCGTGCTCAAACGACTCGCTGAAGACCCGATTGCGAAGACTGTTCGCGGCAGCGGATTGGTCCGGCGGTTCTGGGAAGCCTGCTCGCTCCCTGATTTCCGGCAAGTCGGTGTCGATCCCCATGCCCGTTTTGTCGCGCGGCTGTGGCAGGATCTGTCTGGCGGATACCTCGGCGCGGATTTCGTCGCTGCGCGCATTGCCGAGCTCGACCGCACCGGCGGCGACATCGACACGTTGCAAGGAAGGATAGCCGCGATCCGATCCTGGGCCTATATCTGCCAGCGACCCGACTGGGTGCTGGCGCGCGACGAAATGGCTGCGCGGGCGCGCGCGGTCGAAGCGAAGCTCTCCGATGCGCTGCACGCGCGCCTGACCGAGCGCTTCGTCAACCGAAGGACGACTATCTTGATGAAATCGCTTGGACAGGATGCCAGCGCACTACCCGTTACTCTGGAGGCCGATGGGCGGCTGACGGTCGAGGATGAACCGATCGGCAAGCTCGACGGATTCCGTTTCGTGGTCGATCCCGATGCCACACTTGCCGACAGAAAGATGCTGCTCGCGGCAGGCGAAAAGGCGCTTCCCGGCATTCTTGCGAAGCGGGCCGAGTGGTTGCTCGCAGAGGGCCTTGCCGAGCTATCGATCGAGCGCGGCGCGATCCGCTGGCAGGGGCGTGCGCTCGCCGAGATAGAAATGCCGGACGATTTCAGCACCCCTAGGCTGGCCTTTTCGCGCGATATCGCTCTGCTGGGCGAACCCGCGCGCTCGAAACTGGAAAACGGTCTGATCGAGTGGCTGACCGCGCAGCTCGAACCGCTTGCGCCTTTGCGCAATCTGGCCGAGGCAGCGCGCAATCCCGAGGCCGGATCGCAGGCGCGCGCGCTGCTCATCACGCTGATCGATGCGCGCGGCGTTGTAAGCCGCGAGAAAGCGGGACTTCAGCACCTGCCCAAGGAAATGCGCCCGTTCCTGCGCAAGCTGGGCGTGACTTTTGGCGCGCTCGACATTTTCGCCGCACCCTTGCTCAAGCCTGCGCCGCGGCAATTGCTGCACGCTCTGGGTCTCGACAAGCGGCCCTTGCAGGATGCGATGCTTCCCGTGCTTGGTGAGACCAGGAAACTTCCCGCTGGATACCGGCCCGCGGGGTCGCAGGCGATCCGCGTGGACCTTTCCGAGAAGATCCTGCGCGCCGCATTCGACGCGCGCAGCAAGGCGGCGAGCAAGGGCGCCAAGGAGCGCAATCCGCGCTTCAGGCTCGACCTCGCGCTGCCCATTTCCATCGGCCTCGAGGAAGAGAATGCGCGGCGGCTGCTGGGGAGCGCGGGATTTCGCCTGCAACGCGCACGCGCTCTTGCCGAAGAAGCTTTCGGCCCGCCCGCTCCCGACCGCTGGACATGGAAGCCGAGGCGCCCGGGCGACAGCGCGACCCGCAAGGGCAAGCCGGGCCAGCGCGTCCCAAGAGACAGGAACAATGCGCGCAAGCCGGGGGCAAAGGCGGTCCGCGCAAGGCCAAAGAGCAAGCCGATACCGGCCCAGCCAAGGCTGGCGGCGCGTTTGACGGGCTGGCCGACCTGCTCGGCGGATGACGGAGGGCGAGCATGGCCACGACCGAGAGCCGAGCATCCGGCTCGATCGGATGCTCGTTTACCTGCGGTTCGCCCGGACCCGTTCAGCCGCACAAGGCATGATCGAAAGCCGGGCGCTGCGGCGCAATCGCAAGCATGTTCGCCGTGCCAGCGAGAACGTCTCTGTCGGTGATGTCATAACCCTGGTCCAAGGCTGTGAAGTTCGGATTGTCGAGATTCTATCGCTCCCCGACCGCCGTGCCTCGCCTGCTGGCGCCAAGTCTCATTACCGCGAGCTAAGTCGCGGTTGACCGGCTGATAGTTTTGCAGGCTTGACCCACACCAGCAAATCGACATAGCAGGCGCGTTGAAATCCGCCCTTGCTCGAAAGTTCGCCTAAATGACTTACGTCGTCACCGATGATTGCATCAAATGCAAATACACCGACTGTGTCGAGGTGTGTCCGGTCGACTGCTTCTACGAAGGCGAGAACATGCTGGTAATCAACCCCAGCGAATGCATCGATTGCGGCGTGTGCGAACCGGAATGCCCGGTACGAGGCAATTCTGCCCGATACCGAGGACGGCCTCGAAAAGTGGCTCGAGCTCAACACCAAGTTTTCGGCAGAATGGCCCAATATCACGAGCCAGAAAGAGCCGCCCGCCGACGCCGACGACCACAAGGGCGAAGAAGGCAAATTCGAAAAATACTTCAGCACCGAGCCGGGCGAAGGCGACTAGTTACTGTCAGAATCAGCCGCTGCTGAAGCGAGCATTTGTTCTACCGCCCGAGCGATCCGCCTCACATCTTCATGGCGCTCCGATCCGGGTTGCTCCGACGCGAGGGCTTTTGCAAACCAGTCTTGCGCCTGTCTCAGGTATGCTGGCTTGATTTGTGCTCGACCGTCCTCCTGCTTTTTGTAGCCAAAACGCAGGAAGCTGCGTCCCGCCTCATAGGCAGCATCGCCGCGACCCCATTCATAGGCCTTGGCAAACCATTCGCTGGCAACGGTGTGATCAACCGCAGTGCCATCACCCCTTGAGTAGATTTGCCCCAGTAAGAACGCTGCGTTCAGCTGGCCCTGCCCGCCCGCCTGCTCAAGCATGAATCGCGCGGTGACCGGATCGCGCTCCGTTCCTACGCCCGTCAGCAGGTATTCGCCGTAATCAGTTTGCGCATTGGGATCGCCAGCGACGGCTGTCATCCGGCATAATCGTAGTCCCTCTTCGGCGTCTTTCGGCCCGCCTTCGCCTCTTACCAGCATGTTGCCATAGGCGCAGTACGACATGCGCCAACCATTCTCGGCCGCCCGGGCATAGAGTTGGCGAGCTTTGACCAAGTCCTGCTGCCGTCCGTCGCCGCTGTAATAGCATGTCGCAAGATTGTGCATCCCGCTTGCCCTGCGTTCGTCGAGGCGTTCGAAATAGTCGCAGGCGCGCGCGGCATTCCGTTCGACGCCCAAAAGGCCGCCGTAGAGTATTTCACCAAGCAGGTCGGCAGCGCTGTCGTCGCCCTGCTCGGCAAGGTCCGCGATGGCCTTTTCGAACTCATGAGGCTCCATTCGCTCACGATGCTCAAGCGCGGATTTCACCTCTGCCGAAAACGCTGGCGCATAAACCTCGTCCGGAAGCACTTCAAGCTGCAGCATTACGGAAAAGATCAAGGATTCGAGCACCATAATTCCTCTTGCGGCGGTCAGCCCAGACTAAACGTGAACCAGGGATAGCCCATTCCTGAGCAGACTCGCAATTTTGTTGCGATTGTGCTATATAATCGATCAACCGCGCAGGGTGACCCCGGCGCTGGCCGTATAGAATCAGAAAGGTCGCTTACCAGCAAAACAGCTTTGGACAATCCCGGCCCGGTGCACGTTTCTCGATTGAAGAGGCAGTGCGCCGCGTCAAAAGTTGTCTCTGTCTGCTCTCGCTGGTGGCTGAATGAAAGGAACTCGCATGGCAAGCAATGCGCCAGCATTTGTCGTCGGAGATTACGTGGTCTACCCCAAGCACGGCGTGGGCCGTGTGATCGAGCTTCAGAATGAAGAAATCGCCGGAATGCAGCTCGAACTGTATGTCCTCCGGTTTGAAAAAGAGCGCATGACCCTGCGCGTGCCGGTCAACAAGGTTGAATCCATCGGGATGCGCAAGCTGTCTTCGGACAAGACGCTGAAGGAAGCGATGGAAACGCTCAAGGGCAAGCCCAAGGTGAAGCGCACCATGTGGTCGCGTCGTGCGCAGGAATACGAAGCGAAGATCAACTCGGGTGAGATCGTGCTCATCGCCGAAGTGACGCGCGACCTGTTCCGCCCGGACGACCAGCCGGAGCAAAGCTATTCCGAGCGTCAGATCTTCGAAGCGGCCTCCAGCCGCCTCGCCCGCGAACTTGGCGCAATGGAAGAAACCGACGAAGCCACCGCGCTCGAGAAGATCCTCGAAGTGCTGCGTGAGCGCGCGCCGCAATATTACAACAATGATGATGACGACAGCTAAGACTGAGCCAGCCATCTGAAACATCAAAGGGCCGCCCCGCAACGGGCGGCCCTTTTTGCATCCGGACGCAAACGTCACACCACCTTGCACTGACTACTTTGGTGTATTATATCACCAATACGCTTGGCCGGATATTTCCCGGCTCGCAGAAATTGATGACAGGTGGAGGCCTCAATTGATCCAGAAGCTTTTGAAATCGCTCGCGCCCATGGCGGCTATCGTAATGGGCGCAGGACTTGCAGGGTGCAGCGGCGCCGACATGAAAATCAACGGCGTCGAAGGTGTGCCGCTGGCCGAGCTCGATATGAGCGGCGCTACACCAACCGAACTTGTCGTCGCGACCAATGCGAAAGTTATCGTCACGAACGGATCGCCGCTCAACATCACGGTCGAGGATGATCCCGAAACCGCCTTGCGCTTCGTCCTGGATGATGGAGTCCTTGGCGTGACGAGCGATTCCGACCTCGAGATCAAGGATGGCAAAGCGGTCGTGCGCGTGACCATGCCAGCACCGCAAGCTATTGTGATCGCAGGCTCGGGCTCGGTCGAGGCCGAGAGCATGACGAGCAACCCCGAACTGACGATTGGCGGTTCCGGGTCGATCTCCGTCAGCGAATTTGCAGCGGAGGCACTGGAAGTCAGCATCGGCGGATCGGGCGGGGTCAAAGGGGCGGGCACTGCAGAGCGGCTCGAAATCACGATTGGCGGATCAGGCGATGTCGATCTTGCCGGGCTGAAAGCGGACAAGGCCGAAGTTTCAATCGGCGGATCGGGCGATGTCACCTTCGCGTCTGATGGAGAGGTCGAAGCCAATTTTGCCGGCTCGGGCGATGTCAAGGTGGTGGGCAGCGCAAAGTGCACCGCCAATTCATTCGGCGCAGGCAAGCTCAGATGTTCCCCTGCAGCCGAAGTCGACGAGCAGGAGCCGGCCGAAGCGAGCTAAGAACGGGCCGATGTCGCTCTGCGGGGCGATCCACGCTTGCAAAACACATAAGAGCGCGCAAGGTTATCGCCATGCGCGCTCTTTCTGTTCTGGCGCTCGCAGCGGCGGGCCTTTCGCTTTCGGGGTGCCTTGCGCGCACGGCAGTCGACGTCGTGACAGCCCCCGTCCGTGTGGGGAGCAAGGCGGTCGATCTCGCAACGACCAGCCAATCGGAAGCCGATGAAAAGCGTGGCAGGGAAATTCGCAAACGCGAAGAGAAGCTCGGCAAACTCGATCGGCGATATGAAAAGCAGATTGCCGACTGCCGCGAAGGGGACGATAGCGCGTGCGATGATGCGCAGAAAACCTACGCCGAGATGCAGGACCTGATGCCAACCGTCCCGTCCGAACCCGAGGGCGATTAATCCGCCGGTGCGGAAGCTCGCCTGAGCCGGTCGTTGATTGCGCGTCCAATGCCTTCGTTCGGGATCGGCGCGATCGCGATCGCTGCCTTGTCGGAACCGGCACTCTTGTGGAGGCATTCGTAGAGCCTCGCGGCGGCTTCATTCAGATCGCCGGACGTTGACAGTGAGCAGTCACCCTCGATCACCCCGAAACCGATACAGAATTCGTGCTCCCGGGCGTTCAGCGCATCAAGGCGGATCGGTTTGCCGGGGGAGTAGTGCCGCGCGAGCTGGCCGGGCGCTTCGATACCCGCATCATCACCCATCGCCGTTTCAACTCCCAGAATTCTGGTGAGCGTTTCTTTCGTGATCGGTCCGGGCCGCAGCAATGACCATCCACCATCATCGCGCAGCGTAACAATCGTCGATTCCACTCCGCGCTCGCACGGTCCTCCATCCAGCACCAACGGACATTCCGCTGCGAGCGAGGCCGTGACGTGCTCCGGGCGAGTGGGGCTGATTTCCTCGCTGCGATTGGCGGAGGGCGCAGCCAGCGCATGGCCGAGCGTTTCCAAGACGGCCCTCATGACCCGGTGCGAGGGTTGCCGCAGCGCTATCGTGGGTAGACCGGCCGTTACCGCGCTGGCAACCGGAGTTTCCGTTCGCAGCGGCAGAACCAGCGTCAGCGGGCCGGGCCAGAACCGCTCGGCAAGATCGAGCGCGCGCTCATCGAATTCAGCCAGCTCCCGTGCCTGTTTCAGATCGCGCACATGAACAATCAGCGGGTTGAAATCAGGCCGCCCCTTGGCCGCGTAGATCTTCGCCACCGCCTCTGCGATGTCGGCCCGCGCGGCCAGGCCGTAGACCGTCTCGGTCGGCACTGCGACAAGCCCGCCGGATTCGAGGATTTCGGCCGCGCGGGCTATTCCCGCCGCGTCTGCCGGCACCACTTCCGTAACGTCCTTGTCGCTCATCGCATGGTCGCTATATTCTGAGACAAGCGCTGCCAAGCAAAAGGCGCTTCTCCGAGTGTTTCCACGCCCCCTTGAACAGGACGATACCCGCCAGTGACCCCTTATACCCCGCCGACCCAGGACCAGCTGCTCGCCATTCGCGTCAATGCCGGTATCGAAGAGCTCGCCCAATCTGAAAAGTATGCTCATGCGGAGCCCGATCTGGTCGAAGCCATCGTCGAAGGTGTCGGCCAATTCGCAGCCGGAGAGTTCGCACCGCTCAACCGCGTCGGCGATCTCGAAGGGGCGAAGCTCGAAAACGGCGTCGTGCGTCTGCCCGACGGGTTCAAGGAAGCGTATGATTCCTACGTCGAGCAGGGCTGGAATGCGATTGCCTCGCCTGAAGAATTCGGCGGACAAGGGCTGCCCTTCACGCTGTCGTGCAACGTGCTCGAAAATCTCGGCGCGGCCAACATGGCGTTCAACCTGCTGCCAATGCTGTCGGTCGGCGCGATTGAGGCACTCGAACATCACGGCAGCAAGGACCAGCAATCGAAATACCTGCCGGACCTCGTAAGCGGAAAATGGTCGGGCAC
The DNA here is from genome assembly GCF_055808355.1 of Erythrobacter sp. K21-9. Classification (NCBI taxonomy): domain Bacteria; kingdom Pseudomonadati; phylum Pseudomonadota; class Alphaproteobacteria; order Sphingomonadales; family Erythrobacteraceae; genus Erythrobacter; species Erythrobacter sp. K21-9. The sequence continues at coordinate 3,286,758 of NZ_CM147866.1, forward strand.
GATGAACCTGACCGAACCGGCAGCAGGCTCCGATGTCGGGGCCTTGCGCTCCACTGCAGTGCCGGTCGAGGAAGGTGAACACGCAGGCAAGTACAAGATTGCCGGGCAGAAGATCTACATCACCTGGGGCGAGCACGAACTGGCCGAGAACATAATTCACCTTGTGCTCGCGCGGCTTCCCGACGCGCCTGAGGGATCGCGGGGGATCTCGCTGTTCCTCGTACCGAAATATCACGTCAACGACGATGGCTCGCTCGGCAATCGCAACGACCTTCGCTGCGTCAGCCTCGAACACAAGCTCGGCATCAACGCTTCGCCAACTTGCGCCATGAGCTACGGCGACAATGACGAATGCATTGGCGAACTGGTCGGGCAGGAAAACCGCGGGCTGATGGCGATGTTCACGATGATGAACAATGCGCGCATTAATGTCGGCAACCAGGGCAACCAGATCGCAGAGCGCGCGACCCAACAGGCGCTGTATTACGCGATGGACCGCGTTCAATCCGCGCGCGCCGGTTCGCCCGACAAGACCCCGGTCGCGATCATCGAGCATCCCGACGTGCGCCGCATGATCCTGCGCATGAAGGCCCTCACAGAAGGATGCCGCGCGCTGCTGTATTACTGCGCAGGCCAGGTCGATCGCGGAACAATCGGCGATGCAGATGCCAAGAACCGCGCCGAGATACTCGTCCCGCTGGTCAAGGCGTGGGGCACCGATATCGGCGTCGAGGTCGCGGGTATCGGCATCCAGATCCACGGCGGCATGGGCTTTGTCGAGGAAACAGGTGCCGCGCAGCATTGGCGCGATTCGCGGATTGCTCCGATTTACGAAGGCACGAACGGTATCCAGGCCGCAGATCTCGTCACCCGCAAACTCGGGATCGAGGGCGGCGATACGATGATCGGCCTGTTCGAAGAGATCGCGCGCGATGCTTCGGGCGAAGCGTCACTGGCCGCGCTCGCCAACGATTGCGCCCACGTCGCTCGCTGGATGCGTGACGAAGCCAGCCTCGACGACAGGCTCGCGGGCAGCGTTCCGTTCTGCACGATGGCGGCTGTCGCGGTCGCGGGCTGGCAATTGATGAAGCAGGACAAGGCGGTTGCAGACGGCGCCGCGCCCGCGCTGGCAGAGAGCAAGCCGGTCAGCGTGCGATTCTTCCTGGACCGGATCGTGCCGGAGGCGCATGGCCTGAAAGCCAGCGCAGTAGCCGGGGCGGACCTGCTCTACACGCTCACAAGCGACAAGCTGGCCGGGTAACGGCACGTTTCGGTGAGCGAGGATCGCAATCCACTCCAACAGCCGCTCAGTCGAATAGCCGATGCGCTTGAGCGGATCGCTCCCACACCGCCTGCGCAAGTCGATTGGGACACCCAGCCCACATATGTCTGGGACGGAGCAAGCGCGCGCGAGCTCGTCGCGATTGAGGCACCCGGCCTCGCAAAATTGCGCGCTATCGACGCGCAAAAAGCGCTCGTCTGCGAAAACATTGCGCGCCTCGCACAGGGCCATGCCGCGCACGACATGCTGCTGTGGGGCGCGCGCGGCATGGGCAAGTCCGCGCTGGTTCGCGGTGCGGTCAAGCAGGTGCAGGACGAGGCTCCCACGGCGCTGGGCCTGGTGCAGGTGGCCCCCGATGCGCTGGACAGCCTGCCTGCGCTTTTTGAAACGCTCTCCCCGGTTCGCAGGCAATTCGTCATCTTCATTGACGATCTGGGCTTTGCAGAGGACGACGCGGTCGGGCCGCGCCGCCTGCGCAGCTGGCTCGAGGGCGGGGTAGAAGCGCGCGCCGCCAATTGCCGTCTCGCAGTCACTTCGAACCGGCGCGCTATCCTTGCCCGGCGGGCGAGGGAGCAGGATCCCGATGATGATGACGCACCGCTCAACCCCCGCGACGCGATCGACGACAAGCTGGCGCTGGCCGACCGGTTCGGCCTATCGGTGGGCTTTCATCCATGCGGCAAGCACGAATATCTCGAGATCGTTGCAGCCTATGCCGACCCGCTGGCCCTGACCTTCAGCGACGAAGAAGCTCTGGCCTGGGCGATGCAGCGCGGCCAGCGATCGGGACGGTCCGCTTGGCAATATGTCGTCGAGCTCGCCGGCAAGGCTGGCAAGCCAATATAGCTATTGCGCCTGGCCAGCCTGGGTTCGCAGGTAGTCTTCCTCGAACGTCGCTCTCGGATCGCGCAATTCGCGCTGCGGCGGCAGGGCTTCACCGCTCACACGGGCGATTCCCGCGCCCGGTTCCGCATCCGTGGCAGCGGCGCGCCAGATAATGCCAGCCGTATCGTCCGAGACCAGCAACGAGCCATCGCCGCCCCATTCGACCCAAGTCGAGCCGCCCCTTTGTCGTGCCATCATCATTGAGGAACCCGCCCAGCAGCTCGACAGGCTTGCCGACAGGATTTCCGCGCTCGTCGAATTCGACATAGACCACGTCATAGCCAGAGGGCGGCTTGCGGTTCCACGACCCGTGACGCGCGATAAAGGCACCGCTGGCGAAGTTCTCGCCCATGAGGTGCCCTTCCTTTGTGAAGACGAGGCCCAGTGCCGCGACATGCGGACCGACCGCATAGACAGGATTGCGCGTATATTCGATAAGGTAGGCGGGCATGGGGGCCTCGACCCGGCGGTCGATGTTGTTCTTGTAGTAGACCCACGGCCAGCCATATTGCGCGCCGATTGGCACATTGGTGAGGTAATCCGGAACGAGGTCGGACCCTAGCATGTCGCGTTCATTCACCGTGGTCCACAATTCGCCGGACCAGGGGCTGAAGTCGAGTCCGTTGGGATTGCGCAGGCCGACCGCGAACTGGCGCTGGCGATTGCTGGTGAGATCGTACTCCCAGATCATCGCGCGGCCTTCTTCGACGTCCATGCCGCTTTCGCCGATATTGCTGACCGAACCGACCGCAACAAGCAACCGGTCGCCGTCGGGATGCAATTCCATGTTGCGCATCCAGTGGCCGCCGCCCGGTGGCAGGTCCATCAGCTTTCGCCCTTCTCCCGTTGCCGCGTCGCTTCCGAGTTCATAATCGAAGGCGAGTACCGAATCGTGATTGGCAACATAGAGCGTGCCATCCTGCCAGCTCATGCCGGAGGGCGAATCCAGCCCTTCTTCGCGGATAACCACCTGGGTGTCTGCCACTCCGTCACTGTCGCTGTCGCGCAGCAGAACGATCTGGTTTGGGGATTCGCCCGCAGCGCCCGCCTTGGAAAAGAGGAAGGAGGCGACCCAGCCGCGGATTGTGTCCATGATTCCGCCATCACCGCTGCCTTCAACCTTGGGCGCGCGGGTCAGCGTGACCAGCACATCGCCATTGGGAAGCGCATAGAGGACGCGCGGATGGTCGAGCCCCTCGGCAAAGCGGTTCACCTCAAGGCCATCGGCGGCAACCGGCAGCTCTCCATCGGCCCAACCGACCGGCTCGGCAATCTGGACGGTTGGGAAGTTCTCGGGAGCGGGTTCCTCGAGGGTCGGATCCGTCCCAGCCACCTCTTCGACTGAAAGCTCCGCCTCGTCACCGCGAGACAGGAAGTAGAACGCCGCGCCAAGAACGGCGATCAAGACGACGAGAGCGATTGCGAGTTTGCGAAGTATGGCCATGTGGCCGGAAATAGAGCCGCGCGGCGCTTGCGGCAACAGGCGAACGCAGTCAAAGACATGCGCAAGGAGCCCGCATGTACGATTTTAAGCCCGATCCCGCCCTCGACACCGCAGAACGCTATCGCCAATTGTGCTTGGCTGCCCAGGCTGTGACCGAGGGAGAGCCCGATGCTGTGGCGAATATGGCGAATGTCGCCGCGCTCATCTGGGAATACCTGCCAGACCTGAATTGGGCGGGTTTTTATCGCGTAGGCCCGGCGAAAGCTGGCGGTGAAGAGCTGATCCTCGGACCTTTCGTGGGCCGCCCGGCATGTATCCGGATCTCACTGGACCAAGGTGTTTGCGGCACCGCTGTATCAAGCGGCGAGACGCAGCGGGTCGAGGACGTTCACGCCTTCCCCGGCCACATCGCCTGTGATGCGGCTAGCCAGTCGGAACTTGTAGTCCCTGTCATGCGCGGCGGACAAGCGATCGCGGTGATTGACCTCGACAGCCCCGAAAAGGCGCGCTTTACCGCCGAGGATGCGGCGGGACTTGAGAAGCTCGCCGAGCTGGTGTCGGATCGGGTCTGACCGGGCTTTCGCTGCGGGCCGGTCGCCCCGAAACGAGACAGCGCCCCGCGCCCACCTTGGAGATGTGCGCAGCCGGGTGGTAAATAAGAAGCTAACAAGGCTTACACGCGATAGGCGCGATTCGCAGGGATCTGTGCTGCACGTACCCGGGGGATTACAATGACTTCTCGCTGCAAACTCAACATCGTTGGCTCAGCTGGCCTCGCTTTCGGCGCTTCGATCATGCCCAGTGCGGCTTTAGCGCAGGCCGGCGATCCCTCCCCGATGAGCGAGCAGGAAATCGCAACGCTCCCAGCCGAATACCAAAGCGCTCCGACGCGTTCCTCGTACAGCGAAACCCGCAGCGAGGAGGATGGGGTCGAAACGATCACCCGCACACGCCGCATCGAGCGCGTCGTGCCTGCACCGGCCTACGCGGACCCGGCGCCAGTCAGCGGGTATGGATATGCACCCAGCACTTACGTCCCAGCCCCCGCCGTGTTCGAGCGCGAGCAGTGGATCGAAGAGTGCAATCGCCGAACGGCGGGCCGAAGCGAAGAGGACAAGGGTGGAATCATAGGCGGTCTGCTCGGTGCGGTCACCGGCGGGATTCTCGGCAACCGAATTGCCGATGGCGATCGGCTTGCCGGAACACTGATAGGCGCAGGCACCGGGGGCCTCGGCGGATTTCTTTTGGGCAGCCTGATGGGTGGTGGCAAGAAAGAGGACGCCTATGATTGCGAAGCCGCTCTCGACAGCTACCTCTCGCAATACGGCACTGGGCCTGCACGGATTGCGAGCCGCACGATCCCAGCACCCACGTACCCGCAATACACACCGCAGGGTGCCTACAATTATGCTCCGGCCTACGGATATGGCTACGCGCCGCCGCAACGGCTCGTTTATGTGCCAATCCGCTACGAGCAGCAGCAGCGCGTCATCATTCGCGAGACCATCCGTGAGGAGTATTACGACGTACCCGCCGAGGGCACGGTTACCCGCGTTCCCTGAATTGCTCGGCTTTGACCGGTATGCGGGCCGTGCAAAGTTGCGCCGCGCAACTTTACTCAGCGATCAAAAGTCGCCGCCAGTCAGGCGCTGGCACACCAGGTCAAGCTGGTCGAGTGAGCCGTAGCGGATAGAAATCGATCCGGTGCGCGGATCGGCATCAGCCTTGATCCGGACCGGAAGGCCGAGGAATTCCTCCAAGTGGTTCTGCACCGCAGCGATATCGGCGTCGTCTGCCGGATTGCGACCTGCCGCGTCGACACCCGCATCGCCTTTAATGCTTTTGGCGACCTTGCGGACCATCTTCTCGATCTCGCGGACGGACAGATTGTCGTTTACTGCCTGTTTGGCGAGCGTCGCCGCATCTTCGTGCCCTATCAGAGCGCGCGCATGGCCCATCGAGAGCTTCCCACCCTCGACAAGGTCCAGAACCGCGGATGGCAAGCCCAAAAGGCGTTGGATGTTGGCAACATGGCTCCGTGATTTTTCGACCATCCGGGCGATTTCCGCCTGCGTCATACCCTCATCGTCGGCAAGCCGTTGATATGCCCGGGCTTCCTCGACCGGATTGAGATCCTCACGCTGCAAGTTCTCGATCAGCGCAATCGCCATCACTTCGCGGTCATCGAGCTCGCGGACGAGCGCCGGCATGTGGTGAAGCCTGGCTTTCTGCGCGGCGCGCCAACGGCGCTCACCCGCGACAAGCTCGTACTTTCCGTCGCCGCTTGGGCGCACGATGATCGGTTGAATTACACCGCGCTTTGCGATGGACGCAGCCAGTTCATCAAGCGATGCTTCATCGAAGTGCTTGCGCGGATTGCCTGGAAGCGGCGAAATCGACGCTATCGACAGCATCTTGAGCGGAGAATCGCTTGCCGTTTTTTTATCGGCTGCGTTTTCGCCGCTCGCACCGCGCACCAGCGGTTCTTCGCGATTGGTCTCACCCAAAAGAGCGCCCAGCCCCTTGCCAAGTTTCTTCCTTTTGTCGTACCGGGCTGCGCTGCGGGACGGAAAAACGGATTGGGTCGGTGTTCTTGCTCATGCAGCCTGCCTTTCAGGCGGAAAACGACCGATCAGCTCGCGCGCCAAGGCGATATAGGCGCGGCTGCCGGTGCAGGAATGATCGTAGACAAGCGCGGGAAGTCCGTGGCTTGGAGCCTCGGACAGGCGCACATTGCGCGGAATGACGGTCTCAAAGACCAAATTGCCAAGACAATCGCGCACATCTTCGGAAACTTGGTCGGTCAGGCGGTTACGGCGGTCATACATGGTGAGCGCGACGCCAATAATGTCGAGCGACGGGTTAAAAAGCTGCTGAACGCGCTCAACCGTCTGAAGCAGCTGGCTCAGACCCTCGAGCGCAAAAAATTCGCATTGCAGCGGCACAAGCAATGTATCTGCCGCGCACAATGCATTGAGAGTGAGCAAGCCAAGCGATGGCGGGCAGTCGATAAAGCAAATTTCGTGTCCGCGGTGATCGTGCAAGGCCTTGCGCAGCCGCGCGGTGCGCTCTTCGACAGAGACAAGCTCGATCTCGGCGCCGCTGAGGTCTTGTGTTGCAGGGATAATATCGAGCCCTGGAATGCTCGTCTCGACCACCGCCTCGCCGAGCGGAAGCTCGTCCACCAATAAATCGTAGCTCGAAAGCCCGCGTGCAGCCGCATTCACGCCCATGCCGGTTGATGCATTACCCTGCGGATCAAGGTCGATCAGCAGCGTGCGCCAGCCGGTAGCAGCCATCGCGGTGGCCATGTTGATTGCGGTGGTGGTTTTGCCCACCCCGCCCTTCTGGTTCGCTATTGCAATCGTAAGCATGGTTTTCCTGCCCGATGGCCCTTTCCGCGCCCCAATTGACGCTAATCGCGGTTGCTGGAACTCACGATGATGCCTGCGTCGTCATCGGTCAATGATTGTTCCACGTGGAACATTGTCCGAATCGAAAGCTTTTGCTCCGCCAATTCGTGCGCTGCGGAGCGGCCTTTGGGCAAGAGGAACGTCGTAGCCTTTGTGGAGAAGGGTGCGGATAACCGGAGCAGTTTATCCAGCGGAGCAAAGGCGCGTGCCGAAATGACACGTGCCGGGAAGGGAGAAATCCGCTCAAGTCGGTCGCACAAGACCGTGCAATTGGTCAGGCCGAGCGCTTTGGCAGATATGTCGAGAAAATTTGCTCGTCGCTGCCTCGATTCAACCAGTTTGACCTGCACTTCCGGCCGTAGAATTGAAATTATCAACCCCGGTAACCCCGCTCCGGTGCCGAGATCGAGCCAAACCACGCCGTCATCCGATATTGTTTCACGTGAAACATGCTCGAGAAGTTGTGCGCTGTCGGCAAAATGCCGCTGCCAGAGGCGCGCTTCCGACGCTTTGCTGATCAAATTCTGCCGACCATTTTCTTCGACGAGCAATCTAGCATATCGCTCCAAGCGCTCAAAACCGCGCTCATCGGTGAGGCTCGCAACATAGTTGCGCGCTTCAAGCTCGGTCCGGATCACTTGCCAGTCGTTGATCACGCGGCAAATAAATCTGATTGCTGGTGCCGCCGGGCATAAACCAGCAACGCAGACAGGGCGGCTGGGGTAATCCCCGCAATCCGCCCGGCAGCAGCAAGCGTGCTGGGTGCGGCAGCGGAGAGGCGTTCGACCATCTCATTCGAAAGGCCCGGGACCTCTGCAAACGGGAAGCTGGGCCCGAGCGGCAATTCCTCGCTAGCCCTCAAATCCCTTAATTCGGCCTCCTGACGCGCAAGATAGGGCGCGTAAGCGGCATCCTCAGCGATTTCTTCCGCCAATTGCGGATCTTGAGCCGCGTCGACATCAAGCCACGGCTCGAGCCTATCGAGGTCGATTCCGCCGTGGCGCAGCCATTCGGACAACGGCTTGTCTCCGCCATCGCGCCGCACTGGTAGGCCGGCGTCGGCCAAGATCCGCGCATTGACTTGCTTTTCAAGTGCCCTGCTGAGCTTCGCACCCGCACTGCGGCGTTCTTCAAACCATGCGCGCCTATCATCACCAACGCAGCCCGATGCGATACCGAGCGGGGTCAGACGGGTCGAAGCGTTGTTGGCGCGCAGGCGAAGACGATATTCAGCGCGCGAAGTGAGCATCCGGTAGGGTTCGCTGACGCCCTGCAAGGTAAGGTCATCGACCATCACCGCGATATACGAGTTCGCGCGATCAAGCTGGGGTGCATCCTTGCCCATCACCGCCGAAGCAGCCTCAAGACCCGCAACAAGGCCCTGCGCCGCCGCTTCTTCGTAGCCCGTAGTCCCGTTTATCTGCCCAGCGCAGTAGAGGCCAGGTATGGCACGCAGTTGAAGGTCGGGTGAGAGCGCACGCGGATCGATATGATCGTATTCGACTGCATAGCCCGGAACCGCCATTTCCACGCTCTCAAGGCCCGGCATTGCCCGCAGCATATCCTGCTGAACATCTACCGGAAGCGATGTACTGATCCCGTTTGGATAGACGAGATTCGTTGTCAGCCCCTCCGGCTCGAGGAACACCTGGTGACCGTCGCGGTCCCCGAAGCGGTGAATCTTGTCCTCGATCGAAGGGCAATAGCGCGGCCCCGCCGCATCAATCGCTCCAGAGAACAGCGGCGACCGGTGCAGATTGGCCCGAATCGCGTCGTGCGCGGCCTGCGTCGTGCGGGTAATCGCGCAAAACACCTGCGGATTCCTCCGGTCGCGGGTAAGCGGCGACATCGTCCACTCTTCGGCATCGGATTGTTGCTCGGGCAGGCTCGCCCAATCTATGGTTCGCCCATCGAGACGCGGGGGTGTCCCCGTCTTGAGGCGCGCCATGGGCAAGTTCGCGCCGCGCAATTGCTCGGCGAGACGTTTTGCGGCGTTCTCCCCGACGCGCCCTCCCTCGAACCGCTCTTCACCTCGGAACAGCACACCGCCAAGGAACGTGCCGGTACAGAGGATCACCCTTGGCGCGTCCACCACCGTTCCATCGGCCAGCTCCAGCCCCGATACCCGCCCACTGGTCAGCACCAGCGCAGCCGCCTCACCCTCGATCAGCGTGAGATTTTTTTGCGTACGGACCACTCCTTGAACGGCAGCCTTGAAAAGCACCCGGTCAGCCTGAACCCGAGGGCCCCAAACAGCACTGCCCTTCGAGCGGTTGAGCATGCGGTAGTGGATTGCGCCGGCGTCAGCCGCTTTCCCGATTACTCCATCCAGCGCATCGACTTCGCGCACGAGATGCCCCTTGCCCAGCCCGCCGATGGCAGGATTGCAGCTCATTGCGCCAACCATGTCGAGATCGAAACTGACAAGACCGGTTCGCGCACCCATGCGCGCAGCGGCGCAGGCTGCTTCGACACCGGCATGTCCGCCGCCGATAACCAAGACTTCGAATTCGTGCACGCCGCGCCAAATAGGGATTCCAGCGCCCGAGGTCAAAATGTCTTTAAGCATTGTTCCACGTGGAACATTCTACGCCGGGCGCTACTTGCGGCATTATGTAGCAAGCGCACCAATGCGTAGATGGTTATCCGCCTTTATGGTGGCGGCAGTCATCGTTTGTGGGGTGTTAGGTGGATTTTGGCCACGATTCTGGAGTGCAGTCGACGGCGTACCAACCAGTGGTTACGTTACCTTGTTCAAATCTCATGCAAAAGAGGGTCTGTCGCCCAACTTCGTAAATCGTGTCATAGCGAATGCATCCCATGAGGACTTTGCCAAGAACCTCGCTTTTCGCAATAGTCAGGCCTTCTTCCCCTCCAGCCTTGACCATTCGCTTCTCACCCCAGTCAGCAAATTCGGGTGGCAATTCGGGCACGCTATCAGCGACTTTTGTGGAGCACCTGAGGTTGAGTGCTGGCGTGAAACCAACATTTTCACAGCCAAGGACCACGTGCGCATGGCCGAAGCTTTGCGCCTACCATCTAGCAAATGGTACGACGCGAGCCCTTTGTTGGTCTTTAGAGATTTGATTGGCCTCGCGCCCGGCAACTGCAGCCTTTCGCGTCTCCCAGAACGTGACAAAAATCAGAAACAGGCCAATGATACCAACGCTCATTCCGATTATCGCGGACTTGCCCATAACCCGCGTCCAGTTGGCCATGATTTGCTGCGCTTCGAGGTCGCGCTCATCGCGCTCAGTTTCGCGATAGGTGTTGGCTTCTTCTCGTATGCACTGTTGCTGTTCAGGCGCGGACGCGATGACGGCGCATTCCTCGCGAACGGCTACATATCCGCCGTTGGCTTCCTCGCTGGCGGTGTCGGCTTGTCGGTGTATGGTTTCATCTAGGTCGGTGGCGGAATCCCAAAGGGGATAGCCAACACTAACTGCGAGCACCAGACCAGCTACCAGTCCAATCGCATAGTTTCGCAGCCGATTGCTGTTAGACATTGAACGAGAAACACCGCTGTAAATTTGCCCCGGCTGATCTTGTTCCTGATATTCGGCTCAGAGTCCATAACGCCTTGATCTGCCAGCAATCCGACTAGCTGCGCATAGGTTATGTCCCGCCGCTTCAATTCGGCCTTCAGGAGTCCCTTAACGCGGTTCTCCCATTCCTTTTCTTTGACTTCCGACATATCGCCTCCGATGTATTTTATCATCATACGCGATACATTTATCGTTGACAACAGTGCATAACATCACTATATAAGATGCATAAGCACTGGAAACGATGACAAATGGCACAACACTTTCTTCTCTCCGCTAAAGCGCGCACCCTCGCCCATGCGAAAGTCTTTCGCATGGGCGAGGATGCCGCATACGGCACGTTCTGCGATATGCGCTGGCCTGAGACCGATGGCGACCCAATCTGTCCGCGTTGCGGCTGCACTGAATCCTATCACATCAGCACCCGCCGCAAGTTTAAGTGCGTTGCCTGCCATCACCAGTTCAGCGTCACCAGCGGAACCATTTTCGCCTCGCGCAAGCTGTCGTTCACTGACCTGCTTGCCGCTATTGTCCTGTTTGTGAACGGGGCCAAGGGCATGTCTGCACTGCAAGCTAGCCGCGATCTGGACGTGCAATACAAGACTGCATTTGTGCTGTTCCATAAGCTGCGCGAAGCCATGCAACGCGAGATGGAGGGCGTAAAGCTGGACGGTGTTGTGGAAATGGACGGCGCTTATTTCGGCGGTCACATTCGTCCTGAGAACGAAAAGAAGGATCGCCGGGACCGTCGCCTTGCCGTCAACCAGACCGGCAAGCGAAAATGCGTTGTCGTGATCCGCGAGCGCAACGACCGCACCCTGCCGTTTGTCGTGCGTCAGGAGGGCGATATCGTGCCCTACGTGCGCGACTATGTTGGCAACCTCGCAACCATCCATGCAGACGAAGCCTCAAGCTGGGATGGCCTTCACGCTGGCTGGCAGACGTGGCGCATCAACCACTCTGAAGCCTATTCGCTGGACGGTGCCTGCACCAACCAAGCGGAAAGCTATTTCTCGCGCTTGCGCCGCATGGAAGTGGGAACGCACCATCATATCGCTGGCCCATATCTCAATTCATACGCTGGTGAGGCGGCATGGCGTGAGGACAATCGCCGCGTTGATAACGGCGGACAGGCTATGAAGCTGGTGTTTGGCTCTATGGCTTCAAGCCAGAGTCGGAATTGGACGGGGTATTGGCAGCACTAGAAAGTGAAACGAAATTTTCCTTCAGTGGAAGCAGTTAGCGTTCCACTTCCCAGAATATCCATTCCGAGCAATACATCGAATTCTGCTCCGGCCCCACAATCAAATTCGGGACCCGTAATCTCTTTATCAAGCATATGAATCATTGGCTGCTGAAAGCCCAAGGGATTGGTTTGAAGATCTACAAATCCGAGCTTGAAAATGTACGTGGGTTGGTAGCTTGGGCCATGAACACCATGGACTCCAACCATTCCGTCTGGCTCGAGTTGTAGTTTTTGGGCCGCTTTCTCGGTTATGCTGGTCCCTTGGGCACCGGTGTCGATCAAGGCGTCAAGCACCTGGAGATTAGAGGGCCGCCCGATCCAATCGGGATTCAAGGAATCTTCGAATCGACCTACTGGAACGAGAACTACAGGAACAAAAACCTGTGAGCAGTTATGCGACCCTACTATATCTGGCATATGAGAAGAAGCCCAAACTAACCGCGCCCTCTTCTACCCTTTGAACTGAAAAGAGGTTGTCGTCAAAGCGTTGTTCCCCAGCAAAATGTGCCGCACTTGCACTTTCAAACAGGCCAATGAGTTCGCAATCGTGCAATAGAGCAAATTTACCCTTGGCTGTTTTTAAAAGATCGGGAAGCATCTTCTCGAAAGCTTCGTAATTACGAGCAATCGCGTCCCGCTTACTTGCTGCCATCTCTCACACTCCTTGCATGGCATAGCTATGCCAATCCTTTCGCGAGTGTTACGATGCTAGCACTAGTTTGCGAGTCGTGTCACGCCAGAACCTTGACAAATACGGCAAAACGAGTCCGGCGACGGTCTGTGAACCGATTCGGCTAGTCTCACGCAATATTATTGCTTAACGGCGATTCTCCGTGTCGCTGGGTAAATGGTTGCATCTACTGTCACAGCACCATCCCTTCGGCGGCTAAGGCTGCCATGCACATTATTCGCGATACGTCTGATCACATCATCGCTCAATTCTTCGCCTCGCTTGGTGAGGATGCGCTCTGCAATGTCCCGGCATGTGAGTGGCTCGCCAGCTTCGCGAAGAATGGTAAGCGCTTCTCTGGTTCCTGAGCCTCGCGCAGTTCCTGTCCTGCTCCGTTCGATTGATCGTTTCGTAGCAATCTTAGAAACATCGTATCTGGGGTTGAACATACGAATGACAGCATCAATGTGCGCCAACTCCATTTCCAAACGTGAAATTTGGTAGCGGCGCATCTGAATTTCGCCGTCGATCCGGGCGCGCTTGTCCACTAAGGCGCTTATTACATGTGTCTCTGCCATCACCTGAGATACATACCGCACTTGCAACGATGGTGTAAGTCAGGTATTTGGTGCGGATGCTACATAATGTCGGCTACTTGCCGATACAGAACCGCCCGAACAGAGTGTCGAGCATATCTTCAGTGGTTGAGCGGTACCGACGAGCCGATCGAAAGCGAGCCTGGCGCTTCGCAATTCCTCTCCGATCAAAAGTGGGTCGTTCAAGGAGGTGATCGATTGAAGGGCCGCGGCTGCCTCACGCAACCGCCGCCCTTGCCGCGCGTTAAGCGCCGCCTGGTTTGGCTTTGGCAAGACATCCTTCGCTGCTTCCACCAGGGCCAACTTAAGCCCGTGCAGGCCCGAACCTGTCCCTGCTGAAACCGTATATTGGCCGGGATCGTGCTTTGCTTCGAATTCACTCAGATCTGACTTCGCGCTCACTTCCCATGAGCCCGTCGGTCCCGCGCCCTCATCTCCTAACCACAATACGAAATTCGCTGCGTCCATTTCAGCGCGCGCACGCTCGATGCCGATGGCTTCAATCGGATCGGCATTGTCAGCCAAGGACAGATCTCTCAAACCCGCCATGTCCACGAACGTGAACGGTACACCTTTGATATCGACCGATCGCTCAATCACATCGCGGGTCGTGCCCGCAATAGGAGATGTGATGGCAGCCTCGCTTTCGGTCAGCGCGTTGAAGAGTGTCGATTTGCCCGCATTCGGCGGGCCTGCAATCGCCACACGCACACCCGAGCCAAGCACTTCGGAGCCAGGGCGCTCAAGCCATTCCTGCAATTCGGCAGAGAGCTTCTCGATGTTCCACGTGAAACTATCAGGCAGGTCGCCCACGTCGTCTTCATCTGAAAAATCGAGCGCTGCTTCGATCTGCGCAGACAACCGCAAAACCTCTGCGCGCCACGTCTCGATCTGCGCCGAAAGTGCGCCGCTTGCATTTGCGATTGCCGCTGCGCGCTGCAGCTCCGTCTCAGCGGACAGGAGGTCAGCCAAACCCTCCGATTCGGCCAGGTCGATCCTCCCATTGGCGAAAGCCCGCCGGGTGAATTCTCCTGGCTCCGCTGGCCGCGCGCCCTCCAGTTCGCCCAGCGCGTTCTCTACCGCTGCCAAAACGGCCCTGCCCCCGTGGCAGTGCAGCTCCGCAAGATCTTCACCCGTGGCCGTGTCGGGTCCCGGAAACCACAGGACAAGTGCCTGGTCGAGCACCGCCCCGCTCCTATCGCGCAATTTCGCTACACTGGCGCGGCGAGGCTCGAAGCGCCGCCCGGACAGAGCGGTAAGAGCGCCTCCCGCCCCCGGCCCGCTGACGCGAACGACCCCGATGGCGGCTGGCGGCGATCCGCTTGAAACCGCGAATATTGTATCTGCCATCGACGTCAGACCTCGCGAGCTTCAGTCGCCGGACTTGCCCTTGCTCTTACCGGTCGCAGCGGCCTGACCCGCGCGCATACCGCCATCGACGAAGCTTTGGAAGAGTTTGAGCCCAACCTGACCCATCGGAGCGAGCGCCTGCGCATATTGCTGCAACTGATCCGGACTGCTCACACCCTTCATGGCCTTCGAAATGTTGTCGACATAGATGCTGTTTGCCTCCGACACATCAGGCAGGCCCATCAGGCTGCGCGCTTCTTCCGGGGTGCATTCAATCTCGACATTGACCTTCACGTCTTTTCTCCGATTTCAGCGCCACTCGCGCTTTGCCGCGTTTATCGCACTTGTGGCATTTGCGTTTGGCAAAGCCAATGCGCAACGGATAGAAGTCATCTCCCGACACTTTGGGCCAACCGCCGTCAATCACTCGCTGAAAAGGAATCACGCCATGAGCAACACCGTGTCAATCCCGACCCTGGACCATGACGGCCAATTCACCGTCTATGTTGCCCAGCCCGAAGAAAAGCCTACGGCCGCCATCATCGTCATTCAGGAAATATTTGGCGTGAACACCGGGATCTCGCAAGAAATGCAATAAGCTCGCCGCAGAAGGATACCTCGCCGTCGCGCCCGATCTGTTCTGGCGGCTTGAGCCCGGCGTGGAGCTTGACCCCGATGTCGAGCCCGAATTCCAGCGCGCATTGGACCTCATGGGAAAGTTCGATCAGGACCTCGGCATCCGCGATATCGAAGCGACGATCCACCACATCCGCCGCGAACTCGGTGTCCCGAAGGTTGGGTGCGTGGGATACTGCCTTGGTGGGCGGCTCGCCTACATGACCGCCTCGCGCACCGATATTGATGCGTCCGTAGGGTATTACGGCGTCGGGATCGATGGCCTGCTGAAGGAAAAGCACGCTATATCGAAACCGCTGATGCTGCATATCCCGACCGAAGACGGATTTGTCGACAAGGACACTCAGAAAGCCATGCACGAAGGGTTGGATGATCACCCCCGCGTAACGCTGCACGATTATGCCGGCCTCGATCATGGATTTGCCACCGAGATCGGCAAGCGCCGCGATGACGACGCGGCCACCATAGCAGATGGACGGACGTACCGCATTCTTCGAAGCGCATTTGCGTTAGTGCCCGGCTCGATGGATACGCAAGCCGCCCTCGCCCGCTGGCATCAGGTTGCCGAAGGCGGCAGCAAACCTGAAGACCTCGCCGCAATCATGCGCGCGGACGCGGTGTTCCACTCACCCGTCGTCCACACCCCACAGAAAGGGCGAGCGATTGTAGTCGCCTATCTCAGCGCTGCCGGTCAAACACTCGGAAACGACAGCTTTCGTTATGTCCGCGAAGTTGTGAGCGGCGACACGGCCGTGCTCGAATTCATGACCGAGATGGACGGCATCCAGGTCAACGGCATCGACATGATCGCGTTCGATGAAGAAGGATTGATCAAGGATTTCAAAGTGATGGTGCGCCCGCTCAAGGCCGTGAACAAGGTCTGGGAGATGATGGCCGCACAGTTGGAGAAATCCGCGTAGAGCGGCGCGCTCGCCACGTAGATCAACAGGCCGACACGAATTCCTGTATTCGGCTCGCAAGCACCCTGCTTTCCGGCGATGCGTCGAGGGTCTTGAGCAATTCATCCACCTGCGAACCGCTGTCTTCGACAAGCAGCCGTTTCATCGTCCACGCTGGAAAACTGCAGTTTGTAATCTGTTTGCGCTGCACGATCGCGATCGAATGGTGGCGCAGAATCGCGCCCGATATCGGCCAGCAGGTCATCGAGCGATGCGCGGCTTCCCTCTATAAGCTGGAAAAATCGCCGATTGCAGAAGATCAGAAAGCCCGTGATTTCGCGAGAGACATTTCGCCCAGTACGATTGCTGGATAATGCGAAAGACATCGTCGCCCGCGAGAGTGTCGCTGGCGATGCTCGTGTAAATGACCTGTTCCAACTGAGTGTCCATGGCTCCCGCCCTTACTGGACAAGAGTGAATACAACGTATCCAGCGCACCATGGCAAAGGCGTATGACCGCGAGTGCCAGAGATCAGGTCAGTTCAGGACCGCAAAATTCATGATGATCTTGCGCAGGCTTTCTTCGAGCGTGCTGGGCAATTCGGTTTCGAGAATTTCGCGCCGCTTTTCGACACTTTCCGCGATCAGCACGCGCTTCATGGCCCAATCGGGGCACGACCTCTGGCTGACTGTGTTTTTCTGAAGCACTGACAAGCCTGTATGGCGCGGGTCATGCGTAATCCGCAGCATGAGCGCGACCAGCTCTGCTTCTTCGCCTTCGAGCAATTGCAGGAAATTGCGGCCATTGTAGATCAGCAGGCCCGTAACCCCGTTTGCGGGGTTATTCCGGGCGCTGCTGGCCAGAATTGCGTCGACTTCCTCGCGGGAAAGACGCGGCGCAGTGCTGATGTAGAGATATTGGTTGATCATCGGTCCACCCCTCTAGCCGGGGCGCAGTCGCTTGCCAATTACCAAAGATGGCCCGCGGCAGGGGCGGCACAAAGACGCACCGCCCGTCCGCCGACGGGCATAGAACCTACTGGTTCATGGTGTCGAAGAAATCCTCGTTGGTCTTCGAGATCCTTCATCTTGTCGAGCAGGAATTCCATCGCATCGACAGTGCCCATCTGCATCAGGATACGGCGCAGAACCCACATCTTGGAGAGCTTGTCCTTTTCGACCAGCAACTCTTCCTTGCGGGTACCGGACTTGCCGACATCGAGCGCCGGGAAGATACGCTTGTCCGAAACCTTGCGGTCGAGCACGATTTCCGAGTTACCGGTGCCCTTGAATTCCTCGAAGATAACCTCGTCCATGCGGCTGCCGGTATCGATCAGCGCTGTGGCGATGATAGAGAGCGAGCCGCCCTCCTCAATATTACGCGCTGCGCCGAAGAATCGTTTGGGCCGCTGGAGAGCGTTGGCATCGACACCGCCGGTCAGCACCTTGCCCGAGCTGGGCACGACGGTGTTGTAGGCGCGGCCAAGGCGCGTGATCGAATCGAGCAGGATGACGACGTCATTCTTGTGCTCGACCAGGCGTTTCGCCTTCTCGATCACCATTTCAGCGACCTGTACGTGGCGATTGGCCGGTTCGTCGAAAGTCGAGGATATCACCTCGCCCTTCACGCTGCGCTGCATGTCGGTGACTTCCTCGGGGCGCTCATCGACGAGCAGCACGAGCAGGAAGACATCGGGGTGGTTGTCCGTGATCGCCTTGGCGATGTTCTGCAGCAGGACCGTCTTACCGGTACGCGGCGGCGCAACGATCAAGGCGCGCTGGCCCTTGCCCTGCGGCGAGATGATATCGATCACCCGCGCGGACTTGTCCTTCACGGTCGGATCGAGCGTATCGAGATTGAGCTTCTCGTCCGGGTAAAGCGGCGTAAGGTTATCGAAATTGGTGCGCATGCGCACCTGGTCGGGGTCTTCGAAATTGACCGTGGTGAGGCTGGTCAGCGCGAAATAGCGCTCGCCTTCTCTGGGCGCTCGGATCTCGCCTTCGACTGTATCGCCGGTACGCAGTCCCCATTTGCGGATCTGGTTGGGTGAAACATAGATATCGTCCGGGCCGGCGAGATAATTCGCCTCGGGTGAACGCAGAAACCCAAACCCGTCCTGCAGCACTTCGATCGTGCCGATGCCCATGATCTTTTCTTCGTATTCTTCATCCTCTGCGAGTTCGCGAAGGATGCAGAACATCAGGTCTTGCCGGCGCATGGTCGAGGCGCCCTCGACGCCCAACTCTTCCGCCATCGCGACGAGCTCGGCCGGGGTTTTCTGTTTTAACTCTTTGAGATGCATTACAAAATAATTCCAAAAATTTCAGGAGTGGCCGGATCGTCAGTACCTCTTTGGACGAGGCGCCCCGGGTTTGCCGGAAGCTGGGCTTGGAGAAAGCAGACGGGCAACGCTCATATGCGTGGCCGTTACCGGATTAGATGTTCGAAATAGGTTTCGCGCGCCCTGCGGTCAATCGCCAATCGTCAGAAGGGCTTCAAATAAACCAGCGCGACGATAATCACGAGCAGCAGGCCGGGTACCTCCCCGATCATGCGCAGGCGTTTTTCGCTCAGAGGACGCTCACCGCGCGCCATCTTCTTCGCCTGGGCCACAAGCCATCCATGATAGCCGGAAAGCACCAGGACGAGCGTCAGCTTAGCGTGAAACCACCCTCCACTGAATGCCCCACTGGCATATGCGAGACTGAGACCAAGCACCCAGACGACCAAAAGGCTCGGCGTGAGGATAATCGTGCGCAGTTTTCCCATGCGCTCCGCCCATTTGGCCTCACCCGCCGATCCGGGAGCATGATCAAGCATGTAGATGCACTGGCGCGGCAGCATGAACAGCCCGGCGAGCCAGAACACCATGAAGATCACGTGGCCGATCTTCAGCCACAGATAGATCGAGAGAAGGAATTCCTGCATCGCCGTGTCCTATTTCCCCCGGAGAGCCGAGAGCAATTCCTCGACATGCGCAATTGGTGTAAATTGCCCGATCCCGTGGCCAAGATTGAAGACATGCGGGCGATCCTCGAATGCGTCGACGATCGTCTGCACCCGCTTTGCCAGCGCAGGTCCTCCTGCCTCGAGCAGCAGCGGATCGAAGTTGCCTTGTACCGGCATGCCCTCAGGGAGGCTCGCATGCGCCCAGGCCGGATCGAGCGTCTCGTCGAGCCCGACCGCATCGACCCCGGTTTCTCGCGCATAGGCAGGCAGTTTCGCGCCTGAACCCTTGGGAAACCCGATCACCGGCGTGTCGGAATGCGATTGCTTGATCGCCGCTGTGATGGCGGCATTGGGTGCGATCACCCAGCGCTCGAACTCGTCGGGCGCAAGGCTTCCCGCCCAGCTGTCGAACAATTGCACTGCCTCCGCACCGGCATCGATCTGGCCGCGCAAATATTCGACCGAGACTTCGATGATTGCATCGCAAATCGCCTGCATGCGCTGGGGATCGCGGTAGGCGAGCAAGCGCGCCGGTTCCTGGTTTTTCGAGCCCTGCCCCGCAATCATGTAGGTCGCCACCGTCCAGGGCGATCCCGCAAAGCCAAGCATTGTCACCTGGTCCGAAATCAACGCCCGCGTCCGCCGCACCGTTTCATAGATGGGATCGAAGCGCTCTTTTGCCTCGGTAAAGTCCGCCAGCTCCGCCTCGAGCAGCGTCGGGCTCAGCTTGGGCCCTTCCCCGGCGAGGAATTCGAGCCCCTGGCCCATGGCGTGCGGCACAATCAGGATATCGGAGAACAGGATCGCCCCGTCGAACGCAAACCGGCGGATCGGCTGAACCGTAATCTCGGCGAGCCGCTTCGCTGTCATAGACGAGCTCGAGAAAACCGCCCTTCTCAGCGCGCAGCTCGCGGTATTCGGGAAGGTACCGGCCCGCCTGACGCATGAGCCAGACCGGAGCTATGTCCTGTTTCTTACCTTTGAGTGTATCGAGCAATGGGCCCGGCATGCGCGTTCCTCTAAACTAAATAATATATATTATTAAAAGAGATGATGGAGTCTGTTGGCCCTGTGGATACTGGGAATTACCGGCGTCTGCCCGATTTCTCCGGCTGTGAACAGACTTTTGACATGGGTGCGACTCTGCCAAGCTTCGCGGTCAAGCGCAATCTATCCCCACTCTCCCCAGCCTGTTGATGCACGCTATCCCGTGTCGACAAACCACCTTGCGGATTGGCCGGTAGCGAGGACGAATATTCCTCCCATGCTTGTCGACGGTTTCATCCCGTGGTTTATGCCTCCATGTATCCACAGCCCCGATCGACCATCCGAAAAGAGCGCGTCTTACCTCCCATGAACCGTCTGAATCTGCACCTCGTCTCGGATTCCACCGGCGAAACGCTGGAAATGATTGCCAAGGCTGCGCTGGCGCAGTTCGACGATCCGAGTGTCAGCCGCCATTTCTGGCCGATGGTCCGTTCGCGTCAACATCTTGACCGCATTGTCCCCGAGCTTGCCGATAATCCGGGGCTCGTGCTGTTCACGCTGGTCAATCCGGAAACACGCGCGCGGCTGGAGGAACATTGCCGCCATCTTGGCCTGCCTGCTGTGCCGGTGCTCGACAAGGTGACGGCCGCGCTGGAATCGCAGCTCGGGCAGGAAGCGCATGGACGAGCCGGGCCGCCAGCACCTGATGGACGAGGACTATTTCAAGCGGGTCGACGCGATCCAGTACACCATCGCGCATGATGACGGGGTCGGGCATGAGAACTGGGAGGAGGCTGACATCGTGCTCGCGGGCGTGTCGCGCAGCTCCAAGACGCCGACCAGTATCTATCTCGCCAATCGCGGTTACAAGGTCGCCAATATCCCGCTGGTGGTCGAAAGTCCGCCGCCCGATACCCTGTTTCGCCTGCGCCATCCGCTGGTCGTCGGCCTGACCACCGCGCCCGAACGGCTGGTGCAGATCCGCCGCAACCGCTTGTTGTCGCTCAACGAGGGGACCGAGACGTCCTATGTCGATAACGAGCGGGTGAAGGCGGAAACCCAGTTTGCGCGTCGCATGTTCGCCGACAATGGTTGGCCGGTGATCGACGTAACCCGCCGCTCGATCGAGGAGAGCGCGGCTGCGATCATCCGGCTGGTGCAGGAACGCGAGCGCAAGGACCGGCAGGTGGACGGGGTGTCGAAGCCAATATGAGCGCTGCCCCCCACCCCCTCATACTTGCTTCCAAGTCCGCCTCGCGCCGCGCCATGCTCGATGCGGCGGGCGTTTCTTATCAGGCGATCCCGGCCGATATCGATGAGCGCGCGCTTGAAACCGGATTGGCCGATGCCACCGATCCGGAAATTGCCGAAGCACTCAGCGTGGCGAAGGCGGCCGAGGTAGCCACGGAAAAGCCTGATGCCCTGGTCCTGGGGAGCGATTCGCTTGTGGTAATCGGCGGCAAGAGGTTCGACAAACCCACTTCGCGCGAAAACGCCGCCGAGCATCTGCGCTTCTTTTCCGGCAAGGTAATGGAACTGCACAGCGCTGCGGCGCTCGTGCGCGGCGACACCTGCGAGTGGTCGCATGCCGATGTGGCGCGGCTGCATGTCCGCGACCTGTCGGACGAGTTCATCGACCATTATCTCGATCTTGAATGGCCCGAAGTGTCCTACACTGTCGGGGTCTTCCGGATCGAGGCGGCGGGCGTCCAATTGTTCGATCGCATCGAAGGCGACCAATTTACCGTGCTGGGAATGCCGCTGCTCCCACTGCTCGGAGCGCTGCGCGAACACGGTGTACTAACGGCATGAATGTACCGCGCGCCCATGTCATCGGCGATCCCATCGCGCAGTCGAAATCCCCACTGATCCACGGCTTCTGGCTGGAAAAGCTGGGCATTGGCGAGCCGCTACAAGGCGCGCCATGTCGATGCGGAGGGCCTCGGCGATTATCTCGACAAATATCGCACCGATGGCAGCTGGATCGGCTGCAACGTCACTATGCCGCACAAGCAGGCGATCATGCTTCACCTTGACCAGGTCGATCCGGTCGCGCGCAAACTCGGCGCGGTGAACACTGTCGTGCGGCAGGAAAACGGCGCTCTCAAGGGGTTCAACACCGACGCGGACGGATTCCTCGAGCCGCTGATCCCGGTTCTGAAGTCGCAGCACCTGTTCCGCATGGCGCGCATTATCGGCACGGGCGGCGCTTCGCGGGCGATCATCGCTGCGCTGGAACAAAACGGTTTCACGCTCGTGGTTGCGGGTCGCAATGAGGACAAAGCCCGCGCCCTGCTGAGCGAAATTGCGCCCGATGGCGAGCATCACGCCGTCCCCATCACCTATTTCGCGCAAGGCACCGATTTCAATTTCGACGACCGCGAAGGGTGCCTCGACCTCGTGATCAACGCCTCCCCGCTCGGAATGCGTGGCAGTCCTGCGCTTCTTTTCGACTGGAGCCACGCTCCGCCGGGAAGCATCGCCTACGATATCGTCACCGACCCGGTGGACACGGCGTTCCTGAAGGCGGCGCGGTCGGCGGGCCATCCCACAATCGGCGGCCTGTCGATGCTCATCGGTCAGGCGGCAATCGCGTTCGAGAAGTTTTTCGGAGCCGCGCCGCCGCGCCAACATGATGATGAGTTGCGCGAGCTTCTGACACGATGACGCAGCAGACCATCATCGGCCTCACCGGTTCCATCGGCATGGGCAAATCGACTGTCGCGGACATGTTCGAGAGTGCCGGTATCCCGGTCTTCGATGCCGATGCCGCGGTCCGCGCGATGCAGGGACCGGGCGGCGAGCTCAATGCCGCGATCGAAGCTGAATTTCCCGGTTCGACAGGACCCGAAGGCGTCAACCGCGAGGCTTTGGGTAAGCTGGTGTTCGGCGACAAGGCTGCCCTCGCCCGGCTGGAACGCATTGTCCATCCCGCAGTCGGAGCAAAGCGCGCGCGGTTCCTGTCCGAAAACGCCGATGCCCCGATCCTCCTGTTCGATATCCCGCTGCTGCTTGAGCGCGGAGGAAACGAGGCAGTGGACGTGGTTGTGGTGGTCTCCGCGCCCGCCGACATCCAGCGCGGGCGCGTGCTGGCAAGGCCGGGCATGACCGTGGAGAAGTTCGCACACATCCTCTCGCTGCAAGTGCCCGATGCCGAAAAACGCGCGCGCGCCGATCATATTATCGACACTGGCACTACCCTCGAAGAAACCGAGGCGCAGGTGCGTGCGCTGATCGAGAAATTGCGCCGCACGGACAAATAGTGGCCATCCCCAAGTCAGCGCCCACTTGCGCTGCGGCGCACTTGGGTCAATAACACCGTCAATGCGTGAGATTGTTTTCGACACCGAGACCACCGGCCTCGACCCCAAGACGGGTGACCGGATGGTAGAAATTGGCTGCGTCGAAATGGTCGGTACGGGTCGAAACCGGCAACACCTACCACGCCTATTACAACCCCCAGCGCGACATGCCCGCCGCTGCCGAAGCAGTGCACGGCCTGTCAAGCGCGTTCCTGGCGACCAAGCCGCTGTTTTCAGAGATAGCCGACGAGCTGCTGGACTTCATCGGCGATGCGCCGCTGGTGGCGCACAATGCCGGGTTCGATTTCGGCTTCCTCAATTGCGAGCTCGAGATGATCGGGCGCGAACCCGTTTCGATGGAGCGCATGGTCGATACGGTCGCAATCGCGCGCAAGCGCCATCCGGGCGCGAAGCTGTCTCTCGACGCGCTCTGTACCCGCTACGGCATCGACCGCAGCCACCGGGTGAAGCACGGCGCGCTGCTCGACGCCGAATTGCTCGCGCAGGTTTATGTCGAGCTTAATGGTGGGCGCCAGATCGGGCTTGAGCTGGCCAGCGACGCTGGGTCTGGCGCTGCTCCGACCGAAAGCGGCGAAACGGAGTTGGCCGCAGCGGCTGCGAAATCCACCAAACCACGGCGCGAGCCGCGCCCGCGCGCAGCCAACGCCGATGAAATCGCGCGCCACAAGGAATTTCTCGCCGGGATCGACAAGGCGATCTGGGCCAGTTGAAGCGCGCCGCCCTGCGCGGCGCTGAAATGTCGAATACAACAACAAGGAGACCGAGCGGCGATGGATATTCGGATATCGGGTCATCAGGTGGAAACAGGCGCTGCGCTCCAGGAACATGCGTCGGACCGATTGGGCGGGATCGTCGACAAATATTTCGACCGCGCGCTCTCCTCTCACGTCACATTTGGAAAAGCGCCCGCAGGTGCGTTTTCCTGCGACATCGTCACCCATGTGAATCATGGCACGATCCTGAAAGCACAGGGCAGCGCGCATGATGCGCATGTCGCGCTCGACAATGCTGCTGCGAAGATCGAAAAACAGCTGCGCCGATACAAGCGACGCCTGACCGACCGTCATGAACGCGCCAGCCAGGCCCGCGCCGAAGAAGAAGCCGCCTATACAATCTTCGCTGCCGAAGAGCCCGAAGATGAGGCCGCGGCAGAGGCTCCTCCCGTGATTGCTGAGACCAGCGTTGACATTCCGACCGGCTCGGTTGCCGACGCGGTAATGATGCTCGATCTGCGCGACACGCCCGCGCTGTTTTTCAAAAATGCTGGAACCGGGCGGCATAATATGGTTTATCGCCGCGCAGATGGCTCGATCGGTTGGGTTGAGCCACAATAGGGCCATATATTTGGTGTCAGGCCTGTACCGTAAGACGGCAACAGGGAACTGATGTGGTCTCGCCCACGAACCGCAGGACATGCGCCGCCTTGCCTGGCTAGCGGCCTGCACTGTGCGCGCAAGCGTTGGTCAGCCTCTCGATCAAGAGGCTAAAAAATATCGGGAATTTGATTTCGTAATGGATGTAAACATCGCAATGCTGCCCGAAGCCGTTGCCATCGGCTGAGCTCGAAAACAAGCAGCAGGTTCTTGAACAGATTTCAAAGTGCTTCGCCGATGTCTATGGCATCGACGGCGGTGAGGTCCTGGATGGGCTTGAGCAGCGCGAAGCCTTGGGAAGCACCGGTTTTGGACGCGGCGTAGCTATCCCGCACTGCCGCAGTGCCCATGTGAAGCGCCCTACCCTCGCCTTGCTCAAGCTTGAGCAGCCGGTCGACTTCGGCGCTGCCGATGCGGTTCCCGTATCGTTGTTCTTTGGCCTCGTTTCGCCCGAAAATGCCGGAGCCACCCATCTCCATGCGCTCGCGGCGATTTCCCGCTTCGCTCGCGATGAATCCATGTTGCAGGCCCTGATCGATGCGCCCGATGACGAGGCCATGTTTGCCTTGCTGACGAATCAATTCCTGCGCGATGCCGCCTGAGAAAACGTCCGAGCCGAAATCGGCTGCGGATGCTCCGCCGGAAAGCACCGGGGCGGAGCTGCATCACCGCGCGCTTGAGCGGCTGTACCGATCCGCTCCGATAAACGAGACATTCGCGTCCTCCCTTGAAATCGTAAACGAAGGGCAATCGCGCATTCGCTTTACGATCGAGGAAACCGTCTATCATGCCGCAGGCGCGGCCCATGGCACCATCTATTTCAAGATGCTCGACGATGCCGCGTTCTATGCGGCCAATACGCTCGCGACCGACCGGTTTCTCCTGACGACCAGCTTCAACCTGCATTTCACCAAACCGGTGCGTGCGGGCGAGGTTGTTGCCGAAGGGCGCTGGGTTAGCGGCAAGCGCCGGGTGTTTGTCGCCGAATCGCGCCTTGTCGATGCCGAAGGCGACGAGATTGGGCGAGGGACCGGCACCTTCATGCGCTCACGCATCGCGCTTTCCAGCCTGCCCGGCTACTCTGCGGACACATGACACCGCACCGATGAGCGAACCCGTTCGCCTCCCCGCGCATCTTGAGATAGCCAGCCTCATCCGGCTCGCCGAATCAAACGGCGGGATGGCGACGGTTCTTTCCAAGGGTGAGCGGGACGCTGGGACGATCCTCGTGGTAACCATGTATCGCGGTGAAAACGCAAGGCTTTTCGAGCGGATGCCGCAGCTGGATGGGTCGCGGTCATTCGTAGTAACGAAGGCACAAGATATTGAAAATCCATCGGAATTTACAGAATATCTGACTCGCAGGCGCACTCAGGACCCCGATATCTGGGTCATCGAGGTGGATATCGACAATCCGGAACGCTTCATCGCGCTTTTGCCGCGTTAACTTGACTTAGTTTCAGTTGTGACTATTTGGCGCGCCAGCTTCCAGGTGCGCAGGCTTTCTCGCGGCAATTCGGTACGCAGACTAGGCAGCGCAGACGGGGGGCAGCCGGCAGGCTACGGATGAACCACCTAAATCACGCGCAAGATCGCAACAGGTTCCCACCTGCGTCGGAGCTCGCTCACCGCATAAAAAGAAGATTTGATGAGTCGCAAGACTTACACCCTTAGTGCTGCTGCCTTTGTCGCAACAGCTGGTTTGAGCTTTTCGAGCGCCGATGGCGCCGGAGCCTTCGCTCAAGACGCAGCCGCTCTCCCGGCTGCCGGTGAAACAGAGCAGACCGCCGAAGACCTGGTGGAAATCGTACCCGAGCCGACCGTGTTCGTGTCGGAAGAGGTCGTCCAGCCGGTCGCCGACGAGGCTGATACGACCGAGACAACAGAGCTCACTTACGACGCAGCCTCTCTGCGCGAACTGGTCAGCATGGTCGACGCGCCGGACGATATGACCGAGCAGATGCGGTGCCTCGCTGGCGCAGTTTACTTCGAATCGCGCGGTGAGCCGCTTGCAGGGCAGCTTGCAGTGGCGCAGGTCGTTATCAACCGCGCCGAAGATCGCCGCTTTCCCGCCAGCTATTGCGGAGTGGTTTACCAGCGCGCGCAATTCTCATTCGTGAAGAACGGCCGGATGCCGCGCATCAAGACCGGTTCGGCGGCGTGGCAACGCGCCAAATCGATCGCTCGCATCGCTCATGACGAGATGTGGGAATCCGAAGCCGAAGACGCGGTCTATTTCCACGCGACCTATGTCCGCCCGAAATGGAGCTACCGCAAGACACGCACGGCCCAGATCGATACGCATATCTTCTATCGGTAACCCTCAGGTGCCGAGCGTTGGCTCTGCGACCGACCCCGCACAAGAAAAACCCTCGCCCTGATCGGCGGAGGTTTTTGATTCAGCCCCTCAAAGTCGCCCAGACCGGCGCGTGGTCGCTCGCCTTTTCGCGCCCGCGATGTTCACGGTCGACGCCGACCGCTGCCAGCCTGTCCGCAAGTTCGGGCGAGAGCAGGATATGGTCGATGCGGAAGCCGTGATCGCGTTGCCACGCGCCCGCCTGATAGTCCCAATAAGTCCATACCCCGCCGCGCGGGTTGAGCGTGCGCACCGCATCGGTCCAGCCATCGGCGAGCAGCCGCGAATAGGCTGCCCGGCTCTCAGGCTGCATCAGCGCATCGGCGGCCATCGCCTTGACCGAATAGGTATCGTCATCCTGCGGGATAACGTTGTAATCGCCGAGCACAGCGGCAGGCACTTCCTCGGCCCAGACCTCGCCCATGCGCGCGCGCAGTTTCTCCATCCACGCAAGTTTGTAGTCGAACTTCGGCCCCGGATGCGGGTTGCCGTTGGGAAGGTAGATGCACACGATCCGCGTGGTCCGGCCGTGCTTGTCCGTGACATCGGCCTCGAGATAGCGCGATTGTTCGCCTTCGCCATCTTTCGGTCCATCAATGCCGAGCCCGCGCTGAATTTCGGCTGGAGGCTCATATCCGGCCTCTCCATCGGTCAGGATCGCAACCCCGTTGAAGCTTTTCTGACCATGCCAGATGGCGTGATAGCCAAGCTCCTCGAACTCGGTCGCGGGAAAGCCCTCGTCCTGGCTCTTGATCTCTTGCAGGCACGCGACCGATGGCCGCGTTTCAGCGAGCCATTCCTTAAGCCGCGGGAGCCGCGCCTTGATCCCGTTGATGTTGTAAGTGGCGATTTTCATGGGCGCCTTAGTGCCTCAGAAAACCGCTCGGGTAAAACCTAAATCCCGAAGCTCGATCCGCAGCCGCAGCCAGCGGCCGCCTTGGGGTTCTCGACCCGAAAAGCCGCTCCGCCGAGCGATTCCACGAAATCGACAACGCTTCCGCCCACCAGGTCGAGGCTCACCGGATCGACCACGAGCTTGACCCCGTCAGTCTCGCTCACGCTATCCTCACCGTCGGGGCCATCGGAAAGGTCGAACTTGTACTGGAATCCTGAGCACCCGCCGCCTTCGACGGACAGGCGCAGGATCGCAGGTCTGGTCTGCTTTTCGGCAATCCAGGCAACGCGCTTTGCAGCGGCAGGGGTGAGGGTCAGCGTCTCGGACATAACACGTATCTAGGCGCGCAAGACCCTTTCCTCAAGGTCAGGCGGTCTGGATGTAATTTCGGATCGCCTCAGCCTCGTGCTCGATTTCGTCAATCTTGTTCTTCACGAGGTCGCCGATCGAGATGAATGCGACCAGCGCGCCGTTCTCGACCACCGGGAAGTGGCGGAACCGGCGCTTGGTCATAAGCGCCATCGCATCGTCGATCTTGGTCGACGGCTCGACCGTGACGGCAGGCGAGGTCATGATTGCCTCGACCGGCTGGCTCAGCACCGAACCGCCCTGTTCCGAAAGCCTGTAAATCACGTCGCGCTCGGAAATAATTCCGGCCACAGCACCGCCGCGCATTACGGGCAGCGCCCCGATCCGCTTTCCGGCAAGGATGTTGACCGCCTCGGAAACGGGGGTCGAGACATCGCAGGAAACGATGTCGGCTGCAGAGCGATTTACGATAATCTTGGCGATGGTCATGGTCTGGCGTCCTCTCTTGGAGACAAAATGCCATTTTCGGCGACAAAAGGCGAATCCGCCGTTTGGCCCGCACTTCAGGGCGCTAGGCCATTGCAAACCTCATCCGAGGCCCTCATGTGGGGGCGATGGCCAACAAATCCCCCCTCGACGATCCGAAAACCGCCGCGCATGCATGGGCGCGCTATCGCCAGGTCATGCGGATCCTTTTGTCGGTGACCATCGGCACGGTCGTCATCGCGCTCGGCCTGCTGTTTGCCTTTAACGGCGCGATCTCGGTCCATTTCTATATCGCTGTTGCGCTCGGCATTTCGTTCACGATGCTGCTGGGGGGAGGGCTGATGGGTCTCGTCTTCCTCTCGAACGGAACGGGTCATGACGAATCGGTCGACAACCGCCTGCCGAGTGCGGACGAATTGTTCGGCGACAAGGACGACGATTAGGCGGGCGGGTTGAGCCGGTATTCCTCGACCGGTATGCCGCCGACGAGGTGCTCTTCGATAATCCGTTCAAGCACTGCTGGCGAGCAGGAATGATACCACACGCCGTCGGGCCATACGACCGCGATCGGCCCTGATCCGCAGATCTGCAGGCAGTCAGCCTTGCTTCGCTGAATGCCGCCGCCTGCCCCGCGGGGATGATCGGGGGTCCGCCGGGGTCCGGCCAGCCCGCGCTCTTTCAACCGGTCCTTGAGGTATTGCCACGCGATCGTGCCTTCGGTTGGTGAGCAGCATTTCTGCTTTTCGGAGAGCGCACACAGGAAGATGTGACGCTCGACCGCGTTGCCTTTCGCGTTGTCGCCGTACTTCTTGCCCAGCGCCGTTTGCGCGGCGAGCAGGTCGGTCTTGCTCATTCGGAGCCCTCGTCCTCCGGCTGCCTGGCCAGCCAGCGTTTCAGCCATGCGAAAACGGTTTCATGCCATTGCAGCGAGTTTTCCGCGCCGAGCACCCAGTGGTTCTCATCGGGGAATACCAGCAATTGCGACGGGATGCCGCGTTCCTGCAGGGCGGTGAAGCTTTGCAGGCCCTGCGTATAGGGGACACGGAAGTCCTTTTCGCCCGTGATGACGAGCATGGGGGTCTGCCAGCTATCGACGTGGTTGGCCGGATTCCAGCGTTCGTATTCATCGCGCGCTTCGCTGTAGGAGCCGCCGAAATCCCAGCGCGGGAACCACAATTCCTCGGTCGAATAATAGAAGCTGCGCAGATCGAACAGGCCATCGTGCTGGACAAGGCAGTTGAACCGGTCCGGCCAGCGCCCGGCGATCCAATTGACCATATAGCCGCCATAACTCGCGCCCATCGCGCAGGCGCGGCTGCCGTCGATCTGGCTGTCGAGCGCAAGCGCTGCGGCGAGACCCTTTTGCAGGTCCTCCAGCGGCTTCCCGCCCCAGTCGCGGTTGATGGAATCGGTGAAGTCCTGCCCGTATCCCGTGCTGCCGTGAAAATCGACCGAGATCACCGCATAGCCCTGACTGGCGACCACGCGAGGGTTCCAACGCGAAGACCAGCCATCGCGGAACGAGCCCTGCGGTCCGCCGTGGATGTAGAGGATTGCGGGAATAGGACCGGTCTGTTTCTCCAGCCGGGTGATCTGGCCCCACACCGTGTCTCCGCCTGCTCCGGCGAAGCTGAAGCGTGTTGTGACGGTCGATGCCATCTCACCCATGCGGGTGGTGACCATGTCGGTGAGCGGGCGCGCCCTCTTGCCGATTTCGGCCAGGAACAGTTCGCTGGGCACGCCAATGGAATCGCGGGTGAACAGCAGCCGGCCCTCCGATAGCGGCACGAGGTTGCCGATATGCGCCTCATTACCGGCAATCAGGTTGAGCTTCTCGGTTTCGCCTGTGGCGGGATCGATCCTGAAAACGGGCGTGTCGAGCACGTCCGCTGCTGTGGCAAGCAGGTGCGATCCGTCCGCGCTCCAGCTGAGACCGCCGAAGGACAGGTCCGTATCCTGTGTGATCGCACGCGTCTCTCCGGTGGCAAGATCGCGGATGTGGACCACCAGCCGGTCGGATTCGTATCCGGGCCGCGCCATCGCGAGATATGCGAGATGGCGGCCATCGGGCGAGGGGGCAGGGGCGGTATCGACCGCCTCATTGTCGCCGGTGAGCAATGTCGGGGCAGTGCCCGTCAGGTCGGAGAAATAAATATCGTGATTGGTCGACGCCGGCTCGCCCGCGCCTGCTGCGCGCGCCACGAAATATAGCCCCGAGCCATCAGGTGCCCACGCAATGTCCTCGCCGCCGCCGAAGGGCATGGTGGGCGTGTTGCCGGTCAGGCCGATCTCAGAATTGGTCCCATCGATCGGTGTACCATCCCCGGCAACCCGCCCGTTTTCGAGCGCGAATACGAACACGCGGTTATAGACACCGGGCCGCGTCCAGCGGTCCCAATGGCGGTAGAAACCCGCATTGCCTTCATAAAGGCGCCCGCTCCCGATGGAGGCGGGCTGAGCCTCGCAGCCAAAGCGCGGGCAGTCGCGGGCGATCTCGGCCCATAGGGCGACTTTGGCTGACGCAGGGGAAAGCTTGAAACCCGCAATGTCCGTTCCCGCCATATCCGCCACCAGCATAGGGCTCGAAACGGTGCCGTCACTCTCCAGGTGCACGCGCCACAACCGCGAGCGCGGCTCCTGCAGATCGTCCGTGTGCTGGGTGCTGAGGAAATAGAGGTGTCCGTCCGCGCCGAATGCGAGCGAATAAGCCGATATGCCGGGATCGAACGCGACTGGCGTGGCGCCGGTTCTGCCGAGATCGAGCACGTAATGTTTGCGGGCACGGTCCAGTGTCTGCGGATCGGTCTCGGTGACCGAAAACACCGTAAACCGATCATTGGCCACACTGGCCCCGCCGAGGCGCGGCATCGTCACCAGATCCTTCGCGGTCATCGGCGGTGCGGACACGCCCGGAATTGCCCGAGGGTCAGCATCAGGGCCTGCATGATCGTCGGCTGCAAGCGGGAAGCCAATGAGGGCGGTCGCTGCTGCGGCAGCGCCGAAACTGTGCATCCATTTCATGGGGCGCAGGGTTAACGCGCTATCCGGGACTATTCCAGTGAAACCCTTGCGCTGTCGCCCGCTCGCAATCAGCGTTTCTTGCCTGCAATGCGCGCTATTTCTGCCCGCACCAACTTCTCCACCATACTCGGCAGGTTTCGGTCGAGCCATTCGGCGAGCATCGGGCGCAGCAATTCGCGGGTCAGCCCTTCGAGCGAGGTCTCGCCCGAGCGCACGATCTGCGGCCTTGCGCCCGGTTCGGCGAGCATGGCCAGCGCGGCCAGGTTTTCCTGCATCGCGCCGCGCACTTCGTCGGTGATCAGGGGTGTGTCTTCGACTTCGATATCGCTGCTTTCGATCTTCTCGTCAGCATCGACAAACTCATCGCCGCCCAAATCCGTTTCTGCCTCGACCCAGCCATCGCCGGCTTCATCGTCGATGTCCATTTCCGACAGGTCGAGGATTTCATCGTCGGCGGCTTCGGCGGACACGTCTCCGACGCGCGCAGCGTCCTCTTCGCGCTGGCGGCGCATTTCGGCGGCGCCTTCGCGATTGTCGCGGGCGATCACTTTCTTGATCGATTCAAGAATTTCCTCGACCGATGCTTCGCTTTGCTGTGCCACGCTTTTCCTTGCCCCGTTAACCATTCCGAATCGGAACGCGGGCATTACTCGTCCGGTTCCAGTTGTGGGCCGATTGTTGCCTTAGCAGCTGGAATGTCAACGGTTCTGGTCGATATCGGCGCAGGTTCGGGGTCGCGGTCCCAATCCCACACCTTGCCGCGTACCCGCTCAAAATTGACCTGCGGATCGTAAAGCGGCCCGCCGGTGTCGAGGTTGAGGTCACGTGCTTCGGCCCGGCCCATCAGTGCGAGAAGGTTGAAGCCCGCGACATAGGCGTTGCGCCGCGCAGTCACCAATTGCGCCCTTGCAGAGACCAGTTCCTGCTCGGCATTGAGCACGTCGAGGATCTGGCGATTCCCGATCGAGTTCTCCGCGCGCACGCCTTCGAGGCTCAGCTCGGCTGCATCGACGCTACCGCGCGTGAGCTTTCGATCACGGCATTGGCCGCCTGCCAGTTGGAATAGGTCGCGCGGGTTTCCGCGATGATCTGACGCTCGGTGGTTATCACCGTTTCGAGCGCGGACGATTCACGCGCGCTTGCCTGCCGCTGGCGCGCGGCTGGCAGCCCGCCCTGAAACAGGGGAATCGTGACACGTACACCGACATTGGCGGTCGTCTCGCTTTGCGCGAAATCCTGCGCAATCGGTCCGCCCAGAGTACCGAAGAAGTCGCTGTAATCTCCGTTGGCGAAAACGCCGACGGTTGGCAAGCGTCCCGCGCCAGCGACCTCGGTATCATAGCCGGCGGCCTGAGCGCGTTCCTTGGCCGCGATCAGGTTGGGATTGTTCTCGAGTGCGGTCACGATCGCTTCGCCGACGGCATCGGGCAGGCCGGGCAGGGAGGGGGCGGCTGCAATTCGCCGGGCGCGCTTCCGACCAGCTGGATATACGTTTCGCGCGCCGCGATCAGGTTCGCTTGCGCCAGCCGAAGGTCGCCCTGCGCGACGGCGAGCCGCGATTGCGACTGCGCAACATCGGTGCGGGTTAGGTCGCCGATTTCGAAACGGTCGCTGGTGGCCTCGAGATTGATCGCGAGCACATCGACCTGATTGGCGGCCAGTCCGACCAGCGCTTCGGTGCGCAGGACGTCCATATAGGCCGCAACGACCTGGCTGAAGATCGCGCTTTCGGTATTGCGCAGGCTCGCCTGGCCCGCCGCAACGCGTTCCTTTGCCGCCTTGATGTTGTTCTTGACCGCTCCGCCCGAATAGACCGGAACCAGCAGCGCGGTGTTCACACCCAGGTTCCTGTCTGGCGCCGTAAACGCGTTTGCGGACTGGCGGATAAATTCGATATGCGTTGCGGTGACATCGACCGATGGGAGGCCGGGCGCGCGGGCAATCGGCACCCCTTCATCGGTCGCGCGCTGGTCTGACCGGGCAGCCTGCAGCGTCGGATTGGTGTTGTAGGTCTCGACCAGCGCTTCGCGCAGGCTGTCGGCCTGCACCGGCACGCTGAACGCGAGCGCGGCGGTGCTGCCGGCGGCGCACAATACGGCGCGAAGACCGGCGGTTCGTTTCATCAGAAAGTCCAGCCTTTCGGAGTGTCGAATTCGGTGAGGACCGGAATGCCGAGGTCTTCGACGGGTTGCAGCGCGACCTGTCCGGCAACCTTTCGGCCAGTTGCGAGGCGCGTTACCTGGCGCAAGAGCAGGCCCGAGACGATCCGCCCTTCATCGGCGACAGCCTTGGCGAGCGCGCTGCGCAATTCCTCGATCGCGCCGTCCACAAGGACAAGCGAATAGGATTTACCCTGCGGCAGCTTGCCAGACGCTGCATCCGAGGCGCTGATGGTGTCGATTTCCGCCACGAGTGGGCGGACGAGTTCCGCGAGGTAGCCGGTCCCGCCCTCGACGATCAGGACGCGGTCCTGCGAGCGCGGATCCGCCTCTGTCAGCAGTTTGCCGTAGAACAGCGGAGAGGCGAGGTGTCCCGCATCTCCAAGCGCTATCGAACGGTCGATATAAGCCTGCGGTGCCTTGTCTTCGGGCAGGAAGTCCTCGCGCGGAACCGCTATCATCCGGGCGAGAACGAATTCCTCGTTCACGCCGCTGGTGCGCAATTGGCTATCGATCATCGCCTTGCGGGCAGGGGCGGTGTCGCT